>NZ_CP080953.1:0-2659005 GCF_019645935.1 Hydrogenibacillus sp. N12 | reverse complement strand
GGCGGTCACCTCGCGGGACAAAAAAAAATCCACAACATCGGTTCTCCACAGCTGTGGACGGAGCTGTGGATAACGAGGCGCCATCCACAACCCGAGCAACGACTATCTTAGCAAAAATCGACGCCGACCGCAATGATCCGCCGGCCCGTCGACGGTTTTCCACCGTTTCCCTGTGGATAGCGATCGGGCGCCTGTGAGCTGTGGATCGAATTGGGGAGAACGGGGGACAGACCGTGGAAAACGCCATTCGAGGACGGGGAAAAACCGCTGCCGGCCGGGCGGTTTGACAGCGGCGGCGCGGGTTTTTATAATGCAGAAAAGAGCGGGTGGGGAAGGAGGAAGACGATGGCGCAGCCGACGTATCATCCGAACAAGCGGTACCGAAAAAAGGTCCACGGCTTTCGCAAGCGGATGAAAACGAAAAGCGGCCGGAAAATCATCAAGGCCCGGCGGAAAAAGGGCCGGAAGCGCCTCACGGCTTGACGACCACCGCGGGTGGTCTTTTTTTTCGCGGAGGAGGGGGTGGGGTGGCGTACGAGCGGCTCAGAAAAAGCGACGACTTTGCCCGGGTGATCGAAAACGGCCGCTCGGTTGCGGACGGGCGGCTCGTTCTTTATTATTTAAGGCGAGATGACGGCGGCCCGGTGCGGATCGGCTTTTCCGTCGGCAAAAAGGTCGGCAAGGCGGTCGTCCGTAACTATTACAAACGGGTCCTCCGGGAGATCGCGCGGAAGATCGCCGACCGCTTTCCGCCGGGGGTCGACGTCGTCGTCATCGCCCGCCCGTCGATCCGGGGGAGCGATTTTTGGGCGGTGGACGCCTCCTTTCGCCGTCTCGCCGTTCGGGCGCGGCTCGTGGAGGCGGCGGCGCTTTTTCCTCCCCCGGGTGGCCCGGACGGCTGAGCGGGTTCCGGCGTTGAGGCGGGAAAGGCAAAGGAGGAATGGCGGTGTCGCGGGGAATGCGCCGCCGGATGGGCGTCGCCCTGGCGCTCGTGCCGGCGCTGGGGCTCGCCGGCTGTGCGCCGGTCGACGTGCCGCCGGATCCGCGGAACGGCTTTTTCGATGCGTTTTTCGTCTATCCGATTTCGCTCCTCATCGACTGGTTCGGTGCGCTGAGCGGCTCGTACGCCGTCGCCATCCTGGCGGTGACGGTGATCGTGCGGGTGCTCATCCTCCCCCTCGTCTTCAATCAGTATAAAAACATGGCGAAGATGCAAAAGCTCCAGCCGGAAGTGCAGAAGATCCGGGAAAAATACCAGAAGGACCCGGAGAAAATGCAGCGGGAGCTTTTGAAGCTTTTTCAGGCCCACGACGTGAGCCCGATGGGCGGCTTCTGGCCGCTCATCGTTCAGATGCCGGTGTTCATTGCCCTCTACGATGCCGTCCGGCGAAGCCCGCACATCAAGAGCGCCCATTTTCTCTGGCTCGAGCTCGGGAGCCGGGACCCGATCTTCGTCCTGCCCCTCGTGGCGGCGCTGGCGCAGCTTCTTACGGTGTACGTGACGCAAAAGATCAATCCGATGCCGCAGGGGGCGCCCCAGATGCGGCTCATGCTCGTCCTGTTTCCGCTGATGACGTTCTTCATCACGCTGTCGCTCCCGGCTGCGCTTCCCCTCTACTGGACGTTTTCCAGCCTGTTTACCCTCGTGCAGACGTTTTTGTTCAAAGATCTGCTTCGGGCGGGCCGGGTGGGGTCCGAAGAGCCGTCGGTCCGCCGGTAGCGGAGGGATGCGATGCGGGACGATACGATTGCGGCGATCGCCACGCCGCCGGGGGAGGGCGGCGTGGCGATCGTGCGCCTGAGCGGCCCGGAGGCGATTGCGATCGCCGATCGGGTTTTTCGCGGCCGCACGCCCCTTCGGTCGATCGAAAGCCACCGGCTCGTCTACGGCCACCTCGTCGACCCGGCGACGGAGGCCGTCTTGGACGAGGTCCTCGTCGGCGTCATGCGCCGGCCCCGGAGCTTTACTCGCGAGGACGTCGTCGAGCTGAACGTCCACGGCGGCCGGCTCGTCGCCCGACGGACGCTGGAGCTCGTTCTTAAGGAGGGCGCCCGCCTCGCGGAGCCGGGGGAGTTTACCTTGCGGGCGTTTTTAAACGGACGGATCGACCTCGCCCAGGCGGAGGCGACGCTCGACGTCATCCGGGCCGAGACGGAGGCGGCGCTCCTGGCGGCCGGCCGCGCCCTCCGCGGGGCGTTCGGGGAGGCGGTCCGCGCGGTGCGGGCGGCGCTCCTTCGCCTCGTCTCCCGGCTGGAGGTGGCCGTCGACTACCCGGAGTACGACGAGCCGGACGTGACCCGGGCCGAGATCGCCGCAGAGCTGGAAGCGCTCGTCGGGCGCCTTCGGGCGCTTCGGGGCGAAGCCGCGCTGGGGCGCCTTCTTCGCGACGGCGTCCCGACGGCGATCGTCGGCCGGCCGAACGCCGGCAAATCGTCCCTGTTTAACGCCCTCGCCGGAGAAGAGCGGGCGATCGTCACCGACGTCCCGGGGACGACCCGGGACGTCCTCGAGGTGCGCCTCGTCGTCGGCGACGTCGTCCTCCGCCTCGTCGATACGGCGGGGATCCGCCGGAGCGACGACCCGGTGGAGGCGATCGGCATCGAGCGGGCCCGGAAGGCGCTCCGGGAGGCGTCCCTCGTCCTCGCCGTCGTCGACGGCGCCCGCCCCCTTTCGCCGGAGGACGAGGCGCTCTTGGCCGAGCTTCGGGAGAGGTCGGCGATCGTCGTCCTAAGCAAGAGCGACCTGCCTTCGGTCGTCACGCCAGAGGCGGTGGCGGCGCATCTTCCGAGCGCCCCGGTCGTTCGGGTGAGCGCCCGAACGGGAGCCGGGCTTTCGGCGCTTCGGGCGGCGATCCTCCGGGTGCTCGGCTTTTCGCCGGAGGCGCGACCGGAGGCGATGGCGACGGCGAACGTCCGGCACCTCGCGGCCCTCGACGCGGCGCTCGAGGCGGTAGGGGCTGCCCGCCGGGCCGCCGGTGCCGGAGCGCCGGAGGATGCCGTCCTCGTCGACCTCCGGCAGGCCCTCCGGCATCTCGGCGCCATCCTCGGAGAGGACGTCGACGAAACGGTCATCCGCACGATTTTTTCCGATTTCTGCGTCGGGAAGTAAGCGGCCGCCGGTCGATCGGCGATCCGCCGAACGGGCCGGTGCCGTCCGGCGGAAAGGGGGGAGACGATGTACGAAGCCGGGCGTTACGACGTCATCGTCGTCGGCGCCGGGCACGCCGGAAGCGAGGCGGCTTTGGCGGCGGCGCGGCTCGGGGCGAGGACGCTCGTTCTCGCCATCAGCCTCGATCATGTCGCGTTCATGTTCTGCAACCCGTCGATCGGCGGACCGGCCAAGGGGCAGGTCGTCCGGGAGATCGACGCGTTGGGCGGCGAGATGGGAAAAAACATCGACGCGACCTACGTTCAGATCCGGATGCTCAACGTCGGCAAGGGGCCGGCGGTGCGGGCGCTCCGGGCGCAGGCGGATAAGTTCGCCTACAGCCGGCGGATGAAGGCGGTCTTAGAGGGGACCCCGGGGCTTTTGCTTCGGCAGGCGATGGTGACGGACCTCCTCGTCGAGAACGGGCGCGTGCAAGGGGTCGTCACCGAGACCGGGGCGATCTACCGGGCGCCGGCGGTTGTCTTGACGACCGGGACGTACCTCCGGGGCCGGGTTCATATCGGTGAGCTTTCGTTCCCTTCGGGGCCGAATCACACCCGGCCGGCCGAGGCGTTGGGCGCTCGGCTCGAGGCCCTCGGCTTTCATCTGCTCCGCTTCAAGACCGGGACCCCGCCTCGGATCGACGGAAAGACGATCGACGTCTCTCGGATGGAGGAGCAGCCCGGCGATCCGGAGCCAACCTTTTTTTCGTACGAAACCGAGGGGCCGCTTCCGGAGCCTCAGCTCTCTTGCTGGCTCACCTACACGACGCCGGAGACGCACGCCCTCATCACGGCCAACCTCGGCCGGTCGGCGATGTTCTCCGGGGCGATCGAGGCGGTGGGCCCCCGGTATTGCCCGTCGATCGAGGATAAGATCGTCCGCTTCCACGACAAGCCGCGCCATCAGGTGTTTTTGGAGCCGGAAGGCCGGCAGACCGACGAGGTGTACGTTCAGGGGCTCTACACGAGCCTGCCGGAGGACGTTCAGGTCGCGATGCTCCGGACGATTCCGGGCCTCGAGCGGGCGGAGATGATGCGGCCCGGCTACGCGATCGAATACGACGTCATCGACCCGACGGAGCTCTGGCCGAGCCTCATGACGAAGCGGATCGAAGGGCTGTTTACCGCCGGGCAGCTGAACGGCACCTCGGGCTACGAAGAGGCGGCGGGGCAAGGGCTCATCGCCGGCATCAACGCCGCCCGCTACGTCGCCGGCAAGGAACCGGTCGTCCTCCGGCGGGACGAGGCGTACATCGGCGTCATGATCGACGACCTCGTCACCCGGGGCGTCGACGAACCGTACCGGCTGCTTTCGTCCCGGGCGGAGTACCGGCTGCTTCTTAGGCACGACAACGCCGACCGGCGGCTTTTGCCGATCGGCTACGCCGTCGGCCTCATCGGGGAGGCGCGATACCGGCGTTTTCAGGAAAAAGTGCGGCGGATCGAAGCGGAAAGGCGGCGCCTCGAGGAAACGCGCCTTCGCCCCGACGCCGAAACGAATCGGCGCCTCGAGGCAGCCGGCCTCGGACCGCTTCAGGGGCCGGCAACGCTCGCGGAGCTCCTCCGGCGGCCGGAGGTGACGTATGCCGCCCTCGCGTCGGCCTTCCCGCCGGATGCGCCGGTGCCGCCGGAAGTCGCCGAGGCGGTCGAGATCGACGTGAAGTACGAAGGGTACATCAAGAAAATGCTGGCCGAGGTGGAGCGGATGAAGCGCCTTGAGCACAAGCGCCTCTCGCCGTCTCTCGACTACGGGGCGGTCTACGGCCTCTCGAGCGAAGGCCGGGAGAAGCTCGAGCGCATCCGCCCGCTCACCGTCGGCCAGGCGGCCCGCATTCCTGGCGTCAAGCCGTCGGACATCGCCGCGCTCCTCGTTCACCTCGAAGGGCGCCGGCCGGTCGAGGTCGCCGGCGATGGTTGACATCTTCGCCGCGCTCGAAAACCAGGGGCTTCCGATTGACGCCGCGGCCCGGGCGCGCCTTGGCCGCTATATCGAACTCCTGCTCGCCTGGAATGAACGGATGAACCTCACGGCGATCACGGAGCCGGAGGCGATCTGGGTCAAGCACATCTACGACTCTCTTACCGTCTTCCTGTCGCCGCACGATCCGTCCCCGCGGTCGGTGATCGACGTCGGGACCGGCGCCGGCTTTCCGGGGTTGCCGATGAAAATCGTCCGCCCGGAGCTCTCCCTCGTCCTCCTCGACGCCCGAGAAAAACGCCTCCGGTTTCTCGAGGCGGTCGTCGCCGACCTCGGCCTTCAGGACGTGCGCCTCGTCCACGGCCGGGCCGAGGTCCTCGGCCGGGACCCGGCGTACCGGGACCGGTTCGATCTGGCCGTCGCCCGGGCGGTGGCGCCGCTTTCGGTGCTCGCCGAGCTCTTTTTGCCGTTCGTCCGGCCCGGCGGCCTGGCGGTCGCCTGGAAGGGGGAGCGGGGCCGGGAGGAGCTTACCGGCGCCGAGCGGGCGATCACCGCCCTCGGCGCCGAGGTGGCGGCGGTGGAACCGCTGGCGCTTCCCGGAGCCTACGGTTCGCGGGTCCTGCTCTGGTTTCGGAAGGTTCATCCGACGCCGGAGCGCTACCCCCGACGTCCCGGCGAGCCGGAACGCCGACCCCTCCGCTGACGATGTTTCACGTGAAACAGGGAGGATTTTGACCGCCGGCGGCGAATCTGTTGGGGGAGCGGATATCCGGTGCGACGGTCCGGCTGCTTTTGGGACGGCCGCGTTCGGGAAACGGAGGGGCGACGGTGAAAGGGTATGTCTCCAGATGGTTGGGCCTGGGGGGAGATGCCGACAAAGGGGAGGCGGTCGTCCGCCTGCCGGTGGATCGGATCGTGCCGAACCGCCATCAGCCCCGGCAGGTGTTTGACCCGGAGGCGATCGCCGAGCTCGCCCGGACGATCGCCGAACACGGCCTCGTTCAGCCGATTGTCGTCCGGCCTCTGGACGACGGCCGCTATGAGCTGATCGCCGGTGAGCGGCGACTTCGGGCCGTTCAGGCCCTCGGGCAGGGGGACATCCCGGCGATCGTGCGGTCGCTGACGGACCTCGAGGCGGCGACCCTGGCCCTCATCGAAAACCTTCACCGGGAAAATCTGACGCCGATCGAAGAGGCCGAGGCGTACGCCCGCCTTATGGAGCTCCACGCCTTGACGCAGGAGGCCCTCGCCCAGCGCCTCGGCAAGGGACAGTCGACGGTGGCCAACAAGCTCCGGCTCCTCACCCTGCCGGAGTCGGTCAAAAGAGCGCTCCGGGAACGGAAGATCACGGAGCGGCACGCTCGAGCGCTTCTTCCGCTCAAAGACGCGGCGGCGATCGAGTGGGTGCTTTCGCGGATTCTCGCCGAGGGGTGGACGGTCCAGCGGACGGAAGCGGAAGTGGCGCGGTTTTTGGGCGGACAAAAACAACAAAAACAAAAAAAGAAGCCGCATCTCCGCGGCGTGTCCCGGGACGTGCGCATCGCCCTCAACACGATCCGGCGGTCGATAGCCATGGTCCGGGAGGCGGGCATTCCCCTCGACGTGGACGAAGCGGAAGAAGAGGGCGCATATCGGGTGACGATCCGCATTCCGAAGGGATGAGGGCTTTTTTTTTCGCCGGCAGAAGGAAGGGTGACCCGCGTGGGGAAAATCATCGCCATCGCCAACCAAAAAGGGGGCGTCGGCAAGACGACGACGGCCGTCAACCTCGGGGCGGCCCTTGCCGTCCTGGGAAAGCGGGTGCTCCTCGTCGACATGGACCCTCAGGGCAACACGACGAGCGGCATCGGCGTGAGCAAGGCGGACGTCGTCTACGACGTCTACGATCTTTTGATCAACGACGTGCCCGCGGCAAGCGTCGTCCGGCCGACCAACGTCCCGAACCTCGATCTGCTTCCGTCGACGATCCAGCTGGCCGGCGCGGAGATCGAACTCGTGCCGACGTTAAGCCGGGAGGTGCGCCTTCGGCGGGCTCTGGAGCCGATCCGATCAGCGTACGATTTTATCCTCATCGACTGTCCGCCGTCGCTCGGGCTCTTGACGATCAACGCCCTCACCGCCGCCGATTCCGTCCTCATCCCGATCCAGGCGGAGTACTACGCCCTCGAAGGCTTGAGCCAGCTTCTCAACACGATCCGCCTCGTGCAAAAGCACCTGAACGGGGCGCTCACGATCGAAGGGGTGCTGCTTACGATGTACGACGCCCGGACGAACTTAAGCCTCCAGGTGGCGGAAGAAGTGAAAAAGTATTTTAAGGACAAAGTCTACCGGGCCATCATTCCGAGAAACGTCCGCCTGAGCGAGGCGCCAAGCTACGGCCAGGCCGTCGTCACCTACGATCCGAAGTCCCGGGGCGCCGATCTGTATATGGAGCTGGCCCGGGAAGTGCTCGGCATCGAAAAGGCGGCCGAAGCGTAGCCCGAGGAGGGGAGACGATGGCCAAAAAAGGCGGCCTCGGGCGGGGGCTCGATGCCCTCATCCCGGGTCTTTCCATTTCCGACGACGACCGCATTCAGGAGATCCCCCTCGCTGACCTCCGGCCGAACCCGTACCAGCCGCGGAAGACGTTCGATCCGGAGGCGCTCAAGGAGCTCGCCGAGTCGATCCGGACCCACGGCGTCCTCACGCCGATCCTCGTCCGGCGGGCGGTGCACGGCTATGAGATCATCGCCGGCGAGCGGCGCGTCCGGGCGGCGGAGATGGCCGGCCTCAAGACCGTTCCGGCCGTCGAGCGGAAGATGTCCGATGCCGAAATGATGGAAGTCGCCCTGATCGAAAACATCCAGCGGGAGGACTTAAACCCGCTGGAGATTGCCGAGGCGTACAGGGCGGTCATGGAACGGTTCGACCTGACGCAGGAAGAGCTGGCCCGCCGGATGGGGAAAAGCCGCTCTCAGGTGGCCAACACCTTGCGCCTTCTCACTCTCCCGGAGGAAGTACGGGCGTATGTTTCACGTGGAACATTGACCATGGGGCATGCGAAGATCCTCGCCGGCGTCGCCGACGAGCGTCGGCTCGTCGCCGTCGCCCGACAGGCGGCGGAAGAAGGATGGAGCGTCCGCAAGCTTGAAGAGGCGCTCCGGGCCGCCCGGCCGAAACCGGCGGCCGGTCGTCCGGCGCGATCGGACCGATCGCCGGAGGCGGCCCGTCGGCGGGCGCTCGAAAGCCGTCTCAGGGAGCGCTTCGGCACGCCGGTGACGATCCGCGGGGAAAAAAGAGGCCGGATCGAGATCGCCTTCGTCGATGAAGAGGATCTCCGGCGGCTCGTCGATCTCCTCCTCGGGCCGGAAGCGGCCGCGGAGGTCCCATGATCCTCACCGGCACGTTGGTCAACGGGCTGGCGATCGTCGCCGGCACGCTGATCGGCCTCGCCGTCGGTCGCGCGGTGGCGCCGCTTCGGGACGCGATCTTTCAGACCCTCGGCCTGGCGGTCGTCGTGATCGGCCTGAAGATGGCCCTCGCCGGCGACGACGTCCTCGGCATGACGGCGAGCCTCGCCGCCGGGGCGGCCGTCGGCCGGTGGGCGGACCTCGAAGGGCGGCTGAACCGTTTCTCCGAACGCCTCACCGCCCGTATCGGCGGCGGGTCCCGGACGGCGGAAGGGTTTCTTGCGGCGACGCTTCTTTTCGGCGTCGGCTCGATGAGCATCCTCGGCGCCCTTCAGAGCGGGCTGGAACACGATCACCACTTGCTTTACCTGAAGGCGCTCCTCGACGGGTTTACGTCGGTCCTCTTCGCCGGGACGTTCGGCGCCGGGGTCGCCCTCTCGGCGGTGCCGATCGTCCTCTTCCAGGGATCGATCGCCCTTGCCGCCGGCGGCATCACCGCCCTCGTCCCGCAAGCGTCCCTGACGGCAGCGGTCGACCTCATCGGCGCCACCGGCGGTGTCCTCATCGCCGCGATCGGCCTCAACATGACCGGCCTGGGCCGTTTCCGCGTCGCGGACCTTTTGCCGGCGGTCGCCTTTGCCGCCCTCTGGGCCGGAAGCGGGATCCATCTCGCGCTCTGATCAGCCGGTCGCCCGGTCGCCGGAGGCGTCTTCGGCCTTGGGCCACGGCAGGACCGTCCGGAGCCAGGCGCCGTGGATCGCCTGGGCTGCCGCTTCCGCCAGGCGCCAGACGAGGGAGAGGCGGGTGTTTTGCAGCACCCAAAACGGCATCCAGCCGGCGGGCCCGACGATGCCGACGAGGTGGGCGTCGCCGACCGGGGCGAGGGTTTTGTTCACGCCCCGGCCGGGGTAGACCGGCCCCGAGCCGACGGAGAGCGCCCCGACGTCGTCCGGATTTCCGAGGGAGGCGTCGACGGCGAACAGCCGGGCGCCGGGATGATGCCGGCGGATCGCCCGAAGGGCATCGTCGAGGTTGACGGCGTGGATCGTCTCTTCCAGCGTGCCGTAGACGGGCGCCGGGAAGCCCCGGGCCCGGAGAAACCGCCCGACGAGCGGGCCGAAGCTGTCGCCTGTGGACCGATCGCTGCCGATGCAGAGGAAGACCCACGGACCGTCGGCCTCCTGAAGCACCTCGGCGATCGCTGCTTCCAGGCGGCTCCGCCCACCGGGTCGGTCGGGATGGATGGCGGGCACGGCTCGGCCTCCTTTTATCCGCCCCGCGGCGCATGGTATCATCTAGTATAGCGACGGCCGGGCGTCGGCATACGCCCGGCGTGGAAAGCGGGGAGGGCCATGCTGTACGTTCTCCTCAAGCCGATCGCCGTCGGGCTCATCAAACTGTATCACCGGGTGGAAGTCTACGGCCGCGAACACGTCGACCCGAAGCACCCCCACATCGTCGTGAGCAACCACGTGAGCAATCTCGACCCGATTTACCTCGCGGCCTTCTACCCGCGGCCGCTTTCTTTCATGGCCAAAAAAGAGCTGTTCCAAAACCCGTGGCTCGCCTGGCTCATCCGCGCCCTGGGGGCCTTTCCCGTCGACCGGGCCGGCCGGGATCTGACGGCCATTCGGACGGCCCTTCGCCGCCTTAAGGAGGGTCGGTCGATCGGCCTCTTTCCGGAGGGGACCCGCTCCCGCTCGTTTGCCGAGTCGGCGTTCAAGGAGGGAGCGGCGTACTTTTCCATCAAAAGCGGCGTCCCGGTGCTGCCGGCAGCCCTTTTCGGCACCGGCGAAGCGATGCCGAAGGGGAAGCGGGGGATCCGGCCGGCCAAGGTGCGGATCGTCTTCGGGTCGCCGCTTTTCCCCCGGCCCGGCGAGACGCCGGCGGCGTTCGCCGAGCGGATCAAGGCGGCGCTTCAGGCGCTCCTTCAGGACGGCGCCGCCCGAGGGTGGAAGAGCTATCCGGAAGAAGGCCGGGAAGCGCCGTCCGGAGGGGGGACGCGGGATGCGGAAGGACTATGACCTGGGCGACGTCGTCGAGCTCAAAAAGCCCCACCCGTGCGGGACGAACGCCTGGACGATCGTCCGGATGGGGATGGACATCCGCCTGAAGTGCACCGGATGCGGCGCAACGGTCTTGTTCGTCCGCTCGGAATTCGAGCGCCGGCTCCGGCGCGTCCTCAAAAAGGCGACGCCCGGCGCGTGAGGGAGCGATGCGATGGAGCGCCTTTCGGCCTGTCCCCTGAACTGCTTTGACGGCTGCAGCTTGCTCGCGACGGTCGACGGGGGGCGCCTCGTCGACCTCCGGGGCAATCCCGACCACCCGATCACCCGTGGACAGATCTGCGGCCGCGGCCGGGGGCTTCTCCTCCGCCACCGGCATCCGAAACGGCTCACCCGGCCTTTAAAGCGCGTGGGAGACCGGTTCGTTCCCGTCCCGTGGGAGGCGGTGCTCGACGAGATCGCCGAACGGATTCGGGCGGCGATCGACCGCTTCGGCCCGACGGCGATCCTCTACAGTTATGACTACGCAAGCGGCGGCCTTCTCACCCTTCTGGAGGAGCGCCTCTGGAACCGCCTCGGCGGGATGACCGAGACGGTGAGCACCCTTTGCTGGTCCGCCGGCCTCGAAGCGCAGCGGCTGGACCTGGGCGGCGCCCGCACGAGCGACCCGGCGCTCCTTCCCCTGGCGAAGGGGATCGTCCTCTGGGGGCGGAACGCCGCGACGACCAACGTTCACCTCCTCCCGTTCCTCCGGCAGGCCCGCGCCCAGGGAAGCCGCCTCGTCCACATCAACCCGATGCCGAGCCCGCTCGATCGGGAGGCCGATCTCGTCATCCGCGTCCGTCCGGGCGGCGACGGGCCCCTCGCCGTCGCCGTCGCCCAGGCGCTCCTCGAGCGGGGGGCGTTCGACCGGACGTTCGTGGCGCATCACGCCGCCGGTTTTGAGGCGTACCGGGCGGCGGTCCTCGCGGCCGACCGGGCGGCGCTCCTTCGGGCGGCGGACGTCGACGAGGAGACGTTTGCCCGCCTCATCGACGTCTTTTCGACGCCGCCGGTGCGGGCGATCCTCGGCTACGGCCTCCAGCGCTACCGCCTCGGCGGCGCGACGGTCCGGGCGATCGACGCCCTCATCGCCCTGACCGGGAGCATCGGGCGCCCCGGCGGCGGCGTCGACTACGCCCACACGGCTTTGGGCGAAAGCATCGCCGTTCATCGGATCACCCGGCCCGACTGGCGGCGGGCGTACCGGACCGTCACCCGGGCCGGGCAGGCGGACGAGATTCCCCGCCTCGACCCACCGCCGGCGGTCCTCTACGTCGCCCGGGCGAATCCGCTCGCCCAGGCGCCTCAGGCGGACCGTCTGCGGGACGTCTACCGGTCGATCCCCACGAAGATCGTCGTTGATTTCTTCCTCACCGAGACGGCGGCCGTCGCCGACTACGTCCTTCCCGCGGCGGACAACTTTGAGCAGGCGGACATCTACGTGAGCTCGATGTGGCACGGCTACATCCAGTACGGGGAAGCCCTCGTCCCGCCACCCGGCGAGGCAAAGCCGGAGCGGTGGATCGTCCGGGAGCTCGCCCGGCGCCTCGGCGCAGCCGACGCCTTTCGGCAAAGCGACGAAGCCTTCTGGCGCCTCGCCCTGGATGACCGGATGACGGAGGCGGACTGGCAGGCGCTCTTCACCCGGGGCTTCGTCCGCCTCGTGCCGGAGCGAATCGCCTGGGAGAAGCGGATGTTTGCGACGCCCGACGGCCGGTTTCACTTCGCTGTCCCGCCGTGGGCGGAGCGGACGGCCGCGGCGGCGGTAGCGCCGGATGCCGGTGGGCCGCGGCGCTACCGGCTCCTTTCCGTTCACCCCCGGCGTTCGCTCCACGGCCAGCACCGGTTTTTTGCCGCGCGGCCGCCGGCGCCGGTCGCCTACCTCGCGCCGGAGGCGTTGGCCTGGGAAGGGATCGCGCCGGGAGCGCGGGTCGTCCTCACCGACGGCCGCGCCCGCGTCGAGGTGGCGGCCGAGGCGCTGCCGGGGCTTCACCCGGAGGCGATCGTCGTCGAGGAAGGCGTCACTCCGGGGATCAACGCCCTGACGCCGTCCGGGCTCGCCGATCTCGGCCGGGGCAGCACCCAGTACGAGGCGTTCGTCTGGATCGCGCCGCTTCGGCCGGACGAACGGGACAAGACGTTACGCGAGGAGGCGCTGGGATGAGCCGGTCCGCCGGCATCGTCGGGCTGCCCAACGTCGGCAAGTCGACGCTCTTCAACGCGCTGACGGGCGCCGGCGCCGAGGCAGCCAATTATCCGTTTTGCACCATCGAACCGAACGTCGGCATCGCCGCGGTGCCGGATCCCCGGCTGGACGCCCTCGCGGCGTTGTTCCGGCCCGAAAAGACGACGCCGGCGGTGTTCCGCTTCGTCGACATCGCCGGCCTCGTCGAAGGGGCGAGCCGCGGCGAGGGCCTGGGTAACCAGTTTTTGCATCACATTCGGGAGGTCGACGCCATCCTCCACGTCGTCCGGGCGTTTGACGACCCGAACGTCACCCACGTCTTCGGGAGCGTCGATCCGGTCCGAGACATCGACGTCATCGAGACGGAGCTCATCCTCGCCGACCTGGAGACGGTCGGACGCCGGCTGGAGCGGACCGCCCGCCAGGCGAAAAGCGGCGATGGGGCGGCGAAAAAGGCCCTCGACGGGCTGGAACGCTTAAAGGCCCACCTCGACGCCGGCCGGCCGGCCCGGACGTTCCCGGCCGGCGAAGAAGAACGGGCCATGCTACGGGAACTGTTTTTGCTCAGCCAAAAGCCGGTCCTCTACATCGCCAACGTCGACGAGGCAAGTTATCTCGAAGGCACGCCGCCCTCCCACGTTCGCGCCATCGAAGCGCGGGCCGAAGCGGAAGGGGCGGAAGTGATCGTCCTTTCGGCGGCCCTCGAGGCGGAACTTCGAGCGCTTCCGCCGGAGGAGCGGGCGGCGTTTCTGTCCGCCTACGGCCTCGAGGAGACGGCCCTCGACCGGGTGATCCGGTCGGCGTACCGCCTCCTCGGCTGGCGAACGTTTTTCACCGCCGGCGAGAAGGAGGTTCGGGCGTGGACGATCCCGGCCGGCGCCCGGGCGCCGGAAGCCGGGGGCGTCATCCATAGCGACTTCGAGCGGGGGTTTATCCGGGCGGAAGTCGTCGCTTATGTCGATCTCATCCGGGCCGGAAGCCTCGCCCGGGCGCGGGAGCTCGGCCTCGTCCGGCTGGAAGGGAAAGATTACGTCGTCCAGGACGGCGACGTCATCACCTTCCGCTTCAACGTCTAGGGCGACCGGCCTTGAGGAAAGGCGATGGGTTTGCTATAATCCGAGAATGCGAGTTCGCGCCTCGAGGCGCGTCTCCTTGCTCCGCCTGCGGGGCGGGGCCTCATGTCCGGAAGGAGGTGAACGGGGTGCGCCGGTACGAAGTCCTCTTCATCCTGCGGCCCGACCTCGGAGAGGAGGCCGTCGCCGAACACCGGGAGCGGCTCCAGGAGATCATCCGGGCCCAGGGCGGCGAGATCGAGAAGGTCGAGGATATGGGCAAGCGCCGCCTGGCGTACGAGATCAAGAAGTTCCGGGAAGGCATCTACACCGTGATCTACTTTCGCGGCACGCCGCAGACGGTCAAAGAGGTCGAGCGGGTCCTCGGCATCACCGAGACGATCATCCGGCACCTCGTGGTCAAACACGACGACGACGCCGCCTGAACGGGCGAGCCGATCGCCGGGGTCGCCGCGGCCAGAGGGGGAGGAGCGGATGCTAAACCGCGCGGTGCTCGTCGGGCGCCTGACGCGCGACCCGGAGCTCCGGTACACGGCCAACGGCACGGCGGTGGCGACGTTTACCCTCGCCGTCGACCGGCGCTTTGGCCGCGGCCAGGGGGAACGGGAGGCGGATTTTATCCCGATCGTCACCTGGCAGAAGCTGGCCGAGACGTGCGCCCACTACCTCCGCAAGGGGCGCCTCGTCGCCGTCGAAGGGCGCATCCAGACGCGGTCCTATGAGAACAACGAAGGCCGCCGCGTGTACGTGACGGAAGTCGTCGCCGACAACGTCCAGTTCCTCGACGGCGCCCGCGGGCAGGCCCCGGCCGACGGCGGCCATCCCCCGGCGGTCGATCCGTTTCAGGACGAGGCGACGCCGATCGATCTGTCGGACGATGAGCTCCCGTTTTGACCGGACGGCCGGAGTTTACGCGGCCCGGTCGGCCGAAGGCGTCGGCCGGCCGGCGAGACGAAAGGAGGGACCAAAGTGGCCCGCCGGAAAAAGCGCCGCAAGCAGTGTTACTTTACGGTGAACAAGATCGAGTACATCGACTACAAGGACGTCGAACTTCTGAAGCGGTTCATCAACGAGCGGGGGAAAATCCTCCCCCGGCGGGTGACCGGCACGAAGGCCCGCTACCAGCGGATGCTCACCAAGGCGATCAAGCGGGCGCGGCAGGTGGCGCTTCTGCCGTACGTCATCGACTGAGGTCGTCGGCGAAAAAAAGGGAGAGCGATCTCCCTTTTTTTCGTCGCCGAGGAGGGGTGCGCATGAAGGTCATCTTTACCGCCGACGTCCCGGGACAGGGAAAAAAGGGCGAGGTGAAGACCGTTGCCGACGGCTACGCCCGCAACTACCTCTTTCCCCGGCGGCTGGCGATCCCGGCGACGGAAGAAAATTTGAAGCGTCTCGAAGAAGCCCGGGCCCGGGAGGCGGAAGCCGAAGCCCGGCGAAAGGCGGAAGCCGAGGCGCTGAAGGCGGCGCTCGAGCGCCTCACCCTCCGCCTGCCGGTGAAGGCGGGCACCGGCGGGAAGCTCTTCGGCGCCGTGACGGCGGAGCGGATCGCCGAAGCGCTCAGGGCCCAGGGGCTTTCGGTGGACAAACGGCGCCTCGAGATGAAAGAGCCCCTTCGCACCCTCGGCCGGCACACCGTCACCGCCCGGCTCCATCCGGACGTCACCGCCCGTTTCCTCGTCGAGCTCATCGAAGAGGCGTAAGCGATGGCCGACGGGATGGCCTTCATCCGGACGCCGCCGCACCAGCTGGAGGCGGAGCAGGCGCTTTTGGGGGCGATCCTTTTGGACGGCGAGGCGATCGTCGCCGTCTCGGATTTCGTCCGGCCGGACGACTTCTACCGGCCGGCACACGGGAAGATCTTCGCCGCCATGCTCGCCGTCGCCGAAAGCGGCGAGCCGATCGACGCCGTCACCGTCGCTGCCGAGCTCAAGCAGCGGGGGGCCCTCGAAGAGATCGGCGGCGCCGCCTACCTCGCCGAACTTCAGGCGATGGTGCCGACCGCCGCCCACGCCGCCTACTATGCCGGCATCGTCGCGGAAAAGGCCCTCCTCCGGCGGCTCATCCAGGCGGCGACCCGGATCGTCGAGCGGGCGTACGATGAGGCGGATGACGTCGAGACGATTCTCGCCGAGGCGGAAAAGGACATCCTCGCCTTAAGCGGCGAGCGGTCGCGGCAGGGTTTCGTGCGCCTGAGGGACATCCTCACCGAGACGTACGTCCGGCTCGACCGCCTCGCCCGGCGGGAAGGGACGCTGACGGGCCTCGCGAGCGGCTACGACGATTTGGACCGCCTCACCTCGGGACTGCAGAAGAGCGACTTCATCGTCGTCGCTGCCCGGCCGTCGGTCGGGAAGACCGCCTTCGCCCTCAACATCGCCCAGAACGTCGCCGTCCGGGGCGGGGCGCCGGTGGCGATCTTCAGCCTCGAGATGTCGAGCGAGCAGCTCGCCCAGCGGATGCTCGCCGCCGAGGCGATGATCGACGGGCACAAGCTTCGGACCGGTTCCTTTTCGCCGGACGATCCCGACTGGGAAAAGCTCATCGCCGCCATCGACGTCCTCTCCCGGGCGCCGATTTACATCGACGACACGCCGGGGCTGACGGTATTCGCCATGAAAAGCCGCCTCCGGCGCCTCATGCGGGAGACGGGCCCCCTCGGTCTCATTGTCGTCGACTACCTGCAGCTCATCGCCGGCCGGGGACGCCCGGGAGAAAGCCGCCAGCAGGAGATCTCCGAGATCTCCCGACAGCTCAAAGGGCTCGCCCGGGAGTTCGAGGTTCCCCTCCTGGCCCTGTCGCAGCTTTCCCGGGCCGTCGAGCAGCGGCAGGACAAGCGGCCGATGCTCTCCGACATTCGCGAAAGCGGCAGCATCGAGCAAGATGCCGACGTCGTCGCTTTTTTGTACCGGGACGACTACTATCACCCGGATACCGACGAGCCGAACGTCGTCGAGGTCATCGTCGCCAAGCACCGGAACGGCCCGACGGGGAAAGTGCGGCTTGCGTTTTTGAAGGAGTATAACAAATTTGTCAATCTTGCGCCAGCCTATCGGGATGAGAGTATGATGCAAATATAATCAAATAAGAATCATTTGCAGCTCGGGTCGGTTGCCCCTCCCGATATCCCGTGGTATCGTGTACAAAGAATTGAAAACCCCGTTCGTCCGCTGGCCGGCCGCCCCCACGCGAGGAGGAGCGCATGGACACCGAGACGATCCGACGGCGGCTTTTGGCCGCCTGGGGAGAGGGGAAGCGGGGGTGGCGGGCGGCGGTCGCCTTCCTCCGGCCGCGGCGCCGAGAAGGGGCGTTGGCCGCCCTCATCACCGCCGCCCTCGTCGCCGCCGGCTTCGGCGTGGACCGGTACGTCGAAGCCCGGACGGTGACGCTTTACCGCGTCCTCGTCGACGGCGAAGACGTGGGCGCCGCCTCATCGCCGGACGCCGTCGACGCGTGGATCCAAAGCCGCCTCCGGCAGGCGTCCGCCCGGGCGGACGGCGCCCGGGCCGTCGTCGCGAACGCCCTTCAGTTTCGCGCCGAACGGGTGTATCGGGGACAGGCCGACGACGCCGGCGTCCTTGCGGCGCTCGGCGAGCGGCTCGCGGTGAAGGTCGAGGCGGTGCGGCTCGTCGTCGATGGGAAGACGATCGGCGTCGTCAAAAACCGCGCCGCCGCCGAGGCGATCGTCGGCCGGGTGGCGGCCAAAGTCGCCCGGGAACCCCTCGTCTACGACGGCAAGGCGAAGACGGTGAAGATCGCCCGGCTTTCGGCTCCGGCGCCGAAGCCGGAAGCGGAGACGGTTGTCGACGCTGCGCTCAAAAACGACGTCGAGATCGTCCCGGCCGTCGTCGATCCGGAAGCGGTGGACGACGAGACGGACGTCGAAGCGCGGCTCATGGGCGAAGACGGGGAAGCGAAGGTCGTCATCCAGCCGGGCGACACCTTAAGCGGCATCGCCGCCCGATACAACATGAAGCTGGACGATCTTCTCGCCTTAAACCCCGGCCTCACGCCGGAGACGATCCTCCAGATCGGCCAGGAGATCCTCGTCCGGCGGGCGAAGCCGGAAATCGTCGTCCAAACCGAGACGACGAAGACCGTCCGGGTGCCGATGCCGTACACGACCCGGACGATCGAAGACGCCTCGCTCTACAAAGGCGAACGCCGGGTCCAGCAACCCGGAAAAGACGGCGTCAAGGAAGTCACGTATCGCCTCACGCGGGAAAACGGCGACGTCGTCGAAGAGACGGTGGTGGACGAACGGGTGATCACGCCGCCGGTGGAAGCGGTCATCGTCGTCGGCACGAAGCCGCGGCCGTCGGCCCCTGCCGGGCAGTTCCTCTGGCCGACCCGGGGCGGCTACATCACGAGCGGCTACGGCTGGCGCTGGGGGAAGTTTCATCCGGCGGTCGACATCTCCGGCGTCGCCGACCGGACGATCGTCGCCGCCGCCGCCGGCACCGTCACCTTTGCCGGCTGGGACGGCGGCTACGGCAATCTCGTGAAGATCCGCCACGCGGGCGGGTACGAGACGTGGTATGCCCATCTCGCCCGGATCGACGTCTCCGCCGGCCAGTCGGTCGGCCAGGGGCAGCCGATCGGCGCCATGGGCGCCACCGGCCACGCCACCGGCGTGCATCTCCATTTCGAAATTCATCACAACGGCCAGGCGCAGGACCCGACGAAATACGTCGGCCGTCGCTAGCGTCCGGTCGGGCGGCCGGATGGCGGCCCGCTTCGGCGGGCCGCCTTTTTTCTACCGCCGCCTCCGCTCCCGCCGGGATTTCGCTATGCCGGGATTTCGCTATAATGAAAAAAACGGCCGCGAGAGGTGGCGCGGGATGGAGCCGGGGCCGGAGACGATTCTCATCATCGAAGATGAGGCGCCGATCGCCGATATCGTCGCCTACCACCTGGAAAAGGCGGGCTTCCGCGTTCGGGTGGCGGCGGACGGGGCGTCGGGGCTCGCCCGGGCGGCGGAAGACGGCGTCGATCTCGTCATCCTCGACCTCATGCTCCCCGAGCTCGACGGCCTCGACGTCCTCCGGCGGCTCCGAAACGTCCGGAACGTCCCCGTCATCATCGTGTCGGCCCGGGACGCCGAGGCGGACAAAGTCGTCGGCCTCGAGCTCGGCGCCGACGACTATGTGACGAAGCCGTTTTCCGCCCGGGAGCTCATCGCTCGGGTGCGGGCGCAGCTTCGCCGGGCGAAGGCGCCGGCGCAGGAAGCGTCCCGGCTTCAGGTGTTCGACCTCGTCATCGACTTCAAAGCGGTCGCGGTGACGAAGAAGGGCCGGCCGGTGGCGCTCACGCCGCGAGAGTTCGACGTCCTCGTCGAGCTCGCCCGGCACCGGGGGCAGGTGCTTTCCCGGGAGCAGCTCCTCGGTCGGGTCTGGGGCTACGGCTTCGTCGGCGACGTCCGGACGGTCGACGTCACCGTCCGGCGTCTCCGGGAAAAGGTGGAGGACGACCCCGGAGCGCCGCGGATCGTCCTCACCCGCCGCGGCGTCGGCTACTTCATCCCGAAAGACGAAGGACCCGGCCCGTGATGCGCCTCTGGACGAAGCTCGCCGCAAGCCTCGGCCTCATCCTCGTGTTTGCCTTTGAGGCGGCCGGCGCCTTCGTCTTCCGGAGCGTCGAAGGCGCCCACCTCGAGCGGTTTTCCCGGGCGCTGGCGGCCCAGGGGGAGCTTCTCGCCTTTCACCTGGCGCCGTACGTCGCCCGGGCGTCGGGGGAGCGGGAAGATTTCGTCCTGGCGGACATCGACAACGTGCTCAAAAATCTTTCCTCCCTCGCCGGGGCGCGGGTGCAGGTCTTGGGCGCCGACGGCGTCATCCTCGCCGCCTCGCCGCCGGATTTCGGCGCCGTCGGGCTCCGGAACACGGCGCCGGAGGCGAAAAGCGCCCTCGCCGGCATGCCCGCTTCCCGCCGGGGGATTCAGGAGGGCCTCGGGCGGGCAGAGCTCCTCGCGGTGCCGATCGAGCACGACGGGGCGACGGTCGGCGCCGTCCTCCTCGTCGCTTCGATGGAAGAAATCTATGCGGACGTCGGCCGCATCATGCGCCTTTACGTCGCCTCCGCCGCGCTGGCGCTGGGGCTTGCGATCGGCGTCGCCGGGCTCATCACCCGGGCGATCGCGGCGCCGGTGGAGGCCTTGACCCGGCAGGCGGAGGCGATGATGGGCGGGGACTTCGGCGTTCGGGTGCCGGTGTACGGAGAGGACGAGATCGGCCGCCTCGCCCGGGCGTTCAACACCCTCGCCGACCGGCTCAAAGACGCCCTGGACGCGTCCGACCGGGAGCGGCGACGGCTCGCCTCGATCCTGACCCACATGAGCGAAGGCGTCCTCGCCGTCGACCGGGAGGGGCGGCTTACGGCGATCAATCCG
This sequence comes from Hydrogenibacillus sp. N12, assembly GCF_019645935.1. NCBI lineage: Bacteria > Bacillati > Bacillota > Bacilli > Thermicanales > Thermicanaceae > Hydrogenibacillus > Hydrogenibacillus sp. N12. The sequence continues at coordinate 2,638,857 of NZ_CP080953.1, read as the reverse complement.
AAGGCGATCCGGTTGCTCGGCCTGACCGGATCGGCGGAACGGTGGATCGGCCGGCCGGCGGAGGCGGCCTTCGGGCTGGCGCCGGAAGAGGCCGAAGGATCGCTCTTTTCCCGGCCGGGGACGTTCTTGTTCGACACGCCGGAGGGCCGGACCGTTCGGGTGACGACGTCGCCGGTGGCGGAGGCGGGGGGCACGGGGGCCATCATCGTCCTCGTCGACGTGACCGAAGATAAGCGGCTGGAGGCGCGGCAGAAGGCGTTCGTCGCCGACGTGTCGCACGAGCTGAAAACGCCGCTCACGACGATCAAAAGCCATGTCGAGGCGCTCCTCGACGATCCGCCGCCGCCGGCGGTGCAGGCGAAGTTTCTCGCCACCGTCGCCCGGGAGACGGAGCGAATGATCCGCCTCGTCGGCGACCTCCTCTTTCTCGCCCGGCTGGAAGGGGAGGCGGCGCCGCTTCGCCGGGTGCCGCTTTCGCTCGAGCGGCTCGTCCGGGGCGCGGCAGAGCGGTTCCGGCCGGCTTTCCGGCAGGCCGGCATCGCCCTCGCCTTAGAGGCGGCCGGCGCCGATCTGTGGGCGGACGGCGACTGGGACATGCTCGACCGGGTGCTGGACAACGTGCTGTCCAACGCCCTCAAGTTCACGCCGGCGGGGGGGCGGGTGACGGTGACGCTTGGTCCGGCGGACGGCGGGGCCGCCGAGATTCGCGTCGAAGACACCGGCGTCGGCATCCCGGAGGAGGCCCGGGAGCGGGTATTCGAGCGGTTTTACCGGGTGGACAAGGCCCGCTCCCGGGCCCACGGCGGAAGCGGCCTCGGACTTTCGATCGCCCGGGAGATCGTCGAGCGGCACGGCGGCACGATCCGGGCCGAAGGGCGGCCGGGCGGCGGGACGGCGATCGTCATCCGCCTGCCGGCCGTCTCAAAGGCCGGTGGGGCGCCGGAGGCCGGAAGGGAGGCGTCCACATGGCCCGGGTAAAAAACGTCGCCCTGGCGCTTTTGGTGGCCTTAAGCTTCTGGCTGTCGGTCGCCCTCTGGCTTCCGCCGGCGCCGACGGCCTCCGTCGGGGAGACGCCGTACGCGGCGCCGATCCGCTTCGATCGGGAGGCGGCGCCGGAAGCGCTGCTTATGCCGACGCTCTCCGGCGCCGCCGGGGCCGACGGGACCTTCCTTCTCCCGCCCGAGGCGCCGGCGGTCGCCGCGGCCTTCGACGCCCTGCGCCGCTTGCCGGCGGAACGGACCGCGCCGCCGGAGGACCTTCCGCCGGGGCGTCCTGGCGGGTGGGTGCTGCCGCCTGCCGCCCCGGCGCCCGCGGCGAAAAGGCCGGAAGGCGGGGCGCCGGGCGGTGGGGCGGCTCCCGACCGGCCGCCGGGCGAAAGCGCGGCCGGCGAGGGAGGGAGGAGGCCGGAAGGACCGGGCACCGCTGGCCGGTCTCAGCCGCGGCCGGGGCTTTACTTCGCCTGGTCGGTCGGGCTTTCGCCGGCGTTCTTTTCCCGGCTGTTTCCGGACTGGCCGCCGCCGACCTTGCCCGAGGTCGACGCGCTCTGGGTTGCCTTCGAAGAGGCGGGCGCCGTCGCCACGGCGATCGACGGGGCGACCGGACGGGCGGAGGCGTGGCGTCTTCAGGCGGAGGAGGCCCTCGTCCAGACGGCGCTCGCCGGCGGCGAGACGATCCCCCTCGTCCCGTGGGCTCCGCCGCCGGCGGTCTTTGCACCGGCCATCCCGGCCGCCGGGGCGGAGCTTTCCGCGGCCGTCGTCCGGGCGATCGGCCTTCCGCCGGAGGCGGCGGCCGAGGCGCTCCTCGGGGATCTCGGGGCGCTTCGGGAAGCCCGGGAGCGGGACGGGACGTGGCTCCTTTCGGACGGCGCCCGGAGCCTCCGCCTCGACCCGCGGCAGGGGACGCTGGATTATTTCGCGCCGGCCGCGGGCCGGCCGAGGCCGGCCCGAGAGGCGTTCGAGGCGGCGGTCGCCTTCGTCAACCGCCACGCCGGATGGGGCGACGGGGATCGGCTGCTTGGCATCGGCGCGACGGCCGACGGCACCGTGTTTCACTTCGGCGGCACCGCCTCCGGCTTTCCGATCACCGGCGCCGCCCGGGCGGTGCGGGACCTCGTCGTCGTCGTCGACGGCGGCGAGGTCGTCCGCTACCGTCGGGGGCTTTTTCGCTGGCTTCCGCCGGACGGCGACGGCCGGGCGCGGCTTCCGGGCGTTCAGGAGATCCTGACGGCGCTCGAGGCGGCGGGCCGCCGGCCGGAGGCGGTCCGCCGCTCCCAGCTCGTCTTCGTCGGAGAAAAGACGGCGTCGCCGGACGCCTATCGCCTCGTCCCGGCGCTTCTCCTCTGGGCCGACGGGGACGTCCTCGTCCTGCCTCCCGATGAGGCGGAAGGGAGGCCGCCGGGATGAACTGGGAACGGGCCAAAACGTTTCTCCTCGTCGCCTTTCTCCTCCTCGACCTCTTTCTGTGGGCCGAGTGGCGAGCGTCGAGGCGGGAGGCGGCGGTGATCGAAATGAGCGGCGAGGCGGAGCTCCTCCGGAGCAAATTCGCCCAGCTCGGGCTCACGGTGCCGGAGGGGAAGGGGCCGCCCCCGGCGCTTCGCTATTTTTCCCTGGAAAAAGAGAGGCCGGCCCCGGCGGCGTCCGGCGACGGGCCGGCGGTGCGGCGCTTTGCCTACGATCCGGAGACCGGGGAGCTTGTCCTCCGCTGGGCGCCGCCGGTCAAGACGCAGGCGCTTGCGGGGGCGGAGTGGCTCCGGGCGTATCTTCCCGGCGCCGGCGAACTCCGGCCGGCGGACGGCGGCGGGTGGATCGAATTCGTTGAAGGTTATCCGTTGTTTGAGGCGCGCCTCGATCCGGAGGAAGGGCCGGGCGGCGTCGTCGGCCTTCGGGGCCGCTTCTGGATCGTCGGCGAAGGGGGCGATCCGCGGCCGCTCATCCCGCCGGCGGTCGCCGTCTACGCGCTCGCCGATCGGGGGCTGATTCCGCCAGGGAGCCGGATCGAGGCCGTTTTGCCGGGGTACCGGCGGGTTCAGCCGACCGGCGGCGAATCGTTCCTCGTGCCGGTCTGGCGGGTGGTGACCGGGGCGGGCGCCCTCGATGTGAACGGATTTCTCGGCACGCCGATTCCCGACGGGCCGCCGCGGCCCGAGGACCGCGGGTCCGTCGAACGAACGGATGAGGGATGACGGTGCGTTACAGCATTCTGGCGAGCGGCTCGTCGGGGAACGCGTTTTACCTCGAGGGCGGCGGCATGCGCTTTCTCGTCGACGCCGGCGTGAGCGCCCGGCGGATTCAGGCGGCGCTCGGGGCGTTCGGCGTAACGCTTACGGCTCTGGACGGCATCTGGATCAGCCACGAGCACGACGATCACGTGCGGGGCCTCTGGACGCTCCTCAAGCGGGCGCCGGTGCCGCTCTTTATGAACCCGAAGACGTACGCGGCCCTTTCCCCCCGGCTCGAGGCGCTCCGGGCGGAAGGGGCGGCGTTCCGGCTGCACCTCTTTCCGAGCGGAACCCGGCACCGGTTTCGCGGCCTCGACGTGACGACGTTTTCCGTCTCCCACGACGCCGCCGACCCGATGATGTTTCATTTTGCGGAAGTCGGCGGGCCGTCCCTCGCGCTGGTGACCGATCTCGGCGTCGTGCCGGATCGGGTCAAGGCGGTCATCGAGGGGGCCGATGCGTACGTGTTCGAGGCGAATCACGACGCGGCGCTCCTCTGGGGCGGCCGCTATCCGTGGCCGATCAAGCGGCGGATCGCCAGTCCGGTGGGGCACCTCTCGAACGAGGAGGCGGCCCATGCTCTGGCCGACGTCGTCGGCCCGGCGACGCAGCGGATCCATCTGGCGCACCTGAGCCGGGAAAACAACCGGCCGGATCTGGCCCTTCGGGCGGTGGGGGAGATGCTCGTCCGGCGGGGGCGCCACGCCCGTCCCGAGGCGATCCTCGACGTCGCTCGGCCGGATGTTCCGTCGCCGCTTTTTCCGCTCGAGCGGTCGGGCGTTTGGGCCGGCCGGTTGCCGGCGGGCGAAAACGGGCACACTGGATAAGGCCACCAACGCCAGCAAGGCAGGGATGACCGGTGGATCCTTATCGGGTGTTTGACGACCGGCGCCGCCCCCACCGATCCGGCTTTTGGCCGGTCCTCTTCGGCGCCGCCGTCGGGGCGGCCGTCACGGCGGCCGTCATGGCGGCGGCCCTCGAGCGCCTTCCGGCGCCGGGACCCGCCCCGATGGCGCCGCGGGAGGCGCCGGCGGTTCCGTCCCGAATGCGCGTCGAGGTGACGAGCGCCGTGAGCGACGTCGTCGAGCGGACGGAGGTCGGCGTCGTCGGCGTCGTCAATCTGGCCGAGCAGCCGGGATTCTGGGAGCGGCGGACGGCGCCGCTCCTTCAGGGGACGGGGTCGGGCATCATCTTTGCCGATGACGGCCGCTCGCTCTTCGTCGCGACGAACCATCACGTCATCGAGGGAGCCGGCGCGGTGGAGGTCGTCTTCCCGGACGGCTCCCGCGCTCCGGCGACGGTCCGGGGTGCCGACCGGCTGAGCGACCTCGCGGTGCTCCAGGTGTCTCGGCCGGCCGGACCGTATGCCGTCCTTCCGTTCGGCGACTCCGACCGGCTCCGGGTCGGGGAGCCGGCGATCGCCATCGGCAATCCGCTCGGCCTCGAGTACTCCCGGACGGTGACCGTCGGCGTCATCAGCGCCACCAACCGAAGCATCCCGGTCGACCTCGCCGGCGACGGGCACGTCGACTGGGAGCTGGACGTCGTCCAGACGGACGCGGCGATCAATCCGGGCAACAGCGGCGGCGCGCTCCTCAACATCGCCGGCCAGGTGATCGGCATCTCGAGCGCCAAGATCAGCGAAGTCGGCGTCGAGGGGATCGGTTTCGCCATCCCGTCCAACTTCGCCCGGCCCGTCCTGGAGGCGCTGGCCACGGCCGGGCGGGTGGTGCGCCCTTACCTCGGCATCGGCGTCAAGGACCTTCAGGAATTTTCCTCCGACGACTGGGCGACGACGCTCCGCTTGCCCCGGGGCGTGACGGAGGGGGTCGTCCTCGTCGACGTGGCGCCCGGATCGCCGGCGGCCGGCGCCGGCCTCAAAGAACTCGACGTCATCGTCGCGCTGGACGGGCAGCCGACGCCGACCGGCGCCGTCCTGCGCAAATGGCTGTACACAAAAAAACGCCCCGGCGATGCGGTGCGAATCGCCTTTTTCCGCGACGGCGTCCGCCGGGAGGCGACGGCCGTCCTCGGGACGATGCCGTAGGGCTTCATCCGGCGCGCCGGCCGGCGGCGGGCGGGAGAGAGGAAGCGGGAATGTACCGGTTTTCCGTCGTGGCAGTCGGGCGGCTTCCGGCGCCCCTCCGGGCCGCCGCCGAACACTATCGGCGGCGGCTTTCGCATCTGGCGGCGGTGCGGGAGATCGAGGTGCGGGAGGCGGCCGGTCCATCGCCGGAGACGGCGGCGGAGCGGGAGCGGGTTCGGGCCGACGAAAGCGCCCGGGTGCTCCGGGCGACGCCGAAAGGCGTCTTCCGCGTCCTCGTCGATCCCCGGGGGACGATGCTCACTTCGGAAGCGCTGGCGGCGCATCTCGACCGCTGGGGCATGGCCGGCCGGTCGGACATCGCCTGGCTCATCGGCGGAAGCGAAGGATTTTCCCGGGAAATGCCCGAGGCCGTCGATTTCGTCTGGTCCCTTTCCCCGCTGACGTTCCCCCATCCGTTGGCCCGGGTGATCGTCTACGAGCAGCTGTACCGGGCGCTTAAGATCCTCCGGGGGGAACCGTACCACAAATAGCGAAACGTTTTGGCGCCGGTCAAAAAGGCGCGGGGCGGCCGGCGCCTCGGGGCTGTGCCGCGCGTCTGAAATCGGGGAGGGGAAACCGTGGCCGAGGAAAAAGCGCTTTCGATCGGCGCCCTGGCGGCGCAAACCGGGGTCAGCCGCGACGCGATCCGGCTGTATGAGGCGGAGGGACTCCTCCGGCCGCTCGGCCGAACGCCGGCCGGCTACCGGCAGTTTGCGCCGGAGGCGGTGGATCGGGTGCGGCTCATCCGGACGCTTCAGGCCCTCGGGTTTACGCTCAAAGAGATCGGCCGCTTCATGGCGATCGTCGACCGCGATGCCGCCCGATGCGATCGGATCGGCGACTTCATCCGCGCGAAGCGGGAGGAGGTCGCCCGGAAGATCGCCGCCCTCCGGCAGCTGGAGGCGCTTCTTGCCGATCTCGACCGCCGCTGCCCGCACCTCGACGACCTCTTCGCCTGTCCCGTCGTCGACCACCTCCGGTGGACGGCGGTGGCTCTCGCCGGAGAGGGCGGCCGTTCCGCCGACGCGGCTGGTGCGCGTCCGGGGAATCCGGTATAATTTTCCTGGCATCGCGCTGGACGGGGGGTGAAACGCGTGGACGAAGCACTCCGGGATTTGAGCCGGCGCCGCTACGCGACCTGGTTGGCGGCGCCGCTTTCGCCGGAAGAGCGATCGGAGCTCGAAGGCCTTTCGGAGGCTGACGTCTTCGACCGCTTTTACCGCCACCTCGCCTTCGGCACCGGCGGCATGCGAGGGGAACTCGGCCTGGGGACGAACCGGATGAACGTCTACGTCGTCCGGCGGGCGACCGCCGGGCTCGCGGCGGCGCTCCGGGAACAGGTCGCCGGCCACCGGCCCCGGGTCATCATCGCCTACGACTCCCGCCGGGGGTCCCGGCGGTTTGCCGAGGCGACGGCGGAGGTGCTCGCCGCCTTTGACGTCGAGGCGCTCCTCTTTCCGGAGGTGACGCCGACGCCGGAGCTGTCGTTTGCCGTGCGAGCGCTTGCGGCCGACGCCGGTGTCGTCATCACCGCGAGCCACAATCCGCCGGAGTACAACGGCTACAAGGTCTACGGCCCGGACGGCGTGCAGATCACGCCGGAGGTCGCCGAGCGGATCACCGCCCACATGGCGGCTTACGACGACGTGTTTCGGGTGCCGGTGCGGCCCCTTTCGGAAGCCCGGGCCGCCGGGCTGGTGCGGGACGTCGGCCCGGAGATCGAGGCGGACTACCTGGCGCGGGTTGCCGGCCTCGGCTTCCGGGCACCGGACGATCCGGCGAAGGGGGCCCTGTCGATCGTCTATACGCCGCTTCACGGCGCCGGCGGCCGCCCGGTGCTGGAGGCGCTCCGGCGGGCCGGCTTTGCCCGCGTGCACGTCGTGGCGGCGCAAAAAGAGCCGGACGGCGACTTTCCGACGGTGGCGGTGCCGAATCCGGAGGAGCCGGAGGCGTTCCGTCTCGCCCTGGCGGAGGCGCGGCGCCTCGGCGCCGACCTCGTCCTCGCCACCGATCCGGACGTCGACCGGGTCGGCGCGGCCGTCCGGACGGCGGACGGGGAATACGTCCTCCTAAACGGAAACGCCATCGGGGCGCTCCTTCTCGATTACCTCATCGCCGGCCGCCGCGCCCGGGGGACGCTCCCGGCGGGCGGGGCGGTGATCAAGACGATCGTCACCGGCGACCTCGGCAAAGCGATCGCCGAAGCGAACGGCCTTCGGGTCTACGAAGTGCTCACCGGCTTTAAGTTCATCGGCGCCCTCATCGGCGCGCTCGAACGGGAGGGCGTTCCGTTTATTTTCGGCTACGAGGAAAGTTACGGCTACCTCGCCGGCGACTTCGTCCGGGACAAGGACGCCGTCCAGGCGGCGGTCCTCCTCGCCGAAGCGGCGGCGCATCACAAGGCGGAAGGCCGGACGCTCGTGGGCGCCCTCGCCGCGCTTCATCAAACGTACGGCGCCCACGCCGAGCGGCTCCGGTCCCTCACGTTGAAGGGCGCCGAGGGGGCGGCCCGGATCGGGCGGATGATGGCCGCCCTCCGCTCGGCGCCGCCGAAGGCGCTGGCGGGTCTTCCCGTCGTCGAGATCGAAGATTACCGCGCCGGCGCCGTCTTGGACGCCGCCGGCCGGCCCCTCCGGAAGCTTGCGCTGCCTCAGGCCGACGTGATCAAGGTTCGTCTCGAGGGCGGCGCCTGGGCGGCCGTCCGGCCGAGCGGCACCGAGCCGAAGATCAAGGTGTACGTCGGCGCCGTCGCCCGGGAGCGGGAGGAGGCAGAAGCCCGGGCGGAAGCCCTCGCCGGGGCGCTCGTCGAGCGCCTCGAGGCGGTGCCGTAAGCGCCGGCGCCGCGGGCCGTTGACATCCGAGAGCCCGGCGCGTACAATGGACCCAAAATCGAGGCGTGGCGGTTCCTTCGGGGCAGGGTGAGGCCCGGGCCGAGCCTTTGGCGCGGGCCAATTCCCGACCGGTGGTGATGCCGAAGGCCAAGCCTTCGGACGAGTCCACGAGCGGCCTCCGGCGACTCGGAAGCCGCAGGAGTTTGGTGCGAATCCAACACCGACGGTACAGTCCGGATGGGAGAAGGAAACGGCCACGGCGAAAGCGGGAGCGGCATGGCCGGCGGGCCCGCCGGGCGGGTTTGGCCGGAGATGCCGGGGGACTCGTATTGTCTTGGGACCTGCCCGCCTTGCCCGGCCGACTTCATCCGACCCCGAAGCGCTGTGCTTCGGGGTTTTTTCGTGCGCCGGAGGCCGCCTGAGGAGGAGGGAGGCGCATGTCGGACGAGCGGTGGATGGCGCTTGCGCTGGAGCTCGCCCGGGGGACGCGGGGTCAGACGCACCCCAATCCGCGCGTCGGGGCCGTGATCGTCCGAGACGGCCGCGTCGTCGGCCTCGGGGCCCACCTTCGGCCCGGCGAGGCCCACGCCGAAGTGCAGGCGCTCCGGATGGCCGGGGAGGCGGCCCGAGGGGCGACGATGTACGTGACCCTCGAGCCGTGCAACCACACCGGCCGGACGCCGCCGTGCACGGAGGCGATCATCGCCGCCGGTCTCAAGCGGGTCGTCGTGGCGGTAGAGGATCCGGATCCCCGGGTGCGCGGCGCCGGCATCGCCCGGCTTCAGGCCGCCGGCCTTGAGGTCGAGGTCGGGCTTTTTCGGGAAACGGCGGAAGCGATCAACGCCCCGTATCTCACCGGACAGGCGCTCGGCCGGCCGTACGTCTGGCTGAAGCTCGCCATGACGCTCGACGGCCGCATCGCCGCCGCCGACGGGCGGAGCCGGTGGATCACCGGCGAGGCGAGCCGGCGCCGGGTGCACGAGCTTCGGAGCGAAGCCGATGCCGTTCTCGTCGGGAGCGGCACCGTTTTGGCCGACGACCCCGACCTTTCGGCCCGCCTTCCGGGCGCCCGGCAGCCGCTCAAAGTCGTTCTCGACGGCCGGCTTCGCACGCCACCGGAGGCGCGGCTTTTTTCCCGCGGCGAGGTGCTCATCGTCACGACGCCGGAGGCCGACGAGGCCAAAAAGGCGGCGCTTCGGGCCCGGGGCGCCGAGATCGTCACCGGCCCCCGGGACGTGGCCTTTGCCCTGCAGGTCCTGTTCGAGCGGGGCATCCGCCTCGTCCTCGTCGAGGGCGGGGCGACGGTCGCCGGGGCCTTCTGGGCGGCCCGGGCGGTCGATCGCGTCAGCCTGTTCGTGGCGCCGAAAATCCTGGGCGCCGGGCTTCCGACCCTCGCCGGGCCGCCGGTCCCTCTCGAAGCGGCGGTGCCGCTTGAGGCGCTGGAAGTCGAGCGGCTCGGCGAAGATCTCGTCATCACCGGTCGGCCGCGGTTTATGCAGGCTTCATCCGGTCGCACGGAAGAAGCGGCGAGGCGCCGCCTATGAAAAGAGGCCGGCGGCGAAGACGGGCGTCGTCGCGAAAAGCGGGCCGGCGGAGGGTCGGCCGCCGCTTCGGCCGGGAAGGAGACGGAGCGATGTTTACGGGGTTGATCGAAGCGATCGGGACGATTCGGGCGGTCGAACCGAAGCCCGCCGGCGGGCGGAGGCTTCTCCTTGAACTTCCGGAACGCCTGGAGCTTCACGTCGGCGATTCCCTCGCCGTCGACGGCGTCTGCCTGACGGCCGTCGACGTCCGGGGGACGCGCGTGGCCGTCGACGTCGTTTTGGCGACGGAACGGGCGACGACCTTGGGCGAGGCGGCGCCGGGGCGGCGGGTCAACGTCGAGCGGGCGCTTTCCGCCGGCGGCCGGTTCGGCGGCCATTTTGTCACCGGACACGTCGACGGCATCGGCACGATCCTCGCCGTCCGTCCGGAGGCGGGCCCGGGGGCCGGGACCGAGGTCTGGATCGAAGCGCCGGCGGCGGTCACGCCGTACCTCGTCCCGAAGGGGAGCATCGCCGTCGACGGCGTGTCGCTCACGATCCAGGCGGTCGAGGGGACGGCGTTTCAGGTGGCCCTCATCCCGCACACCTCGGCGGCGACGACCCTGGGGGAAAAGGGCGTCGGCGCGCCGGTGAACCTGGAGGCCGATCTCATCGCGAAGCTGGTCGTCCGGGCCCTCGAGCCGTACGGGCGGTTTTTCGGCCGGCCGGACGGCGCCGGAGGGATCGGGCGATGAGCGAAGGGGCGACCTTTTCCGCGGTCGAAGCGAAGGTGGAGGCGGCGCTTAAGCGCCTCCGCGCCGGCGGCCTCGTCATCGTCGTCGACGACGAAGGGCGAGAAAACGAAGGCGATCTCGTCGGCCTTGCCGAGCGGGCGACGCCGGAGATGGTCAACTTCATGATCACCGAAGGGCGGGGGCTCGTCTGCGCGCCGATGGCGCCGGAGGTCGCCGATCGGCTGGCGCTTCCCCCGATGGTGCCCGAAGCGGCGGAGACGGATCCGTTCGGGACGGCTTTCACCGTCTCCGTCGACGCCCGGGAATCGACGACGGGCATTTCCGCCCATGAACGGGCGGCGACGCTCCGGGCGCTCGCCCGGCCCGACGCCGGGCCGGACGACTTCCTCCGGCCGGGGCACATCTTCCCCCTGCGGGCCCGGCCCGGCGGCGTCCTGGCCCGCCGGGGCCATACGGAAGCGGCGGTCGACCTCGCCCGGCTCGCGGGCGCCGCCCCGGTCGGCGTCATCTGTGAGATTCTGGACGAAGACGGCCGCCCGGCCCGGGGGGCGGCGCTGGAGGCGTTTGCCCGCCGGCACGGCCTCATGGTCCTCTCGGTGGAAGACGTCGTCCGCTACCGGCGGCGGGTCGACCCGCTGATCGAGCGGGTCGGCGAGGCGAAGCTCCCGACGGAAGCCGGCGATTTTCGCATCATCGTCTACCGGGAGCGGGCAAGCGGCGCAGAACACGTCGCCCTTGTCCCGGATGCGGGGGGCGAGCGCCCCGGCGCGACGCCGGACGCCGAAGCGGCCGGCTTGGGCGGGGCGGAAGGCATCGATCCGCCGCTCGTCCGGATCCACTCGGAATGCCTGACCGGCGATGCGTTCGGCTCGCTCCGGTGCGACTGCGGACCGCAGCTTCAGGCGGCCCTCGAGCGGGTGGCCGCCCCCGGCCGCGGGGCGGTCCTCTACCTCCGGCAGGAGGGGCGGGGGATCGGCCTCGGGAACAAAATCCGGGCGTACGCCCTTCAGGACGCGGGCCTCGATACCGTCGAGGCGAACCACCAGCTCGGCTTTCCGGCCGACGCCCGGGACTATGCCGTCGCGGCGGAGATGCTCGTGGACCTCGGCATGACGGAGATCGCGCTGCTTTCGAATAATCCGGCGAAGATCCGAGGGCTTCAAGCCCTCGGCATCGCCGTCGTCCGGCGGGAGCCCCTCGTCGTCGCGCCGGGGCCCCACAACCGCCGCTACCTGGAGACGAAGCGCCTTCGCCTCGGCCATTGGCTCTAGGCCGGAGAAAGGCGGCCGGCATGCGCCGCCTGCAGCGGCCGGCCGCCTAAGGCGACGCGAGGTTTCGGAGAGGGGGAGTTTGGTGCGGACGTTTGAAGGCGACTACGACGCCCGGGAGCTCAGCTTCGGCATCGCCGTAAGCCGCTTCAACGGCCTCATCACCGAAGCGCTTTTAAGCGGGGCCTTGGGCGCCCTTCGGCGGCACGGCGCCGATCCGGATCGCATCGACGTCGTCTGGGTACCGGGGGCGTTTGAACTTCCGTGGGCGATCGGCATGCTCGCCCGCTCCGGGCGCTACGACGCCCTCATCGCCCTCGGGGCCGTCGTCCGCGGCGCGACGGCCCACTTTGATTATGTCGCCGGCGGGGCGGCCTCCGGCATCCAGAACGTCATCGCCGCCACCGGCGTGCCGGTCGCTTTCGGGGTGCTCACGACGGATACGCTGGAGCAGGCGTTCGAGCGGGCCGGGACGAAGGCGGGAAACGCCGGCGAACGGGCGGCGATGACGGCGATCGAACTCGCCTCGCTCCGCCGGAAGCTCGGGACGGGGCAACTTTTGGCGCCGGGCGGACAAAACGGCGTTGAAACGTGATAAGATAAGGGGCGGACGGAGAAAGGAGCGACGGGCCGATTGCGATGAACGATCGCTTTCTCCGGGCCGCCCGGAAGGTGCCGGTCGACCGGACGCCGGTCTGGTTCATGCGCCAGGCCGGGCGGTACGACCCGGAGTATCACGCCTTGAAAGGCCGCCTTTCGTTCAAGGACATCGCCCGCCTTCCGGAGGTGGCGGCGGAGATCACCGCCCTTCCGGTGAAAAAGCTCGGCGTCGACGCCGCCATCCTCTACGCCGACATCATGACGCCGGTCGAAGGCGTGGGCCTTTCGTACGACATCGTCGCCGGCGTGGGCCCGGTCGTCGAGCGGCCGATCCGCTCCACCGAGGACGTCCGGGCCCTCGGCGCCTTTGATCCGGCGGCGGTCGCCGGCGTGTTCGAGGCGATCCGGCTCGTCAAACGATCGCTTTCCGTGCCCCTGATCGGCTTTGCCGGCGGGCCGTTTACGCTGGCGAGCTACCTCATCGAGGGGCGTCCGACCCGGACGTACCGGGAGACGAAGCGGCTCATGCTGCGGGCCCCGGACGTGTGGACCGAGCTCATGGAAGCGCTCACCGCCATGACCGTCCGCTACCTCGAGGCGCAGCTCGACGCCGGCGCCGATGCGGTGCAGCTGTTTGATTCCTGGGCCGGGCACCTGGCGCCGGTCGACTACGAGCGGTATGCGCTGCCGTACGTCCGGCGCATCTTTCAGGCTCTGGCGGGCCGGCCGGCGGTGAAGATCTATTTTCCCGGCGTCGCCTCCGGCGAGCTTTTGCCGCTTCTCCGCTCGCTTGCGATCGACGTCGTCGGCGTCGACTGGCGGGTGCCCCTGGCCGAGGCCAATCGCCGCCTGGACGGCCGGTTTGCCCTGCAGGGGAACTACGATCCCCTCTGGCTGGAGGCGCCGCCGGACGTCCGTCGGGCCTACGCCCGGACGGTCGTCGACGCGGGCCTTCAGGCGCCGGGGTTTATCTTCAACCTCGGCCACGGCCTCTACCCCGAGGCGGAGCTCGAGGCGGTGCGGGACCTCGTCGCCACCGTCCAGGAATATTCGGCCGAGCGCCTCGCCGGCCGGCGGGTCGGCGAAGGTTCGGCGGCCGGCGGACCGCCGGCGGTCGGGGGGCCTTCGGCCGGAGCCGGGGATGGGCCGGAGCGAGGTGAAGCGCGGTGAAGGAGCCGATCGGCGTGCTCGTCATGGCCTACGGCACGCCCCGGAGCTTTGCGGAAATCGAAGCGTACTACACCCACATCCGCCGCGGCCGCCGACCGTCGGAGGCGGAGCTTCACGATCTCGAACGCCGCTACCGGGCGATCGGCGGCACGTTTCCTCTCCGGGAAAACACCGAACGGCAGGTTCGGGCGCTCACGGACGTCCTGGAAGCCCGCCGTCCGGGGGAGATGGTCGTCCGGCTCGGCCTCAAGCACGCCCCGCCGTTCATCGAAGACGGCGTCGAGGCCCTTCGGGCCGCCGGCGTGCGGCGGGTTGTCGGCCTGGTGCTCGCCCCGCATTATTCGGCTCTGTCGGTCGGCGAGTACTTCGCCCGCGCCCAAAAGGCGGCCGACGCCGCCGGACTTGCCGCCCGCTTTATCGAGCGCTACGGCGACGATCCGGCCCTCATCGCCCTCTTCCGGGATCGGGTAGTCGAGGCGCTCCGGGCCTTTCCGCCGGCGTCGAAGGTGAAGGTCGTCTTTTCCGCCCACAGCCTGCCGGCGCGCGTCCGGGCGATGAATGACCCGTACGAGGCGGAACTCCTCGCGACGAGCCGGCTCGTCGCCGACGCCGCCGGCGTCGCCGACTGGACGTTTGCCTTCCAGAGCGCCGGGCAGACGCCGGAGCCGTGGCTCGGGCCGGACATCCTGGAGGTGCTGCCGGCCCTTCGGGCCGAAGGCTACGGGGGCGTCCTCGTCGCTCCGATCGGGTTTGTGACGGAACACCTCGAAATCCTCTACGACCTCGACATCGAGGCCCGGGCCGAAGGGGAGCGGCTCGGCCTCGACGTCCGGCGCATTCGGATGCCGGACGATGATCCGCGCTTCATCGGCCTTCTCGCCGATCGGATCGAGGCCGCGCTCAGGGCGTGGGAGGCGTGACGCGGGTCGTCGTCGTCGGCGGCGGGCTCGCCGGCCTCGCGGCGGCGTACGCCCTGTCGCCGGCTGCCGGCGCGCCGTGGCGCCTTCCGGCCGAGCGGTTGCCGGAGGTCGTCGTCGTCGAGCGCTCGCCGCGGTTCGGCGGCAAGATCGACACCGTCCGCCGGGACGGCTACGTCATCGAGCGGGGACCGGATTCGTTCCTTGCCCGGAAGCCGGCCGCCCGGCGGCTCGTCGCCGCCCTCGGCTTGGACGGCGAGGCGGTCGGCACCGGGCCCGAGGGCCGCGGGGCGTACGTCTTCTTCCGCGGCCGTCTGCACCCGCTCCCGGAAGGAATGGCGACGGGCATCCCGACCCGGCTCGGGCCGCTCGTCCGGACGGGCCTCCTGAGCCTTCGGGGAAAGGCCCGGGCGGCCCTCGAGCTTTTTCTCCCCCGGGGCCCGGCCGGCGATGAGGCCCTCGGCGCCTTTTTGACCCGCCGCTTTGGCCGGGAGGTGACGGATCGCCTCGCCGGCCCGCTCCTTTCCGGCATCTACGCCGGAGACGTGGACCGGCTGAGCGTCCTGGCGACGTTTCCGCACCTGAAGGCCCTCGAAGCCCGCCACGGGAGCCTGCTCCGGGCGATGCTCGCCGGGCCCCGGGAGCGGCCGCCGGCGATCGATCCCCCGTGGCCGGAGGCGGTCCAAAGCTCGACGTTCGTGAGCTTCCGGCGCGGCCTTTTGACCGTCGTCGAGGCGCTGACGACCGCCCTCGCCGCCGGGGGCGCCCGCCTCATCGCCGGCCGCGGCGCCGTGGCGATCCGGAAGGAGGGGTCGGCGTACGCCGTCGCCCTGGAGGGCGGCGAGGCGATCCGGGCCGAGGCGGTCATCTTGGCGGTGCCGGCGGCGGCGGCCCGGGCGCTTTTGGGGCCGGCGGGAGAGGCGTTTTTGCCCCTCGAAGCGGGGACGCCGTACGCCTCGGTGGCGAACGTCGCCGTCTGGACCGAAGCGGCCGCCCTCTCGGCGCTCCCGCCGGGGTCGGGGTTTGTCGTCGCCCGGGACGGGCGGCCGGCGATCACCGCCGTGACCTGGACGACGCGCAAGTGGCCCCATACGACGCCGCCGGGCGGGGCGCTTTTTCGCGTCTACTTCGGCGACGCCACGACCGACGTCGCCGAGCGGCTCACCGATGCCGAGCTCGAGGCGGCGGCGCTTTCGTTTCTCCAGGAGACGTCCGGCGTCCGCCGGCCCCCGGCGGGCGTCCTCGTCAGCCGGTGGCGGGCGGCGATGCCGGCGTACGGCGTCGGCCACCGGGAGCGCCTCTCGGCGCTCCGGGCGGCCCTCGAAAGGACGCTTCCCGGCATCTTCGTCGCCGGGAGCGCTTATGACGGCGTCGGGCTCCCCGACGTCGCCGAAAGCGGTCGCCGGGCGGCGGAGGCGGCGCTTGATTACCTTCAAGGGGGCGGCGCTCCGGCGCCAGGCGCCGGCGGGCCGCCGGAGGGAAAGGAGGCAGGGGCTTGAGCATTCACATCGGGGCCGAGCCCGGGGCGATCGCGCCGAACGTGCTGCTCCCCGGCGATCCCCTCCGGGCGAAGATGATCGCCGAGACGTACCTCGAAGGCGCCGTTCAGTACAGCCGGGTGCGGAACATGTTCGGCTACACCGGGACGTACAAGGGGGTGCCGGTGTCGGTCCAAGGGACGGGCATGGGAATGCCGTCCATCTCGATCTACGTCCACGAGCTTCTCCGCGACTACGGCGCCCGGCGCCTCATCCGCGTCGGCACGTGCGGGGCGCTCCAGCCGGAGCTCAAGCTCCGGGACGTCGTCCTCGCCATCGGCGCGGCGACGGACTCGCAGATGAACCGGCTCCGGTTTTACGGGATCGATTACGCCCCGACGGCCGACTTCCGGCTGCTTCAGACGGCGGATGCCGCGGCCCGCGCTCTCGGCGTGCCGGTGAAGATCGGCAACGTCTTTACGACCGACAGCTTCTACGCCGACGACGACCGGCCGCTTCAGGCGCTCATCGCCTACGGCACGCTGGCGGTGGAGATGGAGACGGCGGCCCTCTACACCCTCGCCCACAAGTTCCGGGCCCAGGCGCTTTCGGTCCTCACGGTGAGCGATCATCTCGTCACCCGGGAGGAGACGACGGCCGAAGAACGGGAACGGACGTTTCGGCAGATGGTCGAGATCGCTCTCGAGGCGCTCGTGGCCGAAGCGGCCCGGGAGGGATGACGCCCGGCGGCGGCGCGGGACGACGGATCGGCGCCGGTCGATCCATCTTGCAAAAAAAGACTCCTTCTCCGGGAAGGAGTCTTTCTTTTTTTGTCGAACTCCTTCCGTTTGGGAAGGAGGAGCTCGATGAGACGCCTGAAGGCGCTCGTCCGGCGCCTCGGCCGGCCGTGGCACGTGCAGATCGTCCCGGGGGATGCCGGCGAGATCCGCCACGTCCGCCTCCGCGGCTGGATGCTGGCCCTGGCGCTGGGCGGGGTCGCGCTTTTTTGGCTCGGCTTCACCCTGGCCGTGTTGGCGTTCGTCTGGAGCCGGCAGGCGCTTTTGGCGGCCGAGGCGCGGCTCGAAGCCGTCCGGGGCGAAAGCCGGCAGGCGGTCCGGCAGGCGGCGGAAGAGTCGAATCGTCTGCGGGATGAAAACCGCACCCTCCGGAGCCGGTATGAGGAGCTTTTCGAGCGGCTTCGCCGGCTGGAAGAAACCGTCGAAACGAACGACGAACGGTTGAAATCGATCGCGCCGCCGACTTCGAAGGCGCCCGCGAAGGGGCAGGCGGTCTTCCTCGCGGCCAAGCGGGAGACGGCCCGGATCGCCGCCCTCACCGCCCGGCCGCTCGCGGCCGGCGCGCCGCCGGCTTCGGCGCTCGTCGAGGCGGCGGAGCGGGGGCTTTCCGCCCTCGAAAAGGCGGCCGCCGCCCAGGGGGCGGCGATCGAGGAGACGGCGGCGGAAGTCGAAGCGTATCGGGAACGCTTGCGCCGGACGCCGGACATCGCCCCGGCGGCCGGCCGGGTGACGAGCGGGTTCGGCTTTCGCCCGGATCCGTTTACGCGAACGCAGCGTTTTCACGAAGGCGTCGATTTTGCCAATGCCGTCGGGACGCCGGTCGTCGCGACGGCGAAGGGGACGGTCGTCTTTGCCGGACGGGACGGCGGCTACGGCCTGATGGTCGAGATCGACCACGGAGGGGGGCTCTCGACGGTGTACGCCCACCTGTCGGCGATCGCCGTCCGGGTCGGCGAAACGGTGGACAAAGGGGCGGTCATCGGCCGCATGGGAAACACCGGCCGGAGCACCGGACCGCATCTGCACTACGAAGTGCGCCGCTACGGCCGCCCGGTCGACCCGGCGCCGTATCTGGGAGGGGAGATCCGTGTGGAAGCGGGAGAAGCCCAGGACTGAGTCGCCGGCGGGCATGACGGTCATCGACGCCGGCACGCGGCTCGAAGGCCATCTGTTCGCCACCGCGGCGGTCCGGATCGACGGCACCGTCGAAGGCGACGTCACCGTCGAGGGGGCGCTCGCGATCGGCGCCACCGGACAGGTGCACGGGACGGTCCGGGCCCGGGAAGCCCACATCGCCGGCAAGGTTCGCGGGGATCTGTTCGTCGCGGAAGCGCTCGTCCTCGAGCGGACCGCCGACATCGAGGGGACGGTGGAGTACGCCGTCCTCGCGGTGGAAGAAGGGGCGTCCCTGACGGGAACGGTTCGGAAAAAGGCGGCCGATCCGCCGGCGGAAGACGGCGGCCGCCGGAGCCGCTTTCAGACCCGCATCCGGCCCCACGCGGCGGCGCCGGAGCCGGGAGAGGCGGCGGAACCGGACGCCTGACGGAGCCCGCCGTCCGGGGTCCGGCCGGGCGCGGCCTCTTTTTCCTCCCGTCGGTCGCCGGGGCGCTGCGGAGGCATAAGGCAAACCTTTCCGTTCACACTATGATCGACGCCACCGCGATGAGGAAAAGGGGTGGACGCATGCAGCCGATCGACTGGCCGGCCGAGTGGGCCGGCTTCGTCCTCGAAGCCGAGGAGACGGTCGAAGAGATCCCGGCGCTGGCCCTCCGGCTCGTGCACCGGCCGACCGGGGCGCGGGTGCTGGCCCTCCTGGCCGACGACGACAACAAAGTGTTCGCCGTCGCCTTCCGCACCCCGCCGGCCTCGTCCAACGGCCTGCCGCACATCCTCGAACATTCGGTGTTGAACGGCTCTCGGAAGTACCCCCTCAAGGAGCCGTTCGTCGAGCTGGCGAAGGGATCGCTGAATACGTTTTTGAACGCGATGACCTATCCGGACAAGACCGTCTACCCCGTCGCAAGCCGGAACGAAAAAGACCTCTGGAACCTGATGGACGTCTACCTCGACGCGGTGTTTTTCCCCAACCTCAAAAACGATCCGATGATTTTAAAACAGGAAGGCTGGCACTACGAACTCCGCCGGCCGGAAGACCCCCTTCTCATCCGGGGCGTCGTCTACAACGAGATGAAGGGCGCCTACTCCTCGCCGGAGGGCGTCCTCTACCAGGCGCTCCAGAGCGCCCTTTATCCGGATACGCCGTACCGTTTCGACGCCGGCGGCGACCCCGACGTCATCCCGACGCTCACGCAGGAGGAGTTCGTCCGCTTTCACGACACGTATTACCATCCGTCCAACGCGTATTTCTTCTTTTACGGCGACCTCGACCTTAAGGCGGCGCTCAAAAAGCTCGCCGACGACTACCTCGCGGCGTTCGGCCGCCGGCCAGCAGGCGCCGCCCCGCTCCGCCAGATGCCCTTTGCCACCGCCAAGACGGTTCGCGCGCCGTACGCGATCCCGGCGGGGGACGACCCGACCGGCAAGGATTTTCTCGCCGTCGGCTTCGCCGCCCACGACGCCCTTGACGTCGAGACGGCCCTCGCCTTCGACATCCTGAGCTACATCCTCCTCGACAGCCCGGCGGCGCCCCTCAAAGAGGCCCTCCTCCGGGCGGGCTTCGGCCGGGACGTCTTCGGCCTCTACGAGCCGGCGCTCCGGCAGCCCCTGTTTGCCGTCGTCGCCAAGGGCGCCCGGCGGGAGGATCTCGAGCGGTTCGATGCGGCCGTCCGGGAAATGCTTTCGCGCTTTGCGGCGGCGGGGCTTCCGCCGAAGCTCGTCGAGGGGGCGATCGCCCGGAAAGAATTCCAGCTCCGGGAGGCGGATTTTCGCGGTTACCCGAAGGGGCTCGTCTATCTCCTTTCCGCCCTCACGACGTGGCTTTACGACGGCGACCCGCTGGCGCCGCTCCGCTGGGAACCGGCCCTGGAGACGATCAAGCGGGAGGCGCCCCACGGCTACTTCGAGCGGCTCCTCCGGACGCGGCTTCTTGCCAACGAGCATCGGGTCCGACTCGCCCTCGAGGCGACGCCCGGGCTCGAGGAAGAAAAGCAGGCGGCCCTCGAAAAAACCCTTGCCGAGCGGAAAGCGTCTCTCTCCGAAGCGGAAAAGGCAGCCCTCATCGCCGAGACGGAAGCGCTTCTTCGGCGCCAGACGACGCCGGACGATCCGGAAGCCTTAAAGGCGATTCCGATCCTCTCCCTCGACGAGGTGCCGAAGACCGTCGAGCCGATTCCGACGGCGGCGGAGACGGTCGCCGGGACGACGCTTCTCGTGCACGCGCTGCCGACGAACGGCGTCGTCTACGGCAGCCTCTATCTTTCCCTCGCCGACGTCGCCCCGGAGGACCTTCCCCGGCTGTCGGCCTTAAGCGCCCTCCTCGGCCGCATAGACACCCGCCGGCGGACGTACGGCGAACTCGCCACCGCCCTTGACCTCGCCACCGGCGGCTTCCGGGCGTCGGTCGAGACGATCGAGCGGGCGGACGGCTCGGGCTATACGCCGTACCTCGTCGTCCGCTTCAAGGCGCTTCGGCCGAAGCTGCCCGAGGCGCTCGCCCTCGTCCGGGAAATCCTCACCGAAAGCCGCTTCGATCACGTCCGGCGGGTCCGGGAGCTTTTCGACGAACAGGCCTCCCGCCTCGAAATGAGCCTGTACGACCGAGGCCACCTCGTCGCGGCGGGGCGGATGCTCGCCCTCTTTTCGCCGGCGGCCAAGGTCCGGGATCTTACCGGCGGCATCGCTTATTTTCACGCTCTCAAAGGCTGGCTCAAGGATGAGCGGGCATTTCGGGACGTCGTCGAGGGGCTGGACGGCCTCCTGCACCGGACCGTCCGCCGGGCCGCCCTCCTCGGCTCGGTCACCGTCGATCCGGACGGCGCCCCGGCGTATCGGGCGGCGTACGCCGCCTTCCTTGAGGCCCTGCCGGAAGGTACGCCGCCCCGGCCGGCGCCGCCGCCGGAGGTCGGCCGCCTGAGGAGCGAAGGCCTTCTTTCGGCGGCAAAGGTCCAGTACGTCGCCAAGGGGTATAACTTCCGGGCCCTCGGCTACGGGTACACCGGCCGGCTGGAAGTGCTCCGGACGCTCCTTACCTACGACTACCTGTGGAATCGCGTCCGGGTCCAGGGGGGCGCCTACGGGAGCTTCGTCACCTTCGACCGGAGCGGGAACGTGGCCTTCGCCTCTTACCGCGATCCGCACCTCGACGAGACGCTGGCCGTCTTCGACGAGGCGCCGGCCTTCATCGAGCGGTTTTCCGCCGACGGGCGGGAGATGACCAAGCTCATCCTGGGCACCGTAAGCCGCCTCGACCGGCCCCTGACGCCGGCGATGAAAGGCGAGCGGGGCGACTACCTCTATCTTGCCGGCCTCGACGAGGCGACCCTCAACGCCGAGCGGGCGGAGATCCTCGCCACGACGCCGGAGGACATCCGCCGCCTCGCGCCGCTTGTCCGGGACGTCCTCGCCCACGGCCGGATCGCCGTCCTCGGCGGGAGCGAGCGCCTGCGGGCGGCCGGCGACCGCTTCGACGTCCTCACCCGCGTCACCGACGACTGAACGCCGCCCGACGGGTCGCGTCGGGATCCGGCGGCGGCGGAAACGAAAGGCGGAGGAGCCCGCCGCCCTCCCCGACGAGGGCGGAGGTGCCGCCGCAGGCGGCGACCAGCCGCCGGAGGGCGCCGACCGCCTCCCGGACCGCTCCGCCGGCCGGCGCGGCGGGAAGGCGGATCACAAGCCCCCGCCCTTCCTCGGCCACCGTGATCCGGAGGGGGTCCGGCGAGACGTCCCGGACGGCGTCGGTGAGGAGATCGAGGGCGGCAAGAAGCTGCCGGCGGTCCACCCACGCCGGCCGCTTCCCTTCGCCGCTTACGGCCACCGCCTCCGGGTCCGGCCGCTTCGCCCGCCAGCGCTCAAGCGCCGGGAGAAGGACGAGGGCCTCAGGCCTGGGTGCCTCCGGCGCGTAGACCAGCGTCATGCGGTCGAGCGTCACCTGCATCGCCTGAAGCGCTTCGGCGACCGGCGCCCGCCACGGCGGGGAGAGGGCTTCGGGATGGGCGGCGAAGTACCCCATCACCGTGGCCAGCGGGTTCCGAAGCCGGTCGGCGACGTCCCGAGCGAGGGCGGTGGCCCGATCGGCGGGGGCGGCGGCCCGAACAAGCGCCCGATGGGCGACGGCCCAGGCGTCGAGCGCCCGGTCGACCGGCGCCTCGCGGCCGAGCATCAGCTCGAGGAAGGCGGCGCCGCCCGGGGCGCCGAAGTCCGCCTCTGAACCCGAGACCGCCGGGCCGGCGAGGCTCGTCCACCGGTGGAACAGCCGGTGCGGGTGTTCGGCGCCGACGAGCCAGGCGGCCCGCTCCCGCTTAAGGGCAGCGTCGAGCGCCGTCGGCGGATACGATCCCCCCCGCTTCAGGCCCGGCCGGAGGCCGTACGGCCGTCGGGTGAGGGGGTGATCGGCCGGCGAGACCGCGAGCACGCGCCCGGCGGCGTCGGCGATGAGCCAAAACGGCCGCCACGCCGCCGCAAGGCGTTCCTCGGCGGCGCGGGCGGCGGCGTCGAGCAGGCGGCCGAAGCCGGGCGCAGGGGAGGCGACATCGTAGCGCCGAAGCGGCTCTCCGGCGACATCCTGCCCGGCGTAAGCCCGCCAGAGGGCGAGCACCGTCGGGCGAACCGGCGGCCGGGGATCGCCCGCCTCAAAAAAGGCCCGCCAGGCGTCCAGCGCCGGATCGTCGTCCGGCCCCTTCTGCCCGGCGGCCAGAGGGAAAACCCGATCGGGCGACATCGCGACGACTCCGTTAGGCCGACCGGACCATCGCCGGCGGCCGAATTCTTATGCTATAATAAAATGAATTGGGATGATCGGACAAGGGACCAAAGGAGGCGTCGGCGATTACCGTCCATGAGCGGCTGATCGCGCTGGAAGGGATCGAAGGGGCCGGCAAGACGACCGTCGCCGAACGGCTGGCGGCGCGCCTTCAGGCCCTCGGCCACGCTGTCGTGCGGACCCGGGAGCCGGGCGGCGTGCCCCTGGCGGAGAAGATCCGCGCCCTCCTCCTGGACGAGGCCGGGGAGGCGCTCGACGCCGGCGCCGAAGCCCTTCTCTTTGCGGCCGCCCGCCGGCTTCACGTCCGGGAGATCATCGCGCCGGCGCTCGCCGCCGGGCGCTTCGTCCTCGTCGACCGCTACATCGACTCCTCGCTCGTCTACCAGGGGCTCGTCGGCGGTGCCGGCCTCGAGGCGGTCCGGGCGATCAATGCGTTTGCCGTCGGGGATTACTTTCCGGCGGTCACCGTCCTCTTGGACCTCGATCCGGACGAGGCGCTCCGGCGCCTGGCCGCCGATCGGCGCCGGGCGGCGAGCCGCTTCGACCGCCGGCCGCCGGCCTTTCACCGGCGCGTCCGGGACGGCTACCTCCGGCTGGCCCGGGAGGCCCCGGAACGGTTTATCGTCGTCGACGCCGGGGCGCCCCTGGAGGCGGTGGTGGAGGCGGCCTTTTCGGCCCTTCGGGCCCGCTACGGTCTGTAGCGCCCGGCGCCGCGGCGCGGGCCGGCCTTCGCCGGGGAACGCCCCCCGGTCTCCGAACGTCTGCCCTCCGTCCGAAAGGCTGACCCAGGCTGACCGAGAAAGAAGGGACACGATGCGCTACGCCCTCGCCGTCGATCTCGGCGGCACGTCGATCAAGTTTGGCCTTGTGAGCGAAGCGGGCGACATCGTCCTCCGGCACGAGCGCTCGACGCCGAAAGCCGGCGGCCCTCCGGCGGTTGTCGCCGCCATCGCCGAAGGGCTTCAGGCGCTCCTCGCCGGAGAGGCCGCCCCGGCCCTCGCCGGCGTCGGCATCGGCATCCCGGGCCTTGTCGATCCGGAGACAAAGACCGTCTCCCTCGCCCCGAACCTCGGCTGGGCCGACGTCCCGGCCGGCGCGCTGTTCGCCGAGGCGCTGCCGTGGCCGGTGGCGCTGGAAAATGACGCCCGGGCCGCCCTCCTCGGGGAGCGGTGGCGGGGCGCCGCCCGGGGCGTCGACGACGTCCTCCTCGTCACGCTCGGCACCGGCGTCGGCGGCGCCGTCTTGAGCGGCGGCCGCCTCCTCCGGGGGGCGCGGGGCCTGGCCGGCGAGATCGGCCACCTTCCGGTCCATCCGGCCGGCGCCCGCTGCGGCTGCGGCGCCGTCGGCTGCCTGGAGACGGAAGCGTCGGCGACGGCCCTCGTCCGGCACGTCGAGGCGGCCCTCCGCCGGGGGGAGCCGTCGGCGCTGGCGGGCCGCCCCCTCTCCCCGGTGGCGATCGCCCAGGCGGCGGAAGCCGGCGACGCGGTCGCCCGGGCGGCCTTCGACCGCGTCGGCCGCTTTCTCGGCCTCGCTTTGGCCGGGCTGGCGAACGCGTTGAACCCCGCCTTAATCCTCCTCGGCGGCGGGTTGGCGTCGGCGGAGGCCCTCTTCCGGCCGGCGATGAGGGCGGCCTTTTCGGCCCACGCCCTGCCGGCGCACCGGGCGGCGGTCGACATTCGCCGGGCCGCCCTCGGGAACGACGCCGGCCTCGTCGGCGCCGCCTACGCCGTCTTTTCCGCCGCCGTCGCCGGCTGAAGCCAAAGGCGGCGAAACGGCCCGGCGCCCGGGAGGAAGCGCCGCCGGCGCCGGAGGCTAGCGCCCGGGGATCGGGTCGCCGAACAGCTGCCGAAGCCGGTCGATGAGCGATGCACGCCGCCCGGCCGGAGGAGCCGGCGGCCGGCCTTCCCGTTCGGCCGGCCCGGAGCCTGCCACAAGGCCGCACGGTGCCGGCGGTTCGGTGCCCCGGACGAAATAGACGAGCGTTCCCCGGCCGCACGTCGCCCGCCCGCTCGCTTCGTCGACGTAAGCGGCGGCGACGCCGTCCGGGATCGGAAACAGGTGCGGCGGGACGTTCTGAAGCGCCCCCTCCAGCACGTCCGCAAACAGATGCTTGGCGATCGGACCGGCGATCCGATCGTCGATCGGCCGGGCGTCGTCCCGACCGACCCAGACGACGACGGCAAGATCCGGCGTGTAGCCTGCCATCCAGGCGTCGGTCGCCGTCGTGCCGGATTTTCCCGCGACAGGACGGCGGATGTCGGCGGCGATGAGGGCCGCCGTCCCCATCGCTTCCGGCGTTTCGCCGACGTCGAAGACGCCCTCCAAAAGCCGGGTGAGGACGAAGACCGTCGCCGGATCGGCCGCCAGCTCCCGCTTCGGCCGGGCCTCGTAGAGGACCCGGCCGTCTTTCGTTTCCACCCGCTCGACGAGGTGAAGCGGCGCATGGAGGCCGCCGGCGGCGAGGGTGGTGTACGCCTCGGCGAGCTCGAGGGGCGTCACCCCCTGCGCGCCGAGGGCGAGGGCCGGAACCGCCGGAAGCGGGGATCGGATGCCGAGGTCGTGCGCTCGCCGGACGACCGCCTCGGCGCTGGCGGCCATGAGGGCCGAGACGGCGTAAATGTTGTCGGAGCGCTTGACGGCCCGGAGCATCGTGATCGGGCCGTAGTAACGGTCGCCGTAATTTTTCGGCGCGTACGTCCGACCGCCGTCGTAGACGAAGACCGTCGGTTTGGAGTCGACGACGGAAAGCGGCGTCATGCCGGCCTCGAGGGCGGCGAGGTAGACGATCGGCTTGAAGGCCGACCCCGGAGGCCGGCGGGCGGCGGTCCGGTCGAACGGTTCGGTGCGAAAGTCTCGGCCGCCGACGAGCGCCCGGATGCCGCCGTCCGCCGGATCGGCGGCGACGATCGCCGCCGTGAGGCCGTCGGCGTCGCCGGCAGGGAGGCGCCGGGCGAGGGCGGCTTCGGCGGCCTGCATCGCCTTCGGGTCCAGGGTGAGGGTCACCGTGAGCCCGGCGTACGGCTGGACGGCCCGGGGGAGGCCAAGCTCGGCCTCGAGAAACCGGACGGCCGCCTCCCGGGCGTAGCCGTAAAGGTCCGGCGCCTGTTTGCGCCGGACGAGGGCCAGCGGCGCCTCGGCGGCCCGGGCCGCCTCTTCCGGCGAGAGGGTGCCGGCGTCGACCATCGCCCGGAGCACCTCCCGCCGCCGGGCCAGCGCCGCCTCCGGGTGACCGAACGGCTCGTAGAGTGCCGGCCCTTTGGGGATGCCGGCGAGGAGCGCCGCCTCGGGGAGGGTGAGTTCGGCGGCCGATTTGCCGAAGTAAAGCCGGGCCGCCGCCTCGACGCCGTAGGCGCCGTTGCCGTAGTAGATCGTGTTCAAGTACCGTTCGAGAATGGCTTCCTTCGTCAGCGTCCGCTCGAGCTTGAGGGCCAAAACCGCCTCCCGGAGCTTCCGGCTCCACGTCCGCTCGTGGCTCAAATAGGCGTTCCGGGCGAGCTGCTGGGTGATCGTGCTCCCGCCTTCAATCAGGCGACCCGCCCGGAGGTTGTGGACGAGGGCGCCGGCGATGCGGATCGGGTCGAGGCCGAAATGCCGGTAAAACCGCCGATCTTCCACCGCCAGCGTCGCCTCGATGAGCGCCGGGCTGATCGCCGAAAGGGGCACCTCGACCGGCGCGTCCCCGCCCGGAAGGGGCGTCCCGTCGCGAAACCGCCAGTCGATGCCCGGCCGCTCCGGCGGCGGAAGCGGTCCGGTGTTCACGTAAAGAAAAACGACGACCCCGGCGAGCCCGAACCCGACGAGCCCGATCAGCCTGGCGATCCAGCGGGCGATGCCGAAAAGCCGCCGCACGCGCTTCCCTTCTTTCCGGTCCAAACCTGTCCTGCCAAGTCGCCTTCTTTTTCCAGTATGGGAGGCGGCGGCGCCGGTCATACGTCCGGCGGCGGATCCGTCCGGCGGCCGCCGTTTCGCCCGGCGACATCGGCCGCTTTTTCTTCGGCGACCGGGGCGCCGCCGGGCCCTTGCGCCGGCGGGCGAAACGATTATAATCGCTCTGAAAGCCCGGCAGGGCCGGGCGATTTTCACGAGAGCGAGGTCGGGACCGTGGAGCTCTGGTTTACCGAACATCAGACCGAAGGCTTCGGCATCACCGCCCGCATCCGGCGGGCGCTTCACAGCGAGACGACGCCGTACCAGCGCCTCGACGTCCTGGAGACGGAGGCGTTCGGCACGATGCTCGTCTTGGACGGCATGGTCATGACGACGGAGCGGGACGAGTTCGTCTACCACGAGATGATCGTTCATCCGGCCCTCGTCACCCATCCGGCGCCGCGGCGGGTGCTCGTCGTCGGCGGCGGGGACGGCGGCGCCGTCCGGGAGGTGCTCAAGCACCCGGCCGTGGAAGAAGTCGTCCTGGTGGAGGTCGATCGGGCGGTCGTCGAGGCGTCCCGGCGGTATCTGCCGTCGATCGCTGGCGCCCTCGACGATCCCCGGGTCCGGATCACGATCGGCGACGGCTTCGAGCACATCGCCCGGGCCGAAGCCGCCTACGACGTCATCCTCGTCGACTCGACGGAGCCGGTCGGGCCGGCGGTGCGGCTCTTTGAGGCGGGCTTTTATGCCGGCATCAAAAAGGCGCTCCGGCCGGAGGGGCTTTTCGTCGCCCAGACGGACAACCCGTGGTTCAAGCCGGCCCTCGTGCAAAAGACGTTCGCCGCCATCGCCGGGACGTTTCCCCTCGCCCGGCTGTACGTGGCCAACATCCCGACGTACCCGAGCGGCCTCTGGACGTTTACGCTCGGTTCCCTGCGGCACGATCCCCTCGCGGTGCCGCCGGAGCGGATCCCCGACCTCGACACCCGGTACTACACGCCGGCCATCCACCGGGCGGCGTTCGCCCTGCCGCGGTTCGTCGAGCGGCTGCTCGCCGACGGTTTCGCCGCCGCCGGCGGGGAGACGGCCCTCGCCTCCGGCGCGCCGGCCGGCGGGGAGGGCGGCCGATGATCGTCCCCGAGGCCGAATCCGGCCGCCGCTTCCTCGGGTCGAAGGGGGAGGCGGAGGCCGCCGTCGTCCTCTTCGGCGCCCCGATGGACTGGACGGTGAGCTTCCGCCCCGGCGCCCGCTTCGGCCCCGAGGCGATCCGCCGGGCGTCGGTCGTCCTCGAGACGTACAGCCCCGCCCTGGACGGTGACCTCGCCGACGTCCTGTATGCCGACGCCGGCGACGTCGCCCTGCCGTTTGGGAACACCGCCCTCGCCCTCGAGCGGCTCGAGGCGGTCGCCGCCGGCCTCGTCGCGGCGGGGAAGGTCCCGTTCGCCCTGGGCGGCGAACATCTCGTGAGTCTTCCCCTCGTTCGGGCGGTCCGCCGCCGGTACCCCGACCTCGCCGTCGTCCACATCGACGCCCACGCCGACTACCGGGAGGCGTACGAAGGGGAGGTCCTGTCCCACGCGACGGTCATCCGACGGATCGCCGAGGCGGTCGGCGGCGGGCGCGTCTTTTCGTTTGCCGTCCGCTCCGGCACGGCGGAGGAGTTCCGGGCGGCCCGATCCGAACTCCGCTTTTTCCCCTTTGCCCTCGCGGAGCCGCTCGAAGCGGTCCTCCCGGAGCTCGCCGGCCGGCCGGTCTACCTCACCGTGGACATCGACGCCCTCGACCCGGCCTACGCCCCGGGGACCGGGACGCCGGAGCCGGACGGGATATCGCCGGCGGAGCTTTTTTCCGCCCTCCGGCGCCTCGCCGCCGCCGGCGTCCGCCTCGTCGGCGCCGACCTCGTCGAAGTGGCGCCGGCGTACGATCCGACCGAGCGGACGGCCGTTCTCGCCGCGAAGATCGTCCGGGAGCTTTTGATCGGCTTTTGGTCCCGCCGCCGGAGTGTGCTATAATAGAAGCACAACTTT
Source organism: Hydrogenibacillus sp. N12 (assembly GCF_019645935.1). Classification (NCBI taxonomy): domain Bacteria; kingdom Bacillati; phylum Bacillota; class Bacilli; order Thermicanales; family Thermicanaceae; genus Hydrogenibacillus; species Hydrogenibacillus sp. N12. The sequence continues at coordinate 2,610,440 of NZ_CP080953.1, read as the reverse complement.
GAGCGAATGCTCATTCATTCGGCAGAAAGGCGGGATCGACCGGCGATGTGGCTCGTGGTGAACGCCCTCCTGTTTGTCCTCGTCACCGGCTACGCCGTCTGGCTGTTTGCCCGGCTCCTGGCCGCCCGAATCGCTTTCATCCGGCTCGGCCGGCCGGAAGCGCTTCCCGGCGACCGGGGCGAGCGGATCCGGGGCTTTGTCCGCTACGTCTTCGGCCAGAAGAAGCTCCTCAAGGACCGGAAGAGCGGGCTGATGCACGTCGTCTTTTTCTACGGCTTCATCATCATCCAGTTCGGGGCGATCGACCTCTTTCTCAAGGGGCTCGTCCCGGGGATGCACCTTCCGGTGCCGTTTTACCCCGGCTTTCTCTGGCTGCAGGACGTGACGGTCTTTTTGGTGCTCATCGCGCTCCTTTTTGCCGTCTACCGGCGCTATATTGAGCGGCTCTGGCGGCTCGAGCCGACGCTCAAGGCCGGCCTCGTCTACATTTTTCTCGGGGTCCTCCTCCTCTCCCTCATGCTCTCCGGCGCCTTCGAGCTCCGGATGCACGGCCTCGCCTGGGACCCGTACCGGCCCGTCGCGAGCGCCGTCGCCGCCCTTTTCCCCGGCATGAGCCCGTCGGCGGCGACCGGGGCCTTTTACGCCGCCTGGTGGCTGCACCTCCTCGATCTCCTCGCCTTCCTCGTCTACATCCCGCAGTCGAAGCACATGCACCTCATTATGGCGCCGGTGAACACGTATCTCCGGCGTCTCGGCCCGCCGTCGAAGCTCCGGCCCATCGACTTCAGCGACGAGACGGCGGAGACGTTCGGCGCGGCGAAGATCGAAGATTTCACCCAGAAGCAGCTCCTCGACCTGTACGCCTGCGTCGAATGCGGCCGCTGCACGAGCATGTGCCCGGCGTCGAACACCGGAAAGGCCCTTTCGCCGATGCACCTCATCGTCAAGCTCCGGGACCATCTCACGGAAAAGGGCGCCGCCGTCACTTCCCGCTCGCCGTGGCTGCCGGAGGCGCTTTTTGCGACCACCCGGGGCGTCCGCCTCGCCCGGGGCGACGAAGCGCTCCGGGAGGAGGTGTTCGCCCGGCGCCTCGCCGGCGACGTCATCAGCGAGGCGGAGATCTGGGCCTGCACGACGTGCCGGAACTGCGAGGACCAGTGCCCGGTGATGAACGAACACGTCGACAAGATCATCGACCTCCGGCGCTACCTCGTCATGACCGAAGGGTCGATGCCGCCGGAGGCCGCCCGGGCCATGCAGAACATCGAACGGCAGTACAACCCGTGGGGGATCAGCAAATCGGAGCGCCTCGCCTGGCGGAAGCAGGCGGAGGCCGGCATCGCGCCGACGGTGAAGGAAAACCCCGACTTCGAATATCTCCTCTGGGTCGGCTCGATGGGCTCGTACGACGCCCGGAGCACGAAGATCACCCGGGCGCTGGTGAAAATCTTAAACCACGCCGGCGTAAACTTCGCCGTCCTCGGGGAAGAAGAGAAAAACTCCGGCGACACCGTCCGGCGGCTCGGGAACGAATTTTTGTTCCAGCAGCTCGCCGAGGAAAACGTCCGCCTCTTCGAGCGCTACGGCGTCAAAAAGATTCTCACGTTCGATCCGCACGCCTATAATGTCTTTAAAAACGAATATCCCGACTTCGGCTGGCAGGGGGAGGTCGTCCACCACACGGAGCTTCTCGCCCGGCTGATCGACGAAGGGAAGCTCGTCCCGACCCGACCCGTCGAAAAGACGGTGACGTATCACGACTCGTGCTATCTCGGCCGCTACAACGGCATCTTCGATGCGCCGCGGCGGATCCTCCGGGCGATCCCCGGCGTTCGGCTCGTGGAGATGGATCGGAGCCGGGAAAACGCCATGTGCTGCGGCGCCGGCGGCGGCCTCATGTGGATGGAGGAGCGGGAGGGGATCCGCGTCAACCTCCTTCGGACGGAGCAGGCCCTTAAGACCGGCGCCGGCCTCATCGCGAGCGCCTGCCCGTACTGCCTGACGATGATGGAAGACGGTCTCAAGCAAAAAGAGGCGGAGGCGGAAGCGTACGACGTCGTCGAGCTCCTTGCCCGCTCCCTCGGGCTTTTGGACGAAGCGCCGGAGGCGGAAGCCCGGGTCTCCTAGGCGCCGCTTAAGCCCTCGGACGGGCCGGACACCCGGCCAGGCGGCGGTCCGTGCGGCAAACGCCCCGGGAGCGTCCGGTCCGCCCGCCGGGCCGGAAGGCGGGATGGGGAGCACGGGACGAGAGGAAGGAGGCATTTGCGATGCGGGAAGTCGTCATCGTCGCCGGGAAGCGGACGCCGTTCGGTCGCTTTCAGGGGGCGCTCAAGCCCTTAAGGGCCGTCGAGCTCGGGGCCGCGGCGATTCGGGCCGCCCTCGAGGAGGCCGGCGTGGACGGCGCCGACGTCGACGAAGTGCTCATGGGCATGGTGCTCACCGCCGGCGCCGGCCAGATCCCGTCTCGGCAGGCGGCCCGCCTGGCGGGGCTTCCGTGGTCGACGCCGTCGGTGACGGTGAACAAAGTGTGCGCCTCGGGGCTCAAGGCCGTCACCCTGGGCGCCCAGAGCATCAAGGCCGGCGACGCCGACGTCGTCGTCGCCGGCGGCATGGAGTCGATGTCGAACGTACCGTACGCTGTCCCCCGGGCCCGGGAAGGCCTCCGGATGGGCGACGGGGTGCTCCTCGACCTGATGGTCTACGACGGGCTCACGTGCGCCTTCCACGGCGTCCACATGGCCCAGCACACGAACCGCGTCGCGCGGGAGTACCGCGTGAGCCGGGAAGCGCAGGACGCCTTCGCCCTCGAAAGCCACCGCCGGGCGGTGCGGGCGACGGAGGAAGGGAAGTTCGCCGAAGAGATCGTCCCGGTCGCCGTCCCGCAGCCGAAGGGGGGCACGGTCCGGGTCGAGCGGGATGAGGCGCCGCGGCCGGACACGAGTCTCGAAAAGCTCCGGGCGCTTGCGCCGGTCTTCGACGCCGACGGGACGATCACCGCCGGGAACGCCCCCGGGGTGAACGACGGCGCCGCCGCCCTCGTCCTCATGAGCGGCGAGGCGGCGGCGGAGCGGGGGGTGCGTCCGCTGGCCCGTCTCGTCGGCTACGCCCAGGTGGCGGAAGAGGCGCCGTACATCGCCACCGCCCCCGCCCGGGCGATCGAGCGGTTGCTCCAAAAGACCGGCCTTCGCCTGTCCGACATCGCCGTCATCGAGATCAACGAGGCGTTCGCCGCGGTGCCGATCATCTCCGGGCGGCTTTTGGGCCTGACCGACGAGGACTTCGCCCATCGCCTCAATCCGAACGGCGGCGCCGTCGCCCTCGGGCACCCGATCGGCGCAAGCGGCGCCCGGATTCTCCTGACGCTCATCCGGGAGCTTCGGCGCCGGGGCGGCGGCTACGGCATCGCCGCCATCTGCAGCGGCTCCGCCCAGGGCGACGCCGTCCTCGTCCGGGTCGACTGACGCCCGTCGTCCGGCGCGGTCGACGGGCGACCGAGGCCCGGCGGGCATCGCCCGCGGCGGGCGTCCGACCACAAAGGGGGGGTGGCCGTGAGCGGCCCGAAGGACATCCCGACGTTCGTCAAGGACGAACGGCTGGTGGAGATGCGCCGGGAGCAGATCGTCCGGGCCGCCGTCCGCCTGTTTATCGAAAAAGGGTTTCACCGGACGACGACCCGGGAGATCGCCCAGGCGTCCCGCTTCAGCATCGGCACGCTGTACGAGTACATCTCGTCCAAGGAAGACGTCCTCTACCTCGTCTGCTATGACATCAACGCCCGGATGCGGGAAGGGTTAGAGCCGCTGGAGGCGCTCGAGGCGCCGCCGGATGCGCTCCTTAGGCTGGCCATCGAGCGGCTCATCCGGGTCGTCGACGCCATGGACGACGAGGTGCTCCTCATCTATCAGGAATCGAAGTCGCTCCTTCCGGAGGCGCTCAAGGACGTCCTCCGGCGGGAGGCGGAGATCGTCGCCTTCTTCGCCCGCCTGCTTCGGGCCGGCCGGGCGCAAGGGGTGTTTCGCATCGCCGAGGAGGACATCGACCTCATGGCGGAAAACATCGTTGTCCTGGCGGAGATGTGGGCGTTTCGCCGCTGGGCGCTTCGCAAAAAATATTCGATCGAGCGATTTATCGCCACCCAGACGCGGCTCCTTCTGGGCGAGCTCGGCGTCCCGGCGGAAAGCGGCCGGCCGTCGGAGGGACGGCCCGCTGCGGTGGGGCCGTCAGACGTCCGGCCGGCGGAGGATTGACGGCCCGGCGCTTGCGGATAGAATGAAAAAGCGGAGGGATGCCGATGACAGGCAGCCGCGTGGAAGCGGAAGACGTCCGGGAGACGGCGATGATCGACCTCGCCCATCGCCTGCTTTTGGAGCACGGCTCGGCGCTCAACTTTCGCGAGCTGTTTCGCCGCATCGCGGAGCTCAAGGGGTTTCCGCCGGAAGAACACGACCGCTGGCTCGTCCAGTTTTACACCGACCTCAATACCGACGGCCGCTTCGTGAGCTTGAGCGACGGCGAGTGGGGGCTTAAGGCCTGGTACCCGACGGAGCAGTATGAAGACGGCGCCCAGTATCTCGCCCTCATCGGCGACGAGCTCGACGAGGAGCTCGACGTCCTCGGCGAGGAGGAAGAGGGCCTCGGCCTCGAGGAAGAGGAGGAGCGCCTCGATCTCGACGACGAGGGACTCCTCGACGACGAAGGGCTGGACGAGGCCTTAGACGACCTCGATCCCCTCGAGGACGAGCCTCTGGGCGGCGACGAGCTGCTTGCGGAGGACGAGGAAAACGACTAAAATAGGCGAAGGGCATCGGGAAAAGCAAACGCCCCCGCGGGCGCTTTTGCTTTTCTTTTATTTTTTTTGGCGGATTTCTGGGTGGATTTTGGACGGAAAGGACCGCGCGCGCCATGAACGATCCACGTTCGACCCGCTTCATCTTCGTCACCGGCGGCGTCGCCTCGTCCCTCGGGAAGGGCATCACCGCCGCCTCCATCGGCCGCCTCCTGAAAAGCCGCGGCTTCCGGGTGGCGATCATGAAGCTCGACCCGTACATCAACGTCGATCCCGGCACGATGAACCCCTACCAACACGGCGAGGTGTTCGTCACCGGGGACGGGGCGGAGACGGACCTCGACCTCGGCCACTACGAGCGGTTCATCGACCTCGAGCTCACGCACCTTTCCAGCGTCACCGCCGGGAAGATCTACGCCAGCGTCATCGCCAAGGAGCGTCGCGGGGACTACCGGGGGGAGACGGTGCAGGTCATCCCCCACGTGACGAACGAGATCAAAAGCCGCATCTACGCCCTGGTTGACGAAAGCCGGCCGGATTTTCTCATCGCCGAGATCGGCGGCACCGTCGGCGACATCGAGTCGCTGCCGTTTCTGGAGGCGGTGCGGCAGATCCGGCACGAGGTCGGCCGCGGAAAGACGGCGGTCGTCCACGTGACGCTCGTGCCGTACATCAAGGCCGCCGGCGAGCTCAAGACGAAGCCGACGCAGCACAGCGTCAAGGAACTCCGGAGCATCGGCATCCAGCCGACGATCATCGTCTGCCGGGCGGACCGATCGCTGCCGCCGGAGGTCAAGGAAAAAATCGCCCTTTTTGCCGACATCGATGCTCGGGCGGTCGTCGAGGCGGTCGACGCCGAAACGCCGTATGAAGTGCCGCTCCTTCTCCAAAAAGAAGGGCTCGACGACGCGATCCTCGCCCATTTCCACCTCACGGCGCCGCCGGCGGACCTCGCCGAGTGGGCCCGGCTCGTCGAACGGTTGAAGCGGCCGGAGACGGCCGTCGAGATCGCCCTCGTCGGCAAGTACGTCGCCCTTCACGACGCCTACTTGAGCCTCGTCGAAGCGCTGAAGCACGCCGGAAGCGCCCTCGGCGCCGAGGTCCGGCTGCGCTGGGTGGCGGCGGAGGCCCTCGAGGCGGGCGGCGAGGCGGAGGCGCTGGCCGGCGTCGCCGGCATCCTCGTCCCCGGCGGCTCCGGCGATCGAGGCGCCGAGGGGAAGATCCGGGCGATCCGCTACGCTCGGGAGACGGGCGTGCCGTTTCTCGGCATCGGCCTCGGGATGCAGCTTGCGGCGGTCGAATACGCCCGGAACGTCCTCGGCTTCCCGCGGGCCGGGAGCGTCGAGGTCGATCCGGCGGCGGACCCGGCGGTCGTCGTTCCGGTCCGCCCGGCGGCCGAGGGGGAAGATCCCCGGAGCGCCTTATGCCTTGGGAACGTCGCCCTTTCCTTCGCGCCGGGGTCGCGCCTTCAAGCGGCATACGACGCCGAAGGGGGCGTCGAGCGCGTCCGGCACCGGTTCGCCCTGAACCCGGCGCTCACCGATGTCCTGTTCGGCGGCGAACTTCGGGTCGCCGCCACCGGCCAGGGCCGGGTGCAGGCGATCGAGCTTCCGTCGCACCCGTGGTACGTGGCGACGCTCTATCATCCGGAATTCACCTCCCGCCTCAACCGCCCGAACCCCCTCATCCGGGCGTTTCTCGCCGCCGCCCTCGAGCATCGCTTTTCCGCTTCCGAACCGCCTTCGACTTCGAAAGGGGCGGCCGGCCGGTCGCAGTGACCGGCCGGCTTTTTTCGCCTGCCCCCGCACCGCCGTACCCGAAAGCTCCTTTTTGCGGTATAATTCTTTTCGGAAGCGTTTGATTCTGACCGGCGGCCGGCGGTGAAGGGAGGGAAGGTGATGGCGGACATCTTGGTGGTGGACGATCAGGCGGGCATTCGCCTTCTGCTGAAGGAAATCCTCGAACGCCAGGGGCATACGGTTCATCTGGCGGCGGACGGCCGGGAAGCCCTCGGCGCCATCCGGGCGCAGCAGAGGTCGTTCGATCTCATCCTGCTGGACATGAAGCTCCCGGGCCAAAGCGGCCTCGAGGTGCTTCGCGCCTTGCGGAACGAGGGGTTAAAGGTCCCGGTGATCATCATGACCGCCTACGGGGACGTCGAGCAGATCCACGAGGCGCGGCGCCTCGGCGTCGAGACGTATCTCGCCAAGCCGTTTGACATCGCCGAGCTTTCGCACGAGGTGGCCCGGCATCTCTCGCCGGCCGTCTGATCCGGCCCGCCGGACCGGTCTTTGGCCGATCCGCCGCCCGGTCGATCAGGCGGCCATTTTTGTTGTATAATAAGGATATCATCATAAGGGCACAATCGACCGATCGCCCGGGCGGGCGCCGGATCGGATCGGGCCGACCCCCGCCGGCGCCGAGCGCGGGGACGGTGGGGAGGAGAAGGTGCGCGATGCCGCTCGTTGCGATGACGGAACTCATGCGGCGGGCAAAGCGGGAGCGGTTTGCCGTCGGGCAATTTAACATGAACAACCTCGAATTCGTGCAGGCGATCATGGAGGCGGCGGAGCTCGAGCGGGCGCCGTTGATCTTCGGCGTGAGCGAAGGCGCCCTCAAGTACATGGGGGAGCGCTACGTCGTGGCCCTGGCCCGGGCGGCGGTGGAAGGAAGCGACATCCCGGTCGTCCTCCACCTCGACCACGGGTCGAGCTTTGAAAGCGTGATGCGGGCGATCCGGGCCGGCTTTACGTCGGTCATGTTCGACGGTTCGCATCTTCCCTTCGAAGAGAACGTCCGCCTGACGCGGGAGATCGTTCGGGTGGCCCACGCGATGGGCGTCTCCGTCGAAGGGGAGATCGGCCGAATCGGCGGCGTCGAAGATGACCTTTCGGTCGAGGACGAGGAGGCGCAGATCACCCGGCCGGAGGAGGCGATCCGCTTCTTCGAAGAGACGGGCGTCGACGCGCTGGCGATCTCCGTCGGCACGGCCCACGGGATCTACAAAGGGCGGCCGAAGATCCGCTTCCACGTCATCGAGGCGGTCGCCCGGGCGATCGAGGCGCCGATCGTCCTCCACGGCGGCTCCGGCGTGCCGGAAGAAGACGTTCGGCAGGCGATCGCCCTCGGCGTCGGGAAGATCAACGTCAACACGGAAAACCAGGTCGCGATGACCGAAACGATCAAACGGATCTTTGCCGAAAAGCCGGACGTCTACGACCCCCGCAAATACCTGGGGCCGGCCCGGGACGCGATGCGAGAGGTCGTCCGGGCGAAGATGCGGCTTTTCGGTTCGAGCGGAAAAGCCTGACCGGGGAGGTGAAGCCCGGCGAAGCCGGGCGCGTCGGTGAAGCTCTTTTTGGATTCCGCCAACATCGAGGAGATCCGGGAAGCCCACGCCCTCGGCGTCTTGAGCGGCGTGACGACGAATCCGACGCTCGTGGCCAAGGAAGGGCGGGATTTTCACACCGTCATCAAGGAGATCATCGGCATCGTGAGCGGCCCCGTGAGCGCCGAGGTCATCGCCACCGACGCCGACGGGATGGTCGAGGAAGGGAAGCGGCTCTTTGAACTCGGCCCGAACGTCGTCATCAAGGTGCCGCTCACGAAAGAGGGGCTTCGGGCGACGGATCGGCTCGCCCGCCTCGGCATCCCGACGAACGTGACCCTCGTCTTTACGCTGAACCAGGCGCTCGTCGCCGCCCGGGCCGGGGCGACGTACGTCTCGCCGTTCGTCGGCCGTCTGGACGATATCGGCCACGACGGCATCGCCCTCGTCGAAGACATCGTGCAGGTGTTCGAGCGGCACCACCTCGACACCGAGGTCATCGCCGCGAGCATCCGCCACCCGGAGCACGTCGCCCGAGCGGCCCGGGCCGGGGCGCATATCGCCACCGTCCCCTACGCCGTCTTGATGAAGCTGATCGAGCACCCGCTCACGGCTCAGGGGCTCGAGCGGTTTCTGGCCGACTGGCGCCGGGCCCGAGGCGCGGAGCCCGTCCCGGGCGCCGGCCCGAAAGGAGGATGACGGATGGCGCTCTGGCTGTTTCCCTTGCTCGCGGTGTTCATCAGCCTGTTTTTCGCCCTCGACGTCTTCCGCGCCTGGCAAAAAAGGCGGCGGCCGTCCGACGGGCTGTTTGCCCTGTCGCTCTTCCTCTTTGCGGCGGCCGCCTTCGGCGAATTTTATGGAAGCGCTTTCGGATGGAACCCGGTGATGTACAAGATTTATTACTTCCCGGCGATCGCCCTCGTCGCCTTCATGGCCGCCGGGACGTTGTATGCCCGCGGGTCGAACTGGCTGAGCCGCGGGTACCTCATCGCCGCCGTCCTCCTTTCCGCCGCCTTCCTCGTCGCGCTGATCGCGGCGCCGGTCGACCCGGCGATCTGGACGATGAAGGGGCCGGTCGGCGGCGAGTTCATGCCGGGTTCGGTGCGGATCTTCAGCCCGCTCCTTTCCGCCGTCGGCGGACTCATCTTGCTCGGGAGCGCGGCGTATTCCTGGTGGCAGACGCGCCGAGACGGCTTTCTCATCATCTTTGCCGCCGCCCTTGTCTTAAGTTCCGGCGGGGTGCTGGCCAAATACGTCGCCCTGCCGGAAGTCCTGCCCTTGACGGAGCTCATCGGCATCGCGCTGTATTACGCCGGCATCCTGCGGCTCGGGGCGGCCGCCCGCCGGGCGACGGAGGGCGGGGAGAAGGCCGCCGGATCGCGGTCGTAGGGCCGGGCCGCCGAGCGCGAGAACCGGTCGAACCGTAACAGGCCGGAACGCACGGGGGAGGTGCCGGAGATGGAGCGAAGCCTCACGTTAGAACTCGTCCGGGTGACGGAGGCGGCGGCGATCGCTTCGGCCCGCTGGCTCGGCCGCGGCAAGAAGCACGAAGCGGACGAGGCGGCGACGAAGGCGATGCGGACCGTCTTCGACACGGTGCCGATGAAAGGCGTCGTCGTCATCGGCGAAGGGGAGATGGACGAGGCGCCGATGCTCTACATCGGCGAACGGCTCGGCATGGACATCCCCGGCGCGCCGGAGGTCGACGTCGCCGTCGATCCGCTGGAGGGGACGAACATCGTCGCGAACGGCACGTGGAACGCCCTCGCCGTCGTCGCCGTCGCGGATCGGGGCAATCTCCTGCACGCGCCGGACATGTACATGGAAAAAATCGCCGTGGGTCCGAAGGCCCGGGGGGCGGTGCACCTCGACGCGCCGGTGGAAGAAAACCTGAAGGCCGTCGCCCGGGCCCTCGGCAAGGACGTCGAGGACGTCGTCGCCGTCGTCCTCGACCGGCCCCGGCACGCCCGGCTGATCGAGGAGATCCGCCGGGCGGGCGCCCGCATCAAGCTGATCCCGGACGGCGACGTGTCGGCCGCGATCCACACCGCCTTTCCCGAATCCGGCATCGACATCCTCTTCGGCATCGGCGGCGCGCCGGAAGGCGTCATCGCCGCCGTTGCCCTGAAGTGCCTGGGCGGCGATTTTCAAGGCCGCCTCGTGCCGCAAAGCGACGAGGAGCGGCGGCGGATGCGGGCGATGGGCATCGCCGACGAGCGGCGCATCCTCGCCCTCGACGATCTCGTCAAAGGCGACGACGCGATCTTCGCCGCCACCGGCGTCACCGACGGGGAGCTCCTTCGCGGGGTGCGCTTTACCGGCACGTCGGCCCGGACGCACTCCGTCGTCATGCGGTACAAATCCGGAACGATCCGCTTCATCGAGGCGGAGCACCGGCTGGAACGGAAGCCCGACTTCGTCGTCCGCTGAGTCCGCCGAAGACGGTTCGGCCGAAGGAGGTGCGGGCGGTGACGGACGTCCCGATGGACGCTGTCGTCGAGAGGCCGGCCGCCGCCGGCTATCCCGTCCGTCCGGCGCCGCCGAAGGGCGCCGCCCCTTCCGCTCGCCCGGCGCCGGCTTCGCCGGGACCGGACGCTCCGGCAAAGCCGGCCGCCGTCGCCGCGAACGTGCGCTACCGCCACCTCGCGGCGCGCTTTCCGGTGGTCCCGGCGGGCCGGCCGGAGCCGCGGCGTCAGGAGGCGGCGCCGACCTACGGCCCCCCCGTTCACCCGACCGGCGCCCGGCGGCCGGCCGCCGGCATACCGGCGCCGCCGGGAGACGGGGCGGCGCTTTCGGCCGGGGAGGCGTCCCGGGAAGCGGCGGCCCTTCCGGCGAACGACGCCCCGGCCGTCGCCGGGCCGGTCCCCTTTCTCTGGCCGGTGGAGGCGCCGCGGGTGACGAGTCCGTTCGGTCCCCGGTGGGGGCGGTTTCACTACGGCGTCGATCTCGTGAGTGCGCGGGGGGATCGGATCATCCGGGCCGCCCGATCCGGCATCGTGCGGCTGAGCGGCCGCCTTGCCGGCGGCTACGGCAACCTCATCATCCTCGCCCACGGCGACGGCCTGGAGACGACCTATGCCCACCTCGCCCGGCGCTTCGTCCGGGAAGGAGAGTTGGTCCGCGCCGGAGAGCCGATCGGTCTCATGGGCGCCGAGGGGCATGCGACCGGCATCCACCTTCATTTCGAAATCCGGCAGAACGACCGTCCCCTCGATCCCCTGCCCCTGCTCCGGTCCGCGGGGTGGGCCGGGACAGGGGCCGCACGGCCGTCCGGGGGGTGACCCCGCCCGGGCCGGGATCGGTCGGCCTCCGGCGAGGCGGACCGGCTCGGGCGACGGAGCCTCGCGAGGGGATCGGGGGCCGGGACCGGTCCCTTGCGGTGCCGTCGGGACCGTGGTATAATGAAGGCCGTTTGCTCGAAGGATCCGCGACGGACGTTCCGGGACCCCGCCTCGGGCGGCGAGGAGGTGAAGGCATGAAAAAGGACATCCATCCGACCTATCAGAAGGCCGTCGTCATCTGCTCGTGCGGCAACACGTTTGAGACCGGCTCGGTCAAGCCGGTGCTCCGGGTCGAGATCTGCTCGGCGTGCCACCCCTTTTTCACCGGCAAGCAGAAGTTCGTCGACACCGGCGGCCGGATCGACCGGTTCCGGAAAAAGTACAACCTGCCGTCCTGACCCGCCGGGAGCGGGCTCGACCGGCCGCACCCGGCGGCTTTTTTTGCCTGCGGTGCCGTTTGCGCCGGCGCCGGTGCCACGGCGGCGCTGGAAAGAAGATCGCCTCAACCGCCGCCCGGCGGCGAGCCATGCTAAGGGCGAGGAGGTGGAACAGGCGATGAAAAAGCCGCTCCTTCCCCTGGCCGCCCTGGGCCTGGCCGCCGCCCTCGCCGCCTGCACGCCTCAGCAGTCGACGACGGGCATGGGCGAGCGGACGCCGACCGACGTGACCTACCGCGGCACGGCGCCGCAGGCGACGCCGATCGTCCCGGACGGCGCAGCCCGGGTCACCCCCGGCGCCCCCGCGGCGCCGGAGACGGCCTATCCGCCCGCCCGGACGCCGGGCATGCGGCCGACGGCGACCGGCGAGCGAGTTCCGTCGCCCGGACCGTGGGGGACGCCGAATCCGAACGCCCTCCCGGATCTGAACGCGGTGGCGACGCGGATGGCCGGCACCGCCGCCTCCGTCCCCGGCGTCAACCGGGCGACGGCGGTCATCGTCGGCAACACGGCGTACGTCGGCCTGGACATCGGCGACGCCGTCCCGCGGGATCAGGCCCTCCAGATCGAGCGGATGGCCGCCGATCGGGTCGCCCGGGCCTATCCGGAGTACAACATCCGGGTCACCTCGGACAAAGGCCTGATGCAGCGGATCGGCACCCTCGGCGAGCGGCTCCGCGGCACGCCGGACGTGACCCGCTACCGGAGCGACATCGATTATCTCAACCGTCACCTCGCGCCGGCCGCCCGGTAACGGCCGGGGCCCGTGCACGACCGCCGGGTCGTGCACATTTTACATAGATTGCCTTCGGAAGGCTTTTTTTATATCATAAAAAAGTTATCGATTCACCTCCGCGCCGCGGCGGCGCGGGGGTCGCCGATGATCGGGAGCGGGGGGAGACCGGTGTTCGAACGCTTGGAGGCGATCGTCCGGCGCTTTGAAGCGCTTGAAGCGGAGCTCGCCGACCCGTCGGTCCTCGCCGATCCGGCCCGCTATCAAAAGCTCGCCAAAGAGGCGGCGGAGCTCGAACCGACCGTCGCCGCTTACCGGGCGTACCGCGATCTCGTCGCCCGGCGGGAGGAGACCCGGGCCCTTCTCGAGGCGGCGGACGACGACGCCTGGCGGGAGCTCGTCAAGGAGGAGCTTTCGGCGATCGAAGACGCCCTCGAGCGGGCGGAAGCGGAGCTCCGGAGCCTCCTCGTGCCGAAGGACCCGAATGACGACAAAAACGTCATCCTCGAGATCCGAGGCGCCGCCGGCGGGGAAGAGGCGGCGCTGTTTGCCGCCGATCTGTTTCGCATGTACAGCCGTTACGCCGAGGCCAAGGGCTGGAAGGTCGAAGTGCTCGACGCCCATTACACCGACCTCGGCGGCATCAAGGAAATCGTCTGCCTGATTCAGGGCCGCGGGGCGTACAGCCGGCTCAAATTCGAATCGGGGGCGCACCGGGTGCAGCGGGTCCCGGTCACCGAATCCGGCGGCCGCATCCACACGTCGACGGCGACGGTGGCGGTGCTGCCGGAAGTCGAGGACGTCGACGTCGAAATCCACGAAAAAGACCTTCGGATCGATACGTTCGCCTCGAGCGGCCCCGGCGGCCAGTCGGTGAACACGACGATGTCCGCCGTCCGCATCACCCACCTGCCGACCGGCATCGTCGTGAGCGTCCAGGACGAGCGCTCTCAGCACCGAAACAAGGAAAAGGCGATGAAGATCCTCCGGGCGCGGCTTTATGAACGGATGCGGGCAAAGCAGGAGGCCGAGCTCGCCAAGACCCGGAAGGCCGCCGTCGGCACCGGGGAGCGAAGCGAGCGGATCCGGACGTATAACTTTCCGCAGAATCGCGTCACCGACCACCGGATCGGGCTCACGCTCCACCGGCTGGACGCCGTCCTCGAAGGAGCGCTCGACCTCATCATCGAACCGCTCCTCCTTCACGAGCGGGCGGCCAAACTTTCGGCGATGGAAGGCGCCTGAGGGGCGGTTCGGCGGTGCGTGATCAGCTTTCGGTTGCCGAAGCGTATCGCATCGCCCGGGCGCGCCTCGCCGGCCGGCCGGACCTCGACGCGGATCAGGTCGCCGCGTGGCTCCTCCGGCATCTCCTCGGCCTCGATGGGACGGCCTTCGCCCGGCGGTTCGTCGATCCGGCGCCGACGGTCCCCCGGGCGGCGTTTTTTCGCCTGCTCAGGCGGCTCGCCCGGGGCGAGCCGTTTGCCTACGTCGTCGGGACGGCGCCGTTTGCCGGGGAAGAGCTTGCCGTCGGGCCGGGGGTGCTCGTCCCGCGGCCGGAGACGGAAGGGCTCGTCGAGCTCGTCGCGGCGGAGCCGGCGTGCGCCGAACTTCGGACGGCCCTCGACCTCGGCACCGGAAGCGGCGCGATCGCCGTCCTCCTCGCCCGGCGCTGCCCGACCTGGACCGTGACCGGCATCGACCAAAGCCCCGTCGCCGTCCTCTACGCCCGGGAAAATGCCCGCCGCCTCGGCGTACGGTTGCGGGTCCGCATCGCCCTGGCGTCGATCGAGGCGTACGTCCCGCCGGCGCCGGCCGACGTCCTCGTCGCCAACCCGCCGTACGTGCCGGAAGGGGCGGCCGTCTCTCCGGCCGCCCGCTTCGAGCCGCCGGGCGCCCTCTTTGCCGGCCCCGACGGCCTCGCCTTCTACCGCCTCATCGCCGCCCGTCTCGCCGCCTTCGTCCGCCCCGGCGGCCTCGTCGCCCTGGAGATCGGCGCCGGGCAGGCGGCGGCCGCCCTCGCCCTCCTTCGGGCCGCCGGGGTTCGGGAGCTCAGCGTCCGGCCGGATTTTCGCGGCCTCGACCGGTACGTCTTCGGACGGGCGCCGTGACGGCGCCGCCCGAGTCGCGGCATGACACCCGCCTCGCCGCCTTTTTCGCCCCGGCGGGGCGCCGTTTTGGCGTCGGCGTATAACGCCCTCCCGCCGCTGGCGAGACTGGAGGCGGGAGGGAGAACGGATGGATCGTCCTCAGCTCGATGTCGTCTGGCTTCATCGATCCCGCCGGCAGGCGCTCGGGCCCGCCGGTTGGGCCTTATGGCTTTTTTTCGCCGCCTTCCTTGCCGCTTTCCACCCGGCGCTTCCGCCGGAGGCGATCCGGCTTCGCGTCGTCGCCCACAGTGATCACCCGCGGGATCAGGCGATCAAAGCCGCCGCCGCCGCCGCCGTCCTCGCCGTCCTCGCGCCGGCCGTCTCTGAAGCGGAAGCGGAGGGGCCTGCCGCCGTCCGCCAGGCCGTCCTCCGATCGCTCCCGGCCGTCGCCGCGTCCGTCGAGCGGGTCCTTAGGGAAAACGGAGCCCCGTACGGCGCCCGGATCGCCTTCGGCCGCCAGCCGTTTCCGGCCAAGCCGTTCGGCGACCGGTGGCTTCCGGCCGGCGACACCGAGGCCCTCGTCGTCACCCTCGGCGCCGGCCGAGGCCACAACCTCTGGTGTGTCTTTTTTCCGTCCCTCTGCCTCACCCGGGAAGCGGTGCGGCCCAAGGCCCTCGCCGCCCCGCCGACCGAAGGCCCGGGAAAGGCCGGGGCGAAAGACGGCGCGGCCGCGCCGACGGCGCCTAAGGGCGGTGCGGAGGCGGTCGGCGGGACCACACCGGCGGCGGGCGGCGCGCATGGCGCCCCGGCCGGCGCTTTCGCCGGCTCTCCGCCGGGCACCTCGGACGCCGCTTCAAAGGAAGCCGGTGAAAGCGGCGGCACGGGCTTTGAGGTCCGCTTCTTTTTCCTCGAACGGCTCATGGCCTGGTGGGCGCGGTTCCGGTCGTGATGGACGTCCCGGGGGCCGGCCGCCGGGGCGCCCGGAGGGGAAGGTTGGCGTCGTGGCGGCCGCCCAGGGTCCAAAAGGAGCGTCCGTGCCGGTCCGGCTTGCGCCGGGCCGGTTTTTCGGCTATAATGTCCACAAAATAAAAACAAGTGTACACCGAGGAGGTACGGCAGTGGGAGGGAAACCGGCCCCGGTTGCCGTCGGCCTGCTGGGATTCGGCACCGTCGGATCCGGCGTCGTCCGGCTGATCGCCGAACACGCCGAAGAGCTGGAAGCGGAACTCGGTCAGCGGCTGGTCGTCAAGCGCATCCTCGTCCAGGACCCGGCGAAGGAACGCCCGGTGAAGGTGCCGCCGGAGGTGCTCACGACCGATCCGGGGGTCATCCTGGACGATCCGGAGATCCGGATCGTCGTCGAAGTGATCGGCGGCCTCGAACCGGCCCGGACGCTCGTCCTCGAGGCGCTCCGGCGGGGCAAGCACGTCGTGACCGCCAACAAAGACCTCATGGCGCTCTACGGCGCCGACCTTCTCGCCGTCGCCCGGGAGCACGGGGCGGACCTGTACTTTGAGGCGAGCGTCGGCGGCGGCATTCCGATCATCCGCACCCTGATGGACGGGTTTGCGTCCGACCGCATCACCCGCATCTACGGCATCATCAACGGCACGACGAACTACATCCTCACCCAGATGAGTCGTCAGGGCCGCTCGTTCGACGAGGCGCTCCGGGAAGCGCAGGCCCTGGGCTACGCCGAAGCCGACCCGTCGAGCGACGTCGACGGCCTCGACGCCGCCCGGAAGATGGTCATCCTGGCGACCCTCGGCTTTCACATGCCGATTGCCCTCGACGACGTCGCCGTCCAGGGCATCCGGGGGCTCGACCGGAAGGATATCGCCTATGCCGACGAGTTCGGTTACACCGTGAAGCTTCTCGGGACGGCGATCCGGGACGACGGCTCCGTCGAGATCGCCGTGCAGCCGACCCTCGTGCCGAAAGATCATCCGCTGGCCAACGTGAGCGACGCCTTCAACGCCGTCTTCGTCCACGGGGAGGCGGTCGGCGAGACGATGTTTTACGGCCAGGGGGCCGGCTCCCTCCCGACGGCCACCGCCGTCATGAGCGACGTCGTCGCGGTGATCAAAAACATGCTGCTCGGCGTCTCGGGCAAACGCCTCGGCCGGCCGCTTCGGCCGAAGCGTCTGAAGACGCCGGCGGAGATCGTCGGCCGCTACTTCTTCCGCCTGACGGTCGACGACGCGCCCGGCGTGCTCGCCCACATCGCCCGAACGCTTTCGGAAAGCGACGTGAGCATCGAGCGGATCGTCCAGGTGCCCGACCCGGCGGCCCGCACGGCGGACATCCTCATCATCACCCACGCCGCGACGCAGGCCGCCCTGGACGCCGCCCTCACGCGCCTGAGAGACCTTTCGGCCCTCCGGGCGATCCACGCCGTCTTCCGGGTGCTCTGACGCCCGGCGCCGGATGCTCGGCTCTGAAAGGAGGGGACGGGACGGCCGGGGTTCCCGGCCGCCGGATGACCGTGACCCGCGTCCTCGTCGTCGAACCGCATGCCCGGGAAACCGAACTGCTCACGGCGCCGGCGATCCGGGAGGCGGCCGCGATCCTCCGGCGGGGCGGCCTCGTCGCCTTTCCGACGGAGACCGTCTACGGCCTCGGCGCCGTCGCCACCGACGCCCGGGCGGTGGCGAATCTGTTTGCCGCCAAAGGCCGGCCGGCGGACAACCCGCTCATCGTCCACCTCGCCGCCGCCGAAGACGCCGCCCGCGTCGCCCGGGACATCCCGCCGGAGGCCTGGCGGCTGTGGGCCCGCTATGCCCCGGGCCCGCTCACCCTCGTCCTCCCGTCCCGGGGGACCGTCGCTCCGGCGGCCCTCGCCGGCCTGCCGACCGTCGCCGTCCGCATCCCGGCCCATCCGGTCGCCCGCGCGCTCATCCGGGCTGCGGGCGCCCCGATCGTGGCGCCGAGCGCCAACCGCTCCGGACGGCCCAGCCCGACGACGGCGGCCCACGTTCTCGAAGACCTCGCCGGCCGCATCGACGCCGTCGTCGACGGCGGCCCGGCCGGCATCGGGCTCGAGTCGACGGTCCTCGACGTCACCCGCCGCCCGGCGGTCGTCCTTCGCCCCGGCGCCGTGACCGTCGAGATGCTTGAGGCCGTCCTCGGCGACGGCGCCGTCGTCGATCCCGCCGCCCCGCTCCGGGACGGAGAGGCTCCCCGGTCGCCGGGGATGAAGTACCGGCACTATGCGCCGGACGTCCCCCTCGCCCTCCTCGACCTCGAGGACGGGGCGGAGGCGGCCGTCGAGGCCCTGCGGGCGGCCCTCGCCGTCTCCGGACCGCCGCCGGCGGTCATCGCGACGGAGGAGGACGCCGCCCGCCTCCGGGCGCTCCTCGCCGCGGCAGGCGTCCCTTCCGACCGGCTCCTCTGGGTGATCGTCGGACGCCGGTCCGAACCGGAGACGGTGGCGGCGGCCCTTTACGGCGCCTTTCGCTCGCTCCGGCCGGAGGCGGCCTCCCGGGCATTTTTCGTCCGCCTGCCGGAGACCGGCCTCTTCCGGGCGGTGATGAACCGCGTGCGGAAAGCAGCCGGCGACCCCCCTTTTCCAGGAAAAGACGCGGCGCCCGCCGCGCCGGCGCCGGAGTGAGGCGCCGGCCCCGGCCTCGGTCCCGGGGGCGGCCGGGTGCGGTGCCCCCGCGATGTTTCCGGTTCACGCCGCCGACGGCCGGAATGGGACTCGGCTCCGTCGCCGGCGGTTCGTGCCATGGATTTGCATCTTCCCGGCGTTCGCGCCATGAAGGAGGGGGACGATGCGGCCGAAGCGCGTCCTTTTCGTCTGCACCGGCAATACGTGCCGTTCGCCGATGGCCGAAGCCCTCGCCCGACGTCTCCTCGGCGAGGCGGCGGAGTTTCGCTCGGCGGGGCTCGCCGCCTGGCCGGGGGCGCCGGCGTCGGACGACGCCCGGGCGGTCGTCAAAGCGTACGGGGCCACCCTCGACGACCACCTCGCCCGGCCCCTCGACGCCGAAGCCCTCGCCTGGGCCGACGTCGTCCTCACCATGACCGAAGCCCAGCGGGACGTCCTCGTCCGGCGGTTCCCCGAACATGCCGAAAAGACGTTTGTGCTCGGGGCGTGGGTCGACGCGCACCGTACGGCCGCCGGTCGGGCGCCCCTTCGGGTCGGCGACCTCTCCGATCCGTTCGGCCTCGGGCGGGCCGCCTACGAACGGACCGCCGAAACCCTGCAGGCGCTCTTCGGCGCCCTCCGGGAAGTGTGGTATAATGACGCGAAAGACCGCGGCGATGGCGATCCGGCCGGCCCCGCCGGATCCGTCGCTCGCCCGAAGGGGGATTCGATGCGCATCGCCCTCGGCGCTGATCACGGCGGCTTTCGCCTGAAGGAAATCCTCAAGGCGTACGTTCAGTCCCTCGGCCACGAGGTGATCGACGTCGGCACGACGTCGGAAGACGCCGTCGATTACCCCGACTACGCCTTTCCCGTCGCGGAGATGGTCGCCCGGGGCGAGGTCGACCGGGGCATCCTTCTCTGCGGCACCGGCATCGGCATGGCCATCGCGGCCAACAAGGTGCCGGGCGTCCGGGCCGCCCTCGTCCACGACCTCTTTTCGGCCCGGGCGACCCGCGCCCACAACGACGCGAACGTCCTCACGATGGGCGGCCGCCTCCTCGGCTCGGATCTCGCCAAGGAGATCGTCCGCGTCTGGCTGGAGACGCCGTTTGAAGGGGGGCGTCACGCCCGCCGGATCGAAAAGATCGCCGCCCGGGAGGCCCGAAGCGAGGGGGCGACGGGGCGATGACGGCGGAGCGCCCGCCGCATCCGGCGGCGGAAGCCGGCCCGAACGCCGCCGATCCCGGCCCCGGCGCCGATCTCGTCCGGGAGATCGAGGCGGCGGTCGCCGAAGCCCTGAAGGCGCTCCTCGAGCGGCGCCCCCTCGGGCCGAAGCACCTCTTCGTCGTCGGGGCGAGCACGAGCGAGATCGCCGGCGGGCCGATCGGGAAGCGGCCGACCCTCGCCTACGGGGAGGCGATCGTCCGGGCGGTGGAAGCCGTTCGGGAACACCACGGGTTTCATACGGCCTACCAGTGCTGCGAGCACCTCAACCGGGCCCTGGTCGTCCGGCGGGAGACGCTGGAGGCGTTCGGCCTCGAAGAAGTCACCGTCCGGCCGGTGCCGGAGGCCGGCGGCGCCCTCGCCACCGCCGCCTACGACCTCTTGCCGGAGGCGGTCTGCGTCGAGGCCGTCCGGGCCGACGCCGGCCTCGACATCGGCGAGACGCTGATCGGGATGCATCTGAAACCCGTCGTCGTGCCGTTTCGGCCGCCCCGGCGGACCGTCGGGGCCGCCCGGATGACCCTCGCCTACAGTCGGCCGAAGCTCATCGGCGGGCCGCGGGCCCGCTACCCGGAGCCCCGATAAGCGGCCGGGGCCGCCCGGCTCGCCCAAGCCGGCTCCGCCGGGCGAAGGCGGCCGCTTCGGCGCGACGCCATCCATCGAGCGCCCCGGCTTTTTCCGCCGGGGCCGGAAAGGGAGAGGACGCGTGGAACAGTTAAGGGCCCAGGATCCGGACGTCTTCCGGGCGATTCAACAGGAGCTTGAGCGGCAGCGGTCTCACCTCGAACTCATCGCCTCGGAAAACTTCGTCTCCCCGGCCGTCCTCGAAGCGATGGGCACGGTGCTCACGAACAAATACGCCGAAGGTTACCCCGGCCGGCGCTACTACGGCGGCTGCACGTACGTCGACGTCGTCGAAGACCTCGCCCGGGAGCGGGCGAAGGCGCTCTTCGGCGCCGAGCACGCGAACGTCCAGCCCCACTCCGGCGCCCAGGCGAACATGGCCGTCTACCACGCCCTCCTCGAGCCGGGAGACACCGTCCTCGGCATGGACCTCGCCCACGGCGGGCACCTCACCCACGGGAGCCCGGTGAATTTTTCCGGGAAGCTGTACCGCTTTGTCGCCTACGGCGTCGACCCCGAGACGGAGACGATCGACTACGACGCCGTCTACCGCCTCGCCGAGGAGCATCGGCCGAAGCTCATCGTCGCCGGCGCGAGCGCCTATCCCCGGATCATCGACTTCGCCCGCTTTCGGGAGATCGCCGACGCCGTCGGCGCCCTCTTCATGGTCGACATGGCCCACATCGCCGGCCTCGTCGCCGCCGGCATCCACCCGAGCCCGGTGCCCTACGCCGACGCCGTCACGACGACGACCCACAAGACGCTTCGGGGTCCCCGGGGCGGGCTGATCCTCTCCCGGGAGCGCTACGCGAAGGCGATCGACAAGGCGCTCTTCCCCGGCATCCAGGGCGGGCCCCTCATGCACGTCATCGCCGCCAAGGCGGTCGCCCTGGGCGAAGCCCTTCAGCCGGCGTTCAAGCGCTACAGCGAGCAGGTCGTCAAAAACGCCAGGCGGCTCGCCGAGGCGCTTAGGGCGCGGGGCTTTCGCCTCGTCTCCGGCGGCACCGACAACCACCTCATCCTCATCGATCTCAGGAACCGCGGCCTCACCGGCAGGGAAGCCGAGGCGCGCCTTGATGCCGTCGGCATCACGACGAACAAAAACGCCATCCCCTTCGACCCCGAAAAGCCGAACACGACGAGCGGCCTTCGGGTCGGGACGGCGGCGGTGACGACGCGGGGGATGGACGAGGCGGCGATGGACGAGATCGCCGAGCTTTTCGACCTCGTCCTCACGCCGGAGCCCCGGCCCGGCGCCGAAGAAGAAGCCCGGCGGCGGGTTCAGGCCCTCGTCGAGCGCTTTCCGCTGTACGACGCCCTCGTGCCGGGCTACCGCCTCTGAGGCACCGCCCGCCGGCGCCCCGCGGCGCCGCGCCTCGGCGGGCGCCCCGGACGGGCCGGCCGGAGGGCCTGCGGTCCGTCGGAAGCGCCGGAGGGCGCGGCGGCCGGCGGGCCGCTTTTTTGGTTGTCGCCCTCCGCCTCAGCGCCCGGTCGGCGCCTCCGGATGGGCCGGCGCTTCCGGCAGCGCCCAGACGCGGTCGCCGAAACGGTAGAGCCGGATGGGCCGCCCGTAAAACGCCCGGAGCCGCCCTTCGGTCAGCGCCTCCGACCGGGGGCCGGCGAAAAAGACCTCGCCCCGCCTGAGGAGGAGCACCCGATCGAAGAGCGGGAGCACCTCTTCGAGGTGGTGGGTGACGTAGACGGCGGCGCCGTTCGTCTGCGAAAGGCGCCGGTCGATCGTCTCAAGGAGCGCCTCCCGGGCGAAGAGGTCGAGCCCCGCCGTCGGCTCGTCGAAGACGAAAAGCGCCGGGTCGGAAAAAAGAGCCCGGGCGAGGAGCGTCCGGGCCCGCTCGCCGTCGGAAAGCGTCGCGTACGGCCGGTCCATCGCCGCCCCGTCCAGACCGACCGCCGCGAGGGTCTCGCCGGCGGCGGCAAGGACGGCCGGCGCCGGCCGCTCCGGCGGCCGGACGGCGCCTCGGCGGCCCAGAGCGACGATCTCCCGGGGCGACTCGGGGCCGAACGCCTCCTTCAGTTCCCCGCCGATCCAGCCGATCTTCGCCTGAAGCGCCTCGACCGGCACCGTCCCGAGGCGGTGTCCGAACAGCCGGACGGTTCCGCGGGTCGGAAAAAGCCGCCCGGACAGAAGCCGAAGGAGCGTCGATTTGCCGGCGCCGTTTAAGCCGAGAACGGCCCACCGCTCCCCGGGGGCGACCCGCCAGGTGACGTCCTGAAGGAGCGGCCGGCCGTCCCGAACGACGCTCACCCCCTCGAGGGCGACGATCGGCCCGCCCGCCGTCTTCGCGCCGGGGGCCTCCCGGGCGTCCCGGTTTCGCTCTTCCCGCTCAACCATCCGCTCCATCCGCGCGGGCCTCCTCCCTGCGCCGGCGTCCGGCGCGTTTTTTCCATTGTGGGGGAGATCTGCTATAATGGTCAAGACCTCAGGCGATGGAGGCCGCGCGATGGGCAAAGTGCACATCTTCGATCATCCCCTCATCCAGCACAAGCTCAGTTTCATCCGCGACAGGCGGACGGGAACGAAAGAATTTCGCGAACTGATGAACGAAGTGGCCATGCTCATGGCCTATGAGATCACCCGGGACCTCCCGCTGGAAGAAATCGTCGTCGAGACGCCGGTGGCGCCGGCCCGGACGCGGGTCTTAAGCGGTCGGAAGATCGGCCTCATCCCGATCCTCCGGGCGGGCCTCGGCATGGTCGACGGCATGCTCAAGATCCTCCCGACGGCCAAGGTCGGCCACATGGGCGTCTACCGCGATCCGGAGACCCTAAAGCCGGTCGAATACTACGTCAAGCTCCCGAGCGACATCGCGGAGCGGGAGCTCATCGTTCTCGACCCGATGCTCGCCACCGGCGGCTCGGCGTCCCACTCGATCGCGGTCTTGAAAAACCGCGGCGCCCGGTCGATCAAGCTCATGGCGCTCATCGCCGCGCCGGAAGGGATCGCCTGCTTGCAGGCGGACCACCCGGACGTCGACCTGTACGTCGCCGCCGTCGACGAGCGGCTGAACGAGCACGGCTACATCGTCCCGGGGCTCGGCGACGCCGGCGATCGCCTGTTCGGAACGAAATGACCGCCCCGGCCCGCCGGCGCCTCCTCGTCGTCTTCGGCACCCGGCCGGAGGCGATCAAGATGGCGCCGCTCGTCCTCGCCCTCCGGGCGGTTCCCCGCTGGGAGACCCGGGTCGCCGTCACCGCCCAGCATCGGGAGATGCTCGATCAGGTGCTTCAGATTTTCGGCCTTCGGCCGGATTACGACCTCGATCTCATGCGGCCCGGCCAGACGCTTCAGGATATCACCGTCGGGGCGCTCACGGGGCTCCTGGACGTCCTCGACGACTGGACGCCGGACGTCGTCCTCGTCCACGGCGACACGACGACGACGTTTGCCGCGGCGCTCGCGGCGTTTTACCGGAAGGTCGCCGTCGGCCACGTCGAGGCAGGCCTCCGGACGTACGACAAGTACGCCCCTTATCCCGAAGAGATGAACCGGCAGCTCACCGGCGTCCTCGCCGATTATCACTTTGCTCCGACGGAGCGGGCGGCGGAGGCCCTCCGCCGGGAAAACAAGCCGCCGGAGCGGATCTTCATCACCGGGAACACCGTCATCGACGCCCTGAAGACGACGGTCCGGTCGGACTTTCACCACCCGGTGCTGAAGGCGGTCGGGGACCGGCGGATGCTCCTTCTCACGGCCCACCGGCGGGAAAACTGGGGCGCCCCCCTGCGGCGGATCTTCCGGGCCGTCCGCCGGATCGTCGACGCGTTCGGCGACGTCGCCGTCGTCTATCCGGTGCACCCGAACCCCGTCGTCCGGGAGGCGGCGGAAGCCGTCCTCGGGGATCACCCCCGGATGCACCTCATCCCGCCCCTCGACGTGATCGCCTTTCACAACGTCATGGCCCGGGCGCACCTCATCCTCACCGACTCCGGCGGCATCCAGGAAGAGGCTCCCTCCCTCGGCAAGCCGGTCCTCGTCCTCCGAGACGTCACCGAGCGGCCGGAGGGCGTCGCTTTCGGCGTGCTCAAGCTCGTCGGCACCGACGAGGCCCGCATCGAGGCGGCGGTCCGGACGCTTCTCACGGACGAGGCGGCGTACCGGGCGATGGCGACGGCGGTGAACCCGTACGGCGACGGCCGGGCGTCGGAGCGGATCGTTGCCGCCCTCCGGTACGCCTTCGGCGAGGCGCCGGAGCCGCCGCCGCCGTTTCGCCCCGTCCGTTCACGAAACGTTCACCGTTGAAGGGGGCTCGGGCCGACCGGGACCCGCCCGGTCGCGTTGACAAACAAAGTTCCATACGCTACGATTGGTGAGGATCATCGCGAATTCCGCGCACGACGGCGGTGAAGCGGGGAGGGCGGTGCGGCCTTGGACAGATCCGACGGTCCGTCGAGCCCGTGGCACTTGATGGCGCTGGTCGGGGAGGCGAGCGGCAAGCTCGTCGGGCCGATCCTCCTCGGCTACTGGCTCGGTACCGCATTGGACCGCCGGCTGGGGGTCGCGCCGCTTTTTTTGCTGCTCTTTATCCTCCTCGGGATTGCCGCCGGAATCTTTTTGCTCGTGCGGACCCTCATGGCGGTCCTCGGCGATGACCGCCGGCCGAATTCCGGCGGCGGGAGGGAATGAGATGGAGGCGGCCGGCGTGCCCCGGGCGATCGCCGCCCTCTTTGCCCTTGCCGGGGCCGTCGCTCTGCTCGGCTTCGCCGGCGTCTGGCCGCCGGTGAGCTTCGGCCTCGCCCTCGGGGCGGCGATCGGGCTTGTGAACGCCGTCCAGCTCGCCGGGCGGGTTCGCCGCCTGATCGAGGCGCCCGGCCGTGGCGGGCTGGGGACGGCCTTCCGTTTTGCCCTGGCGGCCCTCGGCGCAGCGCTGGCCGTCCGAAGCGGCGGGGCGATCGACGTCCGGGCCTACGCGGCCGGGCTTCTGGCCGTGCCGTTCCTCCTGGCCGCCGCGGCGTCGCTTCAGCGCCGCCTGCCACCCGGCGCCCGAAGGAGGTGAGACGCGTGACCCATGCGGCGCCGATCGTCACCTGGATGGGGATGCGCTTTAACCTTTCGACGATGCTCATGGACGTCGTCGCCGCGGCGATCGTCTTCATCCTTGCCGTCCTCGGGACGCGACGGCTCACGACCGGCGTCCCCCGGGGGATGCAGAACGTCCTCGAGTGGGTGATCGAGTTCGTCCGGGGCATCATCGGGAGCGCCATGAACCCCCGCCTCGGCGAGCGCTATCTCCTGCTCGCGACGACCCTCCTCCTCTTCATCTTCGTCTCGAACATGCTGGGGCTACCCTTTGCCATCGTCGTCGGCGGCGTCCAGTGGTGGAAGTCGCCGACGGCCGACGCCAACGTGACCTTGACGCTCGCGATCGCGGTGCTCCTCGTCGCCCACTACTCCGGCATCCGGGAGCACGGGTGGGGCGGCTATCTGCGGTCGTACTTGAAGCCCAATTTTCTCTTTCTTCCGATCAACGTGATCGAGCAGTTTTCCAACACCCTGACGCACGGCATGCGTCTTTACGGCAACATCTACGCCGGCGAGGTGCTCCTCGGCCTGCTCGCCGGGGCGGCCAAAGCCGGCGTGCTGGCGATGCTTCTGGCCGCCGTGCCGCTTATGGTCTGGCAGGCGTTCAGCATCTTCGTCGGCGCGATCCAGTCGTTCGTCTTCGTCGTGCTGGCGATGGTCTACATCGCCCACAAGGCCGAGGCCCACTAGGGAACGGACGCCCGGCCCCTGGCCAGCGGACGTCGCCGCGGGTTTTGCGGCCCGTCCCCTCAGCCCGTAAACCAATTTCAAAAAGACGATGAAGAAAGGAGATCCCGATGAGCATGGGAGTGCTTGCTGCTGCGATCGCCGTCGGCCTGGCCGCCCTTGGCGCCAGTTTGGGCAACGGTCTTGTCATCAGCCGGACGATCGAAGGGATCGCCCGTCAGCCGGAGTACCGCGGCGCGCTGCAGACGACGATGTTCATCGGCGTTGGCCTCATCGAGGCGATTCCGATCATTGCCGTCGTCATCGCCTTCCTCACCCTCGGCCGCTGACGGCCGTCCGGAGCCGACCGCCTGAGGCGGTCGCTCGTTTTATCGCCGCCAAAACCGATGGCACCGATGTGCGAAGGGAGGATTGGGCGTGCTCCTGGCCCAGCCCGAAGTCCACGCCCAGGGCGGGATCAACCTCGAGCTCGGCACGATGCTCTTTACCCTGGCGACGTTCCTCGTCCTCCTGTACCTTTTGAGCCGCTACGCGCTGAAACCGCTTCTTTCCGTCATGGAAAAGCGAGAAAAGCGCATCCATGACCTCATCACCGGCGCCGAGGCCGATCGGCGGGCGGCGGAAGAAAAGCTTCGGGAGGCCGAAGCCCGCCTTGCCGAAGCGCGGACCGAGGCGGAGGCGATCCTCGCCCGCGCCCGGCACATGGCGGAAAAAGAAGCCGAGGCGCTTCTCGTCAAAGCCAACGAAGAAAGCGTTCGCCTCCGGGAAGAGGCCCGGCGGGCGATCGAAGAAGAGCGCGCCCGGGCGGTGGCGGCCCTCCGGCGGGAGGTGGCCGACCTTTCCGTCCTCATCGCCGGCCGCATCCTCGAACAATCCGTCGACGAGGCGGCCGAGCGGGCGTACGCCGAACGGGTGCTGGAGGAAGTGGGGGGCCTCCGATGAGCTGGCGGGATGAGCGGATCGCCCGGCGGTACGCCCGGGCCCTCTACCAGGCGCTCCCGCCGGAGGCCCGCCGGCCGGCCGTCGAACGTCTGACCGACGTCGTCACCTGGCTCCGTGAGACGCCGGGCGCCCTCGAATGGCTCCGGCATCCCCTCGTCCGCTCAGAAGACAAGGTGGCCCTGCTCGAACGGGCGCTGGAAGGGGCCGACGAGCGCCTCGTCCGGTTCGTCCGCCTCCTCGTCGAGCACGGTCGGGCGGCCCTCCTCCCCGCGGCGGCGGACGCCTTTCGGGCGGAGGTCGACCGGGCGGACGGGCGCCTTCGGGTGCGCGTCCGAAGCGCCCGGCCGCTTCCGGAGCGCGTGCGTGAGCAGATTGAAGCCCTCTTTCTGGCCCAGGGCTATCGGGGCGTCGAGCTCGAGGCGACCGTCGACCGGCGCCTCATCGGCGGCTTCGTCCTCGAGGCCGACGGGCGCCTGTACGACGCGAGCATCGCCCGGGCGCTCGAGAAGCTGAAGGACCGCCTCATCGCCGACGCCGGCGCCCGGGAGCCCGGGAAGATCGGGTGAAGGGTGGGAGACGATGAGCGCCATCAAGGCGGAAGAGATCAGCGCGCTTTTAAGGCAGCAGATCGAGCGATACCAGACCGCCCTCGACGTCGCCGAAGTCGGCACGATCATCCAGGTCGGGGACGGCATCGCCCTCATTCACGGCCTCAAAAACGCCATGGCCGGCGAGCTCCTCGAGTTTCCCGGCGGCACGATGGGCATGGTGCTCAACCTGAACGAAGACAGCGTCGGCGCCGTCATCATGGGGCCGTACCAGCACATCAAGGAAGGCGACGTCGTCCGGCGGACGAAGCGCATTATGGAAGTGCCGGTCGGCCAGAACCTCATCGGCCGGGTCGTCAACCCCCTCGGCCAGCCGGTCGACGGCGGACCGCCGATCGAGCCGGAAGGCTATCGCCCCGTCGAGTCGCCGGCGCCGGGCGTCATCGACCGGCAGTCGGTCAAGGAGCCGATGCTCACCGGCATCAAGGCGATCGACGCCATGATCCCGATCGGCCGGGGCCAGCGGGAGCTCATCATCGGCGACCGGAAGACGGGGAAGACGGCGATCGCCGTCGATGCGATCATCAACCAAAAGGGCCAGGACATGATCTGCATCTACGTCGCCATCGGCCAGAAGGAGTCGACGGTGGCGAAGGTCGTCGAGACGTTCCGGAAGTACGGCGCGATGGACTACACGATCGTCGTCACCGCGAGCGCTTCCGAACCGGCCCCGCTTCTTTATCTCGCGCCGTACGCCGGCGTGGCCATGGCCGAACATTTCATGCACCAGGGCAAGCACGTCCTCATCGTCTACGACGACCTCTCCAAGCAGGCGGCGGCGTACCGGGAGCTTTCGCTTCTCCTCCGGCGGCCGCCGGGCCGGGAGGCCTACCCGGGGGACGTCTTCTACCTCCATTCGCGCCTCCTCGAGCGGGCGGCGAAGCTGTCCGACGCTAAGGGCGGCGGCTCGATCACGGCGCTCCCGTTCATCGAGACGCAGGCCGGCGACATCTCCGCCTACATCCCGACGAACGTCATCTCGATCACCGACGGCCAGATCTTCCTCGAGTCGGACCTCTTCCATGCCGGCATCCGGCCGGCGATCGACGTCGGCCGCTCCGTCTCCCGCGTCGGCGGCTCGGCGCAGATCCCGGCGATGCGGAAGGTCGCCGGCACGCTCCGCCTCGAGCTCGCCCAGTATCGGGAGCTCGCGGCGTTCGCCCAGTTCGGCTCCGACCTCGACAAGGCGACCCAGGCGCAGCTCGCCCGGGGCGAGCGGCTCGTCGAGCTTTTGAAGCAGGACCAGTTCCAGCCGATGCCGATCGAACACCAGGTCATCTCCCTCTTCGCCGGAACCCGGGGCTTTCTCGACGACATCCCCGTCGCCGACGTCCGGCGGTTTGAGCGGGAGCTCATCGCCTACTTCGAGGCGGAACAGAAGGCGCTCCTCGACGAGATCCGCGAGACGAAAAAGCTCCCCGACGAAGACAAGCTCAAGGCGGCGATCGCCGAGTTCAAAAAAGGCTTTCGGCCGTCCGGCCAGGCGTAAGCCGGCCGAAGGGGGGGTTCGATGGCCAAGGGCCTCAGGGAGCTTCGGGCCCGCATCCGAAGCATCAAAAACACGCAGCAGATCACCAAGGCGATGAAGCTCGTCTCGGCGTCCAAGCTCCGCCGGGCGCAGGAGCGGGCGGCGGCTTCCCGGCCGTACGCGGAAAAGATGCAGGAGATCATCCGCTCGATCGCCCGGGGCGCCGCCGGCGTCCGCCATCCGATGCTCGAAGGACGGGAGATCCGCCGCCGGGGCTACGTCGTCATCACCTCCGACCGGGGGCTCGCCGGCGGTTACAACGCCAACCTCCTGCGGGCGTTTCACCGGGAAGTCGCCGGCCTCGACCGGGAAGCCTACGTCGTCGTCGCCATCGGCCGCAAAGGGCGGGACTACCTCGTCAAGCGGGGCTTTCCCGTCCGGGACGAGATCACCGGCTTGAGCGATTTTCCGGAGTACCCGGACATCCAGGCCCTCGCCGAGCGGACGGTGCGCCTCTTTGCCGACGGAGAGGTCGACGCCCTCACCCTCGTCTACAACGAATTCATCAGTCCCCTCGTCCAGCGGCCGAAGATCGTCCGCCTCCTGCCCCTGACCCAGGAGGCGCTTCACGGGGGCGCATCCGCCGGCGGGGAGAGGGCCCGGCCGGACGGCGGCCGGGCGGAGGCGCCGGCCCTCTACGAGTTCGAACCGTCGCCGGAGGGGGTGCTCGCGGCGCTCCTTCCGCGCTACGCCGAGGCGCTCATCTTCAACGCCCTCCTCGAGGCCAAGGCCGGCGAGCACGCCGCCCGGATGACGGCGATGGGCGCCGCGACGGACGCGGCGGCGGAGATGATCGAAAGCTACACGTTGGAACTGAACCGCGCGCGGCAGGCGGCGATCACCCAGGAGATCGCCGAAATCGTCGGCGGCGCAAACGCCCTCGCGGCGTCGCGCTGACCGGAAGGGGGAGGGTCGAACGTGCACACCGGACGCGTCGTGGCCGTCATGGGCCCCGTCGTCGACGTCGCCTTCGACGACGGGCACCTGCCGGACATCTTGAACGCCCTCATCATCGACCACAAGGCCAAGGAAGGGGAGGGCATCGACGTCCGCCTTACCCTCGAAGTCGCCCAGCACCTCGGCGACAACGTCGTCCGCTGCATCGCCATGAGCTCGACCGACGGCGTCGTCCGGGGGATGGAAGTGAAGGACACCGGCCGGCCGATCTCCGTTCCGGTCGGACCGCAGGTCCTCGGTCGGATGTTCAACGTCCTCGGCGAAGAGATCGACGAGAAAGAGCCGGTCAAACCCCTCGAATACCGGCCGATCCACCGGCCGGCGCCGAAGTTTGAAGACCTTTCGACCGCCGATGAGATCTTCGAGACGGGGATCAAGGTCATCGACCTCCTCACCCCGTACCCTCGGGGCGGGAAGATCGGTCTCTTTGGCGGCGCCGGCGTCGGCAAGACGGTGCTGATCCAGGAGCTCATCAACAACATCGCCATCCAGCACGGTGGCTATTCGCTCTTCGCCGGCGTCGGCGAGCGGACCCGCGAAGGGAACGACCTCTACCACGAGATGATCGAGGCCGGCGTCATCGACAAGACGGCTCTCGTGTTCGGCCAGATGAACGAACCGCCGGGCGCCCGTCTCCGGGTCGCCCTCGCCGCCCTGACGATGGCGGAATACTTCCGGGACGACGAAGGCCGGGACGTGCTTCTATTCATCGACAACATTTTCCGCTTCGTCCAGGCCGGCTCCGAGGTGAGCGCCCTCCTCGGCCGCATGCCGTCCGCCGTCGGCTACCAGCCGACGCTGGCGACGGAAATGGGGCAGCTCCAGGAGCGGATCGTCTCGACGAAAAAGGGCTCCATCACCTCCATCCAGGCGATCTACGTCCCGGCGGACGACTACACCGACCCGGCGCCGGCGACGACGTTCGCCCACCTCGACGCGACGACGAACCTCGAGCGGCGCATCGCCGAAAAGGGCATCTACCCGGCCGTCGACCCCCTCGCCTCGACGTCCCGTCTCCTCGACCCGAACATCGTCGGCCGGGAGCACTACGAAGTCGCCCGGGGCGTCCAGCGGATCCTCCAGCGCTACAAGGAGCTCCAGGACATCATCGCCATCCTCGGCATGGACGAACTTTCGGACGAAGACAAGCTCATCGTCCACCGGGCCCGGCGGATCGAGCGCTTCCTCTCGCAGCCGTTCCACGTCGCTGAGCAGTTTACGGGCCTCAAAGGGAAATACGTCCCGGTCAAGGAGACCGTCCGCAGCTTCAAAGAAATCCTCGAAGGCAAGCACGACGACCTCCCCGAGGCGGCCTTCTACATGGTCGGGACGATCGACGAAGCGGTCGAGAAGGCGAAGACCCTCGTCGAGCGGGTGGAAGTCTCATGAACACGTTCCGCCTGGAGATCGTTACCCCGGAGCGGAAGGTCTTCTCCGACGACGTCACCTTCCTCTCCGTCCGGGGCGTCGAGGGCGACCTCGGCATCGCCGCCCACCACGTCCCCTTCGTCACCGCCCTCGCCATCGCGCCGGCGAAGGTCACCTTTCCCGACGGCCGGGAAATGCGCGTCGCCGTAAGCGGCGGTTTCCTCGAAGTGCGGGGGACGGAGGCGACGATCCTCGCCGAAGCGGCGGAGCTGCCGGAGGAGATCGACCTCGAGCGGGCCCGCCGGGCGAAAGCCCGGGCGGAAGCGGCGCTGGAGGAGGCCCGCCGGCGGACGGATGCCGAGGCGAAGATCGCCTACGTCAAGGCGGAGCTCGCCCTCCGGCGGGCCCTCATGCGCCTCGAAGTCGGAGGCGGCGACGGAGCGTAAGGCGCGGATCGAACGTGTCTCGGCCCCGGGCCCTCCTGCGCCTCGGGGCGGGGAAGAGCGGCCCGGAGACCGAGCGGCGCGGCGGCCCGGGCTCCGGGCGGCCTTCGGGTTCGGCTGCCGGCGCGTCCGGCGAGAGGGACGAACCCCAACCGGCAAAGAAGCGCGAAGGGCCCGGCGGGGAAGACATCTCGAGAAAAAGGGCACAATCCGGAAAAACGGCGTTTCACCGCCCAAAACGAGCGCCGGATCCGAGCTCGAGGACCCGGGCTTCGGCGCAAGGCAGACCGCCGGTCGCCGGCAGGCGATCGGCGGTTTTTGCATGTTCAATTGGGGAATCCATCTGTGATATAATGCACATAGTCAATAAAACGGTCGCCGCTCTGTCACAAGTGTTTAACTGAGGAGGGGTATGTGAATGGAGTCACATTATTGGAGCGATTACCTCCTCGTCGCCTGGTTCATCGCCCTCGGGGTGGGGCTCCCGCTCGTCGCCTTCGGCCTCGCCCGCCTGATCCGGCCCCACCGGCCGTATCCGGAGAAGCTCGCGACGTATGAAAGCGGCGTCGAGCCGTTCGGCACGAGCCGCGTCCGCTTCCGGGCGCATTACTACCTCATTGCCCTCCTCTTCGTCCTCTTCGACGTCGAGGTGCTCTTCCTCTATCCGTGGGCCGTCGCCTTCGGCCAGGCGAAGGCGTTTGCCTTCGTCGAAGGGCTCGTCTTTCTCGGTCTGATCGGGTTTGCTCTTTTTTACGCCTGGCGAAAGGGGGCGCTGGAATGGAAATGACCGGACTGAAACCGGAGCATGAATCGTCGGTGCTCGGGCCCCTCGACCTCGGGCTCGAGGCGGTCGCCGGCGAGGCGCAGGCCGAGGCGCTCCTCCGGAAGAACGTTCTCTTTACCACCCTGGAAGACGTTCTCGCCTGGGCCCGGTCCCACTCGACGTGGCCGCTCACCTTCGGTCTCGCCTGCTGCGCCATCGAGATGATGGCGACGAGCGGCAGTCACTTCGACGCCGACCGCTTCGGCATCTTTTTCCGGAACTCGCCCCGGCAGGCGGACGTCATGATCGTGTCCGGCACGGTGACGAAGAAGATGGCGCCGATTTTAAGGCGCCTGTACGACCAGATGGCGGAGCCCCGGTGGGTGATCGCCATGGGGAGCTGCGCCACCGCCGGCGGGCCGTACGTCCGTTCTTACAGCGTCGTCAAGGGCGTCGACCAGATCGTCCCGGTCGACGTCTACATTCCCGGTTGCCCGCCGAGCCCGGTCGCCCTCATCTACGGCTTTCAAAAGCTCCGGGCGAAGATCCGGGCGGAGGCCCGGCGGGGGCGGGAGGTGACGGCCCGTGGCTGAGGCGGCCCTTGCCGAGACGCTTCTCGAACGCCTGGTTTCGGCCATTCGCACCGCCGTCGGACCGGAGGCCATCCTCGAGGCGTCCGTCGGACCGCACCTCGGCCCGGCGCCCCTCCTCGTCGTGCCGCCGGAGCGGCTCCGGGCAGTCCTCGCCTTCCTCCGGGACGAACCGGCGTTTCGCTTTGACTTTTTGAACACCCTCCACGGCATCGACCGGCCGCCGGACCGGATGGAAGTCTTTTACTACCTGCAGTCGATGGAACACGGCCACGCCGTCGCCCTCAAGGTGTTCGTCCCCCGGGAAGACCCGCGCCTCCCGTCGGTGGCGGATCTCTATCCGGCGGCGGACTGGCAGGAACGGGAGGCGTACGACCACTTCGGCCTCCATTTCGAGGGGCACCCGAACTTGAAGCGCATCCTCCTTCCCGACGACTGGGTCGGCCACCCGCTCCGGAAAGATTACGCGCCGCACGACGAGGGGGTGTAAGCGTGGCGACGCTCCGCACCGAAGAGCTCGTCTTAAACGTCGGGCCGCAGCATCCGTCGACCCACGGCGTCTTTCGCCTCGTCGTCACCCTGGACGGGGAGACGATCGTCGACGCCCGGCCGGTCATCGGCTATCTCCACCGGGGGACGGAAAAGCTCGCCGAGGACCTCACCTACACGCAGATCATCCCCTACACCGACCGGATGGACTACCTCTCGGCGATGATCGGCAACTACGCCCTCGTCCACGCCGTCGAGACGCTCATGGGGCTCGAGATCCCCGAGCGGGCGGAGTACCTCCGGGTCATCGTCATGGAGCTCAATCGCATCGCGAGCCATCTCGTCTGGTTCGGCACCTATCTCCTCGACCTCGGGGCGATCACGCCGTTTCTCTACGCCTTCCGGGAGCGGGAGAAGATCCTTCAGCTCTTTGCCGAAATCTCCGGCGCCCGGCTCACCTACAGCTACATGCGGATCGGCGGCGTGAAGTGGGACGTCCCGGATGAGGGGTGGCTCGGCCGCGTGGAGCGTTTCGTCGACGACTTCGAGCGGGCGCTGGATGAATTCCACACCCTCGTCACCGGGAATGAAATCGTCCAGGCGCGCCTCAAAGGGATCGGTCGGATCGATCGGGAAACGGCGATCGCCTACGGACTCACCGGGGTGAACCTCCGCTCGACGGGGGTGGCGTACGACGTTCGAAAGGCGAAGCCGTATTCGATCTACGACCGGTTCGAGTTTGAGGTGCCGGTCCGGACCGAGGGCGATCTTTGGGCACGCTATCTCCTGAGGTTGGAGGAGATGGAGCAGTCCCGGCGGATCGTCAAGCAGGCGGTGCGGCAATTTCCGTCCGGCGGCGAGATCATGGCCAGGATGCCGAAGCTCATCCGGCCGCCGGCGGGGGAGGTGTACACGAGCGTCGAGTCGCCCCGGGGAGAGCTCGGCGTCTACATCGTGAGCGAAGGAAAACCGCAGCCGTACCGGATCCACTTCCGGCGGCCGTCGTTCGTCAACCTTCAGATCCTGCCCAAGCTCCTCATCGGGGAAAACGTCGCCAACATGATCGCCATCCTCGGTTCGATCGACATCGTCCTCGGGGAGGTGGACGCCTGATGCCCGCCGCCCTCGGCGCCGTCGTGCTCCTTCTCGTCGTCCTCGGTCTCGTGACGTATGCGATTTACTTTCAGCGCAAGCTCCTCGGCTGGATGCAGGGCCGCCACGGTCCGACCCACACCGGACCGTACGGCTTGCTCCAGACGATCGCCGACACGGTGAAGCTTCTCCAGAAAGAGGACGTCATCCCGGCCCGGGTCGACCGGCCGCTCTTTCGCTTTGCGCCGATCATCGCCTTTGCACCGTCGTTCGTCGTGCTGGCGGTGATCCCGTTTGCGCCGGGGCTCACCTTCGCCGACGTCGGCGTCGGCCTCCTCTTCTACCTCGCCGTCGCCTCCGTCACGACCCTCGGCGTCATCGCCGGCGGCTGGGCGGCGAACAACAAATGGTCCCTCATCGGCGCCCTCCGCTCGGCGGCCCAGATGGTGAGCTATGAGGTCCCCCTCGCCCTTGCGGCCCTCGCCGTCGTCCTCATGGCCGGAAGCCTCAATCTGAACGCCATCGTCGAGGCGCAGGCGCGATCGGTCTGGTTCGTCATTCCCCAGGCGCTCGGCTTCGTCATCTTCCTCATCGCGGCCCTCGCCGAGCTCAACCGGACGCCGTTCGACCTCACGGAGGCCGAATCGGAGCTCGTTGCCGGTTACCTCACCGAATACAGCGGCGTCCGCTTTGCCTTCTTTATGCTCAGCGAGTACGTCTACCTCTTTGCGATGGGGGCCCTGATCGCGACGCTCTATTTCGGCGGCTGGCTCCCGCCGCACCCGGCCCTTGCCTTCGTGCCGGGGATCGTGTGGTTTCTCTTAAAGGCGCTCTTTTTTGCCGTGCTGCCGTTCTGGCTGCAGGCGACGTTTCCCCGGGCTCGGGTCGATCAGCTGATGGGGTTCGCTTGGAAAGGGCTCATCCCGCTGGCGATGGTGAACCTCGTCCTCACGGCGGCGCTCAAGACCTGGCTCTGACGGCCGGCGCCGGAACGCGGGGCGAAAGAGCGGCGCTTCGTTTGACGCACCGGCGGCCGCAAGGCGCGGGCCGCGGGCGGCATGCGGCGCCGGACGGGATTTGGAGGGAGGGATTCCGATGGCGACGGGGCTTTTGAAAGGCCTCGGCGTGACGTTTCAGGAAATGCTTCGGCCGAAGGTGACGACGAAGTACCCCGATGAGCCGTACGTCTTTCCGAACCGGTTCCGGGGGATACAAAAGCTTTATGTAGAAAAATGCATTGTCTGCCATCAGTGTGCGAACATCTGCCCGACGCAGTGCATCACGATCAAGGAAAAGCCGAAGACCGATCCGGCCCAGAAGAAAAAAGAGCTGGCCGTCTTCGACATCAACTTCGAAATCTGCATCTTGTGCGATCTCTGCACGGAGGTCTGTCCGACCGAGGCGATCGTCATGACATCGAACGTCGAGCTCGCCGAGACGAGCCGGGCCGATCTCCACAAAGACATTCACTGGCTGGAAGCGAACAACACGAACGTCCGGGAGGTGAACAAGCCGTGAGCGGGCAGGCGGTGGCGTTTTTCGCCCTCGCGGCCGTCGGACTTTTGGGCGTCATCGGGTTTTTGCGGGCGCCGCGCATCCTCCATGCCGTCCTGGCCCTCGTGGCGGCCTTTTTGGCCGTCGCCGGCCTGTTCGTTCTCGTGGGCGCCGAGTTTCTCGCCGCGGCGACGGTGCTCCTCTACGCCGGCGCCATCACGGTGATGGCGGTGTTTGCCATCATGCTCACGCCGGGCGGCGAAGAGAAGCGGGTGGCCCCCCGGTGGGCCCGGGGTGCCCGAGGGTGGGCCGGCCTCGTGGCGGCGGGGGTGGGGGCGGCGGTGGCGACCTCTGTGCTCGCGACGCCTTTTCAGCGGTCGCCCTATGCCGCCGACGGGCCGACGGACACGGCGCTTCTCGGGACGCTTCTTCTCTCGGAACGTTACGGACTTCACTTTGAGGTGATCACGCTCGTTCTGCTCGCCGCCCTCGTCGGGGCGATCGTGCTGGCCCGCGAAGAGGCGCTCCCGGTGCGGGGCGGCGCCCGGGCCCTGGACGCGGCCCCGCCGCCGCCGCCGCCGGCGCCGCAAAAGACGCCGGCGGCCCTCCGGGAGCCGACGGCGGACGCCCCGGCACCGGAGGCGCCGGCGGAACGGGAAGCGGAGCGGGAGCTCGTCGGCGCCGGAAGGGGGGGCGGTCGATGACGGACGGAATGCTCGTGGGCCTGCTTCTGTTCGGCGCGATCCTTTTTGCCCTCGGCCTCTACGGCGCCCTGGCCCAGCGGAACGCGGTGCGGGTCCTTCTCGCGGTGGAGCTCATGCTCATCGCCGGGAGCCTGAACGTCGTCGCCCTCACCCGTTTTCTTCCGGCGGGGGCGGAGAACCGCCGCCTCGGCCACCTTCCGCTCGCCGGCGACTACGCCGCCGCCCTCGGCCAGACGACAACGCTCTTTTTCCTCGCGGTGGCGGCGGCGGAGGTCGCGATCGGGCTGGCGGCGGTGATCGCCGCGTACCGGCTCCGGCCGACGCCGAACGTCGATGAGATGGACGAAAGGGAGTGAGGGCCGTGGGGATGCAGGAATCGTGGCTGCCGTGGGCGGTGCTGGCGCCGCCGTTTGGGGCGTTCGTCCTCCTCGCGGCGTTTCGCCGGCCGCTCGGCCGCCTGGCCGGCTGGATCGGCACCGCCGGGGCGACGCTGGCCCTGGCCTTCGCCCTTCAGGCCGCCTGGACCGCCTCCGGCGGGGTGACGCTTTCCGCGCCGAACGTAGCGCTCCTTTCGGCCGGAGACGTCCGGATCGAGCTCGGCGCGGCGATCGGGCCCCTTCAGGCGGTGATGCTCGTCGTCGTCGCCGCGGTGAGCGCCTTCGTCCACCTCTATTCGATCGGCTACATGGCCGGCCACCGGCGGTACGGCACGTACTTCCAGCATCTTTCGTTGTTCACGCTGGCGATGCTCGGCCTCGTCGTGGCGACGAACTGGGTGGTCTTTTATCTCTTCTGGGAACTCGTCGGAGCGGCCTCGTATCTCCTCATCGGCTTTGACGTGGAGCGAGAGGCGGCCCGTCGGGCGGCGGTCAAGGCGTTCGTCGTCACGCGAATCGGCGATCTGGGGCTTTTGGCGGCGATCTGGGGGATGGCCCAGGGAGCGGGGAGCTTCGACATCGCCGAGACGCTCGCCTGGGCGTCGTCGGGGGCGGCGCCGGCGGGGACGGTGACGGCGCTCGGGCTTCTCATGCTCCTCGGCGCCGCCGGGAAGTCGGGTCAGTTTCCGCTCCACGTCTGGCTTCCGGACGCGATGGAAGGGCCGACGCCGGTGAGCGCGCTCCTCCACGCGGCGACGATGGTCGCCGCCGGGGCATATCTGCTCGCCCTCGCCTTTCCGATCGTCCAGGCGTCCCCGGAGGTCGCCCGGACGACCGCCGTCCTCGGAGCGTTTACGGCGCTGTTTGCGGCGACGCTGGCCCTCGGCGAGGGAGATCTGAAGCGGGTGCTCGCGTACTCGACGGTGAGCCAGCTCGGGTACATGTTCCTCGCCGTCGGCGCCGGAAGCCGGTTCGCGGCGATGTTCCACCTGACGACGCACGCCTTTTTTAAGGCGCTCCTTTTCCTCGCCGCCGGGGCGGTCTACCACGCGGTCGGGACGAACGATCTCGCGGCGATGGGCGGGCTTGCCCGCCGCATGCCGAAGACGGCGGCGCTCTTCGCGCTGGGGGGCCTGGCCCTGGTCGGCCTTCCGCCCCTGGCCGGCTTTTTCTCGAAGGATGCGGTCCTCGCCGCGGCCCAGATGGCCGGCGGCGTGCCGCTCGGCCTCGGCGTCGTGACGGTGTTCCTCACGGCGGTGTACATGGGGCGGCTTTACGTCCTCGCCTTCTTCGGGGAACCCCGGACGGAGGCGGCCCGGGAGGCCCGGGAGCCGGGCGGACTCTTCCTCGGGCCGATGGCCGGGCTCGGCGTCCTTGTTCTCGTCGCCGGGGCGGCGACGGCGCCGGTCGCGGGGCCGTCGGCGCGCCTCTTTGCCGCCCTCGGGCCGGCGCCGGAGGCGGGGGTGGGCCTCGGGGCGGCGACGGTCCTCCTCGGGATCGCCGGGCTTTTGGCGGGACGGCGACTCGCGGTCGGCGCGCGGTGCCCGATGACGGCCGCCGTCCGGAAGACGGAGCAGGCCCTTCAGGCGGGCTTTTATGTGGACGCTTTCTACCGGCGGACCGTCGTCGCGGCGAGCGTCTTCGTGGGTCGGATCGTTGTCGCCGTCGACGCGCTTGTTGACGGCCTCTACACCGGGACGGCGGCGGCGGTCGCCGAGGCGGGGCGGCGGCTCCGGGAAGCGGAAGCGGGCCAGGTGCAGCGCTACAACGCCGTCGCCTTGCTCGTCCTCGTCATCATCGCCCTCGTCGCCGTCATCCGGGGGCTCTAACCAGGAGGTGGACGCCGTGCCGGGAGATGGATCGTGGCTCCTTCTGTTTGTCGCGCTTCCCCTCGTCGGACTGTTCGCGACCGCGGCCCTGCCGTCTCGGCGCGTCGAGGCGATCCGCACCGTCGGGTGGGTCGTCCCGGCCGCCGCGGTCGTCGTCGCGGGCGGCCTCTACGCCCGGTTCAACCTGGCGGAGGCGGGGCGGCAGTTTGTGGTCTCGTTTCCGTTTCTTCGCTTCTCGTATCCGATTGTCGATCCCCAGGCGGGGACGATGGGCTTTCAACCGGTAAGCGCGCCGTTTTCCTTCGGGATCGACGGGCTTTCGCTTCCCCTCGTCCTGATGGCGGCGCTCGTGACGCTGGCGGCGGCCCTCGCCGCCCGGACGGAGCACCGGCGGGTGAAGACGTTTTTCCTGTTTTTCTTCCTGCTCGCCGTAGGCATAAGCGGCGTCTTTCTCGCCGACAATCTCATCGTCTTTTTCATCTTCTTTGAGCTCACGCTCGTGGCGCTCTATTTTCTGACGGCGATCTACGGCGGCTTCGGCCGGGAGAAGGCGGCAACGGCGTTTCTCGTCATGAACGGTCTCGGGTCGCTCCTCCTTTTCCTCGGCTTCGTCTGGATCTTTCGCCTGACGGGGACGTGGGAGATGGGCGAGATCGCCGTCCGGTTGCCGCTTTCGGACGTCCCGCCGGGGGAGCGGTGGGCCCTCTTTTGGCTGCTCGTGGTCGCCCTTGGGGTGAAACTTCCCCTCGTGCCGCTTCATCCGTGGATGCTCAAGGTGCACCGCGAGGCGCCGCCGGCGGTCGTCATGCTCCACAGCGGCGTGCTGCTCAAAATCGGCGCCTACGGCTTCGTTCGCTTCGTCCTCGGCTTTTTCCCGGATCTCTTCCCCAAAGCGGCGACGGCCCTGGCCGCCTGGGGGCTTTTGAACCTGCTCTACGGCGCTTTTTCAGCGCTGGTGCAAAATGAACTCCGGCTCGTCTTCGCGTACGCCAGCTTGAGCCACATGGGCATCGTCCTTTTCGGCCTGGCGGCCCTGAACGCGGCGGGGCTCATGGGGGCGGTGTTTCAGATGGTGTCCCACGGGCTCATTTCGGCCCTCTTCTTCCTCCTCCTCGGGATGATCGTCGAGCGGACGAAGACGAGCCGCCTCGACGAGCTCGGGGGGCTGTACCGGTCGGCGCCGGAGCTTTCGGGGCTCTTCGTGTTCGCCGCGCTGGCGTCCCTCGGGCTCCCGGCGCTGTCCGGCTTTGTCGCGGAGTTTCAGGCGTTTTACGGCCTGTTTTTGAGCCCGGCGCGGGACATCGCGCTGGTCGGCCTCCTCGGGCTCGCCCTGTCGGCGGCGTACAACCTCCGGGCGGCGACCCGGACGACGTTCGGCGCGCCGCGGCCGGAGTGGGGGGCGATGGCCGATCTCCGGCCCCTTGAAGCGGTGCCGGCGATCCTCCTCGCGGCGGCGATCCTCGTCATCGGGATTTATCCGAATGTGCTGGCGCTCCCGCTTGAGGCGACGGTGGCCGACGTCCTCGGCCGGGTGGGGGGATGACGATGATCTGGCTTCCGGAAGCGATCGTCCTCGCCGGCGCCCTCGTGTCGCTCGCCTTCGGCGTCCTCGGGCGCCGCTCGTCGCCGCGGGCGGCGATGGACCTCGCCCTCGCCTTTACGCTGGCGGCGCTCCTCGCCGCCGCCGCCCTTGCCGGCACGGTGGTCGAAGCGTTTGCCGGCGCCTTCCGCATCGACGGCGTCGCGCTTTCGTTCCAGCTCCTCCTCCTCGTCGGGACGGCGCTTACGCTCCTTCTCGCCCGGGAGGACGTAGGCGCCCCGGCGCCGGCGACCGGCGGCGCGGCGGCGTCGGGCGGCGTGCCGGCCGAGCACGCCGGCGAGTACGCCGGGCTTCTTCTCCTGGCGGCCCTCGGCGGGATGTTGATCGCCGCGGCGGCGGACCTCCTCCTGCTCTTCCTCGGGCTTGAACTCCTTTCGATCGCCGGCTACGCCCTTGTCGGCTTTCGCAAGGGGGATCCGCTGTCGACCCAGGCGGCGGTGAAGTATGTCCTCACCGGGGCGACGGCGACCGGCGTGTTCGTCTTCGGCCTCAGCTATCTCATCGGCCTCACCGGGACGACGGACGTCTACGCCGCGGGCGAGGTGATCGCCTCGCCGG
This sequence comes from Hydrogenibacillus sp. N12, assembly GCF_019645935.1. NCBI lineage: Bacteria > Bacillati > Bacillota > Bacilli > Thermicanales > Thermicanaceae > Hydrogenibacillus > Hydrogenibacillus sp. N12. The sequence goes on along the minus strand of NZ_CP080953.1, from coordinate 2,569,281 downwards.
GGTTTATGGATCGCTACGGCCGGCTCATCTTCCTCGCCTTCCTCTTCCTCTTCATCGGCGCGGCGTACAAGATCGCGGCGTTCCCGTTCCACCTGTGGGCGCCGGACGTCTACCGGGGGGCGCCGACGCCGGTGACGATGTTTCTCGCCGTCGTGTCGAAGGCGGCGGGGCTCGCCCTCATCGTCCGGCTGTACCTCGGCGCCTTCGCCTGGACCAACTGGGTCGGGGCGACCGGTCTCAGGGAAAGCTTTCTCCTGAAGAGCGGGCCCATCGTCGCGCTCGTGAGCGGCTTTTCGATGGTGCTCGGGAGCGTGCTCGCGCTTCGGACGCGGGACGTCAAACGGCTTTTTGCCTACGCCGGCATCGCCCACGCCGGGTACCTGCTCGTGCCGCTGGCGGCGGCAAACCCGTCGATGCTCGACCAGATCGTGTTTTATCTCCTCGCGTATCTCCTCGCGAGCGCCGGCGCCTTTGCCGTCCTCCGGCGGGTGACGGAGGAGAGCGGGACGAGCGACCTCAAGGCGTTTGCCGGCCTTTACCACCGGGCGCCGTGGTCGGCCTGGGCGCTCCTCCTCTTTTTCCTCTCGCTGGCGGGCATTCCGCTCACGATGGGCTTTTTCGGCAAGTGGTATCTCCTCGTCGGCGCCGCCTGGGGCGGCCACGGGCTTTTGGCGACGCTCATCGTCGTCACGTCGGTGATGTCTTACGCGTATTACTTTGCCGTCTTAAAACAGGCGTTTTTGCGGCCGGGGCCGACGGAACGGCCGATCCGCTTCCGCGGCGCCGAGGTGGCGGTCGTCCTCATCGCCGCCGCCGGCGTCCTCCTCGGCGGGCTTCTGCCCGGCGAAGTGCTCAAGACGATCGCCCAGGCGTTCGACGCGGCGCACTTCTTCGGCCTGTACGACGGACGGCTCTGACGTCCGGAGACGGGCGGCTCTGACGTGCGGCGGGCCGGGCGCCAACGTTCCGCGCGGACCGGAGCGGCTTTCGGCCGCTCCGGTTTTTCGTTATAATGGTCGGTGGTGATGGCGCGTGCTTCCGATCGGCGTGGAAAGCGCCCTCGGCATCGTCGTGGCGCTCGGTGCAATTGCGCTCAGCTTTTGGGCGCTGGAGGCGTTTCGCTGGGATCGGGTCGTCCGGGATCCGAAGGCGCCCCAGGCCGTCTGGCTCAGGCTCCTCGTGAGCGTGGCCCTCGGCGGGAGCGCCGCCGTCTTTTTGATGGCGTACGTCCGCTGGGCGACCGGGCTCGTTTATTTGTTTCAGCGGTGAAAAACGCGGTGTAAAATCGACCGCCTCCGGCTTTCGGCGCCGGCCTTTCCCGAGGCATGCGGCGCCGACCGGCGGTCGAGACTAAGAGAGAATCCGCTTTTTGGGCAGGAGGGCGGTCGATGGCGCCGCTTGTCATCGAGGGGGGTGTGCCGCTCGGCGGCACGGTTCGGGTGTCCGGGGCGAAAAACGCCGCGTTGCCCATTCTGGCGGCGGCTCTTTTGTCGTCGGAGTCGTCGGTGATCGAAGAAGTCCCGCGCTTAAAAGACGTGGAAACGATGGTGGAAGTCCTCGAGGCGCTCGGCGCCCGGGTCGCCTGGGACGGCGATCAGGTGCGGGTCGATGCCCGCGGGCCGCTTTCGCCGGAGGCGCCGCCGGCGCTCGTCGGCCGGATGCGGGCGTCGGTCCTCGTCATGGGGCCGCTCCTCGCCCGGCTCGGGGAAGTGCGGATCACGCTTCCCGGCGGCTGCGCGATCGGCAGCCGTCCGATCGACCAGCATTTGAAGGGGCTGGAGGCCCTCGGCGCCGAGGTGACGGTCGAGCACGGGTTCATCACCGCCCGGGCGAAGGCCCTCGTCGGCACGACGATCTACCTCGACCTCCCGAGCGTCGGCGCGACGGAAAACATCATGATGGCGGCGGTCCTCGCCCGGGGCGAGACGATCATCGAAAACGCCGCCGAAGAGCCGGAGATCGTCGATCTGGCGAACTTTTTGAACGCCATGGGCGCCCGGATCCGGGGCGCCGGGACGGGGACGATCCGGATCGAGGGCGTGCGGGAACTCAAAGGGACACGGCATACGGTCATCCCGGACCGGATCGAGGCGGGGACGTTCATGGTCGCCCTCGCCGCCACCGGCGGCGAGGGGTGGATCGAGGGGGCGATCACCGAGCACCTCGTGCCGGTCATCGCCAAGCTCCGGGAGATGGGCGTCTACGTTGCCGAGGAGGAGGACGGCCTCCACGTCGTCGGCAACCGGCTTTTGAAGCCGGTCGACGTCAAGACGCTCCCGTACCCCGGTTTTCCGACGGACATGCAGCCGCAGTTCATGGCGCTCCTTTCGACGGTGGCGGGGACGAGCGTCGTCACGGAGACGATTTTCGAAAACCGCTTCCGGCACGTCGAAGAGCTCCGGCGGATGGGGGCCAACATCCGCATCGAGGGACGGACGGCCGTCATCGAGGGCGGGGCGCTCACCGGCGCGACGGTTCGGGCGACGGACCTCCGGGCCGGGGCGGCCCTCGTCATCGCCGGTCTCGCCGCCGGCGGGACGACGGTGGTGGAAAACGTCTACCACCTCGACCGCGGCTACGAGCGGCTGGAAGCGAAGCTCCAGGGCCTCGGCGCCCGCATCCGCCGGGTGGACGAGGCGACGCCGGAGCCGGCGGAGGGGCTCTATCTCGCCCGTTACAGCGTCCTCGAGGGGACGGACGGCGCCTCGGAAGCGAAGGAAACGCCGGCCGACGCCTGACGCCTCATGGGGCCGACGGATCTCCGCCGTGATTCCATCGCTGCCGAGATCCTTCGGCGAAAAGCCGCCCCGGAACATGAACATGGGAAACGCCGGCCGCCTCCGGCGTTTTTTAATGCCTTCCGGCGATGTGCGGCGGAAGTCCGACCCCATGCGGAGATCGGGCGTCATGGGGAGGCCCGGCGGCATGCGGAAGCCCCCCTTCGGCATACGGTGAAAGAGAGTTCTGCCGGAAAGGGGGCGAAGAGAACGCAGCGGGCGGCCATGGGACGGGCGGTCTACGGCTGGCTGGCCGTTTTTGCAGCGGCCGCGACGTTTGCCTTCGGCGCGGCGCTCGAGGCGCGGCCGGCGGACGCGGTCGTCCCGCCGGAGGGGCGGCCGGAGGCGGCGGTCGGGCCGGAGGGGGCGGCAGCGCTCGGGCCCGGCGGTCGGGCCGCGGGGGCCCGCCCGGCGGTCGATGCCGCCGCGGAGGCGCTGGAGCGCTCGGCCGCCGTCGTCGTCTACCGGCGCGCCGCGGAGCGGGCGGAGCGGGTGAGCCTCCGGGACTACCTCATCGGCGTCGTCGCCGGCGAGATGCCGGCGGATTTTCCGCCCGAGGCGCTCAAGGCGCAGGCGATCGCCGCCCGGACGTACGTCGCCTGGGCCCGCGCCCACCCGCGCCGGCCGCTTCCCGGCGGCGCCTGGGTGGAAGACGGCGAAGCGGACCAGGTGTACGTCGACGTCGGGGCGCTCCGGGACCGCTGGAAAGATGCCTTTCCGGATCGGTACCGGCGGGTGGCGGAGGCGGTCGATGCGACGGCGGGGATGATCCTCACTTACGACGACGAGCCTATATTTGCGGCCTTTTTTGCGCTGAGCAACGGCCGGACGGAAGAGGCGGGGCGGTATTTTTCCAGGCCGCTTCCGTACCTCCCGTCCGTGCCCTCCCCGTGGGACCGGGAGGCGCCGGACTTCGTCCGGGTGACGACGCTCGAGGCGCCGGAAGTCGCCTCCCGGCTGGGCCTCCCCCTATCCGCCGTTCGGACGCTCCGGGTGGCGGCCCGGACGCCGGCGGGATACGTCGCCGAAGTCGCCGCCGGCCGGACGATGCTCACCGGCCGCGCCGTTCGGGAACGGCTGGGCCTCCGCTCGGCCAGCTTCGACGTCGACCCGGGCGGCGGGCGGATCACCTTCGTCACCTACGGCCACGGCCACGGCGTGGGCTTGAGCCAGTGGGGCGCCAAAGCGATGGCGGAGGCCGGCCGGACGGCGGAAGAGATTCTCGCCCATTATTATCCCGGCACGCGGATCGTCCGAACGCCGGTGATTTGGGAAAAAAATGTATAAACCCCTGCGCCTTTGTCCATGATGGGGACTGAGGTGATGCCCCATGGACAAAGAGCGCGAATCTCCCCTGAACCGTCCGGCGACGGACGGCGCGGACCAGGGTGGCGCCGGCGACGAAGGGAAGGCGCTGCGGCTTCGGCGGTGGCTCGGCGGGCTCATCGCCCGGAAATGGTTTTTCCCGGCCCTCTACCTCGCCGCGGCGGCCTTCATCCTGAGCTTCATCTTCTGGTACCAGAGCACCAAGCCGTACACGATGGACAAGGACCAGGGGCTGCCGGCGGTGTCGGACCGGGAGCCTCAGGCGGTGCTCGAGGTGCCGGCGGCCGACGACGTCCCCGTCACCAAGGCGAAGACGCCGATCTGGCCGGTTGCCCACGGGACGCCGGTGAAGATCGTCCGGCCGTTTTACAACGACGAGGCGTCCGCCGAAGAACGGGCCAAGGCGCTCGTCGAGGTGGCCCAGAGCTACTACCCGAACACCGGCATCGACCTGGCCGTCGACGGAAAGACGCCGTTTGACGTCGTCGCGGTGATGGACGGCACCGTCACCCGGGCCGACGTCGATCCGGTCGTCGGCGGCGTCGTCTGGGTCGACCACGGCGACGGCACCCGGACGACGTACGCCTCCCTCGGCGCCATCCGAGTCAAGGAAGGGGATGCCGTCCGGCAGGGGGACGTCCTCGGCACCGCCGGGACGAGCCCGATGGGGAAGGACCTGGGCCTGCACCTTCACTTCGAAGTGCTCCGGGACGGCCGGCCGGTCGATCCGCTGACCGTCCTGCCGAGCCAGAACTGACGCCGCGGACCGGAGAGGACGCCGCCGTCCGTTCCGGTGCGGTCAAGGCCGTGCGCCCAGCACGGCCTTTTTTAGCGGATGGGAGGCGGGGCGATCGAATAACCCCCCGGCGGGGCCCATATACTGTACCAGACGGTTGAGCGTCTGTCTGCGGCGAGGATGTGGCGAGGGGGGCGAGGCAGTTTGCATGATTACATCAAGGAGCGGGCGGTTCAGATCGGCCGTTACCTCGTAGAAAAGCGCCAGACCGTCCGCGCCGTCGCCAAGGCGTTCGGCGTCTCCAAGAGCACCGTTCACAAGGACCTCACGGAACGGCTCCCCGAAATCGACGCCGAGCTGGCCCGACAGGTGAAGGAAATTTTGGAATACCACAAAGCGATCCGACACCTGCGGGGCGGAGAGGCGACCCGCAACAAATATCGCCGCGACGGAACGGAAGGCGCCTGAAGCCTCGCCCTGGCCATCGACACCCTCATCCGTTATACTAGTGGAAGCGGAGGACCAGCGGAGCCCCGGGAGGAAATGCGCCGCCTATGTTCGCCCAAGACGTCGGCATCGATCTCGGTACGGCCAATGTGCTCGTCTTCGTCCGGGGCCGGGGCATCGTCCTCGACGAACCGACGGTCGTGGCCATGAACGTGGAGACGGGCGAGGTGCTCGCCGTCGGCGCGGAGGCCCGCCACATGATCGGCCGGACGCCGGCGCACATCCAGGCCGTCCGACCGCTCAAAGACGGCGTCATCGCCGATTTCGAAACAACGGAAAAGCTGCTCAAGTATTTCCTGGACAAAGTCGGCATCCGCCGCTTCTGGCAGCGTCCCCGGATGCTCATGTGCGTGCCGTCGAACACGACGACGGTGGAGCAAAAGGCGATCCGGGAGGCGGCGGAAAAGTCCGGCGCCCGCGAGGTCTACATCGTCGAAGAGCCGAAGGCGGCGGCCGTCGGAGCGGGCCTCGACATCTTCCAGCCGAGCGGCAACATGATCATCGACATCGGCGGCGGGACGACGGATGTGGCCGTCCTCTCTCTCGGCGACATCGTCACCGCCGCCTCCATCAAAGTGGCGGGGGACAAGCTCGATCAGGCCCTCATGTCCTACCTGAAGCGCAAGCACCGCCTTCTCGTCGGCGAACGGACGGTCGAGGCCCTCAAAATCCAGATCGGCGCCGCCCTCCCTGGGCTCCGGTCGGAGGCGATGGACGTCCGGGGCCGGAACGTCGTCACCGGCCTTCCGGAGACCGTCCGCGTGACGTCCGACGAGGTCGCCGAGGCGCTCGACGAGCCGATCCGGGAGATGATCGCCGCCGCCCGAAGCGTCCTCGAGCGGACGCCGCCGGAGCTTTCCGCCGACATCGTCGACAAGGGGATCGTCCTCACCGGCGGCGGTGCCCTGCTCTACGGCCTCGACCGGCGGTTTTCCGAGGAGCTTCACGTGCCGGTCGTGCTGGCAGACGACCCCATGCGGTCGGTCGCCCTCGGGACGGGGAAGATGCTGGAGGAGCTCGACCGCTTAAACCGCGCCCGGGGCCGGCGCATCGGCATGGGCTTCCGGCCTTTCCGGCCTTGAGGAAACGTCGGTCGCGCGGGAACGTCCGGCGGCCGCTTCGCGGACGGGTCGGGCGATCCGGGCGGTCGGACGATCGGGACGGAGAACGGCCCGGGGCCGACCCGGGCGAAAGGGGGAAGTCGAAGTGATCCGGGGGATCGAAGCGTCCGCGTCGGGACTGCTCGCCGGGCGGCGTCGGACGGAAGTCGTCGCGGACAACCTCGCCAACCTCGAGACCGCCGGCTATCGGGCCGATCAGGCGATCAGCCGGGCCTTTCCGGAGCTTTTCCTCGCCCGGCTTCGAGACCCCGGCCCGGGGGTCGGTCCGGCCGGCGTCGGCGCCGGTCCCATCCCGGCCCCCGCCGGCGCCGGGACCGGGGTGGGCCCTGGCCCGACCGGCGCACAGGCGCCGACGCCGGTCGGGATCGGTTCGACTTACGCCGGCGTCTACATCCATGAGATCGTTCCGCGCTTTGAGTCCGGACCGATCGTCGCCACCGGCCGGCCCCTTGATCTCGCCCTCGTCGCCGATCTCGATCCGACGGCGCTGCCGGAGGGGGTTCGCGGGCCGGGGGCTCCCCGGTGGATCCCGTTTTTCGCCGTGCAGCCGGCCGGCTCGCCGGCCGGGACGGTCGCCTACACCCGGGACGGCCGGCTTACGATCGACCCGGAAGGGTATCTGGCGACGTCCGCCGGCGACCGGCTGCTCGTCGTCGACGAAGGGCCGGACGGTCTTCCGATCGGAGCGCCGCACCCGCTGTCCGTCCGCTTCGGCGCGGCCGTCTACGACGTGCGGGTCGAGGAAGGCGGCCGGATCCGCCTCGTCGATCCGGCGGCGCCGGCGTTTTCCCTCGCTTATCGGCCGGCGGTGGCGGTCTTCGCCGACCGGCGCCTTCCGGCGGGGAACGATCCGGCGCCGGACGTGCCGGCGGTCACCGGCCTCGTCAAAGACGGCGGGAACCGCTTCCGCATGGGCGGCGCCCCGGTCTGGGCCGGCCTCGACGGGCGCTTTCCCCTCGGGGCGGTGCGGATCGAGCGGGGCGCTTTTGAGGCGGCCAACGTCGACCTCGCCCGGGCGATGACCGAAGCGATGGCGGCGTATCGGTACTTCGAAGCCAATCAGCGGGCGCTCCTGGCCGCCGACGGGACGCTGAACCGGCTCATCAACGAGGTGGGGAAGGTCTGATGGAGCGAAGCCTCATCGCCGTCCGGCACGGCCTTCTGGCGGCCCAGGCGCGCCTCGATGCGGCCGCCCACAACGTCGCCAACGCCGATACGGTCGGCGCCAAGCCGCGGGATGTCGCCTTTCAGACGCTGTTTTTCGACGCGTATCAGAACCAGCCCGGCGGCGAGACGGCGGGCCAGAGCCGCCTCACGCCGGAAGGCGTCCGCCTGGGCGGCGGCGCCGGCGCCGGCGGGACCTTTCTGCGCACGGATTTGGCCGGCGTCCTCGTCTCGAGCGGCGAGCCGACCGATCTCGCGATCGAAGGGGAGGGCTGGTTCCGCCTCCGGCCGCCGGAAGGAGACCCGCCGGGCGGCGTCGTCCTCGCCCGCGGCGGGCGGTTTTCCCTTTCGCCTGCGCCGGACGGGCGGCTTTTCCTCGTCGATGGCCGGGGGGCGTTTGTGCTCGACGACAACGGCGCTCCGGTGTCGATTCCCCGTGACGCCGCCGGCCTCGTCGTCCGGCCGGACGGGGCGGTCTTCACGCGGACGGCGGACGGCGCGGTCGTGGCGACCGGGCAGCGGCTCGCCCTCTACCGGGTCCATCGGCCGGATGCGCTCCGGGCGCTCGGCGACGGCGCCTTCTTCGCTCCGACCGGCCCCGGCGCGCTTCCGGCGGGGGGCCTGCCGGCGGCGGAGCCGGTGCCGGCGGCCCTCCGGGGAACCGAACGGGCCCGCATCGTCCAGGGCGCCCTCGAGCGGTCCGCCGTCGACCTCGGGACGGAGCTCACCGGGGCCCTCCTTGCCCTCCGGCATACGGGGCTTCTCGCCCGCCTCGCCGTTCAGACGGACGAGATGGACGGCTTAAGCGATGAGCTCGGAGGGCGGAACCGTTAAACGGGGCTTGAAAGCGGAGCCCCGGTGCACCCTGCGAAGCGAACGTCGGCGGGAACGTCGACGCGAAAGGAGCGGCGGAATGCGGGATTTCGACCCACGATTCCCCGAAAGCGGACGGACCGGAGACGGTTCCGGCGCCGGGCGGCCGCCGGGCGGCCGGCTCGCTTCCGGGCGGAACGCCGCGAACGCCTCCGGCGGCGCCGCGGCGGGAGGCGGCGGGAACCGCCCGCCCTCCCGCCGGCGCCGGCGCCGGGCGGATGTCGGGATGTTTGCCCTGACGGCCGCGCTCGCCTTCGGGCTCGGCCTCGTTTTGGGCTATGCCGTTCTCGGCCGCCGGACGGCGTGGTGGGAGGCGTTCCATCCCGCGACGTGGTGGCATCTCCTCGCCATCATCCTCGGATGACGCGTCCGTCCTCGCCCGAACGTTTCGGCTCGGGTCGCGGCGGCTTTCCCCGACCGCTTTTCCGGTCGACGCCGATCGTCGCTTCGGGCGGGCCGGGGTGAACCATTTCCTGGGAAATGAGGCGTCTGCATGCACACGATCGAAGACATCCAGGCGGTGCTTCCGCACCGGCCGCCGTTTCTTCTCGTCGACCGGATCCTCGCCGTCGAGCCGGGGGTGCGGGCGGAGGGGATCAAGGCGGTGACGATAAACGAACCGTATTTCATCGGCCACTTTCCGGGCTATGCGGTCATGCCCGGCGTCCTCATCGTCGAGGCGCTGGCGCAGGTCGGCGCCTTTGCCCTGTTGAGCCACGAGGACTACCGCGGGAAGCTCCCCCTCTTCGCCGGCCTCGACGGCGTCCGCTTTCGTCGGCCGGTTCGGCCGGGGGACGTGCTTTACCTTGCGGTCGAGATCGAGCGGATGAAGGGGCCGATCGGCCGCGGCCGGGGCGTGGCGACGGTCGAGGGCGAGGTCGCCGCCGAAGGGACGCTCCTCTTTGCCGTCCGGGCGGCGGCGCGGCCGGAGGCGGACGCCGCCCGCTGACCCGAAAGAAGATCGGGCCGGTCGGGGGTTTAGCCGGCGCGAACGAAACGTTGGAGCCGAGGCGGGCCGGGCTTGGCCTGCCGGATCCCCGTCGAAAGAGGTGCCGCCATGGTCATCCGCAAAGCGATCATCCCGGCCGCCGGGCTCGGGACGCGGTTTTTGCCGGCGACGAAGGCGATGCCCAAGGAGATGCTCCCGATCGTCGACAAGCCGACGATCCAGTACATCATCGAAGAGGCGGTTGCGTCGGGCATCGAGGACATCATCATCGTCACCGGCAAAGGCAAGCGGGCGATCGAGGATCATTTTGACGTCTCGCCGGAGCTCGAGCAGAATCTTCGGGCGAAGGGCAAATGGGAGCTCCTCGAAGAAGTCGTCCGACCGACGCAGCTCGCCGACATCCACTACATCCGGCAGAAGGAACCGAAAGGACTCGGGCACGCCATCTGGTCGGCGCGGAAATTCGTCGGCGACGAGCCGTTCGCCGTCCTCCTCGGCGACGACATCGTCGTCGCGGACAAGCCGGCCCTCCGGCAGATGATCGAGCAGTACGAGCGCTATCGGGCGTCGATCCTCGGCGTGAAGCCCGTGCCGCGGGAAGCGGTCTCCCGCTACGGCATCGTCGCCGGGAAGGAGCTCGCCCCGCGCGTCTACGCCGTGTCGCACCTCGTGGAAAAACCGCCCGTCGACGCGGCGCCGTCGAACCTCGCCATCATGGGCCGCTACATCCTCACGCCGCGGATCTTCGAGATCCTGGACGACCTTCCGCCCGGCGCTGGCGGCGAGATCCAGCTCACCGACGCTTTGGCCCGGCTGAACGAGCACGAGGCGATCTACGCCTACGAGTTCGAGGGGACGCGCTACGACGTCGGCGAAAAGCTCGGCTTCATCCAGACGACGATCGAGTTCGCCCTCATGCGGGACGATCTGCGCGCCGACGTGCTGGCGTATCTCCGCGCTGTGGTGGCCCGGGAATCGGTGGAACTCAAAGCGAAAAGCGCCCAAGCCGATTGAGGCTTGGGCGCTTTTTCGTGATCAGGACATGCTTACGGCGTCGTGACCGCGACGACTTGCCCCTCCGGCACCCAGTCGACGCCCGCCCCGAGCGCTTCGGAGACGAAGCGGAGAGGAACGAGGGTCCGTCCTCGTTCGACCGTCGGCGGCGCGTCGAGGGCGACGGCCTGCCCGTCGATCCTGGCCGTGGGGTTGCCGATCTGCAAGGTAATCGTCTTTTCGCCGTTCGCCAGCGTCACTTCGCGCGTCCGTTCATTCCACGTGACGGTGAGCCCGAGGGCTTCGGCGATGGCGCGAATGGGCGCGAGCGTGCGTCCGTTTTCCACCTTGGGGGCGACGTCAAACGCGAGAAGCTCGCCGTTGACGTAGACGCGGATGCCTTGTGCCGCCCCGGACGTTTTGAGCAACCGGCCGAGCTTCTCGTACGCTTCCCGGTCTTTGGGATCGCGCCGAAGCCGCTCTTCCTGCGCGGCGAGGGCCGCCTTCCGCTTGCCCAGCTTCTCGTAGACCTCGACGATCTCTTTTAAGACTTCGGTCTGCTCTTTGACGGACCGCTCGGCGAGCTTGACGAGGGCGGTTTGCGTCAAAACGGCATCGAGCGTGTCGTCGTCCAGCGCTTTCAGCGCGTTTTCGAGGTTTGTCCGTTCGTCCTCAGGCTGCCCGGCGGGATTTTGCTCGTTCGCGGCGGGGTTGGCGCCGCTTTCGCCTTTCAAGAGAGCCAATAAATTTTGCAGTTCTTCGAGCGTCGCGTCGTTCAGGCGCTGAATGATCGGCTCGGCCGGCGTGCCCTTCACTTTTTCGAGGGCTTTTTCCAACCCCTTCCGGTAATTTTCTTCCACCTTTTCGAGCTTTTTGAGATGCTTTTGTTCTTTTTTGCGCTCCTTTTTCAATTCAACTTTCTGTTTCTCATCCTCATCCTCATCTTCGTCTTTGTCTTCGTCTTCGTCCACGTTTTCGTCTTTGTTCTGTTTACCGCTCGAGACGTGGCCGGCTTGATCGGTCGGCGCCGGAGCGCTCGGTTTTTGAGAAGGCGTCGGTTCTTGTGAAGACGGAGGCGGCGCTTGGGTTTCATTGGAGGACGGGGAAGCCGCCGAAGTGTCCTGAGAAGCCGCCCGAACGGGTTTGAGCGCGGCACCGGAGTGAGCGAAGGCGAAGATCAGCGCCAACGCGACGATCAAGAGACGATGGACCGACCGCAACGCCCTTCCCTCCTCTTGAAGGTTTTTAAAGCGTGAACGCCGAAACGGGAATCCGCTTGAAGGGCGCTGCCGGAAAACGAAAACGCGCGAGCTGCCGTGAACTCGCGCGCATGGTCTGAGGTCTCAGACACGCGTGTGGAATCCGGCAGCTGGCTGGCATGGCCCCGTCGGCGATGCCGCGTTCCGTTTCACGTACCATCGGTCGCTCCGACGAGACTTTAGCCCCTATAGCTTTGCGCCCGGCGCTTTCGCGCCGTTTGCCCTGAGCGGATTGTGCGTCTATTATACAAGAAGACCCGCACGGATGTCGACAATGTATTCTTTTTGGCGACTTGGTCATCCATGGAGACGACGAAGCGCAGACCGTCATATTGGAATGGTTCATTTAATCTTGGAGTGACGTTGAATACACTTTATATGTCAACGGACCCGGCTGATAAATTCCCGAAGGCGGATTAAGAATGACGTCGGGATTATAAAAGATCTTCAGGCGGGACCGTTCGATCGGCAGCTGTTCCTGCGGTTCTTCAAAACAAATGTCGAGACCGAACCAGCATTCCCAAGTTTTTCCTTTTGCGGCGTTCAGTATCACATTCCTTCCCATGACGCCGCCGTGGATTTCGATATTTGAGCCGACGCCGTAAAGCGTTATATCCTGGTTTGAATAAAAATAAGCGTTCATCACGAGCGGTTGGCTGTTAAAGAGGTTATTGTTTTTGACGAGCACCTCTTTGTCGGCAGCAACGATCGTAAAGTTATTAGCCTGCATCTCAAAGTCTTCGATCGTTGCTTCACCAGCGGTGTAGATCGTGCTTCGATACCACAGGTTCTTTTGAATCCTTACGTTCCCTTTTGAATAAAGCGTTCCCTGGAAATAAGCGTCCTTCATGAGGGTGTCCTTTGCTACATACATCCATTGGCCGGGATTAAGTTGTAAAGCGCTACGAGCCGCACCATCCCCTTGCACTTCCGCTTTCCCGCCGACGTAAACATTACCGCCCCAAACGCTTAGAGAAGCGCCTTTTCCGATGATCAGGTCTCCTTCAACAAGCAAATCACCGTTTACGATGAGCCAAGTGACGTTGGGTTTTATCTCTAATTTGCCCTTAACCCAAAGTCCTCTATTTTTATTTAGAATATTCATTAATTCAATATCTTGTGCTTTGACGATCAAATCTGTCTCCCAACGCGTGCAGTTTCCTCGTTTATTCCATGCTTTACATTTTTTGTACACAACGTCCTCTGAAAGCAAAGGCTTCTGGCTTTCTTTTTCCGAAACCAGTTGCCTCACCGGTATGGTTTGTTTTTCAACCGTTCCGTGCGACAGCGTCGGCGGGACGACAAAACCTTTCTGTAAGTTTTCGGGTGTCAACGGAAGCTGTTCCTTTACCCAACTGCCGAATAACCGTTTGTAATGGGTCAAAATGATGTCATCGCGTTCGGAATAGAGTTTCCCTTTCAGTGCGGAATAGCCGGTTCTTTTCGTGTCCCCGCCGAACAGCCCCCAATCATAATGGGCATACGGCGATGATTCGAGCGGGCCGGTGATCAAAGCGTCTCCTTCCACATACGCTGCACCGTTAAAGGACAACTTTCCGTCCGTCACAAGTGCAAACATGAACGGTTTGGCCACGGTCGTTACCAGGTACGTCCGGGTGATTTTCCGTTCGCTTGCGCCGTACGTGCCTTTTACGGTGACGGTAACGTAGGCCGAGTAGACATTCGGATCTATTTTGCCGTGCTGGTCGCCGCTGATCGGTGAGACCGATTTTTCTAGCGTAAATCCTGCGTTATCGGGCGGCGTGATGGACGCTACGATTTGCGTGAGTGTTCGGTCTGCAGCGGAAGGATCGACGTTGCCGGCTTCTTTTATTTTCTGATCGAAGTTTGCTTCCCAGTAGACAAGGCCGTCGTCGGCCATCGATTGGGCGCGCAGGGCGTTGTCCCCTTTCGCACCGATTGAAGCAGACGTGATCGTCAGGCTCGCCAGCGCCAGTCCCGTAACGCTCGCAAAGAGGAGAAGGATTAAGGCAAGCGGAAGCGCATAAGCAGATGTTTTGGCGTTCTGATGTTTAATCCGGTCCAATTGATGATCACCCCTAAGGCAAGACAGACACGACGCGGAAAAAACGTTTTTCTGTTCCCCGATCGGTCTGACAAACAAGATTCAATGCAATCATTCCGCCGTTTATTTCAAAAGACGTCCGGTCGCCGGAAGCCGTTTGGCCGCTGCAGAAACGAAGGGGCAGCGTCGTTTCGTGCCTGTTGACTTGTTGGTTGTCGGGCGTTTCCGTCCATGTTTCAAGCCGCAAACCCCTCTCGACAAGCGTAAACTGCCGGACGATCTTTTGGGCATTTTCTTCTTTGACGGCACGGAAGGCCCGAACGGCGCCGGACGCGGGGTCGGACGCTTGTTCAGGGACGGGTTCGAGGCGGGTCGCGTCTTTCACCTGCCGTTCGATCATGTGGGTGATGGCGTCGACTTCTCTTTCGACTTCCAGATCGCGGGTCAGTCGGGCTTGAGTTTGTCCTACGGCCAACACGATGAACGTGGAAGCCAGCATCACCACCGCGGAGAGGGAGAGGGCGGCGAGCAGCTCAACGAGCGTGAGCCCCGCCTCGTGCTCAGAAGAGGGACGCTCAAAGCATTGAGGGGAGTTCAACCCTTTCACCGCCTTCCTCCGACGAGCGCTTCGTGCGTGACCTCGCCCATAGGCCCTTTGACCCGTACGGCGAGTTTGTACAGCGGCGCGTCGGTATTGTTCCGGTACGGCTTTTCAAGTTTGACGCAGACGCTGTAGCGGAACAATAGACGATCCGGGATCCCGTTCAGACGCGGCTCCGGCGGAACGTGCCATCCTGAGGTCGGATCGGGGGCGTCGGCACAGGCGGGCGATGGGCTTTGGAATTCGTCGTTCAAATCCTCCGCAGAGAGTTTGCGATACGCTTCGACGATCGCCAGGGCGACGTGCAGGGCCTCTCTCTTGTCTTGGCTTAGGGCATTGATCTGTGTCGATCCGAGGACAAGGCTGAGCACGATCAAACTGACGACGGTGAGGAGGAGAAGCGCCGCCAAAACTTCGACCAGCGTGAACGCCTGCGTCACGCAAATCGTCGAACATGCATGGCTTTTCGTCTGGTCCCCTGTTCGTTCCCTGTTTAAATCGATGCGTTTCAAGGCACGTCCCCACTCGGAATGTGATCATCGACCCGTCGTCATGTACTAAAATTATAATGGAAAACGAAGCGAAAAGGGAGTGACAGATAGGACGTTTTTCCTATATAATGGGCTCGACATCCTCCGAAAGGAGGGGAGTTTTTGACAGTCTCACGGGCACGCTTGCGCCTGGGTGATCTTTTGCTCCAGAGCGGAGCGATCACCGAAGAGGCGTTGGCGGAAGCGCTCGCCGAACAGCGGCGGACGAAAGAGCGGCTGGGCGACATTTTGATTCGCAGGGGACTGATCACCCCCGAGGCGCTCTATGCCGTCCTGGAGAAGCAGCTCGGCATCCCCCACGTCCGGTTGTCGCGCCAGGCGCTTTCGCCGGCATTGGCCCAAATCGTGCCCGAGGCGTTGGCCAGGAAATACCGCGTCATCCCGTATGATCGCCAGGGGAACGTCTTGTCGCTGGCGATGGTCGATCCGCTCGACTATTATGCCATCGACGACATCGAGCTGATCACCGGACTGACCGTCCGCCCGGCGCTGATCAGCCCCGACGAGTTTGCCGCGGCGCTCGCTCGCCTCTACGGGCCGGAAAGCGAAGTCGTCGAGGAGATGGCCCAGGGGGAAGAGGCCCTTCGGGAAGAGGAGATTTACGACGAAGCGTCGCCGATCGTCCGCTTTGTCACGCAGACGATCGAACGCGCCGTCCGCCTTCGGGCGAGCGACATCCACTTCGATCCGTTCGCCGAAGGCGCCACCGTCCGTTTCCGCATCGACGGGAAACTCCGCCGGGAGCAGACGATCTCCCGGCGCGTGATGCAGATGGTCGCCGCGCGCATCAAGATCGTCTCCGATCTCAACATCGCCGAGCGTCGCCGGCCGCAGGACGGGCGCTTCCGCCTCGTCGTCGACGGGCGGGAGATCGACATTCGCGTGTCGGTGCTGCCCACGCTGCATGGGGAAAAAATCGTGCTGCGCCTCCTCGATCAGTCACGCGGCGTACGCCGGGTGGAGGACCTCGGTTTGGCGGAAGACAACTTCAAGCGGCTCGTCGCCATCACCGACCGGCCGAGCGGCATGGTGCTCATCACCGGCCCGACGGGAAGCGGCAAATCGACGACGCTCTACGCCCTGCTCGACCGGCTCAATCAGGAAGCGCGGAACATCATCACGATCGAAGATCCGGTCGAGTATGAGATCGAGGGGATCAACCAGGTGAACGTCAACCCGCAGGCGGGGCTCACCTTCGCCAGCGGGCTTCGGGCGATCCTGCGGCAGGATCCGAACATCATCATGGTTGGCGAAATCCGCGACCTCGAGACGGCGGAGATCGCCGTGCGCGCGGCGCTCACCGGACACCTCGTCCTGTCGACGCTGCACACGAACGACGCCGTGGGGGCGGTCGACCGGTTACGCGACATGGGCATCCCGTCGTACTTGATCGCCGCCGCGTTAAACGGCGTCGTCGCCCAGCGGCTCGTGCGCCGGATTTGTCCTGAGTGTCGGACGCGCCGGAAGCCGGCGGAAGAGGAGGCCCTCGTCCTGGGCCGTTTCGGGTACGGCGAGGTGGATGCGCTCTACCGCGGCGGCGGCTGTCCGACGTGCGGTTTTACCGGCTACTACGGCCGCCTCGCCGTCCACGAGGTGTTCGTCCTCGACGAGCGGGCCAAGCGGATGATTGCCGAAGGGGCCGAGGCGCAGGACATCCTGCAGCACGCGCGGGCGCGGGGCATGCGACGGCTCATCGAGGACGCCCTGGAGAAGGTGGTGGCAGGAGAGACGACGCTGGAAGAAGTGTTCTCCGAAATCGGCTTTGCGGGATTTGACGAGGGGGCCTAGCGATGCCGGCGTTCGTCTACGTGGCCCGTGACCCTAAGGGTAAGCGCGTGCGGGGGAGAGTGGAGGCGGCGACGCTTCGCGAGGCGGCGGGAAAGCTTCGCGAGCAGCGCCTCATCGTCCTCGATGTGCGCGAACAGCGGGTGAGCGCGCTGGACCGGGAGATTTACCTTGCGCCGCCGGTGAAGGGAAAGGAGTTCGTCTTTTTCACCCGGCAGCTCGCCGCGCTCCTCCGCGCCGGGGTGCCGGTCGTGCGCGCGCTCACCTTGCTTTATGAGCAGGCGGCGAATCGCCGCTTTCGCCGCGTCCTCGCCGCGGTTACGGAGGCGCTGAGAAGCGGGCGGTCGTTCGCCGAGGCGATCGGCGAGCACCCGGCCTTTTTCCCGCGTTTTTTCGTCGCCATGGTGCGCGCCGGAGAGGTGTCGGGGCAGCTCGATGAGACGCTCATGCGCGCCGCCGATTTTTACGAACGCCAGCTTTCGACGCGCGAGGAGATCAAGTCCGCGCTCACCTATCCCGTCATCGTCGCCATCGTCGCCGCCCTGGCCGTCCTCTTCATGCTGACGTTTGTCATCCCGCGCTTTACCGCCCTGTACGCGGACCTCGGCGTGCCGCTCCCGGCGATCACCGTCTGGACGCTTACGGTAAGCGAGGCGCTCGTGCGCTTCTGGTACGCGTGGCTCGGCGGGGCGGTTCTCGTGGCCATCGGCGCGGCGGCCTGGATCCGGACGGAAGAAGGGAGGAGGCTTTGGGACGACCTGCGCTTCCGCCTGCCGGTCGTCGGCCCGCTCGCGCAAAAAGGGGCGATGGCGCTCTTCGCCCGGACGATGGCCACGTTCTATGCCTCGGCCGTGCCGACGATGGAGGCGCTGACGATCGCCGGAGAGGTGGTGCAAAACCGGGCGGTGGCGCGTGACCTCGAAGCGGTAAAGACGGCGCTTCGCGACGGGCAATCGTTGTCCCGCGCGCTGCGGGGGCGAAAGACCGTCCCGCCGATCCTCGTGCAGATGGTCGCCGTCGGCGAGGAGACCGGCTCGCTGGACGACGTGCTCGGGAAGATCGCCGACTTCTACGAGCTGGAGGTGCGCCATACGGTGGCGCGGCTGAAGTCGCTCATCGAGCCGCTTTTGATCGTCGGCCTCGCCGCCGTCATCGGCGTGATCATGCTTTCGGTTTTGCTCCCGATGCTGACGCTGTATCAAAATCTCCGATGATCCGGGGGAGGAGGAATGAAGATGTTCGTCGAAGTCATGAAGCAGGGTGAAGTTTTGGCCGCCGATCGCCGGAAAGCCGATGTCCGCCGCGCGCGCGAGGCGGGGTTTACGCTCCTTGAACTCCTTGCCGTCGTGGTGATCCTCGGCATCATCGCCGCGATCGCCATTCCACTGATCGGGGGGATCATCGACAGCGCGAAGAAAGATGCGACCCGCGGCGTGGCCATCTCGATGTATGAAGCGGCACGGTTGTACATCGTGAGCGAGAAAGGCGGCGATTTTAAAAACGCAGTGGTAACGCTTGAAGAATTGCAAAATAAGGGGTACATGCAAAAAGATACAAGGGACGGGTATGGGGAACCCATTGAGGCTGAAAATAGCAAAGTCGAGTTCGACAAAGACGGAAATCTATCCCAAGTTGTGATTAAATCGCCGAAAGTAGATGAGAAATATACTGCGGAACAGATCTTTTCAAGACAACAGACCCCAGGGCAACAGACCCAAGAGCCACAGCCCAATCCATGAATGATCGAACACGGTTTACTTGCCAAAAGGGAGTTTACCTAAGTGCTTTACGGCATCCTGATCACGCTTTTCGGCCTCGTCTACGGTTCCTTCCTCAACGTCGTCGCCCTGCGGACGCTTGAGGGACGGTCGATCGTCCGTCCGCCGTCGCAGTGCCCGCACTGCGGCGCGCGCCTGTCGCCGAGAGAACTGATCCCGGTCGTCAGTTATGTCGTCCAGAAAGGGAGATGCCGCGCGTGCGGCGCGCGCATCTCCTTCCTTTATCCTCTGGGGGAAGCGCTGACGGCCGCTCTTTTTCTCTGGCTGTTCCTTCTCTGGCGAGAAGGGCGGCTTTCCGCCTGGGAAGCGCTTTCCGAAGCGGTGTTCGCGAGTCTCCTCATCGTCGTCACGATCGCCGATCTCAAGAGCCTGCGCATCCCGAATCCGGTGCTTTTGTTTTTTGCGCCGGTCCTCTTTTTCCTTCGGTGGGCGGCAGATCCGTCGGGGATCGGCCGCATCCTCCTCGGCGGGCTCTTGTTTGGCGGCGTTTTTGGACTGATCTATGCGTTAAGCCGCGGCGGCATGGGCTTCGGCGACGTGAAGTACGCCGCGGTCCTCGGCCTCTACCTCGGCCCGGAAGCGCTCCTGCCGCTCATCCTCCTCGCTTCGCTATCCGGGTTCTTCGTGGCCCTCGCGCTCATCGCCGCCGGCCGCAAGACGCGCAAGGACGCCGTTCCCTTCGGGCCTTTCCTCAGCCTGGCCGCCTGGGTGCTGTCGCTTTACGGGCGGGATCTGGTCGTTTGGTATTTTTCTCTGTGGTGAGCGTTTCTGCGTCGTCGCCGTATGATCATAGATAAATCCGAAAGTTCAATCCGATAAAGGGGGTCTCCAATTGTCTTCATGGGGGGTCTATCCGACGCTCGGCGTGCAGATCATGCCGGAGGGGGTCTACGTCGTCAAACGCCAGAAATGCGGCGGCGGGCCAGGGGCACCGGCGCTTTGCGTCAAAGCGCACATCCCCTTGCCCGGCGGCGTCGTCCTCACCGATCGCCTCGGCGATCCGCTCCGGTTGTTTGACGCCTTAAACGCCTGGCAAGCGCAGGGCGGTCCGCGCCGCGGGCTCGTCTTGCTGCAGATGCCGCTCGGGCATTACGTCCTCCGCACGGTGACGCTGCCCAAAGTCCGCCGGCGGGAGCTCGCGGCGCTGATCGCGACGGAACAGCGGCTGGGCAACCTCGTGCCGCTCGCCGACGCGGCGCTGGCGTACGATCTCTTGGACGAGGCGCCGGACCGCTACCGCGTGGCGGTGACGGCGGTCGAGCGGAGGACGGCCGCCGCGTACGTCGATGTCTTCACGGCGCTCGGGTACCGCGTCGCCGGCGTGCGCCATCCGGCGTACGGCTATCGTCATGCGCTTGGGGCCGCCGGAGCGTCGCTTTCCGGCGTGACGCTGCTCATCGTGCGGACCCTCTCCGGCGATGAAGCCATCCTGTACGACCGCGGGAAGCCGGAGTTCATCCGGATGCTCTCCCGAGAATCCGGCGGTGCGACCGGAGGGGCGATCGATGTGCCGTTCGTCGAGCGCCTCGAGCGCTTCACCCGCACGACGCTGCACGAGGACGGACGGACCATCGAGCGCATCTGGGTCTGCGATGAGACCGGGACGGCGGAGGCTTTCCTGGCGGAACTCAGGGCGAATTTTCCCGAATCGGCGATCGAGCGGTGCCCGGACCGTCTGAAGGAAGCGCCGCTTGGCTACTGGCTGGCCTACGGCGCGCTGGCCGCAGGGCGCGCCGGATTCACCGGGGCGGCAGGCGGCCGGGCGCCGAGAACATCGGTGACCGCGTGAGGGGGTGGCGCCGTGAGAGCGGTCGACTTTCTCGGCGGCGTGCGCCCCTCGCCGTGGGCGAAATACGCCGCCGTCTGGGCGCTCGTCGCCTGGGCCTTTGCCGCCGTTTTCCTGTGGTCCATGTGGGAGATGCGCATGAGCGCCGTCCGGGAAGAGCAAACGCTCGCCGGCGCCCTTTCCGCCAAGCGCCAGGCGCTCGAGGCCGAACTGCAGGGCGCGCAGGCCGGTCTGGCGCGCGCCGCCGATCGCAGCCGGGCGGTCGCGGCCATCCGGTCGTCGCGCACCAGCGTCGTCCGGTTGTTCACCGACATCCGGGCGCGCCTGGCACAGGGGAGCGGCATCGGCCGCCTTCAGTACTCGGCGGCGGAGGGGCTCCTCATCACGCTGGGCGCGCGGGATCTGTCGACGGCGGCCGAAACGATCGACCGGCTGCGCGATCTTCCGCTTGATCAGGACGAGGCGCAGCCGGCGTTTCACCGGATTTCCCGGGAGCAGGACGGCACGTATCGTTTTGAAGTCCAGTGGACGGTCGCGAAGGAAAGCGCCAAGGCGGAAGACGCGAAGGCTCAAGAGGCTGGGGGCGAGAACCGCAACGAGCCGCAGACGATGAACGACGCGGGGGGTGTGCCATGACCGTTTTCTCGGGTGCGGATCATCGCGCCGAGACCGCCCGCCGGCTTGCGCCGTACGGGCTTCTCCTCCTGTGGATCGCGCTGGGGGCGGTTTGGGCGTTCGTCGGGTGGAAAGCGGGGCAGGCGCTCGAGGCGGCGAAGCAGGAACGGCGCCGCCTGGAGCAGGAAGTCGTCGCCGTAGGGCAGGCGATCCGAAGGCTTTCCCAGTCGGTGGAACTGGTCGATCCGGCCCGCGCCGCGTTGGCCCTGCCGGATGCGCCGAAGGATACGGATCTGCTCAGGCTCTGGCATCGGCTGGCCGCCCAAACCGGCGTCGCCGTCGAGTCCGTCGATCGCGCGGCGGTGGACGACCTCGCGGGGACGCTTCCGGCGGTCGCCGCTGTCCTGCAGAGCGATCGCGTCCGGGCGACGCGCTGGACGCTCGCGCTGTCCGGCAGCGGGGCCGCCGTGGAATCCTTCCTGAAGGCGGTCGAGGCCCAGGACCGGCTGCTTGTGGTGAGCCGGCTGGAGATGATGGGCGAAGGGATTTCGCTTTTGACGGCGCCGGGCGGGAAGGTCGGCGCGAACGTCGACATCATCAGCTTTTCGTATGCGCCTTGATCGGTTGGTGGGAATGATTCCGATCGAAAGGAGGAGAAACAATGTGGGGAGTGGCCGTGGCGGCCATCGCCGCCGGGATCTTCGCCGTCGCTTTGCTCCTGCTCTCCCCGTGGCTCGGCTGGCGCTCGCCGGTCGTCGGGGCGTTTGTCCTTGTGCTCTTTTTTGCGGCGCTTGCCGTCGTCGCCGTGCCGGCCGGCGCGCGCCTTGTTCTTCTTCCGTTCGCGGCGGCGTTCGTCGCCCTGCTGGTCCCGGTCTTTGAACACTGGAACGAGGTGCAGGCGGCCAGAGCGCGCCTTCAGGCGCTCCGCGCCCGGCGGGAAAGCTTCAGTGAGCCGGCCGACGCCCCGACCGCGTCGGGAGCGCCATTTGAAGGAACGGGCCTTTCGTCATGAGGGAACCGAGATCAGCAGGCCCTGTCGTCGGCAGTATCTTACTCGACGGTTGCATGTGATAAGCCATGGGTCGGTTAGCGTGGCCCGTGGCTTTTTGTCGTATCGGTATACGGCCAGCAAAGGTATACGGCCAGCAAAAACGGAACGAACAAGTGGCGCGCGCGGTGTTGGGCCCGCCAAGCATCTTGCGAGGCGCTTATGGCGAAGGCCGCGGTGAACGACAGGAAGGTAAGGCCGATCAGGAAAGCGGCGTTGACGACCTAAGTGGCTATAGATTTTTGGATGTAATTTTAGTTTATCGGTATTTTTCTCTTTGGCCGCGAAAAGTAAAATGAAGACACGAATGAAGGCGATTACAAATCGGGATCGACGGGTTGTCATCGACGAGAACAAAGGCTCAAGGAGGGATGAAGATGAACCGATCATGGAGGAAATCGCTGACGAGCCTATCTTTTTTCCTTCTGGGTGTTTTTCTTCTTGCCCTGGCGGGTTGCGGCGGAGGAAAGCAAACATTGCCGTCGGAATCTACACAAACTCAATCCAAGCAAGTCGAATTGACGTTTTGGAACAATTGGACGCAACCCATTCCTGAGCACCAGATCTTGCTCAAGCGCGTAGAGTCGTTTCAAAACGAGTATCCGGACATCAAGATTAAAATGGATACCATCCCTCACGATCAGTATAAGATCAAAATAAAAACGCAGGCCGCCGGGAAACAATTGCCGGATATGTTTCAAGTATGGCCTGGGGCGGAATTGGAGCCGCTCGTGAAAGGCGGTGTGGTTGCACCGATCGACGATCTCGTGAACGAATGGAAAGATAAGCTCATCCCGGCGGACCAACTGGCGGATTATGCCATTGACGGCAAACAATACGCCATTCCCGGAGTCGTCGTGTATACGCATTTAATTTATTACGATAAAGATATTCTCTCCAGCGTAGGATATGAAGAGTTTCCCAAGACATATGAGGAATTGAAAGATCTGATCAGGAAGCTCCGGGAGCGTGGCATCACGCCGATTGCTCTGGGCAATAAAGCCAAGTGGGTGCTTCAGTCTTGTTACGCCTCGATGATCGGTGACCGGATGACCGGTAGCGATTTTCTCCCGAAGGTCCTGTCGGGTGAAAAGACGTTTACGGATCCCGACTTCATCCGCTCTCTGGAAATCATAAAAGAATTAACCGATCTGAAGGCGTTTAATGAAGACATGAACAGCATTGACAACATCCAGCAGAGGGACTATTTTTACCAAGGCAAAGCGGCGATGTTCATCGAAGGGACTTGGGTGTTCGGCGACGTGATGGAAAAGGCAGGAGACCGAAAGATCGGGCTGGCCGTGTTCCCGACGATCGAGGGAGGAAAAGGGGACCCGCGGAGCATTCCCGGCGTCACCGGCGACGGGATAGCGATCAACAGCAACCTGACACCGGAAAAGAAAGAGGCCGCGTATACATTTTTGAAATACTTCTACCATGAAGACTTGTATAAAGAGCTGTTGGCCGGTGGTGTGCTGGTGCCGGCCCAGGTGAATCCGCCGGAGGATGCTGCGGATTTGTTCAAGAATGAATTGATGCCCCTTGTCTCGAACAGCAAAATTTCCCCGGTGTATGACGCCGTGCTTCCCGCACAGCTGACGGACATCATCAACAATGGCTTGCAGGCGATTACGGTCGGAGGAACTACGCCGCAAGGGCTGGCGGAAGAGATGCAAAATGCCCTGGGCAAGCTGAACAAATGATGGGGGCGAGAATTGTTGCATTTGCTCCACAGACGTCGATGGATTGTTCTGGGCTTGGCCCCGGCGCTGCTCGTCTACCTCCTGTTTGTCGTTTTCCCCATTCTCCAATCCGTGTATCTTTCCTTTATGGATTGGGATGGGTTGACAGCGATGCGCTTCATTGGACTCGACAACTATATCGAAGCACTCCAGAACCCCACTTTTTGGAATTCATTTAAAAACAACCTATACGTTGTTGTGGCCTCCGTCTTCGGGCAGGTGCCGATCGCGTTGGCTTTGGCGCTTCTCTTGAACCGCCGGATCAAGGGAGCCAAGTTTTTCCGGACCACCGGCTTTTTGCCGGTGATCATCTCCACGGTGATCGTTTCTTTAACTTGGAGCATGGTCTATAATACCGAATATGGGTTGCTCAATCGCTTTCTCAAAGCCGTCGGTTTGGGTTTCCTGGCCCAAAACTGGCTGGGGGATCCGAAGTGGGCGATGCTTTCGGTCTGTATCACGATTATTTGGCAGTTTATCGGCCTATATTTCATCATTTTCCTGGCGGCTTTGCAGAATGTTCCCCAGGAACTCTATGAGGCGGCCGAGCTGGACGGCGCTTCGGAATGGGTCAAGACGTGGAAGATCACCATTCCCATGATCAAAGAAACCCTCCTCGTCTCCGTCATCCTCTGTATCAGCGGGAGCCTTCGCACGTTTGATCTCATCTACGTCATGACGAATGGCGGACCGGCCCGTGCCACCGAAGTGATGGCGATTTATATGTTCAATGAAACCTTCTCCTCGACCCGATACGGGTACGGAAGTGCAGTGTCCGCCCTGATTCTCGTGTTTAGTCTGATGTTGATTTACGTTGCATCCAAGGTGTTTAAAACCAAGACCATCCAGGAGAAAGGGGAAAGGGGAGCGGTTTGAGCACGGCGATTTTCCGAAGAGGATTCATTTACATGGTCTTGATTCTTTACAGCCTTATCAACACGTATCCCCTGCTTTGGATGGTGTTGAATTCGTTCAAGACAGAGAAAGAATTTTCGCTCAATCCGTTTTCTCTTCCAACCGTATGGCACTGGGAAAACTATAAAGAGGCCTGGCGCGTCGCCAATCTGGGCCTCTATTTTTCCAACAGCATGCGCGTTTCGGTTTTGGCGACGGTGCTGACCGTATTGTTGGGCGCATTGGCTTCTTACTTCCTTTCCCGTTTTGAGTTCAGATGGAAAAAATGGGTTTCTGCATTATTTCTTTTCGGGATGCTGGTTCCGGTGCACGCCATGTTGGTGCCGATGTTCATTCTCATGCAAAAATTAGGAATCCTGAATACACTGTGGGCCCTGCTCTTTCCGTACATTGCCTTTAATTTGCCCATTACCATCTTTATCCTCAGCAGTTTCATGGAGGCATTTCCAAAGGACATTGAAGAATCGGCGGTGATGGATGGCTGCGGCGTGTTGCGCATCTTCTGGTCGATCATTCTGCCGATGTCCAGGCCGGCTTTGGCCACGGTAACCATCTTGAATTTCATCAATCACTGGAATGAGTTTGCGTTCGCCCTCGTTTTGATCAATCGATCCGAGCTGAAGACCGTACCGCTCGGCCTGGCGAATTTTGCCGGAGAATACAGCACCAACTACGTCGTGCAGATGGCCGGGCTGACGATGGCGCTTCTTCCCGTGGTCATCATTTACCTGTTTTTGGAGAAATACCTCGTGAAAGGGATGACGGCGGGCGCGGTGAAGGGATAAGGGTGCGGTGAAGGGATTCGATCGAGGATGGTCCGGACCCGATTCAAAGACTGGAAGCTCAGCCATAAAACATTGGTCCTCTTCATTGGTTTTGTCTTATTGCCGTCGATCGTTTTGGGCTCGTATGCCTTATGGAAAATGAATCGCATCCTGACGGTGAAGGCGATCGATGCGACGGACCGCATCCTGAACACGGTGGAGCGCAACGTGAACACCGTGATCCGCGATGTTGAAGACATATCGACGTATGTCATTTTCAGCGACGACTTTCGCGCCCTGATGACCCTGCCGGACGTCGAACCCAACAAGCCGCGCCTTCGTCAGTTGGCGGAACGGATCACGGGATTCGTTCTCTTTCACCTGCTGTCGAAGGAATATATCAATTCGGTGATGATTGAAGGGACCAACGGAATCACCATGCAGTTTGGAGAACCTGTCCGCGGCGACGAAACGAGGTGGGAAAAAGCGGCCGACCAGGCCGGCGGGGCCATCCGCTGGAGCAATGGGTATGCCTTGACCAGCGACTGGGGCGGCCGGCGACATGTGATTTCCCTGTTTCGGGTGATCAACGACATCAACGACATCAATCGCCCCATCGGCATGGTCAGGATCCGGCTCAACGAACGGAGTTTTTACCGGCTGATCAATGTCGGCGTCGCGCCGGATGTGGGTTCCGCCTTTGTCCTGGACCGGGACGGCAACGTGGTGTCCCACCGGGACGTGGGGCTCCTCGGGAAACCGTACCCGGACACCAGGCTGGTGGCGCGCATCCTCGGCGATCCGGCAACATCCGTTTTCCGTTATTCCCAGAATCAAGAGGAATATCTGGTGGTCACCCGGGAAGTGAAGGATACCCCCTGGTTCCTCGTGGCGATCGTCAATCAACGTCAGGTGCTGAGAGATTTAATGGGGCTCCGCATATCCATGGGGATTGCCATGGGCCTTCTGATGCTGTTGGGGATCCTGGCGTTTGTGGGTTTTTACTTCTCGATCATCAGGCCCATCCTGGAGCTGACGGAGGAGACCCGGAAGGTCGAGAAGGGGGATTTTAAAGCCCGTGTGCCCGTGCGTTCCGGTGATGAAATCGGGACATTGGGCCTCCGTTTTAACCGGATGGTCGGGGAAATCGAGCGGTTGATCGATACCCAATATCGCCTGGCGATCAAACAGCGGGAATCGGAACTCAAAAGCCTCCAAAATCAAATGAACCCTCATTTTCTCTATAACACCCTGGACATGATTCGCTGGACGGCACGCATGGAGCAGGCGATGGAGACCAGCCATTTGATCGAACTGTTGTCGCGTTTCTTCCGTCTCAGCTTGAGCCAGGGAAAATGGTGGATTCCGCTGGAAAAAGAGGTTCAGCATGTCAAGACCTACCTGGAGCTGCAGAAAAAGCGGCTGGGCGATGCGCTGAAGTATTCCATCTTCATCGATGAGGAGATCAGACAGGCGTTTGTGCTCAAACAAATCATCCAGCCTTTGGCGGAGAACTGCATTGTTCACGGTTTTAAGGAGAAAAGAAAGCACTGCCGTATTCAAGTGCGCATCTATCGAAGCGGCGACGATCGGCTGTGGATCGATGTGATCGACAACGGGACGGGCGTGGACGCGACGAAGATGAACCGCGCGCTTTGGGACGAAAACGGCGCCGGGTTTGCGCTGCGCAACATTCACGAACGCCTGGCCGCAGCCTTCGGACACGGGTACGGTTTGGAATTTCTTCCTGTTCCCGACGAGGGAACCTGGGTCAGGATTAAACTGCCGGTCCTCTTTTCGGAAGAAGAGGTTCACCATATGATGGCCAGGGTGGGGAACCCAGATGAAGATGATGAAGATTAAGGGATTGATCGTCGATGATGAGCCGGTGATCTGCAAAGGACTGCGCTATACGTTTCCCTGGGATCAG
Source organism: Hydrogenibacillus sp. N12 (assembly GCF_019645935.1). Classification (NCBI taxonomy): domain Bacteria; kingdom Bacillati; phylum Bacillota; class Bacilli; order Thermicanales; family Thermicanaceae; genus Hydrogenibacillus; species Hydrogenibacillus sp. N12. The sequence goes on along the minus strand of NZ_CP080953.1, from coordinate 2,542,035 downwards.
CTGAATATCGAAGTGATCGGGGAAGCGCACGACGGCGCGGAAGCACTGGATTTCATCCGCGATCATCCGGTGGACCTGGTGATTACGGACATCGTCATGCCGCGTCTGGACGGGTTGGGGCTGGTCAAGATTCTGCACGAAGAAATGCCCTCCGTCCAGGTCGTCATGATCAGCGGCTATGAGGAATTTGCGTACGCGCGCCAGGCGATTCGTTATGGGGTCAAGGATTATTTCACCAAGCCGGTCGATCTGGATGAACTGTTTGAACGGCTGATAGAGATCGCGAAGGAGATCATCGTCCAAAAGAGGTGGGAGAATGACATTTCCATGACGGTGAAAGAGCGCGGAACGCAAGGGATTCGGGACAGCGAAAATGGATCAGATGCCGTCCGCCCCGTCAGCCGGAGCCGCTGGCTGGTTGAAAAAGCCAAGCGGTATGTGGCCGAGCATTATCATGAGGAGATTAAAGTGCGGGACCTCGCCGGGTTCCTACAGATTACGCCGAATTATTTCAGCCTCGTTTTTAAACAGGAGACGGGCAAGGGATTTAACGCATTCCTCAACGAATTTCGCATCGAGAAAGCCAAGCGGTTATTGCGCGATTCGACTTTACGCGTGTTTGAGATCGCCGAAAAGATCAAGTCCAGTATCATGTGTAAATTGCCCTCTTCGGCGAATGAAAGGACAGGTCACTCAGGCATTCACAACGTGCAGCATGGCCGGCTCAGTGGATTTCTGTTGTTCCTTCTTCCACTGCCAATACTCATCCATATTCAGGTAGCGGTGCCCAGTGGTCCACGTCTCGTCTATCTCCATGAGTAGCGCTCCAAGCAACCGTATCACGGATTCCCGGTTGGGAAAGATGCGGATGACTCTTTCACGGCGGCGAATCTCCTCGTTGAGTCGTTCCACGCCGTTCGTGGTACGCAAGCGCCGCCGATAGCGATCCGGCAAGACCAGCACGGCCGTGACGTCGTCAAAGCCCTCCTCTAGCACCTTGACGGCCTTGGGTGCCTTCTCAGCGTACTCCTCCACAAATTCATTCATGAGCAGTCGGGCCGTCTTGAGGTCGGGCGCATCAAGAATGGCTCGTACACGCTTGTAGACCTCCTTCTGCAACGCCTTGGGTGTGGCGTCCAAGATATTGCGCATGAAGTGGGTCTGGCACCGTTGCCAGGTGCATCCCTGAAACTCCGTCTGCAGTGCCTTCACCAGCCCGCCATGACTGTCAGACACCACAACGTCAACGCCGCGGAGACCCCGGTTCTTCAGCCAGGCAAAGAACTCCCGCCAGCTGGCCTCCGATTCGCTGTCGCCCAACATCAAGCCAAGAATCTCACGGTACCCTTCTTCGTTGATGCCAACAGCGATCATGGCCGCTCGAGAGCGAACACGCCCTTCCTCCCGAATCCGGAGTACCAAAGCGTCCACCAGCAGGAACGGATAACGATGCTCAGCAAGGCTGCGATTATTCCATCCCTGAACGATGGGATCAAGGCGCTTGCACAGCTCGGAGACCGTGGACTTCGAGAACGTCGTGCCGCACAACTGCTCGGTGACTTTCGCCACGTCCCGGGTGGACACGCCGTTCACAACCATCTCCATCAGGGCGATGATGAACGCTTGTTCGCTGCGCTGGTACCGAGCAAACAGCTCTGTGGAGAACTGGCCATTCCGGACCCTCGGAACCCGCAACACCAGCCGCCCCACACGGGTTGTCAGGGTGCGGGTGACTGTTCCGTTGCGATAGCCTTGGCGTTCTTTCGTGCGCTCGTATGGCGCCGCTTTCAGATGCTCCTGCACTTGCGCTTGGAGGATCTGGTTGACCACACTCTCCACCAGCTTTGCCACGCCTCCATCCCGCTGAAAGAGGCCTTCCAAAATCTCGTCGTCCACGGTAATCTGGTACTGAGCCATCCGGTATCCCTCCTGGTGAAGTGGTTTCTTCTCCGCCTCACATTCTACCAAAGAGGGCCGGATGGCTCATTTTATGTTACCTGGACCATCCGTTTTTACACATGATACCGGACACGACTGCCGAAAAGGTGGGCTACCGGGAGTACAAATATTTTGTTCAAGTCTTTAAAAAAGTCACCGGCGTGACGCCGACCGACTTTCGGAATTTGATTTATGCGAATGATTCAAGGAGAAAGGAGCATAAATGAAAGATGTTGATCGATCAAAACTGGAAGATTCAGTGGTTTGAGCCGGGCGAAGTGCGCGACCTCGACGTGGCCGATCCGGAGTACCCCGACCATTTCTGGATTCCGGCGAAGGTCCCGGGGGATGTGCATTCCACTTTGCTTGAGAAAAAGATCATTGACGACCCTTACGTCGGGCACAACGATCAAAAATGCCGGTGGATCGAGCGGAAGGTGTGGTGGTACCGCACGGAATTCCATTTCCACGATCCGTTGCCAAAAGAAGACCGTCTGGAGCTCGTCTTTGAAGGCCTCGACACCTATGCCACGGTGTATTTGAACGGCGTTGAACTGGGCAGCACGGAAAATATGTTCATCGCCCACACGTTTGATGTGACCCGGGAAATTCGCCCTGGGAGGAATGTCCTGGCCGTCAAGTTTGATCCGATCCATCTTCACGTGCAGGGAAAAAAGATGGATTTATGGGCACCCTTTGCCAAAGAGCGGGTTTGGATCCGCAAGGCGCAAATGAATTTCGGCTGGGACTGGGGCCCCCGGCTGGTCACCGTAGGGATCTGGAAAGAAGTCCGCCTGGAAAAGCGGTCGCTGGCCAAGTTGGAGAGCGTCTTTGCGAAAACGCTGGAAGTGCGAGACGGGATAGCGTTGGTGGAAGTGGAGACTGAGGTCCGGCGATTCGTCAAGGATGTGGAGCTGGACGTCGAAGTCTCCCTTTCCTTCGGCCATGAAACGTTTGTCCAAACAGCCCCTGTTCGCGGCCATAAGGCTTCCGTCGTTTTGGAAGTGACCGATCCGAAGCTGTGGTGGACGCACGATGTGGGGATGCCCCATCTGTATCAGCTGGAAGTGCAATTAAGGAGCGGCGGCCGCACGCTTCAGATTCATCGGGAGGAATTCGGCATCCGCACCCTGGAAGTGCAAAGGCGGGATGATGAAGGAAAGCCGGTTTTTACGTTCGTGCTGAACGGCGTCAAGCTGTTTGCCAAAGGGGCCAACTGGGTTCCTGTGGACAGCATGATCGGAGCGGCGCCGGATTCCCGCTACGCGCAGTTGATCCGCCTCGCCCGGGAGGCCCATATGAACATGCTCAGGGTTTGGGGCGGCGGCATTTATGAGAAGGATATTTTCTACCAAGAGTGCAACCGGCAGGGAATCCTCGTATGGCAGGACTTTATGTTCGCCTGTGCCCTGTATCCGGATTTTAACCGGAATTTTATGGAGAACGTCCGTCAGGAGATCGCCGCCGTGATCAAGCGCCTGCGCAATTATGCCTGTCTTGCGCTATGGTGCGGCAACAACGAAAACGACTGGCTTTGGGAAGCCCTTTCGGCTTCAGGTGAAATCGATACGCCCTTTTACGGGGAAAAAATTTACCATGAACTCATCCCGGAACTTTTGGAGACCTTGGATCCGACCCGCCTGTACTGGCCCAGTTCTCCTTACGGAGGCAACGACCATAATTCGGCGGAAGAAGGGGACCGCCACAATTGGCAGGTCTGGCACGGCAATGTCGAGCCGCGCCGTTTTGGCGAACCGTTGAAGCAGGACTACAGCGTGGAAGGCGTGTCGTTCAAGAACTACAAGAAGGATCTTTCGACCTTTGTGAGCGAGTTCGGCATGCACGCGTCCGCCAACCGCTACACCTTGGAACGCCGCATTCCGGCGGGGAAATTTTACTGGGGAAGCGACGAACTGGCGTACCGGAACAAGGATTTTCATCACCAGAAGGGCCTCCTTTTGATGCAGGGGTATACCGGGATTCCGACGAATGTGGAAGAATATCTGGACTATTCCATGCTGACCCAGGCCGAAGGATTGAAATTCGGCGTCGAACATTACCGCAGAAGAAAGCCTTCGTGCAGCGGTGCCCTGATCTGGCAGCTCAACGACTGCTGGCCGGGGACAAGCTGGTCGATGATTGATTATGACCTGCTGCCCAAGGCATCCTACTATTATGCTAAGAAATTCTTTCAACCGGTGCTGTTGTCCATCGATCACGAACAAGGGAAGGATTTGACCGTATGGGTAGTCAATGATACCTTACAGGCGATCGATGATGTGCTTCATGTGGACGTCTGCCGCTTTGATGGCGAACGCGTATTTCAGGCGGAAATTCCCGTCGCGATCGGAGCGAATCGATCGGTCCGGGTGGCGCGTTTTACGGAAGAAGAGATTTTAAGGGGAACGCCGGCCAACCGGGTGGTCGTCCGTCTTTCCTTAGAGGGGGGCGACTGTGAGAATGTCTATTATTTGCGCGATCAGAAGGACCTGGAACTTCCGGAGTGCCGGCTGCACGTGACGGTCGATGCGGATAAGCAGGAAGTGACGGTTTCGACCGATACGCTGGCGCGTTTTGTGAAACTGGAGCTTCCGGCGGAGAAGGTGATCTTTTCGGACAATTATTTCGACCTCTGGCCCGGCCGGTCCAAAACGGTTTCCATCGGCCATCTGGAAGGAAAGCCCGTTCCGTTGTCCGAGCTGAAAGTGTCGGCGATCAACGGAGATCGATGGATATGAAAGCGGCCGTATTGAGAGGCATCGGCCGGATCGAACTGGAGGAGCGGGAGGTTCCGTCTCCTGCTTACGGGGAAGTCGTGATCCGCGTCGAGGCTTGCGGGATTTGCGGCACCGATCAGCATATCTATCATGGGTTGCCGGGTTCGGCTGCGGTCACTCCGCCGAGGGTCCTGGGGCATGAGCTTGCGGGAGAAGTGGTGGAGATCGGAGAAGGGGTAAGCGAACTGTCGATCGGGGATCGGGTCTCCGTGGATCCCAATATTTATTGCGGTCGTTGTCGGTATTGTCGGGACGGGCGTCCACATTTGTGTGAATCATTGCAGGCGGTCGGGGTGACCCGAGACGGAGGAATGGCGGAATATTGCCGGGTTCCGGTCGCCAATTGTCATCGGCTCCCGGATTCGATGAGTTCGATCGAAGGGGCGATGGTCGAACCGCTGGGATGCGTGCTGCATGGGATCCGGAAAATCAACGTTTGGCCGGGGGCTTCCGTTTTGATCATCGGCGGCGGCTTTATCGGCCAGCTGATGCTCCAGGCGGTCAAACTTCACGGCGCATCTCCGGTGATCATCAGTGAACCGGACGAAGCAAAGCATGAACTCGCCCTTCGGCTTGGGGCCGACGTCGTGGTCAATCCGCTTCGAGGCGACGATCTTGAACGGGAGTTGAAGCGGATCGGCGGCGCGGACATCGTCGTGGAGTGCGTCGGGAAAGCGGAGACCATGCAACAGGCCGTTCAATCCGCGCGAAAAGGCGGGCAGATCCTGTTGTTCGGCGTGTCGTCACCGGATACGCGCATTGCGATTTCGCCTTATGAAGTATTCTCCAAAGAGCTCACGATTCGCGGTTCCTTCATCAATCCGCATACGCATACCGCGGCCATCTCTCTCATCGAGCAGGGGAAAGTCCGGATCAGCCCGCTGATCAGCCACACCTTCCGTTTGGAGGAAGTTCCGGAAGTCATGCGGAAGTATCCCGAACTGCACGTGATGAAGGGAATCATACGAATTGCCGCTACCTCGAAGACGACGTCTTAAAAGCTTAACGGAAGCGGGGAAGGGACCATGTTCGGCGCGATCGAAGCCGGCGGCACCAAGTTCGTCGTTGCCGTCGGACACATAAACGGCCCCGACAAGCCGCCCGCGATCATCGACCGGGCGGTCATTCCGACGCGGGAGCCGGAAGAGACGCTCGCCGACGTCCTTGATTTTTTCCGCCGGCAGAGCGAAAAGCGGCAGGAAGCGCTCGCCGCCCTCGGCGTCGCCTCCTTCGGGCCGCTCGACCTCAATCCGAAAAGCCCGACCTACGGCGCGATCACGACGACGCCGAAGCTCGCCTGGCGCGGCTTTCCGCTGAAAAAACGCCTGGAAGCGGCGCTGGCCATCCCGGTCGCCATCGACACCGACGTCGCCGGCGCCGCGCTGGCGGAGGCGACCTACGGGGCGGCGGCGGGGGAGCGGGACGTCGTTTATTTCACCGTCGGTACGGGCGTCGGCGTCGGGGTCTTAAGCGGCGGTCGGATCGTCCACGGGATCGGCCATCCGGAGTTCGGGCATCTCCGGGTGCGGCGCCTTCCGGGGGACGATTTTCCCGGCGTCTGCCCCTACCACGGCGACTGCCTCGAAGGGCTCGCTTCCGGGCCGGCGATCCGCGCCCGGGCCGGCCGTCCGGCGGAGGCGCTTTCGCCGGACGATCTGGCGTGGGCGCCGGTCGCCGACGCGCTGGCGGAGGCGGTGGCGGCGGTCGTCCTCCTTCTGGCTCCGGCGAAAGTCATCCTGGGCGGCGGCGTGATGAAACAGCGTCACCTCTTCCCGCGCATCCGCCAGGGGGTGAGGGAGAAACTCGGCGGCTACGTCGCGTACCCGCCGCTTATGCCGGGACCGGAGGGGCTCGATGCCTACATCGTCCCTCCGGGCCTCGGCGATGACGCCGGCCTCATCGGCGCGTTCGAGCTGGCCAGGCGCGCGCTTGCGCGCTGATGGGACGTTGAACGTTGAGCCGGTTTTTCGGGCCGGCGATGATCACGAATTTTAAGCGCGTGTTGGATGAACTTTCGCTCGAGGAGGGTCGGCAGCGATGTGATATAATTTTAAACAAGGCGAGGTGACGTCTATGCCGTCGTCCTCGGGAGATCGATGGGAAGACGATCTGTTTGCTCAAGAATCGCCGCGGGATATTCACGACCGGGGCTACAAGTATCTTCTTTCCAGCAAACGGACCTTTGTTCAGCTGCTTCGATCATTTGTCCGATCCGCATGGGTGGCGGACATCGACGAAACCCGACTCGAGCGCCTCGACAAGTCGTATGTCCTTCCGGATTTTCGGGAAAAAGAGGCGGATCTCGTCTATCGGCTCGTCATCGTGGATCAAAATAATGATGGGACGCCAATAGAGCGCATCTTTTATGTCCTTCTCGAACACCAGTCGACGGTCGATCCTCAGATGCCCTACCGCCTTCTCGTCTATCTGCTGGAAATCTGGCGGGATCACCTCAAAAATGTGGACCCGCGCCAGGTGGCGCGAAGGAATTTTCGCCTGCCGCCGATTGTGCCGATCGTCCTGTACAACGGCCGACCGATGTGGACCGCGCCCCGGCGTTTTCGGGATTTGATTGACGCCGATGAACGATTTGGACCGGAACTTGTCGATTTTGAGTACATCCTCATTGACGTGCACCGCTATCGGGATGAAGAGCTTCAAGCTGTGGCCAACCTGATGGCCGCCGTATTTTTCATCGATCGGGTGCGGCAGCCGGATGAGATTCGCGAGCGGCTCCGGGCTCTGGTGGCGATGCTCGTCAGGCTTACGCCAGACGAGCGCCGAGCGTTTTTCCGCTGGTTGGCGACGATGTTGCGGGCGCGCTTTCTGGACCAAGCTCGTACGGAGGAGCTATCATGGCTTGAAGGGGCGTTTGATCGTCTGTTAGGGGAGGAGGAAGAAGCAATGGTGACGAATTTTGAGCGCGTGCTGGATGAAGCGTTTCGTCGGGAACGGGAACAGGGCCGCCGGGCGGGCTTGGAAGAGGGTCGCCGAGCCGGTCTAGAAGAAGGTCGCCGTCAGACGGCGCGCAGGCTGCTGGAAAGAGGGCTGGACGAGGCGCTTGTCGCCGAGGTGACGGAACTTTCGATCGAAGAGGTGCGGCGGCTTAGGGCCGCGCTCCGAAGCGAGTCGGGCGAAACGCCTCCGCCTTCGGATGCGGCAGGGCGGGCGGATTGACGCCAGCGTCTAAGCGGCGACTTTTTCCGGATGGGAAGACGGGAAGTTCACGTCCTTCCTGCCGGGAAGCTTAAGCTCCCAGGCCGGGAAATTCAAAAAAGCGCCGGAGCAGCTTACCTCCGGCGCTTGTCGTTCAGTTGCCCCACAATCCCGGACGGCGTCGGCGCGAACCATCGGCCGCATCTCGCTGACCGCATCTCGCCGCTTCCCGTTCGTGCGGCGGTTTCCTTTCCGATCTACTTTTCCAATCCGATCTACTTTCCTATTGAACGATTGTACTGCTGGATCTTTTCCGTGATCTCTTTGGCCGCCTGATCGAGCGCTTCCTGGATCGGCTTTTTCCCGCTCAGGGCTTCTTCCATCGCCCGCTCGGTGATCTGTCGCGCCTCGGGGAAGACGCCGATGACGGCGCCCTGGGTGGCGCGGTTGAGCGGCGTGGCGTGGAGCTGGTCGACCGCCGTCTTGAATTGCGGGTACTTTTGCATGTTTTCCTGGACGATCGCCTCATCATACGCCGCCTTCGTCACCGGGAAGTAGCCGGTATTCACGTGCCAGAGCGCCTGCATCTTCGGCGAGACGACGAACTTGATGAACTCCCAGGCCGCCTTTTTCTCTTCTTCCGGCTTGTCCTTCAGCATCCAGAGGCTCGCCCCGCCGATGATGACTCCGCCGTCCTTCGCGTCCGCCGGCCGCGGGAGGAAGCCGGTGCCGACCTCGAACTTGTCGCCGACTGCGTTCAGGATGCCCCGAAGGGCCGCCGTCGAATCGAGGGTCATCGCCACCTTGCCGGCGGCGAACGCCTGCTGCGTGTCGCTCGTCTTCCGGCCGAGGTTGAGCATCGACCCGTCGTCGATCATGCCCTTCCACCAGGTGAGTGTCTTCACGCCGGCTTCGCCGTTTAGAAGCGACTCCGTCGCGAGGCCGTCCCGGCCGTTCCCGTTGTTCACGAGGAGCGCCCCCTGGTTGGCGAAAAACTGCTCCATAAACCAGCCGTAGATGGCAAACGACGCGCCGTAGCGGCCGTCTTTCGTCAGTTTCTTCGCCGCCGCCGCCACCTCTTCAAACGTCCGGGGCGGCTTGTCCGGATCGAGGCCGGCCTCCCGGAAAAGATTTTTGTTGTAGTAGAGGATCGGGTTCGACGTGTTGAAGGGCATCGAGTAGAGCTTCCCGTCGAAGGTGTAGTAGCCGAGGATGTTTTCCTCGAAGTCGCTCATGTCGAAGTGATCCCGATCGATCCACGTCTGCATTGGCTCGACGGCGCCGGAGTCCAGCATGAAGCGGCTCCCGATCTCGTACACCTGGACGAGGTGCGGCGCGTTTTTCGTCCCGAGGGCCGCCTTGAGTTTCGTCAGTTCCTCGTCATAGTTCCCCTGGAAGACGGCCTTCACCTGGATGTCGGAATGCGTCTTGTTGAACTCGTCGACGAGGGCGTTCACCGCCTCGCCGAGGGGACCGCTCATCGCGTGCCACCAGACGATCTCGATCGGCTTCTTTTCGCCCGCGCCGCCGGCCCCGGCGTCCGGGGCGGAGCTCGATCCGGCGCCGTCGGTTTTGGGGGCAGCGGCGTCACCCGACGTGGCGGTCGGTTTTGCCCCGCAGCCGACGAGGGCGGCGATGAGGACGGCCCATCCCGCGAGGGTGAGGGAGCGGCGAACCCGAAGAACGGACCACAAGCGAGGCATGATGAACGCTCCTTTCGCTTGGTTCTGCGTTTAGAGCTGCGTTTGGATCTGCGTTCGGCGAATAACGCAGATTAAGCGGTTAACGGCGTTCCGTCTCTCACCCTCTTGGCGCGCTTTGGCGTTCGCCCGTCCGACGATTCGATGGCCGGCGGTTCCCGGGGGCACCCCCTCATCCCTTCAACGCGCCGGCGCCCAGGCCCCCGATGAGGAAGCGGAGCCCGAGCGCGAGGGCGATCACGCTCGGGAGAAGGACGATCACGATGCCGGCCAGCACCGTGTTCCACTCGGTAAACTCCTGAAACATCAGCATCCCGACGCCGATCTGCACCGTCCGCATCGCCTCATCGTTCGTGAGGATGAGCGGCCAGAGGTACATGTTCCACGTCGTAAGAAACGTGTACGCCCCGAGGGTGAGAAGCCCCGGCCGGGCCATCGGCACGACGACGCGGGCAAACGTCCAGAAGTGCGATGCCCCGTCGATCTTCGCCGCCTCGACCACCTCCATCGGAATCTGGAGAAACGCCTGCCGCAGTAGGAAAATCCCGAAGGCGCCGGCAAGAAACGGAACGATGAGTCCCTGATACGTGTCGAGCCAGTCGAGCCGGACCATCGTCAGGTAGTTCGGGATGAGCGTCACTTCCCACGGAATCATCATCGTCGCCAGCACGATGAAAAAGAAGGCCGTCCGGCCGGGGAAGCGAAGGAAGACGAAAGCGTACGCCGCGAGGCTCGCCGTGACGAGCTGTCCGGCCGTCACCGCCGCCGAGACGAGGAAGCTGTTTTCTATGAAACGCAAAAGCGGCGCCCCCGCGAGGGCGCGGGCGTAGTTGGCGAGGGTCGGCTGCTCAGGCAGGAGGTGGGGATGGCCCGACAGCATCTCCTCCGGCGACATGAGGGACGTCGCGACGGTGAAGACGATCGGAAACAGGACGAAACCGAGAAGGGCCAAAAGCCCCGTCCCGACGACGAGCCGTTCCGCGTTCGTCACCGGTAGTGCACCCGCCTTTCCAGCCGGCGGAACTGAAGAAGGGTCAGCCCCAGCACGAGGCCGAAGAGAAGAAGCGCCATGGCGGAGGCGGTGCCGAAGCGGTAGTTCCGGAACGCTTCGAGGTAGAGATTGTACACGTAGACGTTCGTCGCGTTCATCGGCCCCCCCTGGGTGAGGAGGTGAATCTGCCCGAAGGCCTGAAGCGCCCCGATCACCGACACGACGGCGAGGAAAAAAAGCTGCGGCGAGACAAGCGGCAGCACGATGCGGAAAAACCGCGTCCCGAGCCCGGCGCCGTCCAGGCGGGCGCTTTCTTCGATCTCTACCGGGATCGTCGCCATCCCGCCGAGGAGGACGACGTAGGCGAAGCCGAAGCCGAGCCACACGGTGACGAGGCTCACCGAAAAAAGCGCCCAGCCCGGCTCGCTCAACCAGAAAACGGGTCCGAGACCGAACCGACCCAGGAGGGCATTCAGGAGGCCGACCGACGGGTTAAACAGGAGCCCCCATACGACCGACGCCGTGCCGACGGAAAAGGCCATCGGCAGGGCGAACATCCAGCGGACGGCGCCCTTCCCGCGCCGGATCACGTGGGTGAAAAACGCCGCCAAAAGCGCCAGCCCGATCGTCGGCGGCACCGTAAAAAGGGTAAAGAGCGCCGTCGTCTTGAGGCTTTCGAGAAAATACGGATCGGTGAGCACCGTCCGGAAGTTCTCCAGCCCGACAAACGCCGTCATCCGCCCCCGGGGATCCGTCAGGTGCAGGCTCAAGACGATCGAGGCGGCGAGCGGATAGAACCAGAAGGCGGCAAAGATCACGAGGGATGGCACCAGGAACAAAAACGCCGTGCCCGCCTCGCCGAGCCGGAGGCCGAGTCCGACCCGCTTGCTTTTCCCGGCGATCGCAGCCGCGTTCGGCCGTCCCGTCCGGTCGTTCCCTGGCATTGAGACGCGCCGGCTCGCCCCGCCGCTTGTCGACGGCGCGACTGGCCGATTCGTCCGTTCGCTTGTCGACCGCGCGTCTTGCCCATCCGTCCGCTCGCTTGCCGATAGCGCGTCTTGCTGAGGCGTTCGGTCGCTTGCTGGCAGCGCGCCTTGTCGAGGCGTTCGGTCGCCTGCCGACACCGTGACGGGCCGCTCTGCCCGTCCGCTTGCCGGCTCCGTGCCCGGCGTTCGGACCTGACCCGCCTGTGCCGGGGCCGCCTTCTGCGACGAGATCGGTCGCGCCTGCGGCGGCACCGCGGTCGGCGAAGTCGAGCCCGCCTGTGATGGGCTTCCCGTCGGCATCAGCGCCGGACTCGCCTGTGGGGGGATCGCTGCCGGCGTCGGGGCCGGCCTGGCCTCATCCGGCGCCGCCGGTGTCGGCGCTCGCTCCGGCGCCGATCCCTCGAGCGGAGGTGAGAGCGTCTTGGAGGCGACCCCCTCGCGGACGGCCTCTTCCGACCGCACCGCTTTTCCCTCCTCCATCCCGTCATGGTCAAGCAAGGCGGACACTCCCGATCGTAACAGACGCGGACAAGCGAAAGGTTAATCTTCGGTAAAAAGGTTGTAAATGATCGATTAAAAAAGCGTAAAGAAACCGTAAAGACGGGCGTTCGCGGCCGGGCAACCGGGCAGTCCGTGGTCGGATCGCATCCCGGCCCGTATGGTAGAATGACTCAAGGCGGGTTCTCACGGACCGCAAGATGACCCGAGACGGATCGGCGGACGACGGAGGGGTCCCCCATGCTTCAGATCGAACCGCAAACCCTGGCCCGCCGCCTGGTGCGCCTGTACGTCGAGCACGGCGACCGCATCGCCCGGCGGCTCCGGCCGGTCGTCTTTCTCTTTTTGGGCGCCTGGCTCGTCGGACTCGGCGTGGCGCCGTTCGTCTTCCGCCTCCTCATCCTCCCGTCGGTCACCGTCGTCGCCTTCAACCTCACCGACGGTCTCGCCATGCTCATCCGCGTCGCGGCCCTGTTTGCCGCCGCCGTTACCTTTCCCGCCTTCGTCTTCGCCGTCTTTCGGCTGCTTCGCGAACTCTTCCTTCCTCCAACCCCCCAAACCCCGAACCCGGGGGAGTCCGACGCCGGAGGGGGGCCGTCCGGCCCCGATCGCCTGCCCGGCTTTCCTTTCTCCATCCGGACGACGTGGCTCATCGCAAGCGGCCTCTTTCTCGCCGGCCTCGCCTTTGCCGGCTTGGGCCTTTTTCCGCTCATCCTCCGCTTCATCCTGCGCCTGTCCGGTCAGCTCGGCATCACGCCGCTTTTCGGCGCCGCCGAATACTTCAGCTTTCTCGTCGGGCTCGCCCTGCCGATCGCCCTTTTTTTCGAGCTGCCGCTCGTCATCGTCGTCCTCGTTTCCGCGAACGTCGTCCGCCTCGACGTCCTGAAAAGAATCCGCAAGTACGTCTATTTCTTCCTCTACGTCATCGCCTCGATGATCACCCCGCCGGACGTCCTCACCCACATCCTGGCCGCGCTTCCGCTCATCGCCCTCTACGAACTCGGCCTCTTTTTTGCGACGCGCCTCAAAAGGCCGTGACGCGCCGCCGATGGCGCGCCGGTCCTTGAGGTCGCTCAAGTCGCGCCGGTCGTTCAGACCGCTCATGCCGTCCCTGAGTCGCATGCCGCTCATGCCAAAAATAAAGCGCCTTCTTCCAGGCGCTTCAGATCGACTCTTGTTATGGCGCTCCGAGCCGGAGCGCTTCATCGGCGACCGCCGCCGCATCGTCCGAATCGTGGGTGACGACGAGGGCCGTCATCCCCAGCTCCCGGAGAAGCCGGCTCACATCGGCGATGAGCTCCGCCTTAAGCGCCCCGTCGAGGTTGGAAAACGGCTCGTCCATGAGGAGAAGCTTCGGCGCCGGCGCCAGCGCCCGGGCGAGCGCCACCCGCTGCTGCTCCCCGCCGGACAGTTCGTGCGGATATCGCTCTTCCTTTCCTTCCAGCCGGACCAGCCGGAGAAGCTCCCGCACCCGCGCCGCCCGCTCCGGGCGCGGCCGGCGGAACAGGCCGAAGGCGATGTTTTCCGCCACCGAAAGGTGCGGAAAAAGCGCATAATCCTGAAACACCATGCCGACGCCCCGGCGCTCCGGCGGGATCACCCGCCGCGGCGTGCTCAGGACGAGCCCGTCCAGGACGATCGTTCCCCGGGTCGGCCGCTCGAGCCCGGCGATGAGACGAAGCAGCGTCGTCTTGCCCCGGCCGCTCGGCCCGCTCACCGCCACGATCCGGCCCTTGGCCACAGAAAAAGAAAGGCCCTCCAGCACCCACGGCCCTTTTCCGTAACGAAAGGCGAGATCGTTGACCGCGAGGAACGCTTCGCCCGCCGCGACGTCCGTCATCCTTCATCCCTCCGCCCGATGCCCCGCCTGGCGCCCGCCCTGCCCCTCCGAGCGTCCGCCCTGCCGATCCGAACGCCCGTCCGGACGATCCGAACGCCCGCCCTGCCGATCCGGGAGGCCGACCGGCCGCATCTTACGCCCGTCCGGTCCATTTTGTCGCCCATCCCCGCCCATTCTGCCGTCCTGCTGAAGCGGACACTGTTTTTGCCTCCTCCTGAGGGCGTCCCTTCACGTGGATCGAGGATCGCGTTTATCGCGCCGGCCCCGCCCCGTCGCCGTCCTCCTCCCGGCCTCCCCGCGCCTCCGGCGGCTTTGCCCCGGCTCCGCTTCTTAAGCCGAGCGTCGCCGCCATCGCCAGCCCGACGATGACGAGGCTCGGCAGCGCCGCCTGCGGCAGCCGCTCGTCGGCGGCGTACCGGAAGGCCGCCGTCGCCAGCGTCTCAAAGTCAAACGGCCGGAGAAGGAGCGTAAGCGGCAGCTCCTTGGCCAGCTCCACCGCGGCGACGAGCGCCGCCGACCCCATGGCCGGCCGGAGCTGCGGGAACTCCACCCTCCAGATGGCCTGAAGCGGGCCGGCGCCGAGGAGTCGCGCCGCCTCGACGGTGCGCCGGCCGAGCCGGGCCCCGGCCGATCCGATCGCCTCCACCCCGACGGCGAGGTAGCGGGTGTGGTACGCGTACAGAACGAGAAGCGGCGTCCCGAACAAAAAAGCCCCGATCGCCGGCGGCAGGTGCGCCCGAAGCGGCACCGCCAGTCCCAGCACCCCGATGGCGATCACCGCCCCCGGCACCGCGTACGCCGCGAGAAAGATCCGGGGAAACGCGGCCGTCCACCGCCCCGGACCGTGCCGGCCGACGACGCTGAGGAGCGTTCCCAGCGCGACGATCCCCACCGCCCCGAGGACGGTGAGCGCCAGCGTATGGCGAAGCGGCGCGACGACGCTCCCGACCGTCCCGGCCTGGACGGCAAACCGGAGCAGCCGCCCGAGCTCGTAAAGGGGCACCAGGACGCCGAACGCGATCGGGAACAAAAACGCGGCGACCGCCCCGGCGGCCCTCCATCCGGGAAGGGGGACCGGGCGGATCGGCCGGGGGCGGGGGACCGACGGAAGTCGCTTTCGCCCGAGGGCCCGCTCCGCGAGGACGAGCCCGAAGAGGAGAAGCAAAAACCCCGCCGCGATCCGCTCCGCCGACCGGAGATCCCCCAGCTGATACCACGCCCGAAAGATTCCCGTCGACAGCGTCCCCAGGCCGAGGTAGGCGGCGAGCCCGTAGTCCCCCAGCACCTCGAAAGCGACGAAAAAGGCTCCGGCGACGATCGCCCGGCGGCTCATCGGCACGACCACCCGCACGAACGTCCGTCCCGGTCCCGCCCCGAGCAGCCGGGCGCTTTCGATCACCGCCCCGTCCTGCCGCGCCAGATCCCCGAGGACGAACCAATACACGTACGGAAACAAAAACAGCGTGTACAGGCCGACGGCGAGCGCCGCCGGCGGCAGATGCACGTACGCCGCCTGGGGCGGAAGGCCCAGACCGTCCCGCAAAAACGACTGCACCGGTCCGGTGAAGCTGAGAAAATCGACGTATAAAAACGCCGCGATGTACGGCGGCACCGCCAGCGAAAGCGGCGCCAGCCGGCCGAGTCCCCGCCGGAAGGGAAAATCGTACGCCGTATACAGCCACGCGAGGCCGGTGCCGAGCCCCGCCGCGAGCCCCGCCGTGATTCCTGCCAGCGCGAGCGTCGTCAGCGCATCGGCGAGGAGCCAGTGCCGGACGATGAACGCCCAGTGTTCGCTCGGCGGGGCGAGGAGGCTCCGAATCAAAGGCGCCGCCGGAGCGATAAAGATCGCCGTCACGGCGGCGGCCAAAAGTCCCCAGCGAACTCCCATTTTGATTTCCATCCGAGATTTTATAGTCTTATAGTACGCCGCGGGAAGACCCGCCTCCTTCAGGGGGCGGGATGAAAGCGGCGCTTGAACGTTTGTGCGAATTTCGGTATCCTTGCCTTGGACTGAAAGGAGGTGTAAGGCATGGCCTGGAGTTCCGCCTCCCATCCCGATCGGCTGCTGCTCACCCGGCAGTTTCCGATCGGACCCGACCGCCTGCCGGAGTTCGAACCGATCATGCAGGCGGCCAACCGGATCTGGAATTCGTGCGTCTGGCATTCGCGGGAGATCCGGGAAAAAGAAAACCGGTGGCCGAACGAAGGAGAGTTGAAGGCGAAATTCAAGTTCTTCAAGGTCTGGAAAGAACTCCACTCCCAGTCGGCTCAGGCGGTCGTGGAAGAGTACTTTGAGGCCGTCTCCGGCTACCGGAAGCACCGGGAAAACGGGCACGAGGAAATGCGTCCGCCGGATTTCAAGCCAAAGAAGCATCTTCGGACGGTCACCTGGAAAAAGCAGGGCTTTGACGTCCGACCGGACGGCCTTGGGCTGAAGCGATCGCGGGGAAAAGACCCCGTTTCGGTTCCGCTGCCTGCGGGATGGAACGTCATCGTCCTGCCGGACGGACGGAGCGTGACCGGCACCCCGGTCGAGGTCAAGGTGAAGGCGATCGTCCGTCGCCGGAAGGTGGAAAACCTGATCCTCCACGTGACCTTCGATTTCGGGGTCGTGCCGGTCCGTCCTGAGACGGGGCCCGTCGCGGCGTACGACTACAACGCGGCCATGCTTGCCCGGGCGACCTCCGCCGGTGTGCTGGATCTTTTCGTCGGCCGCGAACTCCTGGCCCAGATCCAGTACCGGAACAAAGTGCTGGCGGAATTTCAGGCGAAGATGAGCCGCCTCAGGGAAGGATCGCGGCGCCGGCGCCGGCTTCAGGCGGCCAAAGCCCGGGTGCTTGAAAAGCTCGATCGCCGGAACCGGCACATGGAGCACGTCCTGACGAAAGCGCTGGCCGAACTCGACCGGAAAGAAGGCATCGCCGTCAGTGTCCTCGGCGATCTGACCGGCCTTCGCCGCTCCGCCGGAACCGGGATGAAAGGGAAGAAGGCCAACCAGAAGATCAACCAGATGGCCTACGATCGCCTCGGCTCCCAGCAGGGGTACAAAAACCTCATGCGCGGGATTCGGACGATCTTTCTTCCCGAAAAGTACACGTCATCGACCTGCTACGCCTGCGGCCGGCGAGACCCGTCGTCGAGAAGACATCGCGGGCACTGGAAGTGCAGGCGATGTGGCTTCTCTTTGCAGGCGGATCTGAACGGCGCCGGCAACCTGCTCAAGTTCCGGCTTGCCGAAAACGTCGTCGGTGTACCCGGTCCGGTGTCTTTCCACACGATCCGGCACTGGCGCTGGGACAGGCGGCATAACCGCTTTGTACACGTATCGTCAAGGGCCGGGGCTTAAGCCCGGTACCTGACGTAGTCGGGACTTCAGTGACGGTCCCCTCCGGAGGCGTGAAGCCTTCGGTGTAACCCGGCAGGAGTTCCTGCCGCCAGGAAGCCCTTCCCCTTTAGGGGGAGGGAGAAAGTCACTTCCATCCGACTTCGGCGAAGATCTTCACCGCCTCTTCATTGTACCGCCCGAGGTCGGCAAAGTCGAGCGTCTGCGGCTTGAACCGGCCCCACGATTCGAGGAGCTCCGGCCAGCGGGCCTTGGGGTTCGCCGGATACTCGAAGTTGAGCGCGGCGAGCTTCTCCTGCGCCGGGACGCTCGTGAGGTACGCGAGGAGCTTCTTCGCGTTTTCCGGGTGCTTGGCCCCTTTGACCAGCCCGGCGCCGCTTACGTTGATGTGGGTGCCGTGGCCCGTCTGATCGGGGAAGAAGACGCCGATCTTCGCGCCGACTTCCCGCTCCTTCGGATCTTCGGAGGTGAGGAGCAGCCCGACGTAGTACGTGTTCACGAGCGCGACGTCGCCGACGCCGGCGGCGATGGCCTTCATCTGGTCGCGGTCGTTTCCTTCCGGCGGGCGGGCAAAGTTTTTCACCATTCCCTCGGCCCATCGCTTCGCCCAGTCGCGGCCGTTTAAGGCGATGAACGACGCGAGGAGCGACTGGTTGTAGAGGCTCGTCGAGGAGCGGACGAGCACCTTGCCGCGCCACTTCGGGTCGGTGAGCGCCTCGTACGTCGAGAGATCGTCCGGCTTGACGCGATCTTTGGCGTAGACGATGACCCGCGCCCGGGTGGCGAGCCCGACCCAGGCGTTCTCCCGGTCCCGGAGCTCGGCCGGGACGTTTTGGAGGATCGCCTCGTCGTCGATGGGCGCGAGGATGCCCCGTTCCTTGGCCCGGTTCAGCACGCCGCCGTCGACGGTGATGAAGACGTCCGCTTCGGTCGCGTCTCCTTCCCGGGCGATCCGCTCGATGAGCTCCTCGGCCTTGCCGGAGACGACCTTGACCTCGATCCCCGTCTCTTTGGTAAAATCGTCGAAGAGCGCCTGGTCGGCGTCGTAGTGCCGGGCGGTATAGACGTGGACGACCGGCGGTTCGGCGGCCGCTTTGCCGGCCGACCCTTCGCCTCCTGCCGCCGCGTCGGTGCCGGCGTTTTCGCTTCCGGCCGCCGCGCCCTCCGACCGGGCGGCATCGCCTCCGGCGGGGCCGCCGGTCGCCTGCCCGCAGGCGGCAAGAAGAACGAAAGAAAAGACGAGGAGGAAGAGGGCGAGCGGTCGGGCCGCCGCCGAAACGGACCTGAGATGCACGTCGATCGAACCCCCTTGGACTTGGAATGATGGAAAAGAGTTGGAATGGCAAAAAAGAGATGGTGGAAAAGAGAAGGTAGAGATGAATGATTGAAATTGAGGATCGATCTCAACAACGATTATACCGACCCGGTTTCGGCAAAGCAAGCGGAGAATGGAGAACGTAAGGAGCCGGGTTCCCATGCCGACGGAGGGAAAGCCGCCGGTCGTCCCCCTTTTCGGCCTGTCGTTTGCGGCGCTTTCGCTGGAAGCGGCGGCGGATTTTTTGGCCAAAGAGGCGGCGACCCGCCGGACGGCGGGCACGGCCGGGCCGCTTTTCGTGGCCACGGTGAACGCCGAGATGCTCATCCGCGCCCGGGAGGACGCCCAAGTTCTCAGCGTCCTCCGGCAGGCGGACGTCGTCGTCGCCGACGGCATCGGCGTCGTCCTCGCCGCCCGGCTGCTCGACCGGCCGCTTCCGGGGCGGGTTGCGGGCATCGACCTCATGGAGGCCCTCCTCGAGCGGGCCGCGGCGGCGGGCTGGCCGGTCTTTTTCCTCGGTGCCCGGCCCGAGGTGCTCCCGCGGGCGATGGCGGCCGTACGGCGCCGGCATCCGAAACTCGTCCTGGACGGCCATCACGGTTATTTTACCCCGGAGGAGGAAGCGGCCGTCCTGGAGCAGATCGCCGCCTTCCGCCCGGCGCTCCTCTTCGTCGGGCTCGGCGCTCCCCGGCAGGAGGCGTGGATTGCCCGGCATCGCCCCCGGCTTTCCGCGGCCCTCGCGATGGGCGTCGGCGGGAGCTTCGACGTCCTCGGCGGCGCCGTCCGCCGCGCGCCTTTACGCTGGCAGCGCCTTGGGCTAGAATGGTTGTGGCGCCTCAAAGAAGAACCGTGGCGCGCCCGGCGGATGGCGGCCCTGCCGCGCTTTGCGCTGCTCGCGGTCGCCGTGCGCCTCGGCCTGGCGCGGGAGGAGCCGGGGCGGGGGAGTCCTTGAGAGGGGTTAAAAAGAACATGGCTCCCAACGCTCGAAACCGGGTTGGGCCCATGAGAAGCGGCATTCGGGACAGGGGGATCCGGGCTTCGAACTGAGGAACTGAACTTCAGACGAGAACCGGACTTAAGCCAAAAGGAGAGAGAAGGCGTGCTGTATTACCTTGCGCTCGCCGCAATCGCCTTCGGCGTGACGTTCGTCGCCACGCCGCTGGTGCGCCGGCTGGCGTTTGCCGTCGGCGCGGTGGACGTGCCGGACGCGCGGAAGGTCCATCGGGGGGTCATGCCGCGGCTTGGCGGGCTGGCCATTTTCCTCGGCTTTCTGGCGGGGGTCGGGTGGCTTTCGGCCGGTTTTGCGGAGATCGGCGCCGCGCTTCTGGGCGGCGTAATCGTCGTCCTCACCGGTGCGCTCGACGATCGTTTCGGCCTCTCGCCGCTCGTTAAGCTTATCGGGCAGATGCTCGCCGCGGCCGTCGTCATCGCCGCCGGCATCCGCATGGAGTTCATCCATCTGCCGTTTGCCGCGGAGAAGACGCTGGAGTTCGGCCTTCTGGCCGTTCCGATCACGCTTTTCTGGATCGTCGGCGTGACGAACGCGATCAACCTCATCGACGGCCTGGACGGCCTGGCCGCCGGGGTGACGGCGATCGCGGCGGCGACGATGTTCGTCCTCTCCCTCCAGCTCGGCAACGTCCCGGCGGCGCTCATGGCCGCGGCCCTCGTCGGCAGCCTCGCCGCCTTCCTCATTTTTAACTTTCATCCGGCCAAGATTTTCATGGGCGACTCCGGCTCCCTCTTTCTCGGCTACATGATGGCCGTCATGGCCCTTCTCGGCTTCAAGCAGGTGGCCTTGACTTCCTTCATCGTCCCGCTCCTCGTGCTGGCGGTGCCCCTGTCGGACACGCTGTTCGCCATCGTGCGGCGGATGTTAAACGGCCAGTCGATCGCCGCGCCGGACAAGCGCCACCTCCATCACGCCCTCCTGGCCGTCGGGCTTTCGCACCGGCAGGCGGTGCTCGCGATCTACGGTCTCAGCGCCTTTTTCGGCCTGAGCGCGATCCTCTTCTCCCGGGCGACGGTGTGGATCGAGGCGGCCGTCCTCGTCGCCGCCGGTTTCGTCCTCGTCGTTTTGGCGGACGTTTTGGAGCTCGTGCACCGTTCCTTCCATCCGATCCGGCGGATGCTGCGTCTCCCGCCACAACCGCAGCGAAGCCGGGGAAGATAATCAAAAGCGCCCGTCGTGCGGGCGCTTTTTTCATGGCTTCAGCCGGAAGGGAGAACGTCGGACATCGCTTTCAAACAGGGCCTGAAGCAGCGTGGCCTACGAGGCGTCAGACTCGTAATGAGCGATGCTCAATGGGCGCCATCCTGCAGGTGCAGCATAAGGCGCGGTGGGGATCTCGGCCAGCGACATCACCAAAGTAGACGCAAACGGTGAAATTACATCACTTGACGCGGCATTACTAAAAGATTATAGTTAAAAGAAGGATGAATTAAGTCTACTTGATCTCCCATCTTCATCCGATGATGTTTGATCTCCTTTCGGGAAAGTTAAAACGAATTATTTTTAACCGGCCTTTTAATGATACGGCTTTAAAAGCATGGCGAAGGGTGAAAACAGACGAAATAACCCAAGGGAAGTCCCGATTAAATGAGGAGGGATGCATATGGTAATTCATCTAGAAGGCTGGTGAATTAAGTCCACTGGATCGACCATCTTCGCCTGACGAGGTGTGATGTCATAACGAATAGAACCGTCAAAAATGCGGCCGCTCCCCTTGTGAGCCTTTCGTATGCCGGTTTGAGGCACACGAAACTCCCGGTCTGTGGGCGCTTCCGCACATACCGGCTTAATCGTTTGAGATTCTGCACCACGGCCGTCAGGATGGCTTGCTCTTGCATCGCTTCCAAGCCACGGCTTCGAGCACGGCTTAAGCCGTGCTGCTCTTTGCCTTCGGCAAAAAGGCGTTCAATGACAACGCGTCGTTTCCGAATGGCTCGGTAATGCGTTTGACCATTCAGGCGACGCACTTTGTTCCGCACGAGCACCGCCTTGATCTTGCTCCATCTTTGGCGTGCTTTCTCCGGATCCCGAACGGCTCGGCGCCACCCGGGGAGCGCTTCTTTTTGAAGCGATCGCACGGGAATGAGGGGAACGACGTCCATCTTCAAAAGCCGATCGAGCGTTTCCGTATCGGCATATCCACCGTCTCCGGAGACGCTTTGAATGCGAAGAGAGGGGTGCTCACGCCGGATGTGCAGCAGAGCTTCGATGGCGGCCTCTCGTTCCGCAGTGCCCGTGATGATCTTGGCCTGGGTCCGCAAGATGACGGAGGAGCGGGTGTCCACCGTATGATGAATGAGATAACGCAAATGGGCTTCTTGGCCGGAGCTCTTTCGATAAAGGCGGGCATCCGGATCGGTCATGCTCCGGTGGGTCCGGTTGGAAAACCGCTCCCCCCGAAAATCGCCCGGCTTCTTGGGTGGCCTTCCCGACGAAGCCGAAGGGGAGCCGGGGGATGAAAGGTTCGGGCCCGGATCGGGAGGATGGGGGTCAGACGGAGAGGAGTCGTCTTCGTCTCCGCCGTCGGAAAACGAGCGATCTTCTTCCTCCAGCCGGGCCAGATAAGCGTCAAGCGACTCCACGGGGACCGGCGCGATGGGCTTTAAACTGTGGATGGAAGCATTGGCTCGGACAAGCGTACCGTCCACCGCGACATGCACTTCCGGCTGAACGAGCCCTGCGGCGATGCACTGATCCACCACATGGCGCATGGCTTTCTCAAAAATGCCGTGCCTGCGCCAAAGTTTCCGTGTTTTGACCACGGTCGTACGATCCGGAAGCCGCGGACCCCCGGCCTCCGGGTGAAGTACGGACTCAAAATCGAGCCCTAAGAACCACAAATAACCGGCGTGCATGGGGAGCGTTTGAAAGAGTTCCCGCTCAGAGTGATTGAAGAGGTAAGACAGTAAGATGATCCGCATGACGAGTTCCGGATCGACGGCCGGACGTCCGGCGCGTTCCGAATAAAGCGGGGCGACCCACTCATGGATCGCAGAGAAGTCCAGGACGCGATCGATTTGGCGAAGGATGTGATTTTGTGGCACGAGGGCTTCCATATCAATATGCTGAAACAATTTGGGTTGATGGGAAGTCAATCGTCGAGGCCGCATGTTTGAATCTCCTTTTTGGGAAAGGAATGCTTGCTTGCTTTGATGGAATGAATTCGATCCATGAGTCCAGTTTTCCTTCAAAACGATGGGGTTTTTCACCGGCCTTCTAGAAGTGATTAACAAAAACGGGTCAACTGAATCCGTGGCCTTTCAAGTTCAACATCTGGTTCTCGGTGGATTCAGCGGTAGAAATACAAGTGAAGTTATGAATCATATTGAAGAGCTTGAAAAAATAGGCGTTCAAAGGCCACCGCAGGTTCCGATGTTATATCCGGTTTCACGGGATCGGTTGAAAGTCGATGACAAAATACAAGTTCTCGATGACGCGACAAACGGAGAAGTGGAGTATGTGCTTTTCGTCGACAAGGAGATTTTATACGTCACGGTGGGAAGTGATCATACGGACAGAGATCTTGAAAAATACAGCGTTCGGAAGAGCAAGCAGATGTACCCTAACATCATACCTCGAAAAGTATGGCGGTATGAAGACGTTAAAGATCACGAGCTTTTTTCGCTGTGCCTGTATCTCGGTCTGACCTGCATCAGGCCATCTTCAGTTTTGGGGGATTCCACGATTCTTTCTTTAAACAAGATTGGTTTTCATGCATATATTCCCCGTGTTTTTAATAAAAAAGACAATACTCCACCTCCCTTTTTCCAATCCACGGAAAAAAGGTAAACAAATCTATCCTTCTTTTCCTTCACTACGCTACCTGCACAAAACTCCTCAATTTCCCCGACCATCCCTCGCGCAGACGTCCAAGCGCCATCCCCAGCATGACCACCAGCGCAAACCCCACCCGCACGCGCATCTTCTTCAGCCCTCGGATGGTGTGCGTCTCAAAGCCGTACATCGTATCCAGACGGGAAAACACGCGCTCCACCGCCGTGCGTTTGCGGTACTCTCGCACCCATCTCGCGCTCCCGCGCGCAATCGGCGGAAACAAACGCCGATCCACGTCCATCCGAATGCGCCATCCTCTCGCCACGGGGCACCGGGCCACTCCGGCACAGGAGAGGCCGTAGGCCCTGGCCGGACACCGCTTTTTCAGCGTTCCGCGCTTCTCTTCAAAGCCTCCTTCGGCCATGGTCCGCATGGTCCCCGTTTCCGGACACACGCAGAACACGCGGCCTTTGTTGTCATACACCACGTTTGTTTGCCCCTCAAAAAGCCGCGTTGCCTCACCGTCCCGCCAGCTTGCCCGAATGTCGATCACCGGTCGGATGCGGTGTTCGTCCCACAGGCGCATGATAAGTTTTGAGTCGTCATAGCCTTTGTCCGCCACAAGCACTTCGGCACGCGTGAGCACTTCTGGACGTTTTGCTTGCAGCTTGTCCAAAAGGGCATGGGCTGTGGCGACATCGGCTTTTGAGGCGGGGGTCACGGTGTAGACCACCGGCAGTTCATGAGTGCTGTCGACGATGAGATGCAGCTTGTATCCAAACCACCGGAGCTTTGTCGCGTTTCCCTCGCGGTCGTGCACCGTCTTAAACCCATAATCCGCATCTCTGTCTCGCCGCCCGTCGGGTGCGGTGTTTTTCGGCCGGTAGCGCGCGTACGACCGGATGGCTTTGCTGTCTAGGGCCAGGCGCTTGCCGTAGTCGGGAAGGTACGCGGCCACAGCTTGCTGGAGCGCGACAAAGAGGGACTCCAGCTCGGCTTCATGGGCTTCAATCCGTTTCCAGAAGCGACTGAAGGCCGCGGCACTTGGCACATGGTCACCAAAGCCCAAAAGCCAGCGCAACTGTCCGTTTCGGCTCAGTTCGCGTCGCAGGGATTCGACGCTCGGGTGCTGGAACACGACGAGGGCGATATACGCATTCCACATGGCCCGCACGGGATAATCGTCCCGGCCCCTGCCGCGGGCTTTCTCCAGTTTTTGCATGAGCGCTTCGTCCGGGAGATGTTCAAGGACAAGCCTCAGGCGTGTCAACATCGGATGTAAAATCCCCAATAGCAGCGGATAAAGATTCCCCAAAATCACCGGCATGATTTCCTCAAAATCATCGGGATGAATTCCCCACCCCTGTGTCGAACTATGGCACCTGCCATCACTTTTGGGGAGGTGCCGGTGATGAGGGAGAGTGAGAAGATGGAGATCAGGAAGCTGTATGAGGAGGGCGTCAGCATCTCGGAACTGGCCAGAAGATACGGCCATGACCGCAAAACCATCCGCAAGGCTGTGAGTGAGCCGAGGCAGCAGGAGGAGGGGAGGGTGAAGTCGCGCAGCCGTAGGGTGAAAGGCCACAAGCTGGAGCCGTACAAGGCCTATGTGGAGCAGCGCATGCGTATCGGCGTCCTCAATGCGGAGCGAATCTTTCGCGAGATCCGGGAGCAGGGATATACCGGCGGAATTACCGTACTGCGCGAGTTCATGCACCCTCTCCGCCCGGTTGTCTCTGCCAAGGCAACCGTGCGGTTTGAGACGGCTCCGGGGGAACAAGCGCAAATCGACCTGGGCGCATTCCCCTACCTGGATCCGCAGGGCCATCGGCGCAAGGTATGGTGCTTTGCCATGGTCCTCGCCTACTCCCGCATGCTCTACCTGGAGTTTATCAGAGCGGCGGACCAACGGCATATCCTCCAGGCGCTCCGGAACGCGCTGGAGTTCTTCGGCGGGGTTCCAAAGGTCATGCTCAGCGACAACTGCTCCCCGCTGGTCGTGGCCAACGACGGTCATGGACACGTCGACTGGCAGCCGGCGTACATGGACTTCGCCAAGTACTACGGATTCGTGCCCAAGGCCTGTAAGCCCTACCGAAGTCGCACCAAAGGGAAGATTGAACGGCCCATCGGGTATATCCGGTCCAGCTTCTGGCCGGTTTCGTTCGTGGACCATGACGACCTGAACCGGCAAGGTGCCATCTGGCGGGATACGGTGGCTAATGTGCGCATCCACGGCACGACGCGGGAGCAGCCGGTGGTGCGGTTTCAGGCCGAGACGCTTAAGCCCCTGCCTAAGAGCCGGTACACGCTGGCGTACGCCGATATGCGCAAGGTCATGAGCGATTGTCGCATCTCCTGGAACACGAACATGTACACCGTTCCATGGCGGTATGTGGGGCACACCGTGCTGGTCCGGGAGTTTGAGTCAGGCCGCCTGCAGATCGAGTACGGCGGGCAGGTC
This sequence comes from Hydrogenibacillus sp. N12, assembly GCF_019645935.1. Classification (NCBI taxonomy): domain Bacteria; kingdom Bacillati; phylum Bacillota; class Bacilli; order Thermicanales; family Thermicanaceae; genus Hydrogenibacillus; species Hydrogenibacillus sp. N12. The sequence goes on along the minus strand of NZ_CP080953.1, from coordinate 2,516,241 downwards.
ATTGCCGAACACCGCGTGCTCACAGGCAGGCACCAGGTCTCAACCGACCCTGAGCACTTCAAGGGCATCCCGGCTGGGACGCCTCATCCGGATCGAGGCAAGGTGCCAGGGTTGCAAATCGGGCCGGACGTGGAGCAGCGGGAGCTGTCCGTCTATGAGCAGATCGCGATGGGAGGTCAGGGGCAATGAGTGAGGCGTTGGTTTTGGCCAAGGCCGAGGAGCAGCTGCTGGAGCTGGGATTGAAGCGCGCCGCGGCGGTGCTGCCGGCGTGCGTGGAGTGGGCAGCGGGGCACCAGGCGACCTATGCGGAGTTCCTGCACAGACTGCTGGATGCTGAGCAGGAGGAGCGATACAGCCGTTACATGCACGCCAGACTCCGCATGGCCAACTTCCCGTATCACAAGACCCTTGCAGATTTCGATTTCTCGTTCCAGCCGTCCGTCGATGAGCGACAAATACGCGAACTGGCCGGCTTGACGTTCATCCGGGAGGGCAGCAACGTCATCTTCCTGGGACCGCCGGGGGTGGGCAAGACCCACCTTGCGGTGGCCCTGGGGATGGAGGCGATTCGACAGCGCATGAGCGTCTACTTCGTGACCATGCAGAAGCTGGTCGCTGACTTGCGACGGGCGTACCAAGAGGGACGGCTGGACAAGCGCCTGCGCATCTACACCCAGCCGAAGCTGCTGATCTGCGACGAAGTCGGCTACTTGCCGCTTGACGCCTTGGACGCCGCGAACTTCTTCCGGCTCGTGTCGGAGCGCTACGAGCATGGCTCCCTGATCATCACGTCCAACACCAGCTTCACCAACTGGGGGACACTCTTCGGTGACCAGGTGCTGGCCTCTGCCTTGCTCGACCGGCTCCTGCACCACGCCACCACCATCAACATCCGCGGCAACAGCTACCGGATGAAGGACAAGCTGCGCGCCGGGGTGACCCATGCGCTGAAGGAGGAGGTGACCGCGTAGATCGAACATACGTCTGGGGAATGATGCGCGATGATTTTGGGGAACTGAATCCGCTGTTTGTGGGGAATCGAACGCGATTTTTTTGGGGAGTTTTAATCCGCTATTGACAGGCGTTCGAGATCGCCGAGTCCGGCAATTTCGTTCCACGAAAACAGGGAGCCTTGTGGTATAATGGCCATACAGGTCTACTCCTTTGGGCAGGTTCTCCTCCTTTTGAGTTTACCAAAAGGAGCGGCAACCTGCTTTTTTATGTTCAAATTTTGGGTTCCTCTTTTGTGGGGTAAGTATTGTCAGACAACTTTTTCGACATGGCTCTGAACGACCCAGAAAGCGTTTGCCCCCACCTTTTCGGTGGGGGATTGACCGTTTTGTGAAGGTGAAAGTGAGCCGAATACCAAGGGATTCGGACAGCGAAAAAGGCTCGATCACTGGGATTCTATTAGAATTCGGAGTTTTATTTCGGAGGGTGGAAAAGAAGATCTATATCAAGATGACACTCTCGGCTCCTTGCTGCGTCCGGAAGATTTAATAGAAGAGATCGAAAGGGAATTAAAAATAACCATGGAAGGGCTGGTGGTTTTTTCGGGTACCATTTCATCCCTCGGGGGAGAAATGAGATATGGGGAGGCGTTTAAAATTGTGATGGACGATCCGGTGCTGAGTCGTCGTATAGAGCATCGGTACGTTGTTCAAAAACTCCCCGGGCTTCCGGAAACCAAATGAAGAGAAGATATGAAGAAAGTGAAGAAAGGAAAGAACGCAAATGAACCCTTTCACGGTCGGGCTTGTACAGTTTGGCGTCGATCAGGCCAAGGAACGGAACTTGGAAAAAATAAGAAAACTAATGTCGAGCAAACGAGATGCGGAGCTTATCGTGCTTCCGGAGTATGTCAATTTCAACTTGGAACACCTGTCTCCTGAAGAAGCGTTTCAACTGGCCGATTCTTTGGACGGGGCATTTATGACGTCGCTTCAAGAGATGGCCAAGACCCATAAAGTTTACTTGGTCGGGGCGTTGCTCACGAAAAGCCCGTATCCGCCTAAAGTGTATAACACCGCATTCCTCATTCGGCCGGACGGTCATCTCTTGGCAACCTATAGAAAAATTCATTTATATGATGCCTATCATTACAAGGAGTCCGAATATGTGATGCCCGGAAATGAGAAGCCTCGTGTGATCGATATCGGCAAAACGAAGGTCGTTCTTTCGATCTGCTTTGATCTTCGATTTCCCGAGCTGTATCGAACGGCGGCGCTAGAAGGGGCCGAACTGTTTCTCACCCCCGCGGCGTGGTATTCCGGACCGATGTAAAGAAGAAACTTTGCTAACGCTGGCCAGGGCGAGAGCGATTGAAAATACCTCGTACATGGTCATGGCATCCCAATTCAGCAAAGTTTTTACCGGGCGATCGGCGGTCGTTGACCCTTATGGAACGGTCATGATGGATATGGGAGCGGGTGAAAAGTATGGAGAGATCACCCTCGACCTAAATGTTGTTCGGGAAAGCCGAACGATTATTCCTACTTTGACCCTTCGAAGGCCGGAAGTGTATTTTTCCCGTAATGGTGGGGCATGATCAGATCAACCAATGTTCAACTTGGAGGGATGGTTATGAACGGCGCCAAGGCCTCCTCGCCCCCCTCTCGGCTTTCGCCGGCCATTGCGACGGGCGTGATGACCGGCACGATTCTTGAATGGTATGACCTTTTTTTGTTTGCCATCGGGGGCGCCTATGTCGGAAAGGCTTTTTTCCCCTCCGACGACCCGCTGGCGGCGCTTCTGGCCGTTTATGTGACGTATGCCATCGCCTTTGCCATCCGGCCGATCGGGGCCATTTTGTTCGGCTATATCGGGGATCGGCGCGGGCGAAGAGAAGCGCTGTTCTGGACGCTTTTCCTCGCCGGGATCTCGACATCCTTGATCGGTCTAATCCCTTCGTATGCGCGGTGGGGTGTGTGGGCGCCGATCGCCGTCGTCTTCCTGCGTCTTCTCATGGGCCTTGCGGTCGGCGGAGAATGGGGAGCGGCGACCAGCTACATTTACGATGCGACGAAGCGGAAAGTCGTCGCCCAGATCGTCGTGCAAAGCGGGGTGCCGGGCGGGATCATCTTGGCAGCGGTCGTGCTTTTGGGAATCGAATCCCTCCTCGGAAAAGGCCCCATGGAAGCGTGGGGTTGGCGGATCGCCTTTCTTCTCAGCATCGTTCTCGTCGGCATCGGCCTCATGTTTCGCATTCGATTCCCGGAGGCGTTCGAATACGAAGCGGCCAAAGAAGCGGCCAAAAAAGAAGCGGGTGAACTTCCCGATCCGCTGAAGACGGTGATCGTCCGCCACCCGCTTAAGACGCTCGCGGGCATTTTGCTCACGGGGGCGGTCGGCGCAGGGTTCATTTACAGCTGGACGACGCTTCCCGCAACGGCGATGGCCAAAGGCGTCATCTCCACCGACGCCTACATCAAGATCGTGCTTCTCTACGGCGTGGTCGAACTCATCGGCGTCATCTTGGGCGGGCTTTTGAGCGAAGCGTTCAGCAACCGCACCTTTGTCTATGTGGGACTTTTCGGGCTTACACTAACCGGGCTCTCGGCGGTCATTGCGCTTTCTTCCCCGTGGTTCCTGGTGCTCGCGGTGGCCTTGGGCGGCCTTTCGCACGGGCTGGTGTACACCGCCCAGGCGTCGTACCTGACGGGCCTTTTCCCCACCCTGGCGCGCACGACGGGCATCAGCTTCTCCTATCAAATGGGGAACGGGCTGGTGACGGGAACGACACCGATGATCACGACGTCGCTCGTCAAAGCGTACGGTTTTGCCGCGGGCGGGATTTACGTCGCGCTCCTTCTCGTTCTGGCGGCGGCGGTGGTGACGTCGATCTCCAAAAGGCCTTCAACCGGCGCGTGATGTCGACGTCATAACTTCGAATGTGTTGAATCATGCTCCTCCTCCTGCGTCGGTTGGGATTCGGAAAGGGGCGAGGCGGACATCGCGTTCAAAATTGCGTGCCTGCCGGTATAAAGGTGGGTTCGCATGATCGATTCCGCCATGTCCGGATCGCGGGCTACAAACGCTTCGATCAGCATGCGATGTTGCCGGAGAGACGTTTTCAGTCCTTCCTCTCCATAGACTTGTAGCGTGCGGTATACAAAAGGTAAAAACGTATACCGTTCCCACAGCCCTTCCAGAAAAGTATTGGCGCCGGCTCGGGCGATGAGTCGATGAAACTGCACGTTGTTTTCGACCAGGCGGCGAAGACCGTCGTTCCACGGCATCCATCCACGACCGGCCCGGTCCAGAACCTCCTCCGCTTCCGAGAGCAGGCCTTTCAGTACGATCAGATCGGCGTCGGTGATCCGTTGAGCCGCCCGTCGGGCGGCGTAGCCTTCGATCAGCAAGCGAAGATCGTAGATATCGTATATCTCTTTTTTGTCATACTTCCTAACCACTCCGCCTCTGTTTCGCTGCAAAATGATTAATCCGTCTGCTTCCAGGAGCGTCAGCGCTTCTCGGATCGGGGTACGGCTGACGCCATAGCGGGCCGCAAGCTTTTCTTCGATCAGCCGTGCTCCCGGCGGAAGGCGCCCTTCGACGATTTCTTGCCGAAGTTCCGTATAGATAAACTGTGCCTTGTCGCCAGATTTGAGGCGAACCGCTTGTTCCCGTTTCATGAACCGCTCCCGAGACTTTAAAGTGATACGGTATTTTGAGACTTTCTAGCGAATATGAGCCAGGCCCCCGCAATCAGCGCCAGCATGGCCAAAAATCCCCACGCCCATCGGTATCCACCCGTTCGGTCGAGGATCCATCCGAAGACCGGAGGAATCAGGACGACCCCGAGTGAGCCGATGCTCAAGCTGAGGCCGCTGGCCAGTCCGGCCAGCGATTTCGGTGCGCTTTCCGCCGCTTGTACCATCCACAGACCGTTAAACCCGACCACGGTGAGCCCGAGCCATCCGACGATGAACGCGGTAAGGTAAAACGACGTTTTGGCGGGAAGCAGGGCCAGCGCCCCGTTCAACGCGAACGTTGAGACGGCGATGATCATGAGTCCTCGCCATCGATCACCCCGAAACGCTCGATCGCTGATGAAGCCCCAGGCGACCCTTCCAACCGAGCCGCCGACTTCGGAGAGAAATAGCAGCAGGCCGGCGGCGTAAGGCGGATACCCCATGTGCTCTTGGCCATAAAAGACCACATAGGCCGTTAGGCTCATCTGCGCTCCGGTTAAAAATAGGGCGGCCAAACTGATGCCCCAAAGGGGACGGGAGCGAAAAAGGGAGAGGGTGGCCGACCAGGAAAAGGAGGGGTCAGAAGCGCGATCGAAAGGAAGACCGTGCTGACCTTTCTCTGGATCTCGGTAATGCCAGGTGGCGATGAGACCGGTGACCAGCACCGTTAAAGCCGCGACCAGAAACGCCGCCCGCCAGCCGGCATGAAGCGCCAGTGGGAACAAAACGATGACGGCCAGAGCCGATCCGGCCGTGACGCCCATCTGCTTCAGGCCCATGGCCGTTCCCCGCCGCTCTAGGGGGAACCAGTAAAGAATGCCCCGGTTGGACGTCGGGTGCATGGCGCCGTATCCCAGCCCGCCGATCGCCGTCAGGGTGACGATCCAGGCATAGCGATTCGTGAAGGAGGCGAGGGCAAAACTCAATCCCAGAAGCAGCGTGAGCGCGACGAGCATCCGCCGGGAGCCGAGGCGATCGGCAAGGTATCCGCTGGGAAGGCTGGTCAGCGACTGCCCCAGGAAAACCGCCGCCGTCAGCGTGCCGACCTGCGCTTTGGTCAGGTTCAGATCTTCGGCGATCCTCGGGCCGAGCGGAGCCAGGCTGCGGCCGACAAAGGCGACCGCAATCTGGGTCACAAAGAGCCATCCCAGCATGCGCCATGGCAATCGGTGATCGTCTTTCTCTGCCGTGTTCCCCATATTTCTAGATAACGCCTTCTTCCTTTAACCTTCGCTGCTCTTCCGGCGAATACCCGAGGCGGGTGAGCACTTCCGCCGTATGGGCGCCCAGTTTCGGCCCGAGCCACCTCGTCTCTCCGGGGGTCAGGCTGAGCTTGGGCACGATGCCGGGGATCATCAGCTTCCGGCCGTCGTCCAGCGTCGCTTCTTCCAGCATTCCGCGGGCCTGATAGTGAGGATCCTGGGCGATGTCGGCGATGCTGTAGATTTTTCCTGCCGGTACTTCCGCCTCCTCCAGAACTTCCAGCACTTCGTCCAGATCGCGCGCTTCCGTCCAGGCGGCGATGGCCGCGTCGATTTCTTCGGCCCGTGGCACGCGGCCGCTGTTGGTCGAAAGCGCCGGGTCGTCAGCCAGGTCGTCCCGGCCGATGGCGCGCATGAGGCGCTTGAAGATGCTGTCGGCGTTACCGCCGATGACGACATACTGCCCGTCCCGGGTCCGGTACGTGTTCGAGGGGGTGATCCCGGGCAGAACGCTGCCCGTGCGCTCTCGCACGTGACCGAAGAGGGAATACTCCGGCAGCATGCTTTCCATCAGGCTGAACACCGCTTCATACAGGGCGACGTCCACGTACTGGCCTTTTCCTTTGTTGACGCGCAGATGATAAAGGGCCATCAGGGCGCCGATGACGCCGTAGAGGGCCGCGATGGAATCGCCGATGCTGATGCCGACCCGAACCGGCGGGCGGTCGGGGTAGCCGGTGATGTACCGGAGCCCGCCCATCGCCTCCCCGATCGAGCCGAACCCCGGACGGTTCCGGTACGGGCCGGTCTGGCCGTATCCGGAGACGCGGACCATGATCAGGTTGGGGTTGATCGCCGAAAGCGTCTCCCATCCGAGATTCCACTTTTCCAGCGTGCCGGGCCGGAAGTTTTCGATGACGATGTCTGTTTCCTTCACCAGGCGGCGGACGATCTCCTGACCTTTTTCGGATTTCAGATCGACCGTCACCGATTTCTTGTTTCGCGCCTGAACGTACCACCACAAGGAGGTGCCGTTGTAGAGAAGCCGCCAGGTGCGAAGAGGATCCCCGCCGTACGGCGCTTCGATTTTGATCACTTCGGCGCCGAATTCGGCCAGGATGCGCGAGGCGAACGGCCCGGCGATGAGCGTCCCCAGCTCCAGCACCCGCACGCCTTCGAGAGGCGGATGGGCCTTCATTACGCGTTCCGTCAAGCCGGCCCCTCCTTTCGGGCGGTTCGCTTCCTTGTGGACGCGTCGCTCACGCGGTCGCGTCGTTCACGCGACCGCGCTCTTCATTTTGAAAGAAATTCATTGGTGTACGTCTGCTGGACGTCCACGTCGGCCTTCCGGACGTCTTCGATCGACACGGAAAGCACTTTTTTCACGGCCTCCGCGCCGCTTTGGTGCATGAAGCCGTCCGGCGAAAACATCGGACGCGTATGCGACAGCGCTTCGATATACGTCTCCCGGTCGTCGCCGTAGAACTCCGGCGGCATCCGCTCGGCAATCGCCTGTGCGTCGTGTTCCTGCATCCACCTGAGCGTCTTCTGGATGGCGCGGGCCAGGCGTTTGGCCGCTTCGGGGTTCGCCTCGATCCATTCCGCTTTGCTGTAGAGGACGGACGCCGGATAGGAATCCGTGCCGAAGAGCTTCTGCACGCCTTCCGGGGTGCTCGTATCGGCCAGGATCGTAAGCTCGGGGTATCGCTTTTTGAGGACCGTGTACGCCGGATCGAGCAGCACCGCGGCGTCCACCTGGCCTTTTTCCATCGCCGCGATCGCCGAAGCGGAGAGGCCGATCCCCGTGACGCTGATGTCCGTCTGCGGATTCATGCCTTCTTTGCTCAAAAGATAATTGATGAACAGATGCGTGGACGATCCGGGGGCGCTGACGCCGACGACGGCCCCTTTCAGATCGGCGAGGGTCTTGATGTCCTTTTTCGTGTTCGGGGAGACGACGAGGATCATCCCCGGATACTGCAGCATGGTGACGAAGGCCTTTAACTTCTGTCCCTGAGCCGCCAGCTGGATCGTGTGGTCGTAGAAGCCGGAGACGACGTCGACGCTGCCGCCGAGGAGCGCCTCCAGCGCTTTGGAGCCGCCCTGAAAGTCCTGAATGGTCACATCGAGCCCTTCTTCGGCGTAGTAACCGAGCCGTTCGGCCAGCGTCGTCGGCAGGTAGACGAGGGTCGCCTGTCCTCCGACGCCGATCGTCACCGGGATGCGCCGGGCGTCCGCTACGCTTTGATTTTGTTCTCCCCGATCGGCGGCGGACGGCGTTCCGGACGCTCCTTGGGGCCCGGAATCCGGTCGACCGCAGGCAGAAAGAAGGACGAGACCGAGAATCAGAACCCAGATCCGGCTTTTCCGCCCGTGAAGCGAAGCATGATGGGAACGCATCTTAACTTCCCCCTTTTTGAATTTATAAAAGATGCGGCGATGGATGCGATCAGCTTTCGGCGGCGCTCTCTTCCGGCTTCCAGCGCAAAAGATACCGCTCCACGTGATGCACGGCCTGATCCACAACGAGCACGATGAGCATCAGGACGACCATTCCGGCAAATACGCCGGTCGTGTCGAAGACCCCTTCGGCATGGGCGATGAGATACCCCACGCCCTTTGAAGCGCCCATATATTCGCCGACGACGGCGCCGACGATGGCGAAGCCGATGCTGGTGTGCAGGCTGGAAAAAATCCACGACAGCGCCGAGGGCACAAGGACGTGCCACAGAAGCTGCCGCTCGGTGGCGCCGAGCATGCGGGCGTTGTCGATGACGACCCGGCTGACCTCCCGCACGCCCTGATAGACGTTGAAAAAGACGATGAAAAAGACGAGCGTCACCCCGAGGGCCACTTTGGACCAGATGCCGAGGCCGAACCAGAGCATGAAGATCGGCGCCAGAACGACCCGGGGCATGGAGTTGAACATGTGGATGTACGGTTCCAGGACTTTGGAGACGAACGGCAGGCGTGCCAGAGCGAAGCCGAAGACGATGCCGAGCAGGGCGCCGATGGCGAAGGACAGAAACGTCTCTTCCAGCGTGACCCACAGGTGCGGCCAGATGAACCCGCTCCCGAACCATTGGGCGATGCGCAGGAGGATCGCCGACGGCCGGCTGAAGAAAAAGGGATCCACGGCGCCGGCGCCGACCGCCGCCTCCCACGCGAGGAGGATCGCCAGACCGAGAAGGACCTGCCACAGGCGGACGGAGCCGAGAAGGCTTGCGGCCCAGGACCGGCGCCGTCCGGCCGCCCACACGGGGCGCTCTTCACGCTCGGGCCAGGGATTTGTGGCGCTCATAACTTTTCAGCACCTCCTCCCGCAAGATGGCCCAGATCGAGCGGTACAGCTCGCCGAAGGCCGGTTCGGCGCGGATGTCGATCAGATTTCGCGGCCGGGGGATGTCCACCTTGAAGCGGCCGACGATGCGGCTTCCCGGTCCGGCGGAAAGAACGACGACCTCGTCGGAGAGGGCGATCGCCTCTTCCAGGTCGTGCGTGACGAACAGGACCGTCTTCCGGGATGAAGCCCAGAGTTCCAGCAGTTCGTTTTCCATCATCTGCCGCGTCTGGACGTCCAGGGCGCTGAACGGTTCGTCCATATGCAGGATGTCCGGGTCGACGATCCAGCTCTGGGCCACCGCCACCCGCTTGCGCATGCCGCCGGACAGCTGATACGGATACCGGTCGGCAAACGGCCTGAGCCCCACCTTCTCCAGCCAGTAAAGCGCCCGTTCCCGGGCTTCCCGGCGGTCGACGCCACGGAAGATCAGGCCGAGCATGGCGTTTTCCAGCACCGTTTTCCATGGCAGAAGGGCGTCCTGCTGAAACATGTACGTCGCCCGCCGGTTCAGCCCCCGGAGCGGCTCGCCGAAAACTTCGATGGTCCCCGCCGACGGCTCCGTAAGCCCGGCGGTCATGTTCAAAATCGTGGACTTGCCGCTTCCGCTGGGTCCGACGATGGAGACGAACGTCCCGGCGGCAACGTCCAGGTCGATGTCTTCCACCGCCGTGTATGTGCCGCCGCTCGGCGTCCGGAAGCGCTTGGTGACCCCATTCAGACGGAGGGCCAACCCGGATGCCGGCGCCTGATCCCGATTGCCGACCGAGGCGGGCCTGTCGATCCGTTCGGGATGGGCGGTCGGCCTTACGGCTTGGTCTTCCACGATGTATCCTCCTTTCCATCGTTCAAGAAAGCTCAGGTCCGCCGGGCACCCAGGGGCCGGAAGGGACCGGCCTTCATCACCATGCCCTCTAGGGGGTGTCCGACGATCTTTTCCGCCCAGCGGGCCACGTCGATCAGAGCGTCCAGGTCGACGCCGGTGGCGACGCCCATCCGTTCGAACATGTACACCAGATCTTCCGTGGCGATGTTGCCCGTGGCGTTGGGCGCAAACGGACAGCCCCCGAGCCCGCCGACCGAGGCGTCGAACGTCGTGGCCCCGTTTTCCAAAGCGGCGTAGGCGTTGGCGAGGCCGGTGTTGCGGGTGTTATGCAGATGTACGCCGATCGGCACGCGCCCCTCCGTCGCTTCGCGGGACCGCCGCACGAGGCGCCCCACCTGGCGGGGATCGGCGACCCCGATCGTATCTGCAAGGATGATTTCGTCGAACCCGGCTTCTGCCGCCCGCCGGACCCATTCGACGACCCGCCCTTCGTCTACGGCGCCTTCGAACGGGCAGCCGAAGGCGACGGAGAAGGTGATCGTCACCGGGCGGCGTCGATCTCCGCGCCCTCTGATGTCCGCGAGGGCGGCGAGGAAAGCCTGAAAATTGTCTTCGGGGGAGGTCCCCTGATTGGTGCGGTTGAACGATTCCGTCACGCCCAGCGACAGGTGAATCTCGTCGACATCGGCCTGAAGGGCCCGTTCCACGCCCCGGCGATTGAGGGCCAATCCGGCGTAGACGATGCCGTCCCGCCGGTGGAGCCCCCGGAAGACCGCATCGGCGTCGGCCATCTGGGGCACGGCTTCCGGGCGAACGAACGACGCCGCTTCGATGAACCGCAGGCCGGCCTCGACAAGGCGATGGATGAGTTCCAGCTTCTGTTCGGTTGAAAGCAGGGTGCGTTCGTTTTGCAGGCCGTCCCGGGGACCCACTTCTTGAATCTTGATCGCCATGGCCCCGCTCCTTTTCACCGGCTTTTAATTTGTATACAATCACAGAGTACAAACGTATTTTTCATCAATAAATAAGCCATAAAACAGGCGCTCACATCGAAATCATCGTTTGATTGTATACATCATAGTCGGGCGAAGGCCGAAAGTCAAGAGAATCGTATTAGAATTTTTGCGTTTTCTCCTGCTTTCTTTTGTTTTTCCACGGAGTACAACGGAGTACAATGGAACCGTCCGGACAAATCGAGACGACGCGCCCGATCATCGTCACGGTTCGCAATTTTACCGGTCTCGAATCTGGTCATCCGCCCGGTCATTCGTTCCCCGATCATTCGATCTGATAAGGGAAGGGTGCCCCAAAATGCAGATCGTCATCGTCGGCGCGGGCTACGTCGGCCTTACGACGGCGGTGCTTCTGACTTACATCGGCCACCACGTCACCGGCGTGGACATCGATCGGCGAAAGCTCGAGCTCCTTCGCCAGGGGAAAAGCCCGATCCACGAGCCGGGCGTCGAGGCGATGCTGGCCCGGCTCGGGGACCGGCTTTCGTTTACCGACGACCTCAAGGCTTCCGTCGGCGAGGCGGACGTCATCATGATCGCCGTCGGCACGCCGGAGAAGGCGGACGGCGAGGCCGACACGCGGTACGTCGAAGCGGCGGCCTGGACGATCGCCGAAGGGATGGCGAGCGGCCACGCGTACACCGTCGTCGTCAAGTCGACGGTGCCGATCGGGACAAACCGGCGCGTCGCCCACGTCATCCGCCGGACGCTGGAAGCGCAGGGGACGGAGGCCACCGTGTGGGTCGCCTCGAACCCGGAGTTTCTCCGGGAGGGGATGGCCCTTTACGACAGCTTTTACCCCGACCGGATCATCGTCGGCGTCGACGATCCGGAGGCGGCAGAGGTGCTACACCGCCTGTACCGGCCGCTTCTCGAGCGGACGTTTGAGCCGCCGGACGTCATTCCCCGGAGAGAAGAAGGCGGCCTTCCGCCGTTCATCACGACGGACCCGGTGAGCGCCGAGCTCATCAAGTACGCCGCGAACGCCTTTCTGGCGCTTAAGATCAGCTTCATCAACGAAATCGCCGGCCTCGCGGAAAAGGTCGGCGCGGACGTGATCGAGGTGGCGCGCGGCATCGGGCTCGATACCCGGATCGGCCCGCGCTACCTGGCGGCGGGACTCGGCTGGGGCGGGAGCTGCTTTCCGAAGGACACGGCCGCCCTCCTCGCCGTCGGGCGGGAACATCGGTATGAGATGCCGATCGTCGAAGCGGCGCGGCGGGTGAACGAGCTGCAGCGCGAGCGGGTCGTCGAGAAGCTGCAGTCCGCCTTAAAAGGCGTCCGCGGGCGGACGGTCGCCGTCCTCGGGCTTGCCTTCAAGCCGAACACGGATGACGTCCGCGAATCGCCGGCCCTCGCCGTCCTTCGCCGCCTCGTCGCCCTCGGCGCCCACGTCCGCGCCCACGACCCGATCGCCGTCCCCAATGCCGAGCGGGCACTCACTGAGGCGGAGCGGGCGGAGGTGACCTTCGTCTCCGACCCGTACGCCGCCGCGGACGGCGCCGACGCGCTCCTTCTTGCGACGGAGTGGGCGGAATACCGCCGCCTAGATCTCCCGCGCCTGAGGGACCTCATGCGCACGCCGGTCTTCCTCGACGGACGGAACGTCTACGCCCCGGAAGCGGTCCGGGCGGCCGGGCTCTTGTATCTCGGCGTGGGGCGATGATCGGCTCGATTCTGGATCATCAACCGTCGTGGAGTCAACCGTCGTCGAGCGGTTCGAACCCGGAGGCGAGACCGTGAAACATGCCCTCGTGACCGGCGGTGCGGGATTCATCGGGAGCCACCTCATCGACCGCCTCCTGGCCGAAGGCTGGGCGGTGACCAACGTTGACAACTTCGATCCCTTCTATGACCCGGCGATCAAGCGAAAGAACATCGCCGCCCACCTTGACTATGAGCGTTACCGCCTCGTCGAAGCCGACATCCGCGACCGGGAAGGGCTCTTCCGGTCGCTTCGCGATGATTATGACGTCATCGTCCATCTGGCGGCCAGGGCCGGCGTCCGTCCGTCGATCCGGGACCCCCTCGGCTACCAGGCGGTAAACGTCACCGGGACGCAGCACCTGCTCGAACTCGCCCGCGAACGGGGCATCCGGCAGTTCGTCTTCGCCTCCTCGTCGAGCGTCTACGGCGTGAACCCGAACGTCCCGTGGCGGGAAGACGACGGCGTGCTTCGGCCGATCAGTCCGTACGCCTCGACGAAGGGGAGCGGCGAGCTCCTCGGCCACATCTACAGCCATCTGTATGGGATCCGCTTCATCGCCCTCCGCTTTTTCACCGTGTATGGTCCCCGGCAGCGGCCGGATCTTGCGCTTCATAAGTTCGCGCGGCGGATGCTTCGCGGCGAGCCGATCCCGATCTACGGCGACGGAACGAGCCGGCGGGACTACACGTACATCGACGATATCGTCGATGGCGTGCGCCGGGCGATGGACTATGCGGCCACGTCCTATGAGATCATCAATTTGGGCAATCAAAAGACCGTCGGGCTTCTGGAAATGGTGCGGGCGCTGGAGGAAGCCCTCGGCGTGCGGGCGCGTCTGGAGTTTTTACCGGCTCAGCCCGGGGATGTGCCTCGGACGTGGGCGGATATCAAAAAAGCGAAACGGCTTTTGGGGTATGCGCCGAGGATGCCCTTTTCCGCCGGTGTCGCCCGCTTTGTCGACTGGCTGGTCGATCAAGGAAGACAAAAATAATCCGCCTGAGGTCATCCGGCGCCCGTGCCGCATGACCCCGGGCGGAACGATTCGACCGGGCGGAACGATTCAATCGGTCAGCGGTTCTGCTTCAGCCACGCTTCCACCGTGCGCGCCATCGGCGTGGTCGGCCGCTGGATCAGGGCGCTGAGCTGCCGACCGTCGTCAAAGAGGCTGCCGGCGGCGATCGCCACGTCCCAGCCGGCGATCATCCTGGCGTACGCTTCGGGAATGCCGGAACGGATGAGCAAAGACGCGTACTCCTCAGGGTCCACGTTCCGATAGGGGATAACGCGACCGACCTGACGGGAGATTTCTCGGGCGAGGTCGTCCATCGTCCAGGCCTCATCTCCGGCCAGCTCGTAGACCTTCCCTTCATGTCCTTCGGTCGTGAGGACGACGGCGGCGGCCTCCGCATAATCGGCCCGGCTGGCTGAAGAGATCCGCCCGTCTCCTGCGCTTCCGACGAGCACGCCGTTTTGGACGGCGCTGCGCACTGTGTCTTCATAGTTTTCCGTGTACCAGCCGTTCCGCAAGATCACGTACGGCAGACCGGACGCGCGAATCGCCGCTTCGGTCTGGCGATGCTCCTCGGCCAGATTGATCTGCGACGTGTCGGCATGAAGCAGGCTGGTGTAGACGAAGAGCTTTACGCCGGCGCGCCGGGCCGCGTCGATGACGTTCCGGTGATGCTGGACGCGCTGGCCGATCTCGCTGGAAGAGATGAGAAGCAGCTTGTCGATGCCGGCAAACGCCGCCTCCAGCGTTGCCGGTCGCGTATAATCGGCTTCCCGGATGGTGACGCCCTGCGCGGCCAGTTCCGACGCCTTGCCCGGATTCCGCACCGCCGCCACGATCTCGTTCGCCGGGATTCGCTGCAAAAGGGACGCGATGACCAGCCGTCCGAGCTTTCCCGTCGCCCCCGTCACCGCAATCATCGGTCTGCCCCCTTCCGTTTGGGTCCGATCATCATCCATATCCTGACCGGCTCGTACGCTCCATATTCTATACAATTTATAGATGCTTTGTCAATTAAAGTATAGCGATGGGCCGTGTCAAGGTTCGGTAGGCAGGGATCTCACCGAAAGGGAAATCCGCGCTCAATCTCATGGGAAGACCGGTCTTGTAAGCTCGCGCAAAACGTACTTCACCCACGGTTTCCCAGCGAACGGACCTTCCAGCGCCGGAAGATGCCCCCGCAGCCACTCCCCAGCCGCGTGAGCCAGCCCCTGCCGGACATCCGGCTTCCGCCAACGGTGCTTTGCTTCTTTCGCCTCGGACTGGCGCCCTTGCGCCTCTGACCGCCCCGCTTCCCCGAAGCGCCCATTCGCCCGGGCCGTCAGTAACCGCGCCAGGGCATCCGCCCCGTGACGGCTCCACCGCGCCCCCTGTCGCTTCATCCGGCGGGCGATGATGTGAAACACTTCCCCTTCGACCGCCCCAAGACGCCAGGCCTCCGGCAGGGCGATAATGCCTTCCCAATTGTGACGGAGGTATTGCTCCAGTCGACGCACGCGCGCTTTTCCCCGCCGCGTCGCCCGGACCCACGCTTCCCGTAAACCCTCCTCCACCGCGTTCCAGTCCCCCTGGGCGATCCCTTCGGCAACCCGCTCGTACGCTTCCCGGTCGCTTCCCAGCGCCTCAAGAAGCGCCCGCCGGAGATGGTAGCGGTCCAGGCGAAAGACGGCTCCGGGAAGCCACGCCGCCCCCGCCTTGATCCATCGCTCACCGTCACCGCCCAGCCAGATCCGCCGAACGACGCTCAGATCCCACCTCTCGCCCAACTGGGCCACCGTTTCTTCCCAAAAGGCCTCCGCTTCCATCACGCCGGCGACCGCCTGCCGGTTCTTAAGCCGTCCATTCTCACTCCGCCCTTCATAGGCGACGCCGAGCTTGATCTCCAGGAACCCGGCGTCTTCCGGCCGCGCCTTCCGCGCCCGAATCCATACGCCGTCCGCTTCGACGCCAAGCGCTTCAGCTTTCCGCGCCCCGGCCGGCACTTCGCCCCGCTCAAACACCCGCCGCCGGCTCTCCGCGGCCCGCCGGCGCTCCGCTTCCCCCAGCTCCTGCACCGCCTTCCACACGCTCATGGCGCTCACGCCGGGAGCCCAGGACGCCAAAATCTCCGCCGCCCGCCGGTAAGACACTTCCGTCGCCAGCCATGCCATCCGCTCTTTCAGCCGGTCCGATACCCGCTGCCCAGAAGAAAGACCCAGCGCGTCATCGAGCAAAAAAGCCGTCTCGCCGGTCTCGGTGTTTCGATAGAAGCGCCGCCGAATCCGAAGCTCCCCAAACAGGGTGAGGATGCTTCGCGTTTTGGCATGTACCAGTCGCCACTTCCGGGTATCCCGCGCTTCCATCAGCTCGATGTCGACCTGTTCCAGAAGGAGCGTCATCACTTCTCGGGCCGGCCAGCGGGTCGCGTCGGCCACCTGTTCCTCCAGCTGTGAAAAGGTGAAATTCCGCCTCGAAAGGTGAAGCATTTTGCTAAGGAACAGAAGGAGAATCGGAAGCAGGCGTCGAAAGAAGTCCATGGAGATCACCTTCCCTTACCGGCCCAAAGGGCCGGTATTTTTTTTCGGTGAGATCTCCATTCGCTTTGAACAGCGTGGACTCCTGCCTGCCTACCTAAACTTTACACGCTCATAGCGATGATCCGTGAGTGGGTCGCCCCGCTTGACTCGGAACGCACCGGACGTCCGGCCGTCGATCCGGAACTCGTCATGCGGATCATCTGACCGTCTTCCCTCTTCCATCCCTCTGGGCGGGAACGCTTTCACTCGCTCCCCATGCGCGCCGGTGATGTGGGGTTCTGAGGGCTCGATTTCGCGTCCGGGCTTCACCCGAAGACCGGGGGGCCGCGGCTTTAGGATCGCCCGACTTCCAAAAGAAGCGCTCCCCGGGTGGCGCCGAGCTGTTCGGGATCCGGAGAACGCACGCTGTTCGGGATCCGGAGAACGCACGCTAAAGACGGAGCAAGATCAAGGCGGTACTCGCGCAAAATATTGCCCGTCAATGACGCGTCGTCATGGAACGCCTTTTTGCCGAAGACAAGGATCAATGGCGATAAACGGGTTCGATTTCTTCCGAAAAGGGTTTTCCGGCGCCTTTTTATAGAACGCCGCGGGAAGACCCGCCTCCTTCAGGGGGCGGGATGAAAGCGGCGCTTGAACATTTGTACGAATTTCGGTATCCTCGCCTTAAAGGAGGTGAAAAGCATGGCCTGGAGTTCTGCCTCCCATCCCGATCGGCTGCTGCTCACCCGGCAGTTTCCGATCGGACCCGACCGCCGGCCGGAGTTCGAACCGATCATGCAGGCGGCCAACCGGATCTGGAATTCGTGCGTCTGGCATTCGCGGGAGATCCGGGAAAAGGAAAACCGGTGGCCGAACGAAGGAGAGTTGAAGGCGAAATTCAAGTTCTTCAAGGTCTGGAAAGAACTCCACTCCCAGTCGGCTCAAGCGGTCGTGGAAGAGTACTTTGAGGCCGTCTCCGGCTACCGGAAGCACCGGGAAAACGGTCACGATGAAATGCGTCCGCCGGATTTCAAGCCAAAGAAACACCTTCGGACCGTGACCTGGAAAAAGCAAGGGTTTAAAGCCGGAGATGACGGCCTTGTGCTGAAGCGATCGCGGGGAAAAGACCCCGTTTCGGTTCCGCTGCCTGCGGGATGGAACGTCATCGTCCTGCCGGACGGACGAAGCGTGACCGGCACCCCGGTCGAGGTCAAGGTGAAGGCGATCGTCCGTCGCCGGAAGGTGGAAAACCTCATCCTCCACGTGACCTTCGATTTCGGGGTCGTGCCGGTCCGCCCTGAGGCGGGGCCCGTCGCGGCGTACGACTACAACGCGGCCATGCTTGCCCGGGCGACCTCCGCCGGTGTGCTGGATCTTTTCGTCGGCCGCGAACTCCTGGCCCAGATCCAGTACCGGAACAAAGTGCTGGCGGAATTTCAGGCGAAGCTGAGCCGCCTCAGGGAAGGATCGCGGCGCTGGCGCCGGCTTCAGGCGGCCAAAGGCCGGGTGCTTGAAAAGCTCGATCGCCGGATCCGGCACATGGAGCACGCCCTGACGAAAGCGCTGGCCGAACTCGACCGTAAAGAAGGCATCGCCGTCGCCGTCCTCGGCGATCTGACCGGCCTTCGTCGTTCCGCCGGAACCGGGATGAAAGGGAAGAAGGCCAACCAGAAGATCCACCAGATGGCCTACGATCGCCTCGGCTCCCAGCAGGGGTACAAAAACCTCATGCGCGGGATTCGGACGATCTTTCTTCCCGAAAAGTACACGTCATCGACCTGTTACGCCTGCGGCCGGCGGGACCCGTCGTCGAGAAGACATCGCGGGCACTGGAAGTGCAGGCGGTGCGGTTTCTCTTTGCAGGCGGATCTGAACGGCGCCGGGAATTTGCTCAAGTTCCGGCTTGCCGAAAACGTCGTCGGCGTACCCGGTCCGGTGTCTTTCCGCACGATCCGGCACTGGCGCTGGGATAAGCGCTACAACCGGTACGTACACGTATCGTCAAGGGCCGGGGCTTAAGCCCGGTACCTGACGTAGTCGGGACTTCAGTGACGGTCCCCTCCGGAGGCGCGAAGCCTCCGGTGTAACCCGGCAGGACATCCTGCCGCCAGGAAGCCCTTCCCCTTCAGGGGGAGGGAGAAAGTCACCGTGTTTCCGCTGTTGCGAAGAAGGAATGCCCGAGAGGGAACGGTACTTAGCCACCGTTCGTCGAGAGATGTAAATGCCCTCCCTATTTAAAGCGGCGGCGATCTCTTCGTCAGATAGCGGTTGGGTTTTGTCTTCGGCCTCGATGTACGCCTTGATTTTGCGGATGACGGTTTCCGAAGTGGCTTCTCCTTGCGCTTCTGTCCCGCTTATCGCTGAGGGAAAAAGGCGTTTAAACTCGATCACACCCCAGGGTGTTTGGATGTATTTATCGCGTACGGCCCGAGAGACCGTTGAGACGCTCAATCCGACAGTTTCGGCGACGGTCTGCATTGTGAGCGGTTTTAGGTGATCGAATCCATAAAAGAAAAAATCCTTCTGATAATGCGCAACCGCGTGTAACACCCGTGCAAGGGTTGTCTTGCGAGCGTTTAGCTGTTCAATCAGCTTGTTCGCTCTGGCGACTTGGCGCGCAAGATACGCTTTCGTCTGCGTGTCCAGTTTCTCATGGCGCAGCATCTGTAAGATATCCGGTTCCAGCGTCAGGCGCGGTAAAACATCGTCGTATATCCTGACCTCAAGCGTGCCTGTGTTGTTCTGCACAGCCGCGTCGGGAATAATGTAGACAGTCGGCTCTGAATCGGTAGAATAAAGCTTCCCTGGTTTGGGATGAAACGTTTTTAGGAGTGACACGGCTTCAAGAACCGCTTCGAGAGAAACGCGCAAGCGGCTGGCGATTTTCTTGAATTGACCTTTTGCGACATCAAGCAAATGTTCCTCGATAATCGCGGTTAAAACCGGTAATGGTTCTCCCAGTCGCCGGTGTTGAAGATGAAGGCATTCGCGCAAGTCGCGTGCGCCGATTCCCGGTGGATCAAGCGATTGAACGACTTCTAAAGCTTTTTTTAATCGATCCATGGGGTAGTTAAAGCGCTGAGAGATTTCTTCGAGAGGCATCCCGAGGTAGCCGCGTTCGTCAAGCGCGTCAATAATGAGATGGGTACCTTTTAAAAGTTCGGTATCCAGCTGATAAGTCGGGAGGGCCGCTTTTAAGCGATCGGCTAACGTTGGCTCCGGTGCCTTAAGTGCCATCACCGGATCTGGAGTCTTTTCGTCCAGCGGCTGCCGGTTTTTTTTATGAGGGCGCCTTGCAAACGATGCCGACATCTGCCATGTTGGTGGGTCGACGCGGATCGCCGGATTGTCCAGGGCCACGTTGTTTACATACGAAGCGAGATCCGTCACGCCTAAGGTCAAGATATCCAGTGATTGTTGGAGATCGGGGGTAATATAAAGTTCTGTTTTGAGCTTTTGTTCAATCCTAACTTCTGGCCGGTGGATCATGAGAATCCCTGCTTTCTAAACAGCTTGGTCGTTTGTATAATATTATACTACGCTAAAGTTAAAGAATGGGGTTAACGCTGGCTGCAGATTGAGGGGGTGAAATTAATGGAAAGGGGCTTGAGTTTGCAAGAGCCCGTCATCCTCGACGCCCTGCCCATCGGGATCTTAATCGTCGATGTCGAAGGGAAGATCTTGTTTCAAAATCGAACCGCCGTCGCCTGGGGGATGCTGGTCGAGCATCTTGTCAGACAGATGGACTGGATGAAAATCATTCAGGAAGATATGCTCGTAAGGGAGCAAGTCCATGTGAATGAACGATGGTATGCGTTTCAGGCGATGTCCATCGGACTAAAAGAGCGGTCGCAAGAGGGGATAAACGCCATTGGAATGATGGTCATCGAAGAGATTACCGAATATCAGAAGCTCAAAAAGGAACTCGACGAATATCGAACGTCATTTCAAGATCTGCAAACGATATTTGATAATTCATATGATGTGATTTATGTGTCGGACGGAAGTGGCATCACCATGCGCGTCAGTTCCGCGTGCGAACGGCTATGGGGGATGAAAAAAGAAGAATTGGTGGGCAGAAGCGTCTTTGAGCTTGAAGCAGAAGGTGTTTTTCGCCCATCGGTCACGCGCTTGGTGCTGGAAACCGGACGCAAAGTCCAAGTGTTGCAAGAGACGATGACGGGGCGACGATTGATGGTGGTGGGAACACCGATAAAAGACGCATCCGGCCGCATCGTTCGCGTCGTCAACGCCTCCAGGGACGTGACGGAAATCGAGGAATTAGAAAGGGAGCTCCATCAATTAAAAAGCATTGTCGAGGGATATCGGCGTCAAATTGTCAAGTTGCAAGAGCGACGGGAGGCTCATGGAGAACGACTTGTTTATCGAAGCAAAGCGATGGAAAAGTTGGTTGCGCTCATTGAACGAGTCGCAGCGACCGATTCTACGGTGCTCATTCTGGGAGAGTCGGGCGTCGGAAAGGAGATCATCGTCAATTACATTCATCGACTCAGCAGCCGGGCCAATAAACCGCTGATCAAGATCAATTGTGCTGCGATACCGGATTCCCTCCTGGAAAGCGAGCTCTTCGGGTACGAGCCCGGGGCGTTTACCGGGGCCGATAAGCATGGAAAAGCAGGGTTATTTGAATTGAGCCACGAAGGGACGCTGTTTTTGGATGAAATCGGAGACATGCCCATCGGCCTTCAGGCAAAGCTTCTGCGGGTACTCCAGGAAAAGGAAGTCGTCCGTATCGGCGGGCATAAGCCGATCCGCGTGGACGTGCGGATTATCGCGGCAACGAACCAAGATTTGCAGTATCTGGTGGAAAAAGGGAAGTTTAGGCAAGACCTCTATTACCGGTTAAACGTCATTCCAATCATCGTTCCGCCTCTGAGAGAACGGAGGGAGGACATTATTCCGCTGATCCATCATTTTCTCAACCTGTATCAATCAAAAATTGGCCGTTCCATCACGCTTGCAAAAGAGACGCTGGAGTTGCTGGAGGCGTACGACTGGCCGGGGAACGTACGTGAGTTGCAAAATATTGTTGAACGATTAGTGGTGACTGCCGAGAGTGAAGTTGTAACGGTCGATCAATTGCCTGCTGGCCTAAAACAACGCACTTCATCTCGATCAAAGCAAGAACGTCAGGGTGAGGGGGCCGCGGAAGATAAAGATGGGGTTGACGTTAAGCGGATCATCCCCCTTCGGGATGCGGTGCGCACGGTTGAAATGAAACTGATCCGGATGGCATTGAAAGAATACGGGACGATCAGCAATGCAGCCAAAGAACTTAAAGTCGATCAATCGACTTTATCGAGGAAAATACAAAAATTAAATATGCGTTAGCGCATGTTCATTATGTCATAATGCATGGAGCGGAAGGCGGTGATGGGGCCGTTCTCCGGCAATTGAGTCCCCGTTGATGCTGGCATGCTTTTTGCTAAGGGATATGAAGTGAAGACGAATCCATCGAAGGGGGATGGCTACATGTTTCAACGCAAACGAAAGGTTTTTTGGCCGATTCTACTCCTGGCCATCGTCTTCGCTGCCGGATGTTCGGGCTCGCCCTCTGCGCCGGCCGATCAATCGACGGGGCCGTCTTCGTCTCCGGAGAAGAAAGATCCCATTAAGATCGGTGCTATTTTTCCCTTGAGCGGTTCGCTGGCGCTTTTGGGGACGGAATCGTTTGAAGCCGCTGACCTGGCTCGGAAAATCGTCAATGAGCAAGGTGGGGTTAACGGGCGTCCGGTGGAATTCATTAAAGCGGATGCCCCCGATGCAACGGCGGCGGCCAATGAGGCCAATCGATTGATCTCTAAGGAAGGCGTCAAGTTGATCATCGGAACGTACGCGAGCGGACTGGCGCTGGCCGCGGCGCCGGTGGCTGAGCGCAATGGAGTTGTTTATTACGAATTAATTGCGTCCTCGGACAAGCTCAACCAGCAAGGATTCCGATATGTCTTTAGGGTAAACGATAACTCCACCAAGCTGGGCACGGCAGCGGTCGATTTTGTCGAGGAGGCCTTGGCTCCGAGATTACAAATCGAGCTGGAAAAACTAAAGCTGGCGGTCATTTTTGAAGACGGAGCCTTTGGGACGGCCGCTGCGGAAATTGTCAAATCTCGAGCTCTGCAAAGCGGTATCAATTTGGTTGCCTACGAAAACTATAAGGCCACAAGCGTCGATTTGTCCTCTCTCGTACTCAAATTAAAAGAAGTGAATCCGGACGTGATTATCGCCGCCTCCTATGTGAACGATGCCGTCCTTTTTCAAAAGCAGGCGAAGCAATACGACCTCAATCCGAAGGCCTTCATCGGGATTACGGCCGGTTACGGCCTTCCGGACCTGGCGGAAAATCTGGGGAAAGACGCAAACGGCATCTTTGTCGTCGAGGCGCCTGCGATGGTGAATCCTGAAGCGCTCACCGAAGAGGCGCGCAAGCTCGACGAGGAATTTCGGAAACGCTGGCAAGAGATGAAAGGGCGCGATCCCGCCGGCCACGCCTATCGGGCATTTAGTGGAACGTATGCCTTACTAACGCAAATTCTACCAAATGCGGCATCTGTGGAAGATTCCGAGGCGATTCGCGAGGCCCTTCTTAAGGCAGATATTCCGGAGGGGAGCCTTCCGAACGGATGGGGCATCAAGTTTTTGCCGGAAATCGATCCGAACGCGGGATTAAATGAGCGGAGCTTCGCCGCCATCCAACAGTGGCAAGATGAGAAGCTCGTTATGGTCTGGCCGGAAAAATTAGCTACCGCCGAGATCAAAGACGTGCCTCTCCCTCCGTGGAAAGATCGAAACAAGTAAAGAGCGGGTGAAGAATTCGATAGAACGTTGAAAAAAGTCCAGAAGGAGTGGGCCGGTTTTGCCGGCCCCCTTCTCTTCATCATTTTTTGGAGGAGGGACCGGTTGGTGCTTTTACAGCTGACGGTCTCAGGCATACTTTTGGGCGGGATTTATGCCTTGATTGCAGTCGGTCTCACGTTGATTTTTGGCGTGATGCGCATCGTCAATTTTACCCACGGCGATCTGGTGATGCTTGGCATGTATCTGACGTATCTCCTATACAAAGGATTTGGACTGGATCCTTACATCTCGCTGTTCATCGTTCCGCTCGCTCTGTTTTTGATCGGCGTCCTCATCCAAAAATTGGTCGTCCAACGCGTCGTGGGTCGGCCGCATGAAGTGCAGATTTTTGCTACGGTGGGGCTGTCGATGATGTTGTCGAACGCCGTTTTGGCCTATTTCAAAGGCGATTATCGCTCCGTTCAGACGACTTACTCTACCGATACGATTCAAATCGGGCCCGTTTTCCTGGGCGTTCCTCAGATCGTAGCCTTCGGGATTTCGGCTGTCATTACGCTGGTTCTTTTTCTCTTTCTCAAATTCACGTATACCGGCAAAGCGATTCGAGCGACGACGCAAAATCGTATTTCGGCTACGTTGATGGGGATTGACGTTCGACGCGTGTATACGATGACGTTTGCGATCGGATCCGCTCTGGCCGGGATCGCCGCCGTTCTGTTGATGCCTCTTTATCCAACCTATCCGTCCATCGGTGAGGCGTATCTTCTGATCGCTTTCGTGGTCGTGGTGCTCGGCGGATTGGGGAGCATTCCCGGCGCATTGGTGGGGGCGCTCATCATCGGGGTTGTGGAGACCGTGAGCGCCTATTACTTGGGTTCGGGATGGAAGCAGGCGGCGTATTTCGTCATCTTCATTCTGGTTTTGATTATGCGTCCACAAGGTTTGTTCGGACAACGGGGCGCCGAGCAACTGTAGTTGAACAACTGGAAGTAATTAGCAATTGCATCTGAGCAGCAGTAAAGGAGGAAACAGGAGGGTTCATGCTTAAAAAAGGTGGATTCGTTTTGAGCGCCGGATTGGTCGTGTTGCTTATGGTAGCGCTCATCTATCAAATAAAAAATAAATACTATTTGGATATCCTGTTTATGACGTTTTTCTGGGCCTCTCTGGCTGCCGCATGGAATATTTCAGGGGGGTATGCCGGACAATTTTCTCTGGGACATGCGGCTTACGTGGGCATTGGGGCGTATTCGACGGCATTGTTGTACATTAACTTTCATGTCTCCCCGTGGATCGGCATGGTCGTCGGGGGGCTGTTTTCGGCGCTGCTGGCCCTTTTCATCGGCGTCATCACGGTTAAGGTGCGGGGGCCGTTCTACACGTTGATTACCATCGCCGTCGCGGAGTTGCTGTACATTAGTGCTATTCAGCTGAAAGAACTCACGCACGGTTCGGAAGGCGTATCGCTCCCGTTTAAACCCGGTTGGGTCAACATGACGTTTCGGGAACGCGAGACGTACGTTGTCCTCGCTTTGCTCTTTGTGGCTTTGATTTATTTCATTACGAAAACGATGGAAAGGCGAAGAATCGGCTATTATCTCATCGCGATCCGGGAAAATGAAGACGCCGCGCGGGCGCTGGGCGTGCCCGTGAAAGAGATGAAGCTCCTGGCCACGGTGCTGAGCGCGTTCTTGACCGCGGTCGGCGGCGCCATATATGCGATGTACATTATGTTTATCGAGCCGGACTCCGTGTTGTCGTTTGCCTTTTCGATTCAACCCGCGCTGATGTCCATCATCGGCGGCCTGGGCACCTCCCTGGGGCCGCTGATCGGGTCGTTCGTGCTAAGCCCGTTAGATATGTTTTTGCGCGAATCCTTTAGCCATATCAACGGTTTAAACCTCTTGATTTATGGGTTTTTGCTCGTTCTGTTTGTGCTGTTCTGGCCGGAAGGTTTGTGGCCCAACGCGGTCAGGGCTTATCGAAAGTGGAGGGGTGGTGGCGTTGAAACTAAAAGTTGAGCGTTTAACGAAGCGCTTCGGGGGGCTCACCGCCGTTCGCGATGTGAGTTTTGAGGTGCGCGATCAGGAGATTCTCGGGATCATCGGACCGAATGGGGCGGGAAAGACGACGCTCTTTCACTTGATCAGCGGATTCGAGCGTCCGGACGCGGGGCGCGTGTTTTTGGAGGGGCAGGACATCACCGGAAAAAGCCCGGAAGCCATCAGCCGGCTCGGGCTCACGCGGACGTTTCAGCTCGTCAAGCCCTTCGGCAAGATGACCGTCCTCGAAAATGTCTGTGTGGGCGCGTTTTTGCGTCGCTCCGATTTGACGGACGCGCGCGCCGTCGCCGAGGACGTCGTGGAATTGGTCGGACTGAAGCCCTTCGCCGATCAGCCTGCGGCGACGCTGCCGATCGGTCATCGCAAAAGGTTGGAATTGGCCCGGGCGCTGGCTACAGAACCGAAGATTTTGTTGCTCGATGAAGTGATGGGGGGGCTTACGCCGGCGGAGATCGGCCAGATGATCGACACGATCCGCAGGCTGCGGGAAGGGGGCCTGACCATCGTCATCATCGAACATCATATGCGGGCGATCATGTCGCTCTCCGACCGGGTGGTCGTCATGCATCAAGGAGAAAAAATAGCGGAAGGGACGCCGAAAGAGATCGCTCAGGATTCACGCGTCATCGAGGCCTATTTTGGGGGGGAACTCCGCTTTGCTTAAAGTGGAAGATTTGAACGTCTTCTACGGAGATATCCAGGTCTTGCACGAGGTGTCGATTGAGGTTCGGGAAGGAGAGATCGTGGTCATTTTGGGGGTCAACGCCGCCGGGAAAACGACCCTTCTGAATACCATTGCCGGATTGACCAAAAAGTGGAACGGGACGATGACGTGGATGGGGCAGCCGCTCCAGCGCGTTCCGGCCTTCCGGCGCGTCGAGATGGGAATCGTGCTCGTGCCGGAAGGAAGACAACTGTTTCCGTTTATGACCGTTTTGGAAAACCTGGAGCTTGGCGCGTACAGCAAAGCGGCTCGAAGAGAAAAGGAACGATCGCTGGAATTCGTCTTTCAGCTGCTTCCTAAGTTATACGAACGCCGGCATCAACTGGCGGGTTCGCTTTCCGGAGGAGAACAGCAGATGGTCGCGATCGGGCGGGGGTTGATGGCCAAGCCGAAATTGCTCATGCTGGACGAACCGACGCTCGGTTTGGCGCCGAAGATTGTAAACGACGTTTTTCAGCTGATCCAGGACATCCGTAAAAGCGGCGTGACGATTTTGCTGGTCGAACAGAACATGCATCAGTCGCTTCAAGTGGCCGATCGAGGATACGTCCTGGAAAACGGCCGCGTCACGATCAGCGGTTCGAGCGAAGCGCTTTTGCGGAACCCGACCATCCGGGAAGCGTATTTGGGGATCTGACCGTACGGCTTCAGGAGGCTTTCGGAATGGATGTTTTGGCGCTCAGCATTCAGACGCTGGCCGACCGAATTCGGGCCCGGGCGATCTCGATTCCGGAGCTCGTCGGTGAAGTCTTGCGGGAGATCCGAAATCGGGATCCGGAATTAAATGCGTATGTAACGATTTGCGAAGACGGGGTGCAACACCAGGCCAAACGGCTGCAGGCCGAAATCGATCGGGGGCGTTGGCGCGGCCCTTTACACGGCATTCCCATCGCGGTGAAGGATATGGTGTATACCCGAGGATGCCGGACGACGATGGGTTCAAAAGTGTACGCCCATTTTGTCCCCGATGATGACGCCACGGTGATCCGCAAGTTGAAGCGGGCGGGAGCGGTGATCATCGGAAAAACGAACACGCATGAATTTGCCTTTGGGCCGACGGGGGATCGGTCCCTCATTGGCCCGACGCGGAATCCGTTTGACAAGCGTAAAATCAGCGGTGGATCCAGCGGTGGCTCGGGGGTCGCGGTTGCGGCTCGACTGGCCTTCGCCGCGGTTGGAACCGACACCGGAGGTTCGATTCGCATCCCGGCTTCAGCCAACGGCATCGTGGGGCTGAAGCCGACGTTTGGCTTGGTCAGCCGTTCCGGCGTCTTCCCCCTCTCCCATTCCCTCGATCATGTGGGCCCGATGACGCGAGACGTCATCGACAACGCTCTTCTTCTCCAGGCTATGGTTGGTTTCGATCCGAAAGATCCACATTCGGTCCGGAAGCGGCGGGAAGATTATTTGCGATGGATAGGCCGTTCCATTCGCGGGCGGACCGTCGGGGTGAGCGCGTATTTTTCGGAGCGCGTCGAAGCGGAAGTGTTACGGGCTTTAGAAAAAGCAATCGACGTTTTTGAGGCGCTCGGGGCGAAGATCGAACGGCTCGATCTTCGTCCGGAATTCGAAGCGATCGTGAACGCGCAGCAAGTCATATTGCAAGCGGAAGCCTACGCCGTTCACGAAACCACCGTTCGAGAACATCCGGATCTTCTGGACCCGGAAGTCTATGAAAGGTTGGTAAAAAGCAAAGAAGTCTCGGGTTATAAGTACGTACAAGCTGTGCAAAAAAGAAAAGAATATATTCACTTGTTAAACAAGGCATTCGAGAAAATCGATGTTTTGCTGACGCCGACGCTCCCGATCCTGCCGCCGGAGATCGGGCAGCGCGAGGTTAACGCTCAATGGAAAGAACCCGTCCGTGAAGCGCTTTTGCGCTTCACGTCGCCTTTTAACTACACCGGTCATCCGAGTTTGTCGATTCCCTGCGGATGGTCGAAAAGCGGCTTGCCGATCGGATGTCAGTTGGTCGGCCAATTCTATCATGAGGCGCTTTTATATCAGTTCGCGTATGCGTTTGAGAAAGCGAGGGAAAAAGGGTGAAGGACTTATGCGCGACGGTCGACGGAGCGCGGCTTATGGATCGGCTGGAGGCGCTCGGCCAAATCGGGCGCCAGCCCGAAACCGGAGGCATCACGCGCCTGGCGTTCAGTGAAAATGAGCGGAGAGCCAAGCGGTTGGTCGCCGGCTGGCTGGAGGAGATCGGCGCGACCGTCGTCGAGGACGCGGTCGGCAATTTGATTGGACGGGTAGAAGGAGAAGAAAATCAGGCTCCCGCGATTTTGATCGGCAGCCACCTCGATACGGTCGTCGACGGCGGCATGTTCGACGGCGCTTTGGGGGTCGTCGCCGGAGTGGAAGCGTTGACGGCGATGAAAGAACGCGGCATCCGGACCCGACATCCGATCGAGGTCATCGCTTTTACGGATGAAGAAGGGGCGCGCTTCGGGGCGGGCATGCTCGGCAGCCGGGCGTTTGTCGGAATGCTTTCAAGGAAAGAGCTCGAACATGCCGATGCCGAAGGATGGACGATCGCCGAAGCCATGCGGGCCTACGGTCTCGACCCGGAACGCCTCGAAAGCGCCCGTCGCGCGCCTGCATCCATCCGTGCGTACCTCGAGCTGCACATCGAACAAGGAAAGGTGTTGGAAAACGAAGGGCTCCCGGTCGGCGTCGTCACGGCGATCGCCGGGCCGCTCTGGCTTCACGTGAAGGTCCAAGGGGAGGCCGGGCACGCCGGAACGACGCCGATGAGGCTTCGCCGAGACCCGTTGGCGGCCGCGGCCGCGATGATCGCTTTCTTGGACGCCGAAGCCCGCCGTCGGGATGAGGTCGTCGCGACCGTCGGGAAGATCGAAGCGCTTCCCGGCGGGGTGAACGTCATCCCGCATACCGTCGAATTCACGGTGGATCTCAGGGCGATTGACGAAGCGGTGCGCGATGCCGTCGAACAGACCCTGCGCCAAGAAATGGAGACCATTGCGGCAAAGCGCGGCGTCTCTGTAAGCATTCGGGAAGGCCATCGGTTAAAGCCGGTGGCCCTCGATCCCGCCGTGAGCCGGGTGATCCGTCAAGCCGTCGATTCGCTCGGCATACGCCCTTTTCACCTGCCAAGCGGCGCCGGACACGACGCCATGCAGTTGGCTCAGTTTGTGCCAACCGGGATGATATTTGTTCGTTCTCGCGGTGGAATCAGTCATCGGCCGGACGAATGGAGCGATCCGGAGGATTGTCGCTTGGGGGCTGAAGTGCTGTTGCGTTCGGTTTTATGGTTAGACAGGCTCGGTTTGTGAATGGGGTTGGGCGGAATGCCGTGCCCGAAGTCTCTATCGAACTCTTGACACGGTCTGCGGTCATCCAAATCCTTGCGACCGTCCTCAATCTTCCTCCCGATTCGTCCGATACTCCCTGATGAACCGTTTTCGGGATCACAGGATGGTGAAAGTCAGCCGTTCGGGAGGTCGATGGGATGCACCGCTCAGGAAGACGCCGATTCCGGATTCTCCGTCCTCACGATGGCCGGCCGGGCGGCCCGCGGGCGCCGCTTCTGGCCGCCCTGCTTTCGCTCTTCCTCATCGCCGGTCTTTGGCCTCCTTCGGTTTTTACGTCTCTGCCGCAGGCGAGCGCGGCCAACGATCCGCCGCTCATCGTGCTCGATGGCTTCGGGGGACTGGGGACGGAGCCGGACAAGCCGGTTCTCTACGGTAGCCCGACGATTACCCTCTCCGGGAGCGTCGCGGCGAACATCGACCCGAGCGGGCTTCGCCTTCGCATCACGAACCAGGGCCAGACGGAGGATCTCGCCTCGGTCAAGCCCATCGTCGACGGCACCCGGTTTACCTTCCGCGACGTTCCCCTCCGGCCGGACCTCAACACGATCGTCTTCTACGACCGGCAGGGCGTCGTCGAGCGGACGCTCCTTACGTTCTACGTCCGCTACAACGACACGCCGCTCATCACCGAGCTTCGGGTCAACGACCAGCCCCTTTCGGTGCTGGAGGACACCCCGGCGATCGTCACCCTCCCCAACCCGGACCGCCTCACCCTTTACGTCGACGGCCGCGGCGTCAACCTCGAACAGGTGTGGGTGAAAAACAACCGCACCGGCGACGAAGCGCAGGCCGACGCCGTCGGCGGCACGTTTTCCGTCCGCCTGTCGGCCAAGACGGGAGAAAACGTCCTCTCCTTCCGGGCGGTGAAAAACAACAAAGAAGTCGTCTACCTGAACCGGACGGTCATCGTCACCCTCATGAGCGACGGCGGCGACCTCCTTTACGACGTCCGGGTCGGCACCGGGCAAAACGGCGCGCCGGTGACGACCTTAAGCCCGGACGCCGATCCGACGCAACCCACCCTGGTGCCGGTGAATCGCGACACAGGGAACGTCGTTCGATCCGACGACTTCTCACAAAACCTTCGCTGGACGCTCGCCCTGGACGTATCGAACCCGGACCGCCGGCCGGTGAAGTACGAGCTTGTCGCCGTGCGGACGAAGCCGGACGGCACGCAGGAGACCTATGTGCTTTATCGTAAAAGCGGCACCCCGCTTTCCCCCGACGCGACGAGCGGGACGAAGGCGCTCTTTTACGCGCCGGCCAATGCGGCGAGCGTTGCTCAGGACGTCGACGGAAATTCCCTCCCCTTCGACCCCGCCGACCGGTGGGCGCTCTCCGCCCGCTACTGGGTCGAGGAGCGGATCGGCGGAAACTGGACGCTAAACCCGACGGAGATCGCCGTCAAACCGGCGTTCTTCTTCCGCTTCGTCGACGCGTCGCTTCCCCGCTTTCTTGCCGTCACCGAAGCCGCCGGCGGGAAAGCGTGGACCGACGGCGGGACCGTGAGCCTGCCGACGCTCCCCTTTGAACTCCTCCTCGAGACGCGGAACATGCTCGATGCCAACGGCGCGTTTGATGCCACCCGTTTTGACGTGCTGTGGAACGGAACGCCTCTTGCCTCCGGAACAGACTATTCCTGGAAGCCCGAACGTGTCGATCAAGCGACCCAGACGGCCACGGTGCGGCTTACGCTTCAGGCCCTTCCGGGGAAAAGCGGCACCCTCACCTTCCGGTATGTGCGCGATCCGAACGACCCGAGTACCGCCGCCACCTTCAGCGTGCGCTTAAATCTCCTCACCGCGCCGTACGTGGCCCTCACCGCCGTCTTAAGCGGCCCGAAAACGGTCAGCGTCGATCGCGCCCTCGACCTCAAACAGCCAGAGGATCTCATCCGTCTCATCGGCCGGGTCTACAATTATCCGCTGGGCAAGGACAACGCCGATCACCCGACCAACCTCACCCTCACGCTGAACGGCGTCTCCATTCCGAGAGACCAGATCACCATTGGAAGCGACGGGGGGGTCCCGACTTTTACCGTCGACGGATCGGTATTGACCGGGACGCTCAAGCTCGCGCCGGGCAACAACCTCTTCGTCGTCCGGCTGGACGACGTGCCGGAGGCCCGCTTCCAGTACGAGATCCGGGTGCTCTCCGGCGAGGCGCCGATGATCCAGGACATCGTCTTGAAGACGGAACAGGACGGCAAGGCGATCGAACTTCGGCCGAGCGGCGCCGACAACGTCTACCGCACGAACGCCGCCTATCTCCGGGAGCTGAGCTTCCGCATCCCGAACCCTCAGGACAAAATGGTGCTGACCATCACCAAAAACGGCCGCGCGATCGGAAGCTATGAATTTGACGATACTCAAAATCGCTGGCTTCTCAAAACCGGAACCGGAAGCCTGTATCAGGCCTACCTCGACGAACTGAAAAACCGTTTTAACGACAGCATTCAGGGTTACGGCACGACGCCGAACTATCACTTTCC
Source organism: Hydrogenibacillus sp. N12 (assembly GCF_019645935.1). Classification (NCBI taxonomy): domain Bacteria; kingdom Bacillati; phylum Bacillota; class Bacilli; order Thermicanales; family Thermicanaceae; genus Hydrogenibacillus; species Hydrogenibacillus sp. N12. The sequence goes on along the minus strand of NZ_CP080953.1, from coordinate 2,484,522 downwards.
GCAATCGGTGTCCGGAAGCGATGCCTTCTCCGGCGGGCTCACCCTCTCCCGCTACCGCCAGACCCTCGATGCGGTAAAAACCTTGCAGAACGCCGACGACCAGGATGCGGCGCTGGCCCTCCTTCCGTTCACCCTCCGGCGAACCGGCCAGACGATCTACGTCTTGACGCTGGAAGACGCTCAGGGCCGGCGGGCGGAGGCGACAATCGTCATCGAGCGGGCGGCGGCCGGCTGGAAGGTCCTCGCCCCGCTCAAAGCCAAGCCGACCGACCCCTACCCGATCGTGAACAGCAACGCCGCCGTCGTGAAAGTCTTTGCCGAAAAGGCGACCAAGGTCCTCATCGGCAAGGAAGAGGCCAAGACGTCCAACACGACGAAGCCGGACTTCGTGTTCAACGAAAAGCTCGGCGACGAGGCGCCGGAGACGTACTACGTCTTCACGGCGACGGTGCCCCTAAAGCCCGGTCTGAACAAGATCCCCCTCACCCTCACCTTTGCCGACAAGACGTACAAGGACGAAGTCCTCATCTACAACGCCAACGCCCCCATCACCGGCGCCGAGTATTACGACACCCTCGGCAAAAAGACGAGCTTTACCGCTTTCAACAAAGCCGTGACGCTGACCTTCCCCAGGGGGACGGTCCTCCTCAAGCCGCCGCCCAAGCGGTTCGACGACGAAGTCATCGACCGGCAGACCGACCTCTACACCGACGTGCCGCTTTACTTCGGGCTCGCCAACCGGACGACCGGCGAGGTGACCGAGCCCGGTTCTGCTCTTGCGTCTTCCCTCATCCTGCCGGCGAATTTCATCTACGCAAGCCCCCTCTACTACATCGACGCCGGAGACGTCGCCGCCCCCGGTGGGCGGGATCCGTACCTGGTGAGCAACACCCTCGGCCTTCGGGACTTCCGCAGCCGGGCGATCCTGAGGGACAACCTCATCCCGAGCCAGCGGGGGACGCTCACGCTCGCCTACGATCCGTCCATCGTCCAGCAGGCGGCGAACCAGCTCACCGTCTTCTACCACGACGGCACCCGCTGGCAGAACCTCGGCGGCGTCGTCGACCCGAAGAAGCACACGATCACCGTCCCCTTCAAGCGCTTCGGCTACTACATGGTCATGAAGCTTAACCAGTCCTTCGCCGACGTCGTCAACCATCCGTTCGCCCAGCCGGCGATGGAGACGATGTATGCGAAGGGCATCATGCCCAACTTCTCGAGCTCGACGTTCGGTGCCTACCGGCCGGTGAGCCGGGGCGAACTCGCAAGCGACCTCGTCCGGGCGCTGGATCTTCCGATCAACGCCGGCCCGTACGAAGACAGCGAGGGTCGCTATCCGCTGGAGCCGTCGTTCTACGACGTCCGTCCCTCCGGCGATACCTGGGACTACGCCTACCGCTACATCGAAACGGCGGCCCGGGCCGGGATCGTGAGCGGCAAGCAGCCCGGCTACTACTACCCCGACGCCGACGTCACCCGCCAGGAGGCGGCGGTGATGATCGCCCGGGCGATGAACCTGAAGCTCCCGGCGACGCCGGAGGCGGCCCAGGCGATTCTCGCCAAGCAGTTCACCGACGTCAATCAGATGCATTACTACGCTCTCCCGGCGATCGCCGCGGTGACGAAGGCCGGCCTCATGCAAGGCTCGCCGGTGAACCCGAACGACAAAAAGTCCCTCTACACCTTCAATCCCCGGGCCCCGCTCACCCGGGCCGAGATGGCCGTCATTCTGCAGAAGATGATGGTGCAGCTGAAAAAGCTTCCCAAATAGATCATTCCTTCCGGCGCGCAGAGAAAGATTCTGCGTGCCGGATAAATTTTTGGCTATGCATTCAATTTCGATCGCATCACAATTCCATTCATCGTCCGTGATCCGCCGGCCCTTCCCCGTATTCAAAGCGCCCCGTAAGGCTGCGGTTAGGCCGATATGGTGCGGACTGGCTTGATCAACGGCATACGATGGAAAACAAGCCGGGAGCAGGCTGATCGATCCACTTTTCTTGGTAAACGGAGAGGCGATCCCCGCATGGCAGTGAACTGGTTGGCAGTGAACCGGGAGCCGTAAAAGGGGTGGTAAAAGTCCTTTTCTTCCTGTAAATTGGAGCTGAGGATTCTCTCGCTGTGGAATAAGGGGGGGGAAGGCGATGCCTCTGCATCGGACGAAAGAGAAGGCGAACAGATGGTTTGCCATGCTTATTCTGCTGCTTATTCTCGTCCTGGGCGTCGGGAGCCTGCCGTGCGCAACGCTGGCCGCAACGGATCCGCTTCAAGATTATGTTCTCCGGATGAAAGGCGTCTTGGAAAGCCTGGATGAGGGCGGTCGGGCGGCGCTTGCCACGGTGCGGTCAAATGTCGAGGGCATCACCGACGATGACTGGGAAGACATTCTGACGGTAAATGGAAAGAACCTCCAAGAATTCGTGGACGGAAAAATCGGCAACGGCAAGTCCAAGGAGATCATCGGAAACCTGATCAAGATTATTTACGGCACAAAAGAGGGGCTGGAATCGGATATTCGAGTATATCGCATTAATTATGCACCCTACTTCGACATTATCTTTGGGGATGAACACGCCGTTGACGCGTTCTTCGCCTTTCTGAACGAATCTTTGCGTGAATATGAGGTCCGGTTGCGGGCGCTTCTCTCCGGGTCTTTTCCTAAAAGGTACACGTCGCTCGATGAGGTCATTCGCGATGCCATGCGAACGGCGGCCGAGAAGACAGGCCTGGACCAGACGCTGGCCAAAGGTCTCGAGATCGGCGTGGAGGACTTTTTGACGATCAAAGAGCGGCTTGACGCGAATATCGATCCGGACAGACGGGGGCTTCAAGCGTTGGTATGGGGCCTGGCCCGTGCTGGAGGCGTTTCGATCTCTGGACCGGAGACCGTCAGGGCGGGGCAGGTGGGGCAGTATACGCTTTCCTTTATCGACGGCAAGACGGTCCAAAGCGGCGCGTCGGAATCGTCGGTCGGCTTGGAATGGAAAAGTTCCGACCCCCGCCTCGCCTCTTTCGACCCGGATAGCGAAGGCCTTCTGAAAGCCCACAGCGAAGGGAAAGTCAGGATTGAAGCATGGTTGCTCGGTTATAAAATCGCCGAAAAGGACGTGGTCGTGACGGTGTCGAGGACCGGCGGGGGCAACGAAGCCGAGGGCGACAAGCAGGGAAAAGGGCGGGAGCCGCTGGAACTCAAGATCTCAGAAGACACGGTGACACGGGCGCTGGCCGAAAACCCGGGTAATGAATCGCGGTTCATTCGGCTCGAGCTGGCCGATGTGGCGCTCAAACCGGGGGATACGGTGAAGGTGACGCTTTCCGGCCACTCCCTTTCAAAAATCCAATCGGCCCAAAAAGGACTAAACATCACACTGAGCGGACTTGGCCTGGTCCTTCCTCATGACGCGCTTCCGGCGTTTGGGGATGCCGACGGGGACTTCTCGCTCACGGTTCGTGTTGAGGAAGCGAAGAATACGCCAGTGCGCATTGCGTCCGCGCCGACGACCGAGGTCGTCTCCTTCGCCTATGCGATCGAAGGGCCCGGAAGTCTGAAACGGCCGATCGACGTCACGCTCAAACTCGCCGACGGCGGCACCGACGTCCGCAAGGTCGGCGCCTACCTGAAGCAGGCCGACGGCAGCTGGAAGTACATCGGCGGAAGGGCCGACGCGGCGAAGAAGACGCTCACGGCCAAGATGAGCCGCTTCGGCACCGTGGCGGCGATCGCCTATCACAAAACGTTTGCCGACCTCCAGAACCACTGGGCGAAAGACGTCGTCGAAGTGCTGGCCGCGCACCACATCGTGAAAGGGAAAAGCGAAGACGTCTTTGCCCCGAACGAGAACGTCACGCGGGCGGAATTCGCGGCGCTCATGCTGAACGCGCTCGGCCTCCCCGTCGAGCGGGCGGCGCATCCGTTCCGCGACGTGCCGGAAGGCGCCTGGTACCGCGACATCGTGGCGACGGCTTACCGGCACGGTCTTATGGCCGGCGACGGCCAAACGTTCCGGCCGAACGCGCCGATCACGCGGGAAGAGATGGCCGTCGTGCTGGTGAACGCGCTGGGGATGAAGGACGAGGCGGCCGGGAAAGCGCCGACCTTTGCCGATAGCGCCAGCATCAGCGCCTGGGCCAGAGGGGCGGTCGGCCTGGCACAGGAGAAAGGACTGATCCGAGGCGTCGGCGACAACCGCTTCGCCCCGAAAGCGAACGCCAAGCGGGCGGAAGCGGCGGCGCTTCTCTACAACGTCGTCTTTCAATCCGATTCAGCGTCACAGGATGGTATCGCACCCTTGGATGCAACAAAGCGTTTGCCTGGAGATGCCCGTGGAATGGCAGAGTGGCCATTTTTCGGCATTTGAAGGCTCCTCGGCAGATCGGCCGTGGGTGAGGTACATTCGGTGAGGTCTCCGCCTACCGAACCTGGAGTGCGACCTGCTACCCTATAAGTCCTAAACAGGACAAAGGGTGCGGTTCCCCCTTCGGCACGGCGCATGAGATGCTTTATGCCGATGCGGTGCGCCTGGAGAAAATTCTGAGCGCCTTCAAAAAGGCCCATCCGGACAAGGCCGTAACCGTCCTCTTCGGACACCTGCACGCCGCTTTGAGCTGGGAAGTGGACGGCGTTCGCTACATCATCAACGGAGACGGCGCGCTCAAGCGATACGTCCGACCCGAGTGGGGCGGCATGCTCGCGTACACTAAGCTTATCATCGACGGAAATCGGATCGACTTCAAGTTCATTCCGCTCGTCAAAAAGATTTCCATCGTCGACGAAGCCATTCAGAGCGGCGCACTCAAGCTCCCGGTCGGCGCCGAACGCAACTTGCAACTCTACGGCGATTTTTCCCTCCTGACGGCCAATTACATCTTGCCGCTCAACAAGACCGTTCCCATCAATCCATTCGCCGACCACATCGAGATGACGTGGACGTCGTCCGATCCCGATGTGATCGCGGTCGATGAACGCGGTCGAATCACCGCGAAACGGCAGGGGAGCGCCACCCTCACCGTCGCCGTCGGCGGCGCCACCCAATCGCTCACGGTGACGGCCGTCGATCCGAAGGTCATCCGGCCGCTCAAGCTCATCCTGGATCCCGCCGAAGCCGTGACGGAAGGCGAGCCGATCACCTTCCAGGTGACCGCCTTCGACGCCTATAGCAACGCCTTCGCCCTCGACAATAAGGAGGTGGCCTGGTCGGTCAAAGACGACATCGGATCAGTCCAGGACGGCGTCTTCACGCCGGGGATCACAGATGAGGATCGCGTCGGCCATGTCGTGGCGCTCTTCAACCAGAAGCGCGCTGAGGCCAAGGTAACCGTCAAGGCGACGTCCCGTCCGACGAGCTTGATCGTCGTGCCGGATGAAGCGCATCTTCGAAAAGGCGAACGGCTCCCGCTCACCGTGAGACTCCTCGACCCGTACGGCCGGGAAGTGCCGCTTTCCGGGAGCGCCCTGCACTTTGAAAGCTCGGACGTGCGCATCGCCGCTGTGGACGATCACGGCGTGATCACGGCGGTCGGGGCGGGGCAGGCGACCGTTCAGGTGACGTATGAAGGGCTTGAGGCGATCGTGAACGTGACCGTGACAGAAGCCGAACCTTCCCCCTTCCACGTGATCAGCTCACGCCTCGAACGGAAGGACGGCATCCAAGCGACGGTCACCATTCAGCCTGCCGCGCCGTTCGCCTCCAGCGCGGTGGTCGTCTTCCAACTTACGAAGCGCGTGGGCGATATGGTCGAACCGGCAGGCATCGTGGCGACCGAAAAAAAGAGCTGGAGCGATACGCCCGAGACGTTTACCGGTTACTTCAACGTGATCGGCAGCGATTATCAGGTGAACGTCTTCGTCCTGGATGAATTCAGCAGCGCGCCAGAGCGCTCACCAAGGAGTCTGATGACGCCGATCGAACTGAAATAAGCCGAAATTAAATAGGGAGACCGGGCGCGCCTTGCTGAAAGTCTTGAAAGACAAGGCCTTGCTGCATGCAAACGTCAAAAGCTTTCCGTGCCAAAAGCCCGGGAAGCTTTCAGCTCTTTACGTTGACTTTCACTTCGAATCTCTGTACGCTAGGTTTTGGGCAGCGTGATCGACAAAATCAGCGTCCGTGTGTCGGCCTGTTATGGGAGGAAGAAGATGGAAGAGCAAGTTCATCGCAGAGCGGCGGATGTGACGGACGAGATCGAACTCATCGACCTGATCCGGATCATCTGGAAGCACCGTCTGCTCGTCGTGATCGTCCCGATTCTGTTCGGCGTCGCCGCCTACGGCATCAGCTTATGGATGAAGCCTACATACGAATCGTCGGCACAGATCGTCTTGAGCAACATGGACGATCCGGTCTACAGCGATGCGGAAAATGCCAAAGCCCTTCTGTTAAGCCGTGATACACTGGCGCCGATCATGGAAGAGCTGGATCTTCCTTTTCACGGGGTTGGTGATTTTAAAAAAACCTTACAAGTTGAAGGGCAATCGAAGCGCATCGCCATCACCATGAAGTATCACGATCCGAAGGTCGCACAGGCCGTGGTCGACCGGATCGTCAAGCATTTCATGGAACAGAGCAACGCTGCCTATCTCGAGAAGCGGAAGCTGGTCGAAGAGATGCGCAGTTCGCTCCTCCAGTTGCAACAAGCGACCCAAGAAAGTCTTGCGCGCAATAAGGCGGCGCTCGCGTCGATTGAGGCGAATCCCCATCTGTCGAATGAAGAAAAAGACATCACGCGCGCTCGTCTGATCGACTACATCTCACGCGATGAGTATTCGCTCAAGGATTTCATCCAGCAGATCCAACAGATCGATCAACAGCTCTTATCCATGAAAGAAGCGCAGATCATCGAACAACCGACCTTGCCTCGGCGGCCGGTGGCGCCGAAGAAAGGGCTGAACGCAATCATCGGCTTTGTGCTGGGGCTCATGCTTGCGTTCGTGTATGTCTTCATTCGCGCGTATTTTGAGCAGTACGGTTATCGGCTGAAAGACGATTGGCAAAAAACGGTAGGAGTTTAAAACGATGCGCGTGGTGATCGTCGGCGCGGGCTACGTCGGCCTCACGACAGCGGTGCTCCTGGCCTACATCGGGCACCACGTCACCGGCGTGGACATCGATCGACGGAAGCTCGAGCTCCTTCGCCAGGGGAAAAGCCCGATCCACGAGCCGGGCGTCGAGGCGATGCTGGCCCGGCTCGGAGACCGGCTCTCGTTTACCGACGACCTCAAGGCTTCCGTCACCGAGGCGGACGTCGTCATGATCGCCGTCGGCACGCCGGAGAAGGCGAACGGCGAGGCCGACACGCGGTCTGTCGAGGCGGCCGCGCGGACGATCGCCGAAGGGATGGCGAGCGGCCGCGCGTACACCGTCGTCGTCAAGTCGACGGTTCCGATCGGGACGAACCGGCGCGTCGCCCACGTCATCCGCCGGACGCTGGAAGCGCGGGGGACGGAGGCCACCGTGTGGGTCGCCTCGAACCCGGAGTTTCTCCGGGAGGGGATGGCCCTTTACGACAGCTTTTACCCCGACCGGATCATCATCGGGGCTGAGGCGCCGGAGGCAATCGAGGTGCTCCGCCGGCTGTACCGGCCGCTGCTCGAGCAGACATTTGACCCGCCGGAGGCTGTCCCGAAGCGCGAAGGGTACGGCTTCCCGCCGCTGATGACGACGGACCCGATCAGCGCGGAGATGATCAAGTATGCGGCGAATGCCTTCCTGGCGCTTAAAATCAGCTTCATCAACGAAATCGCGGGGCTTTCGGAAAAGGTGGGCGCGGACGTGATCGAGGTGGCCCGGGGGATCGGGCTCGACGCGCGGATCGGCCCGCGGTACCTGGCTGCGGGGCTCGGCTGGGGCGGGAGCTGCTTCCCGAAAGATACGGCGGCGCTTCTGGCCGTCGGGCGGGAGCATCATTACGAGATGCCGATCGTCGAAGCGGCGCGGCGGGTGAACGAGCTGCAGCGCGAGCGGGTCGTCGAGAAGCTGCAGTCCGCCTTAAAAGGCGTCCGCGGGCGGACGATTGCCGTCCTCGGGCTTGCCTTCAAGCCGAACACGGATGACGTCCGCGAATCGCCGGCCCTCGCCGTCATCCGCCGTCTCATCGCGCTCGGCGCGCACATCCGCGCCCACGACCCGATCGCCGTCCCCAATGCCGAGCGGGCACTCACTGAGGCGGAGCGGGCGGAGGTGACCTTCGTCTCCGACCCGTACGCCGCCGCCGAAGGCGCCGATGCGCTCCTTCTCGCGACGGAGTGGGCGGAATACCGCCGCCTAGATCTCCCGCGCTTGAGGGGTCTCATGCGCACGCCGGTCTTCCTCGACGGGCGGAACGTCTACGCGCCGGACGTCGCCCGTGCGGCGGGACTCACGTATATGGGGGTGGGACGATGAAGCATGCGCTGGTGACCGGCGGTGCGGGATTCATCGGGAGCCACCTCATCGACCGCCTGCTTGCCGAAGGCTGGGCGGTGACGAACGTCGACAGCTTCGACCCGTTCTATGACCCGGCGATCAAGCGAAAGAACATCGCCGCCCACCTCGACTATGAGCGTTACCGCCTCGTCGAAGTCGACATCCGCGAATTGAGCATGCTCCGCCAGGCGCTCGCCGACGACTACGACGTGATCGTGCATCTTGCTGCGAGGGCGGGTGTGCGCCCGTCGATTCAGGATCCCCTCGGCTACCAGGAAGTGAACGTCACCGGGACGCAGAATCTGCTCGAGCTCGCCCGGGAACGGGGCATCCGGCAGTTCGTCTTCGCCTCCTCGTCGAGCGTCTACGGCGTGAACCCGAACGTCCCCTGGCGGGAAGACGACTGCGTCCTTCGGCCGATCAGCCCGTATGCCTCGACGAAGGTGAGCGGCGAACTTCTCGGGCACGTGTACAGCCACCTGTACGGGATTCGCTTTATCGCCCTCCGCTTTTTCACCGTGTACGGCCCCAGGCAGCGGCCGGATCTTGCGATTCATAAGTTCGCGAGGCGAATGCTGCGGGGCGAACCGGTGCCGATCTACGGCGACGGGATGAGCCGGCGGGACTACACGTACATCGACGATATCGTCGATGGCGTGCGCCGGGCGATGGACTATGCGGCCACGTCCTATGAGATCATCAATCTGGGCAATCAGCAGACCGTGAGTCTTCTGGAAATGGTACGGGCGCTGGAGGAAGCCCTCGGCGTGCGGGCGCGTCTGGAGTTTTTACCGGCTCAGCCCGGGGATGTGCCTCAGACGTGGGCGGATATGGGAAAAGCCGAGCAACTTTTGGGCTTTAAGTCGAGGACTCCTTTCCGAGAAGGACTCAAACGTTTTGTGGAGTGGATAGCCGCCCAGGCATCGTAGCCTTAACGTCCTTTACCTTTGTGTCTCGGGGTCTGCCGGAGTTTTGGTTAACCCCCTGACCAATACGTTAACCACTTTCGGCTTCTTATCTTCAGTATCTTCGTCCGAGCTTAGGTGATCCTCTTGATCTTTTGTCTGCTACGGCATCCCGTCATACAAAACATTTTGCACCTGCAGGGAATGCGTATCGCAACATATATTTTTCCGCTTATAACATTGCCTTATCTAGCACGAGTATTGGGAGCCGATATCTTTGGTCCTTTTTCCTTTTTTTAGCAGAAAGTAAATGTCTTGACCTGGAAGTTTGGATCGAACAGGTCATTGGGGTGTATCGAGATGTCCTCGTCAAACAAAAATAATCCAACTGTCTCTCTTTTCCTCCCCTCTCTCCGCGGCGGCGGAGCCGAGCGTGTCATGGTGAACCTCGCCCGGGGCTTTGCTGAGCAAGGCCTGTCGGTAGACCTCGTGCTGGCCAAGGCCGAGGGGCCTTTCCTCTCACAGGTCCCTAAAGGCGTAAGGGTGTTGGACTTGGGTGCAAGGCGAGTGCTCCTTGCGCTTCCTGGACTGGTGCGCTATCTCCGGCGCGAAAGACCGCGCGCCATGCTTTCTGCTTTAAGCCATGCCAACGTTGTGGCCATCTGGGCGAGATTGATGGCACGGACCGGTACACGCTTGGTTGTTTCTGAACATAGCACACTGAGTCAGTCCACGATGAATGCTGCTGTACGACGGGAGAAGGCCATTCCCTTTTTGATCCGACGCTTTTATCCACTGGCGGATACGGTAGTGGCCGTGTCCCAGGGGGCGGCCGAAGACCTCATTCTCCAAACGGGTCTGCCAGCGGAAAAGGTGCGGGTTATCTATAACCCCGTGGTCACACCGGATCTTTTCGCGAAGGCGGACGAACCCTTGGACCATCCCTGGTTCCGGTCTGGTGAATCACCGGTGATCCTTGGGATAGGACGGCTCACTACGCCAAAGGATTTTCCCACGCTCATTCGCGCTTTTGCCTTGGTACGTAAGAAGCGTCAGGCGCGGCTTATGATTTTGGGCGAAGGCGAAGAGCGCCCCAAACTGGAGGCGTTGGTGCGAGAGCTGGGTGTAGAGGAGGACGTTGCGCTGCCGGGATTTGTGGAGAATCCTTACAGTTACATGAAGCGTGCCGGAGTATTTGTACTTTCTTCTCGTTGGGAAGGATTTGGGAACGTACTCGTCGAAGCCTTAGTTTTGGGGACTCCTGTAGTATCTACCGATTGTCCTCATGGACCTCGTGAAATTTTAGAGGATGGAAAATGGGGACAACTCGTGCCGGTGGGAGACGTGGAAGCCTTAGCTCAGGCTATTGTAGTGGGTTTGGATGAAGAACGAAGTCGGTCTATGGCACGAGCTAAAATCTTTGCATTGGAGGAGATTGTGAAGCAATATGCTGAAGTCCTTGGAATTGCCATCACAAAATTAGGATTAAACTAATGAGTTCGATTCTAAATTAAACTAAGAGGCTGATTTGAAATGACAGAGATCCTTCTTGCTGCCCCATTCTTTTTGGCCGCTTTGCTTTTTGTTGTAGTGATAGGATTTGTGCGCCCAAAGGTGTTTTTCGTTTTATTGATGGCTTTGATTTTGCGTACGGCTTTGGCTTTGATCCATGCGTTTGTCGTACCTCTGCCCGATTCACAGGCCGATGCCGTAATGTATCATCACACAGCGGAGATGTGGTCTTCTGAAGGGCTTGGAGGGGCGTTAAAACATTTTACGACCGGTGCCTTTTTATATTCTTGGGTTTTGGCCGTCATCTACAGTTTGACCGGACCGGTAGAGCTGGCCGGTCAGAGTTTAAACGTATTGTTGGGCGTCGCCAGTGTGTATCTGGTCTGGCGGATCGCCATGTGTTTAACGAACGGAGACGTCCGAACAGCAAAACGGGCGGCCTGGATCGCCGCCTTTTTTCCGACGCTGAATTTGTACTCGGCCATAACCATGCGGGAGGCCTTTATCGTTTTCTTCTTTTTGCTTGGTACGCTTTACATTATCAACTGGAGTCAAAACTGGTCACCTGTTCAATTCGTCAAGGGAACGGCAGCCTATCTGGCATCGGGATTTTTTCATACCGGCATGTTTATGTCGATTATAACCCTTGGTTTTTTATTGTCTTCTATGCAGGCATACAAATTGCTCAAACAGCGGGGAAGGCTGTCATTAAAATTGCTGGGTGCGGCAGTCTTTCTAGTCTTCGCTGCAGCCGTCGTCCTCATGACAGGATGGGGAATGGATAAAATCGGTATAGCGAAAAACATATCATACTTTCATGAGTATACTTCATCGGAAAGAGCCGGCTATCTCCAAAGCATGACGGTTGAATCCCCTCTTGATTTAATATGGCAAGCCCCTATTCGTCTTTTTTACTTTTTGTTCGCTCCGTTTCCCTGGATGGTTCGTTCGGCGATCGATCTGTTCGGTTTGGTTGATGCGCTTTTGTACTTCTTGATGACATCCATGATTATCGGCAGATGGAAAAACATAGATTCACGAGCTTTAAAATTCAGCTTGGCGGTGGTGGCGGTGGGGCTACTGGCATTTGCGCTCGCCACTTCAAATTACGGGCAGGCGATTCGACATCGCGCCAAATTTGCTCCTTTGTTGATTCCGATGGCGCTGGCTGTAAGCCGGAAGGCCAAGGCTAGAGCCAGAGACAGGGTCAAGGGAAAAGCAATGTGGAACGAACGCCAGGAGGTCGGCTCCGGTGCAACGTCCTAAAGTCGATTTTCTTACGACGGCCCTTAATTATGGGGGAGCAGAGACTCAGCTTGTGCGGCTGGCGATGCGTCTCAAAAAACGGGAATGGAACGTTCGGGTTATCTCTATGCTCCCTCCGGCGGCTTATGTCAGCGAACTGGAAGTGACGGGCATACCGGTATTCTCGCTCGATATGCGTCGGGGGATCCCTGACCCCAGGGCACTATTGCGCTTGGCCAGTATTCTCCGCCGGGAGAGACCGCTCGTTCTCCACAGTCATATGGTCCACGCCAATCTTTTAGCGAGAGCGTCGCGGTTCTTGATCCGGACGCCCGTTCTGGTGTGCACGGCTCATAATATTGTTGAGGGCGGACGGCTTCGCGAAATGGGTTATCGTTTGACGGACCCTCTATGCGATCTCACGACCCAGGTCAGCCGGGCCGGGCTCGAACGGTATGTGCGGGTGGGAGCGGTCCCGAGAATCAAAATTCGCCATATCCCGAACGGGGTGGATACGCATCAGTTTAGGCCCAATACAGAGTCGAGGCATCGCCTTCGGAAAGAATTGGGCATTGAAGATGAGTTTGTGTGGCTGGCGGTCGGACGTCTAGAAGAGGCAAAGGATTATCCCACGATGCTTAAGGCGTTTGCTGAGATCAAAAAGAATCGGCCTCATTCGAAGCTCTTGATCGCCGGACAGGGTTCGCTGAAGGATGGAGTCGAAAAACTGGCGCGCGACTTAGGCCTTACGGGCAGTGTGATTTTTCTCGGTGTGCGCCGGGATGTGCCTGACCTCATGAACGCGGTCGATGCGTATGTCATGTCTTCGGCGTGGGAAGGCATGCCGATGGTTCTTCTGGAAGCTTCGGCGGTCGGCCTTCCGATTGTCGCAACGGATGTCGGCGGCAATCGCGAGGTCGTGTTGGACGGGGTGACGGGTTTTTTAGTCCCTCCAAAGAAACCGCAAGCTCTTGCCGGGGCGATGATGAACGTGATGGATCTATCTCCGGAAGAGCGAGCCGCGATGGGATCGGCCGGACGCAAGCACATTGAGGCCAATTACAGCATGGATCGTGTCGTGGAGATGTGGGAGGCGTTGTATTTTGAACTTCTTGAACGCAAGGGGGTAAGGGTTTGAAGATCGCGTACGTCATCACCCGCTCCGATGCGATCGGAGGCGCGCAGGTTCATGTGCGAGATCTTGCCACGGCCATGCGGAAAAAAGGACATAAGGTCACCGTATTGGTCGGAGGTCAAGGGGTGTTTACAGAAGCGCTTGCCATAAGAGGCATTCCGCATCGAGCCCTTCGATATCTGGTTCGCCCCATTCGCCCCTGGGTGGATGTTATGGGGCTTTGGGAGTTGCGCTCCGTTTTGGCCGAGCTTAAACCTGACCTCGTTAGCGCGCATTCTTCTAAAGCGGGGTGGCTGGGGCGATTGGCGGCACGAAGTCTCGGGATCCCGGTCATCTTTACCGCCCATGGCTGGGCCTTTACGGAAGGCGTGCCGAGGCCAAAGCGCATGATGTATGCTTTCGCGGAACGCATGGCAGCTCCTCTTTCCGACCGTATCATCACAGTGTCGGAGTACGATTTCAAGCTTGCATTAAGTCATCGAATTGCAAAAGCGGATCGGCTGGTCGTCGTGCACAACGGAATTCCGGATATTACGCCTGCGCTCCGGGCCCAACCTGAGAACGGACCGGTTTGTATGGTGATGGTGGCGCGTTTTGAACATCAAAAAGATCATGGAACTCTCATTCATGCTCTAGCCGAGTTGAAAGCATTAGAATGGAAATTGGAGCTCATCGGCGACGGGCCGTTGCGGGAGCAGGTTAAAAACGAAGTAGAGAAGCTCGGTCTTCACGAACGCGTGTCCTTCTTGGGTGCCCGGAAGGATGTGGCGGAGCGGCTGGCGAAAGCACAGATCTTTGTTTTAACTTCCAAATGGGAAGGGTTTCCGCGCAGCATTCTCGAAGCGATGCGCGCCGGCCTGCCGGTCATCGCATCGGATGTGGGCGGTGTGCGCGAAGCGGTCATCGATGGTCAGACAGGTTACTTAATCCCTCGGGGAGACCAAGAACGGTTACAAGAACGCCTCAAACAATTGATCTTAAATCATGAACTGCGAGCCCAGATGGGAACGGCAGGCCGTAGACGCTATGAAAAGCATTTTACCATTGAACGAATGGTAGAAAAAACGTTGGCGGTGTATGAAGATGTTGTCGCTCGTCGTCGAAAGCGATAGAATGAGGGCACAGATGATGAAAGCAGAAGCGTAGATAATGAAAGCAAAAGCGTGGATAATGAAAGTGAAGTTGCGTTTAGGTAAAGATTAAGCAGAGTCGAGGTGAAACCATGCGCCGGTTTCTGGTCACCTACTTTCGTCTAAGCAAAGTGGCGGTCACGGTTGTTGATCTTGTCTTACTCCTCGTTGGCTTTGCGCTGGCGTATCTGTTGCGGTTCGGCTTCGATATCCCGAGAGAAAACATATCACCGTTCATGCAGCTCATTCCAATTATCGTGGGAACGGGATACGTGCTTTTTTCCGTCTACGGCCTTTATTCGATCGCCCGTAAGCCTTACGGAGACATCGTTTTTTCCTTAGGGATCGCCCTTGCCCTGCTTCAATTGATGACGATGGCTGCGACATTTTTGATACGCGAGTTCGCGTTTCCGCGCAGCGTTTTTATGATCGCCTTTGTTCTTCAGTGGGGATTGCTTTCGGCCTGGCGCTATGCGGTGTTGCGCGTTAGAAGGGCGGTTCACGGTGAAAAGCAGGTGCTAATCATCGGGGATCGCGAAAGGATCGAAAGGATTGGTCAAAAGCTGCTCGAAGGGGCGATCGGCTGGTATCGGATTCGCGCGGCTCTCGAGCCGGATCATTATGAAGATCGCCGGGATGTGGTCTGGGACGAGATCGACACGATCGTCATCGGAAACGGCATAGATGAACGGATAAAAGCGAAGATCATCGAAGACGCCATCCGTTCGCACAAACATGTGATGCTCGCACCGGACGCCACAGATATTCTATTCACCCGCCCGCAGTTGATGCTGATCGAAGATGTGCCGATGGTTGGACTGACGGATTTTGGCCTTACGGAAGAGCAGAAGTTGATCAAGCGTGGCTTGGACATCGTGCTTTCGCTCGTCGGACTGATTGTGGCGCTGCCGCTTATGCTCATCATCGCGCTTATGATCAAGGTGACCTCGGAGGGGCCGACCCTCTACGTCCAAGAACGGGTGACCGAAGGCGGCCGGACGTTCAAACTGTACAAATTCCGCACGATGGTCAAGGACGCGGAAAAGCTCACCGGGCCGGTGCTGGCCACAGAGCGGGATCCGAGGGTTACCAAAGTGGGACGATTTCTTCGGGTCACGCGCTTGGATGAGCTGCCGCAGCTTTTTAACGTGCTTAAAGGGGACATGAGCTTTATCGGTCCTCGTCCTGAGCGTCCGCATTTTGTCAAGCAGTTTGAAGCCCAGTTACCGGCCTATACATACCGGCATCGCGTCAAGGCAGGCATTACCGGACTTGCGCAGGTCGTCGGACGGTATGCGACCGAAGTCGAGGATAAACTTGCGTTGGACTTGTACTATATAAAAAATTATTCGCTACTTTTGGATTTGAAGATTTTGATGATCACGCTCAAGGTTGTCCTGACCAAAGAAGCGGCGGCTGGAGTACGACGCAAGTTTATTCAGTCGGAAACACTTGAGCAAAGTGGCGCAGATGTTTGATGACGCAGCCTACATCTGAGATGCTTTCTCTTAAGATTCGTATTGCCCGAGATCCATGTGAGAGAAGCGCGGGAGGTTAGAAATGAACGGAAAGAGGCGCCAAAAGCGTCGATTCGCGGCCCAACGCACGCCCCATCGCGAATCCAGGATGCTATCGTCTTTTTCCCAGTGGATGGTTGCTTTATGGGCATTCGCTCTCGTCGCGTTTCCGTATTACCGGGGCTTATTCTTTTATGAAGACATGCTTTTTGCTGATATGATCATAGGGTTCTGGTCTCTTGCGGGGTTTGCGGTAGGGGGCTATTCTTTGTGGCTGTCGGGCGATGATAGGGGCGTCTGGGCGAGGATGGGAGGCGATCTGCTCTGGCTCCTTGGTGTGACCGCTTCCCTCCTTCTCATGCTTCAGTACGGTATGATGGCTCTCTTAGGAGTGCAGGCTTCGCATGCTTGGGATCAGGCTTACCGTATGGGGACGGTCCTGCTCAGCTTTATTGCTTTAACCGCTCTTTTGGTGGCCGCAGGGGAGAAAGGACGCCGGATCGTCTTTGTCGGTACGGCCATCTCGATCGGCTGGACGGCCTTGTTTCCTTTTTTGACCATTGTTGGACTCACTCGGTTCCCCGATTCGGTGCTCGGGACGCGGTTTTCGTCCGTTTTCCAGTATCCGAATACCTACGGTGCGATGGTGGGGGCCGTCATGTTGATGACGCTCATCGCCTTAAGCGACCCGCCACAGGATCTCCGAGCTTGGCGCTGGCGATTTCCCGCAGCATGGGTGTTGGTCTCATTTTCTGTTGGATTGATTTTCAGCGCTTCGCGCGGCGCATGGGTTTTGTGGCCGGTTGCGTGGTGGCTTGTACTCTGGCTGGTGCCAATCGTTGTGCAGCTTCGCATGATCGTTTTGACGCTGCTGCTTTTTCTCATCGTGGCGCCGATCCTCCCCGTTTTTCCGGCGTGGCAAGAGAAGAGTTCGTGGGTGGTCATTATCGCACCTATGGCGCTTGGCGCTGTCTATGCCGGTACCGTCATTCTTATCGATCGGTGGACACTGCAAAACAGGGTTGTATGGGAACTGTCGTCTGCCGTTTTATCCGCAAAGGCGTGGGAGAAGCGGGCCATCATTCCACTTGTTTCGATGGTTCTGGGTGTCCTGAGCTGGCTTGCACTTCGCTTGCCTCTCGTTTCGCGCGTGATGCCGGAAGCGGTAGCATTGCGGCTTGCTGACATCAGTCTGAGCACACAGAACGTTTCCGAGCGGTTCGTCTTCTTCCGCGACAGCTTGAAGTTGATTCGTGAGCACTGGCTGTTTGGCGCGGGTGGCGATGCCTGGCGCGATGTCTTTTTGCATTATGCTTCTTATCCGTACTATTCTACGCAGACACACAGCTTTATTTTTCAGCTGGCCATTGAAGGGGGAATCGTAGGTGTTCTTCTCTTTGCTGCCGTTCTGCTGTCCGCGTTCGGACTCGGCGTGCGTGCCTATTTCCAGGGCGAGGTTCACGAACGATATCGCGTCGTCAAGGTAGCCGCACCGGCGCTTTATCTGCTGGCGCACGGGCAGATTGACTTCGACTTTTCGTTCGGGTATGTTTTGCTTGTCTTTTTTACTTGGCTTTCGATCCTCGCAGCTTCGGGCCTTACGGTCCAGACGTCGGATTGGACGGTCCGAACGAACGTCTTGGAGCCTCAGGGGATGAGAAATGGCACTCGACTGTGTGCGTCCTTCGTCCGATCATCTCGTTTTGGGGACGTTCTTTTCCTCGGAGCATTAGCAATGGGGCTTATTCATACGGCTCTCACTGTGCGTGAGGGGTATGCCATCCGGCTTGAGCCGGCCGGCCGGAGTCTCGATGACGTCAGGCAGATCATTGATTATAAGGCGCGCGTGCGGTATCTTGACCGTGAGATGCGTTTTATGAAGATCGAGTTTTATCGGCAGGCTTGTGAACAAACCCGTGATCCGTCATATTGCTCAATTGCGCTTCAGGAATTGGAGTCCGTGCACTCGATGTCGGAAAAAGATCCGAGGACGCTCATGAGGCTGGCTCGAATTTATGCGGACATGGGGGAGGAGACGGCCGATCGGCTTTATGCGCAAGCGGTGGAGACGGCCCCCCTCTTTCTTCCGGCTTATGAAGCCCGTTATGAATGGTTGGGAAAGCGGGCGCTTCAGGCGGTCAGATCAACAGTGCCGGAAAACACAATCGGCGCTCAGGGAGAGGCGAACCGGGCGATAGAGATCGTTCAATACGCCGATAAGGAAATGCGGAAAATGCAGCAACGAATCGAAGATGAACGGCGAAGGTTGGACCGCGAGTCGTCGGGACTCAAATATCCGGAGTTTACGGAGACTCCCATGATGCTGGCGTATCGGGGGATCGTGAAGCTCCTTAGCGGTGATATCGCAGCAGGACGGAACATCCTGGAAAATAAGGTGGATCAACTTCGGGATACCGAAGATCGGCTGGATGCGCGCTTGCTTCTTGCGGCTGCAGCAGAACACATGTCGGATCACGATTCGAAAGACAGATGGCTTCAGGATGCGCTGAAGTGGCAATCGCAGCATGAAGTGCTTGGTCAGATCAAGCTGGAGGAGCGATATCATCTTTTTTTGAGGTGGCTCGGAAAATTGTCCATATCGAGTACGAGATAAAAGGAATCCAGCAAAACTTTGGGCGTGCGCAAGCGTATAAGCTATTGGCCGGGAAATGGGCCTGCCAGTGCAATCAGCGCTTCGTATGACGGCGCTGGGGGCATTTGGTAGGGTGGCCTCGCTTTTAGTGAGGGCGAAAACCGCAACTTAAACCGGACATAGCCGTATAATCTATACGGCGTGGCCGGTAAACCTGCGGCTTCGCCCAAGTGGTGCGGAAGTCGCGGAGAAAAAAGGCGGGAAGGAGGCATGCGCTGCCGAACGACGGTTGGCAGGCCGAAGACAAATAAAGATGGTAGAGGAGAGCAAGGAGGTATAAATGCATGCGCGGCAGCAAAGTGCTGTCCATTGTCCTTTCGCTTGCGCTTGCGCTGACGCTTCTGCCCTTCGGAGCGTTCCACGCAAGTGCGGCGAATGCGTCGGTGAGCTTGGTGGGCTCGCAAAAAGTTTACACAGACGAAAAGACGACCAGTGAGTCAATAACCGTTTATTTCAAGCTCGATCCGGCCAATGTAGCCAAGTCAAGCGCATTTTTGTCTCTGGTCGACGATAACGGGAAAAAGTTTAAATTTACGGCTGCGAAAGATCCTAACTATACAGCGAATCCTCCCGTGAGCTTGAATGTTTACGAAAGCAGCGGTGGCGAAAGAACAACTTGGGTTCTTCAAGTCGAACCTGATACTGGAAAAAAGAATGAATTCCAGCTTGTAATCACCCCTGAGGCTGGCCAGGACGGCGTCGGAACGCTGTACCTCCGCATCGATCCGGCATCGCGAAATGATGAGTTCAGCTATACCGAGCTCAAGGTAGCCCAATTTAGCTCGCGGGATCCGCAGATCACCGTGATCGACAAGGATCGGTCTATTAGTGACGAGGGCGGAACCGTTCGATTCCAGCTCAGCGAGGAAGTGCCGTATGTCTTTGATTCCAATAAGACCATTACGTTGACGTTGCCGGATGGCTTTGCGTGGGGCAGCGCGGACGTTGCGGCTATCGTATCCGGCGAGATTGCGAAGACCGACATTGACATTAAGACGAACAACAAAGACCTGAACATCAAGGTTACTCCCAAATATACAGCCAGCAACCCGCAACGCATTATCTTCGAAGTCGAAGCGGGTGTGAATGTCGTCAAGTCTTCCACGGCACGCAAGGGCGAAATTCGTGTTGCCGTATCCAACGCTGAGCCGCGGACCATCATCATCGGAAAATACGGCGACTACGAAGTGACCGTTACGAGTGAACCGGGTGAGATCTGGGCCGGTCGGAAAGTGGAAACCGGTGAAATTGCCGGTAAGATCGTTCTGGAAGAATACCTGGCGGGCTCGCTTGTCGAGGGTCGCACCATCAAGCTGACCCTGCCGGTCGGTGCGGAGTGGCCGGAGAACCCCAACGACGCTTTCGACTACGACAAGGGCTCGAACAAAGCCAAGCTGCGCTGGGCTGGATATGAGCGGCTCGACGGGAAAAACCGCGTCGCCAAGTTTGCGGTTGATCGGAAGTCCACTTCTTCCGGTAAGACTGTCATCGAAGTAAAACAGGTCTTTACGGAAGCCAAGTTTCCTGAAGGGCCGTTAACGGTTGAGGTTACGGGCTCGGGTGTTCCGAGCACGAAAGTGACGCTTGCCAACGTGAAGCATATCGTCAGCGTCGCTTCTGAGAACAAGACGGGTGCTGTGATCGGTGCCCAGGATCAACCGCTTGGTAACATCGTAATTAAGGAAACGGTTGCCGGTGCCCTTCGTGGCGGGAAGTCGATCATTATCAACGCCGGTGACTTCATCACCCAGTTTACTGCCGTGGACCCGGTCGTCGAGGTCCGGAGCGGCGACATTGAACTCGGGAATGCTCGACTTGAGGATGCATCTTACTGGAATCTGGATAAATACTATGAGCTGGGTACTTCAAACCGGAACATTGTAATTGAAGTACGTCGGGCCAGCAATGAACCGAGCGAAATCGTCATCAAAGGCGTCCGGGCGACGATTGATCGTACGGCGCCGGAAGGCGAGATTCCGGTTAAAGTTGCCGGTTCTGCCGTTGTGGATTCGGACGAACCCAGTAAGGTGCTTCGCGACAACGGTAGTGATGATTTTGATTACAAGTACATTGAAGTCAGCCCTGTTCGCGTCGTGACACCCGCTGACAAGTCCAAAGACTACAGGGCCAAGTTTACGATTGATCAGACGTCTTACAGCGTGAATGGCGAGACGAAGACCATGGACGTCGCGCCGTACATTAAGGATAATCGCACCTTCGTGCCGGTGAAGTATGTTGCAGAGGCACTGGGAGTAAAGGATACCGATATTATCTGGAATCCGTACGCGAAGAGCGTGACGATCTTCAAGGGTGACCGCGTCATCCAGATGAAGATCGGCTCGAAGACGCTTCTCGTGAACGGTTCCGCGATCGAGATGGACACCGCGCCGGAGATCAAGAATGCCCGAACGATGCTTCCGATCGCCTGGGTCGCCAAGGCGCTCAACGTCGAGTACAAGTGGGTCGACGATGAGCGTTCGGTAGAGTTCTACAACACCGCCCAGTAATGAAACGGTCACAGATCTGACGAGACGGAAGCCCCCTCTGAATCTTGATTCAGAGGGGGCATTCTTTTATGATGGATGCGTCATTGTTATGACTGGACGTCCAGTCAGAAGGGGGGAGGACGATCGTGTCCCGTCGCCGTCAGGCCGTCCTGGCCTTGATCGCGATCACGGCATTTACCGCCTTGGCTGCGTGCAGCCGGGCTCAGGAGGCGTCCGCGCCGGCGGAAGAACCGATCCGCACGGTAGAAGTGGCGGACGTCACGGAAGGCGTGCTGGACGAAGGGGTGACGTTGAGCGGGAAGGTGAAGGGCCACATCGAGGTCCCGATTCTCCCGAAGGCCTCCGGGCGGATCGAGTCGATCGCCGTGGCGGTCGGAAGCCGGGTGCGCCCGGGCGATCTCCTCATCCAGCTCGAGACCAAAGACGTCATCGCCCAGGTCCATCAGGCGGAAGCGGCCCTCCGGGCGGCCGAAGCCGGCCGTGAAAGCGCCGAAGCGCAGACGACGACGCAGATCCTGGGCGCCGAACAGGCCGTCAAGCAGGCCGAGGAGGGCGTCCTGCAGGCGGAAAAAGGTCTGGCGGCGGCCGAGAACGCCCGTGACCTGGCGAAGAAAAACGCGGAGCGGCTCCGCACGCTTTTTGAAAACGGGCTCGCCTCGCAGGTGGAGCTGGAACAGGCGGAGAACCAGCTGAAGCAGGCGGAGGCCGGCCTGCAGCAGGCCAAAAGCGCCCATGAGAACGCGAAAAAGGCCCTCGAGGTCGCGACGGAGAATCTCAAGATCGCCCGGGAGCGCGTCGCCGTCAAAGCGGCGAATGCTCAGGTCGAACAGGCCCGCGCGGGGCTGGAGGCGGCCCGACGGCTTCTCGAGAACATGCGCGTCACCGCGCCCGTCGGGGGGACGGTGGCCTCGCTCCCCGTCAGCGTCGGGGATATGGTGAGCCCGCAGGTGGTGGTCGCCACCATCGTCGACATGAATCCGGCCATCGTGACGGTCGACGTGCCGGAGCAGGCTTACCGCAGTGTGGCTGTCGGCGATCCGGTCACGGTTGCCGTCTCCGGGGAACGGTTCCAGGGAAAGGTTTCTAAGAAAGATCTGACGCCGAATCCGCAGACGAAGGCGTACCGCGTGGAGATCGAAGTGCCCAATCCGGAGGGGAAGCTCGTCTCGGGCCTGAGCGCGGACGTGACGTTTGCCCCGAAGGGAGCGAAAAAGACGCTTCTCATCCCGGCTGAGGCGTACATGGCGAGCGCCAAGGGCGGAGAAGGGCACGTGATGGTCTACGAAGACGGCATCGTCCGCGAACGGAAGGTCACCGTCGGTCGCATGACGACAAACTACGTGGAAGTCACCTCAGGCCTGAAAGCAGGCGAGAAAGTCGTCATCAAAGGCCAGTATCTCCTCAAAGACGGCGATCCGGTGAAGCTTCAGGGAAGCGAAGGGGAGGAAGATCAGAAAGCGGGGGGCGGGAAGACTTGAGCATTGTCGATTTTTCCGTACGTCGACCGGTCTTCATTACCGTGCTCATCGTCGGTCTCATGATGACCGGCTTTTACTTCCTGCCGACGCTTCCCGTCGAGCTCTTTCCGGAGATGAACCTTCCGGTGGCCGTCGTCGTCACCGCCTATCCCGGCGCCTCGCCGGAAGAGATCGAGAACCTCGTTACCAAACCGATCGAGAACGTCGTCGGGACGGTGGACAACGTCGACAAAGTGGAGTCGCAGTCACAAACCGGTGCCTCGCTCGTCATCGTCCAGTTCAACTGGGGGACAAACATGGACACGGCGCTGATCGATCTTCAACGGCAGGTCGATCGCGTCGTGAACCAGCTGCCGGAAGACGCTCAAAAACCGCTCGTCCTCAAAATCAACCCCAACGACCAGCCGATCATGTTCGTCGGCCTGAGCGGACGGGAACCGCTCAATGTACTGCAGAAAATCGCCGAAGATGACGTCGAGCCGGAGCTCCGCAAGCTGGAGGGTGTGGCTTCGGTCGGCATCATCGGCGGAGAAAAAGAAGAAATTCAGGTGATCCTCAATCCCGAGCGCCTGGAGAACTACGGGCTCACGCCGGCGTACCTTTCGCAGGTGATCGCCCAGTCGAACATCCTCTTTACAGCCGGATCGGTCGAGCAGGGCGACAAGAAGCTTGCCATCCGCTTCGACGCCGAGCTCACCCGGCCCGAGCAGATCGCCGCCGTGCAAATTCCCCTGCCCACCGGGGGGAAAGTCGCGCTCGCCGATATCGCGGACATTCGCCGGGATTTTGCCGAACGAACCCAGGAGGCGACGCTGAACGGCGAGCCGCTCGTCATCCTGAGCATCATGAAATCGACCGGCGGCAATGCCGTGAAAATATCGGACGAGGTCCACAAGGAGATCGAACGGTTAAACGAAACGCTGCCGGAAGGGACAAAGCTCACCGTCATCTACGATGCGGCGACGTTCATCAACCGCTCGATCCGCACCGTCGTCGAGCACGGCCTCGTCGGTGGGGCCATCGCGATGGCCGTCCTGTACCTCTTTCTCGGCAATCTCAGAACGACGCTCATCGTGGGGACGATGCTTCCGGTCTCGGTCATCGCCACCTTCACCCTGATGGCCCTGGGTCACCAGTCGATCAACCTGCTCACGCTCGGCGGGCTGCTCATCGGGATGGGATCGCTCGTCGACTTCGCCATCGTGGCGATCGAAAGCATTCACCGCCATCGCCTCGCCGGAAAAAGCGGCGAAGAAGCGGCCATTATCGGGACCAAGGAAGTCGCCGCCGCCGTGACCGCGTCGGCGCTGGCCCAAACGTCGGTATTCGTGCCGATGCTTCTCGCCACCGGGCTCGCGCGGGAGCTGTTTGCGCCGATGGCGCTGGCCGTCATTTTTTCCCACGTCGCGGCGTGGTTCGGTTCGATCACGTTTGTGCCCATGCTGGCCGGGCGTTTTTTGAAGCAGCACGCGGCCGAAGAAGATAAAGCGCGTCCGCCGCGCTTCCGGGCGAATCCGCTGCGCGCCTTTCAGCACTTCATTAACGGGCTGGAACATCAGTACCGGCGGCTGCTCACCTGGGGGCTGGACCACCGGTTGCTCGTCATCGGGCTTTCTTTTGCCGTCTTTGTGGCGTCTCTGGGGCTCGTCCCCATCATCGGCGCCGACTTCATCCCCCAGACCGATCAGGGCGTGGCCATGGTGGAGCTGGAGCTGCCGGCGGCCACCAAGCTTGAAGAGACCGCCCGAACGGTGGGGGAGCTGGAAGCGATTCTGCTCGGTTTTCCGGAGGTCAAGGAAGTCGCCAGCATGATCGGTTCGACCGCCCAGGGGCAGGTGGCCGGGACGACCGCCTCGAACACCGCCACCCTCTTCGTCAATTTTAAGCCGCGGGCCGAGCGCGAGCGCACGGTTCAGCAGGTGATGAACGCCTTCAACGACCAGGCGTCGAACATCCCGGGACTCACCCTCTCCATCAGCACCCAGATGTCGCTGGCGGCCTCCACCGGCGTTCAGGTGAACATCTCCGGTCCGAACACGCAAGTCTTAGAGGCGCTTTCGAACGATATCCGGAATCGCCTGGAAGCCATCCCCGGGGTGTCCAGCGTCGACAGCAGCATGAAGGTGGCCCGTCCCGAGGTGGCGGTGTACATCGACCGCGCCCGGGCCGCCCAGTACGGCCTGTCTCCGGCGGAGATCATGACCGCCGTTCAGGTGGCCTTCGGCGGGAAAAAGGTGACGGTCATGCGCGACGGGGAAGACGAGTACGACATCATCCTGAAGTTCCCGAAGTCCTGGCAGGAAGAGTACGCCCATCTGGACCGGCTCGTCGTCCGGAGCCAGACGGGCGCCGTCGTCGCGCTGGGCGATGTGGCCCGGGTCGTCACCGAAGGGACGCCGAATGCCATCAACCGCAGCGATTATCAACGCCAGGCGCGCCTCACGGTCTATTCGACCGGAGAACGCTCGCTGGGGGCGCTGACGACCGACATCCAGCGGGTGCTGCAAAGTCTGTCCCTTCCGGAAGGGTATTCGTGGTCGCTGGGCGGAGAAGCCGAACAGATGGGCGAATCGTTCACGTCGCTGACGCAGGCCATGGTGCTGGCCATCCTGCTCATCTACATGATCATGGCCGCGCAGTTCGAGTCGTTCTTCCAGCCGTTCGTCATCATGTTCAGCCTGCCGCCGACGTTCGTCGGGGCGCTCCTGGGGCTCCTGACGCACCGCATGCCCATCAGCGTCACCGCGCTCATCGGGATGATCATGGTCATCGGGCTTGTCATGAACAACGCCATCGTTCTCGTCGATTACACGAACCAGCTGCGCCAGCGGGGCATGAGCGTGAAGGAGGCGCTTCTCACCGCCGGGCCGGTGCGCCTGCGACCGATTTTGATGACGATGCTCGTCACCAACTTTGAGCTCATTCCTTTTGCGTATTTTGGCGGAGAAGGATCTGAAGCGCTCGCGCCGCTCGCCATCGTCGTCATCTACGGCCTGCTTCTCTCGACGCTTGTCACGCTGCTCCTCGTCCCGGCCGTCTACAGCCTGACGGACGAGTTCTTGGGACGCCTGCGCCGCCGTTTTTCGGGGGCTCAGACGATGCCCCGGGCGAAGGATTACCATGTGACTCCATGAGAGGCAATGAGGGGAATGGCGATGAAGACTCGCCCGCCTGAATTGCCGTGGGATCCGGCCCGCAGCAAGCGCGACGCCATCCTGCTTAGCGCGTACAATACGTTTGCAGACTTCGGCTACGCCAACACGAAAATCGAGACGATCGCTGAGCGGGCCGGCGTCGGGAAAGGAACCGTCTACCTCTACTTTAAGAACAAGGGAGATCTCTTCCGCCGAATGATTCAGGAGCTCATCGAGTGGCACCTGACCCTCCTGCGCGAACAGATGGCCGGCCCGCGATCGGCTCTGGAGCGGCTGCGCGCCTTATTTCAGGTCCATCTGGAGCTGATCGCCGGCCGAAAGTATCCCTTAAATCCGCATGGTCGGGAGATCGGCCACGTAGACGAGGAACTCCGCGCGTGGCTTCGCGATGAGACTCAGCGCTTCCTGGCAGATCTTCGGCGGCTCATCGAGGAGGGGATCGCGGAAGGCGTATTTCGCGCCGTCACCCCGGCGCTGGCGGCGCTCTGGCTGTTTGCCACGCTGGGGGTGACGTTCTCCCTCGAGGAGCCCCTTTCCGCCAGGCAGGTGGAGGAGCTGGTGGACCTGGTCGAGCGAGGTTTGCGTGCCCGATGAGGGCGGTGCTCGAAACGGATGCCGATCGAGCATGGAAGCCGGCTTTTAAGGAGGCGATTCTGAGTGATTCCGTATGCGGGTCCGTCGTGGAAGCGGAAAGCCGTGGTCGGCCTCGTCACGCTGGGGCTCGTGTCCGCCCCGCTTCCGCTGCCGTTTTTCGCCGATGCGCCGCTCCCAATCGGCGCCCATGCCCGGGCGGCGGCAGAAGAGAGCGTCTATCGCTCGCTCACGCTCCAGCAGGCAATCGACCGGGCGATTTTCATCGATCGAAACAAGCGCATTCTGGAATACGCGCTCAAAAATCTCGATCTGAACAAAAAAGACCTGGAAGACGCCCGAGACGACCTCGACGACGCGCGGGCCGAGCTCAACAACGCGATCAACGCTCAGTGGAGCATGATCTTAAACTATGCTGAAGCGGCCAGGCAGGGGAAAGCGACGGATCCGCCGATCGACGTCCTGGATCGGCAGCTGCAGGAAATGGAAAAGCAAAGAGACAATCTCGACTACCAGAAAGACACGCTCGACGAAACGCTCGACGAACTCAAACTTCAGCGAAAAAAGCTTGAGCTTCAAGATGCGGAACTGCGCGAAGCGATCACGCTGGCCGTCACGCAGCTTTATACCGGGCTCCTTTCGCTGAACGACAACATCCGGCTTCTTGAGGACAATTTGGATCAGAAGAAAAAAGATCTTGCCGCGGTCACGGCAAAAGAGAACATCGGCATGGCATCCAAAGAAGAGATCGACAAAAAAGAGCGCGAAGTGACCGACGCCGAGCGCACGCTGAGCAATGTGCGCATCCAGTATCACAAGCTGCTGGGGCAGTTCCTGTACCTCCTGGATATTCCGTTCAACCCCGACATCCGGCTCGAACCGGTGAGCCTTCCGGGGGCGGCGACCGTGAACATGCCGGGCGACGTGGAGGCGCTTGCCGCGCAGACGTTCAAGATGCAGCAGGCGGAGCTGGATCGTCGCCTGGCGAAGCAGCAATACGATTTTGCCAAGGAGCAGGAGCGGAAGAACAATCCCGAATACTACAACCGGGACAAAGATCGTTATACGACAAAGAAAAAACAGGCCGAGAACGAGTGGCTGTCCAAAGAAGAACAGTGGCAAAACACCAGACGCGACGTGCTGACGGCCATCGAAAATCTGTATCGGGAGGCCAAGGACGCGGAAGAGGCATACCTTCGGGCGCGTCAGAAATGGGCCGAGGCCAGCCGGGACAAAGACAGCTTGCGCACGCGGTACGAGCTCGGCTTCGTCTCCAAACATGATTATGACGCCTATCAGCTGGCGGTGATGAAAGCGCAGACGGAGATGGACGCGGCGAAGTACCGCTACTTCGTCGCTCTGGCCAAGCTGGACGCCTTGAAACGCGGCTATGTCGACCTCTCCGGCGCTTCCGCCGGCGCGTCCGTTACAGCATCCTGAACCGTTGATTTACAAGCATGAACGCCCGTGCTAAAATAGCGACGTGAATGAACGCTCGTGCTAAAATAGCGACGTGAAAAGCGCGAAGCAGCGGTCAAAGAATCGAAAAGGGGCTCAGACGGATGAAGGACCCGCTTTCTGAATGTCGGTGGCTCCGAAGGTTGAAAGGGGCCGCCGTCCTTTTGTTGTCTGTCATGCTTGCAGGCGGTCTTGCCGTGCCCGTGTTCGACGTCCGAGCCCAGGAAGCAAGCGGTTCACAGGGTGGGCATGAACCGGCTGCCGGCCGTCTTCCGGTGGAGGCTCGCATGCCACTGGATGCCGGGGTCTCCAATGGGCATCCCGGCAACGAAAGCTCCCCACCGGACCCTTCGGGGGCGGCGGAGGCGCCGCCGACCAAAGACGTCCTCGCCGCCCGGGGCGAGGCGCCGGCGCCGGAGGACCTCATCCCCGGCGAATGGATCGTCGCGTGGCGGACGCCGCCGGCGCCGGGCCCGGTTCCCGGGGCGCCGTATGCGGTCGTCGACGTCGACCCGGAGTCCGGAATCGGCCGCATCCGGGCGCTTCCGGGCCGGGAGGGAGACGTCGTTTCGGCCCTCGAGGCCGACGCGAACGTCGTCCGCTACCAGCCGAACAGCCGGGTCCGAGTCAGCGGCGCCGGAGCCGCCCTGCCGCAGGGGCCGGCGTCCGTCCCGCCGGCGATCGAGGCGTCCGCCCTGTCGGCCTTCCATGCGTCCGCCCTTTCGGCCCTCCATACGGCCGCCCTTTCGGCCCAGTGGTACCTTGAGCGGCTTCGGGTGCCGGAGGCGCAGCGAATCGCCGACGGCCGCGGAGTGACGATCGCCGTCGTCGACACCGGCGTCGCCCTCGACCATCCGGCGTTTCGGGGCCGTCTCGAAAGCGGGGTGAACCTCCTCACCGGCGGAACCTCGTACGACGACAACGGCCACGGCACCGCCCTCGCCGGCATCCTCGTCGGCGGCGGGCGCCTTCAGGGGATCGCGCCGGCGGCGAAGGTGCTCCCGATCAAGGCGCTCGACGCCTTCGGAAGCGGCAATTCGTACACCGTCGCCCGGGGCATCCGGGAAGCCGTCGACCGGGGGGCGAAGGTGATCGTCCTGTCGCTCACCGACCCGGTCTATTCGTTCGCCATGGAAAACGCCCTCGAGGAGGCGGAGCGGGCCGGGGTCGTCGTCGTGGCCGCCGCCGGCAACGACGGCGGCAAGGTGCCGTACCCGGCGGCCTACCCGACGGTGCTCGGCGTCGGCGCCCTCGACGAGCGGGACCGGCCGGCGCCGTTTTCCAACCGGGGCGATGCGGTCGACGTCGTCGCCTACGGCGTGAACATTTTCACCGCCCGCCCCGGCGGGTACGACGCCTACTCCGGGACGTCGATGGCGGCGCCGCAGGCCGCCGGCGTGGCGGCGCTTCTCATCTCGAAAAAGCCCGGCCCGGCGGAAGCCGTCCGGGATCAGCTCCGGGCGACGGCGTCTCCGATCCCCGGCGCGCCGCGGCCGTCCGTCGGCTTCGGCCGCGTCGATGCGTATGCGGCGCTGTCGACGTGGCAGGGCGGGCCCGTCACGCCCTACGGGGGCAACACGGCGCCGGACCGGGCGGCGCCGCTTCCGCTGGACAAAGCGGTCGGCGTCGCCGTCCCGCCCGGCGGGTCGGTCTATTTTGCCCTCGACGCCCCGTATGCGGGGAGCGTTTCGCTCACGGCGTCGGGGCTCTCCGTGCCGCTCACCGTGGCCACGGTGGATGCGAAAGGGCAGGCGCAAAAGACGATGCGCCTTGCGGAGGGCGGGAGCACGAGCGTTGCCGTGCCGAAGGGCCGGACGGTCCTCCGCCTGACGAATGGTGATAAGGCGGCGGCCCGGTTCACCCTCCGGGCGAGCTTTACGATCTACACGGCGCCGTACGGGGACAACGGTTCGCCGGCCAGGGCGTATCCGATCGATCTGTTCGAAAGGACGGGGCTCGTCGGGACGCTCCCCCGGGCCGGCGATGAGGCCTGGTTCCGCCTGGAGCTTCCTGAGGACGGCCGGCTTACGGTGCGGGCGGAGACGAACGATCCGGCCCTCGACCTCGTGCTCATGCTCCAGGACGATCGCGCGACGCGGGTCATCGACGACAACGGGCCCTACAACGGCCGGCTGGATGAAGCAGCGGAAGTGCCGGTGAAGGGCGGTTCGGTCCTCAAGGTCGGGGTGCGGAACTTTTACCGCGCCGGCGTGAACGCCGAGTACCGCCTCTCCTTCGACTACCGGCCGGCCGCCACCGTAGCGGCCGCTCGTCCGGATACGCTTCCCAAGTCGAGGGCCCTTTTCTTCGGGAAGTCCGCCTTCGGCGTGGTGCCGCGGGCGGACCGGGCGGAGCATTACCACGTCTACCTCGACCGACCGGGGTTCGTGCGGGTGGACGTCCGCGGGTTTCCGCCGGGCACGGGCGGGACGCTGGAAGCGCTGGACGGAAAGGGGGGCCTGATCGAGCGGGTGCGCCTCCCGGCCGGTCCGGACGAGGGGCGCCTGACGCACGTCTTCATGCTCCCGGCGGGGCTCAGTTATCTCCGGCTTACGGCGGAGCGGCCCTTTACCGATCGCTTCTATGTCCTCCGGGCGACGGCGGCGGACGGGCCGTTCGTCGACATGGCGTCTCACTGGGTACGGGAGGCGCTTTCCGCGCTCAAAGCCCGGGGGGCGGTGGCGGGCTATCCGGACGGGACGTTTCGTCCGGATCGGTCCATCACCCGGGCGGAATTCGTCGCGCTCCTCGCCGGCCGGCTCGGGCTGCCGGCGGCTCGGGCGCCGCTTCCGACGTTTGTCGACCTCCCGGCCGGGCACTGGGCCGCCGACGCGCTCCGGCGGGCGGCGGCCGCGGGGTGGCTTTCGGGCTATCCCGACGGCGGCATCCGGCCGGATCGGCCGATCACGCGGGCGGAGATGGCGGCGATCCTCCGGCAGGCGCTTCGCACGTCTCCCGTTCCCGGCCTCGACCCGGACGTCACGACGGATGCGGCGGCCGAAGCGTTCCGGGACGTGCCCCCGACGCACTGGGCGCTTCCGGCGCTCAGCCTCTTCGTCGAGGCGAAGCGGATGAGCGGCTATCCGGACGGGACGCTCCGGCCGGACGGGACGGCGACCCGCGCCGAAGCGGCGGCGATGATGGCGAAGCTCTGGCCGTAGCGGCGAGGCGCAGCGGCGAGGCGTAGGGGCGAGGCGTCAAAGCGATGCGACGTCCTTCCCTAGAAAAGGCGCCGCACACCCGGTACAATGAAAAAGGCGAAGCGGGCTAAGGTCGCGTGCCGACGCCCCTCGTCCTTCGACGGCGGGGGCGTTCGAGGGTGAAGCGGAGGGCACGACGGTGAAAAGCGGCGGAAGGGTGACGGACGGATGACGATGCGAACGCGGCTTAGGGCGCTCGGGGCGGGGGTTCTCCTGATCGGCGTCGCTTCGTTGGCATACGCCGACGCGAACGCCGGCATCCCCGGCTCGGCGGACGATCCGCTCGTGACGAAAAGCTACGTGGACGAGAAGCTCGAGGCGCTTCGGGCGGAGCTGCGGGGGACGGCGCCTTCTTCCGGCGCCGGGTCGAACGCGCCGGCCGGCGCGCCGACTTCCGGGAGCGGCTCGGGAAGCGGGAGCTCCGGCGCTTCGGGCGGGGGCGCCGCGGTCACGGCGATGCCGTACCAGGTGCTCGCCCTCAAGCCGGGGGACATCCTCCGCGGCGGAAGCGGGACGATGCTCATCGTCCGGACGGGGAAGGCGCTCGCCATCGGCAATGCCGGCGGCAACGGCCTGTCGGACGTGACGGCCGGGATCGACGTCAAGGACGGCCAGCCGGTCAAATACGACCATCTGCTCGTCGTGCCGTCGAAGGACGGCCGGGGCATCCGGGTCGTCGGCGACGCGACGTGCTACGTCACCGTCTGGGGGCCGTATGAGATCGTTCGCGGCGGGTCGGGGCGCTGAGCGGGCGCATAAGCGGCGATCGAGCGGCGTCGAGCGGGCGCATGAACGACGATCGGGCGGCGCCGGGCGGTTTTACGGAAACCCCCGGCGAAAGCCCCGGAATTCATGCCGGGGAGGCGGTCCGGGGCTCGGCGCCGGGACAGGCCCGTGAAGGCGCCGGCGCCGCAAGAAACCGCAAGAAACCGGGTGAAGACGCGTGGCGCTCATGAAGCGATGGGCCGACCGGCTGATCGTCGCCGGCCTGGCCGCCTTCGGGCTTGCGGCGATCGTCGGGACGGTGCGGCACTTCGGCGGCATCGTCGCCTTGGGCGGGGCGGCGCCGGCCGCCGGCGGAGCGGCCGCGGCCGGCGCCGGGTTCTGGCTCATTTGGCGAATGAGCCGCCTTCCGGCCCGCTTCGTCGTCCCGGCGGCGATGCTCATCGCCTTTGGCCTTCGGGCGGTCTGGATCGCGACGGTGCCGACGGCGCCGGTGTCCGATTTCCGCACGATGGCGGAAGCGGCGCGGGCGGTGGCGGGAGGCGACGTCGGTCCGCTTCGTTCGGAGTATTTTCAATTGTGGACGTACCAGGTCCCGTTCGTCCTGGGCGAGGCGGCGCTTTTTCGTCTGTTCGGGCCGGATCTCGCCGTTTTGAAGTGGGCCAACGCCGTCGTCCTGGCCCTCCTTCCGGCCGTCGGCTACGCCCTCGGCCGCTCGGCCGCCGGCGGCGGGCGGTCCTTCGGCGCCGGGCAAACGCGCCGGGCGGGCGGCGCGCCGGCGGGGCCTCCGGCAGACGGCACGGCGGAAGCTGGCGCTCCGGAGCCCGGATCCCGAGACGGTGGGGTCGATGCGCCGGAAGTCGGAAGGACGGATCCCGGACCCCGGCACGGTGCGGTCGGTGCGGCGGCAGCCGGAGGGACGGATCCCGGACTTCGGCACAGTGCGGTCGGCGCGGCGGGAGCCGGGGCGACGGAGGCCGAACCTCGGGACGGCGCGGCGGAAGCGGAAGCGGCGGAGACGGCGGGCAAGCTGGCGGCGCTTCTTTTGGCCGTCTACCCGTCGACGGTGATGATGGCGAGCGTGCTTACGAATCAGCACCTGGCGGCGCTTTTGGCGTACGGGGGGCTGTTCGTCTGGGGGCGGGCGCTTCGGCGCTTAAGCGGCGGAAAGGGAGGTCGCGCCCTCATGCTGACGGGAGCGGCGGGGGCGCTTTTGGCCGCCGGCGATCTCGTCCGGCCGATCGGGATCGTCTTCGTCTCCGCCGCCGTGACGGGCGCCCTTCTATTCGCCGGCGAGCGACCGAGGCTGTCCGGCAAAGAAGGTCGCGCCCGATTCGGTTTTTTCGGGCGGCTCGGTCTTGCCCTCGGGCTTGTCGCCGTCTTTTTCGCCGGGCGCACCGCCGTTTCGGTCGTCCTCGTCACGACCGGCGTGACCGACCGGCCCCTCGGCAATCACGAGCCGCTCTGGAAGTTCGTCGCGGGTCTCAACCGGGAGACGATCGGGCACTTTTCCCGGGCGGATTACGAGGCGGTCATGGGTCTTCCGGCCGGCGAGGCCCGGTCGGCCTTCGAGCGGGCGCTCATTGCCGAGCGGCTTCGGGCGCCGGGGCTGGGGGCGTTTTTCATGGAGAAGGCGGCGTATCTGTGGGGGTTTCCCGATCAGGCGCCGATCTGGAGCGGCTGGGCGCCGCCGAAGCCGGTGCTGGCGGCGGCGCTCGCCTTCGAGCGGGTCCTCTTTCTCCTTGCGGCCCTTGGGCTGGCGGCGTTCGGTCGCCTGCGGCGGCCGGAGATCGGCCCGAAAGCGGCCGTCCTCGCCCTCTTTCTCCTCGGCTATGCGGCGGCGCACCTCGTGATCGAAATCCAGGTGCGCTACCGCTACGACGCGCTCCCGGCGCTCCTTGCCCTCGGGGCCGTCGGGTGGACGAAGCGCCGGCGAAAGTGACGTTCGCCGGCCCCAAGAAGCGAAACGGCTCGAAGAAGCCAAAACGCGTTGGAGGAGCGAGGGGCAATGCTCGAATCCGGTCGGGGGCCCGGTCGACGAAAGAGGAGAAAATGGGCGGTCTTGCTCGCGCCGGTCGTCCTGATCTTGCCGTGCTGGATTTTGGGACCGCCGGCCGCGGCGGGTTTTTCCGGCGCTCCTCCTTCCGGCGGGGATGCTCACCCTGTCTACTATCAGGATAAAGTCGCGGTGCTCATGTTTCATCACCTCGACGAGACGTTCCGTTCCGCTTTTAAAAAAATACGGGATGACGGCCACTAATTTTCTGATCGTGAGCTTTGCAGAGCGGCCACGCCGTTCGGCGGCTTTATCGTATCTGGATTGGCAGGCAATTGAAAATTTGTATCGAGAGGGTTTGGATTTTTACTCTCATACGTACAACATGCATGATTGGGTCATGGGGCGAGGCTGTCCACACCCTTGCGGCAGTGCCCTGACACACCGGCGTTATTTAAGCGATCGTCATCGGATGGAGACGACCCAAGCGTATCGCCGGCGGATTCAAGAAGACCTGTCCGCGGCCAAGCAGGCGCTGGAACAGCACCTGAGCGCGGGCGAAAGGCGCCATGAAGAGCGCTTTTTCGCCTATCCGTACGGCGAAACGAACGCGGATGTGGTGGCGGTGCTTAAAGAGCTGGGATACCGCTGGATGTTTACGACAAGGCCCGGTCTCGTCACGCGGACGTCCGATCCGGTCCGCCTGCCGCGGATCAACGCCGGAGCGCCGGACATCACCGCCGAAAAACTGGAGGAGCGCCTTCGGTCGCTGGCCGGGCGGCGTCCGGCGCTGCCTTGACAGGCGTTCGGGGGTAGGATACAATCTCTAGACAGTTATGGCGCCGGAGACACGCGGACGAAGCTGCGCCTTTTCCTCTGTGGCCGGGGGAAGGCGCTTTTTCGTTCGTTTGTGTGCCTGATCGTCGCGGGTTTTGTCGGCTGCGCCCCTTGGAGCGTTGCGCTGCGGCTTTTGGAGCGTTGCGTTTCGCTTTTTGAAGCGTGTCAGCGAGGACCGCGTCCTCGCCCGGGCCGGCCTTTCGAGCCGGAGCCGCGTCGGTTTTTCAATCCGCAGAAGGGAGGCCCCGTCATGCGCCACCTGAAAGGCCGCCATCTGTTCACCTCCGAATCGGTCACCGAAGGCCATCCGGACAAGATGTGCGATCAGATCAGCGACGCCATCCTCGACGCCGTCCTCGCTCAGGACCCGAACGCGCGGGTGGCGATCGAGACGACGGTGACGACGGGGCTCGTCCTCGTCGTCGGCGAGATGACGACGTCCGGCTACGTCGACATTCCCAAGGTCGTCCGGGATACGGTCCGGGAGATCGGCTACACCCGGGCGAAGTTCGGCTTCGACGCCGACACGTGCGCGGTGCTCACGTCCATCAACGAGCAGTCCCCCGACATCGCCATGGGCGTCGACCGGGCGCTCGAGGCGCGGGAAGGGCAGATGAGCGAAGGCGAGATCGAAGCGATCGGCGCCGGCGACCAGGGGCTCGTTTTCGGCTTTGCCGTCAATGAGACGCCGGAACTGATGCCCCTTCCGATCGCCCTCGCGCACCGGCTCGCCCGGCGGCTCGCCGAAGTGCGGAAGGACAAGACGCTCCCGTACCTCCGGCCGGACGGAAAGACGCAGGTGACGGTCGAGTACGACGGGCCGAAGCCGGTCCGGGTCGATACGATCGTCGTCTCCGCCCAGCATGACCCCGACGTCGATCAGGCGACGATCCGCCGGGACATCCTCGAGCACGTCATCCGGCCGGTCGTGCCGGCGGCGTATCTCGACGCAGAGACGAAGTACTTCATCAACCCGACCGGCCGCTTCGTCCTCGGCGGCCCCCAGGCGGACGCGGGGCTGACGGGCCGGAAGATCATCGTCGACACGTACGGCGGCTACGCCCGCCACGGCGGCGGCGCCTTCTCCGGCAAAGATCCGACGAAGGTCGACCGCTCGGCCGCCTACGCCGCCCGTCACGTGGCGAAAAACATCGTCGCCGCCGGCCTTGCCGACATGTGCGAGGTGCAGATCGCCTACGCCATCGGCGTCGCCCGCCCGGTGTCGATCCGCGTCGATACGTTCGGCACGGGGAAGGTGCCGGAAGGGGTGCTCATCCGCCTCATCGAGCGGCACTTCGACCTCAGGCCGGCCGGCATCATCCGCCGTTTCGACCTCCGGCGACCGATCTACCGCCAGACGGCCGCCTACGGCCATTTCGGCCGGACGGACCTCGATCTTCCGTGGGAGCGGACGGACGTCGCCGAGGCGCTCCGGCGGGACGCCGAAGCGTACGTAAGCGGCGCCCAGGCGGGGAACCTCTGAAGGGCCGTCGCCCGGCGGGGGGCGCCGTCTGCGAAGGGTTGCCGTCCGCTCTCGATCGCCGTCTGCCGCGGCCGGGCGCCGTTTCCGCCTCAGGATCGCTTCCGATGCCGATCGCCCGATCGGCGGCCGGAGGCGATTTTTTGCGCGTTTCTTGTCGTCTACAGGCGAAATTTGGGAAGCATTGCCTAGGCCATATGGAGGATGAAAATTTAAAAAATGCGCCACACGGCCGGCAGACGGCATTCTATCAATGTGATACAATGAAGGCGATGCCGACGAGGTGATCGCCTTCATGGATCGGTGGTCGGAGAACGGGGCGCAGTCCGCCAGCCGGGCCCTCGACCGGGTGCTCCGGCGGGCGATCGAGACGATGGAGATGAGCCGCGATCAGATCTATGAGATCGCGGAGCACGCCCGGGAAGAATACGAGGCGCTCAAAAAGGAGCTCGACGCCGTCCGGGAGGACGTCCGGCGGCACATCGAGCAAAACGACGCCCTGGAACGGGAAGTCAAGAAAATGCGCCGCCGCCTGATGGAGGTGAGCCAGCACTTTCACCGCTACCGGGAGCCGGACATCCGGGAGGCGTATGAGGCGGCCCACCGGGCGCAGATGGCCCTCACGCTCAACCGAGAAAAAGAAATTTTTTTGCGCAAACGGCGGGATGAGCTCGAACTCCGCCTGAAAAACCTCGAGCGGACGCTCGAGAAGGCGGACCGGCTGCTCGCTCAGGTGAGTGTCGTCTTGAGCTACCTGCAGGGGGACATCGCCCGGATGACGGAGGCCCTCGCCTCGGCGGAAAGCGGGCAGCTTTTCGGCCTCAAGATCATCGAAGCGCAGGAGGAGGAACGCCGCCGGGTCGCCCGGGAGATGCACGACGGGCCGGCCCAGTCGCTCGCCCACGTCATCCTTCGGCTCGAGATCATCGAGCGGACGCTGTCAATAGCGGATTAAAACTCCCCAAAAAAATCGCGTTCGATTCCCCACAAACAGCGGATTCAGTTCCCCAAAATCATCGCGCATCATTCCCCAGACGTATGTTCGATCTACGCGGTCACCTCCTCCTTCAGCGCATGGGTCACCCCGGCGCGCAGCTTGTCCTTCATCCGGTAGCTGTTGCCGCGGATGTTGATGGTGGTGGCGTGGTGCAGGAGCCGGTCGAGCAAGGCAGAGGCCAGCACCTGGTCACCGAAGAGTGTCCCCCAGTTGGTGAAGCTGGTGTTGGACGTGATGATCAGGGAGCCATGCTCGTAGCGCTCCGACACGAGCCGGAAGAAGTTCGCGGCGTCCAAGGCGTCAAGCGGCAAGTAGCCGACTTCGTCGCAGATCAGCAGCTTCGGCTGGGTGTAGATGCGCAGGCGCTTGTCCAGCCGTCCCTCTTGGTACGCCCGTCGCAAGTCAGCGACCAGCTTCTGCATGGTCACGAAGTAGACGCTCATGCGCTGTCGAATCGCCTCCATCCCCAGGGCCACCGCAAGGTGGGTCTTGCCCACCCCCGGCGGTCCCAGGAAGATGACGTTGCTGCCCTCCCGGATGAACGTCAAGCCGGCCAGTTCGCGTATTTGTCGCTCATCGACGGACGGCTGGAACGAGAAATCGAAATCTGCAAGGGTCTTGTGATACGGGAAGTTGGCCATGCGGAGTCTGGCGTGCATGTAACGGCTGTATCGCTCCTCCTGCTCAGCATCCAGCAGTCTGTGCAGGAACTCCGCATAGGTCGCCTGGTGCCCCGCTGCCCACTCCACGCACGCCGGCAGCACCGCCGCGGCGCGCTTCAATCCCAGCTCCAGCAGCTGCTCCTCGGCCTTGGCCAAAACCAACGCCTCACTCATTGCCCCTGACCTCCCATCGCGATCTGCTCATAGACGGACAGCTCCCGCTGCTCCACGTCCGGCCCGATTTGCAACCCTGGCACCTTGCCTCGATCCGGATGAGGCGTCCCAGCCGGGATGCCCTTGAAGTGCTCAGGGTCGGTTGAGACCTGGTGCCTGCCTGTGAGCACGCGGTGTTCGGCAATGACCTGCCCGCCGTACTCGATCTGCAGGCGGCCTGACTCAAACTCCCGGACCAGCACGGTGTGCCCCACATACCGCCATGGAACGGTGTACATGTTCGTGTTCCAGGAGATGCGACAATCGCTCATGACCTTGCGCATATCGGCGTACGCCAGCGTGTACCGGCTCTTAGGCAGGGGCTTAAGCGTCTCGGCCTGAAACCGCACCACCGGCTGCTCCCGCGTCGTGCCGTGGATGCGCACATTAGCCACCGTATCCCGCCAGATGGCACCTTGCCGGTTCAGGTCGTCATGGTCCACGAACGAAACCGGCCAGAAGCTGGACCGGATATACCCGATGGGCCGTTCAATCTTCCCTTTGGTGCGACTTCGGTAGGGCTTACAGGCCTTGGGCACGAATCCGTAGTACTTGGCGAAGTCCATGTACGCCGGCTGCCAGTCGACGTGTCCATGACCGTCGTTGGCCACGACCAGCGGGGAGCAGTTGTCGCTGAGCATGACCTTTGGAACCCCGCCGAAGAACTCCAGCGCGTTCCGGAGCGCCTGGAGGATATGCCGTTGGTCCGCCGCTCTGATAAACTCCAGGTAGAGCATGCGGGAGTAGGCGAGGACCATGGCAAAGCACCATACCTTGCGCCGATGGCCCTGCGGATCCAGGTAGGGGAATGCGCCCAGGTCGATTTGCGCTTGTTCCCCCGGAGCCGTCTCAAACCGCACGGTTGCCTTGGCAGAGACAACCGGGCGGAGAGGGTGCATGAACTCGCGCAGTACGGTAATTCCGCCGGTATATCCCTGCTCCCGGATCTCGCGAAAGATTCGCTCCGCATTGAGGACGCCGATACGCATGCGCTGCTCCACATAGGCCTTGTACGGCTCCAGCTTGTGGCCTTTCACCCTACGGCTGCGCGACTTCACCCTCCCCTCCTCCTGCTGCCTCGGCTCACTCACAGCCTTGCGGATGGTTTTGCGGTCATGGCCGTATCTTCTGGCCAGTTCCGAGATGCTGACGCCCTCCTCATACAGCTTCCTGATCTCCATCTTCTCACTCTCCCTCATCACCGGCACCTCCCCAAAAGTGATGGCAGGTGCCATAGTTCGACACAGGGGTGGGGAATTCATCCCGATGATTTTGAGGAAATCATGCCGGTGATTTTGGGGAATCTTTATCCGCTGCTATTGGGGATTTTACATCCGATGTTGACAACGCTCGATGGTGGCGATCTGGACGCCGTCCGGGCGGAGCTTCGGGCGCTTCGGGAAAGCGTGCGGCGGTCGCTGGCCGACGTGCGGCGGATCATCTACGACCTTCGGCCGATGGCCCTCGACGACCTCGGCCTCGTGCCGGTGGTCAAGCGCCTCGTTGAAGAGTATAACGAAAAATACCCTTTTTACATCGAATTCCGGGTGCACGGGCGGGAAGAGCGCCTGAAGCCGATGATCGAGGTGGCCCTGTTTCGCATGATCCAGGAGGCGCTGAACAACGTCGTCAAACATGCCGAGGCGACCCTGGTCCAGCTGGTCCTTGAATTTTTGCCGCTCAAAGTGCGCCTCCGGATCAAGGACAACGGCAAAGGCTTTGACCTCGAGGCGCTCAAGGATCGGCCGACGTTCGGCCTCATGGGCATCCGGGAGCGGGTCAAGCTCCTCCGCGGTGAGATCGACATCCAGACCCGCCCCGGCGCCGGGACGGATCTCCGGATCGAGGTGCCGATCTACGATCAGGGGACCGGAACGGCAAAAGGGCCGGAAGACAAGACAGAGAGGGACGACGGATGAGAGAGAGGCTGCCGATCCGCCTCCTGATCGCCGACGACCACACGCTGTTTCGGGAGGGGTTAAAGCGCATCCTCGAGATGGAAGAAGACCTGGAGATCGTCGGCGAGGCGGGGGATGGCGAAGAGGCGCTCCGGCTCGTGGAAGCGCTTCGGCCGGACGTGATCCTCATGGACATCAACATGCCGAACCTAAACGGCGTCGAAGCGACGCGGGTGATCCACGAGCGGCATCCGGACGCCAAGATCATCGTCCTTTCGATCCATGACGACGCCCAGTACGTCTACCGGGCGCTCCAGCTCGGCGCCACGGGGTATTTGCTCAAAGAAGTCGACGCCGAGACGCTCGTCGAGGCCGTTCGGCTCGTGGCGCGCGGCGAAGGGTACATACATCCGCGGCTGACGCCGATGGTGATCAACGAAATGCGCCGCCTTCGTCGGCTGAGCGAAGGGCTCGTCGGCGAAGAGATCGTCGAGGGGGGCAAAAAGGCCGATCCGTGGCACCGCCTCACGGATCGGGAAAAAGAGGTGCTCCGGCTGATCGTCCGGGGGCTCACCAACCGGGACATCGGCCGGGCGCTCGGCATCAGCGACAAGACGGTGAAAAACCACATTTCGAGCATCCTGTCGAAGCTCCGCATTCCCGATCGAAAGCAGCTCATCATCCGAGCGCTCGAGGAAGACTGGCTGAAGCGCTGAACTGGCCCCTCTTCATCCCGCATAGACATGGGATGAGGAGGGATCGGCGATGACCGAGGCGCTGTGGATCGGCCTTGCGATGGCCGGCTGGCTGGTGCTTCTGGCGCTCATTTTCGGCGGCCTGGCCGTTCGGGCCGCCGGGCGGGATCGGGCGCTCATCATCCGCCTGGAAGCAAAAGACGCCGCCGGGGAGCTGGAGCATGTCGTCGGCAGCCTCGTCCGCTCCGCCCGGCGGCGGGGGGTGGCGATCACGCTGCTCGCCCGGGACGGCGGTTCCCGGGATGAGACGCCCCGGGTGCTGGAGACGCTCGAGCGCCGCTACGCCGGCGCCGTCATCCGGGAACGGGCGCCCCGGCGGGAGGCGGGAGCCGACCGCCGCCCGGACGCCGAGGGACGGGGGTAAGCTCCGAGGGGCGCCGCTCCGGTTTTGCGGCGCTTCGAGATTTGATACAATCCGGATAAACGAAAGCGCCTTCCGGCGGGCGCCGACGACGGGTTCCGGCGGAAAGCCGCGCGGTGCGCATCGGCAAGCGGCTGCGGCGCGCTTCGGCAAGAAGCCGCGGTTCGCTTCGGCAAGAGGCCGTGGTGCGCATCGGCAAGAGGCCGCGGTTCGCTTCGGCAAGCGGCTGCAGTTCGCTTCGGTAAGAGGCCGCGGTGCGTTTCGGCGAGAAGCCGGCGATGGGCCAGAAGGAGCGAAGGCCGGGAAGGCGAAGCCGGAAGCGGGGGCCCGGAAACCGAAGCCGGAAGGTGCGGACCGGGGAGGTCGGGCTCGTTGGCCCGCATCGCGTGGATTACCGATTCGACCGCTTACCTGGAGCCCGCGTTTGCGCAGGAAAAAGGAATTCACATCGTGCCGCTCAGCGTCGTCTTCGGCGACCGGAGCTATCGCGAAGGGGAGGAGATCGACGAGGCGACGTTTTACCGCCTCGTCCGGGAATCGCCGGCGCCGCCGACGACGTCACAACCGTCCCTCGGCGATTTCGTCGCCTTGTACGAGCGGCTGAAGGCGGAATACGACGTCGGCATCGCCGTCCACCTCTCCGGTGGCATCAGCGGTACGGTGGAGACGAGCCGTCAGGCGGCGGCGATGGTCGGCTTTCCGGTACACGTGATCGATGCGAAGATCACCACGTATCCGATGGCGTTTATCTTGAAAGCCGGGATCCGCCTCGCCGAGGCCGGCCGGCCGGTCGAGGAGATCGTCCGCCACATGGAGGACGTCCGGGACCGGATGCGGGCGCTTTTTCTCGTCCGCGACCTTTCCTATCTCCATCGGGGCGGGCGGCTGAACATGGCCCAGTACGTGGTGGGAAGCCTCCTTCAGGTGAAGCCGATCCTCCACTTCGTGGCCGGCCGGATCGTGCCGCTGGAGAAGGTGCGGACGGAGAAAAAGGCCGTCGCCCGGGTGTTCGAGCTTTTCGACGAGGCGGTGCGGAATGTCCCGCGGGCCCGGGTGGCGATCATCCACGCCAACGTGCCGGGGGAGGCGCTCCGCTGGCAGGCGCGCCTCGGCGAGCGTTACGATCACCTCGACGTCGTCGTGTCGACGTTCGGTCCGGTCATCGCCACCCACGTCGGCGAGGGGACGATCGGGTTTGGCTGGTACCCGCTTCGGGAAGGCGAGGCGTGACCGGACGCACGAGGCGGAAGGCTTCGAGTCCCACGACGTATGTTCCTCACGTGCGGCGTGACCGGGCGTACGGGGCGGAAGGGCGCACGGGGCTGAAAGGCGCACGGAGCGGAAGCTCGGGGCCTCAGGACGGCGCGGCCGGGCGCCGGGCGAGGCGGTTTTGGGGCCAAAGGCTTGGGGCATCCGGCGAGGCGGAACCGGCGCATCGGGTGGCGAGATCGAGGCGGAAGCACCGCGGTTCGGAGCGAGCGGGGCAGTGTCGAATCGGGCGGGCGGTGTCGAAAGGAGGGAGGACGGTGGCGGAACGGGTCGTCGTCGGCATGTCGGGCGGCGTCGATTCGTCGGTGGCGGCGCTCCTTTTGAAGCGGGCCGGGTACGACGTCGTCGGCGTGTTCATGCGCAACTGGACGGAGCCGGACGC
This sequence comes from Hydrogenibacillus sp. N12, assembly GCF_019645935.1. NCBI lineage: Bacteria > Bacillati > Bacillota > Bacilli > Thermicanales > Thermicanaceae > Hydrogenibacillus > Hydrogenibacillus sp. N12. The sequence goes on along the minus strand of NZ_CP080953.1, from coordinate 2,442,064 downwards.
CGCCGGCCGCTGCACGGCGGAGGAGGATTTTGCCGACGTGCGGCGGGTGGCGGAGGCGATCGGCATCCCGTACTACGCGGTGAACCTGGAGGCGGAGTACCGGGCGAAGGTGTTCGCCTACTTCCTGGAAGAATACCGCCGGGGGCGGACGCCGAACCCGGACGTGATGTGCAACCGGGAGATCAAATTCGGCGATTTTCTCGAGGAGGCCCTCAAGCTCGGGGCGGATTACGTGGCGATGGGGCATTACGCCCGGGTACGCCGGGAAGGGGGGCGGGTGCTCCTTCTCCGGGGCGTCGATGCGGCGAAGGATCAGTCGTATTTCCTCCACCAGCTGTCTCAGGCCCAGCTTTCCCGGGCGCTTTTTCCCATCGGAGCGCTCACGAAAGCGGAGGTGCGGCGGATCGCCCGGGAGGCGGGGCTCGCGACGGCGGACAAAAAAGATTCGACGGGCATCTGCTTCATCGGCGAGCGGGATTTCCGGAAGTTCCTCCAGGCGTATCTGCCGGCTCAGCCCGGCGAGATCGTGAACGTCGACGACGGCCGGGTCCTCGGCCGGCACGAGGGGCTCATGTACTACACCTACGGCCAGCGGCATGGCCTCGGGATTGGCGGCGGATTCGGGCCGGGGCCGTGGTTCGTGGCGGAAAAAGACCTCGTCCACAACCGGCTGTACGTGGCGGCGGGGCGGGATCACCCGGCGCTTTTCGCCACGGCGCTCCTGGCGGAAGACGTCCACTGGATCGCCGGGACGCCGCCGGATCGGGTCTTTCGGGCGACGGCGAAGTTCCGCTACCGGCAGCCGGACCGGCCGGTGGAGGTGGAGGTGCTGGACGAGCGGCGGGCCTTCGTCCGCTTTGAGACGCCGGAGCGGGCGATCACGCCGGGACAGTCGGTCGTCTTTTATGACGACGAGGTCTGCCTGGGGGGCGGCGTGATCGATCGGGTGCGCCGGCCTTACTTTGAAAAGCGGCGCGGGGAATTCGGCGACGTCTTCGATCGGGTTCTCCTGTGACGGGCCAAGGCGGAAAGAGCGGAAGGCAGGGCGACCGAGGGGCCGTCCGTTCCGCCACCGGTGCAAAACGCGGCAGTTCCGGTCGCCTTCCGCCGGTGTACACTGAGAACGGCTCCGACCGGGCCGCTGGCGTCGGGTCGCCCCCGGCCGGGTCGCCGGACGACGCTCCGGCGGGCCGCCGGGCCGCCATCGGCGGGCTGCCGGGTGGCGCTCCGGGCGGGCTGCCGGGCCGCACGCCGGACGGCGCTTCGGCCGGTCGCCGGCCCGACACACCGTTCGGGCCACCGGACCGCCGTCGGCGAGCTGCCGGGCCGCCCCTGGGCGGTCCGCCGGAACGAATCCCGGCGGGCTGCGGCGGCGCCGCCAGGGCGCGGGAAGGGGGCCGATTCTGGGACCCGGGGAGGAAACGGGGATGGAGTGGATCGTCGTCCGGGACTACGACGCGATGTCCGAGGAGGCTGCCCGGCGCATCATCGAACGGATGAAGGCCCAACCCGATCTTGTGCTGGGGCTCGCCACCGGATCGACTCCGGTCGGGACGTACCGGCGCCTCGTCGACGCGTTCCGGCGGGGTGAGATTTCGTTTGCCCGGGTTCGGACGGTGAACCTCGACGAGTACGTCGGCCTCGCGCCGGACCATCCGCAGAGCTACGCCCGCTTTATGCGGGAGCAGCTGTTCGATCATGTCGATCTGCCGGCGGACGCCTGGGACATCCCCCGGGGGACGGCCGCCGACCTCGAGGCGGAGTGCGCCCGTTATGAAGCGCACATCCGGGAACTCGGCGGCATCGATCTGCAGCTTCTCGGGATCGGCACGAACGGCCACATCGGCTTTAACGAACCGGGAACGCCGTTCGATGCCCGGACGCATGTCGTGGCGCTCACCGCCTCGACCCGGGAGGCGAACGCCCGCTTTTTCGAGCGGCCGGAAGACGTGCCGACCCACGCGGTGACGATGGGCCTCGGGACGATCCTCGAGGCGCGGGAGATCCTCCTGCTCGCGAGCGGGCCGTCGAAACGGGAGGCGATCCGGCGCCTGTATCACGAGGGGCCGTTGCCGGATCTTCCGGCGTCGGTGCTGAAGCATCATCCGCGCGTCACCGTCATCGTCGACGAAGCGGCGGCGACGGACATCCGCTGACGGCTCCGAGGCAAGCGGGCCGGCGGGCCGTCCCCGGAAAAGGGCGGCGCCAGGCGACGAAGGGCCGAGCCGGGCCGGGAAAGCGGAACCGGGATGGCGGCGGAAGGATCCGGACGGGCGGAGGTGAAAAAATGGGGCGGATGGCTGCGGTCGCCGTCGGCGCGCTGGCCGTGGCGCTGGCGGCGGCGTTCGTCGGGCTTAAGTTCGGCTTCGCTGACGGGATCGGGCGCTCCGGATCCGCTGTGGAGCCGCCGGGGCTCGGCGCCGGCGGGGCGGGGGCGGTCGCGGGCGGCGGGGCACCGGCGGCGCCGACTCCCCCCCGCCCGGGGGGGAGCGATGCCGCTTCGGGCTCTGAAGGCCCGGGAGCGGGCCGATCGGAGGGCTCCCCGTCTGCCCCGCCGGAGAGCGAGGCGCCGGATCCTGCCGGGAGCGGAACGGGAGCCGGCGGCGCGGGCCTCTCACCGGCGGGCGCGGCCGGGAGCGGCCCTTCGCCGGCAGGCGGGGCCGGGGCGGCGGATCCGTTCAAAGTTCCGGCAGCGGTGACCGAGGTGGCGGATCCCCTGTCGCTCCTCGTCCTGGTGAACAAGGCCCACCGGCTGCCGCCGGATTTTCGCCCGCCGGATCTCGTTCCGGTCGCCATCCCCTTCGACAAGCCGGAAGGCGACGAGGGGCGGCTCATGCGCCGGGAGGCGGCTCGGGCGATCGAGGCGCTCGTTAGGGCCGCCGAAGCGGACGGGATTCGCCTCATCGGCGTGTCGGCCTTTCGTTCGTATGAGCTGCAAAAGCAGATTTTCGAAGCCAACGTGCGGCGGAAAGGCGAGGCGGAAGCCTTGAAGGTCAGCGCTCCGCCGGGGATGAGCGAGCACCAGACGGGGCTCGCCATCGACGTCGCCGATCGTAGCCGCCGCTGCCTGCTCGAGCCGTGTTTTGGAGCGTCGGCGGCCGGCCGGTGGCTCCAGGCTCACGCGCCGACGTTCGGTTTCATCATCCGCTATCCCGAAGGCCAGGAATCGGTCACGGGGTACATGTACGAACCGTGGCATCTGCGCTACGTCGGCGTCGACGCCGCCCGGGCGATCGCGGAGCGGTACGGGACGCTGGAGGCGTATCTCGCCGCCCGGCCACCGGAGCGGGAGGTTTCGGCGCCGGCGGAGCGCCGGGCCGACGGTTCGGCGGAACCGCAGGCGGCCGGAACCGCGGGCTTCCAAGGCGGACCGCCGGAGCGCGGCGGGAGCGGTCCGCCGGAGCGACCGGCGGAAGGGCCGCCCGCGCGGCCGGCGGAAGGGCCGCCCGCGACGGGTCCCGCCGCGCCCGTGTCGGATCCCGCCGCACCGTAGCTTTCTTCCGGCCCTCGGTTCAGAAGAAAAACCCGCCCCAGGGCGGGCTTTTTTGCGCCGGAAAGCCTCCGGCTTGCGGGCGTCCGGTTCCGGTCAGCCGTCGCTCCGGCCGGTCGGCGGCCGGTAGCACATCCACCAGTCGTAGCACTGGATCTCGCCTTTTTTGAGCTGCTCCATCCGTTTCTGGATTTCGGCGACGGAGCCGGCCGGCGGGACGAAGACGTTGGCGCCGATCCACTCGTTGTGGGGCCAGTTGGCCGGCGTCGAGACGCGCTCTTCTTTGGCCACCCGGAGGGCTCGGACGGCCCGGACGATTTCGGGGATGTTTCGGCCGACGTTTTCCGGGTAGGAGAGGATGAGGCGGACGATGCCCTCATCGTCGACGATGAAGACGGCCCGGACCGTGCGGGGGCTCGCCTTCGGCAGCATGTTGAGCCGCCGGGCGACTTCGCCGAGGGGATCGGCGATGATCGGGAAGGTGATCGGGACGCCGAATTTCTGCTGAATCCATTCGACCCATTTCAGGTGGGCGTACACCTGATCGACGGAGAGGCCGATGAGCTCGGTGTTCATTTTCTGAAATTCCGGCAGGTGGCGCTGGAACGACAGAAATTCGGTCGTGCACACCGGCGTAAAATCCCCCGGGTGGCTGAAGAGGACGAACCACCGCCCCCGGTAGTGATCCGGCAGGGTGAGGGTGCCGTGGGTCGTCGCGACCGTCATCGCCGGAAACGGATCCCCGATGACGAGCGGGCGGGGGGGTTCTTCCGAGGCGGCGGTCGGGCGGGCGCTTTCGGCCATCCGCGTGTTCCCTCCTTTGTCGGTCGCCCCCGGCCCGTCTGACCGAAACCGGGCGCTCCCGATTGCGGGCGGGCCGGGCCATCGTCACGCTTTCAACCTATGCGAAGGAGCCCGGAAAGGTGCCCGACATCGCCGTCCCGTCGAGGGCCCGCCCGCGCAAAAATGCAAATGTCAACGCGGCGCGGCGGTTCAGTCGGGGGATGTCCCCCCGGCGTAGGCGGCGATGACGTCGGCCACGGCTTCCGACCGGGCGATGAGCCCGTCCCGCGCCTCGAGCAGGCGGCGGCGGATCGCCTCGGCCTCCGTTTCAAGCGCCGTGACGGCCTGAAGGAGCGCCTCCGGCGTCACCGCCTCGTCGGGGAGCACGCGGGCGAGCCCCCGCCGCTCGAAGGAGCGGGCGTTTTCGATCTGATCGCCGCGGCTTTGCGCCCGGGAAAGCGGGACGAGGAGCATCGGGATGCCGAGGGCCGCGAGTTCAAAGATCGTGTTGGCGCCGGCGCGGCTTACGGCGAGGTCGGCGGCGGCAAAGAGGTGGGGAAGCTCCTCGCGGGCAAAGGCGAACTGGCAGTAGCCCGGCCGCCGCAAGGACGGATCGTACCCTTGTTCGCCGGTCAGGTGGATGATGGCGTAGCGGGCGAGAAAATCGTCGAGGCGCGCCCGGAGCGCTTCGTTGAGCTTCCGGGCGCCGAGGCTTCCGCCGGTGACGAGGAGGACCGGTTTGGCCCGCCCGGACCGGGCCCGGTCCTCGGGGGACGAAAAGCCGCAGAGGCGGCGGCCTTCCTCCCGCCGGCCGTCAAAAAGCGCCTCCCGGACGACGCCGCCGACGAGGCGCACCCGCGGGTGCTTGAGGCGCGCTTTCGTCTCGGGAAAGGTGACGAGCACTTCCCGGACGAAGGGGAGCGCGATCCGGTTGGCGAGCCCCGGCGTGAGATCCGATTCGTGGGCGACGACCGGAAGGCCCCGAAGACGGGCGGCGAGGACGACCGGGACGGCGACAAAGCCGCCTTTGGAAAAAACGACGTCGGGCCGGAGGCGGCCGAGCAGCCGGGCGGCTTCGACGACGCCGACGGCGACGCGGAAGGGGTCTTTGAAGTTTTGCCAGTCGAAATAGCGCCGGAGCTTGCCGGTGGACACGGCGTAATACGGCACGTCGGGCGCGGCGGCGGCGAGGAGCCGGCGCTCGAGGCCGTCCCGCGAACCGATATAGGCGACGTCGATCCCCCGCGCCCGGAGGTGGGGGATGAGAGTGAGGTTCAGCATGACGTGCCCGGCGGTGCCGCCGCCGGTCAGGACCGCTTTCGGCATGAAGGCCCAAGGCTCCTTTCCGGATGTCCGGATCGAATTCTGGCTGGATGGCGCCTTCCATTATGCCATATTCGTTTTGTACGCGCCGCCGGCGCCTTGTATACCGGTGGGGAGCATGTTAGAATCGGGGAAAAGGCAAGCGGCGGGGGACTTCGATGGACGAACAGCGCAATCTGAACCCGCCCGTCGCGTCGACCGGCGCCGACCCCCGTCCCGACCGGGAGGCGCCGGAGGCCGGCGAGGCGGGGGCCATCACCTGCCATCTCCCGAGCGGCCGGCGGGGCAAGATCTCGCCGCAGCTTCGCCGGGATCTCGAGCGGCGGATGAACCGCATCGAAGGGCAGGTTCGGGGCATCAAAGGGATGATCGACGCCGGCGCGTACTGTGACGACATCCTGCATCAGATCACGGCGGTGCAAAACGCCCTGTCGGCGGTGGCCCGTCTTATCCTGGAGAGCCACATCCGGACGTGCGTCATTCCGCGCCTGAAGGAAGACGATCCGGACATCCTGGAGGAGTTTTTGCGGACGGTCCGGGCGATGATGCGGACCGGCGTCTAGGCGCGCCCTGCGGCGATCGGGCGCGGCGCGAAGCGGGAGGCCGCCATGAAGACCATTCGCGATCCGGTCCACAACCTGATCCAGTTCGACCTGAAGACGGAAGGCCTCATCGTCCGGCTGATCGACACGCCGGAGTTCCAGCGGCTCCATCACATCCGCCAGCTCGGCCTTTCGTTTTTCACCTATCCCGGGGCGACCCACACCCGCTTCAGCCACTCCATCGGCGTGGCCCACCTCATGAAGCGGTTCGTCGACCGGCTGCTCGCCGATGAGGGGGCGCGCCGGGCGGCGCCCGGCGGCGAGCGCCTGAAGGAAGATCGGCTGCTTGCCATGGCGGCGGCGCTTTTGCACGACATCGGCCACGGGCCGCTCTCTCACGCCATCGAGGCGGTGACGGGGGTCCACCACGAGGCGTGGAGCCGCCTCATCGTCACCGGCGGCACGGCCGTCACCCGCGCGCTCGAAGCCGAACGGCCGGGGCTTGCCCAGGAGGTCGCCGACGTCATCGGCCGCTCCCACGCCAACCGGGTGATCGTGAAGCTCCTATCCAGCCAGCTCGACGTCGACCGGACGGACTACCTCCTCCGGGATGCCCACATGACGGGCGCCCGCTACGGCGCCCTCGACCTGGAGTGGCTCATCCACTCCCTCCGCCTCGGCGTGTCGGTCCCTCGGGAGGGGAGCGTCGAGGCGGAAGTCGGCCTCGACCTGGAAAAGGGGCTCAGCATCGCGGAAGATTTCATGATGGCCCGCTTCTACATGTACCGCCACGTCTATCTGCACAAGACGACCCGGGCGGCGGAACTCATGGTCCAGCATCTGCTGCTGCGGGCGGCGGAACTCGCCGAGGCGGGGGCGCTTACGCTTCCGCCGGCGCTCGGGGCGGTGCTCGCCCTCCGGGCCCGCCGGGATCCGGAGCAGGCGGCGGAGGCGATCCTCGGGGCGTTCCTCTCTCTGACCGACGCGACGGTGTGGTCGGCGTTTTTCGACTGGCAGGAGCACCCCGACCCCGTCCTTCGGACGCTCAGCCGTCGCCTCGTCGCCCGGGACCTCTACAAAGCGCTTCCGCTTCCGGAAGGGGGCCTGCCGACGGATCGCCTCTACGAACTGCATGAGGAGGCGGCCGATCGCCTGCGGGCCCGGGGCCTCGCCGGGCCGGACGGCCGGCCGATTCCCGGCCGATATGCCCTCTTCCTCGACACCGAAGAGACGATCCCGTACAAAGATCCTTATCTTCTGCCGGCTGGCCGGAGGCCGGCGGCGGTCGGCGGTTCGAAAAAAGAAAGCGACGGTTCGGAAAAAGGCGGCGCCGGCGGGACGGCGGTCGGGGAGGTCCCGGCGCCGGCGGAGGACGATGCCCGGGCTCCGGGGGGCGAAAGCGCCGCGGCGCCGGCGGACGGCGACGCCGAGTCGATGGTCGCCGTCTGGATGATCGACCGGGAGGGCCGGGCGGTGGAGCTTTCCCGGGCTTCGGAGCTCATTCGTTTTCTCCGCGAGCACCGGCACGCCTACCGGCGGGTGTACGTCCCGCGGGAGATCCGGGAAGAGATGGCCGCGCGGCTTCGGGCGCTCCGTTAAAATAGGCCAAAAAACGGCGGCGCCGGCGCCCGGCCGGAAGACGCCGATATCACCGCGGGAAGGGGGGATCGGGGATGGTCGACGTGTTTCGCTCGACCCATGCCCTGCTCAAGATGCTGTCCATCGCGCCGATCGTCGGCCGGAAGAGACTTCAGAAGACGGTGCATCTTCTGAAAGTCTCCGGCGCGCCGTTTCCCTACCCCTTTCAGTACCATCACTTCGGGCCGTACGCCCACACGCTGCAGGAGGCGATCGATCGGCTCGTCGAAGACGGCCTCGTCGAAGAGCGGACGGGCCCGGACGGGTACGAATACCGCCTGACGGAGCGGGGGCGGTCGTTTTTGGCCCGGCTCGAGGCGGACGGGTACCGCTTTCCGATCGACGCCGAGCTCTACCGGTCGCTCATCGCCGAACCGGCGTCGTTTCTGGAGGTGCTCTCCACCTACGCCTATTTTCGCCAGGCGGGCCTTGCGCCGGAGGCGGCCGAGGCCAAAGTGGCCGCGCTCAAGCCCCACCTGGCCGCCCTCCTTCCGGCGGCGGCGGCAGCGTACGCCGCCCGCCTGGAAGGCCGCGCCGGCGGATGACCGCCGGCTTTTGATTTGCCCTCGCAGGGGAGCTGTTTTAAGGAAAGATGTATTTCTGTCATATTGCCCTTCTGCCGCCTTTCCTCTACAATAAACGTAGAAATGCAAAAGGTGTATCAAACACGGGCGCGATCTGTACTGATACACCGAACCGGAAAGGAGGCGGCGGGCGTGGAGACGATCCGCACCCTCGAGTGGAAGGTCGGCGGCCAGCAGGGCGAAGGCATCGACTCCACCGGGGAGATTTTTGCCCGGACGCTCTTTCGTTACGGCTACTACGTGACGACGTACAAGCAGTTCATGAGCCGGATCAAAGGCGGACACACGAACTACAAGCTTCGGGCGACGCCGTACCCGACGCAGCACGCCGGCGACTTCGTCGACATCTTGCTGGCCCTCGACGACGAGACGATTCCGGTCAACCGCCACGAGCTTCGGCCCGGCGCGATCGTCATCCAGGAAGGGAAGGAGACGGCGATTCGGGAAGAGGACGGGTATCTTCTTGCCGTCTTTCCGTTGAAAGCGATTGCAACGGAGCTCGGAAACCCCCTCGCAAAGAACATGATCGCCCTCGGCATGAGCGGCGCCCTCGTGTCGCTGCCGGTGGAAGAGTTTTACGCCTTCATCGAGAAGCAGTTTGAGAAAAAAGGGGAAAAAGTCATCGCCTCCAACAAGGCGGCGGTCGACAAAGGCTACGCCCTCGTCCGGGAGCACCTCGCCGATCGGATGAAGCGCCTCGAGCCGCTTCCGCGGTCGACCGAGCGGCTCTACATCTCCGGGAACGAAGCGACGGCGTTCGGCAGCTTCATGGCCGGCTGCCGCTTCCTCTCGGCGTACCCGATCACGCCGGCGTCGGAGATCATGGAGTGGATGGCGGCGCACCTTCCGGCGGTCGGCGGGACGATCCTCCAGGTGGAAGATGAGATCGCCGGGATCACCTTTGCCGTCGGGGCGGCGTACGCCGGCGCCCGGGCGATGACGTCGACGTCGGGCCCCGGGATGTCCCTGAAGACGGAAGCCCTCGGGATGGCGGCGATGAGCGAGACGCCGATCGTCATCGTCGACTCCCAGCGGGCGGGCCCGTCGACGGGGCTGCCGACGAAGCACGAGCAGAGCGACCTTTTCCACATGCTCTTCGCCACCCACGGCGAGATCCCGCGGATCGTCGTCTACCCATCGAGCATCGAGGACGCGTTCTACGTCGCCGCCGAAGCGTTCAATCTGGCGGAGCGGTATCAGACGCCGGTCATCCTCGCCCTCGACCTCGTCCTTTCGATGAACCGGACGACGATCCCGCGGATCGACGCGAAGCGGGTGCCGATCGACCGGGGGAAGATCGTCACGCCGGAGGAAGCGAAGAAGTACGGCGAGTTCATCTTCAAGCGCTACCGCTTCACCGAAGACGGCATCTCGCCGCGGGCGCTACCGGGCAACCCCTACGGCGTCCATACGGCAAGCTCGAACGAGCACGGCGAGGACGGCTACATCACGGAAGATCCGGTCATCCGGACGAAGATCATGCAGAAGCGGATGGAAAAGGTGAAGACGGCCCGCCTGAGCCGCCCGTTTTACGTCCAGGACGGCGAGGCGGACGTCATGCTCGTCGGCGTCGGTTCGGCCCGAGGCGTGATCGAGGAGGTCGCCCGGCGGCTTCGGGAAGACGACGGCGTGACCGTCGGCGGGCTCTTTATCCAGCAGCTGAAGCCGCTTCCGGTGGAAGAACTTCGGCCCTATCTCGCCGGCAAGCGGATGATCATCACGGTGGAAAACAACTACTCCGGTCAGCTCCTGCAGTGGCTCCGGCAGCATTTCCCGATTCACGACCGGTCGACGGCCATCACCCAGTACGACGGAAATCCGTTCCGGGTGACGCGGGTGGCCGGGGAAGTCAAGGAGGTGCTCGATCGTGTCCGTCGAGCTCAAGAAGCCCACGCTTAAAGATTACAAGGGCGACCAGCCGACGTGGTGCCCGGGCTGCGGCCATTTCAGCGTGATGGCCGGCCTGCAGCGGGCCCTCGTCAACCTCGGCCTCCACCCCCACGAGGTGATCATCGTCTCCGGCATCGGCTGCTCGAGCAAGCTGCCGGAGTACACCCGCGCCTACGGTTTCCACACGATCCACGGCCGGGCGCTTCCGGTCGCCCAGGGGGCGAAGCTGGCGGCGCCGGAGATGCACGTCATCGTCACCGGCGGCGACGGCGACGGCTACGGCATCGGCGCCGGGCACTTCGTCCACGCCGTCCGGCGAAACATGGACATCACTTACCTCGTCATGGACAACAGCATCTACGGCCTGACGAAGGGCCAGACGTCGCCGACGAGCCCCCACAACTTCGTCAGCAAGACGACCGTCAAGGGGAACAAAGAATACCCGATGGACGGGCTTTCGATCGCCCTCGCGAACGGGGCGACGTTCGTCGCCCAGGCCTTCTCCGGCGACGTGAAGCGCATGACGGAGATCATCGAGGCGGCGATCAAGCACAAGGGCTTTTCGCTCGTGAACGTCCTTTCGCCGTGCGTGACGTACAACAAGGTGAATACGTACGACTTCTACCGCGAGCACCTCGTCGACGTGCCGGAGCCGCTCCCGACGCGGGAGGAGGCGATCCGGGTCGTGAAGGAGCACGGCGGCCACGTTCACGGCATCCTCTACGTCGAAAAGCGGCCGGACTTCCAGACCCTCCTCGGCATCGACTGGAAGATGCGGGACATCGCCGCCGGTCCGATGGACGAGGCGACGATCCGGGAGATCGAAGCGGAGTTCATGTGAAACGAAGCGGGGCAAAGAGGGTCCGAGCGAGAAACGCAAAGCGCCGCGGCATGACGCTGCGGCGCTTTGCGTTTGGACGGCGGTTCGGCGATCTCAGCCGACGTACGTCGTCAAAAATTCCCCCTGGATGGCGTAGTAGAGGGTGTTCAGCTCGGCGATCTTCCGGGCGACGGCGCCGGCCCGCTCGAGCGCTTCGAAAAATGCCGCGTCGTCCGCCTCGCCCGCCGCTTCGGCCTCCCGAAAGAGGGCGAGGTAACGGGCCTCGAGGGCCCGGATGCGGTCCGGGATGAGGCCGCTCAGCTTTTCCAGCTCGAGGGCGAGGGCGTCTTTTTCCGCCGGGGTGAACGCCTCGAAGGGCTTTTTGAGCTGCGGGATCTTGAGGCCGAGGTCCGCGTCATCGACGAGCTCGAACGCCGCCTCCGGACGGTCGTGGGCTGCCATGGCCTGACTCCTTTTTTCGGTCGCGTTCTTTTTTATACACTCAGTATACCACACGGAAAAACTTCCGGGAGGGAAGGCGCGTGATCGTCGGCGTCGGCATCGATCTGGTCGACCAGGCCCGCCTCGCCCGCCTGCTCGAACGCCGTCCGCGCTTCATCGAGCGGGTGCTCACGCCGGCGGAACGGGCGGCGCTTCCGGCCGAGGGGCGGCGCCGGCTGGAGTTCGTCTCCGGCCGCTTTGCGGCCAAGGAAGCCCTGGCGAAGGCCCTCGGAACGGGCATCGGCGGGCGGTTTTCCTTTCAGGACATAAGCCTCCTTCCCGGCCCCGGCGGCCGTCCGGCGGTCCGGGTGGAGGGGGACCGGTTGAAGGCGGCGCTCGGCGCCCCGGGCGACGTCCGGATTCACGTCGCCATTTCCCATGAGCGTTCCCACACCGTCGCCGTGGCGATCGTCGAGCGGTGGTCTAGCGCCCCCCGCTTGGACATAGACATGGGATGACGAAGTCCTCGGGAAGGGGTGGAGCGCGTGGCCCGACGGTGGACGGCGCGCATGGTGTGGGCGCTTTTGGCCTTTCTGATGGTGCCGGGCATGCTCGCCGGATGCGGCGGCAAGAAAGACGCCGAGGGGGTGCTTCAGGACCTCGAGCGGAAGGCGAAGTCGATTCAGGGGTATCGGGCGGAAGGGACGCTCACCATCGCCACAGGCGCCCATCCGGTCGACTATGCCGTCGAAGTCAAGCATTTGAAGCCGGCGTACTACCGCGTGTCGCTTTCGAACGCCGCCGGCGGCATCCGGCAGGTGATCGTCAAAAACGACGACGGCGTCTTTGTCGTCACGCCCAACCTCGGGAAGACGTACCGCTTTCAGAGCCGCTGGCCGGAAAACCAGAGTCAGGTCTACCTCTTCGAGTCGCTCGTCCGGAGCATCGCCGCCGACGGCGCCCGCGTGTTCGAGGCGGCGGACGACGGCTACGTCTTCCGGGTGAAGGCCGAATATCAGAACCGCCTCCTTTCGACGCAGAAGATCTGGTTCGACAAGCGGACGCTCGCGCCGAAGCGGGTGGAAGTGCTTGACGCCGACGACCGCCCCCTCGTCGTGCTCGTCTTTTCCCGGTTCGAGTGGAATCCGCCGCTTAGGCCGGAGGATTTCAAGCCCGACGCCGCCGGAGAAAAGCCGTCTTCGTCGGCCGGTGAGACGGCTCCCGCCTCGGCCGGCGTCGAGTACCGGGAGCCCCTCTGGCGGCCGCCGGGGATGGAGCTCATCGGCGTGGAGAAAAAACCCGACGGGAGCTACACCCTCACCTACGGCGGGGCCTTTCGCCTCACGATCTCGGCCCAGCCGGCCCGGGCGGTGGAGGTCGTGGCGCCGAGCGGCGAGCCGGTGTGGCTTTCCGGCGGGGCGATCGGCGTCCTCACCCGGATCGGCGAGCTCACGACGCTCCGGGTGACCGCCGGCGGCGTCGACTACAAGCTCACGACGGTCGACCTGGCCCGGGAGGACCTCCTCCGGGTCGCCGAGTCGCTCCTCGCCCCCGCGGAAAAATAGCGGCCATCCGGCCCGCGGCCTCCTTGCCTCTTCTCCCCGATTCGCGGTAAGATGAAGGAACGAATGCCTTGCCGATGAGGAGAGAGGCCCGTGAGCCGGATCGCCTGCCGTTCGACGACGATCGTCCTCGACCTTTCGGCCCTCCGGCACAACCTGCAGACGATTCGCGCCCGCCTGCCGCAGGGGACCGGCGTCATCGCCGTGGTGAAGGACAACGCCTACGGCCACGGCGCCCGGGAGATCGCCGAGGCGGCCCTCAGGGCCGGGGCCGGAGCGCTGGCGGTGGCCACGGTCGGCGAGGCGCTGGAGCTTAGGGCGGCGGGGATCGGCGCGCCGGTGCTCGTCTTCGGCCCGTATGCGGCCTCGTGCGTCGCCGATGCCCAGGCGCAGGGGCTGACGCTCACCGTGTTTGACCGCCATCAGGTCGACCTCATCCGGCAGGGGCTCTCACCGCTCCTTCCGCCCCTTCGGGTGCACCTCAAGGTCGACACGGGAATGCGCCGCTACGGCTTTCGTTCGCCGGACGAGGCGGCGGACGCCGTCCGGGCTTTAAGAAGCCTCGGCCGGGTGGAGGTCGAAGGGCTCTACAGCCACTACGCCGCCGCCGACGATCTGGACGGCGACTCGGCGGACGGCCAGTTTGCCCGCTTTCAGGCGATGGCGGCCGCCCTCGGGGAGGCGGGGCTTTTGCCGCCGGTGCTCCATTTTTCCAACAGTGCGGCCGCCCTCCGCTATCCGGAGCGGAGCCTTTCGGCCGTCCGGCTCGGCATCGCCCTCTACGGCCTTTCGCCGGCGCCGGGCTTTTTGGAGCGCCTCGGGATCGCGCTCCGGCCGGTGCTCTCGCTACGCTCGTCGATCGCCCAGGTGGTCGACGTGCCGGCCGGCACGGCGGTGAGTTACGGCGGCTCGTACGTCGCCGACCGCCCCCGGCGCCTGGCGACGGTTCCGGTCGGGTACGGCGACGGGTACGATCGGCGGTTTTCGAACCGCGGCGAGGTGCTCGTCGGGGGGCGCCGGGTGCCGGTCGTCGGCCGGGTGACGATGGACGCGATCGTCGTCGACGTGACCGACGTGCCGCAGGCAGCGCCGGGGGAGGAGGTCGTCGTCATCGGCCGGCAGGGGTCGGAGGCGATCACCGCCGAGGCGCTGGCGGAAGCCCTCGGGACGATTCCGTATGAAGTGGTGACGCGGCTTTCCCGGCGGATTCCGCGGGTCGTCGTCGAGGGCGAAGCAGACGGACCCGCGGCCGGCGCGGTCGGGGCATAAAGCCGCCGCCGGCGCGGTCGGAGCGCAAGGCCGGCGCCGCGGCCGGGGCGGTCGGAGCGCCGCCGGCGGCCCGGCGCCCGCCCGGAGCCGGCGCGACACCGTTTGCGGCGGGGCCTGGCGTCTGGTACAATGCTACACAGCGGAAATCGACGCTCTTTCCGGCGCGGGGCCGGGGCGACGGGCGGAGGTGGATCGGTTGGGCAAAGAAGGCGCGGTCAAGCGGATCGTCGTGAGCGTTCCGCAGGACCTTCTGGCCGAGGTGGACGGCCTCGCCGAGCGGGAGCGGTCCAGCCGGAGCGCCTTCATCCGAGAGGCGATGCGGCACTACGTCTGGGAGAAGCGAAAGGAGCACTTAAGAGCCCGGATGGAAGCCGGCTATCAGGAGATGGCCCGGATCAACCTGGTCATGGCGGTGGAAGCGCAGCCGGCGGAAGAGGAAGCCGATCTCACCATTTTGCGCATGGTGAGCGGGGTGTAGGGATGATCGTCCGGCGCGGCGACGTCTTTTTTGCCAATCTTTCCCCCGTGGTCGGCTCCGAGCAGGGGGGCATGCGACCGGTCCTGGTCATTCAGAACGACATCGGCAACCGCTTTAGCCCGACGGTCATCGTCGCCGCCATCACCTCGCAGATCCAGAAGGCGAAGCTGCCGACGCACGTCGAGATCTCGGGCAAGGCCCACGGCCTCGATCGGGATTCGGTCATCCTCCTGGAGCAGATTCGCACGATCGACAAGCAGCGGCTCACGGACAAGATCACCCACCTCGACGACGAGGTGATGAGCCGCGTCAACGAAGCGCTCATGATCAGCCTCGGCCTGGTCGATTTCTGACCGACCGACTCCGGCGCCGGCCCGTCCGCTTCGGGGGTTCCCGAAGCGGTTTTTTGGTGTCGAGATCGTTCGAACGTCCTATAAAACGCCGGCCGAAAGATGTCGATAAACCCTTCCAGAGGGAAATGGAGGGACTGCGATGGGCGATCCGCAGAGCTTCGGCCGGCGCGTCGCCGCCATCGGGCGGCTGGTCGTTCGAACGTTCGTCGCTTGGCTCGGGCGCCTCGGGCCGGTCCTCGGTCGGGGCCTTCAGGCGGTGGGGGCTTCCGCTCGGCGCATGCTTCGGACGATGCAAGGCGCCGGGGCATCGGTCGGGCGGCGGGCGCCGGAGGACCGATCCGGCGGTGCCGGCGTCTCGCCGGGAGACCCGTTGGGGCCGGCGCGGTCGGCGCCTGGCGCCGTGCCGTTTTTCCGCTCGCTCCGGTTTCAGATCTTGGCCCGGTTTTTCATCGTCATCGTCTTCATCGCCATCGGGCTCCAGGCGGTGGTGACGCCGACCATCGCCGCCAAGCTGGAAGAGCGCATCATGGACCAGATGCGCTCCAAGGCGCAAAACACGCTGGCGCGCCTTTCGGCGTTTCACGATATGTTGCTCGATGAGATCAAGGCCGTCGCCCAGTCGTTCGGGAAAACCGAAAGCGAAAACGAGGCGATGCTCACCTTCCTCAACATCAAATCCGCCTCGAAGCAGCTCCGGGAGCTCGCCCTGATCGATCTGGACGGCCGGGTCGTCGCCCGCCTCGGGTTTTCCGCCGACGGGGAGAAGGTCGGCGACGGCGTGAGCTTCAAAAACGAACCCTTTTTCGAAGGCGGCCAGAACAAAGACGGCTACATCGGGCCCCTTGAGCCGAACAAGGCGATCCCGACGCTCTTTGAGATCAACTACGCCGCGCCGGCGCTCGATCTGTTCGACCGGGTGCGGTATGTGCTCGCGGCCAAGGTGAACATCCAGCTCCTCTGGCCGACGCTCCGGGGGCAGTCGGTCCAGGGGCAGACGGTCTTCCTCCTCACCCGCGACGGCCTCGTCGCCGCCGCCGACGACGAGCGGCTCTTGCAGGCGCAAATGTTCGACGCCGAAGGGACGGCGCTCCCCCGGGAGAAGTGGGACCTCGACTTTATTCGCAAGGACGGCGCCGTCGCCCATTACTTTGACCATAAGGCGGAAGCCGAGGCGGGAAAAGTCTTTACGCTGAGGACGAAAAACGCCTTCGGCGAACCGGTGCTCGCGGCGTACGCCGCGGACCCGACGCGGGGCTATGCCGTCTTCGTCGAAATGCCGGAGGCGCTCGCCTTAGGGCCGGTCCGGGACGTGTCGCGGCTCATGCTCATCGTCCTTCTCGCCGGCGTCGTCTTCCTCGTCCTCGGAGCGCTTTTGACGTCCCGATCGGTGACGCGGCCGGTGGCGCGCCTCCTTGAGGCGACGGAAGCGGTCGGCCGAGGGGATCTCACGGTGAAGATCGCCCTGACCCGGCAGGACGAGCTGGGGCGCCTCGCGGCGGCGTTCGACCGGATGGTGGGGGACCTCCGGTCGCTCGTCCGGGCGGTGCAGGCAAACGCCGCCGCTACGGAACAGACGGCGGAGCGCTTTCGGTCGGCGTTCGACGACGTCGCCGCCGCCACGGAACAGGTGGCGCAGACGATCGAGGAGATCGCCCGGGGCGCCGAGGAGCACGCCCAGATCGCCCAGAAGACGGACGAAAGCGTCCACGCCCTCGATCGCCACGGGGCGCTCGTCGCGGAACGGGTCGAGGCGATCCACCGGCGGGCGGAGCAGGCGATGGTGGCCCTCGCCCAAAGCGCCGCCGCCCTCGACGGCCTCGTCGCCGGCGTCGAGCGGGCGTCGGCGACGTCGGCGGAGCACGCCGAGGCGGTCCGGGCGCTCGCCGACAAGATGCGCTCGATCGTGAAGATCGCCGCGGCGGTCGGCGAGATCGCCTCCCGGACGAACCTCCTTGCCCTGAATGCGGCGATCGAGGCGGCCCGGGCCGGGGAGCACGGCCGCGGCTTTGCCGTCGTCGCCGCCGAGGTGCGGAAGCTCGCCGAATCGAGCGCCGAGTCGGCGCGGGAGATCGAAGCGATCGTCCGGGACGTTCTCCGGACGATGGAGGCGGTCGAACAGGCGATCACCGCCGGGGCGGCGGCGATCGCCCGGGAGGGCGAAGGCGCCCGGGCGGCCCGGGACACGTTCTCCGGACTCGAAGCGCTCATGCAGGAGGTCGAGCAGGCGGTCGGCGAGATCGTCCGGGCGGTCGAAGAAGAAAAAGCCCTCATCCGCGCGCTCGCCGAAGAAGCGCAGACGGCGGCCGCCCTCGCCGAGGAGACGTCCGCCGGCGCCGAAGAGGTGGCCGCCTCCTCCGAGGAGACGAGCGCGACGATCGGCGACCTGAAAAAGACGCTGGAGGAACTGGTCGACGCGACCCGATCGCTCCGGGAGCGGGTCGAGCGCTTTCGGGTGTAAGAAAGCCAAACGGGATCGACGGGGCGGTCTTGCCGGACGGCGGGCCGCTCTTTTTTCGTCCGGGCGGGCCGCTCTTTTTTCTTCCGGCCGCGCCGCCGGCCGGCCGTTTTCTCCGGCCCGAAGTTGCGGTATGATGGGCGGGAAAGGAGGGTTCTGCGTTGGGCGGTGAGGCGGTGACGCGCACGATTCCGACGCCGGAGGCGATGCGGGCGTTCGGCCGAAAGCTGGCCGCGGCCCTCCGACCGGGGGACGTTCTGCTCCTGTACGGCGACCTCGGCGCCGGGAAGACGACGTTCGTCCAGGGCCTCGCCGCCGGGCTCGGGGTGGCGGAGCCCGTCCGAAGCCCGACGTTCGTCCTCATCCAGTCGTACCGGGGGGTTTTGCCGCTGCATCACATGGACCTGTACCGCCTTCCGCCCGGGGAAGATCTCGGGTTTGACGAATATCTATCCGGCGACGGGGTGGTCGTCGTCGAGTGGCCGGAGGCCGGGGAAGCGTTCTGGCCGCCGGAGGCGCTTCGCCTCCGCCTCGAAGGGGCCGGCGACGGGCCCCGCCGGGTGCACCTTCAAGCGCCGGCCGACCGGCTTCCGGCGATCCGGGAGGCGATCGATGATGCTGACGCTGGCCTTTGATACGTCGGCGCTCCCCCTGTCGGCCGCCCTCGTCGACGGGGAGCACATCCTGGCGGAGTGGACGGCGGCGGCACGCCTGAACCACGCCGAGGCGCTCTACCCGGCGCTTCAGGCGCTCTTTGACCGGGCCGGCGTCGCCAAGCGGTCCGTCCAATCGATCGTCGTCGCCCGGGGGCCCGGGTCGTACACCGGGGTCCGGATCGGCGTGACGGCGGCGAAAGCGCTCGCCTACGCCCTCGGCGTGCCGCTCACCGGCGTCTCGAGCCTTGCCGCCCTTGCGCTGGCCGTCCCGCCGGGGGTGTCGGGGCGGATCGTGTCGCTCATCGACGCCCGCCGGGGGCGGGCGTATGCGGCGGTCTATCGCTGGGAAGGGGCTCGCCTCGTCCGGGAGCGCGCGGAGGGCGTCATCGAGGTGGCGGCGCTCGTCGCCGAGCTCGCCGACGGAGGTCTCCGGGCGGTAGGAGACGCGCCCTTCGGTGAAGGCGCCGGCGGAGCCGGCGAAAAAGGGGGCGGCGAAGCGGCCGGCGCAGCCGCCGGCGAAGGGGGCGGTGCTTTCGCCGGCGCGGCGTACGCCCGGCGGGGGGCGTTTACGCCGGAGGCGCCGATCTACTGGGTCGCGTATCCGGAGGTGCCGGATGGGGCGGCGGTGCGGGCGGCCTTCGGCGCCCGGGCCGTCCTGGTGCCGCCGGCCTGGGCGGCGCCGCGGGCGGCGCGGCTCGCCTGGGCCGCCCGGTACGGGCTGGGCGAGGCGGTGCCGCCCGGGGACGTGGCGGCGCTTTCGGCCTATCAGCCGGCCTATCTTCTCGCGAGCGCGCCGGAGCGGGCCCGCGCCGGCGAGGGGGGCGGGGGGCGATGACGGCGGAGCCGATCCTCCGGCCGATGACGGAGGACGACGTCCCGGCGGTGGCGGCTCTGGATCGGGCGGTGTTTACCCTGCCGTGGAGCGAGGCGTCGTTTCGCCACGAACTCCGGCACAACCCGCTGGCCCGGTATTTCGTCCTCGAGCAGGCGGGGCGGATTCTCGGCTACGCCGGGATGTGGCTCGTCTTCGACGAAGCCCACGTGACGAACATCGCCGTGGCGCCGGACGTCCGGGGACGGGGCTACGGCACCCGGCTCATGCAGCACCTCATCGACGTGGCGCGGGACCACTCGGTGCGGCGGATGACGCTCGAGGTGCGGGTCACGAACACGATCGCCCAGCGGCTGTACGCCAAGTTCGGGTTTCGGCCGGCCGGAGTCCGGAAAGGGTATTATGAGGACAACGGGGAGGACGCCCTCATCCTGTGGGCGGACCTCGAAGGGGGGACGGACGGTGCCGCGGCGGATTCTCGCCCTCGAGACGAGCTGTGACGAGACGGCGGCGGCGGTGGTGGAAAACGGCGAGCGGGTGCTTGCGAACGTCGTCGCGTCGCAAATCGACCGGCACCGGGTGTTCGGCGGCGTCGTCCCGGAGATCGCCGCCCGGATGCACGTCGAGGCGGTGATCGCCGTCGTCGACGAGGCGCTCCGCCGCGCCGGCGTGCCGCTTTCGGCGATCGATGCCGTCGCCGTCACCCACGGCCCGGGCCTCGTCGGCTCCCTGCTCGTCGGGGTGCAGGTGGCGAAGGGGCTCGCCTTCGCCCGGGACGTGCCGCTCATCGCCGTGCACCACCTTGCCGGGCACATCTACGCCAACCGGTTCGTCCGGCCGCTTCGCTTTCCCCTCGTTGCCCTCGTCGTCTCCGGCGGCCACACGGAAATCGTCTACATGCCGGAGGACGGCGCGTTCGTCCCTCTCGGCGGGACGCTTGACGACGCCGTCGGTGAGGCGTACGACAAGGTCGGCCGGCTCCTCGGCCTTCCGTACCCGGCCGGGCCGCACCTCGACCGCCTGGCGCAGGAGGGGACGCCCCGCTTTTTGCTCCCGAGCCCGCGGCCGCGGGAAGGGGACCGGTATGCCCTGAGCTTTAGCGGCCTGAAGACGCACCTCCGGCGCTTGCTCGAGGAGGCGGAGGCCCGCGGGGAGACCCCGCCGGCGGCGGATGTGGCGGCGAGCTTTCAGCAGGCGGTCGTCGCCGCGCTCCGGGAGGTGGCGGCGGAAGCGCTCCGGGAGACGGGGGCGAGGCAGCTCGTGCTCGCGGGCGGGGTGGCGGCGAATCGGGACCTCCGGGCGGCGCTCCGGGCGCTGGCGGAGGAGGCCGGCGTCGAGTTCGTCGTGCCGCCGCCGGAATTGTGCACGGACAACGCGGCGATGATCGGCGCCTACGCCGACGTGCTGTACGTCCACGGGGTGTTTGCCGACTGGTCCCTCGGGGCGGCGGCCGATCTTCCCCTCGCGGCGGCTTCGCTTCCGGGCCGGCCGACGATCCGGGAGGCGCCGCCCGGGCCGACGAGGAAAGCGGCTGCGGTCATCCCAAGGTTTTCCACAGAACCTGTGGATGTTGGGGATAACCCGGGGATAACCCGGGGATAGCCGGTGGAAAACCGGCGGCTCTTTGGGGACGGCGTTTTTCGACAGCCGGAAAAAAACGAGAGAAAACCGGGGAGCGGCGGGAACGGAGCGCTCCGTTCCGCAAAGGAGCGATCCGGTGCAGCGCGACGGAAGAGAAGACGGGTGCCGCCGGGGGAGGATCCCCCGCCTGGCGGCAAGCGTCGTCGCCATCGGGGTGGTGGTCGCGGCGGCGTGCGGCGCCAAGGGCGCGGTGACGGCGTCGTCCGGCGCCAAGGGCGCGGTGACGGCGTCGTCCGGTGCGAGAGGCGGTGCTGCGGCGTTCGGTCAAGCGGAAGCGAACGTCCAAGGGGAAGGGGCGGCCGGAGCCTCCGCCAAAATCGCCGTCGTCGACGTCGGCGGCCTTTCCTTCGCCGCGCTCGAGCGGCTCGCGGCCGACGCGGCGTTCCGGGCGCTCATCGCCGAGGGGGACTGGGCGCTTTTGACGACCCGCACGCCGTCGAGCCGAAGCCGGGTCAACGTCCTCCGGACGATCGCCTGCGGGCGCCGGGCGGACGTGCGCCTCCCGGCCGAGGCGCCGTGCGGCGCGGCCGGAACGCGGCCGTTTCCGGCGCTCCTTCAGGCGTCCGGGCGAACGGTCGCGGCGGTCACCGTCGAGGCGCCGTCCCTCGGCCTTGAGGCGGAGGACGCCGGCCGGGCGGTGGAAGCGGGGCTCGGCCTTCGCCCGTTTCGCCTGCAGGGGGGCAAAAGCGCTGAAGCGGTGGCGGCGGCGGTGCGGGACGCGGCCGCCGGCGCCGACTGGGCGTGGGTGGCGTTCGATCTGGCCGGCGGCGTCGAGCCGGACCCACGGGCGGCGAGCGTCCTTCGGGCGGTCGTGGAGGCGCTCCGGGAGGAGGCCGACGTTTTTTTGCTTGCCCATCCGACGCCCCGGGAAAGCGGCCGGGGCATCCCCCTCGGTCTTTTCGAAAGGCGCCGTCCGGCTCACGGAGCGCCGCCGGAAGCCGGCGCGACATCGGGGAGGCGGCCGCCGTCGGAGCGCGGCGGATCCCCGAAAGGGCGGCCGATCCCGGTGCGCGACGGGGCGCTCGACGTTCGGGCCCCAGCGGGAACCGGCGGATCACCCGAGGGTCGGACCCCGTCGGGAACGCTCCTCACGGCGGCGACGACCCGATGGCCCGGGATCGTCGCGGCCGTCGACCTTGTGCCCACGTGGGCCGAGCGGCTCGGCCTTCGCAGCGAGCCGTCGGAAGGGGCGCCGGTTCGGCTGGCGGAAGGAGCGCCGATTCGGCCGGTGGACGCCGCCGACGTGCCGAAAGCGCCGGACGGCGCGGCGCTCCCCGGAGCGGCGGGCGCCGCCCGGGCGATCGAGGTTTCCCTCCGACACCTCGCCGCCGTCCGGCAGGCCGTGATGCCCGTCTACGTCAACGCGGCCGTCGGCCTCACCGCGCTCGCCGGAGCGCTCGCCGTCCTCCGGGGGCGCCGGGCGAACCGGCATCCGGCCCGGGGCGCCGGCCTCGGGCGCCGCTTCGTCGCCCTGGCCGCCGGCGTAAGCCTCGGCGTGCCGCTCGCCGATGCGGCGTTCGGCCCCCTTCTCGGCCTCGGCCGGCCGCCGGAGGGCGGACCGCCGCCGGCGGTCGTCGGTCTTCTCTACGGCGGCGTCGCGCTGGCCCTGGCCTGCCTCTGGCTTCGCCTCGGTTTCCGCCGGACGCTCGCCGGCGTGGCGGCGGCGTTCCTCGGGCTTTTTGCCCTCGACCAGCTCGGCGGGTACGCCCAGAGCCGCTACAGCCTCTTCGGCTACGATCCTTTGCTCGGCGCCCGGTTCTACGGTCTCGGCAACGAGCGGATGGGACTCGTGGTCGCGGGAGCGGCCTACCTCCTCGCCCGGATGCGGCCCGCCCTCCCCGTTCGGGCGGCCGTCTATGCCGCTCTTCTTCTCTTTTTGGGAGCGCCCTGGGCCGGGGCCAACTTCGGCGGGTCCGTGGCGTGGCTGGCGGCCCTGCCGGTTCTTTTTCCGGAAAGCGTTCGGCCGGCGGCTCCGCCTCGGCGCCTCCGGCAGGCGGTTTTCGTCGGGGCCGGGGCGGTTCTTCTGGGCGTCGCCGGTCTTTTCGCCTGGCATGCCGTCGCCGAGACGCCGAGCCACCTTTCGCGCCTCGCCGAGGCGGTGGCGGCGGAGGGGGTGGCGCCGCTTCAGGAGACGATCGTCCGGAAAGGGGCGATGAACGTCCGCCTCATGCGGACGTCGCTGTGGGGCCGCCTGTTCTTCGTCGCCTTCATCGTCGCCGCCGCGCTGGTGCTCTTTTGGGCCAGGCGGGCGGCGGGCGTCGAGGCGGCCGAGCGTCGGGGCGCCGTTTCCGCCCTCTGGGTAAGCGCGGTCAACGCCGTCGTGAACGACTCCGGCGTCGTCGCGGCGGCGCTCGGGCTTTTGTTTGCCGTCTATCCGATCGCCGGCGCCGCGGGGGAAGATCCTGGACCGGACGAGGCGTCGCCCCCGGCCGGCGCCGGCTTGGCGCCGGGTCGGTCGCCGTAACGGTCGGAAAGGGGCGATCGCCTAGGTCAGGGCGGCCTGATCGTTCTTGAGGCGCCTCGACAAGACCGGGGAAGGAGGTTCGACATGGCCGGTTCAGACGGTGCGCTCGATCGGGAAAAGGCGGCCCTCCGGCGGGCTTTTCGGGGACAAAAGGTCCCGCCGGAGGTCGCGGCCGACCTTTCCCGGCGGATCGTCGCGCATCTTTTGGCCCACCCGGCGTACCGGGCGGCCGCCGTCGTCGCCGCCTACGCGCCGCTTCCCGGTGAGGTGGACGTCCGTCCCCTTTGGACGGCGGCCTGGGAGGCCGGGAAGACGCTCGCCCTGCCGCGGGTCGAAGGAAGGGGCCGGCCGCTTCGCTTTTACCGCGTCGAGCCCACCGCCGACCTGAGCCCGGGCGCCTTCGGCATTTTGGAGCCGCCGCCCGAGGAGGCGGTGGACGGGGCGGCGATCGACCTCGTCCTCGTGCCGGGGCTCGCCTTTGATCGCCGCGGCGTGCGGCTCGGGTACGGCGGCGGGTTTTACGACCGGACGCTGCCCGGACTCCGGCGGGCGCTCCGGATGGCGCCGGCGTTTCCCTGGCAGGTCGTCGATCGGCTCCCGGCGGCCGCCCACGACGTTCGGGTCGATTTTCTCTTTTTGCCGGACGGACCGGTGCCGATCGCGGGGAGCGAAGGCGCGGAAAAACCGGCAAAGAAGGAAGAGCTTGCCAAAAGCGTAGGGAAAGACGTTGCGGAAGAAAAGGCGGAAGTCCCGGCGGATGGCTTCAAGAAGTCGTCCGGCGAGGCGGACGGCGGATGACACGGCGGGGCCGAACCTCGCCCAGGTGAAAGGTTGGGGCGGGCAACCGGCGCACCGGGTCGCTTCGTCGGGCGCAGTATTCGACCGTATAGGTACAATACCCGGTATAGTATTTTGAATAATGTATAGTATTCACCCTATCCATACTTGACATACCGTATCACGTTCGGTATGATGAACGATGAAGGCGCTTACCGTCTTACTTATCGAAAAAGAATGTTAAGAACAAATTGCAGGCCAAAGACGCGAACTCTGGGAGGGATGGCCATGGAAGAACGGCGCCGGATCGCCGAACCGCCGGTCGGGGCCGAAGGGTGCGGTCACGATCACGCCTGCGGGTGCGCTCATGCGCTCGGAGAGGCGCGGACGCTCACCCGCCGGGAGGTGCTCAAGTTCATCGGTTCCGTCGGCGTCGGCCTCGGGCTGTACCCGATCGTCACGGGGCTCGCCGCCGGGGAGCGGGCGTACGCCAAGGACTGGTCGGTGCCGCCGCGGAAGGTGGTCCAGCTCACCTTTCTCCACACGACGGACATCCACGGCCAGGTGCTGACGCACCCGGAGATGTTTCGGGTGAACGGGAAGAACGTCTTCAAACCGGCCGGCGGCATGGCGCGGCTTAAGACGCTGTTTAAACTCATCCGGGCGGAAAACCCGGGAAACGTTTTTATCGTCGACACCGGCGATTGCTATCAGGGCTCGGCCATCGCCGCCTTGAGCCGCGGCCGGGCGATGATCGACATCATGAACCGCATGGGCTACGACCTCGCGCTTCCGGGAAACTGGGAGGTCGTCTACGGCCCGGCGCGGCTGGTGGAGCTGGCCGTCGGCTACCACTTCCCCGTCATCTGCTCGAACATGGTCTGGGATCAGGAAGGGCTCGATCCCGGCTATCCGCTTTACCCGAACTATTTTATCGCCGAGATGGGCGGCGTCCGCATCGGCTTTATCGGCTACAACGATCCGCTGACGAAAATCCGCCAGGCGCCGGCGTATCATAAAGGCATTCAGTTCAGCTTTCCCGAGGAGACGGCGCCCCGGCTCGTCGATCTCGTCCGGACGCGTTACAAATGCGACATCGTCATCATGCTCGCCCACCTCGGCCTGGCGCAGCAGGTGACGTTTGCCCAGAAACCCGAGGCGAGCGGCATCGACTTCATCTTCGGCGGCGACACGCACCAGCGGACGTACGATCCGATCACCCTCGGCGTGCCGGTGACCGAGGCGGGCGCCTTCGGCTCGTTCGTCGGCCGGCTGGACGTCCTCGTCGAAGACCGGAAGATCAAAGATTACCGCTACGAGCTCATCCCCGTCCTCGCCGAGCGCTACCCCGAAGACGAAGAGGTCAAAAAGGTCGTCCTGGAAGTCCGGAAGCCCTACCGGCCGATCATCGAGCGGAAGATCGGCGAGACGAAATCGTACCTCTACCGCTACAACGTGCTGGAAAACCCGATCGACAACCTCATCACCGACGCCATCCGCGAAGCCACCGGCGCCGACATCGGCATCTCCAACGGCTTTCGCTTCGCGCCGCCGGTCGCGCCGGGGCCGATCACGGTGGAAGACCTCTGGAGCTGGCTCCCGGTCAACGCCCCGATCAAGACCGGCATCGCCACCGGCGAGATGATCTGGCAGTGGATGGAGCGGGAGCTCAACAACGTCTTTACGAACGACATCCCGAAGCGGGTCGGCGGCTGGGTCGTCCGCTTCTCCGGCATGAAGGTGAAAATGTTCATCGACCGGCCGATGGGGAAGCGGGTTCAGTCGATCGAGATCGGCGGAAAGCCCCTCGAGCGGGACAAAACATACTTCGTCGCCGCCTGCGATCGGGAAGGAGACCCGCCGGAGATGCTCTGCCGCCTGAAGCCGGTCAAAGAGCCGAAGGTGCTCGACGTCGACCTGCACACGGTGGTGGAACGGTTTTTGCAAAAGCACAGCCCGATCGACGTCGGCATCGAAGGGCGCGTCGTCGCCCTCGACGCGAAAGACGTGTTCGCTTTTGCGGAGGGGTTTGGTCCTGAGGAGGTGTACAACGAGCCGGTCCCCGGGACGACGTACAGTTTCCGCTGATCAAAAAACGCCGGAACCGCCGGATCGCCCCCGTTTCGCGGGGCGAAGGAAACGCCGGACGCCGTCCGTTTCGCCGATCCAAAGCGATGCCGTTCGCCGCTCGGGACGCCGAGCCAAAGCAACACCGAATGCCGGCGGCGGTAAGCGGTTTCGCCTTGAGTTCCCCCGCCGGTTGCGTTATGATGGGAACACAAGGGGGCATCGGGCTTGGATTGGCGATTCGGCATCTTGTGGATCAGCGACCGCGGCGCCCGCGGGGAGCGGGAAGACCAAAGCCGCGGCATCATCACCGACCTCTTGGAAAAGCGGATCGGCGGCCGGGTGGTCACGTACAAGGTCGTCCCGGACGAGATCGAGACGATCAAGGAGACGATGATCGACATGATCGAGCGGGACGGGGTGGACCTCATCGTCACGACCGGCGGCACCGGCCTCGGTCCCCGGGACGTGACGCCGGAGGCGACGCTTCAGATCGTCGACCGGGTCATCCCGGGCTTCGCCGAAGAGATGCGCCGCCGGGCGTCGCAAGTGTCGCCGAACGAGCTTTTTTCCCGGGCCGTCATCGGCACCCGGAAGCGGACGCTCATCGTCAACCTTCCCGGCGCGCCCCGTTCCGCCGAGATCTGCCTGAGCGCGATTCTGGAATTCATTCCGCCGGCGCTGGAGCTTCTCGCCGGCAAAAGGGGCTGATCCGCCGTGTTTCAAAACATCGGCATCCCCGGGCTCATCCTCATTCTGATCCTCGCGCTCATCATCTTCGGCCCGAGCAAGCTGCCGGAGATCGGCCGCGCCTTCGGCACGACGCTCAAAGAATTTAAAAAGGCGGCCCAGGAACTCACCGACGACGACCAGAAAAAATCTCCGCCGTCGTCCGGCGCCGGCGCCTGATGCCGGCGCTTTTTTTATGCCGGCCGGGGGCATCGGTTGGGCCGGCGACATCCAGGAATATGCAAAAACGACAAATCCGCTCCCCTTGCCTTTTGCCGGGCGGATGATTATGATGAGAAGTGGTGTTAGCACTCGGATCCATTGAGTGCTAACAAGGCCGCGGAGAGCGCCGCGGGCGCGACGAACGAAGATCGAGTGGCAAAGGAGGGATCGCCGATGCTCCGTCCGTTGGGCGACCGCGTCATCGTCGAACCCGCCGAGCGGGAGGAGAAGACCGCGAGCGGCATCGTCCTGCCGGATACGGCCAAGGAAAAGCCGCAGGAGGGCAAGGTCATCGCCGTCGGCACCGGCCGGCTGGAAGACGGCAAGCGGGTGCCGCTGGAGGTCAAGGAAGGGGACCGCGTCATCTTCTCGAAGTACGCCGGCACGGAAGTGAAGTATCAGGACAAGGAATACCTCATCCTTCGGGAGTCCGACATTCTCGCCGTCATCGACTGAGCCCGTCGGCGTTCGCCGTCGGATCCGCCGCGGGTCAGCGGAGAAAAGGTCGACGGCGTCGACCGGCGCGCCGTCCGGCGGCCGGCAGGAGTTGGCCCGGGCCGAAGAAGGCCGGTGATGGGCCGGGTCTCGGACGGCGGGGCACATACGGGGCCGGCGCCTTGGGGCGCGGCCGAAGCGGTCTGTCCATAGACGACACCGAAGGAGAAGGAGGGATCGATCGTGGCCGCCAAAGAAGTCCGGTTTGCGGAAGACGCCCGTCGGGCGATGCTTCGGGGCGTCGACGCGCTCGCGAACGCGGTGAAGGTGACGCTCGGGCCGAAGGGCCGGAACGTCGTCCTGGAGAAGAAATACGGCTCGCCGCTCATCACGAACGACGGCGTGACGATCGCGAAGGAGATCGAGCTGAAGGACCCGTTTGAAAACATGGGCGCCCAGATCGTCAAGGAGGCGGCGACGAAGACGAACGACGTCGCCGGCGACGGGACGACGACGGCGACGGTGCTCGCCCAGGCGATCATCCACGAGGGGATCAAAAACGTCACCGCCGGCGCGAACCCGATGATCATCCGCCGGGGGATCGAACGGGCCGTCGAGGCGGCGGTGGCGGAGATCAAGCGGATCTCCAAGCCGGTCGAAGGGAAGGACGCCATCGCTCAGGTCGCGGCCATCTCGGCGAACGACGAAGAGATCGGCAAGCTCATCGCCGAGGCGATGGAGAAGGTCGGCCAGGACGGCGTCATCACCGTCGAGGAGTCGAAAGGCTTCCAGACGGAGCTCGACGTCGTCGAAGGGATGCAGTTTGACCGCGGCTACATCTCCCCGTACATGGTGACGAACACGGAGCGGATGGAGGCGGAGCTCGAAGATCCGTACATCCTCATCACCGACAAGAAGATCTCGAGCATCCAGGACATCCTGCCGCTCCTCGAAAAGATCGTCCAGCACGGGCGGCCGCTTCTCGTCATCGCCGAAGACGTTGAGGGCGAAGCGCTGGCGACCCTCGTCGTCAACAAACTTCGCGGGACGTTTACGGCGGTGGCCGTCAAGGCGCCGGGCTTCGGCGACCGTCGGAAGGCGATGCTGGAGGACATCGCCATCCTCACCGGCGGCCAGGTCATCACCGAGGACCTCGGACTGGAGCTGAAGTCGACCCGCATCGACCAGCTCGGCCGGGCCAAGCGGGTCATCGTCACGAAGGAGACGACGACGATCGTCGAGGGCGCCGGCGACAAGAAGAACATCGAGGCCCGCATCAAGGCGATCAAGCAGCAGATCGAAGAGACGACGTCGGAGTTCGACAAGGAAAAGCTCCAGGAGCGGCTGGCGAAGCTTGCCGGCGGCGTCGCGGTGATCAAGGTCGGCGCGGCGACCGAGACGGAGATGAAGGAGAAGAAACTCCGCATCGAAGACGCCTTGAACGCCACCCGGGCGGCGGTCGAAGAGGGCATCGTCCCCGGCGGCGGCACGGCGTTCGTCCGGGCGATCGCCGCGGTGGAGAAGCTCGAGGCGGCAGGGGACGAGAAGACCGGGGTGAACATCGTCCTCAAGGCCCTCGAGGCGCCGGTGCGGCTCATCGCCGAAAACGCCGGCTTCGAAGGCTCGGTCATCGTCGAGCGGTTGAAGAAGGAGACCGGGAACGTCGGCTTCAACGCCGCGACCGGTGAGTGGGTCGACATGATCCAGGCGGGCATCGTCGACCCGGCGAAGGTCACCCGCTCGGCGCTCCAGAACGCGGCGTCGGTGGCGATGATGTTCCTGACGACGGAGGCGGCCGTCGCCGAGATTCCGGAAAAAGAAAAAGCCGCGAACCCCGGCATGGGCGGCATGGACGACTTCTGATCCGTCGCCTCGGCGGAGGGGTCCGGCGGAAAAAGCGGGAGCCTTTCGGCTCCCGCTTTTTTGCGTGCGCTCGTTTTGGCGTTCGGCATGGGCCGGTTTTCGCGTTCCACGCCAGGGCGCGATGGGGCGCTTCCCGTTCAGGTTCGGATCGGCGCAGGGGTCGGGCCGATCGAAAAGCGGTCAGTCGTAAAGGGCGAAAAGGGCGATGAGGATGAGCATGACCCCGCTTAAGAGCGTGCCGAATTGTCCGACGGTAAACGGGCCGAGCCGGAGGCGGCTTACGCGTTCCCCGACGGCGACGCCGCCGGCGACGCTTACAAAGCTGCCGATGGCGGTGATGAAGGAAAGCCAGAAGGGCGAGAGGCCGAACAGCCCGGCGCCGACGCCGTTTGTGAGGGCGTTGGCCGAGAGGGCCGCCCCGAGGACGATCGATTCGCCGAGGCCGATCGTCTGGGAGCGGTCGACGTCGACCTGTTCCGGATGCTTCAGGATGCGGGTGAGACACCCGCTCGGTCGGGGGGCCGTCGCTTCGGCGTCTCGATCGGCCGCCCCGGCGCCTCCCCGCTGGCGGGCGCGGCGCTGTTTCGGCCAGTCGCGGGGGACGGCGAGCAGGATGATCCGGAGGCCGATGACGACGAGGAGAAACGAGCCGAGAAAGACCGGAAGCATCCCCGGGAGCACGTCGGCGATCCACCGGCCGAAGAGGATGCCGGCGAGGCTGAAGAGAAAGGCGATGGCGGCGATGAGCGCATTCGAGGGGATGGGGATGCGGATGCGCCGGAGGCCGTAGGTGATGCCGACGCCGAAGTTGTCGACGCTCGAGGAGATGGCGAAACCGACGAGGAGGAGCCATTTCATGGCGGTCGCCCGGTTCGGATCGTCCCTTCCGCGTCCTTCGGGCGGGAAGCCGTCGAACCAGCCGTTCACCTCCTTTGGGCAATGTGGCCGGAGGATTTCGGCACCGGTCGTTCCGGCCGCGAAAAGCCGGGCGAGGCCGGGTCGCATGGGGGACCCGATCACGGACGGGCGGCGGCCGTCCCGGCCTCTCACGGACCGGGCGGCGGCCGTCCCGGCCTCTCACGGACCGGGCGGCGGCCGGGCCGGTGGCTTCGGCGGCGCCGGGCGTGACGCTCACACGATATGCCGCGGGGCAGCGACGGTGCCTGTCCCTTTTTTTCCGCACGCCAGACCGGTACAATGAAAGAAAATGCGGCCTGAGGCGGCGAAAGCGGTGCAGGAGGCGGATCCCGTGCGGCAGGATCGGCAGGCGGTCGACGGGCGACATCCGGAGCTCGGCGCGGTGATCGACGCCGTCTCGGAGGTCGTCATCGGCAAGGCGGATCGGGTGGAACTGGTCCTCGTGGCGCTCCTCGCCGGCGGCCACGTGCTTTTGGAAGACGTGCCGGGGGTCGGGAAGACGCTTCTCGTGCGGGCGGTCGCCTCGGCCCTCGGCCTTCCCTTTCGGCGGCTGCAGTTTACTCCGGACGTGCTCCCGGGCGATGTGCTCGGAACGACGGTGCCGGAAGAGGGCCGCTTTCGCTTTCATCCGGGGCCGATCTTCACCCACGTCCTCATGGCGGACGAGATCAACCGGGCGACGCCGAAGGCGCAAGCGGCCCTGCTGGAGGCGATGGAGGAGCGACGGGTCACGGTCGACGGCGAGACGTATGCGCTGCCGCAGCCGTTTTTCGTCCTGGCGACGCAAAACCCGATCGAGTACGAGGGGACGTATCCGCTGCCGGAAGCGCAGCTGGACCGCTTTTTGTTTCGCCTCTCCCTCGGCTACCCGCATCCGGAAGAAGAGGAACGGCTTCTTTTGCAGTATGGGAGTCGGGCCGAGGTGCCGCTTCCGGAGCCGCATCTCGACCGGGAGCGGTTGCTTCAGCTGATGGCCGAACGGGAAGAGGTGCGGGTGGACGAGGCGGTTCGGCGGCTTCTCTTAGAGCTCGTCGCCCGGACGCGCCGGGATCCGCGCCTTCGCCTCGGCGCCAGCCCTCGGGCGTCGATCGCGTACTTCCGCGCCGTCCAGGCCCGGGCCTTCGTCCGGGGGCGGACGTACGCCGTGCCGGAAGATGTCTTTGCGCTGGCGGTGCCGCTTCTCGCCCACCGGGTGGTCGTCGAACCGGAGGCGGCGTACGACGGCGTGCGGCCGGAAGCGATCATCCGGGAGCTCGCCGGGCTCCCGTCCCGATAAGCCGCCCGGCCGGAGCGGAGGCCGGGAGGCGGTTCCGCCGGCCGCGGTCGGTCGCCGGTGGGCGGGGCGGCGTCGTCGGGCGGATTCGGACGCCGGTCGGCCGGGCTCATTGTCGTACGGGTTCGGATGCGTGTCGGCGGACGGCAGGGCCGGCCGGATTCGGAGCGGCGGGGGAGGGACGGCGGGTGGGGGGCTGGCTTCGACTGATCGGCCTTGCGGCCGCTTTGTTCGGTTACCGGCAGTTTCAGGGCGGCTGGGTGAGCAATTTTTTGCTGGTCACGCTGGCGGCGGCGGCGGGGGTTTCGCTCTGGTCGGCGGCGGCCATCGGGGCCGGCGTCCGCGTCCGACGGACGCTGCCGCCGGGACCGCATGAAGCCGGGACGCTCCTTTTCGTGACGCTGGAGGTGGAGGGACGGCTCCCCCTCGGGCTTTTCTGGCTGGCGGTCGCCGAACGCCTCGACGGCGCGGTCGTCCGCCGGGACGTGCGGCTCTTTTTGGGCCGGCGATGGCGGGTGACGGTCCCGCTCGGGGAACTTCCCCGCGGCCGGCACCGGCTGGGGCCGATCGACGTCGAGGCGGGCGATCTGTTCGGTTTCGTTCACCGCCGGTGGCGCCTCCCGGAGGAGGTGGAGATCCAGGTCCGGCCGAAGCCGCTTCCGGCGACGGCCGTCCTCAAGGAAAGGCGCCGCCTGCGCTGGACGGACGGGACGGGCGAGCCGTCGGAGCTCCGGCCGTTCCGGCCGGGGGACCGGGTGAGTCGGATCCGCTGGAAAGCGTCGGCCCGGGCGGGGGAACTCCTCGTCGCCGACCGATCGCCGGAGGCGGCGGGCCGCGCGGTCGTCGTCCTCGACGTGTTTCGTCCGGCGGAGCCGGAGGCCTTTGAGCGGGATGTGGCGCTGGCGGCGACGTGGCTGAAAGCGCTGGTCTCGGCCGGCGTCCCGGTGGGGCTCTGGACGTGGACGGACGAGGGGCCGCGCTTCATCCCGCCGACCCGGCATCGGGCCCTGGTGGAGCGGATGTGGGAGCTCCTCGTCGACGTCCGGCCGATCGACCGTCCTCCGCCCGGGGAAGGGCCGCGGCTTTCGGCGGCGACGGCGACCATCCCCGTCGGCCGCCGACCGACGGGGATCTAAAGCAGCGATCGGGAAACGGCGCCTCGGTCAATGGGCTCCACAAAGCGGCGGAGCGGGGAAGGGGCGTCGGGAAAGGAGGGGGCGGAATGGGCCGGCGGGCGGTCCGGCTGTACGAAGGGATCGGCTTTGCGCTGTCGGCGGCGCTCTTCGGCCTGATCGTCGCGGCGCTTCCGGCGGTGAGCGACACGGCGCCGGAGGCGCTCGGGCACTTTTACGGGACGGTCGTCCTCGCGCATACGCTCGCCTGGCTCAAGCCCCGGCGCGCCCCGGCCGGTCGGCTGGTTTGGCCGGCGGTCGGCCTCGTCCTCCTCGCCCTCTGGTCGCAGGCGCCGTGGGGGCCGGTCGCGTTCCGGCCGGCGCACTGGCAAGGGCTCGCTCAGGAGATCGTCGCGCCGTCGCTGGCAGACGTGGGCGCGTGGCTCGGGGTCGACGTTCCCCGGTGGGCCGCCGAGCGGGGCCTGCCGTCGCGGGAGGCCCGGACCCTCGCCTTTGACGTGGCGGTCGGCATGGCCGTCTTCGGGCTCGTCCTGCCGGCGGTGCGCCGGCGCCGGCCGCTTCGGGTCATCGGCCCGGCGATCGCGGCGCTGGCGGTGATGGATACGTTTTGGCCCTACGACGGCCGGGAAGCGATCGTGCCGGCGGCCTTTTTGGCCCTTCTTTTGCTCGGGTGGGGCGCCTTCGGCCGGGCGGCGGACGCCAGCGGGGGATGGGAGCGCCCCCGAACGCTGGTGGGGCTGGGCCTCGCGTGGGCGTTCGGCCTCCCGGCTTTTGCCGCCGGGGCGGTGGCCGCCGGGAGTCTTGCGCCGGAGACGGCGCCGGCCTGGCCGGATCCGGTGCCGTTTTTGTCGTCGCTCAAAAAGTCGCCGGGCGGTGCGGCGGCGACGCTCGACGGGTATCGCGGCGGCCTCTCCGCCCTCGGCGGGCCGTTTCGACCGAGCGACCGGCCGATCTTTGCGGTCCGTTCCGCCGACGGCGCTCCCGTGCCCCGGGTGCGGTGGCGGCTTGTGAGCTTGGAACGGTATACCGGTCAGCTCTGGCTTCCGGCGGAGGGAAAAGGAGAGGCCGGGCGGTCGATCCTTCCGGGCCCGGCGCCGTCGGCGGAGGCGGATGGGGCAGCGCGCCTCTGGCGGTATGACCTCGCGCCGGCGATGGCGGTCCATCGGGGGCCGGGGCGGCCGGTCGGTCCGGCCGGCGCGGCGGTCGGGCCGGAGTCCGGCGCCGGCGAGGGGCTCCGGCGGGTGGAAGTGCGGCTTGAGACGCCGGCGACGGCGGCGGTTTACCCGGACGGGGCGGTCGCCCTTGCCCTTCCCCGGGAAGCGGCGGCCGGAGTGCCGGCGCCGGCGACGTTTGATCTGGAGAGCGGAGCGCTCACCCTGCCGCCGACGGACCGGTACGTCGTGGAATTCGTCCCGTATCGGCGGCCGCCGACGGAGGTCCTGCTTCAGGCGTACCGGCTCCGGGCTCAGGCGCTCGGCTTCGCTCCGTCCGAATGGCCCGCGGTGGCGGCGGCGGAGCTCGGTGAGGAGATGGTCCGGGTCACCACCGCCCTCCCGACGACGCTCCCGGATCGGGTGCGGTCGCTTGCCGCAAGGCTCGCCCGGGGGGCCGGGACGCCGGTCGAGATCGCCGAGCGGGTGGAAAGGTATCTTCGGGAAGAGGGCGGATACCGCTATGCGTTCGACGCGCCGGCCCTCGAGCCGGGCGACGATTTCGTCGATCAATTTTTGTTCGCGCTCAAGACCGGCTACTGCGACCATTTCTCGACGTCGATGGTCGTCCTGCTCCGGGCGGCCGGGGTGCCGGCCCGGTGGGTGAAGGGGTTCGGGCCCGGCGAGGTGAGCGCCGACGGCCGGACGATCGTCGTTCGGGCCCGGGATGCCCACGCCTGGGTCGAGGCGTATCTTCCCGGGAGCGGATGGGTGCCGTTCGATCCGACGCCGCCGGAGGGAGGGGGCGTGCCGGAGGGGGTGGAGGCAGACGCGGCGTTCGCTCCGGCGACGCCGTCCGGCGAGGAGCCGCTTCTTCCCCACGATCGGGGCCGGGCGCCGTCCCCGGAGGTGTCCTCCGCTCGGGAAGAAAAGCCGTCGTCGCCGGCCGAATCCGGGGATTCGGCGCCGGCGCCGTCCGGCGAGGACCTCGCCCGAAGCGTTCCGGCGGCCGCCCTTGCCGGCGCCGCGACGGGCGTCTTTCTTCTCGCTCTGGCGCTTCGGGCGGGCCTCGGACTCCGGCACCCGCTTCCGGTTCGACTCCGGCGCCGGGCCGAGCGGGCGCTCCGGCGGCTTTCCCGGCGGTGGATCGCCCCCGGGACGCCGGAGGCGGCGCGGATCGGGGCCGGCGACTTTCGGCCGCTTCTCGGGCGGGTGCCGTCGGAAGCGGCGGCCGCCCTCGCCCGGGCGATCGCCGCCTACGAGCGCCTCGCCTTCGGCGGCCCGGCGCCGGAGGAGGCCCGGGCGGCCTGGGCGGCGTTCCGGACGGCTTGGAAGGCGGTCCGCCGGGCGACACGCCGCCAGGCAAAAAGTGTCCCTTTCCTTGAGACGCTGCGAGGCGTAAAATAAAACCGTTTTTAAAATCGAGTTCCCATCCGTGCGTATAAGCCTGAGAATACGGCTCAGGCGTCTCTACCGGCAGCCGTAAACTGCCTGGCTACGCACGGCGGACGGATGATGGACGCCGATGGGTCGCCTTGGGGCGGCTTTGCCGGCGCACGGCCGCCTCCGCCGGCGGCCGTTTTTTTGCGTTTTATACCGTTTTATGCGCCGGATGCGGCCGCATCGCCGGTGGTCGAACGGGGCGGGGCGACGCGCTTCGGCCGCGTTCGGGATGCCGGGTGCAGATCGCCGCGCCTCGGCCGCGTGCGGGGTGCCGGATGTCGATCGTCGCGCTTCGGCCGCGTGCGGGGTGCTGGGCGCGGATCGCCGGACGACGCGGATGGTCGAACGGACGGAGAGGGGAAGACGATGCAAAAGCGCATGGAGCGGTTTTTCCGCGTTCGGGAGCGCGGCTCGACCGTGCGCCGGGAGGCGGTCGCCGGCGTGACGACGTTTCTCGCCATGGCGTATGCCCTGTTCGTCGTCCCGGCGGTTTTGTCCGAGACCGGGATGGACAAGGAGGCGGTGTTCGTCGCGACGGCGCTCGCGGCGTTCGTCGGGACGATGGTGATGGCGCTCTACGCCAACATGCCCATCGCCCAGGCGCCGGGAATGGGACTCATTGCCTTTTTTGCCTACACGGTCGTCCTCGGCATGGGCATCCCGTGGCAGACGGCGCTGGCGGGGGTGTTCGCTTCGGGACTTCTCTTTTTCCTCCTCACGGTGACGAAAGTCCGGGAGACGATCATCCAGGCGATCCCCCACGAGCTGAAGATGGCCGTCGGCGCCGGCATCGGGCTTTTCATCGCCTTGATCGGCCTCAAAAACGCCGGCATCGTCGTCATCGACCCGGAGGCGGGGCTGCCGAAGCTCGGGACGATTCACGAGCCGCGGACGCTGCTTGCGGTCTTCGGGCTTCTGGTGACGGCGGCGCTTCTCGTCCGGCGGGTCGGCGGGGCGGTCTTCTACGGCATGGTCGCGACGGCGGCCGTCGGCATGCTCGCCGGGCTCATCCCGGTGCCGAAGGGGCTCGGCGACATCGTGAAGCCCGTGCCGAGCATCGCGCCGACGCTGGCGAAGCTCGACTGGCCGGCGCTTTTGCACCCGACGCCGGCGTTCGTCTTCATCGTCCTCACGATCTTCTTCGTCGACTTTTTTGACGCCACCGGGACGATCGTCGCCATCGCCCAGCAGGCGGGGCTGATGAAAAACGGCAAGATCGAAGGCGGCGGCCGGGCGCTCATCTCCGACGCGGTCGCCACGATGGTCGGCGCCTGGCTCGGGACGTCGACGACGACGTCGTACATCGAGTCGTCGGCGGGGGTGGCCGCCGGCGGCCGCACGGGGCTCGCGTCGGTCGTGACGGCGGGGCTCTTTCTCCTCAGCCTCTTTTTTGCGCCGCTTCTTCAGATCGTGACGGCGGAGGTGACGGCGCCGGCCCTCATCGTCGTCGGCGTCCTCATGGCCGGGAACTTGCGGCACATCGACTGGTCGGACCTCGCCGTCGCGGTGCCGGCGTTCCTCACCGTCGCCCTCATGCCGTTTACGTTCAGCATCGCCATCGGCATCGCCGCCGGGTTTCTCGCCTACCCGATCCTCAAGATCGTTCAGGGGCGGGGGCGGGAGGTGCACCCGGTGCTGTACGGGCTTGCGGTCGTCTTCGTCGCCTACTTCATCTGGTTGGCACGGTAAAATTTGCAGCCAAAGAACCCGTTGACACGCGGTGATCGCCGTGCTATATTAGTAAGCGTCGCTCGACGCAAGGTCGTTCGATCGTGGGCGATCGCAAGCGCGGGCGAGCACCGCGTTCCTTGAAAACTAAACAGCACCCGCCCTGTGAGGAAGGCCTTTCCGGGACCGGCGGGCGGCTTAAGGAGCCGGGTGGAGCCGGCGGTCTTGGTCGTCTGTTGGGACTGGGGGGGATTGGAAGGCCCTGGCCTTTGGGCCGGGGATTTACGGAGAGTTTGATCCTGGCTCAGGACGAACGCTGGCGGCGCGCCTAATACATGCAAGTCGAGCGGGGAGGCGGGCGGAAGCTTTTGGGCGGAAGCCTGTCTCTTAGCGGCGGACGGGTGAGGAACACGTAGGCAACCTGCCCTAAAGACCGGGATAACACCGGGAAACCGGTGCTAATACCGGATAGATTGTCCTGGCGCATGCTGGGGCAAGGAAAGGGGCGACCCGCTTTAGGAGGGGCCTGCGGCGCATTAGCTGGTTGGTGGGGTAACGGCCTACCAAGGCGATGATGCGTAGCCGGCCTGAGAGGGTGACCGGCCACACTGGGACTGAGACACGGCCCAGACTCCTACGGGAGGCAGCAGTAGGGAATCTTCCGCAATGGGCGGAAGCCTGACGGAGCGACGCCGCGTGGGGGAGGAAGGCCTTCGGGTTGTAAACCCCTGTTGTCGGGGAAGAAGGGCTGCGTGAGCGGCATTGACGGTACCCGACGAGGAAGCCCCGGCTAACTACGTGCCAGCAGCCGCGGTAATACGTAGGGGGCGAGCGTTGTCCGGAATGACTGGGCGTAAAGGGCGCGTAGGCGGCCTGTTAAGTCTGCTGTGAAAGGCCACGGCTCAACCGTGGGGGTGCAGCGGAAACTGGCGGGCTTGAGTGCAGGAGAGGTGCGCGGAATTCCCGGTGTAGCGGTGAAATGCGTAGAGATCGGGAGGAACACCGATGGCGAAGGCAGCGCACTGGCCTGTAACTGACGCTGAGGCGCGAAAGCGTGGGGAGCGAACAGGATTAGATACCCTGGTAGTCCACGCTGTAAACGATGGGTGCTAGGTGTGGGTGGGGCGACCCATCCGTGCCGGAGTTCACACATTAAGCACCCCGCCTGGGGAGTACGGCCGCAAGGCTGAAACTCAAAGGAATTGACGGGGGCCCGCACAAGCGGTGGAGCATGTGGTTTAATTCGAAGCAACGCGAAGAACCTTACCAGGGCTTGACATCCCGCTGACGGGTTCAGAGATGGGCCTTTCCCGCGAGGGACGGCGGAGACAGGTGGTGCATGGTTGTCGTCAGCTCGTGTCGTGAGATGTTGGGTTAAGTCCCGCAACGAGCGCAACCCCTGCCCTTAGTTGCCAGCGGGTGGAGCCGGGCACTCTAAGGGGACTGCCGCCGACGAGGCGGAGGAAGGTGGGGATGACGTCAAATCATCATGCCCCTTATGCCCTGGGCTACACACGTGCTACAATGGCCGGTACAGCGGGAAGCGAAGCCGCGAGGCGGAGCGGATCCCTGAAAGCCGGTCTCAGTTCGGATTGCAGGCTGCAACTCGCCTGCATGAAGGCGGAATCGCTAGTAATCGCGGATCAGCATGCCGCGGTGAATCCGTTCCCGGGCCTTGTACACACCGCCCGTCACACCATGGGAGTCGGGGGCGCCCGAAGGCGCGGGCAGCGCTGAAGGCGAACCTGGCGACTGGGGTGAAGTCGTAACAAGGTATCCGTACCGGAAGGTGCGGATGGATCACCTCCTTTCTAGGAGCCGGGGCTGGGTGCTGTTTAGTTTTGAGGGAATGCGGAAGCATTCCCGGGTGTCCGGTGGCGATGGCGGAGTGGCCACACCCGATCCCATTCCGAACTCGGAAGTTAAGCACTCCAGCGCCGAAGGTACTGAGGGGGCGACCCCTCGGGAGAATAGGACGCTGCCGGGCACCGCATGAAGAGCGGCGTCTCAGCGAGACGCCGCTATTTCGTTTTAAGAGGAGATTTTAGACGAGGCGGGCCCGAAGCCGGCCGCTTGCGGCGTCGATCAGCATGACGCTGGCGATGACGAGAAGCAAGATGATGCCGACCCGATCCCACGCATAGGCCTGAAGCGCGAACAGAAGCGGGGTGCCGATGCCGCCGGCGCCGACGACGCCGAGGACGGTCGCCGCCCGGACGTTGATCTCAAACCGGTACAGGGCGACGGACGCAAACTCCGGCAAAACCTGCGGGAGGACGGCGTAGAAAAAGACCGCCAGCCGGCCGGCACCGGCCGCCTCCAGCGCTTCGACCGGCCCGGGGTCGATGTTTTCCACCGCCTCGGCGTAGAGCTTGCCGAGCATGCCGATCGAATGGACGGCGATGGCCAGCACGCCGGCAAACGGACCGGGGCCGACAGCGACCAGGAACAGGATGGCGAGGATGAGCTCGGGAAACGTCCGAATGGCGGACAGCACGCCTTTTCCGGTCGCCGGCACGACATCGAAGCGCCGGCCGCGCGAGGCAGCCCAGAAGGCGAAGGGGACGGCGAGGATTGCGGCCGCCGCCGTGCCGAGGAAGGCCATCTCGATGCTCTCCAGGAGGCGGAGGAAGGCTTCGCCGGCATACGACCATTCCGGATGCATCATGCCGAGGAGCATGTTTTTCGCCATGAGGAGGCCCTGGGCGAGGCCGCGGGTGAGTCGTGTCCGGTATCATGTGTAAAAACGGATGGTCCAGGTAACATAAAATGAGCCATCCGGCCCTCTTTGGTAGAATGTGAGACGGAGAAGAAACCACTTCACCAGGAGGGATACCGGATGGCTCAGTACCAGATTACCGTGGACGACGAGATTTTGGAAGGCCTCTTTCAGCGGGATGGAGGCGTGGCAAAGCTGGTGGAGAGTGTGGTCAACCAGATCCTCCAAGCGCAAGTGCAGGAGCATCTGAAAGCGGCGCCATACGAGCGCACGAAAGAACGCCAAGGCTATCGCAACGGAACAGTCACCCGCACCCTGACAACCCGTGTGGGGCGGCTGGTGTTGCGGGTTCCGAGGGTCCGGAATGGCCAGTTCTCCACAGAGCTGTTTGCTCGGTACCAGCGCAGCGAACAAGCGTTCATCATCGCCCTGATGGAGATGGTGGTAAACGGCGTGTCCACCCGGGACGTGGCGAAAGTCACCGAGCAGTTGTGCGGCACGACGTTCTCGAAGTCCACGGTCTCCGAGCTGTGCAAGCGCCTTGATCCCATCGTTCAGGGATGGAATAATCGCAGCCTTGCTGAGCATCGTTATCCGTTCCTGCTGGTGGACGCTTTGGTACTCCGGATTCGGGAGGAAGGGCGTGTTCGCTCTCGAGCGGCCATGATCGCTGTTGGCATCAACGAAGAAGGGTACCGTGAGATTCTTGGCTTGATGTTGGGCGACAGCGAATCGGAGGCCAGCTGGCGGGAGTTCTTTGCCTGGCTGAAGAACCGGGGTCTCCGCGGCGTTGACGTTGTGGTGTCTGACAGTCATGGCGGGCTGGTGAAGGCACTGCAGACGGAGTTTCAGGGATGCACCTGGCAACGGTGCCAGACCCACTTCATGCGCAATATCTTGGACGCCACACCCAAGGCGTTGCAGAAGGAGGTCTACAAGCGTGTACGAGCCATTCTTGATGCGCCCGACCTCAAGACGGCCCGACTGCTCATGAATGAATTTGTGGAGGAGTACGCTGAGAAGGCACCCAAGGCCGTCAAGGTGCTAGAGGAGGGCTTTGACGACGTCACGGCCGTGCTGGTCTTGCCGGATCGCTATCGGCGGCGCTTGCGTACCACGAACGGCGTGGAACGACTCAACGAGGAGATTCGCCGCCGTGAAAGAGTCATCCGCATCTTTCCCAACCGGGAATCCGTGATACGGTTGCTTGGAGCGCTACTCATGGAGATAGACGAGACGTGGACCACTGGGCACCGCTACCTGAATATGGATGAGTATTGGCAGTGGAAGAAGGAACAACAGAAATCCACTGAGCCGGCCATGCTGCACGTTGTGAATGCCTGAGTGACCTGTCCTTTCATTCGCCGAAGAGGGCAATTTACACATGATACTGGACTTGATCCCGCGGGTGCCGAGGTCGAGATCCTGAAGCGTCCAGCCGTACAGGAGGATGAGGATCAGGGCGATGAGGGCAGCCCGCCGGCGCCGCCGGCCGGCGGCCGGGTCCCGGGGCAGCGGGCGGTCCGGGGCGATCATGCGATCCGCCTCCTTAGGCTCTGACTCAGCGCTTCGATGATGAGGACGACGGCGAAGATGAGGAGGATGATGCTCGCCGCCTTGTCGTACTGAAGGAGCTTCATGGCGGTGTTGAGCATAACGCCGATGCCGCCGGCGCCGACGAGGCCGAGGACCGTCGCCGCCCGGACGTTGATCTCAAAGGTATACAGCGTGTAGGAGATGAACGCCGGAAGCACCTGCGGCACGACGGCGTAGCCGAAGAGAACCGGCCGGCTGGCGCCGCCGGCCCAGAGGGCCTCCAGCGGCCCCGGGTCGATCGCCTCGACGGCCTCGCTCGTCAGCTTGGCGATGATGCCGAAGGAGAACACCGTGATCGCGAGGATGCCGGCGGTCGGCCCGAGGCCGACAAGGGCGACGAACAGGGCGGCAAAGAGCAGTTCCGGGATCGTCCGGAGAACGTTCATCACGCCCCGGGCAAGGCCGTAGACGAACCGGTTCGGCGTGACGTTCCGGGCGGCGGTGAAGATGATCGGGACGCTCATCAGGGCGCCGAGCGTCGTGCCGAGGACGGCCATGCGGATCGTCTCGAAGACGGCCGGGAGGACCTTCAGCATGTACGGCCAGTTCGGCGACAAAAACGCCCGGAAAAGCCGCATCATGGGGCCGCTCCCGGAGACGAGCCGGCCAACGTCGAGACCGAGGTGCCACCCGGAAGCGACGAGGGCCGCGGCGAAGAGCAGGGCGGACGCCCACCGCTTGTAGGCCCGGGGCGGCCGGGGAAGGGCCGCTTCCGGCGGCTTGAGCGTTCTTTTCACGGGAGCACCGTCCTTTTGCCGGAGCGCTCCATCACGGAGGCATCGCCGGCCGGAACCTCGTCGGGAAGGCGGAACGCCCCCATGCCGGGGGCCGGCGGCGCGGGGGGTGGCGCCGCGGCAAGCCGTCCGCCGGCCGACGCGCCGGGTCCCGGGCCGGGTTCCGGCTTGCGGTCCGTCGCCGGCGCCGCTTGGGCCGGCGCCTCGGCGCCCGCGCCGGACGCGGGGCGCCAGCCTGCCGCCGGCGCCCCCTCGGCCTTTGTTCCGCCTCCGGGCGTCCATCCGGCGGCGGCAAGTTCCCGTCCGTAGATCTCGGCGAAAACGTCGTCCGTCGCCGCCTCGACCGGGCCGTCGAAGACGATCCGGCCGGCCTTGAGGCCGATGATGCGGTCGGCGAACCGCCGGGCGAGGTCGACGAAGTGGAGGTTGACGACGGTCGTGATGCCGAGCTCCCGGTTGATCCGCTTGAGGTCGTTCATGATGACGTCGGTCGTCACCGGATCCAAGCTCGCCACCGGCTCGTCCGCCAGGAGGATTTTCGGCTGCTGGGCGAGGGCCCGGGCGATCGACACGCGCTGCTGCTGGCCGCCGGAGAGCTGGTCCGCCCGGACGTACGCCTTGTCTTCGAGGCCGACCCGCCGGAGGGCGTCGAAGGCGATGCGGAGGTCGGCTTCGGGAAAAAGGCCGAGGATCGACCGCCAGGCCGGGTGATAGGCGACCCGGCCGGCGAGGACGTTCCGGAGAACGCTCATCCGCTTGACGAGGTTGAAGTTCTGGAAGACCATGCCGATGTCCCGGCGCATCCGCCGAAGTTCCTTCGGCCCGGCCTGAACGATCGAGCGGCCGTCGATGCGGATGTCCCCCTCGGTGATGTCGACGAGGCGGTTGATCGACCGGAGCAGGGTCGACTTGCCGGCGCCGCTTAAGCCGACGATGACGACGAATTCGCCGCGGCCGATCGTGAGGTTCACCCCGTCCAGCCCGACGGTGCCGTTCGGGTAGACCTTTCGCACGTTCTGAAATTCGATCACGGCCATTCGCTCCTTTGCGTCGTCGGTTCTGCCGGCTTCGGGGCGGAAGGCGGCGCCGTCCCAAAAACGCGCCTGCCGCCGACCGTTCGGCCGGCGGTCGAGGCGGCGAGAAGCAGCGGTCATTGATTCAGCAGCCGGTCCGCCTCCCGCACGACGTCAAAATCGCTGTCCTGGGCCGGGGCGTAGCCTTCGTGGCTGTAGATGTCCTGGATGACCTGCTTGCCTTTTTCGTCCTGGGCGATGTCGAGGAAGGCCTGCTTGATTTTGTCCTTCCATTCGGCCGGGAGGCTCGTGCGGACGGAGACGGTGTCGTTCGGGATCGGGTCCGTGTAGGCGAGGATGCGGGTTTTGTCCATGACGGCCGGATCGGCTTTCTGGACGATCGTCCGGGCGTCGTCGAAGCTGAAGGCGGCGTCGACGTCGCCGCGGAGCAGGGCGAGGATCGTCTTGTCGTGGCCGCCGGCTTCGACCATCGTCACGTCCTTCTCCGGGTCGATGCCGTTTTTCTTCAGGAGGACAACCGGGTAGACGTAGCCGGACGTCGATTGAGGGTCGACGTAGGCGATCTTTTTCCCTTTGAGGTCGGCGATCGCCCGGATCGGGGAATCGTGGGCGACGACGATCTGCCCCCGGTAGGTGTCCGAACCGTTCCGGACGGCCTTCAAGAGGACGTCGGCATAGCCCTTTTCCTTGGCCGTGACGTAGCCCTTCGGGTTCAGGAAGCCGATGTCCACCTGCCCGGCGCCCATGCCTTCGATGACGGCGGTGTAGTCGCTCCCGACGAACACTTCCACCGGGACGCCGAGCTTCTCGGACAGAAGGTCGGCGAGGGGTTTCGCCTTGGCGTCGAGGTTTTCTGCCTCCTGCGACGGGACGAGGCCGACGACGAGCTTCTTCGGTTCAGAACCGGCGGTGTTCTGGCTCCCGCCGCAGGCGGCAAGGAGCACGGTCGAAGCGGCGAGAACGACGGCGGCCGCGGCGAGGACGGCCGGAAACGAGGAGCGACGCAATTCATTTTCCCCCTTTCTGGAAAGTTGTAGATGACGAGCCTATTGTAGCATAAAGAATGTAAAGCCATGCCTGATTCCGTGATCAAACTACGAAAACACATGCTATATGCTGTTGATTGCCGCTAAAATTGTTCTCAAGGCCATTTAAACCTAAGATTTTGTCTGCTCTCGTCTGCAATAAGAAGAAATCCTATGCTTTTTGGGCATGCTGAAACAAGCCCATCGAATGTGGACTTTAAAAAATAGTTTTATCTTGTCTCCACGGAATGCACCTATCGTTCTTCTTTTCGTTCGCCTACGTTACAAAAGCAGCATAGAGACGACTTACGACGCCGGCCCATGGGCTGTGTTTGCCAAACACAAATTTAAACTGTCTGGCATGACGAACCACCCGAACGGCAATGGTGATCATGTTTTGAATG
Source organism: Hydrogenibacillus sp. N12 (assembly GCF_019645935.1). NCBI lineage: Bacteria > Bacillati > Bacillota > Bacilli > Thermicanales > Thermicanaceae > Hydrogenibacillus > Hydrogenibacillus sp. N12. The sequence continues at coordinate 2,397,652 of NZ_CP080953.1, read as the reverse complement.
ACGCTTTTGATGCGCCGCCGGTGGACGTGTTTGCGAAGCGGTGCACCGCCCAGGCGCAAACTCTTCTGCCCGATGATGCGTAGCAGGTTGTATGCAAGCAGGCCAAGGTGAAACACCAGATCATTCGTCCGAAATTTCCCGGACGGTAACCGCTCTAAGTCTAGGTCCGACTTGATTTCACTGTGAAACTGTTCGCTGGTGGCGTGCTCGCGGTACAGTTCGACCACCCGCCACGGGTCACCTTCCAGACTCGTCCAGTAGACGTTTACTTCAATATCCGGCACGAGTAAGATTTGCCCATGCCGGTCCATCGTCCGATGAATGACGTGAAAGACTTGCCGAAGCGGCGATGAAAAGCCCGGTTTTTCTACCTCGCGAACGCCAATGTACTCCTTTTTCCCCTCCCGAGGCTCTGTGCAGGTCCCGTATGTTTGCGCATATTCGAGCCATTCTTCTTCGTTTGTACGGCGGAGATTGACCTTAATGATGTAGTCCACCTTGTGCGCCTGACACACCCTAAGGTTCTCCAGGCTATCATGTCCCGCATCCATGCGGACGAGAAGATCCTTTTGGGTAACGATGCGCGCATAGAGGATGCTTGCGGCGAGGAAGTCAGCGGTATCTTTCTGGACATGGGTGCTTCCTTCTCGGAGTTCTACATGGACACCGTAACCCTCTTGTCCCAGGTAAGCAAAGATCGGTGCATACCCATCGACGCCTTTGTATGTTCGCGATACCCCTTCTTTCTTCGTCCCGGAGTTATCGAAAGGAGAGACGTCAATGTCGAGGGGAATGTATGTCTTATTGCCAACTTTTACCCCCGTCAGCGGGGCATGGACGCGTTGGATGAGCTCCAGTCCTGTGCGGATAAGGATATCGTTCCACTTCTCCAAGTTAGACGCGGCCGCCTCGTCCAGGCGCTGGCGAACCGTGGGGCTGGAAGGAACATGGTTAAGGTTTAAGCAAAGACGAAATGTGTCGTCGTCGCGTACCGTTTCCAGGTAGTCGAAGTCGCTTTTTCCCTGGCAGAGCATGCCGACGTAACTTTTTACGACGTCGGTATGAGAGAAAGTGGGATGCTCGTTTTCGCGAAGGCGTATACGATTCAGTTCGGAGAATACGCGTGAGGCTTCTAACAGTGCACCGACGACGGACAGCCCACCGTGTGCGGTAAGAATGAGGTCATCGGAGAACTCAAACTGAATTTTCAACATGATCACCCCGCAGGTGAAAGGAGGTTGATCTTATATTTCGATGCAAAGCCATGATTTACCTGCTAAAGAAGGGGGGATCAAGGGAGATTGTTCACGGAATCAGGCCATGGTCAACGAATTTTGACCTCCTCCCCGGAATGAATTCCGGGGATTCCCACGGGGAGGTTAGCGCTTGCTCGGCCTCATGCCTTTCGACTTCAGCCTCATCACAGCGCCATCGGGGCCGGGTCAACGGCCCGCCCCGGCTGCGTTCCGCCGAAAGGCGTTACCGCACCGGGCGGCGGCCCTCGAACGGCGGCTTACGCCGCCTCGGCCAGGCCGCTAATTGCAAGACTCACGTTCCAGGCACCGACAACGTCCGCGTGGGCTTCGTAGCCGCACTTCCCGCACCGGAACCGGATGCCGTTTCGGTTCTCTTTTGCGCAGTGCCCGCACCGCGGGCACGTCCGGCTGGTATCCTTCGGGTTCACCCATTCGACGCGGATACCGGCGAGGCGCGCCTTGTAGGCGATAAACTGCTGAAGCCGGTAGAACGACCAGGAATGAAGGGAACGCCCGAAGTCGCGCTTCCGGGTGTTCCGTCTACGAATGCCTTCCAGCTTTTCCATCCGGATGGTGCTCACGCCACGGGCGAGGCACCAGTCCACGATGGCCCGGCTGATCTTGTGGTCCTGGTCTTTCATCCAGCGGGCTTCTTTATCTTTCATCTGGCGGATGGCTTTGAGCGCTTTGGCTTTCCCCATCCGCTTACGGAAAGCGTGGTAGCGTCGTCGGATGTAGGCTGCTTGGTTGCCGTGGAAAAACAGCGTCTCACCTTCGCAATTGACTACGGCCAAGTAGCGAAGACCCATGTCGATCCCGGCGACTTTCCCGGGCACAGGACCGGCTGCCTTCTCCTCGACGGGCAGCGTGACCGAAAGGGCGAGATACCACCGCCCGCGCTTTTCGTACAGCTTTGCCGCTCCCTGTTTCACGTCCCGGCCGAGGCGGGAGAGAATGGCTTCCTGCTTCGCCGTGACCGAAAGCGGCACCCGCACCCGACCCGCCTGCGTCGGAAACGCGGCCGTCCAGAAGTCCCCGACCTTTTTTAGGCGCAGGTTCTGGTTGTTGAACGACGGCCAGAGGACCCGGAACTTCTGAACGTCCCGATGCGCCGCCACGTCCCGGAGCGCCTGATTGATCACGGCCGACGGAAGGTCTCCGGCGAGATACTCCCGCGCCGTCCGGCTGGTGAGCCCTTTCGGCCTTCCGGCGGCGACGAGATTGTTGGCGAAGGCCGTCGTGCGTTCCACGAGTTCCCGATACCGCCGGATCTTCGCCTGCGTCGGGCGGTGCAGACGAAGGCGAAGGGTGATGGTTTGCAATCAGCTCCCTCCTTTTTGTCGTTGTTCTTCATGAATATTTTATCGTTAGTATCAAGGATGTACAACCGGCTTCATCCCCGGAATGAATTCCGGGGATGAAGCCGGCGAGTTCTGTAAACGATCTGTAAAGCCGAGCGAACAATCGGTCTATTTTCCGTCGCGCTTTCCCGGGCAGCCCGGCGCGGCGCGGGATCGATCCGCACGCCTCCACGTCCTCTTTTCAGGGAAACCCCGACCTTTTTCAGGAGAAACCCGGCTTGACACATCCCGGGTTTCTCCTATAATCTTAGTTTGAACGAGACCAATACCTGTATAGGTATTAATTGGTCGAGGCATCCGCTCGATGCGGATGTTCGTCCGAAGGGGGCGAAAAAACGCATGTTTTCGTGGCAACCGGCAGGCATCCCGGAGATCACGCCGGATGAGCTGAAGGCGCGGCTTAAGCAGGGGGAAGACCTCCTCATCATCGACGTTCGGGAGCCGATGGAGGTTGCCATGGGCAAGATCCCGGGCGCGATCAACATCCCGCTGTCCCAGCTTCCCAGCCGGCTCCATGAGATCGATCCGGAAAAGGAAGCGATCCTTGTCTGCCGGAGCGGCAGCCGGAGCTTTTACGCCGCCCAGTTCCTTCAGGCGAACGGTTTTTCCAAGGTGAAAAACCTGGCCGGCGGCATGATCAGCTGGGACGGGGAGATCGAGTAGGCGTCGGCCGCCCGACGAAAGCCGTGCCGCGGAAGCGGCACGCTTTTTTCTGTAAGGAGGAGGATCGATGACGCTTGGTCTTGGGGTGACGCTCTTTTTGATCGGCTTCGTCGGGTCGTTCATCTCCGGCCTCGTCGGGATCGGCGGGTCGATCGTCAAGTACCCGATGCTCCTCTACATCCCGCCGCTTCTCGGCGTCGGGTCCTTTACGGCCCACGAGGTGTCGGGCATCAGCGCGGTCCAGGTGTTTTTTGCCACGCTTTCCGGCGTCTTTGCCCTCCGGAAGGAAAAGGTGCTGAACAAGCCCCTCATCGCCACGATGGGCCTCGCCATCATCATCGGGAGTTTCGTCGGCGCTTTCGGGGGAAAGTTTTTGAGCGGCGATGCCATCAACTTCGTCTACGCCGTGCTGGCGACGATCGCGGCGGTGATGATGTTCGTGCCGAAAAAAGGGCTTGACGACGTTCCGCTCGAGCAGGTGACGTTCAGCCGGCCGCTGGCGGCCGTGTCGGCGTTTTTGGTCGGCGTCGCCTCAGGCATCGTCGGCGCCGCCGGGGCGTTCATCTTGGTGCCGGTGATGCTCCTCGTGCTGAAGATCCCGACGCGGATGACGATCGCGACGTCGCTCGCGGTGACGTTCATCTCGTCGATCGGCTCGACGGTCGGGAAGGTGCTGGCGGGCGACGTGCTCTTTTGGCCGAGCGTGATCATGATCGTCGCGAGCGTCCTCGCGGCCCCGATCGGCGCCCGCCTGAGCACGAAGGTGAACACGAAGGTGCTGCAGGGCATCCTCGCCGTCCTCATCGTGGCGACGGCGGTGAAGATCTGGTCGGATATGCTGTTTTGACCTCGAGGTGACAAAGGCGGCCGTCGATCCCGGATCGCCCGCGAAGATCCGGGCGGAGTGGCCGCTTTGGCCTCGCGGGCGATCGGGAGGCGAATCGGGTCAGGGGTTTCCCGGATGGGCGCTTTGTTTTACAATAAGGAAGAAAAGCCCTGACGCTCGGCCGGACGGGCGTCGCGCGGGCCGGGATGGAGAAAGGAGCGATGGCGATGTTCCACTATACCGTCGAGACGACGAAGTCCGTTGATGAAGCGATTGCCGCCCTTGGCGAGGCGCTCAAGGAACACCGCTTCGGCATCCTCTGGCAGCTCGACCTCACCGAGACGCTCCGGTCCAAAGGGCTGGCGATGGACCGGCCGTACCGGGTGCTCGAAGTGTGCAACCCGAACGAGGCCAAAGCGGCGGTCGATACGGCGGTCGAAGCCGGCTACTTCCTTCCGTGCAAGATCGTCGTATACGAAGACGGCGGGAAGACGAAGATCGGCCTGCCGAAGCCGCCGGTGCTCATGGATCTCGTCGAGCGTCCGGAGCTCAGGCCGATCGCCGAGCGGGTCGAACAAGCCCTCATCCAGGCGATCGACGCGGCGAAGTGAGGCGCGGTTCCGGGGCACCGGGACGGCCGGATGGGATGTCCGTTCGGGACGCGACGGGAGGCACGCCATGGGACACCGGTTTGATCCGCGCCACGCCGACCGTCTGATGGCGCCGGAGCGCCGGGAGGCGCTTCGGCCGGAGGCGCTTCTGGACCTGCTCGCCATCGGTCCGGCGGACGATGTCGCCGACGTCGGGTGCGGGCCGGGGTTTTTCACCCTGCCGGCGGCCCGGCGAACCCGGGGCACCGTCTACGGCATCGATATCGCGCCGGAGATGCTCGAACATCTGGCGGAAAACGCCCGGTCGGCGGGGGCGTCGAACGTCCGTCCGGTGCTCTCGCCGGCGGCGCCGATCCCCCTGCCGGATCACGCCGTCGATCGGGCGATCGCCGCCTTCGTGCTGCATGAAGTGCCGGATCTTTCCGCTGCCTTGGCGGAAATCCGCCGGCTTCTTCGGCCCGGCGGCCGGCTCCTCGTCGTCGAGTGGGATGCTCGGCCGATGCCCGTTGGCCCGCCCCTCGAGGAGCGGCTCCCCCGGGAGCGGCTGCTGGAGGCGCTCGCGGCAGCGGGCTTTCGCGCCGAGGCGGCCGACCACCCGCCCCACGCCTATCGCGTTCTGGCGGAGGTCTGAGGTCGAACCGCCGGGACCGCGGATGGACGGTGGCGCGCCGATCGCCGCTCTCCCCTTCCCCCGTGCGGGAAGGGGATTTTTGTTTCGGACGGATCGGCGGGGGAGGCGCGTTGCCGCCAGGGGTTTTCAAGCCGACGCCGAGGGCGGGATGCGGCGTTCGGCGCTTCCGGCGCCGGCGATGAGGACGACGGCGAGCAGGATGGCGGCGGCGCCGATCGTCTGCCCGGCGGTGAGCCGGTCGTGGAACACGAAGCGCCCGATGACGACGGCGACGACCGGTTCGACGGTGGCGAGCATCGCCGCCCGGCCGGCCTCCATCCGCCGAAGCCCTTCGGTGTACAGGAGATAAGCGAGGGCCGTCGGAAAGAGACCGAACAGAAGGAGGATTCCGAGGACGTCCGGGCGGGCGATGAGCGCCGCCTTTTTCCAGAGGGCGGTCGGAACGGCGAGGGCGAGGAAGGTGACGGCGAACGTATAAAAGACGATCGTCTCCGCCTTCAGGCGGCCGGCCAGCGGCTTGGCGAACAGGCTGTAGAGGGCATAGGCGAAGCCGGAAAGGAGGCCGAGGAAGGCGCCTTCCGCCGGCGGCGGCTGAATCGAGGCGGCCGTGCTGCCAAGTCCGGAGACGAGGGCGGCGCCGACGGTCGAAAGCCCGAGGGCGATGGCCTTTCGGCCGGTGATCGGCTCCTTGAAAAAAAGCCGGCCGAGGAGGACGACGAACGCCGGCCCGGTGTAGAGGAGGGTCGCGGCGATCGAGAGGGAGACGAGGTCGATCGCCTGAAAATAGGCCCAGTTGAAGAGCGCCATGCTGAGGACGCCGGTGCCGAGGAAAGACGGCCACGCCCATCGCGGGGCGGCGAGGGCGGACGGCGCCCGAACGGCGAGGACGCCGCCGAGCCAGAGGACGGTCGCCGCGGCCCGGAGGGCGACGATCTCGAGGGGCGTAAAGCCCCGTTCCTGAAGGCGGTGGACGAAGAGGCCGAGGGTGCCCCAGAGGGCGGCGGCGATGAGGACGAAGAGGGCGCCGGTGGCCGGGGACCGCGGGTTCATGGCGTTCTCCTTTCTCTTCTGCCAGGTTCCGTTTTCGATCAGACCGATTGTAGCATGGAGGGGAGGGGGCGAAAAGCGCCCGTCGGAAGGTTCGGTGCGTCCGGGCGGCCGGCCCGACGACGAGGATGCTTCCGCGCCACCTCCTTCCGGCTAAAGCTCCGGCCGCCGCCGGCCGATACATCCAGCAAAGCGCCGGTGAAGACGGCGGGTGCCCAGATGTCGGAAGGAGGGAGGGCGGATGGAGATCGGGCGCGCCGGCGGCCCGGGCCTCTCACCGGCCGCCCGGCCGGACGCCGCGCCGCCGGTGCCGACGGTTCGGAGCGACGATCCTTCTCGGGGAAAACCGCAGAAGGAGGCCGAGGCGGCCGGCGGCGGGTCGTTTCTCTCGCCGGACGAAGTGCGGCGGGTCGTCGACGGGATGAACGTCATCCTGGAAAAAAGCGGCTCCCACCTCAAATACACCTGGCACGAAAAGCTCGGCGAATATTACGTCCAGATCATCGACGACCGGACGAACGAAGTGATCAAGGAGATTCCGCCCAAGAAGTGGCTCGACCTCGTCGCCGCGATGTACGAGCAACTCGGCTGGATCATCGACCAGCGGATCTGAAGGGCCTTCGGCCCGGCGAAATGAAGCTCGGGCGAAACGGGAAAGCCGACGGAAGGAACCGGCGAAAGGAGGGTTAGGATGGTCTTCGGCCCCATCGGCGCCGGCGGATCGGCCGGCCCCGGCGACATCGGCGACGTCCGGCACTTCTCCGGCCTCGTCTCGGGCCTCGACACCGAAGGGATCATCAAAAAGCTCATGGCCGTCCAGCGAAAGCCCCTCGATCAGCTCCTCCGGGACAAGCAGTGGCTCGCCTGGCAGCGGGAAGCGTACCGGGAAGTCAACCGGAGCCTGCTCGCCTTCCGGGATGCCCTGTCGGCGCTTCGCCTGAGCGGGACGTACCGGCAGCAAAAGGCGCTTCTCAGCCGGGACGACCTCGTCGGCGTCACGGCGACCGGCGCCGCCGTCCCCGGCGTGCACTCGCTCCGAGTGAACCGGCTGGCGAAACCGGCGACGGTTGTCGGAAATGCGATCGCCGGCCGCCTCGCCGGGACCGCGCCGACCGATCCGCTCGGAAAACAGTTCGGCATCGCCGACACGGCGACGCTTGAATTTACGCTGACCTTAACCGATCCCTCGGGCAATCCGCTCGGCAAGGCCACGGTGACCGTGACGGATGCCGGCACGAAGACGATCGCCGATATCGTCCAGGCGATCAACGCCGCCGCCTTCACCGACCCGAACACGAAGCAGCCGGTCGACTTCGGCGTTCGGGCGTCGTACGATCCGACCCTCGACCGGCTGTTCGTCCAGACGCGGCAGATGGGGAACCTCGTGCTGACCCTGGAGGACGTCACGACCGCGACCGGCGCCTCGGGCGACGTCGGCGTCGTCGCGACCCTCTTCGGCGCCCCCGTCGATTCCGCCACCGGGAAGGCAAAGCTCACCGGGACGCCCGGCCAGACGGCGGAGGTCGTCCTGGACGGGGCGACGCTCACGTTTGCCGACAACCGCTTCGCCGCCTTCGGCCTCGACTTCGTCTTAAAAGGCGCCGACGCCGGCGCCGAGACGACGATCACCGTCGTTCGGGACACCGAGGCGATCGTCGATCGGGTGCTCGACTTCGTCAAACGGTACAACGACCTCCTGGACGATCTGAACCGGCGCCTCACCGAGCCCCGCTACCGGGACTACCCGCCGCTTCTCGACGACGAAAAGGCGAAGATGAGCGAAAAACAGATCGAGGAGTGGGAGAAGCGGGCCAAAAGCGGCCTCCTCGCCCGGGATCCGCTTCTCGAGCGGCTCGTGACCGAGATGCGCCGGGCGGTGACGACGCCGGTGGTGATCGGCGGCCAAACCGTCTCCCTCGCCGACATCGGCATCACGACCGGCAACTGGTGGGACCGGGGCCGCCTCGTCGTCGACGAAGGAAAGCTTCGGGCGGCGGTGGCGGAAGACCCGGAGCGGGTGGCGGCGCTTCTTTCGCAAAAGCTCGCTTCCGGCGCGCCGGACGCGGAGAACCGGGATCCGTTCCATCCGCAAAAAGGCCTCGCCGTCCGGCTGTACGACGTCGTCGGCGCGGCCATCAACCGGTTCGTCGACCGGGCCGGCCGGGACGGCGTCGCGGTCGGCGACCAGAGCGTCCTCGGCCGGGCGCTCACCCGCCTCGACGGCCGGATCAATGAGTTGACCCGGCGCCTCAAGGCGATCGAAGACCGGTACTGGCGGGAGTTTACGGCGATGGAAAAGGCGATCCAGCGGGCCAACGTCCAGAGCCTCTGGCTGATGCAGGCGTTCGGCGGCGGGGCGTAGCCGACGGGCGTCGGCGCGGCCGGATGTTTGGTCCCGAAAGGGGACGTGCGATGTACGGCGGAGCGATGCAGTATCGCATGAATCAGGTGCTCACGGCGCCACCGGAGGAACTCGTCCTCCTTTTGTACGACGCGGCGATCAAAAGCGGCCGGCAGGCGGTCCGGGCGATCGCCGAGCGGGATTACGCCGCCGCCAACGACCGGCTGATCCACATGCAGGAGGTCCTTGCCGCCCTCATCCGGGGACTCGATCTCGAGCGGCCGCCGGCCCGGGAGCTCTACCAGCTGTACGACTTCATGACCCGCCACCTGATCGCCGCCAACTTGAAAAAAGACGCGCAAAACGTCAAGGACGTCCTGGCGCTCCTCGAAGACCTCCGGGAGACATGGGCGCAGGCGATCCGCCTCGCCCGGGCCGAAGGGGCGGCCGACCGGGCGGCCGCACCGGACGACGGACGGGTCTAAATCGCCGGAAGCCTTTGACCGGACCGGCGGCGGAGAGGTCCGGCCGGACCGTCCGACCGGTCGGTTCGGCCGGCCGCACCGGAGGCCTTCGGCGGGAAGGAGGGGGCGGATGGAAAAACGGGATCGCCCGGGCGACCGCGCCGGCGCCCCGGATACCTGGCGGGCGCTCACCCGGGAGGCGATCGAGGCGGCCCGGGCGGGAGACGTCGCCGCCGTCGAGCGGGCCCTCCTCGAGCGGGACCGGTGGATCGCCCGGACCGACCCGGCAGCGGTCGCCGGCTGGCCGGAGGGGGAGCGGCAGGCGGCGCTGGCCGATGAGACCACCCTGCGGGCGGCGCTGGCCGAGCTTCGCGATGCTCTTGCCCGCCGGTGGGAACGCCTCGGCCGGAAAAAACAAGCTTCCCGGTACGATCCGGCCGGCGGCGCGGTCGGCGGTTTTTTCGACGATCGGGGGTGAGGCGATGCGGGCGACCTTCGATGCGGCGCGGCCGGGCGGCGGCTGGCAGACGGCGGAGCTCGCTCAGGCGCTCGGGCTCCGGTCTTTTCATCCGGCGGCCGAGACGGCGTCCGAAGCGACGGCGGCGGGTGCGGGCTTTCGGGCGGCGCTTCTTCTCGCCGACGGGCATCCCCTGAGCGGCCTTTGGGCGGAGCTCGAGGCGGCCGGCCGGCGCCTCGTCACCGAGCGTTCGCCGGCGGCCCTCGCCCGCTATCGGGCTGTCGTGCAGGCGTTCGTCGCCCGGGCCCTCGCTGAGGTGGAACCGGCGACGGAGACGACCGTCTCCGGCGGCCGGGCGCGGCGCTTTCGCCTCGTGCGGCAGATCGACGCGGCCCTCCTTCGGCTTGCCGAGGCGCTGACCGCCGCGCCGGCGGTCGAACTCCTCGCCGCCCTCGGCGCGTTGGAGGGGCTGCTCTTGGATCTGATCGCCTGACGACGCCGGGGCGGCGTTGCGCCGGGCGCGGATCGGCGTTAAAATGGGAAAGCCGCGTCGGCGCAAGGAGGTGCAGCGCAGATGAACGGCGGCCCCATTCCCCGGTTCGTCGCCGTCGAGGGCCCGATCGGCGTCGGCAAGACGACGCTCGCCGGCCTGATCCACCGGGAATTCGGGCACCACCTGCTCCTCGAGACGGTGGCGGAAAATCCGCTCCTCCCGCTCTTTTATCAGGATCGGGCCCGGTGGGCGTTCCACATCGAGACGTTTTTTCTCATCGACCGGATGGAACAGCTCGAGGCGATCCGGCCCGTGCTCGCGACCCGGCCGGTCGTCAGCGATTACCACATTTTAAAGAATCTTATTTTTTCTCAGGAGACGTTGACGCCGGCCCAGTACGCGAAGTACGAGACCCTCTACCGGATCTACGTCCGGGACCTGCCTCGCCCGGACGTCATTATCTATCTGGAGGCCGGGCTTTCCACGCTCCTCCGGCGGATCCAAGCGCGAGGCCGGCCGTATGAGCGGGACATGGACCCGGCGTACCTCGATCGCATCCGCCGGCGCTATGCGGCCTACTTTGCCGACGCCCAAAAGCGGCATCCGGAGGCCCGGATCGTGAGGCTGGATACCGAGCGGCACGACTTCGTCCACGATCCGGCCGCCTACCGGTTCGTCATGGAGACGCTGGCGGCCGTGCTCGCGCCGCCGTCCGCCCGGCCGGGCCTCGGCGGCGTCTAGACCGGAGAGGAGCGAAAGCGATGCATGTGGTGGCCGTCGCCGGGATGGTCGGGGTCGGAAAGACGACGCTCGCCCGCCGGCTGGCAGAAGCACTCGGGTACCGCCTGCTCGGCGAGCGGGCGTCGACCAATCCGTATCTGGAGGACTATTACGCGGACTTTCGGCGCTGGAGCTTTAGCGTTCAGGTGTTCTTCCTCGCCGAGCGCCTTCGCGGGCTTGCGGAAGCCCGCCGCGCCGGCGCTTCGGTCGTCCAGGACCGGACCGTCTATGAAGATGCCGAGATTTTCGCCCGTCTGCACCACGAGACGGGCCACATGGACGAGCGCGACTGGCAGACCTATCGCCTGCTGTACGAGACGCTCGTCGATGATCCGACCTTTCGCCATCCGGACCTCGTCGTCTATCTCACCGGCAGTTTTGAAGCGATCTACCGCCGCATCCGGCGCCGCGGCCGCCGGGCAGAACTTTCGATGTCTCGGGCGTACTGGGAGGCGCTCTACCAGCGCTACAACGCCTGGATTCAGACGTTTCACCGCGCGCCGGTGGTCACCGTGTCGATCGACGAATACGATCTTTTCACCGGTCGGGGCGTCGAGGCGCTCCTGGCCCGGCTCGAGGCCGCCCTCCCGCCCCGGCGGTCGGCCGCCCCGAAAACGGGTCATCAACGGTTCATTCCGAGCGGGTGATCCGTTCGTCCGTTCCGGCGGGTCGACCCGTTCGATCGTCCCGGAAGGGTCGGGCCGCCCGGCCGTTCCGGGGGTTCGATCCGCTCGGCCGATCCGGGGAGGCCGATCCGTTCGGTCGCCCCGGTGGACCGACCGGTTCGGCCGAACCGAAAAGATGCTTTCGAAAAAACGCTCCGCGTGACGGGGCGTTTTTTCGTTCGGCCGCCTTCGGTCGAAGGTCGGCGCGGAAGGTCGGCCGCCTGGGGGCGCGGCCCGGCCGTCAGGGCCGGTGGCGGCGTTTGGCCGGCGGGAGGTAGTCGATGTGGAATTCGACGTCCCGGAACCGCTTCGGCAGCATGAGCAGCCGGTGGACGACGAAGCCCATCGACAGCCGCTCCCACCACGAAGAAAGCGGCCAGCCGAAGTGGACGACGAGCGGACGGTCCGGGAAGGCCGCCCGGATCTTGGCGAGGATGGCCTCCATTTCCTGGACGGTGCCTCAGAGGTTCGAATACGGGAGGATGAAATGCCCCGGCCCCCGTCGTTTCGGCGGCCGGAGGCGCAGGGGCGACAGGGTGATGACGACCTCCTGGCCGTCCCCCGGGACGTATTCCCGCGGCCGAGCGAAGCGGACGTCGAGGCGGCCGGCGGACCGGGCGGCGAGGGCGGAGAGGAGTTCGTCGACCGTCTGGTACCGGCGCTCGTAGCGGGCGTCGGGGTCGGCCCACCAGCGGGCGGCGGCCGCGCCGAGGGCGATCAACAAGGCCGCCGCGGCGGCCCAAAGGGCGGTGCCGTGCGGTTTGGAGGAGGCGACGTAGACGAAGGCGGCGAAAAACGCGATGATGAGGAAGAGATTTTTCGCCAGGCTCGTCCGGTAGCGCCGCATGCGGGCGTATCCTTCGGTGATGCGGAAGGTGACCAGGCCGAGGAGGTTCAGGACGAAGCTGGCCAAAAGTCCGATGGCAAACATGTCGGCGATCAGGTTCGCCGAACCGGCGGTGATGAGGATGAGGGCGGTGAAGGCGCCGGAGAGAAAGAGGATGATCCGGTGGTGGACGCCGAAGCGGTTGGTCCTGAGAAGGGCGGCGAGGCCGTAGCGCTCGGCGATGACGGTGATGAGCTCGGTGCCGCCGACGAAGGCGGTGTTCATGGCAAAGGCGAGGGCGAAGGCGGCGGCGAGGATCATGGCGACGGCCATCGGCGCGCCGCCGACTTCGAGGGCGTAGGTGGCGACGAGGCCTTCGACGTGGGCGCCGGGGTCCGGCACGTGGGCGATGGCGAGGATGCCGACGGCCGGGATGAGAAGGCCGTTTAGGACGACGAGGAAGCGGTAGGCTTGGCGGATCGTCTGCCAGTTTTCGACGACTTTTTGCGTCTGAAGCACCGTCTCGATGCCGGAGTAGGCGAGAATCGTCGAACCGACGCCGACAACGAGGGCCCCCAGCGTCGGAACGAAGCCCCGTTCGCCCAGGTTGGCCGCCGGGCGGAGAAGGCCGGCTTGGATGCGGCCTGTGGCGGCGCCGTCCAAGGCGCCGGCGCCGAGCATCGCCGCGGCGACGAGGGCGACGCCGAGGAAGAGGAAGACGGCAAAGGTCGTCCAGACGTTCGTCCGGATGCCGGCGAGGTTGAGGGCGGTCAGAAGCCAGACGATGGCGAGGGCGAGGGGAAGCTTGATCGGCGCGAGGAGGCCGAAGACGGCGGCGGCGTTTTCGACGGCGCTCACCGCCGAAAGGGCCGCCATGTTGACGTAGTCGACGAGAATCGAGGCGACGGCGACCATCGACAGCGTCCGGCCGAAGACGAGGTAGGTGAGGGTGTAGACCCCGCCGCCCTTTTGGCCGAGGCCCTCCAGCACCTCGGCGATCTCCGTCATGCTGAAGGCGTAGAGGGCGATCAGGACGGCGGTCAGGACGAGGTAGAACATCGCGTCATAACCGACGTAGCGAAACGCCTCGCCCGGCCCGTAAAACACCGAGGCGAGAAGGTCCATCATCGCGACGGCGGCGATGCCGACGAAGCCGACGTACGTCCGGCCGCCCCGGGCGTAGGTGATGCCGCCGCGGGCGGCGAGGGCGAGCATCAGGGCGGCAAAGAGGGCCGCGCCGCCTGTGGCGAGCAGCCAGAGTCCGCTTGCCTGCACGGGGAACGCTCCTTTCACCGGCCGAGGGCGAGGCGAAGGACGTAAAGGACGACGAAATGGGCGGGGTAGTAAGCGTACGGCACCCACCACGGGCCGCGGGGAAGGCCGAGGGGAAGCCGCGCAAGGAGCCAGAGGAGCGGGACGGTGAGCCAGGCGCCGAAGGTGAGGGCGAGCTCGGCCGGGGTGCGGCCGGGCTGGACGTTGAGGGCGAGCCAGACGGCGAAGAGGGCGGCCCCGTCCGCCAGCCGTTCAAGCGGCGGCGCCCCGGGTTTGGCTTCCGCAAGGCGCGCCGAAAGGACGACGGCAAGCACGCCCACCACCCCGTAGTCGACGAAGGGCGCCAGGAGGAAGACGGCCCCCAGCTCGATCCAGGCCCGGCGCCGGAGCGCGTCCCACGCCAGCGCCCCCAGAAGCAGGGTGAAGAGGATGTTCCAGTAGAGAAGGACCGGACGGCCGGCATACGTCGGCCAGAAGAAGACGACAAACCCGAGCTGAGCGACGAGGGCAAAGGGGAGAAGCCGCCGGACGTAGCGGCGGACGGGAAACCCCCGGGCGAGGGAGGCCCCCATGAAGAGGGCGAAGATCGGGTAGACGACCCGTCCCGGGAGCCGGAGCCAGAGGTCGCCCGGCGCCGTCCACGCCGCCCAGTGGTCGAACGCCATCAGGAGCAGGGCGATCCACCGGACGAGTTCCCGGCGGGGACCGGTGGGAAAAAGAAACGCCCCCCACCCGCCGCCCGCGGCGGCCGTTCGGCCGCCTTCATGACCGGGCGGTGCGGGACGGGAAGGCGATGCGTTCGTGCTCGAAAGTTCCGCCACGTTGACCGCCCCTTTCATCTTCCGTATTGTACCACGTTCCCGGAAGGCGGCCAACGCCGGGGAAACGGCGGCCCGCGCGGGGGCGAAAAGGGGCCTGGCCCTCCTATCCTTTGAGGCCGGCGTCCGCCCCGATCGCCCGCCGGGTCCTTCCCCAGGCGGCGAAGAGGAAGAAGAGGGCGATGAGGGGCCCGACGACGATGAGCGTGCCGGCCGCGGAAAGCTGCCAGTTGGCGCCGGCCTCGGCCGCCTGCGTGAATTTTGCCAGGCCCACGGTCACGGGCCGGACCGCGTCGTCGTCCGTCACGATGAGCGGCCAGAAAAACTCGTTCCAGTGATAGCTCACGGAAAAGAACAGGAAGGCGAGGAGGCTCGGCAGCGCCAGGGGAACGTAGACGTGCCGGAGCACCTGGACGAGCGAGGCGCCGTCGATGCGGGCGGCATCTTCATACGCCTGCGGGACGCTTCGAAACGCCTGCCGGAGCAAAAAGACCGCCATCCCGGAGCCGAAGTAGGGGATCATGATCGCCCAGAGGGTGTTCAAAAGGCCGAGGGACTTCATCGTCAGATAGTTCGGCAGGACGAGGGCGTTCATCGGCAGCATCATCTGGAGCAAAAAGAGGAAAAAGAGGGCGTCGCGGCCGAAAAACCGGAGCCGCGCAAAGGCGTAAGCGGCCGGGACGGCGAGGAGCACCTGAACGAGCGCGACAACGACGACGATGACGAAGGTGTTCAGGTAGTACCGGCCGAACGGAGCGTACGACCACGCGGCGGCGAGGGCCTCGAAGGTGAGGCGGGAAGGCAGGAGGCTCCGGCCGACGCTTTCGTCGAGGGGCCGGAAGGCCGTGACGGCGGTCCAGAGAAGGGGAAGCGCCCAGACGATCGCCAAAACGACGGCGATCCCCGTCGCGGCGGCCGCCCCGAGGGCGCCCGGGCGAAACCGGAACCGTCCGGCGCGGTCGGCCCTGAGCGCGAAAGTGGCCCGCGGCCGCCCGGACGAAACCGAACCGGACGCGGCCGCCTCGTCTTCCCCCGCTTTCGACTCCGCTCCGATGGACCGTCGTTCTCCCGCCGCATCGACCCTCCCGGCGTCTGCCCGATTCTCCCCGGCCGCCCCGGTCCTTTCGCCGGCCGCCCGATTCCCTTCGGCCGCCGCTTTTCTCCCGCCTGATGGATGGGGCGTCCCCCCTTCCGAAGCCTCGGCCCCGCCGCCCGCCGGAGCCGCTTTGCCTTCCGCCGGCGGGGCTTCGGGGACGATCCAACTGCGCTCAAGCGACACCGTCATCCCTCCCGAAAAGCCGCTCCAGGCCGTAGACTTGGACGCCGGCGATGAGGCCGGCCAGGCCGAGGAATACGGCGGCCGTGGCGGCCGCCCGCGGCCAGTCGCCGTAGAAAAAGGCGGTCAGGTACATCTGATAGAGAAGCAGGTTGGTGGCGTTGTTCGGGCCGCCCTGCGTCATGACGAAAATCGGGTCGATCGTGCTCAGGGCGTGCAGGAGGCTGACCGTTCCGACGAAGATGATCGTCGGCCAAAGAAGCGGCAGACGGATCATGAGCGTGAGGCGCCCTTCTCCGGCGCCGTCGAGGCGGGCCGCCTCTTCGACGTCTCTGGGGATCGTCGAGAGGCCGGCGAGGAACACGAGAAGGTTGAACCCCATCTCGCGCCAGACCTCCACGACCGCCAGGGCCCAGAGGGCCGTCTCCGGCCTTCGGAGCAGGGCCGGATCGGTCAATCCGAGGCGGTCGGCGAGGACCGCGAGGAGGCCGTACTGGGGCGTGAACATGAACAGCCAGATCGCTGCGGCGCTTACCACCGGAAGCGCCAGCGGGAGCACCCAGACCCCTTCGAGCGCCCGCCGAAATCGCCCCGGCCGGCCGTGGATCCAGAGGGCGAGGAAAAACGCGATCGCCATCGCCGGAAGGGAGGAGTAGGCGAGAAAACGAAGCGTCGCCCCGAGGGAGAGCCGGAAGACGGGATCCCTCCAGAGATCCCCGAACGCGCGGCCGATGCCGCCTTCCGCGGTCCCCGCCAAAAGAAGCGTCTTCAGCACCGGATAGGTGCTGAAGACGGCGACGAAGAAAAGGGCGGGGGCGATGAGGGCGTACGGGAAGAGGCGCCGCCAGAAGGCCGCGCCGGCGGACGCGGCCGGGAGGGCGGCGCGCCGGGAGAGAGGCCGGGAAAGGTCCGCCATCGCGTTCCCTCCCGCCGGGTCAGCGAGCGACTTTTTGCAGGATGCGATCGGCGTCCTGCTGGGCCCGGGCAAAGGCGTCGTCGACGGTCGCCGCGCCGGTGAGGACCGCCTGGATCGCGTCCGCGACGATCTTTTGCACCTGCGGCCGCTGATAGGGGGCAAATTCGGGGTGGGCGTATTCCAGCTGCTTCAGCGCGACTTCCGCCTGCGGCCGCTCGGCGACGTATTGTTTCCAGCGGTCGGTTTCCGTCGCCGCTTTCCGGACCGGCGCGTATCCGGTGTCGATGGACCAGCGGGCGGCGATTTCGGGGGAGACCATCCACTGGACGAAGGTCCAGGCCGCCTCCTTATGCGTCTCCGGAATGCCCTTCAGGATGTAGAAGTTGCCGCCGCCCGTCGGGACGCCGTACTGCTTGTCTTTCGGCAGGAAGGCGACGCCGACGTCGAAGTTGGCCTGTTTGAGGATGGCGCTCAGGCTTCCGGTGGAGTGATACAGGAAGACCGTCTTTCCGGCGGTGAAGTCGGTTGAGGCGGCGGACCAGTCGATCACGCCTTCCGGCATCACGCCCTCCCGATGGCTCAGGTCGACGAGCCACTGCATTGCCCGCTTTGCCGCCGGCGTGTCGACGAAGACCTTCGTCGGGTCGCCGTCATAGAGGCCCTGTCCCGCTTCGAGCGCCAGGGCTTCAAAAAGCCAGGTGCTCACGCCGGAGATGGGGATCTCGACCCCCCAGCGGGCGACCTTTCCGTTTTCCCGGCGCATCGTCTTCTTCGCCGCGTCGACGAGCTCATCCCACGTCTCCGGCGGCTTTTCCGGGTCGAGGCCCGCCTCTTTCAGAGCCGTCTTGTTGTAATACATGACCGGCGTGCTCCGCTGAAAGGGAATGCCCCACGTCTTGCCTTCCATCTGGGAGTTCAGCATGAAGGCGGGGAAAAAGTCCTGCGGGTCGAAGCGAAGGGCGGGGTCGGTTTTGGCAAAGAGGTCGTCGAAAGGCTGGATCGCGTCGATTTCCCGCAGGTAGGCGAGGTCCTGGGAGAGGGAGATGACCACGTCCGGCGGGTTGCCGCCTTTTAAGGCGGTGACGATTTTGGCCGTGTTGTCGGCGTAGTTGCCGGTGAAGACCGGTTTGACGCGGATGCCGGGATGCGTCCGGTTGAACTCGTCGACGAGGCCGTTCATGATTTCCGTGAGGGGACCGGTGACGCCGACGGGGTAGAAAAACGTAAGCTCGACCGGCCGGGAAGAAGCCGTTTCGGCCGGGGGAGCGCCGGCGCTTTGGGACGTCGGCGCCGCGTTCGTCGGGGCGCTGTCTCCGGTCGGCCGTCCGCCCTGACCGCAGCCGGCGGCGGCGAAGGAAAGGACGGCGACGAGAAGCAGCGCAAAAAGCCGCGGGCGGAAGATGGGGGGCATGACGGTGCCTCCTTTTGCCGCATGAAAGTCCGGACCGGCCAGAGGGGGCGGAGCGCGCCGCAAATGGAGATTAAGTGCTTAACCCGCGGCGCCCCGGTCTACCCTTCGGTCCCTCCCCCAGGATAGTCGAATACTGTCAAGAGGCGATGAAGACATTGTAAAGATGACGTAAAGGTTCGGTAAAAATGGCGCGAACCGTCGCTTCGCGCGCCGACCCGAAGCGCTGGCCGGACGCGCCGGGGGAAGCCGGCCGACCCGGCGATGGGGTCCGATTCACCGAACAAGGAAGCAAGGCATGATGGAAGGTATAATGAAAACAGGCCCTTTGCCGGAATCGCGGTTTGCGGATTCATGATCCGGAAAGGAGGCGAGGGGATGGCGGCATCCCGCGGCGGATCGGGGCGGCGGGCCATCCTCGTGAGCGCCTGCCTCCTCGGGCACCCGGTGACGTATACCGGCGACGACAACTTCGTCGACGACCCGAGGCTCCGGCGTTGGCTGGCCGAAGGTCGCGTCATCGCCGTCTGCCCCGAAGTCGCCGGCGGGCTTTCGACGCCGCGGCCGCCGGCCGAAATTCGCGGCGATCGGGTGGTGACGGTCGACGGTCGCGACGTGACCGAAGCGTTTCAAAAAGGGGCCGAAGCGGCCCTCGCCCTGGCACGGCATTTTGACGTCGCCCTGGCCCTCCTCAAACAGTCGAGCCCGTCGTGCGGCAGCCGGCGGATCTACGACGGCACCTTCAGCGGCCGCAAGATCCCCGGCGAAGGGGTGACGGCTCGGAGGCTCCGGGAAGCCGGGATCCCCGTCTTCGGGGAAGACGAGCTCGACCGGGCGGAAGCGGCCCTCCGGGCGGCGGAAGGACCGTCGGCGAACGGACCTTCCGATGCCGAGCCGGAAGCGCCGAGGCGGGGTTAGACTTCGACGTCCGAAGCTGCTAAAATAAAAAAGAAACACGCCCGATCGCTCGGCGCCCGACGGGGCGCCGCCTTTGTGTTCTGGGGGGATGGTCGTGCGCGTCATCATGCGCATTCCGGAAAAAAAAGAATTCACCTTTTCCGGTCCGAAAAAGGTGCGGGAGATCCTTCGGGAGCTCAAGATGAATCCCGAGGCGACGCTCGTCATCAAAGGGAATACGCTCCTTACGCTCGACGACGTCGTGGAAGACGGGGAGGAGATCGAAGTCCGTTCTGCCATCTCCGGGGGGTGAAGGCATGCGACTTTGTAAGGTGTGCAAGGAGAAGGCGGTGATCGAGCTTCCCCAGCACAACACCGCCTTCTGCCGGGAGCATTTTCTCGCGTACTTCGAAAACCAGGTGCGGCGGGCGATTCAAGACTTTCGGATGTTCACGCCGGACGACCGGATCCTCGTCGCCGTCTCAGGCGGAAAAGACAGCCTCGTCCTCTGGGAGGTGCTCCTTAGGCTCGGCTATCAGGCCGACGGCCTCTACATCGACCTCGGCATCGGCGACTACTCCGTCGCCTCGCGGGAAAAGGCGGAGGCCTTCGCCGCCGCCCGGGGGGCGACGCTCCGGATCGTCTCCCTCAAGGAGCAGTACGACGTCACGGTGCCGGAGCTGGCCCGCTCGCTTCGGCGGCCGGCCTGTTCCGGATGCGGCCTCGCCAAACGGTATCTTTTTAACCTCGAGGCGGAGAAGGGCGAGTACGACGTCCTGGCGACGGGGCACAACCTCGACGACGAGGCGGCGACGTTGTTCGGGAATGTCCTGCACTGGAACCTCGAGGCGCTCCGGCGCCAGTCGCCGGTTCTCGAGGCGGAAAACGGCTTTCGCCGCAAGGTCAAGCCGCTCATCCGCCTGACGGAGCGGGAGACGGCCGCCTACGCCATCCTTACCGGCATCGACTACATCGTCGAAGAATGTCCGCACGCCGTCGGCGCCCGGAGCCACGTCTACAAAGAGCTCTTAAACCAGCTGGAGCTTCGCTCACCGGGCGCCAAACGGCAGTTTCTGCTCGGCTTCTACGAGCGGGGGCGGGCGGCGATCGAAGGGGCGACGGAGCGGCCGGAGGTGCGCCCTTGTAAGGTTTGCGGCCAGCCGACGGTGGCGGAGGTCTGCTCGTTCTGCCGCATGATGCAGCGGGTCGGCGTGGACGAAGTGCGGCTCATGACCGCCGCCGGCGTCGAGTAAGCCTGCGGTTTTGGAGATCGATGCCGCGGTTCAGGCGTCCGGCGCCGGCGACTGCCGCAGGGAGGATCGGGGACATGGGGCGTTCGTTTTTTCGCCGGCTCGCCCGGGGGCTCGCCTGGGCCGTCGGGGGTCTTTTCGTGCTCGGGCTGGGGGCGGGTTGCGGACCACCGGAGGCGGCGCCGGAGGGACCCGGCTGGACCGCCTCCGGCGCCGGTCGCCTCATCGAGGTCGTCCGCCTGGCCTACGGGACGGCTCCGGACGAAGTCGGCTTCAACGCCTTTCGCGACGAGTGGATCGACCAGGGGCCGATGAGCTTCGACGTCTTCGACGATCAGCTGTTTCTCCTTGACACCGCCAACCGGCGCATCCTCATCCGGCCCCTTTCGGAGGCGGCCGCCGGCCGCTATCCCGAGACGCTGGCGGTGCCGGAGGCCTGCTGGCTCAGGGACCTCGACGTCGGGCCGGCCGGCGAGCTCGGCGTCCCCGGGGTTATCCCCGATCGCCCGGTCCTTCGGGTCTTCGACCTCTGTCACGAGGCGGTGCGGACTTTGGACCTTGAGGCGGGCCGCTGGTCGGAACCGGAACCGATGGCCGAGGCGGACGCGTTCATGCGGTTCGGGCGCCCCGGGGCGGCCTGGTCGGCGGAACGGATGGCGGACGGGGCGATCCGTATCGCCGTTCAACCGCCGGCGGGAACTCCGTACGCCTTCACCGTGGAAGGGCGGCCGCTTCTCGAACAGGCGATCCTCGTGAGGGCCGTCCCGGACGGAGGGATCGTCGAGGCGGTGCTTCGGCGATCGACCGAGACCGAACTACGGGAGGCCCGCTCGGTCGGCTTTTTCGGCACGGACGGAAGCCTCCGGGCGTCTTTTCGCCTGCCCGTCGAGCGGACGATCTTGACACCGGGCCGGGACGTCCGCTTTGCCGAAGAGGCGCTTTTTTGGATGGCGCCGGAAAAAGACGGCGTCCGCCTTTACCGCCTGTACCTCGGCGAAGGGGCCAGCCGCCTCTTTTGAGCGGCCGACTCTTCTGAGGGAACGGCCGCCCGGCGAACGGGCGCCCTTGCGTCCGGGCGCGCGATGTGGTATAGTGACCCCATAAGCTTGGCGCCTGCGAAAGGCCGCGGGTTCGCACGGCCGCGAGCTTATGCCATTTTTTCAAGGAAGGGAAGACGGTTCGTGTATCAAGGACGGGTCAAGTGGTTCAACGCCACGAAGGGGTATGGCTTCATCGAGCGGGACGGCGGAGAGGACGTCTTCGTCCACTACACCGCCATCGTCGGTGAAGGGTACAAGACGCTCGAGGAAGGCCAGCGGGTCTCCTTCGACATCGTGCAAGGCGCTCGCGGTCCGCAGGCGGCCAACGTCGTCAAGCTCTAAGCCGCGGCCATCGTTCGATCCTGACGGCGATCGCCGTCCGGGATGAATCCCCGGCGCCCATCGGCGGCCGGCGGCGGATGCCTCATTGCACGATCGGGCAGACGCCGAAGAGGCGAATGAACGTCGACAAAAGCCAAACGGTGCGCCCTCCGAAGCGCGGTACGGAGGGCGCTTTCTGTTGACCGGCGCATCACCCGGGCGTTCTTTTCGCGGCCGATCCGCTGGATGATTTTTTGTCGTTTGACGCCGCCGGGCGAATCGCGTTATACTCAGGGTACCAGCGAAGGCGCCCGAAAGCGCTTTCGGAAAGGGGTCTTGGCGATGCGGTTTTTGATCCGCGGCGAAAACGTCGAGGTGACGGAGGCCTTACGGGCCTACGCGGAAAAGCGGCTCGGCGGCGTGCTGGAAAAGTACTTCGCCGAGGACGCCTCTCTCACCGCCCACGTGACGATGAAGGTCTACCGGGACGGGCACCGGGTGGAGGTGACGATTCCGACGCCCGGCCTCATCCTCCGGGCCGAGGACAAGACCGGAGACATGTATGCGGCGGTGGACAACGTCGCCGAAAAGATCGCCCGCCAGATCCGCAAGTACAAGACGCGCCTTCACCGGAAGCCGCGGGAGTCGGACGGCCTCAAGGGGCTCTTTCGAGAGACGGCCGAGCCTTCGGACGTCGCGCCGGCAGAGGAGGCGCCCCGCATCGTTCGGGTGAAGCGCTTTGCCTTAAAGCCGATGGCCGCAGAAGAGGCGGCGCTGCAGATGGAGCTTCTCGGCCATACCTTCTACGTCTTCCAGAACGCCGAAACCGACCGCATCGGCATCGTCTACAAGCGCCGGGACGGAAGCTACGGTCTCATCGAGCCGGAGTGGGCGTAAGGGCCTCATCGAGCCGGAGCGGGCGTAAGGCGCTCATGCCGGACAGGATGAGCGGCCGGACGGGATGAGCGGCCCAGGCCCAGGCCGGCCAGTCGTCCGGAAAGCCAAAAAAGGCAAAAGAGCGGTCGTAACGCCGGCGGCGCTTTTCGCGCCCATGGCGGGGGCGCCGCGGGCAGGGAAGCGGGACAACCGGACGGGCGAGGGGAAACGAAGGCGGGGGCCTTCGTTTCTTGTTTTTTCACCGTTTGCTTTGCTACAATCAAACCAGGTTTTCCGGAAGGGGTCTTCGGCCGATGATCGGGCTCATCCGTCGCCTCCTCCCGTCTCGGGACGAGCGGGAGGTGAGGCGGTATATGCAAAAAGTCGAACGGATCAACGCGCTGGAGCCGGAGATGGAGCGGCTTTCCGACGCCGAGCTTCGGGCGAAGACGGACGAATTCCGCCGGCGGCTCGAAGGCGGACAGACGCTTGACGATCTTCTCATCGAGGCGTTTGCCGTCGTCCGGGAGGCGTCGAAGCGGACCCTCGGCCTCCGGCACTTCGACGTCCAGCTCGTCGGCGGCATGGTGCTTCACGACGGCCGCATCGCGGAGATGAAAACCGGCGAAGGGAAGACGCTTGTCGCGACGCTGCCGGCGTACCTGAACGCGCTCCTCGGAAAGGGCGTCCACGTCGTCACGGTCAACGACTACCTCGCCGCCCGAGATCGGCGGGACATGGGCCGGATCTACGAATTTTTGGGCCTCACCGTCGGCCTGAACGTCCCGGGGATGAGCCACGCCGAAAAGCAGACGGCGTACCAGGCGGACATCACCTACGGGACGAACAACGAGTTCGGCTTCGACTATCTCCGGGACAACATGGCCCTGACGAAGGAACAGATCGTCCAGCGGCCGCTTTACTACGCCATCATCGACGAGGTCGACTCGATCCTCATCGACGAGGCCCGGACGCCGCTCATCATCTCCGGGATGGCCAAAAAAGACAGCGGCCTCTACTACGCCGTCGACCGCTTCGTCCGGGGGCTTCAGGCGGACGAAGACTACACCGTCGACATCAAAGCCCACTCCGTCGCCCTGACCGAGCGGGGCGTCGCCAAGGCGGAGCGATACTTCGGCATCGACAATCTGTATGACCCGGCGCACATGGATCTCAACCACCATATTCTGCAGGCGCTCAAGGCCCACGTCCTCATGCGCCGGGACGTCGACTACGTCGTCGAAGACGGCCAGGTGATCATCGTCGACGAGTTCACCGGCCGGCTCATGTACGGCCGGCGGTACTCCGACGGCCTGCACCAGGCGATCGAGGCCAAGGAAGGCCTTCGGGTGCAGGAAGAGACGATGACGCTCGCGACGATCACGCTGCAAAACTATTTCCGCCTGTACCAGAAGCTCGCCGGGATGACCGGCACGGCCAAGACGGAAGAAGAAGAGTTCAAGTCGATCTACGGCATGGACGTCGTCGTCATCCCGACGCACAAGCCGATGATCCGGGTCGATGCCCCGGACGTCGTCTTCAAGACGGCGGAGGCGAAGTTTTACGCCGTCGTCGAGGAAATCGTCCGGCGGCACCTGACCGGCCAGCCGGTCCTCGTCGGGACGGTCTCCATCGAGGTGTCGGAGCACCTGTCCGAGATGCTCCGGGACGTCCGCCGGTATCTCCCGCGAGTGGAAAAGCGGGGTCGGGCGCTCCTGGAGCTCCTCGCCGACGACGGGCGGCCGGAGTGGGCCGAGCTGAAAAAGCGCCTCAGCCGGCCGGCGGCCGTCCGGCCGGAGGACCTGGAGCCGTACGAGGCTCGCCTCGGCGAGCTCAAAGGAGCGGTCCGCGAAGCGTTCGAAGCGTTCCGGACGGCGGTCGTCACCGCCGAGGCCATCCGCCGCGGCATCCCGCACGAGGTGCTGAACGCCAAGCACCACGCCCGCGAGGCGGAGATCGTCGCCCGCGCCGGCGAGCGGGGGGCGGTGACGATCGCGACGAACATGGCCGGCCGCGGCACCGACATCAAGCTCGGCCCCGGCGTCGCCGAACTCGGCGGGCTTGCGATCATCGGCACCGAGCGGCACGAGGCCCGGCGGATCGACAACCAGCTCCGGGGCCGCGCCGGCCGTCAGGGGGATCCCGGCCACTCGCAGTTTTTCCTCTCCCTCGAAGACGAGCTCATGCAGAAGATCGGCGGCGAGCAGGTCAAGCAGCTCATGGAGCGCTTCCGCTTTCCCGACGACGAGCCGATCGAAAGCCCCCTCGTCACCCGGGCGATCGAGTCGGCCCAGAAGCGGATGGAGGCCCTCAACTTCGACCGGCGCCGGATCGTCCTTCAGTACGACAACGTGCTGAACGAACAGCGGGAGATCATCTACAAGCAGCGGCGGGAGGTCCTTTTTTCCGACGACGTCAAGCCGATCGTCCTCGGCATGATCGAAAGCCACATCCGCCGCCTCGTCGAGGCCCATCTCACCGACGACCTCGTCCCGGAAGAGTGGGATCTCCCGGCCTTGGTGGCGGCCCTGAACGCCTCCGTCTTCGAGGAGGGAGACGTCGAGCCGGAAGCGCTCCGGGGCCTCGATCGAGAAGCGATCTTAGGCCGCCTCGTCGAGCGGGCCCGAGTCCGTTATGAGGAGCGGGAGGCGGCGATCACGCCGGAGGTCATGCGGGAGTTCGAAAAGGTCGTCCTCCTCCGGGTCGTCGACGCCAAGTGGATGGACCACATCGACGCGATGGACCAGCTCCGGCAGGGCATCCACCTCCGGGCTTACGCGCAGACGGACCCGCTTCGGGAGTACCAGTTTGAAGGCTTCGAGATGTTCAAGCAGATGATCGCGAGCATCGAAGAAGAGGTCACGACGTATATGATGAAGGCGCAGGTCGGCGCCGGTGCCGTCGTCCGGGTGGCGGTGGCGGAGGCCCAGGCCGCCGGTGCCGAAGGCGTTCGCCCGCGAAGCGGGGGGGCGGACGCCGTCCGAAAGTCACCCGGGGCGGTCGAGGCCGTGAAGCCCCCGATCGGGACTCTGGACGTCCCGTCGCCCCGGTCTCCGGTCGACTTAAACGGCGGCGACGAGAAGAAAAAAAAGCCGATCGTCAAGGGGCCGAAGATCGGCCGAAACGACCCGTGCCCCTGCGGAAGCGGGAAGAAATACAAGCACTGCCACGGAAAAAACGTCTGAGCGCCCCGTCGCCCCGGGTTGAGGCCGAACCCCGGACGTCGAACCAAACGTCTCTACCCCGTCTCTCCGAGGTGATGAGGATGGATCTGTACGAACTGCGCCAGGAAGCGCGTCGGCTGTTTGAGCGGCTTTGGGCCTTAAGGGGGTCTCTTTGACCCCGACGGGAAGCGGGCGCGCCTGGAGACCCTGGAAGCCCAGATGGGCGCGCCGGATTTCTGGTCGGACCCCGAGCGGGCGCAGCAGATCTCGGCGGAGGCGCATGCCCTTCGGGAAACGCTCGAGGCGTATGAAGATCTCGTCCGGAAAAAGGACGACATCGAGGCGCTCCTCGAGCTGATCAAAGAAGAAGAAGATCCGGAGCTCGTCCGGGAGCTCGAGGCGACCGTCAAGGCTCTCGCCGGAGCGCTCGAGGCGTACGAGCTCGAGCTCATGCTCTCCGGCCCCTACGACGGGAAAAACGCGATCCTCGAGATTCATCCCGGCGCCGGCGGCACCGAGTCCCAGGACTGGGCGTCGATGCTCTTCCGCATGTACCAGCGGTGGGCGGAAGACAGGGGATTTAAGGTCGAGGTGCTCGACCTGCTTCCGGGCGAGGAGGCCGGGATCAAAAGCGTCTCGCTTCTCGTCAAAGGGAAAAATGCCTACGGCTACCTCAAAGGCGAAAAAGGCGTCCACCGCCTCGTGCGCATCTCGCCGTTCGACGCCTCCGGGCGGCGGCACACGTCGTTTGCCTCGGTGAGCGTGCTGCCGGAGATCGACGAAGACGTCCACGTCGAAATCCGGGACGAAGACCTCCGGATCGACACGTACCGCTCGAGCGGCGCCGGCGGCCAGCACGTCAACATGACCGACTCCGCCGTCCGCATCACGCACCTGCCGACGGGCATCGTCGTCACCTGCCAGTCGGAGCGCTCCCAGATCCAAAACCGCGAACGGGCGATGAAGATCCTCCGGGCGCGGCTTCTGGAACGGGCGCTCGAAGAACGGGAAAAAGAGCTCAAGGCCCTCGCCGGTGAGCAGAAAGAAATCGCCTGGGGCAACCAGATCCGCTCGTACGTCTTTCACCCGTACAGCCTGGTCAAAGACCACCGCACCGGCGTGGAGGTCGGCAACGTCCAGGCGGTGATGGACGGCGAGCTCGATCCGTTCATCGATGCCTACCTCCGGTGGCAGGCTGCCGGCGGACGGCCGGCGGCGCCGGCGGAAGCGGCGAATCAGGCGGAGTAAAAGTTACACTGGTGTGTCACGCCGTTCTGTGCTATAAGATAAGCACATGGATTCATTCACACGCGGGGGCCGCGCGTGAAGGCGCGGCTCCGGCGTGGTATCCCGTCGGAGAACGGCGTGGCCTTCTTTCGGAGAACAGCCGAGGCGAGGGGAGCGAAGGGGAGTTGAGCCGAGTGCGGTGGATGATGTGGGCGAAGCGCGCTGCCGCGGGGGCGGCGCTTTTTGTCCTTCTGGGGCTCGTCGCCTGCGGCCGCCCGACCGGCGGGGCCGGCGAGGCGGGGTCGGGGGCTTCGGCGCCGGCCGAAGCGCCGGCGGCCACAGGGCCGGCGTCGGGCGAGAAGCCGTCCGGCGCGAAGGCGATCGGGATCACGCAGATCGTCGAGCATCCGTCGCTCGACGCCATTCGGGAAGGCATCCTCGAGGGGCTGGCGGAGGCGGGGTACGTCGAGGGGAAGACGCTTCAGGTCGACTATGAAAACGCCCAGGGCGACCGATCGATCGCGACGGCGATTGCGGAAAAATTTGCCGCTTCTCCGCTCGATCTGGTCATCGCCATCACCACGCCGTCGGCTCAGGCGGTCAAAGAGGCGGTCACCGACAAACCGATCGTCTTTGCCGCCGTCACCGACCCCGTCGCCGCCGGCCTGGTGGAAGCCCTCGACCGGCCGGGGGAACGGATCACCGGCTCCAGCGACCAGACGCCCGTCGATCTCGAGCTCGACCTCATCCGGAAAGTGCTTCCGGACGCCCGGACGATCGGCATCGTCTATCACTCCGGCGAAGTGAACGCCGAAGCGCAGCTCCGGGCGACGGAAGCGGCGGCCCGCGATCGGGGGCTTGCGATCGAAAAGCGGGGCGTGACCGCCGCCGCAGAGGTGCCGCAGGCGGTGGCGTCGATCGCCCGCCGGGTCGACGCCTTCCTCATTCTGAACGATAACCTCGTCGTCTCGGCCGCCGACGCCTACCTCGATGCCGCCGGCGAGGCCCGGAAGCCGGTGTTCGCCTCCGATCCGGACACCGTCGCCAAGGGCGCCGTCGCCACCTACGGCATCGACCAGCGGGCCCTCGGTCGGCGGACGGGCGAGATCGCGGCGCGGATCCTCGGCGGCACGCCGCCATCGGCGATCCCGGTCCTCGTCGTCCGGGACACCGAGCTCGTCGTCAACCGCCGGGCCCTCGAGCGGCTCGGCATCGTCCTTCCGGCGGCGTTGGAGGCCGAGGTCAAGGTCGCGTACTGACGTCGCGGACGGTGCGGCCCGGGGCACAGCGAAACGTCACAACCGATTGCAAAAAGCCGCCGGCAGGCGCCCTGCCGGCGGCTTTTTTAAAGGGGGGCTACCGGTGCGCGAAGCGGGAGAGATTCGCATCGAAGAGCTCGTCGGCGAAGCGGCGGAGCAGGCGGCCTATCGCCTCATGCATCAGCTCAGGCACCACCTGAACGAAGCGGATTACCGGGCGCATCTCAGGGCGATGCGGGCCTTCGGTTACCGGCTGTTCGGCCTCTTCGTGGAGGACGCCCTCGTCTCCCTGGCGGGCGGGTACATCCTCCACAGCTTTTATAACGGCCGGTACTTCTACCTGCTCGACCTCGTCACCGACGTCTCTCGCCGGTCCCAGGGGTACGGCGAGAAGCTTCTGGCGTACGTCGAGCGGTGGGCGGAAGAACAAGGGTGCGAAAAGTTAGAAATCACAAGCGGCCTGGCGCGGGAGGAGGCCCACCGCTTCTACGAAGAGAAGATGGGCTACTTGAAGGCGAGCTACATCTTTCGGCGGGCGTTTTGATTTCGGCGGGCGTCGTGGCGCCGAACCGCAGGCCAGGCCAGGGCCGCCCCTGACCGCCGGATGGACCGCGGTCGGGCGGACGTTTTGTCTTCCGAACGATGCGGATGCCGGTTCTCCTGAGTCGGGGCGGGCGCCGTGTCGTCCGCGATGGGGCGCCCCACGGGCGGGGTGGCGCCGGCTTGCGGACGCCGGATCGTCCGCGGGCGGTCGGGACGCCGGGCGATTTTTGCCCGGTGTTTTTTTGTCGATCCGGTCGAACCGCCTCGTCTTTTCATGCTATAATAGATCCGGCTACATACGAGAATTCGACCGTATTTTTCCCGGGCAATAACGCGTCGAATTCGCCCGTCAAAGGAGTGCCTGCCGTTGATCGAAATGGACAGCGTGACGAAGGCCTACCGGAACGGCGTCGTCGCCTTGCGGGACGTCACCCTCTCGATCAAGGCCGGCGAGTTCGTCTACCTGACCGGGCCGTCGGGCGCCGGCAAGTCGACGTGGCTCAAACTCGTCTATCGGGAAGAGCGGCCGACCAAGGGGACGATCAAAGTGGGCGGCTTCGATCTGACGAAGCTCAAAGCGCGGCAGGTCCCTGAGCTCCGCCGGTCGATCGGCGTCGTCTTTCAGGACTACCGCCTGATCGACCGTCTGACGGTGGCAGAAAACATCGCCTTTGCCCTGGAAGTGCTTGAGCTGCCGGAACGGGAGATCCGTCGCCGGGTGGCCGAGCTCCTCGATCTCGTCGGGCTAGAGGCCCATGCCCGCCGGTTTCCCCGGGAACTTTCCGGCGGGGAGCAGCAGCGGGTGGCGATCGCCCGGGCGCTGGCGCCGAAGCCGAAGCTCCTCATCGCCGACGAACCGACGGGCAACCTCGATGAGGAGACGGCAGCGTCGATCGTCCGGCTGCTCATGGAAATCAACGCCTTCGGCACGACGGTCGTGATGGCGACCCATGACCGGGCGCTCATCGAACGGTTTCCGCGCCGGACGATCCGGTTGGAAGGGGGCCGCGTCGCCTACGACCGACCGGCGCGGCAGGTTCGGGAGGCGGTCGGACGGTGAGGCTCAGGACGATGCGCCGGCACGTCCGGGACGCGTTCCGGGCCGTCTGGCGCAACCGGTGGATGAGCCTCGCGGCGGTGAGCACCGTCGCGGTGGCGCTCTTTCTCGTCGGCGTCTTTGCCGCCATCGCGCTGAACGTCCAGCATCTCACGGAGCAAATGGAACGACAGGTCGAAATCCGCCTCTTTCTCAAGGACGGCACCGGACCGGAGGCGGTCGCGGCGCTGGAGGCGGCGATCCGGGCGATGCCGGAAGTGGCGGACGTCCGCTTCATCCCGAAGGACGAAGGCCTGCGGCAACTGAAGGCAGATTATAAAGATATGGCAGATTTGTTTGATGGTTTGGAAGAGGACAACCCCCTGCCGGATGCCTTTGTCATCAAGGCGAAATCGCCGGAGGAGACGGCGACCGTCGCGGAGCGGCTGGCGGCGCGCCCGGAAGTGGAGACGATCCGTTACGGCAAGGAGTGGATCGACGTCTTCTTCCAGACGACGGCTTTCCTTCGTCGGGCGATGCTCGTCATCGTCGCGGGCCTCGTCGGCGTGGCGACGTTTCTCATCGCCAACACGATCCGGCTGACGATCGTCCACCGGCGGGACGAGATCGAGGTGATGCGCCTCGTCGGGGCGACGCGGATGTACATCCGCTGGCCCTTTTTCATCGAAGGGGCCTTCATCGGCCTCGCCGGCGCGCTTCTTCCCCTCGGCGCGCTCGCCTACGGCTACGACGCGCTGCTTGCGCGAATTCGCCTGCCTTTCGTGACGCTTCTTCCTTTTTCCGCCGTCGCCGAGCCGCTTGCGGCGCTCATCGTCGGCCTCGGCTTTGGCATCGGCGTCGTCGGCACGCTGGCCTCGATCCGGAAGTTCCTCCGCGTCTGAGGATGCGGGCGGGTGCCGCCGACACCGCGAAGCGAACGCGAAACGGGGAAGCGAAAGAGGAGAAAGGGAGAGGATCGTGCCACGCGCCACCGGACGGCTCATCGTCGCCTTGGTCGCCTTCATCGCCGTCTTCGCGCTGGGCTCAGGCCGCGCGCTCGGCCTGAGCGAAGCGGAGATCCGGAAGGCCCTCGAACTAAACAAACAGAAGCAGGCCGAACTCAAAACCCAGTCCAAGCGGGTCACGGAGGCGCTTCAGGCCAACCGGGCGGAGCAAAAGCGCCTCGGTCAGGAGATCCGCTACCTCGACCTCAAGATGAATGAGGCGGAGACCCGACTGCGCAAACTTCACGGCGAAATCGCCCGGACGGAAGCCGACGTGGCGAAGACCGAAGCGGCCCTTCGGGACGCCGAGGCGCGGATCGCGGCGCGGCAGGCGATCCTGAAGAAACGGGTGCGGGCGCTTTACGAGCGGGGGCCCGTCTCGTACTGGGAAGTCCTCTTCGGCGCCCGGTCGATGGGGGATTTTTTGAGCCGGCTGGTGCTCATGGGCAAGGTCGTCGCCCACGACGAAGCGCTGCTGGAAGCCAACCGCCGGGATCGGGCCTTGATCGCCGAGAAGAAGGCGGAGCTCGACCGGCTGCTTGCCGCCCTCCGGCAAAAGTACGCCCAGGTTCAGGCGGAAAAGGCCCGTCTGGCGAGCCTGCAGAAGGAGCGGACGGTCCAGATCGCCCAGCTCCAGGCCCAGGCGGTCGATTACGAAAAGGAACTCGAGAAGTACGACCAGCAGCTTTCGGCCCTCGTCAAGGAGTACAACCGCCTGAACCAGGCCCTGACGAAGGTCTACTGGAGCGGCGGTCAGCTCGCCTGGCCGGTGCCGGGTTACTTCGCCATCTCGTCGCCGTTCGGCTATCGGATCCACCCGATCACGAAGCAGCGAAGCTTCCATTCCGGGATCGACATCCCGGCGCCGGAGGGGACGCCGATCGCCGCCGCCGAGGCGGGGAAGGTCATCCTGGCGGAGTATTACGGCGGCTACGGGAACACGATCATCATCGACCACGGCGGCGGCATGTCGACCCTCTACGGCCACATCCGCCCCGGCGGCATCAAGGTGAGCGTCGGTCAGGTCGTAAGCCGCGGTCAGACGATCGCCGAGGTCGGGTCGACGGGCCTTTCGACGGGACCGCACCTCCATTTTTCCGTGCTTAAAAACGGGGATTACGTCAATCCGATGAATTACTTGGGTCGTTAAGGTATAATACAGCTATCCGGACGGCAAACAGACGCCTCGGGCGTCTGTTTTATGCTTATTGATGGGGGCGGTCAGATTGCATCATCGCGGGCGGCTCCGCCTGATCGGCGCGCTCCTCGTCGGCGCCCTTCTCGGCAGCGGGGCGACCGTGTTCGTCCTCGGCGGCTGGGGGGCCGGGGCGCAACTCCCTTTTGGGGCTCTGGCCGGCGACGTGCCGACGCCGCCGGTGAAGGCGCCGGCCGAGTTTCGCCGGCTGGTCGACGCGTATGCGATTTTGCGCGACGGATACGTCGACAAACAGGCGGCGACGCCGGATCGGCTCATCGACGGCGCCATCCGGGGCATGGTGTCGTCGCTCGACGATCCGTACACGACGTACCTCGACCCGGAGGAACTCAAGCAGTTCGAAGAGTCGCTGTCGAGCTCGTTTGAGGGGATCGGCACGGAAGTGACGATGATCGGCGGTAAGCTCACCGTCGTCTCCCCGATCAAGGGGTCGCCGGCGGAGAAGGCCGGGATCCGTCCGAACGACCAGATTTTGAGCGTCAACGGGGAGTCCCTCGAAGGGCTTTCGCTTCAGGAGGCGGTGAAAAAGATCCGCGGCCCCAAAGGGACGAAGGTCGTGCTCGAAATCGTCCGGAGCGGGATGAGCGAACCGATCACGATCACCGTCGTCCGGGACACGATCCCCCTCGAGAGCGTCCACAGCAAGCTGTACGACGTCCAGGGCGTGAAGCTCGGCTGGATCGAGATCACTTCGTTTGCCGAAAACACCGCCCAGCGCTTTTTCGAAGAGATGAAGCGGCTGGATCGGGAGGGCGCCCGGGGCTTCGTCATCGATGTGCGCGGGAACCCCGGCGGCTACCTCGAGGCGGTCACCGGCATCCTGGAGGAGCTCGTTCCTCGGGAAGGGATCCTGTACCAGGTGGAAGATCGGAACGGCGAGCGGCAGGTCTACCGGTCCAAGCTTAAGGGTGACGGGCGGCCTCTTGTCGTCCTGATCGACGAAGGAAGCGCCAGCGCCTCGGAGATCCTCGCAGCGGCCTTAAAAGGCGCCGGCTATCCGGTCGTCGGGACGCCGTCCTTCGGCAAGGGAACGGTGCAGGTGACGCGGGATCTCACCGGCGGCGGATCGATCAAACTCACCGTCGCCAAGTGGCTGGCGCCGGACGGGACGTGGATCCACAAAAAAGGCGTCCAGCCGACGGTCGCGGTGAAACAGCCGGATTATTTTCACCTGCCTCCGCTCACCGTCGAGGCGCCTCTCAAGCGGGATATGAACGATCAGGCGGTGGCGGTGCTGCAAAAAATGTTAAACGCCCTCGGGCTCCCGGTCGACCGGACGGACGGGTATTTCGACGCGTCGACGGAGGCGCAGGTGCGGGCGTTTCAGCAGCAGGAGGGCCTGCCGGTGACGGGCGTCGTCGACGGGGCGACCGGCGCCCGGCTGTCGGAACGGCTGTACCAGAAGATCAAAGACCCGGCAAACGACGTGCAGCTCAAAAAGGCGCTCCAGGTGCTCGCTCAGGAGGTCCGGACCCGGACGGCTCGGTGAAGCGGCCGGATGAAACCGGCGAAGACGGACGGTCGGCCGGCGCGGCAGGTCGGGCGGAAAGAAGGGGGGATCGGCAGCATGGGCGGCTGGCTCTGGTTGGCCGCGGTGGCGGTGTGGGCGGCGGGCTGGACGGCGCTCGCGTTTCGCTGGCAAAAAGGGCTGGAGCGCCGAACGTTCGGCCTTCGACTGGAGGCGCCGCTCGTCCGCATGGGGGCGTCGCTCCGCTTCTGGCTGACCGCGAGCGCCGGCGCGGCGGGGGCGGCGGTTCTCCTGCCGCCGCTTCCGCCGCCGGAAGCCCTCCTCGGCGTGACGGCCCTTTCCCTCGGCGCCTCCGTTTTCCTTCTCCCGCTGGCCCGACCGGCGCCGGCGGCCGCCGTTCTGGCCGCCGCCGGGAGCCTGATCGCCTTCGCCGGTCCGCGCTTCGCCGACCCGTCGGCGCCGCCCGAAGCCGTTTGGGTTTTCAACCTTCTGCCGAAAGCCGGATCGGTCCGGGAGGCGCTGTCGTCGGTCCAGGCGGCCGCGGCGGCCCTGGCGGCGACGGCTCCCGCCGCGTGGCTGGCCCTGGGCGCCGTGGCGCTGGCGGCCGAAGGGGTGGCTTTGGGGACCGCGCCCGCAGGGCTTTATGCGCCCTACGCCACCCGGACGGCCCGGGGCGGCGTGGAGACCGGCCGGCAGCTCGTCCTCGCCTGGGGGGCGCCGCTCTGGGGGGGCGGCGGACCGCTTCCGGTCGCCGGCGTAAGCGTCTTACGCTGCCCCGGCGCGGTTCCGGGGCAAGCGCGCCGGCAGGCGGCGCGGCGTCGGCTGGGCGGCGCCGCGCTTCTCGGCCTCCTCGCCTGGGCCGCGTGGGCCGCCCCGGCGGCGCCGGCGGATGGTCTGGCGGCTGCGGTCCTCCTCGCCTTCGTCGACCGGTGGTCCGGTCGGCCGATGCTTCGGGAGAAGGCGGTGCGGCCGGATGACGCGGGCGGTCTCGTCGTCCTCGCCACCGTTCCGGGCTCGCCGGCCCGGCGCCTCGGCATCCGACCGGGGTGGCGGGTGCTCGAGGTCAACCGCCGGCCGGTCCGGACGGCAGACGACGTCTATTTCGCCTTAAGGGCGCAGCCGTACGCCCGTTTCGTCCTGCTCGACGAGCGCGGCGAGCGGCTCTTTCGGGAGTCGCCCCGCTATGCCGGGGCGCCCCACCTGTTCGGTCTGATCTTTGCTCCGCCGTCGGCGCCCGCCATTCCCGTGCCGAAAACCGTGTTCGGTCTCCTTCGGCTGCCCGTCGCGCGGCCGGGCCGGCCGACCGAGCAGGCGCCGGCCGAGGAGGCGACGATCTGAACGAAAGACGGCGGGAAGAGATGGCGGCCCGGACGGTCTGCCGGGAGGGCTCGAGGAAAGGTGGCCTGAAGCGCGGAAAGGGGGGATTGACATGGCGACGGCGACCGGCCGCCGGTTTGAGCTCGTGGCGCCTTACGAGCCGCGCGGCGATCAGCCGAAGGCGATCCGGGCCCTCGTCGAGGGGATCCGGGCCGGCAAGCGGTTTCAGACGCTTCTCGGCGCGACCGGCACCGGCAAGACGTTTACGATCGCTCACGTCATCGCCGAAGTGCAAAAGCCGACGCTCGTCATCGCCCACAACAAGACGCTTGCCGGGCAGCTGGCGAACGAGTTTCGCGCCTTTTTTCCCCACAACGCCGTCGAATATTTCGTGAGCTACTACGATTACTATCAGCCGGAGGCGTACGTGCCGGAGACGGACACCTACATCGAAAAAGACGCCAGCATCAACGACGAAATCGACAAGCTCCGCCACTCGGCGACGAGCGCCCTCTTCGAGCGGCAGGACGTCATCATCGTCGCTTCGGTGTCGGCGATCTACGGCCTCGGCGACCCGGCGGAATACCGGGACCTCGTCCTTTCGCTTCGGGTCGGGATGGAAAAGCCCCGGGACGAGGTGCTCCGGAAGCTCGTCGACATCCAGTACACCCGGAACGACTACGACTTCCACCGGGGGACGTTTCGCGTCCGGGGCGACGTCGTCGAGATCTTCCCCGCCTCCCGAAGCGAGCAGGCGATCCGGGTGGAGTTTTTCGGCGACGAGATCGAGCGGATCGCCGAGATCGACGTTCTCACCGGCGAGATCACCGGCTTTCGGGAGCACGTCGCCATTTTCCCGGCGTCCCACTACGTCACCCGTCGGGAGACGCTCGAGCGGGCGATCCGGAGCATCGAGGGGGAGCTCGAGGAGCGGCTCGGGGAACTCCGGGCGGCCGGGAAGCTCCTCGAAGCCCAGCGGCTCGAGCAGCGGACCCGCTACGACATCGAGATGCTCCGGGAGCTCGGCTACTGCCCGGGGATCGAAAACTATTCCCGGCATCTTACCGGACGGGCGCCGGGGGAGCCGCCGTATACGCTGCTCGATTATTTCCCTGACGATTTTCTTCTCGTCATCGACGAGTCTCACGTGACGATCCCGCAGCTTCGGGGAATGTACAACGGGGACATGTCCCGGAAGCTGACCCTCATCGAGCACGGCTTCCGGCTGCCGTCGGCGGCGGACAACCGGCCGCTCAAGTTTGAAGAATTCGAGGCGCGGATCCGCCAGGCGATCTTCGTCTCGGCGACGCCGGGGCCGTACGAGCTGGAAAAGGCGCCGGACGTCGTCGAGCAGATCATCCGCCCGACCGGCCTCGTCGATCCGGAAGTCGTCGTCCGGCCGACGGCCGGTCAGATCGATGACCTCGTCGAGGAGATCCGCCTCCGCATCGAGCGGGACGAGCGCGTGCTCGTGACGACCCTCACCAAGCGGATGGCGGAGGACCTCACCGACTACCTGAAGGAGCTCGGCATCAAGGTCCGCTACATGCACTCCGACATCCAGACGATCGAGCGGCTCGCCCTCATCCGGGACCTCCGCCTCGGCGTCTTCCACGTCCTCGTCGGCATCAACCTCCTCCGGGAAGGGCTCGATATCCCGGAGGTGAGCCTCGTGGCGATCCTCGACGCCGACAAGGAAGGCTTCCTCCGGAGCGAGACGTCCCTCATCCAGACGATCGGCCGGGCGGCCCGGAACGCGAACGGGAAGGTCATCCTCTATGCCGACCGGATCACGGAGGCGATGCGCCGGGCGATCGACGAAACGGAGCGGCGGCGCCGGATCCAGCTCGCCTACAACGAAGCCCACGGCATCACGCCGGAGACGGTCCGGAAAAAGGTGCATGACGTCATCGAAGCGACCCGGGCGAAGGAGCCGAAGACGGACTACATCGCCGAGATCCGCCGGGCGAAAACCGCCGAAGCCCGGGAGAAGCTCATCGCGCGCCTCGAGCGGGAGATGAAGGAGGCGGCGGACGCCCTCCTCTTCGAACGGGCGGCCGAGCTCCGGGACCTCATCATCGAGCTCAAGGGGGAGGGTGCATGGCGCAAGACAAAATCGTCGTCAAAGGGGCACGCGTCCACAATCTAAAGAACATCACCGTCGAGATCCCCCGCGGCAAGCTCGTCGTCCTGACCGGCCTGTCCGGTTCCGGCAAGTCGTCCCTCGCCTTCGACACGCTGTACGCCGAAGGGCAGCGCCGCTACGTCGAATCGCTTTCGGCCTATGCCCGGCAGTTTCTCGGCCTCATGGACAAGCCGGACGTCGACAGCATCGACGGGCTGTCGCCGGCGATCTCCATCGACCAGAAGACGACGAGCACGAATCCTCGCTCGACGGTCGGCACGGTGACGGAGATCTACGACTACCTCCGGCTGCTTTTCGCCCGGATCGGCCGGGCGACGTGTCCGACCCATGGTCTCGAGATCGAAGCGCAGACCGTGGAACAGATGGTCGATCGCCTTATGGCCCTTCCGGACGGAAGCCGCTTCATCGTCCTCGCCCCCCTCGTCGAAGGGCGAAAGGGCGAGCACGTCAAGCTTCTCGAAGCCGTCCGGCGACAGGGGTTTGCCCGGGTGCGGATCGACGGGGAGATCGTTTCCGTCGAGGAGACGCCGAAGCTCGACAAAAACAAAAAGCACACGATCGAAGTCGTCGTCGACCGGCTGGTGAAAAAAGCCGGCATCGAAAGCCGTCTCGCCGACTCCCTCGAGACGGCCCTCAAGCTCGGCGACGGCAAGGTCCTCGTCGACGTCGTCGGGGGCGAGACGCTCGTCTTCAGCGAAAAATACGCCTGCCCGATCTGCGGCTTCAGCCTGCCGGAGCTTTCGCCGCGGCTTTTTTCGTTCAACAGCCCCTTCGGCGCCTGTCCGAGCTGCGATGGCCTCGGCGTGAAGCTCGAGGTCGACCCGGAGCTCGTCGTCCCGGATCCCGACCGAAGCCTGAACGAAGGGGCGATCGCGCCGTTTGCCGAGGCCCGGGGGACGTACTACGAACAGCTCCTCGCGGCGGCGATGGACCACTTCGGCATCGACGGCGACGTCCCCTACCGGGCGCTCCCCGAGGCGACCCGGCGGCTCCTCCTCTACGGCAGCGACGAGCGGTTCCCCTTCCGGTACGAGAGCGACTTCGGCATCGTCCGGGAGGGAGCGGTGCGCTTTGAGGGGGTGATCCCGAACCTCACCCGCCGCTACCGGGAGACGGACTCGGAAGCGGTCAAGCAGTGGATCGAGTCGTACATGAGCGAGCGGGTGTGCGAGGCGTGCGGCGGCAGGCGCCTTCGGCCGGAAGCGCTGGCGGTCAGAATCGACGGCCGGTCGATCGACGACATCGTCAACCTCCCCCTCGGCGAGGCGCTGGCGTTTTTCCGGGCCCTTCCGGAGAAGCTCTCGCCGAAAGAGCGGGAGATCGCCCGGCTCATCCTGAACGAAATCACCGCCCGGCTTCAGTTTCTCATCGACGTCGGCCTCGACTACCTTACCCTCGCCCGCTCGTCCCGGACGCTCTCCGGCGGCGAAGCGCAGCGCATCCGGCTCGCGACGCAGATCGGCTCGAAGCTCACCGGCGTCCTCTACATCCTCGACGAGCCGAGCATCGGGCTCCACCAGCGGGACAACGCCCGGCTGATCGCCGCCCTGAAGGCGATGCGGGACCTCGGCAACACCGTCGTCGTCGTCGAACACGACGAAGACACGATGCGGGCGGCGGACTACCTGATCGACATCGGCCCCGGCGCCGGCATCCACGGCGGCGAAGTCGTCGCCGCCGGGCCGCCGGAGGAGGTCGCCCGGCATCCGACGTCGATCACCGGCCAGTACCTCTCGGGCCGGCGGTGGATCCCGCTTCCGGTGCGGCGCCGGCCGCCGGGGGAGCGGTGGCTCGTCGTCCGGGGCGCCCGGGAGCACAATTTGAAAAACATCGACGTCGCCGTGCCCCTCGGCCTGTTCGTCGCCGTGACCGGCGTTTCGGGATCGGGGAAAAGCACGCTCGTCAACGAGATCCTCTACCAGGCCCTCGCCCGGGCGCTCCACGGCGCCAAGGCCAAGCCCGGCGCCCACGACCGGATCGACGGGCTCGAGCACCTCGACAAGGTGATCGCCGTCGATCAGAGCCCGATCGGCCGGACGCCCCGGTCGAACCCGGCGACGTACACCGGCGTCTTCGACGACATCCGAGCGCTGTTCGCCCAGACGCCGGAGGCCCGGGTCCGGGGATATCAGAAGGGCCGCTTCAGCTTCAACGTCAAGGGCGGCCGCTGCGAGGCGTGCCGCGGCGACGGCGTGATCAAGATCGAGATGCACTTCCTCCCGGACGTCTACGTGACGTGCGACGCCTGCAAGGGGAAGCGGTACAACCGGGAGACGCTCGAGGTTCGCTACAAAGGGATGACGATCGCCGACGTCCTCGAGATGACCGTCGACGAGGCGCTTCAGTTTTTTGCCGACGTGCCGCGGATCGCCCGGCGGCTCCGGCTGCTTCAGGACGTCGGCCTCGGCTACATCCGCCTCGGCCAGAGCGCGACCACCCTCTCCGGCGGCGAGGCGCAGCGGGTCAAGCTCGCGGCGGAGCTCGGCCGGCGGCCGACCGGCCGGACGCTCTACATCCTCGACGAGCCGACGACGGGCCTCCACAGCGAGGACGTCCGGCGGCTCATCGAGGTTCTCCAGCGCCTCGTCGACGGCGGGAACACCGTCGTCGTCATCGAGCACAATCTCGACGTGATCAAGTCGGCCGACTACCTGATCGACCTCGGGCCGGAAGGGGGCGACGGGGGCGGGACGATCGTCGCCGCCGGGCCGCCGGAGGCGGTGGCGGCGGTGCCGGAATCGTACACCGGCCGCTATCTCGCCCGGGTGCTCGAGCGGGATCGGGCCCGGCAGGCGGCGGCCCAACGTCGCGTCGAGGTCGGGTAAGACCGGTTGGAAGGCGGGTCAGGACGGGAGGGAGGGGCGGACATGGAGGACGGCCGCGAAGAAGAAGCCCGGCGGTCCATTCCGGTTCGGAAGCTCGTGGAGCGGTTTCGCTTCGACGTCCTCGCCGGCGAGGCGGGCCTCGACCGGCCGGTCGTCACCGGCGACATCCACCGGCCGGGGCTCGCCGTCGCCGGTTACTTTGCCCACCATCCGGTGCGGCGGATCCAGGTGCTCGGAAAGACCGAGATGACGTTTGCCGCGGAGCTCGCCCCGGAGGTGCGCCAGTACCGGTTCGCCAAGCTGATGCACCCGGCGACGCCGTGCCTCATCCTCGCCCACGGCGTCGAGGCGCCCCCGGAACTCGTCGCGGCGGCGGCGGATCGGGCCGTGCCGCTTCTTTCCACGCCGATCAAGACGACGAAGCTCATCAGCCTCCTCACGGACTTCCTCGACAAAGCCCTTGCGCCCCGGACGACGATGCACGGCGTCCTGGTCGAGGTGTACGGCATCGGCATCCTCCTCATCGGCCAGAGCGGGATCGGCAAAAGCGAGACGGCCCTCGAGCTCATCAAACGGGGGCACCGGCTCATCGCCGACGACGCCGTCGAGATCCTCAAGACGGCCGAAGGGGAGCTCATCGGCGAGGCACCGCCGCTCATCGAAAATCTGCTGGAGATCCGCGGCCTCGGCATCTTGAACGTCATGGCCCTTTTCGGCGCCGGCGCCATCCGGCTCAGGAAAAAGATCTCCCTCGTCGTCCGGCTCGAGTACTGGGACTCCCGGAAGCGCTACGACCGCCTCGGGCTCGACGAGGAAAAGATCCGCATCCTCGACACCGAACTGCCCCTCGTCGTCATCCCCGTCCGGCCGGGCCGAAACCTCGCCGTCATCGTCGAAGTGGCGGCGATGCACTACCGGCTGAAGCTCATGGGGATCCACCCGGCCCGGGAGTTTGCCGAGCGCCTCGATCGGGCCATCGCCGCCGGCGCCGAGGAGGCGAGAAAGCTGGCCCGGATTTTTGAAGAAGCGTACGACTGACCGGAACGAAGCCCACCACGGATCAAAGCGAGGGCAGACCGGCGCCTCGGCCGTGGCCGAGGCGCGAACAGGAGGGACGGGATGATTCTGTCCGGCGCACCGTTCGATCCGATCGCGTTTCGCCTCGGGCCCCTCGCGGTGCACTGGTACGGCATTCTGATCGGCACCGGCGCCCTCGTCGGGCTCTTCGTCGCGGTCCGGGAAGGCCGCCGCTTCGGCGTCGCCGAAGACTTTTTTTACGACCTCCTTCTCCTCGGCGTGCCGGTGGCGATCGTCTTCGCCCGGGCGTATTACGTCCTCTTTCAGTGGCCGTACTACGCCGCCCACCCGGAAGACATCGTCGCCGTCTGGAAAGGGGGGCTCGCGATCCACGGCGCCCTCATCGGCAGCGGGCTCGTGGCGCTCTTTTACGCCCGCCGGCGGCGGGTGTCCGTCTGGTGGCTCCTCGACGTCGCGGCGCCGAGCCTGATCATCGGCCAGGCGATCGGCCGCTGGGGGAACTTCATGAACCAGGAAGCCCACGGCGGTCCCGTCTCCCGGGCATTTCTCGAATCGCTCCACCTGCCGAACTGGATCATCGAGCAGATGAACATCGGCGGGACGTACTATCACCCGACGTTTCTGTACGAGTCGATCTGGGATTTTCTCGGCTTCCTCCTGCTCATCACCGTCCGCCGCCGGCTTTCGCTTCTCCGGGGCGAACTCATCGCGCTGTACGCCATCTGGTATTCCGTCGGTCGAACGTATATCGAAGGGATGCGAACCGATTCGCTGATGCTCACGCCGACGATCCGCATGGCCCAGGTGATGGGCCTCCTCCTCATCGCCCTCGGCGTGGCGGTCATCGTCTTTCGCCGCCGGCAGCCCGATGCGACGCGGTACGACGCCCCGCCGGACCGCCCGGCCCCGCCGGACGTCCTCTGAGACGCCGGCGGGTTTGTTTTGGGTTCTCCGGATGAAAGCCCTTCCGGCGTTTGACTTTTCCCGCCCCGTCCCTTACAATGAGAGCATCCTTTAGTCTGCTACCATATTATCAGTATAAAGTATGGTGAAAAAATGGACGGCGCCTATGCGTTCGAAAAACCCCTCGGGTTCCACGACCGGCCGCCGGCGCTGATGGCGCGGATGGAGGCTTTGACGGCGCGGTGGCTGGAGCTGTTCGCCCGCTACGGGTACCGGCGGGTGTCGACGCCGGCGCTGGAGTTCCAGGCGACGATCGGCCGCTACGCCCGGGTGGCGCCGGCAAAGATGTTTCCTTTGTTTGATGCCGAAGGGCGCCTCGTCGTCCTCCGGCCGGACATGACGACGCCGATCGCCCGGCTGGCGGCCTCGACCCTCCGGTCGACGCCCCTTCCTCTGCGGCTGTCGTACGCCGAACCGGTCTTCCGCTTGCCGCAGGCGGGAGAGGAAGGTCAGGCAGAGCGCTGGCAGGTCGGGGTGGAGCTCATCGGCGTCGGGCCGGGAGCCGGCGATCTGGAAGCGCTCGTCGTCGCGGCGGAGGCGCTCATCGCCGCCGGCGTTCCGGAGCCGGCGTTCGTCGTCGGCGATGCGGCGCTCGTGCCGCTCGTGTTCGCGGCGCTCCGGCTTAAGGAGGCGGAGCGGTCGGCCCTCGAGACGGCGCTTCTCCGGCGGGATTTCGCCGCCTTTTCTTCCGTCGCCGGTCGGATCGGCGGCGACGTCGGGGCGGCGCTCGCGGCGCTCATCGGCCCGCTTCAGCCGGAGCGGGCCGATGCGCTCGGCCGGTCGCTTCGGGCGCTCACCCGAGCGTCCGGCGACGCGGCGGCGGTCGACGCGGCCCGGGCGGTCGAGGAGCGGCTTTCGGCGCTCCTCGACCTTCTGGCCGATGCGGCGTCCCTGTTTCCCGACGTCCGGTGGCTCGCCGATCCGGCGTTTGTGCCGGATCTCGAATACTACACCGGCATCGTGTTCGAAGGCTACGGCCGGGGCGCCGGCGCGCCCCTCGTCCGGGGCGGCCGGTACGACCACCTCCTCGGCCGCTTCGGCCGGGAGGCGCCGGCGACGGGCTTTGCCCTCGACCTCGAGCGGACCCTCGCCATCGTCGAGGTGCCGCTTCCGTCCCGGCCGCGGACGGCGATCCGAATTCAGAAAGGGAATCGGCGGCAGGCGTTCGAAGAGGCCCGTCGTCGGGTCGCCGCCGGAGAGACGGTGGAGCTGGTGGAGGAAAGGGAGGATCGGGTCGGCGATGCGGGCGGTGCGTCCGGCGCGACCGGCGAAGGCGGCGCCGGACACCGGGCAGGCGGCGCCCGGACCGGAGAAGGAGGGGCGGGCGATGGGCGCTAGCGAGCGGTGGGACGGGCTTCGGATCGTGCTGCCGAAGGGGCGGGTGCTCGGGGAGGCGCTTCAATTGCTTCGGGCGGCGAAGATCGGCGTGCCGCCGGAGGGGGAAGACTCCCGGCGGCTCATCATCGACGTTGGCCGGGCGGCGTCCGGGGCGGTCGGCGCGCCGCTTCAGTTCATCCTGGCCAAACCGGTGGACGTGCCGATCTACGTCGAAGACGGCGCCGCCGATCTCGGCATCGTCGGCAAGGACGTCCTCCTGGAACTGGAGCGGGATGTGTACGAACTGCTCGATCTCGGCATCGGGGCTTGTCGGCTTTCGGTCGCCGGCCTCGGCGCCCCTCTGCCCCCGACCCGGTCGATGCCCCGGGTGGCGACGAAGTATCCGCGGACGGCGCGGCGGTTTTTTGCCGCCCGGGGCGAGCAGGTCGAGATCATCGCCCTGTCGGGGTCGATCGAGCTCGCGCCGCTCCTCGGCCTCGCCGAGCGGATCGTCGACATCGTCTCGACCGGGCGGACGCTCCGGGAAAACGGCCTCCGGGAGTTCGAGGTGA
Organism: Hydrogenibacillus sp. N12; assembly: GCF_019645935.1. NCBI lineage: Bacteria > Bacillati > Bacillota > Bacilli > Thermicanales > Thermicanaceae > Hydrogenibacillus > Hydrogenibacillus sp. N12. The sequence continues at coordinate 2,354,062 of NZ_CP080953.1, read as the reverse complement.
TCGCGCCGATCACGAGCCGGCTGATCGCGAACCGGGCGAGCCTCCGCCTGAAGGCGGACGCCGTCGGCCGTTTTCAGGCGGCCCTGGCGGCGGTCGTCAGCTCGGCGGGCGGGACGGCCGGGGGCGGGGCGCCGGCCGCGTCGCCGGCGGACGAACGCGGGGGGCCGGCTGTCCGGCCGGATTTCGCCGGGGACGGCGCCCGACGAGGGGACGCCGACGGTGCGGGCGTCCGGCCGGAGTCGGCCGGCGACGGAGCGGTTCTCGGGCGGCCGTTCAGCCGGTGAGGGAGGAAGCCGATGGTGACGTTCGAGCTTTACCCGGCGGTGGACATCCTGGGCGGTCAGGCGGTCCGCCTCGTGCAGGGGGATTTTGAGCAAAAGACGGTCTACGGCGCCCCGGAGGCGGCGGCCGAGGCATTCATCGCCCGGGGCGCCCGGTGGCTTCACGTCGTCGATCTCGACGGAGCGCGAAGCGGCCGGCCGGTGAACGTCGGGCCGATTGCCGCCATCGTCCGCCGGGCCGCCGCCCGCGGCGTTCGGGTGCAGGTCGGCGGAGGGCTCCGGACGCTCGAAGACATCCGGCGCGTCCTCGCCCTCGGCGTCGCCCGGGTCATCGTCGGGACGGCGGCGATCGAGGCGCCGGACGTGCTGGCGACCGCCGTTCGGGAGGCCGGCGAGGCGGTGGCCGTCGGGGTCGATCTTCGGGAGAATCGAGTGGCGGTCCGGGGCTGGGCCGAGACGAAGGACGCCGCGGCGGAAGACGTGCTGCGGAGGATCGCCGCCGCCGGCGTCCGGACGGTGATCGTGACCGACATCCGTCGGGACGGGACGCTGGCCGGCGTCGATGCCGACCGGATGGCCTCCCTCGCCCGGGCGAGCGGGCTTCGGGTGATCGCTTCCGGCGGCGTTCGGAGCGTCGACGACGTCCGGCGCCTTTCGGCCCGCTTGCGCGACGGGGTCGTCGGGGCCGTCATCGGCAAGGCCCTGTACGCCGGGACGCTGGACCTCGCCGCGGCCCTTCAGGCCGCCGCCGAGGCGGATCCGGCCGTCGGGGAAGATTCGGGAGAAGAGGAGGACGGCCGATGAGCGAAGCGAGATGGATCATCCCGTGCCTGGACGTCCGGGACGGCCGGGTGGTCAAGGGCGTCGCCTTTCAGGGGATGGTCGACGTCGGCGATCCGGTGGCGCTTGCCCGGCGCTACGACCGGGAAGGGGCCGATGCGGTGGCGCTTCTCGACATTACGGCGACGGTCGAGGGGAGGGAGACGTTCGTCGACGTCGTCCGGGCGGTGCGGGCGGCGCTTTCGGTGCCGCTCATCGTCGGCGGCGGCATCCGGGATCGGGCGGACGTCCGGCGGATCCGGGCGGCCGGGGCCGACTTCGTCTCGATCGGGACGGCGGCTGTCGAACGGCCGGAAGTCGTCGAAGCGGCGGCGGAGGAGATCGGCGCCGAGGCGGTCGTCGTCGCCCTGGACGCGGCGTGGGACGCCGGACGAGGGACGTGGGTCGCCGTCACCCACGGCGGCCGAAGGCGGACGGACCGGCCGGCGACGGCGCTCGCGGCGGAGTGGGCCTGCCGGGGCGCCGGGTGGGTGCTCCTGACGAGCGTCGACGCCGACGGGACGAAGGCGGGGTTCGATCTTCCCCTCATCCGAGCGGTCGCCGAGGCGTCGGGGCTTCCGGTGATCGCCTCCGGCGGCGCCGGCGCGATCGAGCATTTCGTGGCCGTGTTTCGGGAGACGCCGGCCCGGGCGGCCCTCGCCGCCTCGGTCTTTCACCGGGGGGAGATCGCCCTGCCGGCGCTCAAGGCGGCGCTCGGAGACGCCGGCATCGCCGTCCGTCCGGCGCCGGCGGCCGGCGCGCCGGAGGGCGGGACGTCATGATCCGTCCCGACGACGTCCGGTTCGGTCCTGACGGCCTCATCCCGGCCGTCCTCGTCGACGCCCGCACGAAAGACGTGCTCACCCTCGCCTACATGAATGAGGCGGCGCTCAAAAAGACGCTCGAGACGGGGGAGACGTGGCTGTACAGCCGGTCCCGCCAGGCCCTCTGGCACAAAGGGGCGACTTCCGGCCACCGGCAGACGGTCGTCGACCTTAAGCTCGACTGCGACGGCGATGCGCTCCTCGTCTCGGTCATCCCCCACGGCCCGGCGTGCCACACCGGCGCGCCGACGTGCTTTCACCGGCCGCTGGCCGCCCGGACGCCGGACGGGCGCCTCGCCCCGGCCGGGGGTTTGGAGGAGAGGGCGGAGGCAGAGAGGAAGGCCGAAGGCAAAGCGGCGGCGGAGCCGGTGGCGGCAGTCGACGCCAAAGCTTGGGCCCATCCGGCAACGGATCGAGCAGCCCGAACCGTGGCGGCCGGCGCGCTTTCGGCGGACGGATACGGCGCCCTCGGCCGGGCGCTCGGGGCCCTTTCGGCGCGGATCGAGGCGCGGCGGCATGCCTCGCCGGAGGCGTCGTACACGGCCTACCTGCTGGCGCAGGGTCGGGATAAGATTTTAAAAAAACTGGCCGAAGAGGCGGCGGAAGTGCTCCTTGCGGCGAAGGACGGTCGCCCGGAAGCGCTGACGGAAGAGGTGGCGGATCTTCTGTACCACCTTGCCGTCCTGTTCGCCGAAACGGGGCTTTCGCCGGCGGCGGTGGCCGCCGTGCTCGAGGCTCGGGCTCGCCCCGCCGCGGACGCCTTCGTGCCTCGGAGCGCCGGCCGGTCGAGGCGACCGTCGAAGGAGGACGGGCGATGATCGTTCAGCGATTTGAACTGGCAACGCTTTCCCCGGACGCGCGGCGCCGGCTGCTTCGCCGGAGCGAACGGGAGATCCACCGGGAACTCGAGGCGGCCCGGGCGATCTTGGACGCCGTCCGGGAACGGGGCGATGCGGCGCTCATCGAGCTGACGGAGCGGTTCGACGGGGTGCGGCTTACGCCGGCGGCGATGAAGCTCGACCGGGCGGAGATCGCCGAGCGGGCGGAGGCGCTCCGGCGGGTGCACCCGGCCCTCGACGAGGCGATCCGCGTCGCCGCCCGGCAGATCGAAGCGTTCCATCGGGCGCAGCTCCCGAAGCCCGTGTGGTGGACGGAAGTGTCGCCGGGGGTGTTTGCCGGCGAACGGGTGACGCCGATCCCCGACGTCGCCGTGTACGTCCCCCGGGGGAAAGGGTCGTTTCCGTCGGTGCTCCTGATGCTGGCGGTGCCGGCGCGGGTGGCCGGCGTGCCGCGGCGGATCGTCCTCACGCCGCCGGCGCCGGGCGGCGGCCTCGATCCGGCGGTCGTCCTCGCGGCCGATCACGCCGGGGTCGACGCCGTCTACACCGTCGGCGGCGCCCAGGCGATCGCCGCCGTCGCCTTCGGCACGGAGACCGTGCCGAAGATGCATAAAGTGATCGGGCCGGGAAACGCCTACGTGACGGCGGCCAAACGGCTCCTCGTCGGGACGATCGACATCGGGATTTTGGCCGGCCCGTCGGAAGCGATCGTCCTCGCCGACGGGTCGGCGGACCCGGAGCGGGTGGCCCGGGACTGGCTGAACGAGGCGGAGCACGGCCCGGATTCGGCGGCGCTCCTCGTGACGGACGACGGGGCGCTTTTAGAGGCCGCCGAGGCGGCCCTTCGGCGCCTTCTGGGGCGGCTTCCGGAGGGGCGGCGGCGGTTTGCCGAGGCGGTCTTTCGGACGTACGGCGGCGGGGTGATCGCCCGGTCGATGGACGAGGCGATCGCCTTCGTGAACGACTATGCGCCGGAACACCTCGTGCTTCACGTCCGGGATCCGCACGCCCTTCTCTGGCGTTTGGAGCACGCCGGCGAAATTTTGCTCGGCCCGTGGACGCCGATCGCCCTCGGGAACTTCGTCGTCGGCACGAACGCCATCCTCCCGACCGGTGGCCACGCGAAGACGACATCTGCCGTGTCGGTGTGGGACTTTTTGAAACGGACATCCCTCGCGTGGGCGACGGAAGCCGGCTACCGGCGGCTTCGGCCTTACGCCCGCCTGCTGGCGGAAGTGGAAGGGTTTCCGGCCCACGCCCTGGCCCTCGAGGACGAAGAGGCGACCGGAGCGGCTCGGCCGGGGGAACCGGCGGTCGGCCCGGTGGAGGAGGAAGGGGCGGCCGACGGGAATCGGCGCGGATAAGCGGATAGGAAGGAGATCGGCGGTGGAGGGAGAGACGATTCGCGTCCGGCGGACGACCCGGGAGTCGGCGATCGACGTCGCCGTCGCGTTCCGACCGCCGTCGCCGGAAGTCAAGGCGCGGCTGAAGACGCCGCTTCCGTTTTTTAACCACATGCTCGAGCACATCGCCTGGCGCGGCGAGCTCGACCTTTCGGTGGAGGTCCGGCTCGACGGGTTTTTCCTCGCCCATGTCGTCACAGAAGACGTCGGCATCGCCCTCGGCCGGGCGATCCGGACGTACGTCGAGCGGCATCAGGGGCGGGGGCTTTCCGGCTACGGATTTGCCTACGGGGCGATCGACGAGGCGCTCGCGCGGGCGGTCGTGAGCTTCGAGTCCCGGGCGGGCTTTTTCTTCGACGCCGGGGCGGTGACGCTCCCGGAGGCGACGGAAGGGGTCCGGAGCGAAGATCTGATCGCCTTTTTTGAGGGGTTCGTGCAGGGGGCGCTGGCGACGGTGCACCTCGATCTGTTGAAAGGCCGGCCGCGGCACGGGCACCACCTGTGGGAGGCGGCATTTCGCGCCTTCGGCCAGGCGCTCGCGTCCGCCCTCGCCCGGCGGCCGGAACGGGCCGGCCTGTTCGCCGGCGTCGCCGGCGCCATCGGCTGGGAAGTGACGGTGGAGGAGGCGCCGGAAGGCGGAGAGCGGCCCGGCGAAGGCTGATCGCGGCGGATCCGGCGTTCAGGAATGCCGGCGCCTTCGGACATGCGGCGGGCCGGCGGCCTCGCCGAGCTCGGGTCCATCGTCCGTCGGGGAGTGCCCGGCGCCTTTCGCCGCGTCCGGTTCCGGCCGCCGGCGGACGGGCCCTCGCCACCTCCGACGCCGTGTGGTACACTGAAACGGGAGCTTGAACGCTCCGAACGTGGGAACGGAAGGGAGGATGCCCGGTGGGGGAACGGCCGGCGCCGGACGCCTTGCGGGCGATCCGGCAGGCGCTTCTGGCCGGCGATGCGCCGGCGGCCGCCGGCTTGGCCGAGGCGCTGCTCGAGGATGCCGGCACCCTCGATGCCCTGGTCGAAGCGGCGGCGCTCTTTACGGAATACGGGCTGCACGACGCCTCGCTCCGCCTCATCCTCGGCGCCCTCGGCCGGCAGGGGCTCACCTTTCCACCGCCGTACGCCGCGTCGATTCGGGCCCTCCCGGCGCGGGCGTATTACCTCTTGGCGCAGAATTTCGTCAACTACGGTGATTTTCTGCATGCCCGTCTCGCCCTCGACCGGATGGAGGCGGCCCTTTCCCGCTCACCGTTTGAGCCGGACGGCGATCTGCAGGGATTCCGAGCTTATCTCGAATCGGAAATCCGGCGCACGATCCACGAAAATACGCCTCGAGAGCACATCCCGGCGCTGGAGCGGGCGGTGCTTCACTACGAGGCGGAGCGCTACCTTCAGGCGGCGGCGGCGTTTCGGGCGCTTCTCGAGTCGGCGCCGGACGTCCGGCCGGCGTGGCGCCGCCTCGTCCAGTGTTACCGCCGGCTGGATTTCGTCGAGTCGGCGGAAGCGACGTTTCAGGAAGCCCTCCAGCGCTTTCCGGACGACGTCGAGCTCATGGCCGATTACGCCATCTTTTTGCATGAACAGGGACGGCGCCGGGAGGCCCGGCGTTTTGCCCGCCGGCTGCGGACGATCCTGCCCCTTTCCCTCGACGTCCGGTATCGCCTCGGCCTGGCCTTGGGCATCCTAGGCGAAGACGATCGGGCGTATGCGCTCCTTCATGGTCTCTTCCGGCGGGCGCCGGACGAAGTTCACCCGGGCGTGCTTCATTACCTCGCCGTCGCCGCGTACAACACCGGCCGGTGGGAGGAGGCCCGGCGCTTCTGGCGCCTCCTCGCCGGCCGGACGGAAGGCGGCTGGGTCGGGGCGGCGATGCTCCGCTATCTCGACCGGGCCGAGCGACGGGCCCGCAAGGCAGCGCCGGCCCGTCAGGGGGCTCTGAGCGGACCGGGCGGATCGCCCGGCGCGGAGGCCTCGAAGGCGCCCGGCCGGCACCGGAAGCGGCTTTCGTACCGCTACCCGCCGGATGAAGCGGTCTTCGAGCGGTGACGGCGGTCTTTGAACGGGGACGGGCGGGGTGAGCGAAAGAAGCGGCTTTTCCGAAAAGCGGTCGGGAAAAGCGCCCTCCCCGGAACGGGGCCTTCCGGTAAGGGGCCCGACCGACGGTGGTTTCCCGGTACGGCGGTCCGGGATCGGTTTGGCTTTACAAACCGAAGGCGATGGGGTATGATGATGGCGTAGCCAAATCGATACTTATCGATCTAGCCGGCCGGCTCCGCCGCGGCCTGGCCCGGCCGCAAGGGAGCCGCAAAGGAGGGAAAAAGCCGATGAACGACCGCCTCTACGACGTCGCCATCCTCGGCGCCGGTCCGGCCGGAATGACCGCCGCCGTCTACGCCGCGCGGGCCAACCTGTCGACGCTGCTCATCGAACGGGGGGTGCCCGGCGGGCAGATGAACGACACCGCCGACGTGGAAAACTATCCGGGCTACGAGAACATCCTCGGGCCGGATCTCGCCACCAAGATGTTCGAACACGCCCAGAAGTTCGGCGCCGAGTACGTCTACGGCGAGGTGACCGGCCTCGAGCCGGACGGCGACGTGAAGATCGTCCGGACGCACGACGAGACGTACCGCGCCCGGGCGGTGATCATCGCCACCGGCGCCACGCCGCGGCGTCTCGGCGTTCCGGGGGAGGACCGGCTCGCCGGCCGGGGCATTTCCTGGTGCGCGGTGTGCGATGGAGCGTTTTTCAAGGATAAAAACCTGATCGTCGTCGGCGGCGGCGACTCGGCGCTCGAGGAAGGGACGTATCTCACCCGCTTTGCGAAGAAGGTGACCGTCGTCCACCGGCGGGACAAATTCCGGGCCCAGAAGATCCTTCAGGATCGGTTTTTCGCCAATGAAAAGACGGACGTCATCTGGAACCACGTCGTCGTTGAAATTCTCGGGGAGAAGCGCGTCGAAGGGGTCGTCCTGAAAAACGTCGTCACCGGCGAGACGACGACGATGCCGATCGACGGCGTCTTCATCTACGTCGGCCTCGATCCGCTGAGCGAGCCGTTTCGATCCCTCGGCATCACGAACGAGGCCGGCTACATCGTCACCGACGAAGAGATGCGGACGAAGATCCCCGGCGTCTTTGCCGCCGGCGACGTCCGGGAGAAAAAGCTCCGGCAGATCGTGACCGCCACCGCGGACGGCGCCATCGCCGCCCAGGCGGCGCAACAGTATCTCGAGTCGCTTCACGACGCGGCGATTGTTAACAAATCTTAATGTCACCGTAACGGACCTGAAACAAAGGACGCCTATAATGGGAGGCGTAGTGACCCCCTTTAAGATAAATCCCCTGCCTAGCCGCGGGCGTCCCCCTGCGGCGCTTTTTTTGTCTTGGGAACCGTGGTCTTCGGAACCGGTTCGCGCCCCGGTTGCCCCCGAACCGGGGCCGTGCTATGCTTAGGGCGTTCGGAGGGAGGGAGGACGGTGCGGCGGGTCGTCAACTGCCTCATCACCGACGGGAATCGGCTTTTGATGCTGCAAAAACCCCGCCGCGGATACTGGTACATCCCGGGCGGCAAGGTCGAGCCGGCGGAAAGCCTCGGCGAAGCCGTCCGCCGGGAGGTGGAGGAGGAGACGGGGCTCGTTCTGACGTCCGCCCACCTCCGGGGCGCCTTCGTCATCGACGTTCAGGCGGACGGGGAGCTTCAGGACGAGTGGATGCTCTTTACCTTCGTCGCCGACGGCTGGTCCGGAACGCTCAAGGACGAGGCGGCGGAAGGCGTCCTCGCGTGGCAACCGATCACGGCCCTGGACCGGCTGCCGATGCCGGCCGGCGACCGGATCGTTCTCTCCCGCCTCGTCTTCGACCCCGCCGGTCGTCTGCCCCTCACAGGCCGGTTCGTCTACACGCCCGACGAAGCGCTGCTCGCCTATGCGTTTGATCCGACCGAAGCCCGCGCAGCCGACGCGGACGGCGTCCGGCCGAGGTGAGGGCGATGCTCCTTCTCATCACCGGCATGAGCGGTGCCGGGAAGACCGTCGCTTTGAAAAGCCTCGAGGAACTCGGTTTTTTTTGTGTCGACAACCTGCCGCCAGTCCTTTTGGAAAAATTCGCCGAACTCATCCGGCAGTCGGCCGCGGCGCCGAACGCGGCGGTCGTCGTCGACCTCCGGGGCGGCCCCTTTTTTGACGACCTCCTGAGCGCTTTGGAAACGCTCGACGAGCGGGAGATCGGCTACACGCTCGTCTTCCTCGAGGCGCGGGACGACGTCCTCATCGCCCGGTACAAGGCGGCCCGAAAGCCTCACCCCCTCGCTCCGGATCGACCGGTCGGCGAGGGCATCGCCCGGGAGCGGGCGATGCTGGCGGACGTCCGCCGGCGGGCGGATCAGGTGATCGACACGTCCGAGATGCGCCCGGAAGACCTCCGGGCCCTGCTCGCCCGGCGGTTCGCCCCGGCGGCCGGCGGGGCGAAGATGCGGCTTCATCTCGTTTCGTTCGGCTTCAAATACGGTCCGCCGCCGGATGCCGACCTCGTCTTCGACGTCCGCTTTCTCCCCAATCCCCACTACGTGCCGGAGCTTAGGCCCAAGCCGGGGACGGATCCGGACGTCGCCGCCTACGTCCTCGACCGCCCGGAGACCGGCCAGCTGATGAACCGGCTGATCGACTTCCTCGAGTTCGTCCTGCCTCAGTACGAACGGGAAGGGAAAGCGGAACTCGTCGTCGCCGTCGGCTGCACCGGCGGCCGGCACCGTTCCGTCGCCGTCGCCGAGGCGATCGCCCGGCACTTCGCCGACCGCTGGCCGACGAAGATCATCCACCGGGACGTCGACCGGGGGCGCCGGAGCGGCGAAGACGCATAAAGAAAAACCATCCGGGGAGAAAAGAGGGAGAGCCATGGGGCATGCGCCAAAGCGCCGCGTCGTCGCCATCGGCGGCGGGACGGGGCTATCCAGCCTTCTTCGGGGCCTGAAGGCCGGTCCGTTTGCGATCACGGCCATCGTCACCGTCGCCGACGACGGCGGGAGCACGGGGCGGCTTCGGGCGGAGATGGACATCCCGGCGCCGGGGGACATCCGGAACGTCCTCGTCGCGCTGGCGGAAAAAGAATCGCTCCTTTCCGCACTCATGCAGTATCGCTTCCGCACGAACGGCGCCCTGTCGGGGCACGCGCTCGGCAACCTCCTCATCGCCGCCATGAGCGACATCACCGGCGATTTCGCCCAGGCGGTGCGGGCGCTCTCCCGCGTCCTCGCCGTCCGGGGCGTCGTCCTGCCGGCGGCCAACGCCCCCCTTCGCCTCAAGGCGGAGCTCGCCGACGGCACCGTCGTCGAGGGGGAGTCGAACATCCCGAAAGCCGGACGGCCGATCCGGCGGGTGATGATCGACCCGCCCGATGCGGCTCCCCTTCCGGAGGCGCTTCAGGCGATCCGGGAGGCCGAGCTCATCCTTCTCGGGCCGGGGAGCCTGTACACGAGCCTCATCCCGAACCTCCTCGTGCCGGGCCTCGTCCAGGCGATCGCCGAAAGCCGAGCCCCCAAGGCGTTCATCGTCAACCTCATGACCCAACCCGGCGAGACCGACGGCTACACCGCCCTCGACCACGTCGCCGCCGTCGAGGCCCACAGCGCGCCGAAGCTGTTCGACGTCCTCGTCGTCAACACCGGCCCCATCCCCGAGCCGCTCGCAAGGCGCTACCGGGAGGGAGGTCAGGAGGCGGTCCGGGTCGATCGGGAGGTGCTCCGCGCCCGAGGGTACCGCCTGATCGAAGACGATTTCGTCCTCGCCGACCCGAAGACGGGCCTCATCCGGCACGACGCCGTCAAGGTCGGCGAGCGGCTCCTTTCGGCCCTCTTTTAGACGAAAGGGGGCGTCGTCGTGTCGTTTGCCCGGGAGGCGAAAAATGAGCTCACCCGCATTCAGGATCTCCCGGCCTGCTGCCGGCGGGCGGAGCTTTCCGCGCTCGCCCGCCTGAACGGCCGCATCGTCGACGATGAAGACGCCGGCCGGCCGGCGATCGAGATCGCGACGGAAAATGCCGCCATCGCGCGGCGGATCTACGTCCACGTCCGGGACGTCCTCGGCGCCCCCGGCCGGGTCATCGTACGGAAAAATCGGCGCCTCCGGAAAAACAACACGTATGTCATCCGGCTGCCGCTCCCGCCGGAGGCGGTCGCGGAGCGCCTCGGCCTCCGGCTCGATTCCGTCGCCGGCGCCTTCGTCGGTGCCCCGACGGAGGAGGTGACGAAAAAAACATGCTGCAAGCGGAGCTACCTCCGGGCGGCCTTTCTCGCCCGGGGGTCGGTCAACGCGCCGTCGGCCCACTCCTACCATCTCGAGCTCACCGCCGGCGACGGCGACCACGCCGACCGGCTGGAGGCGCTCTTCCGCCACTTCGGCCTTTTCCCCCGTCGACTCGTTCGGCCGAAGGGAACGATCCTGTACCTCAAAGAAGGCGACCAGATCACCGAGTTTTTGAGCTTGATCGGCGCCCACAATTCGCTCTTTCGCTTTGAAGACGTCCGCATCATGAAGGACATGCGGAACACGATCAACCGCCTGGTGAACGCCGAGACGGCCAACCTGAACAAGGCGGTCCGGGCGGCGATGGCCCAGGTGCGGGACATCACCCTGATCCAGGAGACGATCGGCCTCGAGTCGCTGCCGCCGAAGCTCCGGGAGGTCGCCGAGGCGCGCCTCCGGCACCCGGAGGCCAATTTGAAGGAGCTCGGCGAACTCCTCCCCGGCGGGCCGGTCAGCAAATCGGGCATCAACCACCGCTTGCGGAAAATCCATGAAATCGCCATGAAGATTCAGTCGACACGGCGTCCGATGTGATATAATAAAACCATCATTCCCTTCGCTGAGGTCAACGAGCGCATCCCGCGGGGCAGAAGGAGGCGGGGGCGGTGCTGGAGAGACGGGTGCGCGTCAATCTGAAAACCGGCCTGCAGGCGCGGCCGGCGGCGATGTTCGTCCAGGAAGCGAACCGCTTTCAGGCGGAGATCTGGCTGGAAAAAGGCGACAAGCGCGTGAGCGCCAAAAGCATCATGGGCGTCATGAGCCTCGCCATCGCGCCGGGGACGGAGATCGTCCTCAAGGCCGAAGGCCCGGACGCCGACGAGGCGCTCAAGCGGCTTTCCGCCTTCGTCGCCGAAGAAAATCTCACCTTTGCCTGAGCGTGGTTTTGGCGGTTCAGGAAACGGAGGCCATTGGCAGCGCTCTCCGGCGGCTTCGTCGGGGGTCCGCACCGGCAGGCGGACGCCCGACGGCCGGCGGGGCTCCGCCCGGGCGAAAGCCCGGGCGGTTTTATGTGTTGGTGCCCGTGAGGGAGGGCTTGCGCCCGGGAACGCCGCACCGCCCCGCCGCATAGGAAAGAGCGAACGTCTCGGCAAAGGGGCGAAAGCGCGTGCAGATCGTCGTCGTTCGTCGGGGAGATTCCCTTCCTGCGTTCGCCCGCCTCTACGGCACGACCGTGCCGGCGCTCATGGCGCAAAACGGCCTAGAAGCGCCGGCATGCCTCGCCGTCGGGCAGGCCCTCCTCGTGCCCGGGCCGGCGACGATCATCGTCCGGCCCGGCGACACGCTCGCGTCGATCGCCGAGCGGACCGGCATTCCGCCGGACGCGTGGGTGGCGAAAAACCGCCTCGCCCATGCGGCGGCGCTCGTCCCCGGGATGCGCCTTGGGGTGCCGGAGGTTCCCCCGCCGGTCATCGAGGCCCATGCCTACCTCGAGCCGCGGGGCGATCGGCCGGAGCGGGACCGGGCCGTCGTTCAGGAAGCGGCGCCGACTCTGACGGCGGTGAACGTATTTTACGCCCAGATGACCGCGGCCGGCGGCCTCGTCCTCCCGGCCGACAAGGCGGTTCGGGACGCCCTGGAGGGGACGCCGGCGGCGCCCGTCCTCGTCGTCGCGCCGATCGAAGGCGGTTCCTTCCGACCGGAGATCGTCCGGGCGTTCTGGCGGGACCCGGCGTGGCAGGAGGCGCTGGCCCGGCAGCTCGTCGCCGTCGCCCGGGAGCGGGGCTACCGCGGCGTGCAGTTCGATTTCGAAGGCCTCGCGCCGGACGATTTCCGGCGGCTCGCCGCCTGGCTCAAAGGGGCAGTGCTTCGCCTCGGCCGGGCGGGGCTCGTCGTCTCCGTCGCTCTTCCGCCGCCGCAGCCCGGCGATCCGGCGGAGGCCTACCGGACGATCGGCGCCCTCGTCCACACCGTCACCCTGAAAACAGACGCCTGGGCTCACGCCGACGGCCCGCCCCAGCCGATCGCCCCGCTTCCGGAATTGGAAGCGGCCGTCGCGGAAGCCGTGCGGGTGCTGCCGCGGAAAAAGCTCCTTCTCGGCGCGCCGCTTTTCGGCTACGACTGGGCGCTTCCGGCCGTTCAGGGGCGGACCCGCGCCCGGGCCCTTGGCCTCGGCGACGCCTTACGCCTCGCCTGCACCGCCGGCGCCGAGGTGGCGTACGACGAGCGAGCGGAGGCGCCGGTCTTTCGCTACCGCGACCCGGCCGGCCGCGCGCACCTCGTCTGGTTCGAAGACGTCCGCTCGCTCTCCGCCAAGTTCCGCCTCGTCCGGCGCTACCGGCTTCGCGGCCTCTCCTTCTGGGCGCTCGGCCGGCCGGCCCCGGCGGCGTGGGCGCTCCTTAGGGAGGCTTTTTCCGTTCGGGCGTGGCCCAAATAAAAAACCGGCGCGCTGCGAATAAAAAAACGCCGCTCCGGGCGGCGCGCGCCTCGGGCAGCGTCAGCGTTCCGAAAGGCCGAGGTCCTTCCGGGAGGCGATGACGTGATCGATGATGCCGTAGGCCCGGGCCTCCTCGGCGGTCATGAAGAAATCCCGATCGGTGTCTCGCTCGATCCGCTCGAGGGGCTGGCCGGTCCGCTCGGCGAGGATGCGGTTTAATTTGTCGCGAAGCTTCAAGATCCGCCGGGCGCCGATGGCGATGTCCGCCGCCGGTCCCCGGACGCCGCCCAGCGGCTGATGAATCATGATTTCGGCGTTCGGCAGGGCGTAGCGCTTCCCCGGCGTCCCGGCGGCGAGCAAAAACGCCCCCATCGACGCCGCCAGCCCGAGGGCGATCGTCACCACGTCGGGCTTGATGAACTGCATCGTGTCGTAGATCGCCAGCCCCGCGGAGATCGATCCGCCGGGGCTGTTGATGTACAGGGCGATGTCCTTGTTCGGGTCTTCCGCCGCGAGAAAGAGGAGCTGGGCCACGACGAGGTTCGCCACCTCGTCGTCGATCGGCGTGCCGAGGAAGATGATCCGATCCCGAAGCAGCCGGGAGTACAGATCGTAGGCCCGCTCCCCGCGGCTCGTCTGTTCGATCACCGTCGGAACGTAGACCATGATCGACCTCCGCCCGCGCCGTCGAAGGGTGTCAAGCCGGGAAAAGAAATGTCGAAAGATCAGAAGTTTTGGAATGAGGCAGGATTTCCCTTTCCCGGCGTCGAACCGAATCGACAGGACTGTTTCTGCGGAAACTCAAGCGCCTTCAGACCTTGGTGAGCGGATCAAGCCGGCATACCAACAGAGAGAGGTGAGCGCGATGCTGGATTTCAAACCCCGCCGAACGTTCGCCCGTCCCGACGTGGCGCTCCTCGATCGCCTGATCGCTTCCGGTGTCCGCGTCACGGTCCACTACGACGGCATCGACGGCCGGCCGGCCGCCGCCACCGGACGCCTCGTCGAACGCATCGAAAAGGCGGCGGTCGTCGTGCACCAGATCGGGAACCTCGGAGCCGATCGGCTGATCGTCGTTCACCTCGACCGACTGCGGGCCGTGGAGACGGCGCCACCGTCAACGCTTTGGTTTGCCGGGACGGACGGGGAATGAACACAAAAGCCGTCCGGCTTCGCCGGCTCCATCGCTCGGCGCATCGACCGCACGGCATCGTCTCAGGGCATAAAAAAATGGCGCACCCGGAGGGACTCGAACCCCCGCACTTGGCTCCGGAGGCCAACGCTCTATCCAGCTGAGCTACGGGTGCATCCATGTGACGAAGATCATTATATCCGCCGGACGCGGTGAAGGCAAGATGTTAATTTTGCATTTACCGCGGCCGGCGTTTCTTTTTGACAGCGGGCCCTGGCCGGCCTATCATGGAAACGAAGCCTCGATCCATCTTGGGAAGAAGGATATGTATCGCCTTTTGGGGACGTTTTAAGTCTCGAGGGACAAAAAAAGTCCCGAAAGGCGCGAAAGGAGGGCTTCGGTGTCCGGCGATCTCGAGGCGGCGCTCGGGCTGTTTGAACGGCTGCTTCCGGAATTCCGTCCATCCCTCGCCCGGCGGCTTTCGGCGCTCGAGGCGATCGCCCTCTTCGGCCCCGTCGGACGCCGGGCGCTGGCCGAGCGGCTGGGGCTTACGGAACGGGTCCTCCGGGCGGAGATCGAGGCGCTGGAGCGCCAGGGGCTCGTCGTCGTCGGTGCCCGCGGCGTCGTCGCCAGCCCGGATGGGTTAACCCTCCTCGAGGCGTTCGAACCGCTCGTCGATGCGTTCAGCGCTCTCCGCGTCCTCGCCCGGACGGTGGAGCACCTCCTCGGCCTGAAGCGGGTCGTCGTCGTCCCCGGCGACGTCGCCCGGCAGCCGGACGACCTCGCCGCGGTCGCCCGGGCGGCGGCCATCGCCCTGGAGCGGGCGATGAAGGAGGCGCGGGTCATCGCCGTCGCCGGCGGGACGACGATGGCCGCTGTCGCCGAGGTCTTTCGGCCGCGGCGCAAACATCCGGAGGTGACCTTTGTCCCGGCCCGGGGCGGCCTCGGCGAACACATCGACATCCAGGCCGACACAATCGCCGCCCGGCTGGCGGATCGCGCCGGCGGTCGCTTCGTCCGCCTCGGCGTGCCGGATCAGCTGTCGCCGGAGACGATCCGGGCGATGCTGGAGGAGGCGGACGTCCGCCGCCGGCTCGACGAGGTCCGCCGGGCGGAAGTCGTCTTCCACGGCATCGGCGATGCCAAGACGATGAGCCTCAGGCGGCGGGCGGATGCGGCACTCCGGGCGGAACTCGAGCGGCGCGGCGCCGTGAGCGAGGCGTTTGGCGCATACTACGACGGAGACGGGCGCCTCGTCGCTCAGATGCCGACGATCGGCCTTTCCATCGAAGAGCTTCGTGCCAAGCGGTGCGTCGCCGTCGCCGCCGGCCGTCCCAAGGCGGCGGCGATCATTTCCCTGGCCAAGACCGGCCTGTTTCAGGAGCTGATCACCGACCAGGGGGCGGCGGAGGCCATCCGGGATGGGCTGGCCCCGCCGCCGTCCGACTGACCGCCGGCCGTCCGATTGACAGACGGCGGTTTTTCGAAAATAATACGCAAAGGAGGAGCCTTCCATGGTCCGCGTGGCCATCAATGGCTTCGGCCGGATCGGCCGCCTCGTCTTTCGCGCCGCCCTCCGGCATTCGACGTACGAGATCGTCGCCGTCAACGACCTCGCCGACGCCGAGATGCTCGCCCACCTCCTCCGGTACGATTCGGTCCACGGCCGCTTTCCGGGGTCGGTCGAGGTGACGGCGGACGGCTTTCGTGCCGGCGGCCGGGACGTTCGGGTGACGTCGGAGCGGGATCCGGCGCACCTCCCGTGGCGCGACCTCGGCGTCGACATCGTCGTCGAGTCGACGGGGCGGTTTACGAACGCCGAAGACGCGCGAAAACACCTTCAGGCCGGGGCGAAGAAGGTCATCATCTCGGCGCCGGCG
Source organism: Hydrogenibacillus sp. N12 (assembly GCF_019645935.1). Lineage (NCBI taxonomy): Bacteria > Bacillati > Bacillota > Bacilli > Thermicanales > Thermicanaceae > Hydrogenibacillus > Hydrogenibacillus sp. N12. The sequence goes on along the minus strand of NZ_CP080953.1, from coordinate 2,338,214 downwards.
AAAGGGGAGGACGTCACCGTCGTCCTCGGCGTGAACGAGTCGGTCTACGATCCGGCCCGGCACCACATCCTCTCGAACGCCTCCTGCACGACGAACGCCCTGGCGCCGGTGGCCAAGGTGCTCCACGAGGCGTTCACCATCCGGCGGGGCCTCATGACGACGGTCCACTCCGTGACGAACGACCAGCAGATCCTCGATCTCGCCCACAAAGACTTTCGCCGGGCGCGGGCGGCGGGGCTTTCGATCATCCCGACGACGACGGGGGCGGCCCGGGCCGTCGGCAAGGTGCTTCCGGAGCTCGCCGGCAAGCTGAACGGCATGGCCTTCCGGGTGCCGACGCCGAACGTCTCGGTCGTCGACCTCGTCGCCGAGGTGGAAAAGGACGTCACCGTCGAGGCGGTCAACGCCGCTTTGGCGGCGGCGGCCGAAGGGCCGATGAAGGGCATCCTCGCGGTCTCCCATGAACCGCTCGTGTCCCGGGACTTCAACGGCGATCCCCATTCGTCGATCGTCGATGCGCCGTCGACGATGGTCCTGGACGGCCGGATGGTCAAGGTGATCGCGTGGTACGACAACGAGTGGGGCTACGCCAACCGGGTCGCCGATCTCGTCGACATCGTCGTCCGCCGGGGCCTCGCCTGACGGCGGCCCGGCCCCTTCGGACGACCGCCCGGATCTCGCCTCATCTTCCGTCGGTTCCTGCCCGCCGGCCGTTCCGACCCCGCCCGACGGCCGCCTTGCGCGGGCGGCCGGTGAAGTCGACCGGGCGGCCCCTTTCCGGTCCCCTTTTTCGGTCTCCCGCCCCGCCCGGCGCATCCTTGGGGAAGGAGGAACCGCGATGCTTGCCACCCTTCAGGATGTCGACGTCGCCGGGCGCACCGTCTTTGTCCGGGTCGATTTTAACGTGCCCCTCGACGGGGGCCGCATCGCCGACGAGACCCGCATCCGGGCGCACCTGCCGACGATCGAGGCGCTCTCGGACCGTCGGGCGAAGATCGTCCTCGCGAGCCACCTCGGCCGGCCGAAGGGCGCGCCGGATCCGGCCCTTACCCTCGAGCCGGTGGCCGAACGGCTGAAAGCGCTCCTCGGTCGGACGGTCCGGTTCATCCCGGCGGTCGCCGGCCCGGAGGTCGATGCGGCGGTGCGAACCCTCCGGGAAGGGGAAATCCTGCTTCTGGAAAACGTCCGCTTTCACCCCGGCGAGACGAAAAACGATCCCGAGCTTTCGGCGGCCTGGGCGGCGTGGACGGACGTCTACGTCGGCGACGCCTTCGGTTCCGCCCACCGGGCGCATGCCTCCACCGTCGGCATCGCCGAGCGGGCGCCCCAGGCCGTCGCCGGGCTGCTCATGGAGCGGGAGATCCGGATGCTCACCCGGGTGCTGGAGGCGCCGGAGCGGCCGTTCGTCGCCATCGTCGGCGGGGCGAAGATCAAGGACAAGATCGGCGTTTTGAAAAACCTCCTGGCCAAGGCCGACGCGGTCCTCGTCGGCGGCGGCATGGCGAACACGCTCCTCTTCGCCGAAGGGGCGTCCCTCGGCGCCTCCCTCCTCGAACCGGAGGCGGTCGACGTCGCCCGGGCGCTTCTCGACGAAGCCCGCGCGCTCGGAAAGCCGCTCATGCTGCCGGAAGACGTCGTCGTCGCCGACCGGTTTTCAGCCGACGCCCGGACGGACGTCGCCGACGCCCGGGCGGTTCCGGACGGCTGGCAGGCCCTCGACATCGGCCCCCGGACCCGGGAGCGGTTCCGGGAGGTCATCCTCGGCGCGAAAACGGTCGTCTGGAACGGACCGATGGGCGTTTTTGAGCTCCCGCCGTTTGCCGAAGGGACCCGGGCGATCGCGGAGGCGGTGGCCGCGTCGGGCGCCATGTCGGTTGTCGGCGGCGGCGATTCCGTCGCCGCCTTAAACGAAACCGGCCTCAAGGATCGGATCACCCACGTGTCGACCGGCGGCGGCGCGACGCTCGAGTTTCTGGAAGGAAAAACGCTCCCGGGCGTCGCGGTGCTCATGCGCCGGCCGTGACGGCGCCGGTCCCGAAACGGCGTCCGCCGGAGTCCGAGCTTCGCCCGTTCTTTCGGCGACGGAAGCATCCGCCGGGCCGACCGGTCCGGTCCATCCGGTCCGGCCGGCTCGGCCCGAACTGAGAAAGGGACGACGTCATGCGAACACCGCTCATTGCCGCCAACTGGAAGATGCACAAGACGTGGCCGGAAGCGGCGACCGATTTCACCGCCCTCGAGGGGGAGCTTTCCGCCCGGAAGGCGGCCCAAGCGGCGCTCCCGGACGTCGTCGTCTGTCCGCCGTATCCGATGCTGGCGCTTTACCCGCTCCTTTTCCCCGGTGGCGCTTCTTTTGCCCTCGGCGCTCAGAATGTCCATCACGAAGCCTCCGGCGCCTACACCGGCGAGGTGAGCGCGCCGATGCTCACCGTCCTCGGCGCCGCCTACGTCATCGTCGGCCACTCCGAACGGCGGCGGGATTTCGGCGAAGACGCCGTCGTCGGGGCCAAGGTCGCCCGGGCGCTCGAGCACGATCTTACGCCGATCGTCTGCGTGGGCGAGACGCTGGACGCCCGCCGGGCCGGGGAGACGGAGGCGGTGGTGGGGGCGCAGCTTGCCGCGGCGCTCGCCGCCGTGACGCCGGAAGCGGCCGCCGCCGGCCGTCTCGTCATCGCCTACGAGCCGGTCTGGGCGATCGGGACCGGAGAGGCGGCGACGCCGGAGGCGGCGCAGGCGGTCGCCCGGTTCATTCGGGCCGAAGTGGCGGAACGCTTCGGCGCACAGGCGGCGGAGGCGACGCGAATCCTCTACGGCGGGAGCGTCACGGCGGACAACCTCGGCGGTTTTCTCGCCGAGCCCGACATCGACGGCGCCCTCGTCGGCGGGGCGAGCCTCGACGTCCGGCATTTTCTCCGGCTCGTCGACCTCGCCGCCGGCCGTCCGGCGGATCGGACCGCTCATGACGGCGGATGAACGGAGGCTGCCGGTGAACGGTCCGGCGCGGCCGGTGAACGCTCGGGCTGAGAGGCGCCCGGCTTTGCGGCGCCGCTTTGCCGGCGCCGGCCGGATTCGAACGGGGCCGACCGGACGTTGACCGATGTTGCGCCATGCTGCGGGCGGAAGGAGGGATTCCTGTGGCCGAACGCCGGCGCCCGAAGCCGCTCGCCCTCATCATCCTGGACGGGTTTGCCCTTCGGGAAGAACGCCACGGCAATGCCGTCGCCCAGGCCCGGAAGCCGAATTTCGATCGGTACTGGGCGACGTATCCGCACACGACGCTTCAGGCCTCCGGGGAGGCGGTCGGCCTTCCGCCGGGGCAGATGGGAAACTCCGAGGTCGGCCATCTCAACATCGGTGCCGGCCGGATCGTCTACCAGGACCTGACGCGGATCGACCGGGCGATCGAGGGCGGCTCCTTTTTCGACAACCCGGCGCTTCTCGCCGCGGTCCGGCATGTTCAGGCCTTCCCGGAGCGGACGCTCCACCTCGCCGGGCTCGTCTCCGACGGCGGCGTCCATTCGCATCTCCGGCATCTCCTCGCGCTGCTCGAGCTCGCCCGGCGGCACGGCCTGAGGCGGGTGGCGGTTCACGCCTTCCTCGACGGCCGCGACACGCCGCCGGCGAGCGCCATCGGATATCTGGAAGCGGTGGGCGCCGCGATGCGCCGCCTCGGCGTCGGGCGCATCGCCACCGTCGCGGGGCGCTACTACGCCATGGACCGGGACCGGCGGTGGGAGCGGACGGAAAAGGCCTACCGGGCGATGGTCGACGGCATCGGCGAGACGGCGGACGATCCGATCGAGGCCGTCCGCCGGTCATACGACCGGGGCGTGACCGATGAGTTCGTCGTCCCGACGGTGATCGTCGAAGCGGGCCGGCCCGTCGCGCCCATCCGGGACGACGATGCGGTCGTCGTGTTCAACTTCCGGCCGGACCGGGTGATCCAGCTTTCGCAGGCGCTCGGGAACGCCGATTTTGCCGGCTTTGACCGGGGGCCGTCACGGCCGGCGGCGCTCCTTTTGGTCACGATGACCCGGTATTCCGAGGACGTCGCCGCGGAAGTCGCCTTTCCCCCGGAGATGCCGGCCGACACCTTCGGCGAAGTCATCAGCCGGGCGGGGCTTTCGCAGCTTCGCATCGCCGAGACGGAAAAATACCCGCATGTGACGTACTTTTTCAGCGGCGGCCGGGAGGAACCGTTCCCCGGCGAGCGGCGGGTGCTCATCCCCTCGCCGAAGGTCCCGACGTACGACTTGAAGCCCGAGATGAGCGCCTACGAGGTGACCGACGCCCTCCTCGCCGAGCTCCGGACCGACCCGCCCGACGTGATCATGCTCAACTTCGCCAACCCGGACATGGTCGGCCACTCGGGGAAGCTCGAGCCGACGATCCGGGCGGTGGAGGCGGTCGACGACAACCTCGGTCGCGTCGTCGAGGCGGTCCTCGCCCTGGGCGGGGTGGCCGTCATCACCGCCGATCACGGGAACGCCGACGAGGTGCTCGACGCCGAAGGGCGGCCGGTGACGCAGCATACGACCAACCCGGTGCCGTTCATCGTCACCCGCTCCGACGTCCGCCTCCGGGACGGCGGCATCCTCGCCGACATCGCGCCGACGATGCTGGAGCTCCTCGGCCTTCCGCAGCCGGCGGCGATGACCGGCCGCTCGCTCCTCCTGGCTCCGGTCGAAGCGGCGCCGTAAGCGGCCCCGTCAGCGAAAGACGGCGCCGAAAGCTTCTCCGTCTGGGAAAGACGGTGGCGGGAGCAAAGCCGAACGGGGAGAAGGCGTCGATCCGGGCGCGGCCCGACGGGCATACGGCCGCTTGCGACCTGTGTCTATCCCGCCGGCCGAGATCAAAGGGAGCCCGGACGCCTTGCGGACGGCACGGCGCCTCGTCCGTGCAGAAAGGAGACATCCATGAGCACACCGCAGACGATCATCGAAGAGGTGTACGCCCGGGAGGTGCTCGACTCCCGCGGCAACCCGACGGTCGAAGTCGAGGTACATTTGAGCGGCGGCGCCGTCGGCCGGGCGATCGTCCCGTCCGGCGCGTCGACCGGGAAGCACGAGGCGATCGAGCTCCGGGACGGTGGCGCCCGCTACCTCGGCAAAGGGGTCGAGGTGGCCGTGGAGAACGTCGAAAGCGAGATCGCTGAGGAGATCGTCGGCCTGGACGCCCGGGCGCAGGCGGAAGTCGATGCGGCCCTCATCGCCGCCGACGGCACCCCGAACAAAAGCCGCCTCGGCGCCAACGCCATCCTCGGCGCCTCGATGGCGGTCGCCCATGCGGCGGCGAACGCCCTCGGCCTTCCGCTTTACGCCTACCTCGGCGGTCCCTTGGCCCGGCTTTTGCCGGTGCCGATGATGAACATCCTGAACGGCGGGAAGCACGCCGACAACCCGATCGACTTTCAGGAGTTCATGATCGTCCCGGCCGGGGCGCCGTCGTTTCGGGAGGCGCTCCGGATGGGGACGGAGGTCTTTCACACCCTGAAAAAAGTCCTCGCCGAGCGGGGGCTTTCCACCGCCGTCGGCGACGAAGGCGGCTTTGCGCCTGAGCTTCGCTCGGCGGAAGAGGCCCTCGAGACGATCCTTTTGGCGATCGAGCGGGCGGGATACCGCCCCGGCGAGGATGTCGCCATCGCCCTCGACTGCGCCGCGACGGAGCTTTACGACGGGTCCCGCTACGTCTTTCGCGGCGAGGGGACGACCCGGACGAGCGAGGAACTCGTCCAGTACCTGGAGAAGCTCGTCCGGGATTATCCGATCGTCTCGATCGAAGACGGCCTCGCCGAAGACGACTGGGACGGCTGGCGGATGCTCACCGATCGGCTCGGCCGCCGGGTGCAGCTCGTCGGCGACGATCTGTTCGTGACCAACGTCGAGCGGCTCAAAACCGGCATCCGGACCGGCGCCGCCAACGCCATCCTGGTGAAGGTCAACCAGATCGGCACCCTCACCGAGACGTTTGACGCGATCGACACGGCCCGGCGGGCCGCCTACCGGACGATCATCTCCCACCGCTCCGGCGAGACGGAAGACGTCACCATCGCCGATCTCGCCGTGGCGACGAACGCCGGTCAGATCAAGACCGGCGCCCCGTCCCGGACCGACCGGGTGGCGAAGTACAATCAGCTCCTCCGCATCGAAGAAGCCCTCGGCGACGCCGCCCGCTTTGCCGGCTGGAGCGCCTTCGGACGGGAGGGGGAAGGGCACGCGTGAAGCCTCTGCAAAAGCCCTAAAGTCGCAAAAAGCACGGGAACGCATCGTTCCCGTGCTTTTTTGGTGCGCCCGGCATGGGCGATGTCGGGCCGATGGCCTTTCCATCTATGGGTGGCGGACGGCGATGCCGAGAAGGTCCAGGGCGTCCTGAAACTCCTTTGCCGGCGGGCGATCGGTGATGATGAGCTGGATGCGTTCGAGGGGATCGATCAGGTAAAACGCCGTTTTGCCGAATTTGGTATGATCGGCGACGAGGATTCTCTGTTCGGCCTGCCTGAGCATCATTTTGCGAATTTCGCCTTCGTATTCATTGGAATCCATCAGGCCCTTCTCCGGATGCACGGCAGTCGGCGAGATGAACGCTTTATCGGCGAAATACGTTTTTAAGCTTTCCGTCGCCGCGTAGCCGACGTGCGACAGCGAGGGCGATCGGAGCGTGCCGCCGGTGCTCACCACCTTGATCGGTTCCAGGTCGGCGAGCTCGATTTCCACCTTCAGGGCATTCGTGATGACGGTTACTTTTTTCCGCATTCGTTTAATCAGCCGGGCGATGAAGAGCGAAGACGTGCTCGCATCGAGCATGATCGTATCGCCGGGCTGGATGAGTTCCGCGCTCAGCACGGCCATTTGCTTTTTTTCTTCGACGTAAGAAATTTCTCGGAGAGAGAGGGGATACTCCTTGGTCACATATTCGGACAAATACGCCCCGCCGTGGGTCCGGACCAGCAGGCCTTCTTTTTCCAGCCTTTCCAGATCTCGGCGGATCGTCTCTTCGCTGACACCGAAGCGCTTGCTGAGGTCAGAGACGACGACATTGCCCTGGAGCAGGAGCAGCTCCATGATTTTTTTTCTCCGTTCGACGCCAAGCACGGCCTTCACTCCCAAGCAGCATGGTCGAAGTCCAGTCTCATTTTAAACTTAGAAATCGCCATCGCAAGCAAGCGGTCGCAAGACAGCATAAAAGCAAAGAAAAACAGAACAAAAACCAAAGAATTTTGGTTGGAAGTCTTGACTTTGCTTCCGTTGTTCATTTATTATCAATATTGATGACCAAATCGATCTGGAGGGGGAGCGGGATGCGGAGATCCGGATGGATGCTACTTACGCTGCTCGTGCTGCTGGTGACGGCGGCGTGCGGTGCGAAGGAGACGGCCAATCCGGCGCCGCCGAAAGCGGCCGAAGGGGCCAAGCTCGAAGGGGTTCCCGAAGGGGTTCAGGGGAACATTCGCGTCGCCGTCATTCGGAATTTGCCGTCGGACGATCACACGAAGCAATTCCTCGATGGCGCGCGGAGCGAAGGCGAGGCGTTCGGCTTTAAGGTGGACACGTTTATCGCTGAAAACGATGACGCCAAGTTTCAAGATCTCGTCGCACAGGCGATTCAAAAAGATTACGCCGGTCTGATCATCTCGCACGGGAAAAAAGATTATTCGTACGATATGATCAAACCGGCTCTGGACAAAGGGATGAAAGTCGTCACGTTCGATACGATCATTGACAAAAACGGCGAGACGCTGCCGGGGGTCACGACGACGTTTCAGAACGACCATATGCTGGCGGCCCTGTCCCTGGAAGCGCTCATCGACGCCTTTCCGGACCGCAAACCGGCGCGCGTGATCAAGCTCTGGTTCGGCGGCGTCCCGCCGCTCGATCGCCGGGAGGAGATCTACAAAAAGTACGAAGAAGACGGGAAGATCCAGACCGTGGAGACGATCGGGCCGACCAACTTCCAGGATGTTCAGGGCGACATCGCGAACAAGGTCGGCGCCGTGCTCGCGAAATACCCGCCGGGATCGGTCGATGCCATCTGGGCGTCCTGGGATGAGATGGCCAAGGGGGCGTACAAGGCGCTGCAAGAAGCAGGGCGCAAGGACATCAAGCTGATCTCGATCGACATCTCCAACCAGGACATCAACCTGATGCGGGAGCCGGGGAGCCCGTGGGTCGCCACGGCGGCGGTCGACCCGAAGGTGATCGGGATCATGGATATGCGGCTTTTGGCCAAAAAACTGGCAGGCGAACCGACGCCGGACACCTATGAACTGGAGCCGAAGCTGATCCGAAAGGAGCAGCTCAAACCCGACACCAATATGACCAACCTCAAGGACGTCGTGCCCGGCTGGGGCCAGGCGGACGACTTTAACGAAGCGTGGATGGAGACGCTCCGCGAACATTTCGGGAAGCGTTAAGGTGACGGTCGATGGCGCATGTGCTTTCGGTGCACGATCTCTCTCTTTCCTTTCCGGGCGTGCAGGCCCTCCGCGGGGTGGACGCCGAGTTTCGCACCGGCGAGGTGCACGCCGTCGTCGGGGCGAACGGGGCCGGGAAGTCGACGCTGATGAAGGTGCTCTCCGGCCTCTACACCCACTACACCGGGGAAATCCGCCTCGACGGCCGTCCGGTGCGAATCCACAACCCGGCGGAAGCCCGGGCGCTCGGCATCGACATCGTCTACCAGGAGGTCGATGCCGCCCTCGTTCCGTCGGTGTCGGTGGCGGAAAATATCGCCCTCGACTGGCTCACCCACGGCGCCGGAAGCCGGAGGGCGTGGGTTCGCTGGCAAGACGTCTACGCGCTCGGGAAGGAGGCGCTGGCGACGCTGGGCATCGAACTCGACGTTCGGCGCCCGGTCGCCTCGCTCAGCCTGGCGGAAAAGCAGCTCGTCCTCATCGCCCGTTCGATCGTCGAGCGGAGGCGCTTTCTCATTCTGGACGAGCCGACGGCGGCCCTGAGCGCCCAGGAAAGCCAGGAACTGTTCCGCGTCATCCGGGACCTCGTCCGCCGGGATCGGATCGGCGTCCTGTTCATCTCCCACCGCATTCCCGAGCTTTATGCGATCGGCGATCGGATCACGATCATGCGCGACGGCCAGGTCGTCCATCGCGGACGGCTGAACGAGATTCAACCGGAAGCGATCGTCCGGGCGATGCTCGGAAGAACGCTTTCGGCCTCCCCTCCGGCGCGAAAGAAGCCTTGTTCTGACGAACGTCCCATCCTGGCCGTACAAGGGCTGGCCGATCGGGAGGGCCGCATCGACCAGGTCTCTTTCCACGTTCGCCCGGGGGAAGTGGTCGGCATCGCCGGCCTGGTCGGCGCCGGGAAAACCGAACTCTGCCAGGCGCTGATCGGCGCCCGCCCGATCCGCCGCGGAGCGATCGTCCTGCGCGATCGCGCGGTGCGCTTGAGAAACCCCGGGGAAGCGGTTCGGCACGGGATCGTCCTCGTCCCCGAGGAAAGGCGGAAGGAAGGGCTGTGGCTCGATGCGTCGGTCGCCTGGAACTTGACGATCGCCGCGCTCGATCGCATGAGTCCCTGGGGGATCCTCCGCACCGGAGCGATCGAGCACGAAAGCGAAGCGATGATCCGAACGCTGGGGATTAAAACGCCTCATCCCCACCAGGCGGTCGCTTACCTTTCGGGCGGGAACCAGCAGAAGGTGGTGATCGGCCGGTGGCTCCTCCGGCAGGCAGACGTCTACCTCTTCGATGAGCCGACGAAGGGGATCGACGTCGGCGCCAAAGCCGAAATCCTCGACCTCATCCGCCGGCTGGCCGAAGCGGGGAAAGCGGTCCTCTACGCGACGAGCGAATTTGCCGAGCTCCTTCAGGTGGCCGACCGCATTTACGTCATGTACGCCGGAAAAATCGTTCGGGAGCTGGCGGGCGAAGAGGCGACCGAGTCGAAACTGCTGTACTACGCGTCGGGAGGCATGTAGGTGAAACGCGGGACCGGTTTTTCGTGGGGCGCCTTCTTCGGCCGGTGGGGCGTCCTGATCGCGATCGGGCTCATCACCGTCGTCTTTGCTGCCCTGCTTCCGACCTTTCTTTCGCCGTCCAACCTCATTTCTATTTTACGGAGCATCTCCATCGTGACGGTGATTGCGATCGGGCTCACGATCGCCCTGGCGGTGAACGGCCTCGACCTGTCGATCGGGTCGACTGCGACGCTGGCGAGCTCTCTCGTCGTTTCGTTTTTCGTCTGGTACAGCCTGCCGTTTTCGATCTCGCTGGCGCTGGCGCTGATCCTGTCGCTCAGCGTCGCGCTGGTGAACATCCTCCTCATCGTCAAGTTCCGCATCCCGGATCTCGTGGCCACGCTGTCGACGATGTTTATCTTTGAAGGCATCGCGATGACGTACACCGGCGGTGGTTCCATCAGCGAAGGGATGCCGCGGCTCGACGGGACGCCGACGTACGGGACGATCCCGCCGCTTTTCAAGGCGCTCGGCCAGGTGCCGGCGATCATCGTCATCATGCTCGTCGCCGTCGCCCTCGTTCACATTTTCTTAAACCACACCCGCTACGGGCGCCTGATGTACGCGACCGGCGGCAATCTGGAGGCGGCCCGGCTGGCGGGCATCCCGGTCGACCGGTATCGGGCGCTCGCCTATGTTCTGTCCGCGCTGTTTGCCGCCGTCGGCGGGATCCTGATCGCCTCCCGGATCGGCTCCGCTCAGGTGAACGCCGGCGCCGGCTACCTCATGCCCGCTGTGGCCGCGGCCTTCATCGGCTTTTCGTTTGCCGGGCAGGGCAAGCCGAACGCCATCGGCACGTTTGCCGGGGCAGTTTTGATCGGCGTTCTGGAAAACGGGCTGGTGATGATGTCGGTTCCGTATTATTCCATGAACATCGTCAAAGGGACGATCCTGGCGCTGGCGCTTGCCTCGACCTACTGGCATAAGAAGCATTGAGGGAGGGGTCCCGTTGCGCTTTGATCGCTTTTTCGTCCTGCAGCCGGACGATGCCATCGCGTATGCCAAGGAGCGGGGCTTTTTTCCGGTCGATGCCGAACTCGAAAGCGAAGAAATCGGCGACGGAAACATCAATTACGTCTTTCGGCTGCGGGATCGGCGGTCGGGCCGGTCGCTCATCATCAAACAGGGGGGCGAGACGGCCCGCATCTCCGACGCGTTTCGCATCACCCCCGATCGCGTCCGGATCGAGTACGAGATGCTCAAGCGTTATAACGAACTCGCCCCCGGCCTGGTCCCCGAGGTCTATGCGTATGACGAGGTGATGCACGCCTTTGCCATGGAGGATCTGTCTCGCCTTTCGATCATGCGGCGCGCGCTCATGGAGCACCGGAAGCTGCCCCACTTTGTCGAACACATCACCACGTTTCTGGTGCAGACGCTGTTTTATACGACGGACATCGCCATGGACCCGAAGGAGAAAAAGGCGCTCGTTCAGCGATACATCAATCCGGACCTGTGCGAGATCACCGAAGACCTCGTGTACACAGAGCCGTTTACGGACGCCAAGCGGCGGAACGATCCTTATCCGCCCAACCGGGAATGGATCGAACGGATGATATACGGCGACGGCGAACTCCGCCGGGAAGTCGCCAAGCTGAAATGGCAGTTTATGACCGAAGCGCAGGCGCTCATCCACGGCGACCTGCACACCGGATCGATCTTCGTCGACGAGCGGGAAACCAAGGTGATCGATCCGGAGTTCGCCTTTTTCGGTCCGATCGGCTATGACGTCGGCAACGTCGTGGCCAATTTGATGTTCGCCTGGGCCAACGCCGAGGCGACGATGGAAGACGAAGCGGCGCGCCTCGATTACCTGCACTGGCTGGAGCAGGCGATCGCCGGCGTCGTCGACCGTTTCCGGGCCAAGTTTCTCGCCGCTTGGCATCAGGACGCCCGGGACCCGCTGGCCCGGGGCATTGGGGTAGCGGAGGATTACGTCGATCGCGTCATCGTCGACAGCGCCGGCGTGACAGGCCTGGAGCTCGCCCGCCGCATCATCGGCCTGGCCCACGTCAAAGACATCACGTCCATCTCGGACCCCGAGAAGCGCCTGAAGGCGGAGCGGACGCTCCTCAGGGCGGCAAAAGTCTTTATCATCGATCGGTACCGCCATCTCGATGGGTCGGCCTTTGTGGTGACGCTAAAGACGGCGCATCGTGAAGAAGAGAAAGCGGAAAAAAGAATGTAAGCTTATATTTTTTGGGAGGAAAAGTCCGGATGTCCGCACCTCAAGAATCCTATATCCGCTGGGAGAACGACCGTCTCATCCTGCTGGATCAGACGCGGCTGCCGCAGGAGAAGCATTTCCTCGCCCTCGATTCGGTGGAAGGGGTCTTCGAAGCCATCCAGAAGCTCCGCGTGCGCGGTGCCCCGGCGATCGGGGTGGCGGCCGCTTACGGGCTGGTCATCGGCGTGCGGGAGGCGCCGGAGGCGTCGTTTGATGCATTTTACAATCATTTATTAAAACAAAAAGAGTTTCTTGCCGCTTCGCGCCCGACCGCGGTCAATTTGTTCTGGGCGCTTGACCGGCTGGAAAGAAAGGCGCTTTCGTTGCGGGAGCGACCCGTTCGAGAAATCAAGCAGGCGCTCCTCCAGGAAGCCCGGGCGATTCAGGACGAAGATCGGGCGATGACGGAAGCGATCGGGAGACACGGTCTTTCATTGCTGCAGGACGGTATGGGGGTGCTCACGCACTGCAATACCGGCAAACTGGCAACGGCGGGCATCGGGACGGCCGTCGCACCGATTTACCTTGCCAAAGCGCAGGGGATGAAGATCCGCGTGTTTGCCGATGAGACGCGGCCACTTTTGCAAGGGGCTCGGCTTACCGCATGGGAGCTGATGGACGCCGGGATCGACGTGACGCTGATTACAGACAGCATGGCGGCCGTGGTGATGAGGCGGGGCTGGGTCGATCTCGTCATCGTCGGCGCCGACCGCATCGCAAGAAACGGTGACGTGGCCAACAAAATCGGCACGTACGGGCTGGCTCTCCTGGCCAAAGCTCACGGTATCCCGTTCTACGTGGCCGCGCCGAGTTCGACGATTGACCTCGAGACGGCGACGGGGGATGAGATCGTCATTGAAGAGCGGGATCCGGACGAAGTGCGGACGTGCTACGGTTGCCGGATCGCTCCGGCAGGCGTGAGCGTTTATAACCCCGCTTTCGATGTGACGCCGCATGAGCTTGTGGCGGGCATCATCACCGAGAAAGGAATGATTCGGCCGCCATATAGCAAAACCCTACCGCATTTATTGGAGAGGTAAATTTACCGGGGAATCATAAGAAAGCGAGGGTCTTCGTTTGCGCGGATCGGAAACGCCGGAAGAACATGTGCGTCAGGAGATTTGCCGGGTCGGAAAACTCCTTTTTGAACGCGGGTTTGTCGCCGGCACGGAGGGAAATATTTCGGTCCGATTGTCGGAACAGGAGGTGCTCGTTACCCCGACCCGCGTCAGCAAGGGCATGATGACGCCGGAAATGCTGGTCAAGGTCGATCTTTTCGGACGCCTCGTGGAGGGCCATCGATCCCCAACATCTGAGCTGAAGATGCATCTTCGCATTTACCGGGAACGCCCGGACGTCCAGGCGGTCGTTCATGCGCATCCGCCGTATGCCACCGCCCATGCCGTTGCCGGGATCCCGCTGGATCGGGCATTTTTACCCGAGTCGGTCATCTACGTCGGCGAGGTGCCGATCGCGCCTTACGGTCTCCCATCCACGGAAGAAGTGGCTGAAGCCATCGCCCCGTATCTTCGCGATCATCACGCGCTCCTCTTGGAAAACCACGGGGCAGTGGCTTGGGCCGATGATCTGTGGTCAGCTTATTTTTTGCTGGAAAACGTCGAGCAGATGGCGAAGATCCACTTTCTGGCCCGCACCCTCGGGCGGATTCGGGGGCTTTCGCACGCACGGGTTCAGGAACTCGAGTCAATCAAAGAGGCGATGGGCAGTTTTGTCCGTTCGCCGGGGGGATTTCCCTGTCCTTCTGGAGTGGATATTTGTGCGGAAGACTTCGAACAGGGATCGAAGCCAAGGTCGGAAAAAGGCCGGTGATATGCCGGCCTTATTTTCTCCGGCACCCGGCCCATCATTGAAGCCAATGTGGCGCTGAGCGTCAAGATGGCGCACCACGAAGGTCGTTCACTCAGGCGATGAAACAAACCGTCACCGGAGTCGACCGCCAAAATTCCCGCTTCTTGCGCGGCCTTTCAGGCTATGTTAGACTACAGGCGACAACGGCGCGCCCCAGGCGGCCGCCGGCTCCGTGGAGGGTCGATCATGCTGGCGACGATTTTGACCGTCCTTCTTCTCATCAACGCCCTCATGCTCATCGCCGTCATCGTGCTGCAGGCGGGAAAAAGCGCCGGGCTGAGCGGCGCCATCACCGGCGGTGCCGAGCAACTTTTCGGCCGGCAGAAGGCCCGGGGGATCGACGGCCTGCTCCACAACCTCACCCGGATCCTCGCCGTGACCTTTATGCTGCTCGCGATGGCCGTCGCCTATCTCGTGAAGTGATCCGTCCCAACGTTCGGGCCGGCATCCTCGCCGGCCGCGCCGATCCGCCGCCTCGCCGGAAAGAGGTGGCGTTTTTCATAAGCCAACCCTAGCGGCGGCTTGGACATCAAGGAGGGGTCGGGCGTGAACGCCGTCGCCCGCTCGCCGTCGCCGTTCTTCTGGACGGGCGGTCCGATCGGTCTCCTCATCTTGCACGGATTTGCCGGGACGCCGTCGGAGATGCGGCCGATGGGGACCTTCTTTCATCGGCTGGGGTATACGGTGCATGCGCCCCTGCTTCCGGGGCACGGCGAGACGCCGGAGGCGCTCCGCCGGACGCGCTGGACGGACTGGGTCGACGGCGCCCGGGCGGCCTACCTTCGGCTCGCCGAGGCGGCGCCGGGCGGCGTCGTCGTCGCCGGGCTGTCGATGGGCGGAGCGATCGCCCTCCTCATTGCACGGGAGCTTGCCCCGCGGGCGGCCGTCGTCCTCGCGGCCCCGCTCCGATTTCGCGATCGCCGGGCTTACCTCGCCCCGCTCGTCCACCGCTTTTACCCGTATCGGCCGCGAGAAGGCAAAAAGCCGCCCCATATCGAGGCGCATCTCGTGCCGTATGATCGAATCCCGGTGCGGTCAGTGGTGGAGCTTTGGCGCCTTCTTCGGGTCGTCCGGCGGGAACTGCCCGACGTTCGCGTGCCGCTTTTCATCGCCCAAGGCCTTCGGGATGAGACGATCTTTCCGCAAGATGCGGAGCGGATCTTTCGCCGCGCCGGCACGCCGCCGGCCAAAAAGGCGCTCGTCTGGTATCCGGAGGCGTCCCATCTGATCGTCCTCGAACGGGAAAAGGAAACCCTCTTTCGGGACATCGCGCGGTTTCTTCATACCCATGTCCCCGGCGCGCCGGCGCCGCCGGAATCGGGCGGGGCGCCGGTTTGATCGAAGGGGCACCCGGGTTTTTCCCGGCCGCGGCCAGACATACTGGTAACAACGCGGTGCCTAAAAGTCGCCGGACAAAGGTTTTCTCCGCCAGCCGGCAGGGCCCGCCGGAAGCGGCGCGGCGTCCGGAGAAAGGGCGGCCCGCGGGGAAGCGAAGGGCGGACGAATCGTCCGGCTCTTCTCAAAGGAGGACAAGACGGTGGAGTCCGAGCTGATCGCCCTGCTCAAATCGACCATTCGCGGCCGGCCGATGCGGCGGGCCGAGATCGAAGCGGCCCTCGGCATCCAAACGCCGGAGGCGGCGGAACGCCTGAGCGACCTCCTTCGCCGCCTCGAAGCGGAGGGGAAGATCGTCCGCACCCGGGCCGGCCGCTACGGCCTGCCGGAGATGATGAACCTCGTCCGGGGGACGATCGAAGGACACCGCAAGGGGTTTGCCTTCCTCATCCCCGACACCCCGGGGGAGCCGGACGTCTACATCCATCCCGGCGACTTAAACGGCGCCTGGCACGGCGACCGGGTCCTCGTCCGGATCAACCGCCGCGCCGAAGAAGGCCGGCGGATGGAAGGGGAAGTCGTCCGCATCCTCGCCCGGGCGAAGAAGGAGATCGTCGGGACGTTTCACAAGACGCCCGGCGGCGGTGCCGTCGTCCCGGACGACCGGCGGATCGGCGACGTGATCTTCGTCCCGCCGGACGGGACGCTGAGCGCCCGGCAAGGGGATAAGGTCGTCGTTCGGATCGAACGCTACCCGACGGAGGACGTCACCGCCCTCGGCCGCGTCGTCGAAATCCTCGGCGCCGAAGGGGAGCCCGGCGTCGACATTCGTTCCATCATCCGGAAGTACGAGCTGCCGGAGGCTTTTCCCGACGACGTCCTGGCGGAGGCCCGGGCGCTGCCGCAGGCGGTGCTCCCGGAAGAGCGGATCGGTCGGCGGGACCTGACCGCGCTCATGACGGTGACGATCGACGGCGAAGACGCGAAGGACATCGACGACGCCGTCTCCCTCGAGGTCCTCGGGGACCGGGTGCGGCTTTACGTCCACATCGCCGACGTCGCTCACTACGTCCGGGAAGGGACGGCCCTCGACCGGGAGGCGTACCGGCGCGGGACGAGCATCTACCTCGTCGACCGGGTGATCCCGATGCTTCCGCCGGAGCTTTCCAACGGCATCGCGAGCCTGAACCCCGGCGTCGATCGGCTGGCGATCACCTGCGAGATGACGTTCGACCGGACCGCCCGGCGCCTCGATTACGCCTTCTACCCGAGCGTCATCCGCTCCGACGCGCGCCTCACCTATACCGACGTCAACCGCCTGCTTCGGGAAGGCGCCGTCCCGCCCGACGACCCGCTCCATCCGTTTGCGCCGATGCTCCTCGAGATGGCGGCGCTGTCCGAGCGGCTTCGGGCCCGCCGCATCGAGCGGGGGGCGATCGATTTCGACCTGGAAGAGCCCCACATCGTCCTCGACGACCGGGGCCGGCCGATCGACGTCCGGCCGCGGGAGCGGGACAAGGCGGAGATGCTCATCGAAGACTTCATGCTGGCGGCCAACGAGACGGTGGCCGAGCACATCGCTTTCCGGGACCTCCCCTTCCTCTACCGCATCCACGAGCCGCCGGACCCGGAGAAGATCCAGGCCTTTCTTGAGTTCATCAGCGCCTTCGGCTACATCGTCCGGGGCGCCCCGGGCCGCGTCCAGCCCCGGGCGCTGCAGGCGATCCTGAACGAAGCCCGCGGCGAGCCGGAGGAGGCGATCATCGCTCAGGTGCTTCTTCGGTCGATGCAGCAGGCCCGGTATGCCGCGACGAACGAAGGGCATTTCGGCCTCGCCGCCGAATACTACACCCATTTCACCGCGCCGATTCGGCGCTATCCGGACCTCGTCGTCCACCGGCTGCTCCGGCGGTACGAGTTCGACCGCGATCTCGATCCGACCGCCCTCGCCGCCATCCGGGAAGCGCTTCCGGACATCGCCGAGCAATCGTCGATTCGCGAACGGGTGGCAATGGAGGCGGAGCGGGAGACCGACGCCCTGAAGATGGCCGAATATATGGCCGGGCGGATCGGCGACGAATTCGACGCCGTGATCAGCGGCGTGACGTCGTTCGGCCTCTTCGTCCGGCTCCCGAACACGATCGAAGGGCTCGTCCACGTCAGCACGATGGGGGACGACTACTATCACTTCCACGAGCGGCAGTACGCCCTCATCGGGGAACACACCGGGAAGACGTACCGCCTCGGCGATCCGGTCCGCGTCCGCTGCGTCGGCGTGAACATCGCCGAGCGGACGGTCGATTTCGTCCTCGTCGAGGAAGGAACGGCCCGCGCTCGCCAGCGTTCGGAAGGCCGGGTCAAGGTCATCCGCGCCGCCCGACCGGTGGGCGATCATGCGGCCGGTTCCGCCCGGGAGAAAGGGAGCAAGAAAAAGCGGGGCCGGTCCCGGGCCAAAAAGCATCCCTCTAACCCGGACGCCGCACCGCCCGCATCGCCCGGCGGGGGGCGGCGAAAAAAGCGGTCCAAGCGCTGAACCAAGGGGGGAGGAGGCGGTGGAACGCCAGGAGGAAGGGAAAAAACTCCTCGCCCAGAACCGGAAAGCCCGCCACGATTACTTTATCGAAGAGACGTTTGAGGCGGGCATCGTCCTCACCGGCACCGAAGTGAAGTCCGCCCGACAGGGGCGGATCAACCTCAAGGACAGCTACGCGTACGTCAAAAACGGGGAACTCTACGTGCTGAACATGCACATCAGCCCCTACGAGCAGGGCAACCGCTTCAACCACGACCCGCTCCGGACCCGGAAGCTGCTCCTTCACCGGCGGGAAATCGACCGGCTGATCGGCAAGACGCGGGAGGAGGGCTACACCCTCGTCCCGCTTTCCGTCTACCTCCGTCGCGGCTGGATCAAAGTCGAACTTGCCCTCGCCAAAGGGAAAAAGCTCCACGACAAACGGGAAGCGCTTCGGGAAAAGGCGGTCCGCCGGGAGGCGGAGCGGGCCTTCCGCGGCCGGCTCAAATAAGCGCCGGGCCGCCCGCTTTGCCGGCCCGCCTTCGCCCGGCGGACGATCTCCCCTAAAGAAGAAAACGAAGAAGAAAGGAGGGCCGGCATGGCCGACGAACGCCTTGTGGCCGAAGGGGCCGCCGTTCCGGGCGCCCAAAGCGGGCGGTCCGCGGACCCAGGCGGCCCGGATCGTCCAAAGGAAGTGGCGCTCGAGCGAGCTGGCCGCGCCGCGGGGGAGGGCGAAGCGCCGCCCGCGGGAGCCGAACCCGCCGCGGGGTCGGGCGGCTCCGGGCCGGAGCGAAGCGCCGTCCGCGACGGCCAGGGCGTGCGGGTGCTTCGGATCGAACGGCTGGACCGCCGGGGGTTCGGCCAGGCGGAGGTGGAACGGCAGGGGCGCCTTCGCCCCGTCGCCGTCCCCTACACCCTCCCCGGCGAGACGGTGCGGGCGGTCCTCACCGACTGGCGGTTCAAAGGCCACCGGATCGCCGCCGTTCAGACGGTCCTCGAACGACATCCGGCCCGCATCGAACCCCGCTGTCCCCACTTCGGCACGTGCGGCGGCTGCACCTGGCAGCACATCGATTACGCGGCGCAGGTCGCCTTCAAAACGGAACGGGTTCGCGATCTCCTCGAAGCCCACGGCCTTCCGGCCGACGTCGTTCGTCCGGCGGTCGGCATGGACGAGCCGTGGCATTACCGGAACAAGATGGAATTCACCTTTGCCCCGGACGGCGCGCTGGGCTTAAACCGCCTCGGCCATTACGATCGGCCGGTGCCCCTCGACGTCTGCTATATCGCCCACCCGCACATGTTCCGGATGGCGGCCGAGACGGCCGCTTGGGCCCGGGCGCACGGCCTTCCGGGATACGACAAGCGGCGCCACGAGGGGCTTTTGCGCTACCTTATGGTCCGGCGCGCCCGATCGGACGGCGCCGTTCTCGTCGCCCTCTTTGCCGCCCGGCTGCCGGACGATCCGGCGCTTCAGGCCGCCGCCCGCGACTGGGTGGCGCGGCTTCAGGCGGCGGCGGATGATGCGGGCTTTCGCCTAGCCGGCCTCTACTGGGTCGCCTACCGGGGGCTTTCCGACGCCGTCGGCTATGATGACGTCCGCCTCCTGGCCGGCGAGGGGGTCCTCGTCGATACGCTGGGCGGGATGCGCTACCGCCTCCTGCCGCAAACGTTTTTTCAAACGAACCCCGTGCAGGCGGAAGCGCTCCTCGAGGCGGCCCTCGCCCTCGCCGAACCGGAGCCGGACATGCGGGCGATCGACCTCTTTTCCGGCGTCGGGACGTTCACCCTCCCCCTCGCTCGGAAGGTGTCCGCGGCCGTCGGGGTCGAACTCGTCCCGGAATCGGTCGAGGCGGCGTGGGAGAACGCCCGGGAAAACGCCGTGCCGAACGTCACCTTCCTCGCCGACGACGTCCGGCGGGGGCTCGACCGGGCGGTGGAGCACCTGGGCGGCCGGGTCGACCTCCTGTTCCTCGACCCGCCCCGCTCCGGCGCCGGCGGCAAGGTGATGCGAAAGATCGGCCGCCTGGGGCCGCCGGCGGTCATCTACGTTTCGTGCAACCCGGAGACGTTTGCGCCGGACGTCCGGGAGCTTTCGGCCTTCGGTTACCGGCTCGTCGCCGTTCAGCCGGTGGACATGTTTCCGCAGACGGCCCACGTCGAGCTCGTCGCCCGGCTGGAACGCGCGGGCCGGGACTCGGAGCAAACGCCGCGGAACCAGGAACCGGACCGAAGCTAGGTCAAACCCGAAGGACAAGGAAAAAGGCGGGAAGACCCGCCGGTGGCTTGGGAGAAGACGAAAGCGGGGGAAGCCGTCCTTGTCGTCCAGCGAAGCCTTCGGCCCGGCGGCCTCGTCGTCCTTCATCGGTCCGATGCTTCTCGGCGTCGCCGGCGGGATCGTTTTTGCTTTGCTCGTTTTCTTCCTCGTCCGCCGCTTCGTCGGTCGCGGGCACGAGGACGCGGCCGATTTTCGGGAGCGGCTCGGTCGGCTCGAGAAGGCCGTCGACGACCTCCGGGCGTTCCTTCGGGACGAGGCGGTCCGCGACCGGTTGCAGGCCGAAGAAGCCGCCCGGGCCGGACGGGAAGAGCTTGCCGCCTCGATCCGCAGCCTCGGCGCGATGCTTGCCGAGCGCCTCGACGGCGATCTTCGCAAGCAGCACGCCACCCTCGGCGAGATGGCGGAGCGGCTGACGGCGCTCCTTTCGTTAAACGAGACGAAGCTCGAACGTCTGCGGGAAGCCGTCGAGGCGAAACTCGAGCGGCTCCGGCAGGACAACGAACAAAAGCTCGAGGCGATGCGCCGGACGGTCGACGAAAAGCTCCACGAAACCCTCGAACGGCGCCTCGGCGAATCGTTCCGGCAGGTGAGCGAACGGCTCGAGCGGGTGCATCAGGGGCTCGGCGAGATGCAGGCCCTCGCCGCCGGCGTCGGCGACCTCAAACGGGTGCTCACGAACGTGAAGGCCCGGGGCTTTCTCGGCGAAATCCGGCTCGAGGGGCTCCTTTCGGAGATCCTCACCGCCGATCAGTTTGAGCGGCAAGTGCCGCTCGGCCCCCGCGGCGAGCGGGTCGACTTCGCCATCCGGCTGCCGGGGAAGGGCGAAGGGCCGGTGTGGCTTCCGATCGACAGCAAATTCCCGCTGGAAGACTACCAGCGCCTCCTCGAGGCGGAAGAGGCCGGCGACCGCCAGGCCGTCGACGAGGCCCGGCAGAAGCTCGAGGCGCGCCTTCGGGCCGAAGCCCGGTCGATTCAGGCGAAATACGTCCATCCGCCTCAGACGACCGAATTCGCCCTCCTCTTCGTGCCGCTCGAGGGGCTGTACGCGGAAATCCTCCGCCGGCCCGGCCTGTTCGAAGCGCTCCAGCGGGAGTTTCGCGTCGTCGTCGTCGGACCGACGACGGCCGCGGCCCTCCTCCACAGCCTGCAGATGGGCTTCCGCACGCTGGCCATCGAGCGGCGTTCCGGCGAGGTGTGGCGGCTTCTCGGCGCGGTGAAAAACGATTTTGCCCGCTTTGCCGAGCTCCTGGACAAAACGCAAAAAAAGCTGCAGGAAGCGAGCCACTCCCTCGACGACGCGACGAAAAAAACCCGGACGATCGTCCGGCGCTTAAAGGACGTCGAGGTCCTCCCCGAGGCGGAGGCCGGCCGCCTGCTGATGGCGGGGGAAGAAGACGGGTGAGGCAAAGGAGCGCTCGGTCGGCGTCGCGGTGTTCCGGCGGCGTTTCGGCGGCAACGCCGGTGGTCTTGGCCGGCGCATCGGCCCGTCGCGGTTTCGGGGCGTCCCGACGGCGGATGGACGCCCCCTCCATCGCCGCCCCAGGCCCCCGAAAACCTGCAGAAAGGAAACGGGTGGGGGCCCTTGCTTTTTCTTCAGGAAATGTGCTATGATCAAATTTGCCCCTAGGGGGCTTAGATGGGGGCGTTCTGGGTTCGACGGGGGTCGATCGAGCAACCGTAGCGAGCCGGGGGGCCGCGTCCCCGCAACAACGCGGACGGCCAATAAGTGCCAACAAGAACGAACTCGCTTTAGCCGCTTAATCCGGCTAACCCCGCCCGTCGGATTGCCCGCGTCTGACGGTGCGGGGCCGGCTTAGCGGGCTACGCGGCCGGCCTTTCGCCCGGAGGCCGCCGAAGAGACCGAATCGGGCAGGCCGCAGGACGATCCGGCTCAGGGGAGCGCCTGCGGCGTCACAAAACCTGAGCTGCGCTCGGAGAAGCGGTTGTGGCGAGGCCTTCGGACGGGGGTTCGATTCCCCCCGCCTCCACCATACATACCCGGCGATCCGGAGGCCGGCCGGGGGCCGTCGATGGGGATCGGGTGACAGAAAAACCGAAGCGCGGGGCATCGCCCCGCGCTTTTTGCGTGTCTTTTCCCTTAAAGGGCTTCCCGTCAGAGGGAGAAAAGCGCCTTCAGTCCGCCCAGGTCGAGGCCCTTGCCGACGTAGAAGGGGCCGAACTCGCCGAAGCGGGCGCTCACCTCGTCGAAGCGCATTTCGTAAATGATCTTTTTGAAGTGGATCGGATCCGGCGCGTACAGCGTCACGCCCCACTCCCAGTCGTCGAGCCCCTGGGAGCCGCTGATCACCTGGGTGACCCGGCCGCGGAACTTTTTGCCGATGTCGCCGTGGGAGTGCATCATCCGCGCCCGCTCTTCCTGAGGCAGCATGTACCAGTTGTCGGCGCCGGCGCGTTTTTTGCTCATCGGATAGAAGCAGACGTAACCGTCCCGGTGCACTTTCGGATAGAGGCGGGCCTTCGCCCACGGGTCTTCCTCCGGATTGCCGGTGTATCCGCCGAGCTCGACGATCGAGTAATAGCCGTACGCCGGTCGGAGAAAGTCGGCGAGCGTCGTCCGGTTGAAGGCCGTCTTGACGGCGAGCAGCTCATCCAGCGTCGGACGGAAATGGAGAAAAAGGAGGTCCGCCTTCTGCCCGACGATCTGAAAGACGCCGTAGGACCCCCGGCCTTCGTCTTCGACCTTCTGCCAGTCGGTCAGGAGCGCCTCCAGCGCCTCAAGGGCTCGGGCGCGATCGGCCGCCGGCGCGGTCTTCCACGCCCTCCAATCGATCGTTCGAAAATCATGCACGACGTGCCAACCTTCGACGGTGTGGGCCGGTTCGGGCATCGTCATCCCTCCGGTTCGGTCGTGGGTCCGGGCCGGCTTGCCCGGCCCCCCGGATGTATTGTACCATAAGGGCATCGAAAATAGCGGCAGGCGGTGGGTGGGGTGGACGGGATCGACGTTTCGAGCCTGCGGCGGCGGTTTTCCGGCCGAAGGGAGGAGGGCGGGGAACGGCTCTACGGCTTTGCCGAGCTGGAGCCCTATGCGGTCTTCTTGCCGGTGGTCGAACGGGACGGAGAGGCGCACCTTCTCTTCGAAGTGCGGGCCCGGACGCTCCGGCGGCAGCCCGGCGAGGTGAGCTTCCCCGGCGGGCGGGTGGAGCCCGACGACGCATCGCCGGCGGAGACGGCGCTTCGGGAGGCGGCGGAGGAGCTCGGCCTTTCGCGGGAGCGGCTGTCGCTCTGGTCGAAGCTCGGGATTCTTCTTCCGCCCTATCAGGCGGCCGTTCACGCCTACGTCGGCGAGATCCCGGCGTCGGAGGCGATCCGGCCGAACCCGGCGGAGGTCGATCACGTCTTCACCGTTCCGGTCGGCTGGTTTTTGGTCCATCCGCCGGAAGTGTACGAGGCGACCCTCACCCTGCTTCCCGGCGACGATTTTCCGTTCGAGCGGATCCCCGGCGGCCGCAGCTACCCGTTCCGCCGGCGGACGATCCCGGAACTCTTTTACCTCACCGACCGCCACGTCATCTGGGGGCTCACCGCCCGTCTCGTGCACATCTTCCTGCAGCTTGTGCAAAAAATGCCAGAGCCGTAGGGTTTGACAAAACCGCGCCGCCGTGTATAATAGGGAAGCGTGACCGCCGGCGGGATCGGGCTGGCCGGCGTCGGAACGCGGGCGAAACGGCGGGGGCAGCCGGTGTCGGAGGCATGCAGCCGACCGAAGTCCATGACCCTGCCGGGGATGAACCGGACGGCAAACGGCGGGCCGAAGAAAGGGTCAGGCCGAGGCCGAGGAAGAACGAGGAAGAAAAGATCGTTCCGAGCGAGGAAGAAAAGATCGTGCCGAGTTAGTTAAACGGTATAACGGCGCACTCGTAATGCGCAGTTCGGAGTTCGACTCTCCGACTCGGCACCAGCTTCGACGATGAGCAAGGGGAAGCCTTGCTTTTTATTTTTGCTTGCCGTTTGTTTGGCGTTGTCCCCCTGCCGTTTTTCGCCGGCCTTCCCCTCGGCGGCTATGCCCTTGGATCTCGCGGCGGTCATGCTCCCGGCGTCGGGCCTCGGCCGCCTTCTTGGGCTTCGGCCCGGTCGGGTCTCATCGGCAAACGGGGGAGCGAGGTCCATGACGCCGTACGTCACGCTGTCGGGGCCGGGAACGGCCGAGTGGACGGTCGAGCGGTCGCGCTTTATCGCTTACGCCCGCCCGGCGGAGAGCGAAGCGGAAGCTCGAGAATTTATTCAATCGATTCGAAAAAAACACTGGGACGCGACCCACAACGTGAGCGCTTACGTCGTCGGCGTCGCCCATCGGATCCAGCACGCCGACGACGACGGGGAGCCGGCCGGCACCGCCGGCCGGCCGGTGCTGGAGGCGCTCCTGGCTCGCGAAGTGACCAATGCCGTCGTCGTCGTCACCCGCTACTTCGGCGGCATCAAGCTCGGCGCCGGCGGGCTCATCCGGGCCTATCGCAAATCGGCCCATCTCGGCCTTCGGGCCGCCGGCCTCATCCGCCGGCGACCGGCAGTGCGGTACCGCCTGACGCTGTCGTACGCCGACGTCGAGGCGGTCCAGGCGGCCCTTGCCCGGGCGGGCTTCCGTCCGGCGGACGTCGCTTACCTCGACGTCGTGGGGCTCGTCTTTGCCGTTTTGCCGGATGAGACCGAGGCGTTTTTCTCCGCCGTCTCCGCCGCGACCCGGGGGCGGGGGCGGGCCGTCGCCGACGGCGCCACCTGGCTCGACGAGCCGATCGTCCCGGCGGACGACGAGGGATAGGCCGGCGCCACCCCATCGGGACGGAAAAAGGGCCGGGATCGATGCCGGAAAGGACAGGGATCGACGATGGACGGACGGCGCCGGACGGTCGGCCTTCGCCGGACGGCGTTTTTCCGGTCGAAAGCCTCGCGAAGGCCTTCGGAGCCGCCGGAGGCGTGGAGCGATGAGGCGCGCCTCGCGTACAACATGGAAAAAAGCATCCAAAACGGCATTTTCGCCGCCATCGCCGCGGGCATTTTCTCGAGCTTTCTCCCGCTGTTTGCCATCGAAGCGCTGCACGCGACGGACTACCAGGTGGCGCTTCTTTCGTCTTTGCCGCAGCTTGTGAACTTCCTCGTCCTCATCCCCGGGGCGCTCTGGCTGGCGCGGCTTAGGCGCCTCAAGCCGTTTACGGCGGCGAACCTCGGCCTCGGCAAGGTCTTCATGCTCCTCGTGGCCCTGGCGCCGGTGCAGCCGTGGCTCGACCCGGCGTGGTGGGTCGTCCTCTTCGTCGCCCTCATGAACGTCCCGACGGCGTTGGGCGCCCTCGGCTGGCAGGCGTTCATCGGCGCCCTCATCCCGCCGGAGCGGCGGAATCGCTTTTTCAGCCGCCGGAACCGGGACACGACCCTCTGGACGATGCTCGTCGTCCTCGCGTCGGGCCTCATTCTGAACGCCTTTGACAAGCGATCTCCCGGCCCGTACCAGGCGTTCATCGCCCTGGCCGCTCTGTTCGGTTTTCTGGAGACGGCGGCGCTCGTTCAGCACGTCGAAACGGCGACGCCGGAGGACGGCGTTCGGGGGATGGGGGCGTTTCGCGGGCTGTTTCGGTCGCCGGCATACGCCCGCTTTTTCTTTGCCGGCCTGTTTTTCAACTTCGCCTGGCAGATGGCGTGGCCGCTTTTTAATCTGTACAACGTCAAGGTCGTTCAGGCGACGGCCCTCTGGCTGGCGCTCTTTACCGTCGCCAACCAGCTGTCCCAGATCATCGCCTTCACCGCCTGGGGACGCCTCGCCGAGCGCTTCGGCAACGGCCCGATGCTCGCGGTGACGGCCGTCGGTATGGCGACGGCGCCGACGCTCACGGTGCTTTCGACGTCGCCGGTCTATCTGATTTTTGTCAATTTTTTCACCGGACTTTTCGTCGCCGGAACCGTGCTCCTTCTCTTCAACGAACTCCTCGCCGTCTCACCGGCGGAGAAGCGGACGGCGGCGGTGGCGCTTTTCAACGTTGGCGTCGGCGCCGTCGGCTTTCTCGCGCCGCAGGTCGGCGTCTGGCTCGCCGGCCTCGTCGGCCTCCACGGGGCGATGCATCTGTCGTCGCTCCTTCGGCTTCTTGCCGCCGGCGTCTTCGCCTGGGGAGCGGCCCTGGCCGCCCGGGCTCCGGAGCCGAGGGTCGGGGCCAAGCCGACGGAAGCCGAGCGGACGGGGTGAAGCCGGAGCGCCGAAGCGGCGCCGCCGGGTGGTTGCATTCTGCCCGGCGGCGCGTTATAGTAAAAGAGAGTGAATGAGCATTCATTCAAGAGCGGCGCGGCTGGGGATGTGGACAGGCGGAAAGTCGACGCGGTCATTCCAGGCAAACGGGGAGGGATCCGATTGCGGCGCATCACGCGGGCGGCGGTGCTCGGGGCCGGCGTCATGGGTGCGGGCATCGCGGCGCACCTGGCCAACGTCGGCCTCCGGGTGCTCCTCATGGACATGGTGCCGAAAGCGCTTACGGACGAAGAACAGGCCCGGGGGCTTACGCTCGAGGACCGGGCGGTGCGAAACCGCCTGGCGGAGGCGGGAAAGGCGCGGCTTCTTAAGGAAAGCCCGTCGCCCCTCTATACCCCTCAGGCCCTCGACTTGATCGAGACGGGCAACTTCGAAGACGACCTTCACCGCCTGAGCGAGGTCGACTGGATCATCGAGGTCATCGTCGAGGATCTCGGCGCAAAGCGGGCGCTCCTCGAGCGGGTCGAGCCATACTGGCGGGAAGGGACGGTCGTCAGCACGAACACCTCCGGCATTTCGATCGCCCGCATGGTCGAGGGCCGGAGCCCGGCCTTCCGGCGGCACTTCCTCGGCACGCACTTTTTCAACCCGCCGCGCTACCTGCCGCTGCTCGAGCTCATCCCGCATCCGGAGACGGACCCGAAGATCGTCGAAGACATGCGGCGGTTTGCCGAAGTCAAGCTCGGCAAGGGCGTCGTCGTCGCCAAGGACACGCCGAACTTCATCGCCAACCGGATCGGCACCTACGGCCTTCTGGTCACCTATCGGGCGATGGAGGCGATGGGGCTTTCGGTGGAGGCGGTCGATGCCATCACCGGCGAGGCGATGGGCCGGCCGAAATCGGCGACGTTCCGCACCCTCGACGTCGTCGGCCTCGATACGTTCCTCCACGTCGCGAACAACGTCGTGGACAACGTCTCCGATCCGGACGAAAAGGCGGCCTTCCAGGCGCCGGACGTCTTCCGGACGATGGTCGAGCGGGGGCTCGTCGGCCAGAAGCGCGGCGCCGGCTTTTACAAGCAGGTCCGGGAAAACGGCGAGAAAAAAATCCTCGCCCTCGATCTTGAGACCCTCGAGTACCGGCCGCGGCAGGCGTTTTCCGCGCCGTCGCTCGTCGCCGGCCAGGGGAAAGATTTAAAGACGCGGCTTGAACTCCTCCTGTTCGCCGACGACGTCGCCGGCCGGTTCGCGTGGGAAGTGACGAAAAAGACGCTCCTTTACGCCGCCGCCAAGGTCGGCGAGATCGCCGACAGCCCGGCCGACATCGACCGGGCGATGAAGCTCGGCTTCGGCTGGAGCCTCGGGCCGTTCGAGCTCTGGGATCTCCTCGGCGTCCGGCGGGTCGCCGAGCGGATGAAAAAGGAGGGCGAGACGCTCCCGGACTGGGTCGAGGCGCTCCTCCGGGAACCGGAACCGGCGTTCTACCGCCAGGAGGGGACCGAGGTGGTCATCTTCGGCCGCGGCGGCTACGCGCCCTTCGTCCTCCCGCCGGAGGCCCTCTCCTTAAAGCGCCTCAAGGCGGCCGGGCGGACGATCGGCGGTAACCGGAGCGCCTCCCTCGTCGACCTCGGCGACGGCGTCCTGGCCCTCGAGTTTCACAGCAAGGGGAACGCCCTCGGGACCGACATCGTCGCCGTGGCGAACGAAGCGTTCCGCCTCCTCGACGACCACTTCGACGGCCTCGTCATCGGCAACGAAGGAAAAAACTTCAGCGCTGGCGCAAACCTCATGCTCATGCTCATGGAGGCCGAAGACGAAAACTGGGACGAGATCGACCGGCTCGTCCGGGAGTTTCAGGCCTTTACGCTTCGGATCAAGTACGCCCGCCGGCCGGTCGTCGCCGCGCCGTTCGGCATGACGCTGGGCGGCGGCTATGAGGTGGCGGCGGCGGCGGACCGGATCGTGGCGGCCGCCGAGACGTACATGGGCCTCGTCGAGACGGCCGTCGGCCTCATCCCCGCCGGCGGCGGGACGAAGGAGTTCCTCCTTCGCATGGTCGAGCGGGTGCCGGAGGGGGTCAAGCTGGACCTTCAGCCGCTGGTCAACCACGCCCTCGAGACGATCGCCATGGCCAGGGTGTCGACGAGCGGCGAAGACGCCCGGCGCCTCGGCTACCTCCGACCGACCGACGTGATCGTCCCGAACCGGGAGCACCTTCTCGCCGAGGCGAAGCGGGCGGTCCTCGAGCTCGTCCGGACGGGCTATACCCCGCCGGCGCCCCGGAAGATCCCCGTCGTCGGCGAGCCGGGCTACGCGACGATGCGCCTCGGCATCTACCAGCTGCAAAACCGTCGGGCGATCACCGACCACGACGTCGTCATCGCCGACAAGCTCGCCTTCGTCCTCGCCGGCGGGCGGGTGCCGAAGGGGACGCTCGTGGACGAGCAGTACCTCCTCGACCTCGAGCGGGAGGCCTTTTTGAGCCTGATCGGCATGCCGAAGACCCAGGCCCGCATGGCCCACATGCTGAAGACCGGAAAACCGCTCCGGAATTAATCCGGAATTCGAATGCCGCTCCGCTCGAAAGGGCGTTCGCCCGGCATCGGACGGGGGGCGCCCGCGATGGATCGGCCCGGTCCCGGTTCGGAGTTCGTCGGGGGAGGGCCCCGGTTCGGAGTCCGCCGGTCCTGAGCCGTAAGGCCCGGGCAAGGGACCGGCGGCTCCGACCGGCGGGGCCCGATCCGGAAAAGCGAAAGGGCGTCGGGATTCGGCGCCGGAGGAGGGGAAGTTGCATGCGAGAAGCCGTCATCGTCGCCGGCCTTCGGACGGCTGTCGGCAAGGCGCCGCGGGGGGCGCTCCGTCATTACTCGCCGGTGAAGATGGGCGCCGAAGTCGTCAAGGCGCTCCTCGCCCGGGTGCCCCAGCTCGACCCGCGGGAGATCGACGACGTCATGGTCGGCTGCGCATTCCCGGAAGGGGAACAGGGAATGAACCTCGGCCGGAACATCGTCCTCGCGGCGGGGCTGCCGACGAGCGTGCCGGGGATCACGATCAACCGCTACTGCAGCTCCGGGCTGCAGACGATCGCCTTTGCCGCCGAGCGGATCATGCTCGGCCAGGCGGACGTCATCCTCGCCGGCGGCGTCGAGAGCATGAGCCTCGTGCCGATGGGCGGTCACGTCGTCGCACCGGATCCGGACCTCATGACGGTGATGCCGGAGGCGTACATGGCGATGGGCCACACCGCGGAGGAAGTCGCCCGGCGCTTCGGCGTAAGCCGCGAAGACCAGGACGCCTACGCCCTGGAAAGCCATCGGCGGGCCCACGCCGCCATCGCCGAAGGAAAGTTCAAAGACGAGATCGTCCCGCTTACCGTCGTCGAAAGGCGGTACGAAAACGGCCGCGTCGTGGAGACGACCCGCGTCTTCGACACCGACGAAGGCGTACGGCCGGACACGTCTCTTGAAAAGCTGGCGGCCTTAAAGCCGGCTTTTCGGGAAGGCGGCACCGTCACCGCCGGCAACAGCTCCCAGACGAGCGACGGCGCGGCGTTCGTCCTCGTCATGTCCGCCGAAAAAGCCCGCGCCCTCGGCCTTCGCCCGCGCCTCATCTACCGCTCCTTTGCCGTCGCCGGCGTCGATCCGGACATCATGGGCATCGGACCGGTGTTTGCCGTGCCGAAGGCCCTGAAGATCGCCGGCATCGACCTCGACGACGTCGATCTCATCGAGCTGAACGAGGCGTTTGCTTCCCAGACGCTCTACGTCATCCGGGAGCTCGGCCTCGATCGGGCGAAGACGAACGTCCTCGGCGGCGCCATCGCCCTCGGCCATCCCCTCGGGGCGACCGGCGCCAAGCTCACCGTGACGCTGATGCACGAACTGGAGCGCCGCGGCGGTCGCTACGGCGTCGTCACGATGTGCATCGGCGGCGGCATGGGCGCCGCCGGCGTCTTCGAGCGGCCGGAGAGCGCCTGAGGCCCCGGCGCGGCGGCTAAGCGACGATCATGACGCGCCGACGCCTGAGTCGACGTCGATCCGGAAGGAGGAACGCGCATGGACATCGTCAAAGGTGGATCGTATCTCATCGCCGCCATCCCGCCGGAGCGGGTCTTTACGCCGGAAGACCTCACCGAAGACGAACGGATGATTGCCAAGACGGCCCGGCAGTTCGTCGAAAAAGACGTCCTCCCGGTGCTCGAGGAGATCGAGGAAAAGCACGCCTTCGAACATTCCGTCCGGCTGATGAAAAAAGCCGGCGAGCTCGGGCTTCTCGCCGGCGACGTGCCGGAAAAATACGGCGGCCTCGGCCTTCCGAAGACGACGACGACGCTTCTGGCCGAGACGCTGGCGCCGGCCCGCTCCTTTGCCCTGACGATCGGAGCGCACACCGGCATCGGGACGCTGCCGATCGTCTTTTTCGGCACCGAAGCTCAGAAGCAGAAGTACCTCCCGGCCCTCGCCAGCGGGGAGAAGATCGCCGCCTACGCCCTCACCGAAGCGGGCTCCGGCTCGGATGCCCTCGGCGCCCGGACGAAGGCCGTCCTGAACGACGCCGGCACCCACTACATCCTGAACGGCGAAAAACAGTGGATCACCAACTCCGGCTTCGCCGACGTGTTCGTCGTCTACGCCAAAGTCGACGGCGAAAAATTTACCGCCTTCATCGTCGAGCGGGACTTCCCCGGCGTCCGGACCGGCCCGGAAGAAAAGAAGATGGGCATCAAGGGTTCGTCGACCCGCACCCTCATCCTCGAAGACGTGCCGGTGCCGGTGGACAACGTCCTCGGCGAAGTCGGCCGCGGTCACGTCGTCGCCTTCAACATCCTGAACATCGGCCGCTTCAAGCTCGCCGCCGGCGCCGTCGGCGCCGCCAAGCGGGTGATCGAGCTTTCCGCCCGCTACGCCAAAGAGCGGAAACAGTTCGGCCGGCCGATCGCCGACTTCGCCCTCATCCAGGCGAAGCTCGGCGAGATGGCGATCCGCACCTACGCCGCCGAGAGCATCCTCTACCGGACCGCCGGCTACTTCGACGAGATGCTCCGGGCGCTCGGCGACAAGGTGGACGACGGCCGGGAAGTCGCCCGGGGGATCGCCGAGTACGCCATCGAAAGCTCGGTGAACAAGGTCTACGCCACCGAAGCCCTCGACTACGTCGTCGACGAAGGCGTCCAGATCCACGGCGGCTACGGTTACATGGCCGAATACGAGGTCGAAAAGGCGTACCGGGACAGCCGCATCAACCGCATCTTCGAAGGGACGAACGAGATCAACCGCCTGCTCATCCCCGACATGCTCCTCAAAAAGGCGATGCGGGGCGAGCTCGACCTCCTCGGCGCCGCCCGGCGGCTCGAAGACGAGCTTCTTGCCGTCGGCGCCGCCGACATCCCGGAAGGCCCCCTCGGCGAGGCCCGGGCGCTTCTTGAGCAAGGGAAGAAGATCTTTCTCTTCGTCGCCGGCACGGCGGTCCAGAAGTACGGCCAGGCCCTCGAAGCGGAGCAGGAGCTTCTCGCCGCGGCTGCGGATCTGGCCATCGACCTCTTCGCCCTCGAGTCGAGCCTTCTCCGGGCGGAGAAAGCCCTCGCCCGAAACGGCGAGGCCGAGGCCCGCGGGCACATCGACCTCGCCCGGGCGGTCGCCCACACCCACTTCGACCGGATCGAACGGGTCGCCCGAGAAGCCCTCGCGGCGATGGAGGAAGGCGATCTCCTCCGAACGCAGCTGTCGGTCCTCCGGAAGCTCACCCGCCGGACGCCGGCGAACCTCGTCGCCCTCCGGCGGACGATCGCCCGGCGGGTGCTCGCCGCCGATGGCTACGCCGTCCGGGCCTGAACCGGCCGGTCGGGCGTCCCACGCCGGTGCGGGTTTTCCGCCGATGAGGCCCGACACCAGAAAACGCGGCGGAACGCTCCGCCGCGCATTTCTCGGCTCGCCTCCCTCAGCCGTCCCGGCGGCCGATTTCGAACAGCCGCGCAAAGGCGCGGCTTTTTTCTTTCCGCCGCTTCCGCTCGGCGACCCGCTCCGGCGCCCCATCGTAGAGGAGGCGCTCTTCTTCCGTTTCGGGGTAGACCGGAGGGACCGGCGCCGGGCACATGGCGTCGTCTAGGGCGACGAACGTGGCGAAGGCCGTCGCCGCGACCTCCCGCTCGCCGCTCAACATATCCTCGGTGATGACCTTGACGAACACTTCCATGGACGTCGTCCCCGTCCAGGTGACGAACGCCTCAAGGGTGACGGCATCGTTTTGGGCGATCGGCCGGAGAAAATCGATCGAGTCGATCGATGCCGTGACGACCTGCCGGCGGCTGTGCCGCATGGCGGCGATCGCCGCCACGTCGTCGATGTCCCGCATGAGTTCGCCGCCGAAGAGCGTTCCGTGGCGGTTCGTGTCCTTGGGAAAAATGAGGCGCGTCTTCACCACCCGGCTTTCGCGGCACGGCTTGGCGCCGGGCGCCCGCCCGGCGTGGGCGGTCGGGTTTGGTTCCTCCCGCTCGACAGATCGATGCAAAACGTTCCCTCCTTCAGCTCTAAAGGGAGCTTTCGGCTCGGCGTGGTCGAACGACGGATAAGGGGGTCGCACGCCGAAAACGGGGTTGCATGCCTTAAAGGGGGTTCCGTGCCGGAAAGGTGGTCCCGTGCCGGAAAGGTGATAGAATACGGAGAGAGGAAGCGGAAAGGAGGACGGCGGTGCTTACCTTGTATCATTATCCCAAATGCGCCACGAGCCGCAAGGGAAAGGCATGGCTGGACCGGCATGGCCTTTCGTACCGGATCGTCGACATCGTCGCCGAGACGCCCGACATCGAGACGCTTCGGGATCTCTGGCAAAAAAGCGGCCTTCCCCTTGACCGGTGGTTCAATCCTTCGAGCGGGCTCTACCGGGAGCTCGGCCTCAAAGACCGGCTGCCGTCGATGAGCGACGACGAAAAACTTCGCCTCCTCGCCGCGCATGGAAAACTCATCCGGCGACCGGTGATCACCGACGGAAAGCGGGTGACGATCGGGTTTGATGAAGCAACGATGGAGCGGGTCTGGCTCCGAGGCGAAGGGGCTTGAGACCAGCGCCGTCGGCCCGGAAGCGGAGGCCGTCGCCGTCTTCAAAGCCCTCGGGCACGAAGCGCGCTACCGGATCTTGCAGCTTCTTCTGGAGCGGCGGCAGTTTTGCGGCGACCTCGTCGCCGAGCTCGGGCTCGCCCAGTCGACGGTGTCGCACCATCTCAAGATCCTCCGGGAAGCGGGGCTCGTCGTCACCGAGGAACGGGGGCCGTGGGTCTGCTACGAAGTCGACGTCCGGCGCCTTCGGTCGGTGCTCGCCGGGCTCCTTTTTCAGCTCGACGGAGCCGACCCGCCGGCGGCCGGCGCGCCGGACGAAAATTAAATTGCTCTTAGTCTTAACTTGTCTTCGTCAGGGAATTCCCCTATAATAGGAGGCGCCCGTGAACTTCTTCCCATGAGGCGATCCTTTAAAATTCCCGTGAAAAGGAGGACTCCGATGCAGGGGACGGAGACGACGGCCATCGTCAGACTCGGCGAAGCGCTGCCCGACCTCGTGCTGCCGGCGTACTTTCCCGAGACGAAGACCGAAGGCGAGATTCGCCTCGGCCCGTCGGCGCCCGAGAAGCGGTGGACGGTGCTGGTTTTCTACCCGGCGGACTTTACGTTCGTCTGCCCGACGGAGCTCGCCGACTTCGCCCGGCACTATGACGCCTTCCGGGCCCTCGGGGCGGAAGTCGTCGGCGTGAGCACCGACACCGTCTACACCCACAAGGCGTGGCTGGAGTCGGAGAAGCTGCTCGAAGGCGTGCGCTTTCCGATGGCGGCGGACCACGCCGGGCGGCTTGCACGGGCGCTCAACATTTACAACGAGACGGACGGGACGGCGCTTCGGGTGTCAATAGCGGATTAAAACTCCCCAAAAAAATCGCGTTCGATTCCCCACAAACAGCGGATTCAGTTCCCCAAAATCATCGCGCATCATTCCCCAGACGTATGTTCGATCTACGCGGTCACCTCCTCCTTCAGCGCATGGGTCACCCCGGCGCGCAGCTTGTCCTTCATCCGGTAGCTGTTGCCGCGGATGTTGATGGTGGTGGCGTGGTGCAGGAGCCGGTCGAGCAAGGCAGAGGCCAGCACCTGGTCACCGAAGAGTGTCCCCCAGTTGGTGAAGCTGGTGTTGGACGTGATGATCAGGGAGCCATGCTCGTAGCGCTCCGACACGAGCCGGAAGAAGTTCGCGGCGTCCAAGGCGTCAAGCGGCAAGTAGCCGACTTCGTCGCAGATCAGCAGCTTCGGCTGGGTGTAGATGCGCAGGCGCTTGTCCAGCCGTCCCTCTTGGTACGCCCGTCGCAAGTCAGCGACCAGCTTCTGCATGGTCACGAAGTAGACGCTCATGCGCTGTCGAATCGCCTCCATCCCCAGGGCCACCGCAAGGTGGGTCTTGCCCACCCCCGGCGGTCCCAGGAAGATGACGTTGCTGCCCTCCCGGATGAACGTCAAGCCGGCCAGTTCGCGTATTTGTCGCTCATCGACGGACGGCTGGAACGAGAAATCGAAATCTGCAAGGGTCTTGTGATACGGGAAGTTGGCCATGCGGAGTCTGGCGTGCATGTAACGGCTGTATCGCTCCTCCTGCTCAGCATCCAGCAGTCTGTGCAGGAACTCCGCATAGGTCGCCTGGTGCCCCGCTGCCCACTCCACGCACGCCGGCAGCACCGCCGCGGCGCGCTTCAATCCCAGCTCCAGCAGCTGCTCCTCGGCCTTGGCCAAAACCAACGCCTCACTCATTGCCCCTGACCTCCCATCGCGATCTGCTCATAGACGGACAGCTCCCGCTGCTCCACGTCCGGCCCGATTTGCAACCCTGGCACCTTGCCTCGATCCGGATGAGGCGTCCCAGCCGGGATGCCCTTGAAGTGCTCAGGGTCGGTTGAGACCTGGTGCCTGCCTGTGAGCACGCGGTGTTCGGCAATGACCTGCCCGCCGTACTCGATCTGCAGGCGGCCTGACTCAAACTCCCGGACCAGCACGGTGTGCCCCACATACCGCCATGGAACGGTGTACATGTTCGTGTTCCAGGAGATGCGACAATCGCTCATGACCTTGCGCATATCGGCGTACGCCAGCGTGTACCGGCTCTTAGGCAGGGGCTTAAGCGTCTCGGCCTGAAACCGCACCACCGGCTGCTCCCGCGTCGTGCCGTGGATGCGCACATTAGCCACCGTATCCCGCCAGATGGCACCTTGCCGGTTCAGGTCGTCATGGTCCACGAACGAAACCGGCCAGAAGCTGGACCGGATATACCCGATGGGCCGTTCAATCTTCCCTTTGGTGCGACTTCGGTAGGGCTTACAGGCCTTGGGCACGAATCCGTAGTACTTGGCGAAGTCCATGTACGCCGGCTGCCAGTCGACGTGTCCATGACCGTCGTTGGCCACGACCAGCGGGGAGCAGTTGTCGCTGAGCATGACCTTTGGAACCCCGCCGAAGAACTCCAGCGCGTTCCGGAGCGCCTGGAGGATATGCCGTTGGTCCGCCGCTCTGATAAACTCCAGGTAGAGCATGCGGGAGTAGGCGAGGACCATGGCAAAGCACCATACCTTGCGCCGATGGCCCTGCGGATCCAGGTAGGGGAATGCGCCCAGGTCGATTTGCGCTTGTTCCCCCGGAGCCGTCTCAAACCGCACGGTTGCCTTGGCAGAGACAACCGGGCGGAGAGGGTGCATGAACTCGCGCAGTACGGTAATTCCGCCGGTATATCCCTGCTCCCGGATCTCGCGAAAGATTC
Organism: Hydrogenibacillus sp. N12; assembly: GCF_019645935.1. Classification (NCBI taxonomy): domain Bacteria; kingdom Bacillati; phylum Bacillota; class Bacilli; order Thermicanales; family Thermicanaceae; genus Hydrogenibacillus; species Hydrogenibacillus sp. N12. The sequence goes on along the minus strand of NZ_CP080953.1, from coordinate 2,302,042 downwards.
GCTCCGCATTGAGGACGCCGATACGCATGCGCTGCTCCACATAGGCCTTGTACGGCTCCAGCTTGTGGCCTTTCACCCTACGGCTGCGCGACTTCACCCTCCCCTCCTCCTGCTGCCTCGGCTCACTCACAGCCTTGCGGATGGTTTTGCGGTCATGGCCGTATCTTCTGGCCAGTTCCGAGATGCTGACGCCCTCCTCATACAGCTTCCTGATCTCCATCTTCTCACTCTCCCTCATCACCGGCACCTCCCCAAAAGTGATGGCAGGTGCCATAGTTCGACACAGGGGTGGGGAATTCATCCCGATGATTTTGAGGAAATCATGCCGGTGATTTTGGGGAATCTTTATCCGCTGCTATTGGGGATTTTACATCCGATGTTGACACGGGGGACGTTCATCGTCGATCCGGACGGCATCCTCCGGGCGCAGGAAGTGACGTGGTACGACGTCGGCCGGAACGCCGAAGAGACGCTCCGGCTTCTGGAGGCGTTCGACTTCGTGCGGAAGAATCCCGGCGTCGCCTGCCCGGCCGGCTGGCGGAAGGGCGAAAAGGCCCTCCGGCCCGGCATGGATCTCGTCGGCAAGGTGGCGGAGGCGCTCAAGTGAAGCGGTGCCGGCCCGGATGCGGGCCGGCGTCTTTTTTGCCCGTTTGCATCGAAGGGGCGAACGTCGTATGATGGGCATGAAGACGGAGAGGAGGGTGTGAGGGTGGAATTTCCCGCGGAACTCCGGTATTCCCGGGAGCACGAGTGGGTCCGCGTCGAGGGCAACCGAGCGTACATAGGGATTACCGACTTTGCGCAAGATGAGCTCGGGGACATCGTCTACGTCGAGCTTCCGGAAGTCGGCGCGACCGTGACGGCCGGCGAACCGTTCGGCACCGTCGAATCGGTGAAAACCGTCTCCGAGCTGTATGCCCCCGTCTCCGGGACCGTCGTCGAGGTCAACGCTCGGCTGGCCGATGAACCGGAGCTCGTCAACCGGGCGCCGTACACCGACGGCTGGATGATCGTCGTCGAGATGAGCCGCCCGGAAGAGCTCGCGGCGCTTCTCGACGCCGAGGCCTACCGAACTCACATCGGCGAATGACGGATGCGCTCACCGCCGGGCCGGATCGCCGGCAGAAGAAAAACCGCCGTTTCGGCGGTCTTTTCTTTAGGCGGTCTTTTCGAAGATGGGCCCTCGGACGCCGATCGGGTCGCGCGGGCGGCCGCCGGCCCCAAAGCCGTGCGCCGGCGCCCCGGCTTACAAGCGGCCGACTTCCGACCGGCCCGCAAGCCGGAGGCCGCCCGGCCGGCTCTAAAACCGCCGGTCGCCGGTGACATCGGCGCTTAAAAACTCATGCAAGAAAAGGGGAACTGCGACGAGAAGGACGCCGACGGCGAGCATCTTCCACGGCAGCGTCGGCGCCAGGAAAAAGAAAACGACCGCGAGGACGGCGACGAGATAGTGAAACACGGTCCACTCCTCCCCCGGCGATCATCGTCCGGCCACATGTCATCGTTTGGTCACATTATAACACGCCGGTGAACGCCCGTAAAGCGAACGCATTCATCCGTCGATTTTCGGGTGCGCCGGTGAAGGAGACATCGCCATGAGCTGGTGCTGCGGCGCGATGATGGTCGGCTCGATCGGGCGCCTGAGGCGAAACGGCATCGTCTTCGATCGCGTGCCCCTCGTCTACTGCCCGGTCTGCCGCCGGTTCGACGTCCATCCTCTGGTCGCCGACGCCTTTGATCTCCTCCTCGATTACGCGGAAGCCGACGGCGCCCGCGTCGTCGACGTCGCCGAGCTCCTCCGGTACGACGAGGCGGCGCTCCGGGCGGCCCAGCCCTTCTGGGACGACGGCGACGCCGAGGCGCTCGTCGAGGGGCTGATCGATCAGGCGCTCGATCTCCTTTCGGCCGCCCGGGCGCTCGACGATCGCCTGTGGCGGCGGGAGCTCCACGACCGCCTTCGGCGGCTTCTCGAGCTTCGGGTTCGGATTCAGGCTGAGAACCGGCAGGCCGACGGCTGAACGTCCGGCGATCGGTGGCGGCCGGGGAGACGGCCCGCCGAGGGGTCATCGGGGCGTTTTGCGGGCCGGCCATTGGAACGGTTCGCAAAAGAAAAACCCTGTCGGTTTGTCCTCGTTTGCTTCTGTAATTGAGAATCAGTTGAAAACGCCGGCGCCGTGCGGTACAATGGGATCGGAACCACTTCATGCAAACGGAGGCGACACGATGGCGCGACCGGAATTAAAGATAGAAAATCTGCATGTCGCGGTCGACGGCAAGCCGATCATCCGCGGGCTCGACCTCGTCATCCGCGGCGGGGAAGTGCACGCGATCATGGGCCCGAACGGCACCGGCAAGAGCACGCTGGCGCAGGCGCTCATGGGGCACCCCCGCTACGAGGTGACCGCCGGGACGGTGACGCTCGACGGCGAAGACGTCCTGGCGATGTCCGTCGACGAGCGGGCGCGAAAAGGCCTCTTTCTCGCCATGCAGTACCCGAGCGAAGTGAGCGGCGTGTCGACGAGCGACTTCCTCCGGACGGCGATCAACGCCCGGCGGGGAGAAGGAAACGAGATCCCGCTCATGGAGTTCGTCCGGAAGCTCGACCGGGCCCTAAAGACGCTCGAGATGCCGCAGGATATGGTCCGACGGTCGCTCAACGAAGGGTTTTCCGGCGGCGAGAAGAAGCGGAACGAGATTCTCCAGATGATGCTCCTCGAGCCGAAGATCGCCATCCTCGACGAAGTCGACTCCGGCCTCGACATCGACGCCCTGAAGATCGTCGCCAGGGGCGTCAACGAGATGCTGTCGGAAAACCTGGGCGTCCTCGTCATCACCCACTACCAGCGCCTCCTCAATTACATCCGGCCGCACTTCGTCCACGTCCTCATGCAGGGCCGGATCGTCAAATCCGGCGGGCCGGAGCTCGCGGAAGCGCTCGAGGCGAAAGGGTACGACTGGATCAAAGAAGCGCTCGGCATCGTCGACGAGACGGTCGGGCAGGAGGTGTGACGATGGCGCCGACCGACGTGCGGGACGCTTATGCGGAGCTGGCGGAAAAGCTCCTTCAGGGGCTTCCGCCGGGAGAGCCCGCCTGGCTTCAGGACGCCCGGCGCCGGGGGGCGGAGGGCCTAAGGGCGCTTCCGTTTCCGGCGTCGGAGAAGATCCACATCGCCCCCTGGCCGTGGACGGCGTTCGAGCCGGGGTCGCCGTCCGAGGGAGCGGCGCCGGCCGGGGACCTGCCCGAGGCCGTCCGGCGGTCGTTCGATGCCGGTGCGCCGGCGCTCGTCCTTCTGGACGGGGGCCGGAGCGTCGCCTTTGACCTCGAGGCGGCCGAGGCGTCGGGGGTCGTCGTCGCCGACCTCCGAGCGGCCCTCGCCGACGAGCGGCTTCAGCGGTATCTTTTCGGTCTCGTCGGCCCGGAAGACGACCGCCTGGCCGCCCTTTCGGCGGCGACGTTCCAGGGGGGCGCCTTCGTCTACGTGCCGCGGGGCGTCGCCTTCGACCGGCCGGTTCAGCTCGTCGTCTGGTCCGGTGAGCGGGGGCAGTCGGTGCGCCTCGTCATCGTTGTCGAGGCCGGGGCCTCCCTCGAACTCATCGAAACGCATCTTTCGCCGGACGGGGTGCCGACCGTCCACCACAGCGTGACCGAACTTTATGTCGCAGACGGCGCCCGGCTCCGCTACGTCGCCTTGAGCCGCCTCGGCCGCGGGGCGGTCGATCACGGACGGCGGGTCGCCCGGGTCGGCCGGGACGGCGAGATCATCTGGGCCATCGGCGAGGTCGGCCACGCCGACACCTTTGCGCCGACGGTGGCGCGCCTCGAAGGGGAGGGCGCCCGGACCGAACTGTATATGATCGGCATCGGCACCGGCGAGCAGCGGGGCGTCTTCGACCTTCGGGTGCGGCACCTCGGCCGCCACACCGAAAGCGCGATCCTCGCCAAGGGGATCCTTCTCGATCGGGCGCACCAGGTGTACAACGGCGTGACGAAGATCGAAAAGAAGGCGACGAAATCGAGCGGCGAGCAGACGGAGCGGCTGCTCATCCTGAGCCCGGAGGCGCGGGGCGACGCCAATCCGATCCTCCTCATCGAGGAAAACGACGTCAAGGCCGGCCATGCGGCGAGCGTCGGGCGGATCGATGAGGGCCAGCTTTACTACCTCATGTCCCGGGGGCTTCCCCGGCGGGAGGCGGAGCGGTTGCTCCTTCACGCCTTCCTCGATCCGGTGATCGCCCGCGTGCCGCTTCCGGCCGCCCGGGACCGCCTCGTCGAGGCGATCGAGGAGAAGATCGGCCGATGACGGACCGCACCGCGCGTCGCCCGCTCGTGCCGAAGGCACTCCGCGCCGACTTTCCGATCTTCGATCAGACGATCGCCGGGAGGCCCCTCGTCTACCTGGACAGCGCCGCGACGGCGCAAAAACCCCGGGCGGTCCTCGAGGCCATGACCCGCTTCTATGAGCGGGACTACGCCAATGTCCACCGGGCCGTCCACACCCTCGCCGGCCGGGCGACCGAAGCGTATGAGGCGGCCCGGGAGGCGGTCCGACGCTTTCTCGGCGCCCGATCGGCGGCGGAGATCGTCTTTACCCGGAGCACCACCGGGAGCCTGAACCTCGTCGCCCAGGCGTACGCCCGGCCGCGGCTCGGCCCCGGCGACGAGATCGTGCTCACGCCGCTCGAGCATCACGCGAACCTCCTCCCGTGGCAGCGGGTCGCCCGGGAGACCGGCGCCCGCCTCGTCTTTATCGAGCCGACGGACGACCTCCGGATCACCGAGGCGGCGATCGATCAGGCGATCTCCCCCCGGACGAAGATCGTCGCCCTGGCCCATGTCTCGAACGTGACCGGCGCCGTCGCCCCGATCGCCTACGCCGCCCGGCGGGCCCACGCCGTCGGCGCGGTGATCGTCGTCGACGCCGCCCAGAGCGCCCCGCACCTTCCGCTCGACGTCCGGGCGCTCGACGTCGACTTCCTCGCCTTCTCCGGCCACAAGATGCTCGGCCCGACGGGCATCGGCGTCCTCTATGCCAAGGAAGAGCACCTTCGCTCCATGGAGCCGTACGAAGTCGGCGGCGAGATGATCGACCGGGTGACGCTTTTCGATGCGACGTGGCGGGAGCCGCCGTGGAAGTTTGAAGCGGGGACGCCGCCGATTGCCGAGGCGATCGGCCTCAGGGCGGCGATCGAATACCTCGAAGCGATCGGCATGGACGCGATCGAAGCCCACGTCGTCCGCCTGACGAATCTGGCGGCGGAGGCGCTGGCGAACGAGCCGGGGGTCGTCGTCTACGGTCCGCGGACCGACCGGCACGCGGTCGTCGCCTTCAACGTCGGCCGCATCCACGCCCACGACGTCTCCACCGTCCTCGACGCCGAAGGGATCGCCGTCCGGGCCGGCCACCACTGCGCCCAGCCGCTCATGACGCGGCTGTGCGTGCCGGCGACGGTCCGGGCGAGCTTTTACCTCTACAACGACGAGGACGACGTCGAACGGCTCGTCGTCGGCGTCCGCCGGGTAAAGGAGTTTTTCGGCGATGTCTTTGGAGAACCTGTACCGGGAGATCATCCTGGATCACTATAAGCACCCCCGGAAGCGGGGGACGCTGGAGGGGCCCGGCGTCCTTGCGGTCGAGCTCAAAAACCCGTCCTGCGGCGACCGGATCACGCTCTACGTCCGGCGGGAGGACGATCGCCTCGCGGCGGTCCGCTTCGTCGGCGAGGGATGCTCGATCAGCATGAGCTCCGCTTCGATGATGTCGGCGCTGGTCGAGGGGAAGACGGCGGACGAGGCGGAAGCGCTCGCCCAGGCGTTTTTCCGCCTCGTGCAGGGGGAGCCCCTGGACCCGGCGACGGAGGAGGCGCTCGGGGACGCCGTCGCCCTTCAAGGGGTGCATCAGTTTCCGGTTCGGATCAAGTGCGCGACGCTCGCCTGGAAGGCGCTGGAGCGCGCCCTCGCCGAAGGCGGCGCGGCGGCCGAATCGCCCGCCGGAACGCCGGCGCCGTAAGCCCGTTTTCCATCATGCGATCCGAAGGAGGGAGCGCCGATGGTCCACGACGTGCCCGTAAGCTCCGAGTACCGCTACGGCTTTCGGGACCCGGACGTCGCCGTCTACCGGGCGCCGAAGGGGCTGACCCGGGATCTCATCATCGACATCTCGAAGATGAAGGGCGAGCCGGATTGGATGACGGAGTTCCGGCTGAAGGCGCTCGACATCTTCCTCGCCAAGCCAATGCCGACGTGGGGGCCGGACCTTTCGGCCATCGACTTCGACAACATCACCTACTACGTCAAGCCGTCGGAGCGCCGTGGCCGGTCGTGGGACGAGGTGCCGGAGGAGATCAAAAAGACGTTCGAGCGCCTCGGCATCCCGGAGGCGGAGCAGAAGTTCCTCGCCGGCGTCTCGGCCCAGTACGAGTCGGAAGTCGTCTACAACAACATGAAAAAAGAGCTCGAGGAGATGGGCGTCATCTTCCTCGACACCGACACGGCGCTCAAGGAATACCCCGAGCTCTTCCGGCAGTACTTTGCGACCGTCGTCCCGCCGTCCGACAACAAGTTCGCCGCCTTAAACAGCGCCGTCTGGTCCGGCGGGACGTTCATCTACGTGCCGAAGGGCGTCAAGGTCGAGGTGCCGCTTCAGGCGTACTTCCGCATCAACTCGGAAAACATGGGCCAGTTTGAGCGGACGCTCATCATCGTCGACGAGGGGGCGTTCGCCCACTACGTCGAAGGGTGCACGGCGCCGGTCTACTCGACGGATTCGCTCCACGCCGCCGTCGTCGAGGTGATCGTCAAGCGCGGCGCCCGGGCCCGGTACACGACGATCCAGAACTGGTCGACGAACGTCTACAACCTCGTCACGAAGCGGGCGATGACCGAGGCGTACGCGACGATGGAGTGGGTCGACGGCAACCTCGGCAGCAAGGTGACGATGAAGTACCCGGCGGTGATCATGAAGGGCGAAGGCGGTCGGGCGGACATCCTCTCGATCGCCGTCGCCGGGAAAAACCAGGTGCTCGACGCCGGCGCCAAGGTCCACATGCTCGCGCCGAACTGCACCGCGACGATCGTCTCGAAGTCGATCAGCAAAGACGGCGGCGCGGTCAACTACCGCGGCCTGGTGAACTTTGGCAAAAACGCCCGCGGCTCGAAGGCCAACGTCAAGTGCGACACGCTCATCCTCGACGACCGGTCCATCTCCGATACGATTCCGTACAACGAAATCCGGACCGACGACGTCGTCCTCGAGCACGAGGCGACGGTGTCGAAGGTGAGCGAGGAGCAGCTCTTCTACCTCATGAGCCGGGGACTGACGGAGCAGGAAGCGACGCAGATGATCGTCATGGGCTTCATCGAGCCGTTCACGAAGGAGCTGCCGATGGAGTACGCCGTCGAGCTGAACCGGCTCATCGCCTACGAGATGGAAGGGAGCATCGGCTGATTTCTCCCCAGGTTTCCTGCCGAAGCCGGCCGAAGGGGCGGCCGATCGCCGCCCGCCAGGCGGCGCGGTCGCTTGCTTGAACGGAGCGTTCTCCCGGTCCCTGCCGGACATCCGGCAGGGACTTTTGCGTGCCGCCGCCCGGCCCCGCCTCCGTCCCGGGATGGGCGACGGGCCGGCGCCATCGTCTCGAGGTCCGGCGTGGCGCTTTGCCCGGCAGCCGACCGGTGACGACTTTATCGGGCCCGCGTGGCGCATCGCCCGGCGCTCGATCGGCGCGGCGCTTCGTCCGGCGTCCGGCGGCCGGCCGTTGAACTCGGCGACCCGAAGGCGTATGCTTGGGTCGATCGGGGGGATGGCGTTGCGCGTGACGCTCATCCATTCGAACGACGTTCACAGCCGCTTCGACCGGATGCCGAAGATCGCCGGCTACGTCGAACGCCTCCGGCGGGAGCGCCGGGGCGAGGCGGTCTTTTTGCTCGACGGCGGCGACCACATCGACCGGGCCCATCCGCTCACGGAGGCGACGGCCGGCGGCGCCAACGTCCGGGCGCTCAAGGCGTCCGGCTACGATTTCATCACGATCGGGAACAATGAAGGGCTTTCGCTCCTGCCGAAGGCGCTCGACGCCCTCTACCGCGGCGCGCCGTTTGACGTCCTCGTCGCCAACCTGTTCGACCGAAGCGGCCGGCGGCCGGCGTGGGCGCGGCCGTTCGCCGTCCGGACGGTCGGCGGCCGGGCGATCGGCTTCATCGGCGTGACGGTGCCGTTTTTTTACTACGCGCTCCTCGGCTGGCGGGTGGAGCCGCCGGAGGTGGCGCTGGCGGAGCTCGTTCCGCGCCTCAGGCCGGACGTCGATGCGCTCGTGCTCCTTTCGCATCTCGGTTTGTTTGCCGACCGGGAGCTGGCGAAGCGCTTTCCCGCGCTCGACGTCATCCTCGGCGGCCACACCCACCATCGCCTTCCGGAGGGGGAGCGGGTCGGCCGGACGACGATCATCCAGGCCGGCCGCGGCGGCGCCGAGGTCGGCCGGGTGGACCTCGTTTTCACTTCGACCGGGCTCGTCGTCCGGGCGCGGACCGTCGCCGTGGACAAGGAAGCGCCGCATCCGGCAGTCGCCGCGGCGATCCGGGAGGCGGAGGCGGCCTCGGCGGCGAACCTCGAGCGGCCGGTGGCCCGCCTCGCCCGGCCGCTCGGCGTCTCGTACGTGGCGGAATCGCCCCTCGCGAACGTCCTCGCCCGGGCGATCCGCCGGGCGACGGAGGCGGACGTCGCCTTTGTGACGAGCGGCCTTCTCCTTCACGGCCTTTCCGCGGGCGTCGTCCCCTATGCGGCCGTTCTCTCGGCCTGCCCGCACCCGATCTCCCCTTGCGTTATATCGCTGCGGGCATTAGAATTAAAGCAAATTCTAAGCGATGCCCTTCGGCCGTCCCGGATGACGGCGGAGGTGCGGGGGTACGGCTTTCGGGGGCGCGTCCTCGGCCACCCGGCGGTCGACGGCATCGACGTCGAGGTGGCGGAAGCGGGCGACCGGCGTGCGGTCGTCGCTCTCCTGAAGGACGGCCGGCGCCTCGCCGACGAAGAGGTCCTCCGCGTCGCGACCGCCGACATGTTCGTCTTCATGCGCGCGTATGATGGCCTTCACCACCGGCCGGAAGCGGTGACGTACTGCGCTCCGTTTTACCTCCGGCACTACCTCGCGGAAGAGCTCGGCCGGAGCGCCGACCACACCGAAGCCGAGCGGCCGCGCTTCCGGCGGCGCGCACAAGACGCTGGCGGAGAGGGGTTGGACGGATGAAGTTTGTCGACGATGTGTTCAAGCTGTACCGGGAACAGCTCGTCGAGCATCCCGACGGGCCGCTGGAAGTGGTGCTGCAATTATTTTCGGATCATGAGCGGGAAGATCTTCTGCGGTTCATCGAAGGGATGAGCGACGACGAACTGTTCCAGATGGTATCGCTGTACGTCGTCGAACTGCTCAAGCAGAAGCTCATGCAGGAGGGCTTACGGCCGCCCCAGGACGCGACCCCCGTCGATCCCAACCTGCACTGACCGTCGGCCTCGCGGCGTCTTCCCCCGCCGCTCCCGGCATAAGGTAAAACCGGGGGGAGCGCGATGGCGAGGCCGACGGCCTTTCGGCGGCGCTTCCGGCGCCGCTCGATTTTTTTTCTCGTCTTCACGGCGGCGCTCGTTCTCTTCGTCCAAGGATTTTACCTCATCGAGCGGCGGATGATGCCGATTATCCGGAGCTACGCCGAGGTCCGGGTCGTCCAGATCGCCGAGCAGGCGATCATGCAGGCCATAAGAAGCCGCCTCGACGAGATGCCGAACGGCCGGGACCTCCTGATCAAAACGATCGATCCGAACCGTGGCGTCATCGCCATCAGTCTCGACGCCGGCGGCGCCGCCCGAGTGCAGGCGCTGGCGGAGGAGAGCATGCGCCGGACGCTGGGGACGCTCTCCCGGCAGCGGATCGACGTCCCGCTGGGCGTCGCCCTCGGGAGCGAAGTGCTGGCCAACACCGGCCCACGAATCCCGGTGACGATCGTCCCCATCGGCGCGGCGGAAGTGGAGCTCGAGCCGGCGGTGGAGGAGACCGGCATCAACAACGTGCTTTTGACGCTTTATTTGAAGATCAAACTCCGCATGCGGGTGATCATTCCGTTTGCCTCAAACGAAAAGACGATCGAACAGCGGATCGCCGTCGCTCAGGAGCTCATCGTCGGCCAGGTGCCGCTTTATTATTTCAAAAACGGGGCCCCGTCGCCGATCCCGGTTCTGCCGCCGCCGGATTTGCGACCTTCCGGGGCCGGCGCCGGGTCCCCTTCCGCCGGCGCCCCGTCCGGCCCGTCGTCGGGGGCCGCGCCGGACCGTCCGCCTACGCCGGCCGCGCCGCGGTAGCGGTCGCTAAGGGCCGGTGCGCTCCCGCGGCCGGGCCTTTTCCCGTTCCAGCCGCTCGAAGCGCCGGAGGTGGGGCGTCGGATCGAAGGCCCATTCCCGGCGACCGTCGTATTTGTACATGCCGAAATGGAGGTGCGGCGGGAATTTGCCCTGCGTCCCCGGGGGGCCGTAGCCGGAGGAGCCGACGTAACCGATGACCTCGCCGGGCCGGACGATCTTCCCCGGCCGGACGCCGGGGGCGAAGCCGGACAGATGGGCGTAGTAGTAGTAAATGTTGTTGAGATCGCGGATTCCCACCCGCCAGCCGCCGTAGACGTTCCAGCCGGCGACTTCGACGACGCCGTACGTGGCGCTCCGGACGGGGGTCCCGTACGGGGCGAAGATGTCGGCTCCCTCGTGAAAGCGGCGGCCGCCGAAGCCCCGGGGCTGCCCCCAGGTGTTCGTATAGCTGTAGGGGCGCCGGCGGTCGACGACGAACGCCGTGTCGAACAGGTCGAGGCGGCCGAAGGCGGCGTAGAGGGCTTCAAACGCCTGAAGAATCTTCCGGTCTTTGTCCGACGGATAGAGATCGGCGAGCGCCTGCGTCCAGTCGTTCCCGGCGTCCCGGAGGCGTTCGGCGAGAACGAGGAGGACGTCCAGGGGCGAGCGCTGGTCGGCAAAGCCGTCGCCGTCGCCGTCCCGGCCGAGGCCGCCGAAGAGGGCGATCGTGCGCGGGTCGGTGTCCTCCGGGTCGGGGTTGGTCGGCCCGGCCCAGAGGGGGGGTGGAAAGCGGAAGGCGATCGGCCCGTCGCTTCGTTTTTTCTGAAGGGAGCGGGCAAACTGATCGACGGCCGCAAGCCGCGTCCAGGGGACGTCGGTCAAGGCGGCGACAGACCGGTAAAGGGCCATCCGCTCGGCATAGGCCGCCTCGCTCCTTTCCCCGGTCGTGTTTGCGGTCGCGGCGCCGAACGCCGGAACGAGCGTTCCGGCGACGAAGACGGCGAAGATCGCCAGACCGAGACGGTGCGGACGCACCCGATCCCCCCTTTCTGCGATTTTGGCCTCTTTGAGCCGTTTCGTTATAATAGCACCATAGCGCGGTGCCGGCACCGGTCGGCGCCGGAGAAGAGGTGAACGGCGTGCCGGAAGGACGGAGCGAGATGAGAAAGCCGGCGTGGCTTCGGTCGCACCTCGCCCGGGAGGCCCTTCAGACCGAAGCCGCCTTCCGCAAGGTCAAGACGGCCCTTCGGACCGGGGCGCTCCATACGGTGTGCGAGGAAGCGCGCTGTCCGAATTTGCATTCGTGCTGGAACGCCGGGACGGCGACGTTCATGATCCTGGGCGACCGGTGCACCCGGTCCTGCCGGTTCTGTGCCGTCACCCCCGGCCGGCCGCTTGCCCCCGATCCGGAGGAGCCGGAGCGGGTGGCCGAAGCCGCCCGGGCGATGGGGCTTCGGTACGTCGTCGTCACGTCGGTCGCCCGGGACGATCTTACGGACGGGGGCGCCGGGCATTTTGCGGCGACGATCCGGGCGCTCCGGTCCAAAATTCCGGGGGTTGGGGTCGAGGTGCTCACCCCGGATTTCGGCGGGGATCCGGCGGCGCTCCGGACCGTCCTCGAGGCCCGTCCGGACGTGTTCAACCACAACGTCGAGACGGTGCGGCGGCTTACGCCGTCGGTCCGGGCCAAGGCGACGTACGAGCGGTCGCTATGGGTCCTCCGGGAGGCGAAGCGCCTCCGGCCCGAGATCCCGACGAAATCGAGCCTCATGGTCGGTCTCGGCGAGACGTGGGAGGAGCTCATCGAAACGATGGACGACCTCCGGGCGAGCGGCGTCGACATCCTGACGATCGGCCAGTATCTCCGCCCCTCCCGGCGGCAGCTTCCCGTCGTGCGTTACTATGCGCCGGAGGAGTTCGAACGCCTGCGGGAAGAAGGCCTCCGGCGCGGCTTTGCCCACGTCGAGGCCGGGCCGCTCGTCCGAAGCTCGTATCACGCCCGAGAACAGGCGACGGCGGCCGGCGCCGTGCGCTTTCTCGAGTCGGGAACCGAACGGCTCGAAGTGTAGTCTGTCCCGCCTTCGGCGTTTTTGTCGCCGGTCGCTTGACGGAGGTGATGGCGCTGAAAGAGGACAAACCGTCGCCGGCGCCCCCGGCGGCAGGGGCCGCCGGTTCTGAAGCCGGCCGGCGCCTCGTCCATCTGTCCCACGGGGTTTTTGAGGTGGTGCTGGACGTTCGGGGTGGCTGGAACGCCGAGGCGTTTCGCGCCCGCTATCAGGACGTGTTGAACAAGTACGACTATATCGTCGGCGACTGGAGCTACGACCAGCTCCGCCTGAAAGGGTTTTACAGTGACAAAAATAAGGGCGTGCCGCCGGAACAGCGGATCAGCGCCCTCGATCATTACGTTCAAGAATACTGTAATTTTGGCTGTCGTTATTTTGTCGTGCGGCGTCTCAAGCTCGGGCGCGGCGGCTAAGCGATCACTTCTTCGAGAAAAGACCGGAGCGCCGCCGCCGCCTCGGCGTCGAGGCCGAAGGCGTCTTCCAGGAGCCCCGGCTCGGCGAGGTCGTCTTCGCCAAGGATGGCAAAGCGATTCCGCTGCATGTCGAGGACGAGGCGTTTGCCGAAGAAGCGGTCGGTCTTGACGATGGCGAGGTCGAACCGTCCGGTTTCGTCGAAAAAGCTGACGAAACGGACGTCGGCGGTGATGTCTTCGTCGTAGAGAAATTGCCGCTGCACGATGGACAAACCTCCCTGGCGTTCGGGATTGACGGAGCGGGATCGGATGGCGGGGGATCGGTCGGAGCGGCCATCCAGTCGTTCCGTAGGATCCGGCCCGATCGGGCGTGCGGGCCGTTTTGCGGATTCTGGGGCATCGGCGCGGCGACGTCCTGACGGCGGGCGGCGCCGGTTCGGGGGGAGTCGATCGGCGATGGGAGTCGAACCGCGATGATGGAAGTGATGCAAGGGGTCCTCATTCTCGTCTTTATCGCCGTTGCCGTCGGCCTCGTGATCGCCTTTGCCCGGCGACGGCCTTGAGGCGGTTCGGGAGGCCGGGCTGGGGCGAGACCGGAGAGACGGAAAAGCAGAGGGGGAAGGAGGAAGAGGGTGTACCGGACGACGCGGCTTCGGCTCAAGGCGGCGCTGGAAGACGTGGACCGCCTCGTCGCATCGCTTCCGGCCCTGCTGGCGTGGGCCGAGGCGCACCGGGGCGATCGGACCGGCGCCGTGGCGCCGGCCGATTTCGCCCTCGAACGGGCGGTGGAGCGGCTGTTTCAGTCGATGAGCGACGTCGGTCTCATCGTCGTCGAGTGGGTCGTGCACCGGGAGGCCGGCGGTTTTGAGGCGATGATCGACATCCTCCTCGAGGAGGGGGCTGTGCTCCCGCAGGCGGCCGACGGGCTCAGAAAGCTAACCGCCGCCTACCGGACGGTGAGTCGGGAGTACCTCAGCCGGTCCCTCGACGCAGCGGCCCTCCTGGCGGAGATCCGGCCGGCGCTTCAGGCTTTCGTCGACGAGGTGCGGGCCTTTCTCCGGGCTGAAGGCGTCGCCTTGGAGGATTCTGCCGGTCCCGCCGTCGACGCGAGCGCCGGCGGCGGGGCGGGGGAGGGATGACGGTGCGGTACCGGGGCTGGCTCCTCGATCTGGACGGGACGCTCGTCCGGGGGACCCGGCCGCTCCCGGGCGCCGGGGCGTTCCTCGACGCCCTTCGGGCGGCCGGTGCGGCCTTTTTGATCTTGACGAATAACGCGACCCGGACGGCGGCGGCGGTCGCCGGGGCGCTTACGGAGGCGGGGCTTCCGGTGCGGCCGGAGGAGGTGCTCACCTCGGCGGACGTGCTGGCGGAGGTGCTGGCCCGGCGGTATCCCGGCGGCCGGGTGCTCGCGATCGGCGAAGCCGGGCTTTACGAGCCGCTTCGGGCCCGGGGCCTTCGGGTCGTCGAAGCGGGCGCCGACCCGGCCGGGCCGGTGGACGCCGTCGCCGTCGGCCTCGACCGGACGCTCACCTACGGAAAGCTGACCGCGGCGCTCCGGGCGCTCGCCGCCGGGGTTCCCTTTTATGCCACGAATTGCGACCTGCGCCTGCCGGGGGAAGACGGGTGGCTCCCGGGAAACGGCTCGATCGTCGAGCTGCTTCGGGTCGCCTCCGGCCGGACGCCCCGGGTGGTGGGAAAACCCCGTTACCCGATGCTCCGGGCGGCCCTCCGGCGCCTTGGCCTTCCCCGGTCGGACGTCGCCCTCGTCGGTGACAACGTCCTGACCGACATCGCCGCCGGTCGGCGCGCGGGGATCGACGCTTACCTCGTCGAAACCGGCGTGCCGCCGGCGAAAGGCGCCCTCCGGCGGTATCCGCCGGCCGGCCGAGTCCCGAATCTGGAGGCGCTCCGGTCGCTTTTGACCGGCCCCTGAAGGCGCCGGAAGACGCCCGGCGTGACGCATCGACGCCGATCGTCCGCCGCGGTCCCGTCCGCCTAAGGCCGCCGGTAACCGGCTCGGGTGTGGGCGAGGCGGCTTGCCGCCGCGGCGGCGATGGCGCCGACGATGTCGTCGAGGAAGGTGTGGACGGCGCCGTCGGCATGGTCGTTCAGCCGTTTTAAGATGCCCGGCTTGACCTTGTCGACGTAGCCGTAATTCGTAAAGCCGATGCTCCTGTAGACGTTGACGATGGCGAGGGCGAGGACTTCGTCAATGCCGTAGAGGCTTTCGTCTCGCTCGACCATCGTCTGAAGCGGCTCGAGGAGCTTTTTTTGTTCCGCCAGCATGTCGAGCTGGATACCGGTGAGGATGGCGTTCTGGATCTCCCGTTTTTCCAGGACGCGGGCGACGTTCGCCTGGCACTCCTCGAGGGTGAGGTCCGGATGGTACGGTTTTTGCAAAAAATAAACGAGCTCCGCGAGGTCCCGGAGCGTCACCCCCCGGGCTTCGAGAAGTTCCAGCGCCCGCGCCTTTAAGGTTTCGTCGTCCGGCACGGATCGTCCCCCTTTCGCAGGCATAGAGTGAAACGGGGGGATGCGCAGTGTGGGAGCGGGCTTGGACGGCGGACATCCGCCGGAGGCTGATGGACGAAGGGGCGCCGGGCAGTCTGCGTTCGAGCGACTCGCGAGCGGGGGCGTCGGCCGTTCTTCGGCCGGCGCCGGAGGAACTCGGCCGGTGGCTGGCCCGGCGGCACGCTCTCACGTACGGGATGCCGGCGCCGGCGAGCCGGGTGCAGGTGGGCCGGTGGATCGACGGCTGGGTGGCGGCCCTCCGGGCGGCGGCGCCGGCGGTCGCCACCGGCACGGCGCCTGGCGCCGCGTACGCCCATCAGCTCGGGCAAGCGCTTCTGTATTACTTGCATGATTCTGGATACGCGGCGCGGGCCGTCCGCCGACCCGGGCACCGGGCAGCGGTGCTGAGCCCGTTTGCTCCGGAGGCCGTGGCGGCGGAGGCGGAGGGCGGCGAGGTCCCGTACGTCGCCGACTGGCCGGAGGCGGAAGTCGGCGACGCCCTAGGCTGGACCGCGCTCCATTTTCCGCCGGAAGAGGCGGAGGCGTACGCGGCGGCCTTTCTCGAGGCGTACCGCCGGGCGTTTGCCCTGCCGGAGGATGCGGGGCCGTTCCTCTACGCCCGGATGGCCTATCCGGCGGTCTGGCTCGAGGCACTGGGGGCGCCGGAGGCGCCGGAGCAGGCCGCCCGGCTGGCGGCAGCCTTTCGCCAAGAAAAAAAGCGCACCGCATCGGTGGCGCGCATCCGGCGGCTTCTCGCCTCGATCGGCCTTTCGGCGCCGGCGATCGACTGGCTGGAGGTGGGGCTGGAAGCGGTCGGCTGAGGCGACGCGCCGCAGCAGACGGCGAAGGGGCCCCCCTGAGTGGCAGCCCGAGGCGGGCAATCGAGGCGGGCGGCCGAGACGGTCCGAGGCGATCGGCCGAAACGATAGGCCGCGCCGGTCGTCGCGGGGGGCCCCCGCTCAGGAGACGTGTTCGACGGCGCGAATCTCCGGCACGGCGGCCGTGATCGCCTGCTCCAGGCCCGCCTTCAGGGTGTGCTCGCGGCTCGGGCAGATCAGGCACGTGCCGGTGAGGCGGACTTTGACGACGTCGCCTTCAACGGCGACCAGTTCGACGTCCCCGCCGTCCTGCTGGATCGCCGGCCGCAGGCGGCGAAGGATGCGTTCGATGCGAGCTTCGATCATCGTCGCCACCTCGTTGAGGATGGTTCTTAAAACCATTATAAGCGATTTTCGGCCGACCGGCCAGCGTCCGGTCGGCCGTTTTTTGCGGCGGGCGCCACGTCGGCCGGAGAATTTGGTATGATGGGTGTCGGCCGGCCCACGGTGGCGGGCGCCGCCCCGGCCGGCGCCATGAGGAGGATGGACGATGTTCGGCATCGTCGAGTTTTGCGAGAGCAACCTCGCCTCCGGGACGGAGGCGGTCGCCGAGGCGCTGGAGGCGGAGCCGGGCGTCGACGTCGTCCGCTACGCTTGCCTCGGCTACTGCAGTGAATGCTTTCTCCAGCCGTTTGCGTTGGTCAACGGCGCCTTCTTCGCCGCCGAGTCGCCGGAGGTGCTCCTTTACGCCATTCGACGGGCGCTCGAGGCCGACGCCGCCGGCCCTTGCGATTCGACCGGCTCCGGAGAGGAAGGGGCGGGGCGGTTCGAGGCCGAAGGACCGTCGGGGCCGTAGATGCGGATGACGTTGTAGAAGGTGTCCCGCTCGACCGGGATCTTGCCGGCGCCCTGGATGAGCCAGACGAGCTCGTCGCGGGTGAGGGCCGTCTGGGTGAGGGCGCCGACGGCGTGGCTGATCCGCTCCTCGACGAGGGTGCCGTGAAGGTCGGAGGCGCCGAAGGTGAGCGACAGCTGGGCGAGCTGGGTGCCGATGTTGATCCAGTACGATTTGATGTGTGGGACGTTGTCCAGCATGAGGCGGGCGACGGCGATCGTCCGGAGGTCGTCGAAGGCGGACGTCCGCTTTTTGATGCCCGCGGTCACTGAGCGGGGCTGCATCGCGAGGGGGATGAAGACGAGGAAACCGCCGGTTTCGTCCTGGAGTTCTCGGATGAGGCGCATATGTTCGAGGCGCTCTTCGAGCGTTTCGATCGGCGAGCCGTAAAGCATCGTCGCATGGGTTTTGAGGCCGAGGCGGTGGGCCGTCCGGTGGACGCTCAGCCATTCGTCGACCGTCGCCTTGTCGGGGCTCATCTTCCGGCGGTAGCGCTCGGAGAGGATTTCCGCGCCGCCGCCCGGCAGGGTTTCGAGGCCGGCGTCGATGAGGATCTTGAGGACGTCTTCGACCGGACGGCCGGAGAGCTTGCTGAAAAAGACGATTTCCGCCGCGGTGTACGCCTTGATCGTCACCGACGGGTAGTGGGTTTTGAGCGTCCGGACGATGTCGACGTAGTAGTCGAACGGGACGAGGGGGTTGTGGCCGCCGACGATGTGGAATTCCCGGATGTTCGGGTTCATCCGTTCCCGGACGTATTGAAGGACGTCTTCGGGCATCATCGTGTAGGCGCCTTCTTCGCCGGGCTTGCGTTTAAAGCCGCAGAAGGCGCAGCTTGCTTCGCAGACGTTCGTCGGGTTGATGTACATGTTTTCGATAAAATACGCGTAATCGCCGTTCAGCCGACGGTTGACGAGGTCCGCCAGCCGGCCGACGGTGAGGAGGTCCGGCGAGCGGTAGAGCACGAGGCCGTCTTCCACGCTGAGGCGCCGGCCGGCGAGCACTTTGTCGATGATCGGCTCGAGGGCCGGGTCGAGCACCGCCCAGTCGCGCATCGCGCACGCTCCTTTCGCAAGGTCTGATGAGTCGTTCCGTCCGCCGAAGCTTGTCCGCACCGGTCCGTCCGCCGCGCTCCGGGCGGAAGACCGGCGACGTCCGGGAGCGGGTTCAGTACGTCCGGAGGATGCGGTAGAGGGTGTCCCGCTCCGTTGGAATGCGCCCGGCCTCCCGGATCATGCGGATGAACGATTCTTTGGGCGTCATCTGCGGCGTCTTGGCGCCGGCGTCGTGGACGATTTGTTCTTCCATGACCGTCCCGTCCAGATCGTCGACGCCGAAGTAGAGGGAGACCTGCGCGAGCTTCAGCCCGATCATCATCCAGAAGGCGCGGATGTGCGGGACGTTGTCCAGGAGGAGGCGGGCGACGGCAAGAATTTTAAGGTCGGTGAGGCCGGTCGTCTCGCCCTCCAGGTGGTACTCCCGGGCGAGGGCGGTGTTCTCCGGGTGAAAGGCGAAACCGAAAAAGGCGTCGAAGCCGCCGGTCTCGTCCTGCAGCGCCCGAATCCGGAGCAGGTGGTCGACGACGTGCTCCGGCCGCTCGATGGTCCCGTAAAGGATCGAGGCGTTGGAGCGAAGGCCCAGCCGGTGGGCTTCCCGGTGGATCTGAAGCCAGCGGTCGGCGTCGGTCTTGTGGCCGGCGATGATCGAACGAACCTCGGGGTGAAAGATCTCGGCGCCGCCGCCCAAGATCGAGCCCAGGCCGGCGTCCCGGAGCCGGGAAAGAACCGTCGGAATGTCCATCTTGAAGACCCGGGCGAGGTAGTCGAGCTCGACGGCGGTAAACGCCTGAACGTGCACTTCCGGGAGGTGCGTTTTCGCCAGCCGGAGCATGTCTTCGTAGTAGGAAAACGGGAGGCGCGGGTTGACGCCGCCGACGATGTGGAGCTCGGTAAATCCTTTGCCCTTGAGCTCCAAAAGCTTCTTCTCGATCTCGTCGAGCGACAGGGCGTAGGCCCGCGGGGAGTCCGGCTTGACGCCGAAGGCGCATAATTTGCAATCCAGATAACAGATGTTCGTGTAGTTCAGGTGGGCGTTGACGATAAAGTAGACGTGGTCGCCGTTTTTCTTCCGCCGCACGAAGTCGGCCATCCGGCCGAGGGCCAGGAGGTCGTTCGACCGCATGAGGCGCAGGCCGTCTTCGTAGGTGAGCCGCTCGCCGCGGTACACTTTTTCCTCGATGTCGACGAGCGTGTCGGTGGAGATCGCCACGGCGCTCCCCCTTTCCTCCCCTCCCGATATAGGCTCATTATACGCCTTTCGTCCACCCCCCGCCAGCCGCGAACGGGTCGCGCCGGGAGCTTCCCTTGTTTTCCCTGTGGCGATGTGTTATACTGAACGCATCGGTTCAAAAAAAGGACATATATCGAACGACGAGGCGCGGGGAGGGATGACGATGGTGACGCTCACCGAGCGGGCGAGCGCGAAGATTCGGGAACTGATCGCCCAGGCGAACGTTCCCGCCGGGTATCTTCGGATCGGCGTCCAGCCGAGCTGTTGCAGCGGGTTTTCCTACGGGCTGGCCCTCGATACCGAACGGCGGGACGACGATCGGGCGATTGACGTCGCCGGCGTGACGGTCCTCGTCAAGGAAGGCGAGCTCCGGTACGTCGACGGCGTCGAGATCGACTACGTGGACGACGGCCCCGAGACCGGCTTTACGGTCTTCAACCCGAAGCTTGTGCCGTCGTGCGGTTGCGGCGCTTCGTACACGTTGCCGGAGGAGGCGGAAGTCTGAGCGTCGAATGGGGTTTTGGAGGCGCCGAACCGCCGTAGGCCTGCTGCGCGCAAGCAGCAGGCTTTTTTCATGGCGGCTTCTGGGGCGTCGTTCGGGGAAACACGATTTGTCTTGCTTTTCGCCGCCGGAGGTTGTAAAGTACTAAGGAAGGGCTGCGGGGAGCAATAATGTGAACAAATGCACAAGATGTGGCAATGGTTCCCGACCGCCTCGGGGTGCGCGGCGGGCACACTACGGGAGAGGACCGGACAGAACGGCTAAAGGGGTGGCGGATGTGGCGACTCCGCGGATCGTTATTCTGGGGGCCGGGTACGGCGGTCTGATGGCGGCGACGACGCTCATGCGGACGCTGGAAGACGGGGAAGCGGACGTCTGGCTGATCAACAAGCACGATTACCACTACATGACGACGCACCTGCACGAGCCGGCGGCGGGGACGGCGGCCGATGAGAAGGTCCGCGTGCCGCTTCGGGACGTCCTCGACTTCGAGCGGGTGCATTTCCGCCAGGGAACGGTGAAGCGCTTCGATCCGGCGGGTCGGATCGTGGAGCTCGAAGACGGCGAGACGATCCCGTTTGACTACCTCGTCGTCGCTCTGGGCAGCGAGCCGGAGACGTTCGGCATCGAGGGGCTTAGGGAGCACGCTTTTGCGATTCGGAGCCTCAATTCCGTCCGGGTCATCCGGGAGCACATCGAGTACATGTTTTCCCTCTACCGGGCCCGGGGCGAAGATCCGGCGTACACGACGATCGTCGTCGGGGGGGCCGGCTTTACCGGCATCGAGTTCGTCACGGAGCTCGCCGAGCGGCTGCCCCGGCTGGCCCGAGCCTACGACGTGCCGGAGGAGGCGGTCCGGCTCGTGAGCATCGAGGCGGCGCCGACGATCCTTCCCGGCTTCGACCCGTCTCTCGTCGCCTACGCGGAGGCGAAGCTTCGGGAAAAGGGCATCGAGGTCCACACGAACACGCCGATCAAAGCGTGCACGCCGGAGGGCGTGGTGCTTCAGGGGGATCGGGAGATTCGGGCTAAGACGGTCGTCTGGACCGGCGGCGTGCGGGGCAATCGGATCGTCGAAGCGAGCGGACTCGAGGTGATTCGGGGCCGGGTGAAGGTCGACCCGTATCTTCGGGCCCCTGGGTACGATCATATTTTCGTCGTCGGCGACAGCGCCGTCGTCTTCGGCGAGGACGGCCGCCCGTATCCGCCGACGGCCCAGATCGCCGTGCAAGAGGGGCGGGCGGCCGCCCTCAACCTCGCGGCCATCCTCCGCGGGACGCCGATGCAGCCGTTTAAGCCGAACATCCAGGGGACGCTTGCGTCCCTCGGCCGGTGGGAAGGCATCGGCATCGTCGGCAAGCGGCGCTTTTACGGCCTCATCGCTTCGCTCCTGAAACGGGGGTCGGACCTTCGGTATCTCTGGCAGCTCGGCGGCATGCCGATCGTGCTGAAGAAAATTCGCTACTTTTTCGCCTGACGCGATCGGTTTGGGGGCGGGCGGCGGGTTGATGGCCGCGGCGGAAGGCCCCGATTCGGCCACAGCCGATCGCTCCGGCGCGGAATCGCCGACCCCAGGAGGGATCCGATGTTCAGCTGGCTGCAATTTATTGTTTCGCTTCCGCTTTTTTTCGTTCTCTTTTTCGCCCTCGGTTTTATCCTCAACATGGTTTTGAAGACAACCTGGCTTCCCGGCGTCCTGAGCGTGTTCGTTCCGATCGCCGCCTATCTCGCCCTCGGGCGCCTGACGTGGGTCGACGTCGTCGTCTTCGCCTTCGGCATCCTCGGCGCCTGGACGAGCGGCGGCGTCATTCACTACCTTCGTACGCACGGATACCGGATGTACTAGCGATCGTATAAATCCCCCCTTCGGCGGCCACACTGGTGGCCGGAGGGGGGATTTTTCCAATGGGTCAGGCGGGCCGCGGCCCGTTTACCCGGGTCTGGTCGGCGGTCGCGGGGCTCTTGGTCCTGACGCTCGCCGGCCTCGAGCCGTCGCCGCCGGCGACCGGCCAGGCGGGAGCGCCTGTGGTGGCGGCGGCCGGCCTTTCACGCGATCCGGCGTTCGCTCCGGCCGCCGGCGACGGCGCCCTCGCTGGCCGGCGTAAGGCGCCGGCGGCGTTCGCTTCGGAAAGCGGCGCCGGCGACGGCGCCTTCGAAGGGACGGTGAAGAGGGCGTCTCCCCCGTCCGAAGGGGAAATCCCGCTGCCGCACGGCCCGACCAGGGCCGGGGCCGGCGATCTCGCCGCTCTGGCGGCTCGCCGGCCGTCGGCGACCGGTGATCCGACGTTCGGCCCCGTAGCGGCACCACCCCCGGAGGAAGCCCCCGCCGTCGGAGCCGATTCTGCTTCTCAGGCGCCCGTCCCGAAGGCGGCTTTGCCGCGGGAAGGTCCGGACGCCGGCCGGGACGGATATCCACGCTACCGCGTCGTCGCCACCGGCTACACCGCCGGCAAAGAATCGACCGGCAAAAGCCCGGGCGACCCCGCCTACGGCATCACCTACTCCGGCGTCCGGGTGCGGCGGGACACGTTTTCGACCATCGCCGCCGATCCGACTGTCTTTCCGATCGGGAGCATCCTCTATATCCCTGAGTACGGCTACGGCGTCGTCGCCGACACCGGGAGCCGGATCAAGGGGTACCGGATCGATCTGTATTTTCCGACGGTAGATGCCGTCTACCGGGAGTGGGGCAAGCGGACCGTGGAGGTGACGCTCCTCGTCCGGGGCGACGGCCGCCTGACGGAAGGGGAACTCGAGGGGCTCAATGCCGACGCCGAGGCGGTCCTCCGGCGGCTTTGGACCGACGCCGAAGCGGCGCCGGACGCGCGCTAGGTCCGGCGCCGCTTAGCGGGCGATGAGCCACCCGACAAACACGCCGAGGACGAGCCCGCCGAGCACTTCGCTCGGCTTGTGGCCAATGATTTCTTTTAAGCGTTTGATCTCTTCTTGGGCACTCCGGCGGAATTCCTCGCCGAGGGCGCCGTTTTCAAAAATGAGGCGGTTCAACCAGGCGGCGTGCTCGCCGGCGTGGCGCCGGACGCCGGCGGCATCGAACATGACGATGGCGGTCGTCAAAAAGGCGAGGGCAAAGACGGATGAGCGGACGCCGTCGACGAGGGCGATCGCCGTCGAAAGGGCGCTCATGCCGGCGGTGTGGGAGCTCGGCATGCGCCCGGGGCTGATGAGGAGCGTCCAGTCTAGCGTCCGGTTGGCGAGGTAGTTGAGGGGCACTTTCAAAAGCTGCGCCAGCGCCACCGCCGTCACGGCGGCGACGAGCGGAACGTTGTCCAGGAGGGCAGCGATCGGTTCCATCGTCGGCCGTCGCTCCTTTTTTGGGGCACGCCCGGCGCCGGTCGGTGCGGACGATCGGGAAAAAGCCGGGGCTCGGCGCCCCGGCGGCTTGCCTCGAGCAGGGGTTCGTGTTAAGCTGGGAAAAACCGGTTTCTCCGGTCGGGCAAACGACTTCGGCCGTCCCCAGTATACCCGATCGGGCGGCGGCGGTGCAAGGGAAAGGGTCCTTCGGCCCTCTAGAGGCGCACGCTCGGCCGGAGGGCGTCCAGCCAGCGGTCGACGGCGAGCAGGTACGCGACCCACCCCGGCGCATCGAGGAGCTGCCCGAACCAGGGGAACGGCTCCGGATTCGGAAAGGTCGCGATCAGCCGGGCGAAGGCGTCCCGATCGATCCACGTCCAAAGAGGCGCCTCCGCCGTCCGAAGGCGGGCTTCGGCCAGCGCTCGAACGCCTTCGGCAAAGCGCGGGTGGAAGGTCTTCGGAAAGGGGCTTTTCCGCCGCGCCCGAATGGACGCCGGGACGATCCCCGCGAGGGCTTCCCGGAGAAGCGCCTTCGGCCGGCCGCCGGCGACCTTGAGCGACCACGGGAGCCGCCAGACGGCCTCGACGAGCGGGCGGTCGAGGAAGGGCAGCCGGGCGTCGAGGCCGAAGAGGCGGGTCATGCGGTCTTTTCGCTCGAGGAGGACCGTCCCCCAGCGGGTGAGGTTGACGTAGCCGAGGAGCCGAAGGCGGGCCTCTTCCGCTTCCGGGTCGCCGTCCGGGGTGGCCTGAAGCGCCCGAAGCGCCGCCGGCGGCGCGAGTTCGAGGAGCGCCTCCTGCCACGACGCGCGGAGGTAGACGTCCGGCGCGAGGATGGCCCGGACGTCGGGGCGGAGATACTGAAGGCGCCGGTCGATGTTTTTGGCCCACGGAAAAGCGGCGAGCGCCCGGGCTTCCGGGTCGAAAGTCCACGGATAGCCGCCGAAGAGCTCATCGGCGCCTTCCCCGGAGAGGACCGCCCGGCGGCTTTGGGCGACCGCTTCGGCAAAGAGAATGAGCGCCGCATCGATGTCCGCCATTCCCGGAAGCCCGCGGGCCCAGAGGGACCGCTCGAGGGCGCCTAAGAGGGCGTCGGCGTCGAGGACGACGGTCGTGTGGCGGCTTTTCGTGTGGCGGACCATCTCGCCGATGTACGGCGAGTCCCGTTCGGGGACGGTGGCCGTCGGGTGGAAGAAACGTTCGTTGTCTTCGTACTCGACGGAAAACGTCTCCACCGGCCGGGGGACGATCTCGGCGAGCAGGGCGACGAGGGCGCTCGAATCGAGGCCGCCGGACAAAAACGCCGCCGTCACATCCCCTCCTGCGGCGCGGCGGACGGCGGCGCGAAGGAGAGGCAAGACCGCTTCGACCGCTTCTTCCGTCTTCATCGGCCGCTCGAGGGGCGGGAGGCCGGCAAGGGACCAGTAGGTGCCCCGCTTCGTCCCGGCCGGGCTTTCCAGCCGATACGTCCCGGGCCGGAGTTGGAACACGTCTTCCAGGAGGCCGTGCTCCGGCGGGCGGTACGGCCCGAGGGCGAAGA
This sequence comes from Hydrogenibacillus sp. N12, assembly GCF_019645935.1. Lineage (NCBI taxonomy): Bacteria > Bacillati > Bacillota > Bacilli > Thermicanales > Thermicanaceae > Hydrogenibacillus > Hydrogenibacillus sp. N12. The sequence continues at coordinate 2,277,377 of NZ_CP080953.1, read as the reverse complement.
GGACGTTCAACCCTTCGGGGCCGAGCCGCGGCCGGAACGCCGGGTGGACGAATAAGGCGGCGGGGTCCGAGGCAAACAGGAGCGTGTCCGCATGGCGGTAGCCCCATACCGGCCGGTAGCCGAGGGGATCGCGGGCCAAAAAAAGCGTCTTTTGCGCCGGGTCCCAGGCGACGACGGCAAAATCGCTCCCCGCCGCCAGCAGGGCCAAAACGGGATCAGCCAGCAGGGCTTCCGGCGGCGCGGCGGCGAGGGGGTGACCGAGCCAAAGGGCCCAGCGTCGGGGCGTGAGCGGGTTTTCCTGAAGTCGACGGTCCCGGGAGGGCGGGCCGTCCGCCTCTTCGTCCGGCAGGATGCGGATGAGGGGGCGGTCCGGATGCCGAAGGATGGCGACGGCGGCCCGGTCGTCGGCGATCACCGTCATCGCCGCCGTCCGCCGAAGGCCGTGGGCCGCTGGCGGTTCGGTCGATCCGAGGCGGGAGCGGAGCCCGTCGAGCATCATCGTCGCTTCCCGGGCCAGCCGTTCCGTCGGGGCAGGGGAGTCGAAGGCGATGACGCCGGCAAACGCGTCCATGGTCGTCGCTCCTTTGTCGGGTGGGTGGGGCCGGCATCGCCTGGATGCCGACGTCTTCCCTCGGGTGCTTCGCCGTAACGCTATGTTCGGCGCCCCTTGTCTTATGCCGGTCGCTACGAGCTTGAAGCTTAGGGGCCGGGACTAAAGCGCAGGGCATCCGGCGCCGGGGCGAAGCCGTCTGGCGCGAGGAAAGGGGTGAAGCGGATGCCGAACCACCGTGCCGCCGTGCGTTTCGTGCTTGCGCCGGATAAATTCAAAGGGACCCTGACGGCGGCGGAAGCGGCGGCGGCGATGGCGGCGGCGCTTCGGGCGGCCTGGCCGGAGGCCGAAGCGGTATCGATCCCGATGGCCGACGGCGGCGAAGGGACGCTGGAGGCGATTCTTCAGGCCCGCGGCGGACGGCGCGAGATCGCCTTCGTCGAAGACGCTTCCGGCGTGATGGGGCCGGTCGAATACGGCGTGGTGGACGGGCCGGGGGGGCCGGTGGCGGTCGTCGAAAGCGCCCGGATCGTCGGACGGACGGCGCGGCCGGTTCCCGTCCTCCGGCGGACGACGGTCGGCCTCGGCCGGCTTATCGCCCATCTCCGGGATGCGGGCTTTCGCCGCTTCTGGATCGGCCTCGGCGGGAGCCTCACGAACGACGGCGGCCTCGGCCTTCTCGCCGGCCTCGGCGCCCGCTTTCGCGATGCTGCCGGGCGAGAACTCGATCCGGCGGCGGAAAGCCTTTTCGCTCTCGCCGAGGTCGACCTTGCGCCCGCCCTGGAGAAGGTGGCCGACCTCGAGCTTTCCGTCTTCGCCGACGTCGGGGCGCCGCTCGTCGGCCCGGACGGCGCGACGTTCGTCTTCGGGCCGCAAAAGGGGCTCCCGGCGCTGTCGCTTTCGGAGGTCGACGCGGCCGTCCGGCGGTTTGCGGAGCGGGTGTGCGACGCGCCGCCGCCCTGCCCGGGAGGATCGGAGGCGGCCATCGGCGTCCCCGGCGCCGGCGCCGCCGGCGGCCTCGGTTTTGCCCTGGCGCGCCTCGGCGCCCGCCTTCTCCCCGGCGCCGACGGCATCGCCGAGCTCGTCGGCCTTGAGGCGGTGATCGCCGGCGCCCATTTCGTCGTCACCGGCGAGGGGCAGACGGACCGCCAGACGCTTTTCGGCAAGGTGCCCGCCGCCGTCGCCCGCCTCGCCCGGCTGCACGGCCGGCCGGTTTTCCTCCTTTCGGGGCGCATCGCCGTCGGGCGGGAAGGGCTCGGCGATCGGTTTGCCGCCGCCCTGGCCACCGTGCCGCCGGAGTGCGCGGCCGATCCTCCGACGCCGGCCGTCGCCCGAAGTCGGTTGGAAGCGCTTGCTTACGAACTGTTTTCCGCCCTTCGGGCCGCGCGGACGTCGTTCGGCGCCTGACGGACCATCTCAAGGCGCGGGGCGGAGCGGGGCGAAGCGGTGGGGTGGGGCGAAGTCAGGGCCCTTCGCCGGCGTGCCCGGTGCATCCATCGTCACGGCCCTGGATCCGACGCGGGAAAGGAGACCGATCGATGCGGCGCGACGAAGCGCTTTTGACCGTTTTTGAGACCGTCGAACGCCTGAGGCATTATCACGCGGCGGCGGGGCTCATGGGCTGGGACATGCAGACGATGCTTCCGCCCGGCGGCGTCGAAGCCCGGGCGGAGACGATGGGCTTTTTCGGTGCCGAAAGCCAGCGGCTCCTCACCGAGCCGACCTTCGTCGCGGCGCTGGAGCGGCTGGAAGCGGAGAGAGACGCGCTTTCTCCGGAGGAGCGGCGGATGGTCACCGTTCTTCTCCGGGACGTGCGGCGGCTTCAGAAGATTCCTCCGGAGCGCTACCGGGCCTTTCACGTCCTCGCCGCCAAAGGGGAGTCGATCTGGCGGGAGGCCCGGGCAGAGAACGACTTCGGCGCCTTTTTACCCGTGCTCCGGGAGCTGATTCAGCTTGTGCGGGAGTTTATCGACTATCTGGAGCCGGCCGGCCACCCGTACGACGCCCTCCTCGACCAGTACGAGCCGGGGCTTACGGTGGAGCGGGTCGACGCCCTCTTCCGGCCGCTTCGAGAGGCGCTCCCGCGCCTCATGGCGCTTGCCGCCTCGGGAGAGACCCCGGATCGGTCGTTCCTCAAAGGCCGCTTTCCGAAAGAGGCGCAGCGGGCGCTATCGCTTCGCCTCTCGGAGGCAATCGGCTTCGACTACCGCCGGGGTCGCCTCGACGAAAGCGCCCACCCGTTTACGATGGGCATCGAGCCGACGGACGTCCGCATTACGACCCGTTACTTTGAAGACGATCCGTTTTCGTCGCTCTTTTCCACCCTGCACGAGGCGGGGCACGGCATCTACGAGCAAAATCTGCCGACTTCCCTCGCCCGCTACGGCCTCATGGCCGCCGCCTCCATGAGCATCCACGAATCCCAATCGCGCTTTTATGAAAACGTCGTCGGCCGGAGCCTGGCGTTCTGGCGATACGCGGCGCCGATCGTGGCAGAGCAGTTCCCGGCGCTTGCCGGCGTCGAGCCGGAGCGTCTCTTCCGGGCGGTGAACGTCGTCACCCCCTCCTTCATCCGCGTCGAGGCGGACGAAGTGACGTACAACCTCCACATCGTGCTCCGGTATGAGCTGGAGAAGGCCCTGTTTGCCGGGGAGCTGGAGGCCGAAGATCTGCCGGCGGCGTGGAACGCGAAGATGGAGGAGCTTCTCGGCCTCACGCCGCCGGACGACGCCCGGGGCGTGTTGCAGGACGTGCACTGGAGCTCCGGCCTGTTCGGCTATTTTCCGTCCTACGCCCTCGGGAACCTCTACGCCGCCATGCTCACCGAGGCCCTGCTCCGGGACCTTCCGGATTTTCACGACCGGATCGAACGGGGCGACTTTGCGCCGATTCGGGCGTGGATGACCGAACATGTTCACGCCCACGGAAACCGGTACGATCCGCTGGAGCTCCTCAAGCGGGCCACCGGCCGGGAACCGGACCCGGCCCCGCTTCTTCGCTACCTCGAGGACAAGGTGCGGGCGGTCTACCGGCTCTGACTTCGCCGGCGTCGCCGGAATTCGCTCCCGCAAATTACCACCCCCATTCCGCCGGCCGTCCGCTATACTGGCCTCATGAAAGGAGGCAGGCCCATGCGGACGGCTTGGGCGCTGGCCGCCTTCCTGGCGCTGGCGGCGATCGGGCTGCCGGCGGGGGCGGTGGCGGCGCCGACGCTGAAGATCGGCGATGCCGGCGGTTACGTCTACGATCTTCAGCACCGCCTCGATCAGCTCGGTCTGTATGCGGGGCCTCAGGACGGCCGTTTCGGGCCGGGGACGGAGCAGGCGGTGCGGCGATTTCAGGCGGCCCACGGCCTCGCCGTCGACGGCATCGTCGGCCCCCGGACGTGGGCCCGGCTGTACGGCGTGACGTTCACCGCCCGGGAGATCGACCTCATGGCGCGGATGGTGACCGCGGAAGCGGGCGGAGAGCCGTTCGCCGGCCAGGTGGCCGTCGCGGCGGTCATCCTGAACCGGGTCCGGCATCCGGCCTTTCCGTCGACGGTGGCCGGCGTCCTGTTTGAGCCGCGGGCGTTTGAATCCGTCGCCAACGGGTACTTCTTCCGGGTCACGCCGACGGCGTCGGCCTACCGGGCGGTCTACGCCGCCCTCCGGGGCGACGATCCGACCCATGGCGCCCTCTATTTCTACAATCCGGCCCAAACGACCTCCACCTGGATTCGGAGCCGGCCGGTCACGGCCCGCATCGGAACGCATCTTTTTGCCCTATAGGTCCTTTTGCTCTGTTCCCCGGCGTTTCGGGCAAGTTGGGGGAGAATGCGACACATCCTCGGAGCTCCGTCAGTCCGACCGTTGACAACGTCTCGTCCGGTCGACTACGATGAAAGAGAACGCAGGCGAAAGCCCGCCGCTGGCGGGCTTTTGTCATGTTGTCGAAAGAGGAAGTCGAAAGATGTCGTCGAAAGGGACGCCGCCGGAGGTGCAACTTCGCCGGCGACAACCCGTCTAAAAGATTGAAGGCAGGGGACGAAGCGATGCGCTGGCCGGCGGGGGATCGGCGGTTTCTTCTCAGGGCATGGAATCGGCCTTTTTTTGCCATGCTCCTCGTCCTCGTTCTGGCCGGGTGTGCGGCCGGCGGCGGGGCCGAGCGAGGGACGGCGGGCCCGCTTCGGGTGCTTGTCGCGGGTTACGCCTTCGATGAGTACGCGACGCTGTACCTCGTGGCGCACCCGGAAGCGTCGATCGAGCGGACGCTCCTTTCGCTTCCGGAGCGGACCGATCGGCTTGACTATCTGCAGACACTCCTCGAGCGCTACCGGGCGGCGCTCTCCGGCGACGGCGGGCCGCCGCCGGATCTCGTCGTCGTCGATCCGGACCTGTACCCGGTTCTGGCCAGAAACGGCCTCCTCCGGCCGCTTGATGATCTTTTGCGGGAACCGGAGTTTAAGCCGGAGGCGCTGGCGCCGATCGTCGTCTCCGGGCTCACGGTGGACGGCCACCTGTACGGCCTGACGCCGACGTTTGCCGCGACGGCGATCGTCTACAACGCCGACGCGTTTCGCCGCGCCGGGGTCGAACCGCCGTCCGACGGCATGTCGTGGACCGCATGGCGGGAGCGCCTCGCCGCCGTCGTCGCCCGCGCCGGCGGTCCCCTGCGGTACGGCCTTTCCCTCGGCAACGGCCCGTTTTCGACGCTGTATGATCTCGCCGAATACCGCGTGGCGCAAGCCGGCGGCGGCCTCTTTTCCGCCGACGGAAAGCCGACGCTCGACCTTCCGGCCCGCCGGGAGGCGTGGGCGGATCTTCTCCGCTGGCGCCGGGAAAATTGGCTGGCCCCTTCCGTCTACGAGCAACTTTCCGCCGAGGGGTCGGCGCCGGCGGAACCGCTGTATGCCGAAGATGATTTTCTCACCGGCCGGGCAGCGGCGATGGTGGTGACGTTTTACGACCTCAGGCGGCTCATCGATCTCTTTAGCGGGGAGAACGTGTACGTCGGCGACCGGTGGGTCCGGCCGGCGTTTTCCTGGAACGTTGTCGGTTTTCCCCGGCCGGACGACGGCCGGGCGGTCGGTGGGCCGTTCTGGCCGAGCCTCATCCTGACCGTAAATGCCAAAAGCGACCATCCCGAACGGGCGCTCGATTTCCTCCGCTTTGTCCTGAGCGACCGGGTCGCCGAAGCCAAGCGGAGTACGGATCTTTGGGAGCTTCTCACCCGCGTCGACGCCAACCGGCACCCGGCGTGGGAAGGACTTCACCTCTCGGCGTTCTGGTCCGATGCGCCGGCGCCCCTTCCCTCGCCGTACGCTCCGCCCGGCGTCCCGGAAGAGACGTACGTGCAGGCGGAAGGGCTGCTCCGGGAGGCCTTTTCCCGCCTTTCGGCCGGCCCAGCCGGGCCGGAGGCGGTGGCGCAGGCGCTCGCGGAGGTGGAACGGCGGCTTCGGGCGTGGTCGGCACCGGCAGGACGATAGGGGCCGGAGGCCGTCGCCTTTGTCGGCGGAACGATCGGCGACGGCAGAATCGGCAGGGGATGGCCGGTCGGCGGCCGGAAACGTTCGCCGCTTGTCAAACGGCGTCGCATCGGATATCCTACGGAGGGAGTCACCCGGGAACACGGGCGCGGAAAAAGAGAGGCGGGCGCCTTGTGGCGCCGGCCGATGGGGGAGCCAGCGATGGACGTGATGGACAATCGACCGGCCGGCGGCTGGTGGCGGCGGGGGTGGTTTTGGGCCCTGGTCGCCCTTGTCTTCGCCGTCGTCGGGGGCGCCGGTTACGCGATGTGGCGGATCGACCACGCGCTGGACAAGATGACGGCCGGCGAAGGGAACGAAGCCGACGGCGTCGGGTCGGCGGAGGCCGTCGCCGAGCGGCCGCCGGAAAAGCCGTTTACCGTCCTCCTCCTCGGCACCGACACCCGGCCGGACCTCGGTTCGCTGAACACCGACGTGATCATGCTCGCCGTGGTCAATCCGGCGGAGCGGAAGATCACGCTCCTTTCCATCCCGCGGGACACCCGGGTGATGATCCCGGGGTACGGTTACGCGAAGATCAACGCCGCCTACGCCATCGGCGAAAACCGGAAGGCCCGAGCCGAGCGAAACGGAAAGCCGGTGACCGACACCGGGCCGAGCCTCGTCAAAAAAACCGTCAGCGGGTATTTTGGCGTTCCGGTCGACCGGTACGTGCTTCTCGACTTCGTTGCCTTCAAGGAGATCATCGACGCTTTGGGCGGCATCGACGTCGACGTCGAGCGCCGGCTCGTCTACCACGACCCCACCGACGGCACGGTGATCGACCTCTACCCCGGCCTGCAGCATTTGAACGGCGAGCAGGCCCTCGGCTACGTCCGCCACCGGCATGACGATCGGGGGCCGAAGTACTACTCGAGCGATTTTGATCGCAACCGGCGGCAGCAGATCGTCATTCAAAAGGTGGCGGACAAGGTCAAATCCATCCAGGGCGTCACCCGCTTTTTCACCTTGCTCGACATCGTGAGCGACCACGTCCGGACCGACTTTACGAAAAAAGAAATCCGCTCGCTTCTTTCGGCCTTCCTCGGCGTCGGCTCGGAGGCGATCACGACGATCGAGGCGCATCCGTACGGCTTTTACTCCGCCGGCGGAGCGTACGTCGCTTTTCCGGAGGAAGAGCTGAAGCGCATCCGGGAGACGCTGTGGCAGGCGCTTGGGCTCGATCCGGAAAAAGGGATGGCGCTCATCGACCCGGCCAACGACCGGCAGGGGGGCGGCGGTTCGTCCGCCGGGAGCAAAAAGACGGCGCCGGCCAAGCCCGCGCCGGCCCAATCGGCGCCGAGCCGGAAGACGCCTTCCTCCGGGGCGGTCGGTTCCACTCCGGAGAAAAGTTCCGGGCCTTCCGATGAGGGAGCGCTGGCGGCGCCGCCGTCGTCCGGCGGGTCAGCGTCGAATTCGCCGCCACCGGATGCTGCGCCGTCGAACGAAGGGACGCCGGAGAGCGATGTTTCGCGTCAGGGCGGTTCTCCGGACGCCCCCCTCACGCCGAGCGACGGGACGGTGCCGCCGGCGCCGCCGGCAGACGGCGCTCCGGCTCCGCCCGAGCCGGCCGAAAGGCGGCCGTAGGCGGACCGGACGCAGGATGTTGGACACCGCGCGACGGCGCGGTTTTTTTGTTCGGAGGGTTGTTGCTTAGATTTTTTGTTTAGAAGGGTTGATCCGCTCGGAGGGTGGAGGATGGACGCCTTTGAACGCGGGGGGTGGTGGACGGTCGTCGTCCGGCCCGATGAAGACGGAGAGACGCTGGGAAGGGTCATGCGCCGGCGGTTTGGGCTCACCGGACGCCTGTACCAGCGGATCGTCCATGCCCGGGCGTTTCGCCTAAACGGCCGGGTGTCCCACACGGCGGCGCGGGTTCGGGCGGGCGATCGGATCAGCGTCCGCATCGCGCCGCCGGAAAGCTACGGCGTCACGCCGGAGCCGATCCCGATCCGGGTCGTTTATGAGGATGCCCACTACTTTGCCGTCGACAAGCCGCCGGGGATGCTCGTCCACCCGATCGGCCGGGACGGCGAGCCGGGGAGCGGCGGAACGCTCGCCGCCGCCGTCGCCGGCTGGCTTCAGGCCCGGGGCATTCGCACCCGCATCCGTCCGGTCAACCGCCTCGACCGGGAGACGAGCGGCCTCGTCCTCTTCGCCCGGCACGCCCTCGCCCACGCCCGCCTGGACGCACCGCTCCGGCGCGGGATGATCGACCGGCGCTACCTCGCCGTCGTTCACGGTGTGCCCGATCCGCCGGAAGGGGAGATCGACGCTCCGATCGCCCGGGATCCGGCGCATTCGGAGCGGCGAATCGTCGCGCCGGACGGGCAGCCGGCCCGAACCCGCTACCGGACGCTGGCCGTCTATGCGGGGGCGGCGCTCCTCGACGTGGCCTTGATGACCGGCCGGACGCACCAGATCCGGGTTCACCTGTCGCACCTCGGCCATCCTCTTTTCGGCGACCGAACGTACGGCGGCCGGGAGCATCCGGCGGCGCCGCTCGGGCGACAGGCGCTTCACGCCTATCGCCTGGCGTTTCATCATCCGTTTGAGGATCGGCCGGTGACCATCGAAGCGCCGCTTCCGCCGGATCTCGAACGCCTGCTTCAGGCCCTCGCGAACCAGGGGTCCGGCGCGGTATAATCGCGGTAGTCGGCCGCCTGAGGCCTGGCCCTGCGACCGCCTGCAGGAGACCGGTCGACGCGGAAAGGAGGATGGGCATGGCGTGGGCCACATTTTTGACGCCGGACGGCGCGCTCCGCTGGGGCTTTCGCTCTGGGGATCGGTATGTCGCCCTCGACGAGGCGCTCGGCTTTGCGTCGCTTCATGCGTTCATCGCCGCCGGGGAGGCCGCCTGGCGGGCGGCGGAGGCGACCCTGCAGGCGGCGGAGGCGGGGCGGCTCAAGCTTCCGGCGTACGCGCCGGACGAGGTGACGCTCGACGTTCCGCTTCGAACGCCGTATCCGATCGTCTGCGTCGGGAAAAACTACGCCGATCACGCCCAGGAGATGGGCGGCGGGGAACTGCCGTCGGCGCCGGTCTTTTTCACCAAGGCGCCGACGGCGCTTCTTCCGCCGGAGGCGGCGATCGACCCCCACGTCGGCGTCACCGAAGCCTTGGACTACGAAGGGGAACTCGCCGTCGTCATCGGCAAAAGTGGCCGGGACATTCCGCCGGAGCGGGCGCTCGAGCACGTTTTCGGCTACACGATCCTGAACGACGTCACGGCGCGAGATTTGCAGAAAAAGCATGTGCAGTATTTTAAGGGGAAGAGTTTGGACACCTTTGCTCCGCTCGGGCCGGAGATCGTCCCGCGGGCGGCGATTCCCGATCCCCGGGCGCTCGTCGTCCGCACGACCGTCAACGGCGAGCTCCGGCAAAACGGTTCGGTGCGGGACCTCCTCTGGCCGATCGAGGCCCTGATCGCCGAACTTTCCCGGGGCATGACGCTTCCGGCGGGGCTTATCCTCGCCACCGGCACGCCGAGCGGCGTCGGCGCCGGCTTTTCGCCCCCGCGTTTTCTTAAGCCCGGAGACGAAGTCGTCGTGGAGATCGACGGCATCGGCCGGCTCAAAAACCGCGTCGCCGCGCGACCGGTAGCGTGAGCGTCGGCCGGGTTTCGTCAAGCGCTCTGTTTTCGTCATGAACGTCGCGGGCCGGCTTAAGCGCCGGCGCTCCGCCACGGGCGGAGCGGGGGCGGCGTCAACGCCGCCCGGCCGCCCTCCGGGTCGCGCCCGCAAGATGCGCGGCCCCGGGAAACGGCGCCCGGAGGCTCACGCCCGACCTCCGGGGCGGGCGTCCGGGCCTTCCAACGGGGCGGTCGCCGGTCGAAGGAGGCCGTGATTGGGACGGAGGGGAGGCGGCGATGGAGGAGCAGGAGCCGAAAAACGCGCCCCGGCGGCGCTTTTCGCGCTTTCAGCTCGTCGTCCGGCCGGACGAAGAAAGCGAGCGGATCGCCGAGCGCATCCGGGAAGCGCTCCTTCGGTCCGGCTTTGAGCTGGCGGAGGCGCCGGAGCTCGTCATCGCCGTCGGCGGCGACGGGACGATGCTCGAGGCGTTTCACCGCTATTACCCGAAGGTGCCGGAGGCGGCCTTCGTCGGCCTGCACACCGGGACCCTCGGCTTTTACGCCGACTGGAAGCGGTACGAAGCCGACTGGATGATCGAGACGATCCTGAAGACGGAGGCGCCGCGGATCGTCGAGTACCCGCTCGTCGCGGCGATCTTCGAATACAAAGACGGCCGCCGCCACCGGCACCTCGCTTTGAACGAGACGATCGTCCGGTCGAAGACCCTCTCGACGTTCGTCGTCGACGTCTGGATCAACGGCGACCGGTTCGAGACGTTTCGCGGCGACGGCCTCATCCTTTCAACGCCTTCGGGCTCGACCGCCTACAGCCATTCCGTCGGCGGGAGCATCCTCCACCCGTCGATCGCGGCGCTGCAGGTGTCGGAGCTTGCGGCGATCAACAACGTCGAATACCGGACGCTTGGCCGGTCGTTCATCCTGCCGCGGCATCACGTGCTCGACATCTACCCGATGCACCCCGACGGCGAGATGCTCGTCGGCGTCGACGGCAACGTCTTTTACGCCCAAGGCGTCGTCCGCATCCAGGCCCACGTGGCGGAAGAAAAAGTTCGTTTTGCCCGCTACCGCGACTTTCCCTTCTGGCAGCGGGTGCGGATGAAGTTCCTGGGCGACTGATGCATAAAATACCATTTGACATGGTGCCGCCGCCGTGATATATTAGCTATTGTCACTGACGGCTCTGCCGTCGAACGCTCCTTGAAAACTGGATCGTGGGCGAGGCAAAGGTGGAAGGGCGCACGGTGGATGCCTCGGCGCCAGGAGCCGATGAAGGGCGCGGCAAGCGGCGAAATGCCCCGGGGAGCCGCAAGCGGGCCGGGATCCGGGGGTGCCCGAATGGGGGAACCCGCCAGGGTGGAGCCCTGGCATCCTGCGCTGAATCCATAGGCGCAGGAGGGCAACCGGGGGAACTGAAACATCTCAGTACCCCGAGGAGAAGAAAGCAACCGCGATTCCCCGAGTAGCGGCGAGCGAAAGGGGAGGAGCCCAAACCGGACGGAAGTCCGGGGTTGTAGGACCGGGCCGCATGGGAGTGACAAAGAGAGGGCGTAGGCGAACGGACCTGGAACGGTCGGCCGGAGAAGGTGAGAGCCCTGTAGCCGAAACGCTCTTTCCTCCTGGCCCGGCTCCTGAGTACCGCGGGACACGAGGAATCCCGCGGGAAGCGGGGAGGACCACCTCCCAAGGCTAAATACTCCCTGGCGACCGATAGCGGAGGAGTACCGTGAGGGAACGGTGAAAAGCACCCCGGGAGGGGAGTGAAAGAGGACCTGAAACCGTGTGCCCACAAGCAGTCGGAGCCCGTCGATGGGTGACGGCGTGCCTTTTGCAGAATGAGCCGGCGAGTGACGCTTGCATGCGAGGTTAAGGCCTTCAGGGCCGGAGCCGGAGCGAAAGCGAGTCTGAAGAGGGCGGGAGTATGCAGGCGTCGACCCGAAACCGGGTGATCTACCCATGTCCAGGGTGAAGGTCGGCGAAATCCGACTGGAGGCCCGAACCCACTGGTGTTGCAAAACCAGGGGATGAGGTGTGGGTAGGGGTGAAAAGCCAACCGAACCCGGAGATAGCTGGTTCTCCCCGAAATCGCTTGAGGGCGAGCCTCAAGGGGAGCGCCTGGGAGGTAGAGCACTGATTGGGTGCGGGGCCCGCGAGGGCTACCAAGCCCTGTCAAACTGCGAATGCCCGGGCGTGGTCCTTGGGAGTCAGACGGCGGGGGATAAGCTTCGTCGTCGAGAGGGAAAGAGCCCAGACCGGCCGCTAAGGTCCCGGAGTTTGCGCTTAGTGGGAAACGATGTGGCGCTGCGAAGACAACCAGGATGTTGGCTTAGAAGCAGCCATCATTCAAAGAGTGCGTAATAGCTCACTGGTCGAGTGGCGCTGCGCGGAAAATGTAACGGGGCTAAGCGCGACACCGAAGCGCCGGGCACGAGGAGTGCGGTAGGGGAGCGTTCCCTGGGCGTAGAAGCGCGACCGGGAGGGCGCGTGGAGCGCAGGGAAGCGAGAATGCCGGCGTGAGTAGCGAGAAGGTCGGTGAGAATCCGACCCGCCGAAAGCCCAAGGGTTCCTGAGGAAGGCTCGTCCGCTCAGGGTAAGTCGGGACCTAAGGCGAGGCCGCGAGGCGTAGCTGATGGGAAACGGGTGGAGAATCCCGTACCGCTCCCGGCCGTTTGAGCGACGGGGGGACGCAGGGGGTCCGAAGGCGCGCGCGGGATGGAAGAGCGCGTCCAAGCGGCGAGGGTGGTGCGCAGGCAAATCCGCGCGCCGGAAGCCTGAGCCGTGACGGGGAGGGAAGGCGAGTACCGAAGGCCTTCCGGATCGCACTGCCGAGAAAAGCCTCTAGCGAGGCCTGGGAGCGCCCGTACCGGAAACCGACACAGGTGGGCGAGGAGAGGATCCTCAGGCGCGCGAGCGAACTCCTGCTAAGGAACTCGGCAAAATGGCCCCGTAACTTCGGGAGAAGGGGCGCCTGTCTTGGAAGGCAGGCCGCAGAGAAGTGGCCCAGGCGACTGTTTAGCAAAAACACAGGTCTCTGCGAAGCCGTAAGGCGACGTATAGGGGCTGACGCCTGCCCGGTGCTGGAAGGTTAAGGGGAAGGGTTAGGGTATAGGCCCGAAGCTCTGAACCGAAGCCCCAGTAAACGGCGGCCGTAACTATAACGGTCCTAAGGTAGCGAAATTCCTTGTCGGGTAAGTTCCGACCCGCACGAAAGGCGTAACGACCTGGGCGCTGTCTCGGCAGGAGGCTCGGTGAAATCGTAGTCCCTGTGAAGATGCAGGGTACCCGCGACTAGACGGCAAGACCCCGTGGAGCTTTACTGCAGCCTGATATTGTGGTTTGCCGCCTTCTGTACAGGATAGGTGGGAGCCTGGGAAGCGTCCTCGTCAGGGGGCGCGGAGGCGGCGGTGGGATACCACCCTGGAGGCGGCGGACGACTCACCCGCGGCCGTGAGCCGGTCGGGGGACCGTGTCAGGCGGGCAGTTTGACTGGGGCGGTCGCCTCCTAAAGGGTAACGGAGGCGCCCAAAGGTCCCCTCAGCGCGGATGGAAATCGCGCGGAGCGTGCAAAGGCGAGAAGGGGGCTTGACTGCGAGACCGACGGGTCGAGCAGGGACGAAAGTCGGGCTTAGTGATCCGGTGGTGCCGAGTGGAAGGGCCATCGCTCAACGGATAAAAGCTACCCCGGGGATAACAGGCTGATCTCCCCCAAGAGTCCACATCGACGGGGAGGTTTGGCACCTCGATGTCGGCTCATCGCATCCTGGGGCTGGAGCCGGTCCCAAGGGTTGGGCTGTTCGCCCATTAAAGCGGTACGTGAGCTGGGTTCAGAACGTCGTGAGACAGTTCGGTCCCTATCTGTCGCGGGCGGAGGAAATTTGAGGGGAGTCGTCCCTAGTACGAGAGGACCGGGACGGACGCACCGCTGGTGTACCAGTTGTGCCGCCAGGCGCACCGCTGGGTAGCCAAGTGCGGACGGGATAAGCGCTGAAAGCATCTAAGCGCGAAGCCCACCCCAAGATGAGATTTCCCACCGGCTTGACCGGGTAAGACCCCTCGTAGACGACGAGGTCGATCGGTCCGAGGTGGAAGCGCGGTAACGCGTGAAGCTGACGGATCCGAATCGGTCGAGGCTTTGCCCCCCACGATCCGGTTTTGAGGGAGCGTTCGCTCCCGCTTACATTCCGCAGTAGCTCAACGGTAGAGCATCCGGCTGTTAACCGGAGGGTTGCAGGTTCGAATCCTGCCTGCGGAGCCATTTTGTGCCACCTGGATAGGTGTCCGAGTGGTCGAAGGAGCACGACTGGAAATCGTGTGTACGGCGAACAAGCCGTACCGTGGGTTCGAATCCCACCCTATCCGCCATCTCGGATGCGGTGCTGTGGTGTAGGGGTTAACACACCGGTCTGTCACACCGGAGATCGCGGGTTCAAGTCCCGTCAGCACCGCCATCCCGGCTCGGTAGCTCAGTTGGCAGAGCAGAGGACTGAAAATCCTCGTGTCGGCGGTTCGATTCCGTCCCGAGCCACCACTGCCGGTGTAGCTCAAGCGGTAGAGCAACCGCCTTGTAAGCGGTCGGTTGGGGGTTCGAGTCCCTTCGCCGGCACCACCGATGGCGGAAGGCCGACGGAAAGCGATGGAGGGCCGTCGTTGGTCGTCGTGGGCGTTTGCGGTTCAGGCCGTAAAACACCGCGGAGGTCGAGAGACGCTCGGGGATGGTCGCCGGATCGGCGAGCCACTGTGCGGACGTAGTTCAGCGGTAGAACACAACCTTGCCAAGGTTGGGGTCGCGGGTTCGATTCCCGTCGTCCGCTCCATGCCGGGGTGGCGGAACTGGCAGACGCATGGGACTTAAAATCCCAGGGTAGGTGTCTACCGTACCGGTTCGAGTCCGGTCCTCGGCACCAATGGCTGGCGACGTACGCTCATCCGAAGCGCAATCAGCGGAAGGGGAGCGGGTCGCGTCGCAACAAACAGATGAAGAACGGATGCGCCCGTAGCTCAGTCGGATAGAGTGTCTGACTACGAATCAGAAGGTCGGGGGTTCGAATCCCTCCGGGCGCGCCATTTCTCTTTTTTTCTGCTTTTTTCTGCCGGTGTGGCGGAATTGGCAGACGCGCGCGACTCAAAATCGCGTGGGGCACCCCCCCGTGGAGGTTCGACTCCTCTCACCGGCACCACCTTAGAATTTGTGCGGTTTTGCGGGTATGGAAGGAAATGGTTTTCGCGGAAGCAGGCCTGTAGACCCACGCGACTCAGGGAAAATGCCGCGCTTGATTTCGGGAGAATCGAGTGGGGCAGTTCTAGCTTAACCTTGGGAGTATCGCGTGGCAAGCTGGCGGCCGCATTTATTGCACTAGAGGAACATTTTTTTGTGCATTTTTTTATGTGTCCTTTAGGTCGCTCCGTTATGTAATCGCTTACAATAACCGCCTAAAATCGATTCTGCGGCTTGTTTCAAAGGCGCCCAGGTATATTTATATTCTATCCCCCTTTGCCTTTCGACGCTCTACAGGGCATTTTTTCGCCTCTGACGTGATGCCGCCCTTTTGCTGCCCATTTTATGCAAAGACAAAGAGACCGGCACCGGTCGGCTAATGTGGGGGGGACCCCCAAGCAAGCACTTTACGATGTATGATTTGCGCCGAGCAAACGGAACGCTCGGCCCAAACAATGGCGCTGCCGAAGTCGGCAGCGCTTTTTGGTGTGGCCACGGGACGAGGCTTCCGGCTGGACGATGCTGTTTCCGGGAATGTTCATCGAGGGCCCATGCGCAGGGCGCCGTCGAGGCGGATGACCTCGCCGTTCAGCATCGGGTTTTCGATGATCGCGGCGACGAGATGGGCAAATTCGTGGGGCCGGCCGAGGCGCGGCGGGAAGGGGATCTGCTCCGCCAGCGACGCCCGGGCTTTTTCCGGCAGGCCCTGCATCATCGGCGTGTCGAAGACGCCGGGAGCGACGGTGACGACGCGGATGCCGTACCGGGCGAGCTCCCGGGCGAGGGGGAGGGTCATCGCCGCGACGCCGCCTTTGGCGGCGCTGTAGGCGCTCTGGCCGATCTGGCCGTCGAAGGCGGCGATGCTGGCGGTGTTGATGAGGACGCCCCGTTCGCCTTCTTCGTTCGGCGGGTTGGCCTGCATGGCGTCGGCGGCCAGCCGGACGACGTTGAAGGTGCCGACGAGGTTGATCTCGATCACCCGGCGGAAGCGGGCGAGGTCGTGGGGGCCGTCTTTTCCGATCACCTTCTCGGCGATGGCGATGCCGGCGCAGTTGACGGCGCCGTGGAGGGCGCCGAAGCGCTCCCGGGCGAGGTCGATCGCCCCGCGGACGCTCGTTTCGTCGGTGACGTCGGTCCGGGCGAAGGCGGCCCGATCGCCGAGGCGATCGGCAAGGCTTATGCCGGCTTCTTCGTTCAGGTCGGCGATCACGACGCGGGCGCCCTGCGCGACGAGGCGCTCTGCAGCGGCGGCGCCGAGGCCGGAGGCGCCACCGGTGATGAGAAAGACGCTGTCCTGGATGTGCATCGGGATCTCCTTTCTAGGCGATCGGCTCGCCCTGAGCATCCAGATGGTGTTTGAACCGCTCCCGGAGGGCGCGCTTTAAAAACTTGCCGGTCGACGTGCGGGGGATCTGGTCGACGAAGACGATGTCGTCGGGGAGCTGCCACTTGGCAAATTTCGGCCGGAGGGCTTCGTAGAGCGACGTTTTCATCGCCTCATCCGGCGTGTGGCCCGGTTTCAGAACGACGACGGCGAGGGGCCGCTCCTGCCACTTCGGATGCGGCACGGCGATGACCGCCGCCTCGAGGACGGCCGGGTGGGTCATGAGGGCGTTTTCGAGCGCCATCGTGCTGATCCACTCGCCGCCGGATTTGACGAGGTCTTTGTCCCGGTCTTTGATCTCGACGTAGCCGTGCGGGTCGATGGTGACGATGTCGCCGGTCCGGAACCAGCCGTCGTCCGTCCAGCGGTCGGCGGCCTCCGGAGCGTTGTGATAGGCCGCGGCGATCCACGGGCCCCGGACTTCGAGCTCGCCCATCGCCTCGCCGTTCCACGGGACAAGCCCTTCGGGCCCGCGGGCGCGGATCTCGACGAGGGGGACCGGCCGGCCCTGTTTGGCCCGAAGCCGGTAGCGCGCGTCCTCCGGGAGAGCCGCGGTCTCCGGCGAGAGGAAGGCGATCGTCCCGAGGGGCGTCGTCTCGGTCATGCCCCAGGCGTGAACGACGGTGAGGCCGTGGCGCTCCTGAAAGCCGCGGATCATCCCTTCCGGGGCGGCGGCGCCGCCGACGAGGAGGGCCCGCAAGGCGGAAAGATCGTAGGCGCCGGGATTCTGGTCGAGCATCTGGAGGACGCCGAGCCAGATCGTCGGCACGCCGGCGGTGAGCGTCACCCGCTCCGCCTGAAACGCCTCGAGCAGGCTCGCTGGATCGAGGTGCATGCCCGGGAGGACGTGCTTTGCGCCGACGAGGGTCGTCGTGTAGGGGAGGCCCCAGGCGTTGACGTGAAACATCGGGACGACCGGGAGCACGGCGTCGGACTCCCGAACGCCGAGGCCGTCGGCCATGGCCGAGACGATCGAGTGAAGGACGAGGGCCCGGTGGGAGTAGACGACGCCTTTCGGCCGGCCGGTCGTGCCGGAGGTGTAGCACATGGCGGCGGCGTCCCGCTCGTCGAGTTCGGGTTCGACGAAGCGGGCGGGATCGGCGCCGGCAAGCAGGGCTTCATACGGCCGCAGACCCTCGGGGAGGGAGGCGTCCGCCGGGACGCCGGCGACGAACACGTGCCGGACGGTCGGCAGCGGCCCGATTTTTTCCAAAAGGGGAAGGAGCGTCTGATCGACGATGAGCGCCCGGTCGTCGGCATGTTCGATGATGAAGCGGAGGTCTTCCGGCGGAAGCCGCAGGTTCAGCGTGTGGAGGACGGCGCCGGCCAGGGGGATGCCGAAGTACGCCTCGAGGTGTTCGTGCTGGTTCCACATGAGCGTCGCGACCCGATCGCCCCGGGCGAGGCCGAGATCCCGGAGCGCGACGGCGAGCCGCTTGGCACGGTCGATGAACTCGGCATAGGTGTAACGGAAAAACGTCCGGTCCGGCCGCCGATCGACGATCTCCCGGCGGGGAAAAAGCGTTTCGGCGCGCCGGAGGAGGTGGGTCAGGGTCAGGGGAAAATCCATCATGAGCCCCTGCATGGCGGTGCTCCTTTCCTCGAAGCGGTCGTCATATCTTGATTTTAACATATGGAGGAATCGGGCGGCAGCCGTCGATGAAGCGAGCGCGATCCTGGGCGCGGGGCCGGTGCGGACGTTTTGGTCGATTACGCTCCCGCTTTCGCTTCCGGGCGTCGTCGCCGGCGTCGTGCTCGTGTTCAGCATGTCGATGAGCTCCTACGTGACGCCGGCCCTCCTCGGCGGCGCCAACGTGCCGATGCTGCCGGTGGTCGCCTACGATGAGATTTTGAACCTGCTCCGCTGGACGTACGGAAGCGCCATCTCGTACATTCTGCTGGGGACGACGCTCCTTTTGGTGACGCTGTTTTCCCGGGCGATGGAACGGGGGCGGTTCCGGGAGGTGTTTCGATGACCGGACGTTCTTTCGCCCGCTTTGCCCATGCGGTCGTCGTTTTTGGGGTCGTGTTGTTTATTCTCATGCCCGTCTTGGTGGTCATCCCGGCGTCCTTTACGGCGGCGAGCTATCCGAGCTTTCCGCCGCAGGGGTTTTCGCTTCAGTGGTACTGGAAGATTCTCGATCGGCCGGAGTTCGTGGCGGCTTTCCGGAATTCGGTCGTCTTTGCCTTCCTGGCCGCGCTGGCGTCGGTCGTCCTGGGGACGGCGGCCGGCCTCGGCATCGCCCGCGGGACGTTTCCCGGCAAGACGGCCCTCGTGACGTTCATGACGGCGCCGCTTACGGTGCCGCAGCTCGTCCTCGGCATCGCGCTCCTCATCTACTTTACCGGCCCCCCGGCGAAAGCCTCAGAATTCATTCCGGGGATGAAGCCGGTTGTGCGTTCTTGACACTGACGATAAAATATTCATAAAGAACATAGACAGAAAGGAGGAAGCTGATTGCAAACCATCACCCTTCGCCTCCGTCTCCATCGCCCGACGCAGGCGAAGATCCGGCGGTATCGGGAACTCGTGGAACGCACCACAGCGCTGGCGAACAACCTCGTCGCCGCCGGGAGGCCAAAGGGGCTCACCAGTCGGACGGCGCGGGCGTATCTCGCCGGTGACCTTCCGTCGGCCGTGATCAACCAGGTGCTTCGGGACGTGGCGGCGCATCGGGACGTTCAGACGTTCCGGGTCCTCTGGCCGTCGTTTAACAACCAGAACCTGCGTTTAAAGAAGGTCGGGGACTTCTGGACGGCATCGTTTCCAACGCCGGCCGGCCGGGTTCGGGTGCCGCTTGCGGTAACCCCTGAGCAGGCCGCCCTCCTCGAACGCCTCGGCCGGGACGTCTTGCAGGGAGCGGCGAAGCTGTACGAAAAGCGCGGTCGGTGGTTCCTCGCCCTTTCGGTCACGCTGCCCGTCGAGGAGAAGACGGCTGGGACTGAGTCCGGGAAAATTGCCGGGATCGACATGGGGCTTCGTTATCTCGCGGTCGTGAACGCGGGCGGGGAGACGCTCTTTTTCTCTGGCGATCAGGCAGCCTACGTCCGCCGCCGGTATCACGCCCTTCGCCGGCGGATGGGGAAAGCGAAAGCTTTAAAAGCGATCCGTCAAATGAAGGACAAAGAGGCCCGCTGGATGAAAGACCGGGACCACAAGATCAGCCGGGCCATCGTCGATTGGTGCCTCGCCCGTGGCGTGGGCATCATCCGGATGGAGAAGCTGGAAGGGATTCGCCGGCGGAACACCCGGAAGCGCGACTTCGGGCGATCGCTTCATTCCTGGTCTTTCTATCGGCTTCAGCAATTCATCGCCTACAAGGCGCGCCTCGCCGGTATCCGCGTCGAGTGGGTCAACCCGAAGGATACCAGCCGGACGTGTCCGCGGTGCGGGCACTGCGCTTCGGAGAACCGAAGCGGGATTCGGTTCCGGTGCCGGAAGTGCGGCTACCAGGGCCACGCCGATGTCGTCGGCGCCTGGAACGTGAGCCTTGCGATGAGCGGCCTGGCCGAGGCGGCGTAGGCCGCCGTTCGAGGGCCGCCGCCCGGTGCGGTAACGCCTTTCGGCGGAACGCAGCCGGGGCGGGCCGATGACCCGGCCTGGATGGCGCTGCGATGAGGCCGAAGCTGAAAGGCATGAGGCTGAGCAAGCGCTAACCTCCCCGTGGGAATCCCCGGAATTCATTCCGGGGAGGAGGTCAAGCCGCTTTATCTGAGCGGAACGCCCCTGGGGTTCTGGATCGCGCACGTGCTCATCACGTTTCCGTATGTCGTGCGGTTCGTTCTGGCCGGCTTGAGCGGGTACGATGCGACGCTCGAGCGGGCGGCCCAGATCCTCGGGGCCCGGCCGCTTCGGGTGTTCTGGGATGTGACGCTTCCGCTGCTTCGGCCGGCGATCGTCTCCGGCGGGATGTTCGCTTTTCTGACGTCGTTCGACAACGTGACGGTGTCGCTGTTCCTCGTCTCGCCGAAGATGCGGACGCTGCCGACGGAGATTTTTTCTCATATGCAGGATGCGTACTCGCCGATCGTCGCCTCGGTCTCGAGCGTCGTCGTCCTGATTTCGGTCGTTTTCATCGCCGTCCTGGAGCGGCTTTACGGCGTCGGGCGGCTGTTTGCGTCGCACTGAGCGGATGGTTTGCGTTGCGCCGAGCGGGGATAAGCGTGGCCCGCGTCGGACGGATTTTAAGCGTTAAAGGGAGCGGACTTCGGGCGTCGCGCCGGGCGGGCGCGGCCGGGTCGCGTGGCGAAAAAGGGGGGGCGAAAACGGGGGCGATGGATCAAACGCTGGACCTCCTCGTCGTCGGCGGCGGCATCGTCGGGCTGGCGACGGCCTATCGGTTTTTGGAACGCCGCCCCGATGCGACGGTCGTCGTGCTGGAGAAAGAGGACGACGTGGCCCGGCACCAGACGGGCCGAAACAGCGGCGTCATCCATTCGGGGATCTACTACCGCCCGGGGAGCCTGAAGGCCCGCTTTGCCCGGGAGGGCGGGGAGGCCCTGTTTTCGCTGGCAAAAGCGTGGGGGCTTCCGCACGCCCGGCCGGGAAAGGCGCTCGTCGCCCGAGACGAGGCGGAGGCGGAGCGGCTCGAGGCGCTGTATGTCCGCGGGAGGCAAAACGGCCTTCGGGTCGAGTGGATCGGCCCGGACGACCTCCGGACGAAAGAACCGCACGTCCGGGCGCACCGGGCGCTCTGGGTGCCGGAGACGGGGGTGATCGACTTTGCCGCCGTGGCGCGGGCGCTCCGGGAGGAGATCGTCCGCCGGGGCGGCGCGGTGCGAACCGGCCACCGGGCGCTGGCCTTGTTCGACGAGGGGGCCCGGGTGCGGGCGGTCGTCCGGCGGCAGGACGGGGACCGGGCGGTCGAGGACGTCTTTTTTGCCCGGCGGGCGGTGAACGCCGCCGGCCTTTGGTCCGACCGGCTGGCTCGGGCGAGCGGGCTTCGGCCGCCGGTCCGGATCGTGCCGTTTCGCGGCGAGTATTTTGAACTTCGGCCGGAGCGCCGGTCGCTCATTCGGGGGCTCGTCTATCCGGTGCCGGATCCGCGCCTTCCGTTTCTCGGGGTGCATTTTACCCGCGGCGTCGACGGGGCGGTGCACGTCGGCCCGAACGCGGTGCTGGCGTGGGCGCGGGAAGGGTACGACCGTCGGGCCTTCGACTTCAAAGAGGCGGTCGACCGGCTGAAGGGGCCGGATTTCTGGCGCATGGCGTGGCGGTATCGCGGCCTCGGCCGGGAGACGATGCTCCGGTCGTGGAGCCGGGAACGCTTTCTCCGGGAGGCTCGGACCCTGGTGCCGGCGCTGGGGGCGGAGGACTTGGTCCCGGGAGGCGCCGGCGTTCGGGCCCAGGCGGTCCGGCGGGACGGGACGCTGGAGGATGATTTTGTGCTGCTCGAGACGGGCCGGATCGTCCATGTGCTGAACGCGCCGTCGCCGGCGGCGACGGCGGCCCTCGCCATCGGCGAGGCGCTGGCGGTGAAAATCGATCGGGCGACCCGCATCGGAGAAAAGAAGTGAATCCTTTTTTCCGTATTGACTCGGCGAAATCCATAAAATAAAATGAAGACACCGTCGGAACGTTTTGACCCCAGCCCTCGGCTCAGAAGGGCGGTCGACCGGTCCCGCTCTGTCGGCGGCCGGGGAGCGGGGCCGGAAAGGGGGCGGAAGCGGTCGCGAAAGGAAAGCGGCTGAAGCAGATCGTTTACCTGTAATGAGCGATCGTTCGTTCACCTTCCGTTGTCGAAGGGCGGATCGCTCGTCAGGGGGTGGGATGTCGAACCGGTTGCGCCGAAGATCGATGGTTGAGCGCCGCATCGCGACGTGACCGCAATGAAGCTGCAAAAAGGACAAAGGCCAGGGGAGGGCGGCGGGATAATCGGACAGGGGATCGAACTTTCTCCCGAAGTCGAGCGCCGGCAGCGGCGCCGAGCGGTGGCGTCGAGCATCATCGGCACGACGATCGAGTGGTATGATTTCTTCGTCTACGGGACCGTGGCCGCGCTCGTCTTTCCGAAGCTCTTCTTTCCCGGCAACGATCCGTATGTCGCTCTGATGCAGACGTTTTTGACCTTCGCGATCGGGTTTCTCGCACGCCCCCTCGGCGGAATGTTCTTCGGGCACTTCGGCGATCGGATCGGCCGCAAGACGAGGCTCATCGTGACGATCGTCCTCATGGGGGCGGCGACGACGCTGATGGGGCTGATGCCGACCTATGAACACATCGGCCTCTGGGCGGCGGTGCTGATCACGCTGCTTCGCTTCCTGCAAGGCTTTTCCGTCGGCGGCGAATGGGCCGGGGCGGTCATCTTGGCGCTGGAGTGGTCAGAGCGTCCGAAGCGGGGGCTCATGGCGAGTCTGCCTCAGATGGGCGTGCCGTTCGGCCTCATCCTGTCCTCGGGGGTCGTGTCGCTGACGATCGTCTTGACGGGCGATGCGTTCGACGTGTGGGGCTGGCGGATTCCGTTTCTCCTCAGCTTCATCCTGCTCGTCCTCGGCGTGTGGATGCGCCTTTCGGTGATGGAGACGCCGATTTTTCAGCAGGTGTTGAACACGCGCCGGACGGCGCGGGCGCCGCTTTTGGAGACGTTTCGCCGGCATCCGGCCTCGCTCTTTTTCGGTTTGCTGGCCAATCTACAAGTTTTTGCAACGTTTTATATTTTCAATACTTATTTTGTTAGCTACGGAGCAACGATTCTTCAGATGCCCAAAAATCTGTTCGTCAACGCGACGCTGGTGGGAGCGATCGTGCTGATGTTGACCATCCCGATCGCCGGGTTTTTGTCGGACCGGGTGCCGCGGCGGTCGGTCGTCTTGTTCGGGTATGCGCTGACGGTCGTCTACGCGTACCCTTACTTTGCCCTCGTCAATACGAAATCGCCCGGCGCCATCGTCCTGGCGGCGGCGATCGGGCTGATGCTGTTTGGCATTTTCTACGGGCCGATTGCGGCGGTGAACACCGAGAACTTTCCCCCGGCCCTGCGGTATACCGGATCGTCGCTCATCTATCAGGTGGCCGGGGCGACGGCCGGCGGCTTTTCGCCGATGATCGCCACCTATTTGCTGAAAACGTTCGGAACGACCCATGCGATCAGCGCCTACATCGCCCTCGTCGGCGTGCTGTCGCTCATCGGGACGGCGGTGCTCAAAACCGTCGCGGAGCGGGAGATGCGCTGGGTCGGCGGGGAGACGGCGGCGGCAGAACAGCCGGCGGAATGACGGTCCGGAAGGGACGGTCGGCCGGATCCGCCGCAAGGCGGCCGCCATGTTTGCCGGTCCAAGGCTTGGATGGACGCAACGAGCGGTTTCGATGAGCGGTGAGGCCCGATCCATTCTGGAAGGGATCGAAGATGCCGGCGATGAGCATGCAGAGTGCGCACGAAAAGGAGGAACGTCGATGCTTTTGACGCGGATGGCGGAAAAAACCCTTCAGCGCGAAGGGGTCCCGTATCGGGCGCCGCTTACGCCGGCGATGTTTCTCGAGCGATCGGCGGTGGCGTATCGGGACGTCGTGGCGGCGGTCGACGGCGATCGCCGCCTGACGTACTCCGAGCTCCACGAGCGGGTGCACCGGCTGGCCAACGGGCTGGAACGGTTGGGCGTCGGGTATGGCGATCGGGTGGCCGTGCTGGCGCCGAACACGCGGATGGCGCTGGAGGCGCACCTGGCCCTACCGCTCATGGGGGCGGTGATCGTGCCGATCAACATCCGCCTGAAGAGCGCGGAGATCGCTTATATCCTCGATCATTCCGAGGCGTCGGTGCTCCTGATCGACGCGGCGCTTTATCGGGACCATGCGGCGATGCTGGCGGAACGCCGGCTCCGGCACGTGATCTTCGACGGCGAGGCGGCGGTCGACGGCACGCCGCCCTGGGCCCGGCACGACTATGAAGGTCTTCTGAATGCGGCGCCGGCGGAGATCCGGCCGGTGGCGGTTCGGGACGAATGGGACCTCATCAGCCTGCATTACACGAGCGGCACGACGGGCCGCCCCAAAGGGGTGATGCTCCATCATCGCGGCGCTTTTTTGAACGCTTTGGCGGAAGTGATCGAGGCAAAGATGCAGTCGGAAGACGTCTATCTCTGGACGCTGCCGATGTTCCATGCGGCCGGATGGTGTTTTCCGTGGGCGGTCACCGCCGTCGGGGCGACGCACGTGCTCCTTCCGAAGGTTGATCCGGAGCGGATCGTGGCCCTCATCGAGGCGGAGGGGGTGACCCACTTCAGCGCCGCGCCGACGGTGCTGACGATGATCGCTCAGCACCTGGAGCGGACGGGGCGGGCATTTCCCAGGCCGGTGCACATCATCACCGCCGCGGCGCCGCCGTCGCCGGCGCTTCTTCGGCAGATGGAAGGGCTCGGCGCCCGAATCACCCACGTCTACGGGCTGACGGAAGTTTACGGCCCGTTTACCGTGAACGCGTGGCGGAAGGCGTGGGAGACGCTCCCGCTGGAAGAACGGGCCCGGCTGAAGGCGCGGCAGGGGGTGCCGTACGTCGGGCTGGGGGACGTGGACGTCGTCGATGCCGAGATGCGGCCGGTGCCGGCCGACGGCGAGACGATGGGCGAAGTCGTCATGCGGGGAAACGGCGTCATGCTCGGGTATTACAAGGATCCGGCCGCGACGGAAAAGGCGTTTGCCGGGGGCTGGTTCCATACGGGCGATCTCGGCGTGATGCATCCGGACGGCTACATCGAGCTTCGGGACCGGGCGAAGGACATCATCATCTCCGGCGGTGAAAACATCAGCTCGATCGAAGTGGAGCGGGTGCTCCTCGAGCATCCGGCGGTGCTGGAAGTGGCGGTCGTCGGCGTTCCGGACGAAAAATGGGGAGAAGTGCCGAAGGCGTTCGTCACCTTGAAGCCGGGCCGCACGGCTACGGAGGCCGAGCTCATCGCCTTCTGCCGGGAGCGCCTCGCCCACTTTAAGTGCCCGAAGACGATCGAATTCGGCGAGTTGCCGAAGACGAGCACCGGGAAGATCCAGAAGTACGTCCTCCGGGAACGGGAATGGCAGGGGCGCGACCGGCGCATCTACGGGGGAGGGGAAGGCCGGTGAGCGAAGGGCGGTCGATCAGCCGGTTTCCGATCCCGGATCCGTCGGCCCTGCCGGAGGACGTGCGGGCCCGCATGGAGGCGGTCCGGGCGAAGACGGGGTTTTTGCCGAACGTCTTTCTCGCGCTGGCCCACCGGCCGGAGGAATTTCGCGCCTTTTTCGCCTATCACGATGCGCTCATGGAGCGGCCGGGGGGCCTCACCAAGGCGGAGCGGGAGATGATCGTCGTCGCCACGTCGGCGGCCAACCGCTGCCTGTACTGCGTCGTCGCCCACGGGGCGATTTTGCGCCTTCGGTCGAAAAATCCGCGTCTTTCGGATCAGTTGGCGACCAACTACCGCCGGGCGGAGATCACGCCGAGGCAGCGGGCGATGCTCGATTTTGCCATGAAGGTGGCGCTCGCCTCGGCGGACATCACCGACGCGGACATCGAGGCGCTCCGGGAGGCGGGTTTTTCCGACGACGAGATCTGGGACATCGGCGCGATCGCGGCGTTTTTCGCCATGAGCAATCGCCTGGCGAACATGAGCGGCCTTTGGCCGAACGAGGAGTTCTATGGGATGGGGCGCTAAGTGAAAGGAGTGACACGATGGCGGCGCTTGTCCACGTGGAGAAAAAGGGGCCGCTTGCGCGGGTGCGGATGGACGATGCCGGCCGGCACAATACGCTGACGGTCGAGATGATGACCGAGCTTAAGGCCAGGCTCGAAGCGATCGCCGCGGCCCGGGAGACGGTCGTCGTCATCTTGGAAGGGCGGGAGAATGTGTTTTCCGCCGGCCATCACCTCGGAGAAATTCAGGAGCGGGATCTTCACGGGGTGCATGCGCTTTTTGAGCTGGGGTATGCGCTCAAACGGGTGATTCGGGAGATGCCGCAGGTGGTGCTGGCGAAGGTGCGGGGGCTCGCCGTGGCCGCGGGGCTGGAGCTGGTGGCGGCGAGCGACCTGGCGGTGGCCGCCGAGACGGCCCGCTTCGGAACGACGGGCATTCGCTGGGGGCTTTTCTGCAGCACGCCGGGGGTGTTTTTAAGCCGGAACGTGCCGCGGAAGAAGGCGGCGGAGATGCTCTTTACCGGTCGGCTGTACAGCGCCGAAGAGGCCAAGGCGATGGGGCTCGTCAACGAGGTGGCCCCGGACGAGCGGCTGGATGCGGTCGCCGAGGAGCTGGCCCTGCAGGTGGCCGCCCACAGCCTGGACGTCGTCGAGCTCGGAAAACGGCTGTTTTACCGGCAGTATCCGCTGGACGAGTGGACGGCGCTCGCTTATGCGACGGAAGTGATCGTCCGCAACAGCAAACATCCGGACGCCGTGGCGGGCATTCAGGCGTTTTTGGACAAGCGGACGCCGTCGTGGCAGGACGGGATCGAGCGGCCGGCCCCGGCGCCGAAATGAGATGCGATGATCGAGGATCGAGGGGTTGAACGGTGAAGATGGAGCAAAGGTTTCGGGCGCTCGTCGTCGAGCGGACGGCCGACGGCGGCGTCGCCGCGGCCGTCCGGGAGCGGACGACGGACGATCTGCCGGAAGGGGAGCTCCTCGTCCGGGTGGCGTACTCGAGCGTGAACTACAAAGACGGCCTGGCGATCCGGCCGGACGGGAAGATTCTCACCCGCTACCCGATGGTGCCGGGGATCGACCTCGCCGGCGTCGTCGTCGCCTCGGAAGACGATCGGTTTCGTCCCGGGGATCGCATCCTCGCCACCGGGTACGGGCTCGGCGTGTCGCACGAAGGCGGATTTAGCGAATGGGCGCGCCTGCCGGCCGACTGGGCCGTCCCGCTTCCGGAGGGCATGACGCTCAAAGAGGCGATGGCCCTCGGAACGGCCGGCTTCACGGCGGCGCTGTCGGTTCACCGGCTGTTGGAATGGGGGCTTACGCCGGAGCGGGGGCCGGTGCTCGTCACGGGGGCGACGGGCGGCGTCGGGTCGATGGCGGTGGCGATCCTGGCCCGGATCGGGTTTACGGTCGTGGCCAGCACCGGGAAAACGGAAGCCCATGATTTTTTGCGGCGGCTTGGGGCCTCCGAAGTGCTCGATCGGGAGGCGGTGGCGGCCGAGAGCCGGAAGGCACTGGAAAAAGAGCGGTGGGCGGCCGCCGTCGACCCGGTCGGCGGCCGGACGACCCCGTCGGTCTTGAAGGCGATCCGCTACGGCGGGGCGATCGCCTTAAGCGGTCTCGCCGGCGGAAGCGCGCTCGAGACGACGGTGTTCCCTTTTATCCTTCGGGGGGTGAGCCTCCTTGGCATCGATTCCGTCTACTGCCCGATGTCCCTTCGGGAGGAGCTTTGGCGTCGTCTGGCGGGACCGTGGAAGCCGCCGGAGCTTCTCGCCATGACCCGGGAGGTCGGACTCGACGGGATCATCGAGGCGCTTGAGGCGATCCTTCGCGGGGCGGTTCGAGGGCGGATCGTCGTGCGGCTGGGAGGAGAAGAACAAACTTGAATTCGAAAAGGAAGGATACCCGTGAAAATCAAAGCGTATGTTTTAAGGGAAATGGGGTTACCCGGTCCGTACGAGAAAAGTCGACCGCTCCGTCTCGAGACGGTGGTGCTCGATCCTCCAGGTCCGGGAGAAGTGCTGGTCCGGATTCGGGCGACCGGGCTTTGCCATTCGGATTTGTCCGTGATCGACGGCAGCCGGCCGCGGCCGATGCCGATGGTTCTGGGCCATGAAGCGGCGGGAGAAGTGGTCGACGTCGGCCCGGGCGTGACGGATCTTCGTCCGGGAGACCATGTGGTCAGCGCTTTTGTCCCGAGTTGCGGGCACTGTTTGCCCTGTCAGGAAGGTCGGCCGGCGATGTGCGAGCCCGGAAACGCGGCCAACGTCGCCGGAACGCTATTGAGCGGAGAAATCAAGCTCCATCTTGACGGCGAGAAGCTTCACCATCATCTGGGCGTCTCCGGGTTTGCCGAATATGCCGTCATGGACCGCCGCTCCCTGGTCAAGGTCGATCCGGATCTTCCGTTTGACACGCTGGCGGTGTTTGGCTGCGCGGTGCTCACCGGCGTCGGGGCCGTCGTTAACACCGCCCGGGTTCCGGACGGGAGCACCGTCGCCGTCGTCGGTCTGGGCGGCGTCGGATTCAGTGCGCTTTTGGGGGCGCAGCTGGCCGGAGCGCGGCGGCTGATCGCGGTGGACATCCACCCGAAAAAACTGGAGCTGGCCACCGATTTCGGGGCGACGGACGTGTTCGATGCCCGAGATCCGGACGTCGTGCGACAGATTCGGGAGCTCACCGGCGGAGGGGTCGATTTCGCCTTTGAAACCGCCGGGTCGGTCGACGCGATGTCCGTCGCTTACGGGATCACCAGGCGCGGCGGCACGACGGTGACGAGCGGCTTGCCGCACCCGGATCACCAGTTCGCCTTTCCGCTGGTGACGATGACGGTAGAGGAACGGACGGTGAAAGGGTCGTATATGGGGAGCGCCGTTCCGGCCCGAGACATTCCCCGCTACATCGAGCTGTACCGACGCGGGAAGCTGCCGATCGAAAAACTTTTGTCCGATCGGGTGCCGTTTGAACGGTTGAACGAAGGGTTCGACCGGTTGCGCCGCGGAGATGCGGTGCGGCAGGTGGCGGTGATGCCATAGCGGCGGGCGGCGGCATTTCGTCGCGAGGCGCCGCATACCGTAACGGAAGGAGGTTCCCACATGCGTTTCGATCGCCCGTTCGAACGCTATGTCGTCGGCGAGCGACACCGAAGCCGCGGCCGGACGGTGACGGAGGCGGACATTGTCGCCTTTGCCGGCGTATCGGGGGACTTTTTCCCGCTTCACGTCGACGAGACGTATGCCAGGCGGACGCGCTTTGGCCGGCGGATCGCCCACGGGATGCTGACGCTTTCTTTGGCGACCGGTTTGTATACGCTTTCACCGGAGTGGGTGATCGCGTTTTACGGGCTGGATCGGGTGCGTTTCGTCCGGCCGGTCGGGATCGGCGAGACGATCGCCGTCGAAAGCGAAGTGGCGGGGCTCCTCGATCGGGATCCGGCCTCGGGCATCGTCGTCGTCGACCAGACGATCGTCAACGCGCGGGGGGAGGCGCTCGTTTCCGGCCGGATCCGCATGCTCGTCCGCAAAGAAAGCGCGTCGACCGGGGAACGCGAATAGGGGGCGAGAGCGTGCCGCATCCCACCGGGGAGGAGGCGTACCGGCTGCCGCGATTTGCCCGGCAAGCGCTTCGGGCGCGGTTTCGCTGGGAAATACCGGAATTCTTTAACCTGTCGGTCGATACGGTCGAGCGGTGGGCGCGGCGGACGCCGGAACGGGAGGCGCTCGTCGAACCCGGCGGGCGGACGCTGACGTACGGGGCGCTGGCGGATCTGGCCGCCCGCCTGAGCGCCGTGTTTGCCGCGCGTGGGATCGGAAAGGGGGACGTCGTCGGGGTGCTCGTGCCGCCGTCGGTCGAGGCGGCGCTGGCGCACCTTTCGCTTTACCGCCTGGGGGCGATCGTGCTGCCGCTTTCGCCGGTGTTCGGGGAGGCGGCCCTCCGCTACCGTCTCGAGCATTCCGGCGCGAAGGCCCTCATTGTCGGCCGGCGGTCGCTGGACGTTCATGAGACGCTGTTTCGGACGGCCGGCGTCGACGCGTGGCCGGCCGACCGCCTGCCGGCCTGGGCGGAAGAAGCCCGCCCGGCGAATCCCGCGGCGACCCGGGCGGACGACCCGGCGCTCCTCGTCTATACGTCGGGAACGACCGGACCGCCGAAGGGGGCGCTGCTTCCGCACCGGGTGCTGCTCGGACATCTTCCCGGGTTTTACCTGTACTCAAACTTCCCGCAATTTCCGGCTCGTTACTGGTCTCCGGCCGAGTGGGCGTGGGTCGGCGGATTGCTCGACGTTTTGTTTCCGGCCTGGTTTTACGGCTTTACGGTGATCGCCTACCGGGCGCCCAAGTTCGATCCGGAAGCGGCGTTCCGGCTCCTCGAGACCTACGCCGTGACGCACACGTTTCTCTTTCCGACGGCGCTCAAAATGATGCGGGCCTCAGGATACCGGCCGAAACGCCTGGCCCTCCAAAGCGTCCACGCCGGCGGCGAGCCGCTCGATCCGGAGCTTCAGGCGTGGAGCGCGGAGACGTTCGGGCTTCCGATCAATGAGTTCTACGGCCAGACGGAAGCCAACCTCCTCATCGGCCACTGTCATCCGGTCGATCCGCTCCGGCCGGGTTCGATGGGCCTGGCCTATCCCGGGCACGAGGTCGTCCTTCTGGATGAGTCCGGTGCGCCGGTTTCTCCCGGGACGGTGGGCGAAATCGCCCTCCGGTTGCCGGATCCGGTGGCGTTTCTCGGCTACTGGAAAAACGACGCGGCGACGGCGGAAAAAACGGCCGGGGGATTTTTGCGCACCGGGGACCTCGCGGTGCGGGACGAGGAAGGCTATTTCTGGTTCCGGGGACGGAAGGACGACATCATCAATGCCGCCGGGTATCGTCTCGGCCCCCACGACATCGAAAGCGCCCTTCTTCGGCATCCGGCGGTGGCGATGGCGGCGGCGATCGGCGTCCCGGATCCGGTGCGGGGGGAGCGGGTGGCGGCTTACGTTCAGCTCGTCTCGGGAGCGAAGCCTACGGAAGCGCTGGCATCGGCGCTCAAGGCGCTGGTCCGAAACGCGGTCGGACACCACGCGGTTCCCGGGGAGATCCGTTTCGTCGAGGCGCTGCCTCTTACGCCGACGGGCAAGCTCATGCGGCATGTCCTTCGGGCGGAGGCTCGCGCCCGGGCTGCCGAAGCGGGGGAGGCGCCACCGTTCGG
The DNA here is from genome assembly GCF_019645935.1 of Hydrogenibacillus sp. N12. Classification (NCBI taxonomy): domain Bacteria; kingdom Bacillati; phylum Bacillota; class Bacilli; order Thermicanales; family Thermicanaceae; genus Hydrogenibacillus; species Hydrogenibacillus sp. N12. The sequence continues at coordinate 2,246,332 of NZ_CP080953.1, read as the reverse complement.
CGGCGGGCCTTCGGACCCGAACGGCGGAGAAAAGGCCGAAGACCGGGCTTAGATGCCCCGGCGGGCCGATATGCGCGGGCGGTCCCCCGTGTTCCGTCGGACCGTTACGCGTCGACAGACCGCATGTCGTCAAGGAGACATGTCGTAAAGGAGAGGTCTTCCATGGATGACGGGGAAAATTTCGTTGCGCCGGGACCGGACGCCCCGGAGCCGACCGGGCCGAAGGCGGCCTTTCCGGACGGCGAGATGCGGGCGGCGGTCTTCTACGGCGTCGGCGAACGGATGCGGATCGAACGCCTGCCGATCCCGAAGCCCGGTCCCGGCGAGGTGCTCGTCCGCGTCGCCGCCTGCGGCGTCTGCCATTCGGACCTGCATGTGCTCCGCGGGGAGATCGCTTTTCCGACGCCGGCGGTGCTCGGCCATGAAATCTCCGGCACGGTGGCCGCCGTCGGGCCGGGGGTGACGGCGGTCGCGGTCGGCGATCGGGTGGTCGGCACGTTCATCCTCCCGTGCGGCCGCTGCGAGGCGTGCGCCGCCGGACGGGACGACCTGTGCGAAAATTTCTTTCGTTACAACCGTCTGTCCGGCCGGCTGTACGACGGGCGGTCCCGCCTTGCCTTTCCCGACGGCCGCCCGATCGCCATGTACTCGATGGGCGGGCTCGCGGAGTATGCGGTGCTGCCGGAGACGGCGGTCTACCGCCTCCCGGACGGGCTTCCGCTTCATCCGTCGGCCGTCCTCGGCTGTGCGGTCATGACGGCCTACGGGGCCGTCCGCCACGGCGGGGACGTCCGGCCGGGAGAGACGGTGGCGGTCGTGGCGGTCGGAGGGGTCGGGCTGAACGTCGTTCAGTGGGCGCGACGCTTTGGTGCCCGGACCGTGATCGCCATCGACGTGGAACCGGCCAAGCTCGAACTCGCCCGTCGCCTCGGCGCGACCGAAGCGGTGCTTGCCGAGGAAGCCCGGGAAAAGGTGCGAGCGATGACCGGCGGAAAGGGGGTGGACGTCGCCTTTGAAGCCTTGGGCCGGCCGGAGACGGTGGAGCTTGCCCTTTCCCTCGTTCGGGACGGCGGCCGCCTGGTCGCCATCGGCCTCGCTGCGGGAGAAGCCAAAGCCGAAGTGCCGATCACGCATCTCGTGCGGCGGGGGCTTTCGATCCGGGGCTCTTACGGTGCCCGGGTGAGGCAGGATCTGCCGACGATGCTCGCCCTCGTCGCAGACGGGGCCATCGACCTGGCGGGGACGGTGACCCGCGTCTACGATCTCGCTGCCGTCAATACGGCGTACGCCGATCTCGCGGCGCGGAAGATCGCCGGACGTGCCATCGTGCGCATGGCGGAAGGAGGAGAGTCCCGTGACGCTTGAAACGCTTCCGTCGCTTGACGCCGCGGAAATGGCGCGGCAGCGGCGCCGAGCCGCCATCTCCAGCGTCATCGGAACGACAATCGAATGGTACGACTTCTTTCTGTACGGAACGATGGCGGCGCTCGTCTTCCCGCAGCTCTTCTTTCCGAAGGGCGACCCGTACGTGGCCTTGATGCAGTCATTTACGACGTTTGCGCTCGGATTCGTGGCTCGGCCCGTCGGCGCGGCGATTTTCGGACATTACGGCGATCGCCTCGGGCGAAAGACGACGCTCGTGGTGACGCTCCTTCTCATGGGCCTGGCCACCGCCTTCATCGGCCTCATGCCGACGTACGACGCCGTCGGTCTCTGGGCGGCGGTCATCGTCACCGTCCTTCGTCTGATTCAAGGGATCGGCATCGGGGGCGAATGGGGCGGCGCGATCCTCCTCTCGATGGAGTGGGGGGATGAACGCCGCAGGGGATTTATGGCAAGTTTGCCGCAGATGGGCGTGCCGTTCGGCTTGTTGCTCTCTTCGATCGTGACGACGCTCACGATCGCCGCCACCGGCGACGCGTTCGGCACGTGGGGCTGGCGGATTCCGTTTCTCTTGAGCCTCATCCTCGTCGCCGTCGGGCTTTATGTGCGCCTTAAAGTGTACGAGTCGCCGCTCTTTCAAAAGGCGCTGGCCCAGAAGGCGATCAGCCGCGTCCCGGTCGGCGAGGTGCTCGTCAAGCATCCGGGAGAAATCGTCTGGTCGATGCTCGCCCGGGTGGTGGAAAACGGTTCGTTCTACATCTTCGTCACCTTCATCATCAGCTACGGAACGACCTACCTCGGCATGGACAAAAGCGTCTTCGTCAACGCCACGATCGTCGCGGCGCTGGCCAACATGATCGCGATCGCTTTCTTCGGCCACTTGTCGGACCGGATCGGCCGGAAGCGGACGTATCTGATCGGCGTGCTCATGATGATCCTTTGGGCTTTTCCGTATTACGCCCTTGTCAACACGAAAAACGTCGGATTCATTTTTCTGGCGACGATCATCGCGATGTTCTTGCACGGGATCCTGTACGGGCCGCAGGCGGCCCTCATCGCGGAAAACTTTCCGACGCGGCTTCGCTACAGCGGCGCCTCGCTGGGATATCAGCTCACGGCGATCATCGCCGGCGGTCCGGCGCCGCTCGTAAGCACGTGGCTCTTGAAAACGACCGGCTCGTCGGCGGCGATCTCGCTGTATGTCATCGTCCTCGGCCTGATCTCCCTTGCCGGAACGGCGATGTTAAAAGACCGGACGGAAGCGCCGCTGGAATGAGGGCAGGCTTCACCTCGGCAGAAGCCGTCGTCGGACGACAAAGCTTTCGGAAAGCGCAAAATACCTCTTAAGCGAAGGCGGAAAAGACGTCGCGCGGCGGCGCCTCTTGGCGCCGCCGTTTCATTAAAATTTCCTTGGAACCTTCCGATACACTTCTTACCGGAAACCGCCGTACATAAGGCATCCAGAAAGTGCCCCATCAGGCATGCATCAGACCCTCCGTAAGACACGCATCAGGCGTCTCGTCAGGTCCGCATCAGCGGTTCCGACACCGGCCGTCGGATCATGAGCGGCCACCGGATCGTGAGCGGAAAGATGGGAGGAAGATCGATGGAAAAGGCACAGTCTCGCCGGCGCATCATCGGGTATGCGGTATTGAGCGTCTTGTTCGCGCCGCTGGTCTGGTTCTTGTATGTCACCGGAATCGCTCGCCTCGTCGATGCCGGGACGCTCGCCGGTGCCTTTTTCGCCTGGCCGGTGCTCCTTTGGGTTTTTGTTTACTTGGCAGGCACGCTGGGGATGCTGCACGCCTTCTGGGTCGCGCTTGAGCATGGTGCTTCGGAAACCGTTTACCGCTGGCTTGTCGGGTTTCCGCTCGCCTTTCTTCTTTGGATGTTGATCTATGCGCCGATCGGGGTTGGGATCACCGCGGGCCGTCTTGCGGACGTCTCGCCGCTTCAGTTTTGGGCCCTGGAGTCGTTCGGCATCGGCGCGGCGGTGCCGGTGACGCTTATCTTCTACGTGCTCATCGTGTTCGAATACGAAAAAGTCTTTGCCGAAAAGGCGTTTCGGCACCGGTCAACCGGGTTGTTTTCCTCCTCGGTCCGGCTTGGGGCCGGGATTTTCCTGCAGCTTCTGGCGACGATCCTCATGAGCAGCGCTTCGGCCGTCGCCCACCTGGAGACGTTCCAGCGGTCGGCCGACTGGCTCGTCATCGGCCGGACGCTTCTTCTGAGCGACATCGGCAACCTCATCCTGGGGACCCTGTTTGTCAGCATCGCCATGCGGGCGTCGCACCGGGCGCTCCGGGAGGTGGCCCGGGCGATGCAGGAGGCGGCGCAGGGCGAGGCGGACCTTACGGTCGCCGTGCCGGTCCAGACGATGGATGAGACCGGCACCCTCGCCTGGTGGTTCCGGCAGTACGTCGCCAAGCTCCGGGCGGCGATCCGCCAGGCCCAGGAAATGGAGCGCACCAGCGGGTCGTTCATCGCCGAAGTGCAGGAGATGGCGGATCAACTCGGCGCCGTGTCGGAAGAAGTGAGCCAGGTGATCACCCAGCTCGCCGAAGCGACGGAAAAGCAGACGCAGCGCATCCAGAACGCTTCGGAAGCCGTCGACGGCGTCAAGGAGCGGCTCGTTCGGATGGCGGAAGGGGCGGAGACGGTCCGGACCCTCTCCGGCGAAAGCCAGGCCAAGGCCGAGCGCGGCGTCGAGGCGGTCGAGGCCCTGGTCCTCGACGGGCGCGAAGTCTTGAAGGCGAACCAGGAGATGCGCTCCGTCTCCGACCGGGTGACGGAGATGACCCGCGAGATGGTGGAGGTGCTGGCGCAGATCCAGGAGATCGCCACCCAGACGCAGCTTCTGGCCTTGAACGCCTCGATCGAGGCGGCCCGGGCGGGGGAGCACGGCCGGGGCTTTGCCGTCGTAGCGGAGGAGATCGGCAAACTCGCCGTCCAGTCGGCCGGTTTCGTGAAAAAAGTGCGGGAAACGCTCGACGAGGTGGCCGAAGGAGCGCGGCAGCTTTCCGAGCAGGTGAACGAGGAAAGCGGCCTCCTCCGGCGGCACATCGAGCGGCTCGAAGAGACGGGACGGCTCTTCCCGGTCGTCGCTGAGCAGGCGAAAAAGACGGACCGGGCGATCGGCGAGCTTTCGGACGGCTTGAAATCGATCGAGGCGTACGCCGCCCAGGTCGCCGCCTCCCTGGCCGAAGTGGTCGCCTTTGCCGAGGAGTCGTCGGCGTCGGCGGAAGAAGTCGCCGCCTCGAGCGAGGAGACGGGGGCGCTGGCGGAAAATCTCCGCGGGCAGATCGCCGCCCTCAAAGAGGGATTCGACCGCCTGACGGAGACGCTGAAGCAGTTTAAGCTGTGACGGCTCATGGCGCGTGACGCGTTCCGGCGCGCGACGGTATGCGGCATGCGAGACTTGCGGCATGGGCGACTTTCGGCGGGCGACGGCTTCGGGCAAACGACCTTTTCGACGTGCGACCGCTTTCGGCGCGCGACGGTTTGAGGGCCGGCACGGGTCGCCGGATTCCGGACGCGGGGAACGCCGTGCCGGCGGGCGGCCGATGGGCGCGGGAAGGCCCGCGAAGCGGAGCGGCCTTGCGCTCATCGGCTGCCGGTGTTTTCACGGTTGCAGCGCAAAAATAAATAGCCCCATCCTATAGACGAACGGCCAGGAGATGATTATAATCTTAAGCAGGTTTGCCACCACCATCCGAAAATTTTGTGAATGGATGGGGGAAAAACAAAGGGGGTTGTCGATCGATGACGAAACGGACATGGCCCGTTCGGGGGCGCTGGCTCCTCCTGCTGGCGGCGTTCTTGTTCGTCCTTGCCGGTTGCGGCACGGGCGGAAAGGGAACGTCCGACACCGGGTCGCCGCAGGCGTCGACGCCCTCCGGCGGAGAGGCGGCCAAGGGTGAGGCGGCCAAGGGTGAGGTGAAAATCGGTCTCAACCTGGAGCTTTCCGGCAACGTCTCGTCCTACGGCACGTCGGCGGCGAACGGCGCCGAGCTTGCGGCGGAGGAGCTGAACAAGCAGGGCGGCATCGACGGCATGACGATCAAGCTCGTCAAGCAGGACAACCGCTCCGACAACGCCGAGTCGGCGAACGTGGCCGTGCGGCTCATGACGCAGGATAAGGTGTCGGCGATCATCGGCGCGGCAACGTCCGGCAACACGAAGGCGATGATCCAGCTGTCGACGGAGAACAAGGTGCCGGTCGTCTCGCCGGCGGCGACGGCGGCGTCGGTGACCGTCGACGAGAAGACGGGCCAGGTCCACCCGTACATGTTCCGGGCGTGCTTCATCGACCCGTTCCAGGGGAAGGTCGCGGCGCAGTTCGCCCTGAACGATCTGAAGGCGAAGACGGCGGCCGTCTACATCGACTCGTCGAGCGACTACTCGAAGGGGCTCGCCGCCTCCTTCATCGATACTTTCAAGGCCGCCGGCGGCACGATCGTCGCCGAAGAGTCGTACGTCCAGAAGGACACCGACTTCCGTTCGACGCTCACCCGCATCAAGGACAAAAATCCGGACGTCCTCTACGTTCCGGGGTACTACGAGGAAGTCGGGCTCATCATCAAGCAGGCGCGGGAGCTCGGCTACACCGGCCCGATCGTCGGCGGAGACGGCTGGGGTTCGCCGACGCTCCTCGAGCTCGCCGGGAAAGAGGCGCTCAACAACACGTTCTTCACCCACCACTACTCGTCCGAGGACCCGGATCCGGCGGTGCAGGCGTTCGTCAAGGCGTACAAGGATAAATTCGGCAAGACGCCGGACGGCTTCGCCGCCCTCGGCTACGACGCGATGTACCTCCTCGCCGACGCCATCAAGCGGGTGGGGTCGTCCGATCCGGAGAAGATCGCGCAGGCGCTGGCGGAGACGAAAGACCTCCAGCTCGTCACCGGCAAGATCTCGATCGACGAGAACCACAACCCCGTCAAGGCGGCGGCCATCATCGAGTTCAAGGACGGCAAGCAGACGTTCCGGACGAAAGTCCAGCCGGAGTGATTAAAAGCCGAGCCGGAGCGAGGTTCGGAGCCAAAAGACCGGCCGTTCGGGTACGGCGACGGAGCCGGTCGAGAATCGGGCGGCCGCCGGCGACGGCGCGGTCGCAAGCGATCCGGGCCGGTCGGCGGTCCGATTTGCGGAGAAGGTGGGAAGCGCCCGGAGGGGCGCTTCTCCACCGTTTTTTGATGAAAAGGACGGTGCTTCCATGAACTGGATGCAGCAGCTTTTAAACGGCATCTCGGTCGGCAGCATCTACGCCCTCATCGCCCTCGGCTACACGATGGTCTACGGCATCGTCAAGCTCATCAACTTCGCCCACGGGGACGTCTTCATGCTCGGGGCGTTCATCGGCTTCTATGCGATCACGGTGCTTCATCTCGGCTTTATTCCGGCGATCCTCCTCACGATGGCGGTGACGTCGATCATCGGCGTCATCATCGAGCGGGTGGCGTACCGCCGCCTCCGGAATTCGCCCCGGATCGCGGCGCTCACGACGGCGATCGGCGTGTCGCTCTTTATCGAGTACACGACGATCTACGTCCGCGGCGCCCAGCCGGACGTCTACCCGGACCTTTTCGGCGACCGGGTGATCCGGGTGTTCGGCGCGACGACGCGGCTCGATACGCTCGTCATCCTCCTCATCGCCTTTTTGCTCATGCTCCTTCTGCAGTGGATCGTCCACTACACGAAGATCGGGAAGGCGATGCGGGCCGTCTCGTACGACGCCGACGCGGCCCGCCTGATGGGCATCAGCGTCGACCGGACGATCTCCTGGACGTTTGCCTTGGGGTCGGCCCTGGCCGGCGCCGCCGGCGTCATCTTCGGCCTCTACTACACGAAGATCGATCCGCTCATGGGGCTCATCCCAGGGCTCAAGGCGTTCGTGGCGGCGGTGATGGGCGGGATCGGGAGCATCCCCGGGGCGATGGTCGGCGGCCTCCTCCTCGGCCTCGTCGAGACGGGGGTGAGCGCCCTCGGCTTTTCCCTTTTCCGGGACGCCGTGGCGTTCATCATTCTCATCCTGATCCTTCTCTTCATGCCGCAGGGGCTCTTCGGGAAAAACGTCCGGGAGAAAGTGTAGGTGACGCCGATGACCATCGCGCCGGATCGAAAGCGTCTAGTCCTCCTCTTCTTCGGGATCGTTGCGCTGTACGCCGTCGTTCAAGCGGGGCTTTCTGCCGGCTGGATCGGCCGCTTTTATGAAAACATGCTCATGAACATCGGCATCAACATCATGCTCGCCGCAAGCCTCCACCTCATCATCGGCGTGACGGGGCAGTTTTCCATCGGCCACGCCGGCTTTCTCGCCGTCGGGGCGTACACGTCGGCGGTGCTCACGACGAAGCTCGATCAGCCGTTTCTCCTCGCCATCCTCGCCGCCGGCGTGGTGGCGGCGCTTTTCGGTCTTTTCGTCGGGGCTCCGACGCTCCGCCTCCGGGGAGACTACCTCGCCATCGCCACCCTCGGCTTCGGGGAAATCGTCCGCATCACCCTGTACAACATCGACTACGTCGGCGGCGCCGCCGGGATGCAGGTAAAACATCTCACGAACTGGACGGTGCTGTACGGGGCCGTCGTCGTCATGCTCGTCGTCATCGCGAACCTGACCCACTCCGCCCACGGCCGGGCGATGCTCGCGGTGCGGGAAGACGAGGTGGCGGCGGAGGCGATGGGGGTGCCGACGACGTACTATAAGGTGCTCGCCTTTGCCGTCGGGGCGTTTTTTGCCGGCATCGCCGGGGCGATGTACGCGCATCAGTTTTACATCATCCAGCCGGTCGCCTTCAGCTTCCTGAAGTCGTTTGAGATCCTCGTCTTCGTCGTCCTGGGCGGCCTCGGGAGCCTGAGCGGGGCGGTTTTGGCGGCGACGCTTCTTAGCGTCGTGAACATTTACCTGCAGGCGTTTCCGGAGACGCGGATGATCCTCTACAGCCTGGTGCTCATCCTCGTCATGCTTTACCGGCCTCAGGGGCTCATGGGCAACCGCGAGCTCGGCGACCTCTTCCGCCGCCGGGCGAAGGAGGCGTGACGGATGACGACGAAGGCGCGCGTGCTGGAGACGAAGGGGCTGACCATCCACTTTGGCGGCCTCACGGCGGTGAAAGACGTCGACCTTTATCTGGACGAAGGGGAGCTTGTCGCCCTCATCGGCCCGAACGGCGCCGGGAAGACGACGGTGTTCAACCTGCTGACCGGCGTCTACCGGCCGACGGCGGGGGAGATCCGCTTTTTCGGCGAGCGGATCGACGGCACCGCGCCCCACCGCCTGACGCGGAGGGGGATCGCCCGGACGTTTCAGAACATCCGGCTGTTCCAGAACCTGACCGTCCTCGACAACGTGCGGATCGCCTACCAGGTGAACACGCATCATACGTTCATCGACTCGATCTTCCGCCTTCCCCGCTTTTTTCGGGAAGAAAATCGGATGCTCGCGGAGAGCCGGAAGCTCCTCGAGCGGGTGGGGCTTTCTGCCGTCGAAGGGGAACTCGCCCGAAACCTTCCCTACGGCATGCAGCGGCGGCTGGAGATCGCCCGGGCGCTGGCGACGCGGCCGAAGCTCCTCCTCCTTGACGAGCCGGCGGCGGGGATGAATCCCCGGGAGACGCAGGAACTCATGGACCTCATCCGCCAGGTGCGGGAGGCGTTCGGGCTCACGATCCTCCTCATCGAGCACGACATGTCCCTCGTCATGTCGGTGAGCGAGCGGATCTACGTCCTCGACCACGGCGCCCTCATCGCCCACGGCACGCCGGCGGACGTGCGGAAAAACCCGCGGGTGATCGAAGCGTATCTGGGGGAGGCGGCGGAAGATGCTCTCGCTTGAGGCGATCGACGTCTATTACGGGAAAATCCACGCCTTAAAGGGCGTCTCGCTTTCGGTCGACGAAGGGGAGATCGTCACCCTGATCGGGGCCAACGGCGCCGGGAAGACGACGCTCCTTCGGACGATCTCCGGCCTTGTGCGGCCGAAAAACGGGACGATCCGCTTCCGGGGCGAGGACCTCACCCGCCGCCGGCCGGAGGACATCGTCGCCCTCGGCATCTCCCACGTGCCGGAAGGCCGCCGGGTGTTCGCCAACCTGACGGTGAAGGAAAACCTCGAGATGGGCGCCTACCTCAGGCGGGATCGGGCGGGCATCCAGGCCGACCTGGAGCGGGTGTTCGCCCTCTTTCCGCGCCTTAAGGAGCGGCTTCGGCAGCCGGCCGGGACGCTCTCCGGCGGCGAACAGCAGATGCTCGCCATCGGCCGAGCGCTCATGGCCCGGCCGAAGCTTCTCCTCATGGACGAGCCGTCGATGGGGCTTGCGCCCGTCCTTGTTCAGACGATCTTCGGCATCATCCGGGAGATCAACGCGCAGGGGACGACGATCCTCCTCATCGAGCAAAACGCCCACATGGCCCTCGGCGTCGCCCGCCGGGCGTACGTCATCGAGACGGGGCGGATCGTGCTGGAGGGTCCGAGCGAGGCGCTCCGGCAGAGCGAAAAGGTGCGGGCGGCGTACCTCGGCGGCTAGCGCCGTCTGGGGTCTCCGGCGGCCGTCGGGCGGCCATGCGGTCGCTTTTCGACCGCCGGAGCCTTCAAGGCCGGCGCCCTCCACCGACGGGCCCCGGCGTCCGGGCGTCGGTCGTTGCCCGCTTCCGGCGGATCCCGGGCCCGGCGTATATGGGACCGGTCTCGCTGGCAAACTGGAAACAGGTGCCACGCGGGAGGGAGCGCGATGCGGACGATCGGTCGGGCCTTTTGGCGCCTTTTTTGGGCGGCGTCCTTTTTTGTCGCCGGGTACGTCGCCGCCGGATGGGGGCCGGGAAACTGGGCCGGGGGCGAAGGCGGCGGAGGGCTCCGGCCCTTCGTCTGGATCGGCCTCCCGGACGCCGTGCAGGCGGAGCTGGACCGCACCGTCGAACGGGCGATCGCGACCCGGCTCGAGGCGTGGTTCGAACTCTTTCGATACGCCGGCGAGACCCGGGCGGCGATCGACGGCGTCGAGCGGCGCCCTTCGGGCGCAAAGAACGCCGGCGCCGCCACCGGCGGCGGCAAACCCCAAGGTGGAAGCGACGCCGTCGAGGTGAGCGCCCCGGCGGTCCCGTCGGACGAACTGGTCCGGGCGATCGACGTCCTCGAGGCCACGATGACGCCAAAGGAAAAGGCCGAATTTCTCCGCTGGGCCCAGGCCCGTTTGACGCCGGCGGACGTCCGGCGCCTTGCGGAGGTGTTCGGCCGCGGGCTCACGCTCGAGACGCTGGGCGAAGCGTATACGGCGGTCCGTGAGAAACTCTCGCCGGAGGATCTGGCCTACCTTTTTTCGCTGCTCGAACGGTATGCTCAGGCGTCCCGGCTGGAGTGGCCCGCCTTCGGGCCGGACGGAGACGGGCCGGTCGGCGAAGGGCCCCCCCGGTCCGCGCCGACCGGCATCGGACAAAAGGCCGCCGAACCCGGATCGGAAGCGCCCGCCGGTCCCGGCGACGGCGGAGGACCGGCGAACGGCAGCAGGGAGGCCGCTCCGCCCGGGCGCTAAGCGGCCAAAAGCCGACACCGGTCGTCCTTGGCGACCGGTGCTTTTTTTGTTACGCTTACAGGGGGATGAGGAAGGAGGCGCTCCGGGATGCATGAGACCGGGAGCCCGGCGCCGGCCGAAAGCCGGCCATCGTTCGTCGTCTATACCGACGGCGCCTGTTCCGGCAATCCGGGGCCCGGCGGCTGGGCGGCGCTCATTCGGAACGCCGGCGCGGAGCGGGTCCTCACCGGCGGCGAGGCCCGAACGACGAACAACCGGATGGAGCTCACGGCGGTCCTCGAAGCGCTGCGGGCGCTTCCCCCGGGGGCGGACGTCGTCGTCTACAGCGATTCAGCGTACGTCGTCAATGCCTTCCGGCAGGGATGGCTCCGACGCTGGGTCGAAAGCGGCTGGCGGAAGGCGGACGGAGGCCCGGTGGAAAACCGCGATCTCTGGGCGGCCATCCTCGAGGAGACGGCGCGGCGGACGGTGCGCTTTGAGAAGGTGCGAGGGCACGCCGGCGTTCCGGAGAACGTCCGGGTCGACCGGCTGGCGGTGCGGGCGATGGCCGCCTACCGGCGGGAAAGCGGGGCGGGGCCGCGATGACGGCCGAACGGCGGCCGAATGCCCCGCCGTCCGACCCGCGAGCAGGCGCACCAAAGCCGTTCGACCCGCGGCCGGACGATCCGGATCGATCCGAACTTCGACCGGACGAGACGCCGGGCAGGCGGGGAAGAAGCGACCGGGCGCCCGAAGACGGGGCGGCGTTCAAAGCGGAGCTGAAGGCGGCGGCCCGGGCGATCGGCCTCGATGCGGTCGGCGTGACGACGGCCGATCCTTTCCACGAGCTCCGGCCGATTCTGGAGGAATATTACGGCCGGGGATATGATTCCGGATTTGAGAAGGGGACGATCGACGAGCGGGTCGATCCCCGGCGGACGATGCCGTGGGCGCAATCGATCATCGCCGCGGCGATGGCCTATCCGTCGACGCTCAAAAACGCGCCGAAATCCGTCCCCGGCGCCCGGCGGGGATTCATCGCCCGTTCGGCGTGGGGACGGGATTATCACGGCGTCCTCCGGGAGCGGCTGGAGGCGCTTCTGGCCTGGATCCGGGAGCGGGTGCCGTCCGTCCGCGGGGAGATCCTCGTCGACACCGGCGTCCTCTCCGACCGGGCGGTGGCGGCCCGGGCGGGGATCGGCTGGATCGGGAAAAACGGCCTTCTCATCACGCCGGATTACGGCTCGTTCGTCTATCTGGGGGAGCTTGTGCTCGATCTCCCCCTTCCCCCGGATGCGCCGATGGAAGACCGCTGCGGCACATGCACGAAATGCCTCGACGCGTGCCCGACGTCGGCGTTCATCCGACCGGGGGCGCTGGACAGCAAGAAGTGCCTGTCGTATCATACCCAGACGAAGGGGATGGTCCCCCTTCCGTACCGGGAAAAGCTCGGGAGCCGCCTCTACGGCTGTGACACGTGCCAGGTCGTCTGTCCGTACAACCGCGGTGTCGACGCCGATCATCATCCGGAGTTTCGCCCGGATCCGGAAGTCGTCAAGCCGCTTCTGATGCCCCTCATCGGCCTTTCGAAAAAGGCGTTTGCCGAAACGTTTGCCAAGACGGCGGCCGGCTGGCGGGGGAAGCGGACGCTGGAGCGAAACACCATCATCGCCCTGGCCCACCATCGGGCGCCGGAGGCGGTGCCGGTTCTCGCCGAGCGGCTCGCTCTGGATCCGCGGCCGGTCATCCGGGGGACCGCCGCCTGGGCGCTCGGAAAAATCGGCGGGGAGGCGGCAAAGGCGGCCCTCGAGACGGCCCGGGCGCGGGAGCGCGATCCGATGGTCCGAGAAGAAATCGAGGCGGCGCTCGCGCGGCTTTCCGGCGCTTCCGGCCGTAGCGGGGCTGAGGAGGAACGTCGCCCGGCGAATGACCGCTCGGGCATCGGCTGAGGGAGGACCGGCCCGCTGGCGGGGGCGAGGCGCGGCGCCCAGGTCCGGCGCCATGGGCAAAGGCCGGGCAACACCGGACGGGCGGTTCCGGGTCGCGCCGGCCCGAGCACGAACGCCGGAAGGGGGCGCGGCGATGCGGCCGGAGAAAAGAGCGCCGGAGTCGGGCGCGCCGGATCTGGGGTGGACCGATGTGCCGACCCCGCTCGGGACGATGCGGCTCGTGAAGGGGGCGGCGGGGCTTCTTTGGGCGAATTTCGTCGCCGACGGAGGCGCCTGGGGAGAAGCGAACGGGGACAGGGGGCAAGCGGCCCTCGCCCGGTTTCTCCGGCGGCACCGGCTGCCGGACCCGAAGCCGGCGCCGGGGCGGTTTGAGGCGGAGCGGGAAGCCCTGGCGGCGTATTTTGCCGGCGACGGGGCGGCCCTTCACCGGATTTCCCTGCATCTTTTCGGGTCGCCGTTTTCCCGGGCGGTGTGGCAGGCCGTCCGGACGATCCCCTTCGGGGAGGTGCGGTCCTATCGGGAGCTCGCCGCCGTCCTCGGCGTGCCCCGGTCGGTCCGGGCCGTCGCCCGGGCGCTTCACCACAACCCGGTTCTCCTTTTTGTCCCGTGCCACCGGGTGATCGGCGCAAGCGGCCGCCTCGTCGGCTACCGGGGCGGCCTCGACCGGAAGGCGGCCCTCCTCGCCCACGAGCGGGCGCATCGGGGCGGAGCGTCCCCCGTCGAACGGCAGACGGGCCGCTGACGGCCGCGACCGGGCGACCGATCGCCGACCGCCGCGACCGGACGGACGTTCGACCGTTGACGGTTTCGACCGAAGTGCCGATCGCCGACGACCGAAAGACGTTCGACGGCCGGTGGATCCGGAAAGGAGCGCGGTTTGGGGGGCATGCCGTTTCACATCGTGCTCGTCGAGCCGGAGATCCCGCCCAATACCGGGAACGTCGCCCGGACGTGCGCCGTGACCGGGGCGACGCTCGGGTTGGTGCATCCGCTCGGTTTTTCGCTGGAGGACCGGTATTTGCGCCGGGCGGGGCTCGATTATTGGCCGGAAGTGAGGCTCAAGGAATTTTATTCCCTGGACGACGTCTATCGCCATTTTGCCGGGCATCGCTTTTTTTATTTTTCCGCCCACGGCAAGATCCGCTACACCGACGTCCGCTTTCGCCCGGGCGACGTGCTCGTCTTCGGCAAGGAGACGACGGGGCTCCCGGAAGACGTCCTCCGGGCGAACGCCGACCGGGTGCTCCGCATCCCGATGCGAAAGACGCTCCGCTCGCTTAACCTTTCCAATGCCGTCGCCATCGTCCTGTACGAGGCGCTCCGGCAAAACGGTTTTCCCGACCTCGTCTGAGGGTGCCGACGGGCCGTCCGTCGCAAAGCGGCCGGATCGGGGACATGGTGGATCGGAGGGAAAGAAGATGGCTGCTTCGAGCGAAGAAAAAGAGAAAAAGGCGCCGGCGCCGGAACCGGTGGCGCCGGCGCCGTTTGCCCTCATCGGCGGCTCGAGCACGTTTTCGCTCGATTTTCCCGGCGGGCTCGGGCGGGAAGACGTCCGGGTGCTCGAGCGGGACGTCGTCTACGAGACGCCGTTCGGGCCGAGCCCGCCGATGACGCTGGCGGAGGTCGGCGACAAGCGCTTCTGGACGGTGAAAATGCACGGGTGGCGGCCGCCGCACGTGAGCCGGGCGGATGCGTCGCGGCAGCTCTTCTGGGTGCTCCGGGAGGCGGGCGTCGTCCGCATCTACGCCGAAGGGGGCGTCGGAAGCGTCAACCGCCTGCTGGAGCTTCGGGACGTCATCATCCCGGACGATTACATCGATTACACGATGCGGCAGGACGTCTCCCTCGGCAGCCCCTCTCTTTTAATCATGCGGGACCCGATCTGCCCGACGGGGACGGAGATCCTCGCCCGGGCCGCCCGGCGGCGGCTGGAAGGGACGGGCCGCCGGGTGTTCACCCGGGGGGTGTATCTCGTGACGGACGGCCGGCACTTTGAAAGCCGGGCGGAGGTGCAGGCGTTCCGGCTGATGGGCGCCGACGTCATCGGCCAGAGCCTGGTTCCGGAGGTGTACCTCGCCCGGGAGATCGGCGCCTGTTATACGGGACTTTACATGGTCGTCAACTACGCGGAGGGCGTCATCCGGGACTGGCGGCACCGGGAGCTGGCGGAGATTTTTTACGAGGAAGCGGCGACGATCGGCCACATCCTGCTCGATGCCCTCAAGGAAAGCCCGGAAGAAGCCGTCGGCTGCCGCTGCCGGACGCTCCGGAAGGAGACGCTGCTTCAGGAAAAGCGGTTCGATCCGTCGACGCTCGAGGAGGGCTAAGGACGCCCGGCGCGTGGAGCGGGGACGGCGACCGCATTGCCCGCCGGGAGGCTCCGGCGGGCTTTTTTGCGGCGTTTTGGCCCGGGTCTTTCGCGTTTGCCGGCGATGAGCGTGATCGGAGCGAAGACGGGCGCCGATGGGGATGGGAGAAAAGCGCTTGACGATCCAAGTGTACTATGTATAATAGAACATGGGTGTCGAGCGGCGCTCCGGCGGCGAGGAGGTGAACGGCGTGTTCGACCTGCAGGGCGAGCCGGGCGTTCCGGTGTACGAGCAACTGGTGCGGCACATCAAAGGGCTCATCGTCAAGGGACTCCTTCGGCCCGGCGACCGGCTGCCGTCGGTTCGGGACCTTTCGGCTCAGGTGCTCGCCAACCCCAACACGGTGATGAAGGCCTATCAGGAGCTGGAGCGGCAGGGGGTGATCGCCACGTATCCGGGAAAGGGGACGTTCGTCGCCGAGCGGCCTCCGGCGGGAGAAGAGCGGATGCAAAAGCTCCGAAGCCGGCTGGACGTGCTTGTCCTGGAGGCGGCGTTCTGGGGCGTCGAGGAGGCGGCGTTTCAGCGCTGGGTGGCGGAGGCGTATCGTCGGGTGCGGGGCATGGCGCCCGATGGTCGGCCGGAGCCGGCCGGAGCGGCGGCGACGTCAGACCGGGAGGGAAAGGCGGGCCGGGCGGAAAATGCGGCACGGGGCGAAGCGCGAGGCGCGGAGGCGGACGGAGGGAGGGACGGCGATGCTGGAAGTGGACGGCGTTCGGAAGGCCTTTGACGGCCGGGCGGTGCTGGACGGGGTGACGTTTTCCGCCGCGCCGGGCGAAATCGTCGGCCTCGTCGGGCGAAACGGCGCCGGGAAGACGACGCTCCTTCGGACGATGGCCGGCATCTTCCGTCCGGACGCCGGGTCGGTCCGCTACGACGGCCTGGACGTCTACCGGGTGCCGGAGGCGCGGGCGCGGCTCTTTTTCGTGACCGACGAGCGGGAGTGGCTCGGCCATTATACGCCGAAGGCGTTTTTGGCGCTGTTTTCCCGGATTTACCCCCGTTTCGACCGGGAGGCGTTCTGGGCGCGGCTTCGGGCGTTCGACCTTCCGCCGAACCGGAAGGTGCAGACGTTTTCCAAGGGGATGAAGGGGCTGTTTTATCTGTCGCTGGCGCTTTCGACGGGGGCGGAAGGGCTCCTTCTGGATGAGCCGACGGAGGGGCTCGATCCGATCTACAAAAAAGAGGCGCTGCGCTTGCTCGTCGAGGCGGCGGCGGAGGCCCGGCCGCTCATCGTCGTCGCCACCCACCGGCTGGAAGAGCTCGAGGCGATCGCCGACCGGGTGCTCTTTCTCCGGGAAGGGCGGATCGACGGCGAGGTGGCGGTGGAGGCGCTTCAGACGCGGTACGGGAAGTGGCAGGTGGCGCTCGCGGAAGGGGTCGGGCCGGAGGCGCTCGAGCGGCTTTCGGGGGTGCGGATTCTCGCCCGGACGGGGCGGGTGATGACGGTGCTCGTCGAGGGGGCGCCGGAGGAGGTGCCGGGGCGGCTCCGGGAAGCCGGCGCGCTGTTCGTCGAGCCGCTTCCGCTCAGGCTCGAAGACGTGTACGTGAGAAAGCTGGGAGGGACGCCAGATGAAGGGTGACGCCGGACAGGAAGCCGGACGAAGCGGCCTCCGGCCGCCGCTCGCCGGGCTCTGGCTGAAGGAAGGGCGGCAGATCGCCGGGGTGACGGCGGCGTTCATCGGCGCGGCGGTGTTCTGGACGGCGATCCGGGTGATGGGCCAGCTCGACGACGTCCACTTTAAGATCGAGGAAGGCTTTCCGCCGCCTTACCGGGTGCGGCTGGATTGGCCGTCGTTCTTTTTTCCGGCGTTTGTCCTGTGGCTGGCGATGGCCCAGCTCGGCGGCGAACGGAGTCGCGGGCTCGACCGGCTGACGTTTTTCTTGCCGTACGCTCGCGGGACGGTCTTCGCGGTCAAGGCGGCCCTCGGCGCGGCGGTCATCGCGGCGGCGCTTCTTCTTTCGGCTCTGGTCGGTTTCGGACTGGTGGCAGGATCCCCGTATCGGGACGTCGTCGTCTTCGACCCGGCGCTCGGGCTTAGGCTGGGGACGCTCTTCGTCGATGCGCTGGCGCTGTATGCGCTGGCGATGCTGATGGGAGCGATCGCCGGAAGCGGCGGGTACCAGGTCGCCTTGACGATCATCTTCGGCGTCTATCCGGCGGGCGTCATCGGGCTTTTGTACCTGACGGCGGTCGTGCACGTCGAGGCGCTTCATCTGCAGCCGCTGGTGGAACACTGGGCGCCGGTCGAGTGGTTTCGAGCGCATATGCAGGAGATCGCCGATGCGGTGATCGGCCTGAGTCCGCTGCTCCATTTCGGAGAGTCCTTCTTCGGGCTTCCAGGCCTCCTCACCGGCGGGGCGGATCCGGCGCAGGAGGCGGCGGCGTTCTGGCGGCTTGTTCCGTACGATCTCGGGATGACGGCGGTGTTTTTGCTGGCCGGGGCGGCCGGATATGCGGCCAACCGGCTCGAGCTTTCCCGGCGGATGCTCGTCGTGCCGGCGCTTCGGCCGCTTTTTCTCGTCGGCATCCCGGTTCACTTCGCCCTGCTCGGCGGGCTGATCGCTTCCGGATTGGTCGGCGGACCGATGATCGGCGTGGGGTCGCTCGTCCGGTTTTACTTCGGCGCCGCCGTCCTCGGCGGGGTCGTCTACTGGGGGACGCGGCAGCGGATCTTCGGTCCGCCGAGGCGGCGAAGGGGGGCGCCGGCCGGCTGACGCCGCGGTGAGGCCGCCCGATGCGGCCGATGCTTTCCCGCCTGTGCTTTCCAAAGCAAAAGGAGGAGGGCGTTCCCTCCTCCTTTTGGTTTGCAGGGTTCGGTTGTGCGAGCGGCGACGAGGGACGGGGGCGTTCGCCGGTATTCCGCCAGCGGTTCAGAGGTTCCACGTCTTGTCTTCGTTGTAGCCGGCGGTGAGGATGAAGAAGATGAGCGACGCCACGATGGCGATGACGATGGACGACTTAAAGAGCACGGCAGTCACCTCGCATCCGGTTTTCGGCAGCCCGGCCGACGTTTGGACGGGCGGGCGATGGCTCAGGGGCTGAGACCGCTTTCGTCCAACCGTATTGTACGGCAAATCGGCGAGCGCCACAAGCGGCGCGAAGCGGGCGCAAATTTCAAACACAACCGCCGGCCGATGTGGTATAATGACCGTACACCGCCGCCGAAGTCGGTCTTTTAGGAAATATATGGCAAACGGAGGGAGCCGCATGAGCGAGTGGAGCGCGCGAATCGGCGAGGCGGGCGGTCCGACGTCGGAAACCCTGGAGCGGCTCTGGTCGCGCCTCGGGGAGTATTATCGGCGGGAAGAAAGCCTCCGCTGGGAGGGGACGTTTGCCGAATACCTGGAGATCGTCCGGCGGTCGCCGCATGTGGCGGATTCGGCCCACCGGCGGATCTACCGCATGATCGTCGACGCCGGGGTGGAAGAGGTCGACGGCCGGAAGCGATATCGCTTTTTCAGCGACGAGCTGTTCGGGCTGGACGAAACGCTGGAAAAGCTCGTCGAAGAATATTTTCACGCGGCGGCGATGCGGCTCGACGTGCGAAAGCGCCTTTTGCTTCTCATGGGGCCGGTCGCCGGCGGGAAATCGACGATCGTGACGCTTTTGAAGCGCAGGCTCGAGCGGTACACCCGGACGGAGGCGGGGGCGGTCTACGGCCTGCAAGGCTGTCCGATGCACGAGGAGCCGCTCCACCTCGTGCCGCACGAGCTCCGGCCGGAGTTCGAGGCGGCGCTCGGCGTCCGGATCGAAGGGGAGCTCTGCCCGGTCTGCCGCCACCGGCTGGACGAGGAGTACGGCGGCGACATCCACCGGTTTCGCGTCGAACGGGTGCTTTTTTCTGAAGCGAAGCGGGTGGGGATCGGGACGTTTTCGCCGTCGGACCCGAAGTCGCAGGACATCGCCGAGCTCACCGGGAGCATCGATCTGGCGACGATCACGGAGTACGGTGTCGAGTCGGACCCGCGGGCATACCGCTTTGACGGCGAGCTCAACGTGGCCAACCGCGGCTTGATGGAGTTTCAGGAAATTTTGAAGAGCGATGAAAAATTCCTCTGGCACCTTTTGTCCCTCACGCAGGAGGGGAATTTTAAGGCGGGGCGATTCGCCCTGATCAGCGCCGATGAGCTCGTCGTCGCCCACACGAACGAGGCGGAGTACCGGCGGTTTGTCGCCGACAAGAAAAACGAGGCGCTCCAGTCGCGGATGATCGTCATTCGGGTTCCCTATAACCTGAAGGTGCGGGAAGAGGAGCGGATCTATGAAAAGCTTATCCGACAATCGGATTTGCGCGGCGTGCACATCGCACCGCACGCGCTCTACACCGCCGCTTTTTTCTCGATCTTGACGCGGCTTAAACCGTCGAAGCGACAGGGGATCGATCTCGTGAAAAAGCTCCGGCTCTACGGCGGCGAGGCGGTGGAGGGCTTAAGCGAGGCGGATCTGCGGGAGCTTCGGGCGGAGCACGATGACGAGGGGATGAGCGGCATCGACCCGCGGTACGTGATCAACCGCATCTCGAGCGCCCTCATCCGGCGGGACGCGGACTGCATCAACGCCCTCGACGTGCTCCGGGCGATCAAGGACGGCCTCGACCAGCACCCGAGCATCACGAAGGAGGAACGGGAGCGCTACCTCGAGTTCATCGCCCTGGCGCGGCAGGAGTACGACGAGATCGCGAAGCGGGAAGTGCAAAAGGCGTTCGTTTATTCGTTCGAAGAGGCGGCGCAGGCGATTTTGAACAATTACCTGGACAACATCGAGGCGTGGTCGCGGCGGCAGAAGCTCCGGGATCCGATCACGGGCGAAGAGGTGGAGCCGGACGAGCGGCTCATGCGGTCGATCGAAGAGCAGATCGGCGTCTCGGAAAGCGCGAAGAAGGCCTTTCGGGAGGAAATCCTCATCCGCATCTCGGCCTATGCCCGTAAGGGTCGCCCGTTTACGTACGACAGCCACGAGCGGCTGAAGGAGGCGATCGAGCGGAAGCTCTTCGCCGATCTCAAAGATACGGTGCGGATCACGACGTCGAGCGTGACGCCGGATGAGGAGCAGCTCCGGAAGGTGAACGAGGTCTCCCGACGGCTCATCGACGAGGACGGCTACTGCGCGACGTGCGCCAACGAGCTCCTCCGATACGTCGGCGGGCTCTTGAACCGGTAGCCGGCGGCCGATCGGGGAAAACGGCGGTGAGGCGGGCCCCGGTCGGCCGGGCAGCAGCGAAGGGGGCGCGGCCCCGGCCTTTTCCCTCGGCGCCGGCGCGGACGCGGCGTCGGCACGGGAGCGCAATGTCGGCACGGCCGCAGATCCGGAAAGGAGGGGGGACGATGGACGGGGCGCTCGTGTTTCGCGAAGACTGGTCGCTTCATCCGAAGGGGCATCTCGATCGGCGGCGCCACGACGCCCGGGTGCGGGAGGCGATCCGGGAGCGCCTGCCGGATCTTTTGCACGATGAGAGTTTTTTCCTCTCCGACGGCAAGGCGATCGTCCGCATTCCGGTGCGGACGCTGGAGGAGGCGCGCTTTCGCTTCGATGAGGGCAAACATCGCCACGTCGGCCAGGGCGCCGGCGGGACGCGGCCGGGGGACGTCGTCGGCCGGGCGGTGGACGGGGCGACCCAGGACGGCGGCCCCGGCGAGGCGCCGGGGGTCGACTACATCGAGGCGGAAGTGACGCTCGAGGCGGTGGAGGAGGTGCTGTTTTCCGAGCTGACGCTGCCGAACCTTCGGCCCAAGGCGCCGGAGGCGGTCTCCTCCGACGGGGAGCGGTTTACGGACCTGAGGAAAAGGGGGGCCTGGGCCAATCTCGACAAGCGCCGGACGGTCTTTCAGGCGCTCAAGCGGGCGCAGCTTCGGGCGGCCCTGGCCGGCCCCGAAAGGGGGGGCGCCGGGGCGGAGCGGGAGCGGGCGATGCTCCGCCTCACCGAAGAGGACCTTCGCTTTCGCACCTACGCTCCGGCGCCCCAGGAAGAGGGCCGGGCGGTCGTCTTCGCGATGATGGATACGTCGGGATCGATGGGGACGTACGAGAAGGAGATGGCGCGGACGTTTTTCTTCTGGATGACGCGCTTTTTGAAGACGCGCTTCGAGCGGGTGGATCGGGTCTACATCGCCCATCACGCCGAGGCGAAGGTCGTCGACGAGGAGACGTTTTTCCGCAAGGGGGAAAGCGGCGGGACGGTCGTCTCGTCGGCGTACGCCCTGGCGCTTCGGTTGATCGCGGCGGAATATCCGCCGGAGCGGTACAACCTTTACGCGATCCACTTTACCGACGGCGACAACCTGCCCCAGGACAACGCGGAAGCGCGCCGGCTGTTGGAAGCGCTGATCGAGCGGACGAACCTCACCGGGTATGCGGAAGTGACCCACTATGCGAAGCGCCGGACGCTCTACGATGAGTTTTTGCCGCTCGCCTCTCCGGCGTTTCGCCTCGTCCGCCTGCAGGACAAAAGCGACCTGTACGGGGCGCTCCGGCACTTTTTCAGCGAGCGGCCGGCGTAAACCGGCGGGCGGCCGGGGGAGAAAGCGGCAGGCGGCCGACGGCGAAAGCGACAGGCGGCCGGGGAGCAAAGCGCCGGGCGGCTCGGGCGATTTGGATCGCTCCGGCCGCTTTCGCCGGCCCCCTTGGGCGGCAGGAGGCGTCGCTTCGAGCGCGAAAGGAACGGGGCATCGGGAGGGAGGGCCATGGAAGGGCGCCTTCGCCGGGCGGAGGAAGACGCCCGGCTCAAGGAGCGGATCGAGGCGGTGACGGCGATCGCCCGGGAGATGGGGCTCGATTTTTTTCCGATGCGCTACCACATCATCCCGGCGGACGTCATGCTCGCCATCGGCGCGAGCGGCATGCCGACGCGCTTTTCCCATTGGCAGTTCGGGAAGGCGTTTTACCGGATGAAGCTCCACTACGACCTCGGCCTGTCGAAGATTTACGAGCTGGTCATCAACAGCGATCCGTGCGAGGCGTTTTTATACGAAGGGAATTCGCTTTTGCAGAACACGGTGATCGTGGCGCACGTCCTGGCCCACAGCGACTTTTTTAAAAACAACGTCTATTTTTCCCGGACGAACCGCCGCATGGTGGACAGCATGGCGGCGTCGGCAGAGCGGATCCGCCGCTACGAAATCGCGTACGGCGAACGGCGGGTGGAAGCGTTTTTGGATGCGGCGCTGTCGATCCAGGAGCACATCGATCCGTACGGGACGGCCCGGGAGACGGGGTTCTGGTGGGAAGACGCGGACGCTTTTTACGATGCGGCGGTCGTCGGGTCCGACCGGCGGATCGAGGGGTCCGACCGGCAGGGGGAAGCGGGGTCGGCTGAGGCGCCGGCTCGCGGGGACGGGCGCGTTGGGGGCGGCGATCCGCCGGGGAAGAAGCGGCGATGGGGGCTTTTTGTCGATTTGTGGGCCCTGGACGAGCGGCTTTCGGGGAACGACGGGAAACGGTCCGGCGCCGGCGGGGCGGAAGCGGAGCCCCCGGCGCGCCGGCATTTTCCTCCGGAGCCGGAAAAGGACGTGCTTCTTTTTATCCTTCGCTTCAGCACGGCCCTCGAGCCGTGGCAGCGGGACATCCTCACGATCGTCCACGACGAGATGCGGTATTTCTGGCCGCAGCTCGAAACGAAGATCATGAACGAAGGGTGGGCGACCTACTGGCATCGGAAGATCATGCAGGCGCTTCCCCTTTCGCCGGAGGAGGCGATCGAGTTTGCGCGGATGCACGCGGAGATCGTGAAGCCGTATCCAGGCGGGATCAACCCGTACCTCCTCGGCTGGAAGATGTTCGAGGCGATCGAGGCGAAAAGCGGGCGGGAGGGGATGTTCGAGGCGCGGGAGCTCGACAACGACGTGTCGTTCATCCGCAATCACCTGACGGAGGAGGTCGTCCGGGAGCTCGATCTTTTCGTCTATGGCCGGAAGGACGACGTTTGGCAGGTGGAGACGACGGACTGGACGGCGGTGCGGGAGGCGCTCATCCGCCAGCGGATCGGCGGCGGGTTTCCCATCATCGTCGTCGCCGACGGGGATTTCGAACGGCGGGGGGAGCTTCTTTTGCGGCACGTCCACGACGGCCCGGAGCTCGACATCCGCTCGATCGAACAGACGCTCCCGCACGTCCACCGGCTCTGGGGCCGCCCGGTGCACCTGGAGACGGTGCTGGAGGGCCGGCCGGTCCGGTTTTCCTACGACGGGATCCGGCATGACCGCAACGTTTTGGCTTGAGGCGGCATGCGAAAAATTTTTCTCGGACGGCTTGCAGGATTTTGCGGACAAAAGTCGAGGTGCAAAAGGTTTGAGCACGCACCAGCCAAAATTTTAACAAGTTTACAGTCTTTTATTTCGTTTGTCTGATGTGGTTTTTGGTTGGTTTGGTTACGGACATTTTTCTAAAAGAAAGGGGGGTTAAATTAAAGAAATCAATAAATAGATGATAAACAAAGATTCTAACAACAATTGACCTCCGTGCGACATCGCTGCTTCGGGCGCACTGGAATTGTTCTTGTTTTTCGGGCGAGGTATGATCATGGTATGATCAAAGAAAGCGTTTTGCGGCGACGGGAAGAAGGGCCTTGGAAAAAGCCCAAGCCGAGAACGGGCCGCAAGGGTCGACGCTCGATAATGAGGACGGAAAAACAGGCGGACGGAGGGATGCGGGGTGATCGAACGAGAGGTGCGGCCGATCCCGGTGGAGGAAGCCCGGCGGCGGCTTTTCGATTGGGCCCGGCCGCGGGCGGCGGAGCGGCGGCCGCTTCTTCAGGCGTTCGGCCGCTACCTGGCGGAGGCGCCGGTCCTTCCCGAGGACGTGCCGCCGTTCGACCGGGCGCTCAAAGACGGGTTTGCTGTGCGGGCGGCGGAGACGGCGGGGGCGTCGCCGGAGGCGCCGGTCGTCCTTCGGATCGCGGAGGAGGTGCCCGCCGGCGGCTGGCCGAAGGCGGCCCTTCGACCGGGAACGGCGGTCCGCATCATGACCGGCGCCCCCCTTCCGGCGGGGGCCGACGCCGTCGTGCCGGTCGAAGACGCGGTGCTTCCGCCGGGGGCCAGCGGCCGCGCCGGCGAGGTGGTGCATATCGTCCGTCCGACGCGGCCGGGGGCGGAGCGGCAGCCGAAAGGGGGCGATCTCCGGCAGGGGAGCGCGCCGGTCGAGGCCGGCGCGAGGATCGGCCCGGCGGAGGCGGCGGTGCTCGCCACGGCCGGCGCGGAGGAAGTTGCGGTCGTGCGGCTCCCTCGGGTGGCCCTCGCCGTGACGGGGGACGAGCTTGTGACGGGGTCCGGTCCGCTCCGGCCGGGGCAGATCCGCAATTCGAACGGCCCGATGCTGCGGGCGCTTTTCGCGGGAGAAGGGTTTCGGGTGGAGGACCTCGGCCGGCTGCCGGACGCGACGGAAGACGTCGTCCGGGCGATCGGGGAGGCGCTGGAGGCGGCGGACGTCGTCGTGACGACGGGAGCGGTGTCGGTCGGCGACTATGACGTCGTTCCGGAGGCGATGACGCGGCTTCGGCTCGAGGTCCTGTTTCGGAAGGTGGCGATCAAGCCGGGGATGCCGCTTACGGTGGCGGTCCGCGACGATCGGGCGTGGATCGCCCTTCCGGGAAATCCGGCGTCGTCGTTTGTGACGACCCATCTGTTCGTCCTCCCGCTCCTTCGCAAGATGGCCGGCGCTCGCCGGTGGGAACCGCTTCGGACGACGGGGCGCTTGATCGGAAAGCCCGCGGAGCGGCCGACGTGGCGCACGCGCTTCTGGCGGGCGGAGGCGCGGCTTAAGGAGGGGGCCGTCGTCGTCGACGCGGGGCGATCGCAGACGTCGGCGTCGATTTCGAGCTTTCTCGGGACGAACGCCTTCGTCGAGGTGCCGCCGGAGGCGGACCCGGCCGTCGGGGAGACGGTGACCGTCTGGTGGATCGGCGGCTGCCCGGGATGAGCGGCCGCGGAGGACGGGATGGGTTGACAATCGAGGCCGGCTGCGGGGGTGCCGTCCGGAAGCTGCCTGGGTCGTACGGGCCCGGCGGGTTTCCCGGGCGGCTGAGAGGGCAACGCCCAACCCTTGGAACCTGATCCGGTTCGGACCGGCGGAGGGAAGCGGCCGCAAGGAACGCGCCGGACGGCTCGCCGAGGCGTCTCGGCGGACGCCGGCCTTCCGGGCGGGGCGCCGACCGATGCGGTCGGCGCTTTTCTTTAATCGGGAGGCCGGGATGGGACCGCCCTGCCGCCGTCCGCACCGGGGAGGCCGTCCGGCCCGCTCGCCCTCAAAACCCCGTGCGAAAGGCAGGGGCTCACCAAGGTCACTCTGGTCGCAGGCCCGATGTCTTATAACCCTGCGCGAAAGGAGGGGGAGTATGGACCGGCAGAGAGAGATCGACCGCCTCGGATTGTCGCCGCGGGCGGTGGCCGAGATCGCGGCGCTCGTGGCCCTTTCGGTCGTGCTGAGTCCGCTTCTTTCCATTCCGATCGGTCCATTTCGGGCGTATCCGGTGCAGCATCTCGTGAACGTCCTGACGGCGGTGCGCCTGGGGCCGGGGGCGGCGGTGCTGCAGGCGGCGACGGCCTCGACGCTTCGCCTGGCCCTGGGGACGGGGACGATCTTCGCCTATCCCGGGAGCCTCTTCGGCGCCTGGCTCGCCGGCGTCCTCTACCGCCGCTTCCAACACTTCGTCGCCGCCGCGTTCGGCGAGGCGATCGGGACGGGGCTCGTCGGGGCGGCGGTCGCGTACGGCCTCGGCCGCCTGGTCGTGAGCCGGGAGGTGGCGCTTTTGGGCTTTGTGGGGCCGTTTCTCTTAAGCTCGGCCCTCGGGGCCGCCGGCGGGGTTGCCCTCCTCCTTGCGCTTCGGCGAACCGGCCTACTCGACGGCGAAAAGCTTTCACGGTTCGATGCCGCCCCGCTGCCCGGCGCAGACGAATGAGCAGCGAAGGAGGAAAGGGCAGCGAAGGAGCCGCCGCGCCAGCGAGCACCGGTTCTCTTCTCCGGCGCGGCGAAAGGCGCCTGGGCGGGCGGCTTCCGGGACGGGCCGACGACGTCCCAGGCTGCCGGGGCGAAAGCCCACCGGCCGCTTGCGGGTAGGATCGCTGATCTGAGCTGCGCAAGGCCGTCGGCCGCGCAGGGGGATGAGCGGCGAGCGGTGATCAGCAATCAGCGATCAGCAATCAGCGATCAGCAATCAGCAATCGGGAGATTCTTGGGCGAGGTTCTCGAGCAGCAGGAGGTTCGATCCGATGTTCGACGCTTCCCGGGCCGGCGCGGCGCTTCGGGCGATCCGGGACCGCCGCCCGCTCATTCATGCCATCACCAACACGGTCGCACAAAATTTTACGGCAAACGGCCTTCTCGCCCTTGGCGCCTCGCCGGTGATGGCCGACGCGCCGGAGGAAGCGGGCGAGATGGTGGCGATGGCCGCCGGGCTTCTGATTAACCTCGGGACGGTCACCGATCGGACGCTTCGGGCGATGGAAGCAGCGCTCCGGGCGGCGAACGCCGCCGGCGTGCCGGCGGTCCTCGATCCGGTTGGGGTCGGCGCGACGGCGTTTCGCACCGAAGCCGTTGAGCGGCTTCTTTCCGCCGGGCGGTTTGCCGTCATCCGGGGCAACGTCGCCGAGGTGGCAAATCTCATCGGCCGGCCGCTTCCGATCAAAGGGGTCGATGCGGAGGCGGTGCCGACGGAGGTGGCGGTGGCCGTCGCCCGGGCGGCGGCGGAGCGCTTCGGGACGGTCGTCGCCGCCACGGGGCCGGAAGATGTCGTCACCGACGGCCGAAGGACGCTCATCGTCGCCAACGGCGATCCGCTCATGGCCCGGGTGACGGGAAGCGGCTGCCTCCTCGGGGCGATCGTGGCGGCGTTTGCCGCGGTGGAACAAGAGGCGTTCCGGGCGGCGGCCGATGCCCTCGTCGCCTTCGGCGTGGCGGGGGAGATCGCCCGGGAGCGCCTTGCGGCTTTAGGCCCGGTGCGAAGCGGACGTTACGGCATCGCCCTCCTCGACGCCCTCGACGGGCTCGATGAAGGGGCGCTCGCGGCGCGGGCCCGCGTCCGGGAGGCGGAGGAGATGGCGGCCGAAGGCGGCGGGAGCGCGTAAGGCCGGCATTTCTCTTTCGGCGCTCGGCGAGGCGGCGTCTATGCGAGATCCGGAACGGGACGGGAGGGATCGGCGATGCGTTCGGGAACGCCGGTGGCGCGGGCGCTGACGATCGCCGGGTCGGACTCCGGCGGCGGCGCCGGCATCCAGGCGGATTTGAAGACGTTTTTTGCCCTCGGCGTCTTCGGCATGAGCGCCATCACGGCGGTGACGGCCCAGAACACGCGGGACGTCACCGGCGTCTATCCCCTTTCGCCGGAGGCGGTGGCGGCGCAGATCGACGCCGTGGCGGACGACCTCGGGGTCGACGCGGCGAAGACGGGGATGCTGTTTTCCCGCGCCATCATCGAGGCCGTCGCCGAGCGCGTACGAAAGCACCGGATCGAACGGCTCGTCGTCGATCCGGTGATGGTCGCCAAGGGCGGCGCGCCGCTTTTACAGGACGAGGCGGTGCAGGCGTATCTCGATGCGATCCTGCCTCTCGCCCTCGTCGTCACGCCGAACCTTCCGGAAGCGGAGCGGCTCACCGGACGGGCGATCCGCACGCGGGCGGACAAGCTTCGGGCGGCGGAGGCGCTTTATTCCCGCGGCGCGCGGCACGTCGTCATCAAAGGCGGGCATGAAGAAGGCCCCGTCGTGGAGGACGTCTTTTTCGACGGGGCGCGGGCGGTCGTCTTTAAGAAAAAGCGGACGGCGACGAAAAACACCCACGGCACGGGCTGTACCTTTTCGGCGGCGATCGCGGCCGAGCTGGCGAAGGGGGCGGACGTGTTTCAGGCGGTCTTCACCGCCGAGCGGTTCATCGACGCGGCCATCCGCTCGGCGCTTCCGCTCGGGTCGGGGCACGGACCGACGAACCACTGGGCGTACGGCGCCCTCCGGCCGGCGGCGACGCTTTCGGCGGAGGCGGCCCCGGAGGTCGAGTGGGAAGACGTTCAGTAATCGCCCTCTTTGACAAAACATAGGCATTTGGCAGCCGGGGCCGCCGCGGCGTCCGGCGGTTCTCCGGCGGGCGTTCGCGTGGTAAGATGAGGGCGTGCGGGAAAGGGAGCGCGGAAGACGGAGGGGCGAGTCCGGAGGAGGGAAGATCGTGTTGGACCGAAAAGCCCTGCTCAGTTATTTCATTTTCGGCACGCCGGATACGAAGTACGATCCGGTCTGGCTCCTGGAGCAGGCGATCGAAGGAGGCATCACCGCGTACCAGTTCCGGGAAAAGGGACCCGGGGCGCTCACCGGCGAGGAGCGACTCGCCCTTGCGCGGCGCCTCAGGGCGGTGGCCCGGCGGCACGGGGTGCTGTTTTTCGTCGACGACGATCCGGATCTGGCCCTCGAGGTCGAGGCGGACGGGGTGCATATCGGGCAGGAGGACGAGCCGATCGAGCGCGTGAGACAAAGGGTGGGGACGAAACTCCTCATCGGGGTCTCCACGACCACCTTGGAACAGGCCAAGCGGGCGGAGGCGGCGGGCGCGGATTACATCGGCGCCGGGCCGATCTTTCCGACGCAGACGAAGCCGGGGAAGCCGCCGGTCGGGCCGGAGCACGTGGCGCGCCTTCGGGAGGCGGGCATCGCGCTTCCGATCGTGGCCATCGGCGGCATCACGCCGGAGAACGCGGAAGGCGTCATGCGGCACGGCGCCGACGGCGTGGCGTACATCTCGGCGGTCGCCCGGGCCGACGAGCCGAAAAAGGCCGCCCGGGCGATCACCCGGGCGGCGGAAGCGGGGCTCGGTCCGCGCGGCGGCTGACGCCGGGCTCCGGACCGGCAAAAACCGACGCCCGCAGGCGGCTTAGGCGATCCGCCGGATGAGGATGACGGCGTTCGTGCCGCTGGTGCTCAGGCTGAGGCCGAGACCGGTCTGTACAAGCTGCAGTGTTCCCGGCGTCTTGGCCTCAAAGGCGACGGCGCCGCTCAAGTTGACGCCGGCCAGAAGGAGGCTGAAGGGGACGTCGTTCGGGTTCGGCGCGGCGGTCCCGCTGAACTGGACTTTGACCGTGCCGAGCAAGGTGGCGGCAACGGTGTACAGGTAAAATTGCACGACATAGAAGCCGGGGCGCTGAAGCGAAAACGTCGTGTCGTTCAGGACGACGATGTCGTCGCCGACCTGGACACCGGGCGTGTTGAAGGACACCGGTTCGTTGACGCCGATGTTGAGGAGCCCGCCGACGTTGGTGCGGCTGAGAAATCCGAGGAGGGCGGGCGCTCCGCCTCCGTTTTCCGGCGGCGGGGGTTCCTGCGGCTGCGGGCACTGACAGGTCACCGTCGGCTGGCACGTGGGATGGATGATGATCTTCAGTCCCCCGGTTTTCTTGGTCGGGACGACTATCTTTTTATGGCAACGCATGAAGTCACCTCCTTTCGCCGCCTGCGGATACGGTATGTCCGAGGGGAGCCGGACGCCGCGGCAAAGGAACAAGGCGGGCGCCCCATCCGCACGACGGCGGATAAGCGGTGGGCCCGCCGATGCGGGGAGCGGCCGGGATGGACCGGCCGGAGGAGCCGGATAGAGAGGAGCTCGGGTGGATGTCGGAATTCGGGGTGGCCGTGCTGCTCGGGGCGCTCGAAGGACTCACCGAGTTTTTGCCGATTTCGTCCACGGGGCACCTCATCCTCGTTGGGCACTGGCTCGGGTTTACCGGAGAATTGGCCAAGACGTTTGACATTTTTATTCAGCTGGGGGCGATCTTTGCCATCGTCGTGCTGTATTTCCGGCGGTTTGTCGGTTTTTTGACCGTGCCGGACCTTCGGGCCCGCCGGCTCAACATCGTCCACCTCGCCCTCGGCGTGTTGCCGGCGGCCGTCGTCGGCTTTTTGCTGCACGACTTTATCAAAAGCCGTCTGTTTTCGCCGCAGACGGTCGTCTACGGCCTCTTCGCGGGGGCGCTCTTGATGGCGGCGGCGGAATGGGTGGCCCGGAGGGGAGAGGCGACCGCCGGCATGCCGCGAGGGACGGAAGCGAACGCCGACACGCGGCGGAGGCCGGGAAGCGCCGGACCGACGGCCCGGACGGTCGACGAGCTCACGTACGCTCAGGCGCTCTGGATCGGTCTCTTTCAGACGCTCGCCCTCTACCCCGGCTTTTCCCGGTCCGGGGCGACGATCAGCGGCGGGATTCTCGCCGGGGCATCCCGGGCGGCGGCGGCGGAGTTTTCCTTTCTCGTCGCCGTGCCGGTCATGTTCGGCGCCGTCGGCCTCGACCTCGTCAAAAGCTGGTCGATCATCCGGCCGGAGGACTGGGGCGTGCTCTTCGCCGGCTTCGGCACGGCGTTCGTCACGGCGATGCTGGCGGTGGTGACGTTTTTAAGGCTCCTTGGCCGCTACGGCCTCGGGCCTTTCGTCGTCTACCGCCTGCTCCTGGTGGCGATGTTGTGGGGGGTGTTGGCCCGCCGGATGTAGGCGGCCGGCACCTTCGGCCGACCGCCGGCAAGCGCTTTTTTCGCCCGGTCGTTCACCGATCTGTCACATTTTCTTCAGCCGGGCTTCAGCTTCCTTCGCTTCAATTGAAAGTGGACGGATGTCGAAGATCTCGGAACGCGGAGGGGTGGGGCCGATGAAACGCATGAGCGGCAAGGCGGTCGTGCTGGCGTTTTTGGCCGGCGTGCTCTTTGCAAGCGGGTTTTGGCTCGGGAAAGTCGGCTCGCCGCTTCCATCGGCCGGGGCGTCGCCGATCGACGGGAAGGCGGCCGCCGCCGGCACCGTGGAAGGGAAGGCGGCCCTTCTTCCGGAGTCGACCGACAAAGGCCACAGCCTCATCGCCGAGATGGTGAAAAAGGCGGGGCCGGCGGTGGTGCGCATCGAGACGAAGATCCCCGCCCGGGGCGGGTCGACGGACGAGATGTTGTTCTTCGGTCCGTTTCCGTTTAGCGTGCCGGTGCCGAACCAGCCGAGCGGGTCGATCGGGTCCGGCTTTTTCATCTCGGAAGACGGGACGATTCTCACGAACAACCACGTCATCGACAAGGCGAGCGAGATCAAGGTCTACATGTCCGACCGGAAGACGCCGCTTACGGCCCATGTCGTCGGCCGGGATCCGGAACTCGACCTCGCGGTGCTGAAGGTGGACGGAAAGGGCCCGTTTCCGTACCTTCCCCTCGGGGATTCGGACAAGATGGACGTCGGCGACTGGGTGGTGGCGATCGGAAACCCCTTCGGCCTGGATCATACGGTGACGGTCGGGGTGCTCTCGGCGAAGGGGCGGCCGCTTACGGTCGAGGGAAAGCAGTTTAAAAACCTCCTCCAGACCGACGCGTCGATCAACCCCGGAAACAGCGGCGGCCCGCTGCTCAACCTGAGCGGCGAGGTCATCGGCATCAACACCGCCGTGAGCGCCCAGGGGCAGGGGATCGGCTTTGCCGTCCCGAGCAATTCGGTGAGGGAAGTGCTGAATGACCTCCTCACGAAGGGGAAGGTCTCCCGGCCGTGGGTCGGGATCGGCGTGCAGGATTTCACGCCGGACATCGCCGACTACCTCGGCCTGCCGCGGTCGACGAAGGGGGCGCTCGTGTCGCAGGTGTTTGACGGAAGCCCCGCTCAGAAGGCGGGCCTTCGGCCCGGCGATGTGATCGTCCAGTTCGACGGCAAAGACGTCGCCGACGCCCAGACGCTCGTCGACCTGATCCAGCAGGCGAAAGTCGGCGAGGTGAAAAAGCTTCTCGTGAACCGCGGCGGCGAGCTCGTCCCGATCTCGGTCCGGATCGGCGAGAAGACGTATCAGTGATGGCCCCAAAAACCCCAAAAAAAAAGCGCCCGGCCCCTTCCTCCGGTCGGGCGCTTCTTCTTTTGCGCAAACACGCGCTTTTTTGGGCGGAAACGGCGGAAACGCTTCTTTCGGCCGCCGGTCGCCGGCCGGGCCGGGACCCCGGCACGCTCCGTCGCCGCGCGTCGACGGGCGACGTGGCGGGGGTCGAAGCGCGAAGCGGACGAAGGTCGCTTTTTCGGCGAGTGAAACGTGCGGGCGCCCGATGCCGCCGGTACAATGGGAAGCGAGGGGAGAAGAAGCGCTTCAGGGAGGGCGGCGGATCGGGCGTCGGCCGCTCGGCCGGCTTCCTTCGGCGCGCAGGCACGGAAAGGGGAGGACGATGGCGACGGTGCTTGTCGTCGACGACGATCCGAACATTCGCGCGATGCTCCTTCGGGCGCTCCGGTATGAAGGATACGATGTCACGGCGGCCGACGGCGCCGAGGCGGCCCGGGCGGCGTTTGCCCGCGGCGGCTTCGACGCGATCCTCCTCGACGTCCGGCTGCCGGACGGCGACGGATTTCGGCTCCTGGAAGCGTTCCGCCGGAGCGATCCGGCGGTGCCGATCCTCATGCTCACCGCTCGGGACGACGTCGAATCGCGCGTCCGGGGGCTCGATCTCGGCGCCGACGACTATGTGCCGAAGCCGTTTCACCTGTCGGAGCTCCTCGCCCGGCTCCGGGCGCAGCTTCGGCGCCGGGCGGTGCTGGCGAAAGGCGGGGTGCTCCGCTACGCCGACGTCGAGGTCGATCTCGGCGCCCGGAAGGCGAGTCGGGGCGGCCGGCCGATTCCGGTCACGGGCAAGGCGTTCGAGCTCCTCGTCTATTTTCTCGAGCATCCGGAGCAGGTGCTCGCCAAAGAGGCGATTCTCGCCCGCCTGTGGGGCCCGGAGGCGGACACCGGGCCGAACGCCGTCGAGGTGTACGTCGCCCAGCTCCGGCAGAAGCTCGAAGAGGGCGGCCGGCCGCGGCTCATCCACACCGTCCGAGGGGTCGGATACGTGCTTCGGGAGGACGGGCGATGACGCTCCGGGGGCGGCTCGTGCTCGCGCTGTCGCTTTCGCTGGCAGCGCTTTTTGCCGCCGTCGGCGGCGGGCTGTACTTGTTTTTCTCCGCCCGGGAGGAGGCGGCGGTCGACGACGGCCTCCGGCGGACGGCGGCCGAGGTCCTCCGGTCGGTCCGAATCGAAGAGCCGCTCTTTTTCCCGTGGCAGGAAGTCGTCCTGCCGGACGTCGACGTTTTTACTTTTCCCAACACGTTGCTGGAAATTTTAAGCCCCGACGGCCGGGTCGTCGCCCGTTCGTCGGCGCTTCAGGGCGTCCGGCTCCCGCTTCCGGCGCCGGCGTTTGAGGCGGCCCTGGCCGGGCGGACGGTGACGGCGACCGCCGCCGTCCGGGGGCACCGGGTTCGCCTGCTGGCGGCGCCCCTCGTCGCCCGGGGACAGGCGGTGGGGGTCCTCGTCGTCGCCAGCACGCTCGACCCCCTCGAGCGGACGCTCGCCAACCTCCGGCTGGTGCTCGGCGGGAGCTTGGTGTTTTTGGTCGCCCTCGCGGCGCTGGTGACGTCGGCGGTGATCCGCCGGGAACTCCGCCCGCTGGAGGCCCTCGTGGCGACGGTCGCCGACATCGAAAGCGGCCGGGACTTAAGTCGCCGAGTGCCGAAGGGCGGGGCGCCGGCGGAGCTCGGGCGGCTCATCGATCAGCTGAACGCCATGCTCGGGCGGCTGGAGGCGGCGTACGAAGCGCTGGCGGCGGCCCTCAAGGCGCAGCAGCGCTTTGTCGCCGACGCATCCCACGAGCTTCGGACGCCCCTTACGGCGATGCGGGGCAATCTGGAGCTCCTTGAGCGGATGCTCGCGGCGGGGACGCCCGTTTCGGACGTCCGGGACGTCGTGCGCGATCTTCGGGACGATGTGGAGCGGATGATCGCCCTCGCCGAGCGGCTTCTCGCCCTCGCCCGGGCCGACGCCGACCGCCGGGAGGCGATGGAGCCCTTCGCGGTCGGTCCGTGGCTCGCCGCCCTCATCGAGCGCCTCCGGCGCCGCTACGGCGCCGGAAAGCCCGCCGTGGCGGTGGAATTCGACTGCCCGGCGGCCGGGACGGCCCCCAGGGCGGAGGCCGAAGCGTCGGCGCGGACGGCGGACGGGCTCCTCCCGCCGGAATCCGAGGGGGCGGCGGGCCGGCTTCGCGGGCGTCCGGACGCCCTGGCGTCGGCGGTGGAGCTCCTCCTCGAAAACGCGCTCAAGTACACCGACCGGGGCCGGGTGCGGATCGTCTGCCGGGCGGCCGGCGGGCGACTCGTTTTTCGGGTGGAAGATACGGGCATCGGCATCTCGCCGGACGACATCCCGCACGTCTTCGAGCGGTTTTACCGGGGAAAAAACGCCCTCGACCGGCCGGGGACGGGGCTCGGCCTTGCCATCGTCCGGGCGGTCGCCCGGGCCCACGGCGGCGACGTAACGATCGAGAGCGCCCCGGGGCAGGGGACGGCGGTGACGCTCATGCTGCCGCTCGACGAAGCGGGCCCGCCGCCGGAGGCGCCGTCGGAGACGGCGCCGAAGGGGCCGCCCGGGCGGCACCGGCGCGATCCGGCGTAAGACGCGCACCGATCGCCCCCGACCCCGGAAGCGTCGCCGGCCCGCCCCCGGCGCAAACCGGGGTGAAGCCGGGGCGCCTTTTTCCGCCTCCGTCCTTATCGGTCGGCCCCGCTTTGCCCCGCCGCCGGGGCCAGGGCGTCGGCGAGCTCGGCGTAGGCTCGGACGATCGCCTCAAGCCCCCGGTCGAAAATCGCCAGGTCGAAATGTTCGTCGGGGGCGTGGATGTTGTCCGTCGCCAGGCCGAAGCCCATGAGGACGATCGGCGCGCCG
The DNA here is from genome assembly GCF_019645935.1 of Hydrogenibacillus sp. N12. Taxonomy (NCBI): domain Bacteria; kingdom Bacillati; phylum Bacillota; class Bacilli; order Thermicanales; family Thermicanaceae; genus Hydrogenibacillus; species Hydrogenibacillus sp. N12. The sequence continues at coordinate 2,211,468 of NZ_CP080953.1, read as the reverse complement.
AGGTGCCGCCGGAAGGGTTCGACGATCGGGATGGAGCCGCCCATCCGGACGAACGCCGCCGGCCGGCCGAAGGCCGCCTCGAGGGCCCGCGCCGCTGCCCGAATCGCCGGGTGGTCCGCCGGGGCGAGGTACGGCCGGCCGGTATCGAAGCGGCGGAGGTCGAGGACGACGCCCGGCGGCGCGTGGCGCCGGAGGTGGTCTTCGACGAGGTCGAGGATCCGCTCCGGGTCCTGGTCGGGGACGAGGCGGGCGCTCAGCTTGGCGCCGGCTTCGGCGGGGATGACGGTTTTGATCCCTTCGCCCTGAAAACCGCCGAAGAGGCCGTTCAGTTCCAGCGTCGGCCGGGCCCAGTTCCGCTCGAGGGGCGTAAAGCCCGCTTCGCCGAACAGGGCCGGAACGCCGAGCTCCGCCCGGAGAGCGTCCGCCGTCGGCGCCACGGCGGCGATCTCCGCCCGTTCGGACGGGGGAAGCGGCCGGACGTCGTCGTAAAAGCCCGGCACGGCGACCCGGCCGTCGGCGTCGTGGAGCGTCGCGAGCAGGCGGACGAGGGCCTGCAGCGGATTGTGGACGATGCCGCCGTAGAGGCCGGAGTGGAGGTCGCTTTTTGGCCCCCGGACCCGGACTTCGAGGGCGGCCAGCCCGCGAAGGCCGACGGTGATCGCCGGTCGATCCGGCCCGAGCATCGTCGTGTCGGAGATGAGGACGGCGTCGGCGGCGAGTTCATGCCGGTGAGCCGCGAGGTACGGCTCGAGGTGGGGGCTTCCGATCTCTTCTTCGCCTTCGATGAGGACCTTGACGTTGAGCGGCAGCCGCCCCCAGGCGTCCCGGTACGCCCGGAAGACGGCAAGGTGCATCCAGACCGGGCCTTTGTCGTCGCTTGCGCCGCGGGCGTAGATCCGGCCGTCCCGGATCGCCGGGGCAAACGGCGGCGTCGTCCAGCGGTCTTCCGGGTCGACCGGCTGGACGTCGTAGTGGCCGTAGAAGAGGACCGTCGGAAGAAGCGGGTCGACGACGGACGAGGCGACGACGAGCGGGTGTCCCGCCGTCGGCTCCACCCGGGCGTCGGCAAAGCCGGCCTCCCGGAGGGCGTCGGCGAGAAAGGCCGCCGTCCGGCCGACGTCGGCTTTGTGCGCGGAAAGGGCGCTTACGCTCGGCAGGGCGAGAAACCGGAAGAGCCCGTCCAGGATGGCGTCCCGTTCCCGGCGGACGGCTTCCAGGACGGCGTTCAGCGGTGGGGTGGGCATGTTCGGACTCCTTTCGGCGAAAGCGTTCAGGTCGGGGCGCGTCCTTCCCGCCTCCGATCAGACGTTTCGCCGGTCGAGCGCCGCCCCCGGCTCGACCGGCGCCCCGGGCGCGGACGGTTCGGCGCCCCGGGCGTAAAACGCCGCCCGAAACCGTTCCCCGAGGGCTTTGGCCCGCCGGTCGGCGGCTTCGATCGCCGCCTCGACGAGCCGGAAAAACCCGCCGGCGTCTAAGACGTCGATCGCCGCTTCCGTCGTCCCGCCGGGCGACATGATCTTTTTTCGCAACCCCTCCGGCGCTTCCGGAACCGCCGCCAGCATCGCGCCGGCGCCGATCACCGTCTCCCGGGCGAGGCGGGCCGAAAGCTCCGGCGAAAGGCCGACGGCCGCCCCGGCGGCCGTCATCGCTTCGAGGAGGTAGTAGACGTACGCCGGGCCGCTTCCGGCGAGGGCGGTGACGGCGTCGAGGGCCGGCTCGTCGACTTCGACGACGGTGCCGACGGCCTCAAACAGGCGGACGGCCGCCCGGCGCCACGCCGGCGGGACGCCGGCCTCAAAGCTGATCGCGGTGACGGCCTTCCGGACGACGACGGAGGTGTTCGTCATCGCCCGGGCGAGGGGCGGGGTCGGCCCCAGGGCCGAGCGGAGCGCCGCGAGGGGGATGCCGGCGGCGACGGAAACGGCGAGGGGCGCCCGGGCGAAGAGGGTCCGGTGTTCCCGTAGGGCTTCGGCGGCGTCGGCAGGCTTGACCGCAAGCACGACGAGCCCCGCTGGAAAGGCGGCGGTGTCCCGCCCGGCGTGGACGCCGAACCGCCGGCGGAAGTGTTCCAGCCGCCCGTCGTCGGCGCGGTTCGTGACGTAGATCGCGGTCGGATCGGCGCCGGCAGCCAGGAGTCCGGCGACGAGCGCTTCGCTCACGGCGCCGGCGCCGAGAAAGATGAGGGGCGAATGGGCCCCGGCAGTCTCGGCATCGGTCGGCTCGGTCCGCACAGGGGGTCCTCCTTTCTTTTTTCACATTTTAACGGTTCCCGCCTATTTTGCCAAAGCCTTTCGCCGCCGTCCTTCGCCGGCGCCTTTCTCGGAGGCTTTTTGCCGGCCTCTTCCACCGCCGCCGGTCCACCACCGTTTTTCGACGCCGCCGGCTGCCGAGGCCGTTCTTAGGGAGAGTCTGCCGGCCCCGTCCGGATTGACAACCTTTTCCAGGTCCGGCCGGCTTCTTTTCTGGTATCCTCGAGCCGGCAGCGGTCAAAAAAACCTCGGACGGGAGGGAGCGCATGTCCATCGGACCTGCCCGCACCGCCCGGGCGGTGCGGGCGATCGCCGTCTTCGCCTTCGGGGGAATCGTCGCCCTCGCCGCCCTCTTCGGCGCGTTCCCGTCCCCTGCGGCCGCCGCGCCGGCGGGGACGGCCGGCGCTATGGCGGACAGGCCTTCCGGCGCTTCGGCCGCCCCGGCCGCGCCGTCTGCCGGAACCGCCGCTTCGTCCGTTCCGGCCGCGCCGTCCGCCGGGGCCGCCACACCGTCCGCCGCGGCCGCCGCCCCGGCGGCGGTGCCGCTCCGGTTCGTCCTCGCGGAGAAGGCGCAGGCGTACCTCGGCGTGCCGTACCGCTTCGGCGCGACGTACGACCGCGACGGGAGCGGCGCGTTTGACTGCAGCGCGTTTGTGCAGCGGGCCTACGCCGACGTCGGCATCGCCATCCCGCGGACGACGGCGAAGCAGGCGGCATTCGGCCGGCCGGTGGCCAAATCGCAGCTTTTGATCGGCGACCTCGTCTTTTTCACGACGCGCAAGGACCGCAAGATGAACCACGTCGGCCTGTACATCGGCCGGGGTCGCTTCATCCACGCCTCGCCGGCCGGCGGCCGCGGCGTGCAGATCTCGTCGCTTACGAGCGGCTACTGGAAAGACGCTTTCCTCTACGCCCGCCGGATCGACGCCGTGTTTCGCGCCCAGGCGCAGAGGTAAAACAGCGGCCGGAGGTGGCTCAGCCGGTACGCCGCCCGGTCGCCCAGGAGGCGGAAAAGCTCCCGCCCCGGCTTCGTGTTCGCCTCGACGATGAAAAGGCGGCCCTCCGGGTCGATGACGACGTCCAGCCCCACTTCGACGAGGGGGCCGAGGCCGGCTTCCAGCGCTTCGGCCGCCGCGGTGGCGAGACGGAAGAGGTCGCCCTGAAGCGTTTCGGCGCGGGCGGCGGAAAACCGCCGCACCCGAAGGAGATAGGCGTTCAGGGGAAGGGCCCGGCCGCCCCAGGCGAGGTTGGTGACGAACCGGCGGCGGTCGTTGGTCCGCACGCCGGCGCCCGTCGGCCGGAAGACGCCGTCGGGCGTTTTTTGGACGAGCACCCGGACGTCGTAGACGCGGTCTCCGACGGCGTGGGGGATGTAGCGCTGGAGAAGATGCCTCCCCGGCGGAAGGGCCCCGAGCGCCCGGCGGAGCGCCGAAGGCGGGGTGTCGCGGGGGATGCGGACGACGCCCCGGCCGCCGGTCCCGGCGCGGGGTTTGATGACGACGTCGCCGCCGGCGAGGAGCGCCTCGGCCGACGCTCTCGCCTCGGCGTCCCCCGTCCAGAGGATCGTCTCCGGAAGATGCGGCGCAAGCGGCGAGGCCCGGAGGATGCGATCGAGGCGCCACTTTTCGCTCCCGCCGCGGGACGGACTCGGCCAGCGGCCCGCCTTGCGGGCGGCGAGGTAGCGCCGGAAGGCATCGGTCGGTTGGGTCCGGACGAAGTCGTACACCGCCTCCGGCATCGGGATCGTCGCCCGGCGAACGGATCGCCCGGAAAAGAGGACGGCGCGGACCGTGCCGTCGGGACGGAGATCGTCCGGGGTAAAGGCGACGACGGCGATGCCGAACGGCCGGCCGAAGTCCGCGAGGCGCCGGGCAAAGGCGAGCGACGCCAGGGCCGAGGGGGCCGCGTCGGCCGGGGGGATCGGAGGGCCGGGCGGCGTCGGAACAAGGCCGCCGGCCTCGTCCCGGGCCCGGCGCAAGGTCAGAAAACCGAGATGGCACATCGTCGGGCCTCCTCCGGATCGACCCGGCCGCCGCCGACGATCACCGTCGGGGGGAGGTCGTCGGCCGCCGGCGGGGAGACCAACAGGGGCGTAAGGCCGGCGGCCCGGGCGGCGGCGAGGCTCGGGCCGTTGTCGGCGCGGATCCGACCGTAGAGTTTTCCGAGATCCCGTAAGGCAGCGGCGAGGAGCGCTCGGCCGAGGCCCCGGTTCCGGCGGCTTCGGTGCACGACGAGAAGGGAGGCCGCGAGGCCGTAGTCCAAGGCGGCCAGGACGCCGATCAGCCGCCCGCCGGAGCCTTCGCCGGGCCGGGGCTCGAGGGCCACGTAGACGGCAGTGCCGGGGGCGAGCCAGGCTTCCGGAGCGGTCCGGGCGATCCGGCGGAGGGCGGCGGCGGTGATCCGCCGCTCGCCGTGCCGGCGGATGAAGCGAAGGAGCGCCCGGCGCCGGCGAAGGACGTCGGGCGGCGCGAGGCGGCGAAGGCGGATCACGGTCGCGCCTCCCCGGGCGGGACGGTTTTGACCGGCCCCTCCGGCGGGCGGCCGTCGCCCCTGGCCGCGGCGTCCGCCTCGGCGCCATTCGGCCGGCGCCCGCTTCCGGCCGAAGCGCGGGGGCCGCCGCCTCCCGGCCCTCTCGGCCCGCCGCCCGGGCGATGGGCCCGGCCGGCAGCCGCAAAGTGCCGCACCGTGTCAAAAAACGCCGTCCGCCACCGGCGCTCGATCGCCGTTTCGTCAAACGCCATCGGCTTCGCGTTGGCTTCGAGCAGCCACGGCTCGCCGTCCTCCGCCAATGCGAAGTCGAACGAAAGCTCGCCGAGGCGGAGACCGAACGTCCGATCGAGGGCTTCGGCGGCGATGAGCGCCTGAAAACGCGTTCGCTCCACAATCCGGGCCGCCTCCGCCGGAGAAAAGAGCGTTTCGAGAAGCGGCCGAACGGGAGCGATCCGACCGCCCCGGGGAACGTGGGTCGTCGGGGCGCCGGGCCGGCCGACGCGGGCGCCGATGCCGGTGAGGCGGAAGCGCCCGCCGGATCTTTTTTGCACGAGCACCCGGAGGTCGACGGCGGCCCCATCGAGGAACACCCGCCGGACGGCCCGCTGAAGGAGCATCGGCCGCCGCCGGGCTTCTTGAAAGAGGGCTTGGGCCAGCGCGCCGGCGTCGGCATAGCGCCGGCGGGTCTTTGTCCCGACGACCCAAAACGTTCCGCCGTCTTCCCGGACGAAGGCGACGCCGTCGCCCATCCGGCCGGAGACGGGCTTGACGTAAAACGGCCCGCCGATCCAGCGCCGGACGTCTTCCGGCGCCGTGAGGCGTTCCGTATGGGGCAGGTGAAGGCGCGGCCGGAGCGGGGCGAAGCGGACGTACTGGGTCCATTTATCGATGAAGCGCGGATTGAACACGGCGCCGCCGGTGAGGACCGAAAGTTCCGCCAAAAGCCGCCGGTGTTTGGCTTCGAGCTCCGGCGTCGGCAGGCGGTTGTAGATGACGTCGAAGGCGGAGAGGGTGACCCGCTTGGGGTCGCCGTCCAAAAAGAGCGGCACCGCCTGATAGGTCCGCCGATCGACGTCGATCCATTCCGGAAGGACGGCGTACACGAAGATGTTTTCCTGAAGCCCGTGCCGGGCCAGCCGCCTGTAGCGGCCGCCGGAGCGAAACGCTCGGGCGCCGGACGGCGCCGCCGTGAGGATGCCGACGGTGAGTGCCGGCTTCACGCGGGTCCCTCCTTTTTCTCCCCCGAAGCGCCGGCGGGAAAGCCGGCCAGTCGGATGAGGGCGGCGATGAGCTTGAGCCGCCGGAGGCGAACGAGGTGCCGGTCGCGGCCGAAGGCCGCCTGGCCGGGTTTGGCGTTCGCCTCAAACAGCCACAGGCGGCCGTCTTCGTCGACGCCGAGATCGAGGCCGAGTTCGATGAGCGGCTGTCCGGTGGCGTGCTCCAGCTTTTCCGCGACGGCGCGGCCGAACTGAAGGAGGGCCAGCCTTAAGCCCACGGCCTGCTCGCCGAAGTGCCGGCCGAGGACCGCTCCGGCGTCGTCCAGCCGGCCGCCGTACGCGAGGTGGGTCGTGACGCCGGCTTCCCCGGCGACCTTGGCCGCCAGCACGATCGGATGCCAGCGGCCGTCTTCGCCTTTGGCGAGGTGCAGCCGGAAGTCGACCGGCCGGCCGCCTTCGGCGATGAGGGGGATGCCCTGCTGGGCGATATACGATCGAAGCCGCCCGGGGGGAAAGGCCTGTCGCAAAAAGCGCCGGAGCGACGTCACCCGCCGAAGGCGGGGCCGCCCGCCGAGGTAAAACCGGGCGACGATCTCCGGCCCGTCGCGGTCGAGGCGGATGATGCCGCGCCCTTTGGCCCCTTCGGCGGGTTTCAGGTAGACCCGTCGGTGTCGGGCGAGGAGATCGGCGACGTCGGCTTCATCCGGGGCGAGAATCGTCTCCGGGAGGTTCGGGCGGATTTCCGGGTAGGCGATGAGGTCGAGATAGACGTCCCATTTGTGAAAGTACGAGGCGTTGACGATCGGTGCCCGGCTCAAGGCATACCAGCGGTCGATGATCCCTTCCCGTTCGAGCTTTTGCTCCAGGCGGCGGGAGGGGATTTTGTTGTAGACGACGTCCGGAAGCGGCACCGCCGCCGGCCGGGGTCCGCGTTCGGTCCAGACGAGGGCCGGGACCCGAAGCCGCGCCCAGTCGACGTCCCGGAGATCGAAGACGGCAAACGGGACGTCCGGCCGAAGGCGGGCGAAGGCTTCGAGGAGGGCCCGCTTTCGTCGCGCCGGTCCGGCGGTGGCGATGCCGATGAGCGGCCCGAAGCGCAGGGTGCCGCCGTCCCGGAGGGCGAACAGCCGGGCGCCCGGCCAGAGGCCGAGGGTGCCGAGGAGGTCCGGGCTCGCCGCCACGACCCGGCGGGCGCCGGGGCCGCGAAGGCGTTTCAGTTCGGCGACGGCGGCGGCGTGGCCGAAGCGGACGACGACCGTCCGTTCCGTGCCGTCGGGGAGGGCGGCCGGCGGAAGGGCGAGCCAGAGGTCCGGACCGGCCGCCGGGCGGACGACGAAGGGACCGAACGGCGCTGAGTCCTGGGGCATCGAGCGATCGCCTTCTTTCTTGCTGCAAGATCATCCCATAGGCTCATCGGGCGGCGTGGGCCGGGCCTCGCCGTCCTCCGGCGGGCGGCCGGCGCTCCGGGCGAACCGGACGAGGGCCGTCCGGAGAAGCGCCTCGGCGGCTTTCTCATATCGGGCGGGGCCGTACGCCTGAAGGAGGCCCGCCCGCCCGGGCTTGCCGTTTACCTCGAGCAGCCAGAGGCGCCCTTCCCGATCGAGGCCGACGTCGAGGCCGAGCTCGATCCGGCCCGGATCGCCGGAAAAGACATCGGCGACCGCCCGGGCGAGGCGGGTGAGGGCCGGCCGCAAGGAAAGGAGCTCCGGCCGCCCGAGGCGCCGGGCAGCGGCGTCCGGGGGAAGCGCCGCGCCGCCCAGCTTGAGGTTCGACGCCACGTCCCCCGGCCGGCCGAGGCGGACGTAGTCGTCGACGCGGATCCGCTCCCCGCCGCCGGCGGTCTCCCACTGAACGAGGAGGCGGAGGTCAAACGGCTCGCCGCCGGCGTCGGTCAGCGAAAGCCGCTCCTGGACGATCGCCCGCCCGAGGGACGGCGCAAGAAACGCAAAAAGCGCCGCCCGGTCGGAAAAGGTCCGAACGACCGGCCGGAGCCGACCGTCCCGCCCTCGCGCCCGGTAAGGGGGCACAAGCCGGAGGGCGACGACGCCGGCGCCGAAGGCGCCGGCGCGGGGCTTGACGACGACCTCCGGAACGCCGAGGGCGAAGACGTCTTCCGGAGCGTCGAGGCGCCGCTGGGCCGGAAGGTGCGGCCGGAGGGCGGGATGGCGGTTAAGCCGGACGTACTGGCCCCATTTGTCCGGAAGCGGCCGACCGATGACGAAGGCGCCGGCGGCCGCGAGCGCCGCCCGAAGGCGCCGGCCGTCTCCCCGCCGGCCGCCGGGACACGGTCCGGTCCGGTCGTAGACGAGGGCGCCCCGAAGCTCCGAAAGCTGCCGGAAGACGTCCGGCCCGGCGAGGCGTTCCGCCTTAAGGCCCAGCTTCCGGGCCGCCGCGAGGACCGCCGCGGCGTAGCGCGGCTCGGCGATCCCCGCCGGACCGGCGTCGGGACAAGGCGTGTACAGAAAGAAGAAGCGCATGGCCGCCGACCGCCTCCTTTCGACGTCGGTTCCGGCGCCCGGCCGCCGGAAATCGATCGATCGTCCGCGGTCATCCCGGGAAGCGCCCGGCCCACTCGGGGACGGGCCCCGGTCGCGGTCGGCGCCGGCGTTTCGCCGCGCCGGGCGCTCCGGTCTTAGGGCGGTCCGGCGGGCGTCCACCAGCGGACGAACGCCCGGGCCAGGGCGCGGGCGCTCGGCCGGATGCCGCCGCCGCCCGGGCCGCGTTTAGACGGCTTGGCGTTCACCTCGATGATCCAGAGACGCCCGGCGGCATCGAGGCCGATGTCGACGCCGAGCTCGAGCAAAGGTCCGGCCTCCGCCGTTCGTCGCTGAAGCCACCGGGCCGCCTCCCGGGCGAGGCGCTTCATCGCCGAAAGGGCGGGCACCGGCTGGCCTTCCGCCAGGCGCCGTAAGGCCTCGGCCGCCGGCAGGAGGATGCCCGCCTGCGCCAGGTTGGTCAGGAAATGGCCGGGCGGTCCGAGGCGGGCGACCGCCGAAACGACCCGAAACGTTCCCGGCGCCTCCTGCACGACGAGGAGGCGAAAATCGACCGGTCGACCGTCGAGGCGGGCCAGCCGGAGATCCGGCTGGATGACGTACCGCCGCTCTCCCTTCCGGCGCCGGAGGAAACGGGTCAGGGCGGCCGGCGGAACGCGGACGCCGAGAAGAGGGGAGCGGGCGGAAAAGGCGATCGCTTCGTCTCCCCGCCGCTCGAGGCGCCAGATGCCCCGCCCTTCGGAACCGTATTCCGGTTTGACAAACCACGCCACGGCCGGGCGCCCGGCGGCGGGCGCTTCCCCGGCAAAAGCCCCCCCGGGCCCGCCGATGTCCGACGGAGGCGTTTCCGCCGCGGCACGGGGCCCCCCGGGTTTCGCGCCGGCCGGATCGCCTTCGGCGTCCCCTTGGTCGGGCGAAACGCCGACGGGAACGCCGGATACGGCCACGCCGCCGGCCGCCTCGCCGCTTTCGGAATCGCCGCCGGCGACCTCTTCGCCGGCGTCCGGCGGCCCCGCTTCCGCGGCCCCAGGGGCGCCTGAAAGCGGAAAACCGCCGGCTTCCGGCCTGAGGAGCGCCGTCGGCGGCAGATGGCGGCTGAGAGGGGTATCGGAAAGCGCTTCGTAGACGGCCCATTTGCTCAAAAACCGGGTGTGAAACACGATCGCGCCCCGCGCCCGCCACGCCGCCGTCCAGCGGTCGGCCACCGCCCGCTCCGCCCGGCGCGAGCGAAGGCGCGGCACGATGGCGTTGGGCGGCGGCCGCCGGCCGTAGCGCCACCCGGCGGGGGTGAGCGCCCAGCCGGACGCGGCCGGCGCGCCGGGGTCGAGGGCGTCCGGCTCCGTCAGATAGACGAAGGCGCCGACCGCCTGGGCCGCCCGGGCGAGCTCGACGAAAAAGGGGGCCCGAGGGTCGTCTTCCGGCCGCGTCCGGCCGTCGGTGACGACGGCGACGACCGGGCCGGCGAAAAGGAGGGAGCCCGAACGGGCGAGGGTCAGGATCGACGGCTCGGTCCACGCCAACGCTTCCGCCACCGCCGGGGCGAGCCGGAGGGCGGCCGCCTCCTCGGGTTCGCCGGCCGGGGAAGGGGCGGTTTCTTGGCCGAGGCAGGTGACGGGGATCGGCAGGGTGCCGCCGATGGCGAGCGCCTTCGGCGGTTCGGCGGCCGGCGGGCCGGGGCGCCTTCGGGCACCTCCGGGCAGGACGAGGCAGGCAAAGCCGGAGGGCAGGGCAGGGTCGACGAGCACGCGTGCGCGCAGACGGTCCACCGGCATCCCCACTTCCTGTCATCGCCTTGGCATCGTATGCACCGGCCGGTGGGCCGGTGCCGGCGGTCGATCGGTTTACGGGGGGGCGTCGGTTCCGGTACAATAGCCGTAAGGCCGGCCCTCATTCGGAGCGTCGGCAGCGAGGGCCTCCCGCCCTCCCGCCTGCTCAAAAAGGAGGTCTCCCCGATGGAAATCCGTTACCACGGCCATGCGACGGTGGAGCTCGTCATCGGCGCCACCCGGGTGTGGATCGACCCCTTCCTCACGGGCAACCCGCTGGCGGACGTCGCCGTCGAGGCAGCCGAAGCCGACTACATCCTCCTCACCCACGGCCACAGCGACCATACCGCCGACGTCCTGGCGCTGGCGAAAAAGCGCGGCGCGACCGTCGTGGCGACGTACGAGCTGGCGAGCCTCTTCGGCGCCCAAGGCGTCGAGATTCATCCGATGAACCTGGGCGGCGCGCACCGCTTTCCGTTCGGCACCGTCCGCCTGGTGCCGGCGTTTCACAGCTCGTCGGTCGAGGGGCCGGACGGCCGTCCGGTGTATGCCGGTATGCCGGCAGGGCTCATCGTCGAAGCCGAAGGGAAGACGCTCTACCACGCCGGCGACACGGCGCTTTTCGGCGACATGAAACTCCTCGGCGAGCTGTACCGGCCGGATGTCGCCTTTTTGCCGATCGGCGACAACTTCACGATGGGCCCGACGGAGGCGGTCGTCGCCGCCGAATGGCTCGGCAAGCCGCTCGTCGTCCCGATCCACTACAACACCTTCCCCGTCATCCGGCAGGATGCGGACGCCTTCATCCGGCTCCTCGCCGAACGGGGGATTGAAGGGCGGGCCCTCCGTCCGGGCGAGCAAATCACCTTGTAAATTTGGCCTGTCCGAATTTTGGCCCGTCCTATCCGCGCCGCCGCCGGCATACGCTGGCGAAAGGCGGCCCGGCGTCTTCCCTGGCGCCGGTCCGCCGTCTTTTCCCGCGTCGGAAAGGAGGAAGCGGCGGTGCGAACGTGGACGACGGTCAAAGGGGCGTTCGTCGGGCTCCTCATCCTCGCGTGGGCCGGGTTTTCCGGCATCTGGCAGGCGACTCCCCGGGGTCGGGGGTTTGCCGTGCTCTGGCTGGCGGTGGCACTTTTGGCCCTCGGCGGCCACTTCGTTGCCGTCCGCCGGGACGCTGCCGTCCGGGAAGCCCGGGCCCGCCTCAAGGCCGCCCGCGCGGCGATGAAGCGGCGGCCGGCCCCCGCCGGCGTCCGCCGGTCGGGGGGATGACGAAGCGGCGGAGGCAGCGATGGCGACCAAGCACGTGCAGATTTTAAAGTACATTGAAGACCTGCCGGTCGGGGAAAAAATCTCCGTCCGGCAGGTCGCTCGAGCCCTCGGCGTGAGCGAGGGGACGGCCTACCGGGCGATCAAAGAGGCGGAGTCCCTCGGCCTGGTCAGCACGATCGAACGGGTCGGGACGATCCGCATCGAAAAAAAGCGCCGCGAGACGATGGAGATGCTCACCTTCGCCGAGGTCGTCTCCATCGTCGACGGCGTCGTCCTGGGCGGCCGGGAAGGGCTGCACAAGCGGCTCAACAAATTCGTCATCGGCGCGATGAAGCTCGACGACATGATGAAATACGTCGAGCCGGGGAACTTGCTCATCGTCGGCAACCGCGACGAGGCGCACCGGATGGCCCTGCTCGCCGGGGCGGCGGTGCTCATCACCGGCGGTTTTGACGCCAAGGAGCAGACGAAGCGGCTCGCGGACGAGCTCAAGCTCCCCCTCATCTCGTGCTCGTACGACACGTTCACCGTCGCGTCGATGATCAACCGGGCGATCTACGACAATCTGATCAAAAAAGAGATCCTGCGGGTCGAAGACGTGATGATCCCCCGGGATCGGACGATCTACGTGTCGCTTTCGGACGACGCGGGGGCGGTCATGCGCCTGTCGCAGGAGACGGGGCACCATCATTTTCCCGTCGTCGACGCTGACGGCGTCGTCCACGGCGTCGTCTCGTCGCGGGATGTGATCGGCCGCGATCCGGCGACGCCCCTTCGGGAGATCGTCCGGCCGGAGGTGACGTGCGCCCGGCCCCACTACACGCTCGCCGCTTCCGCCCACGCGATGGTCTGGGACGGGATCCACCTGATGCCGGTCGTCGACGGCGAGCGCCGCCTCGTCGGCGTCCTCACGCGAAAGGACGTCCTGAAGGCGATGCAGACGCTCCAGAAGCAGCCGCAGGTCGGCGATACGTTCGACGACCTGATGTTTGCCCACCTGAGCGACGAGTCGTTCGGCCGGGCCGAAGCCCGGTTTTCCGCCCGCATCGTGCCGCAGATGTCGAACCGGTTCGGCGTGCTCTCGAACGGCGTCCTCACGAACCTCATCCTCGAGGCGGCCCGCCGGGCCCTCAAAGGGGCCTTCCGCGGCGACTACGAAATCGAAGATGCCCACGTCTTCTACCTCCGGCCGATCTCGATCGACGGCCGGATCGACATCGCCGTGGCCTTCATCGATGCCGGCCGGAAGACGGTGCAGCTCGAGGCGGACGTCCAGGCCGAAGGCCGGCGGGCCGCCAAGGCGTACGTCCGGGCCCACCTCTGGGAAGGGTGAGCGCTCCGGTGCTCCGGCGTCACGGCCCTTCTTTTTGTTCGACGGCGACGTAGAGGACGAGCGTCGGCGCGACGATGAGCCCCTTCAGGCGGACGACGTACGTCCGGCCGTCGACGTCGACCGCCCGCCGGTCGAACGCCCGGAAGAGGACGTCGCCGGCGTCGGCGACGTCGGCGATGCTTTTGCCGATGAGGAAGCGGGCGTCGGCGAGGAGGTGCCGGCGGAGCGCCTGCTCGACCCGGGCGCTCTCGAGGGGCTCGAGGCGGATGGCGACGTCCTTGACCCGCACCCGCCGATCCCAGGCGCCGTTTTCGGCCTCCTCCTTGGCGAGCCGCTCGGCGAGATGGGCGTTTTCGGTGATCAGCCGGGCCCGTTCCAGGGTGAGGCGGTTCAGCTCACCGCCGACTTCGAGGAGCATGAACAGAGCGCCGACGAGGAGGCCGAGGACGAAGGCGGTCAGCATGCGCCGCTCCTCCGCCGTCGGCCGTCGGGGCAAAAGCACCGCCACTCCTTCCTTTCCGAACCCGTTTCCAAATCCGTTCCGACGCTTCCGAATCCGTTTCGAGGCCGTCCCCATCCGGTTCCGTGCTCTCGCTCGCTGCTTTCCTCCACCCCGGACCCCTTCGAGTCCGCCCGCGCCCGCGCTAGCGGCGGTCGACGGCGGCGAGGAGGAGGGCGGCGGCGGCCTGGGCGCCGAGGAGGGCGCTGGCGAGGTAAAAGAGCTGCTTGACGAGGGACGACGGCTGGCCGCCCAAAAACCCCTCTTCGATCCCGCGGAGGGCGGTGAACGCCCCGCCGATCGCCGCGATGACGGCCCAGAGCTTGAGCTCGCCGGCGACTTCTTTCATCAGTTCAAACGGCGCCTGCCGGGTGAGGACGCCGGCGAGGCCGGCGAACAGGCTTCCGCCCAGCGTGATGCCGAAGGCGATGAAAAAGACGGTGATCAGGCGGCTCACGGCGCGCGCCTCCTTTCGGGCGCCGGACGTCGTTTCATCCGTATGCAGGCCGGTCCCTGCCCATACGTCCGCGGGGGGAGTTCGCGGTGTCGACGTTTGTGCATCTCCACGTCCACACGGAATACAGCCTGCTCCAGAGCACCGTCCGCGTCGGGGCGCTCCCGGAAGCCGTCCGGGCTCGAGGGATGAGCGCCGTCGCCATCACCGACCATGGGGTCCTCTCCGGCTGGGTGCCGTTCGTCCACGCCTGCCGGGCGGCCGGCATAAAGCCGATCCTCGGGATGGAGCTTGCGGTGGCGCTCGACGACGGCGAGACGGCCCACGTCGTCCTTCTCGCCGACGGCGAAGCGGGCTACCGCTCCCTCGTCCGCCTGTCGACCCTCGCCCAACTCCATCCGGCAACCGACCGGCCGAGCGTGACGAAAGCGGCGCTTGCCGACCACGCCGAGGGGCTCGTCGCTTTAAGCGGCGGACCGGAGGGGGAGGTTGGCCGGCTTCTCTTGAAGGGCGACCTCCCCCGGGCGGCCCAGGCGGCCCTCTGGTACCGGAACGTCTTCGGCCCCGACGGCTTTTACCTCGAGCTTACGGACCACGGCACGCCGGAAGAACAAAAGCTCATCGCCTACAGCGTCGAGCTCGGCCGGCGCCTCGGCCTCCCCCTCGTGGCGACGAACGACGTCCGGTATCTTGACGAGGCGGAAGCGCCGGTCGTCGACGTGCTTCTGGCCATCGCCGCCGGGACGAAGCTCGCCGACCCGCTTCGGCCGCGGCTTCCCGGCCGGGGCTACGACCTCGCCGCGCCGGAGGCGTTTTTCGGCCGGCGGGCCTGGCCGAAGGAGGCGCTTCAAAACGCCGTCCGCCTCGCGGAGCGGCTTTCGGCGTATCTTCCGGATGGAACGCCGAAACTCCCGCGGTTTCCCGTGCCGCCGGAAGACGGCCGGGACGCGGCCGGACTGCTTCGGACGCTGGCGGAAGAAGGCCTCCGGCGCCGCTTTGGCGCGCCGTCCGCCGCGGCCCGGGCGCGCCTCGACCACGAGCTGGACGTCATCGTCCGGATGGGGTTGAGCGACTACTTCCTCATCGTCGCCGACGTCGTCGCGTACGCCCGGCGCCGGGGGATCGCCGTCGGGCCCGGGCGCGGCTCGGCCGCCGGGAGCCTCGTCGCCTACGCCCTCGGCATCACCGACGTCGATCCCCTCCGGTATGACCTCCTCTTCGAGCGCTTTTTGAACCCGGAGCGCAAAAGCCTCCCGGACATCGACATCGACTTCGCCGACGACCGGCGGGAAGAGGTGCTCGCCTACGTCCGGGAAAAATACGGCGCCGACCGCGTCGCCGGCATCGGCACGTTCGGCACGATGGCGGCCCGGATGAGCCTCAGGGACGCCGGAAGGGCGCTCGGCCTTTCGCCGACGGACATCGACCGGCTGGCGAAGCGCATCCCGGCGCAGCCGGGGGCGACGCTCGAGGCGGCCCTCCGGGACGATCCGGCCCTCCGGGCGGAAGGGGAAAAAAATCCGGACATCCGGAGGCTTTTCGACATCGCCCGCCGGATCGAAGGGCTGCCGCGGCACGTCTCGACCCACGCCGCCGGCATCGTTCTCGCGCCGGAGCCGCTGGACGGCCTCGTGCCGCTTTTCCCCGGCGCCGGCGGCGCGGTGACGCAGTTTCCGATGGAAGACTTAGAGCGCCTCGGCCTCGTCAAGATGGACTTCCTCGGCCTCCGGAACCTCTCCCTCCTCGACCGGACCGTCCGGTCGCTCTCCCGCGCCGGCGTCGCCGAGATCGACCTCCGGACGCTTTCCCTCGACGATGCGGAGACGTACCGGATGCTCGCGCGGGGGGAGACGGACGGCGTCTTTCAGCTGGAGTCGCCGGGGATGCGGCGGCTCCTCGTCGAGCTTCGGCCGAGCGCCTTCGACGACATCGTCGCCGCCATCGCCCTTTACCGGCCGGGCCCGATGGACCAGATTCCGGCGTACCTTCGGGCGAAGCGCCGCCCGGAGGCGGTCCGCTATCCCCACCCGGCCCTTCGGCCGATCCTCGAGCCGACGTACGGCGTCATCGTCTACCAGGAGCAGATCATGCGGATCGCCGAGGCCCTCGCCGGCTACACCCTCGGCGAGGCGGATCTTCTCCGGCGGGCGGTGGCGAAAAAAGACCGCTCCGCCCTCGAAGGAGAGCGGGCGCGGTTTGTCGAGCGGGCCGTCGGGCGGGGGGTGCCGAAGGCCGAGGCGGAGGCCGTCTACGACCTCATCGTCCGCTTCGCCGACTACGGCTTCAACAAAAGCCACGCCGTCGCCTACGCCCTCATCGCCTATCAGACGGCGTACTTGAAGGCCCACCATCCGCTGTATTTTTACACCGAACTTTTAAACAGCGTCATCGGCGACGCCGACAAGACGGCCGCCTATCTCGACGCCGCCCGCCGGGCAGGGATCCGGCTCCTCGGGCCGGACATCAACGCCTCCGCCGCCCTCTTTCGCGTCGAAGGCCCGTGGATCCGCTTCGGCCTTCTGCCCGTCAAAAACGTCGGCCGGCAGGCGGCGGAGGCGATCGAGCGGGCCCGGGCGGACGGGCCGTTTCGCTCCCTCGTCGACTTCCTCGTCCGGGTCGATGCCCGGGCCGTAAGCCGCCGGGTCGTCGAGGCCCTCATCGTCGCCGGGGCCTTCGACGCCCTCGCCGGCGGCCGGGCCAACCGGGCGAAGCTCCTCGCCGGCCTCGATGAAGCGTACCGCCGGGCGGACGCCCTCCGCGAGACCGCCGGGCAGGGGGCGCTGTTTGCCGACGACGGGGCGCCGGAAGAGGCGTTCGAGGCCGCCCGGGCGGTCGATCCGTATTCCCCCGAGGAACTCGCCCGCCTCGAGCGGGAGGTCCTCGGCGTCGTCCTCGGCGAGCACCCGCTTCATCGCTTTATGCCCGTTCTCCGGCATCCGTCGGTGACGCGTCTCGCGGCCCTCTCCACCCACCGGCCGGACGAACGGGTCCGCGTCGCCGCCGAGCTCGTCGCCGTCCGGCCCCGGACGACCCGCCGCGGCGAACCGATGGCGTCCTTGCTTCTCGACGACTTGACCGCCCGCCTGTGGGCCGTCGTCTTTCCGGAGGCGTACCGGTTGCTCCGGGAGGCGCTCCGGCCCGGGGCGCTCTACCTCTTCCGGGGGAGGGTGCTCCACGACGGCGAGGCCGTCCGGCTTGCCGTCGAGGACGCCCGTCCCCTCGACGACGTCGCGCGGCGCCTCGCCCTGTCTGCCGCCGCCGGCGAGGGCCGGCGGGCGGTGTTCGTCCGGGTGCGGGAGGCGGATCGCGTCACCGGCAAGCTCGAGGCGCTCCGGCGGCTTCTTCTCGACCATCCCGGGGAAAGCCCCGTTTTCCTCGTCGACGAGCGCCGGGGCGTCCGGATGCTCCCCGAGCGGTACGCCGTGACGCCCTCTTTGACCTTTTTAAAGGCCGTCCGGGCCCTCTTCGGCCCGGACGGCGTCGCCCTTCGCCCGGCGCCGGACGACGCCGGGCGCCGGTAAGGCGCCGGTCGCCGGTGGCGGCCGGCGACCGAATTGGTTTAAAATGAAAGCACCATCGCCAGCCTAGAAGGAGCGAAGCCCCGTTATGATGGACATGCGCCTCGCCGCCCTCCGGCTGCACCGGGAAAACGGCGGCAAGCTCGCCGTCCGACCGAAAGTGCCGCTCCGATCGTCGGCGGATCTGTCCCTCGCCTACTCGCCGTGGGTCGCCGAGCCGTGCAAGGAGATTTACGAGGACGTCGAACGGGTCTACGACTACACGATCAAGCAAAACCTCGTCGCCGTCATCTCCGACGGGACGGCCGTCCTCGGCCTCGGCAACATCGGCCCCGAGGCGGCCCTTCCGGTGATGGAGGGGAAGGCGCTTTTGTTTAAGGCGTTTGCCGACATCGACGCCTTTCCCCTCGTCGTCGACGGCGACTCCGTCGACGCCTTCGTCGACCTCGTGACGCGCCTTGCGCCGACGTTCGGCGGCATCAACCTCGAAGACATCGCCGCGCCGAAGTGCTTCGAAATCGAGGAGCGGCTCAAAAAGCGCCTCGACATTCCCGTCTTTCACGACGACCAGCACGGGACGGCGATCGTCACCCTAGCGGGGCTCATCAACGCCCTCCGGCTCGTCGACAAGACCTTTCCGGACATCCGGGTCGTCGTCAGCGGCGCCGGCGCCGCCGGCGTGGCCATCGTGCGGCTTCTCCTGGCGGTCGGCGTCCGGCACATCATCCTGGTCGACACAAAGGGAATTCTCTACGAAGGCCGGACCGTCGGCATGAACCCCATCAAAGAGGAGATTGCCCGGCTCACGAACCGCTCCCGCCGGACGGGGGGCCTCGCCGAAGCCCTCGACGGCGCCGACGTCTTCATCGGCGTTTCCGTCGGCGGCTCCCTCACGAAAGACATGATCGCGCGGATGAACGAGCGGCCGATCATCTTCGCCCTCGCCAACCCGGTGCCGGAGATTATGCCGGAAGAGGCCCTCGCCGCCGGCGCGGCGGTCGTCGGCACCGGCCGGTCCGACTACCCGAACCAGGTGAACAACGTCCTCGCCTTCCCGGGGCTGTTCCGGGGCGCCCTCGACGTCCGGGCGACGACGATCAACGAAAAGATGAAAGTCGCCGCCGCCCACGCCATCGCCGAGCTCATCCCGCCGGAAGCCCTCCGGCCGGACTACGTCATCCCGTCGCCGTTCGACGAGCGGGTCGCGCCGGCCGTCGCCCGGGCGGTCGCCCGGGCGGCGATGGACACCGGCGTCGCCCGCCGGCGGAAAGACCCGGAGGCGATCTACCGGGACACCTTCGAGCGCGTCCGTCGCCTCCGGCAGGCGTGGGACGCGGCGCGGGACCTCGGCCCGCTTCCGCCGGCGGCCGAGCCGCCGGAAGGGGGCGCCTGGGCCGGCGATGCGCCGTTCGGCCCGGGACGAAGCGGTCCCGAAGGCTCGGGCGCGAACGGAAGCCGGCCGGACGCCGGAGAAAAAGGCGCCGGTCTCCCGGCGGCCGAACGGCCGGAAGCGGCCGGATCGTCCGACCGGCCGTCGGCGGACGGCGCCGGCCCGGACGGCGGCCGTCTGGAGGCCTCCGACGCGGAGGAGGGCGGTCGCCGGTGAAACAGTGGCGGGAGATCTTCCGCAAAAATCGCGCCTCCCGCCGCCTGCCGCGGCCGCTTCCGCCGCCTCCCGAGCGGCCCGGCGACGTGCCGGAAGGGTTGATCGAAAAGTGCCCCCGCTGCGGTGCCCTCCTTTACCGCCGGGAGCTCGAACAGCACCTCTTCGTCTGCCCGAAGTGCGGCCACCACTTTCCGATGAGCGCGCCGGACCGCTTTCGCGTCACGCTCGACGGGGGCCGCTTTTTTGAATACGACGCCGACCTCGTGAGCACCGATCCTTTGGGCTTTCCCGGCTACCCGGAAAAGCTCGAGCAGGCGATGGAAGCGACCGGCCTTCCCGAGGCGGTCATGACGGGCGAGGGGACGATCAAAGGGCACCCGGTCGTCCTCGCGGCGATGGACGGCCGCTTCATCATGGGCAGCATGGGCTCTGTCGTCGGCGAGAAGATCACCCGGGCGATCGAAAACGCCCGCATCAAGCGCTATCCCCTCATCATCTTTGCCGCCTCCGGCGGCGCCCGGATGCAGGAAGGGATGCTTTCCCTCATGCAGATGGCCAAGACGAGCGCCGCCATCGAGCGGTTTCACCGCGCCGGCGGGCTCTTCATCTCCGTCCTCACCCACCCGACGACCGGCGGCGTGTCGGCGAGCTTCGCCATGCTCGGCGACTACCTCTTCGCCGAGCCGGGGGCCCTCATCGGCTTCGCCGGACGGCGGATCATCGAGCAGACGATCCGCGAGGCCCTTCCGCCGGACTTTCAGACGGCGGAGTTTTTGCTCCGGCACGGCCAGATCGACGCCGTCGTGCCGAGGAAGGAGATGCGGGACGTCCTGGCCAGGGTGTTGGCCGTCCACGCCCGAAGGGGGCGAAGCGGTGGAAAAGCGCCTTCCGTTTGAAGAGCCGCTGGTTGCGCTGGAGGCCAAGATCGCGGAGCTTCGGCGCTTCATGGAGGAACAGGGCCTCGACCTTTCGGAGGAGGTGGCCCGCCTGTCCGCCCGTCTGCAGGCGCTCAAGGAAGAGACCTATCGGAACCTCACCCCCTGGCAGAAGGTGCTCATCGCCCGGCACCCCGACCGGCCGACGACCCTCGAGATCGCCGAGGGGATGCTCACCGACTTTCTCGAGCTCCACGGCGACCGCCTCACCGGCGACGACCCGGCGATCGTCGGCGGGATCGGCCTTCTGGACGGCCTTCCGGTGACCGTGATCGGCCATCAGAAGGGCCGCGACACGAAAGAAAACCTGGCCCGGAACTTCGGCATGCCGCACCCGGAGGGCTACCGGAAGGCCCTTCGCCTGATGGAGCAGGCGGAAAAGTTCGGCCGGCCGATCATCACCCTCCTCAACACTCCCGGCGCTTACCCCGGCAAGGCGGCGGAAGAGCGGGGGCAGAGCGAGGCGATCGCCCGGAACCTCCGCGTGATGAGCGGCCTTCGCGTGCCGATCGTCGTCGTCGTCGTCGGCGAAGGCGCCTCCGGCGGCGCGCTCGGCATCGGCGTCGGCGATCGGATCCTGATGCTGGAGCACGCCTGGTATTCCGTCATCTCGCCGGAAGGGGCGGCGGCGCTCCTCTGGAAGGATGCCAAGGAAGCCGAGCGGGCGGCGGTGGCGATGAAGATCACCGCCCAGGACCTCCTCGCGCTCGGCATCATCGACGGCATCATCCCGGAGCCTCTGGGCGGCGCCCACCGGGACAAGGCCGAGACGATCCGCCGCATCAAGGCCGCCGTCAAGGCCGCCCTCGAGGAACTTCTGCCGCTCTCTCCGGAGGCCCTCGTCGAGGCCCGCTATGCCAAATATCGCCGCATCGGACGCTACTCTTCGCTCTTTGCCGAGGGCGCCGCGGCGGCCCCCGGCTTCCGGGACGGGGCGGGCGCCGCCGAGTCGGCCGTCGCCGCCGTTTCGGCCACCGAAGACGATGCCCCGGCCGCATCCGGTGGGACGCGGAGGGACGATGCGGTCGAAGGCGATGGGGCCGAACAAGAGGAGGGCGGCCGATGAAGCGCATCGCGGTCCTGACGAGCGGCGGCGACGCCCCGGGGATGAACGCCGCCATCCGGGCCGTCGTCCGCCGGGCCATTTACGACGGCGTCGAAGTTTACGGCATCGATCACGGCTTTCAGGGGCTTCTGGAAGGGCGCCTCAAGCCGATGACCCTCGGGTCCGTCGGCGACATCGTCCACCGGGGCGGAACGATCCTCCAGACCGCCCGGAGCGAGGCGTTTAAGACCGAGGCCGGGCAGGAGGCGGCCGTCCGCGTCCTCCGGGAGCACGACATCGGCGGCCTCGTCGTCATCGGGGGCGACGGCTCCCTCCGGGGGGCCGAGGCCCTCCACCGCCGGGGCGTCGCCGTCGTCGGCATCCCGGCCTCGATCGACAACGACATCGCCGGCACCGACGAGTCCATCGGTTTTGATACCGCGATCAACACCGTGGCCTGGGCGATCGACAAGATCCGCGACACGGCGACGAGCCACGAGCGGACGTTCGTCGTCGAGGTCATGGGCCGCCGCTCCGGCCACATCGCCCTCTGGGCGGGACTTGCCGTCGGGGCGGAGGCGATCATCGTTCCGGAAGTGCCGTTCGATCTCGACGCCATCGCCCGGCGGCTCGTTCAGACCAAAGAGCGGGGCAAGCGCCACAGCATCCTCATCGTCGCCGAAGGCGTCATGTCCGGCGCGGCGCTCGCCAGGGAGATCGAGCGGCGGACGGGGTTCGAGACCCGGGCGAGCGTCCTCGGCCACATTCAGCGGGGCGGCACGCCGTCGGCCCGAGATCGGCTCCTCGCCGGGCGGCTCGGCTCCCGGGCCGTCGAGCGGCTTCTGGCCGGTCAAAGCGGCATCATGGTCGGCATCCGGGGCGAAGCGATCGTCGACGTCCCGTTTGCCGACGTCTTCCGGGGCGAAAAACCGCTCATGGCGTCCCTCATCGAACTCGCCCGGATGCTGTCCATCTGAAGTCCGAAAGACCCCAACGAAAGGGACGTGATGCGGTGCGGAAGACGAAGATCGTCTGCACCATCGGCCCGGCTTCGGAGTCGCCCGACATCGCCTTCCGGCTCCTGCAGGCCGGCTGCGACGTCGTCCGGTTCAACTTCTCCCACGGCAGCCACGCCGAACACGCCCGGCGCGTCGCCGTCGTCCGGGAGGCGGCCCGGCGCCTCGGGCGGGAGGTGGCGTTCCTCCTCGACACGAAAGGGCCGGAAGTTCGGACCGGCGAGGTGGAAGGCGGCGCGGTCCGCCTCGAAGAAGGCGCCCGCTTCGTCCTCACCCCCCGTCCGCGGGTGGGAGACGCCGGCGGCGTGAGCGTAAGCTACCCTCACCTCGCCCGGGACGTCCGGCCCGGCCAGACGATCCTCATCGACGACGGCCTCATCGCCCTCGTCGTCGAGGCGATCGACGGCGACGACGTCGTCTGTCGGGTGCAAAACGGCGGCGTGCTCAAAAACCGAAAAGGCGTCAACGTCCCCGGCGTCCGCCTCAACCTCCCGGCGGTCGACGCCCAGGACGAGGCGGACATCCGCTTTGCCATCGAGCACGCGTTTGACTTCATCGCCGCCTCCTTCGTCCGGACGCCGGACGACGTCCACGCCGTCCGGCGCGTCCTTGAGGAGGCCGGCGCGGGGCTTTCGATCATCGCCAAGATCGAAAACGCCGAAGGCGTCGAAAACGCCGAGGCGATCCTCGCCGCCAGCGACGGGCTCATGATCGCCCGGGGCGACCTCGGCGTCGAGATCCCGCCGGAAGACGTCCCCCACGTGCAAAAGCGCCTGATCGCCCTCGCCAACCGGGCCGGGAAACCCGTCATCACCGCCACCCAGATGCTCGACTCCATGCAGGAGCGGCCCCGGCCGACCCGGGCCGAAGCGAGCGACGTCGCCAATGCCATCCTCGACGGCACCGACGCCGTCATGCTCTCCGGCGAGACGGCTGCCGGCCGCTATCCCGTCGAGGCGGTAGAGACGATGGTCAAGATCGCCGTCCGGGCCGAGCGGGAACTCGCCGGCCGCCCGATCGGCGCTTTGGGGCCGGAGCCGTCGACGACCGACGTCATCGGGCGTGCCGCCCGGG
The DNA here is from genome assembly GCF_019645935.1 of Hydrogenibacillus sp. N12. Taxonomy (NCBI): domain Bacteria; kingdom Bacillati; phylum Bacillota; class Bacilli; order Thermicanales; family Thermicanaceae; genus Hydrogenibacillus; species Hydrogenibacillus sp. N12. The sequence goes on along the minus strand of NZ_CP080953.1, from coordinate 2,188,502 downwards.
AAGCCGCCGAACGCCTCGGCGCCGCGGCGATCATCGCGCCGACGGAAAGCGGCTTTACCGCCCGCATGATCGCCAAATACCGGCCGGTGCAGCCGATCGTCGCCGTCACGCCCCACCGCTCCGTCCTCCGGAAGCTCCGCCTTGTCTGGGGCGTCTATCCGCTTCTCGGCGCCTCGCTTCAGAACACCGACGAGATGATGAAAGACGCCATCGCCCGGGCGCTGGACGCCGGCTACGTCCGGCGGGGCGAGCTCGTCGTCCTCACCGCCGGCGTCCCCCTCGGCGAATCCGGCACGACCAACCTGATGAAAATCCACGTCATCGGCGACATCCTCGCCCGGGGGCAGGGGATCGGCGGCGGCGTCGCCACCGGCCGGGCTTACGTCATCGGGCGCGGCGGGGCGCCGAAGCGGCCCTTTGCCGACGGCGACATCCTCGTCACCGTCGAGACCGACGAAACGCTCGTCCCCCTCATGGCCCGCGCCGGCGCCATCGTCACCGAAGTGGGGGGGCTTACGTCCCACGCGGCGATCGTCGGCCTCGAGCTCGGCCGGCCGGTCGTCGTCGGCGCCGAAGGGGTGACCGAAAGCGTCGCCGACGGTTCGATCATCACCGTCGACGCCCGCCACGGCCACGTCTACCTCGGTCGGGCCAACGTCCTCTGATCGCGCCTTCCGCGCCGGGAGTCCGATCAAGCGGGGGCCGCCGGCGGTGCCCCGCCCAGGAGGCGATCCGCATGAACGTCCCGCATCCCCTGGCGGCGCCGGACGTCGCCGTCCCGATTCGCGTCCGCTACAGCGAGACCGACGCCATGGGCGTCGCCTACCACGCCCAGTACCTCGTCTGGTTTGAACTCGGCCGGACGGAATGGATTCGCACGCACGCCGTCCCGTACGCCGAGTTCGAAGCGCGGGGGCTTTTGCTCCCCCTCACCGACGCCCGGGTGTCCTACCTTCAGGCGGCCCGGTACGACGAACCGCTCGTCGTTCGGGCCCGGCCGGTCGCCTTCGGGCCCCTGCGCCTCGCCTTCTTCTACACCGTCGAGCGGCCGGACGGCGGCCGGATCGCCGAAGGGGAGACCCACCACGCGTGGGTCGATCGCTCCTTTCGCCCCCGGCCGCTCAAAAAAGCGTGGCCGGAGATGTACGCCCGGCTCGCGACGCTCCTCAATCCGGGGCACGATCGCCGCGATGCAAAGCGCCGCGGCGCCGACCGCCCCGTGGACGAGGCACCGGCCGAAGGATTCCCTCCGCCGACCGCTTACGCCTGAGGCCCGGCATCGGTCCGGGCGATAAAATCGGCGGAGCGGCATGATGGCGGCTGACCTCGACCGCCGGGAGGTGTTCCCGGCGGTTTTTTGCGCCTTCGGACACACTAAGGGCGGCGGGCGAAACGGGAGGCTCGAAGCCGCTGTTTGTTTTGCATAGCGAAACCCGATTTTAAAATCCTTCACAAACCGGTCAAAATGCGGTATCATGGAATCAGAGGCAGGTTACCGCTTTCACAACCCAGGCGAGAGACGATCGAGAAAGGGTGAGGCCGATGACCACCGTCGCCAAAGGGCTGGAAGGCGTCGTCGCCGCCGAGTCGGCCATCAGCGCGATCGAAAACGGCATGCTTTTCTACCGCGGCATCGACATCGACACCCTCGCCGAGCGGTCGAACTTCGAAGAGGTCGTCTACCTCCTCTGGCACGGCCGGTTGCCGAAGCGTTCGGAGCTCGACGCCCTCCGGTCGGCCCTGCTCGAGGAAGCCCGAGTGCCGGACGACGTCCTCGAACTCCTCCGGCGGGCGCCGAAAGACGCCCATCCGATGTCCGTCCTCCGGACGGCCGTCTCCGCCCTCGCGCTTTACGACCCGGAGGCCGACGTCATGACCGAGGCGGCGAACATCCGGAAGGCCGTCCGCCTCGTGGCGAAGACGCCGACCCTCATCGCCGCCTGGCATCGCCTCCGGCAGGGGAAGGAACCGATCCTCGAGACCGAAAGCGCCTTCACCGCCGAACGGTTCCTCGCCATGCTCCACGGCCAAAAGCCGGAGCCGGAAGCCGTGGAGGCTCTGGACAAAGCCCTCGTCCTCCACGCCGACCACGAGTTCAACGCCTCGACGTTTGCCGCCCGCGTGACCGTCGGGACGCTCGCCGACCTCTACTCCGGCGTCGTCTCCGCCCTCGGCGCCCTCAAAGGCCCCCTGCACGGCGGTGCCAACGAGCAGGTGATGAGGATGCTCGAGGAGATCGGAACGCCGGAGCGGGTCGAAGCGGTCATCCGGGAAAAGCTTGAGCGAAAAGAGCGGATCATGGGCTTCGGCCACCGGGTGTACAAACAGGGCGACCCCCGGGCGAAGCACCTCAAGCGGATGAGCGAGCGGCTCACGGCCAAGATCGGCGAACCCCACTGGTTCCAGATGTCGGAGGCCATCGAAGCGCTCGTCGGCGCCCTCAAAGGCTTAAAGCCGAACGTCGACTTCTACTCCGCCACCGTCTACCACAGCCTCGGCATCCCGAGGGACTTCTTTACCCCGATCTTCGCCATGAGCCGGATGGCCGGCTGGACGGCCCACATCCTCGAGCAGTACGCCGACAACCGCCTGATTCGGCCCCGGGCGGAGTACGTCGGGCCGAAGAACGTCTCGTACGTGCCGATCGAGGCGCGCGGCTGACGCGCGGCCGACGGTCGGCCGAGCGGGCGGCGCCGGCGGCCTGGCCCGTTTCCGGTCGTCGATGCTCCGAGGTCGCCGATGCGCGGATCGTGCCGCCCTTTGGCCTCTCGATCCGTTCGCTCGGGACCGGCGTTGACGCCGGTCCCCGCCTTCGTTAAGGTAAAAGAGCCCAAGCGTGGAAAAAGGAGGGAACGCCGTGTTCAAGACGCTCACCCCCCCGACGGACGGCGAAAAAATCACCCTTCGGGGCGGCCGGCTCGTCGTTCCGGACCGGCCGATCATCCCGTTCATCGAGGGCGACGGCACCGGGCCGGACATCTGGCGGGCCGCCTCCCGGGTGCTCGACGCGGCGGTCGAAAAAGCCTACGGCGGCCGCCGGAAGATCGTCTGGTTTGAAATCTTTGCCGGTGAAAAGGCGTACCGGACGTTCGGCGAATGGCTTCCGGACGACACCCTCACCGCCATCCGGGAGTACCTCGTCGCCATCAAGGGTCCGCTTACGACGCCGGTCGGCGGCGGCATTCGGTCCCTCAACGTCGCCCTCCGGCAGGAACTCGACCTCTACGCCTGCGTCCGGCCGGTCCGGCACTTCCGGGGCGTCCCGTCGCCGGTCAAGCGGCCGGAGCTCGTCGACATGGTCGTCTTCCGGGAAAACACCGAAGACATCTACGCCGGCATCGAGTGGCCGGCCGGATCGCCGGAAGTGAAGAAGGTCCTCCGCTTCCTTCAGGAGGAGATGGGGGTCAACAAAATCCGTTTCCCCGAAACGAGCGGCCTCGGCATCAAGCCGATCTCCGAAGAAGGCTCGAAGCGCCTCGTCCGGGCGGCGATCCGCTATGCCCTTGAAAACAAGCGGCGGAGCGTCACCCTCGTCCACAAAGGGAACATCATGAAGTTCACCGAAGGGGCGTTCCGCAACTGGGGTTACGAGGTGGCGGAGGCGGAGTTCGGCGACCGGGTGTTCACCTGGGCCGCCTACGACCGGATCAAGGCCGAACGGGGCGTCGAGGCGGCGAACGCCGCCCAGCAGGAAGCCCTGGCCCAGGGGAAGCTCCTCGTCAAGGACGTCATCGCCGACATCTTTTTCCAGCAGGCCCTCACCCGGCCGGACGAGTTCGACGTCATCGCCACGATGAACCTAAACGGCGACTACATCTCCGACGCCCTCGCCGCCCAGGTCGGCGGCATCGGCATCGCCCCCGGGGCGAACATCAACTACGAGACCGGCCACGCCGTCTTCGAAGCGACCCACGGCACGGCCCCGAAGTACGCCGGCCTCGACAAAGTGAATCCGTCGTCCGTCATCCTCTCCGGCGAGATGATGCTCCGCTATCTGGGCTGGCACGAGGCGGCGGACCTCATCCTCGAGGCGATGGACCGGACGATCGGGGAGAAGATCGTCACCTACGACTTCGCCCGGCTCATGGAAGGGGCCACGGAAGTCAAGACGAGCGAATTCGGCGACGCCCTCATCCGAAACATGCAGCCGAAGGAGGCCCGGGTATGATCCGCCGGAAAAAGATCGCCGTCATCGGCGCCGGATTCACCGGCGCGACGACCGCCTTCATGCTCGTCGAACGGGGGCTCGGCGACGTCGTCCTCGTCGACATTCCCCAGCAGGAAAACCCGACGAAGGGCAAGGCCCTCGATATGTTCGAAGCGACGCCGATCCTCGGCCGGGACGTTCGGGTGACGGGGACGGCGGATGAGGCCGCCATCGCCGGCGCCGATCTCGTGATCATCACCGCCGGTATGGCCCGAAAGCCCGGCATGAGCCGGGACGACCTCGTCACGACGAACGCCGGCATCGTCCGGAGCGTCGCGGAAGCGGTGAAGCGCCACGCGCCGGACGCCCTCGTCCTCGTCCTCACGAATCCGGCGGACGTCATGACGTACGTCGTCTACAAGACGACCGGCTTCCCGAAGGAGCGGGTGTTCGGCCAGTCGGGCGTCCTCGACACCGCTCGCTTCCGGACGTTCGTCGCCGAGGCGGCCGGCGTGTCGGTCCGGGACGTGACCGGCTTCGTCCTGGGCGGCCACGGCGACGACATGGTCCCCCTCATCCGGTACTCGTACGTCGGGGGCATCCCGCTGGAGCGCTGGCTTGACCGGGCGACGATCGACGCCATCGTCGAGCGGACGCGGAAGGGCGGCGGCGAGATCGTGAACCTCCTCGGCACCGGGAGCGCCTATTATGCCCCGGCGGCGGCCCTCGTCGAGATGGCGGAGGCCGTCCTGCTGGACGAAAAGCGCATCCTCCCGGCGATCGCCTACCTTTCGGGCGAATACGGCTACACCGACCTTTACGTCGGCGTGCCGACGATCCTCGGCGCCGGCGGCGTCGAACGGGTGATCGAGCTGGAGCTCACGGAAGAGGAAAAAGCCGCCTTCGCCCGCTCCGTCGAGTCGGTCCGGCGGGTCATGGCCGTCATCGGCTACTGAGCATGCCGCGCGGCGGTGCTTTCGGGCACCGCCGTTTTGTTTTCTCGCCCGGCCGGCCTTCTATTTTGTCTCCCGACGTGATATGATCTGAAATGGGTGGCACGACACGGGACGAAACGCGAAGGGTAGGAACGGTTGGAGAAGGGTGGCGCGATGAAGCGTATCCTCGTCGTCGACGACGAACCGTCGATCATCACCCTCCTTTCGTTCAACCTGGAAAAGGCCGGGTACGACGTCGCGAGCTGTCAGGACGGGCGGGAAGCCCTGCAGTGGATCGAAACCGACCCGCCGGATCTCGTCCTCCTCGACCTCATGCTCCCGGGTCTCGACGGGATGGAAGTCCTCAAGCGGATGCGGGCGAAAAACATCCGCATCCCCGTCCTCATGATCACCGCCCGGGACGAAGAGCTCGACAAAGTGCTCGGCCTTGAGCTCGGGGCCGACGACTACATCACGAAGCCGTTTCGCATCCGCGAAGTGCTCGCCCGGATCAAGGCCGTCATCCGCCGGACGGACGGTGGCGATCGCCGGGCTGAGGAGCCGCTTTTGGTGACGATCGGCGAGCTCGAGATCGACTTCGGCCGCTACGAAGTCCGCCGCGCCGGCCAGCCGGTCGAGCTCACCCCGCGCGAGTATGACCTCCTCTTCTTTATGGCCAAAAACCGCGGCAAAGTGCTGACCCGGGAACAGCTCCTGAACCACGTCTGGAACTACGAATTTGTCGGCGACTCCCGCATCGTCGACGTCCACATCAGCCATCTCCGGGAAAAACTCGAAGACGATCCGAAGCGGCCCCGGTACATCAAAACGATCCGCGGCCTCGGGTACAAGCTGGAAGACCGGCTGGAAGACGTCGCCGAGGGGTGACGTCCGTGCAGAGTCTTCGCCTCCGGCTGACCGCCTACGTCCTCGGCGTCGTCCTCGTCGCCTTTACGGTCTTTTTTTTGTATGAGGCGCTCGTCGTCGGTCGGGCGTTCGAGCGGGAGGCCCGCCGGCACGGCGAGGCGCTCGCCGCCGCCCTCGCCGAAGCGCTGGAGGGCCGGACGCCGGCGGAGGCGGAGGCCCTTCTGCCTCAGCTTGCGGCCGCCGCCGGCGTCCGAATCGCCCTCGAAGGCGCCGGCGGCCGGCCGCTGGCCGCTTTCGGCGCGCCGTCGGACGAAGGGGCGCTTTCCTTCCGCCGGCCCATCGTCCTGGCCGGCACGGCCGGCGCTCCGGTGACGCTCGTCGTGACGGAAGCCGCCGTCCGCCGCGACGACCTTTTCTCCGGCCCCTGGGGTCCGGGACTCGTCGGCGGGATGGTCCTGCTGGGGCTCCTTTCGCTTTTCGTCTACCGGGTGGCGACGGAAGTGACCCGGCCGGTGACGCAGGTCGCCGAGGTCGCCCGGCTGATCAGCGACGAGCACTACGGCGTCACCGTCGACGTCCGGGGTTACGGCGAGATCGCCGAACTCACGGCGGCGATCAACGCCATGAGCCGGTCGCTCGCCCTTCAGATGAAGCGCATCCGGGACAACGAAAAGCGCTTCGGCGACATCCTCATGAACATGACGAGCGGCGTCGTCCTCCTGGATGCCCGGGGGCGGGTCGTCTTCGTCAACCGGGCGGCAGAGGGGCTCCTCCACCTCGCCCACCGGCCGACCGTCGGCCGGCACCACGTCGAGGCGTTCCGGCACTTCGAGCTTTCGGAGCTCGTCGAGCGGGTGCTGGAGACCAAGGCGGCCGCCCGGCGGGAACTCCAGCTGTACTTTCCGGAGGAGCGGGTCTTGGACGCCCACCTCGTGCCCCTTTTTGACGACGACGGCCGGCTCGACGCCCTCCTCCTCGTCGTCCACGACATCACCGACATCCGGCGCCTCGAGCGGATCCGGAGCGAATTTGTGATGAACGCCTCCCACGAGCTGAAGACGCCGGTGACGTCCATCCAGGGCTTCGCCGAGACGCTCCTCGACGGCGCCCTTGAGTCGCCGGAGGCGGCCCGGCGGTTCGTCGAGATCATCTACAACGAAAGCGAGCGGCTGAAGCGGCTCATCCAGGACATCCTCGATCTGTCCCGGATCGAGCAGCGGCGGCTTCCCCTCGACTTTCGCCCCGTCCGGGTGAAAGCGCTCGTCGACGATGTCCTCCTCACGGTGCAAAAGGAAGCGGAGAAGAAGCGAATCGCCCTGTCGGCCGACGTCGATCCGGCGCTTCAGATCGAGAGCGATTACGACCGCCTCAAACAGATTATGCTGAATCTTGTCGTCAACGCGATCCAGTACACGCCGGAGGACGGGCGGGCCGTCGTCCGGGCCGTCGACGAAGGAGCGACGGTCGTCCTCTCAGTGGAGGACAACGGCATCGGCATCCCGCGGCGGGACCTCGACCGGATTTTCGAGCGGTTTTACCGGGTCGACAAAGCCCGCTCCCGGCACTCCGGCGGCACCGGCCTCGGCCTGTCGATCGTCCGGCACCTCGTCGAGCTCCTCGGCGGCATGATCTGGGTCGAGAGCACCGAAGGGGTCGGCAGCACGTTTTTCGTCCGGCTGCCGAAGGTCCGGGACGCCGAAGAGACGCCGCCGCCCCGGATCGAAGGCGGCGGGCCTCGGGGGGACGACGGGCGCCGTCCGCCGGCGGCCGACGGAGGAACGCTCCGCACCGACCCGAACGGATAAACGCCCGGACGACCGGAACGAATCTGCGCCCAACGCCGACCGGAAAGGAGGGATATGCGTGCGGCCGCGGTTTGACGAACAGCTGGAGGCGCTCAACCAGAAGCTCATCGAGATGGCCAGCCGCGTCGGAGCGGCGATCGACAAGGCCCTCAAAGCCCTGGTCGAGCAGGACGGGGTCCTCGCCGAAACCGTCATCCGGGAAGACGAATCGATCAACCTTCTGAACGTCGAAATCGAAGACGGCGTCTTCACGTTCATTGCACTGCAAAATCCCGTCGGGCCGGACCTCCGCCGGGTGGCGACGATGCTCAAGATGGCGAACGACCTCGAGCGGATCGGCGACCACGCCGTGAGCATCGCCAAGGCCGCCCGGCGGATCCTCACCGATCAGTACGTCAAGCCCCTCGTCGACACGCCGAAGATGGGCGCCATCGTCCGGCAGATGCTCCACGAGGCGATCGACGCCTACATCGCCGAAGACATCGAGCGGGCCCGGGCGGTCGCCCGGCGGGACGACGAGGTCGACGCCCTCTACCGGGCGATCGTCACCGACGCCGTTCAGATCATGGCCGCCGACGAGCGCTGGGTCAACCAGGGGACGCAGTTTCTTTTCGTCGCCCGCTCCCTCGAGCGGATCGGCGACTACGTGACGAACATCTGCGAGTGGATCCATTATTTGAAGACCGGAGAGATCCGGGAATTCAACGACTGACGCGGCAGGTGAGCGACGACGCGTTCCAAGGCTCCGATTCAGACGGCCGCCGATCGCGGTCCCGCCGTCCCGGCCGGCGCAGGCACGCTTCTCCTCATCGACGGCTCGAGCGTCGCCCACCGGGCGTTTTACGCCCTCCCGGCCCTCACCGATGCCGGCGGCCGACCGACGAACGCCGTCTACGGGTTTGCTCTCATGCTCTTGAAGCTCCTCGAAGACGATCCGCCGACCCATCTCGCCGTCGTCTTCGACGCCGGGAAGACGGTCTTCCGCCACGCCCTGTACGCCGAGTACAAGGGCACCCGGGAGAAAAGCCCGCCGGAGCTCGTCGAACAGCTTCCCCTCGTCCGGGCGCTCGTCGGCGCCTTCGGCCTTCCGCTCATCGAGCGGGAAGGCTACGAAGCCGACGACCTCATCGGCACCCTCGCCGATCGGGCGGCCCGATCCGGCTACGCCGTCCGCATCCTCTCGAGCGACCGGGACCTTCTGCAGCTCCTCGGCCCCCGCGTCTCCGTGGGGCTGACGCGGAAGGGCGTGACGGAGATCGACTGGATGACGGAAGACGCCTTCCGAGCGGCGTACGGGATCGCGCCGGCGCAGTTCGTCGACGTCAAGGCGCTCATGGGCGACGCCTCCGACAACATCCCGGGCGTCCCCGGCGTCGGGGAAAAGACGGCCTTAAAGCTCATCGCCGAATACGGCACCCTCGACGGCGTCTACGCGCACCTGGCCGAGATCCGCGGCAAGCTCCGGGAGCGGCTGGAGGCGCACCGGGAGGCGGCGTATTTGAGCCGGAAGCTCGCCGCGATCGAGCGCGGCGTCCCGCTGGACGTCGAGCCGGACGCGCTCCGGCTTCGCCCGCCGAAGGCGGCGGCCCTCGAGGCCTTTTTCCGGGACGTCGGCTTCCGCTCGCTCCTTGACCGGGTCCGGCGCCTGGCGGCGCCGGAGGCGGAGCCTGCGGCGGCGGAGGCGTCTCCGCCGGACGAGGCGCCTCCGACGGATGCGGCGTCTCCGCCGGTCGAGGCGCCCGGGGCGAAGGTCGGATCGGTCCGGGTGCTTGGGGCGGCGGCGGCCGAGGCGCCGGACGTCCTCGAAGGCGCCGAGGCGGCGGAGGCGGCCGCGGCGCATCTTCCGCGGCCGGCGGCCCTCGTCCTCGAGCTCGACGGCGAAAACCCCCACCGGGCCCGGATCGCCGGCGGCGCGATCGCCGGGGACGGTCGCCTCGTCGCCTTTTCGCCGGCGGCGCTCGCCGCGCCGGCCTTTCGCCGCTGGCTGGAAGACCCGGCGGTCGAGAAGATCGCCTACGACGCGAAGCGGACCTTCGTCGCCCTTGCCCGGGTCGGGCTTCGGCCGGCGGGGATCGCCGACGACCTCCTCCTCATGCAATATCTCCTCGATGCGACCCGGGGCTCGTACACCCTTGCGGACCTCGCCCGATCCCACGGGCTCGAGCTTCCGGACGACGAAGCGGTCTACGGCAAGGGGGCCCGTTTCCGGCTGCCGCCGCCGGAGCGGCTTTATCCGCATCTTGCGGCCAAGGCGCGGGCGCTGGCGGCGGTTCGGGGGCCGACCGCCAAGCGCCTTCAGGCCCTCGGCATGACGACCCTCTACCGGGAGGTCGAACTCCCCCTCGCCTTCGTCCTCGCGGAGATGGAGCTCGCCGGCGTCGCCGTCGACCGGGCGGCCCTCGAGGCGTACGGCGCCGAGCTCGATGCCAAGATCGCCGCCGTGGCGGAAGAGATCTTCCGCGCCGTCGGCGTCCGCTTCAACCTGAACTCGCCGAAGCAGCTCGGCGAGATCCTGTTCGACAAGCTCGGCATCCCGCCCCTCAAAAAGACGAAGACGGGCTATTCCACCGACGCCGAGACGCTGGAGAAGCTCGCCCCGTACCATCCCGTCATCCCGAAGCTCCTCGACTACCGGTTGCTCACGAAGCTCCGCTCGACGTACATCGACGGGCTCGTCGCGGCGATCCACGACGACGGCAAAATCCACACGACGTTCCACCAGGCCCTCACCGCCACCGGCCGGCTTTCGTCCAGCGACCCGAACCTCCAGAACATCCCCGTTCGGGTCGAGGAAGGCCGAAAGATCCGGAAGGCGTTCGTCCCGTCGGAAGCCGGTTTTCTCATCCTTTCGGCGGACTACTCCCAGATCGAGCTCCGGGTGCTCGCCCACTTCTCCGGCGACCCGAAGCTCGTCGACGCCTTCCACCGGGACGAAGACATCCACACCCAGACGGCGATGGACGTCTTCGGCCTTTCCCGGGAAGCGGTCACGCCGCTTCACCGCCGGCAGGCGAAGGCGGTCAACTTCGGCATCATCTACGGCATCAGCGACTACGGCCTCTCCCAGAACCTCGGGATCGGCCGGAAAGAGGCGGCGGCGTTCATCGAGCGGTACTTCGCCACGTATCCGGACGTCAAGCGCTACCTCGACGAAGCGGTCGCCCGGGCTCGGGAGCGGGGCTACGTCGAGACGCTGCTCGGCCGGCGGCGGGAGCTTTCAGAGATTCGGGACAAAAACTTTGCCCGCCGGAGTTTTGCCGAACGGGCGGCGATGAACACGCCCATCCAGGGGACGGCCGCCGACATCATCAAAAAGGCGATGCTCGACGTCGATCGGGCCCTCCGCTCGGCGGGCCTTCGGGCCCGAATGCTGCTTCAGGTTCACGACGAGCTCGTCTTCGAGGTGGCCGAGGCGGATGCGCCGGCCCTCGCCGACCTGGTGAAGGAACGGATGGAGCAGGCGGCCCGCCTTCGGGTCCCCCTCAAGGTCGATGTCGCCGTCGGCCCGACGTGGTACGACGCCAAATGATCCGGACGGACGCGCCGTCGGCCTGCGAACGCGAAGGGCCCCTGATGCGCGTCACCGATGCGACGCCGGCCCGCGTTCGCCGGCCTGCGATCGGCGAAGCGTCTGAGGTCCGCGATCGCCGATCCGCCGGCCCGGCGCGGTCCGGGTGTCGGTTCGGACGTGCGCCGGGACGATCCGAAGGCAAAGGAGGAGGGGATGCGATGCCGGAACTTCCGGAAGTCGAGACGGTCCGCCGGGGGCTTCAGTCGTCGCTTTCCGGGCGGCGCATCGTGGCGGTCGACGTCCGCCTGCCGCGCCTCATCCGCTCGCCGGAACCCGAGGCGTTTTGCCGGCGCCTGGTCGGCCGGACCTTCGGGCGGATCGGCCGGCGGGGGAAGTACCTGCTTCTGGCCCTTTCGCCCGACGTCCTCGTCGTTCACCTCCGGATGGAGGGAAAATTCGACCTCGTCCCGGCCGGGACGCCGGAGCCCCCTCACGTCCACGTCGTCTTCCACCTCGACGACGGCCGGGAGCTTCGCTATCGGGACGTGCGGCAGTTCGGCACGTTCGACCTCGTGCCGGAGGCGCATCTCGCCGCCTTTCCGCCTTTGGCCGCCCTTGGCCCGGACGCCCTCGATCCGGCCTGGGACCTGCCGGCGCTTCTCGCCCGCCTCGGGCGGCACCGGCGCCGGCCGATCAAGGCGCTCCTCCTCGACCAGACGATCGTCGCCGGCATCGGCAACATCTACGCCGACGAGGCGCTTTTCCGGGCGGGAATCCACCCCCGGCGCCCTGCCGGGAGCCTCCGGCCGGACGAGGCGGCGGCCCTCTGGTCCGCCGTCCGGGGCGTCCTCGCAGACGGCATCGCCCGGGGCGGCGCGAGCGTCCGGTCGTACCGGGGCCCGAACGACGCCCTCGGCTATTTTCAGCTGGCGCTTGCCGTCTACGGCCGGGAAGGCGAGCCGTGCCCGCGCTGCGGGACCGCGATCGAACGGACGGTCGTCGCCGGCCGGGGAAGCCGCTTTTGCCCCCGCTGTCAGCCGGAGGTCGGCGCCGAAAACGGAAGGGCCCCGTCCGCCTCGACCGAAAGGCCGCCGGCTTCGGCCGCCTGGGCGCTCGCCGTTCGCCGTTCGTCCCGCCAGTCGGCGGCCGCGGCGGCGCCCGCCGGGGAGGGCCGGCGATGATCGTGGGGCTGACCGGCGGCATCGCCAGCGGCAAGAGCACGGCCGCCCGTCTTTTCGCCGAGCGGGGCGCCGCCGTCGTCGACGCCGATCGGCTCGCCCGGGAGGCCGTCGAACCGGGCACGCCGGCCCTCGCGGCGATCGTCCGGCGCTTTGGCGCCGGCGTCCTTCACCCGGACGGGCGGCTCGACCGGGCCGCCCTCGGCCGGATCGTCTTTCGCGATGCGGCCGCCCGGCGCGACCTCGAGGCGATCGTCCACCCGGAGGTCCGCCGGCGGATGCAGGCGTCGATCGAGCGCTTCCGGGCCGCCGGCGCGCCGGTGATCGTCCTCGAGGTGCCGCTTTTGTTTGAGACCGGGCTCGATCGGGCGGTCGATCTCACCGTCGTCGTCTACGTGGACGAAGCCGAACAGCTCCGGCGGCTCATGGCCCGGGACGGCCTCGATCGGGAGGAGGCGGAGGCGCGCCTTCGGGCCCAGCTCCCCATGGAAGAAAAGCGCGCCCGGGCCGACGTCGTCCTGGTGAACCGCGGCGGCGTCGAGGCGCTTGCCCGGCAGATCGACGCCCTCTGGGCGTACGCCGTCCGGCCGAACCGGACGGGCCAGCGGAAGGGAAACGCGGATGCTCCTTAGGCGGTTCCTCCTTTCGGTCCTCTCCCTCCTCGTCCTCGCCCTGGCCGTCCGGCTGCCGCCCCTTTGGCGGTGGATGTATCCGCTGGACTACCCCGACGCCATCCGCCGGGCCGCCCGGGAAGCGGCGGTCGATCCCACCCTCATCGCGGCGGTCATCCGGGCCGAAAGCGGTTTCGTCCACGGCGCCGCCTCGGAAAAAGGCGCCCGGGGGCTCATGCAGCTCCTCGACGACACCCGCCGCTACATCCTGGGGCGCACCGGATACGATCGACGGCTTTCGCCGGAGGAACTCGGCACGCCGGAGGCGGACATCCTCCTCGGAAGCCTGTATCTCCGCTACCTCCTCGACCGTTACGGCGGCAACACCCTTGCCGCCCTCGCCGCCTACAACGCCGGCGAAGGGCGCGTCGACCGGTGGCTTCAGGCCGGTGTCTGGGACGGGACCGCCCGGCGCCTCGGCGACATTCCGTTCGGCGAAACGCGCCACTACCTCCTCCGGGTGCTCTATCTCGAGACGCGCTATCGCCAGGTCCACGGCGCCCGCCTCGGCGCGGGGAGCTAGGCCGCCCGGCCGGCGGCCGGCCTCCTCCCGGTCCGTCGATCCGGCCGGTCGCCTCGGCGATCGACCGAATCGAACGGCCCCGCCCTAGGGCGGGCGCCTTTTTGTGCCATTGATCCATCCTATATTGAAGAATGTGTCATACCCGTTATAATTAAGGGCAGGAACGGATCACACCCATTCCGAGGGAGGCCGGAACATGACCCTTCGGATCGCGATCAACGGGTTCGGCCGCATCGGCCGGATGGTGCTCCGGCGGATCGTCGAGGTGGGGGACGATCGCCTGGAGGTCGTCGCCGTCAACGCCACGCACCCGGCCGAAACGCTGGCCCACCTCCTCACGTACGACTCCGTCCACGGCCGCTTCCGGCGGGACGTGCGGGCGGAAGACGATTCCCTCGTCGTCGACGGGCGGACGATCCGCCTCGTCGCCGACCGGGATCCGGCCCGCCTGCCGTGGAAGGCGATGGACATCGACGTCGTCGTCGAGGCGACCGGCAAGTTTACCGATCGGTCGGGGGCGGAGAAGCACCTCGCCGCCGGCGCCCGGCGGGTGCTCATCACCGCGCCGGCCAAGGGCGAGGACGTCACCCTCGTCTACGGCGTCAACGAGCATCACTACGACCCGGCGCGGCACCACATCCTCTCCGGGGCTTCCTGCACGACGAACGCCCTCGCGCCGGTCGTCAAGGTCCTTCACGAGGCGTTCGGGGTCGAGGCGGGCCTCATGACGACGGTCCACGCGGTGACAAACGATCAAAAGGTGCTCGACAATCCCCATAAAGATCTCCGCCGGGCCCGGTCGAGCGGCCAGTCGATCATCCCGACGACGACCGGCGCTGCCAAAGCGGTCGGCAAGGTGCTGCCGGAGCTCGCCGGGCGCCTCACCGGCCTCGCCCTCCGGGTGCCGACGCCGAACGTCTCCGTCGTCGACCTCGTCGCTGAACTTCGCCGCCCGGCGACGCCGGAGGAGCTCCTCGCGGCCTTTGAGGCCGCCGCTCGCGGGCCGCTTCAGGGCATTCTCGGCGTTTCGAAACTTCCCCTCGTCTCGGTCGACTTCAACGGCGATGACCGGTCGGCGATCGTCGACGGGCCGACGCTCGACGCTGTCGGCCGCATGGTCAAGGTGATGGCGTGGTACGATAACGAATGGGGTTATTCGGCCCGGATCGTCGATTTGCTCCGCCTCATCGCCGACCGGGAGGCGACGGGGGGGCGGCCGGCGGCGGAGCGGGCCCGACCGGAGCCGGAAGCGGCCGTCCGGCCGTAAGGGCCGATCGGTATTGATGATCGCGCCGCCGATCGTGCGGCGCCGTCCGTCCGTAAGGGCCGATCATGAATGAATAACACGATCGTTTTAACCGTAAAAATGGACTGCATCCCATTTTTACGGTTTCTTTACGTTCTCTTTACAAAGCCTTAACCACCGGTCGCCGACCGGCCGCTATCATAGGACTTGGACGGAGCCCAGACGCGGCCCGAACCACGCGATGAAGGAGGGCATGCCGGTGCGAAGCGGTCGGAAAGGATGGGCGCTTCTTTTGCTGCTGGTCGCCGCGATCACGGTTCTGGCGGCGTGCGGCGGTCAGGGCGCGCCGTCCGGGAATGCGGATCAGAACGCGACCGGGACGGAAGGGACGAATCAGGACGCCGGCGGAACGGAAGGGACGAAGACGGACACAGGGGGAACGACCGACGAACTGACCGGATCGATCACCGCGGCCGGGTCGACGGCCATGCAGCCGCTCGTGGAAAAGGCCGCCGAGATGTTCATGGAAAAGCATCCGAACGTCAAAATCACCGTTCAGGGCGGCGGAAGCGGCACGGGGCTTTCTCAGGTCGCCCAGGGCGCCGTCGACATCGGCAACTCCGACCTCTTTGCCGAAGAAAAGCTGAAGCCGGAAGAGGCGAAGGACCTCGTCGACCACAAGGTCGCCGTCGTCGCCATGGCGGCGGTCGCGAACCCCGATGTCGGCGTCGACAACCTGACGCAGCAGCAGCTCATCGACATCTTCACCGGCAAGATCACGAACTGGAAAGACGTCGGCGGGAAGGATGTGAAGATCACCCTCGTCAACCGGCCGGCGAGCTCCGGCACCCGGGCGACGTTCAAGAAGTACGCCCTCAACGGCGCCGAGGAAGCTTCGGGCATCGAAGAGGACTCGTCCGGCACGGTGCGGAAGATCATCGCCGAAACGCCCGGGGCGATCGGCTACCTCGCCTTCTCGTATCTCGACGGGTCGGTGAAACCCCTCAAGATCGACGGCGTCGAGCCGACGGAAGAAAACGTCATCACGAACGCCTACAAGGTCTGGGCGTACCAGCACATGTACACGAAGGGCGAGCCGCAAGGCGTCGTGAAGGCCTTCCTCGACTTCATGCTCTCGGAGGAAGTGCAAAACGGCCCGGTCGTCGAGGGCGGCTACATCCCCGTCTCGAAGATGAAGGTCGAGCGGGACGCCGCGGGGAACGTGACGCAGAAATAAAGGCAGGGTTCGCCATGAGGAGGTCAAAAGGGGGAGCACGCTCCCCCTTTTGGCATTTTCCCTCAAAGGGGGCCCGGCGCCCGCAAAACGTCGGGCGGTCTGCAACGCCGGCCGTCTCATCCGGCCGGACCCTAAGCCGGGCGCCGGCATGCCCTTGCGCCGCAGACGAAAATCGACAATAATACGGTGGGATTCAGACCGCCCGGCGGGCGAACGGACGGGCGGAACCGGAAGGACGGGCAGAAAGGACGGACGGGTCGGATGGAAGCAAGTCCCCTGATCGCGGGCCGGCGGACGCGGGAAGGCTTTCGGGACCGGCTCGGCTACGCGGCGACGCTTTTGTCCGTGGCGGTGATCCTCGTCGCCGTCGCGGCCATTTACCTGTTCGTGTTTTCCCGGGGCCTGGCGACGTTTTTCGTCAACCACGTCAACGTGCTGGACTTTTTGTTCGGGACGGAGTGGCGGCCGACGCTCACCGAAGCCGAGGGCGGCCCGAAGTTCGGCGTGCTGCCGTTTATCGTCGGGTCGTTCATCGTCACGTTTTTCTCGGCCCTCATCGCCGGCCCGATCGGCATCGGCGCGGCGATCTTCATGACCGAGATCGCGCCGTCCTGGGGGCGGAAGCTCATGCAGCCGGTGATCGAGATCCTCGTCGGCATCCCGTCGGTCGTCTACGGCTTTACGGGGCTCACGCTCATCGTGCCGTTCCTCCGGGAGCACGTCGGCGGGCTCGGCTTCGGGCTTCTCGCCGGGATTCTGGTGCTTGCGGTGATGATCCTTCCGACGGTGACGAGCATTTCCGTCGATGCCCTCTCGGCCGTCCCGCCGGAGATCAAGGCCGGCTCGTACGCCCTCGGGGCGACCCGCTGGCAGACGATCTGGCGCATCCTCATGCGGGCGAGCGCCCCCGGATTCGTCACGGCGGTCATCTTCGGCATGGCCCGGGCGTTCGGCGAGGCGCTGGCGGTGCAGATGGTCATCGGAAACGGCAAGAACATGCCGACGAGCCTCCTCGAGCCGGCCTCGACGATCACGACGGTCATCACGATGAACATGGGGAACACCGTCGCCGGCTCGGTGGAAAACAACGTCCTCTGGTCGCTGGCGCTTCTCCTTCTCCTCATGTCGACGGTGTTCATCTTCGCCGTCCGCTGGGTGGGCCGCCGCGGGAGGTTGATGTCCCGATGACGGCGAAGATCGTCGATCGGGTGATGACGGCCGTCTTCTATCTCATCGCGGCGCTCCTCGTCGTCCTGCTGGTCGGACTGCTCGGCTACATTCTTGCTCGGGGGCTTCCGAAGCTTTCGTGGACGTTTCTGACGAGCCCGCCCCAGAGCCTCTCCGCCGGCTCCGGCATCGGACCGCAGCTGTTTAACTCGATTTATATTCTCTTTTTAACGATGCTCTTTACCGTCCCGATCGGCGTCGGCGGCGGCATCTACCTGGCGGAGTACGCCCGGCCCGGTCGGCTGACCGACACGATTCGGGCGGCGATCGAGGTGTTGTCGTCGCTCCCGTCGATCGTCGTCGGACTCTTCGGCCTCATCGTCTTCGTCTACTACACCGGCTGGGGCTACACCCTGATGGGGGGCGCCCTCGCCCTCATGCTTTTCAACCTGCCCCTCATGGTCCGGACGAGCGAGGAGGCGATCCGGGCGGTGCCCCACGAGCAGCGGGAGGCGAGCCTCGCCCTCGGCGTCTCTCGCTGGCGGACGATCACCGACGTCGTCCTGCCGTCGGCGCTTCCGGGGATCGTGACCGGCGCCATCCTCACCGCCGGCCGGGCGTTCGGCGAGGCGGCGGCCCTCATCTTCACCGCCGGCATGTCGACGCCGCGGCTCGATTTTCACGACTGGAACCCGCTTTCGCCCACGTCGCCCTTCAATCCGTTTCGCCCCGGTGAAACGCTCGCCGTCAACATCTGGAAGGTGAACTCCGAAGGGCTCATCCCGGACGCGAAGGAAGTCTCCGCCGGAGCGTCGGCGGTGCTCGTCATCGCGGTTTTGCTCTTTAACCTGATGGCCCGCTTTCTTGCCCGGGTTTTCTACCGGCGGATGACGGCGGCCAAGCTCTGAGGGGCGATCCGGTCGGGACGGGAAAAAGCTGTCGATTTTTCATGAAGGGTGTCTTTTCGCCCTCCGGAGAGATGCGGTAAACTGAAAGCGAGAGCGGGAGAAGGAGGGCCCCGGCACCCCGCTGCGCGCCCGGAGGCTCGCCGCAGCACAACCGGAGAAAGTGTGGTGGATCATCGTGACCGACTCGCTCACCAGCGCCCCGCCGAGGCCGGTCTGGGTCGTCGATCGGTGGTCTGAGACCCGCGCGCTGGAAGAAGCGGAAGATCGGGCGGTCAGTCAACCGGCCGCCGAAGGCGCCGTTGCCATTGAGACGCGGTCGCTCAACGTCTACTACGGCGACGTCCACGCGATCAAAGACGTGAGCCTCAAGTTTTACAGACACGAGATCACCGCCCTCATCGGCCCTTCGGGTTGCGGTAAATCGACGTACCTCCGGTCGCTGAACCGGATGAACGACACGATTCCGACGGCCCGGACGACGGGGCAAATTCTCCTGGACGGCGTCGACGTGGGTCGCCCGGACGTCGACGTGTGGGCGCTCCGGAAGCGGGTGGGGATGGTCTGGCAGCGGCCGAACCCGTTCAACAAGTCGATTTATGAAAACGTCGCTTTTGCCCCCCGTTTTCACGGCGTGCGGAAAAAGAAGGACCTTGACGAGATCGTCGAGCGAAGTCTCCGGGCGGCGGCCCTCTGGGACGAGGTGAAGGACCGGCTGCACGAGTCGGCCCTCGGGCTTTCCGGCGGCCAGCAGCAGCGTCTTGTCATCGCCCGGGCGCTCGCCGTCGAGCCGGAGATCCTTCTCCTGGACGAGCCGGCGAGTTCTCTCGACCCCGTCTCGACGGCGAAGATCGAAGAGCTCCTTTTCGAACTGAAAAAGCGCTACACGATCATCATCGTGACGCACAATATGCAGCAAGCGGCCCGGATCTCCGACCGGACGGCCTTCTTTCTGAACGGCGAACTCATCGAATACGCGGACACGAAGACGATCTTCACCCGGCCGTCCCGGAAGGAGACGGAAGACTACGTGAGCGGCCGCTTTGGCTGAGCGTCGGATTCGCTTGGGCTGGGCGCCGGTGGGCGCGTCGGCCGAACGCCGGGGGCGCTCCGCCAGAACGGCCGAAGACGGGGGATCGCCTTGACGACGGAGACGAAAGCGAAGACCGTGCTCAGCGTGCGCGGTCTTAATTTGTATTACGGCCGGGCGCAGGCCCTGTTCGACATTTCCCTCGACGTGCGGGAGCGAAGCGTTCTCGCCCTCATCGGCCCGTCCGGGAGCGGAAAATCGACGTTTCTCCGCTCTCTGAACCGGATGAACGATCTCGTCAAGGACGTCCGCATCACCGGGGAAGTCTTCTGGCGTGGGAAGAACATCTACGCCCCGGGGGTCGACATCGTCGAGGTGCGGAAGAAGATCGGCATGGTCTTCCAGCGGCCGAACCCGTTTCCCTTGAGCATCTACGACAACATCGCCTACGGCCCCCGCATCCACGGCATCCGGGATCGGCGGCGTCTCGACGAGATCGTCGAGCGGAGCCTCCGGGCGGCGGCCCTCTGGGACGAGGTGAAGGACCGGCTGCACGAGTCGGCCCTCGGGCTTTCCGGCGGCCAGCAGCAGCGCCTCGTCATCGCCCGGGTGCTCGCCGTCGAGCCGGAGATCGTCCTCATGGACGAGCCGACGAGCGCCCTCGACCCGATCTCGACCGCCCGCATCGAGGCGCTCATCGACGAGCTCCGGTCGCGCTACACGATCGTCATCGTCACCCACAACATGCAGCAGGCGGCCCGCATCTCGGACGAGACGGCCTTTTTCTTAAACGGCCGCCTGATCGAGCACGCGGCGACGGCGGAGCTCTTTCAGCGGCCGAAGCGAAAGGAGACGGAAGACTACATCACCGGCCGTTTCGGCTGACGCGGTCGCGGCGGGACGCGGGAACCGGGCGCCTCGGAGCGGGGCGCCCGGTGTGCTATAATGGAAAAAACGCGAAGGAGCGTGGAGGATGCGCTGCCCGTACTGCGGCCACGGCGAGACGCGGGTGCTCGAAAGCCGGCCGGCGCAGGACGGCCGCGCGATCCGGCGGCGCCGGGAGTGCGTCCGCTGCCTGCAGCGGTTTACGACGTTTGAGACCGTCGAAATGGAACCGCTCGTCGTCGTCAAAAAAGACGGCACCCGGGAGCCGTTCCAGGCGGAGAAGATCGTCCGGGGGCTCATGCGGGCGTGCGTCAAGCGGCCGGTGAGCCTCGAGACGATGCGCGCGATCGCCGAAGACGTCGAGCGGGAAGCCCGCGCCCGGGGCCAGCGGGAGATCGCGAGCACGGCGATCGGCGAGGCGGTGCTCGAACGCCTGCTCGACGTCGATCAGGTGGCGTACGTCCGGTTTGCGAGCGTCTACCGGGCGTTTGCGGATATCGACGGCTTTTTGGAGGAGCTCAGCCGGCTGGAAGCGCGGCGGCCGGCGGCCGCCGGGGCAGGGGAACATCGCGCCGATGCCGGTGGGCCGGCGGAAGGCCGGGAGGAGGAAGATCCGTGAGCGCCGGTCGGCCGGGGAGGAGGATCTCCGCCGGCGTCCTGATCGCGTTGGCGGCGGCGTTTCTTTCCGGCTGTCCGCGGCCCGCGCCGCCTGCGCCGGACGGCGGGGCTCGGCCGCCGGCTTCCGCTCCCCATCCGGCCGACGACGGGCCGGTGCGCGGCGGGACGCTCAAGATCGCCACCGAGGCGCCGGTTGCGGGAGACCCGCTCGGCCTCGAGGAGGCGATCGTGCGGCCGGATCCGTCCTGGTCCCTGGTCTACCGGGGGCTCGTCCGCCTCGAAGGCGGGCGGCTCGTCGGCGATCTCGCCCGGGACGTCCGGATCGAGCGGGCGGGCGAGGCGGTCGTCGTCCGCCTGCGCCTGGACGGCGCCCGGTTCGACGGCGGGGCGCCGGTGACGGCGGCGGACGTTCGGCGGTCGCTTTCGCTTTATTTGAGCCCGTTTTACACGGGGGCGTTTCGCGATCACCTGTCGGCGCTGGAAGGGTCGTCCGCCTACCGGAGCCGCGGGGACGAGGCCGCCCTCGCCGTCGCCGAGGAGGGCGATGCCGTCGTCCTCCGGGCCCGGACGCCGACGGCGCTTTTTTTCCGGGCGCTTCAGGCGCCGATCTTTCCGGCGGCGGCGCTTCCGGTGCCGGACGGGCGGGCGGCGGTCCGGGCGTTTGTCGACCGGATTCGCGCCGGCGAGGTGCCGGGGACCGGCCCGTACCGCGTCGCCGAAGCCGGTCCCGGCCGGCTCGTCCTCGTCCGGGCGGAGACGCCGGAAGGCCGGGCGGCGCTCCTCGATCGGGTGGAGATCGCGACGGTCGAGCCGGGGGCGACGCCGGAGGGGGCCGACGTCCTCATCCGGCTTCGCGCCGGCGAACGGCCGGAGGGCCGGTGGAGCGAGGATCGGGCGCCTTTGCCGTATGTGTTGTTCCTCGCCTTCGACGTCCGACGGACTGCCCGGGAGCTCCGGCAGGCGGCGACCCACCTCGACCGGACGACGCTGGCCGAGGCGCTTCAGGCCGCCGGGTTTCGAGCCCGACCGGAGGCGGCGTACGGGCCGCCGGGGCTTTGGACGGAAGCGGCGGATCCGGGCGGCGGGACGGCCCGTTCGGCCGGCCGGCCGGTCGGGGAAACGGGCGGGGAAAAGAGAAACGCCGGAAAGGCGCCTGCCGACGCCGGCGGGCCAGGCGCCCTTTCCCTCGCCTACGATCGGGATCACCCCTTCGGCGCCGCCCTGGCGCCGGCGATCGTATCGGCGCTTCAGGCCTCCGGCTGGTCGATCGCCGGCGAGGGGCTTCCCCGGGAAGCGTTTTACGCGAAGGTGATGGCCGGGGAGGGCTCGCCGGCGTTCCTCTGGCCGCTCGCCGACCCCGACGTCGTCGGCGAGTGGTGGCGCCTCCTCGGCACCCCCCACGACGTCGACCGCCTCGGGCTGAACGTGATGCATTTTTCGGATCCGGTCGTCGATCAGGCCCTCTCCGCCGCCTACCGGGCGATTCCCGGGACGGAAGACGGCGCCGTCCTCCGGCAGGCGTTCGAGCGGATCGCCGCGGCGGCGCCGCTTGTCCCCCTCGTCCGGCCGGAGGCCGTCGTCTGGGTCCGGGAGGGGGTGCACGTCGGGCTTCCGGCGCTCGGCCGACGGCCGCCGGTCGAACGGTGGTGGAAGGCGGAAAAGGAGGGGCGGTGATGCCGGAAAGCGGGTGGATCATCGTCGGCGATCCGCCGGCGCTGTCGCCGGCGGATCGATCGACGCTGGCCGACTGGTATCTCCCGGTCATCGGCCTGGAGGCCTACGGCCTCTACCTCGCCCTCGTCGACCGGCGGCCGGCTCCCGGGCCGGTGCCGGCGGCGGCCTTTTACGCCCGCCTCGGCTTTCGGCCGGCGGAGGCGGAGCGGTTCGACGACGTCCGCCGCCGGCTGGAGGGGGTCGGGCTTCTCCGGACGTTTGCCGAACGGTCACAGAACGTTCTCTTTTTGCAGCTGCAGTCTCCCCTCCGGCCGGAGCAGGTGGCCGCCAGCGACGTCCTCCTGGCGCTCCTCATCGACCGGCTGGGACCGGCAGAGCTCGAGCGGTTGGCCGAACGATACGGCCTCGCCTCGGACGACCGGCCGGCGGCCGAGCCGGGGGAGGAGGTGACCGCTCCCTTCCGCGAGGCGTACCCGGAGGCGGTACCGGCCCGGATCGTCGCCGATCTGTCCGCCGAGGCGCGCTCGCTCCTTCGGGCGATCCGCCGGGCCGGGGAGCGGCGCCTGGCCGCCGTCGAGCGGGCGCCGGGGTTGCCGCCTTCCGAGGTCCGGCGGGCGGCCGGGCCGGGCGGCGCCGCCGGGCCGGCGCCGGACGCCGCCCGGCCGACCGACCCGAAAGCGCAGTTCGAACGGCATCTCCGCTATCTGAAGTCGGTCTCGCCGTACGATCTGCTCCGGAACTATCAGGGCGGCGGCGAGCTTTCCCCGGCCGACGAGCGGCTCGTCCGGACGATCCTCGAAGAGATCGGCCTTCCCGCCGAGGTGACCAACGTCCTCATCGATTACGTCCTGCTCGTCAAAGACCACAAGTTTCCTCGGGCCTTCACGGAAAAAATCGCCGCCAGCTGGAAGCGGAAAGGCTTTCAGACCGCCGAAGAGGCCCTCGCCTACGCCCGGGCCGAGTACCGGCGCCAGATGACGGCCGGCGCCCGAACGACCAAAGGGGGGCCGCCCCGGCGGACGCCGGCGGAAGGCGACCGGCGCCGGCGGCTGCCGGCGTACATCGTCGCCCAACTGGAAGCGGAGCGCCGGGCGTGGGAGGCGGCGGGGGAGCCGGCGTCGGGAAAGGGGGAGGCGGATGTTTGAGCCGATCAAAGCGGCGCTCCGGCGGGCGGCGCCGGACGGCCTTCTGGATCGGCCGAAGGGGACAGAGCTCGAAGGGCGGCTTCTTTCCGACCCGCGGGTTCGTGAGCTCCTCGACGCCCTCGGCGTGGCGCCGGAGGCCGCCCTCCGGTCGGCGCCGGCCCTCCTCCGCTACCTGGAGGAGGCGGCGTCTTGCGCCGGCTGTCCGGGGCTTTCGGCCTGCACGCACGCCTTCCGCGGTCACGTGCCGGTCCCCCGGCGGGGGGAAGACGGCGGTCTCATCTTTGCCTACGAACCGTGCGCCTTCGAGCGGCAGGCCCGGGAGGCGGCCCGCCGGCGGCGGCTGTTTCGGACGCTGTCGATTCCGGAAGAACTTCGCGCCGTTCGGATGGGCGACCTCGTCCGGGACGAGCACAACGCCCGGGCGATCGCGGCGGCGGAGGCCTTTTTGGCCCGGCAGATCAGAAGGTCCGGCCGCCCGGAAGCCGGGGCCCGCGGCCTGTATGTGTACGGGCCGTTCGGCGTCGGAAAGAGCTACCTTATGGCGGCCATCGCCGGCACGCTCGTCGACGCCGGGGTGTCGGTCTTTTTCGCCTACGTCCCGGCGCTCGTTTCGGAGCTTCGGGCGGGCGTCGGCGACGAGACGTTTCTCGACCAGCTCCGGGAGCTCATGACCGTCGACGTCTTCATCCTGGATGATCTCGGCGCAGAGCAGGTGACGCCGTGGGTGCGGGACGCGGTGCTTTTGCCGGTCCTCTCGACCCGCGCGGAAGGCGGCCGGCCGACGCTTTTTACGTCGAACCTTCCGCCGGAGGATCTTCTGGAGCTGTACGGCGGGGCGGCCCGGGACGGGGTGATCGATGAGCTCCGGGCGCACCGGCTCGTCGAGCGGATCCGCACCCGGAGCGAGGTCGTCTTCATGGGCGGTCCGAACCGCCGCCTGTGCCCTCCGGCCGCCGGGCCCCGGGCGCGGTGACGGGGCGCCCGTCCGTTCGGCCGGCGCCTCGGGGCCGTCCCGCCGGTGCCGGGAAGGGATTTCGAGGCTCCGCTTGTGCAAAAGGAGGCAACCGGGCAGGCGTCGTGAGACGCTTGCCGATGCGGAGAAAACGGCATCCGATGCCGGAGAGAAAGCGGGGAGAGGGATGGCCCAGATCGATGCGGTGCTCGACCGCGCCCGGCGCGGCGAGCGGCTTTCGCTGGAAGACGGGCTCCTGCTTTACGATTCGAACGACATCGAAAAGCTCGGCGCCGCGGCCCATGAGCGGATGCTCGCCTTTCATCCGGAGTTTCCCATCACGACGTTCGTCATCGGCCGGAACGTCAACTATTCCAATATCTGCGATACCTACTGCCGCTTCTGCGCTTTTTACCGGCCGCCGGGCCACCCGGAGGGGTACGTCCTGGACGAGGAGACGATCATGCAAAAAATACAGGAGCTCGTCGACGTTGGCGGCACGGAGCTCCTCATGCAGGGCGGGACGCACCCGGATCTTCCCCTCGAGTACTACCTCGATCTCGTTCGGAAGATCAAGGCCCGCTTTCCGCAGGTGGACATCCATTCGTTTTCCACGATCGAGATCAAAAAAATGAGCGAGGTCTCCGGGAAAAGCATCGAAGCGGTGCTCCGGCTGCTGAAAGAGGCCGGGCTCGGCTCGCTCCCCGGCGCCGGGGCGGAGATCCTCGACGACCGCATCCGGATGAAGATCGCCAAGCGGAAGGGCTCCTGGCGCGAGTGGATCGACATCATGGAGACGGCCCACCGGGTGGGGCTCCACACGACGGCGACGATGGTCATCGGCTTCGGCGAGACGGTCGAAGAGCGGCTGCTCCACATGATCCGCCTCCGGGAGTCGCAGGACCGGGCGAAGGCGATCGGCGCCGTCGGCTACCTCGCCTTTATCCTCTGGACGTTCCAGCCGGAGAACACCCATCTCCCGGCGCGAAAGATCGGCGCCGAAGAGTACCTGAAAAACCTGGCCATCGCCCGGCTCATGATCGACAACATACCGAACTTTCAGACGTCATGGGTCACGATGGGGCCGGAAGTCGGGAAGCTGTCGCTCTCGTACGGCTGCAACGATTTCGGTTCGACGATGATCGAGGAAAACGTCGTCTCCGCCGCCGCCTGCACCTACAAGGTGAACACGAATCTCATCCTCGACCTCATCCGGGAAGCCGGCCGCATCCCGGCCCAGCGGAATACGAAGTACCAGATTCTGCGGATCTTCCGGGAAGGCGAGCGGGCGGAGCGGGATTTCATTATGCAAAATTAACGCGGGGGTCGATCCATGCGCGTTGAACCATGTCCAGTACCGCTTTTGCCGCCCCTCTACGCGGCCTACGTCGACCGGCGGCCGGAGGCGCTCGGGCGCTTTGAGGCGGACCCGTGGGATGCGGGAACGTGGCGCCGGCGCCTCGCCGCCCTCGCGGCGACCCGGCCGCTTCGCCTCGACGCCGCCGCCGTCGCCGAGGCGCTCCGGGCGTTCAACCGGGAGATCGGCGCCGACGAGCGGGCGATGGCATCGATCGACGCCATCGCCGCCGGGGCGCCGGTCGTCGTCGGCGGCCATCAGGCGACGCTCTTCGGCGGGCCGCTCTTTGTTTTTCTGAAGGCCTTGAGCGTTCTCCGGCTCGCCGAAGACCTTTCGGCGCGCCTCGGCGAGCGGGTCGTCCCCGTCTTCTGGATTGCCGGGGAAGACCACGACTTCGCCGAGGTCGGGGGGCTTTATGCCCTCCGGCCGGACTGGACCATAGAGAAGATCGCCCTCGAGCCGCCGAACCCCGAGCGGCGCCTTTCCGTAAGCCGCCTCCACCTCTCCGAGGCGGCGCTCCGGGAGGCGGCGGACCGCCTCGCCGCGACCTGGCCGGAGACGGAGTTCAAGCCGGCGGCCGAAGCGCTCCTCCGCGACGCCGTGGCCGGCGGCGGGAGCCTCGTTCAGGTCTTCGGTCGCCTGATGGCGCGGCTTTTCGCCGGCACCGGGCTCGTCTTCCTCGACAGCGACGACCCCCGGCTCCGGGCCGTCGAACGGCCGGCGTTTCGCCGGCTCATCGAGGCGGCGCCGGCGGTCCGGGAGGCGCTGGCGGCCGGCGCGGCGGGCGTCCGGGACCTCGGGTTTTCGCCGCAGCTCGACGCGGCGGACGGGGCCTATCTTTTTCTCCACACCGAAGCGACGGGCCGGGTCGGGCTTCGGTTCGCCGGCGACGGCTTTTCCGATCGGCGCGGGGAGCACCGGTTTTCGACGGCGGAGCTCCTCGCCCTCGCGGAGGCGGCGCCGGAACGGCTGTCGACCGCCGCCGGCACGCGGCCGATCATGCAGGAGATGCTCTTTCCCGTCCTCGCCGCCGTCCTCGGGCCGAGCGAGGTCGCCTACTGGGCGGAGCTCAAGGAGGCGTTTCGGGCGCTCCGCCTCGTGCTCCCGCCGGCGGTGCCGCGCTTTCAGGCGACCGTCGTCGAGCCGTCCCTCGCCCGGGCGCTCGAGGACGTCGGCGGCGAGGCCCACCGGGCGGTGGCCAATCCGGCGTACATCGAGGCGTGTCAGGCGGCGTGGCTCGAGGCGCAGGGAACGGCCCGGCGGCTCGAGGAGCGGTTTCAGGAGATCCGCCGGGCGATCGAGGCGCTGTATGCGCCGCTCGTGGCGGAACTTGCGGCGCTCGAAAAGGGGCTCGGCCCGATGGCCGAGGAAAATTTGCGCAAGATTTTAGGGCATGTTGATTTTCTCGCCGCCCGGGCCCTGCAGGCGGAAAAGCGACGGCTCGACGGCGCCGCCCGGCGCTTCGAGCGGATCCGGCAGCTCCTCGCCCCCCTCGACCGAACGCAGGAGCGGGTGATCGGGCCGTTTCACTTCATCGTCCGGCACGGGCTCGAGGCATGGCGCGAACGGTGGCGGTCGCTTTCCCTTCCCCTCGACGGCCGGCATCATCTCGTCTACTGGGACGGCGGCGGGGGGTGAGGGGATGCGGATCGGCATCGCCTGCTATGCCTCGGTCGGCGGATCCGGCGTGCTCGCCTCGGAACTCGCCCGCGCCCTCGCCCGGCGGGGGCACGAGGTCCACGTCATTTCCGACGGGACGCCGTTTCGTTTGCGAAATCTGGAAGACCGCCTCGTCGTCCACGTCGTCGAGCCGCCGGCGTACGACGTCTTCCGCCACCCGCCGTTTGAACTGGCGCTGGCGGCGAAGATGGCCGACGTCATCCGGCACGCCGACCTCGACATCCTGCACGTCCACTACGCCGTCCCGTTTGCCACCAGCGCCTTCCTTGCCCGGGCGATGGTGCCGGGGCACCGGGTGAAGACGGTGACGACGCTCCACGGCACCGACATCTTCTTGCACGCGTACGACTACGCCCTCACGGCGGCGGTCCGCCTCGGCATCGAAGCGAGCGACGCCGTGACCGCCGTGTCGCATCACCTCGCCGACGAAACCCGGGCCGTCTTCGGCACCGATCGGCCGATCGAGGTGATCCACAACTTCGTCGACCCCGACCGCTTCCCGCCGCGTTCGAGTCCGCCGCCCCGGGCGGCGGCGCTTCGCCGCGCCCTGGCACCGGCGGGGGAATTTTTGCTGCTCCATGTATCGAACTTCCGGCCGATCAAGCGCGTCGGCGACGTCGTTCGGGTGTTCGCCGAAGTTCGAAAGACGCACCGGGCGCGCCTCCTTCTCGTCGGCGACGGGCCGGAGCACGCTCGGGCGCTGGCGCTCGCCGAGGCGTTCGGCGTCGCCGAGGACGTGCACGCCCTCGGCCGAATCGACGACGTGGCGGCGGTGTACGCCGCCGCCGACGTGCTCCTTTTTCCGTCGGAGAAGGAAAGCTTCGGCCTTGCGGCGGCGGAGGCGATGGCCGCCGAAGTGCCGGTCGTGGCGAGCGCCGCCGGGGGGCTTCCGGAGGTCGTCGAAGATGGCGTGACGGGATTTTTGCTCCCGGTCGGGGACGTCCCCGCGATGGCGGCGGCCGTCCGGCGCCTTCTCGACGACCCGGGCCTCCGGCGGCGGATGGGGGCGGCGGGCCGAAGGCGGGTCGCCGAGCGGTTTTCGCCGGCGGCCCAGGTGGCGCGGTACGAAGCGCTCTATAAGCGTATCATTATACAACAATAAACTAAAGCTAATGAAAAAAATGATCTTGACATTTCAAACCGGGCGGATTAAATTAATGCTACCCGGGTGGCGAAAAACTTCTTTTGCAGCATGATTTCTGAAATATAGCAACTGATGAATTCATCGGCCATTTACCCCCGGGGGTATTGAGGCAACGGCCCGGTGCGGGCCGGATCCGAGGAAAGGAGGGGTTGCCGCGCCGGCGGCGGGGTCGGCGCCTTCAGAACCTTGACGTCGGTGCGTCCGGCCTCGAGTCGCGAGCGGAGGGGGAAGGCTTTTGCGAGGGCCGATGGGGAGAAAGGAGGGAGCATGTTGACGGAAGCGGTGCGGGAGCTCGACCTCGCCCTCGATCGGGAGCTCGTCGAGCGGCTGTCCGACCCCGCGACGATCGAGCGGCTCATCCGGCTTCTGGATAAGCTGGAGACCGTCGAGGCGCTCGTCGAGATGATCGACGGATTTTTCCGACGGGGACCGGAGCTTGCGGATTCGGTGAACGGCCTCATCCAGGTGCTTCGGGACGGCCTCCGGACGCCGGAGATCGCCGAGCGGATCGAGACGGTCTTCCAGGCCGGGCGGCGGGTCCAGGAAGTGCTCGATTCCCCGGCGGTGCGGGCGCTCTTCGAGGAGGACGTGCTCGATACGCGCTCGATCGCCCTGGTCGGAAAGGTCGCCCGGGCGATGCAACGGGCGGCGGTGGAGGCCGCCGAGCCTTCGGCGCTCCAGAAACGCGTCGGCCTGATCGGCCTCATGCGGGCCCTGAGCGATCCGGAGCTTCAGCCGGCGCTCAACTTCGTCTTCGGCCTGGCGCGACATCTGTCGCGGGAGCTCACCCATGCATGAGCTTTCGATCGCCCATCAGCTCGTCGAGCTGGCGGTGGAAAACGCCGACCGGATGGGCCTTCGCCGGGTGACGGCGCTCCACGTCCGGGTCGGCGCCCTCTCCGGGGTGGTCCAGGAAGCCCTCCGCTTTGCCTACGACATCGCCGCGGCGGGGACGGCGGTGGAAGGCGCGCGCCTCATCATCGAAGACGTCCCCGTGGCGATCTACTGCCCGACATGCCGGACGGAGCGGTCGCTCCCGGCGCCGGTGCCGGCCCGCTGTCCGGTGTGCGGGACGCCGTCCGGCGACGTCCGGGCGGGGCGGGAGCTGGAGCTTTACGCCCTGGAAGGCGAGGCGGACGAGGAGGGGAACCGATGACGATGACGCCGCGCATCGTGGAGATCCGGCAAAACGTGCTGAAAAAAAACGATCTTTTGGCCCGAGAGCTTCGGGAGCGGTTTCGGACGGCGGGCGTCTACGTCGTCAACCTCGTCTCCGCGCCGGGGGCCGGGAAGACGACGGCGCTCACCGAGCTCATGCGGCGGCTTGCCGGCGCCGGATGGCGGGTGGCCGCCGTCGTCGGCGACCTCGCGACGGACAACGACGCCGAGCGGCTTCGGGCGAGCGGGGCGGCGGTCCGACAGATCACGACCGGCACCGTCTGCCACCTGGAGGCGGAGATGGTCGCCCGGGCGATCGAGGGATGGGATCTCGGTTCGCTCGATTTTCTCTTCATCGAAAACGTCGGCAATCTCGTCTGTCCGGCCAGCTACGATCTCGGCGAAAACGAGCGGGCGGTGCTCTTTTCGGTCACCGAAGGAGAGGACAAGCCCGAGAAGTACCCGACGCTCATCAACAGCGCCGATCTGGCGGTGGTCACGAAGATCGATCTCGCCGAGGCCGTCGGCTTCGATCGCCGGCGGTTTCAGGAAGCCGTCGAGCGGGTCCGCCCGGGGATCGAGGTGCTGGAGATTTCCGCCCGAACCGGCGCCGGCCTCGACCGCTGGCTCGAGCGGCTTCTGGCAGGCCGAGCCGCCGCCCGGGCGCGGTGAGGGGATCCGCCTTCCGGCCGTCCCCGTGCTCCTGGCGGGGTCGACGGAGGATTCCGACCGCTTTCGGGCGGTCTGAGCGCTTCGAAGCGGCGGACGCATGCGTCGGACGGATCATGCGATGGGGACGGAGGTGCCTGGGATGGCCAATCTCTTGTGGATGCACGGCGGGGCGTGCAACGGGAACACGCAGTCGTTTCTGAACGCCGACGAGCCGACGGTGATCGACCTCGTCCGGGACTTCGGCATCAACATCCTGTATCATCACTCCATTTCGATGGAGTTCGGCCATCAGGTCCAGCACCTGCTGGAACAGATTTTAAGCGACGAAATCCCCCTGGATATCCTCGTCTTCGAGGGGACGGTCATCCAGGGGCCGAACGGCACGGGGCGCTACGACATGTTCCACGAGCGGCCGAAGAAAGACTGGATCTGGGAGCTCGCCCACAAGGCGAATTTCGTCGTCGCCGTCGGCGATTGCGCTTGCTGGGGCGGCATCCCGGCGACGAAGCCGAACCCGTCGGAGTCGGTCGGCCTGCAGTACCTAAAAGGCGAGCGCGGCGGGTTTTTGGGCAAGGACTTCCGCTCCAAGGCCGGCCTTCCGGTGATCAACATTCCGGGCTGCCCGGCGCACCCGGACTGGGTGACGCAGATCCTCGTGGCCGTCGCCACGGGCCGGCTGGAGGACATCCAGCTGGACGAGCTGCAGCGCCCGCAGACGTTCTTCAAGACGTTCACGCAGACCGGCTGCACGCGCGTGCAGTACTTCGAGTGGAAGGAGCCGGTGGAAGAGTTCGGCCAGGGCACGCGCAAAGGGTGCTTGTTCTATGAGCAGGGCTGCCGCGGTCCGCTGACGCATTCGCCGTGCAACCGCATCCTCTGGAACCGGCAATCGTCGAAGACGCGCTCCGGGATGCCGTGTATCGGGTGCACGGAACCGCAGTTCCCGTTCTTCGACCTCGCGCCGGGAACGGTGTTCAAGACGCAGAAGGTGCTCGGCTCGATTCCGAAGGAAGTGCCGCCGGGCGTCGACTCCCTGAGCTATTCGATCAGTGCGGCGGTTTCGCGGGCGGCGGCGCCGAAATGGGCCAAAGAAGAGATGTTCGTGCCTTGATGTCGTCCGCGGGGTCATGCCGGCACACGGCGATCGCATCAGGACGATCGTGATCAGAACGATACGAAAAGGCGGTGGAGCACGATGAGCCAAAAAGGGTCCGAAATCAAGACGATCGATCGGAAGGATCTCAAGGTGCACTCGCTCGGCCGCGTGGAAGGCGATCTGGACGTCCGCGTCGCCATCGAAAACGGCGTCGTCGTCGACGCGTGGACGGAAGCGACGATGTTCCGCGGGTTTGAGATCATCCTGAAGGGCAAAGACCCGCAGGCCGGTCTCATCGTCACGCCGCGCATCTGCGGCATCTGCGGCGGCAGCCACTTGACGAAGGCGGTCTATGCCATAGACACCGCCTGGAGCACGGAGGTCCCGCCGAACGCGACGCTTGTCCGGAACATCGCGCAGGCGGTGGAGACGCTGCAGAGCATGCCGCGGTGGTTTTACGCCCTCTTCGCCATCGGCCTGACCCATAAAAATTACCAGAAATCGCCGCTGTACGACGAGGTGGTGAAGCGGTGGGCGCCGTTTACGGGCACGAGTTATGAGATCGGCGTCATCGAGTCGGCGAAGCCGGTGGAGATCTACGCCATCTTCGGCGGCCAGTGGCCTCACTCCAGCTTCATGGTCCCCGGAGGCGTGATGTGCGCGCCGACGCTTTCCGACGTCACGCGTTCGATCTCCATCCTCGAGCACTATCGCGAATACTGGCTGGAGAAGGTCTGGCTCGGCTGTTCGGTGGAGCGCTGGCTGGAGAACAAGACGTGGAAAGACGTCCTCAACTGGCTGGAGGAAAAGCCCGAACACCGCGATTCCGACCTCGGCCTCTTCATCCGCTACAGCATGGACATCGGCCTCGACAAGTACGGCCGCGGTCCGGGTCGCTTCATCGCGATGGGCAGCTTCTTTGAGCCGGATCTCTACCGGTTCCCGACGATCGAGGGCCGGAACCGGGCGCTCATCTCCCGCTCCGGCGTCTACGACGGGGAGAATTTCCACGATTTCGACCAGATGCGCGTCCGAGAAGATCACACGTATTCCTTCTTCCGCGGCGGCGGCGCGTATCACCCGTTTGACGGCGTCACCGAGCCGATCGATCCGCAGGAAGGCGCCAAAGAAGGCAAGTACACCTGGGCCAAGGCGCCGCGCTACGACGTTCCCGGGATCGGCGAGCTCGCCCTGGAAGCCGGACCGCTGGCGCGCCAGGTGATCGCCGGCCGTCCCGGCGCCGAAAAGCATCAGGACTACGATCCGCTCATCTACAACATCGTCAAGGAGATCGGTCCGAGCGTCATGGTCCGGGTCCTCGCCCGCATGCACGAGGCGCCGAAGTACTACTTGCGCGTCAAGGAGTGGCTCCGGCGCATCGACCTGAACGACAAGTTCTACATCAAGCCGAAGGAACTTCCGGACGGGCGCGGTTTCGGAGCGACGGAGGCCGCCCGCGGGGCCCTCGCCGACTGGATCGTGCTCAAGGACGGGAAGATCGAAAACTACCAGGTGATCACGCCGACGGCGTGGAACATCGGCCCGCGCGACCGGCACGATCAGCGGGGTCCGATCGAGACGGCGATGATCGGCACGCCGATCCGAAATCCCGAAGATCCGGTGGAGCTCGCCCACATCGCCCAGAGCTACGACTCGTGCCTCGTGTGCACGGTCCACGCCTACGATGCGAAGACCAAGCAAGAGATCGCGAAGTATGAAGTGACCCAGTTCTGATGAGGGGAGCCGACGTGTCCACGATCATCATCGGCTGCGGCAATTTGCTCCGACGAGACGACGGGGTCGGCCCGACGCTCATCCGGCGGCTCTGGGCGCTCGGGCCGCCGTCCGGCGTCCGCCTGGCGGACGGCGGCACCGCCGGGATGGACGTCGTGTTTCAGATCCAGGACGCCAAGCGCCTCATCATCGTCGACGCCGCCAAGACCGGCGCCGAGCCGGGAACGATCTTCGAGTTGCCGGGGGCGGAAGCGGAGACGCCGCCGCTTACGGCGATCAACCTGCACGACTTCCGCTGGGATCACGCCCTCGCCGTCGGGCGGTGGCTCCTCAAAGAGCGCTTTCCGGAGGACGTGACGATTTACCTGATCGAAGCCAAAGATCTCGAGTACGGCGTGGGGTTAAGTCCGGAAGTCGAAGCGGCGATGGAGCGGCTGGCCGCTTTGCTTGTGCAAAACGCGGGGGGTGAACCCCAGGCGCAGGGGATGCCAGGTGGTTGAGTTTACAGAGAAAGGGTACCTGCACCTGACGGCGGAAGAAGCGGCTCGTTTTCCGACACATACGGTCATCGCCCTGCTTCGCGACGATGAACTGTGGCTCATGCCCGTCAGGCGCGCCGCAAGCGGAGGGCTGCTCCTCAAGCAGATCAACCGCCGGGGCGACCGCAGCCTTTTCGTCGAGGAGCTGTTCCGCGACCGGCCGGGAGGTTATCCCGTCGGAAAGCGCTCCGGCCGGTGGGATGAAGAGCGCGGGGCGTTCATCATTCCGCTTGAGCCCGCCCAGACCCTCCGCGGGACGTCCGGGACGCGAAAGCCCTAAGGAGGCCATCGGCCGGCCGAAGAAAGGGGGAATCCGATGTTCCGGCCTCAGGCGATCGGCGTCTTTCCGGGTGCGGCGGGCTTTTTTTTACTTCCGGAAGTCGTAGGCCACGAGGCGCTCATCACGAAGCTCCTGCGCGGCGAGCCGCCGGAAACTTGGCCGGAGGCGTGGCGCTTTTTCCGGGCGGCCTTATCCGGCGCCCCGGAGGAAACCGTGCTGTCGCTTCTTCCCGATGCGCCGGAAGGGCGGTTTAACCGATTTGTGTTGCGCCCCGAGGCAGAGGCGTTCCGAGCTGCGCTCGCGGCGGCCGACGAGGAGATGCGGTTATTGCTTCAGGCGGCGGCCTGGAGGCTCGGGTTTCCCGTCGAGCCGCCGCCCTACGAAGGGGCGGACGGCGAAATTCGGGCCTTCCTGCTTGCCACCCACGCTTATGCCGCCCTCGCTTCCGGCGATTGGGCCAGGGCGCTTTCCTTCCTCTACGACGCGGCGGAGAGCGTCAGCGCGCTTTCGCCGGTTTTTGCTGCCCGGCTGTATGCCGAGCGGGCGGCCCTCTTGCAGTCGCTCACCGTTCAGCCGGTGACCGTTCATGCCGCGGGCCCCCCGCCGCAAGGGGGGACGGAAGCCGGCGCGTTTGACGCTTCCGTCATCCGGTCGGCCACGGACGTCCAGTCGCCGGTCGAGGGCTACCGGACGGCGCTTAAGCTCCTGGACCGAACCGCATTTGACGAGATGCGCGGGGTGTCAACATCGGATGTAAAATCCCCAATAGCAGCGGATAAAGATTCCCCA
The DNA here is from genome assembly GCF_019645935.1 of Hydrogenibacillus sp. N12. Classification (NCBI taxonomy): domain Bacteria; kingdom Bacillati; phylum Bacillota; class Bacilli; order Thermicanales; family Thermicanaceae; genus Hydrogenibacillus; species Hydrogenibacillus sp. N12. The sequence continues at coordinate 2,153,557 of NZ_CP080953.1, read as the reverse complement.
AAATCACCGGCATGATTTCCTCAAAATCATCGGGATGAATTCCCCACCCCTGTGTCGAACTATGGCACCTGCCATCACTTTTGGGGAGGTGCCGGTGATGAGGGAGAGTGAGAAGATGGAGATCAGGAAGCTGTATGAGGAGGGCGTCAGCATCTCGGAACTGGCCAGAAGATACGGCCATGACCGCAAAACCATCCGCAAGGCTGTGAGTGAGCCGAGGCAGCAGGAGGAGGGGAGGGTGAAGTCGCGCAGCCGTAGGGTGAAAGGCCACAAGCTGGAGCCGTACAAGGCCTATGTGGAGCAGCGCATGCGTATCGGCGTCCTCAATGCGGAGCGAATCTTTCGCGAGATCCGGGAGCAGGGATATACCGGCGGAATTACCGTACTGCGCGAGTTCATGCACCCTCTCCGCCCGGTTGTCTCTGCCAAGGCAACCGTGCGGTTTGAGACGGCTCCGGGGGAACAAGCGCAAATCGACCTGGGCGCATTCCCCTACCTGGATCCGCAGGGCCATCGGCGCAAGGTATGGTGCTTTGCCATGGTCCTCGCCTACTCCCGCATGCTCTACCTGGAGTTTATCAGAGCGGCGGACCAACGGCATATCCTCCAGGCGCTCCGGAACGCGCTGGAGTTCTTCGGCGGGGTTCCAAAGGTCATGCTCAGCGACAACTGCTCCCCGCTGGTCGTGGCCAACGACGGTCATGGACACGTCGACTGGCAGCCGGCGTACATGGACTTCGCCAAGTACTACGGATTCGTGCCCAAGGCCTGTAAGCCCTACCGAAGTCGCACCAAAGGGAAGATTGAACGGCCCATCGGGTATATCCGGTCCAGCTTCTGGCCGGTTTCGTTCGTGGACCATGACGACCTGAACCGGCAAGGTGCCATCTGGCGGGATACGGTGGCTAATGTGCGCATCCACGGCACGACGCGGGAGCAGCCGGTGGTGCGGTTTCAGGCCGAGACGCTTAAGCCCCTGCCTAAGAGCCGGTACACGCTGGCGTACGCCGATATGCGCAAGGTCATGAGCGATTGTCGCATCTCCTGGAACACGAACATGTACACCGTTCCATGGCGGTATGTGGGGCACACCGTGCTGGTCCGGGAGTTTGAGTCAGGCCGCCTGCAGATCGAGTACGGCGGGCAGGTCATTGCCGAACACCGCGTGCTCACAGGCAGGCACCAGGTCTCAACCGACCCTGAGCACTTCAAGGGCATCCCGGCTGGGACGCCTCATCCGGATCGAGGCAAGGTGCCAGGGTTGCAAATCGGGCCGGACGTGGAGCAGCGGGAGCTGTCCGTCTATGAGCAGATCGCGATGGGAGGTCAGGGGCAATGAGTGAGGCGTTGGTTTTGGCCAAGGCCGAGGAGCAGCTGCTGGAGCTGGGATTGAAGCGCGCCGCGGCGGTGCTGCCGGCGTGCGTGGAGTGGGCAGCGGGGCACCAGGCGACCTATGCGGAGTTCCTGCACAGACTGCTGGATGCTGAGCAGGAGGAGCGATACAGCCGTTACATGCACGCCAGACTCCGCATGGCCAACTTCCCGTATCACAAGACCCTTGCAGATTTCGATTTCTCGTTCCAGCCGTCCGTCGATGAGCGACAAATACGCGAACTGGCCGGCTTGACGTTCATCCGGGAGGGCAGCAACGTCATCTTCCTGGGACCGCCGGGGGTGGGCAAGACCCACCTTGCGGTGGCCCTGGGGATGGAGGCGATTCGACAGCGCATGAGCGTCTACTTCGTGACCATGCAGAAGCTGGTCGCTGACTTGCGACGGGCGTACCAAGAGGGACGGCTGGACAAGCGCCTGCGCATCTACACCCAGCCGAAGCTGCTGATCTGCGACGAAGTCGGCTACTTGCCGCTTGACGCCTTGGACGCCGCGAACTTCTTCCGGCTCGTGTCGGAGCGCTACGAGCATGGCTCCCTGATCATCACGTCCAACACCAGCTTCACCAACTGGGGGACACTCTTCGGTGACCAGGTGCTGGCCTCTGCCTTGCTCGACCGGCTCCTGCACCACGCCACCACCATCAACATCCGCGGCAACAGCTACCGGATGAAGGACAAGCTGCGCGCCGGGGTGACCCATGCGCTGAAGGAGGAGGTGACCGCGTAGATCGAACATACGTCTGGGGAATGATGCGCGATGATTTTGGGGAACTGAATCCGCTGTTTGTGGGGAATCGAACGCGATTTTTTTGGGGAGTTTTAATCCGCTATTGACAGGGGAAATCTGGCTGCAGCTCGGCACCGCGCTCCAGGCCGAGGCCGGAGGGCAGAAGTCCGCGCTTCTGGAAGCCGTTCGCTGTTACCATGAAGCGCTGAAATGGCTCAAGCGGGACCGGCACCCGGAGGCGTATGCCCTGGCGCACATGAACCTCGCCGTCGCCTACCTCTCGATGCCGATGCACGAAGCGCGGCACTCGCTCCGCGCGGCGCTGGCGGTTCAGTCGCTCCGGGAGGCGCTCCGCCACTTTACGAAGGAGACGCACCCCGACCTTTGGGCCAGCGCGACGATCAACCTGGCCAACGCCATTCAGCATGTGAAATCGTCCCACCTGGAGGACAACCTGTGGGAGGCGGTGGCGCTCTACGAAGAGGTGCTCGGCCTCCCGGAGGTGAGGGACGATCCGTTGCGGCGGGCGCGCGTGCTGGCCAACCAGGGAAACGCCCTCGCCCATCTGGGAGCCTTTTCCCGGGCCGTTCCGCGCCTTGAGGAGGCGAAGCGGCTGTTTGCGGCGCACGGCGATGCCGAGGCGGCTCAAGCCGTGTCCGAGGTGCTCGCAGAGATTGACCGACGCCGGAAGGAAGTGCAGCGGTGAGCGCAAGGGGGACCGTTTCGCAAAGCCATGCATCCGCATGAGCAGGAATACTTCAACGTCCTTTTGCAGCTGGCCGTCGATCGTTTCAGCGAGCGGATCGTCCAGCGAACCGCCGGGGCGAAAAACGCCTTAGAACGGCTGCGGTCCGACCCGCAGGGGGAAGGCGTCTGGCTCGATGCGTTTGTCGAGGCGTTTTTCCGCGATGCGCTCCTCGACCAGCCGGCGGGGTGGGCCTTCATCGTTCAGGCGCTCTCCGCCCGACGGCTGGACGCTCCCGCGGTCTTGACGCTCGTTCCGGAGGCGAAGACCTACGGAGAGCTCGTCTCCAGGCTCGCCGTGCGGGCCTTTGCCGACCTCCTGCGACAAAAGACGGAGGAGGCGCTCGAACAGGCGCTCGCGTTCGGAGGTGAGGAGTGATGCCTCACGTTCGGCAAGAATCCGTTCAGGAAGAAGATTTTGAGCGCCTGGCGCTTCGCGTCGACGAGGCGGTGGCCGCGCTGAAAAACCTCCCCGAGGACGCCCGCACCAAGGCGATGGAGCTGAAAAAGGCGATCGAGCGCTTTCACGCCTTTGCCCTCCGGCGGCTCGTCCGCCGACTCCGGGAGAACGAAGCGGGGAAAGCGCTGCTTTACGAGGCGATCGAAGATCCGGCGATTTATGCCCTTTTTCTCATGCACGGCATCATCAAACCGGACCTCGCCACCCGCGTGGCCGTGGTCCTCGAAGAAGTGCGGCCGTATCTTCGGTCTCACGGCGGCGACGTGGAGCTCGTCCAGGTCGAGGGAGAAATCGCCTACGTGCGCCTCCACGGGGCGTGCTCGGGTTGCTCGCTTTCGGCTTTGACGCTGAAAAACGCGGTGGAAGAGGCGATCCGCGCCCGCGTTCCGGAGATCGCCCAGGTGCGGATGGCCAAAGAAGACGTCGGCTCCGGGTATCTGCCGCTCAACGTGATCGACGAACGTCCGGACCTTGCGGCGAGCGGCTGGATCGAAGGACCGGACGTCGAGGCGCTGGAAGAGGGAAAACCGACGGCGGTTTCCCGCGGCGATACGTCGATCCTCCTCGTCCGCCTCGAGGGCAAGGTGATGGCCTACCGCAACGAGTGCCCGCACATGGGCATGCCGCTGGATGCGGGTATGGTCGATGGAGGGGTGATCACCTGCCCCTGGCACGGTTTCCGCTTCGATCTCTCGTCGGGCGAATGCCTCACGGCCCCGCACGTTCAGCTGGAGCCGTTTCCCGTCCGGGTGGAGGGACGCCGCGTATGGATCCGCGTCGGCTGACGTTCAAGCCCGTGCGCTGGCTGGGCGCGCCGGCGCCCGGAGGGCTTTTGCTTCCGGCCGCCGCGCCGTCGCGGGAGACGATGTACGCGCCGCGCGGCGTGTACTTTGACGACCGCACGGTCATCGTCGCCGACAGCGGCAATCATCGGGTGCTCATCTGGCACGGCTTTCCCGAGCGCGACCATGCGCCGGCCGACGTCGTCCTCGGGCAGCCGGACTTTACGTCGGAAGGGCCTCGCCTGTTGCACCTGCCGACGGCGGTGGCGGTCTACGAGGGGCGGCTTTTCGTCGCCGACGCCTGGCATCACCGCATTCTGATCTGGAATGAGGTGCCGACGTCGAGCGGGGCGCCGCCGGACGCCGTCATCGGGCAGGCGTCGATGGACGGCGTCTTGCCCAACCGCGGAGGGCCGGTGCATCCCCTCGGGCTGTACTGGCCGTACGGGATGGCCTACCTGGCCGGGCGGTTTTACATCGCCGACACCGGCAACCGGCGCGTGCTCGGCTGGGACGGCATTCCGGAAGGCGACCGTCCGCCGGACGTCGTGCTGGGACAGCCGGACGGCTACACCGGCCTGGAAAATCGGGGAAAAGGCGTCTCGGCCGACGCTTTCCGCTGGCCGCATGCCCTGGCCGGGGACGAGAGGCGGCTTTATGTCGCGGATGCCGGAAACCATCGCGTGCTCGGCTTTTCTCCCCATCCGACGGGCGACCGCCCGGCCGATCTCGTGCTCGGCCAAAGCGATTTCAATCGCAATTTTGAGCTGCCTCACGTCCCGCAAGGGCCGCGTCGGATGCGCTTTCCTTACGGCGTCGCGCTCTGTGCGTTCGGCCTGGCGGTGGCCGATACGGCGAACAACCGGGTGCTCCTCTTTGCGGACGTGCCGGAGCGCGGCGCTTTTTATCCGGCGCAGGCGGTGCTCGGCCAGGCGGACTTCGAGGCCTCCGGCGAAAACCGCTGGCAGGGCGTGGCGCCGGACACGATGTGCTGGCCCTACGGCCTCTGGTGCCACAAAGGCCGCCTGGCGGTCGCGGACACGGGGAACAACCGCGTGATGTTCTGGGAGCTCGTCGCCTGAAGCGTTTTTTCGCTTTTGAAGCGTTTTCCGCCGAGGAAAAAAGACGGGAAGGAGGGGGCGGCATGTGCCTGGCCATTCCGGGGCAGATCGTGGAACTGGATGATCGGGGGCAGTACGCCACGGTCGACGTTTCCGGCGTGCGCCGAAAGGTCAACATCGGGTTGCTCAAACAGGAGGACGTGACGGTCGGCGACTGGGTGCTCATCCACGTCGGCTTTGCGATGAGCAAGATCAGCGCCGAGCAGGCGGAGGAGCAGCTGCGCCTGCTGTCGGTGCTCGGGGAGGCGGACGGGGCGCTGGAAGAGGTCCGGGGGTATCAATTCGATCCGTCGTTCGGCGACGGCCCAAAGGGCGCCGGACGCGGTTAAGCGAAGGCAAACGGGCACACGCAAAGGCAAAAGGGCGTTTTGCCGGTGACGGTCCCGGTCGGGTTGGACGTCGGGCTGGACGAAGATTTTAAGACTCGGAAAGAAGGGGACGGACGATGGATCGGGAGCTCGCCCGCTACGGGGAGCGTCGGCTTCGGGAAGACGGATGCGCGACGTGCGGCGACGTCGCCGTTCCCGTGCGCGTGATCGCCGTTTCGGGGCGGGAGGCGACGGTCGAAGACCGCGCGGGGGTGCGGACAAGCGTGGCGATCGATTTTGTGCCCGACGCGAAGGCCGGAGAAATTCTCCTCGTCCACATGGGGGTGGCCATCGGTCGGGCGCTGGAGGTGTCGCTCTGATGCGCTACATCGACGAATTCCGGAACGCGGAACTGATCGAAAAGACGGCGCAGGAAATCCGGCGCCGGGTGGATCCGTCGAAGCGTTATCGCTTGATGGAAGTGTGCGGGGGGCATACGTTTTCGATTTTCCGCTTCGGGATTCAGGAACTCTTGCCGGAAAACATCGAGCTCGTCCACGGGCCGGGCTGTCCGGTGTGCGTGCTGCCGATGGGGCGGATGGACGACGGGCTCAACCTGGCGAAAGATCCGAGCGTCATCTTCACGGCGTTTGGCGACGTCATGCGCGTCCCCGGGAGCCACGGTTCCCCGCTGGAGTTCAAGGCCAAAGGCGCGGACGTGCGCATGGTCTACTCGCCGCTCGACGCGCTCAAGCTCGCCGTCAAGAACCCCGATCGCAAGGTCGTCTTTTTCGCCATCGGGTTTGAGACGACGGCGCCGTCGACGGCGCTCACGCTCCTTCGGGCGCGGGAGATGGGCGTCCGGAATTTCTTTGTCCTGTCCAATCATGTGCTGATCCTTCCGGCCATCCGGGCCATCCTCGAGTCGCCGGACATGCGCATCGACGGTTTCCTCGGTCCGGGGCACGTGTCGACGGTCATCGGCGCCCGGCCGTATGAGTTCATCGCCCGCCATTACGGCAAACCGGTCGTCATCTCCGGCTTTGAGCCGTTGGATTTGCTGCAGTCCATTTTGATGCTCGTCCGGCAGATCGAAGAAGGCCGGGCGGCGGTCGAAAACCAGTACAGCCGCGTCGTCCCGTGGGACGGCAATCGCGCGGCGCTCGCGGCGATGGCCGAAGTGTTCGAAGTCCGGCCCTTCTTCGAATGGCGCGGGCTCGGCTTCATCTCCCAGTCGGCGCTGAAACTGCGGCCGGAGTTTGCGCCCTGGGACGCGGAAGTGCAGTTCGAGATCGCGGGGCTCCGGGTGACCGATCCCATGGCCGCCCAGTGCGGCGAGGTGCTCAAAGGCGTGCTCAAGCCGTTTCAATGCAAATTATTTGGCAAGGAGTGCACGCCCGAACGGCCGGTCGGCGCCTTGATGGTCTCTTCCGAAGGGGCCTGCGCCGCGTACTACCACCACGTCTATGCCCGGCAGGCGGTCGGAGAGTAAGGCGAAGCGCAAAGGCGCCACAGAAGAGGCGCGGGCACAATGAGAGAAAGAGGGATCGAGGGGATCGGAGCATGCGCATGATCGAACGGGGCGCGCCGGCGTCGGCGGTCGACGTTTTGCGCGGTTCGGCCGGCGTGCGTGACGCGTGGCGCCATTATGCGCCGTGGATCATCGGGCTCCATGTCGTCGCGTTTCTCTTGCTGTGGTGGGGCGCCCGGGGACATGCGGGGCTATGGGGGATGGCGCTTCTCGCGTATACGCTGGGGCTCCGCCACGCCTTTGACGCCGATCACATCGCGGCCATCGACAACACGGTGCGGAAGCTCCTCCGGCAGAAGGAGAATCCGGTCGGCGTCGGCTTTTACTTCTCGCTCGGCCACTCGACGGTCGTGTTCGCCGCCGCGCTCGCCGTCGTCTTTGCCTCCCGGTGGCTGACGGAGCATATGCCGGTCTTAAAAAGCACGGGGGATCTGATCGGCACGCTCGTCTCCGGCGCTTTCTTGGTGATCATCGGGGTTTTTAATTTGCTCATCTGGATCGATCTGTGGCGGCTTTTCTGGGATTTAAGGCGCGGGGCGTACCAGCCGGAACGGATGGAACGCCTCCTGGAAAGCCGGGGGTTCTTAAGCCGCTTCGTCCGGTCGCTCTGGCGCTTCATCGGCAAGTCGTGGCACGTCTACTTTCTTGGGCTCCTGTTCGGATTCGGCTTTGACACCGCCAGCCAGGTGAGCCTCCTGGCGCTGGCCGCCGGCGGGGCGACGGTGCTCTCGTGGGCCGGCATCCTCTCCCTGCCGCTGTTGTTTGCGGCGGGGATGGTGCTCATGGACACGGCGGACGGGGTGTTTATGACGAGCGCGTACAGCTGGGCTTTGAACACGCCGCTTCGCAAGGTGTATTACAACCTGACCATCACAGGCATCACGGTCATCGTCGCGTTTCTGATCGGCGGGATGGAGCTCATGCAGGTCATCGCGGACAAACTCGGACTGGAAGGCGGCTTTTGGTCGCTCCTTGAACTCCTGGAGATCGAGTGGCTCGGATATGCGATCGTCGGGCTGTTTGCGGTGACCTTTGCCGCGTCGTATGCGATCTGGAAGTGGGGCCGCATCGAGGAGCGGTGGTCTCAAGAGAAGGCCCAATGAAATGCAGGCCCGACAAAATGCGAGGAGACCGAAAAACGGTGGGGGATGACGATGTCCCGGACCAGGCCGCACGTTCGCTTCCAGGACCCATCCATCGAACTCGCTCACGGAGCGGGGGGCAAGGCGAGCCGGCGGTTGATCGAGGGGCTGATCGCCCCGTTCTTGTTCGAATCCGGTACGGAGCTTCGGGACGTGGCCGAAGTGGCCATCGCCGGCGGGCGGCTGGCCATGACGGCGGACGCGTTCGTCGTCAAGCCGCGCGTCTTTCCCGGGGGATCGATCGGGGAGCTCGCCGTCAACGGCACCGCGAACGATCTGGCGATGGGCGGAGCGAGGCCGCTGGCGCTCGTCGCCACGCTCATCTTGGAAGCGGGACTGCCGACGGAGGAGCTCGAGCGGGAGATGGCCGCGATGGCCCGAGCCGCGGAACGGGCAGGGGTGGCGATCGTCGGCGGCGACACGAAGGTCGTCGAACACGGCAAAGCGGACGGGCTGTACATCACGACCGCCGGCATCGGCCTCGTCGATCCGCGCGTCGATCTGTCGGCGAAGCGCGTCCGGCCGGGCGATCAGGTGCTTCTTTCGGGGCCGATCGGCGATCACGGGATCACGATCTTGCTTGCCCGCGGGGAGATCGAGTTGGAGGCCGAACTCACCTCCGATACGCGCCCCCTCTGGCCGCTGGTGGAGGCGCTCATCGAGGCGGCGGCGCCGGGCCTTCGCTGGCTGCGCGATCCGACGCGGGGGGGTGTGGCGACGGCGCTCAACGAACTCGCGCGCGATGCCCGGGTGACCGTCGTGCTGGACGACGAGGCGATTCCCGTGCGCCCGGAAGTGCGCGGCGCCTGCGAAATATTGGGGCTGGATCCGCTCTATATCGCCAACGAAGGGCAATTTCTCGCCGTCGTCGCTCCGGAGTACGCCGATGCCGCCCTCGAGGCTTTGCGCCGCATGCCGGGCGGCGCACCGGCGGTGCGCATCGGGGCGATCGAAGAAGGAACGCGTCCGGTCGTCCTCTCCCGCTCGCACTACGGCGGAACGCGCGTCATCGACATGCTCGTCGGCGATCCGCTGCCGCGCATCTGCTGATCGGATCCCCCCGCGTCTTTGAGCGAATCGAGCGAATCCGTCTCTTCAGCGGATCAGTATTCTCGGCGGGCGGTGAATCGCAGAATGGAAGCCTGGGTGCGCGAACGGCTCCTCGCGCGAAATGCGGTGTCGTCCGCGTTTTTCCAAAAGCAGGCTCGCCCCTTGGCGGAGATGTGCGCGGAGATGGCGGACCGGTTTTTGCGCGGCGGGCGCCTGATCGCCTTTGGGCGGGGCGCTTACGCGACCGATGCGCAGCACGTCTCGGTGGAATTCATCCATCCGGTCATCGTCGGCAAGCGGGCCCTCCCCGCGCTGGATGCGTCGCCCCTTTTTCCCGAGGGAGTCGAAGCGCTCTTCCGGCCGGACGATATGGTCATGGGATTTGCGCCGGCGGAAGGGGACCCGGAGATCGAGCGAACGCTTGCCGAGGCCAAACGGATCGGCGCCCTCACCTTCGCGCTGCAGGGGTCGTCCGGTGCCCACGCCGATTACGCGGTGCGCCTGGAAGGCGTGCATCCGTTCATTGCCCAGGAAATCATCGAGATCCTCTATCACACGCTTTGGGAGACGGTGCACGTTTTTTTCGAACATCACGCGCTGGAAGGGCCGGAGATCGACGCCGGGGACGCGGCGTTTTTGTATCCGTTCCTCGGCGGCGATGGCCAAAGCGGGCGCGCTTTTGCGGGCGGATTCGACCGAGACGCCGATGCGGCGGCCGGGCGGTTCGCCGCGGCGACCGGCGGCCAAGCGCCGGAGAAGGGCGAGGACGGGGATCGGGAGCATCGAGAGGCGGTCGTGGAAGCGGTCGCGCGTTCCATCGTGATGAAAGCCCAGGACGACGAAGCGCTCCGCCTCCGGATGGTCGAAGAGGCTCCGGCCGTCGTCGAGGCCATCCGGGCGTTGAAAAAGGCCCGTGAACGGGGTGGGAAAGCGCTCATTTTCGGAAACGGCGGTTCGGCGACGGACGCCAACGACTGGGCGTACGATCTGAACATGCCGCCGCCCGGGATGCGGCCTTATCCGGCGGTGTCGCTGGCCGCCGAGCCGGCGGTGCTGTCGGCGCTGGCCAATGACGTCGGTTCGGAAGTGATCTTTTTGCGCCAAGTGATTGCTCATGCCCGTCCGGGCGACGTCGCCGTCGCGATCTCGACCAGCGGAGGATCGAAAAACATCCTGTTGGCGCTTGAAGAAGCGCGTAGACGAGGCCTGGTCACGATCGCCCTGCTCGGATACGACGGCGGGGAGGTCGTCCGCCGCTCGCTCGCCGACATCCCGATCATCGTCCGATCGGATTACATCCCGCGCATCCAGGAAGTGCAGGCAAGCGTCTATCACATCATCCGCGAAGGGTTGGAGGTGGAATAAGGGATGCTGGAGCTCTACGGAACGAAGGGGTGTCCGTATACGCGGGAGCTCCGTGAATCGCTCGACCTGGACGGCGAAGCCTACGTTGAATACGACGTGGAGGAAGATGAGGACGCGCTCCGTCGCATGATCGCCTTGACCGGAGGCCGAACCGTCCCGGTGCTCGTTTCGGACGGAAAGGTGTTGATGATCGGCGTTCAGGGGCGCGGCTGCATCGTCGCCGCTCCGGAATCGGCAGGTGGGCGGGAGGCGTGACGGCGGTGGCGGCCCAGGCGTCGGCCGCCGTGCCTGACGCTCATGGGTCCAGTTGCTGACAAAGCGGGCTCCATCCGGAAGGAGGTGTCCGCCGTCGCGATCATCGAAAACGGGGAAGAGAAACGGCCCGTTGCGCGCCGCGTCACCGTCCGCGGGATCGTTCAGGGCGTCGGCTTTCGGCCGTATGTTTTTCGTGCGGCGGAGGCGCATCGGCTCGTCGGCTGGGTGCGGAACGATCCGGAAGGGATGGCGGTGCATTTCGAAGGGCCCGAGGCGGCGGTCGTCGCTTGCTTGCATCCGGGCGCTGAGCGAACGCCCGCCGAAGGCGGCGTGCATCCGCGATCGGCGGGTGGAAGAGGACGCCTTGGAATGTTCGGCGCGTTTCGAGATTTATATAAACTGCACGAACTGCGGGCCGCGCTACACGGTCATCACGGCGCTTCTTTACGACCGGCCGAAAACGACGATGGCGGCTTGGACGATGTGCCCGCGCTGCCGGGCCGAATACGAAGAACCGCTTGGCCGCCGCTTTCACGCTCAACCGACGGCCTGTCCGGAATGCGGTCCGAACGTTTGGCCGCTCGACGTCGACGGTCGTAAGCGGGACGGAGAAGCGGCGATCCGCATGGCCGCCCGACGGCTCCGGGAAGGCAAGATCGTCGCCGTCAAAGGGCTCGGCGGCTATCTCCTGGCGTGCGATGCCGAGCGCCCGGAAGCGGTGTTCCCCTTGCGGAAGGTGATGATCCGCCGGGCCCGGCGGTATGCGCCGCGGTTTGTGGCGCGCCTTCCGGCGGAGGGGCCTGGGCTCGCCCTCGGCGGCGACCTGAAAAGCGCGGTCACCCTCGTGGTCGACGGGCGGGGCTTCTTAGCGAGCACCTCGGCGATCTGGAAACGGATGAGGCGCAAGTCGCCTTTGAGGCGGCCGTCGAGGCGCTGCTTTCGATGGGCGGGGTGTCGAAAACGGAGCCCATCGTCGCCTTCGACCGCCATCCGGATTACCGCCCGGCCCAATTCGCGGAAACGCTGCCTGCCCGGCGCCGGGTGCCCGTGCAGCGCCACCGGGCGTACATCGCCGGCGTCCTCGCCGAGCGGGAAGCGCCCGAGGCGCGCGTCGTCGGCGTCGCGTTCGACGGGACGGGAGACGGCGATGACGGGGCGATCTGGGGCGGCGAGTTTTTCGTCGGCAGCCTGACCGCCGGCTTTCGGCGCGCCGGGCATCTTCGCGCTGCCCGCCTCCCGGGCGGCGATGCGGCGGCCCGCTTTCCGCTTCAGGCGCTTGCCGGTTTTGTGTTCGAAGCTCCGGACGTCGTTCAGCGCCTGGCCCGGCGGCGTGCCCTCCCCACGCGTTTTTGGCAGGCGCTCAAGTTCGCCGAGGGGAACGAGCAAACGGTGCCGGCGACGTCCGCCGGCCGCCTCTTCGATGCGGTGGCGGTCCTGCTCGGGTTTGATCGCGCCATCCCCTTTGAAGGGCAGGCGACGATCAGGCTGGAGCATCCGGCCGCCCGTGCCCGGAGCGGGAAACGCCGCTCATCCGAACGGTACCCGTTCGAGCCGCGCTATCCGTTTCCCTGGCGGGACGGCGAGCTGGATTACCGGCCGCTCCTGGCGGCGATGGTCGACGACCTTGTCTCAGGGCGGCCGGCGGCGGAGATCGCGCTGGCGTTTCATCGAAGCGTCGCCGGGACGATCGCGGAAGCCGCCGCCGAACTTTTCCGGCGGGAAAAGGCCGAGGCGGTCGTCGTCGCCGGCGGCGTTTTTCAGAACGCCGTGCTCCTCGAGGCGCTGAAGGCGGCGCTCGAGGCCCACGGGGTTCCGCTCTGGGTGCCGCGGGCCGTGCCGCCGAACGATGGGGGGCTGAGCCTCGGACAGGCGGCGCTGGCCGTCACCGGAGGAGGGGCCATAAGATCGTGAACGCACCTCCGCACTCCGCCGGAGGTGCGTTCTGTTTCTTCCGGGACCGAAGCGGGGCCGTTCGCTTCACTCTGCGCTTCCCCGGGCCTTGCGCTTTGCTCCGGGATTTCTTCGAGCCTCACGCTTCGCCCAGAGCCGCTCGGGATTTCGTTTCCGGTCCGAGGAGGAGGAGCGTGGCGACGGCCAAAAGGAGCACCGTCACGAACAGCCAGAACACGCCGGCCTGGGTGAAACCACGGCCGAGGAGCCATCCGACCGCATACGGCGCGACGATCGCCCCGAGCCGCCCGATCGCCGCTGCCGTTCCGGCGCCGCGGGCGCGAAGGGCCGTCGGATAGAGTTCCGGCGTATAGGCGTACAGCGCTCCCCAGGCGCCGAGGTTGAAGAAGTTGAGCGCCGCGCCGAAGCCGAGGAGCGCCGCGATCGAAGACGCCTGCCCGAAGCCGTAGGCGGCGACGGCCGTTCCAAGGAGGTAGAAGGCGAGCACCGGGCGGCGGCCGAGGCGCTCGATGAGCCAGGCGGCCGAGAGATATCCGGGAAGCTGGGCGACGGTCATCCAGAGGACGTATTCGAAGCTCTGGACGACGTCAAAGCCGCGGGCCATCATCAGGCTCGGCAGCCAGAGGAACATCCCGTAGTAGGCAAAGTTGATCGCCCACCAGAGCGTCCAGAGCGTGACGGTTCCGCGGCGATGCTCCGGGTCGAACAGCTGCCCGGCCGACACCGCCCCGGCGTCCGCGGCCGTCCGGCCGTCGGCCGCCCGGTCCCGGTCGCCGCCGTCGCCGCGGCCTTTTCGGCGATCGGTTTTGAGGCGAAGAAACGCCTTCGACTCCGGCAGGTTCCGGCGGGCATAGAGGATGAGAAGCGCCGGGAGTCCGCCCAAAAGGAGGCCCGCCCGCCAGCCGTGCCTCGCCATGATGAAATGGGCGAGGAGCGCCGCGAGGAACCAGCCGATCGCCCAAAAGCTTTCCGCCATCACCACCGCCCGCGCCCGCTCGCGCGGCGGCGCCGTCTCCGAGACGTACGTCGCGGCGATCGGAAGCTCTCCGCCGAGGCCGAGGCCGATGAAAAAGCGAAAGGCGAGCATCATGCCGAAGCCGAGGGCGAGGGCGCTCAGCATCGTGCCGAGGGAAAAGAAAAGGAGCGTCCCCATGAACACGAGGCGGCGGCCCCAGCGATCGGCAATGAGGCCGGCCAGGAAGGCGCCGACGGCCATGCCGAGGGAGTTGGCGCTCCCGAGGAGCCCCCGCTCCGCCGGACCGAGGCCCCAGTCGGCGGCCAGAAGCGCCAGCACGAACGAAAACAGCCCGACGTCAAAGGCGTCGACCATGAAGCCGAGGGCGCCGAGGCGCCATTCGCGTCGGGCGTAAAACGGCGTTTCCCTTGGGGCGCCGAAGACGTCACCCGGCATCGCGCCAAAGCGGGCGCTCATGGCCGTCCCTCCCCGCCCGAGGCCGCCCGGCCTCGGTCTGCCCGAAGCGGCGCGTCCCCGACGACGCCGCTCCGAGATTCGGACGAGGGGGAAAAGCTTCTTCCTGCGGCGGTTCGCCCCGACGACTTCGGACGGGGGGTCGGACAGGCGCCGCCGAGGCAAGGCGCCCGGCGGACGAACAGCACGGCGAGCCCGAGGAGACCGGCGATGAGGAAGAAGAGGTAGACCAAAAGCCCGATCGTTTCTGCCGGCATGGAGGCCCTCCTCCCAGACCTTATTCTTGAGTGATGCTCTCATAGGGATGCGCTCACGAATCGGCATGACCCGAAGGGCGCCAGGTGCTGGGCGTAGACCGCTGGCTCAGCGCGCTCGCCGGCCGGCACCGCCGCTTGACGCGGGAGCCTCTCCAACAGACGCCGGCTTCTTCCCGACGCCGGTTTCTTCGTCTTTACAGGTGTCGGGTCCAGATCATTGTACCGCATCGCCGGCGCGAAGTAAACCGGTGCCCGTGAAGCATTGGGGGAACGGGGAATTCGGCGCTGAAAACAGCCGTCATTCGTGCTATTATTACGTTGAGAATTGAGAGGTCAGATGAACCGGAGAGACGGCGAAGAGCCATATTGTAGAATCGGACGCAGCAGAACGCGTCGCGCATACGTTTAAGGCGCCGGCCGATCCGACGCGCATCCGCATCTTGCCTCTTTTGGCCCAGGGAGAACGTTCCGTCACGGAGCTCGCCGAAGCGCTGGAACTCTCCCAATCCGCCGTTTCCCACCGGTTCGCTTTTCTCCGCTCCATCCGTCTGGTTCGATATCGCCGGCAGGGAAAGTCGCTTTTCTATTCGTGTGACGATGACCATGTGCTGACGCTCCTCGGTCAAGGACTCGCACATTTGGCGCATGATTAAGGAGGTTCGTAGCAGTTACGGATAACCACCCTGTTCATGATTGAAATTTACTGTCTTGATGCCATAAAGACATGGAACTTCTATCCATCCGCGAAGCGGCAAAAAAGCTCGGCGTGCACCCCAACCGTCTCCGGGAGTGGGAGAAAAAAGGGTTCATCCGACCGATTCGGCTTCCGAGCGGTCACCGAAGATACCCGATAGAAGAAATCGACCGTCCGGCCGTGCAGACGAGACCGGGGGACGGGGAAGGATGACCTTCCCGTGAGCACACCGGGTGGGACGCCCGGGCCCAGACCCCTGCTTCTGAAAGGAGGTGACCGCCTGGTTCGGAGGGGTCCCTGCCTGAAATGAAGTTCAGGTAGGTTTTACGAACCAGGAAGGTGGCATGCATCCCCATCCTCATGGACATCCCCACAGTGCGGAAACAGGACGGCCAAACAACCGGCGGGCCCTCGCCGCGGCTCTGGGGATCACCGTTTCGATCATGCTTTTGGAGTTCATCGGAGGTTTGTGGACTCGTTCTTTGGCCCTCATCTCCGATGCCGGGCACATGCTGAGCGATGCCGGATCGCTCGCCCTGAGCCTGCTTGCCCTTTTCTTGGCCGCGCGACCGGCTTCCCCGGGCATGACCTACGGCTACTCCCGGGTCGAGGTGCTTGCCGCGCTTCTCAACGGCTTCACCCTGGTGGGAGTTGCGGGTTGGGTCGTATGGGAAGCGGTCGAGCGCTTTCGCAACCCGCCTGAGGTGGCCGGCGGTCCGATGATGGCCATCGCGGCGATCGGGCTTTTCGCCAATGCAACGAGTGCGTGGTGGCTGATGCGCAAGGGGGATGTGCACGGCAACTTGAACGTGCGGAGCGCATATTTGCACGTGATCGGAGACTTGCTGGGTTCGGTGGGGGCGATCGTCGCGGGGTTCCTAATGTACGCATTTTCGTGGTACGGGGCCGACCCGCTCATCAGTGTGGTCACATCGGCCTTGATCGCAAGGAGCGCCTGGGGCGTCATCACCTCCGCCGTGCGCATCCTGATGGAAGGCGTACCCCGCACCGTGTCAAAAAGGCGGGTAGAAGAGGCGCTGCGGAGCCTTCCCAACGTGGTGGACGTCCATGACCTGCACATCTGGACGATCGCCCCCGATTTCGATGCTTTATCCTGCCACCTCGTCGTCCACGGAGACGCGGATGCGCAAACCGTCTTGCGGGAAGCCGCACGGCACGTTCGCGAGACGTTTTGTATCGACCATGCCACTTTTCAGGTCGAAACGGCGCCTTGTCAGACGAGGGCGTGCCAAACGTAAACGAGCGGCTTTCAAACGCCGGACGGTCGCAAGCCATCGCATCGATCCCCTTCGTTACAGGAACCGTCCGGCGAAAGCCCCGGAATTCATTCCGGGAAAAAGGTCAAAGCGCCACGGTTCGGGCGCCGTCCACCAGGATCTGCTGCCCGCTCATGTACGTGTTTTTCGTCAACAAAAACACGATCACTTCCGCGATCTCTTCCGGCCGGCCGTAGCGCCGGAGGGGGATCCGCTCCACCGTGCGCCGTTCGATGTCCTCCGGCGCCACCCCCTCTTGGCGGGCATAGCTTTCATTCCATTCCCGCACCCGGTCGGTAAGGATAAAACCGGGCGATACGATGTTAATGCGTACATTCTCCGGCCCGTGCTCCAGGGCCGCCGTCTTCAACGCGTTTACCAGCGCCGCCCGAAGCGCGTTGGACAGGGCGATGCCCGGCTGCGGCTCCTTGACCGTGTAGGAGCCGACGGCGACGACGTTTCCGCCGCCGGCCCGGCGGAAAAGCGGCAGCGCTTCTCGAAGCAGGCGCATCGGTCCCAGCACCATCAGCCGGAAGAAGCGCTCCCATTCATCGTCCGTCACGTCGACCAGCGGTTTGATCGGCGGTCCGCCGTGGTTGATCAAAAGCGCGTCCAGCCGCCCGAACCTTTCGGCCGCCTCGATAAGCCGCGCGGCCGTCTCCGGCGCTCCGAGATCGCCAGCCACCGGCACGACCTCCGCCCCCGCCGAGACGGAAGCCAGGGCCCGTTCCGGCTCACGACTGTTGAGAATAAGCCGATACCCTTCCTCCGCCATCCGCCGGGCGACCGCGAGGCCGATGCCGCGGGACGCCCCGGTCAAAATCGCCACTTTCTTTTCGCCTTTCTTTTCTCCGCTTGCCATCGTTCCCCATCCTTTCTTGGCGAGATTTTCGGATCGATTCGGATCTTTTTTGACAGAAATCCCCCTGTGCAAGCCCCGGACTTCAGTCCGGGGAAAAGCAGGGAAAGAGTTGTAAAAGAGTGGTATAATATCATCCAACGAGAAAACCCAGCGGGAGATTCGGAAAAATGTCGGGTTCCGAACCGACCTTCGTCCTCGAACTTCCCCTTCGCGTTCAAATCTGGCAGGCCCATCTTCTCGAAAAGCGCTTTGAAGCCGCTCGAAATCTCTACAACGCGGTGCTGGCCGAAGGATTCAAACGACTCCGCGCCATGCGTCAAGATCCGAGATCCGCGGCGGCCAAAACGGAAACCGATCCCGGGGGAAGAAGAAAAAGATTCAAAGACCTGAGAACGGAGTACGGTTTTACCGAGTACAGCCTGCACAAATTCGTTACCGATCTCAGGAGAAGCTGGATCGGCCATCATCTCGGTCCGCACGAAGCCCAGAAGCTGGCCACCCGGGCCTTTCAGGCCCTGGAACGCTGGTCGACCGGCCGGGGAGGGAAGCCGCGTTTCAAAGGAAAGAACCGGATCAAAAGCCTCGTTTTCTCCATCGAAGGAAAATCCCCGTCCGCCGGCCTCATCTGGAAAACGGATCATCTCTACTGGCGCGGGCTTCAGCTTCCGGCGCTGATCGACCGGAGCGATCCGGTGGTGCTGCACGGGCTGGACCGGCCCGTGAAATACGCCCGCATCGTCCGACGGATGGGGAAGGACGGGTGGCGGTACTTCGTTCAGCTGGTTCTGGGAGGCGATTCTTTCCGAAAGCTGCCGGTTCCGGGCTCTGAAGCGATCGGCGGGATGGATCCGGGCCCGCGTCAGATCGCCTGGTACGACGGCGAGGAAGCGGGGATCGATTCGCTCATTTCCCCGGCGCTGAAAGAACACCGGCGGGAACTTCGGAAACTTCACCGCAAGGCCGATCGACAGCGCCGGGCGGCGAATCCGGAGAACTATCTCCCGGACGGTCGCGTCAAACCGGGGCCGAAGATCTGGCGCAAGACAAAGGCCCTTCTCCGAACCGAAGCGCGCATCCGCGAAATCGAACGGAAAGAAAAAAGCGAACGGAAACGCTACCTGCACGAACTGGCCAACCGGTTCATCGCCAGGACCGCCTTCTGGAAGGTCGAAAAGCCAGACGTGAAAGCCTGGCAAAAAAGCCGGTACGGGCGAAGCATCAAGCGATCCGGGCTGGGAACGTTCGTGAGGATTCTGACCCGCAAGGCTGAGAGAGCCGGCGGGTGGGTCTTCCCGATCGAACCCAGGAAAGCGAAACTGTCCCGGACGTGCATTTGCGGCCGTGTGGAACCCAAACCGCTGTCTCAGAGGGTGCATCGCTGCCCGGAATGCGGCGCGGAGATGCACCGGGATCTTTTCTCCGCCTTTCTTGCGGCATTCGTCGATCGCGATCATGCCCTCCACGCGGGCGAGGCACAGAAAGCCTGGCCGGACGCGGGCCCGCGTCTTCTGGCGGCGTGGAGGGCGGCTGGACGGTCGGATTCGATCCGGGCCGAATCCCTTTAGAACGCCCGTTCTGAAGGAACAAGCCCCGAGTCCGGGCAGTCCCGGAGCCTCGCGCCGTCCCGGGGACAGAGGGGCTCGCCGGAGAAGTTCCGGGGAAAACGTCCGACGCCGTGAGGAGTTCAAAAGGGCTCCTTGCGGAGAGGGCGTCAAGTACCGCGGAACCCCCGGATTTCGATCCGGGGAGGGGGTCAGCGCCTACACCGCCTGCCGTCCGGACGTCGAAAACCTCGGTGCCACCTACGTCGACGCCGGGCTCCACGTCGACGGCAACCTCGTCTCCGGGCACGCCTGGCCGGATCTCCCCGGATTCATGCGAGAGTTTTTGAAGCTGCTCGGCTGATCGGCCGGGCGCTTTGTTCCCGGCGAAAGGTCAAACGACGAGTCGATGTGGACGCTCGGTCGGGTGCTTGCCGGCTACCTCAGGCCGGTTGAGGGGACCGTTCTCCTGGGCGGCCGTCCGATTTTGCCCGCAGGTTTCCGGCCGGTTCCGATGATCCATCAGCACCCGGAGCGCGCCGTGAACCCGCGCTGGAGGCTCCGGCAGGTGCTGGAAGAGGCCGGTGAAATCGATCAGAATTTGCTGGAGCGCCTGGCCGTTCACCCGTCCTGGCTGCGCCGATATCCTCACGAAGTCTCCGGAGGCGAAGTGCAGCGGGTGTGCATCGCTCGCGCCTTGTCCGGTCCCGTGCGCCACCCCATCGCCGATGAGATCACCGGCTTGCTGGACGCGATCACCCAGGCCCAAATTTTTGGTTCTCTTTTGTCGATCGTCCGGGAGCGCCAGATCGGCTGGCTCGGCATCAGCCACGATCTGCCTTTGCTCCGCCGCGTTGCCGATCGCATCACCGACGGGGGGAAACTCATCGGCCGCACCGGCGGGATGAGCGAAAATACAATGGAAAGGGATAACGAAAATGCGTGCTCCAGCACCGGACAACCTTTATCGCCATTTTATCGACCTGTGGGAAGATACCGGGCCCCGATATGAAATCCAGCAGGCGTTCTGGAACCGGCGGGCCAAGGCGTTCAGCGAACAGCTGAACGACGACCGCCATCGCAGACGTTTTGAACGTCTGTACGGCTGGCTCAAGGACCTCGGGGCGTTTGAAGGACAGGCGTCCATCCTCGACATCGGTTGCGGCCCTGGTACGTTCGCCATCCCTTTTGCCGAAGCGGGCCATCGCGTCACCGGCATCGACATCGCAGCGGATATGATCGCCCATGCGAAGGCGAACGCCGTTCGGTTCGGGGTGAGCGATCGGACCGCGTTTGAGATCGCCGCATGGGAAGAGATCGACGTCCATTCCCGGGGGTGGGAGCGGACGTTCGACCTGGTGTTTGCCTCGATGACGCCGGCGATCCGCAACGTGGATGCCTTTTACAAAATGATGCAGGTGTGTCGGAAGGCGTGCTTTTTAAGCGGTTTTGTTGCCCGGCGCGATCCGATCCTCCGGCGCCTCCGACAAGCGCTCGGCCTGCCGTCGGAGGGGGCGCCGATGAACCGAATTTACGCGGCGTTCAATCTTCTCTGGCTTGATGGGTATTACCCCACCGTCCATTTCATCGACGATCGGTGGGAACAGCAGTTTTCGATCGAGGAGGCGAGCGAGCGGTTTTCGCTGTTTCTGCGTTTTCAGCCGATGAATGAGACGGGGCTGGAGGAGAGGGTGGCGCGCGTTCTGCATGAAATCGCGGAGGAACAGGGAAGCTCCGTGCTGCGGCAGACGGTTGAGGTGAAAATCGCTTGGCTTTACTGGCGGGTTGACGACCGGTCGCGGGAACGATCGTGATGAGATACAAAAAAACGCCGGCAACCGGCGTTTTTCCTGGCTTTTTTATGGAGCGGGTGAGGGGAATCGAACCCCCGCCGCCAGCTTGGGAAGCTGGAGTTCTACCATTGAACTACACCCGCATGAGCACTTCACCTGCATGGGTTGCTCTGCCGCCTTTGTTCGGCTACGCATCAGCAATTATATCCCGTCGGCGTGCCGGCGTCAACATGTAAAATATGCAAAACGGACCCGGGAGGACGCCTCCCGGGCCGTGATTTTTCCGATCGTGAAGATTGGAGCAGAAACCGTCGGCACCGCGCCTTCTTCGGCCGTCGATGGGCGGGTGCGGGGTCGGCTGCGGACGGAAAAACGGGTCAGTGCGTAGAGGGGTGATCCGCGAAGGGGGTGACGGTTTGCGCGAGGGGGCCTGCGGATAAAGCGGTGGCCGACCCGCCGGGTGAGGCCTACGGACGGGCCGGCGATTCTTTTTTCTTCTTCTTGTTGTCCATCGGTGCCGAAAGGGGGACGCTTCCGGCCGGGGAAGCGGTGACGCCCACGTCCGGCGAGATGAGGCCGGTCGGCCCCTTGTCGTTCTTCGGCGGCGATTCGTTTGCCGGCGCGCCGGCGCCGTCGGTCCCGTTCCCGCCGCCTTCGCCGGCGCCG
Organism: Hydrogenibacillus sp. N12; assembly: GCF_019645935.1. Classification (NCBI taxonomy): domain Bacteria; kingdom Bacillati; phylum Bacillota; class Bacilli; order Thermicanales; family Thermicanaceae; genus Hydrogenibacillus; species Hydrogenibacillus sp. N12. The sequence continues at coordinate 2,132,248 of NZ_CP080953.1, read as the reverse complement.
TTTTGTTCGCCGGGGAGGACGGGGGACGGCGGGGGCTCTTGGCCGTTTTTCGTCTTCGGCTGCACCGCTTTAGAGCGGTCGGATTCTCCGAGGACGTTTTCGGCGGAGACGGCGTAGTAGCCGTCGTCAGCAAAGGTCAGAACCTCGAAATACGGCGTGTCCGTCGTGCCGATGCGCTCAAACGGCCCTTCTTTGTCCGGCGCGTAGTAGATATGGTAGCGCTCGACCCGCTCCCGTTCGGGGTTCGGGTCCCAGGTGAGGACGACGCCGGTGTCGGTTCGGACGGCCTTTAAGCCTTTCGGCGGGCTCGGCGCCTTCCGGACGTCGGCCGGCGTGCCGAAGGGGCTTACGTCCTGGGCCGGCGGCGATTCGCGGCCGCCGATGTCGACGGCGGTGACGGTGTAGACGACGAACGGGTCACCGAGGGGCTCGCTGAACGTCGTCGGCAGGTGGCTCATGACGCTTCCGACGTGTTCCATCCCGGTGAGCGTCCGGCGGTAGATGCGGTAGCCGGCGATATCGCCCTCCGGGTTTGGCTGCCAGCTTAAGGTGACGGTCCGCGTCGCGTCGTCGTACGACGCCGTAAGGCCTTTGGGCGCCGACGGCGGGTCCGGGAGGAGTTTCCGGGGGTCGAGCTCCGTCGGCAGGGTGAGGTCGGCGTCGGGAACGGTGTAGCTCACGCCGGGCCGGGGGTTTTTCGGGATCCGGATCGGATCCCGCTTGATCAGCACTTTTTTCAGGACGAGGTCGTCCGGCGTCGAGTCCAGGGCAATGTAGTTTTTTCCGTCGACGACGACGATCCGGGCCTTCTGGACGCGGTCGTCCGGCACGGTCGGGAGGTATTTTTTGTTGAAGGCGATCGTCTTCACCCAGCCGCCTTCCCGGCAGGCGTCGGTCGGGAGCTTGCCGGAGACGACGCAGGCGCTCATCTGGACGATCTCCTTCGCCTTCGGGAAGGCGGCGTCTTTCGGCGAGAGCTCGGGCTTGAGCTCGAGCACTTTGTTCATGAGGATCGGCCAGAGGGTGCGGGCGTTTTTGGGCGGGTAGCCCCCGAGCTTCATCCCTTTGACTTCAAAGCCGGTCCAGACGCCGAGGGTGAGGGTCGGGGTGTAGCCGACGAACCAGATGTCTTCGTAGTTGTCCGAGGTGCCGGTTTTCCCGGCGAGGGCCCGGCGGCCGTGGGCCCGCTCCATCGCCTGCCGAATGCTCGCGCCGGTGCCGGAGGTCATGACGCTCGTCAGCATGTCGTTCATCAAATACGCGGTCTCTTCGCTTAAGACCGGGATTTCCCGCCGCTCGTGCTGGTAGATCGTCCGGCCCTGGCCGTCGGCGATCCGCTCGATCATGTAGCTCGGGATGAGTCTGCCGCCGTTCGGGAAGACGCTGTACGCCTGGGTGAGTTCGGCGACGCTCGTGCCGTGCGCAAGCCCGCCAATGGCGGCGGTCGACGAGTGTTCGTCGCCCGGGACGAGGTGCTGAAGCCCCATGCGCCGGCCGTAGTCGATGGCCTTCGGCAGGCCGACGGCGAGGGAGAGCTTGATCGCCGGGATGTTGTACGATTGGGCGAGGGCCTGCCGCGCCGGCACGAGGCCGTGGAACCGGCGATCGTAGTTGGCCGGGGCAAACTCCTTTCCGCCGTCCGCGAGGACGATCGGCGCGTCGTCGACGAAGACGTCAGGGCTCAGGAGCACCCCCTCTTCGAGGGCCGGGGCGTAGGCAAGGACGGGCTTTGCCGCCGAGCCGGGGGAGCGGGGTTCGAAGGCGAAATTGATCTTGCTTTTTTTGAAATCGCGGCCGCCGATGAAGGCGAGGATGGCGCCGGTCCGGTTGTCGATGAGGACGGCGCCGACTTGCTGTACGGGATGGTCGACGCGTTTGCCGTTGGCGGCGGTGTAGGCGGGCGGGTTCGTCCAGAAGTTGTTGTCGTCCCGGGCGATCGCCTCGAAGGCGTCGAAGAGGGTTTTGTCGATCGTCGTCGTGATGTGGTAGCCTTTGGTGAGGACGTCCCGCTCCCGCTTCTCGAGCAGTTCCTGCCAGAGGGGCCGGACGTCGGGGTCGTCCCGGCGGTCGGGGTCGATCCCCTGCGCCCGGAGGTCGTCTTCGGCGAGGGCTTCGGCGGCGGCGTCGATGATGGCGTAGAGGAGGTACGGCGAACGGGCATAGGCGGTGTCCGACCGCTGGACGAGGTGGGCCCGGATGTCGAAGGCGAGGGCCGTCTCCCGCTCCGCCGGCGTAATTTTCCCGTCTTTTTCCATCTCTCCGAGGACGAGCTTCATCCGCTCCAGGCCGTCCCGGTAGGTCTCGTCGTTGTAGGGGAGGTATTTGGCCGGTCCCTGGAGCATGCCGACGAGGTAGGCGGCCTGGGCGAGGTTTAAGTCTTTGGCATCGATGCCAAAGTACCCTTTGGCGGCTGCCTGGATGCCGTAGAGATTCGTGCCGTCCTTGCTTTTGCCGAAGTAGACCCGGTTCAGGTACGCTTCAAGGATCTGGTCTTTGGTGAGCACCCGCTCGACGCGGAGGGCGAGGAGGATTTCGTTCAGCTTGCGGCGGTATTTGAGGCGCTTTAGGGCGTCGCCTTTGACTTTGCCGCTCAGCTCTTCCCGGTAGAGGTCTTCGAGGAGCGTCTGTTTGACGAGCTGCTGGGTCAGGGTCGAGCCGCCGGTCTGGACGTCGCTCCCGGTGACCTGCTGCAGGATCGCCCGCATCGTGCCGCGAAGGCTCACGCCGGGATGGCGATAAAAGCCCTTGTCCTCGGTGCTGATGAGGGCCTGGATGACGTACGGCGAGATCTGGTCGAGGGTGACGTACTGGAGGTATTCGGCGCCGGGCAGGCGCCCGATGAGGGTGCCGTCCCGGTAGTAGGCGAAACTGGAGAAGGCTTCCGGGGCGATCGCCTGCTTGATGTCGTCGTAGCTTAAGACCCGCTGGTCCTTGAGCACGGAGGCGATAAAGCCGAGGACCGTGCCGGCGGCGAGGAAGGCGAGGCCGACGAAGGCGAGAAGGAAGAGGCGGAGCGCCGGCATGAGGCTTCCGGCAGGTGTCTTTTTCTTCGACCGTTCGGCCGCCATGATCGACCCCCCTTGAATTCGGGCCTATTATAGCATAGCGCCTCTTTGATTGCAGGAAAGACCGGCTCGGGCTATACTGAGAGGAGCGAAGGAGTGAAGGCGATGGATGCGGTCCAACCGGGCGAAGCAAAGCGGTCGGCGGCGGTGAACGCCCACCGGGACGATCCGGCGGTTCGGGCCGAGGTGGAGCGGCAGTTCCGCCTCCTTTCCCGGGGTGCGGTGGAGATCATCCCGGAAGACGGCCTTCGGGAGAAGATCCGGGAAAGCGTCGTGAGCGGCCGGCCGCTTCGGGTCAAGCTCGGCCTCGATCCGTCGGCGCCGGATGTGCATCTCGGCCACACGGTCGTGCTGCAGAAGCTCCGGCAGTTTCAGGAGCTCGGGCACGTGGTGCAGCTCGTGATCGGCGATTTTACCGGCCGGATCGGCGATCCGACCGGCAAGTCCGAAACCCGTCGACAGCTTTCGGAAGCGGAAGTCCGAGAGAACGCCGCGACGTACGTCAAGCAGTTCGGAAAAATTCTTGACATGTCGCGGGTGGAGCTCGTCTACAACAGCGCCTGGCTCGAGAAGCTCACCTTCGCCGAGGTGCTCCAGCTTGCGGCGAAGACGACGGTCGCCCGGATGCTCGAACGGGACGATTTCGAGAAACGGTATACCGCCGGCCAGCCGATCGGGCTGCACGAATTCTTTTACCCGCTGATGCAGGCGTATGACTCGGTCGTCCTCCGCTCCGACGTGGAACTCGGCGGGACGGATCAGAAGTTCAACCTGCTCATGGGCCGGGAGCTCATGCGGGACTACGGCCTGCCGGAGCAGGTCGTTCTGATGATGCCGCTTCTTGAGGGGACCGACGGCGTGCGGAAGATGTCGAAGTCGCTCGGGAACTATATCGGCATCGATGAGCCGCCGGAAACCATGTACGGCAAGGTGATGTCGATCCCGGACGACCTGATGCTCCGCTACTACGCGCTGGTGACGGATCTGTCCGAAGCGGAGGTCGAAGCCGTCGCCGCCGGCCTCGCCGACGGGTCGCTCCATCCGCGGGATGCGAAGATGCGCCTCGCCCGGCGGATTGTCGCCATGTATCACGGGGAGCCGGCGGCGGAGGCGGCGGAGCGGCATTTTCGCACCGTGTTTCAGGAGGGCGGCCTGCCGGAGGAGATCGAGGAGCGCCGGCTGCCTGAGGTGGCCGTCGAAGACGGGACCGTCGGCGTGCTGAAGCTTCTTCAGGCGCTCGGCCTCGTTTCGAGCCTGTCGGAAGCCCGGCGGATGGTCGAGCAGCGGGCGGTCCGGATCGACGGCGAGCGGATCCTGAACCCGAAGGCGCGCCTTCCGGTCCGGGAAGGGATGGTCGTCCAGGTCGGGAAACGGCTCATCGCCCGGGTGACCCTCGGGCCGTCGGCGCGGGAGGACGTCCGGGAATCGGCCGCGGACGACCGGCCATAGGTTCGGGACGACCGAAAATCGGGGTCCGGGACGGCCGGGATCGGTCCCGATGCGCCCGGGGATCGGTTCGGTCCAGAGCCAAAAGAAACGCCAAAAGCCCGCACCGACGTGCGGGCTTTTTGTGCGGACGTTTGGAGTTGAACGGATCGGCGGCTTTGGCCGGGATCAGCGACTGTAGAACTCGACGACGAGGGTTTCCTGGATCTCCTGCGGCAGCTCGGAGCGCTCCGGCAGCCGGAGGAGGGTGCCTTCGAGTTTGTGCTCGTCGAAGGAAAGGTACTCCGGCAGATACGCCCGCTGGGCGAGGGCATCCCGGACGACGACCATCTGCCGGGCCTTTTCCGTCAGACCGACGACGTCTCCCGGTCGGAGCTGGTAAGACGGGATGTCGACCCGGCGGCCGTTGACGGTCACGTGGCCGTGGTTGACGAGCTGCCGGGCGCCCCGGCGGGTGCGGGCAAAGCCGAGCCGGTAGACGATGTTATCCAGGCGGAGCTCCAGCAGGCGGAGGAAGTTTTCGCCGGTATTCCCTTTCATGCGGGACGCCTTCCGGAACAGGTTGGCGAACTGCCGCTCCGTCAGGCCGTACATGAAGCGGAGCTTTTGCTTTTCCTGGAGCTGAAGGCCGTATTCGGTGAGTTTCCGCCGCTGCGAGGCGGGTCCGTGCTGGCCGGGCGGATAGGGCCGCTTCCGAAGCTCTTTGCCGGTGCCGGAGAGGGAGATGCCGAGGCGGCGGCTTACGCGCCACGTCGGACCGGTGTACCGCGCCATGTTGCCAAACGTCGCCTCCTGCGTTAGGATAAAATCGTCCGTGAATTCGGGCGCTCCGTTCCTGCGGACGCCCTCTATGCCGAACCGGACGCCGTCCGGCGTCCGCGTGCCAGCAGCCGCGCGTGGCAATGCCTTTACCTTACCGAATCTGAAGCGAAAAGTCAAGGAGGGTCGGCCGTGCTCCGGGCGCTTGTCTTCGACGTTGACGGGACGCTGGCGGAAACCGAGCGGGACGGACACCGGATGGCCTTTAACCGGGCCTTTGCCGAGGCCGGTCTACCCATCGTGTGGGACGAGGCGACGTACGGAGAACTCCTTCGGGTGACCGGCGGCAAAGAGCGGATCCGCCACTTCCTCGACCGGTGCCCCGACTGCCCGGCGCTCGACGAAGCGGCGATCGCGGCGCTTCACCGGAAAAAGACGGAGCACTACACCGCCTGGGTCCGGAGCGGAGCGGTTCAGCTCCGGCCGGGCGTCGCCCGCCTCGTTCGGGAGGCAGAGGCAGAGGGCCTTCGGCTGGCGGTGGCGACGACGACGACGCCAGACAACGTGGAGGCGCTGCTCGGGCGGGCGGGTTTGCGCGGGTCCTTTCATGTCATCGGGGCCGGCGACATCGTGCCGGCGAAAAAGCCGGCGCCGGATGTCTACCTCTGGGTGCTGGAGCGCCTCGACCTTGCCCCGGATGAGGCCATAGCCTTCGAAGATTCGGAAAACGGCCTTCGGGCGGCGCTGGCGGCCGGCCTTCGGACGGTGGTGACGCCGAGTTTTTACACCCGCGGCGAGGTGTTCGACGGCGCCTGGGCGCTCCTTTCGGACCTCGGCGAACCGGAGCGGCCGGCGACGGATCTCCGGACCGGCCGGCCGGTGGTCGTCGATGTCAACTGGCTTCGGGCGCGGCTGGAAGGGGAGTGATGCAAAATTAGTCACTTCCTTGGGGTTGACCCCCCTGGCCAGCGGTGTTACGATGGACTCGAATTTGAAAGCTCCATATCCGGGCCGAATCTCGCGGGCGGATTGCCGCGCCGCGGGAACGGGGGACCCACTCCTCGGGGGCTAATCTCGGACGATATCCGAGAGGGATGCACGCTTCTCTGCCATCCTGCCCGTCAGCTAACCCCGTAGGCTAACGCAGAGAAGGCCAAGCGGTGCTTGGTGAATGTTTTCTTTTTACCCAGGCCAGTGCATTTAATACACATTCACCCTCCGCAAGAAAATGCCTTCTAAGTGAAGATTTTTTGTCTTCTTTGCGTGCCACGGGGGCGCCGTAGGCGCACCGGTCCGGGGAAGGTCCTCGGGATCGGTGCGCCTTTTTTCATCCGAATGGCTGGCGTTTCGGCGCCGGAGTGGCCTTCCGGTTCGGGTCTCCGGAAGGGGAGCGGATGCCGGATCGCCCGCGGCGGAAACGGGGTTGTTGCGGCGCTCTCCGCGACGGAAGCCGGGTCGTTGCGGCGGTCTTCGCGACGGTTCGGCCCGGGGAGGAGAGAAAGATGAAGACAGGGAGGGACGGCGGTGAAGCGAACGTTTTGGCAAGACGGAAGGCGTCTTGCGGTCGGGCTTTTGGGGCTGTTCATCGCGGTGGCGTTCGTCGTCGCCGGTTGCGGATCCTCCGGCGGACCGGGGGGCGGGACGGCCCCGGGCGGTCAGACGGGGACGGCGGAGGCGCCCTCGGGCGAAGGGGACGGATCCGGATCGGGCGGCGAGGGAGCCGGCGAGCCGGCGCTCCTCAAGCGCTTGAAGGAACAAGGTTACGTTACCGTCGGGCTGGCGAACGAAAAGCCGTACGCTTATCAAGAGGCCGACGGGACGCTGACCGGCGAGGCGATCGAAGTCGCTCGGGCGGTCTTTTCGGAGCTCGGGGTGCCGGAGATCCGCGGGCAGATCGTCGAGTTCTCGTCCCTCATCCCGGGGCTTAAGGCGAAGCGGTTTGACGTCGTGACGGCGGGGATGTTCATCACGCCGAAGCGGGCGGAAGAAGTCGTCTTCGCCGATCCGGAGTACCGCATCGGGGAAGCGCTGGCGGTGGCGAAGGGGAATCCGAAAAACCTCCGCAGCTATGAAGACATCGCCGCCGATCCGAGCCTCAAGGTGGCCGTCATGAGCGGCGCCGTCGAAATCGACTATCTGAAGGCGGCCGGCGTCCGGGAGGAGCAGATCGTGCAGGTTCAGGACCAGCCCCAGGCGGTGAAGGCGCTGGAGACGGGCCGGGTCGACGCGATCACGATGACCGGGCCGTCGCTTCAGGCGATGCTCGAGTCGGCGGGGAGCGACAAGATCGAACGGGTCGAAGACTTCAAGCAGCCGGTCGTCGACGGGAAGGAAGTGTACGGCTACGGCGCCGCGGCCTTCCGAAAAGAGGACGCCGACCTGGCGAAGCGCTACAGCGAAAAGTTGCATGAGCTGGAGCAGTCCGGAAAGCTCCTGGAACTCCTCCGGCCCTTCGGCTTTACGGAGGCGGAGCTTCCGAACGGGATGACGGCCGATGCGGTGCTGAAGGAGGCCGCGAAGTAAGGCGGATGGAAGCCGGGATCCTGCTCCTTCCGGGGCTTTTGCGCGGCCTTCGGGTGACGCTCGAGGTGTTCGTCCTCGGAGCGATGCTCGCTTTGGGGCTGTCGTTTGCCGTCGGGCTCCTTCGCCTCTCCCGCTTCCCGATCGTCCGAACGCTGGCGGCGGCTTACGTGGAGTTTTTTCGGGGCACGTCGCTTCTCATTCAGCTGTTCTGGCTTTACTATGCGCTTCCGTTTTTCGGCGTGGAGCTTTCGGCCCTGGCCGCGGGCGTCCTCGGCCTCGGCCTGAACTACGGGGCGTACGGGTCGGAGGTCGTCCGCAGCGCGATCCGCTCGGTGCCGAAAGGGCAGTGGGAGGCGGCGATCGCCCTCAACCTGTCGCCGCTCGTCCGTTTTCGCCGGGTGATCCTGCCGCAGGCCTGGCCGCTCATGCTGCCGCCTTTCGGCAACCTGCTCATCGAGCTGTTGAAGGGGACGTCCCTCGTTTCGATGATCACGCTGGGGGATATGACGTTTCAGGCGATGTCCCTCCGGACGACGTACGCCCGGTATGAGGTGCCCCTCTTTCTTTTGCTCCTCGTCCTATACTTCCTCATCGCGACCGCGACGAGCGCAATCGTCCGGCGGCTCGAGCGGCGGGCGCGGGTCGGGAGGTCGGCGTGATGGGGGATGAATGGCGCTGGGACGTCGCATGGGCGGCGGCCCGAAAGATCGCCGCCGTCGTCCCGGTGACGATCGCGGCGACCCTCCTCGGATTCGTCGTCGCCGCCGCCGCCGGGCTGGCCTGGACGATCGCCCGCCGGAGCCGGTCGGCCCTCGTCCGCGGGGCGGTTGAGTCGGCGATGGAATTCGTCCGCCGCACGCCGCTTCTGGTGCAGCTTCTCTTTCTGTACGTCGCGTTTCCTCGCTTGTCGGTGTTCGCCATCGGCGTCGTTGGTCTGGGGATTCACTACAGCGCGTATCTGTCGGAAGTCTACCGGGCGGGGATCGAGGCGGTCGACCGCGGACAGTGGGAGGCCGCCCGGGCCCTCAACTTTTCCCGCCGCAAGACGTGGACGCGCATCATCCTGCCTCAAGCGATCCGCCCGATCGTGCCGATGATGGGCAATTACCTGATCGTGCTCTTTAAGGAGACGCCGCTTCTTTTTGCGATCAACGTGACGGAGATGATGGCCGTCGCGAAGCAGTTCGGCTCGGAGACGTTCCGCTATCTCGAGGCGTTTACCGTCGTCGGCGTCTTTTTCTTCCTGATGAGCTACCCGGCGTCGCTCGTCGTCCGGTGGCTGGAGGCGCGCTTCGGGCGGGCCGGCTGAGGGGCCGGACGGGGCGCCCGATGGCGACGGCGAGCTTAAAAACGACGGCAAGTTTAAAACATTTTCGTTCCGAGGGGGAGATGAAAATGGCCGGTGCGCCGGCGATCGTCGATGCGAATCGCGCCCTTCAGGATCGGGCCCGCGCCCGGGGAGACGCCGCCGCCAAGCGGCCGATCGTCCGCTTCCGCGGCGTCAAAAAGGCGTTCGGTGCGATGACGGTGCTGGACGAGATCGATCTCGACCTGTATCCCGGCGAAAAGGTCGTCGTCATCGGGCCGTCGGGGTCCGGCAAGACGACTCTCGCCCGGATGCTCATGACGCTGGAGACGCCGTCCGGCGGCGAAATCGAGGTGGACGGGGAACCCCTCTGGTCGATGGTGCGGCGGGGGCGGCGCGTTCCTGCCGACGAGCGCCACCTGGCCCGCGTCCGGGGAAAGATCGGCATGGTCTTCCAGCACTTCAACCTCTTTCCCCACATGACGGTCCTCCGGAACGTGACGGAAGCCCTCATCCACGTCCGGCGGATGCCGCCGGAGGAAGCCCGCCGGCGGGCGATGGCGATGCTCGAGCGGGTCGGCATGGCGGAGCACACCGACAAATATCCGGCGCAGCTATCCGGCGGGCAGAAGCAGCGGGTCGCCATCGCCCGGGCCCTCGTGATGGAGCCGAAGGTGATGCTCTTCGACGAGCCGACGAGCGCCCTCGACCCGGAGCTCGTCGGGGAAGTGCTGGCGGTCATCAAGGAGATCGCCGCCAAAGGGGACATGGCGATGCTTCTCATCACCCACGAGATGCAGTTCGCCCGGGAGATCGCCGACCGGATCGTCTTCATCGACGGCGGCAAGATCGTCGAACAGGGGCCGCCCGATGAGGTGCTCCTTCGGCCGAAAAGCGAGCGCCTGAAGGCGTTTTTGGCCCGGTTCCGGAACGGGATGGGGCTCCGATGACGACCGAGGCGAACCGCCGGCCGGTGCCCCGCCTCGGGGCACCTCTGGCGGGGCCGGTGGCTAAGGCGCCGGGCGGCGCTCCGCCAGAGTTGGGCGGGGAAATGCGCCCCGCCGCGCCGCACGGGGCGGGGCATCGGGCCGCGGCCCGCGGGAAGGGGCCGGGCGATCGAAGGCCCGTCTTCCGCTTTCGGCCCCCGGCGCCGGATGAAGGGGCCATCATGTGGCGTATCGCCCGGGAGACTGGGGTGCTGGAGGCGAACTCGCCGTACGCCTACGTGATGGTGGCGCGCCTGTTCGCCGCCGCTTCCCGGATCGCCGAGGCGGACGGCCGCCCGGTCGGGTTCGTCGCCGGCATGGAGCTTCCGGAGCGCGACGGTCTTTTCGTCTGGCAGATCGGCGTCCGACCGGCGCATCAGGGAAACGGTCTCGGCGGACGGATGCTCGAGGCGCTTGTCTTTGACCGCTCCCGTCCGCCGGTGCGGCGGCTTTGGGCGACGGTGGCGGAGGGCAACCGGGCCTCGTGGCGCCTCTTCCAAGGGATGGCGGAGCGAAGCGGCGGCCGGTTCCGGGTGCTTGACGTCTGGCCGCCGTTCCTGTTTGCCGTGGGCGGCGGGGCGCCGCCGCATCCGCCGGAAACCCTCATCGAGATCGCCTGGACGGCGGATGCTTTGGCGCATTGAGATGCTTCGGCGCACGGAGGGCGTCGAGCGGGCGCGACCGGCATCGACGTCCGGAGGGCGGGCGGGGGGCGCCGAGGCAGCTTCCGGGGGATGAGGCGGGGTCTGGGAAGGGGCGGGTTCGGCGCCGACGGCGACGAAGCGGCGATCTGCCGGTGGACCGGACGGGAGGGGGCGTTTTGCCGGCGGGTGACCAGGGCGTGCCGATCTGGCGAGGCGACCTGCCAACGAACCAAACGGGAGGGGGCGTTCCGCCGGCGGACCGGAAGCGAGGGGGCGTTCCGCCGACGGACCGGACGGGAGGCGGCGTTCCGGCAGCGGACGGGGCGGGGGACCGGCGGCGCCCTGGAGCCGAAGCGAAAGCAGGGCCGAAGGAGGCGTATTCGGATGAGCGGGCTGGATCTGTTCGAACGGCTCGAGTCGAACGTCCGAAGTTACGGACGGATGTTCCCCACCGTGTTCGTCCGGGCGGAAGGATACCGGCTGATCGACCGGCACGGCCGGGTCTACCTCGACTTTTTCGCCGGGGCCGGGGCCCTCAACTACGGCCACAACGATCCGGCGATGAAGGCGGCGATCATCCGCTACCTCGAGGCCGACGGCATTGTGCACAGTCTCGACATGGCGACGGAAGCGAAGGAAAAGTTTTTGCATCATTTCGAAAATAAAATTTTAAAATCCCGAGGCCTGACTTATAAGATATTGTTCCCGGGGCCGACGGGGACGAACGCCATCGAGGCGGCGATGAAGCTTGCCCGGAAGGCGACGGGGCGGACGGCCGTCTACGGCTTTACGCGGGGATTTCACGGCATGACCCTCGGCTCCCTCGCCGTCACGGGGAACCGCGCCAAGCGGGCGGGAGCCGGGGTGCCGCTTCCCTACGGGATGGCCCTGCCGTACGATGGCTATTTCGGCCACGACGTCGACACGATCGACTGGATCGAGCGGCTTCTTACCGATCCGGGAAGCGGCGTCGATCTTCCGGCGGCGATCATCGTCGAGACGGTGCAGGGGGAAGGGGGGCTCCAGGCGGCGTCGTGGCCGTGGCTCCGGCGGATTCGGGCCCTCACGGAGCGCCTCGGCATCGTCCTCATCGTCGACGACATCCAGACGGGGAGCGGCCGGACGGGACCGTTTTTCAGCTTCGAGCGGGCGGGCATCGTTCCCGACATCGTGACGCTGTCGAAATCGATCGGCGGGTTCGGCCTGCCGTTTTCCCTCGTGCTCGTCCGGCCCGATCTCGACGTCCTCGGGCCCGGCGTGCACAACGGGACGTTTCGCGGCAACAATCTCGCGATGGTGGCGGCGACGGAGGCGCTTCGGCGGTGGGAGACGCCGGCGTTCGAGGCGGCGATCGACCAGAAGGCTGCCTTGCTCCGGCGCCGCCTCGAAGGGCTCCGGGACGCCGTCCGGGAACGAGGGATCGCGGCCGAGGTGCGGGGGCGGGGGCTCATGCAGGGCCTTGCGCTCGAGCCGCCGGGGCTTGCGTCGGCGGTGAGCCGGGAGGCGTTCCGGCGCGGGCTGATCGTCGAGACGTCGGGGCCCGAGGATGAGGTGGTGAAGCTGCTTCCGCCTCTCATCATCGACGAGGCGGGCCTTCAGGACGGGCTGGAGCGGCTGGAGGCGGCCCTGTCGGCGGCGATCGAAGCGGCCCGGCCGGCGGTCGCCGGCCGGTGAGCGGCCGGCCCCGGCCATAAGACGGGCGGGGCAGGAGGCGGGAGGCGGGATCGGGAATCCACGACGAGGAAAAGGGGGCGCACGGATGATCGTCCGAAGGCTGGAGGAGATCATCGGCACGGAGCGGGACGTCCAGGCGAAAACGTGGAACAGCCGGCGGCTCCTTTTGAAGCAGGACGGCTTCGGCTATTCGCTTCACGACACCCGCATCTTCGCCGGGACGGAGACGACGATGTGGTACAAACATCACATCGAAGCGGTCTACTGCGTCGAGGGAGAAGGGGAACTCGTCGATCACGAAACGGGGGCGGTGCACGCGATCCGGCCGGGGACGCTCTACGTCCTCGACCGGCATGACCGGCACACGCTCCGGGCGAAGACGGAGCTTCGGCTCATCTGCGTCTTCACTCCGGCCTTGACGGGCCAGGAGGTGCACGACGCCTCCGGGGCGTATCCGCCGCCGGAGGAAGCCGAAGCCGGGGCCTGCTGAGCGGAAGCCCGGATTCCGTTCGTGCTGTTCCGTGCGTGTTGAAGCCGAATTTCGGGCAAGCCGAAGCCAGGTGCCGCTTTCAAATAAAACCGTTTTTGTTAAGGAGGGCGAGACGATGAGCGCGCCGTCGCTGATGGAAGATCTGTATCCGTCCCGGACGGGCGAGGGGACCCGGTGGATCGAGCGGAAGGACCCGGTCGTCTACGGCCGGCCGGAGGACGGCCCCCTTTCGGCCGAGCAGCTCCGCGAATATGAAACGAAAGGGTTTCTTCTCTTGCGGGACGTCTTTTCTCCGGAAGAGGTGAGGGCGTTTCGAGAGGAACTCCGGAGATTGTTTGAGGAACGGGCGCACGATCCGTCGCCGGAAGTCGTCCGGGAGCCGGAGATCGACGTCGTCCGCTCGATCTTTCGTGTCCACCGGACGAGCGAGGTGTTCCGGCGCCTGGCGGAGGATCCGCGCCTTCGGGATGTCGCCCGACAGATTCTCGGAAGCGACGTCTACATCCACCAGTCCCGCATCAATTACAAAAAGGGCTTCCACGGCAAGGAGTTTTACTGGCATTCCGATTTCGAGACGTGGCACGTGGAAGACGGCATGCCCCGCATGCGGGCCTTGAGCGTCTCCGTCGCCCTCGAGGACAACTTTCCCTTCAACGGCCCGCTCCTTCTCATGCCGGGGTCTCACCGGGTGTTCGTCGCCTGTCCCGGCCGGACGCCCGAGCGGCACTACGAACGATCATTGCGCCGGCAGGAGTACGGCGTGCCGGATGAAGAAAGCCTCGCCCGCCTGGCCGAACGCTACGGCATCGAAGCGGCGGTCGGGCCGGCAGGGTCGGTTCTCTTTTTCGACAGCAACGTCATGCACGGCTCGAACGGCAACATCACGCCGTATCCGCGGAGCAACGTCTTTTTCGTCTACAACAGCACGGAAAACCGCCTGGTGGCGCCGTTTTCCGGCCAGGAACCGCGTCCGGCGTATCTCGCGGAGCGTTGACCTCCTCCGCCTCCTCCCCGGAATGGATCTCGGGGCTTTCGCCAACATGAACCCTTGTCGGCGATAGAGCCGAGCGCCCGTCGTCGATGCCGGCGGCGCTCACCGACGGCGCCCTGCCGGCCTTTCGCGGCCGTTCGGCCCGAAGGGCCGGCTTTTTTGGCCGGTCTCTTTTAAACTGTGCTATAATGGAGGCAATCCGTTGAGGGGGGACGGCGATGGACCGAAGCGATGGCGCGCCGGGGCGCCGGCCGCTTCCGGAGGACGCCGGGCCGGCGGCGACGGCGGAGAGGGCCGGTGCCGGGGAGACGGCGGCCGGTCCCGGGCCGGTGGCGCCGGCCGTCTCCGGCGGGGCCGCTCCCCGGCCGGAAAGGTTCGGCGATCCGGAGGTGGAAGCCGCGGCGGCGACCGCGCCGGAGGGGCCGGACTGGGTGGCCCGGGCGCGGGAGCTCGCCCGGAAGTTCGCCGAGACGGCGGGCCGCTACGATCGGGAGGGCGCCTTTCCCCACGAGCATTTTGAACGGTTGAAGGCGGCGGGGTTTTTCCGCCTCACGGTGCCCCGCGACTTAGGCGGCGAGGAGGCGTCGCTTACGCTTCTTCTCCAGGTGCTGGAGGCGCTCGCCTGGGGCGACGGCTCGACGGCGCTCGCCCTCGGCTGGCATCTCGGCCTCATCCTCCATTACCGGGCGTCGCGACGCTGGCCGGAGGAGCGGTTTCGGGAGCTCTGCCGGGCGGTCGTCGAAGAGGGGGCGCTCATCAACCATTTTTCGACCGAACCGGCGACGGGGAGCCCGAGCCGCGGCGGGCTTCCGGAGACGAAGGCGGTGCCGGTGCCCGGAGGCTTTCGCCTCTATGGCCGAAAGACGTTCGGAACGCTGTCGGCGGTGGCTCGCTTTTTCGTCGTGACGGCGACGGTGGCGGACGGCGGCGCCACCGCTTCGGGCGGTGAGCGGGAAGAAGGCGGGGCGCCGTTTGCCGGCGGGGCGGCGAGGGTCGGGGAGTTTCTCGTCGAGCGGGGCGAAGGGCTCCGGATCGAAAAGACGTGGGATACGCTCGGCATGCGGGCGACGGCGAGCGACGACGTCGTCCTGGAGGGGGCGTTCGTTCCGGCGGAGCGGCTTCTCGGCTTTCGCGGCGAGCGGCGTCCGGAGCGGATCGACGATGGCGACGGGTGGTATTTGTTCATCCCGGCGGTCTACCTCGGCATCGCCCGGGCGGCGCGGGATGCCGCCGTTCACTTTGCCAAGACGTACCGGCCGAACAGCCTGGGGGGCCGGCCGATCGCCGACGTGCCGCACGTGCGGCAGAAGATCGGTGAAATGGAGCGGCTCCTTTGGACGGCCCGGACGGTCGTCTACGCCGTCGCCGAGCGGTGGGACCGGGATGCGGCCGGCCGGGCGGCGCTCAGGCCGGAGGTGGGCGCCGCGAAGTCGGTGGCGACCAACGCGGCGATCGACGTCGTCGACCGGGCGATGCGCATCGTCGGCGGACAGAGCCTTTCCCGGGCGCTTCCGCTTGAACGGCTGTACCGGGACGTCCGGGCGGGCCTCCACAATCCGCCGATGGACGATGCGGTGCTGGAGATGCTGGCGGCCCAGGCGCTGGAGGAGCCGCCGAAGGAGCCGAGGGGCTTCGGCGTGTAGGGGGCCTTTCGGCCGGGGGCGCGTCATCGGCCGTGTTTTTGCGTCGACGCCATCGCGCTGGCGTCGGCGGCATCTTGCCGGGGTCGACGGCATCTCCGACAGAGGGGAACGGACGACGGGAGCGATCGGTTCGCCCTTGCGCCATCGGAGCGAATTTGCTACGATCGTTTCAGAAAAACAGGCAAAAAAGGACGGCGAAGGTCGGTCGTGAGGCCCACCAAAGAAGCTGGCCCGGTGCGCCCGCCCAGAAGCCGCTTCGAGCGGTGGCGGCGGGCGCTTCGCTTTTACCTTCTCCGGCTGATCCGGATCAAAGATAACCGGGCGAGCGTCGTTCGGGGGATCGGCATCGGCGTCGCGGTGCACAGCATCCCGCTGTTCGGCTTTTCGCTCCTCGCCGGGCTGGCGCTCGCGTTTCCGTTCCGGGCGAACAAGGCGGCGGTGACGCTGGCCAACCTGATGAGCGCGCCGGTGACGCTGCCGATTTATTCGCTGAACCTCATCGTGATCAAGCTGACGATCGACCGGCTGAAGCCCGCGGCGGAGGCGCTCGGGCTTCTGCCGCGGTACGCCTACTTCAGCGGAACGATCTTCGGCATCGCGAGCGTCTTTTTCCTCCTCTACCTCGCCTCGACGCTCGTGGCGGCGCTGGCTCTTAAAGGGCTCGATCGACATCTTGCCGAACGCCGCCGGCGGCGTCGGGCAGAACGGACGTCCCGCTCGGATCGGGCGGCCTTGCCGGCGGCAAAGTCGCCGCTTTCGTCGGAAGAAATCCCGGATTAAAGGCGTCGGGGGCGCCCCGAAGCCGGCCCTGGGCGGTTCTGGCGCCGGCCGCTGTGTTATGATGGAAAAAAAGCGGGGAGGGGTGCGCCGTGATGCATGAAGGGGAACGTCCGTGGTTGACCGAGCTTCGGGCGCTGTTTCCGAACGACCGGGTGTCGACGAATCCGACGGTTCTGGAGCAGCATAGCCACGACGAGTCGTACCATCCGCCGCACCTTCCGGACGCCGTTGTTTTTCCGGAATCGACGGAGGAGGTGGCGCGGCTCCTCCGGTTTGCGAACGCGCGGCGGATTCCGGTGATCCCGTTCGGCGTCGGCTCCAGCCTGGAAGGGCACGTCGTCCCGGTCCGGGGCGGCATCAGCCTCGATCTCACGCGGATGAACCGGATCTTGGACGTCCGGCCGGCGAATTTTCTCGTTCACGTCGAGGCGGGGATGACCCGGACGGCGCTCAACCGGGCCCTCGCCCGGCACGGCCTCTTTTTTTCCGTCGATCCCGGGGCCGATGCGACGCTCGGCGGCATGGCGGCGACGAACGCCAGCGGCACAACCGCCGTCCGCTACGGCGTCATGCGGGACCAGGTGCGGGGGATGACGGTCGTCCTTGCCGACGGGCGGGTGATCCGCCTCGGGGGCCCGTACGTGAAGTCGTCGTCGGGATATGACTTGAAGCACCTTTTCCTCGGCTCCGAAGGTACCCTCGGCGTCATCACGAGCCTCTGGCTGCGGGTGTTCGGATTGCCGGAGGCGGCGTACGCCGCCCGGGCGACGTTTCCGTCGGTCCGGCAGGCGGTGGAGGCGGCCCACGCGATGCTCCGCTACGGCCTCGCCCTCGCCCGGGTGGAGCTCGTCGACCGGACGTCGATCCGGCAGATGAACGCGATGAAGGGGACGACGTATCCGGAGGCGGATACGCTCTTTTTGGAGTTTCACGGCAGCCCGGCGACGCTCGAGGCCGACCTTCCGGCGGCGGAGGCGATCGCCCGGGATGGCGGGGCGACGGCGTTCGAGATCGAGCGGGAAAAAGAAGCCCGGGACCGGCTGTGGGAGGCCCGGCATCACCTCGCCTACGCTTATCTCCACGCCCATCCGGGGAAAAAACAGCTCGCGACCGACGTCTGCGTGCCGCTTTCGGCCCTCGCCGACGGGATCGAGCTCGCCCGGCGGGAGCTCGAAGCCCGCGGGCTCGAAGGCGGGGTCCTCGGGCACATCGGGGACGGGAACTTCCATACGATCGTCATGATCGACGCTGACGACCCGGCGGACGTCGCCCGGGCGGAAGGGCTGCACGAGGCGCTCGTCCGGTACGCCCTCTCCGTCGGCGGGACGGCCACCGGCGAGCACGGCGTCGGCCTAGGGAAGCTCAAGTATCAGGCGGAGGAGCACGGGGAGGCGCTTTCGCTCATGCAGGCGATCAAGCGTCTCATCGATCCGGCCGGCATCCTGAACCCCGGGAAGAAAATTCCCCTTCCGCCGGATGAAAGCACCGGCTGAAGGGGCCCGGTGCGCGGAAACAGAGGCTTTAGGCGCGAAAACGGATCGCTTTCGGCAGGACGTCGACGGCGACGCTTAGGCCTTCTTCCCGCTCGCCGTCCCGCTGCAGCCCGACGGGTCGGCGGGCGGCTCCGGTGCCCCGAGGTCGCTCTCCGAAGGTGACGACGGCCTTATGCACCCGCCGAACGGTCACCGCCGGGTGGCGGATGTGCCGCCCCCGGAAGACGAGCGGGAAGGCCCGGAGAAAGCCGAGGCGGCCGATGCCGGAGACGACGACGAGGTCGAAAGCGCCGTCGGCGACTTCCGCGCCGGGGGCGATGTGCATCCCGCCGCCCAGGAAGGGGATGTTGGCGAGGACGATCAGCCAGGCGTCGTCGAAGCGGAGCCGCCCGTCTTCCAGCTCGATCGTCACCGGAAACGGCCGAAACGTCGACCACGCCTTGACGACGCCGAGGGCATAGGCGATCCGCTGGAAGCGCTTTTTGAAGGCAAGCGCCTCGACGGCGTCGATGACGGCGGCGTCGATTCCGGCGCCGGTAAAACCGAAGAAGTAGACCGGCGCCTCCGGTCCGCTTCCCGGGGTCATGATCCGGAGGCGGCCGACGTCGATCGCCCGCTCCGGCGCGGCGAGGAGCCGCTCGAGGGCCCGTTCCGGATGCCGCGGGATGCCGAACGTCCGGGCGACGTCGTTGCCGGAACCGGCCGGAATGAGGGCGAGGGCGGGGGCGGGTCCGTTGGGGTCGGCGCCTGGAGGCGGTGTGCCGGTTTGAGCGGCGGCCGGGTTCGCGGCGCCTTCGGTCCGAGCGCCCATCACGGCGTTTAAGACGAGCGAGAGCGTCCCGTCGCCGCCGACGGCGACGAGCGCCTCGACGCGGCGGTCTCCGGCGGCTTCCCGGGCGAGGTCGAAGGCGCCCCGGGCGTCCCGGCCGACGAGGAGCTCGTAAGGGATGCCGCGGCGCTTTAAGGCCGCTTCCAGCCGGCGCCAGATGCGGACGCTCCGGCCCGCGCCGGCGGTCGGATTGAGGAGAAAAGCAAACACGGGCGTCTCCTTTCTTTCAGGAGGGATGAGATGTCGGTCGAAATCTGGGTCTATCGCCTCTACGATGTGGCCCAGGAAATCGATCTGGACGCGATCGAAGCGCGCCTCAGGGGCGAGCGGACAGCGTCGCGTCTGACCCTGCGGTTGGGGCATCCGAAGGGGCTGGAGATCAAAAACCCGCCCCTTTCGTTCGTCCTCGACCCGGATGCCCGCATTTCCCTGTCCGGCGAAGAGACGCCGGCGGAAGTGAGCGCCCGCTTTTACGACTTCGGCGTCCTAAGCCTCGTCATACGCCTCCGCCTGTCGACGTCCCTGGACTGGGGGCGGCTCATGCGCTACGCCGAGGCGCTCCAGGCGGAGGAGACGCCGGAGCTGGATCGGCGGTTCGAGGCGTATCGCGACGACGTCCTCCGGCGCTTCGGCACGTATTTTTACGGCGGCGGATATGCGGATTATGTGGAGGATTTTGTCCTGTTTGCCGTCCGGGCGTGGCCGGACGACGAGGAATGGTCGCCGCTTCCGATCCTTCTCGGCGAAAAGGGGCCTCTGAGCGAGGCGCTCGTCGAGGATGCGCTCCGGTATCGCTTTTCATACGACGAAGACGACATCATCATCGCCTGGGACAGCGCTTGGGTCGAGGACGCCGACGGCCCCGGGGCGGTGGCGGATCTTCTCGAGTTTGCCAAGGCGCAGCTCCTTGAACTCCGCTACTACGACGACCTGCTCGAGCGGGAGCTCGCTGCCCTCTACGATATGCTCGCCGCTGCTCACGGGCACCGGGGGCGCTTTCGCTTCGGCCGGCTCCGGGAGTCGCGGAAGCTCATGCGGAAGATCATGGAGCTGATCCTCGAGATCACCGAGTTCACCGGCCGGATCGAAAACGCCCTCAAGGTGACGCATGATTTTTATTACGCCCGGATTTACACGGCGGCGGTCGAGCGCTTCCGCATGCGGGAGTGGTCGGAGAGCATCCGGGAGAAGATGAGCGTCCTCGAGCGGCACTACCAGCTCCTCGCCGACGAGTCTCTGTCGACGCGCTTCATCTGGATCGACACGCTCATCCTTCTCCTGATTCTCATCGAGATCCTCCTCGGCCTGCTCCGGCTAACCGGCTGAGAGGCGTGATGCGCCGCTTGACAGATTGGAGGCAGCGTTTGGAGGGGCCGCAAGCGCCGCCAAACGGGCTTTATGCGCCGTTTCGCCGATCCGGTCAGTGTTCGATTCGGAGGCGCCGCTCGAGGGTGAGGGCGAGCTGGGAGAGGCTGAAGTTGGTGATGAAGTAAAGGAAACCGGCGAAGAGGAGGACCGGCACGACGTACCGGCTCGGGTTGGCGTTGTAGATGATCTTGCTGTTGTGAAGCAGTTCCGGCAGGGCGATGGCGACCGCGAGCGACGTGTCTTTGAGGAGGGAGATGAACTGGCTGACCGTCGGGGGGATCATCCGGACGAGGGCCTGCGGGAGGACGATGTAGCGGAGCGTCTGGAAGGCGGTCAGCCCTGTCGACCGGGCGGCTTCGATCTGGCCTTTGTCGACGGAGAGGAGCCCGCCGCGGATGATCTCCGAGATCATCGCCATCTCGAAGACGGTGAGCGCGACGATGGCGCTCGCGACGACGTCGAGGCGGATGCCGATGTCCGGCAGGGCGAAGCGGGTAAAGATGATGATCAGAAGGAGCGGGAGGTTCCTCAGGGCCTCGACAACGGCGCCGAGCACCGGCGCCAGAACCGGAACCTGGGCGTAGCGGAAGACGGCGATGACGGTGCCGAAGAGAAACGAAAGGACGATGGCGCTCGCGGCGACGATGAGCGTCACCCGAAAGCCGTCAAGCATGAAGAGAATGTGTTCCGGCGTAAGCGCCGCCCGAAAGTCCACGGCTTACACCTCCCCGTAGGCCGCCTGAGCCGCCCGGGAACGGTCCGGCAACCGGTGCAGGCGGCCCTCCAGCGTGCGGACGGCGATGCTCAGCGGGATCGTCATCAGGAGGTAAAAAGCGGCGGCAAGAATATAGGCGCCGAATGTCTTAAACGAGTCGCTCGCCGCATAGTCGCTCCAGTACATGAGATCGAAACCGGCGAAGAGGCTCAGGATGGAAGAGTTTTTGACGAGGTTCAAGAACTGGTTGCCGATCGGCGGAATGACGATCTTGATCGCCTGCGGCAGGATGATGTAGCGCATCGTCTGGACGTAGCTGAGGCCGCTCGCCAGGCCGGCTTCCATCTGCCCCCGGGGGATGGCCTGGATGCCGGCCCGGACGGCTTCGGCGATGAAGGCGGCGGTGTAGACCGTAAGACCCAGGGTGCCGGCGGTAAAGCCGTCGAGGTTGAGGCCGAAGGCGGTGAGTCCGTGGTAGAAAAAGAAGGCGACGAGGAGGAGCGGGATGTTCCGCAAAATTTCAACATAGGCGCGGCCAAAAGCGTTCAACGCCTTCGACGGCACGATGCGGAGGACGGCGACGACGATGCCGATGAGGAGGCTTCCGGCGAGGGCGATGACGCTCACCAGCAAGGTGGTGAAAAAGCCGCGAATCAAATACGGGTAATAGTGTTCCAGGACGTACAGAACGTCCCCCACACGCTTCACTCCTTTCCCGGGACGCCGAGCCGTGCGTTTCGTTCTGAACGAGGGCCGCTCCCCGCCGGCGACGCGAGCCCTTATCGCCGGCGGAAGCCCGCTCGGCAAACGGAAAGCGTGGATGGGGCCATCCACGCTTTCCGTCGCTTGCCGGCGCTTGTCGCTTGGCGACCGACGTCCGCCGGTCGGATCGGCTTTTGGCGCCCGCCGGAGCGTCGGCCGTCGTCCGGGCGCCCAGCGGGCGACGATCCTCGGTTCGGACGACGGTCGATCGGAGGGGACCATCCGACGATCGCTCTTAAGAGCGACCGATCGCCTCCGGCGTCCGTCGGGGCGCGTCACTCCGCCGGCGGCTCTTCCTTAAACCACTTGCGGTACAGCTCGGCGTACTGGCCGCTTTCCTTGAGCTCCTTCAGGAAGTCGTTGACGTACTGGGTGAACTTCTCGTCGCCCTTCCGGATGCCGATGCCATACGGCTCCTTCGTGAACAGCCCGCCGACGAGCTCGAAATTCGGATCCTGCTGGGCGTAGCCCATGAGGATGATGTTGTCCGTCGTCATGGCGTCCACCTTGCCGCTCTTTAAGGCCGCAAACGCCTCGGCGTAGTTGTCGTATTCGAGCACCTGAGCCTTCGGCGCTTTCTCGCGGATGTTTTTCACCGAGGTGGACCCTTTGACGCCGGCGACCTTCGTGTTTTCGTTCAGGTCTTCGATGCCCCGGATCGGGGATCCCTTTGGGACGAGGAGCGACTGGCCGGCGGTGTAGTAGACGTCGGAGAAGTTGATCTCCTTCTTGCGCTCGTCGGTGATCGTCATCGTGGCGACGATGATGTCGATGTCGCCGTTTTTGAGCATCGGGATGCGGGTCGAGGAGGTGACTTCTTTCAGTTCGATCTTGTTCTCGTCGCCGAGGATCTTCTTTGCCAGCGCCTTGGCGATGTCGACGTCGAAGCCTTCAACTTCGCCGGTCTTCGGATTTTTGTAGCCCATGAGCGGCGTGTCATACTTGACGCCGGCGATGAGCTTGCCCCGCTCCTGGATGAGGTCCAGGGTGCTCTTTCCTTCCTGGGCGCCTTCTTTGCTCCCGGAGCTGCAGGCGGCCAGGGTGAAGGCGAGCACGAAAGCCGCGGCCAGGGCAGCCCAGCGGAACGAACGGTGACGGCGCGTCATCGAACCCCTCCTTAATTATTTTTCATCAGTGGCTCAGGACCCGTTTTAAAAAGGCCCGCGCCCGCTCTTCCTTCGGGCGGGTGAAAAATTCCTCCGGCGGCGCGTCTTCGAGAATTTCCCCCTGGTCCATAAAGACGATCCGGTCGGCCACCTCCCGGGCAAACCCCATCTCGTGCGTGACGATGACCATCGTCATGCCTTCTTCGGCGAGCATTTTCATCACGGCGAGCACCTCGCCAATCATCTCCGGGTCGAGGGCGCTCGTCGGCTCATCGAAGAGCATGATCTTCGGCCTCATGGCCAACCCCCGGGCGATGGCGACCCGCTGCTGCTGGCCGCCGGACAGCTGCGCCGGATAGGCGTGGATTTTGTCGAGGAGGCCCACCTTTTCCAGATAAAAGCGGGCGATCTTTTCCGCTTCGGCCCGGGGCATCTTGAGCACCTTCGTCGGGGCGAGGATGATGTTCTCCAGCACCGTCATGTGGGGGTAGAGGTTGAAGTGCTGGAAGACCATGCCGATGTTTCGCCGGAGCTTGTTGAGGTCGGTCCCCTTTTGGTGCACCGGGATGCCGTCGACGATAAGTTCGCCGCTCGTGATCGGCTCCAGGCCGTTGATCGTCCGAAGAAGCGTCGATTTTCCGGAACCGGACGGGCCGATGATGACGACGACTTCGCCGGCGCGGATCGTCAGGGTGATGTTTTTGAGCACGTGGAAGGCTCCGTAGTGCTTGTTCACGTTTTTAAATTCGATCATCGCACCCCTCGCCTGCCCGTCGCCCCCGACCGGCCCCTCACCCCCGGCCGGCGGCGCCGTATGGCATGTAGTCTAGTGGATCCGGTCGGCAAAATCAACCGGACGGGCCTTCGGGGCGGATGCGCTCCACGACATACGGCGGGAGGGCAAACGCCGCCCGCATGACGTCGGTCGTGGCGTAGCGGGTCCGGATGCCGGGGTCGAGGGGACGCACGGCCTCGTATCGCCGGCTGGCCAGGGTAAAGAGCCAGAGGCCGCTCGGATAGCTCGGGACGACGGCGAGGTACGGCCGGACGATCGGGAACAGGGCCTCGAGGGCACGGAGGGTTCGGCGGGCCGTCTCGGGATGGTGGAACGGGGAGTCGGTCTGGGCGACGAGGAGGCCGTCTTCGGCGAGGAGGCGGGCCAGCGCTTCGTAAAACGGCGACTCGAAAAGCACCGTCGCCGGTCCGATCGGGTCGGCGGCGTCGACGATGATGACGTCATAGGGGCCGTCGGCCCGGGCGGCGAAACGGGCGCCGTCTTCGAAATGGAGCCGAAGGCGGGGGTCGAGGGCCTCGCCGGCGATCTCCGGCAGATACCGGCGGCTCGCCTCGACGACGGTTTGGTCGATTTCGACGAGGTCGACCGAGCGGACGAAGGGGTATTTGAGCACTTCGCGGGCCGCGCCGAGGTCGCCGCCGCCGATGATGAGCACCCGCTCGGCCCGGGGATGGACCGACAGCGGCACGTGGGCGATCATCTCGTTGTAGATAAACCCTTCGGCGACCGTCGTCTGGATGATGCCGTCGAGGATGAGGGCGCGGCCGAACGGCACGGTGTCGGCGATCATGACGTGCTGAAAGGGCGACTGGGCTTCGAACAGGACGTCGGTGATGCGGACGCTCGTCAACAGGCCCGGCTCGTCGTCGGTAAGCCACAGCTCTCCGCCCAGGCGGGTGAGGTGCTTCGGCAGTCGGTTCATCTCGTCTCCCTTCTTTCGGCGCATCGGCAAACGGACGGCCGTTCGGCCGCCGTTCGGTCAAAAGCCCGTGCCACATTATAACATATCCTTTCGGGCGGGACGATGGCCCGCCCGGACGAGGCGCGGGACCGCGACGCGGCGGCCGCCCGCTCGGGATTCAGAATAGGCGCTCGGCCGCGCCGTCGAGCGCCGGCCCGCGTTCACCGCCCGGCTTCGGCCCATGGCCGCGCTCCGTCTGACCCTGAACGGAAGGGGGCGGCCGGGGCCGCCGGGGCAGCACAAAAACCCCCTCTTGTCGGAAAGGTTGGAATGGCGGTATCATATGAAGGATCGGACGTCTGATGAGTGCCGTGCCGGCGATCGGTTTCGGACGAAGAACGATGCGGATCGCGGTATGGCAGGAAAAGCCGGAAGGGGCGGGTGAAATGTGATCGGGTGGGAGCCGAACCCGCGCAATCGGTCCGAAGCGCTCGCTTCGGTCCTGGCCGCCCGTCTGGCGGCCGGGGAGTGGCGGCCGGGCGAGAAGCTGCCGTCGATTCCGGAGCTCATGGCCCGCTACGGCGTTTCCCGCTCGACGGTGCGGGAAGCGCTCATGCGCCTCGCCGGGCAGGGCCTCGTCCGGATCGTTCACGGGGAGGGGACGATCGCCCGGGGTCGGCCGACCGCCGCCCTTTTGCCGCCGGTTTCGCCGGAGGAGCGGGCCAAGCTGTGCCGAACGCTCGTCGCGCGGCGGAAGCGCTGGAAGACGCCCTCGTCCAGGTGCACCGCCGTCTTCTTCGCCGGCCGGGGCGCTTCGAGGCGGTGGTCGGCGATCACCGGGCGATCGCCGCCGTTGGTCGGGTCGATCCGGCGGCTGCCCGCCGGGCGATGGCGCGGCATCTCGGCCGGGTCGAGCGGTGGATCGGCTGCCGCGGCGCGGTTCCCCGGCGCGGCCCGAAAACCGAGGGGAGGGCGGGGCGATGACGGACCGAGAAAGGCGGCTCGATTCGGTTCTTCCCGGCCGCTTTCGGAAGGTGGCGGACGACCGCTACGGCGGGCTTCCGCCGACGATGGTCGTGCCGCGAACGGTCGAAGAGGCGCAGGCGATCGTCCGGGAGGCGCGGGCTTCCGGGGAGACGGTGGCCTGGTTCGGCACCGGAAGCCGCCGCGGTCTGGGCCGGCCGGCAACGGCGGCGATCGGCCTTTCGCTCATGGCGCTCAAAGGCGTCGTCGACTATCGGCCCCACGATCTCGTCGTTACCGTGCGGGCGGGGACGACGGTGGCGGAGCTTGCCGCCGTCCTCGCTCCGGAAGGGCAGCGGCTGGCCGTCGACGTGCCGAACCCGGAGCGGACGACGATCGGCGGCGCGGTGGCGGCCGACGCGTTCGGCTGGAGGCGCCATCGCCACGGGGGGGTTCGCGATCATCTGCTCGGCCTGCGGATGATCTCCGCCTCCGGCGATCTTCTCCGGTTTGGCGGCACGGTGATGAAAAACGTCGCCGGCTACGACATGCCCAAGCTCGCCGTCGGCGCCCTCGGGACGATCGGCGGCGCGGTGGAGTTTTCTTTTCGCCTGCGGCCGCTTCCGCGGGCGCGGGCAAGCGTGGTCGCTTTTTTTCCGCCGGCGCGCTGGCCGGAGATCGAAGCGGCCCTCGCGGCGGCGCTTCGGGCGCCGATCGAACCGGAGGCGCTCTGGCTGCTTTCGCCGGCGGCGGCGGGCGATGCGGCGGGGCGGTGGGGGCTGGTGGTCCCCTTCGCCGGAGAGCCGGCGGCGATCGCGGCGGAAGAGGAGCGGCTGCGCCGGCTTCTTCCGCGGGGGGCGGGCGTCGAGGTGTCGACCGTCGGAGAAGCGGAGGAGCGGGCGCGGTTCGATCGCCTGTCGGCCGCCCTGGCCGGAAGCCCGCCCTGGCCGGCCTTTTATCGACCGATGGAAGGGTCCGAGGCGGTGGCCCGCGCCGAAGGGGAACCGGGGGCTCAAGCCGGGGACGCGGAGGCGCAAGCGCCGGATTCGGCGCCCGATCGCGCTCCGATCGTCCTCCGATTCGGGCTTCGCTCAACGGACGTGCCGGAAGCGCTCCGGCAGGCGGAGGCGCTCGGGCGGGCGGAAGGGTTTTCGCCGCAGGTGTTCGGCTGTTTCGGAAGCGGCGTGGCCTGGGCGGTGCTGGGCGGCGCATCGGCCGACGCCGCGCCGTCGGAGATCGAGGCGGCCCGGCGGGTGATCGCGGCGCTTCGGGAGGCCTTTCCGTATCCCCGCGGCATCGTCCGCATCGAGCATGGGCCGGCGACCCTGCGGCAGGCGGTCGACCCGTGGGGGATCGACGAGCGGACGGCGTCCCTCTTTCGTCGTCTGCACCGGGCGCTCGATCCGGAGGGGCGTTTTTTGGCGGCCCGGCTGGCGTAGCGGCCGATGTCCGCAGCGGACTGCCCCGGGCCCGTTCGAAGCGTTCGGTGGCCCACCGGCGCCCGGGGCGGTTGAGAAATAGGACCGGAAGGAGGGGCGGCAGGATGGCGCGAGAAATCGAAGCAGCCGAGGCGGAGGCGGGGGGCCGGCCGGGAACGGACCGTGCCGGCCGGCGCTCTCCGGGGTTTCCGTATCCGGATCCGCCGCAGGCGCCGGATTATGAACTTTGCGTCCACTGCGGCCTGTGTCTCGACGTGTGCCCGACGTATCTCGAGCGCGGCGAGGAGCTCCATTCGCCGCGGGGGCGGGTGTTTCTCATCCGCCAGGCGGCGGAAGGACGCCTTCCCCTCGACGCGGGCCTTTACGAGGCCGTCTTTCAGTGCCTCGACTGCCGGGCCTGCGAGACGGCCTGTCCGTCCGGCGTGCCGGTCGGCCGGCTGATCGAAGCGGCTCGCGGGCAGGTCGTCCGGGCGATGCCGTCGCGGGGGTTCCGGCGCTTCGTCGAGGCGACGCTCCTTCGCGGCCTCATTCCCCATCCGAGGTGCCTCGACCGGGCGGCGGCGCTCCTTCGCCTGTACCAGCGAAGCGGTCTGGCCCGAGCGGCCCGGGCCCTTCGCCTGACGAAGCTCTTGCCGCCCCATCTTCGGAAGCTGGAGCGGGCGCTTCCGGCCGTCCGCCGCTCCGTCCGCCGGCGGTATCCGGAAGCGCTGCCGGCGCTTCGACCGTCTGCGGCGGCGCGGGCCGAAGCGGCGGTCGCGGCCGCCCCCCGATCGGGATCCGAGGCGCGCCCGCCGGTCTCCCTCGCCGCGGCCGCTTCCGCGCCCGCCGCGCCTCCGGCGTTCAGGCCGGAATTCAAGCGGCCGAAGCGGGTCGGGGTGTTCACCGGCTGCGTCATGGACGTCTGGTATGCGGACGTCAACGAAGCGACGGTGCGGGTCCTCCGGGAAAACGGCTACGACGTCGTCATCCCGAAGGACCAGCGGTGCTGCGGCGCCCTCCACGTCCACGCCGGCGATCGGGAGACGGGAAAGGCGCTCGCCCGGGCCAACCTCGAGGCCTTTCTCTCCCGGGACGTCGACGCGATCGTCGTCAACGCCGCCGGCTGCGGGGCGGCGCTGAAAGAATACGGCCATCTGCTGGCCGAGGATCCGGAGCGGGAGCGGGCGGAAGCGTTTGCCGAAAAAGTTTACGACGTCAGCGAATTCCTCGTCCGTTTCGGTTTTCGGACGCCGACGGGGCGCGTCGAGGCGACGGTGACCTATCACGAGGCCTGCCATCTCGCCCACGCTCAGGGGATTCGCGAGGCGCCCCGGGCGCTCCTTCGGAGCATCCCCGGCCTTCGCCTCGTCGAGATGCCGGAGGCGGACCACTGCTGTGGAAGCGCCGGCATCTACAACCTCACCCACCCGGAGATGGCGGAGGCGCTTCTCCGCCGCAAGGTGGCCAACGTGCCGGCCGAAGCGGAGGCGGTGGCGATGGGCAATCCCGGCTGCATGCTGCAGATCGCGTCCGGCCTGCTGGAGGCCGGGCGACGGACGGAAGTGGTGCATACCGTCGCGCTGCTCGATCGGGCTTACCGCGCCGAAACCCACGGAAAGGAGGAGGCGCCATGATCGAATCCCGGGTCGCGGCGGATGCCCGGCGCCGCGAAGGCGCCGCTCTTCCCGGGCCAGAGGAGAACTTTCCGCCGCCCCTTCCCCGGGCGGTGGCGGCGGCGATCCGGTCGATCGTCGGGGAGCGGTTCTTCCTGGAAGATCCGGCGTCGCTTCTCGCCTACGCCTGCGACGGTCAGACGCTCATCTGCCGTCCTCCCCGGGCGGTCGTGCTTCCGGCGACGACGGAAGAGGTGGCGGCGGTCGTCCGCCTCCTCTACGACGCCGGGATCCCGTATCTTCCGCGGGGTGCCGGAACGGGCTTAAGCGGGGGCGCCGTCCCGCTGAACGGAGAGGTCGTCTTAAGCCTCGCCCGGATGAAGCGGATCCTTCACGTCGATCCGGTCAACCGGCTGGCGGTCGTTCAGCCGGGGGTCGTCAACCTCCGCCTCTCTCAGGCGGTGGCGTCGGAGGGGCTCTACTTCGCGCCGGATCCCTCCAGCCAGTACGCGTGCACGGTCGGCGGCAACGTCGGGGAAAACGCCGGCGGCGCCCACTGCCTCAAGTACGGCGTGACGACGAACCACGTCCTCGCCCTCCGGGTCGTCCTTCCGGACGGGGAGGTCGTCGACCTCGGCGGTCCGCCCGGAACCCCGGGGCCGGACCTCGTCGGCCTCTGGACGGGTTCCGAGGGGACCCTCGGCATCGTCACCGAACTCACCGTCCGGCTTTTGCCGCTTCCGGAAGGCCGGCGGACGGCCCTCGCCTATTTCGATACGGTCGACGCCGCCAGCCGGACGGTGGCGGACATCATGGCCGCCGGGATCGTTCCCGCCGCCCTCGAAATGATGGACGCCGTCGCCATCGAAGGGGTGGAGCGGGGGAAAAAGCCGGCGGGGCATCCGCCGGATGTCGAGGCGCTCCTCCTCATCGAGGTGGACGGCGTCGAGGCGGGCCTCGACGCCGAGATGGAACGGATCGTCGCCGTCTGCCGGAAAAACGGCGTGCGGTCGGTCAAGGTCGCCGAAAGCGAGGCGGAGCGGCGGCTCTGGTGGGACAACCGGAAGACGGCCTTCGCCGCCATGGGGGCGATCTCGCCAAATTACCTCGTTCAGGACGGGGTGATTCCCCTCAGCACGCTGCCGGAAGTGCTGCGGCGGATCCGGGCGATCGGGGAAAAATACGGCCTTCGCATCGCCAACGTGTTTCACGCCGGCGACGGCAACCTCCACCCGCTCATCCTGTACGACGGGCGGGTACCGGGAGAAGCGGAGCGGGCGGAAGCGGCGGGCCTGGAGGCGCTTCGGGTGTGCGTCGAGGTCGGCGGGTCGATCACCGGCGAACACGGCGTCGGCATCGAGAAACGGGAGGCGATGTGCTTCATGTTCGACCCGCCGGAACTCGAGGCGATGCGGGCCGTCCGGGCGGCCTTCGATCCGAAGGGGCTTCTCAACGCCGCCAAGCTCATTCCGACGCCGGGACGCTGCGGCGAGGTGAAGGCGGCCTCATGGGAAAGGTGAGAGCGCGGAGCGGGCAATCCGCCCGCCCGCCTCCTTTTGAAAGCGGTTGCTTGTTTCCGAATGCGCCAAAACGCGACGGAGACGCCATGAGTCATGGGTTCGAAAATTTTTACTAATGTATTCCGGGAGCTGGCACCGATCTGAGCCAAGGGGGTGTCGATGGACGATGTCTCTTGTTTATTTTCAAAATTACGACCCGCTCCGCAACGGGGTCCTGTCGACCGTCGTGGCCGCGCTGCCGATTCTCGTGCTCCTGTATTTGCTGGCGCTTCATCCGCGCCGGGACGCGCTTGGACGGCGTCAGTTCGGGATTTATGCACCGTATGCGGCGGCGGCGGCCGCGGCAGTGGCGATCGTTCTGGCCGTCACGGTCATGGGCATGCCCGCGCCGACGGCGATCAGCGCTTTTGTCTATGGCGCTCTGACCGGCCTTCTGCCGATCGGCTGGATCGTATTTGCGGCCATTTTTCTGTATAATATGACTCTTGTCAGCGGAGCCTTTGACGTCCTCCGCCGAAGCATCGCCGGCATCACGGAAGACCGGCGCCTGCAGGCGCTTTTGATCGCTTTCAGCTTCGGCGCGTTCATGGAGGGGGCGGCGGGTTTTGGCACGCCGGTGGCGGTCGCCGGGGCGATCCTGGCTGGCCTCGGCTTTCGGCCGCTCGTTGCCGCCGTCATCGCCCTCATCGCCAACACCGCGCCGGTCGCCTGGGGAGCGATCGGAACGCCGATCATTACCCTGTCGGCCGTAAGCGGCCTTCCGGAACATCTGCTCACGATGATGGCCGGAAGGCAACTTCCTTTTTTCTCGATCCTCATCCCCTTTTGGATGATTGCGACCCTGGTCGTCCTCGATCGAGGAACGGTGCGGGAGTTTTTTGAGGTTTGGCCTGCCACGCTCGTCAACGGCCTATCGTTTGCCCTCGTCCAGTATGGGCTTTCGCAGGCCGGAAACGTGATGCTCGTCGACATCGTGAGCGGCGTTGTCAGCCTGGCGGCGACGGCTCTCTTTTTGAAAATCTGGCACCCGAAACACGTCTTGACCCATGAAGAAGTCAATCGCCGCTTCGGTTGGACCGGCGATCCGGCCCCTCGCGGGAGCGATCCGGCCCGGGTGGAAAGCGCCGCCACCGAAAGCCGGGCCCACGACCGATCTTCTTCTGCCGGCCTTACCCCCCGCGCGGTTCTTCGGGCGTGGGCGCCGTGGGCGCTTCTTGCTGTCGCCGTATTCCTCTGGGGGCTTCCCGGCGTGAAGGCCTGGCTGAACGGTCTGTCGGCGCCGAAGTGGCCCATGCCCTATCTTCACGGCATCGTGTACCGGACGCCGCCTGTGGCGCCTGGCGGGGAACCGCAAGCGGAGGCGGCCGTCTATACGCTGGCCTGGCTTTCGGCCGCCGGAACGGGCATCCTCATCGCCGCCCTCATCTCTGGCCTTTTTGTGCTTCGGCTAACGGCCGCTCAGTGGAAAGAAGCATTTTTCCGCACGGTCGCTCGCATGAAGGTGCCGATTCCGGTGATCGCGACCGTCGTCGGCCTCGGCTTTACGACGCGTTATGCCGGCATGGACGCGATCCTCGGCCTCGCCTTCACGAAAACGGGTGCGATTTATCCCTTCTTTGCCGCAATGCTCGGCTGGCTTGGCGTCTTTCTCACCGGAAGCGATACCGCTTCCAACGCGATGTTCGGCAGCCTGCAGCGGATCACCGCCGAACAGCTCGGGCTCAACCCGGTGCTCATCGTCGCCTCCAACAGCACCGGCGGCGTGATGGGGAAGATGATCGACGCCCAGAGCATCGTCGTCGCGACGGTGGCGACGTACGAGACGCAGGAAGAAGGGTTGGCGAACGTCGGGACGATCTTCCGGCACGTGTTCTGGCACAGCGTGGCGCTGGCGACGCTTATGGGCCTTCTCGTCCTGCTTCAGGCGTACGTCTTTCCGTGGATGCAGGTGCCGTACCGGCCTTAACGCCTTTTTCGGCGGGGGGCGGGGCCGAAGAAGCGTCCGGGTGCCCGAGGCGGGCGGAGATGGCGGCGCCGGCCGCCCGTGCCCGTTCCGCCAGCGCCGGAAGGCGGGGGGTCATCCGTTCCGTCGGGCCCGAGATGGAGAGGGCGGCGACGATGGCGCCGGTGTGGTCGAAGATCGGCGCCGCGACGCAGGTGATGCCCGGTTCGTTTTCCTCGTGGTCGAAGGCGACGCCCCGGGCCCGGATGTCGGCGAGGTGCCGGATGAGGGTCGCCTCGTCGGTGATCGTGCGGGGGGTGTGGCGGGGCAGGCCGTGCCGCCGGAGGATGGCGTCTCGCCGCTCGGGCGGCTGGTGGGCGAGGAGCGTTTTCCCGGCGGCGGTGCAGTGGAGGGGCGCCCGATGGCCGATGCGGCTGTGCATCCGGATCGTCTGGCGCCCTTCGACTTTGTCGATGTAGACCGCTTCCCCTTCGTTCAGGACGACGAGGTGGATCACCTCGCCGGTCTCCTCGGCAAGGGCTTCGAGCTCCCGGCGGGCCACCTGCCGCACGTCGAGATCGGCGAGAAAGCGCGTCACGAGGCTTAGCCACTTTGCGGTCAGGCGATAGCGGCCGTGCGCTTCGTCTTTTTCCATGTAGCCGAGTTCGACGAAGGCGGAAAGCAGGCGGTGGACGGTCGTCTTCGGCAGGGCGAGCCGGCGGGCGAGATCGGCGACGCCGACGCCGTCTTTGGCCTCGGCGACCGCTTCCGCAAGCCGCATCGCCCGCTCGAGCGATTTGATGGGCGACTCCATCGACAGAGCTCCTTTCCCGGGGCGAAATATCGATTTGAACTGTCGTGAATAAGATTGCACGCCGCGTCATCGCCGCGGGTTCTTCCGTTTCCGCCGAAACGATGATACCATAAGGATGAATGCGGAACATCGTTCCGCATTGAGGAACGACGGCGGCGATCGCAACGATCGAAGGGTCGCGGTGAGGGAGGCCGCCTGAGCGGCGCGTCGCCCGCTGCGGCCGTCGGACGGCGTACGGCGCCGTGGCGAGATGGGGGAGAAAGGGTGAGGCGGATGTCGGAAGCGCGGAACGGGGCGATCGCGGCTCCGGACGGGGTCGAGATCCGCGGCCCGGTGACGGCGGCCTTCGCAGAGATCCTGACGCCGGAGGCGCTGACCTTCGTCGCCGAGCTGGAGCGGCGATTCGGCGGCCGGCGGCTTGAGCTCATGAAGCGCCGGGAGGAGCGCCAGGCGGAGATCGACGCCGGGAAGCTGCCGGATTTTCTCCCGGAGACGCGGGAGATCCGGGAAAGCGCGTGGACCGTCGGGCCGATCCCGGCGGATCTTCAGGACCGGCGGGTGGAGATCACCGGCCCGGCGAGCGACCGGAAGATGGTCGTCAACGCCTTGAACTCCGGCGCCAAGGTGTTCATGGCCGACTTCGAGGATGCGAACGCGCCGACGTGGGAAAACGTCATCCAGGGGCAGATCAACCTTCGGGACGCCATCCGGCGTGAGATCGATTTCGTGTCGCCGGAAGGGAAGGCGTACCGCCTGAACGAGAAGGTGGCCGTCCTCATTGCCCGGCCCCGAGGCTGGCACCTGCCGGAAAAGCACCTCCTCGTCGACGGTCGGCCGGCCTCCGGGGCGCTGGTGGACTTCGGCCTGTACGTGTTCCATAACGCCCACGAACTTCTCCGACGGGGGAGCGGGCCGTATTTTTATCTGCCCAAGCTCGAGTCGCACCTTGAGGCGCGCCTGTGGAACGACGTGTTCAACTACGCCGAGGACGCCCTCGGCCTCGCCCGGGGGACGATCAAGGCGACGGTCCTCATCGAGACGATCCTCGCGACGTTCGAGCTGGACGAAATCCTCTACGAACTTCGGGAACACGCCGTCGGCATGAACTGCGGCCGGTGGGACTACATCTTCAGCTACATCAAGCGGCTCCGGAACCGGCCGGAGGTCATCCTGCCGGACCGGGCCCAGGTAACGATGACGGTGCCGTTCATGCGGGCGTACACGCTCCACACGATCAAGGTCGCCCACCGGCGGGGGGCGTTTGCCATCGGCGGGATGTCGGCGTTCATCCCGGTCAAGGACGACCCGGAAGCGAACGCCCGGGCGCTCGAGCAGGTTCGCCTCGACAAGGAGCGGGAGGTGACCGACGGCCACGACGGGACGTGGGTCGCCCATCCGGCGCTCGTTCCGGTGGCGATGGAGGTGTTCGACCGGCACATGCCGGCCCCGAACCAGGTCCACCGGCGACGGGACGACGTCCAGGTGACGGCGGCCGACCTCCTCGCCGTGCCGGAAGGGTCGATCACCGAAACGGGGCTTCGGAACAACATCAGCGTCGCCGTCCAGTACATCGAAGCTTGGCTCGGCGGCCGGGGGGCGGTGGCGATCTTCAACCTGATGGAAGATGCAGCGACGGCGGAGATCGCCCGGGCGCAGGTGTGGCAGTGGATCCACCACCCGAAAGGGGTGCTGGACGACGGCCGCAAGGTAACGGAGGCGCTCGTCCGGACCCTCATCGACGAAGAAATGGCGAAGATCCGGGCGATGGTCGGCGAGGAGCGGTTTCAATCCGGCCGGTACGGCGAGGCGAAAGATCTCTTCCTCGACCTGGTGCTCCGGGACGATTTCGTCGAATTTTTGACGCTGCCGGCCTATGAGCGGTTGTAAGAAACGCGCGTCCGAGGGGTTGCCGGCGGAGGCCGCCGTCATGCCTGAGAACGCCGTCGGCCCGGATCCGGCCGCCTTCGCCGGCGAGGAGGCTCACGAACGCTCGAGCGTTCGGAGGGCGCCGGGCGATTCGGCGCCGAAGATCCGGCGCCGCAACGGAAGAAATGCAAAAAGCGCCGCCCTGGGCGGCGCTTTTTTCGATTCGGGCGCTGGCGACGGACGTTTTTCCCGCACGGCCGAAAGGCCGGGGCCCTCATTTCCGTCGCCTCGGCCGGCGCACCGGAGGCGCTCAGCGGGATTTGGTGAGGAGCTGGATCGCTTCCTGGATCTTCTGCTCGGTGTCCTCGCCCTTGATCACCTGTTCCCGGATGCACTGCTCCATGTAGTTGGCGATGACGTAGGCGATCGCCCGGTCGACGGCGGCGCGCATGGCCGAAAGCTGGTGGACGACCTCACCGCAGCTTCGCGCCTCTTCCATCATGCGGAGGATGCCCCGGGCCTGGCCTTCGATGCGCTTCAGGCGATTTTTGACCTTCTCGTCGTAGATCGTCGCTTCGCGCGAACGCTCCATGGCGTTCACCCTTTCTTTTCTATCGTGCTGATCCGTCGAAGCAGGGGCACCGGCCTCCGAACGGCCGCGCCGAGCGGCGGTGCCTGGAGGGGGCTCGGCCCGCTGTCGGAGGCGTATGCCGGTATCCCTAACTTTCTTCCCCTTATATCCTACCCGCACGTTCAAAAAAAAGAAAGGGCCTGGTACGACGGTTTCGCTTTTAAGGCGTTTTCTGCCGGTGTTTGCGGAGTTCGCCGATGAGGTGCGGAAGTTCCGGCAGGATGAGCTTTTCCATCCCGAGGGCGACCGCCTTGGTCGATCCGGGGAGGGCGAAGACGGGTTTCCCGGCGGCGATGCCGCCGATCGCCCGGGAGAGCATGGCCGCGGAGCCGATGTCGTGATAGCTCAGCATGCGAAAAAGCTCTCCGAACCCGTCCAGCTCCTTCTCGAGGCGGCGGGAGACGACTTCGACCGTCGTGTCCCGGGCCGAGATGCCGGTGCCGCCGCTTAGGACGACGGCTTCGACGTCCGGGTGATCGAGGGCCGCCGTCAAGGCGGCGTCGATGCGATCGGGCTCGTCGGGAACGATGGCATAGGAGACGACGGGAAAACCGCGGGCTGCCGCCAGTTCGCGGATGCGGGCGCCGCTTCTGTCCGTCTCCGGCGTTCGGGTGTCACTCACGGTGATGACGGCGATTCGGACCGTATCCGGCCCGGGAGTGTGGCAGACGGAATCGGGCATGGGGCAGGCTCCTTTCTGTTCTCATCAGTGGGGTTGAAACGCGTGTGACTTTCTCCGTTCCGCAACTCATGGACAAAGGTCGCGGTTGCTTCCGGCATCCTCGACGGGATGCGCGTAGACCGCGGCCGGAGTCAGCCGCGTTTCGCCGCAGAGCCCGACTCCACAGGCGTCACTTTCCGCGGAACTCACGGGAGGACCGCATTCACCTACGGCCAGGTCGAACCTGAGCCGGTTCTTCGTCCCATTCTCGTCCCGGTTGCGGTGCGCGCCGCACGCCGGATACGTCCACGCCCGGACGGAAAGCGGAAGATCGGAAAGAACATGCCCGCAGGCGCGGCACGTCTTCGACGGTTGTGGGCGAAGCGGGCCGCTTCGGCATGCTTCGCGAGGAGAACGCGCTGCCGGTCGTCGGGATCCGGTTCGTACCGGGAGGCTCTATGGATCTTCACGCTGGAGCGCCTCCAGCGCCCTTTTTGCCCGGCGTCTCGCGGAACGCTTGCCGTACCATCGTGCGGCGAGGGACGTGAGCACCTCGGTCATGTCGCGCACCAGGTCGTCGGCGTTCTCTTTTTCTTCTTCTTCCACCACCAGGACTCTTCGGCCTTGCGCCCGAAGGGCGGCTTCGAGGAATTCAAAACCAACGGGAGTGAGCCGGTCTCGGTGTTCGACGACGATCGTCGTGACGTTCGGGTCGGAGAGGAGCTTGATGAGCTCCCTCCGCTTGCCGTTCAGACCGGACCCGATCTCCTTGACCGTCTTTCCGACCGAAAGGCCCTGGGCATTGGCAAACTCCAGAAGCCTCACCACCTGTCGTTCGAGATCGGCCTTTTGGTCGGAAGACGACACCCGGGCGTAAAGGGCGACGATGCCAGCTTTCGGCGCTTCGGGTTCGTGGACGAGGATCGTGCCCGAGGGGGTGATTTCGAACGGCACGGGCATTTTGCCCTCTTTGACCCAGCGCCACGCCGTCTTGTAGGTGATGCCGCGTTTTCTGGCCCATTCGCTGAGTTTCATGGGTATATTTTACTTGAGAAAGTGACAAAGATCAATCCGTATTTTGGCTCCATGTCAAAAAGTGTGACCGGGCGATCCGATGAGCGAAGGGAACAAAGGGCCAAAAGCATCTTCGGTTTGATCTTCGGGTGCACGCCCTCGGTGTCGCCGTTCAACGCCCGCCAGGGGGGATCGGCAAGGATTTCGTTCTTCCGGCGCTCAAGCGTTCGGCCCTGCGGCAGGAGCGCCG
Source organism: Hydrogenibacillus sp. N12 (assembly GCF_019645935.1). NCBI lineage: Bacteria > Bacillati > Bacillota > Bacilli > Thermicanales > Thermicanaceae > Hydrogenibacillus > Hydrogenibacillus sp. N12. The sequence goes on along the minus strand of NZ_CP080953.1, from coordinate 2,095,279 downwards.
CGTCTCTGCCCCCCTGCCTCAAAGCGGATCCGGTCCAAAATTGCCTTGGCTTCCTCCCGGGAGGCGGCCCGGGAGCGGTCTCGCAGCTCTTCCTTGACCCCGTGAAACTGCGCCCCGTTCCGGAGCCCGGCGGGTCGTGGCCGGCGCTTTCGCCGGACGCTCGCTGAGGTCTGCTTCGTTTTTGCGCGGACCCGCCGCGGCCGAATCCGGAGAGAGGCCGGCCCTTGATTCCCCCCGTCGACGCTCTGCTTATTTTGCACCAGGCGATCGATGATCCGGCCTTGAAGACCGTGCGCGTGTCCATGGACGGTTTCACAGGCGGTCGGAGCCTCCTTGGGATGGGGGATGGTGTTGGTGACGATCCCATGAGCGCTCTGACCGCCTTTTTCCTGCTTGGGCCACCCCACTTTTTAGCTTGGAGCCCCGAAGGCTCTTTGCCTTCGGAGGGGACCGTCACTGGAGTCCCGACTGCGTCAGGGTGCCGGGCTTACGCCCCGGACCTTGACAATACGTGTATAGACGCCGCTTTCATTCCGTCCCCTGAAGGAGGCGGGTCTTTCCGCGGCGTACTATAATATAAAAAATCCGAGTTTGGAGAGGGGGAGGAAATGGATCGGCCGGTCGGCGGGAAGGCGCCGCTCGTCCTGCGGGCGCACCATCTTCTCTGCATCCACGGGTTTCAGGGGATGGGCTACAGCGCGGAATTCGTCGCGACGATGGCGCGCATCGTCGCGGCGATGCGGAATTCGGCGCCCCTTCCGGTGCGGGTCGTCCGCGGCCTCGATACGGCGTGCTTGAGCTGCCCGCACCACGGCGAGACGACGTGTGAGGCGTCGCCGACGTCGGAGGCGCACGTCCTCGGGATCGACGACCGGGTGCTAGCGCGGCTCGACCTTGTGCCGGGGAGGGTGTACGAGAAAGCGGAGCTCATCCGTAGGACGCGGGAGCGGGTGCGGCCGGAGGATCTTGACGAACTGTGCGCCGGCTGTTCGTGGCTTTCGTACGGTGTGTGCCAGGAAGGGATCGCCCGCCTGCGCGGAGGGGCAGACCGGGGCGCGCCGCCGGGATCAATCCATCGAAAAGGGGAGCGGGAAGATGGCGACGTCGACGGGGCGCAGGGATGATCTGGAGCGGACGACGGTGCGCAAGGTGTCGCGGAGGATTTTGCCGTTTTTGTTCGTTCTGTACATCATCGCGTATCTTGACCGGGTGAACCTCGGATATGCCGCCTTGGAAATGAACGCCGATCTCGGCATCGCCGCGGAGGCGTTCGGGCTGGCCGCGGGGATTTTTTTCATCGGGTATTTTTTGTTTGAAGTGCCGAGCAACGTCCTGCTGCATCGGCTGGGGGCCCGGGTGTGGATCGCCCGCATCCTCATCAGCTGGGGGCTCGTCGTGATCGCCACCGCTTGGGTGGCGAACACGTGGCAGCTGTACGCCCTGCGGTTTCTCCTCGGCCTGGCCGAGGCGGGCTTTTTCCCCGGCATCATCCTGTACCTCACCTACTGGTTCCGGGATCGGGACCGGGCCCGGGCGGTTGCCCTCTTCATGTCGGCGCTTCCGGTCTCCAATATCATCGGGGCGCCGGTGTCGACCTGGATCATCGATCACGTTCACTGGTTCGGGTGGGCCGGCTGGCGCTGGATGTTCATTCTGGAAGGGATTCCGGCGGTCGTGCTCGGCCTGATGACGCTTCAGGTTCTCACGGACCGGCCGGAGCAGGCCGACTGGCTCGCCGCCGAGGAAAAAGCGTGGCTCGTCGGGGCGCTCCGGGAGGAGGCGGCGGCGAAGCCGCCGGCGTCGACGTGGACGGCCTTTCGCGACAGGACGGTGTGGCATTTTTCGCTGATCTATTTTACGCTCGTCATCGGCCTGTACGGCATCGGTTTCTGGCTGCCGACGATCACCAAAGGAATCGCCGAGGTGATGGCCAAGGCGCAGGTGTCGAACACGACCGTGGGCCTGATCGTCGTCGTCCCGTATGTCTTCGGCGGCGCGGCGATGCTCCTCTGGTCCCGCCGGAGCGACCGCCTCGGCGAACGGAAGTGGCACACGGCGCTTCCGGCCCTCGTCGGCGCGGTCGGGCTCTTCTTTTCCGGTTTCTGGCCGGAGCCGTTCGGGGCGCTCGTGATGCTCACGGTGGCGACCGTCGGCATCTACAGCTTCTTCGGGCCGTTCTGGTCGTTTGCGAACCAGTTCTTAAGCGCCGAGGCGGCGCCCGTCGGCATCGCCGTCATCAACTCGATCGGCAACCTCGGCGGCTTCGTCGGCCCGTACGCGGTCGGGTATCTCAAAACCCTGACGGGCGCGAACGCAGCAGGGCTGTACTTTCTGAGCGCGTCTCTGGCGGTGTCGTTCATCCTCGTGACGCTCGTGCGGGTCAAGGCTCGGCAGGCGGTCGTTTAAAAGGGCGCTGCAAAGATTCAAAGCGAAATCCCGATCGGTTCCGGCGCGGAGCCGATCGGAGGGCAAGGAGGTTCGTAGCAGTCACGAATAAACACCCTTTTCTTGACTGAAATTCACTGTCTTTATACCATAAAAACATGGAACTTCTATCCATCCGCGAAGCGGCGAAAAAGCTCGGCGTGCACCCCAACCGTCTCCGGGAGTGGGAGAAAAAAGGGCTCATCCGACCGATTCGGCTTCCGAGCGGCCACCGAAGATACCCGACAGAAGAAATCGACCGCATCCTGAAGGCAGGAGGGATGAACGAAACAGAAGCCGATGCGGTCGCTCTCTATGCCCGGGTCTCGACGAAAAAAGAGGCCGAAGCGGGAAACCTCGAGCGGCAACTGGAAAGGCTTCGGGCTTACGCCGGTGAGAAAGGATACCGGGTGGCGGCCGAATACACGGACGTGGCCTCCGGCCTGAATCAGAAGCGCCGCGGATTGGACCGAATGCTTAAGGCGGCCGAACAGGGCGAGTTCAAACGACTTCTCATCGAATCTCCCGACCGCCTGGCACGGTTTGGCTTTGATTACCTCGAACGGCACCTGAAGTTCTGCGGCGTAGAAATCGAAGTGATCTCGCCGAAAGAACCGGAAGAGGCGCACGCGGAGCTCGTTCAGGATCTTCTGGCTGTCGTCACGTCTTTTTCCGCCCGGATCGACGGCGCCCGAGGGGGAAGGAAAATCCGCCGGGGCTTTCAGGAGCTGATGCGGCGTGTCCGCGAAGAATAGCTTCACGATCGTCGGGGAATTCTTTCCCGAAGTTTACCCGGCCTTTCGGTCCGGGAAGTGGGCCCGGGGCGAAGAAGATCCCCTGACCACCGAGATGCGGCTTTTCTCCGCCTGTCTCCGGTGGTCTTACAGGCGGATTTTGAAGGGAGTTCCCCGCACGGAAATCAAAAAGCACGGCCAGGATCTTTTCGGCCTCAACTCCCGCTACGTCGACGATGCCCGCCTGAAGGCGCAGGGCATGATCGATGCGCAGAAAGAACTTCTGGAGCTTAAGATCGACACGACCGAAGCGAAGCTTCGGCGGGCGAGAAAGAAACTCGGCTGGGCCATGGAGAAACGGAGCCGGGCCGAAAAGAACGGCCTCTCGAAAGAGGAACTCCGGGCGCTCGATCGGACCGTCCATGGAAAGCAGGCCCGCGTCTCGGCGCTGGAAAAGAAGTTAAGGGAGTTAAAAGAACACAAAGAAAACGGAACCGTCCCGCCCGTGATCTTTGGAGGAAGAAAGCTCTGGCGGAACGTCTGCAAGGGAAAGGCCACCCGGGACGAATGGCGGGCGGCCCGAAAAAATCGGCTTTACGCCCGCGGGGACCGCACCAAAGGCGGCAACCCCAACCTGAAGATCACCTTCGACGGGCATGCATTCCGCATGGCCGTCACGATTTCTCATCTGTCGGAGCCGACCGGTGTGGACGCCCTAGGGCGACCGATCATGCGCCGGGCGCCCCGCGTCCTTGGGCGACTCTGGATTCCCGAGAAGCACCGGGCGCGCCTTCTCGGGTGGCTCGCCGAAAAGCGGGCGTACACCGTAGAACTGATCCGGGGCCTGGACGGACGCTTTCGCGTTCACATCGCGCTGGAACTGGACGATCAACCGGCGCCGGATTTTTCGTGCGGCGTCCTGGCCGTCGACATCAACCCCGACGGCGTGGGGCTCGCCAACGTCTCTTCCCGCGGTCTTCCCGAACCGTGGCCGAAGAGATTCCGGATTCCCCATCCGAAGAACCTGGGCAAATACGACGGGGAGTTTCAAATCATCCTGTATCCGTCGGGCTTTCTGTATCTCCGGGTCCCTGAACTCGCCTACGCTTCGGGATTTCGGCGCCGGTATCTCATCGGCGTCCTGGCCAAGGTGGTCGTGGACGTCGCCAAAGCGTTGGGGAAGCCTCTGGCGATGGAAACGCTGAGTTTCGATCAGGGGAGGCTGGACCGGGGAAAAACGTTCAACCGGATGGCCGCCCAGTTTCCTTATGCGATGGTCCTTCAGGCGTTGATGCGGCGGGCGGTCAAAGAGAACGTGGGGTACAAACCCGTTCCGCCCCAGCACACCTCCACCATCGGCCGGCTCAAGTACGAAAAGAAATACGGCGTTCCCGTTCACGGTGCGGCGGCCCTGGTCATCGGCAGGCGGGCCATGGGTTTTAGGGAGCGCATCACGCGCGAGGTTCGGGACTTCGTGCTTCGGGTGAAAGAACGGCGGAAACCGACGGGGAATCTCTTGCCGAGGGAAGGAACCGGGATGACCCGGAAGGTCGAAGCCGCGCTTCAGGCGCTGGAGACGAAGCTTCACCGGCACAACGGGCTTGCCCGCCGGCAGCAGGAAAGTTTCTTCTCCTGCTGGCGCGACCTCAAAACGCTTGCTTTGGCCTTCCGGTAACCCCGTTTCGCCGGGTGTTCGGACAAACCCGGTAGGGCGAATCTGACAGATCGGTGCTTGCGGCGGCGGGTTTCGCCGCCTCTCCCCCGGCCCCCTCCGTTCTGCGGGTGCAACGCACTCCGACCGGCCGTGCAGACGAGACCGGGGGACGGGGAAGGAAGACCTTCCCGTGAGCACACCGGGTGGGACGCCCGGGCCCAGACCCCGATTTCCGAAAGGAGGTGAACGCCTGGTTCGGAGGGGTCCCTGCCTGAAATGAAGTTCAGGTAGGTTTTACGAACCAGGATCAGCATGACCCGTTCCCATGCGAATGCCGCCGATCCGCGCCGGGCCGTCGGATGGATCGGCCTGGGCCGGATGGGGCTTCCGATGGCCACCCACCTCGTCAAGGCGGGCATCCCCGTCGTCGCCTGGAATCGATCGCCCAAAGAAGCGCCGGAGGGGACGTTTCGGCTTGCCGCCTCACCGGCCGAAGCGGCGTCGGCCGGCATCGTTTTTACCATGCTCGCCGACGACGCGGCGACGGAAGCCGTCCTGCCGGCGATTCTCGAGGGCCTTCCGGAAGGCGGCATCCACGTGGCGATGAGCACGCTCAGCGTCTCCTTTTCCCGTTCGCTTGTCGAACGGCATGCGGCTCGGGGTCAAAGGTTCGTGGCGGCACCGGTGTTCGGCCGGCCGGATGCCGCTCAGGCGGCGAAGCTCCGCATCGTCGTCGCCGGACCGCCGGCGGCCAAGGAGGCGGTGCGGCCTTTCCTGGCGCGACTCGGCGAAGCGATCTTTGACGTTGGCGATGAACCTCATCTCGCCCATGCCGTCAAGCTCGGGGGGAATTTCCTCATCGCCAGCATGCTGGAAGCCCTTTCGGAAGCGTACGTGTTCGTGGACAAGCTCGGCGTGTCGCGGGAAGCGTTTTACGAAGTCCTGACGGCCTTTTTCCGCTCGCCGGTCTACGACAATTACGGCCGCATCCTGCTTGAACGGCGGTTTGATCCGCCGGGTTTTCAGCTTCGGCTCGGGCTCAAGGACGTCCGCCTCATCGCCAGGGCGGCCGATGAAGCCCTCGCGCCGCTTCCCCTAGCAGCGCTTCTTCTCGACCGGTATCGGGAGGCGGCCGCCAATGGCCTTGCCGAGGAGGATTGGACGGCCATCCTCAAACGCGTCGAAGCTGCCGCCGGTCTCGTGCGTTAAACGTAGGGTTCAAAAACGCCTGAATTCGGCGGGAAGCCGCGGCGCGACCTTCGCGCGAGGAGGCCGTGCCGCGGGCGGCCCGCACGGGGCGACGGCACGGCGGGAAGGCCGGGGAAAAGCGCGAAAAGGCGCCGACGGGTTCCCCGGTGGAATCGGTGATATCCCGGTCGGCATGCTAGGGCGCCCCGGACAGCATGGTCTGAAGGCGGTACGCCCGAAGCACTTCATCGAGCGTCTCGGCGTCGGGCGCTTCAAAGTCGAGGACGACGACGTCGATGGACCACGCGGCGGTCACCGTGAGCGTCCGCACCTCCCGGACGGCAATCGCCGCCCCATCGTCGCGGCAGTGCCGCTCGGTGCCGGCCGCACGATCTTGCGAGGGAGCCGTTGAAGCAGGGAGGCGGTCGGGCGCCGCGTCCGTCCCTTCCGGCAAAGCGACGGATTCCGGAGAAGGGGCGGACGGCGAGCACGGCCGAAAGCCGAGCTTTTGCATGTAAGCGCGATGCGTGCTCAGCGGAATCCCGCGAAATTCAAGTCGCGCTTGTGCCACCGTGTCGCCTCCTTTCGAACCTGCGTTTCGAACCTGCGTCGATCCATTATAGTACGCCGCGGGAAGACCCGCCTCCTTCAGGGGGCGGGATGAAAGCGGCGCTTGAACATTTGTGCGAATATCGGTATCCTCGTCTTGGACTGAAAGGAGGTGAAAGGTGTGGCCTGGAGTTCCGCCTCCCATCCCGATCGACTGCTTCTCACCCGGCAGTTTCCACTCGGACCCGACCGCCTGCCGGAGTTCGAACCGATCATGCAGGCGGCCAACCGGATCTGGAATTCGTGTGTCTGGCATTCGCGGGAGATCCGGGAAAAGGAAAACCGGTGGCCAAACGAAGGAGAGCTGAAGGCGAAGTTCAAGTTCTTCCAGGTCTGGAAGGAACTCCACTCCCAGTCGGCTCAGGCGGTCGTGGAAGAATACTTCGAAGCCGTCTCCAGCTACCGGAAGCACCGGGAAAACGGTCACGATGAAATGCGACCGCCTGATTTCAAACCGAAGAAACACCTTCGGACCGTGACCTGGAAAAAGCAAGGGTTTAAAGCCGGGGAAGATGGCCTTGTGCTGAAGCGGTCGCGGGGAAAAGATCCCGTTTCGGTTCCGCTGCCTGCGGGATGGAACGTCATCGTCCTGCCGGATGGACGAAGTGTGACCGGGACTCCGATCGAGGTCAAGGTGAAGGCGATCGTCCGTCGCCGGAAGGTGGAAAACCTCATCCTCCACGTGACCTTCGATCTCGGAGTCGTGCCGGTTCGTCCGCAGGAAGGTCCCGTCTCCGCTTACGACTACAACAGCGCGCTGGTCGCCCGGGCGACCTCCGCCGGTGTGCTGGATCTTTTCGTCGGCCGCGAACTTCTGGCCCTCGTCCAGTACCGCAACAAGGTACTGGCGGAATTTCAGGCGAAGCTGAGCCGCCTCAGGGAAGGGTCGCGGCGCTTTCGCCGGCTTCAGGCGGCCAAAGCCCGGGTCCTGGAGAAGCTCGATCGCCGGATCCGGCACATGGAGCACGCCCTGACGAAAGCGCTGGCCGAACTCGACCGTAAAGAAGGCATCGCCGTCGCCGTCCTCGGCGATCTGACCGGCCTGCGCCGCTCTGCCAGAGCCAGGATGATAGGGAAGAAGGCCAGCCAGAAGATCAACCAGATGGCCTACGATCGCCTCGGCTCCCAGCAGGTGTACAAAAACCTCATGCGTGGGATTTGGACGGAGTTTCTCACGGAAAAACACACGTCATCCACCTGCTACGCCTGCGGCCACCATCACCCGGCGTCGAGACGCCATCGTGGGTTCTGGCGTTGTGAGCGGTGCGGGTTTTCGCTTCAGGCGGATCTGAACGGCGCGGGGAATTTGCTGAAACGCCGGCTCACGGGCGACCGCATCGATCTTCCGGCGCCGGTGCCCGTCCGTGTGATCCGGCACTGGCGCTGGGATAAGCGCTACAACCGGTACGTGCATGTATCGTCAAGGGCCGGGGCTTAAACCCGGTACCTGACGTAGTCGGGACCTAAGTGACGGTCCCCTCCGGAGGCGAAAAGCCTCCGGTGTAACCCGGCAGGATGTCCTGCCGCAAGGAAGCCCTACCCCTTTAGGGGTAGGGAGGAAGTCACAACAAAATTCCTTCGTCCTTTCGCCTTAAACACCGTTTGACCGGCAATCCCATATTTGATATTTTATTCACAGATCTCCTTTTACCCCTTTGGTCAAGGAGGTGAGGCCCGGTCCGGAAGGCGATCCGGTCGTCCGGAGGGCGCACCGGCCTGAGCGCCAGGGCGACGCCGGCGGATTTCCGGGCCGGGAACCGGGATGCCGATGGAGACGCTGAAGATCAAAACCGGGGCCTTCGAGACGCATCTCAATCGCGCCGGGAACGGAAAAGAGGCGATCCTCATGATCCACGGCTCGGGGCCGGGGGCGACCGCTTTTTCGAACTGGCAGTATGCCCTCGCCGAATTCGGCGCGACCTACTCGGCCCTGGCGCCGGATCTCATCGGGTTTGGCGAGAGCACCCATCCCGACCCACCGCCGACCGGCGTGCGCGCATGGATTCGGCTGTGGGTGCGGCAACTTCTGGATCTTCTTGACGTGCTCTCCATTGAACGCGCGCATCTCGTCGGCAACTCCCTCGGCGGCGCGGTGGCCCTTCATCTCTTGATGGAAGCGCCGCATCGTTTTGAGCGGGTCGTGCTCATGGGTCCGGCCGGCGCGCCGTTTCCGATCACGCCGGAGCTGGACCGCATCTGGGGCTTTTACGACGACCCGACGGAAGGAACGATGCAAAGCGTTATTCGCTGGTTCGCCTATGACGAAGGCTTCATCGCCGACCGCCTGGAAGAGATTTCGAAAAGCCGTCTTCAGGCGGCGCTCAGGCCGGAAGTACGGCGGAGCTACGAGGCGATGTTCCCGGCGCCGAGGCAGCGGCATGTGGACGATCTCGTCGTCCCCGAATCGGCGCTCCGGCGGATCCCCCATCCGGTGCTGATCGCCCACGGTCGTGAAGACCACATCGTCCCTTACGAGACGAGCCTGCACCTGGTTCGGCATCTCCCGAATGCGCGGCTCTATCTCCTGGGGCGGTGCAGCCACTGGATCCAGATTGAACATAAGGACGCGTTTCACCGGGTGGTCGGCGCCTTTTTGCGCGGGGAAATCTGAGGGCGCTTCCGATCGGGGCGGGCCTCGTCAGGAGATCCCGGAGGAAGGGAAGGGGAATCATGCCGCGCCTGAAGGAGAAGCGGGCGATCATCACCGGTGCGGCCAGGGGCATCGGCGCGGGAATCGCCGAGGCCTTCGGCCGGGAGGGCGCGTCGCTTGTCCTTCTCGACAAGCGGGAAGACCTGCTTCGCGAGACGGCCGAACGGCTGAAGCGGCTCGGGTATGCGGTCGAAGCCTCCCCGTGCGACGTGGCCGATCCGGAGGCGGTCGAACGGGCGGTGGCCGCCGCGGCCCAAGGCGGGCGCATCGATGTGCTGGTGAACAACGCCGCCGTGATCCCGCGGGTGCGCCCCTTTTATGAAATCAGGCCGGAAGAATGGGCCCAGGTGCTCTCGGTGAACCTGCTTGGCAGTTTTTGGATGTCCCGGGCGGTCTTCCCGCATATGCAGCGGCAGGGGGGCGGGCGGATCATCATGATCGCTTCGCGGACGTATTTTTATGCGCCGCCCGGACAGGCGGATTATGTCGCTTCCAAAGGCGCCTTGATGGGCCTGGCGCGGGTGATGGCCCGGGAGCTCGGGCCGTACAACATTACCGTAAACTGCATTGCTCCGGGCTTTCTGCCGACTCCCGGGGTGCTGGAGAACATGCCGGACGCCGGCGAACGCCGGCATGACCTGCTTAAAAACCAGGCGATTCAGCGCCCGCAGGAAATCGGCGATTTTGCCGATGCGGTCGTCTTTCTGGCTTCGGACGACGCCCGCTTCATCACCGGCCAGACTTTAATCGTGGACGGCGGGATGTATTTTCATTAATGCCGTCAGGTTTCGATCCGTGTTTTTTTGCGGAAGCGCGCGCCCGAGCCGGATCCGGCCGCCGATCGGCCGGAAGGGCGAGATCGGCGCGCCTTCCGTTTTATTGTTTCTTAAAAATGAGCGCATTTATTTTATGTTGACATGTTATTGGATATCTGATAAGATTCTCGATGACGAAGGATAGGCAGCGGGGGGTGAGAGCGCTTGCTTTAGCGAAAAGGGAAAATCGGCAGGCTTCGGGGCTGGAGATTTCCGAAAGGAAAAAAACGCGAGGAGGGAGTGTAGGGGCTGGGAACGGTTGAAAGCGGAAACAAGCGAAGGGAAGCTCAGAAATCGCAAAAGGAGTGAGGGATTCGAAATGACTGTAGAACAAAAAAGTGCGACCCGTCCTTTTACCGGTGAAGAATACTTGGAGAGCCTGCGGGACGGGCGTGAGGTGTACATCTATGGGGAACGCATCAAGGACGTTACCACCCACCCCGCGTACCGAAATGCGGCTCGGATGTTCGCCCGCTGGTATGACCGCATCCATCAGCTACATGAAGAAGACGAAAAGCGGGGCGGACCGGAAGCCTGGAAATGGACGGTGCCGACCGACACCGGAAGCGGCGGCTGGACGCATCCGTATTTCCGGGCCTCCAAAAGTGCGGAAGATTTGATCAAAGGACGCGACACGATCGCTGAGCTGCAGCGCGTCGTTTACGGCTGGCTCGGGCGGGCGCCGGACTATAAGGCCGCCTTTGTGGGGACGCTGGGGGCCAACAGCGACTTTTATGCGCCGTATCACGAAAACGCCAAGCGGTGGTACAAGGAGACGCAGGAGCGGCTCATCTTCTGGAACCACGCCATCGTCAACCCGCCGGTCGACCGGAACCGGCCGATTGAAGAAGTGGGCGACGTCTTCATGCACGTGGAAAAAGAAACCGACGCGGGCGTCATCGTCTCCGGCGCCAAAGTCGTGGCGACGGGAAGCGCGCTCACGCACATGAACTTCATCGCCCACTATGGGCCGATCCCCATCAAGGACAAAAAATTCGCCCTGATCTTCACCGTGCCGATGAACGCCAAAGGCGTCAAACTGATCAGCCGGCAGTCGTACGAATACGTGGCCGCCGTGGCCGGCAGTCCCTTTGATTATCCGCTCTCCAGCCGCCTGGATGAGAACGATGCGATCCTGGTGTTTGACCAGGTCCTGGTCCCGTGGGAGAACATCTTCGTCTACGGCGACGTGGAAAAGGTCAACACCTTCTTCCCGCTCTCCGGGTTTATCCATCGCTTTACGCTGCACGGTCTGACGCGGCTCGCGGTGAAGCTCGACTTTATCGCGGGGCTTGTGCTCAAGGCGATCGAGGCGACGGGTGTCAAAGATTTTCGCGGCGTTCAGGCCCGCGTCGGGGAGATCATCGCCTGGCGGCACCTGTTCTGGTCGCTGTCCGAGGCGCAGGTGCGCAATCCCGAACCGTGGGTCGGCGACTACGTGTTGCCGAGCCTGGCTCCGGGTCTGGCGTACCGGGTGTTTGCGACGGAAGCCTACCCGAAGATCAAGGATCTGATTGAGAAAGATCTGGCCAGCGCCCTCATTTATCTGCCGTCGAGCGCCGCAGATTTCCTCGATCCGGAGATCCGGCCCTATCTCGAAAAGTATGTCCGGGGTTCGAACGGCTATGACGCCAAAGACCGCGTGAAGCTGATGAAGCTGCTCTGGGATGCCGTGGGCTCGGAATTCGGCGGTCGGCATGAGCTCTATGAGCGGAACTACGCCGGCAACCATGAGAACATCCGCCTGGAGGTCCTCCTTACGGCGCTGCAGACCGGCGACGCGAAGCGTTTCACAGAATTCGCCGAACAGTGCATGGCGGAATATGACCTTGAAGGCTGGACGGTATCCGATCTCGTCAATCCAGACGACGTCGGAACGGTCTTTCGGCGCCGCTGAGGCCACGGAGTCCAGTCCGCTCCGATGGCGCCAACCGATGGTTGGGGAGGAGGGATGAGGCGTGGAGGCAGGGCAGGCCGTCTTGAAACTCGGCGATGCGCTGCCGGACATCGCGCTTCCGGCCTACTTTCCGGAGACGAAGGCGGACGGGACGATCCACCTCGGCCCGTCGGCGCCGGAGAAGCGGTGGACGATCCTCGTCTATTATCCGGCAGATTTTACCTTTGTCTGTCCGACGGAGCTCGCCGACTTTGCCCGGCACTATGACGCCTTTCGGGCTCTCGGGGCGGAAGTCGTCGGCGTGAGCACCGACACCGTCTACACCCACAAGGCGTGGCTGGAGTCGGAACGGCTCCTCAGCGACGTCCGCTTCCCGATGGCCGCCGATCACAACGGGCGGCTGGCGCGGCTCTTCAACATTTACAACGAAGCGGACGGGACGGCGCTTCGGGGGACGTTCCTCGTCGATCCGGACGGCATCCTTCGGGCGCAGGAAGTGACGTGGTACGACGTCGGCCGGAACGCCGAGGAGACGCTCCGGCTGCTGGAAGCCTTCGAATTTGTGCGCAACAATCCGGGTGTCGCCTGCCCGGCCGGCTGGCGGAAGGGGCAGAAATTCCTGAAGCCGGGGATGGAGCTCGTCGGCAAGGTGGCGGAGGCGCTTACTTGAAGCATTTGATGAATTAATTGACATTGACGCCTTTTTCGATGTTAGATATCATATCAGATACCGGGTGCGTGGCTCGGTGCGCGGATTCGGCGCGGTGGAAAAGGAGGACGAGCGGGTGGAGCGGTACATCCCCGTCAAGCACATCTCCCTGGCGCTGGCCGCCCGCATGCTGGAGGCGGCGGTCCGGAAGGCGGAAGAACTGGGGGCACGGGTGAACATCGCCATCGTCGATGCTTCGGCCCAGCTGAAAGCGTTTTATCGCATGGACGGCGCCCCCCTGCTTTCGATCGGCATCGCCCAGCGGAAGGCTTATTCGGCGGCGGCGTTCGGGATGGAGACGGGCAAGTGGTACGACATGATCAAGGACAACCCCCGCCTCCTGCACGGCCTTCCGCACACGCCGGATCTGACGATCTTCGGCGGCGGGTTTCCGATCGTCATCGACGGCGAGATGATCGGCGCGATCGGCGTGAGCGGCGGGACGGAAGAACAGGACGAAATCATCGCCCGGGCCGCCCTGGCCGTCGCGGCGGACGCCTGAGCCGGGCTTCACCGCCGCCCCTTTCACACGGAGGAGAAACATGCGGGCGAGAGCGGAAGGACGGGAACGGACGATGGAGGCGCCGAAGACGGTAAGGGCCGGCAAGGCGGAGCCTAAGGGGGCGGTCCGCATCCGCATCGACCCGGATGGTGTGGTCGTCGTCGGCCGCGCCGGCGCCAACCTGCTGTCTGAATTGCGGGAGACGTATTACGGCCGCGTCGGACGACCGGCGTTTCCGGGCTGTCGCAGCGGGGGATGCGGGTACTGCAAGGTCGAGCTGCTCGAGGGGGAGGTGATGCTCGGCGACACGTACTCCAGGGGCGCTCTGACCGACGAGGAACGCGCCGACGGCCGCATCCTCATGTGCCGCGCGGAGCTCGTTGGTGACATCGCCATCCGGATGCTGCCGAAAGACGACCCGCTGGCCCGGCTTCTTTTGCGCTTGAAGCGCGAAGGCCAGACGTGAGGTCCTCCGGCGCCGATGCGCGATCCGGCCGCCGGTCGACCGAGGCAAACGCCCTGCAAATAACAAAGTGCCGGAAAAATCGCGGCGTTGAAAAAGCCCGCCGGAACAAAAAAGGATCCGTGACAAAGATCGAACAAGGAGGGTTCGAACGATGGGCGAGGGCATCATGCGGCTCGGATATGTCGTCACCCGGGTGACGGATCTGGAGGCTGCCCGGAAGCACTACGTCGAGGTCATGGGCATGGAAGCGACCGACCGGACGGACAGCGCCATTTATCTGAAAGGCTGGGACGAATACGACCACCATTCGATCGTCCTGAAAAAGGCCGACCGGCCGGGCCTGGAGAAGATGGGCTTCAAAGTGCACACGTACGACGACCTGGCCGAACTGGAAAAGCGCCTTATTCAGTACGGGGCGAGCGTGACGCGCTTCTCCAAAGGAGAAAATCATAAAGTCGGCGAAGGGGTTCGCTTCCGGCTGCCCTCGGGGCACGTGATGGAGCTTTACGTCGAGATGGAGTATGTCGGCAAGGCGCTGCCGCAGCTCAATCCGCCGCCGTGGCCGGAAGGGCTCATCGGCGTCGGCGCGCCGCGGATTGACCATCTCCTCATCACCGCCGAGCGGCCGCAAGAGACCGTTGATTTCCTGATGAAGGCGCTCAATTTCTACATGAGCGAGATGGTCGTCGAGAAGCCCGATTCCGACGTTCCCATTGCGGCGTGGCTTTTCCGCAGCAATACGCCGCATGACATCGCCATCATCCCGGGGAAGGATGAGGGCCTGCATCACTTTGCGTTCTGGCTTGACGAATTTAACGACCTGCGGAAAGCGGGCGACGTCTTCTCCAAACACGACGTGCCGATCGATGTCGGCATCGAGCGGCACGGCATCACCCGCGGCCAGACGATTTACTACTTCGACCCGTCCGGGAACCGCAACGAAGTGTTTACCGGCGGCTACATCGCCTATCCGGATATGCCGGTCGTCAAGTGGACGGTGGATCAGCTCGCCCGCGGCATCTTCTACTTCAACCACCGCCAGGAGTGGATCGAAGGCTTTACCGGGGTGACGACCTGAACCGCCCGGGCGGTATGCACGGGGCGAGCGAGGATGGGAGTCCTCTTGAAGTGCGGCCGCGTGCTCATAGGGGAGAGGCCCAAGGCGCTTTGGGCCTCTTCTTTGTTAAAATATGTGATATAATCGAGGCGGACACACGCTGCACTTCGGGAGGATGAGCGATGACTCAGATGCCGGCCACGCGGGCCGAGTGGGCATATGAACAGCTCAAGGAGAAAATCCTGTCCAACGAGATCGCACCCGGCGAGCGGCTTGTCGTCGATCAGATCGCCCGCGATCTCGGAATCAGCCCGATGCCCGTCCGCGAAGCCATCCGGCGCCTGGAAGCGGAGGGGTGGGTGGAAAGCAAGCCCTATATCGGCGCCCGCGTCGCGCCGATTCGCTTAGAGGAACTGGAAGAGCTGTATACCATCCGCCTGGCGTTGGAACCGATCCTGGCCCGCACGGCGGTGGACAAGGCGACGCCGGAGGTCATCGAGGAGCTGGAGGCGCTTCTCCGGCAAATGGATCGGGCCGTCGAGGCGGGGGACGCCGCGATGTTCAGCCGGCTCAATTACACCTTCCACCGGACGCTGTATGACCTTTCTCCGTGGCGGGAACTCAATCGCATTGTCACGGCGGTCTGGGAAAAGTCGGCGCGCTCGCGCTGGATCTTCGTTCAGACGCCGGAAGCGATGCGCGAGTCGCAGAGCGAGCACTGGGGCATGCTGGAAGCGTTGAAGCACAAGGATGCCCGGCGGATGGAAGAACTGATGCGGCAGCAAAAGCAGCGCTCATTTGAAAACTTCATGAGCTATTTAAAGCGTACGCTTGAGATGTCCGAGTTGAAGTCTGCAAGGGAGGGCAATTAGCCCGCCCGGCAGCGCCCTGCGCCGGCGGACGATCGCGTTTCTTCGTACACGCGCGTTTCTTTGAACGCGTCACCGGTTTTCCTGCATTGAAGGTGATACATCCGTGCATCACCGGGGGCAAGGAGAAACGTCGGTCCGAATGTTCCGGGCGTTGAGAAAACGCGCCACTGCGTTCCGGTGGCGGAGGGTTTGTTTGCGGTGGGCTTGAAAGGAGAGAAAAAGGATGGGGGGAATCCCGCACCGGGACTTGGCAAGGCGGCTATGGGAGGCGCGTCTTAGGCGCACCCCCATTTCGCCCCTAACGGAAGAGTGGCCGGAGATGACGGTGGACGACGCATATGCCATTCAGGATCACCTGATCGCGTTCTACCGCGCGGCTGGAGACCGCCCGGTGGGATTTAAGCTTGGGTTTACCAGTGCAGCCATGCGGCGCGCCCTGGGCGTAGAACAGCCCAACTATGGTGTCCTGATGGCGAGCATGCTTCGATCTTCTCCCGCTCGGGCACTGGAAAGCTTTATTCATCCGCGCGTGGAGCCCGAGATTGCGGTGCGCGTGCATCGCGAACTGTATGGTTCCGACCTGGATGAAGCTCAAGTGAAAGGTGCCATTGAGGCAGTGGCGCCGGCTCTGGAAATTGTGGATTCTCGCTACGAACACTTTCGCTTTACCTTTCTCGATAACACGGCCGACAACTCTTCGGCGGCGGGTGTGGTACTGGGCGAGTGGCGAGAGGCATCGGACATCGATCTGGAGCGTTTGAGCGTCGTCCTGAGCGACGGGTCTCACGAATGGAGGGGATCGAGCGCGGACGTCATGGGCAGTCCCGTCAAAGCGGTGGCCTGGCTCAGCGGGGAATTGGCGCGCCGGGGTCGATCCCTCCCGGCTGGATCGGTGATCCTCACCGGGGGGATGACCGCCCCCCTGCCGTTGCGGCCGGGAAGCAGGGTTGTAGGAAATTTCGGGAACCTGGGAACCCTCGTGATCCACGGGTGAGCCTCAACTCAGATCTGGAGTGAGTCGTGACTCCTGAGCAAATTTCATAGAATCCCAGGCGGCCGGCGGACGTCCCTTCGATCGCGAGGAAGCGTCGATGGTTGCTCGCGCCTAATTTTTGATATATAATCTGATCAAATCGTTGAAAGGAGGCAGGCGGATGGTTCAGACCGTCGCCCAGACCCATCATGCGCGGCTGTTCATCGACGGGGCGTTTGTAGAATCGTCGGCCGGAAAGCGCTTTGTGAACATTAACCCGGCGACCGAGGAAGAACTCGGCTGGGTGGAAGAGGCGACGAAGGAAGACGTCGATCGGGCGGTGCAGGCGGCCCGGCGGGCGCTTCAGGGGCCGTGGGGTCGTCTTTCGATCCCCGAGCGCATCCGGTTGGTCCGGCGCATCGGCGACCTCATCCTGGAGCGGCGGGAGGAGTTTGCCCGGCTCGAGACCCTCGACACGGGGAAGCCCTACTGGGCGGCTTACGAGCACGAAATCCCGCGGGCGGCGTACAACTTTCACTTTTTTGCGGATTATTTGCACTCGGTCGGCACCGAAGCGTATCAGCTCGATGCGGGGCAGCTCCACTACGCCATCCGCCGGCCGGTCGGCGTCGTCGGACTGATCACGCCGTGGAACCTGCCGATGGTGCTCCTCACCTGGAAGATGGCGCCGGCTCTGGCCATGGGCAACACCGTCGTCGTCAAGCCGGCGGAGCTTTCGCCTCTTTCGGCGACGCTCCTTGCCGAGGTGATCCAGGAAGCGGGCATCCCGGACGGGGTGGTCAACGTCGTGCACGGCTTCGGCCCGAATTCCGCCGGCGCCTTCCTCGTCGAACATCCGGGCGTGAACGCCATCTCCTTTACCGGCGAGACGACGACGGGCAAGACGATCATGGCCAACGCCTCCCGGAATTTGAAGCGGCTATCCTTTGAGCTCGGCGGCAAAAACCCGAACATCATCTTCGCCGACGCCGACCTCGATGAGGCCATCGATATGACCCTCCGTTCGAGCTTCCACAACCAGGGCGAAGTCTGCCTCTGCGGTTCACGCATCTACGTCGAGCGGCCGGTCTACGAGGAATTCCTGGACCGCTTCGTCAAGCGGACGAAAGAACTCGTCGTCGGCGATCCGTTCGATCCGAAGACGTTCGTCGGGCCGCTCATCAGCCGGGAACACCTGGAGCGCGTCATGGGCTACGTCGAGATCGCCCGAAACGAGGGACGCATCCTCATCGGCGGCAAGCAACCGGAAGGGCTCACTCGGGGGTATTATCTCGAACCGACGATCGTCGTCGACATGCCGGACACCTGCCGGGTGATGAAGGAGGAAGTCTTCGGCCCGGTGGTGACGGTCTCGCCCTTCGACACGGAGGAAGAAGTGATCGCCCGGGCGAACGACACCGAGTACGGCTTAAGCGCCACCGTCTGGACGACGAATCTGAAGCGGGCCCATCGCGTGGCCCATCAGCTGGAAGTCGGGATGGTCTGGATCAATACGTGGTTCCTCCGGGACCTTCGGACGCCCTTCGGCGGCATGAAGCAGAGCGGCATCGGCCGGGAGGGTGGTATGCACAGCGTCGAGTTTTATTCCGAGCTCACCAACATCACCGTCAAGCTTTGACGGGCCTTGAAACCTCTCGTCGATCGATCGGTGAGCCGCGACGGCCAAACCGGCGGCCCCGGATCGGGGCCGCCGAAAGGAGGGACCGCGATGTCCCGCAAGTTGCGGGTGGCGATCATCGGGTCGGGGAACATCGGCACCGACCTCATGTACAAAATGTTCCGCAGCCCGTATCTCGAACCGGTGTGGATGATCGGCATCGATCCGGAATCCGAGGGCCTGAAGCGGGCCCGCTCCCTCGGCCTTGAGACGTTCGACGCCGGCCTCAAGCAGGCGCTTGAGGCCGGCGTGCGGCCGGATCTCGCCTTTGACGCCACGAGCGCCAAGGCGCACATTCGGAACTGGAAACTGCTCCAGGAACACGGCATTCAGGTGATCGACCTCACCCCGGCGGCCCGCGGTCCGTACGTCTCCGCGGCGGTGAACCTCGGCGAGCACCTCGACACTCCCAACATCAACATGATCACCTGCGGCGGGCAGGCGACTGTGCCGATCACCTACGCCGTCGGGCGTGTCGTGCCCGTGCAGTACGCCGAGATCGTCGCCACCATCGCCTCCAAGAGCGCCGGTCCCGGGACGCGGCAGAACATCGACGAATTCACCGTCACCACCGCCAAGGCGCTCGAGGTCGTCGGCAAGGCGAAGAAGGGCAAAGCGATCATCATCCTGAACCCGGCGGAGCCGCCGATCATGATGCGGAACACCGTCTACAGCCTCGTCGGCGACGTCGACCGCGAGACTCTGGACAAAATCGAACGATCGATCCACGACATGGTCGCCTACATCCAGACGTACGTGCCGGGCTACCGCCTGAACCGCGACATCGTCTACCGCGACGGCGTCGTGAGCGTCTCCGTCGAAGTCGAGGGCCTCGGCGATTTTCTCCCCGTCTACGCCGGCAACCTCGACATCATGACGACCGCCGCCGTCAAGGTCGGCGAAGAGATCGCCAAGCACCGCCTGGCCCTCGTCGAGGAGAAAGCGTAAGCGCCGGCGCGGGCGGCTTGTGCGCCGGGCGCTTCGGCGAATCGGGCGGAACGCGCCGGTCGAACCGGCCCCAACCGACAAAAAGCCGGCGCCAAGCGGCGGACGCCTTCCGGCCCGCCGCTTGCCCAGGGGCCGGCGAACCAAACCTTCCAGAAAGGCGGGGAAGCTCATGCCAAAGGCGCCGCGCATCGCCGTCACCGACGTCACGCTTCGGGACGGCATGCACGCCATCCGGCATCAGTTCAGCGTCGACGACGTCCGGGCCATTGCCGCGGCCCTCGACGACGTCGGCGTAAGCCACATCGAAGTCTCCCACGGCGACGGTCTCGGCGGCTCGACGATCCAGTACGGCTTTGCCAAAGAAAACGAAGACGACCTCATCCGGGCTGCCCGGGAGGTCGTCCGGCGCGCCCGCCTGACCGCGCTCCTGCTTCCCGGCATCGGCATCATCGAAGACATGAAGCGGGTCCAGAAACTCGGCGTCGAGACCATCCGCATCGCCACGCACTGCACCGAAGCGGACATCTCCGAGCAGCACATGCGGGAAGCGAAAAAGCTGGGCCTGGAAGTCGTCGGCTTCCTCATGATGGCCCACATGCTCGCGCCGGAAGATCTCGCCCACCAGGCGCGGCTCATGGCCAGCTACGGCGCCGACGTCGTCTACGTCGTCGACTCCGCCGGCGCGATGCTGCCCGAAGACGCCTACGCCCGCGTCAAGGCCCTGCGGGAGGCGCTTCCGGACACCGTCGAAGTCGGCTTTCACGCCCACCACAACCTCGGCCTGTCCATCGCCAACTCCTTTGCCGCCGTCGACGCCGGCGCGACCCGGATCGACGCGAGCTTAAAGGGCCTCGGCGCCGGCGCCGGGAACACCCCCCTCGAAGTGTTTGCCGCCGCGGCGGCGAAGCGGGGCCTCGAGACGGGGCTCGACCTCTACAAAGCGATGGACGCCGCCGAAGACGTCCTCCGGCCCCGGGTGCCCCGGCTCGTCGAGATCGACCGGGCGAGCCTCACCTTAGGCTACGCCGGCGTCTACTCCAGCTTCCTCCTGCACGCCTACCGGGCGGCGGAACAGTTCGGCGTCGACGCCCGGGACATCCTCGTCGAACTTGGCAAGAAAAAAGTCGTCGGCGGCCAGGAAGACATGATCCTCGACGTCGCCCTAGCGCTCAAAAAACAAAAAGAAGCCGCCGCCGCCCGCTGAGGGCGGCGGATGAGTTCCCGCGGCCGATGGAGGGGAACCGATGACCGACCTTAAAGCCCTCGCCGATCGCCTGTGGGAGGCCGAGCGAACGAAGACGGCGATCCCGCCGCTTACGGCCGACCATCCCGAGCTTACGCCCGACGACGCCTACCGCATCCAGCTCCTCAACATCGAACGCAAAACGGCCTTAGGCGCCCGCGTCGTCGGGAAGAAGATCGGGCTCACCTCCAAAGCGATGCAGAACCTCCTGGGCGTGGACGAACCGGACTACGGCCACCTCCTCGACACGATGCAGGTGGTCGCCGGATCGCCGGTGCCGTGGGCGCCGCTCTTTCAACCGAAGGTCGAAGGCGAGATCGCCTTCATCATGAAACGGACGCTGAAGGGTCCGGGCGTGACGTATCTGGACGTTCTCGACGCCGTCGAGGCGGCCGTCCCGGCGATCGAGATCGTCGACAGCCGCATCCGGGACTGGAAGATCAAGCTCCAAGACACGATCGCCGACAACGCCTCGTCGGGGCTCTTTCTGCTCGGGCGGGCGGCCCGGCGGGTGGAAGACGTCGATCTGGCGGCGGTGGGCATGGCGCTTTACAAAAACGGGACGCTCGTCAACACCGGCGTCGGCGCCGCGGCCCTGGGGCATCCGCTGTATAGCGTGGCGTGGCTGGCGAACTTTCTCGGCCGCTTCGACATCGCCCTGGAAGCCGGGGAGATCGTCCTGTCGGGGGCGCTCTCGGCGGCGGTGGACGCCGCCCCGGGCGACCGGTTCACCGTCGCTTTCGACGGATGGGAGACGCTGGAGATGACATTTGCTCCGGCGGAGGAAGGAGCCCCTTCCGGTGCCGGAGCCGCGGCGGCCGAGGGGGGCGAAGGGAGGCGCGGCGGATGACCGAAGCGTGGACCGAAGAGGGCGGCGCGGCACGGGCGGTTGAGCATCTGCGGGCGGCGGTCCTCCGGCGACGGCCGATTCCGCGCCTTACCGAAACGATGGCGCTCTCGCTGGATCAGGCCTATGAGATTCAAAAGCGGTTGATCGAGGTCGATCTCGCCGCAGGCGCCCGCCGGATCGGCTATAAGATGGGGCTGACGAGCCCGGCGAAGATGAAGCAGATGAACGTCGACGTTCCGGTGTTCGGGCAGCTTCTCGACCGGATGCTCCTTCAGGACGGGGCTCCTTTGCGAAGGGAGGAGCTCATTCACCCGCGGGTGGAGCTCGAAGTGGCGGTCATCCTCGGCGATGGGGTGGACCCGGACCGGGTGAAGACCGTCGACGACGTCGCTTCGCGCATCCGGGCGATGGCCGTCGCGCTGGAAGTCATCGACAGCCGCTACGAGGGATTTCGCTTTACCCTGCCGGACGTCGTGGCCGACAACGCTTCGGCGGCCCGGTTCGTCCTCGGTTCGGCCTTCGTTCGGCCTTCGAAGGACGTCCATCTCTGGGGGGCGCGGCTTTTTAAGAACGGCGAAGCCGTCGGATTCGGTACGCCGGCCAACGTCCTCGGACATCCGTTTGCGGCGGTGCTGGCGCTGGCGCGGCTTCTGGCCGAACGCGGCTTTCCGCCGCTCGCCGCCGGCGACGTCGTCCTCACCGGGGCGATCGGCGAGGCCGTTCCGGTGGAGGCCGGTGACGTGGTGGAAGGCGTGCTGGATCACGCCGGAAGCGTGCACCTTCGCCTGGTCTGATCGGGCCGGGGGCGGTTTCAGACGGGCCGTGCCTCCTTTAGGCGAGCCGTGCAGGGGGCTCCGCGGGGCGCGGTCGGGAAGATCCGGGTTCGGGTCGCGAGGCTGTTGAGGATAGAATCGGAGGGGAGCGTTCAAACGATGCCGCTTATTCAGATCACCTTGCTGGAAGGGCGCACGGAAGCCCAGAAGGCGGCGCTCATCAAGGCGGTGACGAAGGCCGTCGTCGAGGCGATCGGCGCGCCGCCGGAAAGCGTTCGCATTGCGCTGTACGAGCTTCCCCGCACCCACTGGGCGGTCGGTGGCGTCACCAAAGCCGAGCTCGAGGCCAGAGCCCAGGCGGCCGATGCCGTCCCCGGCGGGGCGGAAGGTGAACGGTCGGATCGGTTGCGGGCGGGGGCCGGCGAAGCACTCCCGGACGCCGACGAGGCGCTCCCCGCCCGCCGCTGAAGCGGTTCGAGCAGGAGCTTCGTGATCTTCGAAAGGATGGATGGCCCATGTTCGATACGCGCGATCTCCGATACGCTTTCGGCCGCTTTGCCACCGGCATCACGGTCGTCACCTATCGGACGGACGACGGTCCCCGGGGGTTTACGGCCAATTCTTTCACGTCCGTCTCGTTGGATCCACCGCTGCTTCTCATTTCCGTCGACCGGAAGATCCAGGCGGCCCGGTACCTGCCGGAGACGCCGTTTGCGGTCAACATTTTAAAGGCCGAGCAAAAGGCGCTGTCGGATCAGTTCGCCGGCCGCGCCCGCGAGCCGGTCGCCGTTCCGTGGACCGAAGGGGCGTGGGCGCCCCATTTGAGCGAAGCGCTGGCGGTGTTTGAGTGCACGCCGTGGCAGACGTACGACGGCGGGGATCATCTGCTCGTCGTCGGCGAAATCCGCCGCTACGCCTACGGCGATGGGGACGCCCTGACGTACTTCTACGGCCGCTACGGAACGCTTCCTCAGCCGGAAGAGGCCCGAAAGGGGTAGGCGCGCGTCGATCTTCTCGGTTTGTGCTCCTCCGCCGACCGATCTCCGCGGGAGAAACGGACGGCGGTTTTTTGCGCTTGCGGTCGAGCGAGCGCTCGTATACAATCGTCAATGAAGAAATGTCAAATGAGTTCGGCGCCGCACGAGGCGCTTTGATCGCGATCGGTGACGATGCGATGGGTTGCGATGCGACGCGAGGGAGAGGGGCGGGGTCCATCCCGTTGATCGAGCGAGCGCTCGGTTGCCGAGTTCGCCGAATTGTTCGCCGGCGTGTTGGCCAAAGCGGCCGCAGACGTCCTGCCGCGGGAAGCGCTCCTTCCGGAGGGCATCTGCGCCGCCGGAGCGACCGGACGGCCGCCGGCGGCCGAAAGGGGGAGAGATGATGGTGCAGGCGTCGCTTTCCGGACCGGTTCACCCGCTCGTCCGCTCGATCCTCATCCCGGAGGCGAAGACGTCGGAGCACCAGCTCATCGAAACGACGGCCCGGTCCTTCGTCGAAGAGCGCGTGCTTCCGCACCTTCCGGCGCTCGAAGCCCACGACGACGCCCTTTTGAAAGCGCTTTATCGGGAGGCCGGCGAGCTCGGCCTTGCCGGCGTCGACGTGCCGGAGGCGTACGGCGGCCTCGAGCTCGACGCCCTGTCCGTCCTCCTCGTCACCGAAGCCCTCGGCGAGGCCGGCGGCTTCGGCGTCTCCTTCAACATCCACAGCGGCGTCGGCACCCAGCCGATTCTCTTTTTCGGCACGGAAGAGCAGCGGCGCCGCTACGTCCCCGATCTCGCCGCCGGGGTGCGCATCGGCGCTTACGCCCTCACCGAGCCGAACGCCGGCTCCGACGCCTTAAGCGGCCGCACCCGGACCCGCTGGGATCCGGCGGCCGGCGTCTTTCGGCTGAGCGGCGAAAAGCAGTGGATCTCGAACGCCCGGGTGGCGGACGTGTTCATCGTCTTCGCCCGGCTGGAGGGGGAAGGCCTCACGGCGTTTATCGTCGAGCGGGGGAGCCCGGGGCTTTCCGTCGGGCCGGAGGAGCGGAAGATGGGCATTCACGCGAGCCCGACGGCGTCCCTCATCCTCGACGAGGTGCCGGTGCCGGAGGCGGGCCTCCTTGGCGCCCCCGGCGAGGGGCACCGGGTCGCCCTGTCGGTTCTGAACCTCGCCCGGCACAAGATGGCCGTCTACGCCCTCGGCCAGAGCCGTCGGGCGCTCCGCTTCGCCGTCCGTTTTGCCAAAGAACGAAAGCAGTTCGGCCGGCCGATCGCCGAGTTCGGCCTCATCCGGGAAAAACTGGCCGAGATGTTCCTCCGGCACGCGATCGCCGAAAGCATGGTCTACCGCACCGGCGGCGAGCTCGACGGCGACAAGAAGGCGATCGTCGCGGATCTTTCGGCCGACGGCGGCGCGCCTCCGTCGTCGGGCACCCCCCTGCCTGAGGGCGTCCGTCCATCGGAAGCGGACCGGGCGGCCGTCGTCCGGCGCCGGGCGGCGACGCTGTCGCAGCGGATTGCCGCCTGCGCCTTGAACAAAGTGCTGGCCACCGAAGCGCAGGGTGAGAACGTCGACGAAGCGGTGCAGATCCACGGCGGTTACGGTTACATGGCGGAGTACGAAGTCGAGCGCCTCTACCGGGATGCCCGCATCACCCGAATCTTTGAAGGGACGAACGAGATCAACCGCCTGGCGGCGGTGCGGGATCTCATCGGCAAAGACGGGGCGCCCAAGCCGTGGCCGTCGCCGGAGACGGCGGCCGCCGCCGCAGGGGACCGGCGGCCGTTTGCCGATTCGGCGCTCGCTTCAGCGGTGCGGGAGGGAGCGGCGGTCGCCGAGGCGGTGCTCTATGCCGGCTCGACGCGGTTTTCCGCGCTCTTCGAGGCGGCCCGGCGCCGCTTTGGACCCGCGCTCCCGGAGGCGCAGGCCGTCGTTCGGCGCCTCGCCGACGCCCAGGCGGCCCTTTACGCCCTCGAGTCGACCCTCGCCCGGACGGTGAGGGCCCAGGCGGCCGGGGCCGGTCTTCCGGCCGATGCCGCCGGAGCGCTTCTCGCCCTCGCCGGGGCGTGGGCAAGCCGGACGCTCCGGACGAATATGGATGAACTGGAGCGGCACCTGGGCGCATCATCCGCGGCCCCGCCCCCCGCATCCGGCGGCGAGGGGACGGCGCCGGTCGACGTCATCCGGGCGGCCGAGACGCTGGCCGACTACGTCCTTTCGGCCCGGTTGTGAACGCAAGCGGTGGCTGCGACGCGACTCTGGTGGGTGCGACGCTACTCTGAAGGAGGCCTCGCCATGGAAAAGCCGACGATCGGCTTCATCGGCCTCGGCAAGATGGGTCGGCCGATGAGCTCGAACCTCGTCGCAAGCGGCTACGCCGTCACCGGCTACGACGTCGTGCCGGCGGCGATTCAGGCCTTCGTCGACGCCGGCGGCCGCGGCGCCGGGAGCGTCGCGGAGGTGGCACAGGCGAGCGACGTCATCCTCACCAGCCTCCCCTCGCCGGTCGAGGTCGAGGCGGTTTACCTCGGCGAAGGGGGCGTCCTCGCCCACGCCCGCCCCGGCACCCTCGCCGTCGACTTCAGCACCGTCTCGCCGAAGGTCTACCACCGGGTGGCGGAGGCGCTCCGGGAGCGGGGGATCGATTTTCTCGGCGCGCCGGTCTCCGGCGGCGTGGAACGGGCCGTCGACCGGTCGCTCACGATCATGGTCGGCGGGCCGAAGGCGGCCTTCGAGCGGGGGAAACCGATCTTCGAGGCCCTCGGCCAGAACATCTTCCACATCGGCGAAGACGTCGGCCTCGGCGCCGTGGTGAAGCTCACGAACAACTACTTCATCGGCTATTACACGCTGGCGGTGGCCGAAGCCCTCACCCTCGCCGGCGAGGTGGGCATGGATCTCGATCAGCTCTTTGAAATCATGAAGGTGAGCTACGGCCAAAGCCGCATCTACGAGCGGAATTACGGCCTGTTTATCGCCAAGAACCGGTACGAACCCGGCTTTACGACGAAACTCCTCGTCAAGGACCTCAAGCTCGCCAAGGCGATGGCCGAGGAGGCGGGCCTCAAGCTCCCGATGACCGACGTCCTCATCGCGCAGTACGAGCGGGCGATCGAGGCCGGTTACGGCGATCTGGACATGGCGGCGATGTACCGGTATATTCAAGACATTACAAAGGGATGAGGACCATGACGATGGTGCAGGAAAAGACGGTCCTGAAAAACTTCATCGGCGGCCGCTGGGTCGACGCCGAGGCGACGGGGACGGCGCCGGTGTACAACCCGGCGACCGGCGAGGTGATCGCCGAGACGCCCCTTTCGACCGCCGCCGACGTCGCCAGGGCCGTCGAAGCCGCCAAGGCGGCGTACGAGCGCTGGCGGAAGGTGCCGGTCATCAAGCGGGCGCGGCTTCTTTACGCTTACCTGGAACGGCTTCGCCGGGAACGGGAGGCCCTCGCCCGGATGATCACGACCGAGCACGGCAAAAGCCTCGCCGATGCCCTTGCTGAGGTTGACCGGGGCATCGAGAGCGTCGAGCACGCGACGGCGGCGCCGACGCTCATGATGGGCGATGCCCTCGCCGAGGTGGCGGAGGGGCTGGAGCAGACGACGTACCGCTACCCCCTCGGGGTGGTGGCGAGCATTACGCCGTTCAACTTCCCGGCGATGATCCCCCTCTGGGTCATCCCGTGGGCGGTGGTGACCGGCAACGCCCTCATCTTAAAGCCGTCGGAGCAGACGCCGATGACGACGCTCCGGCTCGTCGAACTCCTGCACGAGGTCGGCCTGCCGGACGGCGTCGTGAACGTCGTCAACGGCGCCAAAGAAGCCGTGGACGCCCTCCTCGCCCATCCGGACATCGTCGCCGTGAACTTCACCGGCTCCCAGAAGACGGCCGCCTACGTCTACGAGACGGCGGCCCGCTACGGCAAGCGGGTGCAGGCCTTCTCCGGCGCGAAAAACCACGCCGTCGTCCTCGAGGACGCGGTGCTCGCGCCGACGATCGACGGCATCCTCCGGGCGGCCTTTGGGAACGGCGGGCAGCGCTGCATGGCGACGAGCGTCGTCGTGGCGGTCGAGGGGATCGCCGACGACCTCGTCGAACGCCTCGCCGACGGCGCCCGGAAGCTCAAGGTCGGAAGCGGCTTCGAAGAAGGGGTGGAGCTCACCCCGCTCATCCGGGAGGAGCACCGCCGGCGGGTGCTTTCGTACATCGAAGAAGGAGAAAAGCAGGCCCGCCTCGTCGTCGACGGCCGGGAGGCGATGTCCCGCTTTCCGCGAGGCTTTTACCTCGGGGCGACGGTCTTCGACCGCGTAACGCCGGAGATGCGCCTCTGGCAGGAGGAGATCTTCGGGCCGGTTCTTTCCGTCGTCCGGGTGCGGGATCTCGACGAGGCGATCGCCGTCACCAACCGCTCCCGCTACGCCAACGGCGCCATCCTCTACACTCAAAGCGGCAAGGCCGCCCGCCGCTTCCGGGAGGAGATCGACGCCGGGATGGTCGGCATCAACGTCAACATCCCGCTCCCGGTCGCTTTCTTCCCGTTCGGCGGCCACAAAGATTCGTTCTACGGCGTCATCGGCGAAAACGGCAAGGACATCGTCCAGTTCTTCACCCGGAAAAAGACCGTCTCGAGCCGGTGGTTCTGAACGGTCGGGTCCGGGGCGCCGTCGGCCCGCGGCGGAAAGGGCCGCTTTGGGTCGCCTCTGCCGGCGAAGGCGCGCGTTCGCCGGCGGAGGGCGCCGTCGGGGGTGGACGGGCCCGGTCGGGGCCGGAGCCGGAGACTGGCCGTCGCGGCTCCGACGGATGGGAGGCGGCGACGCCGACGGAGGGGGGACGCCCACGGCGGCGCTGAAGCGGTTCGACCCCAACCGACCAGATTCGGTGGGCGATTCGGAATCCGGGGAAACGCGAACCCGAGAAAGGAGGTGACGCCCTGCGGCGCCGCCGGACGGCGGACCGCAGGGCGGACGGTGAGCGAAGGTCTTCGCATCGAACGGGACGGCCGGGTGGCGATCGTGACGATCGACCGCCCGCCGGCGAACGCGCTGTCGCAGGGGCTTTTGCAGGAGCTCGACGAAGCGTTTCAAGAGCTCGCGGCCGACCCGGCGGTGAAGGCGGTCGTCGTCACGGGAAGAGGGAAGTTTTTCTCCGCCGGAGCGGACCTCAAGGAGATGCAGGGCGCGTTGGGCGACGCCACCCGGGGTCGGGCCCTCGCCGAGCGGGGCCAGCGAACGTTTGACCGGATCGAAGGCCTCCCGAAGCCGGTCGTTGCCGCCGTGAACGGCTTTGCGCTGGGCGGCGGCATGGAGCTTCTTCTCGCCTGCCACGTCCGCTTCGCCGCCGCGTCGGCGAAGGTCGGGCTTCCCGAGACGAACCTCGGTCTCATTCCGGGCTACGGCGGCACCCAGCGCCTCGCCCGGACGGTCGGCGCCGCCACCGCCCTCGATCTCATCCTGACGGGGCGGATGATCGACGCCGCCGAAGCGCACCGCCTCGGCATCGTCCAGCGGGTCGTCCCGGACGAGGCGCTTCGGGACGAAGCGCTCGCCTATGCCCGGGCCCTCGCCGAAGAAAAAAGCGCCGTCTCCCTCGCTCGGGCGCTTCGGGCGGTCCTGGCCGGCCGGGAGCGGCCGCTCGCCGAAGGGCTCGCCCTGGAGGCGGCGCTGTTCGGCGAACTGTTTGCTTCGGCGGACGCCCGGGAAGGGGTCGGCGCCTTCGTCGAGAAGCGAAAACCCACCTTCCAGGACCGATGAGCTTTCGAATCGAGGGGTAGTAAATTCGCGATGCGGAAGGCCCCGACGTCCAGGCCGCTTGGGCGAGCGAGGATGAAGCGAGACGGAAGGGTGAGCGGATCGAGATGGCGGAGACGAACGCCCAACCCATCGCGACGGACGAAGTGCGCGCAGAAATCGCAGACGGCATCGGCTGGATCACCTTGAACCGGCCGAAGCAGCTCAATGCCCTCAACCTCCCCATGATCCGGGCGATCCGCGCGGCCCTGGAAGCCTTCGAGGCGGACGAGGCGGTGCGCCTCGTCGTGTTTGAAGGGGCCGGCGAGCGGGGCTTTTGCGCCGGAGGCGACATCCGGGCGCTGTACGCGGCGCGGGAGGAGCCGGATCGGGCGACCGCCCGGACGTTTTTCGCCGAGGAGTACGCCGTCGATCACTACGTCCTGACCTATGCGAAGCCCGTCGTCGCCTTCCTCGACGGCATCGTCATGGGGGGCGGGGTGGGGCTTTCGTACGGAGCGACGGTAAAGATCGTGACCGAACGCACCCGCTGGGCCATGCCGGAGGCGGGAATCGGCTTTTTTCCCGACGTCGGGGCGTCGTATTTTTTAAGCCGCCTGCCGCATCACGCCGGCCGCTACCTCGCCCTGACCGGCGAGGCGGTCGGCGCGGACGTCCTCCTTCGGCTGGGGCTCGCCGACTGCTTCCTTCCGTCGGCGGCGTGGCCGGCGGTCAAGGCGGCGCTTCGGGAAGCGGGCGCCGCCGGCGCCGACGCGCCGGCCATCCTGACGGCGCTCCGGGAGCGGTGCCGCCGGAGTCCGGGCGAGGCCGGAGCGGGTCCGGACGGCGGGGCGCCGGCCGAGGGCGCCGGCGGCGGGGCTCAGGACGTGGATGGGCTCTTCGAGCGGACGGCGCGGTATTTCGCCGGCGAGAGCGTCCCGGCGATCGTGGATGCCCTCGAGGCCGGCGCCGAGGCGGGGGACGCGTGGGCCCGGGAGACGCTGGCGGTCCTTCGGAGCCGGTCGCCGACGTCGCTGTTCGTCATCTTTGAAACCCTCCGGCGGGCGCGGACGAGCACGTACAAGGAGGCGCTCGTCCGGGATCTCGGCGTCGCGGATGCCTTTTTGGCGCACGGCGATTTTTACGAAGGCGTCCGGGCCCAGGTCGTCGACAAAGACCGCCGCCCCCGCTGGCGGCCGGCGTCTCTCGCCGAGGTGACGCCGGAAGCGGTCGCGGCGTTTTTCCGCGACCCGCCCCGGCCGATCCCGTTCGTCCGCTGACGAGCCCGGCCGGTGGAGCGCTTCGCTTCCGGAAGGTGCGGGTTTTTGAAAAGTCCCGACCCCGTTCGTCCGCTGACGAGAGGGCGCCGCCCCCGCCCTTTTCTCCGCCCAAGGTTTAGAAAACGATGAAAAATAATTCATGAAGCGGAGGGATGACGATGACGGACGCCTTTCGGGCGCTCCTCGCCCCGGAGCGGTTCAACATCGCCGAGGCGCTCCTCGCCCACGATCCGGCGAAGCCGGCGCTCCTTTGGGAAAACGACGCCGGCGACACCCGGCGGGTGACCTACGGCGAACTCCGGGACCTTTCGGACCGCCTGGCCCGGGCGCTTGAGGAGCTTGAACTCGTCAAAGGCGACCGGGTGATGGTCCTCATGCCGCGGCTTCCGGAGACGTATGTCGTCTACCTCGCCCTCCTCAAAAACGGCCTCGTCGTCCTCCCGGGGTCGGAGCTCCTCATGCCGGCGGACCTCGACTACCGGCTGAACCACGCCGAGGCCCGGGCGGTGATCGCCCACGAGACGCTCGCCGAGCGGGTCGACGCGGTGGCGGAGAAGACGCCGAGCCTCGCCGTCCGGATCGTCGTCGGCGGGCCGCGGCCCGGCTGGATGACCCTCGCCTCCCTCGTCGAAGACGCCGTCGGGGCGCCGGAGCCGGTCGAGACGTCGCGGGACGACCTCGCCTTCCTCTCGTACACGTCCGGGACGACCGGCTACCCGAAGGGCGTCATGCACACCCACGGCTGGGCGTACGCCCATTTTACGATCGCCGCCAAGCGCTGGCTCGACATCCGGCCGGACGACGTCGTGTGGGCGACGGCGGCGCCGGGGTGGGCAAAGTGGATCTGGAGCCCCCTCGTGGCGACGCTCATGAGCGGCGCGACGGGCTTCCACTACCTCGGCCGCTTCGATCCGGAGCGGTATCTCGGCCTTTTGGAAAAGTACCGCATCAACGTCCTCTGCGCCACGCCGACGGAGTACCGGATGATGGCCAAAGTCGACGGCCTGGAGCGGTTTCGGCTCGATGCGCTCCGGAGCGCGGTCAGCGCCGGAGAGCCCTTAAACCGCGAGGTGATCGACACGTTCCGGCGCGTCTTCGGCGTCACCGTCCGGGACGGCTACGGCCAGACGGAAAACACCCTGCTCGTGGCGACGACAATCGACGTCGAGCTCCGGCCGGGGTCGATGGGACGGCCGACCGTCCCCGGGGCGGTGGAGATCGTCGACGAGTTCGGCCGCATCGTGCCGCCGGGCGTCGTCGGCGACATCGCCGTGCGGCGGGATTTTCCGCCCCTGTTCAAAGGGTACTTCCGGGACCCGGAGCGGACCGAGGCGGCCTTCCGGGGCGAATGGTACATCACCGGCGACCGGGCGAAAAAGGATGACGACGGCTACTTCTGGTTCGAGGGTCGCGCCGACGACATCATCATCTCGAGCGGGTACACGATCGGGCCGTTCGAAGTGGAAGACGCCCTCGTCAAGCACCCGGCGGTCAAAGAAAGCGCCGTCGTCGCGAGTCCGGACGAAGTCCGGGGTGCGATCGTGAAGGCGTTCGTCGTCCTGAAAGACCCGGCGCTCCTCGAGGCGGTCCGCGCCGACGCGGCCCGGCGGGAGGCCCTCGTCGCCGAACTGCAGGAGCACGTCAAGCGCATCACCGCCCCGTACAAGTACCCCCGGGCGATCGAATTTGTCGACGATCTTCCCAAGACGGTCTCCGGCAAGATCCGCCGGGTCGAGCTTCGGCAGCGGGAGTGGGCGAAGGTGAAGGAAAAGGAGCGAGCGGCAGAAGGGGAGGGGACCGACGACCGCTTCTCCGGGATCGGTCATTCAACCGAAACCTTCGGTGAATCCGCGACGTAAGGGGAACGCAGAATAAAAAACACAAATCATCAGCGGTGAATCAACTGCGCCGGGGCGCCCTCGGCGTTTTTCATGTCGGGGTTGCCGACGGCCCCGGATGTCCGCGCCCGGCGTGCTTCGCGGCGGTTTGCTCATACGAGAAAGAAAAATGAAAATGAAAACACAAACATAGAAAATAAAAGAAGGGTATAGCGCAAAAATAACATCATCGATCAGTTGAAAAAAAGGCGAAGTCGATATATGATTATCCCGATTTCGTCGCCCAGCGTGAGAAAAGGGGGTAACGGCATGCAGCGGCGCTTCCGGGGCGTGTCGCTCGCCCTTGCCGTCGTATTCGCGCTGTCGATGGCGCTTTCGGCGTGCGGCGGCGGAAAGAGCGAGAACACGCCGTCGAATCAGCCGGCGGCCGGCGAGGCCGCCCAGGAACTTCACCTCATGATCGGCGACGAGCCTCCGGCGCTGGACGCCCAGATCACGACCGACAACATCTCCATCCTCATCCTGAACGCCGTGCAGGAAGGGCTCGTCCGCCTCAATCCGGACGGGTCGATCGGGCCCGGCATGGCGGAGTCGTGGGACGTGAAGGACGACGGCAAGACGTACGTCTTCCACCTCCGGAAGGACGCGGTCTGGTCCGACGGCACGCCCGTGACGGCGCAGCAGTTCAGCGACGCCTGGGAGCGGGCGGCAAACGGTGAGACGGCCTCCCAGTACGCCAACCTGATCACCGACTACATCCAGGGTGCCGAGGAATACTACCGGTATACGAGCTACCTCGCGGCGAAGAAACTCTATGAGACGGACAAAAAGGCGTATGAAGAGGCGTACAAGAAGGAAGACGGCACCGTGCCGCCACCGGATGTGGCCGTCTACGGCAAGCCGATGTCCGACATCAAGCCGGTGACGTGGGACGACGTCGGCGTGAAGGTGATCGACGACCACACGCTGGAAGTCCGCCTGAAGCAGGCGGTGCCGTACTGGCTGGAGCTCACGCAGTTCCCGACGTATCTCCCGTTCGTGAAGGAGTTCTACGAGAAGAACAAGGACAGCTACGCGACGGAGCCGGATAAGCTCCTCTACAACGGCCCCTTCGTCATCGACCAGTGGCTCCACGACGCGAAGGTCGTCCTGAAGAAGAACCCGAATTACTGGGACAAGGACACGGTCAAACTCGAGACGATCACCCTCGACGTCGTGAAGGACTCGAACACGGCGCTCAACCTCTACCTCGCCGGCGAGGTCGACCGGACGGGGCTGGCGCGGGAGCAGGTGCCGCAGTACAAGAACGATCCGAACTTCCACACCTTCCCGGATTTTTCCGTCTTCTACCTCGAATTCAATACGACGAAGAAGCCGTTTGACAACCCGAAGGTCCGGAAAGCCCTCTCGATCGCCCTCGACCGGAAGGCGTACGTCGACACGGTCCTGAACAACGGCTCGATGCCGGCGTACGGGCTCATCCCGCCGGGGTTCAGCGCTTACTCCGGTTCGACGAAGACGTTCCGGGAAGTCTCGAAGGAGCTCTTTGGGGAACCGCTCTTTCAGGACAACCGGCCGGATGAGGCGGCGAAGCTTCTCAAGGAGGGCCTCGAGGAAAGCGGCATCCACCCGAACGGCTGGACGTTCCGCCTCCTCGGCGACGACTCCGACACCGCCCGCAAGGGGAACGAATTCCTGAAGGCGATGTGGGAGCAGGCGTTCAAAGACCTCGGCGTCAAGGTCGAGCTCGACCAGGTGCCGTTCAAGGAACGCCTGAAGCGGTCCCGGAGCGGCGACTTTGAGGTCGTCATGGCCGGCTGGGGTCCGGACTACAACGATCCGGACACCTATATGTTCGTCTTCGAGACCGGCGGCGCCTACAACGACGGCAAGTGGTCCAATCCGGAGTACGACCGGCTCGTGAAAGAAGCCCGGGCGGCGACGAACCTGGACGAGCGGGCGAAGAAGTTCGCCGAGGCGGAGAAGGTCCTCGTCGACGACACGGGCGTCGCGCCGATGTACTGGCGGGTGATCGCTTATCTCCAGCAGCCCTACGTCAAGGGCCTGGTCGAACGGGGCATCGGCGCCTCCCTCGAGTTCAAGTGGGCTTCCGTCGAGAAGTGATGACATCGAACCGTAAGCCCGACGAACCTTGGGAGCGAACGGCCCCGATGATCGTCGGGTGCGATTCCGCGGATCCGACGGCATCCTGATCGGGATGCAAAAAACAAGGATGTGGCGGCGTCCACACGCCGCCCTCCTTGTTTTTTTGAGTTTCGGGCTGAAAAGGAGGGGCCCCGGTGCTCCGGTATGTTTTGGAAAAATTCTTCCTCATGCTGTTTACCCTTTTCGTCATCGCGACGCTGACCTTTTTCATGGCCCGCGCCCTCCCCGGCGGTCCGTACCAGAACCCGGAAAAGCTCACGCCGCAGGTGAAGGCCCTCTTCGACATGAAGTACGGCTTGAGCGATCCCCTGCCGATCCAGTACCTCCGCTACTTGAACAACCTCCTTCACGGGGACCTCGGCCATTCGTTCAAATACCTCAACCAGTCCGTCAACGGCATCATCGCCCAGACGTTCCCGGTTTCGGCCCGCCTCGGGCTGCAGGCGCTTCTCTTTGCCCTGCCGCTCGGCCTCGCCTTCGGCATCGTCGCCGCCCTGTTCCGGGGCCGGCTGCCGGATTACGTCCTCGTCTTCATCGCCGTCCTCGGCGTCTCGATCCCGAACTTCGTCCTCGCCGGATTTATGCAGTACTGGCTCGGCGTGCAGTGGAAAGTGCTGCCGGTTGCCCGCTGGGGGACGTTTCAGCATACGATCATGCCGAGCCTGGCCCTCGGCATCGGCATCCTCGCCCTCATCACCCGCCTCATGCGGACGTCGATGCTGGACGTCCTCGGCTCGGACTATTTGCGGACGGCCCGAGCCAAGGGGCTGAGCCCGACGGCGGTCGTCGTCCGCCACGGCATCCGAAACGCGCTTCTTCCCATCATCACCATCGTCGGCGTGCTGATGGTCGACCTCATCACCGGCTCGATCATCATCGAGCAGATCTTCGTCATCCCCGGCATGGGGAAGCACTATGTGAATTCGATCAACACGAACGACTACATGCTCATCATGGGGCTGACGATCTTCTACAGCGCGCTTCTGGTCTTGGCCATCTTCATCACCGACGTCCTCTATGGGGTCGTCGATCCTCGCATCCGCGTGGCCGGACGAAAGGAGTGAGCGTTTGCCGTGCAGGGGGAGCTGACCGAACGGGATTTTTTGCCGCTCCGGGAAAAAGAAGAAGCGGAGCGGATTGCCGGCGAGAGCCTTTCGTTCTGGCGCGACGTCTTTCGGCGACTTCGGAAAAACCCGGTGGCGATGGGGGCGCTCGTCTTCCTCCTCGTCATGACGGCGCTCGCGATCTTGGCGCCCATCCTGAGCCCCTACGCCTACGACGAGCCGAACCTTACGGATGCGAACATGCCCCCGGGAGCCAAGCACTGGTTCGGCACCGATGAGTTCGGCCGGGATCTCTGGGTGCGGGTGTGGATCGGAGCCCGGATCTCCCTCTTCATCGCCCTGATGGCCGCCCTCATCGATCTCGTCATCGGGGTCGTCCTCGGCGTGCTCGCCGGCTACAAGGGCGGCTGGGTCGACAACGTCATCATGCGGACGATCGAGATTCTCTCCGGCATCCCCTGGCTCATCATGGTCATCCTGCTCATCATCGTCATGGGCAGCGGCATGGCCACCCTGATCATCGCCATGGCCATCACCGGCTGGGTGGGCATGGCCCGCCTCGTCCGGGGTCAGGTGATGCAGCTGAAGGTGCAGGAGTTCGTGCTTGCCGCTCGAACGCTCGGCGCCGGGACGTGGCGGATCATGTGGAAACATCTGATCCCGAACGTCCTCGGCATCGTCATCGTCCGGCTGACGATGAACATTCCGGCGATCATCTTCACCGAGGCGGTGCTGAGCTTTCTCGGCATCGGCCTCAAGCCGCCCCTCGCGTCTTGGGGCGTCCTCGTCAACGACGGGTACAAAATGCTCGGGTCGTTCCCGTGGAACTTCTGGTTTCCGGCGCTGGCCATCAGCCTGACGACGCTGGCCTTCAACCTGCTCGGCGACGGCCTTCGGGACGCCATCGATCCGCGGCTTCGGCGCTGAGCCCGTAAGGCGCCGTTCGTCCGCCGGCGCTTCAGTTCAAGTTCGGATGGGGTCAGAAAGGAGGTCGATCGATGGCCGAACGGCTCCTCGAGGTGGAAGACCTCGTCGTTTCGTTCCGGACGTATGCCGGCAAGGTGCACGCCGTGCGGGGCGTGTCGTTTGCCGTCGATGCCGGCGAGACGCTGGCGATCGTCGGCGAATCGGGGAGCGGAAAAAGCGTCACCGTTCAGGCGGTGATGCGGCTGCTTACGACGCCGCCGGCGGTCATCGAACGCGGCCGCATCCGCTACGGCGGCCGAGATCTCCTCGCCTTAAGCGAGCGGGAGATGCAGGACGTCCGCGGCCGGGAGATCGGCATGATCTTCCAGGATCCCATGACGTCGCTGAACCCGACGATGACCGTCGGCCGTCAGATTGCCGAAGGGGTCATCCGGCACCAGAAGCTTTCCCGATCGGCAGCGCTCGAGGAAGCCGTCCGCCTTCTGGGGGAGGTCGGCATTCCGAACCCGGAGGTGCGGATCAAGCAGTATCCGCATCAGTTTTCCGGCGGGATGCGCCAGCGGGCGATGATCGCGATGGCGATCGCCAACCGGCCGAAAATCGTCATCGCCGACGAACCGACGACGGCCCTCGACGTGACGATTCAGGCGCAGATCCTCGAACTGCTCGTCGAAATGCAGCGGACGCACGGGATGGCGATCATCCTCATCACCCATGACCTCGGCGTCGTGGCGAAGATGGCCCACCGGGTGGCGGTCATGTACGCCGGGCAGATCCTCGAGGCCGGGTCGGTGGACGACCTCTTTTATCGTCCTCGGCATCCGTACACCTGGGGGCTTCTCAACTCCATCCCGCGGATCGACGCCGGGGAGCGAAAGCCCCTCGTCTCCATCCCGGGTTCGCCGCCCAATCTGATCGATCCGCCGAAGGGCTGCCCGTTTGCGCCTCGCTGCCCGTATGCGATGGAGATCTGCGTTCGCCGGATGCCGGAGGAGACGCCGGTGCCGCCGTCCGGCGTGCCGCTTTCGGAAGCGGGAGCCCCTGAAACGGTCGGCAGGACGGCCGCCGATGCCAGGTCGTCGGGCGATGCCGATGCCTCCCACCGCCCGACGGCCGTCCGAAAAACCGGCCGGTCGGCTGCCGGCGCAGGGCACACCGTCCGCTGCTGGCTGATGCACCCGATGGCGCCGAAGGTCGAACCGCCGATCGCGGCGGGGAGGGAATCCCGTGTCTAACCCCACACCGATCCTCGAAGCGGAACGTCTGAGCAAACACTTTCGCCTTCGCGGCGGCGCCGTCGTCCGGGCCGTGGAGGACGTGAGCTTTGTCGTCTACGAAGGAGAGACCTTCGGCCTGGTCGGAGAGTCCGGCTCCGGGAAATCGACCCTCGGCCGGACGCTCATCCGGCTGTACGAACCGACGTCGGGCCGGGTCCGCTTTCTCGGTGAAGACGTTCATCGCCTGCGGGGGCCGGCGCTCCGGCGATTTCACCGGCAGATGCAGATGATCTTCCAGGACCCGTACGCCTCGCTGAACCCGCGGATGACGGTGGCGGACATCGTCGCCGAGGGAATCGACATCCACGGGCTGGCCAGGTCCAAAAAGGAACGCATGGAACGGGTCTACGCCCTCCTCGAGACGGTCGGGCTTCTGCCCGAGCATGCCGGCCGTTTTCCGCACGAGTTTTCCGGCGGGCAGCGGCAGCGGATCGGGATCGCCCGGGCGCTGGCGGTCGAACCGAAGCTCGTCATCGCCGATGAGCCGATCTCGGCGCTGGACGTCTCGATTCAGGCGCAGGTCGTCAATCTCTTGAAAAAACTCCAGCAGGAAAAAAAGCTCACCTACATCTTCATCGCCCACGACCTGTCGATGGTGCGCTACATCTCCGATCGCATCGGGGTGATGTACCTCGGTCAGCTGATGGAGCTCGCCGGCAGCGATGAGATCTACGCGCGTCCGCTTCATCCGTACACGCAGGCGCTCCTTTCGGCGGTGCCGATTCCCGACCCGGCGAAGGAGCGCACCCGGGAGCGGATCGTCCTTTCCGGCGACATCCCGTCTCCGATCAACCCGCCGAGCGGCTGCCGGTTCCGCACCCGCTGCCCGCACGCGATGGACGTCTGCGCGGCGCAGGTGCCGGAATGGAAGGAAGTCGAACCGGGGCACTATGTCGCGTGCCATCTGTACTGAATTCTGTCCTCTGCAATTGTGGGTACGAAACGGCGAAAACGGCCACAAATCCGGCCGCGTTCCGATGGGAACGGCGGCGATCATTCGATTCGGCCAGATGACAACGGGCGGGCCGGCCGCAAATGCGGCCGGCGTTTTTCATGCCGCGCTCTGTGAGCCGCGTTTTTTGCCATGTTCTTCCGTGGTCGTAATTTTTCCGGTCTGAGGACAAATGGCGACCGTTTAAGGTTCGAGCGCGGTGAGGGCGAGGAGGAGCGACAGCAAAAAGGCCCATGCTCCGGCGAGCATGAGGCGGATCGCCATCCGTTCGTTGGCGCGCCGGCGGTCTTGGGCGGCCTTGCCGTCGTCTTCGTCGACGGCTTCGCGGCGGGTGACGCCGGAGGGGGTGCCGGTCGTCTTTTCGCAGGCCGGATGGCCGGCGACCCCTTTGCGCCCGGCGCTCGGCAGGCCGAGGCGCTTTTCGTGCGGCGGGGTCGTCGGGTGAAACAGCCCTTGAAAGGCGAAGACGATGAGGTCGAAAACGCCCCGGGCGGCGATCCAGATGACGGCGCCGAGGAGGAACACGCCGAGGCCGGCCATGGCGAGCCGATCGACGATCGACCGAAGGGGATCGTCGATATCCGTCCCGAGCACGGTCCAGGCGATGACGATCAGGGCGATGAGGCCGGAGAAGGCGAAGCCTTGAGCCAGCAGTCGAACCGCGCGCCGGAGATTCGCGTTCGGAATCATCGCGGCCTCCTGAGAAAGGTGAGATTTCCTGGGAAAGATGAGATTTTCACAGCATCGGTGCGGGTCGTCGGTCGGGGCCGTTTGGCCAAAAGAGGGATCGCCGGACGAACGCGGACGGGGTTCGCCCTTTTTTGATTTTTAGCGACGGAAGGGAGACAAACATCCCGGACAGGCCGGTGTGCGGCTCATACAGATAGTATCGCAAGGCCGATGCGGCCGGAAGGGGGTGAGGCGATGGGGGCATGCCGGAAACCGAAACCGTGCCGGCCCGTCCGGCGGGTCCGGCAGGTGAAGATCATCGTCTGCATGCCGAGCCGGGCGCCGGTATTTACCGAGGCGGTGTACCGAAACGTGCGGGTGAGGGGTCAGCCGATGGCGCTTCCTCGGCAGAACACGGCGCGCCTGCAGAGGTATTCGTACGCCGTCGTGAACGCCGGGCCGGCGGAAGTCGAGGTCCGCCTCGAGGTGAGCCCGGACGGCGTGCATTACGCGCCGGATGCGTCGATGCGGGTGGAAAGCGGGAAGACCGGCGTCATCGTGCCGAACCGCTATCTTCGGTACACGCGGCCTACGCTTCGGACCGTCGAGGCCGGCGCCACGGCGACGGTGGACGTTTTCTTCCAGGCGCAGTCGGCCGGCTGAAGCAGGCGATGGATCACGGGGACGGGGATCAGAACGAAGATCGATGGGCGGAACCGACCACGAGGATCGGTCCGCGGAAAAGGGGAGGTAAAAACGGATGCCGAACTACTCGGTGTTTCAGGCCAATCCGGAAGAACTGAAAGCGCTCATTTTCGGTTCGGACGGAACGACGGCGCGGCCGCTGGCGGTGAATGCCAGCGCCGAGCTCCTCGTCGGCGGCGCAACGGTGACCGGCGGGACGCTGGATGCGGTGTCGGCGGCGACGATCGCGGGCGGGACGCTGGATGCGGTGTCGGCGGCGACGATCGCGGGCGGGACGCTGGATGCGGTGTCGGCGGCGACGATCGCGGGCGGGACGCTGGATGCGGTATCGGCGGCGACGATCGCGGGCGGGACGCTGGACGCGGTATCGGCGGCGACGATCGCGGGCGGGACGCTGGACGCGGTGTCGGCGGCGACGATCGCCGGCGGAACGCTGGACAGCGTCACGTCGATCTCGCAACGGAGTTTTCTCGAGATCGCCAACACGGATGTCGCCACCGGGGATACGCTGACGGCCCTGCCGGCGGTGACGACGGCCGTCCTCGGACATTACTCGTATTTCATTTACAATGCCGGCGCCAACGACGCGGTGGCCCAGGTGGAAATCAGCGCCGACGGGACGCACTGGTACACGGATATTCCTTCGACGACGGTCGCGTCTGGTTCGGTGGCGGTGCTCGTGCCGACGCGCTTTTTGAAGTACACCCGGCTGGCGTACGCTTCGGCGGTGGTCGGCGCCGCGACGACGATCGACGTGTACTTCAACGCGCAGGGGACATAACCGCCGGGGACGGGCGTTGATCGACCGGCGGTCGAGAAAGGAGACGGTCGGCGATGGAGGATCGACCGCGACGCTCCGGTGCCATGCTCTTGGGAGTGCACATTTTGGCGAAGAATGAGGCCGCGCGGCTTCCGGCGGCTCTCGAAAGCGTACGGGAGATCGCCGACGAGATCATCGTCATCGACACGGGCTCGACGGACGGGACGCCGGAGGTGGCCCGCGCCTTCGGGGCGCGGGTCCTTTTTGTGCCGTGGCAGGACGATTTTGCGGCGGCCCGAAATGCGGGGCTTGAGGCGGCCCGGACGGACTGGGTGCTCGTCCTCGACGCCGATGAGCGGGTCGTCGCCGGGCGGAGGGTTCTGCGGTCGCTCATTCGGGAGACGGAAAATGAGGCTTTCACGGTCGAAATTCAAAATGCGATCGGTTCCGATCCGTGGGCGCGCGTCGTCTTTCGCCCGGTGCGCCTGTTTCGGCCGTCTGCCTTCGGCGGCCTTCGCTTCTTAGGTCGCATTCACGAACAGCTCGTCACCCCGGACGGCCGCCCGGCGCCGTTTCGGCCGGCGGCGTCGCCGCTCGTGATCGAGCACGTCGGCTACCGGCCCGACGTGCTCCGGGAAAAGGGGACGGCGGAGCGAAATGCTCGCCTCCTCGCGCGATGTCTGGAGGAGCGACCGGACGACCCGTTTTACTGCTACCACCGGGGTATCACGTTGGTGCAGCTCCGGCGGCTTCGGGAGGCGGCCGCCGAACTCGAACGGGCGCTTGAAACCGCTCCGAAGTCGGCGCCGTATCGCCCGTCGCTCGTTCGGACGCTGTCGCTTGTGTATGAAGGGTTGGGGCGGCCGGAGCGGGCGCGGACGCTGCTTCAGGCGGAGGCCCCCGACGTCGAAGGACAGCCGGAGCTTTGGCATCTTTTGGGGGAATCGTTTCTGGCGGCGGGCTGGGTCAGGCCGGCCGAAGCGGCCTTTCGGGCGGCCCTTGCCGCGGCCTTAAGGGCCGATCCAAGCGACGACAACGTT
This sequence comes from Hydrogenibacillus sp. N12, assembly GCF_019645935.1. NCBI lineage: Bacteria > Bacillati > Bacillota > Bacilli > Thermicanales > Thermicanaceae > Hydrogenibacillus > Hydrogenibacillus sp. N12. The sequence continues at coordinate 2,053,846 of NZ_CP080953.1, read as the reverse complement.
CGGACGTTCGGCGTCGGCGGCTTTCGGACGCGGACCCGCCTGACGGAGGCGCTTGCCCGGCAGGGGCGGTGGGCGGAGGCGATGGAGGCGCTGCGGGCGGCCCTTCTGGAACGGCCGGATTTTGCTCCGGCGCGCCGGCTGCTTGAGGCGCTGGTCGAACCGCCGGCGTTGCCGGGCCGGCCGGCGAATCGGGCGCCTCAAGCGGGGCGGCGGGAGCAGGACGCGGCGCCGGAGGCGGCCCGGGCCTGGCAGGTGCCGGAGGCGGCGGGGCAGGCGCCGGATGCGGCGGGGCAGGCGCCGGATGCGGTGGGCAGGACGGCGGAGGCGGCGGATGGCCCGCGGGAAAAGGGGGAAGTGGCGCCCAAAGCTGCGGCCGAAGAGACGGATCCGAAAACGGATCCGGATAAAGAAACGGCGCCGAAAGCCGCGTCGGCGGATCGGAGGACGCAGGGCCCGGCATCGCCGGCGCCCGAAGGGGACGGGCATGCGGTGGGCGCGGCGTCCGTTACCGGCCGATGTTCGGCGATGCCGAAGACGGCGGCGGAGGCGTGGGCGATGTATCGGGCGGGGGTGGTTCGGCCGGCGGCGGAGTTTTTCCTCGAATCCCTCGGGGCGGGGACGCTCACGGCAGAGGGGGCGTATGCCCTCGGTGAACTGCTTTACGAACGGGGGCACAGGGCGGCGGCCGAAGCGATGTTTGTCCGGGCGATCGCGCTGGCGGAGGCGGCGGGCGAAGGGCAGAGGCGCGCTCTTCAGGCGGACGAAAGCGGGGGTGACGTTCCGCCGGCGGCGGGCAAGGGGCCGGGCGGTGCCGGCGAGGGGGAGTTCGGCCCGGCGGGGCTTTCGGATCGGGCTCGCGTCGGCGCGGCACTGGCCCGACTGGACGATCTTCTGGCCGGTGTGGATCGAGCGCTTCGGCGGGCGGACGAAAGAGCGGCGTCGGCGGTTCGGAGGGCCGGAGAGGGTCGGGATGGGTCATCCCCTGGCACGGCGGAGGTCGTCCGCCGGTGGACGGCGGCCGAAGCGGCGCTCCGACGGATGCAAAATCGCCTCGCGGAGGCGCGAACGGCGCTTGCCGGGTTGCCCTGGAAGGTCCGGATGATCGGAGACCGCGGTCCGGACCGTGGAGGAAGCGGGGAAGGGACTCGGATGACGGAAGGATCGGAAGGGGCGGATTGAGCGGCTCGGGTGAAGGAAGCGGCGGATGGGACGGCTCGGGCGGCTCAGGGAACGGATGTGGCGAAGGAGGCGGCTCGGACGGCTCAGCGTACGGACGGGGTGGAGAGGGCGGATCGGGCGCCGGAGACGCCGGAGGGGCAGGTTGGACGGCGGAAGCGGCGGCGGGGAAGGGGCGGGCGGAGGAGAGGGGAAGGCCGTTCAGGCGATGGGGAAGGAAAGGGCGTTTCAGGGGGGACGGGCGGCGGAAGCGATCGAGGGTCGTCTCGGACGACGGAGGAGGCGAAAAAGAACGATGGACAGGAGGGACGGTGGGGATGGTGCGGCTTACGCTGGCGATGATCGTGCGCAATGAAGCCGGACGGCTTTCGCGGGCGCTTCAAAGCGTCCGGGACGTCGTCGACGAGATGATCGTCGTCGACACCGGCTCGACGGACGGGACGCCGGAGATCGCCCGCGCGCACGGGGCGCGGGTCGTCGCCGTGCCGTGGCAGGACGACTTTTCCGCCGCAAGGAATGCCGGGCTCGAGTTCGCGCGGGGAGACTGGGTGTTCGTCCTCGATGCGGACGAATGGCTGGAGCCGGCCGATCGCGGGCGGCTGAAGGCGCTTCTTTGGTCGCCGGCGCTGGCCGCCTATGAGGGGGGGTTCGTCCAGATCTGGAACCGGCTTGGCGACGGCCGGGAGGGGGTGGCGGTGCATCCGGCGCTCCGCCTTTTCCGCAACCGGCCGGAGCACCGGTTTTCCGGCCGGGTGCATGAACAGATCGCGGCGGCGATTTTCCGGCGGAAGCCCGATGCGGCGTTATTCGTGAGCGACATCCGGGTGCATCACGACGGATATCTCCGGGACGTCGTGCGGCTCAGGGGAAAAATCGAGCGCAATGAGCGGCTCCTCCGCCAGGCGCTCCTGGCGGCGCCGGACGATCCGTTTCTCTGGTACAACCTCGGCGTCGAGGCGCTTCGGCGGGGAGCGGCCGCGGAGGCGGTGCAGGCGTTTGTTCGCGCTCGGGAAACGATGGCGCCGGCGGTGAGCTTTGCGCCGCTCGTGTACAAATACGAGGCGCTGGCCCGGCGGCTGGCCGGCGATCCGGACGGGGCGCGGGCGGTGCTCGAAGCGGGGTGCCGGCGGTACCCGCATCATCCGGACCTCTGGCATCTTTGGGGCGAGATCGAGGCGGCGGCCGGGCGACTCTGGGCGGCGGAGGCGGCCTATGCGACGGCGTATGCCCTCGGACCGGCGCCGCCGGGGGTGCCCACCGAGGCGGGCGTCGGCGGCGCCCGGACGGCGGCGGCGCTTGCCCGCCTTCGGGCGGCGCTGGGGGACCTCGCTGGCGCCCGGCGCTGGGCGGGGGAGGCGCTCCGGCAGGCGCCGGGGGACGGCCGGGCGCTCGGGCTTCTGCTTCGCCTGGCGGTCGTCGCCGGTGGGGAGCGGGAGGCGGTCCGGACGGCCGTCCGCCTGCTTCGGGTGCGGGACGTTCAGGCGGCGGAGCGGGTGGCCGGGGCGCTCCGGGCCGCCGGAGCGCCCCGGGCGGCGGCCGTCTACGTCCGCTATCTTCGGCGCTTCGGTTCGCCGGCGGTGCAGGGCGCACGGCCACCGGTCGGTCGGGCGCCCGGCGGCCGGCTGTGGGCGGTGGAACGGTGGCTGGCCGGCGTGCGGCACCCGGAATGGCGGACGGGGACGGTGCTGGCGGCGCGGCTTTCGCTGTTCGACGGGGCGACGCCTTGGATCAAGGAGGCGCATGTTGCCGAGGATTCGCCGGTTGCCGAGGGGCCTCCGTCCGGGGAGGATCGGTCCGGCGGACTCCCTTTGTCCGGACGGTTTGCATGGGGCGGCGGGCGGACGGGCGGTCCGGCGGCGGGCGTGTGGAAAGAAGGGGGGATAGGCGGTGGGGCCGACGATTTCGCTTGCGATGATCGCGCGGGATGAGGCGGCGTCGATCGGACGGGCGATCCGGTCGGCGGCGCCGATCGTCGACGAAGTCGTCGTCGGCGATACGGGTTCGACGGACGGGACGCCGGAGGTGGCCCGCGCCTTCGGGGCGCGGGTCATCGCCGTGCCGTGGCAGGATGATTTTGCCGCCGCCCGCAATGCGGTGCTCGAGGCGGTTCGGGGAACGTGGGTGTTTGTCCTCGACGCCGACGAGGTGGTGGTGTCGGTCGACCGCCCGGCGCTGGAGGCGATGCTCGGCCGCCCGGACGTCTTCGGCGGGGTGGTCGAGATCCGGCACCACCTGGGGGCCCGACCGGGGGCGATGCTGGCGACGGATGCGGTGCTCCGGTTGTTTCGCCGGGACCCGCGGATCCGCTATCGGGGCCGCATCCACGAAGACGTCACGCCGTCGATCACCGCCCTCCCCGGCGCTCGCATCGTCCGGGCGCCGGTGGTGCTGGAGCACTTCGGCTATCTCGAGCCGGCGGTGGCGGCGAAGCGGAAAAATGAGCGAAACCTCGCCCTCGTGCTCCGGGCGATCGCCGACGAGGGAGACGATCCGCGCCTCTGGTATGCCCTCGGCACGGAGTGGTTTCAGCGGGGGGACGTCGTCCGAGCCGCGGCCGCGCTCGAGCGCGCGTTCCGGATGGCGCCGCCGGCGGCCGGGTATGGGCCGGATTTGGCGATGAAGCTTTTGTTTTCGCTGCGGCAGGCGGGACGGCTGGAGGAGGCGCTCAGGCTCAAAGGCGAGGTGCTGGCCCGCTATCCGGGGGCGCCCGAGCTTTGGGCGCTCGCGGCGGAGCTTTTGCTTTCCGCCGGCCGGCCGGCGGCAGCGCTTCGAGCGGCCCGGGCCGCCCGCGAGGCCGAAGCGGCGCATCGGTCGGCGGAATCGGTCGGCGGGTGGTCGGCCGGGCGGATGGTCGGAAGCGGGACGTTTGTGAGCGATGTGCTGGCCGGTCAGGCGTGGGAGGCGCTCGGCCGGCCGGCGTGCGCGCTCCGGCACTACCTTCGGGCCGTCCGGGAAAACCCGCGGTTTTTGCCGGCGTGGGGGCGCCTCGCGGCGTTCGGTGTCCGGATGGGGCGCGTGGGGCCGCTCGTGCGGGCGATCCGCCGTTACCGGGATCGATGGGCGCCGGAAGACGGCATTCCGTCTGCGATCCTCGCCGCCTGCCGGACGGCGGCCGGGACCGATCCGGCAGCGCACGCCGCGATTCGGAAGGCGCTCGGAAAAGCGCTGGGGGAGCAGACGGAGGCCCCGGAAGAACCGACGCCGAAGGGGAACAGGGGATTCGATGAAGGGAAGGGCGGGGCCATGGTCGGGGAAAAGGCTATAATGGGAGCATGGGACGAACATGGGTGATCGGGTGGATGGCGGTGGCGGCGCTCATGAGCGCCGTCTGGCTCGTCGGGTTCGTCGCGGCGGCCATGGAGCTCCTCGGACCGGGCCGAACAGGCCCGGCGTCGCCTGCTCAGCCGGAGACGGTGACCGACGAGGCGGGGTCTTCCCGGGGGTCGGAGGCCGGACCGCTTCGCCTCGTCGGCCTCGGCGATTCGATCATGCGGGGGATCGGCGACGGCGAAGGCGGCGGCGTCTTCCGGCGGTTCGGGGAAAGGCTGGCGACGGCCGATCCGGGCCGGCGGCCGCCGGTGATGGTGAATCTGGCGGTGGCCGGCGATAAGAGCGCGGATCTTTGGCGCCGCCTCGCGCTTCCCGAATTTCAGACGGCGGTCCTGGCGGCGGACGGGATCGTCCTTTCGATCGGCGGGAACGACGCGTTTCCGAGCGTCGATGTGTTGAAGCGGCCGGCGGCGTACGCCGATCCGGAAGCGATCTCCGCCTTTCAGGCGACGATGGAAACGGTTTTGCGCGCCCTCCGGCAGGACAACCCGAAGGCGCCGATCCTTTGGCTCGGGCTGTACGATCCGTTTTCCGATGTGCCGGGGCTTTCCGGGGCGGCGGAGGCGGCCCTCGACCGGTGGAACGCGGCGATCCACGCGGCGGCCCGGAGCGCGCCGGGGGTGATCGTCGTGCCGACGAACGACCTCCGGCAGGCGGCGGGGGCAGCGTTTCTTGCGGGAGATCATTTTCACCCGAGCGCGGTCGGCCATGCGCTCCTTGCCGGGCGGCTGGCGGAGGTGTGGGCGGCGCTCCGACGGTAGGGGCGAGGCCCGGGCGAGGCGAGGTCGGGAGCGGGGGAAAAAAGGCGGTGTCGATGGCCGGGGCCGCGCCAAAACCGGGTTGAGGGCGTCGGAGCGCCTGCGGCGAGAACCGGCTGAGATGCTCGAGGAAGGCGCAGAAGGGCGCAGATGCTCAAAGGAAGACGCAAAGGAAAACGCAGAAGAAGGGGCAGCCGAGGTCGCCGCAGCTGAGGTCGCCGCAGCAGCGAAAGGCGCTGGAAAACCGCATCCGAGGTTGACGGAGCACGGGGGCTGAAAAGAGGCAAAGGAAGCCCGAGCCGTAGACGCCGAGGGAGATGCGGGGAGAAGGCGCCCGCGGAGGGAAGGTCGGGCGCGAAACCGGTGGCCAGGAGGGATGGCGGTGAGCGGCAAAAAAGCATCGGAGGAAGCGGCGTCCGAGGAAGCGGGGTTCGGCAGGGCGGAGGCGCCGGCGCTCGCGGTTCGGGGGCTCACGGTGCGCGCCGGCGGCCGGGTGCTCGTCGAGGAGGTGACGTTTGCCGTCCGGCCGGGGGAGGTGTTCGCCCTTCTCGGGCCGAACGGCGCCGGGAAGACGACGACGCTCCGGGCCGTCCTCGGCCTGGTCCGGCCGGTCGCCGGCGAGGTGTGGCTCGCCGGGCGGAAGCTCTGGCCCGGCCGGCCCTCGGCGCTTCGGGCGGTCGGCGGGCTGATCGAGACGCCGGCGGTCTATCCCTACCTCACCGGGTGGGATCATTTGAAACACGTGGGGCGGATGCGGGGGGTGTTCGATCCGGCGGCGCTTTATGCCCTCGCCGAGCGGACCGGCATCGCGCCGCACCTTTCGGCCCGGGTGGCGACGTATTCCCTCGGCATGCGGCAGCGGCTGGCCCTCGCCCTCGCCCTCGTCGGCCGGCCGGCGGTCGTCGTGCTGGATGAGCCGATGAACGGCCTCGACCCGCCGGGGATGCGGGATTTTCGGATGCTCATCCGGGAGCTGGCGGCGGAAAGACAGGCGGTGCTTTTTTCCAGCCACCTCCTCGCCGAGGTGGAGGCGGTGGCGGATCGGATCGGGCTCATGGCCGGCGGCCGGCTCCTCTGGTCGCGGTCGGTCTCCGATGTCCGGCGGGCCGCCGGCCGGCGGTACCGGATGGTTCTCCGGCCGCCGGAGGCGGGGGAGGCGCTCCTTCGGGCGGCGCCGGAGGTGGTGCGCCTGGAGCCGGTGCCGGACGCACCGCCGGGGACGGTCTGGGTGGGGCTCGTGGACGAAACAAAGGCGCCGGCGCTCATCGCCCGCCTCGCCGGCGCCGGCGTCGAGGTCCGGGCGGCGGCGCCGGATGTGCCGCCGCTTCAGGAGTTGTTTTTCGCCTGGACGGAGGCGGACGGGCAAGCGAATCCGGGAGGGCGGGCGGAGCGATGACGGCGTGGTTCTGGCTCGTCTACAACGAAGTGGAAAAACTTCTTTTCCGCCGCCGGATGGCGGTGGTGGTGGGACTCCTCGCGGTGCTCATCCCGCTTTTTGTCTACGCCCAGCACAAGCAGCTCGAGACGGTTCGGTCGCGGATGGGGACGGACGACTGGCGGCTCTGGACGGCGCAGCTCATCGCCGACAACGAAAATCGCCTCGCCGCCTCCCGCCTGCCGGAAGAGTGGCGCCGGTGGCTCCTCATCCGCAACGAACAGCTCCGGGCGTATCTCGCCGCCGGCGTCGACCCGAACGCGCCGGGGGCGGCGGGGTTTCTGCGGAGCTTCATGGAGGCGGGGATGCCGCTTTTCGTGCCGCTCTTTGCCCTCATCGTCGGGAGCGACATCATCTCCGGCGAGCGGTCGGCGGGGACGCTCCGGCTCCTTCTTTCGCAGCCGGTCGGGCGGCTCCGGCTCGCACTGGCCAAGGTGGCGGCGCTTTGGCTTTCGGTCGGGATGATTTTGTTCTGGATCGCCGTGCTGGGGACGCTCGTTTCGGGGCCGGTGTTCGGCTTCGGCGGCTTTCAGGTGCCGCAGCTCGTTGGCTTTCGCGTAAGCGGTGAGACGCTCGATCTCGGCGGCGTCCGGCTCATCCCGATGTGGCAGTATCTGCTCATGCTGTTCGGCCTCGGCTGGTACGCGAGCACGGTCGTGGCGCTCTGGACGTTTTTCGCGTCCAGCGTCGCCCGCTCGACGGCGGCGGGGATGGGGGCGGTTTTCGCCTTTCTGCTCGCGGGGAGCGTGCTGGCCAATTACGCGAGCGGCTGGCGGGGGGCCAAGTGGGTGGCCAGCACGAACCTCGATCTCGGGCCGTACCTTGCGGGGCTCATGCCGCCGATCGAGGGGCTTACGCCGGCGTTTGCCCTCGGCTACCTCGGCGCAACCGGCGCTTTGGCGCTCGGGCTTGCCCTCTGGCGTTTGACCCGGGATGTTCCGTAAACGGCGTTCGACCGGCGCCTAAAACGGCGCGATGAGGGAGGCGCTCCCCGGCCGGCGCTTGACTTCCCGCTTCAGGGCGGCAGCCCGCTCGGCGAGCGTCTCGGTCGAAAGTCCCCGGGGATCGCGGACGATGACGACGGCGACGGAGACGCTGACGCGCTCCGCCAAGGAGGCGGAAGCGGCCTCTGACAGTGGAAGCCCGTCGGAAGGCGCGTCAGACGGCACCTCGGACGGCGCGACCGCCGCCGGAATTTCGGGCGGGATGGGCGTCCGGTCGGGGCCTTCCGGCGCCTCGCGCTCCGGCGGATCGATCGGTGATGCCGCGTCGCTCCGGTGACTTGTCGTGCCGCCGTCCCGGCCGGAGGCCATCGGCGCCGGCGCCTCCTGGCAGTAGAAGCCGATGCCCCGGTCGAACGCCGCGACGATGTCGAAGGCGAGGGGCTCGGCGGCGTCCGGCGGGGCGACGAGGACGAAGTCGTCGCCGCCGATGTGGCCGACAAAGACGTCCGCCTCCGGCCGCCGGGCGGCGGCGTCCTTGAGCACGTCGGCGAGGAAGCGGATGACCTGATCGCCCCGCTGGTAGCCGTATCGGTCGTTGTACTGTTTAAAACGATCGAGGTCGACGTACAGGAGGGCAAAGGGGAGGTTTTTTTCGATCTTTTCCCGCACGGCCAGGTCGATGGCGTGGTTCCCCGGAAGGCCGGTGAGGGGGTTCGCCAGCCGGACGGCTTCCATCTTGACGTTGGCCAGGTAATTCAGGATCGCTTCGATGGAGACGACGCCGATGAGGCGGCCTTCGTCGGCGACGATGATGTAGTCGTACGCCTTGTCCGCCGGCCGGGCCATCGCCAGCCGGGCGACGACGTCGATCGGGGTCTTCGGGTCGACGACCAGCGGGTCGAAATCGGTGACCAGACCGATCGGCCGGCGGCTGTAGAGGGAGGCGCCGTACTGGGTGGCGAGCACCTGCAGGAGCTTCTCTCGCATGACGAGGCCAACGATCCGGCCGCCGTCGGTGATGACGACGCCGCCGTCTTTCGTTTCTTCGAGGTACTGCCGGACGAGGGCGGTGATCGTCCGACGGTCGAACGTGTGCGCCGGGGCGGTGATGAGCTCGACGGCGTCTTCCTGCCGCCGCTGGAGGGCGAGGATACGCCGGTGGCGGAGGATGGCTTCGACGGCGTCTTTCGGTGGGGTGCCCGGCGGCCGGCGCGCGGGGCGGGCGAGATAAAAGCCCTGGGCGGCGTAGACGCCGAGGCGGATGAGCTGGACGAGCTCGCCGGCGGTCTCGACCCCTTCGGCGATGATGCGGCTTCCGACCTTGGTGGCGAAGAAGACGAAGCTTTCGAGGAGGCTCTGCTTGACCGGGTCGGCGTCGAGCCCGGCGATGAGCGAGCGATCGACCTTGATGAACTCCGGCCGGAGGGCGAGGATCGTCTGGAAGGAGGCGTACCCGGCGCCGGCGTCGTCGACGGCGATGCGGAAGCCCTGGCGGCGGTAGTGGTCGATAATCTCCCGGAAGCGGCGAAAATCGTCGATCGCCTGCTGCTCGGTCACCTCGAAGACGGAATCCGAGACGGAAAGCCCCCGCGCTTCGAGGAGCCGCTGCGTGTGGCCGGGGTGAAAGGCGGGATCGTGGACGACGGCGGGGCTGACGTTCAGAAAGAGCTTTTCGCTTGGCCGGAGAAAGCCGGCGCCGGCGATGGCCGTTTCCCGGGCCAGTTTCTCCAGGAGATAGAGGAGGCCCTCTTCTTCCGCCCGGGCGAAGAGTTTAAGCGGCGAGTGCAGAGGGCTTCCCTCCGGCCCGCGGGTGAGGGCCTCGTAGCCGACCACGGAACCGTCGGCGAGGGAAAAAATCGGCTGGTAGACGACGGAAAGCTCCCGCCGGGACAGGAGGCGAAGGAGCGCCTCCCGCTCGGCGATGTCTTCCGGTGCCGGACGGCGCTTGGCGAGCTTCAGGGCGAGCTTGATCGTCCGGTAAAACTGTCGCTCCGCTTCCTCGCTTCGTTCCGGGAGGGTGACGGCGCTCAGATGAAAGGCGAACCGGTCGACGAGGGACGGGAGGGCCGCTTCGGCGGCCGCGACGAGGCATTTTAAAATTCTCCCGCCTCGGACGTGAGCCAGCGGCGGGATGTGCTCCGGCGCCGCGGCGTCCAGCCGCAAGAAGACGAGATAGTCGTCGCCGAAGGCCCGGCCGGCGGCGAGCACGTCCGGTTCGAGGGTGACCAGCTCGGCGACAGCCCGGTCGAGGGCATCGAGAACGCGCCGGGCGGCCGCCTCGCCGTACCGCATTTCTATTTCAGTAAAATTCTGTATATCGAAAAAGAGCATCGCGTTGGCGCCCTGTTCGAGGAGTTCGGCAAAGCGGGCCGGCCACCGTTCGGTCGAAAGGTCAAAGGTCCGGCGTTCCGACATGAGGCGTCCTCCTTTGCCTCGATTCCTTCGCCGTCCGGGAGCGCCCCGCCCGAGGGCCGTCGCCGAGACCGTCCCGGAGCTTCGATGCCGTCTTGGGGGGACCGCCGCTTTCCCGAGGCCGGAAGCGCAGACGGGCGGCGGTTCGGAGGGCGGAGCTGTTCCGGCGACGGCCGGTCCACCCCACCGGTGCCGCCGACGACGCGCTTCGACACGATCGGACGGGTACCTCGAGTTTACCGTTTTTTGTCACGCGGGAGGGTAAAGATGGGGTAAAAAAGAGGTAAAAATTTGATGAAGAAGAAAGCAATCGTGATATAAGATCGAAATTTCCGTTATCCAAAGCGATCATTTGAGACTCGAAAGAAACGGCGGTAAAATGGAGTGAGGAAAGGGGTCGGCTGGAATGGGCTATGCGCTGGCGGCGTTTTTGCTCTGGGGGCTCCTTCCCCTCTACTGGAAACACCTGGCCGGCATCCCGGCGCTGGAACTGCTCGCCCATCGGTTTCTCTGGTCGTTCGTCTTCGTCGCCGGCTGGCTCGGCGTCCGCCGGCGCCTCGGCGAGCTCGGGGCGGTGTTTTCCGATCCCCGCCGGCGCCGGCCGCTTTTTTTCGCCGCCGTGCTGATCGCCATCAACTGGGGGGTGTACGTCTGGGCGGTCACCGGCGATCACCTCATCGAGGCGAGCCTCGGGTATTACATCAATCCGCTGGTGAGCGTCGCCCTTGGCGTCCTCGTCCTCGGCGAGCGGCTCGGGCGGCGGCAGTGGGCGGCGGTGGGGTTGGCGGCGGCGGGGGTCGTGCTCTTTGCGCTGGAGGTGCGGGGGCTGCCCTGGATCTCGCTGGCCCTCGCGTTTTCGTTCGGCTTTTACGGACTGGTGAAAAAAACGCTCCATCTCGACGCCCTGACCGGCCTGGCGGCGGAGACGGGGATGCTGGTGCTTCCGGCGGCCCTCACCCTCGCTTTGATCGAAAGCGCCCGGGGCTGGCCGGCGCTCGGGTACACCGCCGATGTGTGGCTCCTTTTGCTCGGCGCCGGAGTGGTGACGGCGCTCCCGCTTCTCTGGTTTGCCGAGGCGGTGCGGCGGGCGGCGCTCTCGACGGTCGGCCTCATCCAGTACGTGACGCCGACGATGAAGCTTTTGATCGGCGTGTTTTTGTATCATGAGCCGTTTACGCCGGCCCACCTCGCGAGCTTTGCCCTCATCTGGGCGGCGCTGGGGCTGTATACGACCACCCTCTTTCGCCGCGCCGGCGCCGCACCGGCGACGGTGGAAAAGTAGTCTGAGAGGCCGAAACGCGCGTCCGGGTGTGGCTTCAAGGAGAAGCCGCACCGGCGACGGGGGAAAAGCAGTCACAGAGGCTTCTCCGGGACGCTGTCCGGAGGAAGCGCATCGCCGGGCGGAAGAAAGGAGCCGGTTATGCAGCGCGGTGTGGTCTTTACGACAGCGGCCATCATGGCCATCACGCTCTTAAGCCGCCTCCTCGGCTTTGTCCGGGAGACGGCCATCGCCGCTTATTTCGGGGCGAGCGTCGAGTCGGACGCGTATTTTATCGCCTACTCGATCCCGGGCGTCCTGTTTGCGGCGATGGCGGCGGCGATCGGGACGACGTTCATCCCGGTCTACCAGCGGCTGGAAGGCGCCGAGCGGGAGCGGTTTATGCATAATGCGACGACGGTCATCGGGCTCGTTTCGCTCGTGACGAGCGCCGTCGCCTTTGTCTTTGCGCCGGGGCTTGTCCGGCTGTTTGCTCCCGGATTCGGGCCGGAGGCGGCGGCGCTCACCGCCGACCTGAGCCGCATTTTGCTCTGGATGATCGTTTTTTTGACGCTCAATGCGATCTTCACCGCGTACCTTCAGAGCCGGGGCCGCTTTCTTGCCCCGGCGGCGGTCGGCATCCCGTTTAACGTCGTCGTCGTCGGCTACCTCCTCGTCTTCGGCCGGTCCCTCGGCATCGCCGGGTTTACGTGGGTGACGCTTCTGGCGGTGGCGGTGCAGGTCGTCTTTCTCCTGCCGTCGATGGTCCGGGAAGGGTACCGCTACCGCGTCGTCTTCGACCTCAAGGAACCGGGGATCCGGCAGGTCGTCGGCCTCATCGGTCCGGTGATGATCGGGACGGTGGCGGCGCAGCTCAACGTCGTCGTCGACCGGATGCTCGCCTCCGGCCTGAGCGAGGGCAGCATCTCGGCTTTGAACTACAGCAACAAGGTCGTCCAGCTCGCCTACGGCATCGTCGTCCTCTCGGTCCTTTCGGTGCTTTATCCGCGCTTTTCCCGTCAGGCGGCCGACGGTGACCTTCGGGCGCTCCGGGAAAGCGTCGCCCGGTCCTTTGCCGCCCTCATGCTCATCCTCGTTCCGATCACCGTCGGGAGCCTCCTCCTCGCCCGGCCGATCATCGCCGTCCTCTTCGAGCGTGGCGCTTTTGACGCCCGGGCGACGGAGCTTACGGCGGGCGCCTTTTTCTTTTTCAGCCTCGGCCTCATCGGCCTCGGGACGCGGGAACTCTGGACGAAGGCGTTTTACGCGCTGCAGGACACCCGGACGCCGATGCTGAACGGCGTTATCGCCATCGGCCTCAACATCGGCTTAAATCTCCTCCTCGTCGGGCCGATGCAGCACCTCGGCCTCGCCTTGGCGACGTCGATCGCGCTCACGATCGCAAGCCTCATGCAGTATGTCTCGCTTCGGCGGCGGATCGGCGGCGTCGGTCTGCCGGCCGTGCAGAAGTCCCTCGCTCGCTCGGCCCTGGCCTCCGCCGGGATGGGGGCGGCGCTCTGGCCGATCGCCGGGAGCCCGCTCCTCCTCGGCGAAGGGTCGGCCGTTTGGCGGGCGCTGGTCCTCATGGCCGTCATCGCCGGCGGGGGGCTTTTGTACGTCGGGCTCCTGTCCCTCTTCCGGGAGCCCCTCTGGCTCGAGGCGCTCACTCGGGCGCGCGGCGCCTTCCGCCGGCGGATGGCCGTGCTCCGGCGTTCATAGCCGGCCTCCGGCGCTCACGGCGCGGTTTGCTTGAAGTTTTCTTTCGGGCGTCTAACGTCGGGGGCGCGGCGCCTCTCACCGATGGCCGCCGGTCTTCCGGCGGCCGCAGCGGCTTTCGGCCGTCGACGTTTGCGCCGCTGGCGCGGTGCTTTTTGCCGCCGGTGCGGAGCTTGCGTCGATGGCCGGCGGCCTTCCGGCGGCACGAAAACGGCCCGGCCGGAGCCGGGCACGGTTCATGGGCCGCGGCGGGCGGCGATCAGGTCCCGGTACGCGTAGAAGCTTGCCTTCGGTGTCCGCCGCTGGGTGCCGTAGTCGACGTAGAGGAGGCCGAAGCGTTTCGTGTAGCCGTGGGCCCATTCGAAGTTGTCGAGGAGCGACCAGTAAAAGTAGCCGGTCACCGGGACGCCGCCCTCGATGGCCTGCCGGACGGCGTCGACGTGGGCTTCGAGGTAGCGGATGCGGGCGGGATCGTCGATGCGGCCGTCGGTCTGGGGCGCATCGTCGTAGGCGGCGCCGTTTTCGGTGATGATGATCCTTTCTGGCCGGTAGCGCTCCTTGAGGTCCCGGAGGACCGCGACCAGGCCGTCCGGAGCCACTTCCCATCCCATCGCCGTCCGTTCGACGCCCGACGGTTCGACGAAGTCGAGGCCGCCCCACGGGCCGCCCGCCCGGAAGGCGATCCGGGTCGGGAAGTAGTAGTTGACGCCGAGGAAATCCGGGGGCCGCACCCACCGGGCCGCCTCGGCCTGCATCGCCTCCAGCGCCGCCTTCGGATCGCCGGCCTCGGGCGGCCAAAGGGCGGCGGGGAGGAGGGAAAGGAGCGTCACCGGCTCCTCCGGGTAGCGGCCGAAATAAAACGGATCGAGAAACCACCCGTTTTGCAGCCGCTCGAAGGCGGTCGCGAGGGCGACGTCGAGGTTGTCGTTTTTGCTTGGGTAGACTTTGGTCATCAGGTTGGTCAGGCCTACCCGGGCGTTTCGGGTTTCGGTCCGGATGGCCTGGTCGGCTTCGAAATGGGCGAGGTTCAGGTGATGGGCGACCCGAAAGGCAAGCTGAACATCCTTCAGGCCCGGCGCGTGTTCGCCGGTGAGGTGGCCCATCACGGTGACGACCCACGGCTCGTTTAAGGTGATCCACCAGCGGACGGCGTCGCCGAGGCGTCGGGCGACGGCCGCCGCGTATTCGGCGAACCGGTGGGCGGTGTCGCGATTCGCCCATCCCCCCGCATCCTGCAGGGCGAGGGGGAGGTCCCAGTGATAAAGGGTGACGACCGGGGTGATTCCGGCCTGAAGGAGGCGTTCGATCAGCCGGGCGTAGAAGGCGAGGCCCCGTTCGTTGAGGGGCCCGCGTCCCTCGGGAAAAAGGCGCGGCCAGGCGATGGAAAACCGGTAGGCGTTCACGCCGAGGATCTCCATCCAGCGGACGTCTTCTTCCCACCGGTGGTAGTGGTCGCAGGCGACGTCGCCGGTGTCGCCGCCGGCGACGGCGCCGGGTCGGCGGACGAAAGCGTCCCAGATGGACGGCCCCCGGCCGTCTTCGGCCACCGCTCCTTCGATTTGATAGGCCGACGTCGCCACACCCCAGAGAAAATCTCTCGGAAAGGCGGTCATCGCCATCGCCCTTTCCATTCTTTAAGCTCAAAGCTCTTTAAGCTCAAAGCGCGACGCGAGAGAACGCAGGCACGACCCGTCGGGCCGACGTCTCGTGGAGGCAGAGTCGACCGGACCGCCGGCCAGGGGCGCCTCCGGATTCGAGGGCTCGGCCGAGGCCTCTACGCCTGCCGCCGTTCGCCGAGGAGCCCGAGGACTTCCAGCAGGCGGGGATAGACGTCGTCCTGCATGTAGGGGGAAAACCGGGGATCGTCCCGCACCTCGACCGGAAGGACGTCGAAGAGCACCGGCCCTTCGGTGTCGGTCGTAAATGGCCGGGGTTCCAGGGCTTCGACGTCGGCCCGGTAGATCGACTTGATGAGGCGGCCACCGTCCGGATCGTCGACGACGTACTGGCCGATGAGGGCGATCGATCGGAGGCGGGCCCCGGTTTCTTCATACGCTTCCCGGACGGCAGCCTGAAGCGGCGTCTCGCCGGGCTCCACCTTGCCGCCGGGAAGTTCGATCCCCCGCTCCCGGTGGCGGGTAAAGACGATCCGGCCCCGGTAAAACGGCACGACGAGAACGTGGCCGGCCGGGAGAAAATCGGCCGGATCGAAGGTCAGGCGGACCGTCCGGCCGAATCGATCGCGAAAGACTTCGTACATCGCGTTTCGACTCCTTTGGTTTGCGTCAACCGCCGGCCTCGGAGGCGTCCGCTTCGGAGAGAATCTGCTGCGCTTCCAGCCAGAGGACGGCCCGCTTCGCCGCTTGCATGCCGCTGCCGACGGCGGCGGCGACGCTCCGCTCGCTGGCAGGAAGCGCCGCGTCGCCGGCGATCCAGATGCCTTCCGGCACGGTCTCCTCCAGCATCGCTCCGCCGGCCGCCAAAAAAGCGTCCTCGGCCTGCGATCGGCCGGGGTCGGAGGCCTCCGTCCAGATCGGCGGGAGGACGGGTTCCATGCCGATGCGAAGGAGGACGTCGTCGGCGGTCAGGACCGGCGGAAGGCTTTCCTCCGTCTTCCCGGCGCCCGCTTCGGAGGGGGGGCCGTCCGAAGGGGCGAGCAGGAGGCGATAGCGCGGGCCAGGGCCGTCTGAGGCTTCGATCCGCCGGATGACGGTCCGGTAGAAGATGCGGATGTTTCGGTGGGACGGGAGTTTTTGCCGCAGGGCGCTGCGCGCCTTGAGCGCGGCCCCCCGGACGAGGAGCGTGACAACCGCGGCGTGGGGCGCGACGTTCAGCGCCCCCTCGACCGCCCGGTCGCCTCCGCCGACGATGACTACGGCCCGGCCGTGAAAGCGCTCGGCGTTCCGGCTGGTGGAACTCCAGGCGCTTTCGGCGATGAGCGCTTCCCCGGGGACGCCGAGACGCCGGGGGCGGGTGCCGGTGGCGAGGATGACGGCCCGGGCGCAGAGCACGGAGGCGCCTCCGTTTTTCCGGTCGGTCGACGCCGGGACTCCGGCATCGGGGGGGCCTGTTTTTTTTCCCGGAACGAGGAGAAAGTGCGGTCGGGGTTCCGTCCGGTGGAGAATGCCGGCGATCGGGACGCCGAGGGCGATCGAGACGCCGGCCTGCCGCAGATGGTCCAAGAAAAGGCGGATGAGCTCCGGCCCGTCGCGGGCCGGAAGCCCCAGGTAGTCGATGATCGGTTGATGGACCGCCTGAAGCTGGCCGCCCGGCCGATCGGCGGCTTCAAACACAGCCGGCATCCAGCCGAGGCGGGCGGCCCAGAGGGCGGCGGAGAGCCCCGCCGCCCCGGCGCCGACCACCGCCAGCGGCCGGCAGGGGCGGTCTTCCTTCATCGCCGTTCCGTCCTTTCGCATATATATGAAATGAATGCCGG
This sequence comes from Hydrogenibacillus sp. N12, assembly GCF_019645935.1. Classification (NCBI taxonomy): domain Bacteria; kingdom Bacillati; phylum Bacillota; class Bacilli; order Thermicanales; family Thermicanaceae; genus Hydrogenibacillus; species Hydrogenibacillus sp. N12. Next base: position 2,037,381 of record NZ_CP080953.1, on the reverse strand, counting down.
GGAAAAGCCGGCCTCGGTGAAGGGGATCCGGCGCTGGCCGGCGAAGGAAGGAGGGGCGGCGATGACGGTCAACCAGGTGGCCCTCGAATGGGTGCCGGTGATCATGGCCTTGGTCACCCTGACCAAGCGCTATCTTCCGCGGGCCTATGCCCCGCTTTATGCGATCGGCTACGGCATCTTGCTTTCGCTGGCGCTTCAGTATCCGGACATCCGGGCGGATAATGTGGTCAACGTCTTCCTGCAGGGGATCGTTCTGGGCCTCGTGGCCAGCGGCCTCTACGAAGTGCCGGGGGTGAAAAAATATGAGCTTCTGCTCCGGCCCCCGGGCGGCAGCGGCCCGCCGGGCGGATCGACCGGACCGGAAAGTCCGCCGCGGCCTTCGGGGTGACCGTTCACGCGGTCTTTTCTTCCGGTCCGCTCGCAGGCCCGCTCGGGACAAGGGCGTTCGACACGCCCCGGGACTGTCCGAGCCCCGGCCGGGCGCCCGGATCGATGAAGCCCTCGGGATAAGCGCGACGGAAAGCTGCCGGCGGGCCGTCTTACGACGGCCGGTGCCGGCGGCGGATCGCTTCCCGAGCCCGCCTGAGTTCCGTCGGAGGCCAGGGGGAGCTTTTGCCGCGGGCGTAGCGACGGACGTCCCGGTCCTGATGGTGGTGGGCGAGAAGAAGCTGCCGCTTCATAAAGTAGACGCCCAGATAAAACCCGATGATCCCCGCCGCGACCGATGCTATAATGACTATAATGACAAGGAAGATCCAGGACATCCCCGGTCAGGCCCCCTCTTCGCATCACCGATGCTTTCATTGTATCATTCCGGTGCCGGCGGTAAAACTCCTGTCAATGCGAAAACTCCGGTCTCTCCGCCGGAAGCGCCGAAGCCGGACGATGTCTGAGCGGCCGGGCCGGCGGTCGAGACCGGCGCCGGTAGGGAGGATGAAAGTGGCGAGGGATTTTCGCATGGTGCTCGTCGACCTCGACGGCACCGCCCTCACGTCGGAAAAGACGATCACGCCCCGGACGCGTTCGATCCTCACCCGGCTGGAGGCATCCGGCGTCCGGGTCGTCATCGCCACGGGGCGGGCGATATACTCCGTCCGGACATTGTTTCAGGACGTTCCGTTCCAGGGACCGGTCATCGCCTTAAACGGCGCGGCGATCTTTTCCGGTCTCACGGGACCGCTCTGGCACGTCGAGGCGATCGACGCCGAGGCGCTGGATCTGACGATGGCGGTTCTCGGTCAGGAACGGCGGATCCGGAATCTCCTGTTTGAGGCGCCGGATGCGTATTTTGTCTCCCGGTTCGACGACGAGGTGCGGACGACGTTTGCCGATTACCGGAACCTGGAACCGCATCCCCTCGAACCCGATCGGGTCCGACAGGCGCCGGTGACGAACATCCTCGTCCGCCCCGAGGAGCCGGACAAAGAAGCGGTACACGCTTATTTGAGCGCGCTTCTCGGAGCGCATGTCCGCTTCATCCGGACGACGTGGACGTGGCTCGAGGGGCTCAAGGCCGGCGTGACGAAAGCGACGGCGATGCACGTTCTGGCCCGGCGGTTTGGCATTTCGCCGAGTGAAATCGTCGCCGTCGGCGATGAGTGGAACGACGTCGAGATGCTCCGGGAAGCGGGGCTCGGCATCGCGATGGCGAACGGCAGCGACCTCGCCAAAGCGGCGGCCGATGTCATCGCTCCGCCGAACGACGAAGACGGCCTCGCCCGGGTGCTGGAAGACGTGTTTGCGGTCCGCCTGAAGGACGGCGCCGGCCGGGGAACCGCTGGGGGCTGAACGGTTGAACGGTCGGAAGGAGGCGATCGGAAGGGAATGGGGGCGGTGTTCGAACGGTGCGGTCCGGCGCCGCTTCTTCAGCCGGACGACGTGCCGCCGGTCGTCCCGGGGGATGAGGTGATCGGCGTCTTCAATCCGGCGGCGGTCCGGTGGGAAGAGGGCCTCCTCCTCATCTTCCGTAGCGCCGAGCGCCCGCGTTCTTCGGCGGGGCTCCTTCGGGTCCCGGTCTACGAGGAAAGCGCTCCGACGCCGGAGGGCGGCGGGGGAAGCGCCCGGCAGGTTCGAATGTTCCGGTTCGACGACGATCGGTATGACTTTTCCGACCCTCGGGTCGTCGTCGAGCGGGACGGCCGGCGGATCGTCGCCCTCACGTCGTTTTCGTTCTTGCGGCGGGCCGTCCTCCGGCCGGACGGGCAGGTGGAGGTCGACCCGCGGCCGATCCTCTGGCCGTCGGACCCGGCGGAGGCGTGGGGAATGGAAGACCCCCGCATCGTCGCCGTCGAGGGCCGGCTCGTGCTTTCGTATGCGGCGGTGTCGGCCCGGGGCATCGTCGTCATGCTGGCGGCTTCCCGGGACGGGAGGACGTTCGAGCGGCTCGGCGTGGCGCTCCCGCCGGAGAACAAAAACGCCGTCCTCTTCCCCCGCCGCTTGGGCGGCCGCTACGTCCTCCTGCATCGGCCGGTGCCGGCCGGCATCGGGATGCCGGACGTCTGGTACGCCGCCTCGCCGGATCTCCGGCACTGGGGCGAGCACCGGCCGGTCTTTGGCGTCCGGCCGGGGGCGTGGGACGAGGCGCGGGTCGGTGCCGGTGCGCCGCCGATCGAGACAGAGAAAGGCTGGCTCCTCTTCTACCATGGCGCAGATCGCCACAACCGCTACGCCATGGGGGCGGTGCTTTTGCACCGGGACCGGCCGTGGGAGGTCCTCGCCCGGACGGCGGCGCCGCTTCTGGAACCGGAGGCACCCTACGAGCGCCGGGGCTTTTTCGGCGGCGTGGTCTTTCCCACCGGCGCCGTCCTCGACGAGGACGGCACGGTGACGGTGTTTTACGGCGCGGCGGACGAAGCGATCGGCTGCGCCCGGGCGCCGCTTCAGGCGGTGCTGGAGGCGCTTTGGACGTCAAATAAATGACAGGCGACCGCGTGGCCGGGGCCGACCTCCCGAAGGGGCGGCCGAACGCTCCGGCAGACGTCCATCGCCTTCGGGCAGCGGGGGTGAAAGACGCAGCCGGACGGCGGCCGGGCGGCGCTCGGAATCTCTCCGGTGAGGAGGATCCGCTCCCGCCGCCGCTTCGGGTCCGGCACCGGGACCGCCGCGAGAAGCGCCTGGGTGTACGGGTGAAGCGGGTCTTTGAACAGGCTTTTTTTGTCGGCCAATTCGACGAGATGGCCGAGATAAAGCACGCCGACGCGGTCGGAGATGTGCTTGACAACGCTGAGATCGTGGGCGATAAAGAGGTACGTCAGCCCGAACTCCTCCTGCAGATCCATCATCAGATTGATGATCTGCGCCTGGATCGACACGTCGAGGGCGGAGACCGGCTCGTCGGCGATGACGAGGCTCGGACGGATCGAGATGGCCCGGGCGATGCCGATCCGCTGCCGCTGTCCGCCGGAAAATTCGTGCGGATAGCGGTTCGCGGCATCCGGCGGCAGGCCGACGATCGCAAGCAGGCGGCGGACTTCGTCCCGACGCTCTTTTTTGCCGAGGTCGGTGTGCAGCATCAGCGGCTCTTCGATGAGAGTGCCGACGGTCATCCGGGGATTGAGGGAGGCGTAGGGGTCCTGAAAGATCATCTGGATGTGCTTCCGGTACGGCCGGAACTGGGCCGGCTTCAGGCGACTGATGTCGGCTCCGCGGAAGCGGATGGCGCCGTCCGTCGGATCGTACAGGCGGACGATCAGACGGCCGAGCGTCGATTTGCCGGAACCGGATTCGCCGACGAGGCCGAACGTCTCTCCGGCGCGCAAGGTGAAGCTCACGCCATCGACGGCCCGGACGGCGCCGGTGGGGCGGCGGAAGAGGCCGCTTCGGATCGGGAAATATTTTTTTACGTTTTCGAGTTCCAGAAGCGGGGGTGTAGCGTTGTGCCTCGCAGCGACGGCCTCCGGCAGGGGATGAGGCATGGCCAGATCCCTCCTTTTCTTGGGAAAGCGCCGCCGATGCCGAAGCGGCGGTCGGCGTCGGGCCGGTTCATCCGTTTGAGGCGGCCGCCGCCGGTTCGACGGGCAGCGTCTCGGCGAGGTGGCAGCGGACCCGGTGGCCGTCCTCCGGCCGGCCGAACGGGCGAAGCGCCGGCATCGCCGCGCACGCTTCGGTCCGGAACGGGCAGCGAGGAGCAAACCGGCAGCCGGGGGGAAAGGCGTGCGCCGGCGGAACGGTGCCGGGAATCGCCTCGAGGCGGGGCCGGTCGTCGTCGAGGCGCGGCATGGAGCGGATGAGCCCTCGGGTGTAGGGGTGCCGGGGATCGTCGAAGAGGCGCTCGACCGGCGCTTCTTCCACGATCTGGCCGGCGTACATGACGGCCACCCGATCGGCCATCTCGGCGACGACGCCGAGGTCGTGCGTGATGAGAAGGAGCGCCGTGTTCGTTCGGCTTTTGAGCTCGCGCATGAGGTCGAGGATCTGGGCCTGAATGGTCACGTCGAGGGCCGTCGTCGGCTCGTCGGCGATGAGGAGGGCCGGTTCGTTGATCATCGCCATGGCGATCATCACGCGCTGGCGCTGGCCGCCGGAAAGCTGGTGCGGATAGGCGCGAAGCATCGCCTCCGGCCGGCCGATGCCGACCCGTTCGAGCCACGTCGCCGCCAGCCGCTCGGCTTCGGAACGCCTCATGCTCCGGTGCACGCGGACGGCCTCGACCAGCTGCTCGCCGATGGTAAAAACGGGGTTTAAGGCCGTCATCGGTTCCTGGAAGATCATGGCGATGCGGCGTCCGCGGATGCGGTTCATCTCGCGCTCGCTCTGCTTAAGGAGGTCGCGCCCTTCAAACCGGATTTCGCCCGCGACGATTTTCCCCGGCGGGTCCGGGATGAGGCGAAGAATCGAAAGGGACGTGACGCTTTTGCCGCTCCCCGACTCGCCGACGAGGGCGAGCGTCTCCCCGGAGAAGATGTCGAGATCGACGCCGTCGACGGCCCGGGCTACCCGGCGACCGCTCGTAAACATCGTGGTCAAGTTGCGCACCGAAAGAAGCGGCTCCATCGTCACCCTCCTCCGTGGATCGGTTCGGTCCGCCTTGGGCGATCGGGCGGATGCGGCGGACGCCCCGATGCCCGCCCGCTAACGCAGCGGGTCGAACGGTCGAAGTTCTGCCGGGATGTTCCCCGTCGTCACAGCTTCGGCCACGAGCTTTCCGGTCACCGGTCCGAGGAAGATGCCCCACATGCAATGTCCGCCTGCCACGAACACGCGCGGCGAGGCCGTGCGGCCGATGAGCGGCAACCCGTCCGCCGTGCAAGGACGCGATCCCACCCATTCATCGCGGCGATCGGCAAAGTCCGCTTCTTCCAGGAGCGGCTCGACGGCCTTGATGATCGCGTCGATCCGGCGCGGATCGAGCGGTTCTTCGGGGCGACGGAATTCCATCATTCCGGCGACCCGAAGCCGGTCCCCCAGCGGCGTACAGGCCACCCGCTGGACGGGAAAATAAACGGGTCCGGCAGGAAGACGTTTCATCGGGATGCTGAAACTGTAGCCCCGTCCGGCTTGCACGAAGGTGCGGACACCGAATCGTTTGGCCAACCGGGAAAGATCGGCGCCGGTGGCGATGACGACGGCGTCTGCCGTCAGGCGCTCGCCGTTTTCGAGCACCACGGTCGCTTGCGCGTTTTCATCGACCACTTCGCGAGCTGCCGTGCCTTCCCGAATGTCTCCTCCCCGATCACGGACGGAGCGGGCCAGGGCGTCCATGTATCGGCCCGGGTGGATGAACCGCTGACCATCCAGGCGCACGGCAGCGCGGACCCGGCTCGACAGGGCGGGCTCCAGGCGTCGGGCATCTTCACCGGTGAGGCGTTCATACTCGACTTCGATTCCTTCTTTCCGGAGGGATTCGAGTTCATCGATGAGCTCTTGGGCTTCCTCCGGCGTCTGGAACCCGGCCAAAAACGGCTCGGCGTCGTACACCGGTTCGCTGATGCTTTCGGCCAGCGCGCCGTAAGCCGCGTAGGCCCGGCGGATCATCGGGGCGTAAGCCCGGACCCCTGCCGCCCAGCGGGCGTGGGTGCTGTGGCGGGCAAAGCCGAGCAAAAAGCGAAGCAGGCTTAAGCTCGGCCGGATCGGCACGTAAAGGGGCGAGTCCGGACGAAAGAGGGCCCGAAGCCCGAACCGTAACACCGACGGATGCGGAAGCGGGGCCGTAAGGCCCGGCGTCAGCCAGCCGGCATTGCCCCATGAAGCTCCGGCGGCGACATGCCGGCTTTCGAGGACCGTGACGTCGACGCCCCGCTCCAGGAGAAACCAGGCGGTCGAAAGCCCGACCATGCCGGCGCCGACGACGACGACGCGGCGGGGTTGCGCCGCTTTTTGGGGCACGACCTTCCCCCCTGATGTTCGTTTTGGTAGGAATCAGCTTCGCGTTCACAGCGGAGCGCGATCGCAAAGTTAGTCGGGCGAAGAACTCTCATGGCCGGAGTCGCGGATCAAAGACATCCCGGAGAGCGTCTCCGATCAGGTTGAAGGCCAAAACCGTAAGCATGATGAAAAACCCGGGGAAAAACATCGTCCACGGCGCGATTTGGAAATACTCTCGCGCATCGGCCAGCATCCGTCCCCACTCTGGCGTTGGCCGTTCGGCACCCAAACCGAGGAATCCGAGGGCGGCCGTTTCGAGGATTGCCGTGGCGATGCTCAAAGACGCTTGGACGATGATCGGCGCTGTCGCATTCGGCAAAATGTGGCGAAAAAGGAGGCGGGCATCGCCGACGCCGATCGTGCGGGCCGCGAGCACAAATTCTTCCTGAGCCAGCTGTTGTACCCGTGAACGAACGAGCCGACCAAAGGTCGGGATATTAATGATGGACACCGCGATGAGCGCCTTCATCAGGCCGCCGCCGAGAATGGCGACGATGGCGATGGCAAGAAGAATGCTCGGGAAAGCGAACATCGTGTCAAACAATCGAGAGATGAACGCATCGACGGCCCGTCCAAAGTAACCGGCGAGAAGGCCGAGGATCGTCCCAACCGCGGCGGCACCGGCGACCGCGACGAAGCCAACCCAGAGCGAAATGCGGGCCCCGTAGGCGACGCGCGTCAATATGTCGCGCCCCAAATCGTCGGTTCCGAACGGATGGGACCAGGTCGGCGGGGTCAGGTGGTCGGTGAGGGAAGGTTCGTTCGGATTGTAAGGGAGCATGAGCGGTCCAAAGACGGCAAGAAGGACGAGAAAAAACAAAAGCCCTGCTCCTAGGCGAAAAAAACGGTGACCCCAGAGAAGAGCAAAAAAGCTGGGTTCGCTTTTGCCGACCGGTGATTCGGCAGCAAACGGTACAGAAGAAGGCGCAATCTCCGGCAAGAAAAACCCTTCCTTCCCAATACTTTTTCGTTTTTATCGGTATTGAATCCGCGGGTCCAACCAAGCGTAAAGAAGATCCACGATCAGGTTGATTAGCACGAAAAGGGTGGCGACGACCAAGATGCCGGACTGAATGACGGGATAGTCCCGATAACTGATTGCTTCATAAATATATCTTCCGATGCCCGGCCAGCCGAAAATCGTCTCCGTCAAAACAGCGCCGCCGAGCAGAAAGCCGAATTGCATGCCGATGACGGTGAGGATCGGAATGAGGGCGTTTTTTAGGGCGTGCTTGTAGACGACCCAAAGCGTCGGAACCCCCTTCGCCCGGGCGGTGCGGACGTAGTCGGAACGGAGAACCTCAAGCATTGACGATCGGGTGATGCGGGCGATGATCGCCATCGGAATCGTCCCGAGGGCTACGCCGGGAAGGACGAGGTGGCGGGCGACGTCGACGAACTGATCCCATCGTCCGGCGAGCAGGCTGTCGAGCAGATAGAGATTGGTGATGGCGTTCACTGGATCCCGCGGATTATCGCGGCCGGAGGAAGGAAACCAGTGGAGCACTTCGGCAAAGATCCACTGTTCCATCAGCCCGAGCCAGAACACCGGCACCGAAACGCCGACGAGCGCAAGGAGCATCGCGGCGACGTCAAACGAGGAATTTTGTCGCCAGGCGCTGAGAATGCCGAGGTTCGTGCCCAGGACGACGGCAAACAGGAGGCTTGCGACGGATAGTTCGACTGTTGCCGCCAAATAGGGGCCGATTTCTTCGGCGATCGGCCGACCCGTGCGCAGCGAGACGCCAAGGTCGCCGGTGAGAATCCGCTTCAGGTACAGGCCGTACTGGACGAAAAGCGGCTCTTGGAGGCCGTATTCGACGTTCAGACGTTCGATGGCTTGGGGAGAAGCACGCTCACCAAGGATCGTCGTCGCCGGATCGCCAGGGATCAAGTGAACGATGGCGAATACGACGATCGACATGCCGAACAGGACCGGAATAAGCATGAGGAGCCGCCGAACGACGTAACGGAACATGGGACCTTCCTCCGAACGGGAAACGGCGCCCGCGCGCGGCTGGCGCCGTTTCACCAGGTGGTCTCATGGGAAACTCGCCATTACTTTTCAAAGTAAACGTCAGTCAATTTGTCGCTTCCGCCCGGATGAGGGGTAAACCCCTTGATCGTCGGTTTTCCGGCGAGGGAAGAAATGGAGTGGACGAGCGGCACCATGGGAACGTCCCGATGGATGATCTCCTGCGCCTCCCGATAGAGGGCGGCTCGTTTGTCGGGATCGAGCTCTTTTTGCGCTTGCGTAAGCAGTCGGTGGACGTCTTCGTTGTCGTAGAATGTTCGGTTCGATCCGCCGGCGTTGTCCTTGTCCAAAAGGACGTAAAGGTAGTTGTCCGGGTCGCCGTTGTCTCCAATCCAGCCGAGAAGGAAGAGGTCGGCTTTTCCCTGCTTGGTCTCGTCGAGGTAGACGGCCCACTCCGGTGAGACGATCTTCGATTTTAACCCGATGGCGGAGAGGTTGGCCTGGATCGCTTCGGCGATCTTCGGACCGTTCGGCATGTACGGCCGGTAGACGGGCATGGCGTAGAACAGGACTTCTCGGCCATCGTAGCCCGAGGCTTGGATCAGAGATTTGGCCTTTTCCAGATCAAAGGGATAGTCTTCGATGGCATCGTTGTAGCTGGCGATCGTGGGTGGCATCGGGTTTTTCGCCGGCTCCGCCTGATCGCTGTAAAACGCGGCGATGAGCGCCGGTTTGTCGATGGCGTGTGCGACGGCCTGACGGACGCGAGGATCGTCAAACGGCGCTTTTTTGGTGTTAAATCCGAGGTAGCCGACGTTGTTCGGCGGTCGATCCCAGACTTGAAAACGTCCGTCCGCTTTCAGCGTTTTGACGTCGCTCGGCAACACGCCGTCGATCAGGTCGACATCGCCGGATTTAAGCGCCTGAAGCCGGGCCGAGTTGTCTTCGATGACGGTAAAAACGATCCGCTCCAGCTTCGGCGCGCCGCCCCAGTAATCGGGGTTTCTTTCGAGGGTGATCGATTGCTTCGGCTTCCATTCCTTGAAAACGAACGGTCCCGTGCCGACCGGGTGTCGACCGAAGTCGGCGCCGTATTTTTCGAGCGCTGCCGGCGAAGCGATGGCAAAAGGGTCCATGGCGATGTTCTGAAGAAACGGCGCCTGGCGCTCTTTGAGCCGGAACTGAACGGTGTGGTCATCGATCGCGACGACGTCTTCGATCAGGTCGCCGAATTGGGACCGGTAGTATTCGAACTCGGCGTAGTGGGGGTCGTTCGGGTTCGTCCAGCGCTTGAAGTTGTAGACGACGGCGTCGGCGTTAAAATCTGTGCCGTCGTGGAATTTGACCCCTTTCCGCAGATAAAACGTGTAGACGAGACCGTCGTCGCTGACTTCCCATCGTTCGGCCAGGGCGGGCCTGACCTCAAAACTGTCCGGTGCATACTGGAGGAGCGGTTCGAGGATGTTTTTCGTTACTCGAAGCGATTCTCCGTCGGTCACCGTCGCGGGATCGAGAGAGACCGAGTCCCCGCCGCGGGCGTAGACGAGGACCGTCTGGGCTTTTTGTTCTTTGCCGCCTTCGCCTGAAGTCGTTTCGCCGGCCGGGCTGCTGGCTGGTTTGCCGCCGCAGCCGGCCAGGGCGATCGCTGCAGCAAGCATGATGAGGCTCCCGCGGAAAGCCCCAGGATGCCGCCATGGCATCGTCAAAGGGACCGACCTCCTTTTTCAGGGGATGGAGCGGGGCATCCGAAAGTTGAATAGCTAGCCTTATTCTAACCCATGGTCGTTTGATTGTAAATGATTAAATTTGCATATTGCATTTGTTTTTTCTATGCCTTTCATGCAAAATAGAGGGGCTAAAAGCGCTGTGCGGAGGGGTGGATGGTCGGTTCTGTGACCGGTGATTAACATTGACTTATAATGGAGGCAACCTGAACCGAGCGCACCGATTGGAAAACCATTACAGCCGAAAGGGGGGGCGTGAGCGCATGTCGCTGGGGCTGGAACGGCGCGTTGTGCTCGTCACAGGGGCCGGCCGGGGGCTGGGGGCCGCGATTGCGCGGGCGTTTGGACAGCAGGGGAGCGCCGTCGTCGTGAACTATTACCGGAGCGAAGATCTTGCTCGGAGCGTGGTGGAAGCTATCCGCCGACTCGGAGGACGGGCGGTAGCGCTTCAAGCCGATGTGCGGGATTTGGCCCAGGTCGAAAGTATGGTTCGCGAAGCCGCGGACGTTTTTGGACAGCCGGTCGATGTGGTGGTGAATAATGCGCTGGTGAATTATCGCTTCGATCCCGAGGTCCGAAAGCCGGCATGGGAGATCTCATGGGACGATTATCAGGCGCAAATCGACGGGACGCTCAAAGCCGCTTTCAACACGGTGCGCGCCACGGTCGAATCCATGATGGAGCGGAAATTTGGCCGTATCATCAACATCGGTACAAATTTGCTCAACCATCCGGTGGTCGCGTACCATGACTACACGACCGCGAAAGCGGCGCTTTTAGGATTCACGCGCAATTTGGCGCAAGATCTCGGACCGTACAACATCACGGTCAATACCGTGGCCGGAGGTCTCCTCCGGATGACAGATGCCAGCTCTGCCACGACGCCGGAGGTATTTGCGCTGATCGAAGCCAACACGCCGCTTCGCCGCGTCACGACCCCGGAGGATGTGGCGCAGGCGGTTCTCTTTTTTGCTTCGGATTGGGCCGCGCAGATCACCGGCCAATATCTCGTCGTCGACGGCGGGTTGGTGATGCCCGGCTGACAAAACGAATCTGGAAGCGGAACTCGGGGAATGAACAGGCGAAGACCGGGGGCAAAGGGAGAGGAAAGGCCGGCAAATGGAAGGAGCGGGCGGACGGGGCGCGCTCGCGCCGAGGCGATGGTGCGGCGCTCCCGTCCGGCGAGAGGGGTTGGCGAGGGGAGGCGGCGGAAGGGGTCGGCCGTTGGCGATTGCCCCGCGTCGCGGCCGTTCGCTTTGCGTCTTGAAGGAACCGAAAGGAGGGTCCCGTTTGTCGCAAAGGGCAAACCGAATCGCGCCGGCGCCGGTGGTCACTTTTTCCATCGTGGCCTACGACCCGGCGACCGGCGATGTCGGAGTGGCGGTGGCGTCGAAGTTTCTCGCCGTCGGGAGCGTCGTGCCGTGGGTCAAAGCCGGCGTCGGGGCGGTGGCGACGCAGGCGTGGGCGAACCCGCAGTACGGGCCGGAGGGACTCCGGCTCATCGCCGAGGGGAAGTCGGCGGAAGAAGCGCTGGCGGCCCTCGTCGCCGGAGATGAGCGGCGGGCGGTGCGGCAGGTCGGCCTCGTCGACGTCCGGGGCGGCGCGGCGACGTACACCGGGGAGGCGTGCACGCCGTGGGCCGGCGGCCGGACGGGGCGGCACTATGCGGTGCAGGGCAACATTCTCACCGGACCGGAGGTCATCGAGCGGATGGCCGCGGCGTTCGAGCGGACCGACGGGGAGCTCGCGGAACGGCTGCTGCGGGCGCTTTGGGCCGGCGAAGCGGCCGGCGGCGACGCCCGGGGGAAGCAGTCGGCGGCGCTCGTCGTCGAGCGCCCGGGCGGCGGCTATGACGGCCTTTCGGACCGGTACCTCGACCTTAGGGTCGATGATCATCCGGAGCCGGTGCGGGAACTCGAGCGGCTTCTTCGCCTGCATCGGCTGTATTTTCAGCGGCCGAGGGCGGAAGACTTCGTGACGATCGATGCGGCCCTTCGGACGGAGCTCGTTCGGGCCCTTGCGCGCCTCGGGTATCTTCGGAGCCGGGAAGATTCCGGGACGGCGCGGCCGGGCGGCGCCGGAGGAGAAGGCGGCGCAGAAGAAGCGGTCGGGTCCGGGCGAAGGCTCGGCGCCGGTGTCCCTTCCCCCGGCGACGCTCCGGAGGCGCCGGTCGATCCGGCGGCCGTCACGGAGGCGGCGTTCCGGGCGGCGCTTCAGGCGTTTCACCTCCGGGAAAACTTTGAGATGCGGCTTCCGCCGGAAGGGAAAATCGACCGGGCGGTGCTCGCCTATCTCCGGGAGCGGGCGGCCCGCTAACGGGCAGGGGCCGGCGCCCCGGCGGGCCGGGCGGGTGGCCGGTTGGCCCGGCGATGGACGCCGGATCCGGCCGGAGCTCTCCGCACGCCGGCCGTGTCGCGGACGGCGCAACCGGAACGCGCGAGGCGCCGGCCGTAACACAGACGGCTCGGCCGTAACGCACGAGGCGCCGGCCGTGTCGCGGGCGGCGCAACCGTAGCGCACGGGACGTCGGTCGGGGAGCCTCAGGCGCCGGCCGAACGCCCGGAGGTAGAATCCTGAATCACAAGGGAGCATTATCGATGCGATCGTCCGACGATCTCCGCGCTTTTGCCTCAGCGGCTTCAGAGGTTTATGGTCTCGTTTCCGGCGATCTCCGAACTTCCGGCGATCCCCGAACTTCCGGCGACCCCCGAACGGCGGTCCGGGGACGGGTCGTCCTCTCGCCGACGCGGAAGCGACGCTTGGAAGCCGGCCATCCGTGGGTGTTTCGGACGGAAGTGCTCCGGACGGAGGGCGAGGTCGCCCCGGGGGACGTCGTCGATGTCGTCAACCATCAGGGGGTGTTTCTCGCCCGAGGGTTTGTTCACCCAGCGTCGCAGATCTTCGTCCGCGTGCTCACGTACGACCCCGCGGAGCGGATCGATGCCGACTTTTTCCGCCGGCGGATCGAAGCCGCCCGCCGCTTGAGGGAGCGGTTTTTGGACGACCCGGCTTTCGGACGGATGGTGTTCGGCGAGGCGGACTTTCTCCCGGGGCTGATCGTCGATCGTTTCGGCGACGTCCTCGTCGTGCAGATGCTCTCCTACGGCATGGACGTCCGGCGGGACTGGATCCGGGAGGCGCTTGTGGCGGCGTTCAGCCCGCGAGCCATCGTGCTCCGGAACGACGTCCCGGTGCGGGAAAAAGAAGGCCTTCCGCAGGAAGTGGGCCTTCTCTACGGCGAAGCGCCGGAAGCGGTGGAGGTCCGGGAGCACGGCCTCGTCTTCCGGGTGGACGTCTTCCGCGGGCAGAAGACCGGCTACTTTTACGACCAGCGGGAAAACCGCGCCGCCTTAAAGCCGCTCATAAAAGGCTGGGGACCGGACGGTGCGGCGGGGGCGGAGGTGCTCGACTGCTTCAGCCACACGGGCGCCTTTGCCGTCCACGCCGCCCACTACGGCGCCCGGCGGGTGCTGGCGGTGGATGCCTCCGAAGAGGCGATCGCCCTGGCCCGGGAGAATGCCGAGCGGAACGGCCTTCTGGACCGGATCGAGTTTCGCGTCGGGAACTGCTTTGACGTGCTCAGGGAGCTGGAGGACTCCGGCGCCCGGTTCGACGTCGTCATCCTCGATCCGCCGGCCTTTGCCAAAAGTCGCCAGGCGCTCGAGGGCGCCCTCCGGGGCTATAAGGAGATCAACCTCCGGGCGATGCGCCTCCTCCGGGAAGGCGGCTTTCTCGTCACGGCGTCGTGCTCGGCGTTCGTCGACCGGGAGCGGTTTCTCGGCGTGATCTCCGAGGCGGCCTTCGACAGCCGCAAAATCCTCCGGCGCATCGCCTTTCGGACCGCCGCCGCCGATCACCCGGCCCTCCTCGCCGCGCCGGAAGAAGACTATCTGAAGTTCGGCATCTTCGAGGTGCGAAGCCGGGGGTGGCGCCCGAGCCGGGGCAAAAGGCCGGTCGGCCATCGACGGGAGGAGCGGATCGGAACCGGGGCGGTCCGGGCGCGGGACGTCGAGGAGGGCGAGGGGGGAGGGTCCGAATGAAGCCGGTCGCCCGGCGGGCGAAGCCGGAAATCGCGGTGAGGCGGGCGGGCGCATGATCGTCCGGCGGGCGGCGCCGGTCCTTTTCTGAGGCGGCATCTCGCTTCGGCGGCGGTCCGGCCGGCCGTTCGTCGGGCGGTCCTTGGGCGGCAAAAAGCGGCAGGAGGGATGAGGGATGCGCTTCGATCCGCATTTTTACCCGTATCCGTCACGCCGGACGGTCGTCTACGCCCGGCGCGGCATGGTCGCCACGAGCCAGCCGCTCGCGGCGCAGGCCGGGCTCCGGATGCTCCTTCAGGGCGGGAACGCCGTCGACGCCGCCGTCGCGACCGCGGCGGCGCTTACGGTGCTCGAACCGACGTCGAACGGCATCGGCGGCGACGCCTTCGCCCTCGTCTGGCACGAAGGCCGGTTGTACGGCCTCAATGCCAGCGGCCCGGCGCCCGGGCGGCTTACGCCGGAGGCGCTTCGGGAGGCCGGCTACGGGGCGATGCCCGAGACCGGCTGGGCGCCGGTGACGGTCCCCGGCGCGCCGGCGGCGTGGGCGGCCCTGTCGGCGCGGTTCGGTCGGCTTCCGTTTTCGAAATTGATCGAGCCGGCGATCGAATACGCCGAGGCGGGCTTTCCCGTCTCGCCGGTCGTCGCCGAACACTGGGCCCGGGCGGTCGAAGCGTACCGCCGCCGGCTCGAGGGGCCGCTCTTTCGGCCGTGGTTTGAGACGTTTGCCCCGGCCGGCCGGGCGCCGGCGGCCGGGGAGGTCGTCCGCTTTCCGGACCACGCCCGGACGCTTCAGGCGATCGCCGAAACGCGGGCGGAGGCGTTTTACCGTGGCTCGATTGCGGAGGCGATCGACCGCTTTTCCCGGGAAACGGGCGGGTTCCTCCGCGGCGAGGACCTCGCCGCTTTTCGGCCGGAGTGGGTTGAGCCGATCCGGGTTTCGTACCGGGGGATCGACGTCTGGGAGCTCCCGCCGAACGGTCAGGGGCTGGTGACGCTTCTTGCCCTTCGCATTCTGGACGGGCTTGCCCTTCAGGGGCGGGAGGACGTGGAAACCGTCCACCGGGCGATCGAGGCGCTCAAGCTCGCTTTTTCCGACGGCCTGGCTCGGATCGCCGATCCCCGGGTCGCCGACGTCCCCGTCGCCGCCCTGTTGTCCGACGCTTACGCGGAGAAGCGGCGCCGGGCGATCGGCGACCGGGCACTCGATCCGGCGCCGGGGCGGCTTCCGGCCGGCGGGACGGTGTACCTCGCGGCGGCGGACGGCGACGGGACGATGGTCTCGTTCATCCAGAGCAATTACATGGGGTTCGGCTCCGGCCTCGTCGTCCCGGGGACGGGGATCGCCCTTCACAACCGGGGGCTCGGCTTTCGCCTGGAGCCGGATCATCCGAACGCCCTGGCGCCGGGGAAGCGGCCGTATCACACGATCATCCCGGGGTTTCTTGCCGCCGGCGATCGGCCGCTCGGGCCGTTCGGCGTGATGGGCGGGTTCATGCAGCCGCAGGGGCACCTGCAGGTGGTGATGCACCTCGTCGATTTTGCCCTGAACCCTCAGGCGGCCCTCGATGCGCCCCGCTGGCGGTGGGTCGAAGGGCGGACCGTCGAGTTTGAAGAGGGCTTTCCGCCGACGGTCGTCCACGCCCTCGAGCGGCGGGGGCACGATGTCCGCTGGGCGGTCGGGCCGGCGGCGTTCGGCCGGGGGGAGATCATCCTCCGGCAGCCGGACGGCGTTCTCGTCGGCGCCGCCGAACCGCGGGCAGACGGCACCGTCGCCGCGTGGTAGAGGGAAGCCGGTGCGAACGAAGCCCGTTCCGGCCATGGGAATCGCGTCGGCGGGGGATCCGACCTGACGCCGTCGCCGTGCGGCGGATCGGGTCGCTTGCGCTCGATGCCTTCGCCCCGGCGTCGGCGGTGCCCGCGCCGCGGTCCCGGCCTAACGGACCGTTGCCGATCGACCGATATCCTTTTTGAGAAATCTTCTTGAGAAGTCCCTGTCGAAACGGGGAAGTCCGAAGCACGAGGGGGATATCGCGTTGCTCGATCGGCGTTTTTTTCGGCACCTCGTGAGGATAACCGGGGCCCGGCCTTCGGCCGACCGCGCTTCCGCCCGGTCCGAACGTGTGGGGGATCCGGAAAGCCGGGGCGACCGGGACGGCGGGGAAGGCATCCGGATTGCGGATGAGACGGTGCGGATGCGGCTTCAGCTGATCGGCCTGGGGGAGGCCGACCTCGCCGCCGTCCGGGCGGCGGCACCCCGGATTCGACCGAAGCTTCCGGCGATCGTCGAGGCGTTCTACGATCGCCTCCTGGCGGTGCCGGAGCTTCGCCGGATCATCGAAACCCACCGGGGGGTGGACGCGCTCAAGCGGACGCTCCACCGGCACCTGGAAGAGATGCTCGCCGGCGTGATCGACGACGCCTATCTCGCCCGCCGTCAGGCGATCGCCCAGGCGCACGTCCGGATCGGTCTTCCGAGCCCGTGGTATCTGGCTTCGTTTCAAGTGTTGCTGAGCGAAATCCAGGCGGCGCTGGCGGGCGATCCCGTTCGGGAAGCGGCCGAAGCCGATCGGGCAACGCTGGCGTTTGCCAAGCTGTTCAACCTCGAGATGCAGCTCGTCATCGAACGCTACGACCGGGACCGGGAGACCCTGCAGGAAGCGACGCTCCGCGAGAAGCGGGCGATCGCCAAACGGCTGAACGAGCTTTCGGAGCATCTCCTCGCCCTCGCCGAAGAGACGAGCGCTTCCCTCCAGGCGCTCAAAGAAGAAGGGGCGAACCTCCTGGCCGTCGGGGAGGAGACGGCGGCGCTCGGCACCCTCGTTGCCGGACACGCCCGGGGCGGCGTGGAAGCGCTGGAGGCCCACGGACGGCACCTTCAGGCGGCGGCCGTGGCCTTCGGCGACCTCGCCGACCGGGCCAATGAACTGATGTCCATCTCCGAGCGGATCGACGGCGTCGTCCAGCTCATCCGCGGCGTCGCCGAGCAGACGAATCTTCTCGCGCTCAATGCCGCCATCGAAGCGGCCCGGGCCGGGGAAGCCGGCCGGGGCTTTAGCGTCGTCGCCGGAGAGATCAAAAAGCTCGCCGATCAGACGAAAGCGCAGCTTGCGAGCGTCACCGAGCTCATCGAGACGACGAAGGCGCACATCGCCGCGATGCAGTCGCTCACGGAGGCGACCGAAAGCCGCATCGCCGACGGCGATGCGAGCCTGCGATCGGTCGCCGACGACTTAAAAGACCTCGCCGATCGGGCGGACAGGCAGTCGGCCCGGACGACGGAGCTCGAGGCGACGCTCCGGCGGTTTGAAGCGATGCTCGAGGACATTGCCCAGGCGTCCGGCGGCGTCGCCGCGGAGGCGGAGCGGCTGAACGAGACGGCCCGACAGCTCACCGGCGCGTAGCGCCGGCCCTCCTGCTCCGGCGGCGGGACATCGGCTCGGACGAGGTCGCCGCCTTGATTCAGGCGATCGATCGGCTCTTTAACTTTGAGATGCAGGTGGTGCTCACCCTCTACAACGCCGGCCGCCGGCTGGCGGCCCAGCAGGCGGAAGCGGCCCGGCGGGAGGCCCTCGCGGCCGAACTGTTCGACGTGGCCCACGAGCTTGCGGCAAGCGCCGAAGAGGCGAACGTCGCCATGCGAACGTTGGCCGAGGCCCAGTCGATCGCCTGGAAAAAAAGCGAGGAGACGACGACGTTAAGCGGCCGTGCCTTGGAGCAATCCGGTTATGGCCGGCGGGCGATCGAGGAAAACGCCGGGCGTCTGGAAAGCATGCAAATGACGTTGGCCGATCTCCGCGACCGGACGAAAGCGCTGGTCGACCTTTCCCGGCGCATCGATGAAGTCGTGGCGATCGTCCGCAACGTCGCCGAGCAGACGAACCTCCTTGCCCTCAATGCCGCCATCGAGGCGGCCCGGGCGGGAGAGGCGGGCCGGGGCTTTGCCGTCGTCGCCGGCGAAGTGCGGAAGCTCGCCGAACAGACGAAGCAGTCCCTCGGCGAAGTGCGGGCGATGATCGAAAAGACCAAGGCCCTTTCCGCCGCGATGGACGAAGCTGCCCAAAAGTCGGAAGCCGTCTTCGTCGAGCTCGCCGAAAGCCTGCGGACGACGGCATCGGCGTTCGGTGAGATCGTCGACGTCGCCGAAAAGCAAAAGGCGGCATCGGCCGATGTCGAGGCGGCGATGACGAACCTGAAGACGATGGCAGACGACCTGAGCCGCACGATCGAACAGGTCGCCGTCCTCGGCGAACGACTGAGCGAGCTGGCCGGATTGCTTCAGTCGGGCGAAGGAGAAACTTCGGAGCCTTCCCGTCCGTCGCCGTCTTCCTCGGGCGCCTTTCGCTCCGAAGCGGCCCCTTCGGTCGCCGACCGGCGATGATCGGCAGGCGAGCGCCCGAAAAAGGCGCCGGGCGCCGCCGAAGCCGTTCGAGCGGCCGAAAAAAGCCCGGGATCGATCCCGGGCTTTTTTCGTGGGTGCCGTTACAGAACCCGCCGGCTTCATCCCCGGAATTCATTCCGGGGAGGAGGTCAACGGTTGTCGACTTTTTCGGGGTACATGTCGTGCTCGTAAAGGCGCTTTTTCGCCACTTCTTCCCAGGGCGTCCCCGGCTTGCCGTAGTTGACGTACGGATCGATGGACAGGCCGCCGCGGGGGAGGAACTTGCCCCAGATCTCCAGGTACTTCGGCTCGAGCAGGCGGACGAGATCGTCCCGGATGACGTTCACGACCGATTCGTGAAAGGCGCCGTGGTTCCGGAAGCTGAAAAGATACAGTTTGAGCGATTTGCTCTCGACGAGCCACCGGTCCGGCACATACGAGATATAAAGCGTTGCAAAATCCGGCTGGCCGGTCACCGGGCAGAGGGTCGTAAACTCCGGCGCGTTGAACTTGACGAACATGTCCCGATCGGGGAAGGCGTTTTCGAACCGCTCCAGGACCGACGGGTCGTAGGTCGTGGGGACGGCGCTCTTTTTACCGAGCGCGCGGAACGGCGACGGGTCCACGGTCATCCCTCCTGGCCCAGGCGACGAGAAGATACGTAAACGGTGTGCCGAAGACGGCGAGCGTCGCCTTGATCGCGTATTCGGTGCCGATGATCTGCCACAGGGCGGCGGTCGGGTACACCCCGTAGAAGGCGACGAACGTAAAGAGGGTCGTGTCGATGAGCTGGCTCGTGAGGATCGCCGCGTTGTTCCGAAGCCACAGATGACGCCCGCGGGTGAGCGCCCGTAAGGTAAGGAAGATCGTCACGTCGAGATGCTGCGAGACGGCGTAGGCCGTCATCGACGCCAGCGCGATCCGGGGCACGCCGCCGAGGACTCGGGCATAGGCGTCCTGGTCGGCGTAAAACGGTGCCGCCGGCATCAGCACCGCGATGGCGTACATGACGGAGACGGCGAAGTTGACGCCGAGGCCGGTCCAGATCGTCCGGCGGGCGGCGGGCTTGCCCCACACTTCGGCGATCGTATCGGCGATGACGAAGCTGATTGGATAAAACAAGATCGCCACCGTCGCGTACGTGACGCCGAAATCGGCGATCTTCGACGCCGTCGTGTTGGCGACGATGACGACGGCGACGAAGAAGCCCACCAGCGTGTTCAGACGCCCGACGTGCGGCTCGAGCGGATACGGTTCACGGATGGCGCATCCCCCCCGGGAAAGTTTTGATAACGCGGGTTGGCTTCGACCGCGCCGCCGGCAGGCCCTTCGCGGAAAACGCGCCCTCGACACCGCCGGAAAAAGGCACCGGCCGGCGGATGAGGTATGCGATTGTCGTCCCTCATTGTATCAGTCTCCGGGTCGAGGCAAAAGCGCCGTCCAGGCGCCCGTCGGAGGCCGAGAAAAAAACGCCCGTCCGATCGGACGGGCCGATGGATTGGCGAGGACGTGGCCGACGCGTTCGCGAGGACGGCCGGTCCCTCCGCTCCCCGTCGTCGGGCTAGCCGCGGAGGAGCCGGAGGGCGTTTAAGATGACCAGAATCGTCGATCCTTCGTGGCCAACGACGCCGAGCGGAAGAGGGAGCGCGGCGCCGAAGTTCACCGCGATGAGGAGCACAATCACGCCGGCGGCAAAGGTGAGGTTTTGCTTGATGATCCGCTCCGTCCGCCGGCCGAGCCGGACGGCGTGGACGAGCTTGGCCAGCTGGTCGTTCATGAGCACGACGTCGGCCGTCTCGAGGGCGATGTCGCTCCCGGCGGCGCCCATCGCCACGCCGACCGACGCCCGGGCGAGGGCGGGAGCATCGTTGATGCCGTCGCCGACCATGACGACGGTGCCGTGTTTCCTCCGGAGCTCGTCGACGATGCGGGCCTTGTCGTCCGGGAGGAGTTCGGCGTAGACGAGATCGATGCCGACCTCCCGGGCGATCGCCTCCGCCGGCGTCCGGTGGTCGCCGGTGAGCATCGCGACCCGGACGCCCATCGCCCGGAGGGCCGCGATCGCCTCCTTCGCTTCGGGCCGGATGACGTCTCGCAGGGCGATGAGGCCGGTCAGGCGCCCGTCTTCCTCGACGAGGGCGAATGTTTTTCCTTCTTTTTCCATATCCCGGATCGCCGCCCGCCACGGGTGGTCGTCCGGAAGCCCGATCCAGACGACGCTTCCGATCCTGAGGACGCGCTCTCCAAGGCGGACGGTGACGCCAAGGCCGGCGTGGGCTTCCAGGTTGTCGACGTCGAAAAGCGGCACGCCCTCCCGCTCGGCGTAGGCGACGATCGCCCGGGCGATCGGGTGTTCCGAAAGGCGCTCGGCGGAGGCGACCCGGCTCAGCCATTCCCGCCGGTCGACGTCGTCGGCGACGAGGACGTCGGTGACCTCGTGCCGGCCGGCGGTGATCGTGCCGGTCTTGTCGAAGGCGACGACCTTCGCCCGGCCGAGGTACTCGAGATACGCGCCGCCTTTTAAGAGCAGGCCGTTTCGGGCGCCGTTCGACATGGCGGCGAGGATCGCCGGCGTAATCGAAGCGACGACGGCACACGGCGAGGCGACGACCATAAAGACGATCGCTTTGTAAAGGGCGGCCGTCCAGCTGAGGTGAAAGACGGTCGGGAGCGCGACGATGAGCAGGATCGTCACGACGAGGACGCCGTAGACGTAGGCCCCTTCCACCCGGTCGATGAACCGCTGGGTCGGCGGCATGCTCTCTTCCGCTTCCCGGACGAGCCGGACGATCTTCGCAAAGAGCGTCCCTTCCGCCCGCTGGGTGACGCGGATCTTGAGGGCGCCGTGGGTGTTTTGCGTCCCGGCGTAGACGGCATCGCCGGGCGCCTTGTCCACCGGGACCGACTCTCCGGTGATCGCCGCCTGGTTCACGCTCGAGGTGCCCTCGAGGACGACGCCGTCGATCGGCACCGTCTCCCCGGGCCGGACGAGGACGACGTCGTCGACGTCAAGGGCGTCGATCGGGACGATCTCTTCCCGGCCGTCCACGAGCCGCGTCGCCGTCTTCGGCTGGAGCGAAAGGAGCCGGGAGAGGTCCCGGCGGCTTCGGGCGAGGGTCATCGTCTCGAGGGCGCCGCTCATGGCGAAGATGAAGATGAGGACGGCCCCTTCCGTCCAGTAGCCGGTGGCCGCCGCCGCGGCGGCGGCGAGGATCATGAGCACGTCGACGCCGAGTTTTTTCTGACGGAAGAGGAGGGAAAGCCCCTCCCGCGCTTTGTGGTAGCCGCCGACGGCGTAGGCGAGGAGAAAAAGCGGCACGACCGCTTCGGCGCCGGCGCCGAAGGCTTGAAGCGCCCAGGCCGCGGCGGTGAGGGCGCCGCTTACGAGGGCGAGGACGAGCTCGCCGTATGCCGCCCACCATCCGGCCCGGCCCCCCGCGCCGCGGTCGGTCGCCTCGGCCTTCGGCCGGCAGGCGCAGCCGGCGGCCCGATCTACATCTTTCGCTTCGATCATCGTCCAAACCTCCGGGGGGGATCTTCTTTAGGATGGATTCCACATTAGAATTATATTAATTAGTCTTCCCCGGCGCAAGGCCGGCCGACCCGGAAAGAAGCGCAAAAAAGGAAGCCTATTCAAATCTCAAACGAAAAAAAACTCCGGCCGGCCGGAAGGCCGGTCGGAGGCTTAAGGGCGGGGCGACGGTTCGGACCGGAAGCGGATGGAATGGGGTTGCGGAACAGAGGCCGCTTCGGCGCGGTCGGCGCGGCGGTCGCTCGGCGGGCCGCTTCGACGCGATCGGCCGGAGCAGCCGATCGGCGCCCGCTTCGGCCGGAAGCGCCGATCGCCGATGCGGCGGGCGCCGGTCGTTCGGCCTTGCCGATCGCCGATGCGGCGGGCGCCGGTCGTTCGGCCGTGCCGATCGCCGATGTGGCGGGCGCCGGTCGTTCGGCCGTGCCGATCGCCGATGCGGCGGGCGCCGGTCGTTTGGCTGCGCTGATCGTCTGCGCGGCGGGCGCCGGTCGTTCGGCCGCGCCGATCGCTTACGCGACGGTCGCCGAACGTTCGGCCGGGGGGCGGACGGCGAGCTCCGTCTCCGGGTCGAAAAAGTGGAGCTTTTCGGGGTGGAAGCCGAGGGTCACCCGCTCGTGGGGCGTCACCCGGAGCGAGGCGTCGACCCGGGCGACGATTTCCGTCGCCTCGTCGACGGCGATGTAGAGGTACTTTTCCGAGCCCATGTTCTCCACGACGGTGACGGTGCCGGAGAAGGTGAGCCCTTCCGGTCCCCGATCGATGATGTCCTGAGGCCGGATGCCGAGGATGATCGGTCGCCCGGCGTAGCCCCGCTCCCGGAGGACGGCGGCGTCCGGCTCCGGCACGGCGAGCGAAAGGTTGGGCGCCTGGAAGCGGAGGATGCCGCCGGTGTCTTCCAGCGTCCCGCGGAGGAAGTTCATCGCCGGGGAGCCGATGAAGCCGGCGACGAAGAGGTTGACCGGTCGGTGGTACACCGCTTCGGGCGTGCTCACCTGCTGGATGACGCCGTCTTTCATGACGACGATCCGGTCGCCCATCGTCATCGCCTCGGTCTGGTCGTGGGTGACGTAGATCGTCGTCGCGCCGATCCGTTCGTGAAGCTTGATGATCTCCGCCCGCATCTGCACCCGGAGCTTCGCGTCGAGGTTGGACAAGGGCTCGTCCATGAGGAAGACTTGCGGTTCCCGGACGATCGCCCGGCCGAGGGCGACCCGCTGCCGCTGGCCGCCGGAGAGGGCCTTCGGCTTTCGGTCGAGGAGGTGCTCGATGGCGAGGATGCGGGCCGCCTCGTGGACCCGGCGGCGGATTTCGTCTTTCGGCACCTTGCGAAGCTTCAGGCCGAAGGCCATGTTGTCATAGACGGTCATGTGGGGGTAGAGGGCGTAGTTTTGAAACACCATCGCGATGTCCCGGTCTTTCGGCGGGACGTCGTTGACGAGCCGGTCGCCGATGTAAAGCTCCCCTTCGGTGATGTCCTCGAGCCCCGCGATCATGCGGAGCGTCGTCGACTTGCCGCAGCCGGACGGGCCGACGAGGACGACGAATTCACCGTCCTCGATGGTGAGGCTCACGTTTTTGACCGCGACGAAGCCGTTCGGGTAGCGCTTCGTGACGTTTTTCAGGACGACGCTGGCCATCTTCCCGCTCCTTTCGCCTTGAATTCGGCTCGCCCGGCCCGCCGGGCGGCGTCCGCCTACTCTGACTCTACCGGCGATCGGTGGCCCAAGCCATGGGCAGGCTGCACAACGGGGAGAAGGGCCGGTCGGGGAAAAGGAGCCGATCGATGAAGAAAAGGGCGACGGCGTCGTCGAAGCGCCGGGGGTCGAGGTCGGACGACTGCCGGATGCGCTCGATCCGGTAGAGGAGGGTGTTCCGGTGCAGGCCGAGGCGCCGGGCGGCCCGGGAGACGCTCAGGTGCTCGGCCCAAAGCGCCCGGACGGTCGCCCAGAGCTCGTCCGGCCAACCGGCCGGCGGCCGACGCCGGAGGGCGGCGGAGAGGCCTAAGACCGTTCTCCCTTCGGATCGGGCGGCCGGCCGGGCCTTCGCCGGCGGCGCCTCCTCGCCGCGCCGACGAAGGCGCCCTTCCTTGGGAGCATTCGGCGCGGCGCCGGGCGCCGGGCCGAGGCCGGGGATGAGGAGGTCGGGAAGCTTTCGGAGCCAGGGGTCTGCCGTTCCGGGAGCGACGAGCCGGGCGGCGGCCCGAAGCCACGGCACGGCTTCCGCTTCGCCCGCCCCGAAGGCGAAAAGGTCCCCGGCGGCGTGCCGGCTTCCGGAAGCCGAGGTCCTTTGAAAAGCGTCGCTCTCTTCGGCGGCGAACGCCGCTTTTGCGCCGTCGGGACCTCCATGGGGGAAGGGGCCGTCAAAGGCGACGGAAACCCGGAGATGGGCTTCCTGCGTCCAGGCGTCGACGAGCCCCCGTAGGGCTTCGCCGGCCTCGCCGGCGCCGGCCAGCCAGGGCGTCGAAAAGACAAACCGCCCCTCCCGGGGCGAGAGCACCGTCCAACGGCCGGGCAGGCCGTATGCTTCCGCGACTTCCGCCAGCCGGCCGAAGGGATCGGCCGATCCGGGCGGGTCACCCGGGTCCGGCAGGCGGATGACCGCCGCCCAGCGGGGCGGGCGGTCCGGCGTCCGGCCCGCCCCAGAAGGACGGAAAGAAGCGGCATCGTCTCCGGCGCCGGCGGGACGGTCGGACCTCGGGCGCTCCGGCGCGGCGTCCGGGCGAGTAAAAACGGCGTCGTGCAGAAGTTCATGGTCCGAATCGCGCAACGGGCCGGCCCCCCATGCTACAATAAAGACCGGATGATGAACAAGGCAGGCGAACGGCGGGATGTTCAGGCGCGGATCGACGGACGGTCGGGCGGCCTTCTGGGCGCTGGCGGCGGTCGCTCTGGGGCTTTTCGCGTGGGCCGCCGGGTTCGCCCTTGACGATGCGAACCGTCGGGCGGACGGCGGAAGCGATTCGGCGGAGCGGCCGGCGGATCGGGCGCCGCGGGTCGGCGTCCTCATCGAAGGGGCGATCTACGATCAGGGGTGGGACTCGGAAGCGTACGCCGCGCTTCAAGCGCTGGAGCGGCATTACGGGGCCGATGTGGCGTTCGTGGAGTTTCACAACGCCGCGACGCCGGAAAAAATTGCCTCGGCCCTCGAGCGCTTCATCGCGGAGGGTCGGACGCTCCTCATCGGCCACGGGGCGGTCTTCGGCCCGGTGATCGAGGCGACGGCGCCGCACCATCCGGACGTGCAGTTTGTCTCGATCAACGGCCCGGCCGCCGAGGCGAACGTCGTGTCGGTCCACTTTTCCGGCCGGACGATGGGCATTCTCGCCGGCGCGGCGGCGGCGCTCATGTCCCGCACGGGGATCGTCGGCATTGTCAGCGCCTATCCGGACCTCCCGGAAGTCGACGGTTTTCGGGCCGGCGCCCGGTACGCGCGGCCGGAGACGGTCGTCCTCGCCCGGTCCGTCGGGAGCTGGGGCGACCGGCCGGCGGGGCGGGCGGCGGCAGAAGCCCTCATCCGGCAGGGGGCCGACGTGCTCTTTCCGGCCGGCGACGGGTTCAGCATCGATGTCATCGACGTTGCGCGGCGGCACGGTCGCTATGCGGTCGGCTTCATCATAGATCAATCGTTTATCGCCCGCAACGCGGTCATCACGAGCGTGACCCAGGACGTCCGACGGCTTTATACCGAGATCTTCCTCCGGGCGAGGGACGGCACGCTCGACGCGCTCAGGGGCCAGGTGCTCGACGTCAAAAACGGCTACGAACGGCTTTCGGGGTTCGGGCCGATGGTGCCGAAGCCGGTGGCAGAAGCGGTGGAGCGGCTCTATGAGGCGCTTCGGACCGGAAAGCTCACGGAGGCGGACCTGGACGCAGGGGGCCGGAGGGCGTCGTGAGGGGATGGGGTCGGCGGCTTTTTCGCCGCTGGTACGATCTTCCCCTGGCGGGGAAACTCGTCGTCACCCTCGGCACCGTGGCCAGCGGAGCGCTTTTGTCGACGGCCGTCTCCGTCGTCCTGGCGCTCAAGGTCTGGCAGGCGTACGATCGGGTGCTGGAGGCGGAGCACGTCTGGTTCTGGGAGATGGAGTACAAAAACACCGTCTATGCCCGCCTCCACGACGTGACGAGCTACATCGCCACCGGAGATCGGACGTACCGGGAGGCATTTGAAGCGTCGGCGGCCCGGGTGCACGACCTGGAGCGGGCGCTCTTTGCGGCGACCCGGGGCAGCGAGCGGGCGGCGCTCGTCGCTTTTTTTTACGATCAGCGGTCGTTTGATTTTATCCTCCGAAACCGGGTCATCCCGGTCTACGAGCTCGGCAACTTTGAAGACGCCTGGGAGACGCTGCTTACGGATGCGGAGAAAGAGGCGAGGAAGCTCCTCGCCCGGCTGGAGGCGTTCAGTCGGGACAAGGAGGCGGAGATCCAGCGCCTCGTCGTCGAAACGGCGGCCGACGCCCGCCGCTCGGCGGTGGCGCTCGCCGTACTCTGGAGCGCCCAGCTCGCCCTCGCCGTCGTCGCCGGCGTCGTCCTTTTTCGGACGATCCAGCGGCCGGTTGACCGGCTCCGGGAGGCGGCGGCGCGGCTCGAACAGGGCGCCTTCGACGTCCGGATCGGTCTCGGCCGGCGGGACGAGTTCGGCGTGCTGGCCGACGCCTTCGACGCCATGGGCGAGCGGCTCCGGCAGCTCGTCGAAGCGCTCCGAACGGCGAACGCCTACCTCGCCGAAGAAAGCGCCCGGGCGAAGGCGGCCGACCGGGCGAAATCGGAATTTCTCGCCATGATCTCCCACGAGCTTCGGACGCCCCTCGGCGGGATCATCGGGTTTTCCGAGCTTCTTCTGGACGAGCGGGCCGGAGCGCTCACGGAGAAGCAAAAGGCCTACCTCCGTCGGATTCTCTCGAGCGGCCGACATCTTCTGACGCTCATCAACGACCTCCTCGACCTCTCCAAAGCGGAGGCGGGGGCGATGGACCTCATCCGGGAGGAGGTCGAGCTGGAGCCGTTTTTCCGGGAGGCGCTCGACGTTGTCACGGCCCGGGCGGAAAAAGGCGGTGTCACCCTCGGGCTTCGGCTCAACACCCGCCGGAGGCGCTTTTGCTTCGACCCGGTGCGGATGCGGCAGGTGATGTTCAACCTGCTTTCCAACGCGGTCAAATTCACGCCGGCCGGCGGCTCGGTGACGGTCGTCGTCCGGGACGAGGAGGACGCCCTCGCCGTCGACGTGATCGACACGGGGATCGGCATCCGGCCGGAAGCGCTGGAGCGGATTTTTCTTCCGTTTGTCCAGGAAGAGCCGGCGATCGGCCGGCGGTACGAAGGAACCGGCCTCGGCTTAAGCCTCACCAAGCGGCTGGTGGAGCTCCACGGCGGCCGGATTACCGTCGAAAGCGCGCCGGGCAAAGGGTCCCGCTTTACGGTCGTTTTGCCGGACGGGCCGTGTGAGGTGCCGCGGAAGGCGCCGGAGGCACCCCGGTCGGCCGACCGACCGGCGCCGCGGAGGCGCCTCATCCTTGCCGGCCTCCCCCCGCTCGTCGCCGAAGCGCTCGTCCGCCGGTTCGAAGCAGCGGGCCATGCGGTCGAGGTGACGGCGGCGCTTCTTTCGCCTCCGGCCGCGGAGGCGCCGGCGGTGTTCGTTCTCGGCCTGGACCGGGACGAGGACGCCGTGGCGCCCGGAGCTGAGGACGGTTTGGCCGACGGCGCGCCGGTGGATCCGGAGGCGGCCGTCCGGCCGGTGCAGGCGCTTGCCGAGGCGGGGCATCGGATCGTGCTCGCGACGCGGCGGCCGCTTACGCTGGCGGAAAAGGCCCGCCTCCTTCGGTGGGCGAAGGCGATCGTGCCGCCGGAGGTGGAGGCGATCGCCCGGGCGATCGAGACGCAGTGGGAAGGGGGGAACGGCCGTGGCGCGGATCCTCATCGTCGAGGACAATGAGACGAACGCGCTTCTTTTCAGCGACGTTCTGGCGGCGGAAGGGCACGCCGTCGAGGTGGCGCCGGACGGAGAGACGGCCCTCGCCCGCCTGGAGGCGGAGATGTACGACCTCATCCTCCTCGACATCCACCTGCCCGAGATGGACGGCCTCGCGATCGCTCGGGCGCTTCGGTCGACGCCGGCGTTTGACGGCGTCCCGATCGTGGCGCTGTCGGCCTTCGCCACCGATCGGGAGATTCGGGAGGCGTACGCCGCCGGCTTTGACGACTACCTGACGAAGCCGATCGACGTCCAGACGCTCGTCGCCGCCGTGAGCCGCCACCTTCGCTCCGGCCGGATCACCGTCCCGGAAAAAGGCCGGCCGGCGGCCGAGGCCCCGGAGCCCGGGGCTGGAGGAGGCGAAGGGGCCGGGCCGTCCGCCGGGAGGGTTCGGGATGAGGCGCCTTGAGACCGCCGCGGACGTCCGGGCGCTCCTCCGGCGGTTCGGAGCGATCTTCTACACCGGCGATCCCCTCGGGGAGATCGAACTGATGCGGGAGGAGCTGCGGGAGCTTTTTCAGGCCGGCCTGATCGACCGCGAGACGCTTCGGGCGGCGCTCGAGGCGCTCCGGCGCCGGGAGGCGGACCTCCTCGCGGAACGGAATGAGGAGCGGTGAGGCCGTGCGGTTTCTCGCGTCGGAGGGAAGGGGTCGAAGGCAAAAAAATCGCCCTCCGCGCATCGGCGGTGCGCGGAGGGCGGCGCCGGTCGGCCGACCCGGGATCCGTCGGACGGCTTACCGGATGGCGGCGAGGACCTTTTGCAGGACGACCTGCTCCGGGACGGCGCCTTCCTGTTCTTCGACGTCGTTGATGACGGTCTTCGGCACGCCGTAGACGTTGTACTGGCTGGCGAGCTCGGGGAATTCGGTCGCCTCGACCATGTCGGCGCGGATCTTCGGGTGGACCATGGCCATAAAGTGCGCGATCCGGACCGCCCGCGGGCAGTACGGGCACGTCGGGGTGACGAAGACCTGGATGTGAACGTCTTTGTCGACTTCGGCGAGGAGCTTCTCCACCGTCTTTGGCGACAGGCCGTGGGTGCCCTTGCCGAGGTCGACGATGTCTTCGATGAGCGTCGTAAATTCATACCCCGACGGGATGCCGTAGAAGCGGACGCCGGTGTCTTCGCCGTCTTCCCGGGTGAAGACGATCGCCGGTGCCTTGTCGACGCCGTACCGGGCGGCGACGTCGCCGGACGCGGGGTCGTCCAGCCGGTAGACCTGAAGATGGAGCTTGTCGGTGAGCTCCGTGAGTTCTTCCAGGATTTGTTTCGTCGCCTCGCCGTATTCTTTGTTCTCGGCTTCGCTCCAGAAAAAGACGACGTGGACCGGTTTCGTCATCTGGCCGAACCAGTCCCGGATCGTCTCTTTGTCCTTCTCGGCGATGATGCCCATCCGTCTCACTCCTCAAATGGGTTCTGGAAACCGGGATTTCGAACGGCATACCTTGGACCGTAATCCATCGTACTATATTTTCCACAGAAGCACAAGGGGGGATGAGCGCAAGGAGCGCTCGGTCGCTTCCACCCCCCGGCCTTCGGTCCGGCCCTGTTTCGACACGGACGGAACGGATGCTCCCGGCGGCACGGCGTGCTACAATGAAGACAGTGCCGAAAAACGCCAACGACGACTTGAAACGGAGGCCGGCGATGAACGACCAGACCCCTTACGCCGGGCCGGATGCGGCGCCCGGCTTACCGTACGATGAAGCGTTGTTTCGGCAATTGATCGAAGCGCCGGGAGCGCCGGGTTTTGAAGGCGAGGTGCGCCGGGTCGTCAAGGCGGCCCTCGCCGGAGCGGCCGATCGGGTGATCCGGGATCGGCTCGGGAGCCTCTTCGGGGTGCTGGACGGACCGGAAGGCGGGCCGACGGTGATGGTCGCCGGGCACCTCGACGAGGTGGCCCTCATGGTGACCGAGGTGACGGACGACGGCCTTCTCAAGGTGACGGCGCTCGGCGGCTTTTACGATCCGGTGCTCTTGGCGCAGCGGGTGTTCGTCCTCGGCCGGAACGGGGCCGTCCCCGGGGTGATCGGCGCGCCGCCGCCCCACGGCCTGTCGGAGGAGGCCCGGCGGGAGGCGCCGAAGCTCGAGCGGATGTTCGTCGACGTCGGCGCCGCCTCCCGGGAGGACGTCCGGGCTTTTGGCATTCGCCCCGGGGACCCGGTCGTGTTCCCCGGCGTCTACACCTCCCTGGGGGGCGGCCGGCGGGTGCTGGCCAAGGCGTGGGACAACCGCTTCGGCGTCGGGCTCGCCATCGAACTCCTTCGGGCGCTTCGCGATCGGCCCCGGGTGAATACCGTCATCGCCGGGGCGACGGTGCAGGAAGAGGTCGGCCTCAGGGGGGCCGAGACGGCCGCCCGCCTCGTGCGCCCGGACGTTTTCTTCGCCCTCGACGCCGGCCCGGCCGGCGACATGCCCGGCGGAAGCGGGCTCGGCCGCCTCGGCGGCGGGGTCCTCATGCGGGTGAAAGACCGAACGATGGTCACCCACCGGCGGCTTCTCGATTACCTCCTCGACCTGGCCGAGACGGAAGGGATTCCGTACCAGTTTTTCGTCTCCCAGGGCGGGACCGACGCCGGCCGGGTGCACACGATGGGGATCGGCGTGCCGTCGGCGGTGATCGGCATCCCGGCTCGCTACATTCACAGCCCCGTCGCGATCATCGACCTCGACGACTATCGGGCGGCGAAGCAGCTTATCATCGCGGCCGTCTCCCGCCTCGACCGGTCGACGCTGGAGGCGATCGTCGGGTGACGGGCCGGATTTTGAAAAACGACTGGAACGACGTCCTCGGGACGGAGTTCGAAAAGCCGTATTATCAGGCGCTCCGCCGTTTTCTCATCGAGGAGTACCGGTCGACGACGGTCTATCCCGACATGTATGATATCTACAATGCCTTCCACTATACGCCGTATGCGTCGGTGAAGGTCGTCATCCTCGGCCAGGATCCTTACCCCGGACCGAATCAGGCCCACGGCCTCGCCTTTTCTGTCCGGCCGGGGGTGGAGGTGCCGCCGTCTCTGGCCAACATATTTAAGGAGCTGGAGGCGGACCTCGGTCTTCCCCGGCCGAAGCACGGTCACCTCGTCCACTGGGCGCGGCAAGGGGTGCTCCTCCTCAATGCGGTGCTGACGGTCCGGGCCGGGCAGCCGGGATCGCACCGGGGAAAGGGCTGGGAAAAGCTGACGGACGCGGCGATCGCCGCCCTCGGGGCGCGACCGGTGCCGACGGTGTTCTTTCTCTGGGGGCGGGACGCCCAGGCGAAGCGTCCGCTCATCACGTATCCGGGCCACCTCGTGCTCACGGCGCCGCATCCGAGCCCGCTTTCGGCGGCGCGGGGGTTTTTCGGCTCACGGCCGTTTTCCAAGGCCAACCAGTTCCTCGAGGCGGTCGGCCGGGGCCCGATCGACTGGCGCCTGCCGGAGGCGCCGGAGGCGGACGAAGCGCCGGAGCGCCCGGGGCGCGGGTCGTCGGCCGGCCGTGCGGTGGCCCGTCGGCCGGACGCGGCGGGCGGCGGAGAGGCGATCGGCGGCCCGTCCGGAGGTTTGGGTTCCGACGACGGGGCTCTGACGGCGGCGCATCAGAGCACCGGGTCGGTCGGCGGAGAAGGGAGACGATGGGGATGATCACGGAACGGGCGCTGCAGGCGTATCTCGCCTTTGCCCGCACGCTGGCGGAAGAGGCGGG
This sequence comes from Hydrogenibacillus sp. N12, assembly GCF_019645935.1. NCBI lineage: Bacteria > Bacillati > Bacillota > Bacilli > Thermicanales > Thermicanaceae > Hydrogenibacillus > Hydrogenibacillus sp. N12. Next base: position 2,005,717 of record NZ_CP080953.1, on the reverse strand, counting down.
GGCGCTCATCCGGGAGCGGCTTCTTAAGCTGGAGGCGGGCGAGGCGCTTCAGATCGGGACGAAGAGCGGCCCGAGTGACCTCGTGACGGAGGTCGACCGGGCGGTGGAAGCGCACGTCGTCCGGCGCATCCGGGCGGCGTATCCCGACCACGGCGTCCTCGGCGAGGAGGGGACCGACGCGGCCGGGTCGCCGGAAGCCGCCGGACTTCGCTGGGTGATCGACCCGATCGACGGGACGACGAACTTCGTCCACCAGAAGGTCAATTTCTGCGTGTCGATCGCCCTCTACGCCGGCGACGAGGGGCTCGTCGGCGTCGTCTACGATCCGATGCGGGAAGAACGCTTTACGGCGGTCCGCGGGGGCGGTGCCGCCATCAATGGCCGCCCGCTCCGGTTGGACGGCGCGAAAGGGCTTTCGGAAAGCCTGATCGGAACGAGCCTCACGTGGGTGCGCCGGGCGAGACAGACGGGCCTCGTCGAGCCTGTCTGGCGCCTCGCCGAGCGATCCCGGGGGCTCCGTTCCCTCGGCGCCGCGGCGCTGGAGGCGGCGTACGTCGCCGCAGGGCGCCTCGATGCGTTTTTGAGCCTGACGCTCTCTCCGTGGGACTTTGCCGCGGCCAAGCTCATCGTCGAGGAAGCGGGCGGGACGGTGGTGGACTTCGCCGGGCGGCCGGTCGGGCTGAAGCGCCCGGAGCTCGGCTTTCTGGCCGCGCATCCGTCGCTCGTCGAGCCGATCCTCGAGGTGCTCCGGCCGTGGGCGCTGTCGCAGCAGGAAGCCCGCTGAGGCGAGAAAGGGTGCAACGCCGGGGAATATGCAATTATTACATTAACTGAAGGGTTGATTTTTCCCGCGAGCCGTGATACATTAAGCATTGTCGCGGCGGTCCGGTGCGATGGCCGGACGATCCGATGGGCCGCATTCGGCGTGGGGCCGTAGCTCAGCTGGGAGAGCGCGTGAATGGCATTCACGAGGTCGGCGGTTCGATCCCGCTCGGCTCCACCATTTTCCTTTGGTTTTTCACTCACAATTGGCTTTCCTTGTCCTGTGAGCCTCAAGCGGGGCTTTTTGCGTCTTGGTGACGTGGAGTGATACCCAAGTGGTGAAGGGGACGGTTTGCTAAACCGTTAGTGGGCCCCAAAGGCCCAGCGTGGGTTCGAATCCCACTCACTCCACCAGATGGCGGAGTAGCTCAGCTGGCTAGAGCGTACGGTTCATACCCGTGAGGTCGAGGGTTCGAGCCCCTCCTCCGCTACCAGCCGCAGGGGCGTAGTTTAATGGTAGAACAGCGGTCTCCAAAACCGCCAGTGTGGGTTCGATTCCTGCCGCCCCTGCCATCCCCTTGCTTGAGGCGTTCATTGCTTTTATTCGGGAGCATCGCCAAGCGGCAAGGCAAGGGTCTGCAAAACCCTCATCCCCGGTTCGAATCCGGGTGCTCCCTCCACGCGTTCCAGTAGCTCAGCCGGATAGAGCAGCGGCCTTCTAAGCCGTCGGTCGGGGGTTCGAATCCCTCCTGGAACGCCATGCTGAGGAACGGGCCCTTAGCTCAGCGGTGAGAGCGGTCGGCTCATAACCGATTGGTCGCAGGTTCGAATCCTGCAGGGCCCCCCACAGGATCCGCGCCCGACCGATGGGGCGCCGGCGGATCGCCCGGCTGAAGGGGCGGGCGTTCGACCGGGGGCTCGGAGTCCGGCCGCAGGCGTCCGCTGTGGAGGAGTACCGAAGCGGTCATAACGGGGCGGACTTGAAATCCGTTGGGGCCTTCGGGCCCACGTGGGTTCGAATCCCACCTCCTCCACCAGACGCGCCATAGCGCGCCCGTGATGATCGGGGGCACGCGTAGCCGCTGCGCCGCGCGCGTCGGCGCCGGCGTAGAGGAAAGTCCAGGCTCGCCCGAGCTGCGAGGCTCGGAGTGTTCGCGCCCGGGGCAACCCGGGGCGGCGGACGGCCTGCCTCCGGGCAGGTGTCGGGTCCGTCGACGGCGGCGAACGGAACTCTCGGAGTTCCTATTAGCCATAACGTGCCACAGAGACGAGCTCTTCCGGCGACGGAAGAGGTGGAACGCGGTAAACCCCGCGAGCGAGAAACCCAAATGATGGTAGGGGAGCCCTCCGAAGAGAAATGAATCGGAGGAGGGATCGCTGCCGGCTTCGCCGGCGGCGATAGAAAGATGGCTACGCCTCCTGTACGAGGGCCGGGCACCCGTTTGCAGTACGGGAGGACAGAACCTGGCTTACAGTGCCACCGATCGCCCACACGGGCGCATACCGGCCGCGGAAGCACAGGCTTCCGCGGCTTTTGGCGTTTTCGGGGCGGGATGGGGGTTCGGTTGATTTTTCCCGGGACGGCCTGCATACTATACGTAGGGATGAAGGAGGGTGAAGGGATGGCGCCGTATCGCGTGCTCATCTTGAGCGCGAGCTTTGGGGAAGGCCACCGGCAGGCTTCCCGGGCGATCCAGGAAGCGCTCTTTCTTCGCCATCCGGATGCGGCCGTCGAGATCGTCGATTACGTCCAGTCGATCAACCGGACGTGGAGCCGGTTTGCGCAGTTTTTTTACCTCCAGGGGATCAAACGGGCGCCGGTCCTGTACGGCTTTTTCTATAAACAGTTCAACCGCATCCCGACGGATTCGACCTTAAGCCGCAGCATGAGCCGCATCGGCCACATCATCGGCGGTCGGAAACTGAAGGAATATGTCGATCATTTTCGCCCGGATGTCGTCATTCATACGTTTCCGTCTTCGGCCGGAGCCCACGCGGAGCTGAAGCGGCAGGGCGAGACGGCGGTGCCGTCGTTTACGGTCATCACCGATTACGCCGCCCACCGGCAGTGGATCCACCAGGAGACGGACCTTTTTTTTGTCGGAGCGCCGAAGGTGCGCGACGAGCTCATCGCCGAAGGGGTGCCGCGGGAAAAGATCCGGGTGACGGGAATCCCGGTGCGGCAGATGTTTTTGCGGACGTACGACCGGGCGGATCTCGCCCGCCGGATGGGCCTTCGTCCGGATCGGCCGACGGTGCTCCTCCTCGCTGGGGCGTTCGGCGTCTCGGAGCAGATCGTCGCCGTCACCCGGGCGCTCCTCGCGGAGCCGGTGCCGCTTCAACTCCTCGTCGTCACCGGCCGGAACCGGCGGCTCTATGAGACGATGGCGGAGGTGACGGCGGAAGCCGGCGGGCGGCTTCGGGTGTTCGGTTTTGTGGAGAATATCGCCGAGCTGATGGCCGTCTCGGACCTCGTGTTTACAAAATCCGGCGGGCTGACGACGTCGGAAGCGGTGGCGATGGAGGTGCCGATGGTGTTCTTCAAGCCGATCCCGGGCCAGGAGGCGGCGAACGCGGACTTTCTCGCCGGCGCCGGGGTGGCGGTCATCACCCGACAGCTCGACGACCTCATCGCCTTTACCCGCCGGTTTTTGGACGATGCCGGCCTGCGGGCGGCGATGAAGGCCCGGTTTCTGCCGCTCAAGCGGTCGATGCATGAGACGACGATCGTCGAGGAGCTGGAGGCCTTTCTCGCGGCGGCGAAAGGAGTTCGGCGATGACGCTTCTTGCCTTCGTCCTCGCCTACCTCCTCGGCTCGGTGCCGTTCGGCCTCCTCTTCGCCCGGGCGGTCGGCGTCGACCTTCTTCGCTGCGGGAGCGGGAACATCGGCACAACGAACGCCTTTCGCTGCGCCGGCCCCGTCGTCGGGACGCTCACCCTCGTCTTCGACGTGCTGAAGGGGCTCGCCGGCGTTTTTTTGCTGGCGCCGCTCGTCTACGCGCCGTGGGCGCTTTATGCGACGGGGTTTCTCATCATCCTCGGCCACACGAAATCGGCCTTCCTCCGCTTTCGGGGCGGGAAGGCCATCGCGACGAGCTTCGGCGTGCTCCTTTATCTCAACCCGTGGGCGATCCTCCTCGCGGCGGCGGCGTTTGCGGCGGTCGTCGCCTGGACGCGGACGGTGTCTCTCGGTTCGATCACGGCGGGTGTCGTCTATCCGCTGCTTACACCGTTTTTTCGGCATGATCCGCTGTTCATCCTTCTTTCGTACGCCCTCGGCGCGTACGCGATCTGGCTGCACCGGGAAAACATCCGCCGCCTTCTCGCCGGGAAGGAGCCGAAGTTTACGTTCGGCCCGCGGCGGGACCGGCCGCTTCGGTAGGCGCCGGGAAAGGCGATGGGGCCGCTCTGTGGCCTCCGTTCGCCCCGTGTCCGGTGGGTCGCCCGGCCGGCTCGCTCCCGGAGGCAAAGAAGCGGCCGAACGGGAAAAGGACCGACGGCAAAGGCGGTCGAAGGGGGGCGAAGCGGATGCTCGGCCCGGAAGCGGAGCGGCGGCTTGCGGCGCAGCTGATCCGGACGCTTAAGGAGGCGGAGGCGGCGATCGCTCAGGCGTGGTCGACGGGAGATCGGGCGCGGCTTTCACGGCTCGGCCACGCGCTCAAGGGGAACTCCGGCGCCCACTACTTCGGGCTTTCGGCGATCCGGGAGGCGGGCGCGGCGCTCGAGGCGGCCTTTCGCCCCGCGGCGGGTCGCTCCGATCCGACCGTCGGCGAGGCGCCCCGGACGGCCGGACCGAACCCGCCGGCCCATGTTTCGGCGGCTTCCGTAGACGAAAGCGGGGCCGGAGGAGCCTCCGGCCCCGAGGCGGGGGAGCAGGCGGTCGAAGCGGCCCGGCAGGCGATCGCGGCGGCGATCGCGGCGCTTCGGGAACGTTTTCCGACCCCGGGGCCGGACGAGCGCTAGCGCCGCCCGTCGATTTCCGGGCGCCGGGGGGCCGCCGTCGAGGGGCGGACGGCGGGCGGGGTGCCGAAAACGCCGCCGCCGGGGGCCGGCGTCTTGACGGGGCGACAAAAATGCCGCCGGAAGGGCGCGGGCGGCCCGATGGACGTCGGAAGCACCGCCGTAGAGGCTTCGGAAGCGCCGCCGGACGGCCCTAGCGGGGGAGGTAGGCGGCGATCCGGGGCTTGATGCTGTCGATGGCGATGGCGAACCCGATGCTCTGGGACCCTCGGACGATGGCGGCGTTCATGCCGATCACCTGGCCGTAGAGGTTGAAAAGCGGCCCGCCGCTGTTTCCGGGGTTGATGGCGGCGTCGGTCTGGATGACGTCGTCGTAGTCGTGCTGGCCGGTCCGGACCGAGCGGTGTTTGGCCGAGATGACGCCGACGGTGACGGTGTTTTCGAGCCCCAGCGGGTTGCCGATGGCGATGACCCATTCGCCGACGCGGGCCTTGTCGGAACTCCCGAGGACGGCCGCCGCGAGCGGCCGGGGGGCGCTCACCTTGAGGACGGCGAGGTCCCGCCGAACGTCCTGCCAGACGAGGCGGGCGGGCCGGACGAACGCCCCTTGCCGGACGCGGATCTCACCGGCCCGGTCGATGATGTGCTGATTCGTCAGGATGTAACCGCGGGGATGGATGATGAAGCCGGAGCCGAAACTTCGGCCGAGGGGCGGCCCGTCGTCTTCGGGGAGGAAAAAAGGGAGGAAAAACGGGCCGAAGGGCCCGAAGGGAAGCTGCCGTTCCCGGTCGGTCTCGATGGCGACGATGATCGGTTTGACCCGCTCGATGACGTCGACGAAGATGTTGGCCGGATGCGGCCGATCCGCCGGATCGGGTCGCTCTGCCGGTTGGGCCCGAAGGAGGTCCAGGGCGAGGCGTTTTTTCTTCGTCGGCTTCACGATCCCCACCTCTTTCCGGGTTCGCTACAGTGTATGTCCGGCGGCCGGCCCGGTCACGTTCGTCCGCCCATGGCCCGGAAAGATCGGTTCGGCCGTTCGGCCGCGGCGCTCAGGCAACGGGACGGGAAACGGTTCGTCGACCATCCAGTTCGCGTCCGCCACGCCCAGAAAGATCCGTTGCATCTTTTCTATGATGTGATACAATAAAAACGATGAATCGTGCTTGATGCTGGAGTTCTGAATCATCATCCTATGAAACGAGGAGGTTCCCGATGAAGCGGAAGGTGCTCGTCATCGACGATGAGAAGGAGCTGGAGCTCCTCGCCCGGGAGGTGCTCGAGCCGGAGGGGATCGAGGTTCAGGCGGCGGAGACGGGGCTGGACGGGCTGGAGCTCCTCAAGCGGAACCGTTATGACGTCGTTCTTCTCGACCTCAACCTTCCGGACGAAAACGGGCTCGAGATTTTGAAGCAAGTCCGGGACAAGGACCTCATGACGCGGATCGTCATCATCACCGCGTACGGTTCGATCGAGTCGGCAGTCCAGGCGATGAAATCCGGCGCCAACGACTACCTGGCGAAGCCGGTCTCGGCGGAAAGCCTGAAGGACGTCGTGATGAAGCAGCTTTCCGGCAAGCGGGAGGACGAGGCGTATCCGATTTCGATGCAGGAAGTGGAGCGGAAGCACATCGCCTACGTGCTGAAGCTCTTCCGGGGGAACCGCCGGAAGACGGCGGAAGCGCTCGGCATCAGCCTCCGGACGCTGTACTACAAGATCAAGCAGTTTGACCTTCGGGACGTCCGCTGACGCGCCTGACCGGAAAGCGCCTCCGGCGACCGATCGGCGCGGGAGGAGGCGCCCGGTTCAGGGACAAGCCCATCGACCACCGGCGCCGGATGTCGCCGTGGCGGCGGTTTGCCGGCGGCCCTCCGATCACGTACAATGGGGTAGGCGGTGAAAGGAGGGCCGTTTTTGTTTCGCTACGACCTCGTCGCCGTCGATGTCGACGGCACGCTGATCGACGACGCCTTTCGGGTGCCGCCGAAGACGCGGGCGATCCTTCGGGAGATCCACGCCGCCGGCATCGTCGTCGTGCTGGCCACCGGCCGGAACCCGAGCGGAACGGTCCCCTTGCTGTCTGAAATCGGCATCTCCGGTCCGCTCATCGTTCACAACGGGGCGTTCGTTTTCGATCCGGCGACGGGCCGGGAGTTTTTGACCCTTGCCCTCGGACGGTCGCGCTTGCCGGATCTCTTTCGCTTCGCTCGGGAACACGGGCTTCACTACGACGTGAATACCACCTATCACCTGTACGTCGACGCGTTGATCGCGTCGGAGATGGCGGCGCTGTACGAGGCGTATTACGCCAAGCCGCTCGTCGTCGCCGACTGGTCAGAAGTGACGGAGCCGGTCGTCAAGGTGACGATGATCGGATCGGAGGCGCACGTCGATCGGATCTTTCCGGAGGCGGTGCGGGCGTTTCCGGAGTACCGGGTGCTTCGGAGCGGGGAGACGTACATCGACGTCGTCCATCCGGAGGCGAACAAGGGCGCCGGGCTCAAGGCTGTCGCCGCCGCTTATGGCATTCCGCTTTCCCGGACGATGGCGATCGGCAATTACTATAACGACCTCGAAATGTTTGCCGTCGCCGACTTCGCCGTGGCGATGGCGAACAGTCCCGAGGAGGTGAAGCGGCGGGCGGATGCGGTGACGGCGTCGAACAACGAGGAAGGCGTCTACCTCGCCATCCTCCGCTATGTCCTCGGCGACGACCCGGCGGGGCGGGAGACGATCTGACCGCCGGGTGGGCCTGACGGCGCGGCCCTCGCCGGGAGAAACGGCGACGGACCAAAGTAAAGTAATGGATAGAAGTCGCGGCAAGATAGAGGGTCGCGGAGAGAAAGGGACGGAAGCGCGAAGAAAAAGAGCAGTGGAAGGACGAAAAACGGCGAGAGTACGGTAGAACGAGGCGGGGCGCGCGATGGAGCAGGAGAGGGCAGAAAAGCGGGAAGAGGGCGCAGAAAAGCGGGAAGGACGGCGGTTTCGGCTCGATCGGGAGGCGATTTACGCGCATCCGCGCGTCATTTTTTTGCGCGATCTGTTGCCGATCGATCGGTATCTCGACGAGCTGGAGGCGGCGATCAACGCCGTCTTCGTCGCCCGGGGCGAGACGGTCGTCCAGAAGCGGCGGGTGGTGGCGCTTCGGGCGACGGACGACGATCGGCTCGTGTCGGCCTTCAAGGCGGCGGTGTACCTCGGCAATTACCACGACATGACGAACCGCGAGCGGTTTTTGAAGCGGATGGTCCGGGCGGAACATTCGTACGAGCCGATCCGCGGCGAGTCGATCTTGTTCCTCTTTATCGGCGTGGGAAAACCGGTCTACGACCATCTCGTGACGTACAGCGTCGGCCGGACGACGCGGATCGCCGCCGGACAGCGGGCCAATCTCCCGTGGGGGTATGAGGTGCCGGTCGAGGCGAAGCACCCGGAGCGGTACATCGAGATGAACCTGCCTCGCATCCGGGAGGTCGTCGAGTGGGTGACCCGCTCGGCGGACAACCCCGACCCAGAGCAGCTGCAGGCGATGCGGTCCTCGCTTCCGGTCGGCTACATCATGCCGCCGTTTTTGCTGGAGTTCAGCGAGGAGGCGCTGATCAAGCACGTCTTTCGGCAGCGGCTGTTCGAAAAGGGGGCTCAGGGGGCGACGGTCGACGTCGTGAGCGACATGTGGGAGGCGGTGCTCGCGATCGACCGGGAGAAGTGGGAGACGCTCTACGATTACCACGGGCCGCATCTCCCCCGGTGGCGGCGGGCGATGCGCCGGCTCAGGGACGAGAAGACGACCCTTTCGGCGCTCCTCGAGGCGGCGGGCGTGCCGGTGGAGCGGCTTCCGGACGGGCGGCTCGCCGCCCCTGATCGGGAGCTGTATCCGCTGCTCATGGAGACGGTCGGCAAGCTCCCGCCGACGATGTGGGAGCGGCAGGCGGCGGTCGGCGCCGACCGGCCGTCGGGGGAGAACCGCCGGCCGGAGGAACGCCGTCGATCGGAGGAACTCGGGCGGCCGGAAGGACGGAGCGGATCGGAAGCGGCCGGCCGACCGGACGGTTTGAGGTGATTCGGTGCGGCTGTTTCGCGAACTCGGATGGTTTTTCTGGCAGGAACGCCGGGCGTATGGGCTCGGCGCGCTCTTTTTGGTCGTCATTGCGTGCATCAATCTGCTCCCCCCGTACTGGGTCGGCCGGATGGTCGATGCGATCCGGTCGGGGACGGTGACGCCGGCGGAGCTTACGCGAACGAGTCTGGCGATCCTCGCCGTGGCGGGGGTGTCGTACGCCCTCCGGTACGGGTGGCGGCTTTTTCTGTTCGGGAGCGCATATCGGCTCGGGATGCTCCTTCGCAACCGGCTGTTCGCCCGGTTTGTGCGGCTTATGCCGGCGTTTTATCAGCGGGAGCAGGTGGGCGACCTCCTCGCTCACGTGACGAACGACGTGGAGGCGCTGGAGGCGGCCGCCGGCGAAGGGGTGATGACGCTCGTCGATGCGGTGAGCATGGGTGGGCTCGTCGTCGGCATGCTGTTCTGGCTCGACGGGCGGCTTGCCCTCGTCGCTCTCTTGCCGATGCCGGCGATCGCCGTCCTGACGAAGCGCCTCGGAGACGCGATGCACGAGCGCTTCGAGCGGGCCCAGGGGGCGTTCAGCGCACTGTCCGCCAAGGTGCAGGAGGGGATCGGCGGCATTCGGGTGCTTCGGGCGCTCGGCCAGACGGATCGGGAGGTCGAAGCGTTCCGGCGGGCGGCGGAGGCGGCGGCCCGGGAAAACGTCGAGGTGGCCAAGATCGACGCGCTGTATTACCCGGTGATTTTTTTCTTCGTCGGGCTGTCGTACTTTCTCACCGTCGCCGTCGGCGCGCTGTTCATCGTGCAGGGGACGCTCACGCTGGGGACGCTCACGTCGTTTACGATGTACCTCGGGCACCTCATCTGGCCGATGCTCGCCTTCGGGTATCTGTTCAACATCATGGAGCGGGGGAGCGCCTCGTACGACCGGATCCGGCGGCTTCTCACGGCGGAGCCGGCGGCCCCGGACCGACCGGGGGCGGATCCGCGGCCGCCTCGGGGACCGATCGCGATCCGCATCCGGCGCTTCGCCTACCCGAAAGCGGCGGTGCCGGCGTTGGAAGCGGTGTTCATCGATCTGCCGGAAGGGGCGACCCTCGGCGTCGTCGGTCCGGTCGGAGCCGGCAAATCGACGCTCCTTCGCCTTCTCGTCCGGGAATATGACGTCGAAGACGGGGAGATCGCGATCGGGGGCCGGCCCCTTTCGGCGTTCACCCTCTCCGCCCTTCGGACGGCGGTCGTCTATGTTCCGCAGGAGCCGGTCCTCTTTTCGGCGACGGTGCGGGAGAACATCGCCTTTGCCCGGCCGGAGGCGCCGTTTGAGGCGATCGTGCGGGCGGCCAAGCTGGCGGAGCTCCACGACGACATCGTCCGGTTTCCGGAGGGGTATGAGACGCGGATCGGGGAACGGGGGGTGACCCTCTCCGGCGGGCAACGGCAGCGCCTCGCCCTCGCCCGAGCGCTCCTTCTGGATCCGGAGGTGCTCGTCATCGACGACGGCCTGTCGGCGGTGGACGGCCGGACGGAGGCGCGCATCCTGGCCAACCTTCGGACGGAGCGCCGGGGCAGGACGACGATCATCGCCGCCCACCGCCTGAGCGCCGTCGAGGCGGCGGATCGCATCATCGTCCTGATCGACGGGCGGGTGGCGGAGCTGGGGGACCATGCGTCGCTCATGGCCGCCGGAGGGTGGTACGCCCGGACGTACCGGCGGCAGAAGCAGTGGGCGGCCATGCGGGAGACGCTTAAGCAGGCGGAGGGACCAAGCGTTGGACGGCGGGAAGCGTGACGCGGCGGCGGACGAGCGGGTCGAGTACGGCGTCCGGCGGGCCCGCCGCGTCGGCCGACGGCTGCTTCATTATGCGCGGCGGGAGTGGCGGCTTTTTCTCGTCGGGTTCGCGTTCCTTTTTCTGGCCACCGCCGGGAACGTCCTCGGGCCGGCCCTCATCCGGCGGTTTATCGACCGGCACCTCGTCCCCGGCGATTTTGCGCCGAAGCCGCTTTTGCTGCTGGCGGCGGCGTATCTCCTTTCGCTCGTGCTCACGGCGGTTTTTCAGTTTTTGCAGTATGTGGCGTTCGGAAAGGCGGCCCAGCGGATCGTCCTCCGGATCCGGATGGACGTCTACCGGCGGGCGACGGGGTTTGCCATGGCGTTTTACGACCGGGTGCCGTCCGGGTGGCTCGTCTCCCGGGTGACGAACGACACCGAGGCGCTCAAGGAGCTGTACGCCACGGTCATCGCCGCCTTTGTGCAAAACGGGGTGTTCCTCCTCGGGGTGACGGCGGCGCTCTTCATCCTCGATCCCCGGTCGGCCCTCTGGCTCGTCTGGGTGCTCCCGGCGGCCTTCGGGCTCATGGTCGCCTACCGGCGGCTTTCGGATGGCGTCGTCCGCGCGGTGCGGAAGACGCTCTCGGCGCTCAGCGGCTTTTTGGGCGAGGCGCTCGCCGGCATGCGGGTCATTCAGGCGTACCGGCAGGAGGGCCGGTTTCAGGAGCGGTTTGAGGCGCTCACGGCGACGGCCTACGGCGCCCAGCTTCGGCGGATCCGGCTGAACGCCCTTCTCGTGCGGCCGGCGGTCGACGTCCTCTACCTTCTCGCCCTTGTCGTCCTCGTCGACGTCTTCGGGCTCCGGTCCCTCACCGGCGCCGTTTCCCTCGGCGTGCTGGTGGCGTTCATCGCGTATGTCGACCGGATGTTTGAGCCGGTGAACGAGATGATGTTCAGCTTGACCTTTCTGCAGGGAGCGCTCGTCGCCGGCGAGCGGGTTTTCGGGCTTCTCGATCACGATGAGCCGTTCTTTAAGCCCGAGCGGCCGGCGCCGGACGGGATCCGGGAAGGGCGGATCGAGTTTCGCAACGTCTCGTTTGCGTACGATCCGGCCCATCCGGTGCTCGACGGGGTGACGTTCACGGTCGAGCCGGGACAGACGGTCGCGCTCGTCGGCCCCACCGGCGCCGGCAAATCGACGATCGCCGGTCTCATCCTCCGCTTTTACCGGCCGACCGCCGGCGAGATCCGGATCGACGGCCGGCCGCTCGACGACTACGACGAGGCGGTGCTCCGGCGGGACGTCGGATATGTGCTTCAGGAGCCGTTTTTGTTCGGCGGCGACGTGGCGTTCAACATCCGGCTTTATGACGACGTTCCTGAGGAAGCGGTCGAGCAGGCGGCGGCGTTCGTCGGCCTCGACCGGCGCCTGGCGCGCCTTCCGGAGGGGCTTCGGACGCCGGTGATGGAGCGCGGGGCGGCGCTTTCCGCCGGAGAGCGGCAGCTCGTCGCTTTTGCCCGGGTCATGCTTCGAAACCCGAAAATCCTCATCCTGGACGAGGCGACGGCGAGCGTCGATTCGGAGACGGAGGCGCTGATCGAGGAGGCCCTCGCGCGGATGCGGCGGGACCGGACGACGATCATCATCGCCCACCGGCTGTCGACGATCCAGAATGCCGACCGGATCTTCGTCCTCTCCCGGGGCCGGATTGTCGAAGCCGGGACGCACGAGACGCTCATGGCCAAAGGCGGCCTTTACGCGACGATGGTTCGGTTGCAGACGGAAGGAGAGGCGGATTTCGGCTGACGGGCGGGGACCGTCAGGACGGCCGGCGAGCGGTGCGGCCGGCGGGAAGGGCGCGGCGGCGGCGGGGCGGTCGATGAGACAGACGGGACGGGCGCAGCGGCCGGCGGGAAAGGCGCGGCGACCGGCGGGAAGGCGCGACGGCGGGACGGGCGATGGGACGGGCGGGAAGGGGGGCGGACGGCCGGTGAGGTGCGCGCGACGGCCGGCAGGAGTTTTTCGTCCCGGCGGCGAATCCCCCAAGGAACGAGGGATCGGAAAAAGATCGGCCCAAGCGGGCATCCTGTAAAGGAGGCGGGAGGCTTGAGCGATCGGCGCATTTTCGTCAGCCGGCGTCTTCCGGAAGCGGTGCTGGCGCCGCTCCGGTCGCTCGGGACGGTCGAGGTCTGGCCGGAAGAAACCGTCCCGCCGCCGCGGGAGGTGCTCCTCGAAGCGGCGGCGCGCGCCCGGGCGATGCTCACCCTGATCACCGACCGGATCGACGCCGAAATGATCGAACGGGCGGAGTCGCTCGCGATCATCGCCAACATGGCCGTCGGGTACAACAACATCGACGTCGCCGCGGCCCGGCGGCGGGGCATCTGGGTGACGAACACGCCGGACGTTTTGACCGAGACGACGGCCGATCTCGTCATGGCGCTCCTGCTCGCGGCGATGCGGCGGCTTCCGCAGGCGGAGCGGGCCCTTCGGGAGAGGCGGTGGCAGGGCTGGTCGCCGTTTGACTTCGTCGGCCTGGACGTTCACGGCAAGCGCCTCGGCATCTTCGGCATGGGCCGGATCGGCCGGGCGGTCGCCCGGCGGGCCCGGGGATTCGACATGGAGATCCTCTACCACAACCGCCGGCGCCTGCCGGAGGCGGTCGAGCGGGGCATCCCGGCCCGGTACGTCGACTTTGCCGCCCTCGTCCAGGAGAGCGACGTCCTCGTCATCCTGGCGCCGTACGCGCCGGAGCTCTACCACCGGTTCAACCGGGAGGTGCTGTACGGGATGAAGCGCGGCGCGGTGCTCATCGTCGCGTCCCGGGGCGGCATCGTCGACGAGGCCGCCCTCGTCGAAGTGCTTCGGGCCGGTCACCTGGCGGCGGCGGGCCTCGACGTCTTCGAAACGGAGCCGATCCCGCCGGATCATCCGCTTCTTACGGTCGAAAACGCCGTCCTTTTGCCCCACATCGGGAGCGCGACGGTCGAAACCCGCCTCAAGATGGCCGAACGGGCGGTGGACAACATCGTCCGGGTGCTCACCGGCCGGCCGCCTCGGGATCCGGTCGACGCCGACGGGCCGTAACCGGGAGGGGGCGGCCAAAGCGGCGGCGTTGCGGGGATCGCCGGGGAAGGAAAAGAATCGCCGCCGATCGGCCGGGTCGCCGATGCCGGCGCTTTCGGGCGACGGAAGCGCCGGGAGGACGATGCCGGCGCCTTTTACGGCGGAAGAAGCGGGAGAGGCTGCGGCGAAAAGGATGACGCCGGTGCCTTTTTCCGGTATAATGGTGCTGATCAGAGAAACGAAGTTCTGTCAAACGAAACAACGGCGCCGGCCCGGCGGCCGGCGGATGAGGAGGCGGCGCCATGGACGTTCGGACCCTTTGGCGGGAGCTTATCGTCGACGGGAAGGCGTACCGCTACGTCGCCCTGCCGGAACTTCGGCATTTCGGCTATCGGCCGGAGCGGCTCCCGTTTTCCATCCGGGTGCTCCTCGAGGCGGCGATCCGGCAGCTCGACGGTCGGGCGATCACCGAGGAGCACGTCCGGCTCATCGCCGGCTGGGAGACGGCGGACAAGACGAAGGAGATCCCCTTTTTGCCGGCGCGAATCGTGCTCCAGGATTTTACCGGCGTGCCGGCGGTCGTCGACCTCGCGGCGATGCGGGAGGCGGTGGCGAAGCGGGGCGGCGATCCGCGGCGGATCAACCCCCTCGTGCCGGTCGACCTCGTCATCGACCATTCGGTCATGGTCGACGTCTACGGTTCCAAAGAAGCCCTCGAGGCGAACATGGAGTACGAATTCCGGCGGAACATGGAGCGCTACCGCTTCCTCCGCTGGGCGCAGAAAGCGTTTGACGACTTCCGGGTCGTGCCGCCGGCGACGGGGATCGTCCATCAGGTCAACCTCGAATATCTCGCCACCCTCGTCCGGGAAAAGGAGACGCCGGACGGGACGGTGCTCTTCCCCGATTCCCTCGTCGGCACCGACTCCCACACGACGATGATCAACGGCCTCGGCGTCGTCGGCTGGGGCGTCGGCGGCATCGAGGCGGAGGCGGGCATGCTCGGCCAGCCGCTCTATTTCCTCCTGCCGGAGGTCGTCGGCTTCCGCCTGACGGGGAAGCTCCCGGAAGGGGCGACGGCGACGGACCTCGTGCTCACGGTGACGTACATCCTGCGGAAAAAAGGCGTCGTCGGCAAGTTCGTCGAATTTTTCGGCCCCGGGGTCAAGACCCTCTCCCTCGCCGACCGGGCGACGGTGGCGAACATGGCGCCGGAGTACGGCGCGACGATGGGCTACTTCCCCGTCGACGAAGAGTCGATCCGCTATCTCGCCCTCACCGGCCGGGACGAGGCGCTCGTCCGACGGGTCGAGGCGTACTACAAGGCGCAGGAGATGTTCTACGGCGACGGGACGCCGGATCCGGTCTATTCCGACGTCGTGGAACTGGATCTCGCCACCGTCGTGCCGACGATCGCCGGGCCCCGGCGGCCCCAGGACCGGATCGATCTGGACAAGGCCAGGGCGACGATCGAGACGCTGTTCGAAAAACCTGTCGCGGAAGGCGGTTACGGCCTCGCCGGCGAGGCGCGCGAGCGGGCGGTCCTTGTCCGGCACCCGAGCGGCGAGACGTCGACGCTCCGGCACGGCTCGATCGTCATCGCCGCCATCACGAGCTGCACGAACACGTCGAACCCGAGCGTGATGATCGGCGCCGGCCTCGTCGCCAAAAAGGCCGTCGAACGGGGGCTCAAGGTGCCCCCGTACGTCAAGACCAGCCTCGCGCCGGGTTCGCGCGTCGTGACTCGCTATCTCGAAGACGCCGGCCTCTTGGAGGCCCTGGAAAAACTGGGGTTTGCCGTCGTCGGCTACGGCTGCACGACATGCATCGGCAACAGCGGTCCTCTGCCGGATGAAGTGAGCGCGGCGATCCGGGACGGCGACCTCACCGTGGCCGCGGTCTTAAGCGGCAACCGCAACTTCGAAGGGCGGATCCACGCCCAGGTGAAGGCGAACTTCCTCGCCTCGCCGCCCCTCGTCGTCGCCTACGCCATCGCCGGGCGGGTCGACATCGATCTCATGACGGAGCCCCTCGGCACGGACCGGGAAGGGCGGCCGGTCTACCTGAAGGACCTCTGGCCGACGTCCCGGGAGATTCAGGACGCGATCCTCAAGACCGTCACGCCGGAAAAATTCCGCGAGACGTACCGGGACGTCTTTACCGGCAACAGCCGCTGGAACGCCATCGACGTGCCCGAAGGGACGCTTTACGCCTGGGATCCGAACTCGACGTACATCCAGCATCCGCCGTTTTTTGAAGGGTTGGAGGCGGAGCGCGGCATCCGGGACATCCGCGGGGCGCGGGCGCTGCTTCTCCTCGGCGATTCGGTGACCACGGACCACATTTCCCCGGCCGGGGCCATCGCCCCGGATTCGCCGGCGGGCCGCTACCTGCTGGAGCGGGGCGTCGCCCAGCGGGACTTCAACTCTTACGGCTCCCGGCGGGGCAACCATGAGGTGATGATGCGCGGGACGTTCGCCAACATTCGCCTGCGGAACCTGATGCTCCCCGGCACCGAAGGCGGCGTGACGAAGCATTTCCCCAGCGGCGAGATCATGAGCGTGTACGAGGCGGCCATGCGCTATCGGGCCGCAGGGACGCCGCTTGTCGTCCTCGCCGGAAAAGAATACGGTACCGGCTCATCCCGCGACTGGGCGGCCAAGGGGACGGCCCTCCTCGGCATCCGGGCGGTCATCGCCGAAAGCTTTGAGCGCATCCACCGGTCGAACCTCGTCGGCATGGGGGTGCTGCCCCTCGAATTCATGCCCGGCGAAAGCTGGCGGTCCCTCGGCCTGACCGGGGAGGAGATCTTCGACATCGAAGGTCTTCACGACGACCTCCGGCCCGGCGCGGTCCTCGCCGTCCGGGCGACGCGGCCGGACGGGCGGGTGACGACGTTCAACGTCAAAAGCCGCCTCGACAGCGTCGTCGAGATCGATTACTACAAAAACGGCGGCATTTTGCAGACGGTGCTCAAGCAGCTGATGGCATAAAATGGACGCCGCTCGAGCGAGGGACGACGATCGGCGGCCGTCCTTCGTGGCGACATCCGTCCGCCGAGGGGGGCAATGCTTTCGGTCCGCCGCCGCGACGGATGCTTGGAATCGGCTGCCCGTCTGGGCGGACCCTGGCCGCCGGCCGTCCGCCGCGGCGTGTCCTTTTGGAAAAGACGGCCGGTCGGATCCGGCACCGTTTGAGACGGGAAACGGGTTTGTGGAACAGGGATCGCTTTTTGTGGTTCAGGCGCCCCGGCCGGGGCGCTTTTTTTCCGGCCTGTCTCTTGGGGCGGCAGCAGCGCATTTGAAGAATTTTGCTTTACCGTGATAACGGGATAAAGGTTGACAACCGGCGGCGGACGTTTAGAATTAGAGGCATATGAATGCACCGCCTCGCAATCATATGCAGAAGGGGTAGGTTTCTCTTGAAAAGAATGGAGAATGAAGAAAGGGAAGGGAGACCGAAGATGGATCGGGACCGCAAGACAGAAACGCCGGCCGCGCTTCGTCGTCTTGGGCGCAGGCTTCTTCCGCTCTTTTTTCTCGTCGCCTTCGGCGCGGGTCTGGCGGCGTGCGGCGGCGGTTCTCAGGGGGGAGGCGCCGCGGGAGGCGGTGCGCCGTCCGAGGGGCCGGCGGCCGGCGGCGAGAAGACGACCCTCGTCGTCGGAAGCGACGCCGCTTATGCGCCTTTTGAGTACGTGAACGAAAAGGGCGAGATCGTCGGCTGGGACATCGACCTCATCCACAAGCTGGGGGAGCTCGGCGGCTTTCAGGTGGAGATCCGGAACCTTCCCTGGGATTCCCTTTTTCAGGAAGTGAAAAACGGCGGCGTCGACGCGGCCATCTCCGCCATCACGATCACCGACGAACGGAAGCTCACCTACGACTTCAGCGATCCGTACTACGTCGCCCACCAGCTCGTCCTCGTCCCCGAAGATTCGCCGATCCAGACGCTTGAAGATCTCAAGACGAAAGCCCGCTACGTCGGCGTGCAAAACGCGACGACCGGCCACATCGTCGCGCAAAATCTCCTCGGCAAGACGAGCCCAAAGATCAAGGCGTACGAGTCGACGCCGCTTGCGATCCAGGACATGCTCGGCGGCAACACCGACGCCGTCATCGCCGACAACGCCGTCGTCATCGAATACGTGAAAAACAACCCGAAGGCGAAGCTTCGCTACTTCGACGATCCGTCCTTTGAAAAAGAGTATTACGGCATCATGGTCAAAAAAGGGAACACCGAGGTGCTCGATCGGATCAACGCCGCGCTGAAAAAGGCGAAAGAAGAAGGCGTGATTCGGGAGATCTTCGGCGCGGACGTCGAATGAGATCGCGCCGCCGGCACGGGTGAGGGGGACGGACGGTGCTCGACCTTCTGGATTTTCGCCCGGAGATCATCTGGAATTACCGGGAACTCTTTATCCGCGGCGTCTACTACACGTTCATTCTCTCCGTCGCCGGCGTGGCCATCGGGCTCGTCATCGGCCTGTTCGCCGGGATGGCCAAGCTCTCCCGGCGGGCGTGGCTCCGGGTTCCGGCGGTCGTCTACATCGAATTTTTCCGCGGCACGCCGCTTTTCGTCCAGATTCTCCTCATTCACTTTGCCGTCCTTCCGACCCTTCTCGGCAAGGCCCAAAGCCCCATCGTCTCCGGCATCGTCGCCCTCGCCGTCAACTCCGGCGCCTACATCGCGGAAATCTTCCGGGCCGGCATCCAGTCCATCGCCCGCGGACAGATGGAGGCCGCCCGCTCCCTGGGCTTAAGCCACGCCCAGGCGATGCGCTACGTCATCCTGCCGCAGGCGCTCCGGCGGATGATCCCGCCCCTGGGGAACGAATTTCTCATCGTCCTCAAAGACTCGTCCCTCCTTTCGGCCATCGCCGTTCCGGAGCTTGCGAACGCCGGTCGAATCGTCAACGGCGCGCTGCAGCGGCCGTGGGAGGCCTTTCTGACGGTGCTCGTCCTCTACCTCATTCTGTCTCTCGTCTTGAGCGCCCTCATCCACCGCCTCGAAGGCCGCCTTTCGGCGGGCCGAAGCGGCTGAGGCCGGAGGCGACGGGCCGGGATGCACCGGCGTGAAACGCGGCGGCGGGAAGCGTTGGCGTGTAAGCAGGCGGCGGTCGGAAGCGCTTCGGTTCGCCGGCGTCCGGGGCCAAAGGCGGCGTCGCCGGTGCCCGACCGTTTTCGGTGAAGCGGTCACGGCGAGCAGGGAGGTTACGCGATCGATGCTGGAGAAACGATCGGCGCCCGAGACGCATGAGCCCGCAGCGCCCCTCATCTCCGTCCGGGGCGTGAGCAAATCCTTCGGGACAAACCGCGTGCTGAAGAAGATCGATCTCGACGTCTACCCGCAGGAAGTCGTCGTCATCATCGGTCCTTCGGGATCGGGGAAAAGCACGCTCCTTCGGTGCCTGAACCTCCTCGAGACGGTCGACGAGGGGGAGATCGTCGTCGACGGCGTCCGCCTCACCGACCCGAAGACGGACGTCGACGCCGTCCGGCGGGAGCTCGGGATGGTCTTTCAGCACTTTCACCTGTTCCCGCACATGACGGTGCTGGAAAACCTCATCCTCGCGCCGATGAAAGTCCGGCGGCGGCCGCGGGACGCCGCCGTCGCCGACGCCCGGGAACTGCTCCGGAAGGTCGGCCTCGCCGACAAGGAGGACGCCTATCCCGACGCCCTCTCCGGCGGGCAGCAGCAGCGGGTCGCGATCGCCCGGGCGCTCATGATGAAGCCGAAGGCGATGCTGTTCGACGAGCCGACGAGCGCCCTCGATCCGGAGATGGTCAAGGAAGTGCTGGACGTGATGAAGTCCCTGGCGCGGGAGGGGATGACGATGGTCGTCGTCACCCACGAGATGGGCTTTGCCCGGGAGGTCGGCGACCGGGTCGTCTTCATGGACCAGGGGGAAATCGTCGAGGTCGGGACGCCGGAGGCGATCTTTTCTCGGCCGCAAAACCCGCGGACGCAGACGTTTTTGAGCAAGATCCTTTAAGCGGCGGACGTTGGCGCCTCGGTCTTCAACCGCTTCGGGCGTCGGGCTTCTCGACGGATCCGCAACCTCCCGTTTTGATCGCGCTGCGCTTCAGGAGCCGTCCGCTCGCAAGATGAGAAGCCGTCCGGTCCCCGGGCCGGGCGGTATTTTCTTGCAGAAAAAAGGAATTCATGGTAATCTCAAAGCGAGTATCGTCGAAAGAAAGGAAATCTCGTGGCGATGAGGACGCGACGGAACCAGCGGTACCGGCTGCTTCGCCTGCTCATGCTGCTTCGGTCGGGTCGCGCGCCGTCCGCCCGCCAGCTCGCCGATATGCTCGAGATCTCCCTTCGGACGGTCCGCCGGGACCTCGATGAACTGCGGGACGACTGGGGAGCCCCGATCGAGTTCGACCGCCGCCGGGGAGGTTACGTCCTCACGGACCCGAACTGGCAGCCGCCGATCGGTCCCTTTACGGAGCTTCGCCTTTCGGCCGGGGAGGCGGTGGCGCTCCTTTTGGCCCACACGGCTTTTGAAGCGATGCGGGGGACCGGCCTCGAGGACGCCTTTCGCTCTCTCGTCGCCAAGCTGCCGGCGTGGCTTCCGGAGTCGGTGAGCGTCAATCCGGAGGAGCTTCGCGCCATGTTTTCCTTTGCCTTTGAACCTCTGCGGGGGGATGCGCGCGAGGTGGCCGAGCGGCTTCATGCGCTGCGCCAGGCGATCGACGGCCGGCGCCGCATCGTGCTCGAGTACGCCTCGGCCTCCCGCGGCGAGGTGACCCGTCGGGAGGTCGAGCCGTACCATCTCCGTTACTTCGACGGCGCCTGGTACGTCGTCGGCTTTTGCCACCTGCGGCAGGATCTCCGGATCTTTGCCGTCGACCGGATTCGCGCCATCGAACCGACCGGGCGGACGTTCGCTCCGCCGGATCCGGAGCGTTTTTCCCCGGAAGCGTACTTCGCGGCCGCCTGGCGCCTCGAACGGGGCGAGAAGATGGTGCGGGTCGCCGTCCGCTTTACTCCGGAGCAGGCCCGCTACATGCGCGGTCGGAAGTGGCACCCGTCCCAGGAGGCCGTCGAAGAGCCCGACGGGTCGCTCGTTCTTCTCTTTCGCGTCCTCGGCCTCGAGGAGATCAAGCGATGGATCATGCAATTCGGCGCCGCCGCCGAGGTGCTCGAACCGACGGAACTTCGCGACAAAATCGTCGCCGAAGCTGAGAAAATAATTGCACGATCCAGAGTGTCACGTTCTGTCACCCTGGATGGGGTAAAAAAGGGGTAAGCTGGCCTCGGTGTTCCGGCCCTCGGGGGGAGGGTTCCGGATCGTCGGCCCGCGGACCGTCGATCGAGGCGGGCGAGGCGGTGGACATGTCGGACCGATCCGGGTCGCGCTTCGGCGTGGACCGGGCATCGAGCGGTTCGACGCCCGGAGGGTCCTGGGGGATTGGCCGCAAAAGGGGGAGAGCCTTCGATGGCGAGGCGGCAGAAGGAGCCGTCCGTGCCGACGGCGACGTTTCATCTGTCAGCGCCGAGCGGGCATTTTTGGATCGATCTCGGGCTTGCGGTCCTCCATGCGGAGCTCGGCCCGGGGCCGCATCCCGTCGATGCGGTGCTGGCGTGGTTGACCGACCGGTACGTTCAGCCGACCGGCAATACGGGAGAGTACTACGATCGTTCGACCGAAAGCCTTCGTTCGTATCCGAAGAAAAATTGGGTGTATCCGCTTAACTTTTTTATTAAAGTAACGCCGGATTCGGGGGAAAAGGTCAAGCGCCTGATCAACGGACAAGAGAAAGCCTACCCCACCCAGCCGCCGGTTTACCGGCTTGAGCTCAAATTCAGCGCCCGACCGGGGCGATGTACCGTCTGCGGGGCCGAGGCACCGACGACGCAGGCGGGGATGTGGGTCTTTCCGTTCGCCGTCGCTCCGAACAACTTCGGCAATTTTTATTCGATGACCAAGCAGGGGATCGACCTCTGTTCCCGCTGCGCCCTCGCCGGCGCCGCCGGATACCTCGGCTGGCTATGGCGGGCGGCGGGACGAGAATACATGCACTTTTTTATCTTTCACGGCGAACTTTCGACGATGAAGGGGCTTTACGAAAACCACATCCGGCCTGCGCAGCTTAAGGCAACCAAAAGCGGCAACGCTTCGATGGCGTTTTATGGGCCGTATGTCCATGAGTCGACGCTCGGGCTTTTACTCGATCTGTTCGCGCGCCTCCGAGCAAGCGACGGATCGGCCGCGTCGGAAAACGGGGGAAATCTAGGGGCGACTCAAGACGGGGGTCTGGCGATCTTGCGGCGCTTCTTTGACGTGGAAGCGACGGTGCCGGTGCCGCTTACGTTGTATGCCATCCATGGGACGTTCGGACAAGCGCTCGAAATCAAGTCGATCCGGACGTTTTCCCGGCTCGAAGCGCACTACGGCCGGTACGAGCGGTGGTTTGACCGTCTTTCGACGGTCGGTTTTTCGAGTCCGGGGAGGGTGATCGGCCGGATCTTCAGGCAGTTTGTCCGGGAGCGCCGTCAACCCGGTGGAGATCGGAGTCTGCGTCAGGAGACGATCTGGCGGGATCGGGTGGCCCGGGCCGTCCTCACGGAAGAGGATCCTTTCCCGGCCATCGAGCAGTTTCTGTACGAGGAGCGGGCGCGGGATAAGGATCGGCGGCCGCTTGTCGCCGGGACGCTCGTTCTTTTCGATCACTACGCCGAGGAGGTTTTACGGATGAACCCGTCATTTTTAAAGATGCTGTCCGGCTTTGGCTATTCGCTGGGGAAGAAGGCCTTTGAGGAAAAAGAGATGGGCGTTCTGTACATGATGCGAAATGCAAAAAACATCCAGGAGTTTTATCGCGTCCTTAATGACATTCAGTTCCGCCTGAAGATGACGGTGCCCGAAGCGCTTCTCATGTTCGAAGCCGGCGATCGGATCGCCGGCGTACCCTGGATTCGCCTCAAAACGATGCTCGCCATCTACGCGATGAACGCCTATCTTCGGGCAGAAAATGGCGGCAAAGAAGAAGAGACAGAAGGAGAAGCGCTGGACCGCTCGGTTTCGTAAAAGGATCCGAGATCGCCGATCCAGAATGCATTATAGAATCAATAATTCAAAGCAAGGAGGCGTCATTCATGGTTAAAGCCATGGCCATCGGGTATCTGAGCAAAGTGTCCGCCGGCAATGTGAACGCGGCGCATACGGAAGGAAACGTCGTGGTCGCCAAAAAAGTGACGCTTCCGGATGGAAGCGCCTTGCCTTACATCTCGGGACAGGCGATCCGCCGCATGTTCCGCGATCGCCTGGCGGATTTGGGCTTTTCGCTGTCGGAGCCGTTCGCCAAGGTGGACGGGCAGGAAGTCACGCCGCCGGGACGGCCGTGGGAGTTCATCGACGAAGACCTTTTCGGTTATCTCGATGCCTCCGGGTCGAAGCGGCGCACTTCGCCGGTTCGCGTATCGGCGGCGATCGGTCTTTACCCCTATCAGGGCGATCGCGACCTCGGGACCCGCTCTTTTGAAAAGTACAATCAGTCGATGGATGCGGGCGGCAATATGTTTGAGACCGAAGTGTACACCAACGTCTTTCGCGGTTCGGTCCTCATCGAACTCGATCGCGTCGGCGTCTTTACCGCGCGAGAGCTCGGCGAAAAGTCAGAAGCAGGATCGCGTACCCTCGATAGTGTAGAACGGGAAAAGCGGTTGCACGCGCTTTTGGATGCGCTCGGTCTTCTCTGGGGCGGCGGGCGATCGGCACGGATGCTGGCGGATCTTTCGCCGAAGTTTGTCGCGCTCACGTTTCTCAGCGTCAAGCACCCGGTCTTTCTTGAGGCGCTTATGGCCCGATACGAAAACGGAGCGATCACCCTTGATCTTGATCCGCTGAAAGCGGCCCTCGACCGGTTTAAACCCTATCAGGTAAAAACGTTCTTCGGGATGGATGCTGGATTTTTGGCAAACGAAGAGGATGTAAAGCGCGCTCTTGGGGCCTATGGGGAGGTTGGGGAGGTTCATGAAGCGATCCGCCGGGCCAAAGACGAGGTGACGGCGCTGTGGTGCGGGCCCTCCGCCTGACGCTCAGGGCGCCCTTCGCCTCGTTCCGAAGGCCGCTTGATATCAATTATCAACGGACGTTTCCTCTCCCTCCGCCGACGACGATTTTCGGCCTCATCGGGGCGGCCCTCGGGCTTTCAGAGCATGAGCTGTGGCGGCCGGACGGACCGGCTTCGAAGCTCAAGATCGCCGTCTGGAGCGAAACACAGCCGGGGCGCGGCGAAGATGTTTGGACGCTCCTTAAGATCAACAAGGGGAAAATGCAGCGTTCGCCCTATTTGCGGGAAATCCTCTTTGGCGTCCGGTATACGGTGCTCATCGGAGAAGCGGAAGCGGCTTTGCGAAAGGACGCTTCAGTCTCAGGTCCGGAGGAACCTTCGCACTCAGGGATTCTTCAGCAACTGGCCAAAGCGTTTGACGATCCGATCTACCCCCTTTCGCTCGGTCGGGAAGATGAGCTGGCGGAAGTGGAGACGGTTGCATTTGAGACGGTCGAAGCGGGGGAGCCCCGCTTTCACGGGACCGTGCTCCCCTTCGACGTGCGCAAATTTCATCTACGACCGATGCTCGCGGCGGGCGCCCGCCTGATGCCGCCGATCGTCGAGCCGGTTCCGCTTCGGTTTTCGGTCGATCCGCGCGGGGTCCGCAAGTCCGATCGCCTGAGGGTGATGAGCTTTCTCGCGTATGGGGTCATGGTTGAAATTCCGGAAGCCTCGGCGTGGCGCTGCTGCGGGAGGAATTTCGCATGGCTGAACTGAGCCGGGCCGACAGGCCGGACGATCGGGAGGCTCGCCCGCCCTCCTTTGATCAAGGGGATAAACCGGCCGCTTTTTCGGCCGATCCCTGCGGCGGCCTTTTCGCCAAGCCGGACGTTACGCTTTTGGACCATCTCACGGCGGTCCTCGAACTCGGGGAACGGCTGGTAGAGCGGCATTTTGATCAATCGCCGCTGCTTGCGCTTCGGGCCCTGATGGCGTGTGCTTTGCACGATATCGGCAAGGCGACGGTTGATTTTCAAGCAAAGATGTGCCGCCTTCGACAGGGCATCGCCGCCGGACGCGGCCAGACTTTTCCTCATGCGCTTGCCGCCTTGCCTTTTGTGCTGGCGGCCGAACTTCTCCTGGAAGAATCGCCTGCAACGGCCCTCGCGGGCGATGAGACGGCGCAGGGAGCGGCTGGAGGTGCTTTGCGCGAGCGTCGTCGAGAATTGCCGGCTACGGCGGCGGTCCTGGCCCATCATTCGTCCCTTCACGGCGACTTGTTTGTGGGTTTTGGCCTCCCCCGCTATGCAGGCGGTTATGAGGAGATTTTTCGATCGATTTGGAGGCGTCTCGACGAAGCGGCGCGGCGGCTTAAGGCACATCCTCCGATCGTTCTTCCTGACGGCGAAAGGGTGCTGGCGCTGGCCAAAGAGTTGATGAAAGACGATCTGTCCCGACTCCTGCATGGATTTTTCAACGCTTCCGCCCGGCTGATCGATGTGCTCAAAAAAAACGATTCCAAACGGTACGCGGCGGTCATGACGACGCTCCATTTGGCCGACTGGCTGGCGTCTGGAGGCGTCGCATCGGTCGAGGGATTGTACTTGAAGGCGGGCGGCGCAAAGCTGGAGCGTTTTTTGAACCATCGCTCCGAGTCGGAGGGAAAAGCGTTTGTCTGGCGAGCTTTTCAGGTGGCAGCGGGGCGGGCGGAAGCTTCCGGTTTTTGGTTGCGGGCGCCGACCGGGACGGGAAAGACGGAAGCGCTCCTTCGATGGGCGGGCGATGCCAACCGGGTGATCTATCTGCTTCCGACGCAGGCGACGGTCAATGCGATGTGGCGACGGTTAAGGCATATCTACGGCGACGATGCTGTCGGGCTGGCCCATGGCCGGGCTTCGTACATGCTGCGGAAATCCGCCTTCGAAGAAACGTTGGACGACCGCTCAGAGAACGTACGGCTGTTGAGCCGCGTTTTTGCTCGCCCGGTCACGGTCGCGACGCTGGATCAGTGGCTTTTGGCCCATCTTCACGGACGACATTGGGAAGAGCGACGTTTTTTGTCCAGGGAGGCGGCCGTCATCCTGGATGAAATCCATGCTTACGAGCCTTATATGCTGGGACTCCTCTGGGCGGCGCTTGAAAGGGAGCGTCCACGCCGAATCGCTTTGGCCAGCGCCACGCTTCCGGAGGCGCTGATGGAACGGTTTCAGGAGATCGTGTCCTTGGATCGGATCGTAGAAGCCGAACCGCCGCTTTGGAATCGGCGTCGTCACCGGGTCGAGCTTCGTCCCGGAAGTCTGGTGGAGCGGATGGACGAGATCGTCGAGTTTGCCCGAGCCGGCCAAGCGGTCCTCGTCGTCGCCAACACCGTGGAGGAGGCGCAGTGGCTATACCGCGCTTTGAAAGAGGAGGTTCGGTGGCCGAAACTCCATCTCTATCATGGTCGATTTATCTTTCGCGACCGCGAGCGGCGGGAGCAGGCCGTCGCGCATCCGGTGCCCGGCACGATTTTTGTGGCGACGCAGGTGGTGGAGGTCAGCCTGGATATCTCATACGATGTGCTCATGACGGACCTGGCGCCGGTCGATGCGCTCGTCCAGCGCATGGGACGGGTCAACCGGTCCGGGAATCGAGCCCCTGCGCCGGTTGTCATTTACGAAGATGGGTCGGCGATCGCCCGGGGGCGCGTGTATGATGAAGAAGTGTTGGCGCTCAGTCGCTCGATCCTCAAAAACCTTCCGCCAGAGCCGACGGATCGAGACTGGCTGGACGCTAATGAAGAAGTCTATCGCGCTTATCTTAGGAGTCATGCGTGGCAGGATGCCTTTCGAGAGGGACGGGAAAATCTCGAATGGGTTCAAACGGCGCTCGGGACGTTTACCATCGATCTTTCCGATGCGGAGATGCTCCAGCGCTTTGTGACGCGACGGGGTTCGTTGTCGGTCGATGTCATTCCGCTTCGTTTCGTCGATGAGGCGCTTCGGTTGATCGAGCAAGGAGACCGGTGGAGGATGGTCGAATTTCAGGTACCGGTGCGGATTCAGTGGTTGCACGCGTATCGCGAAGCGTTTGAACATTATGCCAGTCTCGATACGCTTGTAACGCAGCTTCCCTATGACGATGAACTTGGCCTCCTGAGCCGTTCGCTGGCCGATGAGTGGGGGATCGGCGCTTCTTCCGGTCCATTGATCCTCTCGTAGGAATGATGTTTGACAGTTTTTGCTTTGTTGCTTTGATTCTTTTGTATGGGCTTTGACGTGGAGGGAATGCTGTCGTCGATCCCCAATCGAGCGAAAATCCCGGGGGATCGACGACATCTTGATATTTGGCGAAAATCCTGTTATGATGATGCCAGAGCGGCGAATGTTCCAGGATAGCGCAGCGGATCTTTTTTGCGGTAAAGGATTAGCGTGCTTTATGATTAACGTTATTTTTGGTTTGCAGCCTACCTATGAGGGATTGAAACTAGTTGAAAATGGAAAAACAGCTTTAAACATATGGTCGTTTGCAGCCTACCTATGAGGGATTGAAACTTTCATCGCCGTACTGCCTCTCTACTGGCAGGAGGGTTTGCAGCCTACCTATGAGGGATTGAAACTATGCTCATCGCGGGCGCCCGCTCGGAGTGTAAAGCGTTTGCAGCCTACCTATGAGGGATTGAAACGTGAGTAGGCTCGGTCTCGGCGGCGCGGAAAAGCGGTTTGCAGCCTACCTATGAGGGATTGAAACGTTGCTCTATGGGGCATGTCATCACTTACATGAGCATGTTTGCAGCCTACCTATGAGGGATTGAAACGCACAAAAGACGGCAGGGCTATCGTACGGCGTGACGGTTTGCAGCCTACCTATGAGGGATTGAAACTTTCGCCCGGCCGCGTGTACTACGAGGGCATGGTGTAGTTTGCAGCCTACCTATGAGGGATTGAAACCGTACACGCGGCAAGCACAAGCGCGCGCACGCGATAAGTTTGCAGCCTACCTATGAGGGATTGAAACTCGCCTCCGCATGATTTTTTTGTGAACCGGTTTCCCGGTTTGCAGCCTACCTATGAGGGATTGAAACCGTGATGATACAGCATGGGTTGATGGAGGCGGGATGGTTTGCAGCCTACCTATGAGGGATTGAAACACTTTGAATAGACGATTCTAAAATTATCTTGAGAAAAGTTTGCAGCCTACCTATGAGGGATTGAAACAGACGCTCATGCTGCCCGTCGAGCAGGCGGTGCATGAGTTTGCAGCCTACCTATGAGGGATTGAAACTCACGCTGGTGATCGAGGCTGGTAAGGCATATGTGGTTTGCAGCCTACCTATGAGGGATTGAAACCAAACCCGAGTTGTTTGTTGATCGGTAGCTTGAGCGGTTTGCAGCCTACCTATGAGGGATTGAAACAAACGCCTTACTCCCGAGGAGGTAAAGATATGGGCGTTTGCAGCCTACCTATGAGGGATTGAAACAAACGGCGCGGACGTCCGCCGAAAAACAAACCCGCGTTTGCAGCCTACCTATGAGGGATTGAAACAAGCGATGCGTTGCGGCATCGACCGCGCGGATGCGGGGTTTGCAGCCTACCTATGAGGGATTGAAACTTTTCACGACGGAAATCGCGCTTAAGCAGGCTTCGGTTTGCAGCCTACCTATGAGGGATTGAAACTTTGCACTCTCTTTTCTTTTTGCGCGAGACCGTGCGCGTTTGCAGCCTACCTATGAGGGATTGAAACACGGCTGATGGCCGCTTCGAGGGCCTGGTCGGCGTCCGTTTGCAGCCTACCTATGAGGGATTGAAACCTCGGGAAAGTGAACGTCTGATTGCCTTCCTCGCTCAGTTTGCAGCCTACCTATGAGGGATTGAAACGCAGAGGTGCCGTCGGCGTCGGCTTCGCCATCAGGTTTGCAGCCTACCTATGAGGGATTGAAACCCGCTCACGCGCACCAGCTTAGCAGGGGGGGCCTCCGTTTGCAGCCTACCTATGAGGGATTGAAACCGCGCGTACAAAACGAGAGGCCGAAACTGAGCTCGCCGTTTGCAGCCTACCTATGAGGGATTGAAACGCGTATCGAAAATACGAACGACGCTAATGGTAAACAGTTTGCAGCCTACCTATGAGGGATTGAAACTCTCAGGTGCGCCGGTACTCTGCAAGAACATGAGCGTTTGCAGCCTACCTATGAGGGATTGAAACTCATAGTGTCCGCCTTTAGTACGCCTACAAGTCACCGTTTGCAGCCTACCTATGAGGGATTGAAACAGTACACAGCCAATATAAAAGATGTTCTCTATAAACGTTTGCAGCCTACCTATGAGGGATTGAAACTATGAAATCCCGCGGCTTTTCTCTGTCTGGCGCCGCGTTTGCAGCCTACCTATGAGGGATTGAAACCATCGCTGTTCACGGTTTCCAAGATGTGCATTTTCGTGTTTGCAGCCTACCTATGAGGGATTGAAACGGGGAACTTCTTTCTCTACGCGGAACCGGACAGGTTTGCAGCCTACCTATGAGGGATTGAAACTGCGCCCCCAATTCGATTGGACGTTCAACATACGCTTGTTTGCAGCCTACCTATGAGGGATTGAAACGATGAATTCAAACGGGACCTGTTCAAAATCGCCGTTCGTTTGCAGCCTACCTATGAGGGATTGAAACGTAGACGTGCAGCCCACCGCCTGTGCGGACATCTTCCGTTTGCAGCCTACCTATGAGGGATTGAAACCCGTCGATGCTGTATTCGTAAATGAACCTGTCGTTTGGTTTGCAGCCTACCTATGAGGGATTGAAACGCGCAGGGCCGCCGACTACAGTCAGCTCGCCGGTAATGTTTGCAGCCTACCTATGAGGGATTGAAACCCGGAACGCCGATCGACGGCGCGGCCGTGGCGACGGGTTTGCAGCCTACCTATGAGGGATTGAAACAACGATCGAGCAGTGAGCGGAGCTCCAGCATGGTAATGTTTGCAGCCTACCTATGAGGGATTGAAACGAAGTGACGCCACCGCTGCCAGCGGCGCCGCCGGATGGTTTGCAGCCTACCTATGAGGGATTGAAACTAGATATTCGTTCTGATGTCCTGCAACACGTCTTCGTTTGCAGCCTACCTATGAGGGATTGAAACAATCGCCGCTTCGGGTGACCTTTCATCCGGGTTCCGTTTGCAGCCTACCTATGAGGGATTGAAACGGCCACGGGGCCGCGACGCAGGTACATGACCGTCTCGGTTTGCAGCCTACCTATGAGGGATTGAAACTTAAAATGAAATATGTAAGGGAAAAGAGAAGAAGAAAGTTTGCAGCCTACCTATGAGGGATTGAAACATGGTTTTATGCGAACCGGTCAACCGGTTCGCTTCGTTTGCAGCCTACCTATGAGGGATTGAAACCAGTTAAAGGAAGAGTTTAAGAATGCGGTTGTACGTGGTTTGCAGCCTACCTATGAGGGATTGAAACGCGGAAAAGGCGGCGGGAGAGGCGTACCTCCACTTCGTTTGCAGCCTACCTATGAGGGATTGAAACCTTCATGGCGATCGAGGAGATCGACGGCGTTCGCCTGTTTGCAGCCTACCTATGAGGGATTGAAACCGGTTTTCAGGACGTAAATTTTTTGCGCAAGATTTGGTTTGCAGCCTACCTATGAGGGATTGAAACTTGGCGCCGGCGCTTGTGGACGCTGTCGGTACGATTGTTTGCAGCCTACCTATGAGGGATTGAAACTAGATATCCGCATCGCGCTCCAGTGCAATTTTTCTCTGTTTGCAGCCTACCTATGAGGGATTGAAACCGCATACCGTCGGAAGATGTGCGTCTGGCCTGGGCGTGTTTGCAGCCTACCTATGAGGGATTGAAACGCGTCTTGATCTCGAAGTCCTTGCGGTTCTGCGAATCGTTTGCAGCCTACCTATGAGGGATTGAAACGTCGCGGTCGCGACGACACAAGTGACAGCGACAGAAGTTTGCAGCCTACCTATGAGGGATTGAAACTCGTTCGCCCGGCGCATTTTTTCCGATCGCCAGTCGAGTTTGCAGCCTACCTATGAGGGATTGAAACGCGCATCTTCCTTCCTCCCCTCATTCTTCTCAGGCAGTTTGCAGCCTACCTATGAGGGATTGAAACGGTCGGCGCCGCGGCGAACAAGGCTGCGATGACGACGTTTGCAGCCTACCTATGAGGGATTGAAACGACCTTTCGCGCCGATCACCCGGCTCTGGTCATCCCGGTTTGCAGCCTACCTATGAGGGATTGAAACTCTTGGCGATGAGATGGAGGTCATGACAGACGGCGAGTTTGCAGCCTACCTATGAGGGATTGAAACCCGGTGTAAAGAGCAGCCTTCGCGCCAATGACCCGAGTTTGCAGCCTACCTATGAGGGATTGAAACGGAGCGCAAGCACCTGGGCGGTCCGGAAAAACGGATCGGTTTGCAGCCTACCTATGAGGGATTGAAACTAGAAAAGACCCGCCAAAGGCCATCCCCCGCCTGCGGGTTTGCAGCCTACCTATGAGGGATTGAAACTCTTCTCGCACAACGGGAAGGCCGCTAAAATCGCTGTTTGCAGCCTACCTATGAGGGATTGAAACCCCCCTCAAGGGCTGCCTCCCTGGCCGCCTGGTACGTCGGTTTGCAGCCTACCTATGAGGGATTGAAACCTAGCACCTCTGATAGTATGGCCGCTCCATGCTGTGTTTGCAGCCTACCTATGAGGGATTGAAACAAGGGCAGCTCCGCCGGTGCGATGCGCGTAACGGGCGAGTTTGCAGCCTACCTATGAGGGATTGAAACTTTGCAAGAGAAAACCGTAGGGCTGTCCGCCCCACGGGTTTGCAGCCTACCTATGAGGGATTGAAACAAAACCCGGTCGTCCGGGAGAATCCGCCCGCCGCTTGTTTGCAGCCTACCTATGAGGGATTGAAACGCTTCCGGCCCGTACGGTTCGACCGGCTTTTCGGGGGTTTGCAGCCTACCTCTGAGGGATTGAAACCCGCGCCCTGCTCGGCCGCCCGGGCCATAATCTCCCAGTTTGCAGCCTACCTATGAGGGATTGAAACCCGCTTCCCCGGAATCCCCGCCGCCGGATCGAACGGCGTTTGCAGCCTACCTATGAGGGATTGAAACCCTCGTGAATGAGGCGGAACAATTCCTCCACGCCTTGTTTGCAGCCTACCTATGAGGGATTGAAACTGATCGTTCTCCTTTCCTTGAAAAAATAAAAACGCCCGTTTGCAGCCTACCTATGAGGGATTGAAACCGGTCGGTACATCAAGACCGCCGGCCTCGGTGCCATGGTTTGCAGCCTACCTATGAGGGATTGAAACTATTTACTAACGATAGAGCCTGCTTTTCGACAGACGCAAGTTTGCAGCCTACCTATGAGGGATTGAAACGCGCGTTCCGGCGCCGGGGAGGCCCAGCCGGGGCGGTTTGCAGCCTACCTATGAGGGATTGAAACCCGTCGACGAGGACGAGGGCCGTCGGCTTGATGCGGCGTTTGCAGCCTACCTATGAGGGATTGAAACATGGAGCGTTTCGTTTTGCATCGTTTCGAGCATGCGTTTGCAGCCTACCTATGAGGGATTGAAACTGCCACATGCTGCCGTGCAAACGGTTGTCGGGTTGGTTTGCAGCCTACCTATGAGGGATTGAAACCTTATCTTTGACAGATTTATTGTTAACATTGATGAAGTTTGCAGCCTACCTATGAGGGATTGAAACACGTCGCCGTCGCCCAGGCTGCGAAGGAGACGGCGTGTTTGCAGCCTACCTATGAGGGATTGAAACTGCGGTATCTCTCCGCGGCGTGCCATGTCGTAGACGAGTTGCAGCCTACCTATGAGGGATTGAAACTCTCTAATCTGGGCGTTGTCGGCGTAACGTTCAAAAGTTTGCAGCCTACCTATGAGGGATTGAAACCCCGCCACCGCGAGGCGGGAAATCACAGTACGAGCGTTTGCAGCCTACCTATGAGGGATTGAAACATCGCTCTGTCGAATTCATTGTAGACATAAAACCTGTGTTTGCAGCCTACCTATGAGGGATTGAAACTTGAAATTGATTTGTCGCCGTTGGGCAAAGAAGAACGTTTGCAGCCTACCTATGAGGGATTGAAACATGCCGGTAATCGACGCGCGCCATCGCGTCGTGTACGGTTTGCAGCCTACCTATGAGGGATTGAAACTTTGCCGCGCCGGCCGGAACTGCTTGATGTTGAGTGGTTTGCAGCCTAGCTATGAGGGATTGAAATCCAGCATGTTCCCATTTGTCTCGATGTTGACGTCCTATGCTCAAGAGTTCGTTCGCCAGGTAAAAAAAGCGTTTGCAGCTTACCTATGCGATGATTTTAAAATTTGAATATGTTTCAATTTTAGTTTTAGCAAGCGCGGTTATAATAACGACATTAATTTGTGCTTTAAGAAAATATAAAGAATAAAATGCGTGACCGTATTGACAAATTTAGATCGTTGTCGGCAGGATTTTTCTTGCTTGCGAAGAACTACTATGATCAGACGGATATCTTCAATTAGATGGATATCTGCATCGAACTCAATCCGGCTTTATCTTCAGCTTCATCTTTTGGAGGTGTTTATGACCGGGAGGAAATTAAAGCTATACGTTGAGTTCGATTGCCGATGAAAGGATGCTGAAGATGCAATTGAAGTTGAAGTTAACGGCACGAGAGCCGATTCAACTGCCTTTTGAACATAACCATATCCTTCAAGCCATCATCTATCGTTGGATCGATCATCCCGGTTTGCGCGCCTATTTGCATGATCATGGATTCATTTTCGAAAAGCGGCCGTTTAAGCTGTTTGTTTTTTCCAGATTGATGGGAAAGATATCCGTCCGTGAGGACAAAAAGGGGATTGTTTTTCATCCTCCTTTTCGAATGGTGATCGCTTCTCCGATTGAAAGGCTCGTTCACGAGTTGGCCGCAGGGCTTTTGAAACGACCGGAGATTCACATCAACGGCCAAAACGCGGTCGTAGAGACCGTTGAAGCGGTATCGACCGTCGTCGCCGATCGCTCGATCACCGTTCGTGCCATCTCGCCGATTACGGTGTATAGCCGTCTAGAGTCGTCGGGAAGACCGTACACGTATTACTACTCCCCCTTCGAATCTCGCTTTGAGGCGCTGGTTCGACACAACTTGATCAAAAAATATATCCTCGTTTTTGCGCGGCCGCCGGAAGATCCATCATTTCAAGTTGAACCGATTTATGTCCACAAGGAAGACCAAAAAATCGTCCGTTTTCGGGGGACGATCATCAAGGGATGGTTGGGGACGTATCGGTTGACGGGCGATCCCAAGCTGCTGGAACTGGCGTTAAGCGCCGGATTGGGTTCCAAAAATTCACAGGGATTCGGCTGCGTGGTGCCGACGTTGGCCTCGGAACGAAACAAAACCGGGCATCCCGTTCGCTAATCACCACGGTTGAGACATGGTTGAGGTCAAAAGCTTAAAACTCCTGAGGTAGAGGATGATGCATGAACCCTATTCCGAAGTCACGCCGCTGACCGGTTCGCTTCTTTATCATTGGGTGGTCTGTTCCCGGTCGGCTTGGCTTTATTCGCGGCAGATCACACCGGATCAGGATCACGGAGACCTGAGCCTCGGCCGCTGGATCGCGAAGACGGCTTATCCGCGGAAAGGGGCGCGGGAAGTGAGCCTGCCCGGTGCCAAGATCGACGTGCTCGACACAGACGGGGATGCCGTCATCGTCGTCGAGGTTAAAAAATCCTCCCGGATGGTCAAAGGTGCGCGCCTGCAGGTTCTGTTTTACCTCTGGCGGCTGAAGGAGCACGGAATCTCGGCCCGCGGCGAGATCCGGGTGCCGAAGGAACGGAAGCGGCTCGACGTCTTCCTGGATGGAGAAGGGGAGGCCCATTTGCTCGCCTCGATCCGCACGCTTGGCGAGGTGCTGGCGCGGCCGAGCCCGCCCCCGGCGGCCTGGATCCCATCCTGTCGATCGTGCGCTTTTCTGGAATTTTGCTGGGTGGATGAGCCCGAGCATCCGGCACCGGAGACGGAGGATCCGGCGCCGGAGGTTCAAGAAGCGTAAGGAAAAACGGGTTGGACGACGAGGGTGGGGCCGGTGAAGGAGACGCTGTACATCACCGGAAGCGGCCGCTTAAGCCGAAAAGACCGGACGCTTCGCTTTGACCGGGAAGGAGACGATCGGCCGCGCTATGTGCCGATCGAGCGGATCCAGGACATCTTCATTTTCGGTGAAGTGGAGCTGAACAAGCGGTTTTTGGCTGTTTTCGTGGTCGGGTCCGCCTGTTTCGCGGTGTAAAGAACATGCCGCCGGCATCAGGTTTACAGCCTACCTATGAGGGATTGAAAAAGGAATAAGGGTAAATTGCGGTTTTCGGAGGTGGGAGACCGTGCAACGGCTGAGCAATCGCAAGCGGTGGGAGACGAAAGAGGTGAAGCTGTGCGTGCTCTCTCCGCTGGTGGTGCGGCGGATGAGCACGTTCGATCACGTGGAGATGCGCATTCCCAGCCTGAAGGGGATGCTGCGCTTCTGGTGGCGTGCCCTGCAGGGGCATCAAACAAGCGTCGAAGCGATCCGCGAACGGGAAGGGGCGCTTTTTGGCGCCGCGGGGACAGGGAAGTCGCCGATGCGAATGGCCCTCGTGTGCACCACGCCGACGGTGCCGGTGGGGGCGTCGCAGGTGTTTCTACTGCCCCACAAAGAGAAGGGGAAAACGGCGTACTTCCCCCCCTTTAGAACGCCTTTTGTCGTGCGTGTCACGGCGCCGACGGGCCAGCTCGAGGAATACCTGCACATTTTGCGCACCGCGCTTTTCCTCGGCGGGCTGGGCGTCCGTGGGAGGCGCGGCTTTGGCAGCTTGCACCTGGATCCGCCGCCAAGGGGGCTTGAGGAGATCTGCGATTGGCTGAACAGGGCCAGCGGGACGAGCGAGGCGAGCGATCCGATCTTCGCCGTGGAGACAGCGGTGCTCGAGGTTAAGGACGCTGTCCGGAACGAGTATCGACAGGTGACGGTAAAGCGCATTGTCCTTCGGAAGGAGAATCCGGCCCTGCCGTTCCCCTACGTCCGGGAGGTGTACCTCGGCGATCCTTTGCCGCTGGATCCGCAGGCCGTGCAGAAATGGTTGGCCAGGATCAGCTACCTTTCAAGCGATCACAACTCCCTGTACACCGGATACACCGCCGCGCTGGCCGGCGCAGATCCGGACCTTCAGAATTTGATGGAGAAGTTGAAAAAACAGAAGCAAGCCCGTTTAGCTTCGCCATTAGTGACGACGTTGGCTCTCGTCGCCGATCGCCCCGATCGCAAGACGCTTCGGCCGGTCGTGGTACGGTTGAAGAGCGTTTTCCCGCCGGCGGTAAAGGATTTTTTGGCGCAGCACCGGAAGCTGAAAATGGCTCAAGACACCACCAAAGCCTTCATCTTGGACGTTCTCAGTGGAGGGATCCGCCGGTGAAGGACGCCGAGACGTTCAAGGCCATCTTTCTTTTCACCCTCACGCCCGTGCAGGGGTTCATCGCCAGCACGCGCAAAACGCAAGACCTCTACAACGCCAGCCTCATCCTCTCCTACCTGTGTGAAGTGGGCATGAAAGCGTTGAAGAGCCTGTGCGCGCAAGACAGGGATGAGGCGGGAGCGCTCGCTTTCGTGCGCATCCTCTTCCCCAGCGAGAAGGTGGCCTCCAAGCCCAACCGCTTTATGGCTGAGGTGGAGGGCAGCGAGGAGACGCTGCGCCGCGCAGGGCGATTTGTGGAGGAGCGAGTGCGTGCCGAATGGTTGGCCATCGGGACGGAGGCGGCCGACAAATTGGAGCTTCTGTCGAGGGAGCACGCCAAGCAGCGCGAGCTATTCAAGGAGCAGCTGCAGCGGTACTTTCAAATCCATTGGCTGTTCTTTCCCTATTCTGGACAAGCCGAGACTTTTGAGGATGAATACCGCAGGGCCGAGCAGCACTTTGCTGCCCTCAAGAACCTGCGCGCCTTTGCGCCAATTCGCCCCCCGGAAGCGGGGCGAAAATGCGCCATGACTGGCGAGGAGAACGTGCTTTTTTATCGTCCCTCCCAGAAGGATGCCGTGCCCTACCTGGTCCGACAGACGGAGCCGACCCCGGTGGCAGTGCACCATGTGAATTTGCACTATTTGGCCGAAGGGGAGGCCTTGGGGGGCGTGGGCATGGTCAAGCGAGTGGCCGGGGAGTACCTGCGTAAGAAGATTCCGGATTACGAGGAAGGTTTTCCGTCGACGGCCCACGTCGCCCTCTATCCGCTGAAGGAGGAGCTGGACTCCGCTCTCCGGGAAGAAGGGCTGTCGGAGAAAGACCTCGAACCGCAATACCTGTTTGCCCTCAACGAGGGACGTCCCTTGTCAACATCGGATGTAAAATCCCCAATAGCAGCGGATAAAGATTCCCCAAAATCACCGGCATGATTTCCTCAAAATCATCGGGATGAATTCCCCACCCCTGTGTCGAACTATGGCACCTGCCATCACTTTTGGGGAGGTGCCGGTGATGAGGGAGAGTGAGAAGATGGAGATCAGGAAGCTGTATGAGGAGGGCGTCAGCATCTCGGAACTGGCCAGAAGATACGGCCATGACCGCAAAACCATCCGCAAGGCTGTGAGTGAGCCGAGGCAGCAGGAGGAGGGGAGGGTGAAGTCGCGCAGCCGTAGGGTGAAAGGCCACAAGCTGGAGCCGTACAAGGCCTATGTGGAGCAGCGCATGCGTATCGGCGTCCTCAATGCGGAGCGAATCTTTCGCGAGATCCGGGAGCAGGGATATACCGGCGGAATTACCGTACTGCGCGAGTTCATGCACCCTCTCCGCCCGGTTGTCTCTGCCAAGGCAACCGTGCGGTTTGAGACGGCTCCGGGGGAACAAGCGCAAATCGACCTGGGCGCATTCCCCTACCTGGATCCGCAGGGCCATCGGCGCAAGGTATGGTGCTTTGCCATGGTCCTCGCCTACTCCCGCATGCTCTACCTGGAGTTTATCAGAGCGGCGGACCAACGGCATATCCTCCAGGCGCTCCGGAACGCGCTGGAGTTCTTCGGCGGGGTTCCAAAGGTCATGCTCAGCGACAACTGCTCCCCGCTGGTCGTGGCCAACGACGGTCATGGACACGTCGACTGGCAGCCGGCGTACATGGACTTCGCCAAGTACTACGGATTCGTGCCCAAGGCCTGTAAGCCCTACCGAAGTCGCACCAAAGGGAAGATTGAACGGCCCATCGGGTATATCCGGTCCAGCTTCTGGCCGGTTTCGTTCGTGGACCATGACGACCTGAACCGGCAAGGTGCCATCTGGCGGGATACGGTGGCTAATGTGCGCATCCACGGCACGACGCGGGAGCAGCCGGTGGTGCGGTTTCAGGCCGAGACGCTTAAGCCCCTGCCTAAGAGCCGGTACACGCTGGCGTACGCCGATATGCGCAAGGTCATGAGCGATTGTCGCATCTCCTGGAACACGAACATGTACACCGTTCCATGGCGGTATGTGGGGCACACCGTGCTGGTCCGGGAGTTTGAGTCAGGCCGCCTGCAGATCGAGTACGGCGGGCAGGTCATTGCCGAACACCGCGTGCTCACAGGCAGGCACCAGGTCTCAACCGACCCTGAGCACTTCAAGGGCATCCCGGCTGGGACGCCTCATCCGGATCGAGGCAAGGTGCCAGGGTTGCAAATCGGGCCGGACGTGGAGCAGCGGGAGCTGTCCGTCTATGAGCAGATCGCGATGGGAGGTCAGGGGCAATGAGTGAGGCGTTGGTTTTGGCCAAGGCCGAGGAGCAGCTGCTGGAGCTGGGATTGAAGCGCGCCGCGGCGGTGCTGCCGGCGTGCGTGGAGTGGGCAGCGGGGCACCAGGCGACCTATGCGGAGTTCCTGCACAGACTGCTGGATGCTGAGCAGGAGGAGCGATACAGCCGTTACATGCACGCCAGACTCCGCATGGCCAACTTCCCGTATC
The DNA here is from genome assembly GCF_019645935.1 of Hydrogenibacillus sp. N12. Classification (NCBI taxonomy): domain Bacteria; kingdom Bacillati; phylum Bacillota; class Bacilli; order Thermicanales; family Thermicanaceae; genus Hydrogenibacillus; species Hydrogenibacillus sp. N12. The sequence goes on along the minus strand of NZ_CP080953.1, from coordinate 1,967,154 downwards.
ACAAGACCCTTGCAGATTTCGATTTCTCGTTCCAGCCGTCCGTCGATGAGCGACAAATACGCGAACTGGCCGGCTTGACGTTCATCCGGGAGGGCAGCAACGTCATCTTCCTGGGACCGCCGGGGGTGGGCAAGACCCACCTTGCGGTGGCCCTGGGGATGGAGGCGATTCGACAGCGCATGAGCGTCTACTTCGTGACCATGCAGAAGCTGGTCGCTGACTTGCGACGGGCGTACCAAGAGGGACGGCTGGACAAGCGCCTGCGCATCTACACCCAGCCGAAGCTGCTGATCTGCGACGAAGTCGGCTACTTGCCGCTTGACGCCTTGGACGCCGCGAACTTCTTCCGGCTCGTGTCGGAGCGCTACGAGCATGGCTCCCTGATCATCACGTCCAACACCAGCTTCACCAACTGGGGGACACTCTTCGGTGACCAGGTGCTGGCCTCTGCCTTGCTCGACCGGCTCCTGCACCACGCCACCACCATCAACATCCGCGGCAACAGCTACCGGATGAAGGACAAGCTGCGCGCCGGGGTGACCCATGCGCTGAAGGAGGAGGTGACCGCGTAGATCGAACATACGTCTGGGGAATGATGCGCGATGATTTTGGGGAACTGAATCCGCTGTTTGTGGGGAATCGAACGCGATTTTTTTGGGGAGTTTTAATCCGCTATTGACACCCTTCACTGAGGACCAAGCCACCGAGAGAGTCTATAGGAACGTCTTTAGTCGGCTCAAGCGGCGCATGGGACTAAAGCCGAAGGAGCCGCTCCCCCTGGTGCCCTACTACGCCCTGATGGTGTTTGACGGTGATCGGATGGGCGACTGGTTTGCGGGGCGCTTTAAGCCCGCGCACATGCCTCTGCCCCGCTTTCACGACCTCCTCAGCAACAATCTAGGGGAATACGCTGTCTGGGTGCGCAAATATCTACATCCTCCTAAGGGCAAGGTCGTCTACGCCGGCGGCGACGACCTGTTGGCCTTTTTGGCGCTTGACCGGGTGTTTGAAACGGCCCAAGAATTGCGGACCGAGTTTGCGAAACAGGTCAACCTGGAGGAAGTGACCGCGGAACGGCTGACCTTTTCTGCCGGATTGGTGATCGCCCACTACAAGGATCCGCTCTCCCATGTTCTGGAAATCGCGCGGCGTGTGGAGAAGGAGGCGAAGGAGAGCGGGCGCAACGCCTTGGGCGTGGCCGTACTGAAGCGGAGCGGCGAAGCCGTCGAGGCGGTGCTGGCGTGGGAGGACGGCCAGGGCGGCGGCCTGGGAGGCGCTATCGCCAAGGTGGACGCCCATTGGCGGCAGAAGCGCTTCAGCACGCGGTGGGTGCGCGCCTTTGCCGGCTGGATGGCGTCGATTCTGGGGGCGGCCGAAACGGGTGGATCCATGGAGGATCACGCTCTGCAGGAGATGGCCTGGATCGAGCTGGCCCGGGTGGCACGCCGCGCCGCGCAGACGAACAACCGCGACACACGCGAGGCCTGGGTGCAGGCGTTGGTGGAGGACCTTCGCGTGCTGCATCGGTTCTGCCGCGGCAAGAAGAAGGCAAGCTCCGGTGATGCCACGCGGGGCGGCGACTGGCGCACCTTCATCGATCTGCTCAACATTCTCGTATTTTTAAAGGAGAAATGGGACGATGGGCATGACTAAGCGGATGCGCATCGCGGCGTTGGACCCTTTGTTTTTCCGCGACGGCAAACCCTTTACGATGGGCAGCGATCATGTGGCCACCAGCCAGTTCCCCCCGTCGCCCGGGGTGGTGTATGGTGCACTGCGGACGCTGTTTTTCGCCCACCATCCCCTGCTGTTTGCGCGCCTGAAGAAGACGAATGCCTGGGGGCAAAAGGGTATCGATCCCACGGCGGTGTTACGTCTGCGCGGCCTGTATCTGAGCCGGGGGAACGAGTTGCTCGTCCCTCTGCCTCTGGATTGCGTAAGGGAAGTGCGAGAGAAGGGCCAGAAGGACGAAGCGCCGACGGTGATCCTTGCACGCAGACGTGTGGAGGGGATATCCAACTACCCGCTGCCCCAGGTGCTCGTCTCGCCCTTTTCGGATGACCGGCGCGTGGAGTCCGTGGAGCAGGGGCTGTGCACGGCAACCGACTTTGCCAAGTACCTGACCGGAGCGAGCCGTCGGGGGCCGGTTCCGGTTCGGCTTCGTTCGTCCCGTTCTCCGTCACTCGTGGTGACGGAATACAAGGTGGGAATCGGGCGCTCGCCGGCGACCGGCCACGTGCGGGAGGGCATGCTGTACCGCGCGGGAATGGTACGGTTGCACCCGGATGTGTCGCTGGTGGTGGATTACGAGGCGGACAACAGCGCGCCGAGCAATGCGCCCTTTGTCCTTCCCGAGAGGGGCGTGTTGCGCCTGGGGGGAGAAGGGCGGACTGCCGCCTTCACCCACGAGGAACCGACGGCGTGGCCGGCGCCCGAGGTCGACCCGCGGGCGTTCAAGGTGGTCCTCCTGACCCCGGCACTCTTTGCTAACGGGTGGCATCCCGGTTGGCTGCGCGTCGAGGCCGAGAAGGGCTACGTGGGGACCTTCCGTGGGGTGACGGTGGAGCTGTTGGCCGCTGCGGTAGGACGCTACGTGAATGTAGGCGGCTTCGACATGTCCAAGGGCCGCCCCAAGCCGATGTGGCGCGCCGTGCCGGCCGGTTCGGTGTATTATTTTTCCGCCCAGCCTCCAGCGACTTCCACCGATGTGGTCAAGGCGTTCCACTGCGTTTCCCTCTCCGACTTCCGCCAGGAGGAAGGGTTTGGCTTGGCGGTGGTGGCTCGCGAACCCAGCTAAGAATCCATGTCGAACGAAACGTCAAAGGAGGAAAGCGGATGTACCGATTGGTCGCGCCGCTCTTTTTGACCTGCGAGACGCCGTTGCATGCCGGAGCGGGTCAGGATTTGGGCATCGTCGACCTGCCCATCCAGCGCGAACGCGTTACGTCGTTCCCCAAGGTGGAGGCCTCGGGGCTGAAAGGGAGCTTGCGCGAACAGTTTGCCGCTGTCAAACAGATGCCGGAAGCTCAGGTAAATGTGCTGTTTGGCCCTGAAGAGGTGTCAGACAGCACGGCGCACATGGGTGCTCTCGGCTTTACCGACGCGCGAATGCTCTTGTTCCCAATGCGTTCGATGAAGGGGGTGTTTGCCTGGGTCACCTGTCCCGATGTGCTGGCGCGCCTGTACCGTGACTTGGCGTGGGCGGCGGAACAGAACGCCAATCGTGCGCTGCAGGCGCTGCCCTCTATTCCCAAGGCGGGAACGGTGACCTCCTCGAGCATCTTGGTGCATGAGAACAAGATGGTCGTCCTCGACGAGTATGCCGTTAGCGTCGTTTCCGATCCCGCCGTTGACAAGTGGGCCTCGTGGCTGCGGGAATGGGTGATGCCCGACGAGGCTCGCAAGGAGGCGATCGCCCAGCGCCTTGTCGTCGTGGACAACGACACCTTCCGTGACCTCGTCACCTTCCAGACAGAAGTGGTGACGCGGGTGCGCATTGACAACCAGAAGGGGACGGTCCAGCGGGGAGGCCTGTTTACCGAAGAATACCTACCCACGGAAAGCGTGCTATATAGCCTTGTAATGGCGGCGCCTCCCTTTATTGAGGAGCGTTCGCTTTCCGATGCGGTGAGCGTGATGAAGACCTTTGTGGCGCACTTGCCCAAGGTGTTTCAGCTAGGCGGCAATGCCACGCTGGGCAAAGGGCTGGTGCGGACGCAAATTCTTTGGCGAGAGGAGGAACAGGCCGGTGGCAAAGGTGGGAGCGCAACAGGTGGCCCTGCACCGGGCGAAAGTGGCGTTTGACTTCGCAAAGCAAGGGAAAGAGAGCGACAAGTACGTGTCCTATGTGCGACGATTGCCCTCGCTGATCCAGACCAACGGCCTGGGGGCGGCGCTGGCCTTCGTTTTTGCCAAGGCCAAGTTTGGGGCCGAAAAGCGCGGCGCCGACGCGGAGGCCTACGGACTGTTGTACACCCACGTGCGCCAATGGCTGGAAGAGCACAGCATCTTGCGCGAAATCCTGCGCAAGGCGTACGACCAGCTGAAGGAGAACAGAGAGGATGTGAATGGGCCAGATCGGCTGACGGAGGCCATCGTATCTCTTGACCCGCGGTCCTATCGCCTGGCCACGCAGGAGGTGCTCTCCTTTTTGCAGTGGCTGCGCCGGTTTGCGGAGGGCTTAAACCCGCGCGGCGCTGAGATGGTGGACGGTGAGGATGGCGAGAGGATGACCTCCGAAGCTTAAAGCGGCAGAGAAGAAAGGAGGGACAGCGGTGCAGTACGGCAGTGGCAGGGGACGTAGCGGAGACGGGCGAAGGGGCAAAGCGGGCGCCGCACGCCACGTAACTGGGAAGCCGGGAGAGAAGAATAAGGTCTCCTTCTCCATCGAGAACACTTATCTTCCCAAACGCGTGAAGGAACTCAATCCGGAGATTGACAACGCGTACCTCCTGTTCCACAAGGCGGCCAACTTTGTTGACGGGAAATTTGAGGTGCGCGCCTTTGAGGATGCGGTGCACAAAAAAAATGGCAGGCTCTTCGACGAACACCAGGTGAGCCAGTGGGCCGAGCGCCACTGGGCTGCCCTGCGTGATGCGGGGTATTGGCTGCGCGCCTATGACGTCACCTTTGCCGGACGGTTGGTCGTCGGGTTGGGCGGATCCAGCGTGTACGAGACAGGCCTTACCCTCCATCCGGTTTATGGCCTTCCCTATCTTCCTTCCTCATCAGTGAAGGGCACGCTGGCCCACTATATCGTCGACCAGTGTTTTGGCGGCGACAAACAGGCGGCGGCCCAGGACGAAACCTACCAAGCCCTCTTCGGAACGATCCGCAAGCGGGGACAGGTGGTGTTTTTCGACGCTTTCCCGCTCAAAGCGCCCACGTTACGCATGGACGTGATGAACTCGCATTATGGGCCCTATTACATGAGAGGAGAGCCCCCGGTTGATTTCCACAACCCCGTTCCGGTCTTTTTTGTGACGGTGGAGCAGCCAACCTTTCGCGTGGCCATTGGAGTTTCCCCAGAAGTGGAGGAAAAGAAGGCGGCGCACCTCTTGGGAGAGGCGGGCGCCCTGTTGATCGAGGCTCTGAAACTTTTTGGCATCGGGGCCAAGACGGCCGTCGGTTACGGCTACGCCTCCCTCTGCCGCCCCGTCGAAGAGGCGTAGGGGAAATGCGTGATGGATTGTGAAACCCTGTAACTGGCCATTGACCGAACAACCAAAATCATCCACCTTGATTAACCTTGAGGAGCTGCGCCGTCGGCCGACTGAGCGATCAGGGTGCTGTCCGCATCAAAACGAATGCGCATGCGCCGCACGAGGCCGACGAGGTCCTCGACAAATTGCGCCGAGCCCGGGCCTATTTTGCCTAGCAAGGCTATGACTTGATCCATTTGTTCTTCCGCGGCCCGGTGCCGCTGGCGGCCATGGTGGGTGCAGAGCTGGGCAACGACGTGCGCGTGCACGTGTACCAGATGGATAGCCGAATCGGCACTCACTCACTGGGGCTTGCTGAATCGCCGCGGGTTGGAGCAGGCGGCATGAATGTTCGAATGGCGAAGGAGGATGCGCCATGCGCGTGATGGTGACGACGGTGGGGACGAGCGTGCTACGTGCCGTGAAACCCGATGAGCAGGAATGGCTTACGCAGTTGGCCAACCGCCGCGAAGGGGAGCTGACGAAAGAGGAGCAGGAAAAGCTGGAACAGCTGGCCCACGAGGCCCTCGGCTATCTGGCAGCGCGCAGCTATAGCGACGTGCGCGACCTGAGCGCCGAATTGAACGGGCTGCTGGGGTACTATGGCGGAACGCCGACCAGCGAGGCCAAGCGCGACGTGCACTTTATGCTCCATTCCGATACTTACCAGGGAAGGTTGTGCACGAAAATTCTCAAGCTTTGGTTGGAGGATCAAGGGTTTGCGCAGGTCGAGGCCGTTGAGGTACCTGGCCTGAGCACAAAGAACGCCAGCGTTTTTCAGGATTCGGTCGGGCACCTTTTGAAGTGGGTGGAGGAGACCCTTCGTCCCTATAAGGAGAGCGGGTACACCGTGGTGTTCAACACCACCGGCGGGTTTAAGGCTACACTGCTTGTGCTGAGCACCATCGGCATGGTGATGGCCGACGAAATCGTTAACATCTTTGAGGGCAGCAAGGAACTCTTGCGCATCCCGCGCCTGCCGGTGCAGTGGGAGCCGGAGCGTTCACTGGAAGCCCATGTGCCCTTGGTGCGGCGGATGGCCGAGCTTCAGGAGGCAGTGCCGGCTGGCGAGGCGCACGGCCTGCCCGAGGCTTTGCTCCAGCGCCGAGACGACGGGACGGTTACGCTGTCGGTGTGGGGGAAAATGGTGTGGCAAGGGACGAAGGCGCGCTTTTATCAGAAGGAGCTTTTGCCTTCGCCTTCACCGCACGTGCGGTACGGGAGCAAGTTTGTCGAATCCGCCCGCCCCCACGAAGGCCAGCGGGAGATGCGGTACATCAACGAGGCGATCGATGCCTTTGTGCGGTATCTGGTCAGTAATCGCCAAGAACATGTAAGCTCCCACACATTTAAGCAGTTGAAGGGAAACCCGCTCCCTCCGTCTACCCACGAAGTCTATGCCTTTGCCGACAAACGCATCTTCCTGCACGAGGAAGGCGGCGTGTGGGTGCTCGACCTGCTGGCCGAGGGCTTGCACTAAAAGGCTGGTGAATTAAGTCCATTGGATCGACCTTCTTCGCCCGACGAGGTCTGACGTCCAAACGAATAGAACAACCAAAAACGCGGCCGCTCCCCCCGGCCCCGTACCGACGGTTTGTAGATTCTTTCGAACCTAGGCCGTGGCTAGCTTTCCCCGTTCCTGCTTCCCTAGCCACAAGGAAGACCAAAAAATCGTCCGTTTCCGGGGGACGATCATCAAGGGATGGTTGGGGACGTATCGGTTGACGGGCGATCCCAAGCTGCTGGAACTGGCGTTAAGCGCCGGGTTGGGTTCCAAAAATTCACAGGGATTCGGCTGCGTGGTGCCGACGTTGGCCTCGGAACGAAACAAAACCGGGCATCCCGTTCGCTAATCACCACGGTTGAGACATGGTTGGGGTCAAAAGCTTAAAACTCCTGAGGTAGAGGATGATGCATGAACCCTATTCCGAAGTCACGCCGCTGACCGGTTCGCTTCTTTATCATTGGGTGGTCTGTTCCCGGTCGGCTTGGCTTTATTCGCGGCAGATCACGCCGGATCGTGATCACGGGAATCTGAGCCTCGGCCGCTGGATCGCAAAGACGGCTTATCCGCGGAAAGGGGCGCGGGAAGTGAGCCTGCCCGGTGCCAAGATCGACGTGCTCGACACGGACGGCGATGCCGTCATCGTCGTTGAGGTTAAAAAATCCTCCCGGATGGTCAAAGGCGCGCGCCTGCAGGTTCTGTTTTACCTCTGGCGGCTGAAGGAACACGGAATCTCGGCCCGCGGCGAGATCCGGGTGCCGAAGGAACGGAAACGGCTCGACGTCTTCCTGGATGGAGAAGGGGAGGCCCATTTGCTCGCCTCGATCCGCGCGCTTGGCGAGGTGCTGGCGCGGCCGAGCCCGCCCCCGGCGGCCTGGATCCCATCCTGTCGATCGTGCGCTTTTCTGGAATTTTGCTGGGTGGATGAGCCCGAGCATCCGGCACCGGAGACGGAGGATCCGGCGCCGGAGGTTCAAGAAGCGTAAGGAAAAACGGGTTGGACGACGAGGGTGGGGCCGGTGAAGGAGACGCTGTACATCACCGGAAGCGGCCGCTTAAGCCGAAAAGACCGGACGCTTCGTTTTGACCGGGAAGGAGACGACCGGCCGCGCTATGTGCCGATCGAGCGGATCCAGGACATCTTCATTTTCGGTGAGGTGGAGCTGAACAAGCGGTTTTTGGAGTTTATGACGCAGCACCTCATCCCGATCCACTTTTTCAATCGTTACGGCCATTACGTCGGGACGTATTATCCCCGAGAGCATTATAGCTCCGGCCATCTGCTGCTGCGGCAGGTGATGCATTATCTCGATGATGAGCGGCGCCTTGCGCTCGCCCGCAAGTTCGTCGCAGGGAGCCTCTTTCATCTGCAACAGGTTCTCCGGTATTACATTCGGCGCGGGCATTCGGCGATCGAGCCGCTGGCCGAAGAGATCGCGGGGCACCAGGCGCGCCTGGAGGAGCTCACCCGCGTTCCGCAGCTCATGCAGGCCGAGGGGCAGGCGTGGGAAGCCTATTATCGCGCCATGGATGCGATCCTCGACGGAACCGAGTTCGCCTTCGTTCGCCGGAGTCGTCGTCCGCCGCACAATGCCTTGAACGCGCTCCTTTCGTTTGCCAATACGCTTCTGTACACGGCGATCCTGTCGGAAATTTACAAAACTCATCTCGATCCGCGCATTGGCTATTTGCATGAGACGAATTTCCGGCGGTTTACGCTTCACCTGGACGTGGCGGAGGTGTTCAAACCGATCCTCGCCGATCGTCTCGTCATCCGTCTCGTGCAGAAGAAGCAGATTCAGCCGAAGCACTTCACCGCCACGCTCGGTGGGATTTATCTCACCGAAGAAGGGCGAAAGATTGTGCTTCAGGCGTGGGAGGAGCGGATGAAAGCGACGTTTCATCACCGCCCGTTAAAACGCAATGTCAGCTATCGTCGCCTTTTGCGGCTGGAGCTGTATAAGCTCGAAAAACATTTTCTGGGGGATGCCGAATACGTTCCCTTTCGGGCCCGGTGGTGAGCGGCCGAGCCCGCTTGATGAGCGGACGCGTTCCCATGGTTCTGCTCGCTGGGGCGAAACGGGTGACGAGGTGCGGTGAAGCACAGACGGGCCGAGGCGAGGATGAACGCCTAAAGGCAAAGGACCGCGGGAACCGTCCCGGACGGCACAGGAAGGAGGGAAAACGGATCTACGTCATCTTCGTCTACGACGTGCACGTCGATCGGGTGGCTCGGGTGCTGAAAACGGCCCGGCGGTATCTGACGTGGGTGCAGAATTCGGTGCTCGAAGGGGAGCTTACGGCGGCGCAGTTCGAGCGGCTGCAAGACGAGCTGAAGAAGATCATCGATCCGGAAGAGGATGCGCTCCTTTTCTACGTTTTGCGGTCCGCCGGGGACGTCCGCCGGCGAAAGCTCGGGCGGGAGAAGGCGGAAACGGCGTTTTTCTTGTAGGGTAAAGGACGGGGGCGAAAGGGAGGAGGCGCGGTGGCGCGGAAGTTGATTTCGTTTTTGGGGACAAACCCGTATCAAGCTGCTCATTATCGCTTTCGGGGTCAGAGGAGCCGGAGCACTTCGTATGTCCAGGTGGCCTTTTATGAATTTTTGCTTACGGATTTTGACCCGGACGACCGGTTGATCGTGCTGGTCACGGATGGCGCGTATAAGACGAACTGGATCGGCGATGACAAACTGGAGGCTCAACTTCGGCGGGCGCTGGCTGAACTTGGACGCGGGCATACGATGGACCGAAATGTTCGCTTAATCCCGATCCCAGACGGTGACGATGAACCCTCTCTGTGGGAGATTTACAAGATAGTCCTGGAAAAAATTCATCAGGGCGATAGAGTTATTTTTGATATTACTCACGCTTTTCGTTCTCTCCCCTTTTTTGTTTTTTCCGTTGTTCAGTATGCGCGTTTTTTGAAAGATGTGTTCATCGAAGGGATTTATTACGGAAAATTTAACGGTCCCGAGCAAGAAAATCCAATCATTGACCTCATGCCGTTTGTCACACTCCTCGACTGGGCGATGGCAACCGAGGATTTTTTACGTTCCGGAAACGCCGACGCGCTGGAGGCGATCGTCCGTGACGCCCGGCGCCGTTATTTTACCGCCGGCAAAAGAAGGGACATCGCCGATCGGTCCGGGAGGGAGGAAGACGGGAAGGCGCTCATAGCCCATCAGCGGCTCGTCGACGCGTTGAAATCCTTCACCGACGCGATGCGCACGTGTCGGGCGCCTGAGCTCATCGATCTGGCGAACCGGGTGAGGGAAGCGCTCCGGGAAGCGGAAGCGCAGACGATCTCCTTTTTACCGCTTTTAAACCCGCTGCTCGGAAAGGTGAAGGAAAAGTTTGAGGGACGGTTTGTCGATCCGGCCCATGTGCAGCTGGACGCCGCCCGGTGGAGCCGGGAGCACGGGATGATCCAGCAGGCGTATACGTTTTTGCGGGAAGGGGTGATCACTCTGGCGGCGCATGCGACCGGCATCGATCCGGACGACGAAGTGGCTCGTGAACAAGTCGTCGGACCGGTGTTGTCCAGTATGGTGAGATTTGGCAAGGTTGCTGAGCCGGAAGGTGGCGCTTCAGGAAACAGGGCGGAAAACGCTTCCCCGGCTCGGGCGGACGTCGAAGAACGGCTTCGCCCGTATCAGGATCTCATCAAAGAGGGCTACGGTCGACTAATGGACTATCGAAACAGCCTCAACCACGCCGGTATACGCAAAAAGAGCCGTCCCGAGGCGGAAAAACTGATCCGCGGGCTCGAGCATCTTCTCACCTGGGCAAAAACCCTTGACGAAACGCTGGCGCCGGAGATCGAGCGGGTGGGGCGGCGCGGGTCGCCGAAGACGCCTGCAGCGGAGCCGGATGGGGAGCCGACGGGCGCATCGGGCCGTAAGCACCCGGCGTCGTCCCCGGAACCGGAGGGCCCCCCTGCGTCCATGACCGGTGAGCCGGCGCCGCCGGGACGTCCGCCGGCGTCCCCGGAAGGAAGGCCGGCGGCTTCCGGAGAATGCGGGGGCCGACAGCTTCTGATCGTCATGTCGCATGCGCTTCTTCCCGAGCAAAAGCGGGAGGCCGAGGAGCGGTTCGGCGTGACGACGTTCGTTCAGCTCCCGGAGGACCTTCAGGCCCGTTGGTCCAACGTCGATCCGGAACTTTCGCGCCTCGATGACTGGCTTCGGCCGATTGCGGTTTGGATGGAGGAGACCGGACACCCGGGGGATTACGTCCTCATTCAGGGAGAGTATGGGGCGACGGTCTGGCTGGTGGCGAGAACGCGCCGGGCCGGGCTCGTTCCGATCTACGCCACGACGCGGCGGGAGGTGCGGGAACGGCGCGAACCGGACGGGAGCGTGGTGACGGAGCGCATATTTCGCCATGTGCGGTTTCGCCTGTATCCGAAGGGGGATGAGGCATGACGTACGATTGGGCGTCTCTCCGGGATCGGCCGGCGGTCGTCGAGGAACGGTTTCCCCTGGAGGTGCTCACGCCGCTCATGATGCACGGCGCGCGCCGTTCGCAAGCGGAAAGCCGTCCGCTTTCGTTTAAAGGGGTATTCCGATCCTGGTGGCGGTGGCGCTCTCGGCGTTTGGCCGGTTGGTGATGGAAAAGGCGGTCCGGAGGAAGAGGCGCGGTATGAGGCTTACGAGGCCCGCTTCGGCGCGCCGTGCGGGATGTAGACCAGGCTCACACCCGCGGAAACGTCACGCCGCGCTGGCGCTGGTATTTGCCGCTCCGGTCCGCGTAGGTGACGCCGGGACGCGGACCGCGGAAAAAGATGATCTGCATGATCCCTTCGTGGGCGTACACTTTGGCCGGAAGGGGGGTGGCGTTCGAGATTTCGATCGTGATGTGCCCTTCCCAGCCCGGCTCGAGGGGGGTGACGTTGACGATGATGCCGGCGCGGGCGTACGTCGATTTGCCGAGGCAGATGCCGACGACGTCGTCCGGCAGGCGGAAGTATTCGAGGGAGCGGCCGAGGGCATAGCTGTTCGGCGGGATGATGACGGCTTCGTGGGGCCCGACTTCCTTTTTGACCATCGCCGACGACGGAAAATTCTTCGGATCGACGACAGCGGCGTCCAGCGAGGCAAAGATGTAAAATTCGCCGGCGATGCGGACGTCGTAGCCGAAGCTGGAGAGGCCGTAGGAGATGAGCTTGCGGCCGTCCACCTCCCGCACTTGCTCCGGCGTAAACGGCTCGATCATGCCGGCCGCGGCGAGCTCGGCGATGGCCGCGTCGTGCAGGACGGCGTAGCCGGCGTGCGCCGGGTGCCCGGTCGACCGATGGATGCCGTCCTCGTTTTGGGGGGCGTGATGCGGAGGGGCGTCTGGAATGGCGTCATGCTGGGGAGCGTTCTGGGAAGCATTCATTCGCTTGCATCCTTCCTGTCCGATTTGTCGCCGGGACCCGGACTCGGCCGCATAGATGCTGTTCGGCGTGGCGACGCCTAGGCGTTATCTGGCGTCTCGTGTCGCCGGCGCTATGGCGCAGCGACGCGTCGGCGCCGTCCGGCGTCTCGGATCGTTGCGCTTCGTTGCGCCGGTGCCCGGGGGCGGCAGCGCCGTCGGGGGTCCGGTCCCGGCGGGGATTCGGCTCGTTCGGGTGTCTGTGTTCATCCTAGCCGGCAAAGGGGATTTTGTCTACTGCCGGCGTGGGCATCTGCGGGCGGGAATTTTCCCATCACCGGCGTACGGGATTTTGCCCACGCTTCGGCCTGCCCACGCTTCGTCCATAATGCAAGGAAGATTCCCAGAACGTTGTCGCCTACTCAAGCACTCATGTTTCCCGTCTTAGCTCTGAGCGAGGGGGAGGAATGCGCCTTGTGCGAAGAAGAGATTCGCCGCCTGAAGTCAGAACTTCAGGATCTGAGGGATGAAATCTTATTGTTAAGGATGGCGATCATCGAGCTCGCGTATGCCAAGGTAACCGATCCGAAGTTTGCTTACTTTGACTGGCGAATCCGGTACGGCGTCGCTTTTGATGAGGAAAAAATCATGCGCCTGAACTGGGTCTTCCATGTCCTGACGGAGCGGATCAAGGAGGAACCGATCGAGCGAATCAAATCAATCCCCGGGATTTCCGATGCGGTCCTTTACCGGAAGGGACCGCCGACATACCGGGAAGCGTTAACATTATTGATGCAGGCGCTGGGCACGAAAAATGAGATCATGGTCGAGGAGTTAATTGAATCGCTCCAAAGCCAGGGTATATTGAGATAATTGGTGGATTTCCTGTGCGATCGAAAGCGATCCGAAGTCAAAGCACGATCTGAAGACTCTGAAGTCGAAGAAGAGAAAGAAAATGGATAAACAATTAGAGGTGGAGATGTAGCTCTGGCCCCGGCAACCGGCGGGGCTCCATGTCAAGAAGTGTGATCAGGCGATCCGATGAGCGAAGGGAATAAAGGCCAAAAGCATCTTCCGGACAACCCCTTCGCGATTTATGAAGCCATCACGGATCCGGTTCCGCCGTTCGATCTTCGGGTGCACGTCCTCGGTGTCGCCGTTCGTCGTCTGCCAGGGGTGATCGGCAAGGATTTCGTTCTTCCGGCGCTTGAGCGTTCGGCCCCACGGCACGAGCGCCGCGTCACTGGCTCCCTCTGCCTCAAAGAGGATCCGGTCCAAAATCGCCTTGGCTTCCTCCAGGGAGGCGGCCCGGGAGAGGTCTCGCAGCTCTTCCTTGACCCCGTGAAACTGCGCCCCGTTCCGGAGCCCAGCGGGTCGTGGCCGCCTCTTTCGCCGGACGCTCGGTGAGGTCTGCTTCGTTTTTGCGAAGCGGCCGGCAGGAAGACGGTGGCCGGTGCATCTTTCCACCCGCCGGGCCTCATCCACCCGGCGGCCCGCATCCTGAAGCACGTGAAACGGATCGGCCACCACGTGTGCTTCCGGAAGGACCCGCTGAATCCGCTGCTTCCGGCTCTCCGTAAACCCCTTCCGGCAGAAGGCAGCGGCACCGCCGCGGCCGAAGACAGAGATAGACCGGCTTTTGATCCACCCACGTGTGCAGTTTACGCCGCCCCTTTGCCGAACGGCGGTGAACGTAAGCGGCGGATGGCCCGGCCAATGGGGACGGCGCGCTTCCTTTTTCGGCCGCCCGGCATACACATCGACGCTCTGCTCATTTTGCTCAAGGCGATCGATGATCCATTGAAGACCGAGAGCGTGCCCAATAGACTGTTTCATAGGCGGTCAGAGCCTCCTTGGGATGGGGTGTGGTGTTGGTGACTATCCCATTAGCGCTCTGACCGCCTTTTTCCTGCTTGAGCAACCACACTTTTTAGCTTAGGGACTGCTGAACGAATCATGATGTCGTTATTTGAACAGGTGGAGCTAGCCTGAAGAACAATCTTAAAAATGCGTACAAAAGAAGGCGCAGTCGCCTCTCCAGGTTCATCACCAAAAGCGTGAGCGCGATGACGGTTTCACTCGTTCTTTGAAGGCGTGTGCGAACCAGGCCAAGCCCATAAAAGCGCTTGCCCTCGCCAAACTTTCCTTCAATCGTATTGCGTTCTCTCGTATCCTGCTTTTCAAATTGAGCCTGTTCACTTCGGGAAGCCGGTGAAGGCCTGCCCAAAGGCGGCCCACTTAAGCGAATACCGCGTTCCTTGCAGTACTTGAGGTTCTCTCGGGTGCGGAAGATCTTGTCAGCCAGAATGGCTTCCGGATAATACCCGTAGCGCTTCCGGTAGGCCTCCGCTGCTTCCTGCAAGAGATGTCCCTCATGAAAGTTGTTCCACGCCAGATGTTCAAGCCGTGCATAGCCATCAACCATGCTGATGGCTGCCTTGGCGCCAAATTCGACATTTGCCCGTGCCTTGCCCCGTACGATCGGGCGCACATGGGGCTGTGAAATGCTGACGATGCGACCGTCCATGCGTTTGGTACGCTTGCGGTACATCTCTTCTTGTTGGCGATACAGCTCTTGAATGACGAGCAGGTCCCGGTACTGTTTCCGACTGAGCACCTGCAGTCCGATTTCGTCCTTCAATGTCTCGATGATTCGAAGGTCCCGCCTCACGTAACGCAGTTGTTGCCCAATCGCCTTGCGCATGGTGTGCGGCTTTACGCGACGCCTTTTGGCCACCGCAAGGTATGCCTTTCGCGCTTTCTCTCGATACGTGCGAGGCTTACGCTTCCCCGGTTCTCTCGCTTGATGCATCCAATCGATCATGGCTTCCAGTTTTTCCCGCGCTTCATTGAGCAAAGCGAGATCGGTGGGATAGGCGATGTCCGCCGGAGCACAGGTGGCGTCGAGCAAGAGCTTCCCCTTATTGGACGCAAGTTCTCCATGCGTGGACTTCGCTGGGGTGTTCGGCGAGCATGAGGACGCTTGTTCACCAGTCGTGTCCGGTATCATGTGTAAAAACGGATGGTCCAGGTAACATAAAATGAGCCATCCGGCCCTCTTTGGTAGAATGTGAGACGGAGAAGAAACACTTCACCAGGAGGGATACCGGATGGCTCAGTACCAGATTACCGTGGACGACGAGATTTTGGAAGGCCTCTTTCAGCGGGATGGAGGCGTGGCAAAGCTGGTGGAGAGTGTGGTCAACCAGATCCTCCAAGCGCAAGTGCAGGAGCATCTGAAAGCGGCGCCATACGAGCGCACGAAAGAACGCCAAGGCTATCGCAACGGAACAGTCACCCGCACCCTGACAACCCGTGTGGGGCGGCTGGTGTTGCGGGTTCCGAGGGTCCGGAATGGCCAGTTCTCCACAGAGCTGTTTGCTCGGTACCAGCGCAGCGAACAAGCGTTCATCATCGCCCTGATGGAGATGGTGGTAAACGGCGTGTCCACCCGGGACGTGGCGAAAGTCACCGAGCAGTTGTGCGGCACGACGTTCTCGAAGTCCACGGTCTCCGAGCTGTGCAAGCGCCTTGATCCCATCGTTCAGGGATGGAATAATCGCAGCCTTGCTGAGCATCGTTATCCGTTCCTGCTGGTGGACGCTTTGGTACTCCGGATTCGGGAGGAAGGGCGTGTTCGCTCTCGAGCGGCCATGATCGCTGTTGGCATCAACGAAGAAGGGTACCGTGAGATTCTTGGCTTGATGTTGGGCGACAGCGAATCGGAGGCCAGCTGGCGGGAGTTCTTTGCCTGGCTGAAGAACCGGGGTCTCCGCGGCGTTGACGTTGTGGTGTCTGACAGTCATGGCGGGCTGGTGAAGGCACTGCAGACGGAGTTTCAGGGATGCACCTGGCAACGGTGCCAGACCCACTTCATGCGCAATATCTTGGACGCCACACCCAAGGCGTTGCAGAAGGAGGTCTACAAGCGTGTACGAGCCATTCTTGATGCGCCCGACCTCAAGACGGCCCGACTGCTCATGAATGAATTTGTGGAGGAGTACGCTGAGAAGGCACCCAAGGCCGTCAAGGTGCTAGAGGAGGGCTTTGACGACGTCACGGCCGTGCTGGTCTTGCCGGATCGCTATCGGCGGCGCTTGCGTACCACGAACGGC
Organism: Hydrogenibacillus sp. N12; assembly: GCF_019645935.1. Taxonomy (NCBI): domain Bacteria; kingdom Bacillati; phylum Bacillota; class Bacilli; order Thermicanales; family Thermicanaceae; genus Hydrogenibacillus; species Hydrogenibacillus sp. N12. The sequence goes on along the minus strand of NZ_CP080953.1, from coordinate 1,950,980 downwards.
GTGGAACGACTCAACGAGGAGATTCGCCGCCGTGAAAGAGTCATCCGCATCTTTCCCAACCGGGAATCCGTGATACGGTTGCTTGGAGCGCTACTCATGGAGATAGACGAGACGTGGACCACTGGGCACCGCTACCTGAATATGGATGAGTATTGGCAGTGGAAGAAGGAACAACAGAAATCCACTGAGCCGGCCATGCTGCACGTTGTGAATGCCTGAGTGACCTGTCCTTTCATTCGCCGAAGAGGGCAATTTACACATGATACTGGACTTGATCTGTTCACCAGGAGCGCCGTGATCGTCATCGTCATGATCGTCATGATCATCATGACGACAAGCGGCGTTCGAATCGTTGGCTGGGGTGCTCTTTGCTTCCTCTTCCTCCAGGATCCACTCATTGACTTGCTGGAGAAGATGGGCATCAAACCGCTTGCGAAAGTGCGTAAGCAGCGAAGGGTGAAACGGTGGCTCCTACTGAAAATGAGGGAGTCCTAGGAAATACTGAAGGTATGGGTTCTCTGTGATCTGCTGGACGGTTTCCCGGTCGCTTAAACCCAAACGTTCCTGAATAATGAGCGCTCCCAGCGCCACACGAACGGAATATGCCTTCTGGCCACGCGTTGAGGATTGAAACTGCTTTTCGTAGTGCTGCTCAACCTTCCACCAGGGAATCATTTGCGCGAGTTTTACCCAGCGATTGTTTTTATTCAACTTTCCACCGAAAGGCAAAAAGAAGTCATCCGGCAAAATCATCTGTTGTTCGCTTGATGCATACATCAGACAACACCTATGTGCATGGATTTTGAGGGATTAAGCACGAAATCCTTGTACTTGATTTCTCCATCAAGAGGCTGAAATCCTTCTCAGTAAAGGGTTTTTCGTTCGTTCAGCAGTCCCTAGCTTAGAGCCGAAAATCCCTTGACAGAAGATCATCCGTTTTGTAAAATGAGTTCAAGCTTTTACAATTCAATCCTTGAATCTTCGTGAAAACCTTCTTATCCAGAGCGGCGGAGGGACTGGCCCGATGAAGCCCGGTAACCGTCTTGCGGGGAGGCGACTTCGGTGAGGGCAACGGCCGCAAGGCACCTCGTTCGATCGCCAACCGGTCCACGGGCCGCTCATGGGTGGTGCCATGGATGTGGACGTTGGCCACGGTATCACACCACGCCAGGGCCTGCCGGTTCAGGTCATTCAGATCCGTGAATCGAACCGCGGGCCAGAAGTTGCCCTTGACGTCCTTGATGCCGCTTTCCACCCGGCCCTTGGTTTGGGGGCGGTAGCCCTGGCAGAGCCGGATCCCAAAACCCAGCTGCAGGGCAAAGTCCAGAAAGCGTTCATTCCACTTGGGTTCGCCCTTCTCGTCCAGCCCCAACACCACCAGCTTGGTCCGGTCGTACAGGCACGTTTCGGGCACTCCGCCGAAGTACCGGAACGCGTTCAGATGGCAGCGGATGAAGGTCGCGGTGTCGGCCCGGTCGACAAACTCGACGTACAGGGCTCGTGACCAGCTGAGCACCATCGCGAAGACCCGCTTTCGCCGGACCGTACCGTCCGGCAGCGTATAGGCACAGCTGCCCCAATCCACTTGCGCCTCATGCCTGGCTGCGTCTCGAACCGGACCGTGCCAGGGATGGATCGGGGGCGACGCAGGGGCCGGACGAACTCCTTGAGGATGGTGTAGCCCCCCTCGTAACCCTGGGACCGCAGCTCGCGGAGAAGGACGACGCAATTTTCCACTCCTTCCGCGACCCGTTGCAGGATAAACGCTTTGTACGGGTCGAGCTTCGAGCCGCGAGCCGCCCGAGGTGCCGGCTTGGGCACCTCGGTGGCGCGCAAGTACCGCCGCACCGTGTTCCGGGAGATGCCGAGGATTCGCGCGATCTCCCGGATGGACCGACCCTCGCCATGAAGCTCGTATAAGCGTTTCACCTTCCCACCTCCCAGCATGTTGCCGAGGACACCTCCCGCTCCGTGGCCGGATTCGGAGGGTGTATTTGCCGGGGAGTGGGTCAGTTCCTACTTGGCGATCCCGGGTCAGTTTAACACCGGCGATGACATTCGCGGCACCCTGGCGGAGTGGTCGTTGGATGCACTGGGATGGCTGGCAGCATTCCTCGCCGAGGCGAGCCGACGGCAGGGGATAAGTACTCCGTTGATCCTCACGGCGACGCGAACTAAGGAGCCTGTCAACCGTGTCGGTCGACGTCGATAAACGTTGACCGCCGGGAGGGGATCCGGTCTTCGACCACCCCTTCGCGCCGCTCGACCTGGTGTGCATCGTACCGGTCGCCGCGCTGCCGCCGTCTGAACGTCAGTTGCTTCGTGACTCCGGACCCGTTAGCCTGAGTTTCAGCAGCCCGATGCATGGTCTGGTCGGAGAGGTGGTGTCCAAATGTGATGCGGTGGGATTAGCCTGCCCGGCGTCGTTCTGCTTCTTGGCACGAAAGGGGGACATTGATGAAGTATCGAGGCTATCGAAGCTGGCGATCATGGCTCGCATGGTTGGCCTGGGTATCGTTTGGCCGCTTCCAAAGGGCTTTGTCAGTATCTGTCGTCGTGACGATGAGTGCGGTACTACTCGCAAACTCTTGGATCTTTGTCACTGCGGCCCATCCATCGGTGCCCGCTGCCGTGCCCACGGCCGCCCCTGCAGGTGACGTGGCGGGCTTGGAGGAATCCGGTCAATGGGGGAGCAGTACGGACGCCACGGAGGCGCTTCGTTTCTGTAAGTTCTATACGCGAGGCGACTATGTCCACAGATCTTCAACAGGCATCGCAGCGTCTGCGCACGGGTGGTGGCAAAACGTTGACTGTCCTGCCACATACGCCGTTGTTACTGTGCAACTGCAGGAGTATTACAGTGACGGTACTTGGAGAAATGTTGGGGAGCCAGGCCGTAAGACGGTGAGATCCGGTGGCGGTGCTGGTAACCGGGCGACCGCACGTGTGGACTGTCTCAGCACTAAGCTAACGGGATGGCGGAGCGTCGTTGACGTGGACCTTGTCGGCGTGGCCGACGACCCTAGGAAGCTCTACACGCCGGCTGTCAACATTGAGTGCCGGCGATGATGCAAGGCGGTTATACGAACATGGAACCTTCCAGGTACCCTGGCATGCGGCCCACTATTACCATGTTTGCGGCTCTGTACGGCGAACTGGAATTGCATCCGTGGTACGATCCGCTCGTTGCCACTGAAGACGCGTACAGCCTGTTCTACGCGCGGTCGTCTGCGATGGGCTGGCTGGCTGGGGCTAGGGAGCATACTTCCGGCGGCCTCTGGCACATGAACGACGCTGGGCTGGATCGAGACTTCCGATCCAGCCCGGCTCGCATCGCCTGGTTTCAGGTAGCGCTGGCCGAACCGGTTCCTGTTCCCGCTGACCGGCCGCTGCCGTTGCAGCCATTCCTCTCGTGTGCGGGCGACGTAGTGGCCCGCATGGGCAAGATGTGCTTGAAGGCGGTGCAAGTGGTGCTGCCCGTGCACAGCCTCGACGCGCCAGCGGGCGCCTCGTCGCGCCTGGACGCTGTGGGAGCGCTGCTCCAGGCCACCGGCTGGTTCGCCGATTGTGCCTCCCGCTTCCGGACAGAGGTGCGAATCACGCTGGAGGGCGGCCAGGATTCGACCCTCCCCTCAGCAGCGCCCGAAATGCTTCAGTGGATGCAGGGAATCAAGCAGGACGTCTTCACGTGTGATTCGCTCTCCCTGGTGGACGAAGACGCCGTGCATCTGGAGCCCGGCATCCCGAACCACCTGTGGCTCGGGCCTTCTCGACACCGGGTCACGTTTCGCGGCACCCTGTCGGAGTGGTCGTTGGATGCACTGGGATGGCTGGCAGCATTCCTCGCCGAGGCGAGCCGACGGCAGGGGATAAGTACTCCGTTGATCCTCACGGCGACGCGAACTAAGGAGCCTGTCAACCGTGTCGATCGACGTCGATAAACGGGCTCTAAGCTAAAAAGTGTGGTTGCTCAAGCAGGAAAAAGGCGGTCAAAGCGCTAATGGGATAGTCATCAACAACACACCACATCCCAAGGAGGCTCCGACCGCCTATGAAATAGTCTATTGGGCACGCTCTCGGTCTTCAAGGCTGGATCATCTATCGCCTTGAGCAAAACGAGCAGAGCGTCGATGTGTATGCCGGGCGGCCGAAAAAGGAAGCGCGCTGTCCCCATTGCCAGGCCATCAGCCGTTCTGTTCACAGCCGTTCGTCAAAGTGGCGACGTAAACTGCACACGTGGGTGGATCAAAAGCCGGTCTATCTCTGGATTCGGCCGCGGCGGTTCCGCTGCCTTCTGTCGGAAGGGGTTTACGGAGACCTTCCCCGGCATCAAGCCCTGGGCCCGGATGACGGATCGGGCGATGGCCATGCTTTTCGGTCACCTGCGGGACCGAAGCTTTCGCCGCGTGGCCGAAGAGGCAAACCTGAGCCCCGGAACGATTCGGCGCCTTTTGCTTCGAGGCGTTCGTTTCCGCCGAACATCGAGACGCTCCTTGCGGATCTTGAGGAGGTCGTCTTAAGCATCGACGAACACAGCTTTCGCGGACAGGCCGTGTATCACGGTGACCTGCGTTTGGCCCGAGAAGCGACTTCCCTCCTTTTGCCGGACGATCGGCTTAGGACGCTGGAAGCCTTTTTGAAGCGCCTTCCGGAATCCGTCCGGAAAAAGATCCGGGCGGTGACGATCGACCTCAAGGAGAGCTGGAAGAAGCTGATTCAGCGGGTCCTTCCGGAAGCGCGTGTGGTGGCCGATCCGTTTCATGTGCTTCAGGATGCGGGCCGCCGGGTGGATGAGGCCCGGCGGGTGGAACAAGAGGTCACGGGCTACCGTCTTCCCCGCTGGCCGCTTCTCAAAAACGAAGAAGACCTCACCGAGCGTCCGGCGAAAGCGCCGACCGCGATCCGCCGGACTCCGGAACGGGGCGCAGTTTCACGGGGTCAAGGGTGAGCTTCGAGACCTCTACCGGGCCGCCTCCCTGGAGGAAGCCAAGGCGATTTTGGACCGGATCCGCTTTGAGGCAGAGGGAGCCAGTGACGCGGCGCTCGTGCCGTGGGGCCGAACGCTTAAGCGCCGGAAGAACGAAATCCTTGCCGATCACCCCTGGCAGACGACGAACGGCGACACCGAGGGCGTGCACCCGAAGATCGAACGGCGGAACCGGATCCGTGATGGCTTCAAAAATCGCGAAGGGGTTGTCCGGAAGATGCTTTTGGCCTTTATTCCCTTGGCTCATCTGATCGCCTGATCACACTTCTTGACATGGAGCCCCCGAGCCCTTGACAAGGGGGAGCTTCCTTTGTAAAATGGTCTCAAGCTTCCACAATTCAATCGTGATCCCACTGCGGGAACCTTCTTATCGAGAGCGGCGGAGGGACTGGCCCGATGAAGCCCGGCAACCGTCTTGTGCGGAATCGGCTGCGGTCACGCAGGGTCCGGAGGAGCAAGCTCCGGGCGAGACGCTTCCGCACAAGATTTGGTGCCAACTCCTGCGGAAGGCGCGCCTTGCGTATCGCGGGTGTCCGGTCAGGCACGTACGCACGCGAGGCCGTTCCGAGAGATAAGAAGGGGGAGGATGCGCGGCAACCATCCCTCTTCTTATCGAAGAGGGATTTTTTCACGGCCTTGTGAGCGCCGGCGACTCCCACGCCGGCGATGGACAAACGAAGACGCGATCCCTTCTTCTTATCCAGAGCGGCGGAGGGACTGGCCCGATGAAGCCCGGCAACCGTCTTGTGCGGAATCGGCTGCGGTCACGCAGGGTCCGGAGGAGCAAGCTCCGGGCGAGACGCTTCCGCACAAGATTTGGTGCCAACTCCTGCGGAAGGCGCTTTTCGCGTGTCACAGGCGTCCGGACGGAGCGCATGTGCATGCGAGGCCGTTCCGAGAGATGAGAAGAGGGCATTTCGAAGGCGGTTCGAAATCCCTCTTGTCAACATCGGATGTAAAATCCCCAATAGCAGCGGATAAAGATTCCCCAAAATCACCGGCATGATTTCCTCAAAATCATCGGGATGAATTCCCCACCCCTGTGTCGAACTATGGCACCTGCCATCACTTTTGGGGAGGTGCCGGTGATGAGGGAGAGTGAGAAGATGGAGATCAGGAAGCTGTATGAGGAGGGCGTCAGCATCTCGGAACTGGCCAGAAGATACGGCCATGACCGCAAAACCATCCGCAAGGCTGTGAGTGAGCCGAGGCAGCAGGAGGAGGGGAGGGTGAAGTCGCGCAGCCGTAGGGTGAAAGGCCACAAGCTGGAGCCGTACAAGGCCTATGTGGAGCAGCGCATGCGTATCGGCGTCCTCAATGCGGAGCGAATCTTTCGCGAGATCCGGGAGCAGGGATATACCGGCGGAATTACCGTACTGCGCGAGTTCATGCACCCTCTCCGCCCGGTTGTCTCTGCCAAGGCAACCGTGCGGTTTGAGACGGCTCCGGGGGAACAAGCGCAAATCGACCTGGGCGCATTCCCCTACCTGGATCCGCAGGGCCATCGGCGCAAGGTATGGTGCTTTGCCATGGTCCTCGCCTACTCCCGCATGCTCTACCTGGAGTTTATCAGAGCGGCGGACCAACGGCATATCCTCCAGGCGCTCCGGAACGCGCTGGAGTTCTTCGGCGGGGTTCCAAAGGTCATGCTCAGCGACAACTGCTCCCCGCTGGTCGTGGCCAACGACGGTCATGGACACGTCGACTGGCAGCCGGCGTACATGGACTTCGCCAAGTACTACGGATTCGTGCCCAAGGCCTGTAAGCCCTACCGAAGTCGCACCAAAGGGAAGATTGAACGGCCCATCGGGTATATCCGGTCCAGCTTCTGGCCGGTTTCGTTCGTGGACCATGACGACCTGAACCGGCAAGGTGCCATCTGGCGGGATACGGTGGCTAATGTGCGCATCCACGGCACGACGCGGGAGCAGCCGGTGGTGCGGTTTCAGGCCGAGACGCTTAAGCCCCTGCCTAAGAGCCGGTACACGCTGGCGTACGCCGATATGCGCAAGGTCATGAGCGATTGTCGCATCTCCTGGAACACGAACATGTACACCGTTCCATGGCGGTATGTGGGGCACACCGTGCTGGTCCGGGAGTTTGAGTCAGGCCGCCTGCAGATCGAGTACGGCGGGCAGGTCATTGCCGAACACCGCGTGCTCACAGGCAGGCACCAGGTCTCAACCGACCCTGAGCACTTCAAGGGCATCCCGGCTGGGACGCCTCATCCGGATCGAGGCAAGGTGCCAGGGTTGCAAATCGGGCCGGACGTGGAGCAGCGGGAGCTGTCCGTCTATGAGCAGATCGCGATGGGAGGTCAGGGGCAATGAGTGAGGCGTTGGTTTTGGCCAAGGCCGAGGAGCAGCTGCTGGAGCTGGGATTGAAGCGCGCCGCGGCGGTGCTGCCGGCGTGCGTGGAGTGGGCAGCGGGGCACCAGGCGACCTATGCGGAGTTCCTGCACAGACTGCTGGATGCTGAGCAGGAGGAGCGATACAGCCGTTACATGCACGCCAGACTCCGCATGGCCAACTTCCCGTATCACAAGACCCTTGCAGATTTCGATTTCTCGTTCCAGCCGTCCGTCGATGAGCGACAAATACGCGAACTGGCCGGCTTGACGTTCATCCGGGAGGGCAGCAACGTCATCTTCCTGGGACCGCCGGGGGTGGGCAAGACCCACCTTGCGGTGGCCCTGGGGATGGAGGCGATTCGACAGCGCATGAGCGTCTACTTCGTGACCATGCAGAAGCTGGTCGCTGACTTGCGACGGGCGTACCAAGAGGGACGGCTGGACAAGCGCCTGCGCATCTACACCCAGCCGAAGCTGCTGATCTGCGACGAAGTCGGCTACTTGCCGCTTGACGCCTTGGACGCCGCGAACTTCTTCCGGCTCGTGTCGGAGCGCTACGAGCATGGCTCCCTGATCATCACGTCCAACACCAGCTTCACCAACTGGGGGACACTCTTCGGTGACCAGGTGCTGGCCTCTGCCTTGCTCGACCGGCTCCTGCACCACGCCACCACCATCAACATCCGCGGCAACAGCTACCGGATGAAGGACAAGCTGCGCGCCGGGGTGACCCATGCGCTGAAGGAGGAGGTGACCGCGTAGATCGAACATACGTCTGGGGAATGATGCGCGATGATTTTGGGGAACTGAATCCGCTGTTTGTGGGGAATCGAACGCGATTTTTTTGGGGAGTTTTAATCCGCTATTGACACTCTTCTTGTCGAAGAGGGATTTTTTCGTGATACCGCCTAAGAACGGCGTTGCTTATCGAACCCCATCGTTCGGATGCAGGATGGTCAAGGAGGGAGCGCCATGTCGGAAACGATTGGCCTTCGCCCTCACAATGCCTGGCTGGAGTGCATCGAAAAGGCGCTTGAAGGCCTGGAGTACGGAACCGTTCAAATTACGGTTCATGACGGTCAAATCGTACAAATCGACCGGACGGAGAAGATGCGGTTCCCGGTGGCCGCAAAAATGGCCGCAAAGGGACAGGCGGCCGCAGCGGGAATGAAGCAGGAAAATAACGAGGCCGGGTCCAAGCGCCATCGCTGACCATCCTGTGAAACAGCACCGATTGTTCTGCACCGATTTTTCCATCGGCCGACTGGACGACCAGAGGCCCCTGACATCTGCCGTGAGGTGGCGTACCGCCGAGGGCGGCAGAGCAGGGGCCTTTTGTGTTGAAAAGCAAAGAAGAAGGGAGTGGAGATGAACATGAGGACGTGGATCAAAAGGCGCGGGTTCGCCTTCTTCATCTTGATCGTCGCCGTCGCGTTGGGGTTTTCCGCTTGCGGCCGCACCTCCCAAAACACAAGCTCGACGTCCGGGGAGGCAGGCGCATCGTCCGGACGGGCGGTCGAGGGCGGTCAAGGCCCCAGGGCCCCGGTCGAGCTGTTGAACGTCTCTTACGACCCGACGCGGGAGTTTTACGCCGAATACAACCAGGCGTTTGCCGCCTACTGGAAAAACAAAACCGGGCAACCGGTGACCGTCCAGCAGTCGCACGGGGGCTCGGGCAAGCAGGCGCGGGCCGTCATCGACGGCCTGAAGGCGGACGTGGTGACGCTGGCTCTGGCCTACGACATAGACGCGATCGCGGAGGTCGGCCTGATCGACAAGGATTGGCAAAAACGCCTCCCCCACAACAGCTCTCCTTATACGTCGACGATCGTCTTCCTCGTCCGGGCCGGGAACCCGAAAGGCATCAAGGACTGGGACGATCTCGTGAAGCCGGGCGTGGAGGTCATCACGCCGAACCCGAAGACGAGCGGCGGCGCCCGATGGAACTACCTGGCCGCCTGGGGCTACGCGCTGAAGAAGTTCGGCGGCGATGAAGCGCAAACGAAGGCCTTCCTTGCGTCGCTCTACCGAAACGTGCCGGTGCTCGACACCGGAGCGCGCGGCTCGACGACGACCTTTGTCGAGCGGGGCGTCGGCGATGTGCTCATTGCCTGGGAAAACGAAGCCTTTCTCGCGCTCCAGGAGTTCGGCAAGGAAAAGTTTGACATCGTCGTCCCCTCGATCAGCATCCTGGCCGAGCCGCCGGTCGCGGTCGTGGACAAAGTCGTCGATGAAAAAGGCACGCGCGACGTGGCCGAAGCGTATCTCGAGTATCTGTACTCGGAAGAGGGGCAGACGATCGCCGCGAAGCACTTCTACCGCCCGCGGCTCGAGTCGGTCGCCAAGCGGTACCCAGACCGGTTCCCGAAGCTCGAACTTTTTACCGTCGACGAGGTGTTCGGCGGCTGGAAGAAGGCGCAGGAGACGCATTTCGCCGATGGAGGCGTCTTCGATCAGATCTATCATCCGCGGGAGAGAATCTATTAAATCTTCGAAGGAGGATGGATGGATGGTGCAACGAAACAAATTCATGGTTTTCGTCCTTCTTCCCCTTTTCATCGCCGTCGCCTTCGCCGGGCTTGCGGCTTGCAGCAACGCCTCCGGGACGGGGGAGAAAGGCCGGGACGACCGCCTCCCGGCTCAGGAGGAAAGTTCGGCGTCCGGCCGGGCGGCGGACGGTCGGCAGGGAGACGCTCCGCCCGTGGAGATTTTAAACGTCTCGTTCGATGTCGGTCGGGAACTTTACGCCGACTATAACCAGGCATTTGCCGCTTACTGGAAGCGGCAAACAGGCCGGACGGTCACCATCCATCAATCGCACGGCGCGGCGAGCAAACAGGCGCGGGCCGTGATCGACGGCCTGAAAGCGGACGTGGTGACGTTGAACGTGGCCTACGACATCGACGCCATCGCGGCGGCTGGCCTGATCGATAAACATTGGCAATCGCGCCTGCCGCATCACAGCGCGCCTTACACGACGACGGCCGTCTTCCTCGTCCGGGCCGGGAACCCGAAAGGCATCAAGGACTGGGACGATCTCGTGAAGCCGGGCGTGGAGGTCATCACGCCGAATCCGAAGACGGCGGGAGCCGCAAAATGGTTCTATCTCGCCGCCTGGGGCTACGCCCTGCAAAAATATAATGGCGACGAAGAGAAGGCCAAGGCGTTCGTCGCCGAATTGTACCGTCATGTTCCGGTGCTCGATACCGGGCAGCGGGGGTCGACGACGACGTTTGTCGAGCGCGGCATCGGGGACGTGTTCATCGCTTTTGAAAACGAAGCTTCGTTCGTGCTCCAGGAGTTTGGAAAAGACCGGTTCGAAATCGTGGCGCCCTCGAAGAGCATCCTGGTCGAGTTTCCCGTGAGCGTCGTGGACAAAGTCGTCGATGAAAAAGGCACGCGCGACGTGGCCGAAGCGTATCTCGAGTACCTGTACTCGGAAGAGGGGCAGGCGATCGCCGCCAAGCACTTCTACCGCCCGCGTCTCGAGGCCGTCGCCAAGCGGTATGCCGATCAGTATCTTCAGGTGCAGACGTTTACCGTCGAGGAACTGGGAGGCTGGCAAAAGATGCATGACCTTCATTTTGCCGACGGCGGCCTCTTCGACCAAATCTTCAACAGGGCGCGGTAGTTCGGGGGGGGGGGCTTCGGGGCGTCGCCGGGACGTCAAACGAATTTTCGGGAAGGGGGGAAGCGCGGATGACGGTTTTCCGTGCGGCGGTTTTCCGCACGCGGCGTGTCCTTCCGGGGTTCGGCCTGTCCCTGGGGTATACCGTGTTTTACCTGAGCCTCATCGTGCTCTTGCCGTTCGTCGCGCTGTTTTTAAAGTCGGCCACCCTCGGCGGGGAGCGGTTTTGGGCGGCGGTCGCCGAACCCCGGGCGGTGGCGGCCTACAAGCTGAGTTTTCTTTCGGCGCTCGGCGCGGCGCTGGTGGATGCGGTGTTCGGTCTTCTGGTCGCTTGGGTGCTCGTGCGGTACCGGTTCTGGGGCCGGGAAATCGTGAATGCCCTGGTCGATTTGCCCTTTGCGTTGCCGACGGCCGTCGCCGGGATCGCCCTGACCGCGCTGTATGCGGAAAACGGTTGGATCGGAAAGCTTTTTAAGCCGTTCGGCGTGAAAATCGCCTACACGCCGCTCGGCATCGCGGTGGCGCTCGTCTTCATCGGGCTCCCCTTTGTGGTCCGCACGGTTCAACCCGTCCTGGAGGCCCTGGAACAGGAGATCGAGGAAGCGGCGGCGACGCTCGGCGCGTACCGGTGGGAGACCTTCCGCCGCGTCATCCTCCCGGCGCTTAAGCCGGCCCTCCTCACCGGTTTCGCGCTGGCCTTCGCCCGGGGCGTCGGGGAGTACGGGTCCGTCGTGTTCATCTCCGGCAACCTGCCGTTTAAGACGGAGATCGCGCCGGTGCTCATCATGATGAAGGCCGAGCAGTACGATTATGCCGGGGCGGCGGCCGTCGGAACGGTCATGCTCCTCATTTCGTTCGTCATCCTCATTCTCATCAACCTTCTGCAGGGGCGCGCGAGCCGTCGGACGGCGCAGGGGTAGGTCGGGCGGAGGAGCGGGGGGCGCGATGACGTGAGTCGGGCGGAGGAGCGGGGGGCGCGATGGCGTGGGTCGGGCGGAGGAGCGGGAGGCGCGATGGCGTGAGTCGGGCGGAAACGGAGGGGGCGCGCGCATCGGGCCGGGCGGTTTGCGAGTGCTGAAGGAAGGGCGAGCAGAAGGCGAGCAGAACGAGCGGTGAAGGATGGACGGGGGGGAGGACGATGACGATCATCGAGCCGGCCGCCTTTGAGGGTCGGTCGCCTGCGGCGGATCGTCCGCCGCACTTGACGGAGCCGCGCCTCGTGCGGGGGATGTTGATCGCCCTGGCGCTTCTTTTTCTGGGCGTGCTGCTTGTCCTCCCGCTCATCGTCGTGTTCACCGAGGCACTGCAAAAAGGCGTGAAAGTCTACGCAGCAGCGATCACCGAACGGGAGGCCCTGTCCGCCGTGCGCCTGACGCTCGCCGTCGCCGCCATCGCCGTGCCGCTCAATGCGCTGTTCGGCCTCGCGGCGGCGTGGGCGGTGACCCGCTTCACGTTTCCAGGGAAAAACGCGCTCGTCACGCTCATCGACCTGCCGTTTTCCGTGTCGCCGGTCATCGCCGGGCTGATGATCGTGCTCCTCTACGGGGCGCACGGGTTGTTCGGCCCCTGGCTTGCGGAACGGGGCCTCCAGATCGTCTTTGCATTTCCGGGGCTGGTGCTGGCCACGGTGTTCGTGACGTTTCCGTTCGTGGCCCGGGAACTGATCCCGACGATGCAGGCGCTGGGGACGGCGCAGGAGGAGGCGGCGCTGACCCTCGGCGCCGGCGGTCTCCGGATTTTCTGGCGGGTGACCCTGCCGAACGTCCGATGGGCGCTTTTGTACGGTCTGGTGATGACGAACGCCCGGGCGATGGGCGAATTCGGCGCCGTGTCGGTCGTCTCCGGGCACATCCGGGGGCAGACGAACACGATTCCGTTGCACGTCGAGATCTTGTACAACGAGTACCGGTTTACGGCCGCCTTTGCCGTGGCTTCGCTGCTCGCGCTTCTGGCGCTGGTCACCCTTGGGATCCGGCAAAGCGTGGAGCGGCGTCACCTTCGACGGGCGGGAGGCGGACCGGCGGGCTTTCTTGCGGGCGGCGAGGAAGGAGGGTGAGCGATGTCCGTGGAGGTCCGGGGGCTCTGGAAGCGTTTCGGACGATTTGCAGCCGTCAAAGGGATCGACTTTGCCGTCGAAAAAGGGAAGCTGGTCGGGCTCCTCGGTCCGAGCGGGAGCGGCAAGACGACGGTCCTCCGGCTTCTCGCGGGGCTGGAAATTCCGGATGCCGGCGAGATCCGCTTCGGCGGACGCTCCGTCATCGGCGTCCCGCCGCAAAAGCGGCGCATCGGCCTGGTCTTTCAGCACTACGCGCTTTTTCCGCATATGACCGTCTTCGAGAACATCGCCTTTGGCTTGCGTGTGCAAAAAAGATCCGACCGGGAGATCGAAGCGAGGGTCCGGGACCTCCTCGCGCTCGTCGGGTTGAGCGGCTTGGAGCGGCGCTTTCCCCAAGAGCTTTCCGGCGGGCAAAGGCAGCGGGTGGCCTTCGCCCGGGCCCTGGCGCCGGAGCCGGAGCTGCTCCTGCTCGACGAGCCGTTTGCCGCCCTCGACGCCCAGGTGCGAAAAAGCCTCCGCGCTTGGCTGCGGGAGATGGTCCGGCGCCTGGGGATCACGACGATTTTTGTGACGCACGACCAGGAAGAGGCGGTGGAAATGGCGGATGAGCTCATCGTCATGAACGAGGGACGCCTCGAGCAGCAAGGCCCGCCCCTCGAGGTGTACCGGAGGCCCCGGACGCCTTTTGTGGCCCGTTTTCTCGGGGAGTCCATCGAGATCCCCCGCCCCTCGACGCTCAAAGGGTTTGAACATGTGGATCCGGACGCCTTGGCCATCGTCCGGCCGGAGTTCGTCGAAGTGGGCGATCCGCACGAACGTTGGGATCTTCCGTCGGAAACGGGCATCGTGCAGAGGGTGCATTTTCGCGGCCGCGAATGGCAGGTCGAGGTGGCGGTGGGCGGGAAGACGCTGCCTGTGTATCTCCCGTCGGAGCGGGAAGTGCCGCGGCCCGGAGACGAAGTGCGGGTGTTTATCCGCCGCTTGTACGTTTTCCAGGGTGAGAAGATGGCCGTGGTGGAAAACGAAAACGCCTTACAACCCCGTCATCCGGCCCGGCACCAAGGGCCGGCGGCCGACGGATCGGCGGAAGCGCCGCGAGGGAACCCGCCCCCGCAGGCGTCGGGCCCGGCGGCGGCGCGGCGATAAGGCGAGGCGATCAGGCGATCAAAGGGAGGAGGAGGGATGGCGATGGCCGATCTGGTGCTCGATCCGGAGGAAATCCGTTCGCTGGCCGAAACGCTGAGGGACGCGCCCCCGGAGGAAATCTTGCGCACGGCGCTCGAGCGCATTCCGCGCCTCGCGTTGGCGTGCAGCTTCGGCGCGGAAGACCTGGTCATCCTGGACCTCTTGATGAAAATCGACCCAGAGGCGTCCGTGTTCTACCTGGATACGGATTTGTTCTTCCCGGAGACGTACGCGCTTCGGGATGAGGCGGTTCGGCGCTACGGCATTCCGAACCTGCGCCGCATTCGCCCGGACTTGAGCCTCGAAGCGCAGGCCGCGGAATACGGCGAGGCGCTCTGGAGCCGGGATCCGGACCTGTGCTGCTACCTGCGCAAGGTTCAGCCCCTGGAGCAGGTGCTGGCCGGACTGGACGGCTGGATCACCGGCATCCGCCGGGAGCAGGCGCCGACCCGCGCGCGGGCGGAAGTGTTCGAGATCGACGGGAAGTTCGGCGTCGTGAAGGTCAATCCGCTGGCTTATTGGACGTGGGATGACGTGTGGAACTATATCCGGGCGCATGATGTGCCGTACAACCCGCTTCACGATCGGGGATATCCGAGCATCGGCTGCGCGCCCTGCACGCGCCCGGTGCAACCGGGCGAAAATCTGCGCGCGGGGCGCTGGTCGCCCTTCGATAAGACGGAATGCGGCTTGCACGGCTGAAAGCGTCGTCAGGATATCGCTGAAGCTGAGGAAGGCGCTTTTAAGAAGCGCTGTATGTTCAAGAAGCGCTGGAGTCGTATACGAAACGCTTTATCAGAGGAGGGGTTGCATTGGAGCCGGCCGTTTTGCCCCATGGCGGCCATCTCGTTCACCGCGTGCTGACCGGCGAGGCGCGTCGCGAGGCGCTTCTCCGAAGCCGGTTCCTTCCGCGCCTCCTTCTTTCACCCCGGGCGCTGTCCGATCTGGAACTGATCGGCGTCGGCGCTTACTCGCCGCTTGTCGGTTTTCTCGGCCGAGAAGATTACGAAAGCGTCCTCACGTCGATGCGGCTTAGAGACGGAACGGTGTGGCCGATCCCGATCACGTTGCCGGTGGACGAGGAGTTGGCCCGGCGCCTTCGGGCCGGACAGGAGGCGGCGCTCGTCGGGGAGGAAGACGGCGTCGTCTACGGCGTGATCGAGATCACCGAGGTCTATCCGTATGATCCCAGGCGCGAGGCGGAGGCGGTTTACCGGACGACGGAAGACGCGCATCCGGGCGTCCGCAGGCTGTACGCGCAGCCCGGCCGCTATGTCGCCGGCCCCGTTTGGCTGCTCGACCGGCCGAAGCGGGAGGGGTTTCAAAAGTATTGCCTCGATCCGGCGGAGGCGCGAGAAGCCTTCCGGCGCCGCGGATGGCGGACGGTCGTCGGTTTCCAGACGCGCAATCCGATCCATCGCGCCCACGAATACATTCAAAAAAGCGCCCTGGAGATCGTCGACGGCCTTTTTCTCCACCCGTTGATCGGCGAGACGAAAGCCGATGACATTCCTGCGGATGTCCGTCTGCGGAGCTACGAGGTGCTCCTCGAGCATTATTACCCGCGGGATCGCGTGCTTCTTTCGGTTTATCCAGCGGCGATGCGCTACGCCGGCCCGCGGGAGGCGGTGTTGCACGCTTTGGTCCGCAAAAATTACGGCTGCACGCACTTCATCGTCGGGCGCGATCACGCTGGCGTCGGCCATTATTACGGTACGTATGAGGCGCAGCACATTTTCAAGAACTTCAAGCCCGAGGAAATCGGCCTCACGCTTCTCTTCTTCGAGAACAGCTTCTATTGTGAGAAATGCGACGGCATGGCGTCGGAGAAAACCTGCCCCCACCCGGCGGAATACCGCTCCCTTTTGTCCGGGACCAAGGTGCGCGAGATGCTGCGCCGCGGAGAAAAGCCTTCTCCCAAGTTCACGCGGCCGGAGGTGGCGGAGGTGCTCATCCGGGACCTGGAAGAGAAAGGAGTGGCGATCCATGGCACGTGAGAAGGAGCGGTCGGATGCGCAAGAGCGGGCTGAACGGGAGGAACGGGATCAAGATCCGCGGAATGATGCGCAGGCGTTGAACGCGGTGGAAATCCTCAAGCGCGAAAGCCGTTATCTCCGCGGCCACATCAAGGAAGAACTTCAGAACGACGCGCCCAAGTTCTCCGAAGAAAGCGTGCAAATCCTGAAGTTTCATGGGGTTTATCAGCAGGACGATCGAGATCTTCGGCCAAAGCTCAAGAAAGAGGGAAAAGACCGGCACTGGATGATGATGGTCCGCGCCCGCATCCCGGGCGGCGTGCTGACGCCGGAGCAGTACCTGACCTTCGACCGGCTTGCCGATCAGTACAGCGATTACGGGACGCTCCGCCTCACGGATCGCCAAACGATTCAGCTGCACGGCGTCGTCAAAAGCCACCTGAAAGCGACCATCCGCTCGATTCACGAGGCGCTTCTGACGACGCTCGGCGCCTGCGGGGACCTGGTGCGGAACATCGTCTGCTGTCCCGCCCCGGGCGACGACCCATCCCGGGCGGAGCTCCGCGAAGACATGCTGGCGCTGGCCGATCGCCTCGGCGCGAGGACGAATGCGCCGTATGAGATCTGGCTGGACGGCGAGCCGGTCGAACTTCCGGAACATCAACCGGAAGAGCCCCTGTACAAAGAGGCGTACCTGCCGCGGAAGTTCAAGATCGCCCTCACGCCGGAGGGGGACAACTGCGTCGACGTCTACGCCAACGACGTCGGCCTCGTGGCACATCTCGATGAAGGTCGCCGGCATGTCGTCGGCTACACGATCCTCATCGGCGGCGGCATGGGACGGGCCGCCCACGATGTGCACACCTATCCGCGGGTGGCCAGCCCTTTCGCCTATGTGCCGCGGGAACGGCTGGTCGACGTCGTGACCGCCATCGTCACGGTCTATCGCGACTACGGGCATCGGGGGGAAAATCGCCGCCTCGGCCGCATGAAGTATCTCGTAGAGGAGAAGGGGATTCCGTGGTTTCGCGAAGCGGTGGAACACCGGATCGGGTATCGCCTCGCCGAACCGCGCCGGCTGGTCTGGGAAAGCAGCGGAGACCATTTGGGCTGGCAGCGGGAGGAGGACGGCTTAAGCGGGCTCGGTCTTTTCATCCCCAGCGGACGCATCCAGGACACCGAGGCGGTGCGCTTAAAGTCGGCGCTCCGCGACATCGTGCGCGAATTTCGTCCTTCCATTCGGCTGACGGCCCAGCAAAACATCATCCTCAGCGGAATTCGGGACGAACATCGTCCTGACGTCGAAAAGCGCTTGCGCGAAGCGGGGGTGCCGCTTCCGGCGGAACTTTCGACCGTGCGGAAAAACGCCATGGCCTGCGTCGCCCTGCCGACGTGCGGCCTGGCGGTGGCCGAAGCGGAGCGGATTCTTCCCGACGTCGTCGCGGCGTTTGAGCGACTGTTCGAAGAGCTGGGGCTCTCCGAAGAGGCGATCACGATCCGCATCTCGGGCTGCCCCAACGGCTGTTCGCGCCCGTATGTCGGGGAGATCGCGTTCGTCGGCCGCACCCTGGGCAAGTACGAGGTGTACCTGGGCGGCGATCGCTTCGGCACGGTGCTGAGCGAACGGTTCCGAGAGATGGTGTCGCTCAATGAGCTGGTCGCGTCGGTGCGGCCGGTGCTGGAGGCTTATGTCCGCGAGCGCGGGCCGGGCGAAGGGTTCGGCGCGTTTGTGCGGCGTGTCGGGCTGGAGCGTTTTCAATCCGAGGAACCGCGGCCATCGTGACTGAGGAAAATCGTTATCCGATGAAAACGGGATGGCCGGCAGATGACCAGCCGGTTCGAATCGAAACTTCGGCGAAGGGAGGGTGGAGGCATGGACGGTGGTAAAGTCTACTTGGTCGGCGCCGGGCCCGGCGACGCCGGGCTCGTCACGGTGCGCGGGCGGCAGCTTCTGGCGGAAGCCGATGCGATCGTCATCGACCGACTGGCCCCGGCGCGCCTTCTCCGATACGCTCGCGAGGACGCCGAAGTGTATCACGTGGGCAAGGCGGCCGGCCGCCACCTGGTGCCCCAGCGGGAGGTCGAAGCGCTCCTCATCCGGCTGGCCCGGCGCGGTCTTACGGTCGTCCGCCTGAAGGGCGGCGATCCGTTCGTGTTCGGCCGCGGCGGCGAGGAGATCGTGGCCTTAAGCAGGGCCGGCGTCCCGTGGGAGGTCGTACCCGGCATCACCTCCGCCGTGGCCGTCCCGGCGTACGCCGGGATCCCGCTCACGTACCGCGGCGTCTCGTCCGCCTTCACCGTCGTCACCGGGCATCGGTGCACGTGCGAAGAGGCCCAAAACCCGCCGGTCGCGGCGGGCGAAGCGCCCGCGCCCATCGACTGGTCCAGGCTGGCAAAGGCCGACGGCACGCTCGTCATCCTGATGGGCGTGACGCGGCTTTCGGAGATCACCGAGCGGCTCATCGCCTTCGGACGCTCTCCGGATGCGCCGGCCGCCGTCATCCAATGGGGGACGCGCGCCACACAGCGGACGGTCCGCGCCCGCCTCGGCGAGCTCGCCGAACGCGCGCGGGCGGCGGGCATCGGGTCGCCGGCGGTGATCGTCGTCGGCGAGCTTTGCGCGCTGTCCGAAGCGCTTGCGTGGTATGAACGGTTGCCGCTGTTCGGCCGGCGCGTCGTCGCCGTGGCGGAGACGCGCGAGCGGGCGCTGGCCATGGCGGAGGCGGCCGAGGCGCTCGGAGCGGAGGCGGTGGATCTCTCGCTCCTTCCGTACGCGCGCTTTGACCGCTCGGCGGTCGATCGGCTGCTTAAGGGAAGCGGCCTCGGCGCTTCGGCGCCGGGGCGCGGTGAGGCGGGCCGCCGCGCGCTCTGGGTATTTCGGACCGCGCTCGGGGTGGAAGCCGTCTGGCGGGCCCTTGAGGCCCGTGGTCTTGATGCCCGAGCCCTTTCGGGGATCCGGATCGCGGCCGCGGGCCCCGGGGCGGAAGCGGCGCTTCTCCGGCGCGGAATCCGACCGGATGCCCTCCTCCCTGAGCAGGAGGAGGATGCGCCTTTCGACGGCCGGGCGCTGTTCGACCGAAGGGCCCGGCGGTTTTGGGCGGCGATGGCCGAGCCGGGCGCGCCGGTGTTCGTCGAGGCGGGGGGCGGCCTTGCGGCTTTCGGGCAAAAAGCGCCGGAGCGCGGCATGGAAGGCGCGTCCTGTGGCTCTTCTTTTGAGAGGCTTTCCTTATGGACGGTCGACGGGGCAAGGCTCCGCGCCCGACTGGAGCGGCTCCTCTCGGACGCCGTGCCGCCGCGGATCGACCTCCTCTGGGCGGAATCTCCCGCCGCCCTGGCCGTGGGGAAAGCGGCGCTCGACATCGCGTCGAACGCGCAAGCGGCGCCTTTCGTCGTGATCGGCGGCCGCGCCGAAGATCTACCGCCGTCCTTGGAGGCCGGGGCGCCCCTTTCGGGGGCACCGACGGCGGAACGCGCCGGAGAAGGGGAACCGGTGGAGGTTCCGCGCCGATGGCGATGACGGCTTCCCGGACGGCCGCGGTGCTGTTCGTCGGGCACGGTACGCGCTTTCCCAAAGGGCGGCGGGCGTTCCTTAAGACCGTGGCTGACGCCGCGACGAGACTTGGGATCCGGCATTTTGAGGCGGCGTTTTTGGAGTTCTGTCCTCCGACGGTAGCGGACGCCTTGCAAAAGCTGTACCGGAGCGGGGTGCGCGAGGTCCTCATCGCCCCCCTCCTGTTGTTTGCGGCCGGTCATGTGAAGCAGGATCTGCCTTCCGAGGTGGGTCGCGCCCGGGAAGCGTGCCCGGGGCTCAGGGTGCGTTTTGCGCCGGTATTCGGCGAGGATCCGCGCCTTGTGGCGCTGGCCGCGGAGCGGGCGCTTAAGGCCGCCGGCCGGTTCGAGGCCGGCGACGCCCTTCTGGTCGTCGGACGGGGAAGCCAGGATATGGAAGCGTTTGCGGCTTTCCGGCGCGTCGCCGAAGCGATCCGCCGCACGCTCGGGGTCGAGCGCTGGGGGTTCGGGATGCTCACCGGCATCGGGCCGGGGTTGGAAGAGGCGGCCGCGCGTTTGTGGGCGCAGAGTCCGCGGCGGACGGTGGTGTTGCCGTATTTGCTGTTCGAAGGGTATCTGATGCGGAAGCTGCCGGAGCGCCTGAACCAGGCATTGTCGGCGGATTGGGCTTCCGTCGCGATTGCCCGGCCGCTGGGGCCGCACCCGCTTCTTGCCTCGGTCCTGGCCGATCGGGTGCGGGAAAGCATGGACGAGTGCACCGGCCGCAGGAAGGGGAGAGCGATGCCGGGCCTTCCAGGTGTCCATGGCCCGTGGCCGGATCCGTAGGGGGGCGCCGGATGACTTGATGGAGCAGGCGGCGGGGATTCCCAACAGTTGAAAAACCTTTTGCGTTTTTTCCGCTGGCTATGTTAACATGCGCCTAACCGAGCGAAAGCCAGGCTTCGCTGAGAACCGAAGTGAACCTGACCGCGGTGAGAACGGCCCTGCCGCGCGTTCTGCGGGAAGTGAAGCCTGCGGAACCAAGCTCTGCGGCGGAAAGGGATTCCCGGTTTACGAGCCTCTCGTCGATGATGCAAGATGCAACCGGGCAAGGATCCATCGATGGGATGGTTGTTTGTGAGTTACGGAACAGCTATAATGATGCTAAGCCTTTTTACGGACAAGCACAAAGCGGGCGAAGATGGGGCCATGCGCGCCCGGTTCGGGGCATCCAGAGAGCGGAGGCCTGAGGCTGGAAGCCGCCGCTGCCGCCGCGGGCGCGTACCTCCCCGGAGCCGATCCGGCGAAAGGATGGGGGCGTTACGACCGGGCGAGGTCTCGGTCGGGCGGCGGTCCTGTCCGAATCGCGAGTAGCCGGATCCGTCGGCGGCGTTAACGCAAAGAGCGGGTCGGTCGGAGGGCCGGCGGAAGGGGTCCGTTTCCTTTTGATTCGGAATGCCCGGTGAGGGCATCGGTCCGGCGAGGGAACAGGGCTGCCGGTTCGGACCGGCCAAAAAGGGTGGTACCGCGGGAGCCCCCGCCCCTTTGGGGCGGGTTTTTTTGTCGGCGCTTGCGTTTTTTGCTGCCGAAAAACGTCATGCCACAAAACGAAAGAAAGGATGAAGGCCCATGCCGACGGTGGTCCTTCCCGACGGAGCGAAGCGGGCCTTTCCGGACGCCCGGACGGCGGCGGACGTCGCCCGGGCGATCGGCCCGTCGCTCGCCAAACGGGCGCTGGCGGCGGAGATCAACGGTCGCGTCGTCGATCTTTCGCATCCGGTCGCGGAGGGGGATGCGGTCCGCATCCTCACGGCCGAAGACGAGGGCGGCCTTTTGGCGATGCGGCATACGGCGGCCCACATCCTCGCCCAGGCGATCCTCCGGCTCTATCCGGGGACGAAGCTCGGCGTCGGGCCGGTGATCGAAGACGGGTTTTATTACGACGTCGACCCGCCGCAGCCGATCACCGCCGACGATCTGCCGCGGATCGAGGCGGAGATGAAGAACATCATCGCCGAGGACCTTCCCCTCATCCGGGAAGAAGTGACGCGGGAGGCGGCGATCCGCCACTATGAGGCGATCGGCGACCCGTACAAGCTGGAGCTCATCGCCGCCATCCCGGAGGGGGAGCCGATCACCTTCTACCGCCAGGGGGAGTTCGTCGACCTCTGCCGGGGGCCGCACGTGCCGTCGACGGGCAAGGTGAAGGCGGTGAAGCTCCTCTCCGTCGCCGGGGCGTACTGGCGGGGGGATCACCGCCGCCCGATGCTGACGCGGATTTACGGCACCGCCTGGGCGTCGGAAAAAGATCTCGAGGCGTATCTCGCGCGCCTGGAAGAGGCCCGGCAGCGGGATCACCGGCGGATCGGGAAGGAGCTTAAGTTTTTCACCTTTTCGCGGGAAGTCGGCCAGGGGCTCCCGCTCTGGCTTCCGAACGGCGCCAAGGTGCGGCGGATCATCGAGCGCTACATCGTCGATCTGGAGGAGTCGCTCGGCTACCAGCACGTGTACACCCCGGTGCTGGCGAACGTCGAGCTGTATGAGATCTCGGGCCACTACGCCCACTACAAGGACAACATGTACCCGCCGATGGAACTCGACCACGAGCGGCTCGTCCTCCGGCCGATGAACTGCCCGCACCACATGATGATCTACAAGAGCGAGCCTCGGAGCTACCGGGATCTGCCGCTCAAGATCGCCGAGCTCGGGACGATGTTCCGCTACGAGGCGTCCGGGGCGCTGACGGGGCTCCACCGGGTGCGGGGGATGACGCTGAACGACGCCCACATTTTCGTCACGCCGGAGCAGATCGAAAGCGCGTTTTCCGAAGTGGTAGAGCTCATCCTGCGGGTGTATCGGGATTTCGGCATCGACGACTACTGGTTCCGCCTGTCGCTCCGGGATCCGGCGGATACGGAAAAATACGTTCAGAACGACGCGATGTGGGAGATGGCGGAGGGGATGCTCCGGCGGGCGCTTACGAACCTCGGGCTCGACTTCGTCGAGGCGAAGGGCGAGGCGGCCTTCTACGGGCCGAAGCTCGACGTGCAGGTGAAGACGGCCCTCGGCAAGGACGAGACGCTGTCGACGGTGCAGCTCGATTTCGTGCTGCCGGAGCGGTTTGACCTCACGTACGTCGGCGAAGACGGCGCCTCCCATCGGCCGGTCGTCATCCACCGGGGCGTCGTCGGGACGATGGAGCGTTTTGTCGCGTATCTCCTGGAAAAAACGAAAGGGGCGCTCCCAGTGTGGCTTTCGCCGGAGCAGGCGGTCGTGCTCCCGGTGTCGGACCGCTTCCGGGAGGCGGCGGAGGCCGTCGTCCGGGCGCTTCAAGCGGCCGGCGTGCGCGTCCGCCTCGACGCCCGGGCGGAGAGCTTGAACTACCGCATTCGGGACGCCCAGGTGAAAAAGATTCCGTACACGCTGGTCGTCGGGGAGCGGGAGGCGGAAAGCGGGACGGTCGCCGTCCGGCGCCGGGGCGAAAAGGCGGCGGAGACGATGTCGGTCGAAGCGTTCATCGCCCTCGTGAAGGACGACGTGGCCCATCGCCGGTGAAGCACCGAGCTCGCGGCGGTTCTGTAGTCCCTCGTCGCAAGCATGTCGGATCGGCGTCATCGTCGCCCGGGTGAAACGGGGCTGCCGGAAGTCGAAACGACTCAGGCGTCGCGCGGGTCGCAGACGTCGCGAGGGACTCAGGGGTCAAAGAGGCAGACGTCACGTAAGATGCGGGCGGCCGAGGCCGGCCGCTGAAATCGCCGGGCGAAAAGGGGGAATGGCGCGATGGAGCGGCTGGAAGGGGCGGCGCTGGAACGGGCCCGGGCGGCGCTCCGCCGGTGGGAAGGCCGGACGGCGTACGTGCACCTGGAGACGACGCAGGGGGCCTATGCCCGGCACCACCGGGGGGAGGCGCATCCGGTCGGCGGGCTGGTGCAAAACGCCCGCGTCGTCATCGAGCGGGCGTCTCTGCTCGGCCCCGGCCCGCACCGGCTCGGGCTGGTGACGGTCGACGGCTATGCCCTCGTCGAAGGGCTGACGCACTGGGAGGAGGCCGGCGGAGGGCCGGACGGTCGGCCGGAGGACGTTCTGGCGTTTTATGCCCTGCTTGCGGACGGAAAGCTCGCCGCCGCCTTCATCCTTTCGACGGCGCCGCGGGCGCTGGCCGGGCGGGCCTTCGGCGGGACGGAGGTGCTGAATCTTGCGACGGACGCCGAGGCGTCGGAAAATCCGGCGCCGTTCGGCGGAACGGGGTCGGTGCCGGACGCCGGCTTGGGATCGTCCCCGCTCGGTCCACCGGGCGCGACGGTCCTGTCGATTTTTCCGCATCCGGATGATGAGACCTTTGCCGCCGGAGCGACTCTGGCCCGGTGGGCGGCGTCCGGCGCCCGCGTGGTGGCGGTGACGCTCACGCTGGGCGAGCTCGGCCGGAGCCTGGGCGACCCGCCGTTTGCCACCCGTCTGACGCTGCCGGACGTGCGTCGACAGGAGCTTGCGGCGGCCCTCCGGGCCCTCGGCGTCGAGCGGCTCGTCCTGATGCATCTGCACGACAAGACGGTGGAGTTCATCGATCGGGAGGCCCTCGTCCGGCGCCTTCTGGAGACGATCGAAGCGTATCGCCCGCAGACGATTGTGACTTACTATCCCGGGTATGCCGTGCATCCGGATCACGACGCCACCGGAGAGGCGGTCGCGGCGGCGGTGGCCCGCCTGCCGCGGGACCGCCGGCCGGCGGTCTACGGCGCGGCGTTTGCCCCGGGACGGGAGCGGCTCGGACCGCCGGATTTCGTCGTCGAGGCCGGGGCGTTCTGGCCTAAGAAGCTGGCGGCCCTTCGGACGCACGCGTCGCAGACGGGCGCCCTGTTCCGGGAGTACGAGGCACTTCTGGCCGCCGGAGATCAGGCGGCAGAGGCGGCCTTTTTGGCCCGCTTTCGGGAAGAGCGCTTCTGGCGGGTGGACGTGGAGGCAGCGGGAACCGGGAGTGGCCGGTAAACGGCCGCCCCCGGCTTTGGTGTTGCCGGTCATCTTTGTTATAGCTCTTCCGCGGCAGGACCTGCCTCCTTCAGGAGATCGTCGTCGTCCACCGGGACGAAAAGGCGGAGCCGGCGCAGGAACTGGCGGAAGATCTGGTGAGCATCGTTCAGCATTTCGCTGCCCGGCTGTACGGAAGCCGCTCGTACCGGGCGCGAAAACTCGTGCAGACGGTCAAGGAGGCCCTGGGCGATGAAGCGGACCGTTCGGCTCTTAAGCCTCCGGCTGAACCGGAAAAAGTGGGAAACCCTAAAGCGGACGATTGAGGCCTATGCCCGGCAGAAGGATGCCTTTCTCGTCCGGTACGCACATCTCGACTTTCTCTCCTATCTGGGTCCGGGCGGTCGCCGGGCGCTTCGGGATGCGCTCGTCCGGACCGGCTTCAAAAGCCCTTACGGCCTTCAGGCGCGCCTGTGGAAGATGGCCCTGGAGGATGCGCTCCTTACGCTCGAGCGGCACTGGGAGGCGGTGCTTCAGGACATTGCAAACCGCATATCCGACCGGCATTCCTGGTCCGAAGGCATGAAGCACTACACCCGATGGCTTCTGTACCTTCCGGCCAGCGGTTCCCGGGACTGGCGCCGGATTCGGGATCTGATGCGGGGCCATGATGCCGGCGCGCCGAACAACGGTCCGGGCGCCGAACTTATGCCGGAAGAACAAGCACGCGTCCGCCGCTGGCTCAGGCGGCAGGTGCGTCGCCGTCTCACCCGGCCGCGGGTCAAAACCGCAAGAAGCATGATGTTAGGTCATGCGCCCCTCAGACTAGATAAATGCTGAAACTATGTTGTATCCTTCTGTCAAAGGAGGGGCAATCCATGAAACGAACAAAATTCATTCCCGGCTCCATCAAACTCAAAGCGGCTTTGGAACGGATAAAAGGCGAAAAAACGCTCGTCGAATGCTCTCGGGAATACGGCGTTCATCCGAACACCCTCTTGAAGGGAAAGCTTGCCCTTCTGGAAAAAGGCGCTGAGCTCTTTGAACCCTCCAACAAAGAACAGGAATACCCGGGAAGCTAGATCGGCTTTCCCTTCATGAACGCATCCGCCTGGCTCAAGAGGTGCTGGCCAGGCGACTGGATCCCCTGCCGATTCACCTCAAGGCGCCTGATTTCGCGGGCAACCGGGTATGACCAGAAAAAGCGAGAGGTAGCCGAAAGGAAACGAATTGAGGCAGACGAAACGCTCAAGGCACAGATCGAAGCCATCCTTCAGGAACATCCGGAGTCCGGCGATCGCCGCAGTGAAGCCGAGCTGAAACGAAGGGGGACGGTCGTCCATGGAAAGCGGGTTCGTCGTCTCCTCCACACGTTTGAGCTTTCCCTCAAACGAAAGGTGAGAAAACCAAAGCCGAATCCGCTGCTCGAGCCGCTTGTCCTGGCCAAAGAACGGGCGAACCTCACCGCCGGCCTTCTTTCCGAACGGGAACCGGATGCCTTTGAGGGTCTCCACCGATTTCACCCAGCTCGTCTATGGCGGCGGGAAGGTTTGGTTTTTGCCGATTCTGGACCATCGCACGCGGTTGGTACTTGGATACGCCTTTTCTCCCTCTCCGGGTAGTCCATTTTCCGGCCGGACTTGAGTCCACGGAAGAAATTCTTGAACGCCTGCTCCAGATCCCGCAGCGCCTCCTGCGGCGCCCACTTGGACACTTCGACCATCCACGGGAAGTCCGGCTTCTTAAGACGATTGAGTTCCTGGTGGAGTTTCTTGGCGTTTGTGTTGCGGCCTTCTTTTTCGTAGATCTCAATCCACCTCGCCAGGCCCCAGTTGTAGGCGAAGCGGGCCACCCCGGCATGCTTGGCGAGGAGGATGTGTTGTTTTTTATTGGGGTCGAGCTCGTATCGATAGGCCCTATAGATCTTCACGCTCAAGCGCCTCCAGCGCTTTTTTGTCCGGCGTCTCGCGGAACGCTTGCCATAAAGCCGCGCGGCAAGCGAGACGAGGACTTCGGTCATGTCGCGCCAGAGATCGTCATCGATTTCTTTTTCTTCCGCCATGAGAATTCTTCCGTGCGCCCGAAGTACCCTTTTCCTTTAGGGGAGGGAGAAGTCACTTGCTCTACTTATCCATCTGGTTCTGAAATGCCCTCAGATGATGGGTTGAGGCCGTGCGCAGTTTTTCGAAGGCGTTCCGGACATCGGCGGGAAGATCGTTTTGCGATAAAAATGTGTCGTACATAGCGATGTTGTCGATCTCGGCCTGGACGCCGGCCCGGGCGGCCTCCAGAAGCGAAGCGGGATTGGTGATATGAGCGGATGCTTCCGCGCGATTGGGGATGGGGACGCCGTACTTTTCAAGAAGTGGCAGAAGCAGATCGATATGGGTCTGTTCGGCCTGTAGGATGTTGGTATACGGCTTGACCGGACCATATGTCTCGATGATCCATTCGTATTCGGCATAAGCGCCATACTCGTCCTGGATCGCATAGGTGAGCATTTCCGCCAGGGTGAACGATTCTTTTCCTTTTAGAGCCCAATGTCCAAACGGATCGGAAGTATGAGGTTCCTGACGTGACGCTAATGAATCTGGTATGGAATCGGACATCGAGGTCGTTCCTGAAATCGCTTCTGAACCGGTTGCCGATTCCGCCATAAGGGCTTTTTGAGAAGAGAAATCGCTTAAGCCGGCCCCGCCGACAGTGACGGCCGTCAGAACCCCCAACAGCTTTTTTCCCCATAATATCATGGGCATATTCGGTTCCCTCCATCGAGAATTATTTTTGGGAGAAAGCTTGAGTGGATCCGGGAAGCTTTCTACCGACTCCAAGGCTACCGGATGTCGGTTAAGAAATGATGGAGGAAACCTCAAGACGATCTTAAGCCTTTGGAACAAATCCATTAACCATCGATGGATGATCAGCGCTTCGCGGTTGACGGCGTGGCCTTCCTGCCGATGCGGCCGATGACGGCCGCCGAAGCGGCGAACAAGAGGCTTAAAAGCGCTCCGACTTTGGCCTCGGCCTGAAGCGCCCGGTCGTCGGGAAAGGCCGCTTCTGCCATGAACAGGGAGACGGTCAGTCCGCTGGCGGAGCTTAAGGCGATGACAAACAGGCTGAAGCGATCGAAGTCGATGGCGCGGAGCCACCCGATCGACTCGGTCAATCGCCCGGCCAGGTAGACGCCGGCCGTTTTGCCCACGAAAAGGGCAAGGGCGATGACGACAGACAGGGGCCCAAAGGTAGAGAACGGAACCCCTGCGTTGGCCAGGGCGAAGAGAAAAAGACCGTCGTCGACCGGACCGGATACGGTGGATTCAAAACGGTGAAGCGGCGCCGATTTTTTTTCGTGATCGGCCGCCTGAGCATCGGACGCCCCGGCGGGCTGAGGAGCCAACGGCAAAAACGGGACGATCGGCACGAGGGCAAGCGAGGGGTGAAGCCCGGCGCGATACAATCCGTACCAGCTCAAGCCGCCGGCCAAAAAGACGGAGAGGGCCCATTGATTCGGAAGGACGCGGCGAAAGAGCCAGGCCAGGCCAACGGCGAAAAGGACGAAGACGAGTGCCGGCAGGTGCAGCGGATGATGGGGATTGGAGTAGAAGAGCGCGATGATGAGCATGCTCACGATGTCGTCGCCGATCGCGACCAGCAGGAGAAAACTGATCGCCGGATGACGCGGTCCGAGCGCGAGGCGGGCGGCGAGCCAGGCGATGGCGATGTCCGTGGCGGTGACGATCCCAA
Organism: Hydrogenibacillus sp. N12; assembly: GCF_019645935.1. Taxonomy (NCBI): domain Bacteria; kingdom Bacillati; phylum Bacillota; class Bacilli; order Thermicanales; family Thermicanaceae; genus Hydrogenibacillus; species Hydrogenibacillus sp. N12. Next base: position 1,922,600 of record NZ_CP080953.1, on the reverse strand, counting down.
AACCGTGAATCCAGTCGGGATGACCGAGAAGGAGCGTCGTAAGGATGAACAAAAACGCAGGAACGATGACGCCGAAGGCCATGGCCAGAAACGGGTTAAAAGCGTGAACGATGATGTCCCGCATGCCCCCGTAGCTCGACAGGGTGGCGACGATGTGCGCCGTCACCAGGCCGAAAAAGAAGGCCATGAAGACGTCGTTTACCAGCCAGGCGAAGCTGGTGGGGCCGAGAAAAGGAACGGAAATCGACGGCTCCCGCATCCACGTCGAATAGGAGGAAGGGTCGATATGGACCCAGATCAGGGCGAGGACGATGCCGGATATCAGGGGAACGGCATTCGCCCGCAGTTTTGAATGAAAAGATCGAATATGGTATAACCATACCAAAAAAGATCACCTCCACGGCCATTATACCCGATTTTGTGGCCACGATGCGACGCGCGTCGGTGGACTTCCCCTAGTTTGCTTGACACGGGGTTAAGATTATCGAAATTGAAATGCTTCACGTATGACAGCGTTCGTATTCCTTTGGCGTGAGATAGCCCAGCGCGGAATGCATCCGTTTGCTGTTGTAAAACATCTCGATGTACTCAAACACCGCTTTTTCTGCTTCTCGTACGCCAGCGAACTTCCCGCCGGCCAGGAGTTCCGCCTTCAGCGTCTTGTAAAACGCCTCCATCACTGCATTGTCGTACGGGTCACCCAGCCGTGACATACTGATGACGCCGCCATGACGCTTCACGGTCTCTTGATACCGTCGGCTCGTATATTGCGATCCTCGATCTGTGTGGACAATGAGGCCCGCTGGCGGCTGTTCCCGGCCTACTGCTTGCAAGAATGCATCAATGACAAGCTGCTCGGTCATGCGGGTTTTCATCGCCCATCCAACCACCTTGCGGGAAAAAACGTCGATGTAGGTGGCCAAGTACAGGAACCCGTGTTGCAGCGGAATGTAGGTGATGTCTCCGACCCACAGCACATTCTTGGTCTCAGCGGAAAAGGCTCGCTGAACCAGATTCTCCACAATCCGCCCGGCGGACGGCTTGCGACCCAGACGATGTTTGCGGCGCCATGGCAGAGCCACAAGGCCCATTCGCTGCATATGCCGAGCCACACGATTCTTACTCGTGAAGATGCCTCGCTTACAAAGTTCCAGCGCAATACGTGGGCTCCCATAGCGACCTTTGAATTCACGGTATACCTCACGAATGGCGTCCATGAGCAACTCACTGTCGATTTGTCGCTGGCTCTTACGGCGCTTGCACCAATCGTAGTAGGCTTGCCTGCTTACTCGCAGCAGACGGCACATCACCTTTACTTCGTAGGTCTTTGCGTTTTCCCGGATGAATCGGTACTTGACTTCTCGACCTCCCTCCAGTATGCCTGAAATTTTTTTAGGATCTCGTTCTCCGTCTCCAGCTCTTCAAGCCGCTTTTGCAGACGCTTGATTTCCCAATCGGCATGACGAATTGGGATACCGTTGCCGGAAAAGGCGTCTTCACCATGAGTCTGGTACTCATAAACCCACCGGCTGAGCATGGTTGGGAGAATCCCAAGTGCCTTGGCTACATGGGAGACCTTCTTTCCTTCCTCCAATACCTGTCGGACGGCTGCCACTTTGAAGGCTTTATCATATTTCCTTCGCTTCAACAAAATCATCCCCTTTACACTGAGTCTAACTTGGTCTTAATCCCGTGTAAAGAGGAATGTAGAAAGTCCATCGGGGATTTTTGGGTGAGTGATCTCCGTTTACCGAACGTTGATACGGCCCGGGGCTTTTGGTGGCTTGACAGGTGGGGATCAGAAGGGTATATTGTGAATATAGATATACACAGAATCAGAGCGTGAACAGGATGAAGCGCGATGGACCCGCTGATGATCCGCATCGATCCGGAGGATCCGGCGCCGATCTACCAGCAGATCAAACGGCAGCTGAAGGAGCGCATTCTGAGCGGGTTATTGCCGCCGGGGACGCCGCTTCCGTCGATCCGGGGCCTCGCCGAGGCCCTTCGCGTCAGCGTGATCACGACGCGGCGGGTGTACCAGGAGCTGGAGGTCGAGGGCTGGATCCGGTCGGAGCAGGGAAGGGGGACGTTTGTCGCCGTCTATGACGAGGCGGCGCGGCGGGCGGACCGGCTGGCGCTTGCCCGGGAGGCGCTTCGGGAGGCGATCGAACGGAGCCGGCGCCTCGGTCTAACGGATGCGGAGATCGTCCGGTTGTTCGAAGCGGTGTTGAAAGCGCCCGACGTTTTAGGCGGGCGAGGCAAGCGGCCGGAGAACCGTCCGGAGAGCGGAGCCTAGGCCCGGTATCGATTCAGACAGAAGGCTGCGGTCGGAAGAGTCGGGCTTTGGGGGCGAACCGGGCGATCGCCGGTAACAAGCCGATCGCCGGGCGGATCGTCCTTTTCGGCGAGACGTATCCCGCCGGGGAGGTGGCGATCAAAAGCCGGATGGCCGACTGGCCGGATTGGCCCGAGCTTTTTTCGGCGTGACCGGCGGCGAACTCGTGCGGCAGGCAGAGAGGCCTGCGTCGGACTGGGACCGGGGGCGGTTCCGGGCGCTGGCCCGCAGGCTGGAGATTCCCACCCTCGATCAGCCGTTTGAGACGCTGTCCAAGGGGGAACGGGAGCGGCTCTTCGCGCTTTCTGCGGCCGCGCTGCTGCGTTTGCCGGCCGGCTTTTCCGGCGGACGATCTTGAGCGACGAACCGTGGAGCTGGCGGCAATTCTGGCAGGCGATGCGCGGGGAAGAAGGCGTCTAACAGGCGGGTCGCAAAAGGAAAAATGAGAGGTGAACTCCCATCAGGCGAGTAACTCCACTCGAACGAGAAAGACGGGCAAGGCGCAAGGCGGGAAGTGCGGAACGTGGCGGATGGGACGAACCGAACGGCGCCGGCCCGGCGGAGGGACCGGGGCCGACGGACGAACGGTCGCGGATCGCTTCGCTCGATCTTCTCCGGGGCATCGCCGTCTTCGGCATCGTCCTTGCGAACATGCCGTCGTTTTGGGGGCCGGAGCTTTTCATGCCGTTCGGCGACGTCCGGACGCCGCTCGATCGGGCGCTTCGGATCGGGCTCGATCTGTTCGTGGAGAATCGATTTTATCCGCTGTTTTCGTTTTTGTTCGGTCTTGGATTTTATCTTTTCATGAAACGGGCGCGGGACAAAGGGGCGCCGGCCGAGGCGCTGGCGCTCCGGCGGTTTTTCTGGTTGCTGGGGTTCGGCGCGGTCCATCTGGCCTTTTTCTGGTTCGGAGATATTCTGCACACCTATGCGCTGGGCGGTTTGGCGCTCCTTCTGTTCGAACGGCTTTCGCCTCGGGCGCTCTGGCGCTGGGCGCTCGGGGGACTCGTCGTCGGGGCGCTTTTGTTCGGCCTGCCGGCCCTGCTGCTTCTGACGGTCGATGCCGGGGGCGATCCGCGCCTCGCCGAAGAGGCGGTTTTCGATCTCGCCGACCTGGAGAAGGCGGCGGCGGCGATCGACGTCTATCGGCAAGGGGACGCGGGGGCGTGGCTTCGGTTTCGCTGGAGGACGGAGCTTCCGCTCGTGCTCGGATACGAATGGTTGGCGCTCGTTCAGGTCTTGCCGTTTATGCTCGTCGGGCTCGCCTTCGGCAAGCTCGGGGTGGCCGAACGGCCGGCGGCGCACCGGGCGCTCCTGAACCGGGGGCTCCGGTGGGCGCTCGTCGTGTGGCTTCCACTTTTTGCGCTTTTGCTCTGGCGGCGGCTCGGCGTTTCGGCCGTCGGACCGACGTACGAAGACTGGGCGCTCGTGCTTCTGACCGGCTGGGCGATGAGCTTTGTCTACGGGCTCGTTTTCTTCCGGTGGGTGCCGCCGGCGCTTCCGGCCTGGACGGCGCCGATCGTCGCCGCCGGCCGGATGGCGTTTACGAATTACATCCTGCAGACCGTTCTTGCCGTCGGTTTGATGCGGCTTTTCCGGTTGTACGGAGCGACGACGCTCGCGGAGGAGCTTTTGGCGGCGGTGGCGATTTACGGCGTCAACGTCGCGGTGAGCCGCTTCTGGCTCCGGCGGTATCGCTTCGGTCCGCTGGAGTGGCTCTGGCGGATGGGGACGTACGGGCGATGGATTCCGCTTCGACGATAGCCCGCTCCGCTCCGGACGGAGCCCGCTTCCGGCCGGGGATGCACCGGCGCGCGCCCGCCACGGTGACGAAGACGGGGCGGCATCCTGAAGACCGAACCAACCGGCAGGACGAACATACGTTCAATTGACATTTCTCGGCGGATCCGATACACTGCCTTTATGTGTTGAATTCATCGGCGGGATGAAAAAGCAGAAGCCCCGCGCTTCTCACCTTGCGGCGTTCGCCGGCAAGGTCATCGACCACCGCCGCTTTGTTCCGCCGGAGCCTAAACTGCGGAAGGACGGACGCAGGACGGAAGGACGCGATCGCCGGAGGCGTCGAATCCGGCGCCCTAAGGTCCCAGGCGGATCGTCGCCCAAGCGCCCGGAAGCGGCGGGCGTCGATCCGCTTTGGGCTGATGGCGAACCGTTACGGGTCTGCGTTGGATCCGGCCGGGCCGGGCGGAAGGAAGCGAACGGCAAAGGGTGAGCGCGTGGGGTCACGCGCTTTTTTTCATGCCGCGGAGAGCGCCGGTCCCGGGTCGGGGGGACGGTGCGGTTCGGACGCATGGCTCGGGTCGCGCGCCTCGGCGGGTCGGGCGTCTCGACGGGTCGCGCTTCGGGGCATCGGAGGCGAGCGATCTGAAGCGCCGGCGCCGACCCATATTCGGTGATGGAGGTGGCTTCGATTAGCAAAACGAACCGTGACATTCAGGTGAATGAGGCGATCCGCGCGCGGGAAGTGCGCCTCATCGACGTCGACGGCCGGCAGATCGGCATCGTGCCGCTCCGGGAGGCGCTCCGCCTGGCGCGGGAGAAAAACCTCGACCTCGTCAACATCGCGCCCCAGGCCTCGCCGCCGGTGTGCCGGATCATGGATTACGGCAAATATAAGTTTGAGCAGAGCAAAAAAGAGCGGGAGGCCCGGAAAAAGCAGAAGGTCATCACGATCAAGGAAGTCCGCTTCAGCCCGACGATCGAGGAACACGACTTCAACACGAAACTCCGGCACGTGATTAAATTTCTCCAGGAAGGCGATAAGGTGAAATGCTCGCTCCGCTTCCGCGGACGGCAGATCACCCACGCCGAAATCGGCGCCGAAGTCATGCAGCGGGTGATCGAAGGCACGAAAGACATCGCCGTCGTCGAGCGTCCGCCGCTCATGGAAGGCCGGAGCCTGATCATGATCCTTGCGCCGAAGGCGGAAAAGCCGGAGAAAGGCGAGCGAAAAGACGCGACGCCTCGGGCCGAGCGCTGAGGGCGGGCCGCCAATGGCGGCCGCCCGACGTGCGGAAGGGCCACGGCCACCGTCGGGCTTCTTGGGGCGGAGGAACGACGGCCAACACCGGATTGGCGGTGGAAGGCCGAGGGCCGGCTTCCGGCGGCGGAGGGCCGTCGACCGAGGCAGCGCGGGCGTCATTCCCGCCTGACCGACGGCCGCCCGGACGGGGGCGCTCGGAGTGAAGAGAACCGAAGGAGGACCGAACGATGCCGAAGATGAAGACCCATTGCGGCGCGGCAAAGCGCTTTAAGAAGACCGGAAGCGGCAAGCTCATCAAATACCGCGCCAACAAAAGCCACCTCCTCACGCACAAAAACGCCAAGCGGAAGCGGCGCCTGCGCGGGGAGAGCGTGCTCAAGACCGGCGACTACAAGCGGACGATCCGCCTGCTGCCGTACTGAGCTTCTGAGCGGATGACCGTCCGCCGGGGGTTCGTCGGATCGCCGGCAATGGCAAGGACGGCTCCCGGGACGGTTGGGTCGCCCTCGAGAGAGGTTTCGACCGGAGACGGCACGGACCCGTCGAACCGGCGCGGAAAAAAGGTGCGCTCAAAAAGGAGGAGTCGACCGTGGCACGGGTCAAAAATTCGCCGGTCACCCGCCGGCGGCGGAAGAAGATCTTAAAGCTCGCCAAAGGGTATTTCGGCGCCAAGCATGCCCTTTACCGCACCGCCAAGCAGCAGGTGTGGAAATCCCTCGTCTACGCGTATCGGGACCGGCGGCAGCGGAAGCGGGACTTCCGGCGGCTCTGGATCGTCCGCATCAACGCCGCCGCCCGAATGAACGGTCTTTCGTACAACAAGTTCATGTACGGCCTCAAGCAGGCGGGCGTGGCGATCAACCGGAAGATGCTCGCGGAGCTCGCCGTTCGGGATGCCGAGAGCTTCAAGCGGCTCGTCGACGTGGCCAAGCAGCATCTGAACGCGCAAGCCTGAGGCGAAAGCCGATCGGGCAGTCCGGGGCAGGGCGGATGAAAAACGCCCTGCCTTTTTTCGCCGTTTTTCAGTTTTGTCCTTTCACATATTGTGCTATAATCGTACCGGTCGTTTCAAACCGCAAGACGCCGTTTCTTCTCAAAAACCGAAGGGCCGATCCGATTACCCGAGCAAAGGAGCGGAGAAGATGGACTATCGTCCGGGGCTCGAAGGGGTCATCGCCGCCGAGACGGCCATTTCGTTCCTGGACGTCGATCACGAAGAGATCGTCGTCCGCGGCTACAACCTGCTCGATCTGGCCCGGGAGAAAACGTACGTCGACGTCGCCGCCCTCCTCATCGACGGGGCGCTCCCGGATGAGGCGCGGCGAAGCGAGCTGGAGCGGACGCTCGTCGCCGAAAGCCGGGTGCCGGAGGCGATCTGGACGATTCTCCGGGCGCTCCCGCCGTCGATGCACGCCATGGACCGCCTCCGGACGGCGGTGTCGGCCCTCGCCGGATTTGACCCGGAGGTGGACGACCACTCGCCGGAGGCGAACCGCCGGAAGGGGATCCGGGCGCTGGCGAAGATCGCCACCGTCGTCGCCAACCTGCACCACATCGCCGAGGGCCGGCCGCCGGCGGAACCGAACCCCGGCCGCGGTTTCGTGGAAAACATGCTGACGATGATCGTCGGCCGGAACGTGACGCCGGCGGAAGTGCGGGCGTTCGACATCTCGCTCATCGCATACAGTGAGCACGAAATGCCGAACTCGACGTTCACCGCCCGGGTCATCGCCTCGACGATGAGCGACCTCTACGGGGCGCTCACCGGCGCCGTCGCCTCGCTGAAGGGGCCGCTCCACGGCGGCGCGAACGAAGCGGTCATGCACATGATGCTCGAAGCCGGGACGCCGGAGGGGATGGAGGCGCTCATCCTGAACAAGCTCGCCGCCAAGGAGCGGATCATGGGTTTCGGCCACCGGGTGTACATGAAGAAGATGGACCCCCGGGCCGCTCTGCTCAAAGAGACGCTCCGGACGCTCGTCGACGCCGGGGCCGACGGGAGGTGGCTCGCGATGGGCGAGGTCGGCGAAGCGGTGATGCAACGGGAAAAGGGCCTCTACCCGAACCTCGACTACTACGCCGCGCCGGTCTACTACGTCCTCGGCATTCCGATCGAGCTCTACACCCCGATCTTCTTCGCCGCCCGAACGGCGGGCCTCGTCGCCCACGTCGTCGAACAGCATGCGGCCAACCGGCTCTTTCGGCCGCGGGTTCGTTACACCGGCCCGCGGGGGCTCAAGCCCACAAGGTGACGCGGGGGCTCAAGCCCGCAAGGTGAAAGGTTCAAATCCGGACGGTGCACCCTGACCGTTCGCCCGTCCCGGCCGCCGCCCCGGCGCGTCGGCGGCTGGGCGATCGGGGGCCTTCTCAGCCGATCGAAGTCGAGCATCACGGAAAAGCGGCCGGCCATGCCGGCCGAAGCGGGAAAGGAGCGGTAGGTGTGACGCCAGGGTCGCCGAAGAACGAGCGATCGTTCGACCGGCTCATCGTCGAGATCGCCGATTATGCCAAAAACGCCAGCATCGAAAGCCCCCTCGCCTACGAGACGGCCCGCTATGCCTTTGCCGACGCCCTCGCCTCGGGCCTTTACGCCCTCGCCTATCCGGAGGCGACGAAGATGATCGGGCCGGTCGTCCCGGGAGCGACGCTTCCCGGCGGCGCCCGGGTGCCGGGGACGCCGTACGAACTCGATCCGGTGACGGCGGCGTTCAGCATCGGCACGATGATCCGCTGGCTCGACTACAACGACACGTGGCTCGCCGCCGAATGGGGGCACCCGTCGGACAACCTCGGCGCCATCCTCGCCGTTGCCGACTATGAAAGCCGCCGCCGGCGGGCGCTCGGCGAGGCGCCGCTTAAGGTCCGGGATGTGCTGACGGCGATGATCAAAGCATACGAGATCCAGGGCGTGCTGGCGCTGGAGAACAGCTTGAACCGCGTCGGCATCGACCACGTCCACTTCGTCAAGGTCGCCTCGACCGCCGTCGCCGGGGCGCTCCTCGATCTCACCCGGGAAGAGATTCAAAACGCCGTCTCGAACGCCTGGATCGACGGGGCGGCGCTCCGGACGTACCGGCATTTCCCGAACACCGGTTCCCGGAAGTCGTGGGCGGCCGGCGACGCGACGAGCCGGGCGGTCCGGCTCGCCCTGTGGGCGCAAAAGGGCGAGATGGGCTACCCGACGGCGCTTTCGGCGCCGACGTGGGGCTTCGAAGCGGTCGTCCTCAAGGGCAAACCCCTCACCCTCGCCCGGCCGTTCGGAAGCTACGTCATGGAAAACATCCTCTTTAAGATCAGCTTCCCGGCGGAGTTCCACGGCCAGACGGCCGTTGAGGCGGCGCTCAAGCTCCATCCTCAGGTCAAAGACCGGCTGGACGAGATCGACCGCATCGTCATCACGACGCAGGAGCCGGCGGTCCGCATCATCGACAAAAAGGGCCCGCTCCACAACCCGGCGGACCGGGACCACTGCATCCAGTACATGACCGCCGTGGCGCTCATCTACGGGGACCTCACGAGCGACCACTACGAGGAGCCGATCGCCCTCGACCCGCGGATCGACCGGCTTCGGGCCGTGACGGACGTCGTCGAAGACCCGGCCTACACCGAAGCGTATTACGATCCGGAGCGGCGGGCGATCCCGAACGCGGTGCAGGTCTTCTTCAAAGACGGCTCCGCGACGGAGAAGGTGGAAGTCTTCTACCCGATCGGCCACCGCCGCCGCCGGCAGGAAGGGATTCCGCTTCTCCTCGAGAAGTTCGAGCGAGCGCTCAAGAGCCGCTACCCGGCGAAAAAGGCGGCGGCGATCTACCGCCTTTTCGCCGAGGATCCGGCCTTCCCCGACTGGGACGTCGACCGGCTGATGACGCTTCTTGCGGAGTGACGGCCGATCGAGACGATGAAAAGGCCCGGCCGGGGCGATCCGCGGCCGGGCGGATCCGTGAAAGGAGGGACGGAGATGGCGTGGTTTACCGAGCGGGGGACGCCGCAGCCGGAGCTCGCGGCGGCGTTTCGCCGCCTCGTCGAGGCGAAGGAGATCCTCATCCTCCCCGGCGCGCCGGACGCCCTCGCGGCGCGGCTGGCCCGGGCCGCCGGCGCGCGGGCGCTCTACCTTTCCGGCGCCGCCTACACCGCCAGCCGGGCACTCCCCGACCTCGGCCTGGTGACGTCGGCGGAGGTGGCGGAACGGGCCCGGGACATCGTCCGGGCGGCGGATCTGCCGCTCCTCGTCGACATCGACACCGGCTTCGGCGGTGCGCTGAACGCCGTCCGGACGGCCCGAGAAATGGTCGAAGCCCGGGTCGCGGCGATCCAGATCGAGGATCAGGTGCTGCCGAAAAAATGCGGGCACTTAAACGGCAAGGCCCTCGTCGATCCGGAGGAGATGGCCCAGAAGGTCCGGGCGATCAAAGAAGTCGAACCGACGCTCTACGTCGTCGCCCGGACGGACGCCTACGCCGTCGAGGGGCTCGAGCGGGCCCTTGAGCGGGCGCGGCTTTACGTCGAGGCGGGCGCCGACGCGATCTTCCCCGAGGCGCTCCCGGACGAAGCGGCGTTTCGGGCGTTTCGGAAAGGGATCGATGTGCCGCTTCTCGCCAACATGACGGAGTTCGGGAAGACGCCGTACTACACGGCGGCCCAGTTCGAGGCATGGGGCTACCAGATGGTCATCTTCCCGGTCACGGCGCTCCGGATGGCGGCGAAGGCGTACGAGAGAACGTACCGGACGCTCATTGCCGAAGGGACGCAGACGGCCCTCCTTCCGGAGATGCAGACGCGCAAAGAGCTGTATGAGACGATCGACTACTATGCCTACGAGGCGCTCGACGCGAAGATCGCGAAAACCGTTCTGGAGGGATCGGGGCGGGCGCCGTTTTGAAATGCATCTCGCCCTCCGGCCGCTTTTGAAAGCGAGGCCGGGCGTCGCCGCGTCGAATGAAGTCGAATGAAAAGAAAAACACCGCCGCCTTCCGGGGCGGCGTTTTTCTTGCCGTTGGCGGGTTCATTCCGCCTCGGGCGTATCCCCTCGGGCGGTTTGCTTCCGGCCGACGACCCGTGATACAATCAGATCGCAGTTTACGTAAGTTTGCCGGCGATCTTTTCCAGGACCGCCTTCCGTTCGACGTCATCGCTCGCCTGCCAGAGGAGCTCGAACAAAAAGCCGAGGCCGGGGAGGGTTTTTTCTTCCTGAGCGTCGATGGCGTCTTCGATGATCTCCCGGAGCCGGTCGGGCTTGATCCCGTGGAGTTTTTGTTCAAGGGCCTGGCGGATGTCGATGTCGCGATAGGTGATGGCCACGGGGACGCCCCCTTTCGCACGATCTTGCGGCCTTCTTCGCCGCGCCTCTTTTAACGTTTCCCGGCGGCCGGCGCTTATGCGCCGCCGAAAGACGAACAGAGGAAGGAGGGAGACGCATGGCCGGACGGTCGCGACCGGAAGAGGCGGTGATTGCGTCGCCCCACAACCCCCGGATCCAGGCGTGGGCCCGGTTGAAGATGCCCCGGGAGCGCCGGCGGTCTGGGCGCTTTCTCGTAGAGGGGCCGCACCTCGTGGCGGAAGCGCTCCACGACCCGGGGCTTGAGGCGGTGCTTGTGGCGGCGGACCGGGCGGAAGCGCCGCCCCTTCGATTCATCGTCGAAGCGGTCGAAGCGCTGCGGGCCGCCGGTCGGCCGATCTCCCTCGTCCGACTCGGCGCCGCGGCGGTGCGGCGGCTGGCCGAGACGGAGACGCCGCAGGGGATTTTCGCCGTCGTCCGGCTGCCGTCTCCGGAAGGGGCTTGGTCGGCGATCGTCGACCGGGCGCCTTTCATCCTCATCCTCGACGGGGTGAGCGATCCGGGGAACGTCGGCACGCTCCTTCGCTCGGCGGACGCTTTCGGCGCCGGCGGCGTCATCGTCGGGCCGGGGAGCGCCGACCCTTGGAGCGGGAAGGTGCTCCGAAGCGCCCAGGGGGCGCATTTTCACCTGCCGATCTACGCGCTTTCGCCGGACGGGTCGGGCGGCGCGGCCTTTCCGGCCGGGGCGGAAGATCCGAGCGGTGCGGTCGGTATTTCCGAAGCAGACGAGTCGGAGGCGGCGTCCGTCCGGGCCGCCGCCTCCGGGTTTACGGCCGCCCTCGAAGCGCTCCGGCGACGGGGCGTGCAGATTCTGGCCACCCATCCTCGGGACGGGATCGACATCGAGGCCGTGCGCCCGGCCGGACGATTTGCCCTCGTCATCGGCAACGAAGCCCGCGGCGTGTCTCCGGCGGCGCTCCGCCTTTCGGATCAAAACGTTCGCATCATGCAGTGGGGGCGGGCCGAGTCGCTGAACGCCGCCGTCGCCGGGAGCATCCTGCTCTACGTCCTTGGCCGCCATCGGGCCCGTTTCTTAAGCGGCGGGGGGATGGGGCGATGAGGGCGGCCCTTCGTTTCGTCCGGCAGGGGCTCGGCATCGTCGTCGGAACGTTCCTCGTCGCGGTGGCGCTCAAACTTCTCCTCATCCCGTTTCGGATGATCGACGGCGGGACGGTGGGGCTTTCGATCATCGCCCATCACCTCACCCGCTCGCCCCTCGGGCCGTGGATCGTCCTTTTTATCTTCCCGTTTCTCTGGCTTGGCTACCGGGAGATCGGCAAGACGTTCGTCTTTTCCACCCTCGGCGCCAACCTGCTCCTCGCCGGCTGGGTGACGCTCCTCGACCGGGTACCGCCGATGGTCGACAGCGCGTTTCTGGCGACGGTGTTCGGCGGCGTCCTCCTCGGTGCCGGCGTCGGTTTGGTCCTCCGGAGCGGCGGATCGCTCGACGGGACGGAGATCGTCGCCATCGTGCTGAACGAGCGGACAGATTTTTCCGTCGGCGAAATCGTCATGTTTTTTAACCTGTTCGTCTTCACGACCGCGGCGTTCGTCTTTTCTTTGGAGAGCGCCATGTATTCGTTGATCGCCTATTACGTCGCCTATCGCGTCATCGACATCGTGCTCACCGGTCTTGAGGAGATGAAGTCGGTCGTCATCATCTCCGATCGGGCGGATGCGATCGGGGAGGCGATCATCGCCCGGCTCGGGCGCGGGGTGACGTATCTCACCGGCGTCGGCGGCTACAGCAAGGAGGAAAAAAAGCTCCTCTACTGCGTGGTGACGCGCCTCGAGGTGACGAAGCTAAAGTCGATCGTCCAGGACCTTGACCCGGCGGCGTTTGTCATCTTTGAAAACGTCCACGACGTGCTCGGTGGTCGGTTCAACAAGCGGGCGATTCATTGACCGGAGGATGTCGGAGGACGGCCGGCTGGGTTTGACGGCGCCGCCGGCGGCGGCTATAATGAGGGACAGCCGAACGGGTGGGACAGCCGCTCCGGATGGATGCGGCCGGACGGGATGACAATCGGATGCGGGATGCGAGGATGAAGCCATGTGTCCGGAAGGCCCCCTGCCAGGGAGAAGGGGTCGGCGACTGGAAGCCCCTTTCAGGCGGGCGCCGGGCATTTCCCTTCGGAGCACCGGCGGTGAACGGCGCCCGTCGTCCGCCGCGCCGACGAAAGCCATCGGCCGGTTTTCGATGCGTCCGGCCGATCGGGCCGCTTAAAAAGGCGCAGCCACGCGGCGTCCCAGTAGCCGTCGGCGGCGGTAAGTCGCCGTTATCGCCAAAGAAGGCCGGAGCGGGCCGGAATGCATTTGGGTTCGGGCGCCGACCGGCGAAGAAGGGTGGTACCGCGGACCGATCCGCCCCTTTGGGGGCGGATTTTTTATTGAAGACGCATCGAGGGGAGGACGACGATGGTGGAGGACGATCGACCGATGTCTCCGGAGGAGCGGTCGAGAGGCAAGGAAGTGTCGGAGGGAAGGCTTAAGGAGCGGTCCCTCGAGGAAGAAAAGGCGGCGCTTTCGACGCTGGCCGAAGCGGCCTGGCGCCGAATTGCGGCGGCAAAGACGCCGGAGGCGCTGGAGGCCGTTCGGGTGCAGCTGTTCGGGAAAAAAGGGGAGCTCGCCCGCTTTCAGGCCGTGCTTCGGTCCCTTCCGCCGGAGGCGCGGCCGGCGTTCGGCCAGGCGCTGAACGCCGCCCGCTCGGCCCTCGAAGCGGCGTACGGGGAGCGGAAGGCGGCCCTCGAGGCGGCGGCCCTCGAGGCCCGGCTCGCCGCGGAGGCGATCGACGTGACGCTCCCCGGCGAGCCGCTCGCGCCGGGGGCCCGGCATCCGCTGTCGCTCATCATCGAGGAGATCGAGGAGATCTTCGTCAGCATGGGGTACCGCGTCGCCGAAGGGCCGGACGTGGAGTGGGACCGGTATAATTTTGAAATGCTCAACATTCCGAAGGACCACCCGGCGCGGGAGATGCAGGACAGTTTCTACCTTACGGAGGAGATGCTCCTTCGGACGCACACGTCCCCGGTGCAGGTGCGGGAGATGCTCAAGATGGGCGGGAAGACGCCGCTTAAGATCATCTGCCCCGGCAACGTCTACCGGCGGGATACGGACGACGCGACCCATTCGCACATGTTCACCCAGGTGGAGGGGCTCGTCGTCGGCGAGGGCGTGCGGATGAGCGACCTCAAGGGGACGCTCGAGGCGTTTGCCCGGCGGCTGTTCGGCGAGGGGACGAAGATCCGCCTCCGGCCGAGCTATTTTCCGTTTACGGAGCCGAGCGCCGAGGTGGACGTCACGTGCCATGCCTGCGGCGGTGCCGGCTGCCGGGTGTGCAAGTGGACCGGCTGGCTGGAGGTGCTCGGCGCCGGCATGGTGCACCCGAAGGTGCTCGAGGCGGGCGGCTACGATCCGGAGCGGGTGAGCGGCTTTGCTTTCGGCCTCGGGGTGGAGCGGATCGCGATGATCAAATACGGCGTCGACGACATCCGGCAGTTTTACCTGAACGACGCTCGGGTGCTCCGGCCGTTTGCCGCCGATCTCGCCGGCCCACCGCTCCCGACGGCGGAGGCGGGCGTTCCGGTAGGCGGGGCGGACGGCGCCGGATGAAACCGGCGCGGGGCCGGCGGCGCCCGGCTGAAGCGCGGGAGCAGGGCGGAGCGGTTGGCGGCGAGACGAGGACACGGCAGGATGAAGGAGGAGGGGCGCGGTGCGGGTTTCGTGGTCGTGGCTTTCGGACTGGATCGATCTTTCCGGCGTGACGCCGGAGGAGCTGGCGGAGCGGCTCACCGCCGCCGGCGTGGCGGTGGAGGCGGTCCACCGGCGCAATCCAGGGGTCGCCGGGGTCGTCGTCGGTCGGGTGGTGGACGTCCGGCCGCATCCGGAGGCGGACCGGTTGAAGATCGCCGTCGTCAAAGCCGCCGCCGGCGGTCCGACGCACGTCGTCGTCACGGGCGCGCCGAACGTCGCGGTCGGCGGCCGGTACCCGTACGCGACGGTCGGCGCCCGTCTGCCTGGCGGGGTGGAGATCCGGCCGCAGGCGTTTCGGGGCGTGACGTCGGAGGGGATGCTCTGCTCGGCGGAGGAGCTCGGGCTGGAAACCCATCTCCTTCCGCCGGAGGCGCGGGAGGGAATCTACCGGCTGCCGGACGAGGCGCCCCTCGGGGCGGACGTCGTCTCCCTCCTCGGCCTCGACGACGTCGTGCTGGAGCTGGATCTGACGCCGAACCGGGCCGACTGCCTGTCGATCGTTGGCGTCGCCCGGGAGGTGGCGGCGCTTCTGGATCGGCCGCTTCGGGCGACGGAGGTGGAGCGGGCGACGGAACCCGATGAAGGCGGAGCGCCTCCGTCGACGACCGGGGAGGCGTTTTCCGTCGCCGTCCTCGATCCGGCCCTCGCCCCGCTCTACCTCGGGCAGGTGGTCGACGGGCTTTCCGTCCGGCCGTCGCCGCTCTGGCTGCAAAACCGGCTGCTGGCCGCCGGCATCCGGCCGATCAACGCCGTCGTCGACGTGACGAACTACGTCATGCTCGAATACGGCCAGCCGCTTCACGCTTTCGACGCCGACCGCGTCGGGACGGGGCGGATCGTCGTCCGCCGGGCGACGGCCGGCGAGACGCTCGTCACCCTGGACGGCCGGGAGCGGGCGCTTTCGCCGGACGACCTCGTCATCACCGACGGGGCGCGGCCGATCGGCCTCGCCGGGGTGATGGGCGGGGAGAACACCGAGGTGGTGCCGTCGACGCGGCGGGTGTTTTTGGAGTCGGCCCTGTTCGACGGGACGGCGATCCGCCGGACGGCGGTCCGGTTCGACCTCCGCTCCGAGGCGAGCCGCCGGTTCGAAAAAGGGGTCGATCCGGAGCGGGTGGAGCTCGCGCTTCGGCGGGCGACGGCGCTTCTCGGCCGCCTCGCCGGCGGCCGTCCGGTCGGAGGCATCGTCGGCGTGCGGGACGAGGCGGCGCTCGGGCGGTACCGCCCACGGACGGTGCGGCTTTCCCTCGACCGGCTGAACCGCCGCCTCGGCACCGCCCTCGACCGGGCAGCGGTGGAGGACGTTTTCCGGCGGCTTCAGTTTTCGACGGCGGTTGAGGAAGGGCCGGCGGGGCCGGTGTTCCGGGTGACGGTGCCGACCCGGCGGATGGATGTGGCGCTTCAAGAAGACTTGATCGAAGAGGTGGCCCGCCTCATCGGCTACGACCGGATTCCGAGCACCGTCCCGCTTCTTCCGGAGACGGTCGGCGGGCGAACGTCCCGGCGGGAGGCGGAGCGGGCGATCGCCCGGCTGCTTCAGGGGCTGGGGCTTTCGGAGGCCCGGACGTACGTCCTCGTCGATGGGGAGGCCGTCCGGCGGTTTCCGATCTTTGATGCCGAGGACGGGCGCGAAGGGGACGGCGTCGGTGCTTCAGGCGGCGGCGAGACCGGCGCCGGCGGCCAGAGGAGCGGTGCGGAGGCGCTGGCGGTGCTTCAGCCGATGCACGAAGGGCGAACGCACCTCCGGCGTTCGCTCCTCCCGGGGCTTTTGGAGGTGGCCGCCTACAACCGCCGCCATCAGGTGGAAAGCGGCCGTTTCTTTGAAATCGGCAAGGTGTTTCACCCGCGGGGCTCCGGCGCGCTCCCGGCGGAGCCGGTGCATGTGGCGGCGCTCTGGTTCGGCCTTAGGCCGAAGGCGGTCGCTTCCGGTTCCGCGGTGGCCGGCCGGGGCGGAGCGTATGATTTTTACGCCGCCAAGGGGGCGGTCGAGGCGATTCTGGAGCGGTTCGGCATCGCGGCCCGGTTTGTGCCGGCGGCGCTTCCCGGCCTACACCCCGGCCGTACGGCCCGGATCGAGGCGGACGGCGCCGTCCTCGGGTGGGTCGGGGAGCTTCACCCGGCGGCGGCGAAGGCGTATGAGCTCAACCGCCCGGTCGCTTTTGAGCTTTCCCTCGACCGGCTCCTCGCCCGCCGGCGCCCGGCGATCGCCTACGGCGCGCCGCCCCGGTATCCCGGCGTGCGGCGGGATGTGAGCTTCTGGATCGATCGGGCGGTGCCCCATGAAGCGGTGCTCGAGACGATCCGCCAGGCGGCCGCCGGGGGGCCGGCGCCGCTGGAGGGGGCGGCGTTGTTCGACGTCTACGAGGGGCCCGGGGCGCCGGAAGGGCGGCGGTCTTTGGCTTATGCTTTGGTTTTCCGCCATCCGGAGCGGACGCTCGCGGAGGCGGACGTCGACAAAAGCGTCCGGGCGATCGTGGCGGCGGTCGAGGCGGCGCACGGCGCCCGCCTGCGGGGCGAGGGGCCTGAGCAGGGGAAAGCCTAAGAGGCGGCATCGGCCGCGGGGCGCGGGACCCATCCGGTCGCAGAAAAGCCGGCGTCGGTTGACGCCGGCTTTTGTTTGGCTTACGCTGTAGGGAGAGACGGTAGGGGGAACGCGCGGTGAAGGAGCCGATTTCCACGCAGGTGTCGATCTTCGGCGAGACGTACATGCTCAAAGGGACGGCGCCGCCGGAACATCTCCGGCGGGTCGCGGAGTATGTCGACGCCAAGATGAAGGAGATCGCGCGGCGAAACGACCGCCTCGACCATAAGAAAACGGCGGTGCTGGCCGCCCTGAACATCGCCGACGAGCTCATGCGCCTGGAGCGGGAGCGGACGGAAGTGGCGGAAGGGCTGGCGGCCGCCCGGGCGCTCGTGCGGGAACGGGAGCAGGACCTCCACCGGCTGGAGGCGGAACTCGATGAAGCCCGCCGGGAGCGGGAGGCGCTCGTCCGGCAGGAGGCCGAACTGCGGAAGGAGCGGGATGAACTGCGAACGGCGCTCGAGGCACTCGAGCGGGAACGGGAGGAACTCCGGCGGGAGCGGGCCGACCTCTTGCGCGAGAACGAAGCGCTCCGGCACGAGCGGACGGAACTCTTGCGCGAGCGGGAGGAGCTTCGGCGCGAGCGGGACGAGCTTTTTCTTTTGCTCGATGAGACGAGTGCGCCGCGGGAGGCGGCGCCGGCCCGCATCATCCATCGGGAGAATACGGGTTCAGGTGGATGAGCACTTCCCGGATGCGGTCATCGGCGGCCATGAGGGCCGCCTTGATCTTCCGGCCGAGGTCGTGCCCCTCCTGAACCGTAAAATGGGACGGGACGCTTAAGCGGACGTCGAGGAGGATGTAGTGGCCGTGCTCCCGGGCCCGGATGCGGTCGATCCGCTTGACGTCCGGGAAGCGGGCAATGATCGACCGGTAGATGTCGATCGCCTGCGGGTCGACGGAGCGTTCCATCAGGATGTGAACCGCCTCGACCATCATCCGCCAGGCGATGCGGACGATGAAGGCGGCGACGATGAGTCCGCCGATCGGGTCGGCATAGGCCAGCCCGGGGACGCCGAACTGCCCGCCGGCGACGGCGAAGAGGACGCCGAAGAGGGCGGCGAGGGAGGCGGCGATGTCCGTCTGGTGATCGTAGGCGATCGCTTCGATCGCCTTGCTCCGGAGCCTGCGGGCGACGTGCAGCGAATAGCGAAAGAGCGCCCATTTTAGGGCAAACGAGGCGGCGGCGACCCAGGCCGCCGCCGGATCCGGAGGGTGGCCCACTCCCTCAAGGAGCGTCTGGCCGGCCTCGACGACGATGAAGCCGGCGACGATGAAAAGAAGCAGGCCGACGACGCCGGAGGTGACGACCTCCGCCTTGCCGTGGCCGTACGGGTGGTCGTCGTCGGCCGGCTTGTTGGCGTACCCGATGACCCCGAGCACGACGGCGGAGGCAAACAGATCCGCCGCATTATGGAGCCCGTCGGCGAAGAGGGCCTCGCTGGCGGCCCGGAGGCCGACGGCGATCTTTCCGACGGTGAGAAACAGGTTGGCGATGACGCTCAGCCACGCCGCCCGGCGCTCGCCGGAGAGCCGTTTGGCGTCGAGCGACATGGCGCATCCCTCCGTTCGTCCGCATGGGGGGACGGCGGGTTTTTTCTTTTGCTGCTATTATACGGCGCCGGCACCGGGCATGCAAATTTTGGCAGACGGAAAAAGTGTTGTTGTCGTCGGAAGGGTCATGTTATAATCAGTTCAATGTGGATGAGTTAGGAAGGGACGACGATGCGACCGAAGGGGATGCTCACACGACAGCGAAAATTGATCTTGGTGTCAACATCGGATGTAAAATCCCCAATAGCAGCGGATAAAGATTCCCCAAAATCACCGGCATGATTTCCTCAAAATCATCGGGATGAATTCCCCACCCCTGTGTCGAACTATGGCACCTGCCATCACTTTTGGGGAGGTGCCGGTGATGAGGGAGAGTGAGAAGATGGAGATCAGGAAGCTGTATGAGGAGGGCGTCAGCATCTCGGAACTGGCCAGAAGATACGGCCATGACCGCAAAACCATCCGCAAGGCTGTGAGTGAGCCGAGGCAGCAGGAGGAGGGGAGGGTGAAGTCGCGCAGCCGTAGGGTGAAAGGCCACAAGCTGGAGCCGTACAAGGCCTATGTGGAGCAGCGCATGCGTATCGGCGTCCTCAATGCGGAGCGAATCTTTCGCGAGATCCGGGAGCAGGGATATACCGGCGGAATTACCGTACTGCGCGAGTTCATGCACCCTCTCCGCCCGGTTGTCTCTGCCAAGGCAACCGTGCGGTTTGAGACGGCTCCGGGGGAACAAGCGCAAATCGACCTGGGCGCATTCCCCTACCTGGATCCGCAGGGCCATCGGCGCAAGGTATGGTGCTTTGCCATGGTCCTCGCCTACTCCCGCATGCTCTACCTGGAGTTTATCAGAGCGGCGGACCAACGGCATATCCTCCAGGCGCTCCGGAACGCGCTGGAGTTCTTCGGCGGGGTTCCAAAGGTCATGCTCAGCGACAACTGCTCCCCGCTGGTCGTGGCCAACGACGGTCATGGACACGTCGACTGGCAGCCGGCGTACATGGACTTCGCCAAGTACTACGGATTCGTGCCCAAGGCCTGTAAGCCCTACCGAAGTCGCACCAAAGGGAAGATTGAACGGCCCATCGGGTATATCCGGTCCAGCTTCTGGCCGGTTTCGTTCGTGGACCATGACGACCTGAACCGGCAAGGTGCCATCTGGCGGGATACGGTGGCTAATGTGCGCATCCACGGCACGACGCGGGAGCAGCCGGTGGTGCGGTTTCAGGCCGAGACGCTTAAGCCCCTGCCTAAGAGCCGGTACACGCTGGCGTACGCCGATATGCGCAAGGTCATGAGCGATTGTCGCATCTCCTGGAACACGAACATGTACACCGTTCCATGGCGGTATGTGGGGCACACCGTGCTGGTCCGGGAGTTTGAGTCAGGCCGCCTGCAGATCGAGTACGGCGGGCAGGTCATTGCCGAACACCGCGTGCTCACAGGCAGGCACCAGGTCTCAACCGACCCTGAGCACTTCAAGGGCATCCCGGCTGGGACGCCTCATCCGGATCGAGGCAAGGTGCCAGGGTTGCAAATCGGGCCGGACGTGGAGCAGCGGGAGCTGTCCGTCTATGAGCAGATCGCGATGGGAGGTCAGGGGCAATGAGTGAGGCGTTGGTTTTGGCCAAGGCCGAGGAGCAGCTGCTGGAGCTGGGATTGAAGCGCGCCGCGGCGGTGCTGCCGGCGTGCGTGGAGTGGGCAGCGGGGCACCAGGCGACCTATGCGGAGTTCCTGCACAGACTGCTGGATGCTGAGCAGGAGGAGCGATACAGCCGTTACATGCACGCCAGACTCCGCATGGCCAACTTCCCGTATCACAAGACCCTTGCAGATTTCGATTTCTCGTTCCAGCCGTCCGTCGATGAGCGACAAATACGCGAACTGGCCGGCTTGACGTTCATCCGGGAGGGCAGCAACGTCATCTTCCTGGGACCGCCGGGGGTGGGCAAGACCCACCTTGCGGTGGCCCTGGGGATGGAGGCGATTCGACAGCGCATGAGCGTCTACTTCGTGACCATGCAGAAGCTGGTCGCTGACTTGCGACGGGCGTACCAAGAGGGACGGCTGGACAAGCGCCTGCGCATCTACACCCAGCCGAAGCTGCTGATCTGCGACGAAGTCGGCTACTTGCCGCTTGACGCCTTGGACGCCGCGAACTTCTTCCGGCTCGTGTCGGAGCGCTACGAGCATGGCTCCCTGATCATCACGTCCAACACCAGCTTCACCAACTGGGGGACACTCTTCGGTGACCAGGTGCTGGCCTCTGCCTTGCTCGACCGGCTCCTGCACCACGCCACCACCATCAACATCCGCGGCAACAGCTACCGGATGAAGGACAAGCTGCGCGCCGGGGTGACCCATGCGCTGAAGGAGGAGGTGACCGCGTAGATCGAACATACGTCTGGGGAATGATGCGCGATGATTTTGGGGAACTGAATCCGCTGTTTGTGGGGAATCGAACGCGATTTTTTTGGGGAGTTTTAATCCGCTATTGACATTGGACATCGTCCGGGAAAGCGACGATCACCCGAGCGCCGCCGACGTCATCGACCGGCTGCGGGAGAAGGGGATCGTCGTCGCCTACGGGACGGTGTATAATTCCCTCCGCTACTTGAGCGAACACGGCTACATCCGGGAGATTCACGCCGGGGACGGCGTGGCGCGTTACGACGGGCGGATGGACGCCCATTACCACATCCGCTGCCGGATCTGCAATCGGCTGGAGGAAGTGCACGCCCCTGCGCCGCCGGAGTGGCTCCGGCGCGTCGCCCAGGAGACGGGTTTTGACATCGGCGAGGGGGGCATTTTGCTGGAGGGCATCTGTGCCGACTGCCGGAAGAAAGAAGCGTCGGCCGTCGTCGCCCGGGCCGACGAGGACGACGCATAAAGGGGCGGGCCTGGCGGTGGACGACGAAAGGCGCCAGGAGGTCCCGTGGACGATCATCGCCGCCGTCGATCGCCGGGGAGCGATCGGCCGGGGCGGGCGGCTGCCGTGGCACCTGCCGGACGATCTCCGGCATTTTCGCGAGACGACGTGGGGCCACCCGGTGATCATGGGCCGCCGAACGTACGAAAGCCTCGGGCGGCCGCTTCCGGGGCGGGAGAATGTCGTCCTGAGCCGTCGCCTTCGCCCGGAAGACGTCCCACCGGAGGTCCACCTTTTTTCATCCCCGAACGCGGTCCTCACGGCGTACGGCGGCCGGCCGGCGTTCGTCATCGGCGGGGCGGAGGTGTTCGCCCTTTTTTTGCCGGTCGTCCGGCGGCTTCTCCTGACCGCCGTCGCCGCCGACGTCGGCGGCGATGTTTTCTTTCCGCCGTGGCGCCGGGAGGCGTGGCGGAAGGTGTCGGCGGTGTTTCATCCGGCCGACGGCCGCCACGCCTATCCGTTCGTCATCGAGACGTACGAGCGAACCGGCGGCGGGCGCTGAGGGCGGCGAGGACGAGGACGGTCGGGGCGACCAGGGTCCACAGGACGTGGACGGCCGGGTGGGCGAAGAAAGGCCGAAGGAGCGGATCGTCGGCGATCATGCCGAAGGCCGTCCACTCGATCACCCAGGCGCCGAGGGCGATCAAAACGGGAAAGCGGTCGATCAGCCGGAGGATGAGCCCGCTTCCGGCGACCATGATCGGGATGCTGATGAGAAGCCCGAGGACGACGAGGAAGACGTCGTGCCGGGCGGCGCCGGCGACGGCGAGGACGTTGTCCAGGCTCATCACCGTATCCGCCAGGGCGATCGTCCGGATGGCGGACCAGAGGTCCGGGGCGGCACCGTGGTCGTCTCCTTTCCGCCTGCCGCCGAGGAGCTTCAGCCCGATTCCGATGAGGAGCGCCCCGCCGACCGCAAGAAGAAGGGGGATCCGGAGAAGGTAGACGACGCCGGCGGTGGCAAGGGCCCGGATGACGACGGCGGCGGCGGTGCCGAAGAAGACGGCCCGTCGCCTTTGCCCGGGCGGGAGTTCTCGGGCCGCCAGGGCGATGACGAGGGCGTTGTCTCCGGCGAGGACGAGGTCGATGACGATGATCGCTCCGAGGGCGAGCCAGAAATCGGCGATGGGCAACCGGCATTCCTCCTTTAAAGATAAGGTCATAAAAAATCGCCTCTGCCGCTCGGCAGAGGCGATTTTTGCACCGGTCAGGGGAAGTCCGGGCGAGCCTTTGCCGGCGCGGCGCCGGATCAGGTCTCGCCTGCGGGTCCAGAAGGCGTCCGCCGACCGGCCGGGGCTTCCGCCCGTCTTGACGGCCGGCCTGCCCGGCGGGGCGCGCCGGGAGGCTACTCCCCTGTCGTTTTCCGAAGGAAAACTGCGGTCATCAAACGCTGCGTGCGGCGTTCAGACCGACGGCACATCGGAAGTATAAAAATCCCGGCCGGCCTTGTCAAGCGCGGCCGGCCGGGGCTTTACGATTTGTTCGATTCCAGACGAATCCAAACGGGCCTCCTGTGGTCTCACGCTGCTGCCTCAAAAGGGGCGTCGATGTGTTCAAGGCCGTTACGCGTTCATGGCCGTTACGCCTTCTTACTCCTTCAAAAAGGCGCCGATGCGTTCGAAGCCGTTACGCGTTCAACGGGGCGTCGACGCGGCCGAGGGCCTGCTTGAGCTCGGCGTAGCCGCCGAGGAGGTTGTAGACCTCCCGGTAGCCGTTCGCCCGGAGGATGCTCGCCGCGATCGCCGAGCGGCCGCCGAGCTCGCAGTGGACGAGGATCGGCCGGTCTTTCGGCACCTCCGCGAGCCGGTCCGGGAGATCGCCGAGCATGATGTGGGTCGAGCCCTCGAGGGCCCCCGCCTTCCGCTCGCTTTCGCTCCGGACGTCGAGGATGAAGAAGTCGCCGAGGCGGTCTTTGACGTCTTCCGGCCGGACGTTCGCGTAGCGGTCGAGCTTTTCCGGCCCGCGGGCGAGGACGTCGGTCGGGGCGATGATGCCTTCCAGCCGGTCGATGCCGATCGAGCGGAGGGCGATGCGGATCTCCTCCGCCGCCGCCTCATCGGCGACGACGGCGAGCGGCCGGTCGTAGTCGACGAGCCAGCCGGCCCAGGTGGTAAACGACTTGCCGAGGGGGATGTTGATCGAGCCGGGGAGGTGCCCCTCCTGGAAGGCGGCCTGGGGCCGGGCGTCGACGATCTGGACCCCTTCCGCCTGAAGGCGCTCGAGCGTCTCGTCGTCGGCGCCGAAGCGGACCGGTTCTTTGAGTTCTCGAAGCAGCGCCGGGCCTTCTTTGTTGATCCGCTTCATGTGCTTGAAGTACTTCGGCGCCTCCGGCTGGTCGGCGAGGAGCGCCTCGACGAAGGCGTCCTCGTCGTCGATCTGGAGCGCCCAGTTGGTGAGCTTCTCGTAGCCGACGGTGGACGACGGGACGGCGCCGAGGGCCTTGCCGCAGGCGCTTCCGGCGCCGTGGGCGGGCCAGACCTGGAGGTAGTCGGGGAGGGCTTTGAAGCGCTTTAAGCTTTGGAACATCTGCCGGGCGCCGGGGACGGCGGTGCCTGCGAGGCCCGCGGCCGCTTCGAGGAGGTCGGGGCGGCCGACGTCGCCGACGAAGACGAAGTCGCCGGTGAAGATGCCGATCGGCTTTTGGGTCGCCGGGAGGTCGTAGAGGAGGAAGGAGAGGTGCTCGGGGGTGTGGCCGGGGGTGTGGAGGACCTCCAGGCGAATGTTGCCGATCTGGATGACGTCGCCGTCCTTGAGGAGGCGGTGGGGCAGGCCGTCGAGATAGCGGTACTTCCAGTTTTCGTCGCCCTCGTCGGAGAGGTAGAGGGTGGCGCCGACCCGGTCGGCGAGCTCCCGGGCGCCGGAGACGAAGTCGGCGTGGATGTGGGTTTCGGCGGCGCCGACGATGCGGACGCCTTCCCGGGCGGCCGTCTCGAGGTACGGCTCGATGTTCCGCATCGGGTCGATGACGATCGCCTCGCCGGTCGCCTGGCAGCCGACGAGGTACGAGTAGTGGGCGAGCTTTTCATCGACAAAGGTGCGGAGCAGCATGTCCGACCCTCCTTCGGCGGTGATCGGTCATCAGGACATGAGCAAAGACCGGGGTGTGCAACGGGATGGGCTTTGTCGTAAAGGCGCGCCTCGGTCGCCAAAGGACGTGTCAAAATACCCCTATGGGTACTCTACCATCATGGTAATGGCTAAATCGACGTTTGTCAATATGGAAAGCGTAAAAACCTTCGCCGAGGGCGGAGCACCGTCGCCCGGCCGGCTCCGCCGGCCCGGACGGCGGTTTGGGGGATCGACGGCGGAAGGCTGGTTTGAGGGTGTCGGCGACGACTCGGCCGGCCGGACGTGGCGATTCGGGCGGCTGGACGGCGGCGCGGGCGTCCGCTAGACTGGAGACGAGAAGAACAAAGGAGGAAGACGATGAAAAGCGGTGGGACGGCCGATCGGCCTGAGGTCGGCGGGGAGGCCCGCCGGGCGGCGATCCTCGAGCGGCTCCGGGCGGCCCGGGGGCCGGTCAAGGGGGCGGCGCTCGCCGAGGCGTTCGGCATCAGCCGCCAGACGCTCGTGCAGGATATCGCCCTCCTTCGTCGGGACGGCCATCGCATCTTGAGCACGATCCGGGGCTACGTCCTCGAAGAGCGGCCGGAGACGCTGCAGCACGAGGTGATCGGCATCCACCACCCGCCGGAGCGGCTTGAGCGGGAGCTCGAGATCCTCGTCGCCCACGGCGTGACGGTGAAAGATGTGATGATCGAACATCCGGTCTACGGCCGGCTGACGGCGGAGCTCGATATCCGGACGCCGGAGGACATCCGGGCGTTCGTCGCCCGCTGGCGGGCGTCGTCGCTGCCGCTTTTCAGCGAGTGGACCGGCGGTTTTCACTACCATACGCTCGTCGCCCCGGAGGCCGAGGCGATCGAACGGGCGATCCGGGCGCTCATCGAGGCCGGGTTTCCGGTCGTGCGGACGTAACTCATGCCGCCACGACGCCGATAAAAATCGCCCGGTGCCGGAAGGCACCGGGCGAAGTGCGCTTCTTGACTTGACCGCCTTGGCTGGACCGCTCTGGTTTGTCTCGACTGGTTCCTTTGCCGACCGTGAACTTCGGGCGTCCCATGGGCGACGTTTTTGGAGCGTCCCGCATTCGAAAGACGTCCGCTCTCCTCATTCGGGGCCAACCCCTGTCTTTAGGCCTACCACGTCCGGTATCCCCGCACGAGGGGGGCGCCGTGGTTCGCGATGTCGATGAGGGGGACGGTGTAGGCGATGACGATGAGGACGGCGGTGAGGGTGAGCCAGAGCCGCCAGTTTTCCAGCATCGCCGGCTGCATTCCCTCCTCTGCCGCATCCGCCAGCGGGAACGGCTCTGCCCGGTCCGGGGCGGCCTTCGGGGCGAAGAAAGCGAGGTAGGCGGCGAGACCGACCATGAGGACGGCGGCGGTAAAGAGGAGGGCACCGCCTACGGCCATCGTGGCGTAGTTCGCGATCGGCGTCGAGAACCAGCTTTCGGCGACCGGGTGATTCTGGTAGGTCGTAAACGCCGTCCGCCTGGGCGCTCCCATGAGGCCGAGGGCATGCTGGGCGATCGACATGAGCAGCATGCCGGCGGCCCAGAGGATGGCCTGAACGAGGCCGAGGCGGCGGGCGCCCGCCGGGAGCGTCCGGCCGGTGAGGTTAGGGATGAGCCAGAAGCTTGCGCCGAAGAAGGTGAGCATCACCGGCGTGCCGACGGTGACGTGGAAGTGGCCGACGACGAACAGCGTGTTGTGGACCATGGCGTTCATCTGGTAGCTGGCGTTGATGAGGCCGCCGATGCCGCCGGGGATGAAAAAGAGCATGGCCAAAAACGGCGCGAGAAACCGGACGTCCTGCCAGGGGAGCGCCCGAATCCAGCCGAAGAGGCCCCGGTGGCCTTTCTCCCGGGCGGTGAGCTCGAAGGTGGCAAAGACGTTGAACGCGGTCATCAAGGACGGGACGACGACGGCAAAGGTCAGCACGACCTGGAAAAATTTCCAGACGTCACGAATGCCGGGCTCCGTCAGCTGATGGTGGACGCCGACCGGGAAGGAAAAGACGAGGAAGAGAAGAAAGGCGAACCGGGCGAGGGCGTCGCTGAAGAGCCGCCCGCCGATGATCTTCGGCAGGTTGACGTACCAGACCATGTACGCCGGAAGCAGCCAGAAGTAGACGAGCGGGTGGCCGAAATACCAGAACAGGGTGCGGGAAAGCTCGACGTTGACCCCGGAGACCCAGCCGAGGGAAAGGGGAATCATCTGAAAGAGGACGGTGGCGGCGACGCCGAGGGAGGCGATCCACCAGAGGAGGAGCGTCACCGTGGCCATGAAGGCAAAAAGCGGCGTCCGCTCGCCGGGGTGCGCCTTTTTCCAGGCAAAATACTGCCGGATGAGGGCGAAGGCGACGCTCCACGTGCCGACGACGAAAAGCGCGAGCCCGATGTAAAAGAGCGGGTGGGCCTGAAGCGGAAGGTAGAACGTGTAGAGGACGCTGGCGTCTCCGGTGAGGATCATGGCGGCGGCGAGGAGGATGCCGACGGTCATCAGCCAGAACCCGACGGCGACGAAGCGGCGGCCGCCGGGGGAGAGGTCGCCGAGCGTCCGGCCGTTTCCGGCGAGGAGATAGGCGAAGATGAAGTACGTCGTCGAAACGAGCGCCAGCAGCACGCCGTGGGCGGTCAGGACGGCATAGTAGCCAAGCCAGGGCGGGAGCGTCATCCAGCCGGCCCGGACGAACGCCTGCACGAGGCCGAAGAGCGCGCCGACGAAGACGGCGGCGAAGGCGACGGCGAGGTGCCGCCGGGCCCAGGCGTCGGCGATGGGGGAGCGGATGGGCGTCATCGGACGATCACCTCCGCCTGCATGAACTGATGCCCGACGCCGCAATACTCGTTGCACAGAACGAGGTAGCGGCCCGGCGCTTTAAACGTGTAGGTGGCTTCGTTCGCATAGCCGGGGATGAGCATCATGTTCACCGTCGTGCCGACGATGGTGAAGCTGTGGACGACGTCCTTCGTCACGGCGTGGAACGTCACCGGTTTGCCGACCGGCACCTCGATCCGGTTGGGGGCGTAGGAAAACGCCTGGCCGACAAGATAGACGTCGACCCGGTCTCCCCGGTCATAGACGCCGGGAGCGTTCCACGGGGCGATCGTGTCGATGAGCTCCGGGTCGACGGTGAGGACGCTCCCGGGCGGCGTGTGGCCGGAGGCAAAGGCTCGAAGGCCCAGCACGGCGAGAAACACCGCGAGCGTCCCGATGCCAAACGTGAGCCACCATTTTTCATACCGATGAACCGGCACGGTTTCCCCCCCTTTGGCGTGAACGCTTCGCCGGCGAGGTTCGCCGACGGGGTCGGAGCGCGGGGCCGCCTTCAGCTCCGGAGGAGAAACAGCCAGAAGGCGGCGCCCCAGCCGAGAACGATCAAGGTGCCCAAAAGGACGCTGAAGGCAAGGGTGGCGGGAAGGGGAGGCTCGGATTCGGCCGGCGGCCGGGGTCGGACCTTCGGCGCCGGAGGAAGATCGGTGCGTGGCATCGGCATCGCCCCTTGTGACGGTTTTCACGACTGGCACTTCGAGTATAGAGTTGGCAGGAAAAACCGTCAACATATTTTGTAATAAGGTTAATGATTTGTTGAAATTCCGCAGTTATTATCGGTTACGACCGTCAAAACAGGGAATACGGCCGGCGATCGGTCAACGAAAAGACACCGGTCGACGAAAAGACATAAGAAACAACGGCGAGGCGCCGCCGGACCGCGGACAGGCGGCGACCAAATGAAACGCCCGAAGGCCGATCGGCCTTCGGGCGCAGGCTCCCTTTTCGCGTCAGGCGTTTACGTTCTTTTTGCTCAGGTACCAGTCGACGATTTCGAGGTCTTTTTCCTGGACACGCTTCTCGGCGTCTTCGACCGTCCGCGGCGGCGGGACGATGACCGCCTGACCCGGCCGCCAGTTTGCCGGCGTCGGCGTGCCGTACTTGTCGGTCGTCTGCAGGGAGTCGATCAGGCGGAGGATTTCGTCCATGTTCCGCCCGGCGGACATCGGGTAGTAGATGATCGCCCGGATGACCTGCTCGGGGTCGATGAAGAAGACGGCCCGGACGGCTTCCGTCGAGCTCTGCTGCGGCATGATCATGCCGTAGGCATGGGCCACCTTCATATCCAGGTCGGCGATGATCGGGAATTCAATCTGCACGCCGGTCCGCTCTTTGATGTTGCGCACCCAGGCGATGTGGGAGTAGACGCTGTCGACGCTGAGACCGAGCAGCTCGACGTTCCGCTTCTTCAGTTCGGGGTAGATCTCCTGGAAGGCCATGAACTCCGTCGTGCACACCGGCGTAAAGTCGGCCGGGTGGGAGAAGAGGATGAGCCACTTGCCCTTGTAATCGTCGAGCGTCTTTTTGCCGTGGGTCGTCACCGCTTCGAAGTACGGCGCCTTGTCGCCGATCTTGGGCAGCGTCGTCTGAACCGCGGTCTGGTCGGTCATCCGCCTTCCGCCTCCTTCTTGATCCGATTTGGACGGCTTTTCGCTTTTTGGGCGAAAAGCCGTCGGGTCGCTTTGGGCAAGACCCAGACTAAGTATACCGCGATCGGCAGAGATTGACAACCCCGGCCCGTCCGGCCAGCGCCTGCGAATGGCTGCAATGGATTCAGGTTGCAAGTTGTGCCCTTGGCCGACCGGTCGAACCGGCGGTATGATTCAGGTAAAAGCATGTCCAGCCGAGCCGCCGGTCATGCTTCTGAGACAAAAGAAAGGAGCCGGAGGCATGTTTGAAAAAATCTTGCTGCCGTACGACGGGTCGTCGCACGCGAAGAAGGCCGTCGAGCTGGTGAAAAAGCTCTGTGCCGGCAGCGAATCCCGCTGCCGGGTGACGGTCATGTACGTCCTGGAGCCGTATACGCCGCCGCCGGAGGCGGCCGCCCTCGACGTCGACTGGGCCGGGGTGGCGGAGCGATCCGGCCAGGCGATCGTCGCCGATGCGGTTCAGGCGCTTCGGGAACAGGGCATCGCCGCCGATCCCTTCGTCGCCGTCGGCCACCCGGCGGAGGAAATCGTCGGCGAGGCAAAAAGGGGCGGCTACGAGCTCATCGTCATCGGCCGGCGGGGGCTCGGGCTCTTCGGCGAAATCGTCCTCGGGAGCGTAAGCCACAAGGTGCTCCACCTCGCGCCGTGTCCCGTGCTCATTGCGCAGTGAGGCGCCGGCTTAAAGCCGGTCGTCGGCCCGGCCCTTCGGCCGGCAGAGGCGTGCCGGCCGCTTTTTTATGTCGCTCTTTCGGTGTGCTATACTGGAACCGATCAGGCAGCCGCCGGCCGGGTTCGCGGCCGGTCTGCGGCGGGGACTCGGGGCGCGGACGGCGCGGTCGGCGGCGGGGGTTGAGAACGCTGGGGATGGACGTGACGAACCGGTTTGTCGCCCGCATCCTGGAGAAGATCGCCGATTACAGCGAGCTTCTCGGCGAAAACGAATTCAAAGTGCGGAGCTTTCGCCGGGCGGCCCAGACGATCGAAAGCCTGGAGGCGCCGGTCGGGGAACTCATGGACCGCGGCGAGGCGATCCCCGGCGTCGGCAAAGGGATCGCCGCCGTGATCCGGGAGGTGATCGAGACCGGCGAGTCGGAGCTTCTCAAGGCGCTCGAGGCGAAGGTGCCGAAGGTCCTCCTCCGGCTGCTCGCCGTCCCGGGCATCGGACCGAAGACGGTCGGCCGGCTTCTCCGGGAGCTCGGCATCGATTCGGAGGTGAAGCTCGAAGCGGCGATCCGGGAGCAGAAGATCCGGGCGCTTTCCGGCTTCGGCGCCAAGACGGAGCGGCGGATCGCCGAGGCGCTTCGGGCGGCCCGGGACCCGAACCCCCGGCATCCGCTGGCGGAGATGTGGCCGATTGCCCGGGAAATTTGCCGCCGGATCGAGCGGCTCCCCGGGGTCGAACGGTGCGAAGTGGCCGGCAGCCTCCGGCGGGTGATGGAGACGGTCAAGGACGTCGATCTCGCCGTCGCCACCCGCGTGCCCGAGCGGGTGGCGACGGCGATCCGGGACGCCTTCGGCCCGGAGCGGATCGAGGCGGCGGGGCCGGACAAGGTCGTCTTCATCTATGACTCCCTTTGGCCGATCCCGGTCGAGGTGCGGTTTTTCCGGCCGGAGGCGTTCGGGGCGGGACTTCTTTATCTCACCGGGTCGAAGGCTCACAACATCGCCCTCCGGCAGCGGGCCAAAGCGATGGAGCTCCGGCTCAGCGAATACGGCCTCGAGACGGAGGGAGCGGAGGCCGCCGGTGACGCCGGACCGTTCCCGGAGGAGGCGGACGTCTATACCCGCCTGGGCCTGCCGTGGATTCCGCCGGAACTCCGGGACACGGCGGAGGTCTTCCATCCGGAGCGGCTCGATCGGATCGGATCGCTCATCGGGCCGGAGGACGTTCAGGGCGACCTCCACATGCACACCCGGGCGAGCGACGGCGGCAACACGATCGAAGAGATGGCCCGGGCCGCCCGCGCCCGGGGCTACCGCTACATCGCCATCACCGACCATTCGGCGTCGCTCAAGGTCGCCGGCGGCCTTTCGCCCGAGCGGCTCCTTCAGCACGTCGAGGCGGTGCGAGAGGTCGAGGCGAAGCTTCAGGCGGAAGGCGGGGAGCCCTTTTACCTTCTCGCCGGAACGGAGATGGACATCCTGGCGGACGGAAGCCTCGATTACCCTGACGCGGTGCTCGAGCGGCTCGATCTCGTCATCGCGTCGGTTCACACCGCGTTCCGGCTGGACCGGGCGGCGATGACGGCCCGGATTCTCCGGGCGATCGAGCACCCGCTCGTCGATCTCATCGCCCATCCGACCGGCCGGCTGATCGGTCGGCGGGAAGGGTACGACGTCGACCTGGACGCGGTGATCGAGGCGGCGGTCCGGCACGGGAAGGCGCTGGAGCTGAACGCGAGCCTCTACCGGCTCGACCTGCCGGCGCCGGCCCTCGAGCAGGCGGTCCGGGCCGGCGCGTGGATCGCCATCGACACCGATGCCCACAGCGTCGGGGAGCTGGAGCAGATGCCGCTCGGCGTGCGCTACGCCCGAAAGGCGTACGTGCCGCGGGATCGGGTGCTCAATGCCCTGCCGCCGGAAGCGCTGCTGGCCTGGCTCGCCCGCCGTCGGGGCCGGCCGATCCGGCGGTAGGGCCGGTGCCGTCGGGACGGCTTCGGGCGCTCACGATCGGGAGGATGGGATGTGGACGCACGAACGTTTGTTCGGCTCGATTATCCGGAGGTCCTCGAGGCGCTGGCCCGTTCGGCGGCGACGCCCCTCGGGGCGCGGCTCGCCCGGCGGCTCAGGCCGGTGGGACGGGAAGACGTCGTCCGCCGGCGGCTTCAGGCGACCGACGAAGCGGTGACGTTCGTCCGCCGGTTCGGGCCGCCGGACTTTTCCGGCGTCGGCCCCGTCGCCGACGCCGTCCGGCGGGCGAAAAAAGGCGGTCTCCTCTATCCGGATGCCCTCTACCGGGTCCTTTCTTTTTTGCGCGGGATTCGGCGCGTGCGGACGGCGGTCCGGCGTCCGGACGGGGCGGAGGCGACCTATCCGGCCCTCGTGCGGCTTTCGGACCGGCTGGAGGCGCCGGCGGCGCTTTACGAGGCGCTCGCCGGGGCGATCGCCTCGGAGTCGGCGCTCAAAGACGAGGCATCGCCGAGGCTTCTGGAACTTAGGCGGCGCCTTCGGGCGATCGACGGGGAGATTCGGGAGACGCTCGAGCGGCTGATCCGCGATCCGGAGACGCGGGGCGCGCTTCAGGAGCCGGTGATCATGTTTCGCGGCGGCCGGCCGGTGCTTCCGGTCCGGGCGGACGCCAAAAACCGCGTCCGGGGGATCGTCCACGACGTGTCTTCGTCGGGCCAGACGCTTTTCATCGAGCCGGAGGCGATCGTCGCCCTCGCCAACGTCCGGCGCACCGTCGAACAGGAGGCGGCGGCGGAAGAAGAGCGCATCCTCCGGGCGCTCACGGAAGAGGTCGCTCAGGCGGCGGTGCCGCTTTTGGTCGCGGAAGCGCACGCAGCGGCGCTCGACCTTCTGTTTGCCAAAGCGGCGTACGCCCTCGCCCACGGCCATGCCCGGCCGAACCTCGGCCCGCCGGGCGGCCCGGTGGCGCTGTACGACGCCTATCACCCGCTTCTCGGCGACCGGGCGGTGAAAAACGACCTCCTCCTCGAGGCGGGCGTGCGCCTCCTCCTCATCACCGGGCCGAACACCGGCGGGAAGACGGTGACGCTGAAGACGATCGGCCTGGCCGCCCTTATGGCCCAGTCGGGGCTGTTTATCCCCGCCAGGGAGGGGAGCACGCTGCCGGTGTTCGACGGCGTCTTCGCCGATATCGGCGACGAGCAATCGATCGCCCAAAACTTGAGCACGTTTTCCTCCCACATGACGCAGATCGTCGCGATCCTCAAGCGGGCGACGGGAAAAAGCCTCGTCCTCCTCGACGAGATCGGCGCCGGGACGGACCCGGCGGAGGGGGTGGCCCTCGCTTCGGCGATCCTCGAGGCGCTCGCCGAGCGGGGCGCCCGGGTCGTGGCGACCACGCACTTCGGGGAGCTGAAGGCGCTGGCCGGGGAGCGGCCGTGGGCGATCAATGCCAGCATGGCCTTCGACCGGGAGACGCTCCGGCCGACGTATCGGTTGCTCCTCGGCGTGCCGGGGGCGAGCCACGCCCTCGAGATCGCCCGGCGCCTCGGCCTCGATGAGGCGATCGTCCGGCGGGCCGAGGCGCGGATCGGAGAGGCAGGACGACAGGCGGCGGCGGTCGCGGCGGAGCTCGCCGATCGGTTGCAGGCGCTCGAAGCAGAGCGCCGCCGCCTCGCGGCGGAGCGGGAAGCGCTCGAGGCAAAACGGCGCCGCCTGGAGGCGGAGCGGGAGCGGGAACGGCGGCTTTTGAGCGAGCGCTTGGCCGCCGCCTACGCCCGCTACCGGCGCCGGCTGGAGGAGGTCGTCCGGAAGGGCGAGGCCATCGCCCGGGAGCTCGAGGCCCTGCATCGGGAGGCGATCGCCGCGGGGCACGTGCCGCCGGCCGTCAAGCCGCACGAATGGATCGACCGCGTCGGGGCCCTCCGGCGGGCGGCGGCGGAGGCGAAGGCGGCGGCGGACGAAGCGGCGCCGAAGGAAGACCGGGCAAGGGGCGGCCGCAAGCCGGCGCCCCCGGGCGGCCGGCTGCTCCCGGGGTCGACGGTCCTCGTCCGCTCCCACGGCCTCAAGGGAACGCTCCTCGAGCTTCGCCCGGGCGGCGAAGCCGTCGTGCAGCTCGGGGTGATGAAGCTGACGCTGCCGGCGTCCGATCTGGTGCCGGTGGAGGGAGACAAGCCGCCGGCGCCGGCCGGCGGCGTTCGGGTGACGGTGGAACGCCGGGCGCCGTTTGAGGTGGACCTTCGGGGGATGACGGTGGAGGAGGCCCGGGAGGCCCTAGACGAGGTGCTCGATCGGGCGCTCCTCGAGGGGCGGGACCGGCTCGTC
Organism: Hydrogenibacillus sp. N12; assembly: GCF_019645935.1. Classification (NCBI taxonomy): domain Bacteria; kingdom Bacillati; phylum Bacillota; class Bacilli; order Thermicanales; family Thermicanaceae; genus Hydrogenibacillus; species Hydrogenibacillus sp. N12. Next base: position 1,888,610 of record NZ_CP080953.1, on the reverse strand, counting down.
GTCATCCACGGCCTCGGCACCGGCGCCTTGAAGCGGGGCGTCGCCGAGTTCTTACGCCGTCATCCGGCGGTGAAGCGTTTCAGAAGCGGTGAAAAGGAAGAAGGCGGAAGCGGCGTCACGATCGTCGAACTGTAAGGCCCGAGGCGAGTTCCCGTCTCGGCGGCCTGGGCCGCCCCCTTTCGCCGGAAAGGGGGCGGTTCGGCGGCCGGGTACCGCTTCCGGCCGGGTGGGGGGATGCGGGATGGAATTCATCGCCCGGCTGTTTCTCGTGTTGTCGACGCTGTTTATGCTCGCCGGGATCGTGTACTGGCTTTTTTTTGCCCACGGCTGAGGGGAACGCCGAACCATCGCAGCAGCGAGGATCACCCCGGCCGGAGGCCCCTCGGCCCTTCGAGGCCCGATGGCCTTCCGGTCGGTCGGACAAGCGGGGAACGGATCCCCGACCGACGATGGCGAAGGGAGACGACGCATGGAACGACCGCTGAAAGTGGCCGTCATCGGCCTCGGCTATGTCGGGCTTCCGCTTGCGCTTCTGTACGCCAAAAACGGCGCCCGCGTGATCGGCATCGACGTCGCCTCAAGCCTCGTCGAGGCGCTCAATCGCGGCGAGAGCCGGAGCATCGAAAAAGACGGCGACCGGCCGCTTCCGGATCTGCTCCAGGAAATGCTCGCCCTCGGCCGCTTCCGGGCGACGACCGACTACGAAGAAGCCCGGGCCGCGGGCGTCGATCATTATATCGTCACCGTCGGCATACCGGTTCGGGGCGGAGAGCCGGACCTCCGGCCGTTCGAGGCGTCGGCCCGTATGCTCGGCCGGGTACTCAAGGCCGGCGACCTCGTCCTCGTCCGGAGCACCGTCGTCCCGGGCGCGACGGAAGAGGTGTTTCGGCCGATTCTCGAGGCGGAAAGCGGCCTCGTCGCCGGAGAGGATTTTGACCTCGCGTATTCGTCGGAGCGGATCGCCGAAGGTCGGGCGTTTGAAGAGTTCCGGACGATGCCCCTCGCCGTCGGCGCCCTCGGGGAGCGCGGGCTCGAGCGGGCGATCCGGCTGCTCCGGTTCGTCACCGAGGCGGAAATTTATCCATCTTCGATTAAAGTCGTCGAGACAGCGAAGTTATTCGAAAACATTCAGCGGGACGTCAACCTGGCGATGGTGCAGGAATTTGCCCGCTTCACCGAGCGGCTCGGCATCGACACGCTGGAGACGATCCGGATCGCCAACACCCACCGGCGGGTGAACCTCCTCATCCCGGGGCCAGGCGTCGGCGGATACTGCGTGCCGAACGCCTTTCACTACCTCCGGCCGAAGGCGGAAGCCCTGGGCGTCCGGCTCCCGCTTCTTGCGCTGGCGCGGCAGCTGAACGACGGCGTCCCGCGGGTGCTCGTCGACTGGGTGGAGGAGGAACTTCGGACCCGGGGCGGCGGTTTTTCCGGCCGCACGGTGGCCGTCTTGGGGCTGGCGATGAAAGATTACTCGAACGACGATCGGGAGAGCCCGGCCCTCGCCATCGCCGACCTCATCGCCGCCCGGGGGGCCGTCGTTCGGGCGTACGATCCCCTCGTCGAGGCGCCGGCGATGTACCGCGTCGGGTCGTGGACCGAGGCGGTCGACGGGGCGGACGTCGTCTTTTTCCTCGTCAAGCAGCGGGCCTTCGACGCCCTCGACTGGGCCGACGTCGGCCGGCGGATGAAGGCGGACGGCCTCATCTTTGACGCCAAAGGCGTCGTGCCGAAAGATCACCGGCCGCAGACGGTGCTCCGCCTGTGACGGAGGTCGGGCGATGACGGGAAGCGAACGGCCGCTCGGGGTTTTGATCATCTCCTACCTGTTTCCGCCGGTGGGCGGGGGCGGCGTGCCGCGGGCGCAGAAGCTCGTCAAGTATCTGCCCGACTTCGGCATCCGACCGGTTGTTCTCGCCGTCTGTCCGCCGCCGTATCTCCAGCGGGACGAAAGCCGGCTCAAAGACCTGCCGCGACACGTGCCGATCTACCGCGTCCCGCATCCCCGCTGGCATCTCGCGCTGAGCGGGCTCTTTCGCGGCGGCGCCGTCGGGAAGGCGGCGCCGGGCGGTCGACCCGAGGGGGGCGCGCCGGAGGGAGGGTCGGGCGGGAAACCGGAGGGGCGGACGCCGCCCGGCGCGGGGCGCCCGGCGGAGGCGGCGCCCGCCGACGGGTCGGCCGGCCCCGCTCTGCCCCGCTTCATTCGCCGATGGCTCCGGTCGGCGGCGATGAGCCTGCGGGAGGTGCTCTTTATCCCGGACGAGGAGATCGTCTGGGCTCGCCGGGCGGTCCGGGCCGGCCTTTCGGCGATCCGGACGCACCGGGTCGACGTCTTGTTTTCCACGTCGGGACCGGTGACGAACCACCTGGTCGCGCTCCTCATCCGGCGGAAGACGGGCCTTCCTTGGGTGGCGGATTTTCGGGACCCGTGGACGGACAACATGCACTTTACGGCGCTTCCGTGGCGGGCGGCCCTCGAGCGGGCGATGGAGCGGGCGGTCTTCCGGGCGGCGAGCCGGGTGACGACGGTGACGCAGGCGTTCCGGGAAGGCTTTCTGGCCCGCTATCCGGACGCCGCGATCGAGGTCATCTACAACGGGTTTGATCCGGAGGACGTCGTCCGGCTTCGGGCCGAGGCGGGGGACCTCCGGCCGCCGGACGGGGTTCTTCGCTTCGCCCATACGGGGATTTTTTATCCGAAGCGCCATCCCCGGGCGTTTTTCCAGGCCCTTCATGACCTCATCGCCGACGGCCGGCTCCGGGCGGAGGAGGTGCGCCTCGACTTCGCCGGCCGGTTCGATCCGCCGGGGCGGGACGACAACCGGCGGGCGGCCGAAGCCCTCGGCCTCGGGGACCTCATCGTCGACCACGGGGCGCTCCCGTACGGGGCGGCCCTCCGCCTCCTCGCCGCCTCGACGGTCCTCCTCCTCGTCGGCGATCTCGATCTTCGGGCGGGGCAATACATTCCGGGGAAGCTGTTCGACTACCTCGCCGTCGGCCGGCCGATCCTGGCGCTCCTTCGCCCCGGCGAGGCCGAGGCGATCGTCCGCCGGCTTCCCGGGGCGTATGTGGCTCCCCCGGACGACGGGGCGGCGATCCGGGCGGTCCTCGAACGTCTCGTCGACGACTGGCGGGCGGGGCGGCTCGCGGCGGGGATCGACGTGCTTCGGGAGCCGGCGTTCGAGCCGTACCGCCGGGATCGCCAAGCGGCGGCGTTTGCCGCGTTGTTCCGTCAGGTCGTCTCGGAGGCGAGCAGCCGTTCGTAAAACGCCCGGTGCCTCCGGCCGAACGCCGAGAGGGAAAACCGCTCGCCGACGAGCCGGAGGGCGGCGGCGATCCGGGCGGTCCGCACTTCCGGCGGCGCCGCCATGAGGCGCCGCATCGCCCCGGCGAGGGCCTCGGCGTCGCCCGGCGGGACGAGTTCCACCGGCGGCGGATCGCAGGCTCCGGCGAGGGCGCCGACGATCGCCGGGACGGCGGTGGAGACCGCCGGGAGGCCGGCGGCGAGGGCTTCGACGAGCGCCAGAGGAAAGCCGCCTTCCTGCCGGGAGGGAAGGACGAAGGCGTCGGCGGCGGCGAGGAGCTCCGGGACGTCGTCTCGATGTCCGAGCCAGCGGATCCGCCCGGCGAGGCCCCGGCGCTCGGCGGCGGCAGAAAGGGAAGATTTTAACGGGCCGGTCCCGATGACGAGGAGGTAGGCCGGTCGACCGGCCGGCGCGGTCGGATCGCCGATGAGGCGGGCGAAGGCGTCGAGGAGAACGTCCAGCCCTTTGACCGGCACGAGACGGGCCGTCACCGCCCAGACGAACGCGTCTTCCGGAAGGGAGAGGGGGGACCGGAGGGCTTTTTTTTGCCCGGGCGCCCGGAGGGTGCGCCGGGCCGCGGCGAACGGGGCGAGGTCGACGCCGTTTTCGATGACGGTGATCCGCTCCGGCGCCATTCCGTCGGCTTCGAGCGACCGGCGAAGGGCGTCGCTGACGGCGATGACGTGATCGACGAACGGCCGGCTCGCGTGTTCCATCGCCCAGGCGAGGACGAATTCCCGCCGCAGGGGATAATCATAGCGGAGAAAACTGTGGACGGTCGTGACGATGCGCGGCACGCCGACCCGGGCCGCCGCCAGCCGGGCAAAGAGGTTGGCCCGGACGCCGTGGGAGTGGACGACATCAGGCTTCAAGGCGGCAATGAGGGCGTGCACCCGGCGGTAGAGGGTGAGGTCGAAGCGGCCGGATTGGGCGAGGATGACCGGTTCGGCGCCGAGCTCCCGAAACGACTCGACGAGCCGCCCGGGGTAAAACGTCGCCAGCGAAAAGTCGACGTCCTCCCTGAGCGTCCGGTAGAGGGCGATGAGGTGCCGTTCGGCGCCGCCGAACTCGCCGCCGCCGATCACGTGCAGCACGCGCGGTCGCTTGGGCACGCCGTTCACTTCCTTCCGGATCAGGCGACTCCGGGGCCGGCTTACGGCCGGCGCCGGCCTTCGTGTATACTGAAGGCGGATGCGGACATGCTTGCTCCGCCCGCCAACCTTTCGGACGAGGTGATCAGGGTGGCCGCGATGGACGAAGAAAAAATGCCGATCGATGAGGTGCTTCGGGAGGAACTCCTTCGGCACCTCATCCGGACCGGGTATTTGCCGTTTCACTACGGCGGCAATCCGGAGCAGTTTTACCGGGCCCTGGAGCGGTTTCACCGGGATCAGGGGCTCGAGGCGCTTTATTCCGACCGGCAGTGGATCACGCTGAAGGCGCTGAACGTCCTCCGCTCGCTCCCCGATAACATCCGGAACTGAGGCCGCGGGCCTTTCTCCGATCGGCCGCCGTCGGTCCACCGGCGCTCGGGGCATCGGCGATGTCCCTATGCCCTATGGCGCGAGGTAACGTTCGATGTCTTCCGGCGGCCGGATCGCGATCGACGGGTCGCCGTAGTGGAAGAAGCGGAAAAACACTTCCTGCAGGGCGTAGCCGGCCCCGGGCACGGGAACGAGCCAGCGCCCTTCGATCTCGCCGATGCGGGCCGGGTCATCGAGAAGCTTCACCGTGATCGTCGCCGGGAGGGCGGCGAACGCCCGAAGGGCCGCATCGTCCGGAGCGATGCCGGCCAACCGGAAGAGCGTCTCCCCGTTCACCCGGATGCGGTAAACCTTCGCCGGAAGGCCCAGCACGTCGCCGTCCGGCAGCCGTTCGGCGGCGGCGAATTCCGGCATCAGGGCTTCGAGGGAGCGAAAGAGGGCCGGCGGGTCCGCCGGCGGAAGCGGAACCCATTCCGTCCGGGCCGTCCAGAGGTAGCGGACGTCGCCGGACTGGTAGTACCGGTACGGCGTTCCGGCGAGGCGCATGCCGCCGAAGAGGCGCTCCGGCCGGATGACGGCGCCGCTTACCATGCTCGTCGTTTTTCTTTTGTGGACGCTGTTTCGCGTATAGCCGACGACCTGAAACCGGTCCGCCCCTTCCCCTTCCGAGCCGGCGAGGGCCGCCCGGAAGGCGGCCCGGGCATCGACCGGCGCCCGGGCGGCCGGCGTCTCGGCCCCGGCGCCCTCGATCGGCGCCTCGGCTTCGGGCGCTCCGGTCGCCGGACTGGCCGCTCCGGCGCGGCCCTCTCCCGGCGCCTGCTCGGCGGAGAGGTCGAGGGCCGGCTCCCCGGCGCCGGGAAGGTCTGACGCCGGCGCCCCGCCGTCTGCCCCGGAGGCCGCCAGCGCTGGGAGGACTCCCGGCGGGCGGGCCGACGGGATGCTGCGGAGGGCGACGTGGAAGGCGGCGCCGGCCAGGAGAGCGGCGAAGAGGATCGCGGCCGAAAGGCCGACCGCCCCCGCCCGACGCCGGAAGGCGGGGTCGTCTCGCTCGTTCTGGTCGGGGGTGAGGTCCTGAGGGGCCCGGCCGTCCCTCAGGCGCCGGACGAGGAGCCCGACGGCGATGAGCCCCGTCGCGGCCGCGATCATCGCTCCGACGGGGAGAGGATGCGGCGTGAGGAGAACGAGCCGGTGGTTCGGATATTCGGTCGCCACGAGCCGCCACGTGCCGTTCGGGCCGGGAAGATAGCGGACGTTGATGAGCGAGGTCGGCGCCTGCCAGAGGCGGGCGAGCCGGCCGTTTTCGTAAACGTATTCGCCGAGGAGCCGCTGGGGGTAGCCGCTCAGGCGCCCCGGCGCGAGGGCGAGCAGCACCGCCTGCCCGCCGTCGTACCGGACGTCTTCAAAGCGAAAGAGCGGATCGGTCGCCTCAAACAAAAGCCGCCACGACCCGTCCGGCTCCGGCCGGACGATCTTGGCCCGCTCCGGGGAGTCGGTCGGAAACGACAGAAGAAGCGCCGGACCGTCGGAAAACTGAACCGGGATGACTTCAGAAGCATAAATATCCGGGACCGCCTCCGGCGACAGCCGGTGGCTCACCCGAGGCGCTCCTGCCTTCGGGAAGACGGCGATCTCCAGCGACCGCCCCTGAAGGACGAGGGCCGCCTCGCCGCCGAGGGAAAACCGCCCGACGACCGCCGTCGCGTCGGTCGGCAGGCGAAACGGCCGGCCGTCGAACGTCCCCTCCAGCGCCTCACCGGTCAGCCGGAGGCCGGCAAAAGGCCCGCCGACGTCCGTGGCGGCGATCGGCCGCCGGAGGTGAAGGGCGTCGAGGCGAAGCAGGGCGCCGAACGTCCGACCGAAGTCAAAAAGCGTCTCCGCCCACGCGTCCCGCGTCACGAGGGGGCGGAGCGTTCCGTCGTCCTCGACGGTGAAGAACGGATAGCCGGGGGAATCGTTCCGCAGCTTTTCGAACCACCGCACCACCTCAGCGTCCGGTACGGCGACCCGCCGGAACGTCCCGCCTTCGGTGTCAAAGGCGTAAACATAGAGCCGCTCCGGGGCGAGCCGGGCGAGGGAGAGGCGGGCCGCCTCCCCCTCCGGCCCCGCGCTTCCGCCCGCCTCCGCCGCTTCCTCCCCTTCCGGCGGCACCTCTTCCCGGTTGCCGAACGTGACCACCCGGCCGGGGTGGTCCGGATCGAGAAACAGCGGGAAGTAGTCGATCGTCCCGGCGCCGTAGAGGGCCGGCGTCCGGACCGGCGGCAAAAAGCGGCCGAGGAGCTTGGCGTCGGGCCGGTCGATCGCCGTCGACAGGGCGGCCGCCGCGGCGAGGGCGAGAAGGGCCGGCGCCGGTAGGCGGCCGGCGGCGCGGCCGACGAGGGCAGTGAGGCCGATCACGAGCGCCGCCAGGGCAACCCGGGCGGCGGCGGGATAAAGGCCGGTGGCCGCGAGGGCCCGGTCGGCGAACAGAACGAGGAAGGCGAAGGCGATCCCCCGCCGCCTCGCCCCGGCCGGGGCGAGGCCGAGGAGGCCGACGGTTCCGGCGGCGGCAACGGCGAGGCCGGCGAAGCCGTCCGTCCAGGCGAGGGGCAGGACGGCGAGGTGGTAGGCGGCGTAGACGGTGACGGCGAAAAGCAGCCAGCCGCCAAACGTGCGAAGCTCCCGGATCATCCCCGTCCCTCCTCCGGCCGGCCGGGCGAAAGCGCGAAGGCGAGCCCGGCGGCGAGCCAAAAATACGCGTTCATAAACGGCACTTCGAAGATATTTTCCACCGCATTGTGGAGGGCGACGGCGAGGTCGGCGGCCAGAAGGCCGAGAAGGAGCGCTCCCTCCGGCCGGCCGCGGGCGGCCTGCCACCGGGCGAACAGCGTCCGAAAGACGGCGACCATCAGCCAGACGAACAGAATGAGGCCCGGAAGGCCCATCTCGGCCATCGTCTTGAAGTAATAGCCGTCGACGTACGTCGTGCCGAAGAAACGGTTCCCGGTGGCGCCGCCGTAGTGGCCGATCCCCCGGCCGAAGAGGGGGTCGAAGCGCATCTGGTGAAAGCTCCCGAGCCAGCGGGCGATCCGGCCGTCCCGGGCGCTTTTTTCCCAGTACATCGGGGAGAGGAGCGCCTCCATCCGGCGCCGGATCGGCGGAAGGAGGGCGGCGAGGGCGATCAAACCGGCGGCGGCGGCGAGGGAAAGCCGCGGCCGGAAGAAGAAGAGGACGACGAGGGCGGCGAGGAAAAAGGCGAGCCAGGCGCCCCGGGAGCCGGAAAGGACGAGGGCGGCCGCCTCCAGCGCGGCGAAAAGAAGATAGACGAGAAGCGCCCGCTGCCGGCCTTCCGCCCGCGCCCGCCAGGCGAGGGCGAGGGTGAGAAAGAGGGCGTAGGCCATGTAGCTTCCGAGGACGTTCGGGCTCACGACGAAGGAAAACGCCCGGCGGCTCGTCGCCTCCGTCACGTCGGTCCATCCCGCCGGGGTGCGGACGCCGAGGGCGACCTGGGCGAGGCCGACGGCGCCGGCGAGGGCTCCGAGCCCGGCGAGAACGGCCATGATCCGCTCGACGTCGTCCCGGGTCTTCGGGAGCCACGCCCCGACGAAGAGGGCCAGCATATAAAAGTACACCGCCCGAAAGCCGTCAAACGTCGCGGCGAAGTTCGGAAGATCGATCCCAAGATGCAGCACGCCGAGGGCAAAAAACAGCCCGAGCGGTGCGGCGAGGGGTCGAAGCCGCCGGAGCCGCTCCCGGTCCGCCTGGAGCCAGGCGAGCACGAAGAGCAGGGCCAAAAGCCCCTTGTCCCAGAGTCCGGCCAGGCCCCCCAGGCCGAGGACCCGCCGGAGAAGGAAATCCGTCAGCGGAAACAGGGCGTACAGGCCGAGCAAAAAAAGCGAAAGGCGTTTCACCGTCGGGCCTCCTTCCCGGGGCGCCGCCGGGCGCGGGACCGGTAGGCGTCGTAGACGAGGTCGGCGCTCCGGCGGGCCGCGTCGACGACCGGCGGCACCCGGTCGGCGAGCGTCCGCCGGAGCGCCGGAAGATCGTTCATCGTCGCCTCAATCCGCTCCATCAAAGCGTCCGCCTGAAGCGCCTCGATCGAAAGCGGGGGCACAAGGCCGACGCTTTCGACGAAGCGGTCGATCTTCGGGTCGTACGAGAGCGGGACGAACGGGACGCCGTGGAGCGCGGCAAAGATCAGGGCGTGAAGCCGCATGCCGATGAGGAGATCCGCCTCGGCGATGACGCCGAAGATCGCCCGAAAATCGAGGGGCGTCCGGACGACGGCCGCCGGGCGGGTCATGGCCGCCCGAACCCGAAGCGCCGGCTCGACGTCCTGCGCCCGCTGCATGGCGATGAAGACGATCTCAAACCCCCGGTCGGCGACCCGATCGAGGGCGCGGGCGAGAGGGAGAAGATGCGCCGTCCGGTCTTTCCACGGACGGACGGAGACGACGGCGAGGGGCCGCTTCGGCGTCCGGCCGTGATCGGCGAGGACCGCCCGCCCCCGCTCCCGGTCGGCGATCGCCGGATCGATGGCCAGCGCCGGGTCGGCGGTGACGGCGATCGGTACGCCCCGGACGCCGGTTTTCTCAAGCTCCCGGGCGCTTTCGGCGTCCCGCATGATGATGAGGTCGACGCCGCTTAGGACCCGCCGGATGAAAAAACGGCTCGAGGCGTGGACGATCGGACCGAACCCCTGGCCGTAGTAGAACACCGGCTTGCCGAAGCGTTTGGCGAGTTCGGTGATGCCGAGATAGTACAAGGGGCTTCGCGGGCTCGTCCGATCTTGGAGCAGCGTCCCGCCGCCGACGACGACGAAGTCCGCCGCCCGGATCGCCCGGATGATCGGCCCCGGCCGCCAGCGGTTGACCGCCCGGATGCCGAACGTCCGGGCCGTCTCCTCCGGGGCGTTGGAGAGGACCGTCGCCTGAAGGCCCGGAAATTTCGTTTTCAGCGCTTGTAAGATCCCAAACAGCACCGCGTCGTCGCCGGCATTGTGAAAGCCGTAGTAGCCGACGATGAGGACGTGCGGATGAGCGTGCATGAAGGCCCGTGTCCTTTCCCGGCGCTCGCCGGCGCCGTCCTCCGATATCATAGCAGACGGACGGCGGCCGTCCAAGGACGATTCCGCGGCGGATCGACGCCCCGCCGATCCCGATAGGCTCCGGCGCGCTGCAGTTTATTGAATGGGCGCTCATTCATTTTCCTCTGGCGCTTGGCCCGGGGGTATGTTACAATGTTTTCACAAACGCCATCGCACGAGCGCGCAGGGGAAAGGGGAGAAGGCCGATGGCGGTTGAGACGCGACCGTGGCTTCGGCACTACCCGCCGGAAGTGCCGCCGTCCGTCGAGATTCCGGACGTGCCGCTCTATGATCCGCTTTTTGTAAGCGCTTCCCGATACCCGAACCGCGAGGCGATCGTCTTTCTCGGGAAGCGCATCCCGTACCGGGCGCTTCTTGGCGACGTCTATCGGTTCGCCAAGGTGCTTAAGGCCCGGGGCGTCGGCAAAGGCGACCGGGTGGCGATCATGCTGCCGAACTCGCCGCAGTACGTCATCGCCTATTATGCGACGCTCCTCCTCGGCGGCATCGTCGTCCAGACGAACCCGATGTCCGTCCCCCGGGAAATCGAGTTCTTCATGAACGACGCCGAAGCGTCGGTCCTCATCGCGCTTGACCTGCACGTGCCGCGGGTCGTCGAGGCGATCGACCGGACGCCCCTTCGGGCGGTCCTTTTCACCAGCCTGAAAGATTATCTTCCGTTTCCGAAAAATGTGCTGTATCCCGTTGTTGAGCGGCGAAAAGGCCGGCCGCTCCCGAAGGTGCCGGCGGATCCCCGGTTTTTCCGCTGGACGGAGGAAATGCGCCGCGTCGACGCGGCTCCGGTCCCGCCGGCGCCGGTCGACCCGCGGGAGGACGTCGCCCTGCTTCAGTACACCGGCGGCACGACCGGCGTGCCGAAAGGCGTCATGCTCACCCACCGGAACCTGATGGCGAACCTCGTCCAGGCCCGCCACTGGCTCTACAAGGCCCGGGAAGGCCGGGAGAAGGTCGTCGGGGCGCTCCCGTTTTTTCACGTTTACGGCATGACGACGGTCCTCAATCTCGGCGTCACCCTCGCGGCGACGATGCTCCTTTTCCCGCGCTTTGACGCGACGGAGGTGCTCCAGGCGATCCACAAGGAGCGGCCGACGCTCTTCCCCGGCGCGCCGACGATGTATATCGCCCTCATCAACCATCCCGACATCCGGAAGTACGACCTGTCGTCGATCGAAGCGGCGATCAGCGGCTCGGCGCCCCTTCCCCGCGAGGTGGAAAAGCGCTTCGAGGCGCTGACCGGCGGCCGCATCGTCGAAGGATACGGCCTGTCGGAGACGTCGCCGGTCACCCACGCCAACCCGATGTACACCTTCCGGAAACCCGGCTCGATCGGCCTCCCGTGGCCGGACACCGACGCGGCGATCCTCGATCTCAAGACGCGCCGGCCGCTTCCGCCGGGCGAGATCGGCGAAGTGGCGATCAAGGGCCCGCAGGTGATGAAAGGCTACTGGCGGCGGCCGGAGGAAACGGCGGCGGCCTTTCACGACGGGTGGTTCCTCACCGGCGACATCGGTCGGATGGACGAGGACGGCTTTTTCTACATCGTCGACCGGAAAAAAGATATGATCATCGCCGGCGGCTTCAACATCTACCCCCGAGAGGTCGAAGAGGTGCTTTTCGCCCATCCGGCGGTCCAGGAGGCGGCCGTCGTCGGCGTGCCGGACCCGTACCGGGGCGAGACGGTGAAGGCGATCGTCGTCCTCAAGGAAGGCGCCTCCGTCACGGAACAGGAGCTCGACGCCTACTGTCGTTCGAAGCTTGCCGCCTACAAAGTGCCGCGGATCTACGAGTTCCGGACGGAGCTCCCAAAGACGGCCGTCGGCAAGGTGCTCCGGCGGGTGCTCGCCGAAGAGGCCCGCGCCGGCCTCGCGAAAGAGCCGGCGCCGATCGGCACCGAGGCGAAGGAGCCGGAAACTCCGGTTCCGGTGGGCCCTTCGGGAACCGATGCGGCGGACGCTTTAGGCCCAGCGGAGAGCGGTGCGCCGGGCGCGGCGGCGCCGCCTCCCGACGGGCCGGCGGTCACGGACGGGATGACCGGCGTGGCCGAACGCCGGTCCGCCGACGGCCGGTCGACCGGCGGAAGACTCGACGCCTGAAGCCCGTTCGCCCGTCCGGCGGTTCGGGTCTCCCCGGCGCCGTCTTCGGCCGCTTTGGGTTTCGGTGCCACGGCCTTGAGCCGTAGCCCGAGACGATGTCGTTCGAGGTTCACCGGCGCTCGGTTGACATCCGGGCCGGTTGGGCGTACACTGAAAGAGAGTCAGTCGAGTGAATGCTCATTCATCCTAGAGTTCCTTTGGCGTCGAGGCGGGAGAATCCTTTTGCGTTGAGGAGGGACGCGGTGGCGCGGCGGAGCGGCGAGAAGGGGGAAAAATACGAAGCGATCTTAAACGCGGCGATCAAGGTTTTCGCCGAAGCCGGCTATCACGGCGCCCAGGTGTCCCGCATCGCCCGGGAAGCCGGAGTGGCCGACGGGACGATCTACCTGTACTTTTCCGGCAAGGCGGATCTTCTCGTCTCCGTCTTCCGATCGTACCTCATCCGGCACGTGGAACGCCTTCGGGCGGCCCTCGCCGAGGAGCCCGACGTGCCGGCGAAGCTTCGGCGGCTCGTCTGGGAGCATTTCCAGCCGCTCAGCGAGCACTATGAGCTCGCCGTCGTGACGCAGGTCGAGCTCCGGCAGGCGGATCCCGCCCTGCGAGGGCGGATCAACGAGATCCTCCGAAGCTACCTTGACGTCATCGACGGTCTCATCGAGGAGGGCAAGGCCGCCGGCATCTTTCGCCGGGACATCGAGACGCACCTCATGCGGAAGATGATCTTCGGCACCCTCGACGAGACGGTGACGTCGTGGGTGATGGCCCGGCGCCGGCGGGACCTGATGATGCTCGCCGATCCGGTGTTTCGCCTGCTTTATACCGGTCTGAAAGCGCCGGAGGCAGAGCCGGGCGGCGCAGAGCGGGACGAAAGAAGCGGGGCAGAGAGGAGGAGCCAGGATGAAGATCGTCGTCCTCATGAAGCAGACGTTTGACACGGAAGAAAAAGTCGTCGTCGAAGGGGGCCGGATCAAAGAAGACGGCGTCCAGTTCATCATCAACCCGTACGACGAGTACGCCGTCGAAGAAGCGATCCGGATCAAGGAAGCCGGGGAGGCGGAAGTCGTCGTCTTAAGCTACGGTCCGCCCCGGGTCGAAGAGGCGCTCCGGAAGGCCCTCGCCATGGGCGCGGATCGGGCGATCCTTGTCGAAGAGGAGGCGCCGCCGGTCGACGAGGCCTTCGTCGCCGACGTCCTCGCCCGGGTGGTGGAAAAAGAAGCGCCGGACCTCCTTCTGGCCGGCTATTTCTCCGTCGACAACGGCGGCGGCCAGGTGGCCCTCCGGGTCGCCGAACGGCTCGGCCTGAACCACATCGGCGCGGTGCTGAAGCTTTCCGTCGACGGCCGGAAGGTGCGGGCCGAACGGGACGCCGAAGGCGACGTGGAGATCGTCGAGGCAGAACTTCCGCTTCTGGTGACGGCCCAGCAGGGGCTGAACGACCCTCGCTATCCGTCGCTTCCGGGGATCATGAAGGCGAAGAAAAAGCCGCTGGAACGGATTTCGCCGGCCGATCTCGGCGTCGAGCGGGCAGAAAAAACCGCCGTCGTCGACCGGTTCGCGCCGCCGAAGCGGGAGGCCGGGAAGATCCTCGGCGGCACCGCGGAAGAGGCGGCCCGGGAGCTCGTCCGGCTGCTTCGGGAAGAGGCGAAGGTCGTCTGACGGCGTCGAGCGCAAACGACAACCGCGACGGGAGGGGAAAGCATGGCGGGGAAAGCCCTCGTCGTAGCAGAAGTCAAAGGCGGCGCCCTGCGGCAGGTGGCGCTGGAGGCGCTCACGGCGGGCCGGCGCTTTGAACCGTCGGAGGTGATCGCCGTCCTCCTCGGCGCCGGCGGCCTGGATGAGCCGGCCGCCGCCCTCGGCCGGCGGGGCGCCGACCGAATCGTCATCGTCGAGCACGAATCTCTTGGCGCGTACACGCCCGACGCGTATCTCCAGGCGCTTCTTCAGGTCGTCGAGCGGGAAGCGCCGGAGGTGATCGTCTTCGGTCACACGGCGATCGGCCGCGACGTGGCGCCCCGGCTCGCCGCCCGCCTCGGCGCCGGCATGGTGAGCGACGCCGTCGACGTGCGGTCCGAAGGCGGCGAAGTCCGGATCGTCCGGCCGATCTACGCCGGCAAGGCCTTTGAAGTGCGGACGTTTACCGACCGCCCGGCGGTCCTTTCGATCCGGCCGAACAACCTGCCGCTGCCGGACGAAGCCGCCGGCCGGACGGCGCCGGTCGAGCGGCTCGCCGTCGACCTCAAAGACCTCCGCTCGATCGTCCGGGAGGTCGTGAAAAAGACGGCCCAGGGCGTCGACCTTGCGGAAGCCCGCGTCGTCGTCGCCGGCGGCCGCGGCACGAAAGGAGAGGAAGGGTTCAGGCTGCTTCGGGAGCTCGCCGACGTTCTCGGCGGCGCCGTCGGCGCCTCCCGCGGGGCGTGCGACGCCGGCTACGCCGATTACGCCCTCCAGATCGGCCAGACGGGGAAGGTCGTCACGCCGGACCTCTACATCGCCGCCGGCATCTCCGGCGCCATCCAGCACCTCGCCGGCATGTCGGGGTCGAAGGTAATCGTCGCCATCAACAAAGATCCCGAGGCTCCGATCTTCCAGGTGGCGGACTACGGCATCGTCGGCGACCTGTTCGAGGTCGTGCCGATCCTGATCGAGGAATTCAAGAAGGTCAAGGTCTCATAACCGCGGTCCCGGAAGGAGGGCATAAGAGGCCGGATTCCCAAAGAAGCCGGATTCCAACAACGGCCGGAGCCAGGCTCCGGCCGCTTTTTTCGCCGATTTCGGTCGCCCGGTCTGGCTTTCCGGTCGGCTCCCTTCGCTTCGGGCCGTTCAGGGGCAGACGAGATCGGCCGCTCGGCGCGGAAGGGTCCGAGGCGATCAGCGGGGTTTGCGCGCTTCGACGAACGCCCGCAGGGGGGGCGGCATCCGGACCGCCACCTCGTCGTAGAGCGGCGCCACCGCCTGCTCCCAGGCGGTTCGCTCGTCGGCGGTGAGCCGGTGAATGCGGAGGCCCGAGGCGGCCATTTCCTTCAGCGCCCGGGCTTCGAGCTCCCGGATGAGGCGGAGCTCATAGGCACCGGCTTCCTCGAGGGCCTTCAGGAGGATGGCCCGATCGTCCGGCGAAAGGCGGCGCCAGAAGGCGTCGTTCACGAGGACGGGGTAGCCGAGGTAACCGTGATCGGACAGGGTGAGGTCCGTCTGGACGGTGTAAAACTTTTTGCTGTAAATGTTGGTCAGCGTGTTTTCTTCGCTGTTGACCATCCCTTTTTCCAGGAGAGGAAACGTCTGATTAAACGGCGCCGGCACCGTCCGGGCGCCGAGGAGCTCGAGGTAGCGGGCGATCGTCGAGCTTTGCATGCGGCGGAAGACGAGACCGCGGAAATCTTCCGGCAAGAGAACCGGTCGGACGTTCGTCGTGATCTGCTTCAGGCCGCTGTGCCAGAAGAGAAGCGTCCGAAGGCCGTCCCGCTCCGGCGCTTCCTTAAGGAGCGTCCCGAGGGGACCGTTCAGGACGGCGTTCAGATCGTCCAGATCCCGAAAGATAAAGGGGAGGTCCAGCACCTGCCATTCGATGTACCGATCGGTCCAGTTGGACGCGGCCGGTGCGATCAGGTCGACGTCTCCCCGTCGGAGGGCATCGAGCTCCGAGATGTCGGAAAAAAGCGCCCCGTTCGGGAACACTTCAACGCGGATCCGGCCGCCGCTCAGCTCGGCGGCGCGCCGGGCAAAATAGCGGGCCGCCTGACCCTTCGGCGTGTTTTCCGCGACGACGTGGCTCATGCGGAGCGTGAGGATCGCCTCGAGCCCTTCCTGCTCCGGATCGCGGTCGAGGGCTCCGGCGGGATCGATCCGCCCGAGGAAGATGAGAAGGAAAACGGTCAGGGTCAAAGGGACCAAAACGAAAGCGGCGCCGGTGGCGAGCGTCCGTAGGCGCATGCGATCCGCCTCGCCTTTCGTCGTATAGTCGTATAATAGATAGAACAAGCGGAGAACAAAGATGGAACCGCGCGGCAGGGGGATCGGCGTTGGAGCGACGGAACCGGCGGCCTTTTTCGCTCAAATGGGAAATCACGCTGTTTGCGACGCTGATCGTGCTCGTGACCCTGCTTGCCGCTTCTTCTATCTTAACGATTCGGGCGCACCGGATGGAAGAGGCGCGGCTTCGGGAGCAGGTGTCGATCGCCGCCCGGACGGCAGCGGCGCTTCCAAATGCCGCCGCTTGGGTCGAAGCCGGGGCGGTGGGGCCGCTTTCGGAGGCGATCGAGCGGATCCGGGTCGGCCACAAGGTCGACTACATCGTCGTCTACGATATGGCGCGCCGGCGCTTGGTCCACCCGAACCCGGCCCGCGTCGGGGAAAGACTGCCGCAAGGGGTCGATGACGCCGCCTTCGCCGAGCACATCTATACCAAAAAAGCCGTCGGTCCCCTCGGCATCTTCATTAAGGCGTACTTTCCCATCAAAAACGAACGGCTGGAACAGGTCGGCGTCATCGTCGCCGGGCGTCGGCTCCCTTCGATGGGGGAAGTCTTCTGGGCCGAGGTGCCAAACCTCCTGCCGGCCATCGCGTTGTCGCTCTTTTTGGGCGCCGTCGGCGCCTTCGGTCTCGCCCTTCGGGTGAAGCGGTCGCTCCTCGGCCTGGAGCCGCAGGAGATCGCCCGCATGTACAGCGAGCGGCTGGCGGCGTTCGACGCCATTCACGAAGGGGTCATCGCCATCGACCGGGAGGAGCGGATCACGATCCTGAACCGGGCGGTCCGGGCGATTCTCCACATCGAGGGCGATGTCGTGGGCCGGCCGATCCGTTCGGTCATTCCCGATACCCGGTTGCCGGAGGTCTTGAAAGAAGGTCGGGCGCTTTTGCAGCATCAGTTCCGACTCGGGACGAAGCACATTTTAAGCAACCGCGTGCCGATCGAGTTAAACGGCGAGATGATCGGCGCGCTGGCGGTCTTTGTCGACCGGACGGACGTCGTCGCCTTGGCGGAGATGCTGACCGGCGTCCAGGCGTACGCCGAGGCGCTCCGAGCGCTCGCCCACGAGCACAAAAACGTCCTTCACGCGGTCGCCGGGATGATCGAGCTCGGGCGGCCGGAAGAGGCCCTCCGCTACCTGGAAGGCATCCGGACGACGTACGACCGGTGGCTCGGCGTCACCACCCGCCTTCGGGTGCCGGCTTTGGCCGGACTCATCCTCGGGAAGATGGCCCGGGCCCGGGAAGCCAAGATCGACTTCGATCTCGATCCGGACACCCGGCTGGAGGAGCTTCCCGACGGCATTCCGGACGGCGATCTCGTGACGATCGTCGGAAATCTCCTTGAAAACAGCTTTGAAGCCTTTTACGCCGGCGGTCCGCCGCCCCGGCCGCCGCGGGTCATCCTCTACATCGGCGACGATCCGGCCGCGCTCGTCATCGCCGTCCGCGACAACGGTCCCGGAATCCCGCCGGAAATCCGGCCGCGGCTTTTTGAGCGGGGCACGAGCAGCAAGGGGGATCCGCACCGGGGGCTCGGCCTGTTTCTCGTGCAGGAGACGGTAGAACGCCTCGGCGGCCGGATCGACGTCGAAAGCGCCCCGGAAGAAGGGACCGAATTCGTCATCGTCCTGCCGAAGGCGCCGGCCGCCGGAGCGGTTTCGCCGCATTCCGGCCAGCGCCCGGCGGATTTCGTCGGGACGGCCGCCGCGGTGGGCGAGCGCCCCGACGCGGCGGGAAAAGGCGACGGGTCGGTGGCCTCCGGGTGAAAAGACGCGGAAGCGGAGAGGCGGCGTCAGGCGGACCGTCACGCTGACCGACCCAGGAGAAGTCGCCGTGACGCCGGCAATCTGCCGCGTTTCGGTCGCCGAATCTTCGGACGGAGGATGGGGGGGCCAGCGCCGTGAAAGCGCCTGCGGACGACGTCCGCGTGCTCATCGTCGAAGACGACCCGATGGTCGCCGAGGTGAACCGGCAGATGCTCGGCCGCCTTTCGGGCTTTCGCCTGGCCGGCATCGCCGGTGACGCCCGCACGGCCGAGCGCTTCCTCGCCGCGGCGGCGGTGGACCTCGTCCTTCTCGACCTCTACCTTCCTGGCGACGGGGGGCTTACGCTCTTCGAGGCAATCCGGCGCCGCGGCGGGTCGACGGATGTCATCGTCATCAGCGCCGCCAACGAGACGGAGGCCGTCCGGCGGGCGCTGGCCTTGGGCGCCGTCGACTACCTCATCAAGCCGTTTACGTTTGCCCGCTTTGCCGCGGCCCTTCGGCGCTACCGGGCTTTGCGCCGGCTGAAGGAGGTCGAGACGGTCGATCAGGCGACCCTCGACCGGCTCCGCTTCGCCCCTTGGGCCGCCGAGGCGGAGCTCGGCGCCGCGGCCGATCCGGCCGTCGAGCCGGACCTGCCGAAAGGCCTCAACGCCGAGACGCTTCGGCGGGTGCGGACCTATCTCGCCGGTGCCTCCGGTCCGGTCACGGCGGAAGACGTCGCCGACGGCATCGGCGCCTCCCGGGTGACCGCCCGCCGCTACCTCGATTACCTCGTCGAGCGGGGGGAGGTCGAGCTTGACTTCCGCTACGGCGCCATCGGCCGGCCGCGGCATCGCTATCGCCTTCGGTGGCCGTAAGAAATGACCAAAAGGGACCGAAATGATCAAAACCCCGCTTTCCTTCGCACGACTCGCTATAATGAAGGCGCCTTCGCAAAAGGCGCCTTCTCAATTTTTAAAAAACACAAGGGGGGAGTGCGATGCGCAGCATCGGACGGCGGTGGACGGCCGGGATCGTCCTCACGCTCACGGCGGCGCTCGTCCTCGGCGGATGCGGCGGCGCCGGCGGCAGCACGGCCGACGGCGGGAAAGCGGCCAATCAGGCGGGGCAGGGAGGCGAGCCGATCAAGGTCGGCGTCATTCTGCCGCTCACCGGCAGCGAAGCGATGTTCGGCGAGATGGAGAAAAATTCGATGCTCATGGCCTTCGACGAACTCAAAGAAAAAGGGAAGACGACGATCGGCGGCCGGCCGATCCAGCTCATCTTCGAGGACGACCAGTCGAAGCAGGATTCGGCCAAGGCGGCGGCGGAAAAGCTCATCAACCAGGACCGGGTGTCGGTCCTCACCGGCGGCTACGCCAGCGCCAACACGAACGTCATCGCCAGCACCGCCCAGGCCAACCGGATTCCGTTCCTCATCGTCACCGGTTCCGCCGACGACATCACCCGGCAGGGGTGGGAGTATGTCTTCCGGGGAACGGCGGCGCCGGCGAGCCACTACACCGGCGCGATGTGGGATTTTCTCGATCAGGTCGCCCGGCCGAAGACGGCGGCGGTCATTTATGAAAACACCGACTTCGGCACGAGTTCGGCGAAGGGGTTCCGGGAGAAGGCGAAAGAACGGGGCATCGAGATCGTGTTCGATCAGTCGTACGAAAAAGGCGCCCTGGACTTTAAGCCGCTCCTCAGCAACATGAAAAAGCAAAACCCGGACATCGTCTTCGCCGTCTCGTATGTGATGGACGCCGCCCTCATCGTGAAACAAATGCGAGAAGTCGACTTCAACCCGAAGCTCTTCATCGGCGGTGGGGCCGGGTACACGATGCCGGAGTTCAAGGAAAACGCCGGCAGTGCGGCCAATTTCGTCGCCTCGACGTCCCTCTGGGTGCCGAACGTCGCTTGGGAAGGGGCCCGGGCGTACTTCGACGCGTACAAGGAAAAATACGGCAAGGAGCCGGACTACCACGGCGCCCAGGCGTACGCCTCGATGATGGTCCTCATCGATGCGCTGAACCGCGCCGGCTCCGGCGATCCGGAGGCGATCAAACAGGCGCTCAAGGAGACGAAGCTCGACACGATCATGGGCCCGATCGCCTTCGAAGACTGGGACGGCTATACGAACCAGAACAAGCCGACGACGTATCTCGTCCAATGGCTTGGCGACAGCCTGGAGGTCGTCTGGCCGAAGGAGGCCGCTTCGGCGGACTACGTCTACCCGGCACCGGCGTGGAACGCCCGATAAGTTCGGGTCGGTCCCTTCCCATCGCCGGGTGCCGGCGGTGAAAAAGCGGCCGCTCGGGACGATTCTGCCGGCGACGCCGCTCGGCGCGGCGGTCGGCGCCGGTTGCGGGCGTCGAGCTTGAGAACGGTGGAGAAACGAAAGGTCCGGCGCCTCTTCTTGCGGGCGCCGGCCGGACCATGTCCGGCGACCGGTCGATCGTCGGACGCCGAAAGGGTTGAAAACGGCCGGCAGGCCGTCCGATGCGGCCTGCCGGAACGTTTTCGAAGGCCCGGCACGGCTTGCGTCCGGCACGGCTTTGCCTTGTGATGTTTTGACCTTTTGCGGCGAAAGGAGGGAGAGGGTGGCGGAATTCGTTCAGGCGCTCGTCTGGGGGCTTCTCCTCGGGGGCATGTACGCCCTCATTGCCATCGGCATGACGCTCATCATGGGCGTGATGAAAATCATCAACCTCGCTCACGGCGCCCTCGTCATGGTCGGCATGTACGTCGTCTACGCCCTGAACGACGCCTTCGGCCTCGATCCCTACGCGGGCCTCCTCGTCGCCATGCCGGTGCTGTTTGGGCTCGGCGTAGCGCTTCAGCGGGGGCTCATCAACCGGTTGCTGGAAGTCGATGCGATTCTGCCGGAAAACCAGATGCTCCTTACGGTCGGCATCTCCCTCGTCCTCACGGAACTGATCCGCCTCCTCTTTCATTCCGACTACCGGTCGGTGAAGACGCCGCTTGCGGAAAAGAGCCTCGCCGCCGGCCCGATTTCGGTGAGCGTGCCGATGCTCGTCGGCTTTTTGGCGGCGCTCGGGCTCGTGCTGATTTTGTCGTGGTTTTTGCGCCACACCGCCTACGGCCGGATGATCCGGGCGACGGCGGAAGACCGTCAGGCGGCGCTTTATATGGGCATCCCGACGAAACAGGTGACGGCGGTCACCTTCGGCCTCGGCGCGGCGCTCTCGGCGGCCGGCGGGGGGCTCCTTCTGCCGATCTTTTACCTCTACCCGGATATCGGGCACCTGTTTACCGCGAAGGCGTTCATCATCACCGTCCTCGGCGGAATGGGGAGCATCCTCGGGGCGTTTTTCGGCGGGCTCATCATCGGCGTGTTCGAATCGCTCGGGGCGACGTACGTGTCGATGGGGTACAAGGATCTGTTCGGCCTCGTCGTCTTTTTGCTCGTGCTCCTCTTTTTGCCCGGCGGCTTAAAAGGCCTCCGTCTGAGCCGGGCGAAACGGGAGGGATAAGATGAAACGGTCGGTCGGCCTTTTCGCGCTTGCGGCGGCGGCCCTCGTTTTTCCGCTCGTCGTCTCCCATCCGTATGTGCGGCACGTCTTCATCGTCATGCTCATCTGGGCGACCCTCGGCGTGGCCTGGAACATCCTCGGCGGCTACGCCGGCCAGGTGTCCCTCGGCCACGCGGCGTTTTTCGGCGTCGGGGCGTATACGGCGGGGCTCCTCGCGACCAAGGCCGGCGTCTCGCCATGGTGGGGGATGCTGCTCGGGCCGATCGTCGCGACCGCCATCGCGCTTCCCATCGGGGCGATCGCCTTTCGCTTGCGGGGGCCGTATTTTGCCCTCGGGACGCTCGCCCTGGGCGAAATGTTTTACATCGTCTTCAATAACTGGACGGAGGTGACGAACGGCGCCCGGGGGATCCTCCTCATGCCGGCGTTTACGGACAAGCTGCCGTATGCGTATCTGGCCCTCTTTATGCTCGCGCTTGCCCTCGCCACGAGCGAAGCGCTCCGGCGGTCGAAGGCGGGATTTTACTTCGTCGCCGTGCGGGAGGATGAGGACGCGGCGGCGGCCCTCGGCATTCCGACGGCTCGGGTGAAGATGCTGGCGCTCCTCGCAAGCGCGTTTTTGACCGGCCTGGCGGGGGCGTTTTACATGAATTATGTCAGTTTCATCGATCCGGCGACGGTGTTTTCCCTCTCCGACGTGTCGATCATGATCATCCTCGTCGTCATGCTCGGCGGGGTGGCGACGCTCTTCGGACCGGTCGTCGGGGCGGTCGTCTACATCGGCTTAAACGAGCTCCTCCGCTCGAGCCTCGGATCGGCGAACGCCCTCGTCTTCGGGCTTCTCGTCATTGCGGTCATCGTGTTTTTGCCGAACGGCCTGGTCGGTTCGGTTCATTTCCGGCGGCGGCCGGCGGCGGAGCGGGAGGGGGTCCGGCATGGCGCTGCTTGAGGTGAAAAACGTCTCGAAACGGTTCGGCGGCGTGGTGGCGGTCGACGACGTGAGCTTTTCGGTCGAGGAAGGCGAGATCTTGGCCCTCATCGGCCCGAACGGTTCGGGGAAAACGACGCTTTTTAATCTCATCACCGGCGTGTTCCGGCCGACGGCAGGGGAAATCGTCTTTCAAGGAGCGCGGATCGACGGGCTTCCGACGGATACGATCATTCGGCGGGGGATCGGCCGGACGTTTCAGATCGTTCGGCCGCTCCGGCGGATGACGGTGCTGGAAAATGTGATGGTCGGCGCCTTTTTGCATACCCGCCGGCGGGAGGTGGCCGAACGGCGGGCGCTCGAGGTGCTCGCGCTCACCGGACTTTATGAGCGGCGGCATGAAGAGGCCCGGACGCTTCCGATCGCCGGGCGGAAGCGGCTTGAAGTCGCTCGGGCGCTGGCGACGGAGCCGAAGCTTCTTCTCCTGGATGAGGTTGCCGCCGGGCTCAACCCGAAAGAGGTGGAAGCGGTGATGGCGCTCATCCGGACGCTGAAAGAAAGCGGGGTGACGATCCTCATGGTGGAGCACATCATGAAGGTCGTCCTCGGGGTCGCGACGCGGGCGCTGGCCCTGAACTTCGGCCGGACGATCGCGGCGGGGACGCCGGAGGAGGTCACCCGGCATCCGGACGTCGTCCGGGCGTACCTGGGGGAGCGGCGTCATGCGTGAGGCGCTCCTTGAGATCGCCGGCCTTTCCGCCGGGTATGGGGATGTGACCGTCCTCTGGGATGTCGACCTCGAGGTGAAATCCGGCGAGATCGTCGCCCTCGTCGGGGCGAACGGCGCCGGGAAGACGACGCTTTTAAACGCCGTCTCGGGCCTCGTCCGGCGGTTCCGGGGGACGATCCGGTTTTCGGGGCAGGACCTCGGGCGGCTTTCGCCGGATGCGATCGCCCGGCTCGGGATCGCCCACGTGCCGGAGGGGCGGCGCCTTTTCCCGGGGATGACGGTGCGGGAAAACCTCGACGTCGGGGCGATGACCCGGGAGGCGAGGGCGCACCTTGCCGAGTCCCTTGAGCGGGTGTATGCGCTCTTCCCGATTTTGAAAGAGCGTTCGGCGCAGGAGGCCGGGACGCTCTCCGGCGGCCAGCAGCAGATGCTCGCCATCGCCCGGGCGCTCATGAGCCGGCCGAAGCTCCTCATGATCGACGAGGCATCCCTCGGACTTGCGCCGAAGGTTGTCGACGATATTTATGCGGCGCTGGAGGCGATCCGGAAGGAAGGGCTCACGATGCTCATCGTCGAGCAAAACGTCGCCCTCGCCCTCGACGTCTGCCACCGGGCGTACGTGCTGGAAAACGGCCGCATCGCTCTCTCCGGCGACTGCCGGTCGCTTAAGGGCGATCCGCGGGTTCAGGCGGCGTATCTCGGCGGATGAGGCCAATTCGACCTGAATGAAAACGGCCGCCCGGTCCGGGCTTCGGACCGGGCGGTGTTCGTTGGCTTTCCGAATGAAATCTGCTATCATGAGGGGCGAGCGTGCCGGTGAAGGGCCGGGTGGGCGGCGGTCGCGGCGGGTCTGCGATGGAGCCGGCATGCCGGTCGAACGGACCATGCGAGGGGGAGGCGAGGAAAGGCCATGGCCATCAAACATACGACCGATGCCGATTTTGCCCGGGACGTGGAGCAGGCAGAGGGGCTTGTCATCGTCGACTTCTGGGCCGAGTGGTGCCACCCGTGCCGGATGATCGCGCCGATCCTCGAGCAGCTGGACGAGGAGTACGCCGGACGAATTCAGGTGGTCAAGCTCAACGTCGACGAAAACCCGGACACGCCGAGCCGCTTCGGCATCATGGGCATCCCGACGCTTTTATTCTTTAAAAATGGCGAGGTCGTCGAGCGAATCGTCGGCTTTCAGCCGAAGCCGAATTTCGTCCGGGCGATTGAAAAGCACCTCGCATGAGGGAAAGCCGGCTTCGGACCGGGCGCGGGGGGCTCGCGGCGCGGTTTTGTCGTTTCTGACGGCGCGGTGTGCCGATTGGGTGGGACGTCGGGTTGTCGTTTTCGTGGCCGGTCCCGAAGGCGGCGAGGACGTTGGCCTCGGCCGGAAGCCGGCATTCGGAAGCCGTGTGCGGCTTCCGGCGTCGAAGGTGTTAACGGAAAATTGAATCCAGTCCGGCGATCCGGCGGGCGGACGACCGGCGGTCTGGCGCCTTTGTGGCGGCTCATCGGCGCGAATTTTTTCGACCGGGAGCGGAGGTTCCGGCCGAGCGCGAATGTCTTCGGCCGCATGCGGAAGATCCGACCGGGTGAGGTGGGGGATATTGACGGAAGGGGGCTTAAGACGCCGGTTTTGGCGGCGGACGGCGCTGGGCGGCGCCTTTTCCGTGATCTACGGCGGGCTTCCGTGGACCGGCGGTCGCCTCGGCGCGGTGATCGGGGTGATGGTTCTCACCGTGGGACTTTTGGCGCTGGAGGCCGCGCTGAGCGGCCGGGAAGAGCGAGCGCTCGCCGCGGCGTTGCCGGAGCCGGCGTCCACAGGGCGGTTGCCGGCGCCGGATGGGAGCGGCGGATCTAGAACAGATTGAAGGTTGACGCAAATGACGATGTGGATGATGTCGGTTTCAGGAAGCAGGTCGACGGCAGAGAGATGATCGGCGTCGGTACGGGAATCGTCGGCGGGGAAGGGTCGGGCATGGCAAAGGGGTTCGTCTTAGAGGCGTTCGGCGCATCGGCCGCCCTCGGCGTCCCGGGCGAGGTGGCGACGACGTTCGGGCTCTTTTTGGCGATGCTGGCAAGCGCCCTCGTCATCACCCACTGGGCGGCGGAACGGCAGCCGACGACGCTTCGGTTTTTCACCGCCTCTCGGCGCCTTTCGGGGGCGCAAAACGGGCTGGCCATCGCCGGCGACTACATCAGCGCGGCGTCGTTTCTCGGCACGACCGGCGCGATCGCCCTCTACGGGCACCTGGGGCTTCTTTTTGCGGTGGGGTTTCTCGCATCGTACGTCGTCTTCGGCTTCTGGATCGCCGAGCCGGTGCACCGGCTGGGCCGGTATTCGCTCGGCGACGTCTTTGCCGCCCGTTTTCCGGGCCGGAGCCTCCGGTTCGCCGTCGCCGGGGTGCAGTTTGCCATTTCCTTTCTTTATCTCCTGCCGCAGCTCGTCGGGTCGGGCCTCCTTCTCCGGCTGCTCCTCGGCCTCGATTTTCGCGTCGGCGTCGTCGTCATCGGCCTCATCATGTCCGTTTACGTCGCCTACGGCGGGATGCTGGCGACGAGCTGGGTGCAGATTATAAAAACGATCCTCCTCCTCTTCGGCTCGCTCCTCATCGCCCTCATCGCGGTCGTCCGCCTGGGCGGGTGGGCGGCGCTTGCGGCGGCCGGCCGCTCGAGCCTGGAGCCGCTCGTTCCGCCGGCGGGACTTCCCCTCGACCCGCCGGCGCAGGCGGCGCTGTTGTTCGGTCTCTTGTTCGGGACGTCCGGCCTGCCGCACATCCTCCAGCGCATGCTGACGGTTTCGTCGGTGACGGCCGCCCGGCGATCGGTCGTGTGGGCGGCGGCGGTCATCGGGGTGTTTTACCTTCTGGCGCTCGTGATGGGGCTATCGGCGCGGGGCGTCCTTTCGCCGGCGGCGCTTTCCGCGCTGGCGGAAGAGGGGGGGAACCTCGTCGCCCCGGCGCTCGCCCGGGCGATCGGCGGCGTGTTTTTGTTCGCCTTTGTGGCGGCGCTGGCGTTTCAGACGATCCTCGCGGTGGTGACGGGGCTCGTCATTTCGGCGACGACGGCCCTCGTGCACGATCTGTACGATCATGTCTTGAAGGGCGGCGTGGCGGACGAGGCGGTCAAACTCCGCCTGGCCCGGGCGAGCGCCCTTGCCGTCGGCCTCGCGGCGACGGCGGCGTCCTTCGGCGTCGGCGGGGATAACGTCGCGGTGCTGATTTCGTATCTTTTCGTCATCGCCGCCTCGAGTCTTTTTCCGGCGCTCCTCCTTCTCCTGTACTGGCGGGGGCTTACGCCGGGCGGCGCCGTCCTCGGCCTTGTCGGCGGGTTCGTCCTGGCCGCCGTCGGGTCGGGTTTTGCCTACGGACATTCGTCCGGCGGGGTTTGGGTTCCTCCGGCGGCGATCGCCGCGGGCTTTCTCTTGACCGTCGTCGGAAGCCGCCTTTTTCCCGGCGGGGCGGCGGCTCCGTGGCCGGCGTTTTTCCGGGCGGCCCACGGGCTTTGGCCGTCGGGGAAAAACTCCGGCGGTGCGGCGGAAGCCAACTCGGCGTCGGACGGGAGGCGGTCCGGCTGATGCCGCTTTTTTGGGCGCTTCTCGAGCGGGCGGCGCTCCTTCTCCTCGTCGTCCTGATGGCGCTGGAGCTTCGACCGCTTCGGCCGCTGGCGGCGCCCGTCACCGGGCGACGGCTGCGGGCGCTGCAGGGGCTTCTCTTCGGTGCCTTCGGCGCTCTCGGGACGGCCTTCGGCCTCGTCTCGGTCGACGGCCGCTGGACGCCGGTCCCGCTTTTTCTCCATTCGCCGCTTCCGCCGGAGGCGTACGTCATCGACCTGGCGCCGATCCCGGTGGCGATCGGCGGGCTTCTCGGCGGCCCGGCGGTGGGGGGAGTTGCCGGCCTCGTCGCCGCCGGCGCCGCCCGCCTTCTCGTCGGCGCCGGTGCGGAACCGCTTCAGGCGGCCGACGTGGCCGCCGGCCTCGTCGCCGGGGGGCTTTCGGTTTTTTTCGGTGGGCCGCGGCTTATGGTGCCGGCGCGGGCCTTTTTTGTCGGCATGCTGCTTCCGATCGTGCAGGTCGGCGCCGTCCTCGTCGCCCGGGGGGACGCGCCCTCGGCGGTGCGGTGGGCCGACGAAGCCGGGCCACCCCTCGTCGGGGTCATGGGCGCGGCGCTCGCGGCCTTTTCGGCGATCATCCTGGGCGCTCAGCAGGCGCTCTGGCAGGCCTCCGCCCGGAAGATGCGGCAGGCGCTTTCGGTATTGGAAAAGACCTTGCGGCACGTCGCCGGGGCGGAGCCGGCGGCCTGGGCCGAGGACGTCGCCAGGCTGCTTGCGGGGGAGCTCGGCCTCGAGGGGGCGGCGGTGGCGGACGAACACCGGGTGCTGGCCAGCGCCGGCCGGCCGCCGGCAGGGCTTCAGGCCGGCTCGGCGCTCCGGCATCCGGCGGCGGAGGCGCTTTTTTCCCGCCGGGCGGTCGTCGACGGAGCGAACGTCTTCGTGCCGGTGGAGGCCGGCGAAAAGGCCATCGGCCTCCTCGTCCTCACCTTCGGCCGGCCGGAGGCGATCGGCCCGGTGGAGGAGGCCATCGCCCACGGCATCGGGAGCCTGCTGTCGAAACAGCTTTCGGCCCTGGAGGCGGAGCGGTACCGGACGCTCGCCCGGGAGGCGGAGCTCCGGGCGCTCCAGGCGCAGATTCACCCGCACTTTTTGTTCAATACGCTGACGATGATCCACGCCCTCATCCGCCGCGACCCGGAACGGGCCCGGCGGGCCGTCGTGGATCTCGCCCATGTCCTTCGCTACGTCCTCACCGCCGACGATCGGGAATGGGCGACCCTCGACGCGGAGCTCGACTTCGTGCGGGCGTACGCCGAGATCGTCCACGCCCGTTTTTCCGGTCGCATTCGCATCGAGGTTCGGGTGGAAGCCGGCGTCGATCCGACCGCGATCGTCCTGCCGCCGGTTGTCATCCAGCCGCTCGTGGAAAACGCCGTGCGGCACGGCCTCCGCGCGAAGGACGGCGGGGGGACGGTGTCGGTTCGGGCGATGCCGGAGCGGGGAGGGGTGCTGGTGGCGGTGGAGGATGATGGGGCCGGGTTTCCGCCGAAGCTCATCGCGGCGTGGAAAACAGCTGGCGAACCCGATCCGGCGGCGGCCGCCGAAGCGCCTTTCGCCGGGTCGGCCGGCGCCGGAGGCGGGGAAAAGGAGCGGCCCCTCGGCGCCGCCGGGACGGGGATCGGCCTCAAAAATGTCGACGCCCGGCTTCGGCGCCGGCTGGGACCGGTCTCCGGGCTCCGGCTCGAAAACCGGCCGGAGGGCGGGGCCGCGGTTCGCTTCTGGCTCCCCGCCGAAAGGCCGGACGCCCGCCCGCCGGAGACGCCGGCCGCACTGCGGTGAAAGGAGGGGGACGGTGAAGCTTCGGGCGATCGTGGCCGAGGATGAGCCCCTCGCCCGGGAGGAACTTTTGGAGGTGCTCGCCCGGGATCCGGAGGTGGTCGTCGTCGGCGAGGCGGAAGACGGCGAGACGCTGTTCGATCTCCTTTCCCGACATCGGCCGGACGCTCTCTTTCTCGACATCGAGATGCCCCGGCGCTCGGGAATTCAGGCGCTGGAGCGCTGGATCGCCCGGCACGGCGCCGAAGCGGCGCCTCTCGTCGTGTTTACGACAGCGTACGAGCGGTATGCCCTCGAGGCGTTTAACCTGGAGGCGGTCGATTATCTTTTAAAGCCGTACGACGCCGCCCGGGTCGAGCGGGCCCTCCGGCGACTGAAAGCGCGGCTTCGAGAGCGGGGAATGTCGTCGGCGCCGGCGGGAAAACTCCTCGTCGACGATGGGGAACGGTACGTCGTCCTCGATCCGAAGGAGATCCTCTACGCGGAGCGGAAAGAGCGGGAGATCGTGGTTCACACGCTTCGGGGACCAATCCGAAGCCGGATGGCGCTGGCCGAACTCGAGGAGCGGCTGCAGGGCGGGCCGTTTTTGCGCGTCCACCGGAGCTTTCTCCTCAACCTCGACTACGTCGACAGCATCGAGCCGTGGGCCAACGGCGCCTACACGGTGTACCTCAAAGACGCGAACCAAACCGCCATCCCGGTGAGCCGCGGCGCAGCCAAGGCGCTGTTCGATCGCCTCGGCCGGCGGTAGGGGGCTTCGGCCGGCGGCAGCGAGTGCTTCGCCCGCGGCGGAGGCGATTCGGCCGGCGGCAGCGAGTGCTTCGCCCGCGGCGGAGGCGATTCGGCCGGCGGCGTCGTTTGGGCAGCCCCGAAGGGGCCGCGTCCGCGGCGGCCGGATTCGGCCGGAAGCGGGGTGAACCGGCAGTTTCGTCCTCCAATCCGCATGTTCCCATCGAACGGAACGCTCCTCTTCGCGCGTGGAAAAATGCCGTTGGCGCGCATCAACGGACATTTCGCGCGCTTCATGTTCACAACCGTCGGTTTTTTTGCTATCCTCTGATTAACCCTTTCCAGGGGGAAAGCGCTTTCCAGCGCAGCGGTTGTCCGGTTTTCTCGCCAAATGTCGGCCCGGTGATCTCGCCCAAACCGGTGATCTCGCCCAAAAGAGAACCGGGCGAGCATGGAAAAAGAAAACCGAAAGGAGGCGCGCCGATGTCCGACCTCGATCTTGCGTTCGGTTCCTCCGGAAGGGCGCCGGCGGAGGCCGCCGAAGCCCGCTATCAGGCGATCGCCCGCTCGGACGGGTTTCGCACCCTCGTCCGGCGCAAGATGGCCTTCGTCTGGCCGGTGACGATTCTTTTTGTCGCGTTTTATCTTCTCCTCCCTCTGCTCGCCGGCTACGCCCGGCCGCTCATGGGATCGTTCGTCGTCGGACACGTGACGTTCGGCTACGCCTACGGCCTCATCTACTACGTCGTCGCCTGGGCGCTGGCGTACGTCTACGTCCGGGCGGCCCGCTCGTTCGACGCCCGGGCTCGGGAACTGGCCGGAAGCGACCGCGGACGGAAAGGGCGGTGAGCGGATGATCCAGCTCTTCGGCGTGGCGCTCTTCGTCGCCATCGTCGCCCTCACGATGTACATCACCTACTGGGCCTCCCGGCGGGTCCGGGGGACGAGCGAGTTTTACGCCGCCGGCCGGTCGCTCACCGGCTGGCAGAACGGCCTCGCCATTGCCGGTGACTACCTGAGCGCCGCCTCGTTTCTCGGCATCGCCGGCCTCGTCGCCTTGAACGGCTACGACGGCTTCATGTACGCCGTCGGCTGGCTCATGGGCTACGTCGTCGTCCTCTACCTCGTCGCCGAGCCGCTCCGGAACTCCGGCAAGTACACGCTGGCGGACGTTCTTTCCTACCGGCTTCAGCCGGTGCCGACGCGCCTGGCGGCGGCCCTCGTGACGCTGACGATCAGCACGTTTTACATGGTGGCGCAGATGGTCGGCGCCGGGGGGATCATCCAGCTTCTCGTCGGCATTCCGTACGAGTGGGCCGTCGTCATCATCGGCGTGCTCATGATCGTCTACGTCGTCTTCGGCGGGATGATCGCGACGAGCTGGGTGCAGATCGTCAAGGCGGTCCTCCTCATGGCCGGGACGATCCTCATCGTCCTCCTCGTCGGCGCCCGGTTCGGCTTCAACCCGTCGAACCTGTTTGCCGCCGTCGCCGAGCAGCACGGCGTCGAATTCCTCCAGCCCGGGAAGCTCTACAAAAACCCGATCGACCTCGTCTCCCTCGGCATCGCCCTCATCCTCGGCACGGCGGGTCTCCCGCACATCCTCATCCGCTTTTACACCGTGCCGACGGCCCAAGAGGCCCGGAAGTCGGTCGTCTGGGCGATGGCGATCATCGGCGTCTTCTACCTCCTCATCACGTTCGTCGGCTTCGGCGCCATGGTCCTCGTCGGGCCTGATCGCATCCGGGCGGCGGACAAGGGCGGCAACATGGCGGCGCCGCTTCTCGCCGAAGCCCTGGGCGGCGGCCCCGGGACGATCGGCGGGGAGCTTTTCATGAGCGCCATCGCCGCCATCTCGTTCGCGACGATCGTCGCCGTCGTCGCCGGCCTGGTGCTCGCCGCCTCCGGCGCCTTCGCCCACGACATCTACACGAACGTCATCAAGCGGGGCGCCGTCGACGAGCGGAAGCAGTTCGTCGTCGCCCGGGTGACCGCGCTCGTCGTCGGCGCGGTGGCGATCGCCATCGGCATCCTCGCCAAGGGGCAAAACGTCGCTTATCTCGTCGCCCTCGCCTTCGCCGTCGCCGCAAGCGCCAACCTGCCGGTGATCCTCTTTTCTCTTTACTGGAAGCGGTTCAACACCGCCGGCGCCGTAAGCGGCATGATCGTCGGCGCCGCGACGGCGGTGACGCTCGTCATGATCGGCCCCAGCGTCATGGGGAAAGATGCTCTCTTCCCGCTGGCGAACCCCGGC
Organism: Hydrogenibacillus sp. N12; assembly: GCF_019645935.1. Taxonomy (NCBI): domain Bacteria; kingdom Bacillati; phylum Bacillota; class Bacilli; order Thermicanales; family Thermicanaceae; genus Hydrogenibacillus; species Hydrogenibacillus sp. N12. Next base: position 1,857,420 of record NZ_CP080953.1, on the reverse strand, counting down.
ATCGTGAGCGTCCCGGTCGGGTTCCTCACCGCCTTTTTGGTGACGCTTCTTACGCCGGCGGAAGCGGACAAGGCGGCGAAGTTCGACGAGCTCGCCGTCCGAGCCCACACTGGCCTCGGCGCCGAGCAGTGAGGGAGGGAGCGCCTTCGCGCGTTTCCGCTTTCGCCTAGGCGCCCATTCTTGATCGGCGAGGCGCCCCGTCGGCCGACCCTTTCCCTCCGGCGAAGAGACGGGCGCGCCGGCGCCTTTTTTGCGAAGCCGTTCAACCCGATCGCCCGGATCCTTGCCCCGCCGCCCGCCGAGCGGCGGGGCCGGGCGTGAAGGAGGATGCCGACCGAGACCGACCTTATAGGGGGGACGACCTGCGATGCGCATCTTTCAGCCGGAACTCGAACGCCTGAAGCGGGAAGCCGAGCGGGATTTTGCCGCCTTCTGGGGCCGGATCGCCCGGGAGGAGGCGTTCTGGTTCAAACCGTTTGAACGGGCGTACGACGGCGCGCCGCCGTCGTTTCGCTGGTTCGTCGGCGGCGAGACGAACGTAAGCTACGCCGCCCTCGACGTCCACCTCGAGCGGGGCTGGGGCGGTCACGCCGCCCTGATCGGCCTGAACGAGCGGGGCGAGCGACGGGTTCTGACCTACAACGACCTCCACCGCCTCGTTCGGCGGATTGCCCGTGGGCTCCGGGCCCTCGGCGTGGAAAAAGGGGACCGGGTGGCGATCTACATGCCGACGATGCCGGAGGCGATCGCCGCCATGCTGGCCACGACCCGCATCGGGGCGATCCACGTCGTCGTCTTCGCCGGCTTCGGCGCCGGGGCGCTCCGGGACCGGATCGCCCTTTCGGGGGCGAAGGCGCTCCTCTACGCCGACCGGACGTTCCGCCGCGGGAAGACGGTCGACCTCGAAGCGATCGTCGCCGAGGCCTTAAGCGAGCCGCTGCCGGAGCTCAAGCGAGCGGTCGTCCTGCGACGGGAGGCGGCCGCGGGCCCCCGGTCGTACGGCGCCCTCCCGGCGGAGGCCGTCCTCGACTGGGAGGCGTTTCTTCAGGCGGGAGAAGAGGAAAGCGACGCGGCGACGCCGGTCGAAGCCAACGAGCCGGCGTTCATCCTCGCCACCTCCGGGACGACCGCCAAGCCGAAGCTCGTCGTCCACGCCCATGGACCGTATCAGGTCGGCGTCCGGGCGATGGCCAAGTGGATGTACGCCCTCCGGCCGACGGACATCTGGTGGTCGACATCGGACATCGGCTGGATCGTCGGCCACAGCTATATCGTCTATGGGCCGCTCTTTGTCGGCGCGACGACGCTCGCCTTCGAAGGGGCGCTCGATCACCCCGGCCCGGAGACGTTCTATCGCATCCTGGAGTCGGAGCGGGTGACGGGACTTTTCGTCGCGCCGACGCTCATCCGGATGCTGATGAAGTACGGCGCCGACGTCGCTCGCCGCTTTGACCGCACGTCGGTCGAGCGGGTGTTCAGCGCCGGCGAGACGCTGAACCCGCCGGCGTGGGCGTGGTTTCAGGACGAGGTGTTCGAAGGGCGGGTGCCGGTGATCGACCACTGGTGGCAGACCGAGACGGCGGCGCCGGTCATCGGGAACCCGTACGGCCTGGGACTGCTCCCGATCAAGCCCGGGTCCGCCGGCGTGCCGCTCCCCGGCATGGCGGTCCGCATCGTCGACGACACCGGCACGCCGCTTCCGGCCGGCCGGCAGGGAATTGTCGTCGTCGAGAAGCCCTTCCCGACCCTCACCGCCCGCCTGTGGGGCGAGCCGGAGCGATACGGCGAGTCGTACTGGCGCCGCATCCCGGGCGTCTACTACGCCGGCGACGCGGCGCACATCGATGAGGACGGCTACGTCTGGTTCGCCGGCCGGGCGGACGAGGTGCTGAACGTCGCCGGCCACCGCCTCGGCACCGTCGAGGTGGAATCGGCGCTCCTCCGCCATCCGGCGGTGGCGGAAGCCGGCGTCATCGGCCGGCCGGATCCCCTCCGGGGCGAGGTCATCGCCGCCTTTGTCGTGTTGAAAGGGGACGTTCAGCCGTCGCCGGCCCTCGAAGACGAGCTCCGGCAGACGGTTCGGCAGGCGCTCGGCCCCGTCGCCGTCGTCGGGGATCTGATCTTCGTGCCGATGCTGCCGAAGACCCGGAGCGGCAAGATCATGCGTCGGGTGCTCAAGGCGACGCTCCTCGGCCAGCCGCCGGGGGACATCTCGACCATCGAAGAGGAGGCGAGCGTCGCCGAGATCATGGAAGCGTGGCAAAAGCTCGCCGCTGCCCGAAGCGGCGCCGATGCCGGCGCCCCGCCGTCGGCGGGCGCGGCTTCGCCACCATTCGCGCAAGATTGAAACGCCCCGGTTCTTTCGCGTCTCGGTCGATTGTGTTAGACTGGATTTTACAAACGCGCCGGGGCCGGCGGCCCTGCGGCGGACCGGCCGCCCCCTGCGGTGGATCGGCGGCCGCCTGCGGCGGGCCGGCGGGCTCCGGGCTCATCCTTCACCGGCAAGGAGGGACGGACGATGACCGATCGCGAGGTGAAGGCGGCGGAAGGGTCGCTTTTGGAAAGCAAGCTCCGGGAAGAGCGCCGCTTTGAACCGCCGGCCGACTTCCGGGAGCGGGCGTGGGTCAAAGACCGGACGCCGTGGGAAGAAGCGGAACGGGATTTTGAGGGCTTCTGGGCGAAGCACGCCGAAGCGGAAGTCCATTGGTTCAAAAAATGGGATCGGGTCCTCGAGTGGAACCCGCCGTGGGCGAAGTGGTTCGTCGGCGGCGAGACGAACGCGAGCTACAATTGCGTCGACCGTCACGCCCTCGGCCCCCGGCGGACGAAGACGGCGATCCTCTGGGAAGGGGAGCCCGGCGACCGGCGCGCCCTCTCGTACGAAGACCTGCACCGGGAAGTGCAGAAGTTTGCCAACGTCCTGAAGGGCCTCGGCGTCCGGAAGGGCGACCGGGTGGCCATCTACATGGGCATGGTGCCGGAGCTCGTCATCGCCATGCTCGCCGCCGCCCGGATCGGCGCCACCCACACCGTCGTCTTCGGCGGCTTCAGCAGCCAGGCCCTCCGGGACCGGATCCAGGACGCTCAGGCGAAGGTCCTCATCACCCAGGACGGCGCCTGGCGGCGGGGGCAGGTCGTCCCCCTCAAGCAGTGGGCCGACGAAGCGCTGGTGGAGGCGCCCTCGGTCGAGAAGGTCGTCGTCCTGCGGCGGGTCGGCGACGCCGCCGGCGCTGCGATGGTCCCCGGCCGGGACGTCTGGTGGCACGAGGCGATGGCCGGGGCGGCGGCCGACTGCCCGGCGGAACCCCTCGACAGCGAGCATCCGCTTTTCATCCTTTATACATCCGGCACGACCGGCAAGCCGAAGGGCGTCCTCCACACGACCGGCGGCTACCTCGTCGGGACGACGTTGACGGCGAAATGGGTCTTCGATCTCAAGGACGACGACGTCTACTTCTGCGCCGCCGACATCGGCTGGATCACCGGTCACAGCTACATCGTCTACGGCCCGCTGTCGAACGGCGCGACGGTCGTCATCTACGAAGGGGCGCCGGACTGGCCGGACAAGGACCGCATCTGGGCGATCGTGGAAAAATACAAGGCGACGATCTTCTACACCTCGCCGACGTTCCTCCGGACGGCGATGCGCTGGGGGCCGGAGTACCCGAAGCGGCACGACCTTTCGAGCCTCCGCCTCCTCGGCACCGTCGGCGAGCCGATCAACCCCGAGGCGTGGATGTGGTATCACGAGCACATCGGCGGCGGTCGCACGCCGATCGTCGACACGTGGTGGCAGACCGAGACCGGCATGATCCTCATCGCGCCCCTTCCCGGTGTTCAGACGATGAAGCCGGGCTCGGCGACGGTGCCGCTTCCGGGCATCAAGGCCGACGTGGTCGACGAACAGGGCAACCCCGTCCCGCCGAACGTCGGCGGCTACCTCGTCATCGAGCGGCCCTGGCCGGCGATGTTCCGCACCCTCTGGGGCGACCCGGACCGGTACGTCAAGGCGTACTGGAGCCAGTTTCCCGGCCGATACCTCACCGGCGACGGCGCCCGGAAGGATGAAGACGGCTATTTCTGGATCACCGGCCGCGTCGACGACGTCGTCAACGTCGCCGGCCACCGGCTGTCGAACATCGAGCTCGAAAGCACCCTCGTCGCCCATCCGGCGGTCGCCGAGGCGGCGGTGATCGGCCGCTCCGACCCGATCAAGGGGCAGGCGCTTTCGGCCTTCGTCGTCCTCCGGGCCGGCGTCGAACCGAGCGACGCCCTCAAGGAGGAGCTTCGGCAGTGGGTCGGCGAGAAGATCGGCCCGATCGCCAAGCCGTCGGACGTCTTCTTTGCCGCCGACCTGCCGAAGACGCGCTCGGCGAAGATCATGCGGCGGCTGCTTCGGGACATCGCCGAAGGACGGGCCCTCGGCGATACGACGACCCTCACCGATCCGGCGGTCGTCGAGGAGCTCCGGCAGCGCTACATCGCCGAAGGGAAGGAGCAGGCCTGAAACCGCTCCGGATCGTGGCGAAAAGCGGGCGGCTCCCTCTTCAGGGCCGCCCGCTTTTTCGGTGCCTGCGTTTCCGGTTTCTACCGTCCAGTCGCCGGGGGGCCTGCGACCAGGCTGCCGGCCGGCCTTCCCGGCTTGAATTGTCTAAGGTGTTACCCGGTCGCGGCGTCGGCCGCGTTTTATCTCTTAGGCGTGCGGAACCTTGCCCGTCACGTGCCATCCGGCGATCTCTCGATCGCTCGGGAGAAGGAAAGCCAGCGCACCGAGAAGCGGAAGGACGCTTAAGGCTTGCATGCCGAGTGTGATGCCGAAATGCTCGATGAAGGCGCCGACGGCGATGGCGCCGACGGCACCCATGCCGAACGCAAGGCCGATGATAAGCCCCGACATGGCGCCGACGTGGCCGGGGAACAGCTCCTGGGCGTAGAGCACGCTAACCGAAAAGCTAGAGAGGACGATGAAGCCGAGGATCGGCATGACCGCCAGGGCAAGCGCCGGTCCCACATGGGGAAGAAGAAGGGCGAACGGGGATGCGCCCAGCATGGAAAAGACGAGCACCGTCTTTCGTCCGAAACGGTCGGCGAGCGGTCCGCCGAAGAGCGTCCCCAGCGCCCCGGCCGCCAGAAACAAAAAGAGGTAAAGCTGCGCGCGCTGGACCGGAAGTCCGCTCCGTTCGATCAGGTAAAAGGCATAAAAATTGCTCATCCCCACATGGTACCAGGACCGGAGGAAGACGAAAGCGACGAGGACGAGAAGGGCCCATCGGGCGCGAATGAGGAGGCGGTGGCGGCCGGCGTGCGGGGCGGCGGTCTCCGTTTTCCGGTCGCGTTCGGCCGGCCCCTGGTCGCCCGCGGGGGCGAAGGGGTGCGCCTTCGTGATCGTTTTGCGCCAGGCGGCGACGGCGAGCATGAGCCCGGCGGCGGCTGCCGCCGGGAGGGCGAAATAAAGCGCCGCCCGCTGTCCGAAAGGGACAAAGATCAGAGCGGAAAGAAGCGGGGCGAGGGACTGTCCGGCGTTTCCGCCGACCTGGAAGATCGATTGCCCGAGCCCCCGGCGCGGACCGCTCGCCAGATGGGCGACGCGCGATGCTTCCGGATGGAAGACGGCCGACCCCAGCCCCACGAGCAACACCGCAAGAAGCACGTGATGAAATTCATGGGCTAAGGCCAGGGTGACCATGCCGGCGAGGGAGAACAGCATGCCCGTCGGCAGCAAATAGACGAGCGGGCGGCGATCCGTTCCGAGGCCGATCACCGGCTGCAGCACCGAGGCCGTGGCGTACAGGGCGAAACTCACCCACCCGAGTTGAACGTAATCCAGGGCCAGGTTCTCCCGCAGGATGGGAAAAACGGCGGGAATCACGGCCTGCATCGAGTCGTTGAAAAGATGCGCCAGGCTGATCGCCAGAAGAATCCACAAAAACATCGCCGGATCGCGGCGTCCTTTTTCCCGGGCGGTCGCCGGTTTGGCGGGCGCCTTATCCTCCTCGGACGCCCCGGGAAAGGGGATTTTCCTTCCGACGGTCGCGCGCATGCGGCTCCCTCCTTCCCTCGGATCGGCGTCTGTTTTGTCGGTTGTAGCTGTTAGATTATATCAGAAAAACGGCGGTGGCGCGAAAACGGCGAACGGGGCGAAGGAGGTCGGGATCCTGCCGGCGAAGTCCGCCCCGGCCGATGTGCTACAATAGGGGAGAAGGTGATCGTCGTGAAGCTCAAAGAAAAGCTTTCCCTCCTCCCCGACGCGCCGGGTTGCTATCTGATGAAAGACAAAGACGGCCACGTTCTCTACGTCGGCAAGGCGAAATCGCTCAAAAACCGCGTCCGGTCGTACTTTACCGGCTCCCACGATGGGAAGACGGAGCGGCTCGTCCAGGAGATCGCCGATTTCGAGATCATCGTCACCCGGAGCGCCTTCGAGTCGCTCATTCTCGAGATGAACCTGATCAAGGAGCACCAGCCCCGCTACAACGTGCTCCTCAAGGACGATAAAAGCTACCCCTACATCAAGCTCACCAAGGAGCGGCACCCCCGCCTCGAGATCACCCGGCGGGTGAAAAAAGGAGACGGCCACTACTTCGGCCCCTATCCCGACGCCACCGCCGCTCGGGAGACGAAGCGCCTCCTCGACCGCCTCTATCCCCTCCGGAAGTGCCGGACGCTCCCGGCGAAGGCGTGTCTCTACTATCACCTCGGCCAGTGCCTCGCTCCGTGCATCCGGCCCGTCAAGCCGGAAGACTACGCCGCCATTGAGAAGGAGATCAAAGCGTTCCTCCGAGGCGGCCACGGCGACGTGAAAGAAAAGCTCGCCGCCGACATGCGCCGGGCGGCGGAAGCGTGGGACTTCGAGCGGGCGGCGGAGCTTCGGGACCTCATCCGGCGGATCGATGCCGTGATGGAAAAACAGTCCGTTCTCCTCCCGGACGCCGCCGACCGGGACATCTTCGGCTACGCGGAGAAAAACGGTCTCCTCTCCGTTCAGGTGCTGCACATGCGAGGGGGTCGACTCATCGAGCGGAAAAGCGACATCCGGCCTCTCTCCGTCCCGGCGGAAGAGGCGTTTTTCTCGTACGTCGCCCAGTTCTACGCCGCCTTCGACCGGGACAGCTGGCCGGACGAGATTCTCCTCCCGCCGGCCGCCGGTCCGGAAGGGGAGGCGGCGCTGGAGGCGCTCGAGGCTTTCCTCGAGCGGCGGGTGAAGATTCCGAAGCGAGGCGCCGGCCGGGACCTCGTCCGGATGGCGGAAAAAAACGCCGCCCTCGCCCTCGACGAGCACCTCGCCCTCCGGACCCGGGACGACGAAAAGCTTCGGAGCGCCCTCGCGGAGCTCGGCGCCGCCCTCGGCCTCCGGCCGCCGGAGCGGATCGAGGCGTTCGACATCGCCCACCTGGGCGGCGCCGACGCCGTCGGCGCGATGGTCGCCTTCGTCGGCGGCCGGCCCGACAAAACCGCCTACCGCAAATACCGCCTCAAAGAGGCCCGGGGCGGCGACGACCCCGGCGCCCTGCGGGAGGTCGTCCGCCGGCGCTTCATCCGGCTGCTCAAAGAAGGCGCGCCGCATCCCGATCTCGTCCTTGTCGACGGCGGCCGGGCGCAGGTCGAGGCGGCGGTCGACGTCCTCCGGCACGAACTCGGCCTTTCTCTGCCCGTCGCCGGCATGGTCAAGGACGAGCGGCATCGGACGGCCGGACTCCTTTTCGGCGATCCCCCGGCGCCGGTCGCCCTCCCGCGCTCCGGCGAGGCGTTCGTCCTCATCGCCCGCATCCAGGAAGAGGTGCACCGCTTCGCCCAGGCGTATCACCACGCCGTTCGCCGGTCGAGCGCCCTTGCATCGCTGCTCGACGGCGTGCCGGGGATCGGTCCGAAGCGAAAGCGCGCCCTCCTCACGCACTTCGGCTCCCTCCGGCGCCTTCGCGCGGCCGACCCGGAAGAGATCCGGCGCCTCATTGGCCGTCCGGCGGCGGAGGCGCTCCGGGAACGCCTGCAGGCGCTCGACGCCGACAGCGCGGCCTCGGGGGGGGCCCCGGAGGAGCGGCCCCGGCCGGATCGGCGCTCCGGCGCCGGAGCGGTGCCGGCGCCCTCCGGCGGTTTCGACGAATCCGGCATCGACGCCGAAGCCGGCGGGGAGATCGAGGCGGCGGTCGAATCGGCGGACGGCGGCGCCCGGGCGGCCGACCGCGTTGCCGAAGACCCCCCCCTCGGATAAAATGGGAACCATGAGCGCTTTAAAGAGACAAAGTCCTAAAGGGAGTGGAGGCCGGTGCGCATCGTGCAAAAATACGGCGGCTCTTCGGTCAAGGACGCCGACCGCATCCGAGCCGTCGCCGGGCGGATCGCCGCCCGCCACCGGGAGGGACACGAGCTCGCCGTCGTCGTCAGCGCCATGGGCCGGACGACCGACGATCTCATCGCCCTGGCCGAGGCGGTCGTCGGCGACCGACGGCGAGAACCGGCGTTTGCCCGGGAAATGGACATGCTCTTAAGCACCGGCGAGCAGGTGTCGATTGCCCTCCTCGCCATGGCCTTGAAGGCCCTCGGCGTGCCGGCGGTGTCCCTGACGGGCTGGCAGGCCGGCATCCTCACCGAGGCGGTTCATGAGCGGGCCCGCATCCGGGCCGTCGACGCGAAAAAGCTGCGCGCGCTTCTCGCCGAAAGGACGGTGGCGATCGTCGCCGGCTTTCAGGGCATCACCGCCGGCGGCGAGATCACGACCCTCGGCCGCGGCGGATCCGACACGACGGCGGTCGCCCTGGCGGTCGCCCTCGGCGCCGATCGGTGTGAAATCTATACCGACGTCCCCGGCGTCTACACGACCGACCCGCGGATCGAACCTCGGGCGCGGCTTCTTCCGACGGTGACGTACGACGAGATGCTCGAGCTGGCCCATCTCGGCGCCGGCGTCCTTCACCCGCGGTCGGTGGAGCTCGCCAAGCGCTATCAGATGCCGCTATTTGTCGGCTCATCGTATACGGACGAAGGGGGGACACTGATCGTGGAAACGCGTTCGACGCGTCCGGAGGACGTCCGCCATGAGCGGTCGACCGGCGCCGCCTCTTACGCTCAAGACCGTTCCGCTTCGACGGAGCTTAAGGCGAGGACGGCCGCGGAGGCGCCCGGCGCCTCGGATTCGACCGGCGCGCATCCGGGTGCTTCGAGTGAGAACGCCGGCGGCCTCGAAGACGACCGGGTCGTCAGCGGCGTCGCCCTCGACAAGGCGGTGGCGCGGCTCACCCTCGTCGGCCTCTCGCTCCGGCCGACGACGCTGGCCGATCTGTTTGAAGCGCTGGCGGCCGCCGGCGTCAACGTCGACATCATCATCCACACCACCCGGAACGACGGCACGACCGACGTCGCCTTTTCCGTCCAGGAGGACGACGTCGACCGGGCCCGGGCCGTCCTCGACGGCCTCCAGGCGACCCTCGGTCATGCGGCGGTCGAGGTCGAGGCGGACCTGGCCAAAGTGTCCATCGTCGGCGCCGGCATGGCCACCCGGCCCGGCGTCGCGGCGACGATGTTTCGCCTGCTCGCCGACGCCGGCATTCCGGTGAAGATGGTGAGCACCTCCGAGATCAAAGTGTCGGCGGTCATCCCCCGCGCCCTCGGGGCGGACGCCGTCCGAATGCTTCACGACGGCTTCGGCCTCGGCGAGGAGAACGGCCTCGGCCGGCTGGCCGCCCGGATCGCTGAGGCGGCGGAGTGAACAAGGTTTCAACGCTGTCGGCGGGTGCCGCTTTCGGGCCGTTTCCGGCCGGTCGGGGTGGCCAACCGTTGATGCGGGAGCGTTTTCTTGACCTTTTTTTGACCCGGCGGTACAATGAAAGCGGAAAAATGATCCGGAGTTTCACCTGTCAAACCACGCGTGCTTTTTTTCACAATATTGTCCCGGGTCGGTCCCGGCCGGAAGCGGAGGGATTCGATGGCAACCGTCTTACCGCGTTCCTTTGTCAGCCGCAGGCTGCATTCGCTCCTCGGCGTCATCCCGATCGGCGCCTTTTTGATCGAGCACCTCATCGCCAACTACTCGGCGGTCGGGGGGCCGGAAAAATTCGAGGCGACCGTGCGGTGGATCAACAGCCTGCCGTTCGTCCTCCTCATGGAGATCTTCTTCATCTATCTCCCGATCCTCTTTCACGCGGTCCTCGGCGTGGTCATCGCCTTTCAGCCGAAAAACACCCTGCCGAACTACGGCTATTTCCGGAACTGGATGTTCTATCTTCAGCGGCTCACCGGCCTCATCACCCTCATCTACATCGCCTGGCACGTCTGGGAGACGCGGGTTCAGGCGGCCCTCGGCCAGCCGGTGAACTTCGAGATGATGAAAAACATCCTCGACAACCCCGTCTCGATCGCCTTCTACATCATCGGCATCCTTTCGACGGTGTTCCATTTTTCGAACGGCCTCTGGTCGTTTGCCGTCAGCTGGGGTCTCGCCGTCGGCCCCCGGGCCCAGCGGCAGATGACCTACGTGTCGGCGATCGTGTTCGTCTTTCTGTCGTACGTCGGGCTCATGGCGCTCTTTGCGTTTATCGCGTGAGAGGGGAGTAGAGGCGGATGGCAAAGCAGACGCTCATCGTCGTCGGCGGCGGGCTGGCGGGGTTGATGGCGACGATCAAGGCCGCAGAAGCCGGCGTGCCGGTGAAGCTTTTTTCCGTCGTCAAGGTCCGGCGGTCCCACTCCGTCTGCGCCCAGGGCGGGATCAACGGCGCCGTCAACACCAAGGGCGAGGGCGACTCGCCGTGGCAGCATTTTTACGACACGATCTACGGCGGCGATTTTCTCGCCAACCAGCCGCCGGTCAAGGCGATGGCCGAGGCGGCGCCGGGGATCATCTACATGTTCGATCGGATGGGCGTCATGTTCAACCGGACGCCGGAAGGGCTCATCGACTTCCGACGCTTTGGCGGCACCCTCTATCACCGGACGGCGTACGCCGGGGCGACGACCGGGCAGCAGCTCCTGTACGCGCTGGACGAACAGGTGCGCCGGCATGAGGTCGCCGGCCTGGTGGAAAAGTACGAAGGGTGGGAGTTTCTCTCCCTCGTCCTGGACGAGGAAGGCGTCGCCCGGGGAATCGTGGCGCAAAACATGACGACGATGGAGATCCGGGCCTTCCCGGCGGATGCCGTCATCCTCGCCACCGGCGGGCCGGGGCTCATCTTCGGCAAATCGACCAACTCGATGATCAACACCGGAAGCGCCGCCTCGGCCGTCTACCAGCAGGGGGCGATCTATGCCAACGGCGAGTTCATCCAGGTGCATCCGACGGCCATCCCCGGCGACGACAAGCTCCGCCTGATGAGCGAATCGATCCGCGGCGAAGGAGGCCGGGTGTGGGTGTACAAGGACGGGAAGCCGTGGTATTTCCTCGAGGAAAAGTACCCGGCTTACGGCAACCTCGTGCCGCGGGATATCGCCACCCGGGAAATCTTCCACGTCGTCGTCGATCTGGGCCTCGGCATCAACGGAGAGCATATGGTGTACCTCGACGTTTCGCACATCCCGCCGGAGGTGCTCCGGGTGAAGCTCGGCGGGGTGCTCGAGATCTACGAAAAGTTCATGGGCGACGATCCGACCAAGGTGCCGATGAAGGTCTTCCCGGCGGTGCACTACTCCATGGGCGGCCTCTGGATCGACTACAACCACATGACGAACATCCCGGGCCTCTTTGCGGCCGGCGAGGTCGACTACCAGTATCACGGCGCCAACCGCCTCGGCGCCAATTCGCTGCTTTCGTCCGTCTTCGGCGGCATGGTCGCCGGTCCCAAGTCGGTCGAGTACATGCGGGGGCTCAAGAAATCCGCCCACGACCTCCCGAGCACGCTCTTCGAGGCGGCGGTGAAGCGGGAGGAAGAAAAGTATCGCCGCATCCTCGGCATGCGCGGCGGGAAGGAGAACGCCTACAAGCTGCACGAAGAGCTCGGGAAGTGGATGACGGAAAACGTCACCGTCGTCCGGTACAACGACCGGCTGAAGAAGACAGACGAGAAAATTCAGGAGCTCATGGAGCGCTGGCACGACATCAACCTCGACGACACGCTGGAGTGGAACAACCAGGGCGTTTTCTTCACGCGGCAGCTTTGGAACATGCTCGAGCTCGCCCGGGTGATCACGTTGGGCGCCCTGAACCGGAACGAAAGCCGCGGCGCCCACTACAAGCCGGAGTTCCCGGAGCGGAACGACAAAGAGTGGCTCAAGACGACGAAGGCGACGTGGACGCCGGACGGGCCGAAGTTCGACTACGAAGACGTCGACATCTCCCTCGTCAAGCCGGTGCCCCGACGGTATGACGTGGCCAAGGAGGCGACGAAGGCGTGAGCCGCAAGATCACCCTCATCGTGACGCGCCAGGACGGGCCGGATCAGCCGCCGTACAAAGAGACGTTCGTCATCGACTACCGGCCGAATATGAACGTCATCAGCGCGCTCATGGAGATCCGCAAAAACCCCGTCAACGCCAAGGGGGAGCGGGTCGCGCCCGTCGCCTGGGAGATGAGCTGCCTCGAGGAAGTGTGCGGCGCCTGCTCGATGGTCATCAACGGCAAGGCCCGGCAGGCGTGTTCGGCCCTCATCGATAAGCTCGGCGACACGATCACCCTCGAGCCGATGCGGACCTTCCCGGTCGTCCGGGACCTCATCGTCGACCGCAGCCGGATGTTCGAAGATCTGAAGAAGGTCAAGGCGTGGGTGCCGATCGACGGAACGTACGACATCGGCCCCGGGCCCCGGATGCCGGAAGTCGACCGGCAGATGGCCTACGAGCTTTCCCGCTGCATGATGTGCGGCGTCTGCCTCGAGGTCTGCCCGAACGTAAGTCCTCGGTCGAAGTTCATGGGCGCGGCGATCATGAACCAGGTCCGCCTTCACAACACCCATCCGACCGGCGCGATGCACAAGCACGAGCGCCTCGAGGCGATCATGGGGGAGGAGGGCCTGGAAGGCTGCGGCAACTCCCAGAACTGCGTCCAGGCGTGCCCGAAGGGGATTCCGCTCACGACGTCGATCGCCGCCCTCCGCTGGGAGACGACCCGGTACTCGATCAAAAAATGGATGTTCTCGTAAGGTGAAACGATGCGCCTCTCGTTCATCGCCGGCCCGGTCGACGCTTGGCTGGAGGGGTTTCGCTATTTCCGGCCGTTTCGCGTCCGCTTCGGCGAACTCGACGCCTTCGGTCACGTGAACAACGTCGTCTATTTTCGCTATTTCGAACAGGCCCGGATCGACTACTTCGGCCGCCTCGGCCTGTTTACCGATCTTTTTACCGGTCCTTCTTCCGGCCTCATCGTCGTCGCGCAGCAGGAAGCCCATTATCTGAAGCCGCTCTACTTCGGCGATGCGATCGACGTCGGCGTCCGGTGCGCCCGCCTCGGCCGGACGTCGCTCACCCTCGAATACGCCGTCCTCCGGCGACCCCGCCCCGACGGGGACGCCCGAGCCGGGACGGTTCAGGCCGCCGGCGAAGGCGGATCCGCGGCAGCCGGGCGGGGCGGGCCGGCGGCGCCGGACGCTCCGCCCCCGGCGGGCGAACGGAACCGGGCGAACGAGGCCGTCGACGATTCCGGGCCCGCGGAACCGGCCGGAGACGGCAGACGGTCGGCCGTCGACGCATCGGAGGACCGGCCTCGGCCGGAGCGCCTCGTCGCCGCCGGCCGGAGCGTCCTCGTCCACCTGGATCGGGAGCGTAAGGCGCCGGCGGCGCTCCCGGAGGCGGTGCGAGCGGTTCTGTCCGCCTTTGACCGTCCCGAGGGAGCGGACGAATGGGGATATTGAGGAAAAGCTCGGGATTCGTAAGCCGAAAAAAGCCGCCGTCAATCGGCGGCGTTTTTTATGGCTTTACGGGGCGTCGGACGCCGTCGCCTCACCGCCGTCCGCCGGCGGCGTTTCTCGTTCCAGCGGGCGGTGCTCGTCGATGAGGCCGTTTTCCGGGCTCACGATGCCGCCGCCCAGCCCTTCGTTGATCATCCGGTCGACATCGAGCCAGTAGGCGGCTTTTCCTTCCGGATTCAGGGCCGCTTCATCGCGGGTCGCCGCTTGTCGCACCCGGTCGGTCCGGCCCGTCGTCGGGTCGGGGATCGGGGTCGGTTCGGCCATGATCTTCCTCCTTCCGGCGCTTTTTGGCCAAAAGAGCCGGGGATCCGGCCTGTCGGAAGCGATCGTCGGGGCAGCGACCGGATGGGCCTCCGGGTGGGCCGGAAGACCGGTCGGGCTGCCCGATCGATCGGGCCGCCGACTGTAGTGTACCCCGTTTTGGCCTACACCACCGCCGAAGGCGAGACATAAGATAGTCTGACGCCAAGACCGTACGTCCGCGCGCCATGGCGCCGCCACGGTGCAGGGCGTGGCTAGGAGGGTGGCCAGGTGCAAGAGGCTGGGCGCAGGCGGTCGTCCGTGCTGACGAAGCGGGAGCGGGAAGTCTTTGAACTCCTCGTGCAGGATAAAACGACGAAAGAAATCGCCGAGCAGCTTTTCATCAGCGAAAAGACGGTCCGCAACCACATCTCGAACGTCATCCAGAAGCTCGGCGTCGCCGGCCGTTCTCAGGCCGTCATCGAACTGATCCGCATGGGGGAGCTCAAGATCTGACGCCGTCCCTTGACAGCCTTTTGGCGGTGCGGTTTACTTTAAGACAAGAACACCGCCGAAGAGGTCCCGACATGGCGCATTTCGATGCAACTTCCTCCTCTCGCGACGTGTCGCTTTCTTTCGACCGAATGGAAGCGTCGACCGGTCCGCCGCCGGAGCGGTCAACGTTGGACGCGCCGGTCGATCCGGCCGTTGCCGAGGTGGAGTGGCTCCTTCGTTACATCAGCGGCATCATCAAGCAGCGGGGGCGGGAGATCCTGCGGGATTTTCCGATCACCCCGCCGCAGTTTGTCGCCCTCCAGTGGCTGAAAGAACACGGCGACATGACGATCGGCGAACTGTCGGAAAAGATGTACCTCGCCAACAGCACGACGACGGACCTCGTCGACCGGATGGAAGCGAGCGGCCTCGTCCGCCGGGTGCGTTCGGCGACCGACCGCCGCGTCGTCTACATCCACCTGCTGGACAAAGGGCGGACGATCATCGACGCCGTGATCCGCGCCCGGCAGCGGTACCTCGCCGAGGTGCTCGCTTCCTTTGCGCCGGAGGACGTGGAGCGGCTCATCGCGCTTCTCGGCGCCCTGTACCGGCAGATGAAGGGCGAGCCGGTGTCGGATCGGAACCGGGAACGACGGGCATCCGGCGCCGCCGAAGGCGGCGAACGGTCGGATCAAGCGCGGGAGGAGGGGTCGGATGGATCGGCCGATCGGCATCCTTGATTCCGGCGTCGGCGGGCTCACCGTCGTCAAAGAAGTGCTGCGGCAGCTGCCGAACGAGCGCATCGTCTATATCGGGGACTCGGCGCGATGCCCCTACGGCTCCCGGCCGCGGGAGGAGATCGTGCGGTTCACGATGGAGATGGTGCGTTTTTTACTTAAATTTGATCCCAAGGCCCTCGTCATTGCCTGCAACACCGCGACGGCGGTGGCGCTCGATGCCGTCCGGGCGGCGGTTCCGGTGCCGGTGATCGGCGTCATCGACCCGGGAGCCCGGGCGGCGATTCGGGAGACGGCGGGCAGCCGGATCGGCGTAATCGGCACGGTGCAGACGATCGAAAGCGGCGCCTATGCGGCGGCGATCGGTCGGACCCGGCCGGACCTCACCGTCGTCGGCATCGCCACGCCGGAGCTCGTGCCGCTCATCGAACTAGGCTGGCCGAAGGAGGCGGCCCGGCCGGTGCTGGAGGCGTCGCTCGCGCCGGTGCGGGCGGCGGCGGTCGACACGCTCGTCCTCGGCTGCACCCACTATCCGCTCATCGCCGACTGGATTCAGGACGTCCTCGGCGACGGCGTGAAGCTCATCAGCTCGGCGACGGAGACGGCGGCGGAGCTCGCGGCGGTGCTTACGGAGGCGGGGCTTTTGCGCCGGGCGCCGGAGGTCCCGGTGGAAGAGCGCCTGCTTCTGTTTACGACCGGCGATGTGCCGGGCTTTCAGGCGATCGCCGAGCGGTGGCTCGGCCGGGCCGTCGCCATCCGGAGCGCCGTCTTGAACCCGGAACGGGTCTAGAACGACCCGGCATATCCGCCCGTCCCGGTCCGTATACATGAGCGTACGAGCCGAACAAGCGCCTTCAGGGCGCAAGGAGGGACGGACGGATGCGAAAGCGCGCGGTCGGCGGGCGGTGGATCGGGGGAACGCTGCTCGTCGTCCTCATTTTCGGACTCGGGATCGGCGGATGTGCCTGGGGAGCGAAGCCGTCGTCGGCCCCCATCGATCCGCCGCCGCTTCCCAAGGCGGACGTCCCGGAGGAGGGCCCCGATGGCGGGGCGGGGTCCCGGCCGACGGAGGCGCCTTCCGGATGGGTGAACGCCACGCTGTATGCCATCGATGCGCACGGATACGTGGTGCCGCTTACGGTCCGCCTCCCGCACGCGGAAGGGATCGCCCGGCAGGTGCTCCTCCACATGGTCGACGGCGGCCCGGGGACGGCGCTCCTTCCGGCCGGTTTTCGCCTGCCGCTTCCGAAGGGAACCCAGATGAGCGTCGACGTGCGGCCGGACGGAACGGCCGTCGTAGACTGGACCGGGGCGTTTGACCGCTACCGGCCGGAGGATGAGGTTCGGATCGTCCAGGCGGTGACGTGGGCGCTGACGGAGTTTCCGACGGTGCGAAAGGTCCGGTTCCTCCTGAGGGGGGAGTCGCTTCAGGCGATGCCGGTTGCGGGGCTTCCGCTGCCGGAGGCGCTCGACCGGTCGATCGGCCTCAACGTCGAGTTTTCACCGGCGGCCCGCCCCGGCGAGACGACCGCGGTGACGGTGTTCTTCGAGGGCGAGAGCGCCGACGGAACGTTTCGCTATTTTGTGCCGGTGACGCGGCTTGTCCCGCGAACGCATGATCCGGCGGCGGCGGCCCTGGAGGAGCTCATCCGCGGTCCGGCGCCGGGAAGCCCCCTCCTGCCGACGGTCGTGCCAGGCGCGGAGGTGCACCGGATCTCGGCGGACGGCGAGGCGGCCGTCGTGGACGTTGCTCCGGAACTGCTCGGGCCGGAGCCGAAGCGGACGGGGCTTCGGGCGGTGGAGGCGGCCGCCCTTTCGCTCCTCACGTCGGTCCCGCTCAAAGAGGTGCATTTCCTCGTCGACGGTCGACCGATTCGGCTCGGCGACGCCCTCGATCTGACGCAGCCGGTCACGCGGCCGAAGTCGATCAACCCCCTCGCGTTCTAAGCCGTTTGGGATTGCCGGCCGAGGCACGGTATAATGAAGGCATGCTCAAGATCGGCTCATCGGTGAAGCGAGGGATCGGATTGCGGGCAGACGGTCGGGCGTACGACGCGCTGAGACCGGTGACGATCGAAACGAGCGTCAATAAATACGCCGAAGGGTCGGCGCTCATCCGGGTCGGCGACACCGCGGTGCTGTGCACGGCGACGATCGAGGATAAGGTGCCGTCGTTCCTCCGCGGGAGCGGCCGCGGCTGGGTGACGGCGGAATACAGCATGCTGCCGCGGGCGACGGAAAGCCGGACGCCGCGGGAGGTGGCCAAGGGACGGCCGAGCGGCCGGACGATGGAGATTCAGCGGCTCATCGGCCGGGCGCTCCGATCGGTCGTCGAGCTGGAAGCGCTGGGCGAGCGGACGGTCATCGTCGACTGCGATGTGCTGCAGGCCGACGGGGGCACCCGAACGGCGGCGGTGACGGGGGGGTTTGTGGCGCTGGCGCAGGCGCTCGGGGAGATCGCCCGTCGAAAGCAGCTGGCGGCGCCGCCGCTTTATGATTTTGTCGCTGCGACGAGCGTCGGCCTCGTCGACGGGGAGCTGCTCCTTGATTTGACGTTTGCCGAGGACAGCCGCGCCGCCGTCGATCTGAACGTCGTCGGAACCGGCGCCGGGGCGTTTGTCGAGGTTCAAGGGACGGGAGAGGGCACGCCTTTTACGTACGAGCAGCTGATGGCGATGCTGGCGCTCGCCCACCGGGGGATCGAAACGCTCGTCGCGGCGCAAAAGCAGGCGCTCGGCCCCCTCGGCGAGCGGATCGCCGCCCGGGCGTTTGCCCGGTCCGCCGGGGCGGTCGTGCGGGCCCCGGACGGCGTTTAGCCTGCTTTCGCCGACCGCGAGCCGGTTCAGGGAGCGGTTCGCGGTGGTTCGGGGGCGCAGGACGCTTGAGGAAAGCGGCGCCCGGGCAGGAAGCGGAAGGTCCAAAAGAGCGGCGCGGCAAACGGGTGAGAGACGGTGGCAACGATCCTGCTTGCGACGCACAACCGGCACAAGGCGGAAGAACTGCAAGCGCTCCTCCTTCCCCACGGCATCCGCGTGCGGACGCTGGCGGAGTCGGCGGTGGACGTGGCGCTCCCCGAGACGGGCGCGACGTTTGTCGAAAATGCGCTGGAAAAGGCCCGGACGGCGGCCGCGGTGTTTCACCTGCCGACCCTCGCCGACGATTCGGGGCTGGAGGTGGCGGCGCTCGGGGGAGCGCCGGGGGTGCATTCGGCCCGCTTCGCCGGCGAGCCGCGGGACGATGCCCGGAACAACGCGAAGCTGTTACAGGCCCTGGAAGGGGTGGCCGACCGGCGGGCGCGGTTTGTGGCCGTGCTGGCGTTCGTCGCCCCCGTCGCCTCCGGCTGGCTGGAGCGGACGTTTACGGGGATGCTGGAAGGGGAGATCCTCCCGGCGCCCCGAGGGACGGGCGGATTCGGCTACGATCCGCTGTTTTACGTCCCGGCCCTCGGTCGCACGCTGGCGGAGCTGTCTCCGGATGAGAAAAACGCCGTCAGCCACCGCGGCCGGGCCCTCGCCGCCTTCGTCCGCTGGCTGGAGGCGGAAGGCCGAAGGCTTCTCGGATGGTGACGGCCTCGGGTTTTCCGGTTCCGTTGGGGAAAGGGGCGGCGTCTCTGTTCGGCGCGCTTCCGATGGCCATCCGGCGTCGGGCGGTCGGACGGGAACGGGCCTGCGCCGGCGGAAATCTTTTCCGGGCCGATCCCCGACCCCCAAAGGAGGTGACGGTCCGGTTCGAAGGCGCCCTGCCTGAAGGGCTTCCGGCAGCGTTGACGAACCGGGAAAGGATGGAGTTTCTCGTCATGAGCGACAGTCACGGCCTCGTCGAAGCGGTGGAGGCGGTCGTCCAGCGGCATCCCGGGGTCCGGGGCATCCACTGCGGCGACGTCGTCGCGCCGGTCGACCGACCGCCGTTTGCGGAGCTCCTCATCGTCGCCGGTAACCAAGACCGCGGCGCCGGGCTGCCGGCGCACCGCCTCCTGCGCTGGGAGGGGGAAGCGATCCTCGTCACCCACGGCCACCGGTTCGACGTTCAGGCGGATCTCTTGAAGCTCCGGCTGTTTGCCGAGGCACAGGGCGCCCGCATCGTCTTTTACGGCCACACCCACGTGCCGGGGTGGACCGTCGACGGCGGCGTGCTCCTCTTGAACCCCGGCAGCCTCGCCCGGCCGCGGGGATACCCGCACCCGACGTACGCCGTCGTCCGCCTGCACCGGTCCGAAGCCGGCGTCGAGGTGGAGATCTCGTACTATGATCTGGCCGGCCGAAAGCAGGAAGGGCTGTCCGGCCGGACGGTCCTCTCCGGGACGCGCCCGACCGGCGGCGCTTCGCCTTGATTTTCATCAAATCTTTACACCGTCTTTACCGTCCGTCAACCGTCATCCGATACAATGGCGTCGGAGAGCTGCGTGCGGATGCCGGCAGAGACGGGCGCCGAACCGGCGCCGCGGGCGGAGGAGGGACGGGGATGCGCATCGCCATTTTGGGCGACCTTCATTACAGCGCCCGGCTATTGACCCGTTATCCGGCGCACCGGGCGGCGCGGGATCGGGCGTTTGACGCCCTGGTCCGGCGCTTTTTTGCGGTGGAGGCGGACTGGTACGTTTCGATCGGCGACCTCGTCAACGAAGGGCGATCCGCCGATTACGACGGCATCTACCGGCTGATCCGCCGGTACGCCCCGGCGTCGTCGCCGGAGAAGGGGGCGCTTCAGGTCGGCCCGTCGTCCATCGCTCGGCCGAAGCTCGAGCGCCGTTTTATCCACGTCCTCGGCAATCACGACGTCCTCCTCCTGCGGAAGGAGGACGTGGAGGCGCGCATCGATCAGCCGCGCAACTTTTCAATCGATGTGCCGGAAGCGCGGCTTATCTTTTTGGACACGACGAAGGCGCGAAAATGGTACGACTGGGGCGGAACGCTCGATCGCGAGACGCTGGCGTGGCTTTCCGCGGAGCTCCGAGCGGCGGGCGATCGCCCCGCTCTTGTCTTCGCCCACCATCCGGTTCACAACACGACGGCCCGTTCGGCCGGCGACCGCCGTTCGATCGATGCGGCGGTGCCGATCGAACCGGTGCTCGCGGAAAAGCGAGGGCTGAACCTGTTTTTCTCCGGGCACAATCACGTCGATTCCATCGCCCGCCGGCCCCACTGGCTGCACGTGCAGACGGCCGCGGTTTTGGACACGTTGACGATCCGGCTCGTGGAACTGTCCGGCGGGCGGATCCGGCTCCGGCTCGTTCCGATCGGCACGCCGGAGATGATGTGGGACGTCGGCCGCTTCGCCCGGCACATGCGGGGATTTCGGCCGGGGGAAGGCAGGGCGTTCGGGCCCCTCGACGAGGCGTACGTCAGCGTCGAACGGCCGATGGTCGTGCCGGCGCCGGAGCCGGCTTGGGCGCCGGTACGGGCAGCCGAGGCGTAACGCTGAGGCGCAAAGTCAAAGTCGATCGATATCAATCCGCCCGAAATCAAGGGCCGTCCTCCGAAGAACGAAAAGCCGCCCGTCCGGGCGGCTTTTCGCTTCCGGTGGCTTTCGTCGTTTTCAGCATCCGGTCGAGGGCGGTCGGATCGGGAGGGGTCGGGCGAGGGGGGACGATCGGGTGACGGGACGATCGAATCGTGGACGGGTGCGTCGAGAGGAATGATTTCGGGCGACGGCGATCAATTTTTTTCCGTCTGCTGGCTGCTTTTCGGCCGGCGGGGAAAGTCCCGGCTTTTCAGGACCCGGAACTGGCTCCGGCGGTGGTGCGGGCCGAAGAGTTCCGCCTCCCGGGCCTTTGGGAAGAGGACTTCAAAGTGGACGAAGAAGTACATCGTCCACATGTACGCCATCGCGTGGAGCCGTTCGCTGTAGTCGGTGTACCGAGAGAGGCCTTCTTCGCCGTATTGCTCGACGAAGGCGTCAACCGGCGTTTTGAGGGGCGTCCGGAAGGTGAAGTGCCGGAGAATCGTGTTTTTCGCCCCTTCGTCCATCTTCTCGATCGGCTCGGCGATCACCTGTTCGAGGGCCGCGAGAGCAGCGAGGAAAAATTCATTTTTGGCGTTTTCCCAGAAGCCGTCGTCCTGCGCCGGGTGAATCCGCTCCCACCAGGCGTCTTCGTGGTTGTCGAAGACGGCGTCGAGCAGGTAGTTTTCGATCTGCTCCTGCTCGGTTTTCCCGTATTCTTGTGGCGCCTTTTCGATATCGTCGTAGACGTCCTGCCAGATGCGGTACTGGACGCGGAGGTCGTCCATCATCTGCCAGAACGCCTCGACGATCCAGTCTTCAAAGAATGTCTCCCAGATCATCGCGCCTCACCTCCGGGTCCGGGGATGGCCCGCAGAAATACGAGCGCCTTTGCCGTCCGCACGGTGTAGCGGGGGATGTCCGCCGGGACGAGGATCGTGTCACCGGGCCTTAGGGCGAGAACGGTGACGTCGTCCGTCCGCCCGGGCGGTCCGTCGGCCGTCCCCTCTCGGGGGGGCTCTTCCCGGCCGTCGAGGACGAGCACCCCTTCCCCGTCGGCGACGACGATGACCTCCGGACGGTGGGCGACGACCGGCGCGAAGCGCCGGCGTTCGCCCGCGGCCAGCGCGTGTTTTTCCAGCGTAAAAAACGGCGTCCGGAGGACGGTCGTGCTCTTTTCGGCGACGGAGGCATCGCCGTAGCGGATGACGTCCGCCGCCTTGTCCACGTGAAGCGGCCGGGGCCGGCCGCTCACCGGATCGATGCGATCCCAGTCGTAAATCCGGTAAGTGACGTCGGACGGCTGCTGGATTTCGATCACCGTCGTGCCGCCGAGGAGGGCGTGCACGCGGCCGGCCGGAATATAGACGAGCTCGCCGGCGGCGATCGGCTGTTCGAGGAGGTACTCCCGGATCCGGCCTTCGGCAACCGCCCGCCGGTACGTGTCCGGGGAATCGAACCGGTGCCCGGCGATGATCCGGCCGCCTTCAGGCGCTTTCAGGATGTACCACGCTTCGCTCTTGCCCCAGTCGTTTTCGTGCCGGCGGGCGTAGGCGTCGTCGGGATGAACCTGAACCGAGAGGTCCTGGGCGGCATCGATGAACTTGACGAGGAGCGGAAAGCGGTCGGCCGGCGCCAGCGCCCCGAGCATCCGTTCCGGCGCTTCGGCAATGAGCTCGGTAAGCGTCCGGCCGCGGTGCGGTCCGTTCGCCACCCGGCTGGCGTGGGTCGGGTGCGTCACGAGCGTCCACACTTCGCCGATCGGATGCCGGCCGTCGCCGGAGCGTTCGGCGTCGGGAAAGAGCGGCTCGAGCGCCGTTCCACCCCACAGCCGCTCGACGGCCAGCGGGATGAAGCGAAGCGGATAGAGCGTGACGAGCGATGCGTCCATCGACCACATCGCCTCCTTATCCACCCCAATCATACGCGATTTTGTCAGAGGCCGCAATGGTCGCGGGCCGGGGAACGGGCCGGCTCCCTCGGCGGAAATGGACGGCGTACCGCCGCTTCCGCCGGGTCGAGCGAGGGGGCGACGGGCGTCGGCAGTCCGGAGGTTGCCGCAAACATATGTGCACAATATACATCTTGACTGGTCGGCAGGGGCGGCGTATAGTATATCTTGTCGCCGTTCAAAACGGCACAACGACGGGGGCGTAGCTCAGTGGGAGAGCGCTTGAATCGCACTCAAGAGGTCGTGGGTTCGACTCCCATCGCCTCCACCAGTACATAACGCCGGAAGCCTTTGAAAATCAAGGGCTTCCGGTTTTTTTCTCCCCTTCAAAAAGGCCTCCGGGGAAAGCACGGAATCGAAATCCAACATGATGGGCTCCAGATCGGCGGCGGGCGTCCGGTGCGTGCAGATGAGCGGTGCGACCCGCTCATGGACGGCGGAGCAGTCTAAGACGCGATCGATCGTTCTGGCGCGGCTTCGGGCTCGGCGAGCGGACCTGCGGCGCCGTCGCCGAAAGGCGGCGGATCGATGGCGGCGGATCGAACGCGTCGGTCCGGGCAGGGAAGACGCATGCCGCATTGCGACGATACCGCATTCCGGCCATGAAAGCGAACAACTTCACGACAGGAGCTCTTCAGGTGGATGCGCCACGATTCCCGTGAAACCGAATTCCGAGGGATTTCATCTGGGCAACGAGCCAAGCGTCAAAAACCTCTCCGCCGTGACTGTTTGGACGTTCTGAGATCATCCTCGCAAACCATTCCAGCGCATCCTCCTGCGCTTCTAGGACCGGAAGGGAAAGCCTGAACGCTTTGATCTGCTCCAGCGCCGTTTCAGGGGAGAGAGGGGTCAAAACACGTTTGCCGGTGACCACCGCATAAAATTCAAACAAGACTTGGGGGACAAGGACCGCCTTTGATATGGCCTTGACGAGCGTTTTCGATCAACTTGCGGCTTGGTGCGTGTTGAGGAGCCAGCTCGTCGATGGCGTAGACGAGCACATTGGTATCAATCAGAATCATGTCCTGTCTACCCTTTCGGCGTAAAGGTCGGCGCGCCGAAGGGACGGGTGGGCCCCGATCTTAAAACGCCCCAACGGCAGTTGATCTGCACTCAAAAGGTATTTTTCCAGAGCCTCGATCACGATTTCGGATTTGCTCTTTTTGGATTTCAGAGCGGCTTCTTCCAACATTTCAAAGATCCACTTTTTGGAATCGGGAACATAAATGTTGAGCTGCATCGTTCAAAGCACCTCCTCAGATCTATATATTAGTAGGGTCATAAAGACGGCAAAAGTCAATCCGTGCGGTGCACGTCCGTATGCCCGCCGCATCGTTGCTCATCTTGACTAAGAAGGGCGAAGCGATGCCGGCCGACCGGTGAGACGAAATGGGGAGGCCGGCGCGAAGGCCCCGGAATGCTTTTTGGGAAGAAGCGATGGTCCTCGTGGCGGGAGGCCTCTTCCGGTGCCGGAAGATCCGTCAGCCGGAAAACCCTGGGTGAAGTTCGCATTGCGCGAGCCGGCGGAGGCTTTCTGGCCCTGAGCTGACCTTAGATTTTCATTCGGTGGGATCTAAGCCTGCCGAACCTTGATGCGGCCCGAGAGCCGAGCTTTTTTCGCTGTCCGAATCCCTTTTATTCGGCGCATGTTCACCTTCACAAAAATTTCAATCCCCCACCGCAAGGTGGGGGAAAACGCTTTCTAATCCGTTTGGGGTCATGTCGAAAAAGTTGTCTAACCATACTTACCCCACAAAGGAAGAACTCAAAATTTCGTCATAAAAAAGCTGGTTGCCCCCTTTTGGTAAACTCAAAAGGAGGAGAACCTGCCCAAAGGAGAAGATCCGTATGGCCATTCTACCACAAGGCTCCCTGTTTTCGTGGAACGAAATTGCCGGACTCGGTGATCTCGAACGCCTGAAGCGGGATTTGGAGTGGTTGGGCGGCCGCGTGGCTTTTGTGCCTCCGGAATAAACGAACCAGACATGTCCCATGTGCGGTTGGGTGGAAAAGGAGAACCGCCAGGGACGTGATTTCTGCTGCCGGCGTTGCGGTTTTACCGCAGACGCTGACGTGGTGGGAGCGGTAAACATCGGGGAACGTTTCTTCGATGTGGAGCTCTTAGCACTGGCGGAAAAGTACTGGTACAGTCGGAATCTGCGCCGTGAAAAGATACGTGAAAAGATAAAAGAACTCCTCCTTGTACGTGCCGCAAGTGCGGTGTAGGTATCTTTCCATGAAGCCATAAGGTCGCCTCCAGCCGGGATGAAGGAAACGGACCGTAGCGAAGGCGCCTCGCCCTGAAGGAACGGGAAGCCCCGTCCTTCAGGACGGGGAGGCTTCACGCAGGAGATCCAGCTTTTCGTCAAAAAGGGGGTCGTAGTCGTTCAGATCGTAGCCGAACAGGGGAAAGGACTCGATGAACGAACCGCGGCCGACCATGATTTCCGCGCGGCCTTCCTGGAGGAGATCCAAGGTGGCAAACTGCTGGAAGACGCGCACCGGATCGTCGGAACCGAGCACGGTCACCGCACTCGTCAGCCGGATGCGTCTCGTCCGCGCCGCCGCGGCGGAGAGGACGACGGCCGGGGCGGAGACGGTGAAATCCGGGCGATGGTGTTCGCCGACGCCGAAAACGTCCGGCCCCCCTTGATCGGCGAGTTCGATCTCTTCCATCAGGCGACGCAACCGCTCGGCGGGGTGGATCAGCCGACCGGTCTCCGGGTCCGCGGTGCGCTCACCAAAGGTATAAATCCCGATTTCCATGGGGGCTGAAGTCTCCTCGGGATGGATTCCCGGTTCACTTGGTGTTCCCGTTTTATTCACAACGGCCCGTTTCAAAGTCACAGACCGGACCGGCCTCCTCGTCGGAAAGCTCCACCATGAGGCCGCCGGCAGCCGGATGTTCCGCGTCCCCCGCCATCGCGCCTGCGTCCCAAAGCGACGGCAGATGGGCGATGCGCGCCCAGCCTTCGCCTTTCTTCACCGGCTGGACCGTCAGGCCGGTAAAATAATGATCCAGGACGGCTTCCCGCTCCTGGGCGAGGGGAGGCACGCAGTAATCTTCTTCTTCCCACACCGCTTCGCCCGTCGCATGATCGAAGCGGGCCCGCTCCAGGGAGGCGCTGAGTGCCATGCCGAAGGGCCTCCAGCCTTCAAAGGCGCCGGCGACGAGTTTTTCGCGGAGCTCGGCAAGTCGCTTGGGGTCGGGACGACCGCGCACCAGGTAAAAGGCCATGGTTTTTCCCCTTTCTTTAACGTCAGTCGATGCGAGAGGTCCCATGCTGCGCCAGGAGGCGCTCGATCCAGCTTTTCAGCCGTTCATAACTTTGCGCCCCGCTTAGGGCGTACTTGCGCTCCGCCACGAGGGTGGGCACGCCCCGGATCCCGTACAGGCGGGCCCGCGCCAGGTCCCGCTCGACGGCCTCCCGGGTCTCCGGCGAGCGAACGTCGGCTTCCCATCGGGCCACGTCGAGGCCGACGTCTTCGGCGCACCGACGGAGCACCGCGAAATCGGCGATGTTGAGGCATTCTGTGAGATGGGCGCGCTGGATCCGGTCGTACAGGGCCCAGTGCGCTTCCTGCCCGCCCTGGCGCTCGGCCGCCTTACAGGCCAAAAGCCCCGGCATGGAGTACGGGTAGTCAAAAGGGCGCGTGGCCATAAGCGCGGCGTCGATGCGGTGGTCATCGTCGTTCTGGTTGGCCGCTCGCCAGTGGGAAAGGATCTCCCGCTTGGCCTGCTCCTTTGAACCGAACATGGCCTCCAGGGATTCCGGCGTCGGCGCCAGGGCAAACGCGCGGTGGACGATCCGGATTTCGGGGTACTCGGCGGCAAGCCGCCGCACCCGCGGAGAAAATGCGTAGCACCACGCGCACAGGACGTCGTGGAAAAACTCCAGCTCGATCCCCGGACGGGCGGTCTTGGCAAGACCTTGCATCGGCGGGACGCCTCCGTTTCGGCTGAGGATGGCGCTTGCTCGGGCTCAACGGGCGATGAAACCGGTCAGGTGGCTTACTCAGGTAGAGTTACTTATTATTTTAACACAGGTTGACCCGGCGGCGTCAACGCCGGGCGATATGCCTTCGGGCCGCGTTCTTTCCCGACCCGCTCGGTCGAGAGTCGGTTTTCGCGGGAGCGGGAAGGGGCGGCGGGTAGCCAGTCGGGACCGTGCGGGGCGCGAACGGCAGCTCCGGACCGCCGGCGTCGCCCATGGTTCGGAGGACGGTTCCTGATGCGAAGCTTCTCGGCGGGAGGAAGCGAATGAAATAGGCGGGAAACCGGCGGGCGGCGCCGATCGTCTTTGATGACGAGGCGCTTCTCGGGCGGTACGGCGTCTAGGGGTTGCGTTCCAGAGATCGTTCCGAAGCCTGGGATCGTACCTGGAGGGGGACGAAAGCGGGGAGATCCGGTTCAAAAACAAGCGGAAATGACTTGAGCACAAGATCAAAGAGGAAGTCCTGCCCCATCGGTGCTCTTGCAGCGGCGGCAGGGCACGGCTTTCCAAGCTCGCTGGCGGCGTCAGGATGGGAAACGGGGCATGGCTCCGTGCCGCATGGCCCTCATCGCTGAAACAGGCGAGAGAAAAAGGCCCAGATCCGCTCCAGGAAGGGACGCTGTTTTTCTTGCGGTTGAGCGGCGGGCGTCGATGGTGGCGCTTGGGCATCCTGAGCGGGTTTCTCTTTCGGATGTTGAATCGCTTCGCTCTTCAGGATGAAGCGCACGTCGCCTTTGGCTCCGACGGGTTTGCCGATGAAGGTGTCATAGGCGGCGGCTAAGGATTTGAGGGCCTCCATCCTGGCCTGGGCTTCGTTCCATTGTCCCAAGCCCGCCCGAAGTTCGCGGCCCATCGTCGCCGTCTCGGCGGAGAGCGTATGGACGGCCGCCGCGAGTTGATCCGCACCGCTTGCCGCTTGATCGGCGGCCCCTGTCAGTTGGGTTACGCCTTCCCGAGAGGCGCGGAGGCCATCCTGAAGCGCTTTGAGGCTCGGAAACGGCCGCCCTTGCCACGTTCCTCCCTGCTTCAGAAGCGTCAGGGCCTCTTTTTCTCCTTGCAATCCCTGAAGGAGCGCGTCCAAAGACGCCTGGAGCTCGGGATTTTCCAACGACGCCGTTTTGGCTTTAAGCCCCTGCGCCAGCGCGATGAGCTGCTCGTGGGAGGAGAGAAGCTGACCGAGCACGGCGGCGTGCGCGTCGCTCACTTGCTCCAGCTGTTTCAATCCTTCCGCGAGCTCAGTCAAACCGGATTTCATTTGCCGGATGCCGGCGGGAAGCTGCGCGGCTCCCCGATCCAGTTCGGCGAGGGCCGAGGCGAGATCTTCGATCCCTTCCGCGAGTTTTTCCATCTGCGCCGGGTCCACCGGCATCGTCGGCATCGGCGGGATCCCGGGGATTAAGGTGATGGTGATCGGATCGAGTTCGATGTTGTTCCCGGTCATCTCCACGGTGACGGTCGCCTCGGGGTCGGGCACGACCATCCAGGTGGCGCTCATCGTTTTCCCCGTCACGACCGTCATCGCCTCTCCGGCTTGCACGTCCCGAAAACGATCCACCGGGATATTGACATTCACCAAGGCGAGAAACGGCGTATACCGTTCTTTTTCCGCGGTGCGCGTCCCGCCTTTTTCATCGACGGAGGGGTTGGACCGGGCCTGTTTGAGCTTGTTTTGAAGATGCACTTCGATTTTGACCCGGCCGTCTTTTCCGGCGAGTTCCTTTGCCTCGACCGGTTGGCCGTTCAAGGTATAGACGATGGCTACCTCGACCGGCAACGCTTTGGACGTCTCCCCGGAATAAAAGAGGTCATGTTCGCCGTCCACGTCGAGCGTCCAGACGATCGCGTCGCCCTGGACGGTCGGCATCTCCCGGCCGCTTAAGTTCGTAATGTTCTCGAGCGGACCGGCGTCTCGGACGGTGATCCGGCCGTGACCCTTGACGTGCAGCCAATCGACGACGATCGTCTTTTGGACGCCGCCGGCGGCGTCGAGGAGCGCATAGACCGTTTCGTGATCGGTGACCGTCGTTTGACCTTCTTGTCCTTCGGCAAAGACGCCGGAGCCGGAAAGCATCCCCAGGGAGGTGGCGAGCAGGATCGATACCCCGCGGGTCCACGCGCTGCGGAGTACTTTTTTCATCGTGTTTCGCTCCTTTCTTTCTTGGGTCGGTGCATTCGGACGTCGGGGCCTGTGCTTCAGGACGGTTGCTTTGGCCAACCGATGGTCGTCCGGGCGATGAAACCGCTCAGGGTGAGCAGCACGGCCGGGAGCAAGAAAACGATCACGGTGAGCGAGATGAGGGCGCCGCGGGCGATCATGAAGGTGAGATCGCCGAGGAGCGAAATGTCGGTCACCATCCAGATGCCGATGACCGCGGCGAACAGGGCCAGCGCGCTGCTCAGGATGGCGCCGCCGCTGGCCGATACGGCGCGCGCCATCGCCGCTTTCGGGTCTTTCGTCTCCTGGCGGGCCAGTTCTTCCTTAAAGCGGGTGACGAGTAAGATGGCGTAGTTGATCGTGCTCCCCAGCTGGATGGCGCCGATGGCAAACGTGCCGATGAAGGGCATGGAACGGCCGAGGTAAAAGTCGAGGCCCAGGTTGAACAAAATGGCCAGCTCGATGCTTCCGACCAGGACGATGGGCAAAGCGAGGGAACGAAAGGCGATGAGGATGATCCAAAAGATCGCGGCGATGGAGATCAGGTCGACCCGCCGGCTGTCGTCTTGGACCGTCGTCACGAGATCGTTTTGGAGCACCGCTTGGCCCGTCAAGTAGGCGTGCCCCGCATAAGGGCGGATGATGGCTTCCGCCGCTTCGATCATCCGGGTCGTGCGCTCGTCGTACGCCCCGTACGTCAGTTGGATCATGGACAGGTTGTAACGGTCTTGGGCGAACATCGCTTTGACGTTTTCCGGTACGAACGCTTCCGGCACGGTGGGGTCGATCAGCGTGTCGAGGCCGATCACGCGCCTCACGCCGTCCAAGGTTTCGATCTGTTTCACGATGTGCGTGCGCTCCGAAGCGGAGAGCGTATCGTCCGTGATCAGAAAAGCCGATTCGGTCGAGGGAAAGACCCGGCGGATCGCCTCCAGATTTTGGATGGCCGGAAGATTCTTCGGCATGAGCCGATCGATGTCGTAGACGACGTCCACCGAGGCATAACCGATCCAGGCGGGGATGAACAGAAGTAAAAAGAGTCCAAAGATCGGCTTGTGGTGGCGGACGATCCGCCGGGCGAGGGCGTCGAAATCGGGGACGAAGGTGCGGTGCTGAAAGCGTTCGATCCACGGTTCGAAGATCAGGATCAACGACGGCAGCAAGGTCAAAATCATCAGCACGCTGATGAACACGCCGCGGGCCATCGTCATTCCGAGATCGCCGCCGATCCCGAGCGCCATCGCCGTCATGGCCAAAAAACCGGCGATCGCCGTCGCCGCGCTGGTCAAGATCGCCTGCGCCGTGTGGCGGATGGCGTCGGCCATGGCGCTTTCTTTGTCTTTGGTGCGCCGCTCTTCGGCGTAGCGGTGGACGAGAAAGATGGAAAAATCCATGGTTACGCCCAGTTGCAGCGCGCCGGCGACGGCGGCGGTGATGTAGGACATCGAGCCGCCCAGGTAGTACGAGAGGCCGAGATTGTACACGATGGCGACGCCGATGGACAGGAGAATCAAAACGGGAAGGAGAAACGACGGCAGGGTGAGTCCGAGAAGCACGAGCGTGAGAACGACGGCCGCCAGCGAATAGAGGGGCATTTCGCTTTCCAGCTGCGCCCTCAGCTCGGCAAGCATCGGCGGCGTACCGGCAAAGTAGGCGTCGGGCCCTAAGACGGCTTTGATTTCCCGAACCGCCCGATCGGTTTTGAGGGAGGCGGCTTCTTCTTGAAACTGGATTTGCATCAAGGTGCCGTCATCGGCATAGAACTGGTCGATGAGTTCCGCCGGCAAGAATTCCCGGGGGACGGCCAAATCGGCCAGGTCGCTGATCCAGGTGACGGCTTCGACGCCGTCGATCTGTTCGAGGCGCTCCTTGAGCGCTTCCGCTTCGACGTCGCTTTTGTTTTTGAGCATGAGGATGCCTGTGGCGCCGTAACCGAAGGCCTGGTTCAGGATGTTCTGCCCTTGGACCGAAGGGAGGCGCTCCGGAAGATAGGCCAAGATGTCGTAGTTGATGCGCGTATGGTTCATCCCGTACCCGGCCGGGAAGAGAAGGAGCAAGGAGAGCATGACGATGAGGACTCTTTTTTTGACGACCCATCGGGCCATCGCGTCCAGCATGTTCGACACCTGCCCGTTTGGTTCCTGGTTGTTCTCTCAAGCACCCAAAAAACCCAAAAATACGGCGGAGAAACGTCCGCCTCCATGTTTCCCTTTAGAGGCATGCTTCCCGCAGAAAGTCGTCCAGTAAGCGGACCTCCTGCTCGGTCAGTTCGACCATCGACTGCACATACCGGCCGATGAGTTCGGCCATGGTGAGGTCCAGATCGCGTCCTTCCGCTTGCGCGACGAGGCCGAAAACCGTGCCGATGAAAAGCGCAAGGCGCGTTCTTCCGGCCGGCACATGGGAGAGGAGGTTTTGGATCAGCGCTTCGGTTTTCCGGTCGAGCTGGCGCAGATAGGCGAGCAGGAGCCCGAAGAACCGCGCTCCGAAAGCGGCCCGCGATCCGGCGTGCACGAGCTCGTGCAGAAACGGTTGGACGATTTCGCGAAGGCCTGGCTTTTGACCCGATTCAGCGTCTCGAGGATTTTGGCCTTGACCTCGGGCCACTCGTTCTCCCAGGCCTTTTCTTTTTCGACCCTGTTCGAAAAGCCGGATCGCCTTCAGGCTTGGGATAAAGACGACCTGGGAGCGGCCGGCGGTTCCGGGAGTCAGAACGTAGTCGCGGATCAGGTAGCCGAGTTTTTCCAGTTCCTTCACCATGTCGTACGCCGTCCACTTGCTCACGCCGATCGCCTTGGCCAGGGTTTCGTCGTGGACGGGGAGCTGCGTTTTGTGATAAAGTTCAATCAAGTGGCGCAGGAATTCTTTGCGGCATTCGGTTAAGAGCATCCCTTCCGCCTCCCGCTCCGTTTATGCTCATCATGCCCAAAAAACCCAAAAAGCCAGCGCAAAGAGGACGGGATGAGGCGCAAAGCGGCCTCCGCTGCGGCCCGTGCGGCCTTTTTGGGGCGGTGCGGCTTGGCCCGGGCGAGCCACGCCTCATGAAACGCGGGATCGGCGAGCTTTTCCGCCCAGCGGACGAGCGCTTTCTCGTCGCCCGTTTCGGCCGGGCCGAGGGAGACAAAGAGGCGGGCATTTTTTTTCCGGTCCCGGGAGCGCGTGAACCAGAAACATCGGCACGCCGACCGCCAGGGCCTCGGCGAGGGTGTCGCCGCCCGGCTTCAAGTCTTTCAGGGCTTGGGCGAGCGCCAAGGCGGCCTGTCGATGCCCGGCGCCGAAATCGCTGGTTCAGAGGAGGAAAGCGCGGTTGGGGAGCGATGGCACATTCTGATCCTCCTGCGGGGGATGAGAGTTTGGAGGCTGCCTGAAGTTCGGTTATCCTATTAAGCGGCATATCACAAAAACGGCTGCCGGGAATTCTTGAGCCCAAGAGGAGCTGGAAGTCTGTTTTCGCGGAGGGAGGCACACGTGCGACCTCGAATCGGTCTGGCCCTGGGCGCAGGCGGCGTTCGCGGGCTGGCTCACCTCGGCGTGATCGAAACGTTGGAAAAGGCTGACATTCCGATCGACGCGATTGCCGGAAGCAGTGTCGGGGCGCTTATCGGCGTGCTGTATGCGAGCGGTCTACCGGTCGGGCGGCTGCAGGAACTGTCCCAGACGCTGGAGTGGCGCCGCTTTGTCGACGTGTCGGCACCGCGCTACGGACTGCTTAAGGGCGAACGGTTCAAAGCGCTCGTTCGGGATTTAACGCGGGGCAAGAGACTTGAAGACCTCGCCATTCCGACCGCCGTCGTCGCCACCGATCTTAAAAGCGGTGAAATGGTCGTTTTCACGGAAGGGCCGGCCGATGTGGCCGTTCGGGCCAGCATCGCGATTCCGGGAATCTTTACGCCGGTGTTTGTCGAGGACAAGGTCCTCGTCGACGGGGGGCTCGTCGCGCGCGTCCCGGCCGGCGTGCTCAGGCAAATGGGAGTGGACGTGGTGATCGGTGTGGATGTTTCCCCGGCGCCCCGCGTCGCCGAAATTCGTCACATTTACGATGTGCTCATGCGCAGCCTGGAAATCGCCGGACATCACCTCATTCAATGCCGAAACCGGGAGGCGGACATTCTCATGACGCCGGATATGGACGGCTATCGGGCGACGGTGTGGGTCGACGATCCTGAAGGGCTCATTGAAACGGGGCGCCGGGCGGCTTTGGCGCACGTGGAGGTCATCCGGGGCAAGATCAGGCGGCTTGAATCCGTGACGTCGGATGCGAAGGCATGATCGGCCCTCGACGCACGCTCCGCTGCCGGGGGAGTCTAACGCTCGAGCAGGCCGGAGGAAAACGGGACGGCGCTTCCGGCGCCGTGCGCCGGCGCCGTTTGTAGCCGGTGGTCGGGCGACGACGACACGGGATGTTGATGGGCTTTCAATCCCGCTTGGTGAGGAGGTTCGTAGCAGTTATAAATAACCAGCCTGTTCTCGACTGAAACTTCCTGTCTTGATACTATAGAGACATGGAACTTCTATCCATCCGCGAAGCGGCGAAAAAGCTCGGCGTGCACCCCAACCGTCTCCGGGAGTGGGAGAAAAAAGGACTCATCCGACCGATTCGGCTTCCGAGCGGCCACCGAAGATACCCAATAGGAGAAATCGACCGCATCCTGAAGGCAGGAGGGATGAACGAAACAGAAGCCGATGCGGTTGCTCTCTATGCCCGGGTATCGACGAAAAAACAGGCCGACGCGGGAAACCTCGAACGGCAGCTGGAAAGGCTTCGGGCTTACGCCGGGGAGAAAGGATACCGGGTGGCCGCCGAGTACACGGACGTGGCCTCCGGCCTGAATCAGAAGCGCCGCGGATTGGACCGAATGCTTAAGGCGGCCGAACAGGGCGAGTTCAAAAGGCTTCTCATCGAATATCCCGACCGCCTGACGCGGTTTGGTTTTGATTACCTCAAACGGCACCTGAAGTTCTGCGGCGTAGAAATCGAAGTGATCTCACAGAAAGAACCGGAAGAGGCTCACGCGGAGCTCGTTCAGGATCTTCTGGCCATCGTCACGTCTTTTTCCGCCCGGATTGACGGCGCCCGAGGGGGAAGGAAAATCCGCCGGGGCTTTCAGGAGCTGATGCGGCGTGTCCGTGAAGAATCGTTTTACGATCGTCGGGGAATTTTTCCCCGAGGTTTATCCGGCCTTTCGATCGCGGAAGTGGGCCCGGGGCGAAGAAGATCCCCTGACCACCGAGATGCGGCTTTTCTCCGCTTGCCTGCGGTGGTCTTACAGGCGGATTTTGAAGGGAGTTTCCCGCACGGAAATCAAAAAGCAAGGCCAGGATCTTTTTGGCCTCAACTCCCGCTACGTCGACGATGCCCGCCTGAAGGCGCAAGGCATGATCGATGCGCAGAAAGAACTTCTGGAGCTTGAGATCGACACGACCGAAGCGAAGCTTCGAAGGGCGAGAAAGAAACTCGGCCGGGCCATGGAGAAACGGAGCCGGGCCGAAAAGAACGGCCTTCCGAAAGACGAACTCCGGACGCTCGATCGGACCGTCCAAGGAAAGCAGGCCCGCGTCTCGGCGCTGGAAAAGAAGTTAAGGGAGTTAAAAGAACACAAAGAAAACGGAACCGTCCCCACGGCGATCTTTGGAGGAAGAAAGCTCTGGCGGAGCGTCTGCAAGGGAAAGGCCACCCGGGACGAGTGGCGGGCGGCCCGGAAGAACCGGCTCTACGCCCGCGGGGACCGCACCAAAGGCGGCAACCCCAACCTGAAGATCACCTTCGACGGGCATGCATTCCGCATGGCCGTCACGATTTCCCATCTGTCGGAGGCGACCGGCGTGGATGCTCTGGGTCGACCGATCATGCGCCGGGCCCCCCGCGTCCTTGGCCGGCTCTGGATTCCCGAGAAGCACCGGGCGCGCCTTCTCGGGTGGCTTGCCGAAAAGCGGCCGTACACCGTGGAACTGATCCGGGGCCCGGACGGACGCTTTCGCGTTCACATCGCGCTGGAACTGGACGAACGTCCCGAGCCGGATCTTTCCCGCGGCGTTCTTTCCGTCGACACCAATCCCGACGGCCTCGGAATTGCCAACGTCTCTTCCTGCGGCCTCCCCGAACCGTGGCCGAAAGGATTCCGGATTCCCCATCCGAAGAACCTGGGCAAATACGACGGGGAGTTTCAAATCATCCTGTATCCGTCGGGCTTTCTGTATCTCCGGGTCCCCGAACTCGCGTACGCTTCCGGGTTCCGGCGCCGGTATCTCATCGGCGTCCTGGCCAGGGTGGTCGTGGACGTCGCCAAAGCGTTGGGGAAGCCTCTGGCGATGGAAACGCTGAGTTTCGATCAGGGGAGGCTGGACTGGGGAAAAACGTTCAACCGGATGGCCGCCCAGTTTCCCTATGCGATGGTCCTTCAGGCGTTGATGCGGCGGGCGAGCAAAGAAAATGTCGGGTACAAACCCGCCTCGCCGCAGCACACCTCCACCATTGGACGGCTCAAGTACGAAAAGAAATACGGCGTTCCCGTTCACGGTGCCGCGGCCCTGGTCATCGGCAGGCGGGCCATGGGTTTCCGGGAGCGTATCACGCGCGAGGTTCGGGACTTCGTGCTTCGGGTGAAAGAACGGCGGAAACCGACGGGGAATCTCTTGCCGAGGGAAGGAATCGGGATGACCCGGAAGGTCGAAGCCGCGCTTCAGGCGTTGGAGACGAAGCTTCTTCTGCACAACGGGCTTGCCCGCCGGCAGCAGGAAAGCTTCTTCTCCTGCTGGCGCGAACTCAAGATCCTCGCTTTGGCTTTCCGGTAACCCCGTTTGGCCGGGAGTTCGGACAAACCCGGTAGGGCGAATCTGACAGATCGGTGCTTGCGGTGGCGGCTTTCGCCACCTCTCCCCCGGCGCCCTCCGTTCTGCGGGTGCAGCGCGCACCCTGTAAGTCCGTGCAGACGAGACCGGGGGACGGGGAAGGATGACCTTCCCGTGAGCACACCGGGTGGGACGCCCGGGCCCAGACCCCGATTTCCGAAAGGAGGTGAACGCCTGGTTCGGCGGGGTCCCTGCCTGAAATTCAATTCAGGTAGGTTTTCCGAACCAGGCAGCGATGAGCAAAGCGTTTTTGAAAGACGACCTTCCGAACGAGCTGTTTATCGTGCCGCCCCTTGCCGACCTCCCGCCGGGCACGCCGAACCGGGTGACGCCGCGGGGACTCAAACTTCTGGAGGAAAAACGCGCCGCGCTCGAAGCGGAGATCGAGCGATGGCGCGCCGAACACGCCGAAAGCGATCCGGCGGTGCCGGTCCCGGCCGTGCTCTATGAACGCCTGAACGAAGTGCAAAAGCGAATCGCCGAGGCGGAAGTCGCCCCGCCTCCGGCGGCCCCGACGGACGTCGTCCAGTTCGGAGCGACGGTCGTTGTCGAGGGGATCGGCGGTGAATTTGCCGGCGAGCGGTGGCGCTTTACGATCGTCGGCGTCGACGAGGCGGCGGAGTTTTGGGAGGACGACCTCGTCGCTTTTACCGCGCCGATCGCGCAGGCCGTGCTCGGGCGAAAGCGGGGCGACGAGGTGTGGTTTTCGATCGAGGGGCGGAAGCAGCACCTCCGGATCGTCGGCGTCGCTTACGGCTCGGATGACGGTTCATGATGAAAAGCTTGCTCGGGTCTGAAAGGGGGACGGCATGATGCGACCATCGATGCGACCCGTGAACAAAAGTGAGGCCGGGCGGCGTTTTGTCGGCAAAGTGGCCGTCGTCACCGGCGCGGCCCGGGGCATCGGCCGGGAAGTCGCCGTGCGGCTGGCGGCGGAAGGCGCGCGGGCGGTGTTTTTGCTCGACGTCCGCGAAGCGGAAGGGCGGGAGGCCGAGCGGGCGGTGGGCGAAGCCGGACGGGCGTTCGGCACCGTGGCGCGGTGGCTTCGCGTCGACGTCGCCGAACCGGGCGAGGTCGAACAGGCGGCGGCCGCCGTTCGGGCGGCGTTTCCTTCGATCGATGTGCTCATCAACAACGCGGGCACAAGCGGCCGGCCGCTCGGCGACGGACCGGTCCATCGGGTGGCGGTCGAGACGTGGGCGAGGGTGCTCGCGGTGAACCTGACCGGCGTTTTTCTCGTCTCCCGGGCGTTCATCCCCCTCATGCTGGAGCGGGGCGGAAGCATCGTGAACGTCGCCTCCGACGATGCCCTCGTCGGCCAGGCGGCGCCGAACGACACCCACGCCTACACCGCGAGCAAAGGCGGCGTGCTCGCCCTGACGCGGGCGATGGCCGTAAGCTACGCCCCTGGGATTCGCGTCAACGCCGTGGCCCCCGGCTGGGTGCGGAGCCCGATGACGGAAGACCTCTTTGCCCGGCCTGACGTCGGCGAGCGGCTGGCGGCGGCCTCGCCCCTCGGCCGGGCGGCCGAACCGGGGGAGATCGCCGAAGCGATCCTTTTTCTCGCCTCCGACGCGGCGTCGTTCATCACCGGGACGACGCTCGTCGTCGACGGCGGCGCGACGATCTGGTGACCGGCGGCGCCGGTCGGGAGGCGGTCGATGCAGCCGGAGCGCTTCGGCGCGCCGATCGGGGGGACGGTCAGTGCGGCCGGGCCTCCTGGGGACGCAGGCGCCGGACGGTGACGCCAACGGCCGAAAGCGCCCCGGGAAAGGGCGGGTCGAGCTTCCGCACGGTGCACTCCGCCGCCGCGACCCGCGGATCGAAACGGAAGCACGCCTCGACGATGTCCCGGGCGACCGCCTCGAGGAGGTTTTTGGGCGGTCCCTCGACGATGTCCCGGACGAGGGTGTATATTTTTTCATAATCGATCGTTTCGGCGAGGGCGTCCGTCTCCCCGGCTCGGGCGAGGTCGACCGTCAGGCGAAGGTCGACGGTAAAGCGCCCGCCTTTTTCTTTTTCCGCCGGAAAGACGCCGTGCCGGCCGAAAAAGAGCATCCCTTCGAGAAACACCGTATCCACCGGTCCGTGTCCGTCCATGGGCGGCGAACCTCCTTGGTCCTCGACGGTGATAAAAAGGCGGCCGTCAAATGCGGCGATGAACGGCGGCCATAAAAATGCCGCCCGGCGAAACCGGCCTCCGTGCGCCGGGCGGATGGATCGGCCCTCCTCGAACGATCCCGACGGCGTCGCCATGCGCTCCGTCGGCCGGGCGGACGGATCGGGTCCTCGGCCGCTTGACCTCAGACGTGCGGCAAAAAGAGAAGCTGCACCAGAAACAACGCGGCAAACAGCCAGAGAAGCGGATGGACCGTCCGCCCTCGACCGGAAAAGAGCATCAAGAGCGGGTGGGCGATGAAGCCGAGGGCGATGCCGGTGGCGATGCTCGACGTAAGCGGCATCGTGAGGGCGATGAGAAAGGCCGGGAACGCCTCTTCGAACCGGTCCCAGCGGATGTGCCGCAGACTTTGCAGCATGAGGCTCCCGACGACGATGAGCGCCGGCGCCGTGATCGCCGCCAGGCCGGCAACGGCGGAGACCGCCGGGGCGAAAAAGGCGCTCAGGATGAAGAGCGCCGCCACGACGACGGCCGTAAGTCCCGTCCGGCCGCCGGCGGCGACGCCGGTGGACGACTCGATGTAGGCGCTCGTCGGGCTTGTGCCGAGCATCGCGCCGACGGTCGTGGCGACGGAATCGGCGAGGAGGGCGTGCTGGACGCGGGGCATCGTGCCGTTTTTGAGGAGCCCCGCCTGTTCGGCCACGGCGATCATCGTCCCCGTCGTGTCAAACAGCGTCACGAGCAAAAACGAAAAGACGACGGCATACAGGCCGTGTTGCACGACGTCAAAGACGGCCTGCCACGGGCTTTCGAACACGAGCCACTCCGGCATGCTCGGCACCGAGACGAAACCGTCGTCGAAGCGGAGCATGCCGAGACCGTAGGCAACGGCGCCGGTGAAGACCATGCCGAAAAAGAGCGCTCCCGGCACGCGAAGGACGAAGAGGACGGCCGTGACGAGGAGCCCGCCGAGGGCGAGGGCCGTCGCCGGCGCCCGGAGGTCGCCGAGGGTGACGAGGTTTTCCGGGTGTTTGGTCACGATGCCGCTCAGCCTCAGGCCGATGAAGGCGATGAAAAGCCCGATGCCGGCGGTGATGCCGTGCTTCAGATTGTCCGGGATCGCCCGGATGAGGGCTTCCCGGAAGCGCGTCAGCGAAAGCAGCAAAAAGAGCACACCGGCGACGAACACCGCTCCGAAGGCGACGTCGTACGGCACGCCGGCGCTGCCGGCGACGGCGAAAGCGAAGTAGGCGTTCATCCCCATCCCGGGGGCGATGGCGATCGGATAGTTCGCGAAAAGTCCCATCCAGAGCGTTCCGATCACCGTCGCGAGGATCGTCGCCATGAACACCTGCTGAAACGGCACGCCGGCCTGGCTCAAGATGATCGGGTTGACGACGACGATGTAGACCATCGTGAGAAACGTCGTCACACCGGCCAGGACCTCTCGCGGAACGTTCGTGCCGCGGGCGCGCAGTTCAAAGCGCTTTTCCAGTCCGTTCACCCTGACCCCTCCATGGAAAATGTTCCGTTCCGGCCCGTACGGTCGCGGCCATAATACCGAACGTTGACCAGGCCAGGAAGAATAATATTCGTCATCTAGGAGGGGGAACAAGCCTCATTTTTTGCCTTCCGTTCCGGTCTGCCGGTCGTCAGGGGCGGGAAACTTTTTCCTCGATCGGAGGGGTTTCGGCGAGCCGCGCGTAATAGTTCGCCTGAAAGGCGGTGGCCAGCGTCGCCGCCGGCAAGATGCCGATCAGAAGGGCGATGAATCCAGCGACCAGGACGAGAAACTGGACGAAGAACAGGCCGAGGATGCCCCAAAACTGCCCTTTCGTAAGCTGCCAGCTTTTGGAGAGCGCTTCCAGCGGTCCGAGGCCGTCGGCGATGGCGTACGGGAAAAACGACAGCCGAACGAGGAGGTAGAGGCCCGGAAGGATGAGCAGGAGAAAGCCGACGGCCACGACGGCGCCGTACAGCAGGCCGGCGGCGAGGTACTTCCAGAAATCGAGGGGATAGGCGAGCACCTCGCCGACCTGCGGCCGCTCTCCCCGCACCGCTCGGAGAAAGGTGAGATAATACCCCCGGGAGAGGATGGCGGTGAGGAGGACGCTCACGACGTTCGACCAGAGGCCGGGGGCGTCGGCCCCGTACAGGTTCCGTTCGTACACCAGGATGATCTCCGCCGGGATCAGGACGAGGGCGGTAAAGAGGAGAAACGCGCCGAGGAGCGGCCAGAAGCGGTTCGCCCACGCTTCGAAGCCGCCGGAGAGGACCCGACCGAGCACGGTCGTCGCTCCTTTCGCAAGGCAGTATGAAAATTTATCCATTGCCAGCATAACGAAAAACGTTCCGGCGATCAAGCGTAAGACGGGCCCTTTGTGTTATAATCCGATGAGATGATTTCACGAAAGGAGCGAGCAAAAATGGAACGGGACGGCCGAACGGACTTAAAATCCGCGCCGGTCTCCCCCGCCATGGCCCGGCTGCCGCTCGACGTCCGGCTGGAGGCGGACGGCAAGGCCGTCGTCCGGGTGAAGGGCATGACCCGCCGGGCGATCATTCGCTCCGCGCCGGTCATCGACCTGAGCCGGAAGCGGAGCCGCGGCGAGGCCCCGGTCGTCTACTTCGACGGGGCGCTTTCGCCGGAGCTCCGCCGCCTCGGCGAGGGAAAGACGTACCTCATCTACACGTGGGGCTGTCAGATGAACATGCACGATGCGGAGACGATGGCCGGCATCCTCGAGCTCATGGGCTTTCGGCCGACGGAGGTGGAGGAAGAGGCGGACGTCATCCTCCTCAACACGTGCGCCATCCGGGAAAACGCCGAAGACAAGGTGTTCGGGGAGCTCGGCCGCCTGAAGACGTTGAAGGCGGAAAAGCCCGGCCTCATCCTCGGCCTCGCCGGCTGCATGGCCCAGGAGGAAGGCGTCGTCGCCCGCATCCTCGCCGAGCACCCCCACGTCGACCTCGTCTTCGGCACCCACAACATCCACCGGCTGCCGGTCCT
Source organism: Hydrogenibacillus sp. N12 (assembly GCF_019645935.1). Taxonomy (NCBI): domain Bacteria; kingdom Bacillati; phylum Bacillota; class Bacilli; order Thermicanales; family Thermicanaceae; genus Hydrogenibacillus; species Hydrogenibacillus sp. N12. The sequence goes on along the minus strand of NZ_CP080953.1, from coordinate 1,816,604 downwards.
CCTTCGGGACGCCCTCCTCGGAAAAGAAATGGTCGTCGAAGTGTGGAACATGGAGGGCGAGATCGTCGAGCGGCTGCCGAAGCGGCGCCAGGGCGGCCTCAAGGCGTGGGTGAACATCTCCTACGGCTGCGATGAGTTTTGCACTTACTGCATTGTTCCCTATACCCGGGGCAAGGAGCGGAGCCGGCCGCCGGAAGAGATCCTGGCGGAGATCCGCGACCTCGCCCGGCAGGGGTACAAAGAAGTGACGCTCCTCGGTCAGAACGTCAACGCCTACGGCAAAGACTTCCAGACCCGCCGGTACACCTTTGCCGACCTCCTGCGGGACGTCCGCCGCATCGACATCCCGTGGGTCCGCTTCACGACGAGCCATCCGCGGGACTTCGACGCGGACACGATCGAAGCCCTCGCCCTCGGCGGGAACCTCGTCGAGCACGTTCATCTCCCGGTGCAATCCGGGAGCGACCGCATCTTGAAGCGGATGAACCGGAAGTACACCCGGGCAGGGTATCTCGAACTCGTCCGGGCCCTCCGGGACCGCATTCCGGGCGTCTCGCTCACGACGGACCTCATCGTCGGTTTTCCCGGCGAGACGGAGGCCGACTTTGAGGCGACCCTCTCCCTGGTCGAAGAAGTCGGTTACGACGCGGCGTTTACCTTTATTTATTCCCCGCGGGAAGGGACGCCGGCGGCGAAGATGCCGGACGACACGCCCCTTTCGGTGAAAAAGGCCCGCCTCGCGGCGCTGAACGAGCGGATCGCCCGCATCGCCTACGAAAAGCAAAAGACCCTCGTCGGGAAGACGCTCGAGGTGCTGGTCGAAGGGCCCAGCAAAAAAGATCCCGGCGTCCTCACCGCCCGCACCCGGACGAACAAGATCGTCCACCTCGCCGGAGGGCAGGAGCTCGTCGGCCGGTTCGTCCGAGCGCGCATCACGCAGGCCAGGACGTGGACGCTCTACGGCGAAGTCGTCGACCAGAAGGCGCCGGCGCTCGTCTGAGCGCCGGCGAAGGATCACCGGCGACCCGCGACCTTCCGGCGCTCCGGATCGCCCGCGGCAGCTCTGGTCCGACCGTCGGGCCGGATCTGAGCGCCGAAGAAAGCGGTCGCCGCGGGGATGCGATCGCGGCCGGGACCGCGCCGCCGGCATGGGTTTTCGGCCGGGGCCGCCGCCGACGAATGAGCTCGCCGAACGCCAAGCTTTCGGGAGGGGAAGGCCGATGTCCCAGGTGCCGGCGCCGGAGGGCGCTCGACGTTTTCCGCTTCGTTCCCGGGAAGAGATCCTGGCCAAAGCCCGGGAGCTTGCCGATTTTATCGCTCAGTCGGAGGAAGTCCGCTTTTATCAGCTCGCCGAACAGAAGATCAAGGCGAACGGCCGCGTCTCTTCCCTCATCGCCGAGATCAAGCGAAAGCAAAAAGAGGCGGTCAACGCGGAGCACCTCGGCAAGAAGGCCTATCTCGAGCAGGTCGAGGCGGAAATCCGGGCGCTCGAAGCGGAGCTCGATGCGATTCCGATCGTCCAGGAGTTTAAGGCGGCCCAAACGGAGGTGAACGACCTCCTCCAGCTCATCACGACGACGATCGCCAACGCCGTGACCGACCGCATCATCGTGGACACCGGCGGTGACGTCCTGAGCGGCCGGTCGGGCCGCCTGCCCCCGGACGACGTGGCGGCGCTTGAGGCGGCGCTCCGGGAGCGGGATCGGATCGGCTGACCGGTGAATCGACTGCCCCGCGCTCGGTCGCGGGCGCAAGCCGGCCCATCGGGCCGGCTTTTTTCGTCTTCACCCCCGACAAGCGCCCTGCATAGAGATGTATCGACCGCTCCGGAGGGGGGAAGCGAAGACGATGGCGACGAATGAAACGGAGATGGCATCCCGGGAGATCATCACCAAAGCGGTGGTGGCCCGGGGAAGCCGCCTGAGCCAGACCACCCACCAGATCGCCACGCCGCACGCGCCGTCAAGCATCCTCGGCTGCTGGGTGATCAACCACACGTTTGTTTCGCATAAAGCCGGCGATGAAGTGGAGGTCAAAGGCGCGTACGACATCGACGTCTGGTACTCGTACGACGACAACACGAAGACGGAAGTGGCCAAGGAGACGGTCCAGTACGTCGAGCGCATCCCGCTTTCGTTTCTCGACAGCGAAATCATCGGCGACGCGTTTGAGGTGCGGACGCGGGTGACGGAAGCGCCGAACGCCGTCGAGGCGAAGGTCCACGGCGCGGGTGCGCAGGTGGTCGTCGAAAAGGCCTTTTCGACTGAGGTGATCGGCGAGACGAAGCTGTGCGTCTACGTCGCCCCTTCGTGCGGTGAGGTGGATGACGAAGAGGAAAAGGACGACGGCTTCGACGACGGGGAAATCATCATCGAAGATCTCCGCTGACGATGACGCAGAACGACGGAGCGTTCCGCCCGGCGGAGCGGGCGGCGCTCGCCGCCGCCGGCATCGAGGTCGGCGCCGCCGGGCCGGCGGCCGCCGGGACCGCCCGCCTGCTTCGCATCGTTCTGGACGGCCGAACCGTCGCCTGTGCCGAGCCGCCGGATTTTTACCGCCGTCTGCTCGAAGCGTTCACCCGGGACGCGCCGGGGGAGGGGTCCCGGGCGGCCGACGTTGACCGGCTGCGGAGGGGCGGCGACCGCCGGGCGGCCCGGCTTGCGCTCACCGCCTGGCGGGCGATGTATCTTCTCGGCCGGGACGCCGGCGAGGTCATCCTCCTCGACGCCGGCCGAAGCGGCCGCATTGTCGCCGTCCGGCCGACCGCGAGGGTCGGCCCGACCGGCGGGACCGCCCCGCCTTCGGCCGGCGGGACCGTTCCGGCTCCGGCGGGGGCAGGCGAAGGCGGGCTTCGGTTCGGCGCCGATCTGGAATGGCTGATCGTTGACGCCGGCGGCAGGATCGTCCCGGCGTCGCTTTTGTTTCCGGAGGCGGGTCCGATCGGGACGGACCGGCAGGTCGTCCGGGGGCGGTCGGGGCGCGCGCATCGCCCGATTGCCGAACTCCGGCCGGCGCCCCAAGATCGGGCGGAAGCGGTCGTCCGGGAGGCGGCGTCCCTGTTCGGACAGGCGATCGCCGCCGTCCGTCGGCGGCTCCGGCGGCCGTTTGCCGTCCGGGCCGGGGCCCGCCCGACGGGGAGTCTGTCCCTGGGGACCCACCTGCACGTAAGCGGCATCTTGCCGGAGCACCGGCTTCTTCGGGCGCTTGATCGGTACGTGGCGCTGCCGTTTTTTTGTCTGGAAGACCCGGCGGGCCGCCGTCGGCGCCCCCGTTACGGCGGCCTCGGCGATGTGCGCCTGAAGGCCCACGGCGGGTTTGAATATCGGACGCTGCCGAGTCTCTTCGTCGATCCGGCGCTCCTCTGGGCGGCCTTCGCGCTGGCGGAGGCGGTCGTCCGATCGCAGGCGGCACTTCCGGCGGATCCGCTTCCCCCTGCGGTCGTCCGGGGGTACTATGCCGGCGAGGACGCCGTCGTCTGCCCGGAGGCCACGGCGGCGCTTCGGCGGCTTCAGGCGGTCCTCCGCCGGCGGGACGGAGGCATTCCGGAGGCGCCGGCCGAGGCGGGGCTTCGGGCGATTGCGGTGCTTCAGGCGCGGATGGACGCCGGGTGGCGCTGGCGGGAGGCGGACGACGTCCTCGCCATGTGGGGCGGCGATCCGGCCGGGCCGTGGACGGGCTTTGCGGGTGTGGTATAATGGCCTCGGTGACGGCCATGGCGGACGGACTGACGCCGATGTTTCAGCAGTATCTGGAGCTCCGCCGGCAGGTGCCGGATGCGCTCCTTTTTTTTCGCCTCGGCGATTTTTACGAGCTGTTTTTCGACGACGCGCACGTGGTGCACAAGGTGCTGGGGCTCACGCTCACCGGTCGGGACGGCGGCCGGGAGCGGGTGCCGATGTGCGGCGTGCCGGTGCACGCCGCCGAAGGGTATATCCGGACGCTCCTCGAGCACGGTTATAAGGTCGCCATCTGCGAGCAGGTGGAAGACCCGAAGACCGCCCGAGGCCTTGTCCGGCGGGAGATCGTCCGGATCATCACCCCGGGGACGGCCGTCGAGGAGGGGCTCGTCGACGACGGGCCGGGTCATCTGGCGGCGGTGTACGGCCGGGAAGGCGCGTACGGCGTGGCGTTCGTCGATGCCACGACCGGCGACGGGGCGGTGCTCGCAGAGCGTTTGCCGACGCTTCAGGCGGTTGCCGAAGAACTGATCGCCTTTCGGACGCGGGAGGTGCTCGTGCCGGCGGCGGCGCCGGAGGGGATGCAGGCGTTTTTTGCCCGGTTGGGCGTTCCGGTGACGCCGTTTGATCCGCCCGGGGCGCCGGAGGCACGGGAGGGGTCGGACCCGGCGGCGTTCTGTCCGCCGGAGGCGCCGCCGCCGGCCCGAACGGCGGCGGAAGCCCTCTACGCCTATGTGCGGCGGGTTTACCCGGCGCTCGTTCGGGCGCTCCGGCCGCTTCAGGCGTACCGCCGGGATCGGACCCTCGTCCTCGACCCGTACACACGGGCGAACCTGGAACTTTTCCGCCGGAAGCGGTCCGGGGAGGCGGCGGGGAGCCTCTTTCAGGTGATCGACTGGACGGAGACGCCGATGGGGCGGCGGCGACTCGCCCGGCGGCTCGAACGGCCCCTCGTCGACGGGGCGGCGATCGCCGAGCGGCTTAAGGCGGTGGCGTTTTTCGTTCGGGAGGGGCTCCTCCGGCACCGGGTGCGGGAAGCGCTGCAGGCGATGTACGACCTGGAGCGGCTTACGGCGCGGCTTGCCCTCGGCACGCCGTCCGGCGGTGACCTGGCCCGGCTCCGGGAGACGCTTCGGGCGGCGCTTCGCCTTCGCGCGGTGCTTTCGTCGGCGGAAGGGGCACCGATGGTCGTCCGGGCCTTTCTCGCCGCGGAGGCGGCGCCGATCGAGGCGGCGCTCGAGCTCCTCGAGCGGGCGCTTCCGGATGAGCCGCCGGCCGCCCCCGGCGAAGGCCGCTTTTTCCGGCCGGAGTACGATGCGGAGCTCGACCGCCTTCGCGCGGTGCTCGAAGAAGGGTCGGCGTGGCTTCGACGCTACGAAGCCGAAGAGCGGGAGCGGACCGGGATTCGGTCGCTCAAGGTCGGCTACAACAAGGTGTTCGGCTACTACATCGAGGTGACGAAGGCGAATCTCGACCGGGTGCCGCCGGAGTACGTCCGCAAGCAGACGATCGCCGGCGGCGAGCGGTATGTGACGGAAGCGCTCCGGGCGTGGGAGGAGGCCGAACGGGAGGGGGTTGAGCGGCTCGAAGCCCGGGAGCGGGCGCTGTATGCGGAGCTGATCGGACGGCTGCAGGCAAGCGGCGAGGCGTTCCGGGCCCTCGCCGACGGACTGGCGGAGCTCGACGTCGCGGCGGCGCTGGCGGAGCTTGCCGTCCGGCGACGGTACGTCGAACCGGTGATCCGGGACGACGGCCGGATCGTCCTTCGCGGAAGCCGGCATCCGGTCGTGGAGGCGGTCCTGCCGGAAGGCCGGTTCGTCAAAAACGACGTCGTGCTCGACGATCGGCGCCGGATCCTCCTCATCACCGGGCCGAACATGGCCGGAAAGAGCACGCTCATGCGACAGGTCGCTTTGGCGCAGATTTTATTTCAAATCGGCAGTTTCGTGCCGGCGGATGCGGCGGAGCTCACGCCGGTGGACCGGATCTTTACCCGGATCGGCGCCGCCGACGACCTCGTCCAGGGGGAAAGCACGTTCCTCGTGGAGATGAAAGAGGTCCGGCTTGCGGTGACGGAGGCGACGCCCCGAAGCCTCATCCTCATCGACGAGCTCGGCCGGGGGACGTCCACGGAAGACGGCATCGCCATCGCTCACGCGGTGATCGAGTACATCCACGACGTCGTCGGCGCCAAGGCGCTCGTGTCGACCCATTTTCACGAACTGGCGGCGCTTGAAGGCCGGCTTTCGGGCCTGGTGAACGTCCACATGGGCGTCGAGGTCGAGGCGGAGCGGATCATCTTTACGTATCGTCTCCGCCCCGGGGCGACCTCCCGCTCGTACGGCATCGCCGTCGCCGCTCGGGCCGGGCTCCCGGAGCGGATCATCCGCCGGGCGGAAGCGCTCGTCCGGCGCTACGGCGGCCGGACGCCGGAAGAGCAGCCGACGCTTTTTGACGGCGGCGGCTCGACCACGGTCGAGACGGCCAAGCGGATGATCCCGGACGAGACGACCGACCGAACGTCTCCGGCCGAGCCGGTCGACCGGACGCCCGCGGCCGCCGGTGCGAAACAGGAAGGCGAAAGCCCGGCGGTGGCGGCGGCCCTCCGGGTGGCGGAAGCGATCCGGCGGCTTCCCCTCGAGCGGATGACGCCCCTGGAGGCGTTCGACCGGCTCCGTGAGTGGCAGGCGGAGCTCGGTGCCGCCAACAAAGCTCCCGTCGCCGATGCGGCCGCCGAAAGCGACGGGCCGAAGCGCTCGACGGGGCCGGAGAAAACACCGAAAAACGCCCGGCCGCCGGCCGGGCGGTGAACCCGTCGGGAGGGCCGCCTGCCCGACGAGCGTCCGTCGGGCAGGCGATCATCGCGGGCGGCCGGGGCTCGACCGGGTCTTGGGCGGCTCGGTGAAGGAGGGAGACGATGGGGCGGATCGTTCGGCTCGGTCCGGAAATTGCCAACCAGATCGCCGCCGGCGAGGTGGTGGAGCGGCCGGCGTCGGTCGTCAAGGAGCTCGTCGAAAACGCCCTCGACGCCGGCGCCCGGTCGGTGGGCGTCGAGATCGAGGGCGCGGGGCTTCGGCGGATCGCGGTCGTCGACGACGGCGAGGGGATGACGCCGGACGATCTCGTGGCGGCGTTCGATCGGCACGCCACGAGCAAGATCCGCGATCTTCGCGATCTTGAACGCCTGACGAGCCTCGGCTTCCGCGGGGAGGCGCTCCCGAGCATCGCCGCCGTCGCCCGGGTCCGCCTCACGAGCCGGCCGCCGGAGGCGCCGACGGCGTGGACGATCGAGGCCGCCGGGGGCGTCATCGGCCGTCCGGCGCCGGCGGAAGGGGCGTTCGGCACGGCGGTGGAGGTGCGGGATCTCTTTTTCAATACCCCGGCCCGGCTCAAATTTTTAAAGTCGGGCAAGACCGAGGTCGGCCACATGGAGGACGTCGTCGTCCGGGAAGCGCTGGCGCGGCCGGACATCGCCTTCCGGCTGGCCGTCGACGGCCGGGAGCGGCTGAAGACGGCCGGTGACGGCCGGACGGAACACGTCGTCTTGCAGCTCTTCGGACCGGACGTCGCCGCCGGGCTGATCCCGGTGGAAGAGACCGCCGGCGACGTGAAGGTGGCCGGGTTCGTCGGCCGGCCGGAGCTCGCCCGGCGGTCGAAGCCGCTCTACATGTTCGTCAATCGCCGGCCGGTGCGGGCGCCGCTTTTGGTCAAAGGAGTGTTGGACGCGTACGAGACGCGCCTTTTGCGGGGGCTTTATCCGTACGCGATTCTCTATCTTGATCTCAACCCGACGCTGATCGACGTCAACGTCCACCCGGCCAAGTGGGAGGTGCGGTTTGCCGACGAAGGGCACGTGCTCGGCCTCGTTCGCCGGGCCGTCGGACGGGCCCTCGATCGGGCGCGGCTCATCCCGTCGGCGGGATGGCCGACGGGCGACCGGCGGCCGCCCGGGCGACCTTCCGGCGACGATCCGGCCCCTTCGGCTGGCGTCGGGGAACACGGCCGCACCGGGGTTCCGTTCGGGCCGATCTTTCGCGAGACGGGCGATCCCCCCCGGTCGGACCGACCGGCGCCGAAGCAGAGCGGCCGTTTTCCCCTTCCGGATGCCTTTTCTCCGGGCGTCGTGCGGGAGGCGTCGGCCGCCTACGGCGCCGCCGGGGCGAACACCGGGCGGCGACCGTCTTCCGGCGCCGCTTCGGGGGATCCGGGCGGGATGCGGCCGGCGGTCCGGGCGCTTCTTGCGGCGATGCGAGACGGCCGGGGGGATCGGGCGGCTTTTCCGCTTCCGACGGCCGATGAGGGGCGCTTGGCGCCGGAGACGCCGGAGCCGGTCGGGACGCCGGAGCCGGCCGGGGCGGGCGGGGAAAAACAGCCGTTTCCGACGCTTCGGCCGCTCCTTCAGTTGTACGACGCCTACATCCTCGCCGAAGGGGAGGACGGGCTGTACATCGTCGACCAGCACGCGGCCGAGGAACGGGTGCGATATGAGGCGCTCAAGCGCCTGGCCCGAGCGGGGGGAGGGGGGACCGTCCGGCCGCTCGTGCCGATCGAGCTTGCGCTTACGCCGGCGGAGGCGCGAGCGCTGGCGTCGGCCCGGTCGGCGCTTCAGGCGCTCGGGTTTGAGCTGGACGCGGTGGACGGCCGCATCGCGCTGACCGGATATCCCGCCTGGGTGGAGGAGGAGGCGGCCCGGGCGCTCCTCATCGCCGTCTCCGACGGCGAGGCAGCAACGGTGGAGACGCTCCTTCACGTCATGGATGAGGCGCTGAAGACGAAGGCGTGCAAGGGCGCCCTCCGGGCCAACCGGCGGCTCGGCGACGCTTCGATGGCGGCTCTTCTCCGGGCGCTGGCCGAAGCGGAGGAACCGTACACCTGCCCGCACGGCCGTCCGGTCCTCGTCCGGCTTGGTCCGGAGACGCTGGAGCGCTGGTTTCGTCGGCGTTAAAGGGGGTGCGCGCGGAACGAGGATGAGCGTGACGGAGCGCTACTTTTTCACCACGGCCCTCGAGGCCGATCGGGAGACGCTTCGGGCGGCCCGGGCTCTGGCCGAGCGGTACGGCCTTCCGTTCGTTCCTCGAAAAAAACGATCCCTCCGGTCGCTCGTCGAAGAGCGGCAGGCGGACGGGGCGTTCGTCTACGGCGCCGACGGCCTCCGGCTCGTCGATTCGGACGGCGGCGAAACCCGTTTCCATCCGGGGACGGCGGCCGTCCGTATAAAGCGCCTACGGGCCGGAGAGACTGACCCTATGGTGGAATTTGCCAGACTCGCCGCCGGTGACCGGGTGCTCGACGCCACCGCCGGGCTCCTTCACGACGCCCTCGTCGCGGCCTACGCCGTCGGTCCGGAGGGGGAGGTCGTGGCGGTGGAAAAAAGCCTCCCCCTCTACATCCTCTCCGACGCGGCCGTCCGCCGTCCGCCGGACCATCCCCCGGCGGTGCGGGAGGCGCTGCGGCGGATCCGCCTTGTCCACGGCGATCACCGGGCGGTGCTGGAGGCGATGCCGGCCCGGTCGGTGGACGTCGTACTGTTCGATCCGATGTTTCGGCGGCCGGTCGCCCGTTCTCTGACGTCGAACCGCCCGCTCTATCGATTTGGCGCGCCGGATTCGCTTTCCCCGGAGGCGTATCGGGCGGCGCTTAGGGTCGCCCGGAAGGCGGTCGTCGTCAAGGAGCGGCCGGAGGCCGAAGTGTTCCGCCGCTTCGGCCTTGAAGTGCTGCCGCGAAAGGCGTCGTTTACCTTCGGCCGCCGGCTCGTCGGCGCCGCGGCGGTACCCGAAGGAGAAAGGCGATGACGGGTTCGGAGGCAGGCGGGCGGCCGGACGGGGTGCTCATCGCCCTCGTCGGTCCGACGGCGGTCGGAAAGACGGCGCTTTCCCTCGAGCTGGCGGAGCGGTTTGACGGCGAGATCGTCTCCGCCGATTCGATGCAGGTCTATCGCGGAATGGACATCGGGACGGCCAAGGCGACGCCGGAGGAGCGGGCGCGGATCCGGCACCACCTGATCGACGTCGCCGATCCCCGGGAGCGGTATTCCGTCGCCCGGTATCAGCGGGAGGCGCTCGCCGCGATCCGGGACATCCAGGCCCGGGGAAAGGTGCCGTTTCTCGTCGGCGGCACCGGCCTTTACGTCAATGCGGTCGTGTACTATCCGCAATATCGGTTTGCGCCTGGGAGCCCCGGGGCGCTCCGGAGACGGCTGGTGGAACGGGCCCGGCGGGAGGGCGCCCACGCCCTCTGGCAGGAGCTTTCGAGCCGGGCGCCGGAGGTGGCCCGGCGCATCCCCGCGGGCGACGTCCGGCGGATCGTCCGGGCGCTCGAGATGCTGGCGGGGGAGGGGGCGGGGCTTTTGCCCAATGCGCCGCCGCCCGAGCGAAAAAGCCCGTTTCATCTGCTTATGATCGGACTTACGATGCGCCGGGAGGCGCTTTACCGGGCGATCGAGGCCCGGGTCGAGGCGCAGATCGCCGCCGGGCTTCTGGATGAAGTCCGGCGCCTCCTCGCCGCCGGCGTCCCTCCGGAGGCGACGGCCCTTCAGGCGCTCGGCTACAAGGAGCTCCTCGGCGTCGTCCGGGGCGAGGAGTCGCTGGAGGCGGCCGTCGCGCGGATTAAACGGCGGACGCGGCAGTATGCCAAACGGCAGCTCACGTGGTTTCGCCGACTTCCGGACATCGAGTGGGTGCCGTGGGATGAGGACGTGCGGCCGGATTCCCGCCAAAAAATTTTTGCCCGCGTAGCAGGACATCTCGCCGCCGACGGCGAAAGCATATAGAGAAAAGAAAGATAGACTCAGAGGAGGATCGGCCACCATGAGCCGCTCGGTCAACATTCAGGATGCCTTTTTGAACACCCTGCGGAAGGAGAACATCCCCGTCACCGTCTATCTGGTGAACGGCTTTCAGCTGCGGGGCCTCGTCCGCGGTTTCGATAACTTTACCGTCATCATCGAGACCGAAGGACGGCAGCAGCTCGTCTTCAAACACGCCATCTCCACTTTTGCGCCGGCGAGAAACGTCAACCTTCAGCAGGCCCAGGCGAAGGCGGAGGCGGACGGAGACGCGAACGCGTAGGCGCCCCCTTCTTTTTGCCGTTTACGGATTGCCAGACCCCTGATATAATAAAATCGGTCCCGTCTAGGCGTGCCGCCTCCGCGATGGGAGGCGGATCGATCCGGCGCCCGGCCGGGGGAAGAGGGGGCCGGTCGGTGGCCGCGAGGCGGCGCCGCCGGCAAAAAGGAGGGGACGCGGATGCGCATCGAACGGATCGCTCCGGACAAGGTGCGCTTTTTCCTCACGCTCGACGACCTCTCGGAACGGAACATCGACAAGGACGATCTCTGGAAGGATCTGCCGAAAGTCCACGAATTGTTCAATGATATGATGGAACAGGCTTACTATGAGGTCGGCTTTGAAGTGAGCGGCCCGGTGGCCGTCGAGGTGTTTGCGCTGCCGTCGCAGGGGATGGTGGTCGTCGTCTCCAAGGCGTCGGAGGAATCCGACGGGGAACCGTTCGACGGCGAGACGATCGAAATGGAGGTCACCCTTGAGACGCGGGACGACATCGCCTGCGCGTTTCGGGACTTTGAGCATCTCCTGGCCGCCGTCCGGCGCGTGCGGTCCGTCGTCGGGCCGGCAGGGCGGCTCTACCACTACAAGGGGCATTACGTGCTCTACTTTGAGCCGCTGGCGCTCGACGAGGCGGATTATGAAAAGCTCGTCGCCAACCTGGCTGAGTACGGGGATATCGTGCCGGTGACGATACACGTCCTGGAAGAATACGGGAAGCCGATCATCCCGGAGCGGGCGGTGGAGGTCCTCGGGCGGTACTTCGGGGAGGGCGGCCCGTTCGCCGACCCGGCCGGTCGCTGACCGGCCGGGTCCCCGGGTCGGCGGTGTTTCGTTCGGTCGCCTTGGGCGGAGGGCGGAGCGTCGATGCGCTCCGCTTTTTTTGTCCGTGGGCTTGCCGGGGGCTCGCTTGCGCCGCTTCGCCGTTGGTGTATACTTGTGGACGGAACGAACGCGATCCGAGGTGACCGGTATGGACAAGGGGGGGCGTCCGGCGGCGGCGCCGGAGTCGGCCTCGATCCGATCTCCGGCCGAAAGCCCTTCGGCGGAGACGAATCTCCTCGCCGAGACGCAGGCGATCATCAAAGAGGCGCTGCAAAAGCTCGGCTATCCCGATGCGATGTATGAGCTTTTAAAAGAGCCGCTCCGCTTTATCACCGTCCGCATCCCGGTGCGGATGGACGACGGCAGCGTGCGGGTCTTCACGGGCTACCGCGCCCAGCACAACGATGCCGTCGGGCCGACGAAGGGCGGCGTCCGCTTTCATCCGGACGTGACGCCGGATGAGGTGAAAGCGCTTTCCATCTGGATGAGCCTCAAGGCCGGCATCGTCGATCTGCCGTACGGCGGCGCGAAAGGGGGCATCGTCGTCAACCCGGCGGAGCTGTCCTTCCGGGAGCTTGAGCGCCTAAGCCGCGGCTATGTCCGGGCGATCAGCCAGATCGTCGGGCCGACGAAGGACATTCCGGCGCCGGACATCGCGACCAACGCCCAGATCATGGCCTGGATGCTCGACGAGTACAGCCGCATCCGGGAGCACGATTCGCCGGGGTTCATCACCGGCAAACCGATCGTCCTGGGCGGAAGCCAGGTGCGGGAGACGGCGACGGCCCGCGGCGTGACGATCATGATCCGGGAGGCGGCGAAGAAGGTCGGCATTCCCCTCGAGGGGGCGCGGGTCGTCATCCAGGGGTTCGGGAACGCCGGCAGCTACCTCGCGAAGTTCATGCACGACGCCGGCGCGAAGGTGATCGGGATCTCCGACGTCTACGGCGGCCTCTACGACCCGGCCGGGCTCGACATCGACCGGCTGTTGGAGATGCGGGATTCGTTCGGCACGGTGACGCGGCATTTTAAGGATACGATCACGAACAAAGCGCTCCTCGAGCTCCCGTGCGACATCCTCGTCCCGGCGGCGGTGGAAAACCAGATCACGTCGGAGAACGCGCCGAACATCAAGGCGAAGATCATCGTCGAAGCGGCCAACGGGCCGACGACGAGGGAGGCGACGCGGATCCTCACGGAGCGGGGCGTCTTCATCGTGCCGGACATCCTCGCGAGCGCCGGCGGCGTGACGGTGTCGTACTTTGAATGGGTCCAGAATAACATGGGATACTACTGGACGGAAGAAGAAGTGCTGGCGAAGCTGGAAGAAAAGCTCGTTCGGGCTTTTCGGAACGTCGTCGCCATGGCGGAAAGCCGCGGCGTCGACATGCGGCTGGCGGCGTACATGGTCGGCGTCCGGCGGATGGCCGAGGCGTCCCGCTTCCGGGGCTGGGTCTAGGCGAAACCGCGGGGAGGGCGCCGGCGGCGGTTTCGGCGGCGGGCGGAACAACGCGCTTCAGGGGCTTTCGGCCGTCCGGGCGAAAGCCTCTTTTTTACATCGCGCCCTTCATCCCGGCCGCGCCGATCGCCGCCGTCGCGGCGCTCAGGGGCGTCCGCTCGGCGCCGGCACCGCCGGCGGCCGGGCGACACATCATACAAAGAAACGGATCGGCGTCAAAGGAGGGCGGGGAGATGACGGAGGCGCAAGAACCGAAGCGCGAGGAGGGGAGTCGCGTGCGCCGCGAAAAAGTCCGCATCCAGTGCAACCGGTGCGGCGAGGTCTACATCCTCCGCGGGCGACGGAACAAATCCGGCGAGATCGAGACGGGCTTCGTCCAGTGCATATGCGGCAACACCGACGACTTTACGATCACGCCGCTGGAGCCGGCGGTGCGGTGAGACCGGCCTGCATAAGCTCCCTTTTCCCGGCCCATCTTACCGGGAGAAGGGGGTTTTTTCATGCGGCGTTCGACGTGGTGGACGGCGGCGGCGCTCGTCGCCTCCCTCATCGTGAGCCTGTACTGGGGCTACCGGGAGTCTCGGGAAAAAACCGCCCTCCTCATTCGGGCGGAAAACGCCTATCAGCATCATTTTGCCGATCTCGTCTCCGCCGTCGACGATCTCCACGACGCCCTCGGCCGGGCGGCGGCGACGAACGGGGCCGGACCCCAGTCGGCGACGCTGGCGGCCGTCTGGCGGCTGGCCAACGCGGCGCAAAACGCCGCCGGCGGCCTCCCCTTATCCCTCGTGCCCCTCGGCGAGACGGAGCGGTTTTTGAGCCGGATCGGCGAATTCGCCTATCAGCTCCTCCGGCGGGACGTCCACGCCCATCCGCTCACGCCCGAAGAGCGCCGCACGCTCCTCGAGCTTTATCGGGCGAGCGGCCGCGTGCGGGCGGAGCTGGAGAAACTTCAGGAGGCCGTCTACACCCGGAAGCTCCGCTGGATGGACGTCGAGCAGGCCCTCGCCCAGGCTGAACTCAAGGAAGATCACGGGCTGATCGACGGCCTCCGCTCCCTCGGCAGCGAATCGGAAACGTTTCTCAACATGGACCTGGGGCCGCTTCCGGCGTCCGGCGCCGAACGACGGGAGGCGGCCCTCCGGCGCCTCGGGCAGGGGATAAAGCCGATCCCGCCGGCGGAGGCGGTGGAACGGGCACGGTCGCTCCTCGGGCTTCCGGACGGCATCCGGGGGGAGGCGGTCGCGGTCCACGATGCGGCGCTCCTCTACGACGTGACCTTTTCCCCGGACAAAGACGTGACCGTCACGGCGGAACTTTTGGGCGACGGGCGGCTCCTCTGGTGGATGAAAAGCCGCCCTTTCGGCCCGGCGCGTTATTCGCCGGAGCAGGGGCGGGTTCGGGCCGAGCGGGCTCTCAGGGCGACCGGCCATCCGGCGATGGTCCTCGTCCGAAGCGAGGTGGAAGACGGGATCGGCACGTACACGTTCGTGCCGACCGCCGGCGCGGTGCGCCTCTATCCGGAGGCCGTCGTCGTCGTCGTCGCGCTGGACGACGGGGAGGTGGTCGGCCTCAACCGGTCGGATTACGTCCTCTTTCACCGGGAGAAGCGGCCCCCGCTTCGCCCGATCCTCTCCCGGGAAGCGGCGCAGGAGAAACTGGCGCCGGACTTCCGGGTGGAGGCGTCCGAGCTGGCGCTCATCGTCGGCGAGACGGGGAAAGAAGTTCTCACGTACGCCTTCACCGGCTCCCTCGGCGGAAGCCGCTACCGAATCTTCGTGAACGCCGACACCGGGCTCGAAGAAAGCGTGGAAATCCTTTCGGGATCCGGTGAAGGGGAGGAAAGGTAAGCGGGAAAGCGGAAGGCCCACCCGAGCAAGCGGAACGGGGAAAAGCGAAACGAGCGGACGAGGGAAATGGAACGAGCGAAAGGATGGAAAACGGAGAAAGCGGAAGGCGTGGACGGGACAGAACCGTTCGGCTACAATGAAATCGACCGGTCGGACAACGGGGCATGCCAAAACGGCGGCCGGTCGGAAGGCGACGGAGATGGAACCGGATATCGGCCAGGTGGTGACCCTCGAGCCGATCGACGAGCCGACGCGCCGCTACCGAAGCCGGGTGGCCGACCGGGACGCTTCCGCCCTCTATCTCGACATCCCGCTCGATGAAGCGGAAGGCCGCCTCGTCCATCACTGGCCGCGGGGCCTTCGGCTGGCGGTGACATGGGTCGACGCGTCAGGCGGGGTGTTCCGCTTTCCCACGACGGTCCTCGGCTTTGCCCGGAGCGGGGTCCCGCTTCTTAAGGTGGCGCTGCCCGAAGCCGGCACCGTCCAGCGGACCCAGCGGCGGCAGCACCTTCGCGTGCCGGCGCTCATGCCCCTCGCCCTGGAGCTCGGCGACGGGCGGCGGTTCGTCTTGCGAACCCATGACGTGAGCGCCGGCGGCCTGTCGTTTCCTCTCCCGCCGGGGCTGATGCTTGCCCGCGGAGACCGGCTTCAGGTTTACGTCGCCCTTCAGTTCCGAAACGGCGCGGTGGAGCCTCTGAGCGCCGAAGCCGAGGTCGTCCGGCTGTGGGAAGAAGGGGGCGATCCCGTCCGGCGGTTTGCGTCGGTGAAGCTTCTCGGCTTAAGGCCACGAGACGAGGCGCGACTCGTGCGCTTTGCGTACGATCGGCAGATCTTTTTAAGGGAAAAGGGCCTGCTCGACGAGCCGCGGCCGTAAAAGGGGCCGAAGCCGGAAAGGCGGCCTTCGATGCCGCCGCCCGGCGGACGGCCGGAGTCGGCGGGGCGGACAACCCCCGTTGAGTTCGGCCTCCGGACGTGGTATAATGCGGTTGGAGCAATTGAGAATTGGATAGGGGCAAGGGCGAGTGCGCGGTGCGGCGGGCGTTGGGGAACGTACATAGGCTCCTCGAACAAAGCAGGACCTGCCCTGCTTTTTCTTATTTTTGTTCTGGCACGGAGTGATGAGCGGTGCGGGCTATCGCCATCGACGGTCCGGCTGGCGCAGGGAAGAGTACGGTCGCCCGGCGCGTCGCCGAACGCCTCGGCGCCAAATACATCGACACCGGCGCTTTTTACCGGGCCCTCGCCTTGAAGGCTCGAGAGGCGGGCGTCTCGGCGGACGACGAGGAAGCGCTGGCCCGGCTCTGGGCCGAAAGCGAGATCGCCCTGGAAGGCGCCGGCGGCGCCGTGCGCATTCGACTGGACGGGAGGGATGTGACGGAAGCGATCCGCCGGCCGGAGATCGGCGCCGCCGCGTCCCGGGTGGCGCGACACCCGGCGGTGCGGGCGGCGGTCGTCGCCCGGCTCCGGCATCTGGCCGAGCGGGAGGCGGTCGTGATGGACGGGCGGGACATCGGGACGGTCGTCCTGCCCGAGGCGAGGATCAAGATTTTTCTCACCGCTTCGCCGGAAGCGCGGGCCCGGCGGCGGCACGCGGAGCTTGCCGCGGCGGGGTATGCGGTCCGGTATGAGGACGTTCTGGCGGAGCTCGTGGCGCGCGATCGGCAGGATATGACGCGGGAGACGGCGCCCCTTCGGAAGGCCCCCGATGCGATCGAAATCGATACGACGGACAAGTCGATCGAAGAGGTCGTCGGCGCCATCGTCGCCCTGGCCGAAGCGCGGCAGAAGGCATTTTTGTCCGTGGAAGGACGCTAAGGAGGAACGCAGGCATGATGGAAGAGCACGAAGCGATGCACGGGGGCGAGCTGGCGATTCCGCAGGTCGGGGACCGGCTCACCGGGAAGGTCGTCAAGATCGAGGACAAACAGGCGCTCGTCGACGTCGGATACAAGTACGAGGCGATCCTCCCGATCAGCGAGGTGTCGGCGCTTCACATCGACCGGATCGACGACGTCCTGTCCGTCGGCGACGAGATCCGGGTGCAGGTGAAAAAGGTCAATGACGAAAAGGAAGAGCTCGTCGTCTCCAAGCGCATGGTCGACGCCGAGGAGGCGTGGGCGCGCCTCGCGGGATACCGGGACCGGGGCGAGGCCTTTGAGGTGAAGGTGCACGACATCGTCAAGGGGGGCCTCGTCGCCGACGTCGGCCTGCGCGGCTTTATCCCGGCGTCGCAGGTTTCGACGTCGTTCGTGGAAGATTTCAGCGACTACAAAGGCAAAACGCTCAAGGTCAAGGTGCTGGAGCTCGACCGGGAGCAAAACCGCGTCATCCTCTCGCACCGGGCGGTGCTGGAAGAGGAGGCGGAGGCGAAGAAGGCGGAAGTGCTTTCGCGGCTTCGCCCCGGGGACGTCGTCGAAGGGCGGGTGGCCCGCTTTGCCGATTTCGGCGCCTTCATCGACCTGGGCGGCGTCGACGGGCTCGTCCACATTTCGGAGGTGTCCTGGGAGCACGTCGAGCACCCGAGCGAAAAGCTGAAGATCGGCGACGTCGTCAAGGTGAAGGTGCTCAAGGTCGATCCGGAGAGCGAGCGGGTGAGCCTGAGCATTAAGCAGGCCGAAGCGAGTCCGTGGGAGCGGGCGAAGGACGAGATCCGGGTCGGCGAGATCCGGGAGGGCATCGTCCGGCGGCTCGCCTCTTTCGGAGCGTTCGTCGAGCTCATGCCGGGGGTGGAAGGCCTCGTCCACATTTCGCAGCTCGCCCGCCGGCGGGTGGCGACGCCGAGCGAGGTCGTCTCGCCGGGGCAGAAGGTGCGGGTGAAGGTGCTGGCCTTCTCGCCGGAGGAAAAGCGGGTGAGCCTGAGCATCCGGGAAGCGGAAGAGGCCGAACCGGCGCCGCGCCCGGAGCCGGCGGCGAAGGAGGAGGACAAATCCGGCTTCGGCGTGACGATCGGCGATCTTTTGGGCGATCGCCTGCCGGATGCGTGGAAGTGAAGGTCTCATAAAGTCGAACCGGCGCCCGAAGGCGCCGGTTTTTCGTTGGCCCTGCCCGCGGCGGCCGGGGGTTCCCGGGCAACCGCGGCGATTTCCGGCGGCGGATCCGGCTTCCCGGCGGCGGTTTTCGCGCTTTCCTGCGGGTTAAAGTTTTCCAGCAGCGGCTAAAATGGTAAAATCAGCCTTTCAGGACGGAGCCGCAGGAGGAGACGGTCGTGCCGGACGGATACGCCTGGCTTTCGCTTGCCGTCTGGTGGGGGCTCTGGCGAAGCGGCGTCGTCGACGGTCGGGCCGGGGGGTGGTTTCTCGCCGCCGCGTTTCCCCTCGTCCTCGATCTCACCGGCCTTTCAGGCCTGAACGGCGCCGCTTCGGCCCTTTTGGTGCTCGGCGCGCTCCGTCTGGCGCCGGACGTTTGGCGGGCGCCGTTTGCGGCCGTCGGCCGGACGCTTTTGGTCGCCGGCCTTGGGATGGCGCTTCTTGTGGCGCTCGTGGAAAACCCGGCCCTTCGGATCGTGCCGGAGCCCGCCCTGCCGTGGGCGGCCCTCGCCCTCGTCGTCGCCGCGCTCAGCGATTCGGAGACCGAAGCGTGGGCGCTCGCCACCCTCGCATGGGCGGCGCTCGCCCTCGCCGTGTCCGCCCTGCGCGCCGCCTTCCCGCAGACGGTCGATTTGCCGGCGCTTCCGCCCGGCGATCGGGGGATCGGGGCGCTTTTCGCCGTCGTCTGGGCGGCGGTCGCCTGGCGGGCGGCCTTTTCGGCGGCCCGTTCCGCCGTCCGCCGCTTCGGCGGCCTCCGGCGGCGGACGGCGCGTGACGCCGGCGGGCGGCGGGCGGACGGCGTGTTCGGCGCGGCGGAGGACGGGGTGGGCGCATCGGACGGTTTTTCGGGCGCCTCCGAGGGCTTGTCCGGCGCGGCTCCGCGCCTTCGCCGATGAGCGGGAGGAGCCGGATCGGATGGAGGGCCGCTTTTTAAGGCCAGTCCGGCGGGCGGCTTTTGACCGTCTCCGGCGCCGATGGTACAATACCGCCGGATGCGAGGTGAGGGGGATGCTACCCGTCGTCGCCATCGTCGGGCGGCCGAACGTCGGCAAGTCGACGCTGTTCAACCGCCTCGTCGGCGAGCGGTGGGCGATCGTCGACGACCGACCGGGGATCACCCGCGACCGGCTTTACCGGGAGATCGAATGGCTGAACCGCCGGCTCGTCGTCGTCGACACCGGCGGCATCGAGCCGTACCCGGCGGACGAGATCGGGAAAAACGTCCGGGCGCAGGCGGAGCTCGCCATCGACGAGGCCGACGTCGTCCTGTTCGTCGTGGACGGCCAGACGGGGCCGCTCGCGGACGACGTCGACGTCGCCGAGAAGCTCCGGCGTTCCGGCAAACCGATCGTCCTCGCCGTCAATAAGATCGACCACCCGAAGCATCTGGAGCGACGGTACGATTTTTACGCGCTCGGCCTGGGCGAGCCCTACGGCGTTTCGGCCGCCCACGGGACGGGGATCGGCGAGCTGATGGACGCCGTGCTCGCGGCCCTTCCGCCGGCGCCGGAGGAGGCTCCTCGGGAGGAGGAGGGGCTTCGGATCGCCATCGTCGGGCGGCCGAACGTCGGCAAATCGTCGCTTTTAAACGCCCTCGCCGGGGAAGAGCGGGCGATCGTGAGCCCCGTCCCCGGGACGACCCGGGACGCCGTCGATACGGTGGTGGAACGGGCGGGGGAGCGATTTGTCCTCGTCGATACGGCCGGAATCCGCCGACGGGGGCGCATTTACGAGCGGGCGGAAAAGTACAGCGTCCTTCGGGCGGAGCTGGCGATGCGGCGGGCGGACGTCGTCTTCGTCGTCCTCGACGCAACGGTTGGGGTCGTCGAGCAGGACAAGCACATCGCCGGCGCGGCGGAGCGGGCCGGGCGGGGGCTTTTGCTCGTCGTCAACAAGTGGGACCTCGTCGACAAAGACGACAAGACGTACGACCGGTTCGTGAAGACGGTGCGGGAGGAACTCGATTTCGTCGCCTATGCGCCGGTGGAGATCGTCTCGGCCCGGACCGGGCAGCGGGTGGAGCGGCTGTTCGATCTGGCGCGGCAGGTGGCGGAAAACCACGCCCTGCGCCTTCCGACGTCCCGCCTGAACGACGTGCTTCAGGAGGCGATCGCCCTCACGCCGCCGCCATCCCGGGGAGGGGCACCGCTTCGGATCAAGTACGCGACGCAGGTGGGCACGAAGCCGCCGACGATCGCCCTCTTCGTCAACGACCCGGAACGGCTTCATTTTTCATATGCCCGCTATCTGGAAAATCGGTTCCGGGAGGCGTTTCCCCTCACCGGAACGCCGCTTCGTTTCGTCATCAAGCCGAGCGATCCGGCGCGGACCCGGTCGGAGCGCTCGTAGCGGAGCCGTCCGGTCGGAAGGTCGGGGAGCGCCGAAAGCCCCCGGAAAGCGAGCGCCGAAGATCGTCGGAGGGTGAACGCTGAAGGCTCCCGGGCGGGAGCGCCGATGATCGCCGCGAAGGCCGCCGCGCCGAAGGCCGCCGGACGGCGGACTGCCGCCGGGCGGTAGGAGCGGCCAAAGATCAAGCCGATGGGAGAGGAGGCCATGGCGGATTTCCGCCGGGTCGCGGTCGTCGGCGCCGGCAGCTTCGGCACGGCGCTGGCGCAACTCATCTTCAACAACGGACACGAGGTCGTCCTCTGGGGTCGGGATCCGGCGCACGTCCGGGCGCTGGCCGAGACGCGGGAAAACCGCCGCTACCTGCCGGGCGTTTTGCTTCCGCCGTTTGCCGTCACCGCCGACCTCGCGGAGGCGGTATCGGGCGCGTCGGCGGTGTTTTTCGTCGTCCCGTCCCAGGCGATGCGGTCGGTGGCGGCGGCGGCGGCGGCCCATCTTTCGCCGGCGGCCCTCGTCGTGAGCGCCGCTAAGGGGCTCGAGCGGAGGAGCTTGAAGCGGATGTCGGAGGTGCTCCGGGATGTCCTCGGCGCCCGCACGGCCCGGATCGTCGCCCTCTCCGGCCCGTCGCACGCGGAAGAGGTCGCCCGGGGGATGCCGACGTCGGTCGTCGTCGCCGGCGCTCGGGAAGACGCCCGGGAGGCCCAGGGGATCTTGTTCCGGCCGACGTTTCGCGTCTACACGAACGACGATCTCGTCGGAGTGGAGCTGGCCGGCGCCCTCAAGAACGTCATCGCCCTGGCCGCCGGCTTGGCGGAAGGATACGGTTACGGGGACAACGCCCGGGCGGCCCTCATCACCCGGGGGCTTCACGAGATCGCCCGGCTGGGCGTTCACCTCGGCGCCGCGCCGATGACGTTTGCCGGCCTGGCCGGCATCGGCGATCTCGTCGTGACGGCGACGAGCGAGCACAGCCGGAATCGCCGCGCCGGCCGGTTGATCGGCCGGGGGATGCCGCCGGATGAGGCCCTCCGGTCAATCGGCATGGTCGTCGAAGGCGTCGTGACGACGGAAGCCGCCTACGCGCTCGCCGCCCGGCACGGCGTGAGCATGCCGATCACCGAGGCGCTTTACCGCGTCCTTTTTCGAGGGGAAGCGCCGGCGCGGGCGATCGAGGCGCTTTTGTCCCGGGAGCCGACGGAAGAGGGGGCGATGCCGCTCCTCGAGACGTGGGTTCGGGCCCGGCGGGAGAGCGGCCGGCCGGCCGCCGGCGGCACCCGTCCGGCCGGGAAAAACGCCTCGGACGCCCCCGGGCCATAAAAAAGCGCCGCGCCGTCCGGGAAGAGGGAGCGAGCGCCCGAACCGCCTCCCGCCGGGGCGCATACGCTGGACCGAGGAGGGGAGAGCATGAACCTCGGTCAGCTGCTCGAACTCATCGGACAGGTGGCCAGCCGGCCGGTGGACGGCCGGGCGCTCATGGACGTCGCCAAGGACGTTCAGGCGGGCGACCAGGACGACGAAGCGAAGATGCGGGCGCTCGTCCGGCGGCTTTCGGCCCTCATCGGCCTGAAACTTTCGCCGGAAAAAGAAGAGCGCATCATGCGCTACCTGCGGGAAAACCGCTTTACCGGGCCCGAGTCGATCCGGATGCTCCTTGAGCAAAGCAAGAACGCGCCGGCCGCGGCGGGTCGGAGCGCGCCCTCCGCGGCCAAAAAGAACGCCGCGCCGAAAAAGAACGCCCCGTGACGGGGCGTTATTTTTTACCGCCTTTTTCGCCCGCCGCGTCGCCATCGGGGGACCCGCCGGCGAGGAGCGCCCGAACCGCCGGGTGGGAGAGCCAGCGGCGGATTTTTTCCGCATCGATGGCGGACAAAACGTCGACGATCCGCTCCAGGCGCTCGAGGGGCGTCTTCGAGTTTTGGCCCCTCATCCAGGCGGCTTTCAGGCGTTCCAGGCCCCCGAGTTCGTTGAGCAGCGTGAGGAGGGCGACGACGCTCTCGAGCGTCTGCTCGAACTTCCGGATCGAACCGCCGAGCTCGCCGACGGTGTCTTGGAGCGGCCGGAGGTGTTCGAGGAGCGCGGCGAGGGCGGCATCGGCTCCGGGCGTCTCCGGCTGAGGCCGATCGGGTTTTGGCGCCTCCGGCATTCGCCTCCCTCCTTTCGGTCCGCCCTCGATCACCGTATGCGGCGACGGTCGCGGCGTTCGGGCGCCGGCGTCCGGAAGCCGGCCGGTCGAAAGGGTTTGACCGCCCCGATGCCGCGCCTTTCGATCGGGGAGAAAAGCCGCTACAATACGGCTAACCGGATGGGCGGCCGCCAAGCGGCCGGCCTCTTTAGTTAAAGTCGGCCGGACGCCGGCGGCCGTCGGGAGGGATCGCGTTGCTGGAAGCCATGATGGTGTTCGCGCTCGTCGCCCTGGCGGGCGTCCTCGTCCCCTGGGGCCGGGAACGCCGGGCCGGCCGGCGGCGCCGGGCGGCTTTCGATCTCCGGGCGCTTGCCCGGGGAGGGGCGTCGGCGGCGGCCCTTTGGGCGCTGGGCGGCTGCCTCTCCCCCGGCGCGCCGGCGGTCGAAGACCTCCCCCGAGACGTGGCCCGGGTTCAGTCGGCGGTCGACGCCTATGTGGCCGCTCGGAATGCCCTCCCGGTCGCGCGGCCTCTGGACGATGCCGATCGGATCACGGGCGTCCCGCTCGACATGAGCGCCCTCTATCCGACGTTTTTGGACCCGATCCCGTCGAGCGCTTTTGAACGGGGAGGCGTCTACCGCTACGTCCTCGTTCCGCTGGGCGAGGGGATGGCGGTTCGGCTGGCCGATCTTCGCATCGCCGATGCGGTCGAACGGGTGCAGCGGGCGGTGGCGGCTTTTCACCGGGCGACGGGGCGGCTCCCGGTGGCGGAGGAAAAGGGACCGGACGAACTCGTCATCGACTACGGGGCGCTTCACCTGGCCAAGCCCGCGCTCATCTCTCCCTACAGCGGCCACGCCCTCGGGCTCATGCTGACGCGGGACGGCCGGGTGTACGCCGACTACCTGCTCGATCTCGCCCTCCTCCTGCGGGCGCAAGGCGCCCCGCCGGCCGGTTCGACCGCACCGGCGATCCCGGACAGAGCAGGCGCGCCGGATCCAAGCCCGAACGGGCCGGCCGCCCCGGCGGACGCCGGCGCCACCGGCACGCCGGCAGAGGCTTCGGGCGGCTCGGGCGATCTCCGGCGGCTGTTCGTCGAGCGGACGCTCTTCGTCCCGGTGGCCTCGGTCCCGTACGGGCTCGAGGGCGGCGAACCGGTGCTCCGGCCCGACGGGGCGCTTCGATAGCCGACGGGCGCTTCGATCGGCGGAGCGCCTCGGCCGCCCCGGTCGGAATCTCCGTTCGCAACGCATAGCCGGCTTCGGCGCGCATATATTGGGGATATCCAAGCCCGTTTCCGGGGATGGGACGAGGAGGGAAGGCCGTGGAGGAGCTGGATGTGTTCAAGGATCTCGCCGAGCAGACGGGAGGAGACGTCTACCTCGGCGTCGTCGGTCCGGTCCGGACGGGGAAGTCGACGTTCATCAAGCGGTTCATGGAGCTCGTCGTCATCCCGCGCATCCTGCATCCGGAAGATCGGGAGCGGGCGATCGACGAGCTGCCGCAGAGCGCCGGCGGCCGCCAGATCATGACCACGGAGCCGAAGTTCATTCCGAATCAGGCGATCGAGATCGAGGTGGCGGAAGGGCTTCGGGTGTCGGTGCGCCTCGTCGATTGCGTCGGCTATCCGATCCCGGACGCCCGGGGCTACGAAGATGAAAACGGCCCCCGGCTCGTGCACACGCCGTGGTTTGAAGATCCGATCCCGTTTGAAGAGGCGGCGGAGATCGGGACGCGGAAGGTGATTCAGGACCATTCGACGATCGGCATCGTCGTGACGACCGACGGAACGATCGGCGAGATTCCCCGCGCGGCCTATGAGGAGGCGGAGGCGCGGGTGATCGAGGAGCTGAAGGCGGTCGGGAAACCCTTCATTGTCATCTTGAACTCGGCCCGGCCGCAGGCGCCGGAGACGGAGGCGCTCCGGACGGCCCTCGTCGATCGGTACGACGTGCCGGTGCTGGCCCTGTCGGCGCTCACGATGGGCGAGTCGGACGTCCTGGGCGTTCTCCGGGAAGCGCTCTACGAATTTCCGGTGCACGAGGTGAAGGTGAACCTGCCGAGCTGGGTGATGGTGCTCGACGCCGATCACTGGCTTCGGAAAGCGTTCGAGCAGGCGGTGGCGGAGACGGTCGAGGCGGTGGAGCGCCTACGGGACGTCGAGCGAATCGTCGGCCGGTTCGAAGACTACCCGTTCATCGCCGGAGCGCGGCTGGCGGAGATGCACCTGGGGCAGGGGATCGCCGAGGTCGACCTCGATGCCGCCGAAGGGCTGTTCGAACAGGTCGTGTACGAGGTCGTAGGGCGGGAGATTCGGGGCAAGGATGAGCTTCTGGAGATGCTGATCGAGTTCGCCCACGCGAAGCGGGAGTACGACCATTTCGCTTCGGCGATCGAAATGGTCCGGGCGACCGGCTACGGCGTGGCGCCGCCCCGGATGGAGGAGATGGAGCTCGCGGAGCCGGAGATCATCCGGCAGGGGGCGCGCTTCGGCGTGAGCCTCAAAGCGAAGGCGCCGTCGATTCATCTGATCAAGGTGGACGTTGAAGCGGAGTTTTCGCCGATCATCGGCACGGAAAAGCAGAGCGAGGAGCTGGCCAAGTTTTTGATGCAGGATTTTGAAAAAGATCCCCGGGCGATCTGGCAGACGGAGCTCTTCGGCCGGTCCCTGTACGCCATCGTCAACGAGGGCATCCAGGCGAAGCTGCATATGATGCCGGAACAGGCGCGGCACAAGCTCCGGGAGACGCTCACCCGGATCATCAACGAAGGCTCCGGCGGGTTGATCGCGATCCTGCTCTAATCCAAATCTCGCTCTGATCCAGTCCCGGCGCGATCCAATCGCCTAAAATGAGAGAAACGCCCGGTCGACCGCCTGCCGGCGGGCCCCCCGAGGCCCGGCGGTGTTTTTTTTTGTCCGAAAGAGCTGTTATACTAGGGGCGAGCGAGAAGGAGGCAGAGGGATGGCGGTCGACCACGAAAAGATTGAACACGCCGTCCGCCTCATTCTCGAGGCGATCGGCGAAGATCCGGACCGGGAGGGGCTTCGGGAGACGCCGGCCCGGGTAGCCCGGATGTATGAGGAAATTTTTTCCGGGATCCACGAAGACCCGGGAAAGCACTTTTCGGCCATTTTCAGCGAAAGCCACGAAGAGATCGTCATCGTCAAGGATATCCCGTTTTATTCGATGTGCGAACACCATCTGGTGCCGTTTTTCGGCAAGGCGCACGTCGGCTACATCCCGCGGGAGGGCCGGGTCGTCGGCCTGAGCAAGCTCGCCCGGGCGGTGGAGACGGTCGCCCGCCGTCCGCAGCTTCAGGAGCGGATGACGGCGGAGATCGCCGATGCAATCATGACGCATCTCGAAGCCCACGGCGCGATCGTCGTCATCGAGGCGGAGCATCTGTGCATGGTGATGCGGGGGGTGAAAAAGCCCGGTTCGAAAACGGTGACGTCGGCCGTCCGGGGGGTGTTCGCCCACGACGCAAAGGCGCGGGCGGAGGCGATGGCCCTCATCACCGGGCGGCTGTCCTAGGCGGCGGTTCGGACCGGCGGCGGGGCGAAGAGGATCGCGCCGGCCGGGACGGCCGCCGGCCGACCCGTCCCGTCGGCGAAGACGGTCGGTCCGGTCTCCCGCCGTGGCGAAGGCCGCCGGTCAGGCCCGTCGCCCTGGCGAAAGCGGCCGGCGGTCGGGTTCGCGTCCCGCGGAGGTCGTCGGCCGCCGGCGCCCCGGAAGAAGGCGCGGGCAGGTGGGATCGGAAGGGGGGGAAGGCGATGGGCGAAGGCGGACGCGCCGCCGACTGGACGTCCCGGGAGTACGTTGTCATCAAGGCGAAGGAAAACGGCGTGCACGTGATCGGTCTCACCCGGGGCGACGTGACGCGGTTTCACCACACGGAAAAGCTCGACAAGAACGAGGTCATGATCGCCCAGTTTACCGAGCACACGTCGGCGATCAAGGTGAGAGGCCGGGCGGTCATCTATACCGCCGTTGGGACGATTCACACCGACCGAGACGATTGAACCGCCGCCGGTCGGCCCCGGCGCCGGTGCGACGCGGACATACCCGGCCTTCGACCCGCATAAAGGTCGGAGAAAGGACGCGCCTTCGGGATCGACCGGCCGGACGGCCGGCCTTCGGTCCGGGGCGATGCGGACGGCCAGGAGGGGAGGCCGGTGCGGCGGCTGATCAGGGGTTTCATCCGATGGAGCGTGCCTTTGGCGCTGTTTTGGGGGGCGATCGGGCTCTGGATCGGCGTGTCGGGGGAGCGCTCGGTACCGACCGGCGGCGCCGCCGGCGTGCCGGAAGAGGTGCGGACCTTGATCGCCCGGCTGGCGTCGGCGCCTCTCGCCGGGCGGCTCATCGATGTCCGACTGGAGGAGGGCCGCGTGTCGGTCGACCTCGGGGTACCGGCCGGCGCTCCGGAAGCCGTGGTGCTTCGGGATGTGCTTGCCGTCTACCGGGCGGCCGGCGGCGGTGGGCGGGAAATCTGGATCCGGGCCCTCGAGCGGCGGCCGGAGGGGGAGGTCGTCCGGGTGGCGGTGGCGGCGCCGGCTCCGCGGCGAACGCCGCCGCTTCCGGATCGTCCGGATCGGGCGACGTTTGAAGCCGCGTTCGATCCGCCGGCGACGATCTCCTGGGGCGGCGCCGATGCCCCCTGATGCCGGGCCGAGGGAGCGGGCCAAAGGGGGCCGGGCCGGGTGCGCTGGGGAAACCGGACGTTTGACGGAAGCCAAGCGTCTCCGCCCTTTTTGTGCTATACTGGGCGAAGTAGCGCTTTTGTCGGAATGAGGGTGAAGCATGCGATTTGAGCCGGAAATCGCCGGGTGGGTGGCCCGCGCCCGGGAGGCCGTGATCGCCGAGTGGCCGGAGGCCGCCTGGCTTCCGGAGGTGCCGGAGTGGCGGATCGCCCTTTTTCATGCGGCGATGCGCGTCGGCGGAATGCGGACCGAGGAGATCGCCGTCGTCGGGCAGGCCGCTCTTTTCGTCGAATGGGGGCTTTGGCTTCACGAGGCGATCGACGACGCGAAGCGCCTTTCCCTCCCGGTGCCGCTCCGGGTACTGTACGGGGACGTTTTGAGCAGTCGCTATGTGCGGCTGCTCGCGGAGGCGAATCAGGGAGCGATGATCGGCCGCATCGCCCGGGCGCTCGAGACGATCCACGCCGGTCGGGCAATGCGCTACGTCCTTTACCGGGAGCCGGAGGCGGATCGGGAGCAGGTGTTTGAGCTCGAGGTGGACATCCAGTCGGCCTTGCCTCTGGCGCTGGCGCATCCGGGGTCGCCGATCCGGCCGCTCATCCCGCGGGTGGTCCGGTACATGCTTCTGTGGGACGCGCGGGTCGGCGGGCGGATCTACGGGGGGGAGGCGCGCTTCATCAAGTTCGGCCAGCAGCTTTGGGAGGACCTCGAGGCGCTCCTTCGGGTGGTGATCGACGAAGGGGCTCGGCGGTCGCTTCGGGCGCTCGTCCGGCGGCTTCCGTCGATCCGGACGCCGGAACTTTCGTTATCGGAGCTTTCGGAGGGGCTGTAACGGCGGTCGGAAGGAAGGGCGAAGAGGACGGGTGGAGCGGACGGACAAGCGGGCGTTTGTGTATCGCGTGTTCGAGTCGATCGCGCCGGCGTACGACCGGATGAATACGCTCCTTTCGTTTGGGGCGCATAAGCGCTGGCGCCGGATCATGCTGGAGATGATGGACGTCCGGCCGGGGAGCCGGGCCCTCGACGTCGCGACGGGGACGGGCGACCTTGCCCTGGCCCTCCGGCGGTCGGTCGGTGCGGCGGGAGAGGTCGTCGGGCTCGATTTTTCGCCGGCGATGCTCGCCCGGGCCCGGGAGAAGGCGGCGCGGGCGGGGCTCGCCGACATCGTCTGGGTGGAAGGGGACGCGCTGGCGCTCCCGTTTCCCGACGGGCGGTTCGACTATGCGACGATCGGGTTTGCGCTCCGGAACGTGCCGGATCTCGACCGGACGCTCGCCGAGATGGCGCGGGTCGTCCGACCGGGGGGGCTGGTCGTGTCGCTGGAGCTGTCGAAGCCGGTCGTTCCGGGGTTTCGGGAGATCTATTATGTTTACTTCGAGCGGATTCTTCCTCTTTTGGGCCGCTGGTTCGCCCGCCGGTACGAAGAGTATCGGTGGTTGCCGGAGTCGCTCCGGGGCTTTCCGGATCACAAGGGGCTGGCCGCCCGTTTCGTGCGGGCGGGGCTTACCGACGTCCGGGTGCGGCTTTTGTTCGGCGGGATCGCGGCGGTCCACGTGGGGCGAAAGCCGGGCGGCGATGCGCCCTTCGGCGCCGTGGGCGGCTCGGCCGAAGGGGGCGCGGCGCTTTTTTGACCGGTGGGGAAGGCGGTCGAGGAGGGCTTTTTGCGGATGGGGAAGTTCCGGGCCTTTTTGGAGATGATCAAGTTTGAGCATACGATCTTTGCGCTGCCGTTTGCCTATCTCGGCCTCATCTTCGGCCGCGTCGAGGAGTACGGCGGCTGGCCGGACCTTTGGCTCTGGTTCTGGACGACGATGGCGATGGTCGGCGCCCGGACGGCGGCGATGGCGCTAAACCGGCTGATCGACCGGGCGATCGACGCCCTGAACCCCCGCACGAAAGACCGGCCCCTCGTGACGGGGAAGGTCACGGTGCGGGAAGCGTGGGGGTATACGCTCCTTTCGCTGGCGCTCCTTTTTGTGAGTGCGGCGATGCTCAACCCGCTGGCGGTCAAGCTCCTGCCGATCGCGGTTTTTTTTCTAGTCTTTTATTCATATACGAAGCGCTTTACGTGGCTTTCGCACCTCGTTCTCGGGGTGACGGACGGCCTCGCGCCGCTCGGCGGCTGGGTCGCGGCGACCGGTCGGCTCGATCACCCGGCGGCGTGGTGGCTGTTTCTTGCGGTCGTCTTCTGGATCGCCGGCTTTGACATCCTGTACGCCACGCAGGACTTCGAGTTCGACCGGCGGCACGGGCTCCATTCGATCCCGGTCCGCTTCGGGCTCCGGCGAGCGCTCGGGATCGCCCGCGGGTTTCACGCCCTGACGGTCGCCTTCCTCGCCGCGACGGGGCTGGCCCTCGGCCTCGGCGGGGTGTTCGGCCTCGGGGTCGTGGTGGCGGCGGGCATCCTGGCGTACGAGCACGCGCTTGTGTCGCCGACGGATTTGAGCCGGCTCAACACGGCTTTCTTTACGATGAACGGGGTGCTCGCCGTCGTCGTGTTCGTCTTTGCGCTCGTCGCCGTCGGGGTGGGGCGATGAGGGGCGGGCGGCGGTTCGTCGTGGCGCTCACCGGGGCGAGCGGCATCCGCTACGGGCTCCGGGCGATGGTGGCGCTGCTTCGTCTCGGTCACGAGGTGCACGCGATGGTGTCGGACGGCGCCCTGCGGGTGGCGGCGGAGGAGGAAGACGTGCATTTCGAGGGGGGCGCCCGGGGGCTTCGGACCCTTTTGGCGGCGGAGGGGGCAGCGGAGCGGCTTTTTGTGTACGACGTCCGGGACATCGGCGCCCGGCCGGCAAGCGGGACCTTCGTCCACGACGGGATGCTCGTCATCCCGTGCTCGATGAATACGCTCGCGGCGATCGCCCACGGCCTCGCCGACAACCTGATCACCCGCTCGGCGGACGCAACGCTCAAGGAGGGCCGTCCTCTCGTCCTCGTGCCGCGGGAGACGCCGCTTTCGGCGGTCCATCTCGAGAATATGCTCAAGCTCGCCCGGCTCGGGGTCCGGATCGTGGCGGCGATGCCGGCCTTTTATCCGCGGCCGAAGACGGTGGACGACATCGTCGACTTTGTCGCTGGCCGGGCGCTGGATGCGGTCGGGGTGACGGACCACGGGCTTTTTCCCCGGTGGAAGGATCTTCCCCGCCAGGAGGAAACGGAGGCGACGGGATGCTGACGGTCGGCCACATCGACTATATGAATACGCTGCCGGTGTTTTATTACTTCGATCCGGCGGCGCTCTCCGGGGTGCGGGTCGTCCGGTCGACGCCGGCGGAGCTGAATCGCCGGATGCGGGAGGGGACGGTCGACATCGGGCCGATGTCGTCGTTTGCCTACGGGCTGGATGCGGACCGGTACGTTCTTCTGCCGCACCTTTCGGTGAGCGCCTACGGGGCGGTCGGGTCGATCTTTTTGTTTTCTCACCGGCCGCTTCACACGCTCGCCCGGCCGCACGTTCTCCTCACGACCCGGTCGGCGACGAGCGTGCAGCTTTTAAAAATTTTGCTTGAACGCCATCTCGGGCTTCGGCCGACGTATGCGTGGGCGGAGCCGGACCTCGAGGCGATGCTCGGCCGGGGCGATGCGGCGCTTCTCATTGGGGACGAGGCGATGCTCGCCTACCGGGAAAATCGCCGCTACTACGTCGCCGACCTCGGGGAGCTGTGGCGACAGTATACGGGGCAATGGATGACGTTTGCCCTCTGGGGGGTGCGGCGGGAGGCGCTGGCCGAAGATCCGGAGGGGGTTGCCCGGGTGTACCGGGCGTTTCTCCGGAGCAAGGCCCGGACGAAAGCCGACCCGACGCCCCTCGTCCGGGCGGCGAAGGCCCGGCTGGGCGGAAGCGACGCCGAGTGGTACCGATATTTCGCCGGGCTTTCCCATGAGCTCGATCGGCCGCAGCTTGAAGGGCTCCGGCGTTTTTTTGCCGAGGCGGCGGCCATGGGGGCGCTTCCTCGGGTGCCGGAGATCGCCTTTGCGACGCTGCCGCCGGTCTACGGCCGGGCGGCGGGGGAGGGCGGATGATGCGGATCGTCGAGGTGTACGACGCCTTTCAGGACGATCTGGGGGCGGTCGAGGACCGGCTGGAGCTTTTGCTCCGGTCGGAAAGCCCGCTTCTTACGGAGGCGGGCCGGCACCTCCTGGACGCCGGAGGCAAACGCCTCCGGCCGCTTCTCGTGCTCATCGCCGGCCGCTTCGGGGACGGCGGGGCAGAGGCGGCGGAGGCCCTCGTCCGGGCGGCGGCGGCGGTGGAGCTCATCCACATGGCGACGCTCGTCCACGACGACATCGTCGACCGGTCGGATCTCCGGCGCGGCCGGGAGACGGTTCGGGCCCGGTGGGATGATCAGGTGGCGGTGTACGCCGGGGATTTTTTGCTCGCCCGGGCGCTTTCGGAGCTGGCTGCGTTTTCCGACCCGGCGGTGGACCGGGCCCTCGCCCGGACGGTGCACGAGATGAGCCGCGGCGAGGTGGAGCAGCAGGGGGACCTCTTCCGGCCGGACGTGACGATGCTCCGGTATTTTCGGCGCATCCGCCGGAAGACGGCGCTCCTCATCGAGTTTTCGGTGTTCCTGGGCGCGCGGATCGCCGGGACGCCGGAGGCGGTCGTCGGTCGACTCCGGCGGTACGCGTTTTATGCGGGCATGGCGTTTCAGGTGACGGACGATCTCCTCGATTTTACCGGGACGCCCGAGGTGCTCGGCAAGCCGTCGGGGAGCGACCTCGCCCAAGGCAACGTGACGCTGCCGGCGATCTTTACCCTCTCCGAAGGCGATCCGGCGGTGCGTTCGGCGCTCCGGGCGGCCCTCGAAGGGCGTAAGACGGAGGCGGAGCGGGCGGCGCTCCTCGAGGGCATCGGCCGGAGCGGGGCGTTTGAGCGGACGCATGCCGTGGCGGAGCGGTTCGTCTGTCGGGCCAAGGCGGTCTTAAAGGGGCTTTCGGCGTACCCGGCGGCCCGCTACCTGGAGGCGCTGGTGGCGTTTATTGAAAAACGGACGTTCTAGTGTTACACTGGTCGTGGTCGAATGCGAAGGAGGGGCGCTTTTGTGGAGCGGACATTCGTGATGGTCAAGCCCGACGGCGTCATGCGGGGCCTCGTCGGGGAGATCCTCGCCCGCTTCGAGCGCCGGGGGCTGAAGCTCGTCGCCGGGAAGCTCATGCAGGTCACCCGGGAGCTGGCCGAGGCGCATTACGCCGAGCACCGGGAAAAGCCGTTTTTCGGCGATCTCGTCGCCTTCATCACGTCGGGCCCGGTGTTTGCCTTCGTCCTGGAAGGGCCGAACGCCATCGGCGTCGTCCGGGAGATGATGGGGAAAACGAATCCGAAGGATGCCGCACCGGGGACGATCCGGGGCGACTTTGCCCTCACGATCGATAAAAACGTCGTGCACGGTTCGGATTCGCCGGAAAGCGCCGCGCGGGAGATCGCCCTCTGGTTCGGCGAAGAGGCGCTTCTTTCCTACGATCGCCCCGTCGACGCCTGGCTGTGACGAAGGCGCCCGCTTCGGCGGGCGCCTTCGTCGTCGGCGCCGGGGCCGGCGACCGGATCGACCGGGGCCGAGCCAGGCGGAAGCGTTCGAGGCGCGACGGGCAGATTCGTCCGGGACGGGGCGAAAAGAAGAAACGGGAAAGACGGGGGACGGATGGAGTGGCGGGTGGAAGAAGCGTACGACCGGTTCGTTGCCCGGGTGCGGGATGTGTTCGGCATCGAGCTTGGGCTGTACAAAAAACCGCAGATGATGCGGCGGCTCACGTCCCTGATGCGGCGGCGGGGTTTTGATGATTTCGATCGTTTTCTGCAGGCTCTGATCGCCGATCCGAAGCTCCGGGCGGAATTTGTCGATCGGGTGACGATCAACGTCTCGGAATTTTTTCGCAATCCGGAGCTCTGGGCGCTGCTTGACCGGGAGGTGCTGGCGTCGCTTTCGGCGCAGCCGAAGCTTCGCCTCTGGAGCGCCGCCTGCTCGACGGGGGAGGAGCCATACACCCTGCTCATGCTCCTCCGGGAGCGGCGGTCGCTTCGGGGCGTCGATCTTCTGGCCACCGACATCGACGAACCGGCGCTCGAAAAGGCCCGGGCGGCCCGTTACGAGGCGCGGAGCCTCATTTCGGTCCCGCCGTCTTTCCGGGAACGTTACTTCGTCCGGGACGGGGATGGCTACCGGGTCGTCGACGAGCTCGTCCAGGCCGTTCGGTTCGAGCGGCACGACCTGCTTCGAGATCCCTATCCGCGGGGGCCGTTCGACGTGATCGTCAACCGGAACGTGGCCATCTATTTTACGGAGGACGGCAAGGCGCATCTGTACCGGTCGCTTGCGGCGGTCCTGCGGCCGGGAGGGTATCTGTTCGTCGGCGGGACGGAGCAGATCTTTTCGCCGGAGCGCTACGGGCTCAGGCAGGTGTATCCGTTCATTTATCAGAAGCAGGAGGTCCGGCCGTAGGCGGGCCTGGGGCGCTTTGGGGGCGGTGTGAGGCGATCCGGGGCGGCCGGAGGGCGCCGGCACATCCGGAACGGGCTCAGGTGCGGCCGGTGGCCGGTCGAGAACTTCCATGGAGGGGTCGGGGTGCGGTATCTGACAGCGGGGGAATCCCACGGCCGGGCGCTCGTCGGCATCCTGGAAGGGGTGCCGAGCGGGCTCGAGCTTCTGCCGGCGGACATCGACCGGGCGCTTGAAAGGCGTAAGAAGGGATACGGCCGCGGCAAGCGAATGAAGATCGAACAGGACCGGGTGGAGATCTTAAGCGGCGTGCGGCACGGCCGGACGACCGGGGCGCCGATCGCTCTTTTCATCGAGAACCGGGATCACATCAGCTGGCAGCACGTGATGAGCGTCCTTCCGGTGGAGGAGCCGGAACGGGGGATGCGGCGGCGGACGCGGCCGCGGCCGGGGCATGCGGACCTCGCCGGCGCGATCAAGTACGGCCTCCGGGACGTCCGGGACGTCCTTGAGCGGTCGAGCGCCCGGGAGACGGCGATGCGGGTCGCCGTCGGGGCGGTGGCGAAAAAGCTCCTTCAGGCGGTCGGCATCGACGTCGTCGGCTACGTCCGGGCCCTGGGCGGGGTGTGGGCGGACGGGGATCCGCTCGCGGAGACATGGCCGGCGTACGAGGCGGCGGAGGAGGACCGGGCGGCGGAAGACGCGCTCCGGGCGGCCCTTCAAGTCCTGGCGGCAAAAACGGAGGCCTCTCCTGTCCGGACGTTCGATCCGGCGGCGGAGGCGGCGATGATCGCGGCGATCGACCGGGCCCGGGAAGCGGGAGATACGCTCGGCGGCGTCGTCGAGGTCGTCGCCGTCGGGGTGCCGGTCGGGCTCGGCAGCCACGTCCACTGGGACCGAAAGCTGGACGGCCGGCTGGCGCAGGCGGTGATGAGCATCCAGGCGATCAAAGGGGTGGAGATCGGCCTTGGCTTCCGGGCGGCGGACGTGCCGGGTTCGGCCGCCCACGACGAAATTTTTTACGCGCCCGGCCGGGGCTTTTTCCGCCGGACGAACCGCGCCGGCGGCCTGGAGGGCGGGATGACGACGGGGATGCCTCTCGTCGTCCGGGCGGCGATGAAGCCGATTCCGACGCTCTACCGGCCGCTTCGAAGCGTCGATCTCGTGACGAAGACACCGGAGGAGGCGTCGGTCGAGCGGTCGGACACGACGGCGGTGCCGGCGGCGGCCGTCGTCGCTGAATACGTCGTCGCCTTCGAGCTCGCCCGGGCGCTCCTCGAGACGTTTCCGGCAGACCGGATGGCGGCGCTCGTCCGGGCGGTGGCCGAACACCGGGCGTATGCCCGGGATTTCTGATGCCGGGCCGTCCGAAGGAACCGGCGCCGCCCGCACCGCCCCGGTGCGCGGACGGGCGGCGGTGCCGGCCGGGGGGCGCGGCGCCCGGAAAAGGAGGCGGGACGGATGACGACGCTCTGGGTGGCGTATGAAGGCGTCCGCTATCCGGTCGTCGTTCGGGCGGGGCTTTTTCAGGAGCTCGGCCGGGAACTCGACGCCCTCGGCGTCGATCGGGCACGACCGCTTTTTGTGCTGTCGGACGAGGCGGTCGGGGCGCTCTACGGCGCTCGGGTGGAAGCGGCGCTCCGGTCGGCAGGCTACGCCGTCGCCCGGTACGACGTGCCGGCCGGCGAGCGGTCGAAGTCGCTCGCGACGCTGGAGGCGGTGACCGGGGCGATGCTCCGGGCGGGCATCGACCGGCGGGGGGTGCTCCTTGCCCTGGGCGGCGGCGTCGTCGGCGACCTCGGCGGTTTTGCCGCGGCGGTTTACTTGCGGGGGATCGAGTATGTGCAGCTTCCGACGACGATCCTCGCCCACGACGCGAGCGTCGGCGGAAAGGTGGCGGTGAACCACCCGCTGGCGAAAAACATCCTCGGGGCGTTCTACCCGCCCCTGGCGGTCCTCTACGACGTCGCCGCCCTCCGGACGCTTCCGCCGCGAGAGGTCCGGTCCGGGTACGCGGAACTGGTCAAACATGCGCTTTTATCGGACGCGGCGTTCGTCGCCTGGCTCCACCAGGCGGCTTGGGCGCTTCTTCGCCTCGATCCGATCGTTACGGCGGAGGCCCTCGTCCGGGGGATCGCGGTGAAAGCGGCGATCGTCGCCGACGATCCGAAAGAGACCCGCGGGGTGCGGGAGCGGCTCAACGTCGGCCATACGGTGGCCCACGCCCTGGAGGCGGCCGAGGGGTTTGGCGGGCTTTTGCACGGCGAGGCGGTCGCCGTCGGCCTCGTCTGGGAGACGGCGCTGGCCGTCGAGCTCGGCCGGGCGTCCCCGGCGCTCCTTACCGAGGTGATCCGGCTCGTTCGGGCCTTCGGGCTTCCGGCGACGCCGGCCGAGGCGGCGGCGGCCGGCCTTTTGCGCCGGGCGGCCGATGCGGCGGCGTGGGCGGCGCTCATGCGGTACGACAAAAAAAATCGCGGCCGCGGCGTCCGCTTCGCCCTGCTTTCGGCGCCGGGAGCGGTGGATCTCGTCGACGTGCCGCCGGAGGCCCTTTCCGAAACGCTCGCGGCGGCCCTTCAGCGGGCGGAGGAAGCCGCCCGGGCCATCCCGGCGCCGGAAGGGGCGGAGCGCCTCGCGCCGCCTGACGGCGGGCCGGATGCTGCCGTCGGCCGGACACCGCTTGGCGGCGGGGCGGAGCCGGCCACCGGCCGAATGTCCACGGGCGGCAGGCCGGACGCTGCCGCCGGCCGGACGCCTGCCGCCGGGCCGGGCTCCCCCGCCGGGGCGTCCGCCGAGCGGGCGCCCGCACGGCCCGTCGCGGAGGAGGAGGGGTAGCGTGTGCGGTCGATTCGTCCTCGAAGCCGACGCCGCCGAGATCGCCCGCCGATTTCTGGCGCGCCCGATGGCGGAGGCGGAAGGCATCCGGCCCCGGTACAACATCGCGCCGGGGACGGCGGTGGCCGCCGTGGCGCCGGGCGCGCCGGGGGAACGGCGGCTCGGGCTTTTGCGCTGGGGATTGAAGCTGAGGACGCGGGACGGCGTCCGGACGCTCATCAATCTCCGCATCGAAACGCTCACCCAAAAGCCCGCGTTCGGGCGCCTCTTTTCCCGGCGGCTCATCGTGCCGGCGACGGGGTTTTACGAGTGGGGGGCCGACCGGCGGCCACGGCTTTTTTTCCGGCCGGCGGGCGCCGGGACGCAAGCGACCGGGGCATCGGACGCCGGGGCGCGGGCGCTTTTGGCGCTGGCGGCCGTCTGGGACGACGATCCGGACGGCGGCGGCCGGGGGCTCGCGCTGCTCACGGCGCCGGCGGTGGGCGCCGTTTTGGCGATCCATTCCCGAATGCCGGTCGTCCTCGCCCCGGGGGATGAGGGGCGCTGGCTCGATCCCGCCGCCGATCCGGGGGTCCTCGCGGCGATCCTCGGGCGACGGGAGGCGGCATTTTCGGTGCGGCTTGCCAACCGGAAGGTAGGCGACCCGCGGTTTGAGGGACCGGCCTGCCTCACGGCGGACGACGACCGGGAGCGGGGGGCCGAGGACCCCGCCGAAGGAAGCCGGGATGGATCGGAAAGCGGCGTCCGGCCCGGGGGAAAGGCGTCCGGAAGAGAGAGGACCGGGGCGTTCACGACGCTTGAGTCGAAGGGAGCCGTACATTGATCGAAATGCGATAAGGAGGAGAAAAGATGCCGGCAGCGGCGGGGATCGCGGAGGCGGCGGAGCGGCTGGCGGAATGGCTCGTCCGGACGCGGGAGGCCGGTCGGCCGGCCGTCGTGCTCACCGGCGCCGGGGCGAGCACCGAATCGGGGCTGCCGGATTTTCGCTCCGCCGGCGGGCTCTGGCGGGAGGTGCCGGAAAAGCTCGCCTCTGTCGAAACGCTCCTCGACGATCCGGAAGCGTTTTACGATTTTTACGACCGGCGCCTCAAGGGGCTCCGGGGCGCCCGGCCGAACCGGGTGCACGAGGTTCTCGCCCGGTGGGAGGCCGAGGGCTGGATCCAAGCGGTGCTCACGCAAAACGTCGACGGTCTGCACCAGGCGGCCGGAAGCCGGAACGTCGTCGAGCTCCACGGCAGCCTGTCCCGGGTGCGCTGTCACGTCTGCGGTCGCCTTTACCCTCCGGAGGCGCTCGAGGAAAGGCGCTGTCCGGCCTGCGGCGGGCCGCTTCGGCCGGATATCGTCCTCTTCGGCGAGTTTCTGCCGGAGGAAGCGTGGCGGTCTGCCGAAGCGTGGACGGAGGCAGCGCACCTTTTCCTCGTCGTCGGCTCGTCCCTCACCGTCTATCCGGTGGCGGGACTTCCCGAACGGCACGCCCGCCGGGGACGGCCCCTCGTGATCGTGAACCGGGACCCGACGCCCCTCGACGATCAGGCCGCCCTCGTCGTCCGGGAGACGGCCGGGGAGGTGCTCGCGGCGGCCGATCGGATTCTCCAAAGCCGGTAGGCGGTCCGTTCGGCCGGGACGGGTCGCCGGCGGCTGCCCCCGGCCGGGGTGTCCCGATCCGAGGAAAGCCCGGGCGGTTACGCCCGGGCATCGGGGGAGCGTTCGGCGAGCGTTTCGTCGAGGGCATGGGCGATCTGGACGACGCGGGCGAGGAAGCGTTCGAGCCCCTCCCGGCTCTTGGGCGTGCCGCTTACCCAGCGGGCGATCTCGTATCCCCGGTGAAAGGCGACGAGACTCGGCACGCCGAAGATGCCGAGGCGCCGGGCGAGATCGGGGGCGTCGTCGACGTCGAGGGGGTAAAAGGCGAGGTTTGGGAAGCGGGCTTCCAGCGCCGGGAGAAGGCGGGCGACGGCGGCGCAACCGGAACAGAAGCGCTTTTGGAACACCCAGACCGTCGTCCCCAGCCGAATCCGGGCGTCGAACTCGGTCGGGTGCACGGGACGGCCGCCCATTGAAAAAGCCTCCTTTCCCCGGCGTTGGCGTTCTTTCGGCGGATCCGGAAGGCCGACGCCTTTCTTATGCCATCATAACCTTAAAACCGCCGGAACGGAAGCCACTTTCCCCGCCAGGTGAGACTCGCCCAGTCGGCGCCGTCCTGGCGCTCTTTTTGAAGTTCGAGCGTCATATCGACGGCGCTGATGATGCCGTCGCCGAACCATTCGTGGGCGACATCTTTGATCGCCGGGGCGTAGAGGAGGACGATCTCGTACATCCGGGAGACGAAGGGGTCGGTCGGCGGCCAGGGCTGCCGCGGAACCCGGAACGGAACGCGGCGAAACGCCGCGGCGGCTTCTTCCGGCAGGCCGAGCAGCCGGACGAGGGCGTCCGCTTCCTCCCGGGTGGCGGCGGCATAGCCGTAGACGAGAAGCGCCGCACCGACCGGGGTGCGGCCGACGGCGCCGGCGATCGCCTCCCACGTCAGGCCCCGTTCGAGCTTGGCGCGGAGGGCGAGGCGCGCCGCTTCGCGCTTGTTCATCCGCATCACCTCCTGGATCGTCATTCCCGGATGTATTTCGCCCGGCCGGCGAGTATGCCGGAAGTCGGCGAAGAGGAGGCGCGTTCGGCCATGGATCTTTTTGACTTTGCCCGGGAGAAGCGACGAACGGCGTACGAACCGCTCGCGTCGGCGATGCGGCCGGAGACGCTCGACGAGATCGTCGGCCAGGACCACATCCTCGGGCCGGGGAAGCTCCTCCGGCGGGCGATCGAGACGGATCGCCTGTCGTCGGTCATCTTCTACGGTCCGCCGGGAACGGGGAAGACGACGATCGCCCGGGTGATCGCCCGGACGACCCGGGCGCACTTCGAGGCGCTCAACGCCGTGACCGCCGGCGTGGCGGATCTCCGGCGGATCGTCGAGGAGGCCCGGGCGCGCCTCGGCATGGAAGGGCGCCGGACGGTCCTCTTCATCGACGAGATTCACCGCTTCAACAAAGCGCAGCAGGATGCGCTTCTTCCCCACGTCGAAGACGGGACGATCGTCCTCATCGGGGCGACGACGGAAAATCCGTTTTTTGAGGTGAATTCGGCGCTCCTTTCCCGCTCGCTCATCTTTCCGCTGCATCCGCTTTCGCCGGCGGACCTCCGGACGATCGCCGAACGGGCGCTCCGGTCGGAAAAGGGGCTCGGGGCGCTCCGGATCGAGGTGGAGGAGAAAGCCCTGGAGCATCTGATCGCCCAAAGCGACGGGGACGCCCGACGGCTTTTAAACGCCCTCGAACTCGCGGCAACGTCGACGCCGCCCGACGAAGACGGCGTCATCCGCATCACCCTCGCCGTGGCCGAGGAGTCGATCCAGCGCCGGGCGGTCCGGTACGACAAGACCGGCGACAACCATTACGACACGATCTCCGCCTTCATTAAGTCGATCCGCGGCAGCGACCCCGACGCGGCGCTTTACTGGCTCGCCCGGATGCTCGACGCCGGGGAGGATCCGCTGTTCATCGCCCGGCGGCTCGTCATCGCCGCCGCCGAAGACGTCGGGAACGCCGCGCCGGAGGGGCTTTCGCTGGCGATGGCAGCGTACCTCGCCGTGGAGCGGATCGGCCTTCCGGAAGGGCGGATCCCCCTCGCCCAGGCGACGGTCTACCTCGCTCTGGCGCCGAAGTCGAACGCGAGCTACAAGGCGATCGACGCCTACCTGGAGGAAGTGCGGAAAAACGGCCACCGGCCGGTGCCGCCGCCCCTTCGGGACGCCCACTATCGCGGCGCCGAGCGCCTCGGCCACGGCGTCGGCTACCT
This sequence comes from Hydrogenibacillus sp. N12, assembly GCF_019645935.1. Classification (NCBI taxonomy): domain Bacteria; kingdom Bacillati; phylum Bacillota; class Bacilli; order Thermicanales; family Thermicanaceae; genus Hydrogenibacillus; species Hydrogenibacillus sp. N12. The sequence goes on along the minus strand of NZ_CP080953.1, from coordinate 1,776,421 downwards.
TTACCCGCACGATTTTCCCGGTCACTTTGTCCGGCAGGCGTACCTGCCGGAGGGCGTGCCGCGGCTTTTTGCGCCGACGGAAGAAGGCCGGGAGGTAGAGCTTGCCGCCCGCTACCGCCGGCTCTGGGGCGAGGGCGCCGCGCCGGGGGCAGAGGAAACGACTTGATTTTTGCCGGCCGGGAGGCTATAACTGTCATGAACGGTGAAGGCCGAACCCCATTCCCGTCCCGGCGGCGGGTCCGGTGGACGGGTTTTTTCGTGGGCCGGCGGCCGGGACGACGTGGGGCGGAACGACGTTTTGGGAGACGAAAGACGGTGGAACCAGGCGATGCGCTATCAGGCCCCTCGCGGGACGGCGGACATTTTGCCGGACGAGGCGGCGCGCTGGCAGGCGGTCGAGGCCGCTTTCCGGGAGGCGTGCCGGCGGTTCGGTTACGGCGAAATTCGGACGCCGATCTTCGAACAGACGGAGCTGTTCGCTCGGTCCGTCGGCGCGTCGACGGACATCGTGCAGAAAGAAATGTACACCTTTACCGACCGCGGCGGCCGGTCCCTCACCCTCCGGCCGGAGGGGACGGCCCCGGTCGTCCGGGCGGTGATCGAACACAAGCTGTACGGGACGGCGGAGCTTCCGCTTAAGCTCTGTTACCTCGGGCCGATGTTTCGCTACGAGCGGCCCCAGTCCGGCCGCCAGCGGCAGTTTCACCAGTTCGGCGTCGAGGCGATCGGCGTCGAGGCGCCGGAGCTGGACGCGGAAGTGATCGCCCTGGGCTGGACGTTTTTGCAGGAAATCGGCCTGAAGGGCGTGACGCTCGTCTTAAACAGCCTCGGCTGCCCGGTCTGCCGGCCGGCCTACCGGGAGGCCCTCGTCGCCTTTCTCCGGCCGCATCGGGAAGCGCTCTGCTCCGACTGCCGGCTCCGGCTCGAACAAAACCCCCTCCGGGTGCTCGACTGCAAAATCGACGGGCCGACGCCCCTCGTCGCGTCGGCCCCTCGGATCACGGATCACCTGTGCGATGCCTGCCGGGCGCACCACGCGGCGGTGAAGGCGGAGCTCGACCGGCTCGGCATCCCGTACGTCGAGGATCCGCACCTCGTCCGGGGGCTGGACTATTATACCCGGACGGTGTTCGAGTTCGTCGCCGAAGGGCTCGGGGCGCAAAACACGGTCCTCGCCGGGGGCCGGTACAACGGCCTCATGGCCGCCCTCGGCGGGCCGGACCTGCCGGGGATCGGCTTTGCCCTCGGGGCGGAGCGACTGCTTCTTTTGCTCGACGAGCCGGCCGAAGGGCGCTTTGGGGCGCCGGCGCCGGATGTCTACGTCGTCGCCTTCGGCGCCGGGGCTGAAAAAAAGCTTTCCCTGCTCATGCGGCTTCGGGCCGCCGGCCTTTCGGCCGATGCGGATTTTGCCGGGCGGGGTCTCAAGGCTCAGCTACGGTCCGCCGATCGCCGCGGCGCCCGGTACGCGGTCATCGTCGGCGACGACGAAGCCCGGGCCGGACGGGCGGCGATCAAGCATCTCGCCACCGGCGCGCAGTGGACCGTCGCCGAGGAGGAGCTGGCCGCGTTTCTCGCCGGACGGATCGCCTCTCCGAACGAAAAGGAGGCCGGAGATGGAAACGACGCGCACGTCGGAAACCATGCACCGAACCCATGACGCCGGGACGCTTCGCCTAAGCGACGCCGGCGCGCGGGCGACCCTCGTCGGATGGGTCCACCGCCGGCGGGACCTCGGCGGACTCATCTTCATCGATCTTCGGGACCGGAGCGGCATCGTCCAGCTCGTCGTCACGCCGGAGGCCAAGGAGGCGTTTCGCGTCGCCGAGACGCTCCGGAGCGAATACGTCATCGCCGTCCGGGGGACGGTGAAGGCGCGGGCGCCGGAGACGGTGAACCCGAAGCTTTCGACCGGCGACGTCGAAGTGGCGGTCGAGGCGATCGAGGTGCTCAACACCGCGAAGACGCTTCCGTTCGGCCTGGCCGACGATGCCTCGGTCGATGAGGCCCTCCGGCTCAAATACCGCTACCTCGACCTGCGCCGGCCGGCGCTTCAGGAGGCGCTCCGGCTTCGGCACGAGGTCACCCGGATCGTCCGGGACGTCCTCTCCCGCCACGGGTTTCTCGAGGTCGAGACGCCGATCCTCTCCAAAAGCACGCCGGAGGGGGCGCGGGACTTTCTCGTCCCAAGCCGCCTTCGGCCCGGGACGTTTTATGCGCTTCCTCAGTCGCCGCAGATCTACAAGCAGCTCCTCATGGTCGCCGGCGTCGAGCGGTACTTCCAGATCGCCCGCTGCTTTCGGGACGAAGACCTCCGGGCGGACCGGCAGCCGGAGTTTACCCAGATCGACATCGAGATGAGCTTCATGTCCCTTCCGGAGTTCCAGGCGATCGTCGAGGAAATGATCGCCGAAGTGTTTGAAAAGACCCGGGGCATCCGCCTGGAGCGGCCCTTTCCGCGGCTTTCGTACGACGAGGCGATGGACCGCTACGGGACGGACAAGCCCGATCTTCGCTACGGCCTCGAGATCGTCGACGTCGGGGAGGTCTTCCGGGAGACGGAGTTTCAGGTCTTCCGGCGGGCTCTCGCCTCGGGCGGCGTCGTCCGGGCGATCCGGGCCGACGGGGCGGCGGCCCTCAGCCGGAAGGACATCGCCGCGCTGGAGGCGGAGGCGAAGGCCCACGGCGCCCAGGGGCTCGCCTGGCTGAAGCTGGAGGCGGACGGGGCCTCCGGGTCGATCGCCCGCTTCGTCCCGGAACCGGCGCTCGCGGCGCTCCGGGCGAAGACCGGTGCCGAACCGGGCGACGTGCTCTTTTTCGTCGCCGACCGGCGCGAGGTGGCCCGGGCGGCCCTCGGGGCGGTCCGGCGGCTCCTCGCCGAGCGGCTCGGGCGGGTGCCGGACGGGGCCTTTCGCATCCTGTGGGTGACGGATTTTCCGCTTCTCGAGTACGATCCCGACGAAAAGCGCTACGTCGCCCTGCACCATCCGTTCACCCGGCCGAAGGCCGAAGACTGGGACAAGCTCGAGACGGAGCCGCTTGCGGTCCGGGCGGAAAGCTACGACCTCGTCCTGAACGGGTACGAGATCGGCGGCGGAAGCCTCCGCATTTACCGGAAGGAAGATCAGCTTCGTCTCTTCCGCCGCCTCGGCCTCGACGAGGCGGAGGTGGCCGAGAAATTCGGTTTCTTCCTCGAGGCGCTGGAATACGGCGCGCCGCCTCACGGTGGCATCGCCCTCGGCCTCGACCGGATCGTCGCCCTCCTCGCCGGCCGGTCAAACATCCGGGACGTCATCGCTTTCCCGAAGACGCAAAGCGGCGCCGACCTCATGATGGAGGCGCCGTCCCGGGTGCGGCCGGAGCAGCTGGCGGAGCTCGGCATCACGGTCCGAGCCCTTCAGGGGTGAAAAATTCGCGGCGGGTCTTGCAAATTTCACCCCGGTGTGCTAAGATAAAATCACAATTCATCCTGGTGTGTGCGTGCGGCCAGTGTGTTTTGGAACCGAACACCAACGTTCAAGGAGCCTTACATTGCGCCGTCTGACGCTAAGCCGTCGAACGCCGGAGCCGGACCCCGGGTCGCGGGTCTTGACGGGGAAGGGGATGGAAGCGATTCCATCGCTCGGGCGTTTCGGTCGAACGGAGGGCCGCGAGCGGACAGCGGAGGGCGGCGCTGCGGGCACCACCGTAGGAGAGGCGCGGGTTCAAAAACCGCGGAGCACGGCACATCGGGAGCCTGAAGCCGCGAATGGGCAGCCGATCGGCTGCTCATTTCTGCTTTTGTATTTTTTTCACCGCATAGGATTCAAAAAAATGTATTTACATTCTGCGCCGTTCGCGGTATAGTGGACATGGAGTGAGCCCCCATCCATGCGGACGATCTATCTCGACCACGCGGCGACGACGCCGCTTATCCCCGAAGTGCGGGCGGCCCTGGCCGACCTCTGGGAGGAACCGCTCGGCAATCCGTCGAGCGCCCACGCCCTCGGCCGGGCGGCGCGCCGGCGGCTGGAGGCGGCCCGGGAGGACGTCGCGGCGCTCACCGGCACCGAGCCGCGCGGGTGGGTGTTTACGAGCGGCGCGACGGAGAGCGTGCACCTCGCCCTGTTCGGCGTGGCGCTTTCCGCTCGAGGGCGGGAAGAGAAGCGGCGGCGGATCGTCGTTTCGGCGGTCGAGCATGCCGCGGTTCGGGAGAACATCCCGCGGCTTCGAGCGCTCGGCTTTGACGTCGTCACCGTCCCCGTCGATGCCGGCGGACACATCGACCCGGAAGCGTTCCGGGCGGCGGTCGACGACGGAACGCTTATGGTGAGCCTCATCTACGGCCAGAATGAAGTCGGCACGCTGCAGGACGTTCGGTCCCTCGGCGCGTGGGCGCGGTCAAAAGGGGCGATCATCCACCTCGACGCCGTCCAGGTGCCGGCGTCGTGGCCGTTTGCGCCGGCGGAGCTTCCCGCCGACCTGATCACGCTTTCGGCCCACAAGCTGGGCGGACCGGTCGGCGCCGGCGCCCTCTACGTCCGTCCCGGGACGCCCGTCGAACCGCTCTTCGCCGGCGGCCGGCAGGAGCGGGGGCTTCGGAGCGGGACGGAAAACGTCGCCGGCGCCGTCGGCTTAGCGACGGCGCTCGCCGTCGCCGTCCGGGAGGCGCCGGTGCGCCGGGAGCGGTACGAAGCGTTCCGCGAACGGCTCCTTTCGCTCCTTCGGGAAAGCGGCCTTCCGTTTCGCGAAAACGGGGCGCCGCCGCGCCTGCCGCATATCGTGAACGTGACGTTTCCCGGCGTCGCCGCCGACGTGCTCCTCATGCGGCTGGATTTGGACGGCGTGTGCGCCTCCGCCGGCTCGGCGTGCGCTACCGGCGCCGCCCGCCCGTCGCCGGTGCTCCTTGCGATGGGGCGGACGCCGGAGGAGGCGCGGTCGAGCATCCGGTTGAGCTTTGGCCCCGGCCTGGAGGAGGCGGACATCGACGAGGCGGCGGAACGCCTCGTCCGGGCGGTCCGGTCCTTCCTTCACGCCGATCGGTCCGCCCGATGAAGAAAGGCATGCCGGCAGGGGCGCGGGAAGAATGCGCCGGGAAGAACATGACGGCGGAAACCTCCGGGAGCGCCGGTGTCCTCGACAGACGGCGCCGAGCGGAGTTGAATCTTGCTCGTTTGGGATTGAGCGCCGCCGGCCGGTTTGCTCGAACGGGCTCGCGGCCGGGCAGCGATGCCGGCGAATGCCGGGGGAAATCGAGGGAGCCGGGATCATGCGATGCCGGACGGAAGGCGGTCGACGTCTTTTCCAGGGTAGCCGGCGGGCGTTCGGCGCATGCTAAAGGCGGAAAGGGGTCGACCCGACGCGCCCGCTCGATCGGCCCAGCGCCGGTGCCGCCTGGCTGCGCTTGAAAAAGACGCCGGCTTCCCTTCCGCATCCCTCCGGCGCGGTTTTATGCCGGGCGTTTATCCCTGGCAGCGGTCGGTTAAGCTATACGCGGGGAAGATCGGATCACGAGACCTGAAGAGGTCGGGAGCCGGAAGGGTGCCATGAGCAAGAGGAAGGGAAACGGGATGTCTATCGTCTGTCCCAACTGTAAAGGGAAAAACATCGGCAAGATCGGCACCAACCAGTATTTTTGCTGGGACTGCCTGATTGAGTTGAGCGTGAAGGGCGACCACCTTTCCGTGTACGAGATCGAGGAGGACGGCACGCTGAGCTCCCTCGACGACCTGTTCACGGAAGAGGAGATGCGCATCGAGCCGGCGGCCGGCAACTCGGCGTGACGGAGGTCCCGACGAAAGGGGCGAAACGATGCGGTCCAACGCGCTCAGGCTGGTGCTTTTGGGCGGCGCCATGGCGATCGCGGGCGCGATCATCGCCCAAAACGAAGTGCGGCGGCGTTACGGCGTGTTGACGCCGGTGGTCCGCTTTTTCCGCGACGGGCGCCTTTTGAGCTGGCTTCGGAACGGCCGGCGGCTCCTCGGCCGCTGGGCGTAAGGCTCTGCCGGATACATCGCGCGACCGAAGGCGCTGCTTCAAAACCGCTCTCGCCGCCCCCGCCGCCCCCCATGAGGGGGGCTTTTTTGTCTTCAGGCCGTTCGAACTGCATGCCGCCCGGGCGACGGTCGCACACTAAGGCGGTGAGGAGGTGCACCGCACGGTGGAACGCCGCCCCCTGGAGCGACGGGCCGGGATCGGGCTCCTGTGGATCGTCGGCGTGCTTGTCATTCTGTGGCTCTGGCAGCACGTCGGCGCGGGGGTCTTTTGGCTGCTCGGCTTTGTCGGACGGCTCCTTTTGCCGCTCTGGTTTGCCCTCATCCTCACGTATCTCATCCACCCGATCGTGCGCCGGCTGGAGGGGTGGGGGCTCGGGCGGAGCGCCGCCCTGCGCCTGACGTTTTTGCTCGTCCTGCTCGGCGGCGCCGTCTCCGTCGTCGCCGCGGCGCCGGCCGTTATCCGGCAGGTGGAGCTCTTTGAGCGGGCCCTTCCGACGGTCTTTACCACCCTGTTTGAGGAGCTCGAGAAACTCGAAGCCCGGTTTGACGACGGCTGGCCGACGGGGGTGCGCCGGGGCTTCGAGCGACTTCAGGGGCTCGTCAACCGGGCGGTCGAGCGGGGCATCGTCCATCTTTCGACGCTCACCGACGATGCGTTCGAATGGCTAATGACGTTCAGTCTCTCGCCGTTTATCGCGTACTACCTGCTGAAAGATTCCCGCGGCTTTCTCGAGCTCGTCGCTTCGCTCTTTCCCCGACGCCTTCGGCCCCGCGTTGTCGAGATGCTGGTGGCCGTCGACCGGGACATCGGCGACTACGTCGCCGGACAGCTCCTGATTTCGTTTTTGCTCGGCGCCCTGACGTTCGTCGGCTATCTCATCATCGGCTTTCCGTATCCGCTCGTCTTTGCGGCGATCAATATGGTCGCCAATCTCATCCCGTTCATCGGCCCCTTTCTCGGGGCGCTCCCGGCCCTCGTCATCGCCGCCACGGTCGGCTGGCCGATGGTGGCCTGGGTTCTCGTGGTGAACGTCGTCGCCCAGTTCGTGGAAAACAACGTCCTTTCTCCCCTCATCACCGGCCGGGCGACGGAGATGCACCCGCTTGTCGTCATCTTCGCCGTCCTCGTCGGAGGGGAGGTCGCCGGCATCCTCGGGATGATCTTTGCCGTGCCGGTGGCGGTCATCGTCCGGCACGTCGTGCGGGCGTTTTGGCCCCTTTTGGCCGGAGAGGCCGAGGCGCGAGAGGCGGCCGGGGGCGGGGTGGCGGCCGGGGCGGCCGAAGGGGATGGGCCGGCCCGGCCGGCCGCAGGCAGAGCCGCCGGGGCGGCGGGGTCGGATCGGGGGAAAAAGGCGGCCGGTGCGCCGGATGCCTCCGCACGGGCGGACGCCCGGCTTCCGGGGCGGTTTTCCGGCCCTGCCTTTGCGCCGGCCGCGGCGGGCGTCGGCATCGAGGCGGCGGCCGAGTTTATCGTCCGGGAAAGCCGGCGTTCGGGACGCCCGTTCAGCCGTTCCGATGTTCCGGGGAACCCGGATGCGGAACCGGATTCCCCCGACGACACCTGACTTCGGGCCCTCGGGAGGACCGGGCCCGGCGTCGGGCCGGGGAGGAGCGCCTCCCGAAGCGGAGACGGCCGCCGTTCGGATGAGCGGTCGCCCGTGGGATGGTCGATCGCGCGGCGCCTCGCCCCTTCGCCGGGCAAAACGGTCATGGCCGAGCCAAAAGGAGAAAGCCGTGAAGGCGGCCATCGGCGGACCTTGGGCGGCCGCTCCGGCAGGATGGCGATCGCAACGGTCGTTTGGCGGTCGTTACGGGCGTTTGGCCGCCGCTCCGGCCGGTTGGCGGTCGCTACGGCCGGATGCCCCGGCGCGCCAGATACGCTTCTTTCTGGGCGATGAGGGCGGCGAGAGCGGCGTTCGGCCGCCCGGTGAGCCGGGTGACGATCGCCTGCGACAGGCGCAGGTCCTTGAGCGTGAGCGTCGGGTAATCTTCAAGGCCGAAGGAGCCGTCCGGCAGACGGGCGTAGTGGAGGTCGCCGTTCGCCTTCGGCCAGCGGTCGGCGGTGTCCTCGACGGCCCGAAGGAGCCGGTCGGCGGCGGATCGGGCGTCCGCCCGCCCGGCGGCCTCAAAGAGCAGATAGAGAAAATTCATCTCCGTGAGCAGGTGGTTGAGCGACGTGTGGGTGCGCACTTTCGGCCGGTCCGGATGGCCGTAGTCGTAGACCAGGGCGCCGCCGGACGGCGTCGGGTCGTGATGCTCCCGAACGAAGTCGATGAGAAAGTTGCCGTAGCGCTCAGCCGCCTGAAGATACGCTTCATCGCCGAAAGTCCGGTAGCCTTCGAGGAGAAAGAGGGCGGCGTCAGTGCTCCAGCGGGTGTCGTAGTACCCGGGGCCGATGCCGTAGTCCCGATACAGCCATTCGGAGCGGGTGGTGATCGGCCAGTAGCCGGCGGCGTTTTGTGTCCGGACGGCGTTGTCGAGGGCGAGGAGGGCGACGTCGCGGAAAAACGTGCCGCGGTCCATCAAATGCAATAATTTTTCGCCGACGTGCTGTGCCGGGTTGACGTAATAGCATCGGTCGCAGTGGGGGGTGTAACCGTCCGGCGTCCGGTAGCGGGGGCCTTCGATCGTCCACGGTCGCTCCCGGTCGAAATCCGCCGACCGAAGAATCTCCCGCGCGTCGCCGTCCGCCCAGTCGACAAACGGCGCTGCCGTCGCTTTCGGCCGGAGAAGCGCCCAGGCGTCCAGCCGTTCCCCGGCCGAAAGCCGGGCGGTGGTGTAAAACCCGCCCTCCATGGGCGCCCAGGTCGGCCGCGCCTCCGGAGGATCGACCGCTTCCAGCACGCCGTTTTCCCGCAGGCGGGTGCGCTCGACGGGAGCGAAAAAGGCGGCCCGGTGCCCGCCCTCCGGCGCGTCCGCCTCCAGCCAGACCGGCGCCGGCGGAAGCGGCGTCCCGTTCCAGACGCGCTCGCCGAAGGCGTTCCCGGTCCCGCCGGAAGCCCTCGACGCCGGCGTTCTCAGCGTGGCGCCGTCAAGGCCGGGGGCGGAGAGGGCGAGCCGAAGGTCGACCGGGCGCTCGGCGAGGGCGGCGATCTGAAGCGCCTGTTCGCCGTCCGGAAACGTCCACCAGAGCCACGTCACCCGTCCGGCCGGCACGCCTCCGATCTCCAGCCGTTCCCGGACGAGGCGCCGGACGCCGCCGCGGTAGCGGGCGGTTTCGTCGTCGACCGGTACCCTTTGCACTTGCGCCGGTCCGGAGCCGTCCGGCGTCTGGATGGTTAGGTCAAACGGCCTGCCTGTGTCGGGAACCGGAAACATCCCCCGGGCCGCTCCGGCGACGGCCCAGAGAAAGAGCGCCATGCCGGCGGCGAAGAGCGCCGCCAGGCCCGCACCGATCGTCATCCGGGTCAATCCGATGGGCCGTTTTTTGGGGTTCATGCCAAACCTCTTCTCTCCGTATTCGCGGGGAATTCGACCGGGGCCGATCGACCGGCCGCGGGAGAACGTCCGCAGCGAAGGGACGTCCGGCATCGATGAGGGACTACCGCGATTATGGCATGAACGGCGGTGCGTTGCAAATGCGCCGTGATGTCTGTAAAGTAGAATAAAGCCTATCACGAGAAGACAGGAGGAGACGGGCATGTTCCTCGCGCAGCGCTTTTTCCGGCGGCGCGGCAGGGCGTTCCGCCATGCGGCGGGGGTGGCGTTTCTGGCGCTTTTTGTGGTGCTTTCCGCTTGCGGAGCCAGGCCGGATCAGGGCGCCGGCGCGACCGCCGGGACGACCGGAGCGCCGGAGGAGGCGAAACCGGATGCGCTGGCGGCGGGCGTCACCGACGTCATCCTGGCGACGACGACGAGCACCCAGGATTCGGGGCTCCTGGACGTTCTCATCCCCCGCTTTGAACAAAGTGCTCCCTACCGCGTCAAGACGGTCGCCGTCGGCACCGGGCAGGTGCTCAAGATGGGCGAGCAGGGCGAAGCGGACGTGCTCCTCACCCACGCGCCGGAGGCGGAAAAGCCCCTCGTTGAAGCCGGCGTCGTGACGAACTACCACCGGGTGATGTACAACGACTTCATCCTCGTCGGGCCCCCGGACGATCCCGCCAGCGTCGGCCGGGCGGACGATCTGGCGGCGGCGTTTCGGGCGATCGCCGGCGGAAAGACGCCGTTCGTCTCCCGGGGCGACGATTCGGGAACGCACAAAAAGGAGCTTGCCCTCTGGAAAGGGGCCGGAATCGACCCCCACGGTGCCGACTGGTACATCGAGAGCGGGACGGGGATGGGTCAGACGCTCCTCATCGCGAGCGAAAAGGGAGCGTACACGCTCACCGACCGCGGCACATACCTCGCCTACCGGGATAAACTCCATCTCGCCGTCGTCCGGGAGAAGGATCCGGAACTCCTCAACATTTATCACGTGATGCAGGTGAACCCCGAGCGCTTCCCGCAGGCGAACGCTAAAGGAGCGGCGGCATTCGTGCAGTTTCTGATCGCCCCGGAGACGCAGGCGCTGATCGGCGACTTCGGCAAGGACCGCTTCGGGGAGCCGCTCTTTTTCCCGGATGCTGACTGACGCGCGGGTCGGGTCGGCCGAGACGGCATGGATCTGATCGGGGTCGCGCTTCGAGAGGCGTGGGGGCTCGTCCGGTCGGGCGACGCGGAGCTTTGGGAGATCGTGGCGCTGTCGCTCCGCCTGGCCGGCTGGACGATGGGCCTGGCGCTCCTTTTGGGGCTTCCGGCGGGGTTTCTCCTCGGCTTCGGCCGCTTTCCGGGGCGAAGGCCGCTCCTTTTTCTCGCCCACGTCGGGATGGGGCTTCCGCCGACGGTGGTGGGGCTTTGGGTGGCGCTTCTTTTCTGGCGGTGCGGGCCCCTGGGGGAACTGCGGTGGATTTATACCCCCCGGGCGATGGTCGTCGCGGAAGTGATCCTGACGCTCCCGATCATCGTCGCGCTGGTGGCGACGGCGATCGAAAGCCGGCGGGCAAAGTTGTTACCGCTTCTTCTTTCGCTGGGCGCAACGCCGCTGCAGATGTTGTGGCTGACGCTCCGGGAGATCCGGCTGTCGCTTTTGACCGCGGTGATGGCGGGTTTTGGCCGGGTGTTTTCCGAGGTGGGGGCGGCGATGATGGTCGGCGGCAACATTAAGGGTGAGACGCGGACGATGACGACGGCGATCGTGCTCGAGGTCTCCAAAGGACAGTTCGACCGTGCGCTCGCGCTGAGCTTCGTCCTCCTCGGTGTATCGCTCGCGATCACCCTTTTACTCACCGCCGTCCAGCGGGCCGGCGGCGGAGAGAGCGAAGGGGGAGGCGGGATGGGATGAAGGCGGATTCCCCGGTGGTCGTCGCGGAAGGGGTGGGCCGGGCGGTCCGGGGCCGGTCGATTCTCGACGGCATCGACCTTGTCGTCCGCGCCGGCGAGCGGTGGGGGATCGTCGGGCCGAACGGCGCGGGGAAGACGACGCTTCTTCACCTTCTTGCGCTCCTCGTCCCGCCGACCGCGGGGCGGCTCGCCGTCTTCGGCCTGCCGGCCGGCGGGCGGATCCCCGTCGCCGTCCGCCGCCGGCTTTCGGTCGTCTTCCAGGACGGCCGCCTTTTAAGCGGATCGGTGCTTCGGAATGTCGCCCTCCCCCTTCGCCTTCGGGGTGTGCCGCGCCGGGAAGCGCGGCGGCGGGCGGAGCGGTGGCTGGAGGCATTCGGGCTTCTCGCCCTCGCCGGCCGGCGGGCGGGGAACCTCTCTGGCGGCGAGCGGGCCCGGCTCAACCTCGCCCGGGCCCTCGCCGTCGAACCGGAGCTCCTGCTTCTGGACGAACCGTTTGCCGCTGTGGACGCGTCGTCGCGAAAGCCGCTTCAGGCGCTCCTCCGGTCGATCGTCGAGCGGGAAGGGACGACCCTCGTCCTCATCAGCCACGACTACCGGGATCTTCTGGCGCTCACGGATCAGGTGCTCGTCCTCGCCGGCGGCCGGGCGGTCGATCGGGGGCCGACGGCCGCCCTCTGGGCGCGCTCGTCCCGGGTGCAGGCGCTCTTTCCCGACAGCTTCGGGTCGATCGCAAAAGCGGGCGGGCCGGGGCCGGCGACGGATGCGGCCGCTGGAGTTATCGATGAAGGAGATGAAGGGGGCCGATGAAGGTCAGGCTTTTTGCCACGCTCCGGGACGTAAGCGGCGTCGCCGAAATGGACGTCGCACCGGCCGGGGGGCGGGTGCGGGACGTCCTTCAGGCGCTCGTCGAGCGGCACCCGGCGCTTCAGGCGGAGCTTTTTCAGCCGGACGGAAGCCTAAAACCCCTCGTGCAGGTGCTCGTCAACGGTCGTAACATCCATTTCACCGGCGGGCTGGAGACGCCGGTGGGGGAAGGGGATGCCATCGCCGTCTTTCCGCCGGTCGCGGGGGGATAGCGGGGGGATAGGGGCACGCCGGGATCCGTCACGACGCGATCCCCGGTCTTTCCGCCGGGTCGCTGGGGATAGGAGGGCTTCAGGCTTAGCGATGTTTCGAGATGCCTTCTTTTCGGCACAAAAGGCCGCCGGAAAGATCGATTCCGGCGGCCTTTACACGCATCACAGGTTTTTGCAAGCTTTCTCGGGTTGTGGGCGGCACCGCCTCCGGCGGCCTTTCCGCGGCCTCAGGCGATGATGCCGAGCTCCCGGAGCTTTTCTTCCGGAACGACGCCGTCTTTCCAGCCCCGGACGCGGTAGTATTCGTCGAGCATTTCGTTGAGGTGGCTGACGGCGCCGCTCGAGTGACCGGTGCCCGGCTCTTTGAGGAAGCGTTCCGGCAGCAGGTCGTCCTCCCGGCGGTTGAAGCCGGCGAGGTTGTTGTAGTAGCGCTCGAGGTTGTAGATCCGTTCGCCGGCTTTGAGCAGTTCGTCTACGGTCATCGGAATCCCGGTCATCGCCGAATACTGTTCGGCATAGTGCTCGGCGCTCTCGGCAAATGCCGAGAACTTGCAGATGTCCATCGAGTCGGAGAAGGCGTGGAGGTCCTGGAACATCTTGAGGAGGGCGCCCTTCCCCTCGACGGCGAGGCGATCGACCGGCTCGGGGATGCCCATGATCTCCGCCGCGACGCTGTAACCCCGGAGGTGGCAGGCGCCCCGGTTGCTCGTCGCATAGCCAAGGCCGATGCCCTGGATCCCGCGGGGATCGTAGGCGGGAATCGACTGGCCCTTGACGGACATTGAAATCTCCGGCGCCCCGATCTCCCGGGCGAAGCGGGCCGGTCCTTCGGCGAGCCGGTCGCCGAGGCCACGGCGGAAGGCGATGTCGTCGATGAGGGCGATCATCTTGTCGGCGTCGCCCCAGCGGACCTCTTCGTCGATGAGGCCCCGTTCGTACGCTTCCATCGCCGTCGAAAGCGCGTGCCCGACTTCGATCGTGTCGATGCCGTAGTCGTTGCAGCGGTCGATCATATAGGCGATCGCCTCGGCGTCGCTCAGGCCGCAGTTGGCGCCTAGGGCCCACCCGGATTCGAACTCGAAGCTTTCCGTGCGGGTCCTGTACTTGCCGGATTTGACTTCGACTTCTTTCTTGCAGGCGACCGGACAGGCGTGGCACGTATTGTCAGCGACGAGGATCGTCGCATTGACCCGCTCGCCGCTGTGGCCTTCAGCGCCGTCGAAGTGGGTGTAACGGGAATTCATGGTCGGCAGAGCGCCGACTTCGTTGATGATGTTCGTGAGGACGTTCGTCCCGTAGACGGACAGGCCGCCTTTCCGGGGGGCGGTGACGGGGCTTTGGACGATCGCCTTCATCGCCCGCTGGGCGGTCCGGCGGCTCGCTTCGGGATCGGCCGGGCGGGGGAGGTTCCCTTTTTCCGACGCCTTGATGACGATCGCCTTCAGGCGCTTGTAGCCGGCGACGGCGCCGGTGCCGCCGCGGCCGGCGGCCCGGTCGTGTTCGTTGATCCAGCCGGCATAGCGGACGAGGTTTTCGCCGGCGGGGCCGATCGCCATGACGCTCAGGTCGTCCGCACCGTGGCGATCCTTGAGCCGCCGAATCGTCTCCCGGACGCCAAGGCCCCAGAGGTCGGAAGCGTCCCGAAGCTCCGCCCGACCGGCTTCAATGTAGAGGTAGACGGGGTGGGGGCTTTGGCCTTTGATGAGGATGTTGTCAAAGCCGGCCCACTTGAGCCGGGCCGCGGTCCAGCCGCCCATGTGGGAGTCGGTGACCGTGCCGGTGAGCGGCGATTTGGTCACGACAGCGAGCCGGCCGCTCATCGGGTGAAGGGAGCCGGTGACGGGCCCGGTCATGATGCAGAGGAGGTTGTCCGGGGAAAACGGTTCCACCTGCGGGCCGTTGTCAAAGACGTATTTGACGCCGAGGCCCCGGCCGCCGATGTACGTGCGGGCCAGGTCTTCGTCGAGGGGCCGGACGTCGACGCGGCCGGCGGTGAGGTCGACGACGAGCTCCCGATGGGTGAATCCGCCGAGGGGCATCGTTCTTCCTCCCAAAATGAAACATTTTTCTAGCTGGATTCATTATACGCTTGAAGCAAGAGTAACGCTAGACGAAAGATGTTGCAGCCGTCCGGGTGCCTCGGGACGAAGGTCTCCGTCTCGCGGGGCCAAAAGGGGCGCCGTCGCTCGATGGTTGGCCGGGCCGGGAAATCGGAAGGGGGCGACTCCACCGGGGCGATGCGACCGAAGGACAGGTCTGCTGAGACACGCGGCGCCGGCACACGGCGTCGTTTTCCAAGCGGACGCTTCGTCGGGTCGCCGTCAGCCGCCGGCGACGTGGTGCGGTGGACGGCGCCGAAGCCAGAGTTCGGAAGCCTCCAGATGGGCGGCGACGGCGAGGAGGAGGTCGTCGCGGCCGTGGGCGGCGAGGAGCTGAACGCCGACCGGGAGGCCGTCTTTCAGGCCGACGGGGACGCTTGCCGCCGGCTGACCGGTAAAGTTGGCGAGCTGCGTGTACGGGGTGCGGGCGAGCTCCCGGAGGAAGATACGCCGGGGCAGGTCGGTCACGGCGAGCGCCCCGCCGAGGCGAAGGCGGGTGAGGGCGTCCAAAAAGACCTCGAGGGCCCGCTCCGCCCGGGGGCCGCCCTCGGCGGCGTCGGAGAGCGGAGGGGCGACGTCGAACGTCGTGGGGGTGAGGAAAAGGTCGTATTGGGTGTGGAAGGCCGCCATCGCCACGGCGGCGGCGTCCCAACGGTCAAGGGCGTCGGCGAGGGCGGCGGCGGGAAGCCGCCGGCCGAGCTGAGCCAGAAGGCGCGTCTTCGGTTCAAAATCCGCCAGGCGCTGTTCTCGCGTCGTCTGAGCGACGGTGGTGAGGTAGGCGATGAGGTAGGTGAGGGCGAGCCCTTCGCCGTCGATCGGCGGTGCCGCCTCTTCGACGGCGGCGCCGAGAGATTCGAAGAAGGCCGCCGTCCGTCGGACGGCGGCGGCGATCTCCGGCGCCGGCCGGCCGCCGAGGGGGGAGTCGAGCCAGAAAGCGACGCGAAGCGGCTGCGGAAGGGGGGTGTCCGGTGCCGTATCGAGCGGACGGGAAAAGTTGGGCGGGAGGTAGGCGGCGCCCGGCTCTGGTCCCCTTTGGCGAAACCGTTCCAGGACGGCGGCGCTGTCCCGAACACTTCGGGTGAGGACGTGGTTCGTTCCCAGTCCCAGGAGCATCCGGAGGCGACCCGGTCCGACGGGGACGAGGCCGCGAGAAGGTTTGAGTCCGAAGAGACCGTTGTAGGCGGCGGGGATGCGGATCGAGCCGCCGGCGTCGCCCGCGCCGGCGAGCGGCACCATCCCGGAGGCGACGGCCGCCGCCGAGCCGCCGCTTGAGCCGCCGGCGCTTCGGGTGAGGTCCCACGGGTTTCGCGTCGGCCCGTACGCCATCGGCTCGGTCGTCGCGAGGAGGGCCAGCTCCGGCACGTTGGTGGCGCCGACGATGATCATCCCGGCTTCCTGGAGCGTCCGGGCGAAGCGGCTTGTAAATGTTGCGATCCGGCCGCCGAACGCTTTCGACCCCGCGGTGTCGGGCAGCCCCTCGACTTCTTGCATCATGTTTTTCACGAGCACGGGAACGCCGTAAAACGGCGGCCGGTCGTTACCGGTGTCTCCTGCGCCGGAATCGTGCGGGCGGCCTGTGAGGCGTTTGGTGAAGGTCCGCCCCTCCGTGAAGGCTTCCTCCCGCCGGTAGACGACGGCGCCGAGGATCGGATTCATCCTCTCAATGGCGGCGAAGGCCAGCTCGACGGCTTCTTCCGGCGTCAGTTCCCGCCGGCGGATGCGCTCGGCCAGTCCGACGGTGTCGAGTTCGGCATAGCGGGTGAAGTCGGCGGCATCAAGCGGCATGGGGATGCTCCTTTCTTCATGGAAGACCGGCCTTGGGAATGAAGGTGAAAGCGATAATTTCAAGAGATTCCAAAGATAAGGGAGGTCTTCCTTAATTGTGATAGGATAGAGGCGTCAACGTGGACAAACCCGATGAACCGTGAGAAAGGAGACAAGAGCCCGATGACGGAGGGGCACCACGGACAGACGCAGACCGGCGGGTCGATCCCCGACGCGGCGGACGTTCTGGTCGTCGGCGGGGGAATGATCGGCCTCGCCATCGCGCGACAACTGGCGGTCCGAGGGGTTCGGGTGATCGTGGCCGAGCAGGCCGGCGTGGGATCCGGCGCCTCACAAGCGGCCGCAGGAATGCTGGCGGCGCAGGTGGAAACGGAGGAAGACGGCCCCTTTTTCGACCTGCAGGTGGCCAGCCGGAGGCTGTGGCAAAAATGGGCACACGTCCTTCCGGAAGAGACCGGCGTGGCGATCGGCTACCGGAAGACGGGCATGTACCGAATTGCCGGGACGCCGCACGAGGCGGAAATGCTGCAAAAGCGGCTCGAATGGCAAACGCAAAAAGGGCAGAGCGTCACTTGGCTGGACGCCGAGCGCCTTCGTGCGGCCGTGCCAGGGCTCGGCCCGGAGGTCTACGGCGCGCTCTACGCGCCGGAAGATCACCAGGTCGACGCCGTTCTGGCGTTAAGGGCCTTGCGCCTGTCGGCCGTTTGGCACGGGGCGCTTGTGATGGAAGGGACCCCTGTGATCTCGCTCCTAAAAGAGGGCGCGCGGATTTACGGCGTTCGCACCCCGAAGGGCGTCCTCACCGCCGATCGCGTCGTCCTCGCCGGCGGCCTTTCGGTGCCGGCGCTCCTTCAGCCGCTCGGCTTTACCTTCCCGCTGGAACCCGTCCGCGGGGTCGCCTGTGCCCTACTGGCCGATCGGCCGTTCCTCCGCGAAACCCTTTTCGGCACGGGATGGTATCTGACGCCCAAGGCCGACGGCCGGCTGATCGTCGGCGCCACCGAGGAAGGGGGAGCCGCCGCGGCCTACGTCCCTGCCGAATCCCTCATGCGAATTCTCGAGCGGGCCATGCGGGCGGTTCCGGAGATCGGGCGTTTTCCCTTCCAATCTGCTTGGTCCGGCATCCGCACCCGGACGCCCGACGGTTTGCCGGTGATCGGCCCGGTTCCAGGCGTCGAGGGGCTGTTCGTCGCGACGGGCCACCACCGCAACGGCATCCTGCTGGCGCCTGTGACCGGCGAAACGATCGCCGAGTGGATCGTGGGCCAAAAGCCGCCGGCGGTCGCCATGGCCTTTCTGCCCGAGCGATTTCTCAAAAGCGGAAGCGATCCGACCGAACGCCGGGAACGGGACGTTCAATCCCGCTAGCGCTCAGTCTATGGTATCATAAGAGCCATGTGCGGGCGGCGGACATCGCGAAACCGCGAGGAGGGATGGTGGATGGTGGCGATTACCCGCGAGCAGGTGGAGCACGTCGCCGACCTGGCGCGCCTTTCGCTGACGCCGGAGGAGGCGGAGCGGCTCACGGAGCAGCTCAACCAGATTCTCGCCTTCGCCCATAAGCTGAACGAACTCGACACCAGCGGCGTGGAGCCGACGAGCCACGTCCTGCCGCTGGCCAACGTGATGCGCGACGACGAGGTGCGGCCGTCGATTCCGCGCGAAGAGGCGCTGAAAAACGCGCCCGACCACGCAGACGGCCTGTTCCGCGTGCCGAAGGCGATCGAAGGCTAGCCGGGCGGCAGGAAAGGCCACGCGCCCGCCGGGCGAGGCATGGGCAGCAAAGGGGGATGTGGCGTGTCGCTGTTGGACCGGCCGATTCAGGAGATCCACGACGGCCTGCGCAAAAAGGATTTTTCCGTTCGCGAACTGGTGGAAGCGTCGCACCAGCGCATTCGCGCCGTGGACGAACAGGTCAAGGCCTTCCTCACCTTGGACGAGGAAGGGGCGTTGAAGAAAGCCAACGCGCTGGACCGGCGCCTGGCCGCCGGAGAGGCCGGGGGGCTTCTTTTCGGCATTCCGGCGGGCATCAAGGACAACATCGTCACGAAGGGCGTGCGCACCACCTGCGCGTCGAAGATCCTGGCCCACTACGAGCCGATCTACAACGCCACGGTCATGGACAAGCTCGACGCCGCCGATGCGGTGATGGTCGGCAAGACGAACATGGACGAGTTTGCCATGGGATCGTCGACGGAAAACTCCGCTTTCTTCCCCACGCGCAACCCGTGGGACCTCGAGCGCGTTCCCGGGGGTTCGAGCGGGGGATCGGCGGCGGCGGTGGCGGCCGGGGAGGTCGTCTTCGCCCTCGGCTCCGACACCGGCGGCTCCATTCGCCAGCCGGCGGCCTACTGCGGCGTCGTTGGCCTCAAACCCACGTACGGCCGCGTGTCCCGCTTTGGCCTCGTGGCCTTCGCCTCGTCCCTCGATCAGATCGGCCCCATCACGCGCACCGTGGCCGACGCCGCCTACGTGCTGCAGGCGATCGCCGGCCATGACCCCTACGACTCCACGTCGGCCGACGTCGAGGTGCCGGACTACACGGCGGCCCTCACCGGCGACGTGAAGGGGCTGAAGATCGCCGTGCCGAAGGAGTATCTCGGCGACGGCATCGACGAGGGCGTTCGCCGGCGGGTGCTGGAGGCGCTGGAGGTGTTCGCGTCGCTGGGCGCCGAATGGGAGGAGGTCTCCCTGCCGCACAGCGACTACGCCGTGGCCTGCTACTACCTGATCGCCCCGTCGGAGGCGTCGTCCAACCTGGCCCGCTATGACGGCGTGCGCTACGGCGTGCGCGCCGAGGCCGACAATCTCCTCGACATGTACAAGCAGACGCGCAGCCAGGGCTTCGGCCCGGAGGTGAAGCGCCGCATCATGCTCGGCACCTTCGCCCTCAGTTCGGGCTACTACGACGCCTACTACCTGAAGGCGCAGAAGGTGCGCACGCTGATCAAGCGGGATTTCGAGCGGCTCTTCGAACGCTACGACGTGGTGATCGGCCCGACGGCGCCGACGCCGGCCTTCAAGCTCGGCGAAAAGGTGGACGACCCGCTGACGATGTACCTCAACGACATCTGCACCATTCCGGTCAACCTGGCCGGCCTGCCGGCGATCAGCATCCCGTGCGGCTTTTCCGACGGCCTGCCGGTGGGGCTGCAGATCATCGGCAAGCCTTTCGACGAACTGACCGTGCTGCGCGCCGCGTACGCCTTTGAAGTGCACACCGACCACCACAAGGCGCGCCCGGCGCTGTGAGGGAAAGGGAACGGACGATGAACTTCGAGACGGTCATCGGGCTGGAAGTGCACGTCGAGCTGGCGACGAAGTCGAAGATCTTCTGCGGCTGTTCCACAGCCTTCGGCGCCCCGCCCAACACCAACGTCTGCCCGGTCTGCCTCGGCCATCCGGGTGTTTTGCCCGTGCTCAACCGTCAGGCGGTGGAGTACGCGATGAAAGCGGCGCTGGCCTTGAACTGCGAGATCGCCGAAGTATGCAAATTTGACCGCAAAAACTACTTCTACCCTGACCTGCCCAAGGCGTATCAGATTTCCCAGTACGACCAGCCCCTGGCCAAAAACGGGTGGGTGGACATCGAGGTGGGCGGGCGTAAAAAGCGCGTCGGCATTGCCCGCCTGCACCTCGAGGAGGACGCCGGGAAGTCGTTCCACGCCGAGGGCGGCCACCATACCCTCGTCGACTTCAACCGCGTCGGCGTGCCGCTCATCGAGATCGTCACCGAGCCGGACCTGCGCTCGCCGGAGGAGGCGCGGATCTTTCTCGAAACGCTGCGCCTGATTCTCCTTTACACCGGTGTCTCCGACGTGAAGATGGAAGAGGGCTCGCTGCGCTGCGACGCCAACATCTCCCTGCGTCCCGTCGGCGCCGACGCCTTCGGCACGAAGACGGAGCTGAAAAACCTCAACTCCTTCCGCTTCGTCCAGAAGGGGCTGGAGTATGAGGAGAGGCGCCAGCGGGAGATTCTCACCGCCGGCGGTGTCGTGGAGCAGGAGACGCGGCGCTGGGACGAGCAGAAGGAGATCACCGTGCCCATGCGCGGGAAGGAGGAGGCCCACGACTACCGCTACTTCCCCGAGCCGGACCTCGTGCGCCTCGTCATCGACCGCGCGTGGGTGGAGCAGGTGAAGGCCGAGCTGCCGGAGCTGCCCGACGCGCGGCGCGAACGGTACATGCGCGACTACGGCCTGTCGGCGTATGACGCGGGGGTGCTGACAGCCTCGAAGGACCTGTCCGATTACTACGAGAAGGTGGTCGAGCACTGCCGGGATCCGAAGGCGGCGGCCAACTGGGTGATGGTCGAGCTCATGGGCCACGTCAACGCCCAAGGCATCGAGGTGCGCGACGTCAAGCTGTCGCCGGCCAACCTCGGCAAGCTGATCACCCTGATCCACAAGGGGACCATCAGCGGGAAGATCGCCAAAGAGATCTTCAAGGAACTCTTGGAGACGGACCGAGACCCCGAGGCGATCGTCCAGGAGAAAGGGCTGGTACAGATCGCCGATCCCGAGGCGCTGCGGCCGATCGTCCTCCAGGTGCTCGACGCCAACGCGCAGTCGGTCCTCGATTACAAGAACGGTAAAGACCGCGCCCTAGGCTTCCTCGTCGGCCAGGTGATGAAGGCGACGAAGGGGAAGGCCAATCCCGAGCTCGTCAACCGGCTCCTCCTGGAAGAGATCGCCGTACGGTGAGGGCCCGTTCGTCCAAATCAATCCCTTCACTCCCGCCGGCGCTAATGACCTTGAGGCTCGTCCAGACGACGGCCGTCTACGACTGGTCAACGCCGCGATGCTCAAGCTTCCGGCCGAGCAAACCTCGCTGGGTTTTCTCTCTGGTTTTGGCTCCTCGATCGCCTCAATATGGCGACCGCCCCCTGATCGGTGCCTTCCGTCCCGGTTCTCGGTCTTTTCTTCGGCGCGCTTCTCCTCGGGGAACGGCTGACGGCGCCGCTTTGGGTCGGAAGCGCGTTGATCCTTGTCGGCGTCGGACTGGCCCACGCGGCTCCGACGGATCCACGTAACGGCTTCGCGTAAAATGGCCGGGTCCGAGTGAGGCGCCGAGAAGGACGTCATCCGGGCGGGGCGCCTGGGCCGGCAAAGGGGATTGTCTTGTTCTGGTCCGCCCGGCGGCGCTCAAAAAGCCGGCCCAGCGCCGGACGCGAGAGGAAAACGCGGCGCCAGGGCGAATAACGATAGCAGGGGAAACCCCGAAGAGGGGAGAGCCTGAAGCAGGAATTGGCAGGACAAAAGGGCGATCGGCCGGACAGGAGGTATCGGGGTGCGAAAAGCGTGGCAGCCGTCCGTCAGGCGCGTCGGGGTTGCGGGGGTGCTCTGGCTGCTGTTTGCGGCGGCTTTCGGCTTGATCGGATGTCAAAAAAGTCCGGCGACCTCCGCGCGGCCGGGGGCATCTTCCGGCGAGATGATCCGAAACGAGGCGTCGCCGGAGAGGCCGTCCGGCTCGTCCGGCGGCTCAGACGGAGCGACCGACCGATCGTCGGCGGAGCCCGGCGCCGTCGGGGGAAACGCGGGAGCTCCCGGCGGAAACGAGGCGGCCCGGCCGCCGGAGCGAAGCGATCACGCAGCCGGCGTTCAGGCCGTCGCCCCCGGCATCGAGCGGCTCTTCCTTCCGGGAAGGCTCCTTGCGGCGCCGGCGGTGCCGAGCGACGGCACGCTCGTTCTCGCCGTCGAGCTGGAAGGCGGCGCTTCGGCGGTTGGCCTGCCGGGGGCAAGGTCAGGTGCCGGGGCATCGACCGCCGCCGATGCCCCGGCCGCCCAGATGCCGGCCGGCCCGGAAGTGCGGGAGGCAGCCGAGGAACCCAAGGGCGGATACGTCCTCTTTCGCTACCGGCCGTTTGCTCCGTCCGTGACGGCGGCGTTTGAGCCTCTGGCGTCGCTGTCGCTCGAACCGGCCGCCGTCCGTCCGGACGGTGGGGCGGTCGTCGCCGGCGCGCCGGCGTGCTTCGACAGGGGCCTCGCCCTCGAGAAGGCCTCGGTCGGTGCCATGGGCGTGAGCGGGCTTTCGTGTTCCCTGGCGTTCATCGACGTCTCGACCGGCGAGCGGCGACCGCTTCTTGAAGCGGTGGCGCCGGTTTTTTCCGTCGTCTTTTCACCGGACGGCGGTCGGGTGGCCATCGCCCACCTCGCCGGGGTCGACGTCGTCCCGATCGACGACCCTGCCGGCGCCCGACGAGTCTACCGGGCCCGCGGAGAAGGCGGTGGCAGCGTCGGGCCCTTTCGATACATCATCCACGTTGCGGAACTTGCGTGGCCGGTCGAGGCGGCCCTCTTCGGCCGGGAAGAGGCGGGCGTTTATGCTTCCGAGCCGATCCGGGGTGGGATCGTTCGCTTCGACCTGAGGCAGCCGGCCGGCGCCCCGCAAACCGTCCTCGACGAACCGGTCATCGAGACCGCGTGGGCCGTCGCTCCGGACGGCCGGACGGTGGTGGCGTCGGCATCGCGCGAAATCTACCTCATGGACGTCGGACCGCCGTCGTTTTCCGTCTGGCGAGCCGAGCTTCCTTCCGACAGGGCAGCAGGGGTTCGGAAAGCGCGGCTTCCTGTGCCCGTCGCTCCGGATCGGCTGCCCCTGGTGAAGGCGGTTGCTCCGGACAGGACGGCTCTCTGGGGCGCTAGCCTCGACGGCCGCTCCCCGCCCGAGCGGCCACCGGCCCTCTTCCGCCTGCCGCATACCGATTCGACCGACCGTATCACCTGGTTCGCCGCCTCCGGAGAGCTCGGGGAACCCGGTACCTGGTTCGGCGGCCTCTGGGGAAGCGGCGCGGAACTCTTCCTCCACGCGCCGAGCTCCGCCGGCGACGTCTTGTATGCCCTGCGGCCGGATCGGCTCTCTGCTTTAGGCGACCGCTGACGACCGATCCGAAGGTGGACGGGAACGGGGCCCGAATGGAGATCCGCCGGCGCCGAGGGAGACCCGCACCGGCGGATCGTCGTGCCGGCGGAGCCGGAGAGGTGGTCGTTATCGCCTTTCCGCCGAAGCTTCCGTCGCCCGCCGTTCGCGAATCCATCCGTGCAGCCGGCTGTAGAGGGCGAAGGCGACGATGCCGATGAGCCCGCCTTTGACGAGGTTGAACGGGAAAATGGCGGTCAGGATGAGCGGCAGGATGTCTTCCCGGGCGATCGGATAATGGAGGACGGCGATGTAGAGCGGAAAGAGGATGAAATAGTTCGCCGCGGCCATGACGACGGCGGTCAGCAGGGAACCCAGCGCAAGCCCCGCCGCAAGACCGGCCGCGTCACTCCGCCGGCCGTACGCCCAGGCGGCGACGGAGACGTACACCGATCCGGCGAGAAAGTTCGCCGCTTGACCGATCGGAAGCCCCGCGTCGCCGCCCCGGATCAAGTAGTGCAAGACGTTTTTGATCCCTTCGATGCCGATCCCGGCCCCGGGGCCGTAGAGGAGGGCGGTCAAGAGGGCGGGGAGATCTCCGGCGTCGACCTTTAAAAACGGCGGAAAAAACGGAAGCGGCACTTCGAACAGCATGAGGATGAACGAAAGCGCCCCCATCGCGGCGAGGATCGAAAGGCGCGAAAGGCGCCGGTCCATCGGGCGTCCCCCTTTCGGCCGAGGCCGCTTCGGCGCGTGGTGGCCCCGGTCTGATCATCCTGACGATCTTCCCTTGCCCGCTATCATAGCAAAAACGGCCGCAGGGGCGCATGCGGCCTTTCCTCGATCGCCGAAATATGAAAGCCCATTCAGCGCCGGACGTCCGGCCGCGCCGCGGCGTGCCGCGGTTTTAAGACGGCGGCCGTCTAAGCCGCAAAAGTCGCCGAGCGCTGTTCAATGAAAAGTTTTGAGAATAAGGAAGACTGGAGGGACGGCGATGACCGTTCAGGAAGGGACGCTCCTTTGGACGCCGCCGGCGGAGCGGGTCGAAGCGTCGACCCTGCGCCGTTATATGCGCTGGCTCAAGGAGACCCGAGGGATTGAGTTTGACGATTATTTCGCCCTCTGGCGGTGGTCGGTCGAGGATCTGGAAGCGTTCTGGGCGTCGGTCTGGGAGTTTTTCGCCATTCGGGCGCATCGGCCGTACCGGTCGGTCCTCTCCTCCCGGGCGATGCCCGGCACTCGCTGGTTTGAAGGCGCCGAGCTCAACTACGCGGAGCACGCCTTCCGCCACGCCCGAGAGGAGGCGCCGGCGGTCCTCGCCAAGACGGAAGGGCTCCCCCTGGAGACGCTCTCCTGGGAAGAGCTCAAATGGGCGGTCGCCCGGGCGCGGGCCGGCCTCGAGCGCCTCGGCGTCCGGCGGGGAGACCGCGTCGCGGCGGTGGCACCAAACGGCCCGGAGGCGCTCATCGCTTTTCTCGCGGCGGCCTCCCTTGGCGCCGTCTGGTCGTCGAGCTCGCCCGACTTCGGCGCCGAAGGCATCCTCGACCGCTTCGGCCAGATCGAACCGAAGGTTCTCCTCTTCGTCCCGGCGTATCGATACGGCGGCCGAGTGCACGACCGGCGGAACATCCTGCGGGCACTCCGGGAGCGTCTGCCGTCGCTTGCGGCGACGATCCTTTTGCCGGTGCGACTTGGCCAGGACGACGACCGCTTCCCGCCGGAGGCCGTTCGGGCCGAGATCGAAGCTACCGGCGGGTCCGGGACCGTGATCGGCTGGGAAGCGTTTCTCGCTCTGGGCGGTGACGATCCGCCGCTCCGGTTCGACCCGGTGCCGTTCGACCATCCCCTCTGGATTCTTTTCAGCTCCGGCACGACGGGTCTCCCGAAGCCGATCGTCCAGAGCCACGGCGGCATCCTCCTCGAACACTTGAAGGCGCTCGCCCTTCAGCTCGACGTTCAAGCCGGCGATCGGCTCTTCTGGTACACGACGACCGGCTGGATGATGTGGAATTTTCTCATCAGCGGCCTTCTCGTCGGCGCGGCGGTCCTCCTCTACGACGGCTCTCCCGCCTTCCCCGACCTCGGCGCCCTCTGGCGCTTTGCCGAAGAGACCCGGATGACGGTCTTCGGCACGAGCGCGCCGTATCTCATGGCTTTGCAAAAAAGCGGTTTTGTCCCCCGGGAGCGGTTCGACCTTTCGGCGCTGAAGACGATCGGCTCGACCGGCGCGCCGCTTCCGCCGGAAGGGTTCGCCTGGGTGTACGCGGCCGTCAAGGACGACGTCTGGCTCGCGTCCGTAAGCGGCGGGACGGACGTCTGCACCGCCTTTCTGGGGGGCGTCCCGCTCCTTCCGGTTCACGCTGGGGAGCTGCAGGGGCCTGCCCTCGGGGCGGCGGTGGCGGCCTTCGACGAGGCGGGGCGAAGCGTCGTCGCGGAAGTCGGCGAGCTCGTCCTCACGGCGCCGATGCCGTCGATGCCGGTCTTTTTCTGGAACGACCCCGACGGGACGCGCTACCGGGAGAGCTACTTCGACGTCTACCCCGGCGTCTGGCGCCACGGCGACTGGGTGAAAATCACCGAGCGGGGAAGCGCCGTCATCACCGGCCGCTCCGACGCGACGATCAACCGGCAGGGCGTCCGGATGGGAACGAGCGACTTTTATCGCGTCGTCGAAGCGCTGCCGGAAGTGGTCGACAGCCTCGTCATCGACCTCTCCCGGCCGGACGGCAAACCGGAGCTCGTCCTTTTCGTCGTGCCGGCGGAGGGCGCCGCGGTCGATCCGTCCCTGGAGGAGAAAATCCGGCAGGAGATCCGCCGGCGCCTTTCTCCCCGGCACGTGCCGGATCGGATCGTCGCTGCCCCCGGCGTCCCCCGGACGCTGAACGGCAAAAAGATGGAAGTGCCGGTGAAGAAACTCTTCCTCGGCGTGCCGCCGGAACGGGCGGTCAATCCCGGGTCGATGCAAAATCCCGAAATTCTTTCTTTTTACATCGAGACGGCGGCGGCGTGGCGCCGCAAAAAGTTAGATTGATCGGTGCGTGTCACGAGCAGCGGGGCACAGGCGGTTTGACGCAGGATGAAACCGTCAGGATGACGGATCGGGCGGCCTTCCATCGCCGGTGCCCCTCTCTTCAAAGTAGGTCACCGACAATTCTGCGTAAAAAACGCCTTTCAACACTTGAATGCGCTGGTGCAGATCGCGGAGATGGGAGATCTTTCCCCGCACGGCGATGACTTCCATGCAGAGGGCGTGGTTTAAGTGGATGTGCATGGTCGCGATGATGTTTTCGTAAAAGCCATGTTGAAGCTCAGTGAGTTTCTTCGGGATATCGCTCAAATGATGGTCATAAACCATCACAATCGTCCCGGCCACCCGTTGATCGGCGGAAAAGCGCGAAGGTTCAAGGATAGCCCGTCTGGCGAGATCCCGGAACGCTTCTGAACGGTTGGTGTACCCTTGTTCCCGAATGTAGCGATCGAATTGCTCAATGAGGATGGAGGGGAAAGAAACCCCGAAGCGCACGAGTTCGTCTCTCTCGGGTGTGGGATGATCGGCCTTGTCCATTTTGTGCTCCCGTAAGTGATGTGTTTTTGGGATTGGCCCAATGATATCACTTCAAAAGGACCGCGCTCAAGCGTGTCGAAGGCGGTCGCGTGGGACCGTTTTCGTGCCATTCGTTCGCCAGCGTGCTTCATGCTATCGATGGATTCAAGTCACAAATGGATTTTCGTTTGATCGTGTTCACGATGTTGGCACAGAATGTTCGCCAGGACGACCTGTTTGCTCTCTTGATATCTAAACCTATTACAGTAAAATGTTGTCGTAAGATGATGAGGAAAGGGGTGAAGGGCGATGGGAATTCAAAACATCGGGATTCCCGGCCTTTTGTTGATCCTGCTGTTGGCGCTGATCATTTTCGGCCCGAGTAAACTTCCGGAAATTGGGAGAGCTTTCGGTACAACGATCAAGGAATTCAGAAAATCTGCGCAAGAGTTGACCGAGGATCCGTTGAAAAATGAGGGAACCAAAAATTAAGCCTCCTGTAGAAAACGCATTCATGGCGGCGCCGGTCTAGGTGCTTGGATAGAAACAGGATAGAACTATGAGAATTGAGAAAGGAAAGGGATGCCGATGGCGAGGGCGGTAAAGCGCAAGACCATTTATGAAGAACTGCGCGAACAAGGCGTCACGCGCCGCGAGTTTTTAAAAATCGCGACGGCCATCACCATGGCGCTCGGCCTGAAGCTCAGGATGGTGCCGACGGTCGTCCATGCGATGGAGACGCGTCCGCGCCTGCCGGTGATCTGGATGGACTTTCAAAGCTGCAGCGGTCCGACCGAATCCTTCATCCGCTCATATCAACCGAGCATGCAAAAGGTCTTGTTCGACATGATTTCGCTGGAATACAACGGGGCTTTGATGGCCGGCTCGGGAACGGCGGCGGAGGAGCACATTTTAAAAATCATGAATGAATACCCCGGGGAGTATATTTTGGCGGCGGAAGGGAGCCTTCCGCTTCTTCCAGGAGCGCTTACGATCGCCGGCCGCCCGGCGGAAGAGACGTTCCGCGAAGTGGCCGCCAAGGCCAAAGCGGTCGTGGCGATGGGGAGCTGCGCAACGTGGGGCGGCATTCCGGTGGCCAAGCCGAATCCGACGTTGGCCAGGGCAGTCACCGACTTCGTCCCGCCGGGCGTGCCGTTCATCCGCATTCCTGGTTGCCCGCCGATCGGGGAAGTGATGACAAACACCCTGGCGCACATCGTGATTTTCGGCTCGCTCCCGGAAGTCGATGAACTCGCCCGTCCCAAAGAATACTACCGCCATCGGCTGCACGACAAGTGCCAGCGCCGCCCGTTTTTCGACGCCGGCTTGTATGCCGAGACGTTTAACGACGAGGGCGCCCGGCAAGGTTATTGCCTGTACAAGCTGGGCTGCCGCGGTCCGACGACGTACAACGCCTGCGCGGAACTGCGATGGAACGGGGGCTTGAGCTGGCCCATTCAGTCCGGACACCCGTGCATCGGCTGCGCGGCGCCGAATTTCTGGGACGAAGCACCGTTTTACGCCCGCGTCGTGCAGCTGCCGGGTACGCAGACGACGATCAATCCGGAGCGCGTCGGCGCCGTGATGGCGGGTGCGCTGGCGGCCGGAATCGCCGTGCACGCGGCGGCGACGGTCATCGCCAAGGGGCGGATCGCTAAGAAGCCCGGAGTCAAGGCACCGAAGGACATCGAAGTCGGGCAGTAAAGCACGTTGAAGCAAGCAGACCTCGCCGGGCGCCTCCGCGCGCGGCGAGCGCGAGTCGGATATCGTGCGGGAAAGCGAGGGGAACTTCATTGGCGGAGCAGCGCGTCGTGGTCGATCCGATCACGCGGATTGAAGGTCATCTGCGCATCGAAGCGGAAGTGAAGGACAAGACGATTCAAAAAGCGTACAGCTCCGGCACGGCCGTAAGAGGAATCGAGCTCATCGTCAGGGACCGCGATCCCCGGGACCTGTGGGCCTATACTCAGCGTATATGCGGCGTGTGCACCAGCGTCCACGCACTCGCTTCGGTCCGCGCGGTGGAGGATGCTCTGGGCATCCGCATTCCGCACAACGCCCATTTGATCCGGAACATCATGGACGCGACGGTGATCATTCACGACCACGTCGTGCACTTCTATCACCTGCATTCGATGGATTGGGTCGATGTGCTTTCGGCGGCTGGCGCCGATCCGAGCGAAGCGGCGCGTATCGCCCAGTCGTATTCACGCTGGCCCAAGTCGACGGCGGGATACTTCAAAGACGTTCAAGACAAGATCAAGAAATTGGTCGAAAGCGGCCAGCTCGGCATCTTCGCCACGGGATACTGGGGGCACCCGGCGTACAAGCTTCCACCGGAGGTCAACCTCATCATGGTCGCCCATTATCTCGAAGCGCTGGACTGGCAAAAAGAAATCGTACGCATCCACACGATCTTCGGCGGCCGCAACCCGCACCCGAACTATGTCGTCGGCGGAGTGCCGTGGCCGATCGACCCGAACATGGACAACGCCTTAAACACCTCCCGGCTCACGGAAGTCGACCGGCAGATCGACATGGCGCTCGAGTTCGTCGAGCAGGTCTACCTGCCGGACGTGCTCACGCTCGCCAAGTATTATCGGGACTGGACTTTCGGCGGTGGACTCAAAAATTACCTGGCCTACGGCGACTTTTCTCCGACGAGCATCTACGACGTGGACTCATATCGCTTCCCACGGGGCGCGGTGCTCGACTTTAACCTCCATGAAGTCCATGACGTCGATCCGCGCGATCTGGCGCAGGTTCAAGAGTTCGTCGATCATTCCTGGTACACCTATGACGGCAAACCGGGCGGCATCGGCAAGCACCCGTGGGAAGGGGAAACGACGCTTGCCTATGATGGGCCGAAGACGTTTGAGCACTTGAACGTCGAGGGCAAGTACAGCTGGGTGAAATCGCCGCGCTGGATGGAAAAACCGATGGAAGTCGGGCCGCTCGCGCGCCTCATCGTCGGCTACGCGAAAAAGAACGACCGCATACGAGATGCCGTCGACCGGGCGCTCAAAGAAATCGGCGTGGACATCACCTGGATGCACTCCGCCATCGGGCGGACGCTGGCCCGGGCCATCGACGCCTCGCTGGTCGCTCATTTTGCCCGCGAAGACATGGACCAGCTGTTCGCGAACATCCGAAGCGGCAACCTCGCCACGTTTGACGACAGCAAATGGGATCCGAAAACGTGGCCGAGGGAAGCGAAGGGCGTCGGCTGGGCTGAAGTCCCCCGTGGGGCGCTCGGCCACTGGGTGATCGTCAAAGACGGCAAGGTCGGACGCTTCCAGGCCGTCGTGCCGACGACGTGGAACGCCTCGCCGCGCGACCACAAAGACAACGTCGGCGCCTACGAAGCTTCCCTCGTCGGTGCGCCGCTGGAAGATCCCGCGCGGCCGGTGGAGATCATCCGCATCATCCACTCCTTCGATCCGTGCATGGCGTGCGCGGTTCATCTGACGGATCTTGCCGATCAGCGGCAGTACGAAGTGTTCTTGGACATGTAAGACGGAAAAAGGAAAGGAGGTGCGTGCCGATGGCGGAGCCGACCGGTGTGGGCGTGCAAACGCCGCTTGGAGAAACCGGAAAGATAAGAAGGCGTGACCCCGTCTATCACGCCGCGGAACCGGATACCGTGAAAGTGTACGTGTGGGAGCTTCCCGTTCGGGTCTGGCACTGGGTAAACGCCCTTTCGATCTTCGTACTTTTCGTCACCGGCATTTACATCGGCAACCCGTTCGTTCATGCGGCGAGCTCAGGCGATGCCGACGCGTTCCTCATGGGATGGGTGCGCATCGTCCATTTCGTCACGGCGTTCGTCTTTACGCTCGGGTGGGTTTTCCGCCTCTACTGGAACTTTTTTGGCAACCGCTACGTGATCGAAAATCCGTTTCGCCGCCGGTTTTGGTCGGGCATGTGGGAGACGATAAAATACTATCTCTTCCTCCCGAACCGGAAGCCCCATTACGTGGGGCACAATCCGCTGGCCATGCTTTCCTACTGGTTGTTCGGCGTGATGTCGCTCATCGTCATTCTCTCCGGCTTTTTCCTGCTCTTCGAACCGCATCTGGATACGGCCTCCGGGCGGCTGGTCTCGTGGATGTTCCTCGTCTTCGGCGACAGCTTTTCGATCCGCTCCTGGCACCACGTCTTCGCCTGGTTGATCATCCTTTTCGTGATCGTCCACGTGTACATGGCCGTGCGCGACGACCTCGTGGAACGTTCGGGGACGATTTCGTCTATGATCACCGGCTACAAGACGGCGAAGCGCGCGCACCTCATCGAAGCGGACGATGAAGCCGCCGGTGAAAGGAAGATGCTTGATGTTGGATGACCGCGCTGCCCGTCCGCCGGGTCATCCGCCGCGCATCACGATTCTGGGCTTGGGCAATACGCTGTTTTCGGATGAAGGGGTGGGGGTGCACGCCCTCCCCCTGCTCCGGGAAGCGCTCCGCGACACTCCCGGCATCGAGTTCATCGACGGCGGCACCGACGGGATCCGGCTCCTCGTCCCGGTTGAAGCGGCGGAGGCGCTCCTCGTCGTCGACGCCGTGGACGCGAAGCGGCCCCCGGGGACGGTGCTCGTGCTGGACGCCGAAGACATCCCGGCGGTGATGACGCCGAAGCTCTCCGTGCATCAGGTGACGTTTTCGGAAATCTTGTTCCTCACGAAGCTGCGCGGGACGACGCCCCGGCGACTCAAGATGATCGGCGTCCAGCCTGAGTCGCTGGAGCTGGGGCTTACGCTTTCGGACGTCGTCCGCGCGCGCCTCGGCGACGTCGTCGCCTTGGCCAAGCGGATCGTCGACGAATGGATGAACGAATATGAATCGACGCGAATTCTGGCATGAGATGGCCAAAAGTCTGCTTGACACCGTGAAAGCCGTGGCTGCTCCCTGGGTGGAGATGTACGCCGAGCGGATTGAAGACACGGTCGACGGACTGAGCGGCCTCACGTGGGTCCCCGTATCCGACCGTCCGGCGCGCTCCCCGGGGGCAGCCGAGCTTGTTTTCGTCGGACGCGAGGCGTATTATCTTTACGTTAACCGGCGCGGAGAGCTGAAGGCGTTCGAAAACCGCTGCAGCCGATGTGGAGAACTTTTGACAAACATCGCGGATGCAAAAAAAGTTAAGTGTTTTACGTGCGGCGCAGAGTGGGACGTCTTGCGCGAGGAAGGAACGCTGAAGCCCCGGGAAGTCCTCGTGAAGGTCGAGAATGGACGGCTGTACCTGGGAGTGAAAGCGCATGAGCCATGAAGTGGCGCTGATGGGGGATATGCTGAATCTCGTCGCCGAAGACATGCAGAAGCGCGGGCTGTCGAAGGTCAAAAAGCTGAAGCTGCGCGTCGGGACGTTCTCGCATTCGGTGCCGGACGCCCTGGAGATGGCGTTTGAGATCCACAAAGCGATGAAGGCCCCCATTTTGACGGAAGAAAGCACGCTGGAGATCGAAGTCGAGGAAGCGCGCGCCCGGTGCGTGATTTGCGGGCACGAGTACGTCCCCGATCATCGCGTCGCGCTTTGCCCGAATTGCGGCGTGCCGGGCGGGAAGCTCATCGCCGGCGATGCGATCCGGATCCTGTCCTACGAGGGGGTGTGACGTCCGTGGCCGAAATCATCCTGTCGCAAGATGCGCTCGCGAGCAACAACCGCGCCGCCGCGCACAACCGTCGGCTGTTCGAACAGTACGGCGTGCTGGTGATCAATGTGATGAGTTCGCCCGGCGCCGGGAAGACGACGCTTCTGGAAAAAACGATCGAGGCGCTCGGCGATCGATACCGCATCGGCGTCATCCAGGGCGACCTGGCGACGCAGATCGACGCCGACCGCGTCCGCGCGCGGGGGGCCAGGGCCGCGCAGATCAATACGCACGGCGTCTGCCACCTCGAGGCGGCGATGGTGAACAAGGTCCTGCCGCAACTGGATCTGGCGGCGCTCGATCTCCTTTTCATTGAAAACGTCGGCAACCTGGTTTGCCCCTCGGGCTATGACCTCGGCGAGCACCACCGCATCACCGTGCTGAGCGTCCCGGAAGGGAACGACAAGATCCTCAAGTACCCGGTCATGTTTTTGCGGACGGAACTTGTCCTGCTGAACAAGATCGACGTCCTGCCGTATTTCGACTTTGACGTGGAACAGGCGATCGAAGATCTCCGGACGATCAATCCCAAGTCGCGTCTGATTCCCATTTCCGTCAAAGCAGAGACGAACCTGGACGAATGGTACCGGTGGATCGACGAGGTGTACGCGCGGTGGTCGAAGGCCGGCGCATAACCGTCCGCGGGCGCGTCCAGGGGGTCGGGTTCCGGCCGCACGTCGCGCGGCTTGCCCGGCGACTCGGCATCCGCGGCGGCGTGCAGAACACCATGGACGGGGTGCTGATTCGGGCGGAAGGAACAAAAGAATCCCTCGAGGCCTTCATCCGGGCCATTGTGGCGGAAGCGCCGAAGGCGGCGCGGATCGACGCCATGGAGGTGGCGCCGGATCGGCCGGAAGGGGCGCTCGATTTCCGGATTCTTCCGAGCCGCGCGGCGGGCCGCTCGACGTCCGTCATTCCCGTCGATACGGCGGTGTGCGAGGCGTGTCTGGCGGAGATGCGCGATCCTCACGACCGCCGCTACCGCTATCCGTTCATCACCTGCACCCAGTGCGGGCCGCGGTACACGGTGATCGAGGCCCTTCCGTACGATCGCGAGCAGACGGTGATGCGGGCTTTTTCGCTGTGCCCCGATTGCGCCCGCGAATACGGCGATGCAGAAGACCGCCGGTACCACGCGGAGACGATCGCCTGCCCGGCGTGCGGCCCCGCCGTCCGCCTGATCGACGCCGGAGGCCGGCCGATTCCGGGGGACCCGATCGCCCAGGCGAGCGCGCTCCTTCGGGCGGGGAAGATCGTCGCCGTCAAAGGCCTCGGCGGCTATCATCTGGCGTGCGACGCGACCCGGGAGGAGGCGGTCTTCGAACTTCGCCGGCGAAAAAGGCGGCCGCGGAAGCCGCTGGCCGTGATGGCCGCGTCCGTCGAGGCGGCGCGCGGCGCGGTCCGGCTTTCCCCCGAAGAAGAGGCGCTTCTTGCGTCGCCGGCGGCGCCGATCGTCGTCGCCGAGCGCCGGGACGGCGGGCCCCTTGCGCCGTCCGTCGCCCCGGGGCTCCGGACGGTCGGGGTGATGCTGCCGTATACGCCGCTTCATCATCTCCTCTTCGATGCGGGCGCGCCGGCGCTTTTGGTGATGACGAGCGCCAACCTTTCGGGCCTCCCGATTTTTTATCGTGATGAAGAGGCGCTGGAAGGATTGCGGGAGATCGCCGATGCCTTCCTCGTGTACGATCGGCCGATCACCCATCCGCTGGACGATTCGGTCGTCCGCCTGGTGGGCGGGGACATCGATTTTCTCCGCCGCTCCCGGGGATACGTCCCGGATCCGCTCCCGAGCCCGTTTGACGTGGACGGCGTCGTCGGCCTCGGCTCGCAGGAGAACAATGCCTTTGCCTTCGGTCGGGGGACCCAGCTCTTTGTCGGCCCGCACATCGGCGACATGGAGACGGTGGAGGTCGAGGAACGGTACATCCGCGAGTTTGAACATTTTCACCGCTGGCTGGGCGTGGACCTTAACATCATCGCCATGGACCGCCATCCGCTGTTTGCCACGCGCCGGATCGCCGAGCGGCTGAAAGCGGCTTTTCCGGACGTCGAAATCGTCGAAGTCCAGCACCATCATGCGCATATGGCGGCCTGCATGGGGGAAAACGGCCTTGAGGGCCCGGCCTTCGGCATCATCCTCGACGGAACGGGCTACGGCACGGACGGCGCCATCTGGGGCTTTGAGGTGCTGTACGGGTCGTACGACGGTTTCCGGCGCGTGGCCCATCTGCGCTATACCCCGCTCCCGGGCGGCGACAAGGCGGTGCGGGAGCCGTGGCGGAACGCCCTGGGGATGCTCGTCCGCCTTTTCGGCCGGGAGGAGGCACTGAGGCTGCTGGAAGCGCGCTTTCCGGAGCGGCGGACGGCGCTTCCGATCCTCGCTTCCCTGGTCGAGCGCCGGGAGCTCGTGGCCGAGGCCGGAACGTGCGGGCGGCTGTTCGATGCGGCAAGCGCCCTTCTCGGTCTCGCGGAAGTCGCCGGGTATGACGGCGAACCGGCGATTTTGCTCTCCGAGCGGGTGGACGCCGACGCCGAATACGCCCCGTATGCGTTCGCGATCGAAGAAGGTGATCCGATGGTCATCGATATGACGCCCATGCTTCGCGCGCTGCTTCACGAGTACGGCGAAGGGCGGCCGATAGAGGCGATCGCCGGCCGGTTCCACGCCACGATCGTCGCGAGCCTGGTGGAGGTGATCCGGCGGGCCCGGATGCGGCATCCGGCGTGGTCTCGGGACGTCGTGCTCTCCGGCGGGAGTTTCCACAACCCGTATTTGCGCGTCCATCTGCGCCGGGCGCTTCGCGCCCTCGGGATGAACGTCTACACCCACCGCCTGTTGCCGCCGGGCGACGGCGGCCTTGCGGCGGGGCAGATCTGGGTGGCCGCCCGGACCAAAAGGGCGCGATGAGGGCATGCGCAAGGTCAGAACAAGGAGGGAGAACGCCATGTGCGTCGGCGTACCGGGTAAAGTGATCGAGCGGGACGAATACACGGCGATCGTCGAAGTGATGGGGTCGCGCATGAAGGTCGGCATCATTCTCGTGCCCGACGTTCAGGTCGGCGACTATGTTCTCGTCCACGCGGGAAAAGCGCTTCAGATCGTCGATGAGGAATATGCCCGGGCGAGCGCGGAAGCGTGGGCGCTGATCGGCGAACTCCGCGAACAAGGCGTCCTTGAGGAGAGTGACCGCTGATGGACACGGCGGTGCGCTCGCCGCTTGCGGCGGCGCTGGCCCAAACGAAGGACCCGGTCCTCGCGCGGAGGCTCCTCGATCGGGTCAAGGACCTGGCCGAACGCTTCATCGCCCGGCACGGCCGGCCGGCGGCGATCATGGAGGTATGCGGATCGCATACCCACGCGCTGGCGGAAACCGGCGTCAAAGACGCCCTCCGCGGGGCGGTCCGGATGATTTCCGGACCGGGTTGTCCGGTGTGCGTCACCGATCAGGCGGAGATCGACGCGATGATCGCCCTGGCCGAAGGACAGGGCCGCATCATCGCCACGTTCGGCGATATGCTGCGGGTTCCCGGGTCCAGAGGATCGCTCATGAAGGCGAAAGTGGAAAAAGGGGCGGACGTCCGCGTCGTGTACTCGCCTTCGGATGCCGTGCGGATCGCCGCCGAACATCCGGACCGAGAGGTCATTTTTTTGGGCGTCGGGTTCGAGACGACGATTCCCATCCTCGCCGCCGCCGTCGCCGAAGCCGAGGCGCTCGGACTTCGCAATTTTTCCCTGTGGATGTCGACGAACCTCGTCGAGCCGGTGATGCGCCATCTCCTGGAAAGCGGAGAAGTCCGCATCGACGGGTTTTTGCTCCCGGGGCACGTCGCGACGGTGATCGGACGGCAGGGCTTTTTGTTTCTCGCCGAGGAATACCGAAAGCCCGGCGTCATCGCCGGCTTTGAAGTGAACGAGCTTTTGAGTTCGCTCTACCTGCTTCTCGAGTTGCTCCTCGCCGGCCGCGCCGAGGTCCTGAACAATTACCCGAGCGTCGTCCGCGAGGACGGCAATCCGGCGGCGCGCCGCTTGATGGAACGCTATTTTGTCCCCGTCGACCAGCCGTGGCGGGAGATGGGGATTATCCCTCAAAGCGGAATGGACTTTCGGGAAGCATATGCCCGGTTTGACGCCAAGCGGAAGTTTCCCGTCCAGGTGGGCAAGCCGAAGCCGACGGCCTGTCGCTGCGGGGAGGTCATTCGAGGGCTCATCGAGCCGGATGCGTGTCCCCTTTTTGGCCGCGCATGCACGCCCGAACACGCCATCGGGCCCTGCATGGTCTCTTCGGAAGGCGCCTGCGCGGCGCATTACAAATACTTGCGCGCCTGATTGCCGTTCGCGCGGCCGGTACCGAAAGGCCGAAGGCGCATGAAAGGCGGTGGGTCGATGACGAGACAACAGGTGAGCCTCGAGCACGGCGAAGGCGGGGAACTCAGCCATAAGCTCCTTTGGGAGGTGTTCGTCTCTCGCTTCGGCCATGCCGAGGAGAGCAAGTGGGACGCGGCCCGCCTGGCGGTGTCGGAAGGCCGGATCGCGCTCACGACCGATACGTTTACGCTGCAGCCGCTTTTTGTGAACGGCTGCAACATCGGGAAGCTCGCCGTCGCCGGCACGGTGAACGATCTTACGGTGAGCGGCGCCGTCCCCCGATATCTGACGGCGGGGTTTGTGATCGAGGAAGGGTTTCCCGTCCGGGATCTGGTGGCGATCGTCGACGCCATGGCGGCCGAGGCTCAAAAAAGCGGCGTGCGCATCGTCGCCGGCGACACGAAGATCATAAAGCGCGGCACGATCGGCGGCGTGATCATCAATACGGCGGGCGTCGGGGTGATTCCCTCGGAGTTCGACCTTCATCCGGAAGCGATGCGGGAAGGGGACGCCGTCATCGTCAGCGGCCCGATCGGGGACCATGCGGTGGCGGTGCTCGCGGCGCGGGGAGAGCTCGGCGTGATGACGGATCTGCCGAGCGATTGTACGTCGCTTTATCCGATGATCCGCCGGGTGCGGGAGACGGGAGCGTCGATTCGCTTCATGCGCGATCCGACGCGCGGCGGTCTTGCCACCGCGCTGGTCGAGATCGCCGAGGATTTCGGCGCGGTGATCGAGATCGAGCAGGAAGCGGTCCCCATCCGCCCGGAAGTGGAAGGGGTGTGTGATCTTCTCGGGTATGATCCGCTCTACTTCGCCAGCGAAGGGAGGGCCGTCCTGATCGTCGCCGAGGCCGACGCGCCGCGCGTGCTTCAAGCCTTGCGGGAGACCGAGGAAGGAAAAGAAGCGGCGGTGATCGGCCGCGTCCTCGGCCGGGGCGAGGGCAAGGTCCTGCTGAAGAGCGCCCTCGGCTCGCGGCGCCGCGTGTTGAGACTGCAGGGGATGCAGCTTCCGCGGATCTGTTAGCCGGAGATCCGGGGCCGGGGATTTCGGCGGGTTTCTGCCGGGCGCTCCGGCGGGCGCCTTCCCTCGGCGGGCGCCTTCCCTCGGTGGGCGCCTTCCCGAGCGGCGTGAAAGGGGAATGTGAATGCATGCCGTAGACGTGGTCCGGAAAAAAGAGCGCGGCGAGACGCTTCAGGTGCACGAGATCCGCCGGATGGTCGAAGGGCTTGTGGACGGCACTCTGCCGGAGGCGGAGACGCGGGCGCTGATCCGGGCCGTATCCAGGCGCGGACTCAGCGAAGACGAAACGCTGGCCCTGGCGCGGGCCATCGCCGAGACGGGGGACACCTTGGATCTGTCTTCCGACCTGTCTTCCGTCCCCGGGGTGAAGGTGGGCAAGATCACGACGGGGGGCGTCGGGGACAAAACGTCTTTGGTGGCGCTTCCGGCGGTGGCCGCGCTGGGCCTGCCGGTCGCCCACGTGTCTGCCCGCGGGCTCGGGCCGCATGCCGGGTCGGTCGACAAGCTCGCGGCGGTCCCCGGCTTTCGGAGCGCCATCGGCCGGGAAGCGTTCCTCAAGCAGGTGCAGGACATCGGCCTTGCCGTGATGGAAAAGCCGGCGTCGATGGCGCCGGCCGCCGACCGCCTGCTCGCGGTCGTCTACGACGCTTTCCTGGAGGAAATCGGTCGGGCGTATGGCGCGGAGGGAACGGACGGTGCCGGGCGCAAACCGGATGCCGCTCAAGAGGGGAGCGCGCTCCTTCCGCCGGCGCTGGGCGTGGCCGTTTTCATGGGGCGCCTGCTCGCCGCTGGTTACGAGGCACTCCTTGTGGACGTCAAGGTCGGCGCGGGGGCGCTCTTCCGTTCGGAAAAAGACGCCCGGGCGTTTGCCGAGCTTTGGGTCCGCCTAAGCCGGCGGCTGGGGAAAAAGGGCGCGGCCGTGATCGTCAATATGAACCAGCCCCACGGCCAGGAGGTCGGCACTGCGAATGAAGTGCGCGAAGCCGTGGAGGTCCTGATGGGCCGCGGCCCGGACGACGTCCTGGGGTTGAGCATGCGCCTGGGGGGCGAGATGCTTCTGCTTTCGGAAACGGCAAAGACCATTGAGGAAGCGGTCAACCGGGTCTATGAGGCGATCCGCTCCGGCGCGGCCCTGCTCAAATTCAAAGAGTGGGTGGAGCGTCAGGGGGCGGACGCGGCGTTTATCGATGAGCCGGCCCTCCTTCCTCAGCCGGAATATGAGGCCGTCATCGGCGCGCAGGCGGAAGGGGTGCTTCTTCCGGTCGATGCCGGCTTGGTCGGCGCGGCGCTCCTGCTCGCCGGCGGCGGTCGGCGCCGGTTGGATGCGCCGCTCGATCTCGCCTGCGGGGCGACCCTTTACTTCAAAGAAAGCGAAAAGGTCTCCCGCGGCGAGGCGCTCGCGCGCCTCGTCGCCGGCCGCGACATCCCCGACGAAGCGGCGGAGATGCTCGCTTCGGCTTTTCGGATGACGGATCAAAACATCATGTACAGCCATACGGTCATCGATGTGGTCAAATGAGCGAATGAGACGACGAAGCGTCCAATGGCCCGATGCAGCGGCATCGGGCCTTTTTTGCCGGGCGGGGCCGTCGGTTCCGAACGCGACCGTCGGCGATGAGGCAGGTTACGGCTTTTCGATGCGAAAGGCCAGACGAAGCGCCTGCGCTTCGTCCATCCCACGAAAAGCGACACCGTAGGCGATCCGCTCGACGGCGTCGATGATGGCCAGCGCTTGGATCTCGGTGAGGCCGCGCAGCTTTTCGATAAGGGCGGCGCCGTCGACGCGGTACACCTCATCCAGCCGACGCTCCAGGATGGCCCCGCGGATGTTGGCCGCAAGCAGCGCGGCCGCATGGACAAGAGGCACTTCCGATGACACGCCTTTGTACGCTTCGTAAATGAGGCGGGCCTCAGGCTCCGTCAGGCCGACCTCGTCTAGGGCGCGCTGGTAAAGCTTGTACAATCGGCCGAGGTCGCGGCTTACGACGAGATGGCCGGGCCCGCGTTCTTCGACCTGGCGCAAGATCGCGGGCGTCAACCGGACGCCGGGCGCTTCGCGGGACACAGGATCACTCCTTTACGCTCACCGGAGACGGTCGAGACGATCAGCTTCGCTCGAACATCCCTGCCGACGAAGATCTTCATTCGATCCGATTCTCACAGGCAAGGATGGTCATAAGTCGATCATATGCGGGCAAACGGCGGGCGTCAAGCAAAAGCTACGCGAATCTGGGGCATTCACAAAACGCTCACGGCGCATTCACAGGAAGATCATACCTTTGTATCAACATTGTGGAATACATCACTAGATCCTTGTCGCCCCATGATTGTGGCTTTATGATAAGGGCGTAACTACCTTACCCGGGAAGGTAGTAACCTGCGGTTTCGGATTTGCCGTCTGCACCGCGGGATCCGTCGCTGCCGAAGCGCTCGCGAAAGGAGGAAAAGCCCATGACGGAAAACGCGCAAAAGCTCTCGATCGTGCTCGCGTCAGAGGAGCTGGAGAAAGTGCATGCCGCGTCGCTCATCGCCTCGGTCGCGGCGATGTCGGGGATGGAGGTTCACCTGTTCGTGACGATGAACGGGCTCGTCCCGTTCCTCAAATCGACACAGGCGGAAGGGCGCTTCCGCACCGGGGTCGTCGGCGAAGCGCTGCGGGCAAAAGCGCAGCCGTTTACGGAGCTGATCGCGAACGGAAAGGAACTGGGGACGCTGAAGGTTTACGCTTGTGCCCTGGCGATGGACGCGATGAACTGGTCGAAGGCGGACCTGATCGACGTGTTCGATGACGTGATCGGCGTGAGCGCCTTTTTCAACATCGCCGCCGGCGGCGCGATCGTCACGATGTAATCGGCCGAGATCCATGATTCGGGAGGGATGGAAGATGGCGCAAGCGACGAAGACCATCGATGCTCGGGGATCGTTTTGCCCGGGACCGCTCATGGAGTTGATCAAAGCGACGCGCGCGGCGGAGGTCGGCGACGTGCTCGA
Organism: Hydrogenibacillus sp. N12; assembly: GCF_019645935.1. Taxonomy (NCBI): domain Bacteria; kingdom Bacillati; phylum Bacillota; class Bacilli; order Thermicanales; family Thermicanaceae; genus Hydrogenibacillus; species Hydrogenibacillus sp. N12. The sequence goes on along the minus strand of NZ_CP080953.1, from coordinate 1,735,738 downwards.
AGTGCTTTCCAACGATGCCGGGTCGGCCAAGGACATCCCCGAATGGGCGAAGAAGATGGGCCATACGGTGCTGTACGTCGAGGAAGCCGACGGATACTGGAAGATCGCGATCAAAAAAGAGCGCTGAGGAAGTGCCCGATTGACGATCAGAGAGGGTGGCCGTGACCATGCGCATTGTCGTGCTCGGCGGCGGGACGGCCGGAACGACGGTGGCCAACCGTCTGGCGCGGGCGCTTCGCCCGGAAATTCGCCGCGGCACCGTCGAAGTGACGGTCGTCACCGATCGCGATCGACACTGGTATCAGCCCGGGTACTTGTTCGTCGTGTTCAACGAGCGGCCCCTTGAAGATTTCGTCCGTCCCGAGCGGGCGCTCCTTCTTCCGGACGTCGGCATGGTGGTGGATGAGATCACGCGCATCGATCTAGAGCGCAAACAACTGATCTCGCCGCAACGGCACTATCCGTATGACGTGCTCGTCATCGCCACCGGTTCCTATCCCGACTTTCAGAGCGTCCCCGGGTTGGCCGAGGTCACCTACGATTTTTATACGCCCGAAGGGGCCGAGCGGCTGCGCGATCGCTTGACGACGTGGACGGGCGGGCGCATCATGATCGTGCAGGACGTTCCGCATAAATGTCCGGCCGCTCCGGTCGAAGTGACGCTCATGTTGGACGATTATTTTCGCCGTCGCCGACTGCGCGATCGGGTGGAGATCGTTTACACGTATCCGATCGGCCGGGTGCACGCCGCAGAACCGATTGCCGATTGGGCGAAACAACAGTTCGATGCCCGCGGCATCCGATACGAAACGTTTTTCAACATGGAAGCGGTCGATCCGAAGCGGCAGGTCGTCTTGACCATGGACGGAAGCGAGCATCCTTTTGATCTTTTGATCTCGATCCCGGCGCACAAAGGCGCCGGGGTGATCCTAAACTCCGGCATCGGCGATGAGTCGGGCTTCATTCCGACCGACCGCCATACGCTCAAGATGATCGGCCAGGATGACGTCTATGTGCTCGGCGATGCGACGAACCTTCCGATCAGCAAGGCGGGGTCGACGGCCCACTATCAGGCGGAGGTGCTGGTGAAAAACCTCGTCGATCGCGTGCGCGGCCTTCCGGAGACGCACCTTTACAACGGAAAGGTGGCTTGCTTTTTGGAAAACAGTTTGGGGGACGCGAGTTTCATCACGTTCGACTACGACCGCCCACCCAGGCCGGCCGCGACGTCCCAGCTCCTCCACTGGTTCAAGGGGATGTACAACGACCTGTACTGGCTGACGGCCCGCGGTCTGATGTAGGGGGGAGAGATGTAGGGGGGAGAGGCGATGGAAGTCGAATGGACGAAGAAAGACGTCGAATGGACGGAGAAGGCAGTCGGCGCGCTCGAAAAGCTGGACGACTGGCTGACGGAAGAACGCCTCGCGCGGCTTGAGGCGCTCTTACGGCGGAGCGAGGAAGCGGCGCCGCTTCTCGATCGACTTCAGGCGATGCACGAGCGGGGCACACTCGATGCGCTCTTCGAGATTGCGGAATTTGTCGCCGTTGCCAAGTCGTCGATGACGCAACCGATGATCCAGGACGTGACGGGGCTTTTCGTGCGGGCGGCGATGGCGCTCGACGATGCGGTCTCGGCCGGCCTCATCGACGACCTCAAGGCGCTGGGCGAGGCGTACCGGACGGTCAAGTTGGGCAAAGAAACGCCTCCGGAGCCGAAGTCGACGCTCGCGCTGCTTCGGGCGCTTTCCGATCCCGAAGTCCGGTCGGCGCTCGGTTTTGGGCTCGCGCTTTTTAAGCACTGGGCGCGCGTGAGGCGCGAGCGGTCAGACGCCCAGGACCGAACAGGCGTACATGAGGCGGGCGTGTGAAGCGGATGATGCGGATCGACACAGATCCTGGCACAACGGCTCATGTCCTATTAAGGCGTCAATGAAATTGACGTATCGTCCGTCATTCCGTCTTGCCGTTTTGCCGAGGACGCCGTCTCGTCAATGGAACGCTCCTGCTTTTCATGGGCTTTCTTCCGTCTTCGCAGGCCCGCCTGGGCAGGGCCAGTGCATCAAGGGAAAAGGCATTGCCCTCGCTGCGCGGCTCCATATCAAGAAGTGTGATCAGCGGATCGCGGCCGGCGCTTTTGCCCGACGCTCGGTGAGGTCTGCTTCGTTTTTGCGAAGCGGCCGGCGGGGAAGACGGTGGCCGGCGCGTCAGACCGAGCGCGTGTCCATAGACGGTTTCATAGGCGGTCAGAGCCTCCTTGGGATGGGGTGTGGTGTTGGGGACGATCCCATGAGCGCTCTGACCGCCTTTTTCCTGCTTGAGCAACCACACTTTTTAGCTTAGAGCTTAGAGCCTCGCTGCGCTTGACAAGGTCTTCGTGATACGGTATAGTGAAAACAATCCCGAGTCATGACACGTTTTATGGAGGTTGTGCTATGCATGTGCCGGACGGGCTTTTAAGCCCGCCTGTCGTGATCGGAACGAACGCCGTGAGTCTGGCGGTGCTCGCTCAAAGCGTGCGCGCGGTCAGACGGGACCTCGAACCGGAAAAACTCCCGGCCATGGGCGCCGCCGCCGCGTTTTTGTTTGCGGCTCAGATGGTCAATTTCCCGCTGCTCGGAGCGGCCACCTCGGGGCATCTCATCGGCGGCGCCTTTGCGGCGATCTTGTTTGGTTTTTATCCGGCAACGCTGATCATGGCCGTCATTCTCTTCCTGCAGGCGATTCTTTTTCAGGACGGCGGGATCACGGCGCTTGGACTGAACATCCTGGCGATGGGCATCGTCGCACCGCTGGTCGGGCGGGCCGTCTACGGCGGTCTGTCGCGTCTGCCGGATGCCGTGAGGGCCTTTGTCGCGTCCTGGCTGAGCGTGGAGGCGGGAGCCTTCATCATCGCCCTGATGCTCGGGCTGTCCGGTGTCGTTCCGTATGGGCCGGCCATCGCGACGCTCCTTTTCTGGCATGCCTGGATCGGGATCGGGGAAGGGTTGATCACGGCGGTCATCTTGCCGTTTGCGCGCCGGTCCGCGTACCGGCTGGTCGATGAAGCCTAGCGAACGGCGCTTCGGACGTGGCGCCATGAAGCTCGCATCGGATGCATCGGATGAAGCGAGGGGCGTGTCGGGCCCTTGGGCTGAAGTAACGCGAAGCGTGCTGAGGTGGGAAGCGCCCCTCGGATGAAGGAATGACGGCGGGGAAGGACGATGAAAGGTGAAGCGCATCGCCGTGTGGCTGTTCATCGCGCTTATCGTCGGCGGAGGCTTATCTCTCTGGGCTTCGACGGATCCGGACGGGTTCGAACGGGCGGGCGAGGATCTCGGATATCTGGAACAGGAACGCGTGTGGTATCATGCGCCGTTTGCCGATTATCACGTGCCGGGTCTTCCCGCGTGGCTTTCGCAAAGCCTTGCGGGGATCGTCGGAGTGCTTCTGGCGTTCGCGCTGTTTTGGCTTATCGGCCGGTGGTTGGCGTCGCGGCCGACAAGGCCGGGCGGTTCGTTTCGCCGGTAGATAAAGCGATGACGGACTGGCGCAAAAGAGAGGGGTGTCCGTTCGCCGGTGCGACTTCGTCATCCGCCGCTGTGTCAATAGCGGATTAAAACTCCCCAAAAAAATCGCGTTCGATTCCCCACAAACAGCGGATTCAGTTCCCCAAAATCATCGCGCATCATTCCCCAGACGTATGTTCGATCTACGCGGTCACCTCCTCCTTCAGCGCATGGGTCACCCCGGCGCGCAGCTTGTCCTTCATCCGGTAGCTGTTGCCGCGGATGTTGATGGTGGTGGCGTGGTGCAGGAGCCGGTCGAGCAAGGCAGAGGCCAGCACCTGGTCACCGAAGAGTGTCCCCCAGTTGGTGAAGCTGGTGTTGGACGTGATGATCAGGGAGCCATGCTCGTAGCGCTCCGACACGAGCCGGAAGAAGTTCGCGGCGTCCAAGGCGTCAAGCGGCAAGTAGCCGACTTCGTCGCAGATCAGCAGCTTCGGCTGGGTGTAGATGCGCAGGCGCTTGTCCAGCCGTCCCTCTTGGTACGCCCGTCGCAAGTCAGCGACCAGCTTCTGCATGGTCACGAAGTAGACGCTCATGCGCTGTCGAATCGCCTCCATCCCCAGGGCCACCGCAAGGTGGGTCTTGCCCACCCCCGGCGGTCCCAGGAAGATGACGTTGCTGCCCTCCCGGATGAACGTCAAGCCGGCCAGTTCGCGTATTTGTCGCTCATCGACGGACGGCTGGAACGAGAAATCGAAATCTGCAAGGGTCTTGTGATACGGGAAGTTGGCCATGCGGAGTCTGGCGTGCATGTAACGGCTGTATCGCTCCTCCTGCTCAGCATCCAGCAGTCTGTGCAGGAACTCCGCATAGGTCGCCTGGTGCCCCGCTGCCCACTCCACGCACGCCGGCAGCACCGCCGCGGCGCGCTTCAATCCCAGCTCCAGCAGCTGCTCCTCGGCCTTGGCCAAAACCAACGCCTCACTCATTGCCCCTGACCTCCCATCGCGATCTGCTCATAGACGGACAGCTCCCGCTGCTCCACGTCCGGCCCGATTTGCAACCCTGGCACCTTGCCTCGATCCGGATGAGGCGTCCCAGCCGGGATGCCCTTGAAGTGCTCAGGGTCGGTTGAGACCTGGTGCCTGCCTGTGAGCACGCGGTGTTCGGCAATGACCTGCCCGCCGTACTCGATCTGCAGGCGGCCTGACTCAAACTCCCGGACCAGCACGGTGTGCCCCACATACCGCCATGGAACGGTGTACATGTTCGTGTTCCAGGAGATGCGACAATCGCTCATGACCTTGCGCATATCGGCGTACGCCAGCGTGTACCGGCTCTTAGGCAGGGGCTTAAGCGTCTCGGCCTGAAACCGCACCACCGGCTGCTCCCGCGTCGTGCCGTGGATGCGCACATTAGCCACCGTATCCCGCCAGATGGCACCTTGCCGGTTCAGGTCGTCATGGTCCACGAACGAAACCGGCCAGAAGCTGGACCGGATATACCCGATGGGCCGTTCAATCTTCCCTTTGGTGCGACTTCGGTAGGGCTTACAGGCCTTGGGCACGAATCCGTAGTACTTGGCGAAGTCCATGTACGCCGGCTGCCAGTCGACGTGTCCATGACCGTCGTTGGCCACGACCAGCGGGGAGCAGTTGTCGCTGAGCATGACCTTTGGAACCCCGCCGAAGAACTCCAGCGCGTTCCGGAGCGCCTGGAGGATATGCCGTTGGTCCGCCGCTCTGATAAACTCCAGGTAGAGCATGCGGGAGTAGGCGAGGACCATGGCAAAGCACCATACCTTGCGCCGATGGCCCTGCGGATCCAGGTAGGGGAATGCGCCCAGGTCGATTTGCGCTTGTTCCCCCGGAGCCGTCTCAAACCGCACGGTTGCCTTGGCAGAGACAACCGGGCGGAGAGGGTGCATGAACTCGCGCAGTACGGTAATTCCGCCGGTATATCCCTGCTCCCGGATCTCGCGAAAGATTCGCTCCGCATTGAGGACGCCGATACGCATGCGCTGCTCCACATAGGCCTTGTACGGCTCCAGCTTGTGGCCTTTCACCCTACGGCTGCGCGACTTCACCCTCCCCTCCTCCTGCTGCCTCGGCTCACTCACAGCCTTGCGGATGGTTTTGCGGTCATGGCCGTATCTTCTGGCCAGTTCCGAGATGCTGACGCCCTCCTCATACAGCTTCCTGATCTCCATCTTCTCACTCTCCCTCATCACCGGCACCTCCCCAAAAGTGATGGCAGGTGCCATAGTTCGACACAGGGGTGGGGAATTCATCCCGATGATTTTGAGGAAATCATGCCGGTGATTTTGGGGAATCTTTATCCGCTGCTATTGGGGATTTTACATCCGATGTTGACACGCTGAAAGCGGCCTTTTTCTTTGTTTCGGCGTTTTTGGGGGCGTTGCTCGGGCGGCTTGAGTCGATCTTGGTGTCGGACGTGTACGGCCTCATCCTTCTGGCCGCGGCGGCGGTACCGCCGGCGCACGTGTGGCAGCGCCTGCGGTATGCGCTGTGGATCGTGCTTTTGATGTTTCTCTTTTTTCCGCTGATCGCTCCCACGCCAGGCGCGGGGCTCGTCCAGGCGGCGCGGTACGGCGGGCGGCTTCTGTTCATCGGCTTTATGCTGGCCTTCCTGTTTCACGAGCTCCCCCTCGACCATTTTTTTCGGGCGCTTCAGGCGCTGCGCGTGCCCAGCGTGATCGTCTGGCTCCTCCGTTTTACCGTCCGCTTCGGGGAACTGGCCAAAATCGAGGCTGCCCGCATGCGCATGGCCTTGCGCGCCCGCGGATATCGCGAACGGTCGTTCTTTTCGCTTTCCGCGTACCGCGCGCTGTCGCGCCTTTTGGGCGCGCTTTTGCTCCGGACGCTGGCGCGAAGCGAGCGGGTGACCGTTGCCCTCCGCGCGCGCGGTTTTACGGGCGACGAACGGTTGCCGCCTTTTCCGCCCGGTCCGCCGGGGGAGCGGTGGATCGCGGCACTTTGGCTTTTGCCCTTGCTCTTGCTCCTGGGGTGGGAGGGGCTCGTCCGTTGACGCGCTTGGGGGCGTTTGTTCGGTGGTGACCTTGGAGGCGCATCGCGGCCGGATTGATATCATGAGCACTTGGGCGGTTTTTAGAAACAGCTCGTCCACGGCGGGCTCCGGCAGGTGTCCGTCCGTCGTCGGTCCGGGGCGCGTGCCGGCGATTCAGAGACGTGAAGGAGGCAGGCGATGTCCACACCGCTCTTTCAGCTGGACGGCGTTTGTTACCGGTACCGGCAGGGGGCGCCGTATGCGGTGGAGGCGCTCACGCTGACGATCGAGGCGGGGCAGCGGACGGCGATCGTCGGTGCCAACGGCTCGGGCAAATCGACGACGCTCATGTTGATGAAAGGGCTGTTTCGCCCGGAGTGCGGGAAGGTACGCTACCGCGGTCGGCCCGTCTACGAACGGTCCAAAGCGGACCGACGTGCGCCCGTTCTCCCTGAGGTCGGGATTGCGTTCCAGGAGCCTGATGATCAGCTCATCTCGCTTACGGTGTGGGAAGACGTGCTCTTTACGCCGCTTCAGCTCGGCCTTCCGCTCGAAGAGGCGGAAGAGCGAGCGCGCTGGGCCCTTTCGACGCTGTCCATTTCCCACCTGGCCGATCGGCCGCCGCATGCGTTAAGTTACGGGCAGAAGAAGCTCGTCGCCATCGCGGGGGTGCTCGCCGCCCGGCCAGAGACGATCCTGTTTGATGAGCCGACGGCTTTTCTCGATCCGGCCGGGAGGCGACGCATCCATGCGGTGCTTGAGACGCTCGGCGAACAGGGCGTCCAGCTCATCGTTGCCACCCACGACATGCAGTTCGTTGCCGACTGGGCCGACCGCGTTGTCGTGCTCAAGGAGGGCCGATTGCTCGGGCATTGGACCCCGGAGGCGTTTTTTGCCGACGGGGAAAAAGTCGAAGCGGCCTCCCTCGAGCGGCCGCCGGTGGCCGAGCTCATCGCTGATCTCTACGACGGCGATTCCGGGTCGCTTCCGATTCGCACCGACGCGGCCCGGGAATGGCTGCGCGCAAAGCTTTCCGCGTCCAAACGCACGTCGATCGAACCGTCCTGGTGAGCCGGCGATGGTTGGGGGAAGCGGCGGCTTCTTTGGGCCGCGATGTCAGGGGGAAGGTGCCTCTTCGCAGTCCGCTCCTTTCCTTGTTGACAGCTTTGTGAAACATTTCACTTTCCGCTTGTGATGCCGTCTCCGGCGCTGTTATACTGGAGATGGAAAAAGACGAAAGGAGGGAAAGAAGATGGGATTTGACGAACGCTGGACGCGGGGCGTGGCGGCGGCGCAACCGGTCGCTCCCGTCGTCCTCTGGCTTCGGGAGAATTTTTACGCGTCCCTGGGGCTTTTCGTCATCCGGCTCTATCTGGGATGGACGTGGTTGATGGCAGGGGTGCATAAGCTGAGCGGCTTTGATGCGTCGGGCTACCTCAAGGGCGCTCTGGCGAAGGCCACCGGCGACCACCCCGACGTCCAGTGGTGGTGGGCCCGTTTTCTCGAGGGTTTCGCCATCCCCAATGTCGGGCTCTTCAATTTCCTTGTGCCGTGGGGGGAGGTGCTCGTCGGCATCGGACTGCTTCTTGGGTGTTTTACGACGGCAGCGGTCTTTTTTGGAGCGGTGATGAACTTCTCCTTCATGTTCAGTGGCACGGTGAGCACCAACCCGCAGATGATCCTGCTCAGCATCTTCCTCCTCATCGCCGGCGCCAACGCGGGACGCATCGGCCTCGACCGTTGGATCGTGCCGTACATCCGGGACGCCTGGGCGAAAGCGCGACGGAGCGGAAAAAGCGTTCCGGTCGGCAATTAAAGCGCTTTCGGGCGGGAGGCACGTTGGCCGGGACCGCGAATTGCCGGCTTGCCGGATGCCGCATCGGACGACCGCCGGGGTGAACGGCCGCCGGCGGTCGTCCGCGTGCGAAAACCGAGGACGGAAGAAGCGTGGTGGGGGCATCTTTAGCGCTGCGGGCGCATCTACTGGAGCGGGTCGAAGCCGAACAGCGGCAGATCGCCGCCCTCCTTCGATGTTCGTCCAAGAGACGATCGGTCGCCGTTCGGCTTGCTCGATGGGGCGGAATAATAACGCATCCATATTTCCTTCGTGAACAATGCTCGGATCTTCTTCAGGAGAGAATACGTATGGCATCAACGGGTGCATTTGTTTAAGCAAGGGATCCTGAATACTCGTACTCCTTATAAAGAATCGGCGGCGAAAAAGGGATTTTTCCATTCCATAAGCACTGCATAATTGCATGATTCTTCATCTTCAAGATAGTTCGCGATCACTTTTACGGGCGTTCGGCCACAGCGAAGCAGGAAGGTGATCACCGGGTCCTTCAATTCCCCTTTGACGACCGCTTCGAGGTATTGTTCCGCGGTCATCTCCGCCGCTTTTTTATGATAGCCGGGCATTCTGCCTCCGCCCAGCAGCCGTTTAAGCCCTTTGTGAATCACGACGTCATACATGGAAAACATCAACCATTTTCCCAATCCTAATTTGCGATAGGCGGGGCGCACGGAAATGTCGACGACGTAAAGGGTATCCCCGTTGGGCCGATGGTTGCGAATATATCCGTTATCGGTGATCTCTTCCCATGTATGATCCGGATGATCGGGATCAAAGTCCACGATCATCCCCGTCATCGATCCCGCGATTTCACCGTTCACCTCCACGCACAAGGCGCCCTCCGGAAACAGCGTCACATGGTTTTTGAGCTGTTCCGTGTTCCACCGTAACTCGGACGGGAACGGCGGAGGAAAGCTTTCCTGTTGAATGCGGATTAAATCCGGGAAGTCCCGTTCCGTATAATTTCGGATGACCGCCGGGACAGGCCGGTCCCGGTCAAAAACGTAAAATGTTTTCCGGTACAATTTTCTCTCTCCTTCAAACCGCGGGGTTTTTCACTTATGCCCAGTCCGGGTAGAGATCCGTCCGCCGGTCGCGCCATGTGGTGACGGACCCGCTTTGGCGAACCCGGTCTAACAGTTCCAAATCGAGGTCCGCGGTCACCACCATATCCTCATTGATTTCCCCCTCCGCCAGGATACCCCGGGGCGGAAACGGAATATCGTTGGGCGTGATCACCGCCGCTTGCCCAAAATTAGCCCGCATAAAGTCGACCGTGGGAAGGGAACCGACGGTCCCCGTCGTCACGACATAGACCTGGTTTTCAATCGTTCTCGCATGGCAGCTGTAACGGACCCGGTGGAATCCGTGCCGATCATCGGTACAGGACGGGCAGAAAATCACATCCGCGCCTTTGGCTCTGGCCATGCGAGCGATCTCGGGAAATTCGATGTCATAGCAGATTAAAATGGCGACCTTTCCTTTGTCGGTTTCAAACACTTGCAGGCTGTCGCCGGGCGTGATCGTCCATTCTTTCACTTCCGTCGGCGTGAGATGAAGCTTCGGTTGTTCCGCGATCCTTCCGTCCGGATAGAACAGATGAGCGACGTTGTATAACCGGCCCCCTTTACGAACGACGTGGGTTCCTGCGATAATGTGCATCTTCGTCTCAATTGCCAAGGATGAAAACAAATCCCGATACTGCTCCGTGAAATCGGGCAAATCGTGGATGGTTAAGGCGTTCCCGCGTTCGTCACCGATGGACAGGAGTTGGGTTGTAAAAAATTCGGGGAACAAGACAAACTCGGCGCCGAATTCTGCGGCCGTTTTAATGTAATGCTCCACCTGTCTGGCGAAATCTTCAAATGACCGGATCGTATGCAGGTGATATTGGACCGCCGATACTCTCATTTTCATCCTTAAGATCCTCCACGTGAGCGCATGCCGGTCGCCGGGACGGAAAAAACGCTTCATGATGCGCTTCTTTATTGGCGGGGAAACAAGTTATAATGGGCGACACGGTCATTATGAGGGATATGATCGGCATGCGCAAGGGGGTGCTTTTTTGTAACTGAGGATGCACACATATACGAAGGTCAAACAGATCCGTGGAGGCGTTCAAGATCCCATGGGCGATCTGGAATTCAAAGCGGATCAATGCGGTCAATGATCCGGCTTAGCTTAGAGCCCGGCCGACTTGCACCGCCGCCGCCCGCACGGTATACTACGCTTAAGCGCCGGGTGAGCGGCGACGGCGGTTGTTGTGCCGGATCGGATCCCTGGCGCGGGAATTCGATAAGGGAAAACGAAAAGAAACGAAAAGGCAAAAACGAACGCAATGACGGACCGAAGCGCGGCGCTCCGCCGCCCAGAGAGGGCCCTCCCGGCATCGCCGGTGGCTGCAAGGGGCCCCGGCGGGACCGCGCAGGCCAGTCCGGAGCGCAGGCGAAGTCCGGTTCGCCGTTGCGGCGGAAGCCGGGGCGTCGATCGGACGCCGGTGGACCCTGTTTGGACCGGACGCCGGCGGGCCCCGGTTTCGGCGGAGATCGATGCCGGTAAAGCCGGCGTCGGCCGGGTGTCGGCTCGGCGACGATCGCCGGTTTTCGTCCGGCGGGATCCATCGGTCCAGAGCCCCCGCTCGCCCGAGGACCGGAGGGAAGCCTGACGGCGGCGGCCGTTATTCGCCGAGAGCGGTTCGGAAGGCGAAGGGCGCGGCACACGGAGAAGGCGAAGCGCGCCGAAGGTCGGCGTGGCGGTGTCGGCCCGGCCGTGCGGCGGAGACCCGTCTCGCCCATTCCGGACAAGCAGGGTGGTACCGCGAGCGAGCGCTCGTCCCTGAGGGACGGGCGCTTTTATGGTGATAAAGATGAATTGGGGATAAAGAATTTGACAAAGAAAGGAGGAGCGGCCCGGCCGGCGACTCCGGCGCGCCGGGCCCGATCGAATGAAAGGTCAGGAGATCCGCGAAAAGTTCCTCTCGTTCTTCGAGGCCAAAGGCCATCTCGTCGTCCCGCCGGCTTCCCTGATCCCGGTCGACGACCCGAGCCTTCTTTTTATCAACTCCGGCGTGGCGACGCTCAAAAAGTACTTCGACGGCCGGGAGGCGCCGCCGAATCCACGGCTCGCGAACGTCCAGAAATCGATCCGGACGAACGACATCGAAAACGTCGGCAAGACCGCCCGGCACCACACCTTCTTCGAGATGTTGGGGAATTTTTCGATCGGCGACTACTTCAAGCGAGAGGCGATCCACTGGGCGTGGGAATTCCTCACCGACCGCCGGTGGATCGGCTTTGACCCGGACCGCCTGAGCGTGACGATCCACCCGGAAGACGACGAGGCGTATGCGATCTGGCGGTATGAGATCGGCCTTCCGGAGGAGCGGATCGTCCGTCTGGAGGGGAATTTCTGGGACATCGGGGAAGGGCCGTCGGGACCGAACAGCGAGATTTTCTACGATCGGGGGCCGGCGTTCGGCGACGATCCGAACGATCCGGAGCTTTACCCCGGCGGGGAAAACGAGCGTTACCTCGAGATCTGGAACCTCGTCTTCTCCCAGTTCAACCACAATCCCGACGGGACGTACACGCCCCTTCCGAGCAAAAACATCGACACCGGCATGGGCCTCGAGCGGATGGCGTCGATCCTCCAGGACGGCGAGACGAACTTCGACACCGACCTCTTCCTCCCGATCATCCGCCGGACGGAAGCCCTCTCCGGCGTCCGGTACCGCTCGAGCCGGGAGGCGGACGTCGCCTTTCGCGTCATCGCCGACCACATCCGGGCCCTCACCTTCGCCATCGCCGACGGGGCGCTGCCGTCCAACGAAGGTCGGGGTTACGTCCTCCGGCGACTCCTCCGGCGGGCGGTCCGCTACGGCCGGAAGCTCGGGTTCGACGCGCCGTTTTTGCACCGGCTGGTCGGCGCCGTCGAGGAGATCATGGGGGCGTTCTACCCCGAAATTCCGGTGCGGAAAAGTCACGTCGAAGACGTCATCCGGCGGGAAGAAGAGCGGTTTTACGAGCGGCTCGACGAGGGGATGCGCCTCATCGAGGAGACGATCGCCCGGGCGAAGCGGGAAGGTCGGTCGGCGCTGAGCGGCGAGGAGGCGTTCGTCCTCTACGACACGTACGGCTTTCCGCTCGACCTCACCGTCGACGTCGCCGCCGAACATGGCCTCGCCGTCGATCGGGAAGGCTTCGAACGGGAGATGGAGGTGCAGCGGGAGCGGGCCCGCCGCGCCCGGGCGGCGGTCGACTCGATGCAGGTGCAGGGCGGCGAGCTCCGGACGTTCGGCGCCGAAAGCCGCTTCGTCGGCTACGACGTCCTCGACGTGCCGGCGGCGCGGGTGATCGGCCTCTTCCGGAACGACCGGCGGGTGCCGGCGCTCGAAGCCGGAGATGAAGGCCTCGTCTTCCTCGACGAGACGCCCTTTTACGCCGAAAGCGGCGGCCAGGTGGCCGACCGGGGGACGATCGAAGGCGACGGCGTCGTCCTCGACGTCCTCGACGTGACGAAGGCGCCCCACGGCCAGCACGCCCACCGGGTGCGGGTCCGAAGCGGCGCCGTCCGGGAAGGGGACGTCGTCCGGGCGGCCGTCGATCCGGAGGCGCGGGCGGACGTGATCAAAAACCACACCGCGACCCACCTCCTCCATCAGGCGCTCCGGGACGTCCTCGGCCCCCACGTCGCCCAGGCCGGCTCCCTCGTCGCGCCGGACCGGCTCCGGTTCGACTTCTCCCATTACGGCCCGCTTACGCCGGAGGAGCTCCGGGCGATCGAGGCGAAGGTGAACGAACAGATCTGGGCGGCGCTTCCGGTCGACTGGTTCCTGAAGCCCCTCGACGAGGCGAAAAAGATGGGCGCGATGGCGCTCTTCGGCGAGAAATACGGCGCGATCGTCCGCGTGGTGAAGGTCGGCGATTACAGCCTGGAACTCTGCGGGGGCTGCCACGTCCGGAACACGCAGGAGATCGGCCTCTTCGTTATCACCTTTGAAGGCGGGATCGGCGCCGGCGTCCGGCGGATCGAGGCGGTGACCGGCCGGCACGCCTATCGCTACGTCCGGGAGCGGCTTGATCTCCTCGCCCGGGCCGCCGAGGCGCTCCGGGCGGAGCCGGCGGACGTGCCGGCGAAGATCGACGCCCTCTGGCAGGAGCTCAAAGCCGCCCTGCGGGAGAACGACCGGCTCAAAGACAAGCTCGCCACCCACGAAGCCCTCGCCCTCTGGGACCGGGCCCGGACGGTCGCCGGCATGACGGTGCTTGCGGCCAAAGTTGACGCTCCGGACATGGACGCCCTCCGAAAGACGATCGACGCCCTTCGGTCGAGCCCGAAAGGCCAGGCGGGGGTGGTCATCGTGCTCGGCGCGGCGGCGGAGGACAAGGCGCTTTTTGCCGCCGCCGTCTCGCCGGACCTTGTGCAAAAAGGCGTGCATGCCGGGGAGATCGTCAAGCGCATCGCGGCGATCGCCGGCGGCGGCGGCGGCGGCCGACCGGAGATGGCCCAGGCCGGCGGAAAGCGGCCGGAAAAGGTCGATGAGGCCCTTCAGGCCGTCTTTACAATCCTTGGCTGAAGCGGTATGATACGGTTGAAGCGGTCAGGGGAGCGGGGAGGGACGGCCATGAACGACGAGACGCGGAAGTTCGACGCCGCGCCCGGCGGCGACCCCCAGTCGCCGCACGAAGTTCTCGTGGCCGTCTACCGGGCCTTGGAAGAAAAAGGCTATGACCCGATCCGCCAGCTCGTCGGTTATCTCATCTCCGGTGAACCGGCGTACATCCCGCGCCACAACAATGCCCGGACGATCATCCGGAAAGTGCCGCGGGATGACTTGATCGAACATCTGCTCACGTATTACCTCGAGCGGGAAGTGTTGGGCGAGGCGCGTCGCTAGACGCCCGCCCTACATATTTTTTGCGCGGGGGAACACGTTAAAAGATGAGGATCATGGCCCTCGACGTCGGGACGAAGACGATCGGCGTGGCGCTGTCGGATCCGCTCGGAATCACCGCCCAGGCCCTCGAGACCGTCCGCCGGAGAGGCGGCGGCGAGTTCGACCGCTTGGGAGAGCTCATCGCGCGCCACGGCGTCGAAGCCGTCGTCGTCGGCCTGCCGAAAAACCTCGACAACACCCCGGGGAAAATGGCTGAGCAGGCCCGGGCGGTCGGGCGGCACATCGCCCGTCGGTTCGGCCTCCCGGTGATCTACTGGGATGAACGGCTCACGACGGTCGCCGCCGAGCGGGTGCTCCTCGAGGCGGATTTGAGCCGGAGGCGGCGGAAAGACGTCATCGACGCCCTGGCCGCTCAGTTCATTTTGCAACATTATCTCGATGCCCGCCGGGCACAAGGAGGTCCGCCGCAATGACCGATCACCGGGATGAACACGAGCACGCCCACGCGCACGGCCGCGATCACGCTCATGACCATGGTCACGACCACGCCCATGACCATCCCCACGACCATGACCACGATCACGACCCCGAATTCGACCTCGACTTCGACGACATCGAAGAGAACATCATTTACATTGCCGACGAAGACGGCAACGAGCAGGCGTACGAGATCCTGACGGAGATCGACGACGAAGATTCCGGGAAGCGCTATATCCTCGTCTCGGCCCTCGACGACGGAGAAGACGACGGGGACGAGGAAGCGGACGAGGTGCTCGCTTTCCGCTACGAAGAAGACGAAGAGGGCGGCATGACCCTTTACCCGATCGAGACGGATGAAGAGTGGGCCCTCGTCGAGGAGGCCTTCCAGACGCTTGTCGACGAAGGCCAAGTGTGACCCGGCGAAGCGCCGGTAGAAATCGAGCCGCCGGTGCCACGGCCGGATCGGCCGCCGGGCGGTCCGCGAGCAAGCGACAGAGGGCCGCCGGGAAGGGCTGCCGGTCGGAAGGCGTCGGATGAAGGGGGCGGGGAGACCGCCCTTTTTTTCGTGGGGGAGGAGAGGCAGGATGAAGCGGCGCCGGGTGCTCTGGGGAGGGCTGGGCCTGATCGCCATCGTCGCGGCCGGGTTGGTCGCCGCTTTCGGGTGGATGCGGGCGGAGCTGCGCCCGCTTCCGCCGGGGCCGGAGGTCGAGGTGACGGTGCCGGCGGGGGCGGACGTCCGTGCCATCGGCCGGGCGCTTCAGAAGGCCGGCCTCATCCGGAACGACGTCGTCTTCTGGGCCTACGTCCGCCTGATGCGACCCGACGCGGCCGGTCGCCTTCAGGCGGGGGTGTACCGCTTCCGGCCGGGGATGACGCTCGAGGCGATCGTCGACGCCCTCGCCCGGGGGGACGTCTACCGGGAGACGGTGACGTTTACGATTCCGGAAGGGTTTACGGTGGATGAGATCGCCGATCGGCTTCAGTCGCTCGGCCTCGTCGATCGGGAAGTCTTTTTAAGGGAAGTGAACGAAGGCGACTTCGCGTTTCGCTATCTGGACCGAATTCCTACCTCTCCGGAGCGCAAGTACCGCCTGGAGGGCTATCTCTTTCCCGACACGTACACGGTGGACAAAAACGCTTCGGCCCATGCCATCATCGAACGGATGCTTCGGCGTTTTGAGGAGATGTTTCCCGAAGCATGGGCGGAACGGGCGGCGGTGCTCGGCCTTTCGGTCGATCAGGCGGTGACGCTCGCGTCGATCGTCGAACGGGAGGCGATGCGGGACGATGAACGGGCCCGGATCGCCGGCGTCTTTTATAACCGCATCAAGGCCCGCTGGCGGCTCGAGTCGTGCGCCACGGTCGAATACGTCCTCGACGTGCATAAGGAGCGGCTTACGCTCGAAGACTTGAAGGTGAACGATCCGTACAACACCTACCTTCACGACGGCCTCCCGCCCGGGCCGATCGCCAACCCCGGGAAAAAGTCGCTCGAGGCGGTGCTCTGGCCGGAAGAACACGACTACTTTTTCTTCGTCGCCAAAAACGACGGGAGCGGCGGGCATTATTTCAGCAAAACGTACGAGGAACACCTGAGGCATAACGCCAAAAGCAGCGGAAATTTTTAATCCACTTGGGAGGTTTTAAGCCGCTTGACAGAAGGGGCGGGCAGATCTACAATAAAACGGAATCATTCCGATTCTGAGTGAAGCCGCCAAAAAGAGGGGGACGCATCCCGGCGCGAAGCCCGACGTCCTGACGGAAAGGAGGGTGGGCGATGGGCGCCTTGTTCGAAAAGGAACGCGTTCTGGAGGCGGAGAACATCACCTTTCGGTATGAGGCGGAACCGGTGCTGAACCATGTCTCACTCACCCTGCACCGGGGAGAGCTTCTCGGCCTCGTCGGTCCGAACGGTTCCGGAAAGTCGACGCTGCTTAAGATCATCCTCGGGCTTTTGCCGCTTCAGGAAGGATCGGTTCGCTGGTTTGGAACGCCCATCGAGCGCTTCCGCGACTGGGGGCGGATCGGCTACGTCTCGCAAAAGGCGGCGAGCTTCAACACCGGCTTTCCGGCGACGGTGGAAGAAGTTGTCCGAATGGGGCTTACGGCGCGCCTCGGACTCTTTCGCCGGCCGGGACGGCGGGAGGCGGAGAAAGTGCTCGAAGCGCTCGATTTTGTCGGCATGGCGGATGTTCGTCACCGGCACATCGGCGCCCTCTCCGGCGGCCAGCAGCAGCGGGTGTTCATCGCCCGGGCGCTCGTCGGCGATCCGGACGTGCTCATCCTCGACGAACCGACGGTCGGCGTCGACGCCCGGTCGGAGGAGCGGTTCTACGCCCTTCTGGAAAAGCTCCACCGGGAGCGGGACCTGTCGATCATCCTCGTCTCTCACGACCTCGGCGTCGTCTCGGAGAAGATGGACACCATCGCCTGCCTCAACCACGAGCTCTTCTACCACGGGAGTGCCGCCGGCTTTCGCGCCGAGCGGGAGGCGATCGTCGGCCGGACGTACGGCCACGGGATGGCGATCCTCTCCCACGGCCACGCATCGGAGGCGCTTCGGGCCGGGGCGCGGGAGGAGGGGAGGGCGTGATGGGCGTATTGGGTGAGATGGTGGCGGCGTTCTGGACTTATCCGTTTTTGCGGCATGCGCTCCTGGCCGGTCTGATTGCCGGTTTCGTGGCCCCGCTCATCGGCGCGTTCGTCGTCGTCCGGCGCCTTTCGATCATCGCCGACGCGCTGGCGCACGTCATGCTGGCCGGCGTGGCCCTCGGCTATCTCCTGGGGGCGACGTATCCGGCCTTAAGCCGCTTTCCGGTTGTCGGCTACGGCACCGCCGTCGCCCTCATCGCGGCGCTCCTCATCGAACGGCTGCGGACGACATACCGTTCGTATTCTGAGCTTGCGATCCCGATCATCATGTCGGCGGGGATCGGGCTCAGCATCGTTCTCATCGGCCTCGCCCGGGGAATCAACGTCGACCTCATCGGGCTTCTGTTCGGGAACATCTTGTCGGTCACCGCCGGCGACGTCCTTCGGATCGCCGCCCTCGCGCTCGTCGTCGTCGGGACGGTCGCTCTGTTTTATAAGGAGCTTCTCTTCCTTTCGTTCGACGAGGAGGCGGCCCGCGTCTCCGGCGTGCCGCATCGGGCGCTCAACTTCATCTTCAGCGCTCTCATCGCCCTCGTCATCAGCGTGGCGATGCAGGTGGTCGGGACCCTGCTCATCTCGGCCCTGATCACGCTGCCGGTGGCGGCGGCGCTCCGCCTCGCGAAAAGCTTTCGGGTTCTGATGCTCTTAAGCATCGTCTTCGCCGAGACGAGCGTCCTCGTCGGCTTGACGGCGTCGTACGCCTTTGACCTCGCCACCGGCGGGTCGATCGTCCTCGTCGCCGCCGGAATTCTTCTCGCCGTCCTCGCCGCCGAACGCCTGAGACTCGGTCATCGGCGGAGGGCCGGCGCCCTTCGCCGCCGACCGATCGGCGTGGAGCGCGGTTCGACGTCCGCCCGGCCGGATGAGGCCGGTCGGTCCGAGGAGTGCGGGCGCTCGGCGTCGCCCTCGCCGGCGCCGGCGAAGCGGATTTCCGCGCAACGTCTTCGCTGATGCCGTTGGGGGCCACCCAAGAAAGGGGGGAGAGTCGTGACGGTCGAAGAGGCGCTCCGCATCCTGGGAGAGAAGGGCTACAAGTCGACCGGCAAGCGGGAGGCGCTCCTTCGCCTCCTGGCCCGGGAAGATCGGTACCTCACCGCCAAAGAAGCCCTTCGCCTGATGCACCGGGACTATCCGGATTTAAGCTTTGATACGATCTACCGCAACCTTGCGCTCTTTCACGAGCTCGGCATCGTCCACATGACGGAGTTCGACGGCGAACGGCGCTACCGCCTCCGTTGTCCGATCGAGGGCCATCACCATCACCTGATCTGCCTTTCCTGCGGGACGACGCAGGAAATCCTGGCCTGTCCGCTCGACGCGATGTGGAGTCAGCCGGACGGCTTCATCATCGCCGGGCATAAATTTGAAGTCTACGGCTACTGCCGGTCGTGCGCCGAGGCGACGGCCCACTAGGCCGGTCGCCGGCCGACCCCCGCCCGGCAGAATCGGAAGGAAGTCCATCCCGGCCGTCCGGTCGGTCCGGTCTTTGAACGGAGGCCGTTGGGGGTGCTTTCAAAAACCGGAGGGGAGGGATCGCCGCACATGCGTTCGCCCAAAAGCACGCATGCCGTCTTATTCCGCTTGTCCCGGCTGCTGGTGCTTGTTGCGCTGGTGGCGTTCGTCGCCGCCGGATGCGGCACCGGCGCCCGGACGCCGAAAGAGGGCGCCGGAGAAGGAAAAACGAACGCGGCGGATGCGACGCCGAAGGCCGCGGCAGAGCCGATTCGCGCCGTGGCGACGATTTATCCCCTCTATGACCTCGTCAAGCAGATCGGCGGCGACGGCGTTCTGGTGGAGCAGCTCGTGCCGCCGGGGGCCGCGCCCCACGACTTTGAGCCGACGCCGGGAGACATTCGGAAGATCGCCGATGCGGACGTCTATTTTTACGTCGGGGCCGGTTTTGAACGCTGGCTCGATAAAGTGCGGGCCAACGTCGATCCCGCCAAGACGAAGCTCGTCGACGTGAGCGTCGGTCTGGATCTTTTGCCCGGCCATGCCCATGAGGACGGCGGCGAGCTCGATCATGGGCACGGCGACGAAGCCGATGCCGCTCAAGGTTCCGGGCCCGCGCCCGGCGACGCCCACGGAATGGCTGCACCGGGCCAGGCGAGCGAGACGACCCAAGAGGCCGGCCATGATCAAAGCGACGAGACGCCGGCCGCAGCTCCGTCGTACGATCCGCACATCTGGCTCAGCATCGCCAACCTCAAGCAGATCGGCCGGACGATGGCCGCGGCGTTGGCGGACCTCCGGCCGGAGGACAAAGCGACGTTTGAGGCGAATTACGACGCCCTCGCCCGGACGCTCGACCGGATCGATCAGGCGTTTCGCGACGGGCTCAAAGCGGCGAAGACGCGGCAGTTCGTCGTCTCTCATCAGGCGTTCGGTTACCTCGCCCGAGATTACGGTCTGGAACAAATTTCCATCAGCGGGCTGATGAACGAAGATCCGACGCCGAAAGAGCTGCAGGCGATCATCGACGAGATCAAGGCCAAGGACATCCGCTACATCGGGTTTGAGTCGCTTACGGAAAACAAAATCGCCCGGCAGGTGCAAAAGGAAACACAGGCCAGGGCGGTCGAGCTCTCCACGCTGGAGAACGTCACGAAGGAACAGCTGGCCCGGGGCGTCCACCTTCAGGACCTCATCGAGCAGAATTTCGACACGCTCCTCGTCATGCTGGGCGCCCGAGAAGGCCGGTGAGCGCCGCGCCATTCGACTTGTATCGCGCCGATGTTTTCAACCCCGAGCGATTGAGCGGCATCGCTCGGTTTTTTTATGCTCGGTTTTTCATCGTTGAGCTTATCGAATCAGAGTTTCCCCCTAAGACAAAAAGCGGTCAAAATCGTTACCTGGTGTCTTGAATTAACAACGCTTTCACAGTATAATGGGGGCGACCGGTCATGGGGGTACCGGTACTTCCGGAGGGGGTATAGAGAAAAACGGAACGAGGAGGGGAACCCATGGGCAAGTGGGGCAAGGTGGCCCTTTCCCTCGCCATCGCCGGCCTGATCGTCGTCGGCTATGTCGGTTGGAAAGCGGTGGCCAGCTACCCGACGTCCAACGTGATGGCCCAGCTGGCGTCGATGCCCCCCGTGCCGAGCCTGGACGAAGTCCCGTCGGGCCCGGAAGGGGAGTCGATCAAGCGGGGCCATGAGTACTTTGTCAACACCGCCGCGGCGCTCCCGGAGTATGTCGGGAACAAGCTCTCCTGTGCGAGCTGCCACGCCGACGGCGGCGCGGGCCCGAGCCTCAATCTCGTCGGGATCCAGAACGTCTTCCCGCAGTACAACAGCCGTTCGGGTACGGACATCGTCCTCGAAGACCGCATTCAGCAGTGCTTCGAGCGGAGCATGAACGGCATCGCGCCGGATAAGGACAGCCAGGTCATGAAGGACATGGTCGCTTATCTGGAATTTATTTCTAAGAACGTTCCCAAGGATATGAAAAAGCGGCCTTGGGTCCCGAAGCTGGCGCTGTCCGGTCCGCTCCCGACGCCGAACCTCGCCAACGGCGAGAAGCTCTACCAGCAGGCCTGCGCCGCGTGCCACGGCGTAAACGGCGAAGGGAGCGGCTTCGGTCCGACCCAGGGGCCGGCGCTCTGGGGCGACGATTCGTTTAACGTGGGCGCCGGGATGGCCCGCATCCGAACCGCGGCCGGCTTCATCCAGAAGTACATGCCGAAGATCGCCATGGGCACGAAGGCGCCGGGGACGCTCACGACCCAGGAGGCTGTCGACCTGGCGGCGTACATCCTGTCGCATCCGCGGCCGGACAAACCGCAGCCGGGCGCGAAGACGGTCAACGGCGCGCCGACGTGGGAGGTCGACTGGCCGAAGGCGGAGCAGCCGGACGACGTCGCCTACATCACTCAGGCGATGCGGGAAAAAGGCCTCGACAAAGGACCGCTTCCGTGGTACACCGCCTACGCCGAGCGGATGATCCAGGCGGCGAAGGCCAAGGAAGCCGAGCAGAAGGCCGCCGAAACGCGGTGAGGCGCTTGCGGGAGGAGCCTCCGTCCGCCCGGGGAAGCGGCCCGGGCGGACGGGGTTTCCAACAGCTGCGAACGAAGAACGTGCTGAAAACCAAGGCCGCCCTCTTTACCCTGGCAGTGGGCGTATAAACTGCCCTACCGCGAGTTCCGCGGGAAGTTAAGCCTGTGGAGATGGGCTCTGCGGCGGAACGGGGAGACCCGGTCTACGAGCACCCCGTCGAGGAAGCAGGAAGCAACCGGACGGTATCCCGTAGCTGGGATATTCGTCCATGAGTTGCGGAACGGACTGAAGGAGGGACGCGCATGTGGCAGGATCTGCTGGGCTTTTACCCGCAGTGGTACGTGCCGAACTTCGGCAGCGGCTACGTCGTCGCGGCCATCGCTTCGACGCACGTTCTTTTCTCGCACATCTCCGTCGGGGCGTCGTTTTTGCTCGCGTACTTGCTCTATAAGGCGTATAAGGGGAATCACGAGGAGATCTATACGTATGTCAAGCGGTACTTCCTCGTCCTCCTTCTGACGTCGTATATCGTCGGATCGCTCACGGGGCCAGGGATCTGGTTCTCGACGACCGTCTCGAACCCCCGGGGGATCTCCGCCCTCATCCACAACTTCGTCTGGGCGTGGGCGGCGGAGTGGGTCTGGTTCGTCACGGAAGTGGCGCTCGTCTATATCATCTACTACATTTTTGATAAGGTCGACCGTCGGACGCTCATGCACATCTCCTGGGTGTTCGCCATCGTCTCCTGGGGGACGCTGCTTCTGATCGTCGGCATCCTTTCTTTCATGATGTCGCCGGGAAGCGAAAAGTGGTTCCACACCGGGAACATCATGGACTCGTTCTATAACCCGAACTACTTCCCGCAGGTGGCGGTCCGGACGTCCTTTACCGTGGCGCTAGCGGCCCTCATGGGGCTCGCGATCGCCACCCGCATGCGGGAGTCGAAGCTCCGCCAGGAGCTCGTCCGGGAGGTCTCCCTCATCGGCATCGGCGGCCTCCTGCTGGCCGGCATGTCGATGATCTGGTATCTCGACACGCTGCCGGATCGGGCGAAGGTCACGCTCGACTTTGCCATTCCGGAGGCATTTAAGAACACGATTTTCATCTCGATCATTCTCATCGCCCTCGTCTTCGCCTTCTTCTATGCGCTGCCGAAGGCAAACCGGTCGCTCGCTTTCCTTGCCCTTCTGATGGTCGTCGTCCTGGGACTGACGATTTTCCCGCAGGAGCGGATCCGGGAGTGGCTCCGGAAGCCGTATATCGCCGGCGATTATCTGTACGTCAACCAGATTGTCGCCCGGGATGTTCCGGCCAAGGGCGTAAAAAGCGAGATTCCGTTCATCGACGAGCACGGCTTTTTGAAGGTCCATCCGTTCGTCCCGGCGAGCGTGAAGACGGTCACGCCGGAGAACATGCTCGAGGCCGGTCGGGCGATGGCGATGATCAGCTGCGCTCACTGTCACAGCCTTGATCCGGCGGGGCCGCGGCCGCTCGTGCAGAAGCTGGAGCAGGTGTCGACGCGGCCGGACGTGATCTATCAGTTCATCGAGCGGCGGCTTTCCGGCGATCCGCATCAAGGGGCGGCCCCGTACATGCCGCAAATTGCCGGAACGGATGAGGAGATTCGGGCGCTCGCGGCGTACCTCGCGGACATCACGAAGCAGTACGTCGAATCGAAGCGGGCGACGGAGCAGGCGGCCCGCTGAGGCGCCTGCTCCGGGGTCGCCCGGTGAGCGGATCGTCCGTTGCGCGGGTGGGATTTTGGCAAAAAGGAGGGCGTTGCGATGCCCGTCGATACGACCGAACTTCTGAACGTGCTCCGGTCGCCGAGCGGCATCGACTTTTACCCGGTCGTCATCCAGGTGCTGATGGTCCTCACGTGGGCCATGCACATGTTTTTCATCAACATCACGATCGGAAGCCTGCTGATGACGATTTACGGGTATGTTCAGCGGGATCTGAAATGGCGGAAGCTCAGCCAGAAGACGATCAAGATCGCCATCATCTCCCTTTCACTCGGCATCGTCTTCGGGGTGGCGCCGCTCCTCTTTACCCAGGTCATTTACGACAACCTCTGGTATACGGCGAACAACCTATCGGCCTGGCTGGTCATTCTGTTCGTCCCGATCGTGATCCTCGCCTACTACGCGGCGTACTTCTTCTACTTCCGGAACCAGGACCGGAGCCCGTCGTGGTTGGTCATCTTCCCGCTCCTTTCGTTTGCCGGGATCCTTTACGCCGCGGCGGCGATGCACATCTTCTCGTATCAGGAGCTCTTCCCGGATAAGTGGGTCGACTGGTACACGAACGGCGGCACGACGATGAATACGAGCGGGTGGCACGTCTACGCCTTCAGCGTGCCGCGGTACCTGCTCTTCATCCTGCTTTCGCTGTTCGTCTTCGGGATTTACATGAAGGGGTACGCTTGGTTCTTCTCCAAGCGGGAGGACATGGATCAGAACTTTGTCGCCTGGTTCGGCCAGGTCGGGCAGAAGCTCGCCGCCGTGGCCGGCGCGCTCCTCGTCCTCGACGCGATCCTCTACAATGCGCTGCAGGGGACGCTCGGGCACCCGGTCATCTGGGGAACGATCGGCTTCGTCGCCATCGTCTGGGCGCTTCTTATGGCCTGGAGCCGGTCGTCGGCGGGCTGGGTGGCGCCGACGCTCGTCGGGCTCGCCTTCTTCTCCGACCTCGCCGTCGGCATCATGCGGGAAGCGATCCGCATGATCGAGCTGGCGAAGTTCAACCACACGATCTACAACTACCCGATGCACCTCAATATCTTCGGCCCGATCCTCTTTTTCGGCACCCTCGGGGTCGGCATTGCCGTGTTTGCCTTCGTGCTTTACGTCCTGTACAAGGGCGGCCGTCGGGCCGGCGTGTACGAAGCCAGCAAAGTCGAGACGGCCAACACCCTCTGGCGCTTCGCCTGGTTTACCGTCGTCATGTGGCTCGTCATCTTCTGGGGCACCGGGGTGATCGTGCTGGCGAACTTGAACAATTACTGAGCTTTTCTGTGTGTGGAACGTCCATCATCCCGTTGAAACCTGGACCCCTGTTGGAACCGGCCGAAAGGCCGGTTTCTTTCTTTCTGAGCCTTTTTCGCTGTCCGAATCCCTTGGTATTCGGCTCACTTTCACCTTCACAAAACGGTCAATCCCCCACCGAAAAGGTGGGGGCAAACGCTTTCTGGGTCGTTCAGAGCCATGTCGAAAAAGTTGTCTGACAATACTTACCCCACAAAAGAGGAACCCAAAATTTGAACATAAAAAAGCAGGTTGCCGCTCCTTTTGGTAAACTCAAAAGGAGGAGAACCTGCCCAAAGGAGTAGACCTGTATGGCCATTATACCACAAGGCTCCCTGTTTTCGTGGAACGAAATTGCCGGACTCGGCGATCTCGAACGCCTGAGGCTTGTCCTTGAACATCTCCCGGAGTCGTGTCCGGTATCATGTGTAAAAACGGATGGTCCAGGTAACATAAAATGAGCCATCCGGCCCTCTTTGGTAGAATGTGAGGCGGAGAAGAAACCACTTCACCAGGAGGGATACCGGATGGCTCAGTACCAGATTACCGTGGACGACGAGATTTTGGAAGGCCTCTTTCAGCGGGATGGAGGCGTGGCAAAGCTGGTGGAGAGTGTGGTCAACCAGATCCTCCAAGCGCAAGTGCAGGAGCATCTGAAAGCGGCGCCATACGAGCGCACGAAAGAACGCCAAGGCTATCGCAACGGAACAGTCACCCGCACCCTGACAACCCGTGTGGGGCGGCTGGTGTTGCGGGTTCCGAGGGTCCGGAATGGCCAGTTCTCCACAGAGCTGTTTGCTCGGTACCAGCGCAGCGAACAAGCGTTCATCATCGCCCTGATGGAGATGGTTGTGAACGGCGTGTCCACCCGGGACGTGGCGAAAGTCACCGAGCAGTTGTGCGGCACGACGTTCTCGAAGTCCACGGTCTCCGAGCTGTGCAAGCGCCTTGATCCCATCGTTCAGGGATGGAATAATCGCAGCCTTGCTGAGCATCGTTATCCGTTCCTGCTGGTGGACGCTTTGGTACTCCGGATTCGGGAGGAAGGGCGTGTTCGCTCTCGAGCGGCCATGATCGCTGTTGGCATCAACGAAGAAGGGTACCGTGAGATTCTTGGCTTGATGTTGGGCGACAGCGAATCGGAGGCCAGCTGGCGGGAGTTCTTTGCCTGGCTGAAGAACCGGGGTCTCCGCGGCGTTGACGTTGTGGTGTCTGACAGTCATGGCGGGCTGGTGAAGGCACTGCAGACGGAGTTTCAGGGATGCACCTGGCAACGGTGCCAGACCCACTTCATGCGCAATATCTTGGACGCCACACCCAAGGCGTTGCAGAAGGAGGTCTACAAGCGTGTACGAGCCATTCTTGATGCGCCCGACCTCAAGACGGCCCGACTGCTCATGAATGAATTTGTGGAGGAGTACGCTGAGAAGGCACCCAAGGCCGTCAAGGTGCTAGAGGAGGGCTTTGACGACGTCACGGCCGTGCTGGTCTTGCCGGATCGCTATCGGCGGCGCTTGCGTACCACGAACGGCGTGGAACGACTCAACGAGGAGATTCGCCGCCGTGAAAGAGTCATCCGCATCTTTCCCAACCGGGAATCCGTGATACGGTTGCTTGGAGCGCTACTCATGGAGATAGACGAGACGTGGACCACTGGGCACCGCTACCTGAATATGGATGAGTATTGGCAGTGGAAGAAGGAACAACAGAAATCCACTGAGCCGGCCATGCTGCACGTTGTGAATGCCTGAGTGACCTGTCCTTTCATTCGCCGAAGAGGGCAATTTACACATGATACTGGACTTGATCTCTCCCGGACGAAGCGCTCATGCAAAAACTGGAGAAAGCCCGCGGCAGGGGCCGGGACGATTATCCCGTGCGGGCCATGTGGAATGCGTATATCGCCCTCGTCGTGTTCCAGCACCCGAGCGTCGAATCCCTGCGACGCGAACTGAGCCGAAACGGACAGTTGCGCTGGCTTTTGGGCTTTGGTGACCATGTGCCAAGTGCCGCGGCCTTCAGTCGCTTCTGGAAACGGATTGAAGCCCATGAAGCCGAGCTGGAGTCCCTCTTTGTCGCGCTCCAGCAAGCTGTGGCCGCGTACCTTCCCGACTACGGCAAGCGCCTGGCCCTAGACAGCAAAGCCATCCGGTCGTACGCGCGCTACCGGCCGAAAAACACCGCACCCGACGGGCGGCGAGACAGAGATGCGGATTATGGGTTTAAGACGGTGCACGACCGCGAGGGAAACGCGACAAAGCTCCGGTGGTTTGGATACAAGCTGCATCTCATCGTCGACAGCACTCATGAACTGCCGGTGGTCTACACCGTGACCCCCGCCTCAAAAGCCGATGTCGCCACAGCCCATGCCCTTTTGGACAAGCTGCAAGCAAAACGTCCAGAAGTGCTCACGCGTGCCGAAGTGCTTGTGGCGGACAAAGGCTATGACGACTCAAAACTTATCATGCGCCTGTGGGACGAACACCGCATCCGACCGGTGATCGACATTCGGGCAAGCTGGCGGGACGGTGAGGCAACGCGGCTTTTTGAGGGGCAAACAAACGTGGTGTATGACAACAAAGGCCGCGTGTTCTGCGTGTGTCCGGAAACGGGGACCATGCGGACCATGGCCGAAGGAGGCTTTGAAGAGAAGCGCGGAACGCTGAAAAAGCGGTGTCCGGCCAGGGCCTACGGCCTCTCCTGTGCCGGAGTGGCCCGGTGCCCCGTGGCGAGAGGATGGCGCATTCGGATGGACGTGGATCGGCGTTTGTTTCCGCCGATTGCGCGCGGGAGCGCGAGATGGGTGCGAGAGTACCGCAAACGCACGGCGGTGGAGCGCGTGTTTTCCCGTCTGGATACGATGTACGGCTTTGAGACGCACACCATCCGAGGGCTGAAGAAGATGCGCGTGCGGGTGGGGTTTGCGCTGGTGGTCATGCTGGGGATGGCGCTTGGACGTCTGCGCGAGGGATGGTCGGGGAAATTGAGGAGTTTTGTGCAGGTAGCGTAGTGAAGGAAAAGAAGGATAGATTTGTTTACCTTTTTTCCGTGGATTGGAAAAAGGGAGGTGGAGTATTGTCTTTTTTATTAAAAACACGGGGAATATATGCATGAAAACCAATCTTGTTTAAAGAAAGAATCGTGGAATCCCCCAAAACTGAAGATGGCCTGATGCAGGTCAGACCGAGATACAGGCACAGCGAAAAAAGCTCTTTCTTTTTTTGTCTTGACGGCCGCCGGGAGGCGGTGGTATGATGAAAACGCAATCGATGAGAATGAATATCACTGATAAGGCGGTGGAGGCGATGTTCGCCTCGGATCGTCCGCACCCGCTTTCGGACGTTCCGGTCGGGCAGACGGTGCGGGTGGAAGCGCTTTTGAACCTGTCGGCCCCGTTGAAAGCGCGGCTCACGGCGCTCGGCCTCGTCCCCGGAACGGAGCTGGTCGTCGAGCGGCGCATGCCGTTTGGCGGTCCTGTCGTCGTCCGCTTTGCAGGCCAGCGGTTTGCCCTCCGGCGGACGGATGCCGGGGGCATCGTCGTCCGGGAGGAACCGAGATGCGAATTTTGCTGATCGGGCAGCCCAACACCGGGAAAACGACGCTGTTTAACCGGCTGACGGGGCTTCAGGCCGCGGTCGGAAACTGGAGCGGCGTCACGGTGGAAGAAACCGTCGGCCGGATCCGGCGGCTCGGGTATGCGCTCGTCGATCTTCCCGGCATCTACGATCTCGTGCCGATCTCGCACGATGAGGCGATCACCGTCCGGACGCTCGCTTCCGGAGCGTACGACGGCATCCTCAACATCGTCGATGCGTCGCAGCTTCGGCGGAACCTTCAGCTGACGCTGGCGCTTCTTTCGATCGAGCGGCCGATCGTCGTCGCCCTCAACATGGTCGACGTCGCCGAAGCCGAAGGGAAGGCCGTCGATCCCGAGGCACTGGCCGATCGGCTGGGCGTGCCGGTCGTGCCGGTCGTCGCCCGGACCGGGGCGGGCTTAGACGCGCTTCTCGAAGTTCTGGCCGAGACGATGGTCGGGGGGGCGTCCGGCGGTCGTCCGACCGGAGAAGGAAGGGAGGCGGCGCTTGGCGAGGCGGCCGCCGTGGGCGGCGAATCGGGCCATGCCTCCGGCGGGACGACGGTTCTTCTGAAACGGTCGGATGCCCCGGCCCTGCGGCGCCGGCCCGAAATCGATGTTGGGCCAAAGCTCGAGGCGGCCCTTCAGGCGGTGGAGCCGGTCTTTTCGGATCCGACGCTCCGGCGCTTTCTCGCCGAGCGGTACCTTGAAGGCGTGTCGGAGATCGTGGACGACGTCGAACGCCGTCGGCCGGCGCTCCGGTCGGTCCGGGAGCAGCTTGCGTCGGCGCTTCATGCCGGCGGTACGGAAAGCGTGCAGGCGGCCCTCGTCGAGCGGCGGTATGCGTGGATCGATGCGCTCTTTCCGGCGGTGGTGCGACAGGCGGCGCCGCGGCGCCGGCCGGTCAGCGAGCGGATCGACGACATCGTGACGCATCCGATGGTCGGCATCCCGCTTTTTATCGCCCTGATGCTCTTTATTTTTCAGTGGACGTTCGACTGGCTCGGGACGCCGCTTTCGGAGGCGCTGGACGCGTTTTTCTCCGGTTCGCTTACGGAGGCGGTCGGCCGCGGGCTGGAGGCGATCGGGGCGGCGCCGTTTTTCCGGGCGCTCATCGTCGAGGGGATCATCGCCGGCGTCGGCGCCGTGCTGGTGTTTGTGCCCCAGATTTTTATCCTGTTTTTCTTCATTTCGTTTCTGGAGGATTCGGGGTATCTCGCCCGGGTTGCGGTCTTGATGGACCGGTTGATGGACCGCTTCGGGTTGAGCGGCAAAGCGTTTATCCCGCTCATCATCGGCTTCGGCTGCAACGTCCCGGGGGTGATGGCCGCCCGGACGATCGAATCGTCCCGGGAGCGATGGGCGACCGCGCTCATCACTCCGTTTATGTCGTGTTCGGCGCGGCTCGTCGTGTACGCGCTGTTCGTCGGGGCGTTTTTCAGCCGGGGGCAGGGCCTCGTCATGCTGTCTTTGTATCTCTTCGGCATCGCGATGGCGCTCCTTACGGCGCGGCTCTTGACCCGCACGGTTCTTCGCGGGGCGCCGTCGATGTATCTGGTGGAGCTTCCGCCGTATCGCGTGCCGAACGTCCGGACGCTCCTTCGAAGCACGTGGGAAAAAGGCAAAGGTTTCATCATCAAGGCCGGAACGTTCATCTTCGGCGGCAGCGTCGTCATCTGGCTGCTTGGCGCCGTCGGGCCTCACGGAATGGCGGCGTCGATCGAGGAAAGCGTGCTCGCCCTGCTCGGTCGGGCGCTTCAGCCGCTCTTTCAGCCGCTCGGCTTCGGCACCTGGCAGGCGGCGGTCGCCCTCATCACCGGTTTTCTGGCCAAGGAAGTCGTCGTCGCCACCCTCGGCATCGCGTTTTATGCCGGAGAGGGGACGGCGCTCACGGCGGCGCTCAAGTCGGCCTTTACGCCGCTTTCGGCCTACGCGTTTTTGGTGTTCGTCGCCCTGTACGTGCCGTGCCTTGCGACGACGGCGGCTCTCTTTCGGGAGGTGCCGAGGCGGCGGTGGACGGTGCTTATGATGGGGTATTCGTTTGCGCTGGCGTATGTCCTCGCGCTGGTCATCTATCAGGGGGGCCGGTTGCTCGGGATGGACGGATGAACCGGCTCCGCGGATGTGCCGGTTCGACGGCCGGTCCGGTCCGGCGGATGGCGCGTCCCCTGTCGGCGGCCGAGCGTGGGACGTGGGGGGAAGGAGGCCGGCACGATGGCGTCCCTTGTGATCAACGGGCTTTTGGCCGTGCTCATCTTCGGTTACGCCGGGTTCACGCTCTTCCGGGAGGTCCGGCGTCGTCGACAGGGGGCCTGCGAGGCATGCACGCTCCGGACGGCGTGTGACGGCCGAAGCTGCCGCATCGGAGGGGAGCCGGTGTCGTCCGACGGCCGACCGGCGCGACAGACGGTCGCGCTTCAGACGGCCGCGCTTCGGCGCCGGAAGGACGAAGGCTCCGTTTTGGACCCGGGCCGCTCGGACCGCCGCCGGCCGTAGCCTCGAAGATGCGCGGACTGGCAAGCGCCTCTCCTTCCGGACATAGACTTTAAGACCAGGACCGGGAGGTGGGGCGTTTGTCGCTGCTGGGCCTTTTTGCCTATTTGCTTAAAGAAATCACCGTTCTCATCTCGCATCTGAAAAACAACGCTTTTCCTCAGCCGCTTTCCGAAGAGGAAGAGGCGGAGGCGCTCGAGCGGCTCCGGCAGGGCGACCCGAAAGCACGGGAAAAGCTGATCGTCCACAACCTCCGGCTGGTCGCGCATGTGGTGAAAAAATTTGATTTAAAAGACGAAGAGTACGACGAGCTGATCCAGATCGGCGCGTTCGGCCTCATCAAGGCGATCGACACGTTTCAGCCGGAGAAGGGGACGAAGCTGGCCACGTACGCCTCGAAAGTGGTGGAAAATGAAATTCTCATGTACCTTCGGGCGAAAAAAAAGTCCCGCCGGGACATCTCGCTCAGCGAGCCGGTGGGCGTGGACAAGGAAGGCAATGAAATTGCCCTGATCGACGTCCTGGCCGCCGACGACGTCGACGTTGACGAGAAGGTCGAGCAGAGGATCGAACGGGAGCGGATTCGGCGGTATCTGCATCTTCTGGAGGATCGGGAGCAGGAGATCCTCACGCGCCGGTTCGGCCTGGACGGTGGTCCGGAGACGACGCAGCGGGAGATCGCCCGCGCCCTCAACATTTCGCGCTCGTACGTCTCCCGGATCGAGAAGCGGGCGCTCAACAAGCTCTACAATGCGATCGCTCGGGAAAGCCGTCGGAGGCAGGCGGGTTCAGAGGAAAGGCGGGATCGGGAAACGGGAGAACGCCGGGAGGATGGACCCGAAGGGGCGCCCTGATCGAAGGACCGTCAGCGGCCGACGAGTTCGGCGTAGATCCGCTCCGCCCGGTGGACGTCGGCGGTTCCCTGGACGATCAGCCGACCGTCCCGAAAGAGGGTGAGGACGAGCCCTTCGTATTCAAGGCGGAGGAGGTGCTCCGTCTCCCGGAGTTGTCCGAGGGCGGTCCAGCGGCGGCGCACCGCGTCGAAATCGATCGCCCCGGGCGCTTTGACCTGGACGGCGTTCCGGCCGCAGAGAAAGCTTGCCGTAAGTTCTCCCCGGCGCTCTTCGAGGAATTCGAAGCGTCGCATTCCGCAGGCGGGGCAGTTCGGGTTTTTCGCCCGGGAGATGTCGATCGAGGCGTAGGCGTTTTCCCAGAGGTCGAGGTCGATGAGAGCGGTCGGAATCTTGTCTTCGGCGCCGACGAGCCATTTTAAAGCGGCGGCGGCTTCGAGCGAGGCGATGACATCGACGACGGGGCCGATGATGCCGACCGTGTCACACGTCTCGCCGCCCTCCGGCGGTTCGGGGATGAGGCAGCGGTAGCAAGGCGTCTTCGGTGGATGGAAAAAGGCGTGCATGCCCCGAGCCCGGACGACGGCGCCGTGCACCCATGGGATGCCGTATTTGACCGAGACGTCGTTGATGAGGTAGCGGACGTGAAAGTTGTCGGTGCCGTCGAGGATGAGCTCTACGTCGGTGAGGAGCGCCTCGGCATTTTCCGCCGAGAGATGATCGACGACCGCCTCGACGGTGATGGTGCGGTTGATCGCCGTGAGCTTTTCCCGGGCGGCGATCGCCTTCGGCAGGAGGCCTTCGGCGTCGGCCTCGTCGAAGAGCATCTGCCGCTGGAGGTTGGAGCGCTCGACGAAGTCCCGGTCGATCAGGCGGATGAAGCCGACGCCGGCCCGGGCGAGATGGTTGGCGACGGCGGTGCCGAGGGCGCCGACGCCGACGACGGCGACGCGGGCCTGGGCCAGCTTTTTTTGGCCTTCGCGGCCGATGCCGGAAAAGAGGATCTGCCGGGAATACCGTTCCCACGGGTCATCGAAGTGAAGCTCCATAAGCCTCCCTCCCTGTTCAGAAGTATTGTAGCACGTCGGGTGATTCGAAGGGGACGACGCCGACCTCGGCTGGTCGGATCGGCGCCGGAAGGCCGGCAGGGGGATGGGCCCGGGGGATCGGAACACCCCCCGGGGCTTGCGCCCTCGCCAAAATTGTGCGATGATAAGACTACCTGTGGAAGCGTCATCACCACGACGTCTCCAGCGCTCCGGCGCGTCGCGCCGGCGTCTTGCGGAGGGATGGACGATGAGCGGGATCGAGGGGGCCCAGGTGGTCGATCGCCGGGGACGACCGCTTCGGGATCTGAGGATCTCGGTGATCGATCGGTGCAATTTTCGCTGCACGTACTGTATGCCGGCCGAGGTATTTGGCCCGGGATATCCGTTCCTCCCGCCGTCGGCGCTTCTTTCGTTTTCGGAGCTTACGCGCCTCGTGCGGGCGTTCGTCGCCTTAGGCGTCGAGAAGGTGCGGATCACCGGCGGGGAGCCGCTCCTTCGGGCGGGGCTCGAACAGTGGATTGAAGATCTGGCGGCGCTCCCGGGGATCCGGGATATTGCGCTCACGACCAACGGCGTGCTCCTCGCGAAAAAGGCGCAGGCGCTGAAGGCGGCCGGGCTTCGGCGGGTGAACGTGAGCTTAGATAGCCTCGATCCGGTCACGTTCGGCCGGATGAACGGCCGCGGGACCGCGCCGGACGTCGTCCTTCGCGGGATCGAGGCGGCCATAGATGCGGGCCTTCAGGTGAAGGTCAACATGGTCGTCAAGCGGGGCGAAAACGAACGGGACATCCTGCCGATGGCCCGCTATTTCAAGGCGCTCGGCGTGACGCTTCGCTTTATCGAATTCATGGACGTCGGCACCGCCAACGGCTGGGAGATGCGCGACGTCGTCCCGAGCCGGGAGATTCTCGAGCGGATCCATGCGGAAATGCCGCTTGAGCCCCTCGAACCGGCGTACTACGGCGAGGTGGCCAAACGGTACCGGTACAAGGACGGATCGGCGGAGGTCGGCTTTATCAGTTCGGTGACGCAGGCGTTTTGCAGCACGTGCACCCGAGCGCGGCTTTCGGCGGACGGAAAGCTGTACACGTGCCTGTTTGCCGCCGACGGCTTTGACCTCCGGCGCCTTCTTCGGGAAGGGGCGGACGACGAAACGCTCCAGGCGGCGATCCGGTCCGTCTGGGCGGGCCGGACGGATCGCTACTCGGAGCTCCGGCTTCAGGCGACCGAAGCCGCTCAAAAGGCCGGCGCGGTCCGGAAAAAGATCGAGATGTTTTACATCGGCGGATGAGGTTCCACCGGCGGTCGGACCGGGGGGCGGCGGCCGATGGATCCCGCCCTACCGAGCCGCGCGCGGTGCCGGGCCGGGTTCCCTCCGGCCTTCAGACCGGGGGCTCCGGGCGCCGGAGGCCGGCGTCCGGTCGGAGCTCGGCGTCAAGAGGAAGGCGGGTAAAGGCGCCGACGACTTCGACCGTCTGCAGGATGTTGACGAAGGCGTGCGGGTCGGCCTGGCGGATGAGGGATTTGATGAGCGGAAGTTCATAGCGTGTGGCGACGGTCATGAGGACCGTCTTTTTTTCTTTGGAGTAGGCGCCGATTCCTTCGAGGACGGTGATGCCGCGAACGATCTGCCGGAGGAGGGCTTCCCGGACGGCTTCGCCGCGGCCGGTCACGATGAGGAGGGTAAGTTTGATGTGGCGGGTGAAGATGGCGTCGACGATCCGGCCTGAAACGTAAATCGACAGCATCGTATAGAGGGCCTGATCCCAGGAAAAAAGAAACCCGGCAACGAAAATGATCAGGGCGTTCGTCGCGCTCATCAGCATGCCCATCGGAAAGTCCATGCGACGGGCGATGAACATGCCGATGATGTCGAGGCCGCCGGTGGAGCCGGAAGCGGAAAAGATGAAGCCGGTGGCGAGCCCGACGACGGCGCCGCCGAACACGCTCGAGAGGACGGCGTCGGTGGCGATCGGTTCGACGGGGAGGACGTTCATCGCCAAAGCAGTGAGGACGACGGACAGGATGGTCCGGAGGATGAACAGGCGTCCGAGGGTGAAGAAGCCGAAGACGAACAGGGGGAGGTTCAGAAGGAAAATCAGCGTCCCCGGGTTCAGCGGGGTGAGGAGGCCGATCATCATCGCGATGCCGGAGACGCCGCCGCT
Source organism: Hydrogenibacillus sp. N12 (assembly GCF_019645935.1). Taxonomy (NCBI): domain Bacteria; kingdom Bacillati; phylum Bacillota; class Bacilli; order Thermicanales; family Thermicanaceae; genus Hydrogenibacillus; species Hydrogenibacillus sp. N12. The sequence goes on along the minus strand of NZ_CP080953.1, from coordinate 1,701,193 downwards.
TAACACCTTGTGCGGCAGGAGGAAGAAGTTGTATCCGACGGCGAGGACGACGGAGAAGACGGCGATGAGGCCGAGGTCGAGGGCGGCGCGGGCCCGCCGGAAGGCGTAAGGCATCGAAATCCTCCTTTCGCTGAAGAAAGGGCACGGGCGGGTGGCCGGCGCGCGTTGTCGGGGGGGAGTTTTTTCGGTACAATGTGGACGATCGCGGTAAACACTCGTGGGCCGCTGTGGACGGTGTGCCCCGCCGGGCGCTTGAGGAGCGACAGAGGATGGCGGAAAGGGCGGTACCGGGACCCGGTTACTGGCTGTCCCGCATCGTCCTCGGCCGGGAGGAGTCCCGGGACGATGCGCCGTATCCGGCGCTCAGGACGCGGTATTATCGGGAGCCGAAGCGCCGGACGTTCGAAGCAGCGAAGGTCCTCGTTGAGGCGGGCGTCTTTGGCCTTCGGCCGGTGCACGTCGACGAGGAGCGGGGGGAGATCGTCGCCCTGCGGCGGACGCCGTGGGGGACGATCGACGTGACGCTCACCGTCTACGCGCTTCGGCCGTTTGAAAGTGCGGTGGACGTGCTGACGGCCCGCCGGGGGGCCCTCGGCGACTTCGGCGCCGGCTACCGGTTGATTGCGGCGATGTTCCGCGCTTTAGACGGCCGCCTTCGGCCGGCGGAGCCAACGCGGTAGGCGCGCTTCGGGCATTTGGCCGGGTGATGTGCGGAGGCGGTTTTGGAAAAGGAGATCGGTGTGAGCGAGGGAGAAGGCTCGTTGAGTCGGGTCGTTCGGTCGTTGGTTCGGCTTCCGCACGGCTTTTTGGAGGTCGTGCTGCTCCTTTTTTTCGTCGAATTTGTTCGCGGGGCGTTCATCTACGCGTACCTCCCCGTCTACGGTGGAGAGGTCCTCGGCCTGGACGTGGGGGTGATCGGCCTGGCGATTACGGCGCATTCGCTCGTCGATCTGTTCGGAAAAAGCCTCACCGGCTTTCTCCTCGACCACCTGCCGATCCGGGTCGTCATCGGCGGAAGCATGACGCTGGCGCTCGTCGGGCTGATCGGCGCCATGCTGGTGCACGGGCCCGTCGGATTGATCGCGTCGGTCGCCCTCTTCGGCGTCGGCATTTCGCCGGTGTGGCTGGTCGGCATGAGCCGGGTGGAGGAGGGCGCCCGGAGCACCCAGATGGGGCTTCTGTACGCGTTCTGGCTCGTCGGCACCGGCCTGGGCATGATCTTAACGAATCTCGCCCTCGACCACAAGCTGGAACAGCCGATCTCCGGCATCTTCCTCATCTGGGCGGCGGCGACGGTCTGGGGATGGATGCTTCGCGGAGCGCCGGGCGGGGAAGGGCATTACCGGACGCCGTCGGTCCGGGCGCAGCTTGCGGCCCTTCGGCAGCAGGTGGTGGCGATGCGCCCCCTCGTTCCGGGGATGATCCTTCCGACCCTCGCCGCCGGCATGCTCATCCCGATTTTGCCGAATTTCGTCTCCCGGGAACTCGGCTTTTCGTACACCACCTACTCGTTCATGCTCATCGCCGGGGGGGCGCTGGCGTGGCTCGGCCTCGTGCCGATGGGCCGGCTGGCGGATCATCACGGAAAAAAAGGGTTTCTCATCGGCGGGTTTCTCGCGCTCGGGCTGGCGCTCCTGGCGGCTCCGTCGTCCCGGTCGGTGGGGATGGCGGTGGCGCTGGCTGCGATTCTCGGCCTCGGGTATGCGACGATCCTGCCGGCGTGGAATGCGCTCCTGGCGCAGTACGTGCCGCGGGAGTATAAGGGAATCGGCTGGGGGCTTTTTTCCAGCATCGAGGGGATCGGCGTCCTGATCGGGCCGAGCGTCGGGGGATTTCTGGCCTTACATACGTCGACGGCTTTTACGGTGCGGCTGGCCGGCTTGGCGCTTCTGGTCATCGCGTTTTATTACGCGGTGGCGCCGATTCGCTTCGAAGAGCGCTGAGGCGGGCGGGGTTTCTGAAACGCTTTTTTCGTCCCGCGGGCGGCGTTCCGGGAGGGGGTTCGGGATGGAAGAGCGGGTTTGGCGGGTGCTCGTCTTTTACAGCGATTACGGCGACGGCCACCGGCATGCCGCTCAGGCGATCGCCGAAGGAATCCGGGCGCGCGACCCGGCGGTGGACGTGGTCGTGCATGATTTTATGCGAGAGACGCATCCTTTTTTGCATCCGTTGATGCAGCGGGCGTTTCTCGGAGCACTGAAGTTTTTTCCGAAGGCGTACCGGCTGGCCTACCGGCGGACGCAGGAGCAGGCCGAAGCGCCGCTTCTCGACTGGCTGACGTCCCTCGGGGAAAAGCGGCTTTTGGAACACGTCGCCAAGACAAAACCCGACATCGTCGTCTCGACGCACCCCTTTGCCGCCCGAGGGATGGCGCATCTCGTGCGGGAAGGGTGGGTGTATGTGCCGGCGGTGACGGTGATCACCGACCACAGCGATCACCGGTACTGGCTGGCGGAGGGAACGAGCCTTTATCTCGTCGGGTCGGAGGCGCTGAAGCGCCGGCTGGAGGAACTCGGCGTACCGGAAAGCGAAGTGGCGGCGACGGGAATTCCGGTGAGCCTTCGCTTCGGGGAGGCGCCGTCCCGGGCCGCTGCCCGTGAGCATCTCGGCCTTCCTGCCGGTGCGCCGGTGGTGATGGTCATGGGCGGCGGGTTCGGGCTTTTGCACGACGCGCTGAAGCTCCTTCGGGCGCTCCAGGCGACCGGGGCGGAGATCCTGCTCGTCGCCGGGCGGAACGAGCGGCTCAAAAAGGAAGTGGAACGACGGGTCCGTCGCGGCCGGCTCCGGGTGCGGGCATACGGCTACGTGGAACACATCGAGCGGTTGATGGCCGCCGCGGATGTGCTCGTGACGAAGCCCGGCGGGCTCACGACGGCGGAAGCCCTCGCTCTGGGGCTGCCGATGGTGCTCTACAGCTCGCTTCCCGGCCAGGAAGAGGATAACGCCCGTTTTCTCGTAAGCGGCGGCGCGGCGGTACGGGCCGGGACGCCGGAGGAAGCGGCGGCGGCGGTCGGTGCCCTGCTCACGTCGCCGGAGCGCCTCGCGGCCCTTCGCCGGGCGGCGGCGGCCCTCGGTCGGCCGGAAGCGGCCCTGGAGGCGGCCGATAAGATCTTGCAGCTCATGCGGAGCCCGCGGTCGGTTCCGGTTCGCATGCGACCGCGGCGATCGGCGGCGAAGACACCGGTCCGACCGGCTGCGCCGTGGCCGGCGCCGGAGTGGCCGGCGCCGCAGCTTGAGGGGACGCCGCGGTTTGCGCATTAAGGCGGCGGTCTGCCCGCTTTAGCGTCGGTTTGCCTGTCGGGACGGCGGTCTTCCCGTTGGGGCCGCGGTTTGCCCGTCGGGACGAAGGAAAAGCCTCGGCCGATAAAGGCCAGAGGGCGCGAAGGAACGGTTGAGAGAAAGCGAGGCAAAGGTCAGGAGCAGGCGATGCGAGGATGGCTTCGACCGGACTGGGCGGTCGATTCGTTTTTTGACCTCGAGCCGGAGGGGCTTCGCCGGGCGGGGATCCGGGGGCTCATCGTCGATCTCGACAACACGCTCGTCCCCTGGAACAGCGCGGAAGAGACGGCGGAAGCCCTGGCGAGCGTTCGGCGGCTGATCGATGCGGGCTTCCGCATCGTGATCGCTTCGAACAACCGCTCGCCCCGGGTCGGGCGGATCGCGGAGCGGCTCGGGGTGCGGGCGGTGTCGTTCGCGAAGAAGCCGCTTCCCCTCGGTCTCCGGCAGGCGTTTCGCTGGCTGGAGCTGCCGAAGGAGGCGGTGGCGGTCGTCGGGGATCAGCTTTTGACGGACGTCCTCGGGGGGAAGCTCCTCGGCGTGCGGACGATTCTCGTACGGCCGCTCGTCGAGACGGACGGCTGGGCGACGCGGGTGAACCGCCTGATCGAGCGGCGGCTTTTGGGACGGAAGCTGTAGGCGGCGCGGCGGAAGGGGCCGCGTCCGGGTGCGGCGTTTTTCGGCCGCCGGTCGAAGCGGGCGGATCTGTGCGAGGAAAAGAGGGACGGCCTTTGGAACGGGAAAACGAAGCGGCGTCCGTCGAAGCCGGGAACACGGAAACGGTCCGGACGTGTCCCGGCTGCGGCGCGGTGCTTCAGAAGGACGATCCGAATCGGCCGGGGTATGTGCCGCCGGAACAGTGGGAGCGGAAGGCCCCCCTCTGTCTCCGGTGCCACCGGCTCATCCATTACGGTGAAGTCGTGCCGGTGAAGCTGGAGGCGGACGAATACCGCCGGCAGGTGGAGGGCCTCGGGGCGACCCACGCGATCCTCCTCGTCGTCGATCTGTTCGACGTCGAGGGAAGCGTGCTGCCCGAGCTCCATCGCTTCGTCGGGACCCGCCGGGTAATCGTCGCGGCGAACAAGGTCGATCTTCTGCCGCAGGCGCACAATCCGGAGCGGATTCGGACGTGGCTGATCGGTCGGCTCCGGGAGCGGGGGTATGAACCGGAGGAGGTCTTTCTCATCAGCACAAAATCGGAGACGGGGCTTCCGGAGCTTTTTCGCCGCCTGGAGGCGGAAAGGCGGCCGGTGGCGGTCGTTGGAGCGGCGAACGTCGGGAAATCGTCGCTCTTAAACCGCCTCATCGTCCGCTACGGCGTGAGGGAGCGGGTGCGGCTCACGACGTCCCGCCTTCCGGGGACGACGCTCGCCCGGGTGACGATCGCCCTACCGAACGGTAAGACGGTCGTCGACACGCCGGGGGTGCTTCCGCCGGGACGGCTTACGCCGCTTCTTTTGCCGGAGGAGCTGAAGATCGTCCTTCCCCGCCGGCGGATCGATCCGCGGATCTACCAGCTTCAGGCCGGGCAGACGCTGTTTTTGGGTGGCCTGGGCCGGGTCGATTTCGTCGAGGGGGAGCGGCAACCTTTCGTCCTCTACGTGTCGAACGAGCTGTACGTGCACCGGACGAAGCGGGAGCGGGCGGAGGCCGTCTACGCCGCCCATCGGGGGCGCCTTCTCCGGCCGCCGGCGGAGGGGCGGGTGCCGCCGCTTCCGGAGTGGCGCCGGCACCGGTTCGTGATCCGCCTGAAAGGCGCTCCGGAGAAACGCGACCTCGACCTCGGCGGCATCGGTTGGGTCGTCTTAAACGGCGTGCCGGCGGTCGTCGACGTGTATCTCCCCCACGGCGTGGCGCCGGAGTTGCGGCCGGCGATGATCTAGGCCTCCTCGCGGGGCCCCGGCGTTCTGAAGGCGTTCGATCGCGCCTGGGTCGGACTTCAGTTGGCCCCGGTCTTAAGTTGGCCCCGGTCGCACCTTGGTCGAGCCGCGGTCGCGCCGGCCCTAAGCTAAAATTGGAGTTGCTTAAGCAGGAAAAAGCAGGAAAAAGGCGGTCAGAGCGCTCATGGGATCGTTACCACACCCATCCCAAGAAGGCTCCGACCGCCTATGAAGCAGTCGATTAACACGCTCTCGGTCTTCAAGGCTGGATCATCGATCGCCTTGAGCAAAATGAGCATCAGGTCGATGTGGTTGCCGGGCGGCCGAAAAAGGAAGCGCGCTGTCCCTATTGCCAAGCCATAAGCCGCTTAAGTTCACAGCCGTTCGTCAAAGTGGCGGCGCAAACTACACACGTGGGTGGATCAAAAGCCGGTCTATCTTTGCCTTCGGCCGCGGCGGTTCCGCTGCCTTCTGCCGAAAGGTGTTTACGGAGACCTTCCCCGGCCTCAAGCCCTGGGCCCGGATGACGGATCGGGCGATGGCCATGCTTTTCGGCCACCTGCGGGACCTAGCCCCCGCCGCGTGGCCGAAGAGGCAAACCTGAGCCCCGGAACGATTCGGCGCCTTTTGCTTCGGGGCGTTCGTTTCCGCCGAGCATCGAGATGCTCCTTGCGGATCTTGAGGAGGTCGTCTTAAGCATCGACGAACACCGCTTTCGCGGACAGGCCGTGGTTCACGGTGACCGGCGTTTGGCCCGAGAAGCGGCTTCTCTCCTTTTGCCGGACGATCGGCTGAAGACGCTGGAGGCCTTTTTGAAGCGCCTTCCGGAATCCGTCCGGAAAAAGATCCGGGCGGTGACGATCGACCTCAAGGAGAGCTGGAAGAAGCGGATTCAGCGGATCCTTCCGGAAGCGCGCGTGGTGGCCGATCCGTTTCACGTGCTTCAGGATGTGGGCCGGCGGGTGGATGAGGCCCGGCGTGTGGAAATACGCACCGGCCATCGTCTTCCCCGTTGGCCGCTTCTCAAAAACGAAGAAGACCTCACCGAGCGTCAGGCGAAAGAGCTGGCCACGATACGCAAGCATTTCCGGAACGTGGCGCAGTTTCACTGGGTCAAGGAGCAGCTGCGAGACATCTACCGGGCCGCCTCCCTGGAGGAAGCAAAGGCGATTTTGGACCGTATCCTCTTTGAGGCAGAGGGAGCAAGCGACGTGGCGCTCGTGCAGTGGGGCCGAACGCTTAAGCGCTGGAAGAACGAAATCCTTGCCTATCACACCTGGCGGACGACGAATGGCTACACCGAGGGCGTGCACACGAAGATCAAACGGCTGAAACGGATCCGTTATGGCTTCAAAAATCGCGAAGTGTATGTCCGGAAGATGCTTTTGGCCTTTATTCCCTTAGCTCATCTGATCGCCTGATCACACTTCTTGACATGGAGCCCCTTCCGCCTTGACAGCGGGGAATGGGTCTGTTATTCTCTAACAAGCGGTGTTGTACAATTCACACGACGCTGCCATCACATCGACCCCTCCGAGCCGGTCGGCCTTCCGGTGCGCCGAAGGGTGAACTCCCCTTCGGCGTACGACCGATGGCCTCCGGCCTGGGCGAGGCGCCGAAGGGCTGAACGGCGCTCCTTTCGGCCCCTCGCCCACGGGGTCGGTCCGGAAACGGGCCGGCCTTGTCCCGTCGGGTAGAAGGAGGAGGGTCGCGCCCCGAAGCGGATCCGCTCTGGCCGGTCTTGGCGAGCCCTGTGGCGCCGGAAAGAAGCGTCCGCCTTCCGGAAGCCGACGCCCCGCCTCCGAAAGAGGCGGGGCGTTTTTGCAGGCGGCCGACCTCCTGAACGGCGGCCGGCGGCGCGGAGCGGGTCGGAGGGCGGCCGCCGGAGCTGGCTTCGGCCCTCGACGGCCGCGTTGAACGTGACGGTCGCGTTGAAAAGGCGGCAGTCGTCGGTCGGGTCAGGCGGCGGGCGCCGGAGTCGGGACCGGCCCGGCGAAAGAAGCGCCGGAAGCAGGCGCCGCCGGGCGCCGACGCAAAGGAGCGGTCGAAGGGGGCGGGGGACCGTGCTCAGGGTGGTTGCCAAAAAGCGGTTTTCCGGGTTCGATCTCGAGGTCGATCTCACGTTTGACCGCGGCGTGACGGTGCTTTTCGGCCCGTCGGGGTCCGGGAAGACGACGGTTTTAAACTTGATCGCCGGCATCGTCCATCCCGACGAAGGGGAGATCCGCCTCGGCGACCGGTGGTTTTTCCGGAGCGGGATGCCGCCCGTTCCGCCGGAGCGGCGCGGCGTCGGCTACGTCTTTCAGGATTACGCCCTTTTTCCGCACATGACGGTGGCGAAAAACATCGCCTACGGGCTTCCGAAGGGCCGCTCGCTCGCCGATCCGGCGGTTCTGCGGCTGATCGAAGTCGCCGGGATCGGGCGGCTTTTGCACCGGTATCCGGCGGATCTGTCCGGCGGGGAGAAGCAGCGGGTCGCCTTCGTCCGGGCCCTCGCCGCCGATCCGGCGGTGCTCCTTCTGGACGAGCCTTTTTCGGCTCTGGACGAAGAGGTGAAACGGGCCGTCCGGGAGGCGTTTGTCTCCCTCGTCGCCGATCGGTCGCTTCCGGTCATTCTTGTGACGCACGATCGGTCGGAGGCGGAGCGGCTCGCGGACCGCATCGTCTTCATCCGGCGGGGGCGCGTCGAGGGGAAGGCGGAGGGAGCGCCGGCGGCGGTCGGGGCGTCGGAGGGCCGGGGCGGCGCCTAGGGGCGGTTTTTCTGACGGATGAAAACGGATGAAGGTGAGGGTCTATTTCCGCCTTTTTCAGACGGAGGAAAGAAAGCGTGAGCCGCGAGGAGATCGAGGCGCTCTATCACGCCCTCATCGACCCCATGCCAAGGGACCTGCCGGCGGAGCGGGTGCTCGTCAGCGCCTTCTGGACGCTCGTAGAAAGTCCGCTCGGCGTCGGCGTCGCCTACACGCCGACCGAAGGGCGGTCGCCCGACGTCACCGTCACGGGCGCCGGCGGGCTCCGGGGCCGCTCCCTGAGGGAACTGGCCATGCGGGTCGATTCTTGGCAGCTTCTGGACGTCGCGGTCGGGATGGCGGCGATCAACGCGTACTGGAACACGCCGGCCCAGGCAGCGGCGCTTCGGTCGGCGGGCGCCTTAAGAGACGTGGAAGAAAACAGTTTCATTCGGCTCGCGCCCGCCCTCAAGGACAAAATGGTGGCCGTCGTCGGCCATTTCCCGGGCCTCGAGCGGCTCGGCATCGGGCGGCTTACGGTCCTCGAGCGGCGGCCGCGCCCCGGCGATCTTCCGGACAGCGCCCAGGAAGCGGTGCTGCCGGAGCAGGACGTCGTCTTCGTGACCGCGGCGACGCTCGTCAACAAAACGCTGCCGCGCATTCTCGCCCTTTCGCGGAAGGCCCGCGTGATCCTCGTCGGGCCGACGGCGCCGCTTTCGCCGGCGCTTTTTCATTTCGGCGTCGACCTCGTTGCCGGGGCGCTGGTGACGGACGGGGCGCGGCTCTGGCAGACGATCGAAGAAGGGGGACGGCTCCACGGCGCCGCCGACGCTTACCGCCTGGTCGAGCTTGAGCCGCCGGTCGAGGAGCCGGGGCCTTGGGCGACCGGTTCGGAGGAGGGAGCCGGTCCGGATGTGGTAGACTGAGGGAGAGCCGGCCTCAGTCGGCGGGTCCGGGTTCAGGCGTCACCGGTGGGGCGCCGGTTCGGCGCCGGGGGGCGTCGGGGAAAAACGGCGGACGTGCCAGCGGCCGTCGTCGGTGAGGGCGACGACGAGGCCGCTTCGGCGGTCGCGCCGGGCGTAGGCTTCGAGCCAGGCGATGCCGTCCTTTGCGCCGAGGACGATGGGGATTTTGGCGAGCGCTTCCGCTTCGACGGGATCGGCGGCCAAGACGGTCGCCTGCAGGACGTCGCTTTCCGCGGGTCGCCCGGTGCGCGGGTCGATGAGGTGGTGCTTGGGGCCGTCGGCCATCCACCGGCGCCGGTGGACGCCGGACGTCGCGGCGGCGCCGCGCCTCAGGCGAAACGGACCGGGGGGCGGATCGCCGTCGAAATCGGCGGGCGGCTCGATCTCGACGGTCCAGGGGAGGTCGTCGGCGTCGTTCCAGACGACGAGGTCGCCGCCGGCGCTCAGGGCGCCGAGGCGGACGCCGGCGCGCCTGAGGCGGAAGGCGACCTCCCGCCCGACCCACCCTTTGGCGATGCCGCCGAGGTCGACGGCGACGTCCGGGCGCCGCTCGATGCGCCGGCGCCGGACGTCGAAGCGGAGGGGCGGCGCTTTCGGGTCGAATGAACCGGGCGCGGGGAGCCGTCCGCCCCCCGTTCGCGGCTCGGAAGCCGGAAACGGGGCCGCCGGCGGTTTGGCATCGCCCGGCGCTTCTCCGGTCGCCGGCGTTTTCGGGCGGCCCGGGGCGCCGGCGGAGGGCCGCATCGCCGGACGATTTTCCGATCGGAGGGCGTCGAACGGCCGGTCGTAGCCGGCGGCGAGAAGGGCCGGGAGGAGGTAGGGGGAAAAGAGCCCTCCCGTCCGGCGCCACCAGCGGTCCGCCGTCCAGAGGAGGCGAAAGGCGAGCGAAGAGACGGGCGTCCAGGAATGGCTTCGATTGAGGCGACCGATGTCGCTTTCCGGCAAAAACCGGGAGAGGCGCCGCTCGGCGGTGCGAAAATATTGTTCGATCGCCGAAAAGATCGGGCGAGCGGATTCCGGGGCGACGAGTTCGATCTCGGTGCCCATGGCCGCCCACCGGGCGGAAACGACCGGCTCCGCCCCTTCAGTCATGAGGCTTCGCCTCCCGGGAGAACTCGTCCGGGCGCTCTTGGTCGTCCGCTTCTTTTTTCCGTTCTTTGGCGTCTTTTTCGCTCGCGACTTTTTCGCTCGATGCGCGATCGCGTTTTTCGGATTCGTGTTTTTCGTCCGCGTCCGCCCTGTCCTTTTCGTGGTCCTTTTCCTCGCCCTCCCGTTCGTCTTCCCCGGTGGACCGGTCGGTCTCCTCCGGGCGCCAGACGGCGGACCCGACGACCGCTTCGCTTCCTCCTGGCGCTTCGCCTGGGAGAAGGTTTTCTCCCCCCGCGACCAGCGCGGCGGGCTCCGGGAACGAAAGGGGGGCGGGCGCGCCGGCGACGGGAGCTCCGGACGGGCCGTTGATCGGCGGAGGCGGGGCGTGTTCGGCGGTGCGGAAGGATGGGGCGTTCTGGACGGCGACGAACAGGGCGGTCGTCGCCGCGACGGCGATGACCCCGCCCAGCCAGCGGATGGGCGCTTTCATGGCGCGTTCCTCCTTAATTTCATTTGTTTCACCTGAATTGAGTGCTGGCGAAAGCCAGTCGGGAATGCAGGCGAAAGGAGCGACCGACGGTGGAACGTCTCCGCTCTCCGTACGTGCAGGACCACTATCCGGACGATTTCGCGTATTGCTACGGCTGCGGCCGGAACAACGGCGCTTCGCTCGGCTTTCGCACCCGCTGGGACGGCGAGGAGACCGTGACGGAGTACACCCCCCGCCCGGAACACATCGCGCTCCCAGGCTTCGTCTACGGCGGCCTCATCGCTTCCTTGATCGACTGTCACAGCACCGGCTCGGCGTCTTTGGCCCACCTTCGCCGGCAGGGCCATGAACCAGAAGACGGCGTTCCCGCGCCCCGATTTGTAACGGCCTCCCTGAAGGTCGATTTTCTGCGCCCGACGCCGCACGGCGGACCGCTCGTCGTCCGGGGCCGCATCGTCGAGGTCGGGGAGCGGAAGGTCGTCGTCGAAAGCACCCTCTACGCCAGCGGGGCGCCGACGGTTCGGGGATGGGCGGTGCTCGTCCTGGCGCCGGCGACGATGGTGGCGGCGGGGCGGACCGGCGGCGCCGACGCGGGGGACGGAGCGGACGATCCGGCCGGGGCGTAACGGCGTCCGACCCGGCGACGACCGCCGCGTTCATCGGGCGCTGGCCCGCGAAGGGTCAGGAGCCGGCTCGGCCCGCGGCAGCCGAACCAAGATGCGGGTCCCCTGCCCCGGGGCGCTGTCGACGTCGATCGCGCCGCCGTGGTCCTCGACGATCGCCCGGACGATATTCATCCCGAGGCCGGATCCGCTTCCGGCGGCGGAGCCGCGGTAAAAGCGGTCGAAAAGCCGCTCCACCGTCTCCGCGTCCATCCCGGGCCCGGTGTCCGCGACGGTGAGGACGACCGCCTCGGCCGTTTCGGCGAGGTCGACGTCGATGCGGCCCGGGGCGGGCGTGTATTTGATCGCGTTGTCGAGGAGGTTCCCGAAAAGCCGCATGAGGTCGTCGCGGTCGCCGAGGACCCACGCCCCGCTGGCGGGCGGATCGGCCGAGGCGGTCGCCGGTTCCCGGGTCGTTTCGCGAGCCTTTTCGTGAAAAACGAGCTCTAGGCCGCGGGCTTCCGCGAGCGGTCGGAAGCGGCGGACCGCATCGCGGGCAAGGGTCCGAAGGTCGACCGGCCTTTTTTCCCTCGGCGCCTCCGTCTCCCGCCGGGCGAGCCAGAGAAGCCCGTCGGCCGTCCGCTGGAGCCGGGTCACTTCGTCGCCGAGATCGCGGAAGACGTCCTGGTAAAACGGCGGCCAGTCGGGACGGATTTCTTCCAGCACTTCCAGCGCGGCGCCGATCACCGAAAGGGGCGTCCGAAGCTCGTGCGCCGCGTTGGCCGTAAAGCGCCGCTCCCGTTCCCGGGCGTCGAGGAGCGGCCGGAGGGCGAGGCCGGCGAGGACGTAACCGACTACCGCGCTCAAAAGAAGGGCGACGAGAGCAAGCCCCCCTGCCCGGCCTTTGAGTTCCCGCAGGAGGAAGTAGTAGTCGCTCGTCTCTTCGCCGACGATGAGCCAGCCGCCGAAGGCCGGGACGGCGAGGGCCGCGTAGACGGCCTGTGGCCGCTCAGAGGTCGGATAAAGGAGCCAGAGGAGCTGCCCGGCCGTCGGCGTCTCGGGAACGGTGCGAAGCACCCACGCGGCGGTGGCGGCGCCGGCCAACGGGGCGGTCGGCTCCAGCGCGGCCGGGGACCCAACCCCGAATTCCGGCCGGCGATCGTTCGCAGCCCGACTCCCTTCGGTTCCGGCTGGTTCCGGCATGTCCCGGGGAGGGAGGCGGTCGGTCCAGAGGTAGAAGTGGTGCCGGAGGGCGCCGTAGTCCGTCGCCTCGGTCCGGACGTCGAAGGTCGGCTGTCCGCCGGTTTCGCGCCGGCGGTCGATCCAGTCGGCGGCGAGGCGGGCGAGTTCCGTCGTCTCGTGGCGGACGATCATCCGTTCGACGGCGATCGTGAGGAGGACGACGAGAAGGAGGGCGACGGCGCCGACGACGCCGCCGAAGAGGAGGGCGAGCCGCAGGCGGCTTCGCGCCCAGGGCGACGGCCGGCGGCCGAGGAACGGGAGGCGGTTTCGATCAGCGCCCATCGCGCGCCTCCCGCAGCCGGTAGCCGACGCCGCGGACGGTTTCGATGGCGGGCGCCTCTTCGCCCAGCGATTCGAATTTTCTCCGGAGGCGGGCAAGGTACTGGTCGAGGACGTTCGGCGTCACGTCCTCGTTTCCCCACACGCGAACAAAGAGTTCGTCCCGCGACACCGCCTCGCCGGGCCGGCGAGCGAGGGCGAGCACGATGTCCGCCTCCCGCGGCGTGAGATTGAGGGCGTTTCCTCTCCAGTAGACCGTTTTCGTCCGCCGGTCGATCGTAAGCCCGCCGATCGCCTGCACGTCCCCTTCCCACCGGGGCGGCCGCCGAAGAAGGGCGTGAAGGCGGGCGGCGAGCTCCGCGAAGGCGAACGGCTTGACCAGGTAGTCGTCGGCGCCCGCCTCCAGGCCCGTCACGCGGTCGTCGACGGCGTCCCGGGCGGTGAGCATGAGGATCGGCGGGGCAAAGCCGGCCTTCCGGAGCGACCGGAGGACGTCCAGGCCGCTTAAGCCGGGGAGGCGCCAGTCGAGGACGACGATGTCAAACGGCTCCGCCTGCGCCCAGGCCAGGGCTTCCTCGCCGTCTTTCGCCCACTCGACGCGGAAACCGTAGTCGCGGGCGAGCTTGTGCACGATGAGCCGCCCGAGTTTTTCGTCGTCTTCAACGAGGAGCACCCGCATGGTTCGCCTTCCTTTCCGTCGCGCGTTCCGGAGGACGCCCGCGGACCTCGGCGCCGTGGCGGCGGGAGAGGGCGAGGAGGAAAAGAAGCCCGACGATGCCGGCGGAGGCGCCGTAGAGGGCCGAAACCCACGGCGCATGGGCGTCGGTTCCGGCGAGAAGGCCGTGCAGGAGCGAAAGGACGTAAACCGGGTAGGCGAGCCGGTGCAGGCGCCGGAAACGGGCGGCGCCGAGGCGGGCGGCCAGATCCGACGTGAGGAGGATCGCCGCCAGTCCGTACAGGGCGAGGATGCCGAGCCCGTAGGCGACGTCCCGACCGCTTGCAAGGGACGGCAGAAAGAGACTGAACCACGGAAATGCGACGAACGGGTCGACGATGAGGAAAAGGGCGTGGCCGAGGCCGAAGGCGAGGGCCAGCCACCCGGCCGTACGGTGGGCGAGGGCGAGGGCAGATTTTAGGGGGCCGGCGAAGACCGGAAGCGCCGAGAGGAGACCCGCGCTTACGGCAACCGTGAGGAGAACAAAGGCGACGAGGCCGGAGGCGCGGATGATCTCCCACGTCGGCAGGGTGACGATCGCCGCCGCCAGCCGGTCGACGAGAAAAACGAAGAGGTGGTCCACGACGTCCCTCCTTTCTGGCGGTCGGCGGTCCCCGGACGATCGCGCCCGGGCCGGCGGATCGGATTTTCCTCAAAGGGTATCTCAAGGGTATCACTTGAGGGGATCACAAGAAAGGGAAGAACCTCCAATGAAGGCGGACGGCCCCTTAGGAGGAAGGCGGACGTCCGCCTAGGAGACGCGGGTGCGCACGGTGCGGGAGACGTTTGGCGCAGGCGTCCGCGAGGGCGCGTCGGTCGGGGCCGTGCTGAGCGCGGGTCGGGACGCGAGGCGATGGGAGCGGTCGTCCTCGTCGTCCTCATCGTCCTCGTCATGGTCAAAGATCCGGACGAGGGGGGTCGCCCGCCGGTCGGCGTCCGGCTGAAGGGCGGAGGCGATCGGAATGGACGGCCCCCGCTCGCCGGCGTCGGCGGCCGGGGAAGGGCCCGGGTCGTCCGAACTTGCCGTTTTTCCGCCCGACGAATCGCCGTAAGCGGCGATCGCGGCGAAGATCGCGACGAAAAGAAGGAGCGATCCGCCGACGACGATCCGCCGAATGCGGGTCGAAAGGCGCATGGTCTTCCCTCCTCGGGACGGACTGGCTTTTTGGCTCGCCTAAAGTCTAATCGATCCGATCTGAACGTCGCCTGAAAAGCCGCTCGGCCAAAAAAGCCGTTTGGGTCCAAAAAGCCGTTCGGCCAAAAAAGCCGCGCCGACAAAAAAGCCGTCAAAAAAAGCCGCCGCATCGGCGGCGGCAGGGCCCTTCGATCCCCAACACGGGCGGCCGGTTCGGAGCGAGGAGGCGGAACACCGGCCGATCCGCCAAAGCGGACGGCCGGGTCGGACCGAGTGAACAGAACACCGTCACGCGATCGCGAGCATGCGCTCGAGCGCCCGACGGGCCCGGGAGCGGATGGGTTCCGGCACTTCAACGGGATAGCGGAGTTCCCGGAGGGCGGCGAGCGTCGCCTCCAACGTGATCATTTGCATGTAAGGGCAGCGGTGGCTGCAGAGGCGGACAATTTCCTTACCCGGGTTTTCCGCGGCGATGTTGTCGCCCATGGCGCATTCGGTGAGAAGCATCACCCGCCGGGCGGGACTTTCGCGGACGAAGCGGATCATCGCCGCGGTGCTGCCGGAAAAATCCGCGGTGGCGACGACGTCCGGCGGGCATTCCGGGTGGGCGAGGACGATGACGTCCGGGAACTGCCGCCGCGCGGCGGCGATGTCTTCGGCGGAGAATTTTTCATGGACGATGCAGCGGCCGGGCCAGGCGACGATCGTTTTGTTCGGAACGTCCCGGGCGACGTTGGCGGCGAGGTACTGATCGGGGATGAAGATGACCGTCTCGGCGTCGAGGGAGGCGACGACGCGGGCGGCGTTGGAGGAGGTGCAGCAGATATCGCTTTCCGCCTTGACTTCGGCGGACGTATTGACATAGGCGACGACCGGCGCTTCGGGGTAGGCCGCCTTGAGCCGCCGGACGTCGTCGGCGGTCAGGCTTTCGGCGAGGGAGCAGCCGGCCCCGAGGGCGGGGATGAGGACGGTTTTGTCGGGATTTAAGATTTTGGCCGTTTCGGCCATGAAGTGAACGCCGAGGAAGACGATGATCGGCCGGTCCGTCTCCGCCGCCCGCCGGGCGAGCTCGAGGGAGTCGCCGACGAGGTCGGGGACGGCGTGGTAGAGGGCCGGTTCCATGTAGTTGTGCCCGAGGATGAGGGCGTTTTTTTCTTTTTTCAGGCGGTTGATCTCGTAGGCGAGCTCCGCCTTCAGAAAAAGTTCGGCGTCCGGATAGACGTCCGCGAGGCGGCGCTTCAGCTGTTCGTACAGCGCGGCGACGCTTTCCGCTTCGATCGCCATCTTCCGTTCCTCCCGGACCGAACGGCCGCCTCCGGGCAGCCGCCCGCGATGATCGGATTGAATTCATCATTCCAGGTCAAAAGCGATGTCGAGCGCCCGGACCGAATGGGTCAGCCAGCCCAGGGAGATGAGGTCGACCCCCGTTTCGGCGACGGCCCGGACGTTCTCCGGCGTGATGCCGCCGGACGCCTCGACGATCACCCGCCGCCCGGCGCGCCGGACCGCTTCCCGCATTTCGGACAGCGTCATGTTGTCCAAAAGGACGGCTGTGACGCCGGCGGCGACCGCTTCGTCGACGTCTTCCGGCCGCTCCACTTCCACCTCGATCGGCACGAAGGGGCCGACGTGCCGGCGGACCCGGGCCACCGCTTCCCGGATCGAGCCGGCGACGGCGAGGTGGTTGTCCTTGATGAGGACGGCGTCGTCGAGGCCGAAGCGGTGGTTGGTGCCGCCGCCGACGCGAACGGCGTATTTGTCGAGCACCCGGAGAAGCGGCATCGTCTTTCGGGTGTCGACGATCCGGACCGGGAGGTCGGCGACCTTTCGGACGATCTCCCGCGTGGCGGTGGCGATGCCGGAGAGGCGCATGAGGAGGTTGAGGGCCACCCGCTCGCCGGAAAGGAGCGCCCGGCCGCGGCCTTCGACCCGAAGGAGGACGGCGCCGGCGTCGACGTCGTCGCCGTCCCGGACCAAACGAGTCGCCTTAAGGTCGGGATCGAGCAAGGAAAGCGCCCGGGCGGCGACCGAAAGGCCGGCGATCCGGCCGGACGTTCGGGCGACGAATACGCCGGTGAGCCGGACATCCGGCGGCACGATCGCGTCGGTCGTCCGGTCGCCCCGGCCGATGTCTTCGGCGAGCGCCCGACGGAGGAGGTCATCGACGAGCCACGGTTCAATCATGACCTAGCCCCTTTCGCTGCGTTTGAACGGCTGGCCGGTCGGAAACGGTCAGTCTGATCCGGAGAGAAAGTCGGTCTAACCGGTTTTCCCGCCATCGGATCGGACGGCGCTCAACACGAGGCGGGCGGCGGAGACGGCGAGAGCGTCGAAGACGGCCTCCGGCGGGAGCGCCTCGGCGAGGGTTGACAGCGCCTGAAGGGCCCGTTCGACCGCCTCCGGGGTCCGGGCAAGGCCGGCGCCGGCGTCCAGAATCGCCCCGAGGGCGGCCAGGGTCTCCGGAGCCGGGGTGAGACGCACCCGACCGGCGTCGAGGCGCCCGAGCGCCTTGGCGGCGGCCGCCTCCGCCGCCCGCCGTTCGGCCAAAGAGAGCGGCGGTTCGTCTAGAGCCGCTTCCGCCGCCCAGCCGCCGAAGGCCGCCGCTTCGAGAAGACCGTTGCTCGCCAGGCGATTGTGGCCGTGAAGGCCGGTCCAGGCGACCTCGCCGGCCGCGTACAGCCGCGGCACCGTGGTCCGGCCGGAGGCGTCCGTCTCGATCCCGCCCATCGTAAAATGCGCCGCCGGAACGACGGGGACCGGTGCCCGGTCGGGGTCAAACCCTCGCGATCGAAGAGCGATGTCGATGGTCGGAAAACGGTCGGCGAGCCTCCGCACCGGCCGAAGATCGAGCCAGACGCCGCCGGTTCGCCTTCGCTCCAAAAAGACCGCTCGGGCGACGACGTCTCGCGGCGCGAGCTCCGCCGCCGGATCGTAGCGGGGCATGAACCGTTCGCCGAAGGCGTTTAAAAGCCGGGCGCCTTCCCCCCGAAGGGCCTCCGTGAGCAGGGGAAGCGGTCGCTCCGGGACGTCCAGCGCCGTCGGATGAAACTGAATCCGCCCGAGGTCTCGCACCGTGGCGCCGACGCCGGCGGCCAGCGCGATGCCCTCGCCAAACGCTTCCGGTGGGTGGGTCGTCCGGCCGAACAGGGCGGTGACCCCGCCGGTCGCGAGGAGCGTCGCCCGAGCCCGGACGACGAGCGGGCGCACGGTTCGGGCGCCGGGGCCTTCGCCTGAGCCGACGGAGCCGTCGGCCCGGAGGGCCACGGCGCCCAGGACGGAGGAGCCGTCATCGAGGAGCGCGAAGGCGGCCGTCCGCTCGAAGACGGAGACGGTCGCGGAGGACCGCACCCGGACGGCCAGCGTGTCGACGATCGCCCGACCGGTCGCGGCGCCGCCGGCGTGGACGATCCGCCGGCGGGTGTGGCCGCCTTCGAGGCTGAGGTGAAAGGCGCCCGCCGTCGTTCGGGCGAAGGGGACGCCGTAGGCGGCGAGGCGCCGGACGATCTTCGGCGCTTCTTGGGTCACCCGTTCCACGATCCGCCGGTCGTTCGCGCCGCGGCCGGCCCGGACGGTGTCTTCGGCGTGCCGGGCCGGGGTGTCGTCCTCGCCGACGGCGGCGGCGAGGCCTCCCTGGGCGAGCCGGCTTGCCGAAGCGCCGAGGGCGCCGCGGGTCAGGAGGATGATCCGGGCCGCCTTCGCCCGCTCGGCCGCCCGAAGGGCGGCCATGAGACCGGCGAGTCCGCTTCCTAAGATGAGGAGATCGGCGTCAAGCCGGTCGCCCTGAGACAAGAAATCGTCCGGTGCGAAGAAGAATGCGGCATCATAGTTCGCGTCGATCGGTCCCATGCCCGAATTATTACATGTGTAAAGACAAATGTCAACACCGCGGACCGGCGCCCGCTGCCGCCGGCTCCGGCGTCGAAACCAACATCATCGAACCGAATCGAACCGAAGGGTGAAGCGCCGGACCGGACCGGCCCGTGTGGCGATCCGCCGGATCCCCTATAATTGAACCGGAGGCTCCGAAGGCCGTTCGTTAAACGGTGGATGGCTGAGCCAAAAACAGACGACCGAGGGAGAGGATGCCATGTCCGATCGGGCGATCGGGCTCGCGCTGCTTCTCGTCGTCGCCGTCTTCGCCGCCGACGGCCGTCGTCAGAAACTGGCCGCCGTCCGCCTTCCCTCGGCCGGCGGGTTTTATGTTATAATCGCGCTGTCCGGAGCGCCCCGGGCTTGTGCGCCCGATGGGCGTCGTTTTGCATGAACGTCTTTTCGCCTCGCGGACAGGCCGGATCGCCCGGCAGGAACGGAGGGTTGGCGATGCCGACGGTCGCCTTTTACACGCTCGGCTGCAAGGTGAACGCTTACGAAACGGAAGCGATCTGGCGCCTCTTTGAACAGCACGGCTACACCCGCGTCGACTTCGAGGACGAAGCCGACGTCTACGTCATCAACACGTGCACGGTGACGAACACCGGCGACCAGAAGAGCCGGAAGATCATCCGCCGGGCGGTGCGGAAAAACCCCGACGCCGTCGTCGCCGTGACCGGCTGCTACGCCCAGACGTCACCGGCGGAGGTGCTCGCCATCCCCGGCGTCGATGTCGTCATCGGCACGACCGGCCGGAACCGGATCCTCGAGTACATCGAGGAGGCCCGGCGGACCCGCCGGCCGGTGAACGCCGTGACGAACATCATGAAGGTCCGGGAATACGAAAACCTCACGGTGACGAAGTTCGCCGAGCGGACGCGGGCCTTTTTGAAGATCCAGGAAGGGTGCAATAATTTCTGTACCTTTTGCATCATCCCCTGGGCGAAAGGGCTCGCCCGGAGCCGGCGGCCGGAGGACGTGCTGGCGGAAGCCCGGGCGCTGGCGGAGGCCGGCTACCGGGAGATCGTCCTCACCGGCACCCACACCGGCGGATACGGCGAAGATCTCGACGGCTACCGGCTGTCGGACCTGCTTCGGGATTTGAGCCGCATCGATGGGATCGAACGCATCCGCATCAGCTCCATCGAGGCGAGCCAGCTCACCGACGACGTCTTCGAAGCGATGGCGGCTTCGGAAAAGCTCTGCCGCCACTTTCACGTCCCGCTGCAGGCGGGCGACGACGCCGTCCTCCGGCGGATGCGCCGGAAGTACACGACGGGCGAATACGCCGCCCGCATCGAGCGGCTCCGGGAGATTTTTCCCGAAGCGGCCATCACGACCGACGTCATCGTCGGCTTTCCCGGCGAGACGGAGGCGATGTTTGAGGCCGGAGTCCGGTTCGTCGAACAGATCGGCTTCAGCGAACTCCACGTCTTCCCGTACTCCAAGCGGAGCGGTACCCCGGCGGCCCGCATGCCCGACCAGGTTCCGGAGCCGGAGAAAAAACGCCGCGTACAGGCGATGCTCGCCTTGAATGAACGGCTCAAAGCCGCCTACCGGAGAAAGTTCCTCGGCCGGGTGCTTTCGGTCCTGCCGGAGGCCCGGGAGGCGAAGCCGCCGGCGGACGCCGACGCCGGGGGAGTCTGGCTCGCGGGTCTGACCGACAACTACCTCCGGGTCGTCTTCCCCGGCGATCCGTCCCTCATCGGCGAACTCGTCCGGGTCCGCCTTGACGCCCTCGACGGGGATGTCCTCCGCGGAACGCCGGTGCGCCTGCTTTCTCCGGTTGCCGGTTCCTAGTCGGCAGAAGGTGGCGTTTCGTTGGCGGAGGACCGCCGTTTCGGCGGGGGTCCGGCGGGGAGACGGGTGGATGAGGGGCGAACCGTGAGCCGAGGCGAAAGGAAAGGAGGCGCGCGGTTGAACGATATCGCGGCCGGCGGTGTCGTCTACGCCGTCGAAGGCGGGGCGCTCCGCCTCTTGTTCATCGACGACCGATTTGGCTACCTTTCTCTGCCCAAAGGGCACCCGGAGCCTGGGGAATCGCTGGAGCAGGCGGCGCTTCGGGAAATCGAAGAAGAGACGGGCATCCGGGGGCGCATCGTCGCCCCGCTCGGTGAGGTCGCGTACGCGTTCCAGACCGGAGACGGCAAGACCGTTCACAAAACCGTCCATTACTATTTGATCGAAAAAACCGGCGGCACCCTCCGGGTGCAAGAAGAGGAAATCGCCGGCGTCCGCTGGATTCCGGCGGACGGCGCGCTCCCGGCGCAGGAAGAGGCCGGCTATCCGAACAACCGGCCGATCCTCGTCCGGGCCCTTCAGGCGCTCCGGCGGGAGATCGCCCGGCGGATCGACCATACGCTTCTCAAACCCGAGGCCACCAAGGACGACATCCTCCGCCTGGTCGAAGATGCCGTCCGGTACGGGTTTGCCGCCGTCTGCGTTCAGCCGTGGTGGGTGCCCCTCGTCGCCGACCGGCTCCGGGGGACCGGCATCCGGACGTGCGCCGTCGTCGGCTTTCCCCTCGGCGGGACGCTCCCGGAGGCCAAGGCGTACGAGGCGTACCAGGCCGTCCGGGCCGGGGCCGAGGAGATCGACGTCGTCGTCAATCTCGGCGCCCTGAAATCCGGCGACGAAGACGGCGTCCGGCGGGATCTCGAGGCCGTCATCGAGGCGGCCAAACCCCAGGCGGCGGTCAAGGTCATCCTGGAGACGGCCCTCCTCACGGAAGAGGAAAAACGCCGGGCCGCCGAATGGGCGGTCGCCGCGGGGGCCGACTTTGTGAAGACGTCCACCGGTTTTGGCCCCGGCGGGGCGACGGTGGAGGACGTGCGCCTCATTCGCTCCGTCGTCGGCGATCGGGCCGGCGTCAAAGCGTCCGGCGGCATCCGGACGCTTTCGGTGGCGCTCGCCTTGCTGGAAGCCGGTGCCGACCGTCTCGGCACCTCGAGCGGTCCGGCGATCGTCCGGGAACTGCCGGCGCCGGAAGACGCGGCGTCCGATGAGAAGGCCGTACCGTGAACGGAAGGCGGCCGGTGCCGGTCCGTTCGCCGAAGCCGGCCCGGCCGCCGAGGCCGATGGGCCGTCGAAGGCGGTCCGCTTGCCGAGGCCGGCCGCTCTGCCGGCGCCCAGCGCCGGGCGCATGTTTTACACAATTTTCCAAACGTGGGGGGATGACGGTGTTCCAAGAAGCGCGGGAAAACGTCGTCGAAGTGAAGGTGCCGAAGCCCCCGGCCGTCCGGTTTCTCGCCGTCCTCATCGGCATCGCGGCGGTGGCGGCGGGCCTTTTGGCCTTGTCGGTGACGACGGTGCCGGCGGGGCACAAAGGCGTCCTCCTTCAGTTCGGCGCCGTCCGGGGGGTTTGGGACGAAGGGCTTCACTTCAAAATCCCGTTTGCCCAGAACGTCGTCCTCATGGACGTCCGGGTGCAAAAGAGCGAAACCGACGCCACTGCCTCGAGCAAGGACCTGCAGGTCGTCAAAAGCACCGTCGTCTTGAACTACCACATCGACCCGGACCGGGCGGCGGACGTCTACCAGCGCCTCGGCGTCGACTTCGCGTCCAAGGTCGTGAACCCCTCGGTGCAGGAAGTGTTCAAGGCGATCACCGCCCGCTACACCGCCGAAGAGCTCATCACCCTGCGGCAGAAGGTGAGCGAAGAGACGAAAGCGCTCCTCGCGGAACGGCTTCGGCCGTACGGCATCGTCGTCGACGGCTACAACATCGTCAACTTCGACTTCAGCGAAGAGTTCAACAAGGCCGTCGAAGAAAAGCTTACCGCCGAGCAGAAGGCCCTGAAGGCCCAGCGGGACCTCGAACGGGTCAAGGTCGAGGCGCAGCAGAAAATCGAGCAGGCCAAGGCGGAGGCCGAAGCCCTTCGCATCCAGCGGGAGCAGATTACGCCGGAGCTGCTTCGCCTCCGGGAGATCGAGGTCCAGCGCATGGCCGTCGAAAAATGGGACGGCAAGCTCCCGAGCGTCACCGGCGGCGCCGTGCCGTTCCTTCCGCTGCCGGAGGGGCGCTGACCGTCGGCCGGGGACCGGCCCGCCGGGCGCCCCGCGGGCGGCGAAGCGGGGCGCCGCCCCGTCGCGTTTGGCAAATCGGGCTTCCGGGCGTCCCGCGTCCGGCGACCGTCCGCGCCGGCGGCGGTTCGTTCATGCGCGGGGTGGAAAGAGCCGCCGGTCGACGGCCCGAAGCAGGCGGGCGGCCGGGTTCATCAGAGGAAAAAAGGCCGCCGCCGAAAGGGCGTTGAACCAGAACTGCACCGTGGCGATGGCGGCCAGCGGCGACGGCGCCGTCGCCGCTGCCCGGGCCAGAAGATCGACCGCCGGCAAGAAAAGAACCGCCCCGACGGCGTTGACCGCGACATGCCAGGCGGCAACGAGCCGCCCCTCTCGGGGGCTCAAGAGGCCGGCGGCGGCCGTGTCGAGGGTGGTGCCGACGTTGGCGCCGAGGAGAAAGGCCGTCGCCGCCTTAAGGTCGGCCTGCCCGGCCGCGAGCCAGGCGGCGGAAAGGCCGCCGGCGACGGTGCTGCTCTGGAGGATCGCCGTGAGGACGACGCCGGCGACGAACGCCCGAAGCGGATGCTCCGCCATGGCCGCCGTCACCGGCGCCCCCACGGCCGCCGCCGCCCGGCCGAGGGCCCGTAGGCCGAAAAGCGCGCCGAGCAGGCCGGCGAGGGCCGCTCCGATGGCCCGGGGCGTCCGGCGTGGAAGAAGGGCGAGCCCGCCGGCGAGCGCAAGAAGCGGCGCCCAGGCCCGATCGAGCGGCAGGGCGAAGACGCCGAGCGTCACGGCGGAACCGACGTTGGCGCCTAGGACCGCCGGCATCGCCGCTTCCAGGCGCAAAAGCCCGGCGCCGGCGGCGCCGACGAGGAAGATCGTCGCCGCGCTGGAGCTTTGCAGCGCCGCCGTGACCGCCCCGCCGGCGATCAGCGCGGAAAGTGGCCGGCCTTCGAGGGCTTCGAGGCGCCGGGCCGCCCACGTGCCGGTGAGGGCCTGAAGCCCCCGCCGGAGGACGGTGAGGCCGAGCATCAAAAGCCCCAAACCGGCGATCAGCCAGGCTCCGGTCTCGCGCACCCTTCCGCCTCCTCCCGTCGCATCCGGATCGCGCGGGTTGGGCCTGTCCCGCCCGCTGCCCGCCGGGCGTCGTCCGGGTCCCTCGCTTTCCGCCGGTGCCGAGGTTTCCGCGGGTGCGGCCTGGAGCCGGAAAAAGGCATCGTACCGGAAACGTCCGGCCCGCATGGCCCGCGTGGCGCTCGTCCGGCGGGGACGTTTCAGCTTACGCTCCGTCCCCCGAACGGTAGAACCGACCGGGGGCGGGCGCTCGGATCGCCCCGTCACGTCAAACGCCGACCGGACCTCCGGTCGGCGTTTGACATCGAAGCGACGGGCGCTCTCTGCTTTTTCACTTTTTAATGATCGTCCGGATCACCGGCTTCGGCTTGCTTCGACCGCCGTCCGGACGGCGTTCAGATCGAACGGGTCGACCGCCTTCCCGGCGACAAAAAGGGCCGGCACCCCTTCCACGCCCCAGGCCCGGGCGAGCCGGAAAGCGTCCTCGATCCGGGGATCGTCCCGCTGGGCCGCCTCCATCACCGCCTCTTGGTCGATCGCCGGGTCGGCCGCTTCGGCCAGTTCCGCAAGCCGCGCCGGCGTCGCCCACGCCTCTTGGACCGGTCGCTGGGCCGCATACAATTTCTCGGCGTACGCCCAGAAGGCGTCCGGCTTTTGATCGAACACAAAAAGGGCCGCCCGGGCCGCGCTGACCGCATCGCCGCCGAGAACGGGGAGGGGCACGTAAACGAGGCGGGCCTGTCCGCTTTCGATCCACTGCGCCTTCAGCTTGGGAAACACGGTCGTTTCAAAGTCCTTGCAGTGCGGGCATTTAAAATCGGCAAACAGGACGAGTTCCACCGGGCGCTCCGCCCGCTTCCCGGCCGGCGGCTCAAGGGTCGGAAAGGCGGCGAGCAGGCGCTCCGCCTCTTCCGGCGACACGGCCTCCTTTTCCGTCTGCGACGCCGGACCGGCGGGGCCGGAGGCGCCGTCGGCCGGCCGATCGGTTCCCGCAGACGGTCCCTGATCGCCGGCTCCGGCGCACCCGGCCAGGGCGAGGAGGGCGGCGAGGAGGACCGCCGCGATCGTTTTGGCGCGTCCCAACATGCAACCCCCTTTTCCATCATCGCGAAGTTTCCCGTCATCGCGAATATATCCGACCGCTTCCGCCCGATCAACGGGAAGATCGCTTTTCCGAATCCATTTACATCGACCGGCATTTATGATACGATGGCCCGGAAGACTGGGCGTTCCCGGAGCATCGGGGTTCGCCGGGAGGGAGGGAGAACGATGCCGGAGATCCGGGTGCACGACCACGATTCGCTCGACAGCGCGCTCCGTCGGTTCAAAAAAGATCTGGCGAAGGCCGGTGTGCTGAAAGAGCTGAAAAAGCGCCGTCACTACGAAAAGCCGGGCGTCAAGCGCCGGAAGAAGGCGGAGGCGGCCCGCTCCCGGAAGCGTCGCGGCTGAGAACGCGGCGGCGGGGGCGCTCCCTCCCGACCGGCAGCCCCGGCCTTCGGCGGGCCGGGCGGCTCGGCCCGTTTTTCCGGTTCGCATTCCCCGGATTTGCCGAAAGCCGGATCGCTTTCATCCGGTTCATCGCCGACGAACGATCCGCCCGACGTCGACCGCCTGCAGCGGGGCTGCAGGCGGTTTTATTTTGCCGTCGGACGGCATAGAAGGACAGAAGAACGAGGGGAGGTTCGCCGTGGATGCGAAGGCTTAGGCGCTGGTTCGAGGCCGGCGTGCGGGTGGCCGAACTTCCGCCGGATGTCGTCCTCGACGTGCCCCGGGTCACGGCGATCGGAACGGTCCACCTCTATCTCGAAAACCACCGCGGGCTCGAAGCGTTTTCCGCCACGGAAATCCGATTTCGGACGACGACGGGCCGGATTGCCGTCCGGGGGGAAGATCTCGTCCTGCGGGCGCTCGACCCGAGCGAAGCCCTCGTCGAAGGCCGCATCCGCTCCGTCGACTGGGATCGGAGCGAATAGCATGGATGGCGGAAGGGAGAGCACCATGGAGCGGCGCGATCGGCTGTGGGGAGCGTACGCCGAGGTTCGCCTCATCGGCGACCGGTCGGCCGTCGGGCGGTTTCTCACCCGGGTGGCGGCGGCCCTTCCCCTCTGGGACGTTCGAGAAAGCGAAGACGGCCTCCGGATCGTCGTCCGGGCCGGGGACGTCAAGAAACTGAGGCGGCCGGCTCGGGAAGCCGGCGTTCGCGTGCGGATCGCCGGGCGCCGGGGCGGCGCGTTCTGGATCTCCGGCCTCCTCCGGCGGCCGGGGATCATCGCCGGCGTTTTTTTGTTTTTCGCCCTGCTCGCCGTTTTATCCAACCTCATCTGGTTTGTCGACGTCGCCGGGGTGACGGGGGAAGAAGCCGAAGCCGTCCGGGAGGCGGCCGCCGCCCTCGGTCTTAAGCCCGGACGGCCGGCGTCCCACCTTCCGGAACCGGCGGCGATCGAGCGGGCGCTCAAGGCGCGGCTTCCTTGGGCGGCGTGGGTCGGCGTCGAACGGACCGGCGTCCGCGTGACGATCACCGCCGTTCCCCATACCGTCCGGGAAAAAGACGCCGTTCCACCGCCACGCCACCTCGTCGCCGACCGGAAGGCGGTCATCGTCGACTACGTTGTCGCCCGCGGGCGCCCGGTCGTCCGGCGGGGGGAAGTCGTGGAACCGGGGCAGGTCCTCGTCTCCGGCCTCATCGGTCCGCCGGATCGCGCCCTCGCCGTCGCCGCCGACGGGAAGGTCTACGGCGAAGTCTGGTACGACGTCCAGGTGACCGTGACGAGAAAACGGGCGCTTTTCACGACCCGGGAACCGGAGCGTCTTGCGGTCGCGGTGGCGCTGGGCGGCCGGCGTTTTCCCCTCTACGGGAAGCCGCCGGCGTCGGGGGACGTCCTCGTCGATCGCCGCCGGTGGCACCTGGCCTTCGGCCCGTGGTCTCTGCCGGTGGCCCTCGAGATCGATCGCTTTCGGCCCCTCGCCCGAGAAACGATCGACATCTCCGAAGAGGCGGCGCTCCAGGAGGCGCTTCAGGCGGCCCGGGCGGAGCTTTACCGGCGGGGGCGGGACGTGCAGGAAATCCGAGCGGAAACCGTTTTGCAACGGGTCATCGAAGATGATAAAGTGTATGTGAGCGTCCACTACGGCGTGGTGGAGGACATCGCCCGTCCCGCGCCGATTGACGCGGCGGACGGGGCGAGGCCTGGCGGAACGGAGTGACCGATCAAAAGGAGACGCCTTCAAAGGAGACGGATACGACCGGATGCCGACGGTTTCCCGCACGCTGACGCTCCGGACGACGAGCGAAGGGCAGCGCCTTTTCGGCCCTCGCGATCGGTTTTTAAAACGGATCGAAGCCGCCTATCCGGTGGCCATCCACAGCCGCGGCGATGAGCTCGTCGTCGTCGGCGAAGAGGCGGCCGCCGAAGCGGTGATGCGGCTTTTGGACGTGCTTCTGAAACTCATCCGACGGCAGGAACTCATCAGCGACGTCGATCTCGACTACGCCATCCGCCTGAACGAGGAGGGCGACGTCTACCGCCTCCTCGACCTTTACGACGACGTCGTCGCCCGCACCGTGCGGGGGCAGCCGGTCCGGGCGAAGACGCTCGGGCAGAAACGGTACCTCTCCCTCCTCAAGACGCGGGACGTCGTTTTTGCCGTCGGGCCGGCGGGGACGGGGAAGACGTTTCTCGCCGTCGTCTTTGCCGTCCTCGCGCTCAAAAACCAGACCGTCCGGCGGATCGTCCTCACCCGCCCGGCGGTCGAGGCCGGGGAGCGCCTCGGCTTTTTGCCGGGCGATCTCCAGGAAAAGGTCGACCCGTATCTTCGGCCGCTCTACGACGCGCTGTACGAAATGATGGGCGCCGAACAGGTCGCCCGGTCGATGGAGCGCGGGCTCATCGAAATCGCTCCGCTGGCGTACATGCGCGGCCGGACGCTGGACGGCGCCTTCATCATTCTCGACGAGGCGCAGAACACGACGCCGGAGCAAATGAAAATGTTCCTCACCCGCCTCGGCGAGGGATCGAAGATGGTCATCACCGGCGACCTCACGCAGGTCGACCTGCCGCCGGGGCAGAAGTCCGGCCTCCGGGACGCGCTGGAGACCCTGCGGGGGATCGAGGAGATCGGCATGGCCGAACTCACGGAGACGGACGTTGTGCGGCATCCGCTCGTGCAAAAAATCATTCAGGCCTACGAAAACCGCGGAGCGGGCGGAGAAGGCCGCGGCGCGGCGAAAGGCGGCATCGGCGGATCCGGCGAGCGGGAGCGGAGCGGGCGGGGCGAGCCGGGCGACGGCCCGGCGGAACCGGGCCTCCGGCGGTCCGGCGAGGCCGCCTTCGACGCCCCGGCGACGGCCGGCACCGACGGTGGTCGGCCGGACGTCCGGTCGGCGAAGGGGGGACGGGCGGCTGCGGAGGTGAAACGGCGTGGCTAAACGGCGCGTCCGGCCGCCGTTCTGGCGCCGGCCGGCCATCTTCGCGGTCGCGGTACTCGCCTTTTTGCTGTTCAAGGATGCGGTGCTGCCCCAGAGCTTTCACGACCTCAAGCTCGGCGCCCGCTCCACCGAGCGGATCTATGCGCCGAAGACGGTCTACGATGCGAAGGCGACGGAGCGGGCCCGGCAGGAAGCCATGGCTGCCGTGCCGAACGTCTACAAGGTCGACGAATCGGTGACGAAGATGCAGCTTGCCAATCTCGACCGCATCTTCGAGGACATCGCCGCCGTCGACCAGGATGAGACGCTCACCCGGGAAGAGCGGATCGAAAAGGTGAGACGCCTCATCCCATACGATCTGACGCCGTCCGTCTACGAGACGCTGGCCTCCCTGCCGCCGGAGACGCTCCGGACCATCCAGTACTGGACGAAGTCGATCGTCGAAGGCATCATGCAGGCCGGCGTCGACGAACGGGAGCTTGCCGCCGCCCGGGCCAAAGTCAACGAACAGCTCATCCTGGCGGAGCTTTCGGCGCCGAACCGGCTCGTCATCCAGGAGCTCGCCCGCCACAGCATCGTGCCGAACGTCAAGCTCGACCGGGAAAAAACCGAAGAAAACAAAAAGGCCGCCGCCGATGCGGTGGAGCCGATCTACATCTATGAAGGGGACATCGTCCTCGACTACAACCAGGTGATCAACGCCGAGGTGCTCCGGAAGCTCGAGCTCCTCGGCCTCATGCAGCAGGACAAGACCCGGCCCTACGCCGGTCTCGCTCTCATCACCGGGATGCTGGCCGTTTCGCTCGACGTCTACCTCGGCCGGAGCCGGCCGTTTTTGGCCGCCGGCGGGGAGAAGTTTGCCCTGATGTGGCTCCTCATGCTGGCCTTCGATCTTCTCCTCATCAAGGGCTTCGCCCTCCTCACCGTCGCCGGCGGCTTTCGGGACGGCCTCTACCTCCTCCCGGCAGCGACGATGCCGCTCATCGCCGCCATCCTCCTTTCGGAGGGGTCGGCGTACACCCTCGCCCTCTACGGGGCCATCGCCGGCGGCATCATGTTCAACGAGCGCATCGGCACGCTGATCGAATTTCGCGCCCTCCTCTATCTTCTCGCCACCGGCCTCGCCGGCGCCTGGGCGATCGGCACCGCTCCGTCCCGCTCCCGCATCCTCCGGGCGGGAACGGTCGCCGCCGGCGCAGGCATCGTCGCCGTCTTTACGGTCGCGCTCCTCGGCGGCGACGACCTCACGCTCCCGAGTGCCGCCCGCTGGACCGGCGAGGCGATCGTCCAGGGGCTGGCCGCGGCGGTGCTCACCCTCGGCCTCATCCCGCTGTTTGAGGCGGCGTTCGGAATTCTGTCGCCGATGCGCCTTTTGGAGCTCGCGAATCCGAACCAGCCGCTTTTGCGTAAACTCCTTTTGGAAGCGCCGGGAACGTACCATCACAGCGTGATGGTGGCCAATCTCGCCGAAGCGGCGGCCGAAGCGATCGGCGCCGATGGGCTTTTGGCCCGGGTCGGATCCTATTACCACGACGTCGGGAAGACGAAGCGGCCGCGGTATTTCGTGGAAAACCAGATGGGCGAAGAGAGTCCGCATGACCGGCTCTCGCCGTGGGAGAGCCGGGACATCATCATCGATCACGTCTTCGATGGCGTGAAGATGTTGCAGGAGATGCGCTTTCCCCAGGCGATCATCGACATCGCCGCCCAGCACCACGGCACGACGGTGATCAAATATTTTTACCACAAGGCGAAGGAACGGAAGCCCGAGACGAAGCCCGAGGAGTTTCGTTACCCCGGGCCGAAGCCGAAGACGAAGGAAGCGGCGATCGTCATGATCGCCGACACCGTCGAGGCGACGCTCCGGGCGATGAAATCCCCGACGCGGGCGGAGATCGCGGCGCTCGTCGAACGGACGATCCGGGAGAAGATCGACGACGGCCAGTTCGACCACTGCGACCTCACGATGCGGGAGCTCGACCGCATCCGGGAGGCGATCCTCGCCACGCTGTCCGGAAGCTTTCACGCCCGGATCGAGTATCCCGAGGAATCCGCTTCCGGTGCGGGTTCGACCTCCGGGGTCCCGGAAGGCGAGGGGGCCGAGGCGGAGCGCCGGAGCTCTGCGCGATAAAACCGAACCGCGGTCGAACCGCGACCGAATCGACGAGAAAGCGGGGGCAGGGCGTGGGACTTGTCATCGACATCGATTATCGCGGCACGGATTTTCGCCTGTCAGAATCCGATCGCGCCCGGCTCCAGGCGATGTTTGAGCGGGCGCTCGCCGAAGAGGGGCGGCCGGCGTCGGGAGAAGTGTCGATCGTCCTGACGGACGATGCGGAGATCCACCGGCTGAACCGGACCTTTCGCGGTGTCGACCGCCCGACGGATGTCCTCAGTTTTCCGATGGAGGAGCCGGAGCTTTTGGGCGATATCGTCGTCAGCATCCCCCGCGCCCGGGCGCAGGCTGAGGAGTACGGCCATTCTTTTGAGCGGGAGCTCTTTTTCCTCCTCGTGCACGGGTTTTATCACCTGCTCGGCTACGACCACGAAACGGAGGACGAGGCGAGGGTGATGTTTGCCAAGCAGGAGGCCCTGCTTCAGGCGTTTGGCCTGACGCGGGATCCGTAGCGGCGGGCGGGTAAAACCCGGTTCGGCCGGGCGCCTGACGCTCGAGAGAGCGGGCAGACGGCGTCGGGCAAAGAAGCGAAAAGGGGGCGCGGACCGCGGTGCGATCTGGGGACGCCCCTCCGCCGGAGGGGCGGCGCTTCATCCGGAGCGTCGACCACGCCGTGCGGGGGCTTTACGCCGCGTTTCGGGATGAGCCGAACATGCGCATCCACGGCTGGATGGCCGCCTTTGCCGTCGGCCTCGGAGCGGCGGTCGGCCTCACGCCGGCGCGCTGGCTCCTCCTGGCCGGGACGATCCTGGGGGTGTGGTTTGCGGAACTCATGAACACGGCGGTGGAGCGGGCGGTCGATCACGCCGGTGCACACCGGTCCGAAGCGGCTCGGACAGCAAAGGACGCCGCTTCGGCGGCGGTCCTCCTTTCGGCGTTGTGGAGCGTCGCCGTCGGCTTTTTTTTGTTTTACGAGCCCCTGATCGAACTGACGGCGGCGCTCCGCCAGAGCGCCGGAGGGGGGCGGTGGGGGGCGTTTGCCCTTTTGGGCCTCGTCGGATACGGGCTTCTCGCCCGACTTCGGCCGGCGTCCCGCCTGAGTCCGGCGCTCGGGCTTTTTTTCGCCGCCTCTGCCCTCGCCTTTTGGGGCGCTTGGCTTCCGCCGGTCAATATGCTAACATTTGTGCTACCACCGCTGGCCGCCGTTTTCATCCGCCGAAGCGCCGGCACCTGGGCGGCGCTGGCGGCGTGGGCGACGCTTTTTGGCGCCGCCGGATGGGCCGCTCCCTTTTGGTGGCCCCGGTAAGCGAAGCGGGCGGAAGCTGAAGGCGCTTTTTCGCGGCGGAGGGGCGCTCCGGCGAAGCCCGCCGGGTGGCGCGCCGGCGAAGCCTGCGAGGGTCATATCGTCGCGTTTGCGAGACGCCAAGGCCAAAAGGCGCCGCGCGGCGCCGCGGCCCGTCCGGGCCGGCGTCGTCCGGCGGCCGTTCGGGAGGCTTTCATGCGCAAGGAGACGTCGAGCGAGGGTCAAAATCCGGCCGATCGCCGGCCGTCCGGACGCGGAGACCGGCCGATCGAGCCGGAGGACGGCTCGCTGGAAGCCGGCGAACTTCCGTCCGGTCCGAAAGAGCGCTCCCCCGACCGCGGCGATCTGCCGGAGGCCCGGTGGATCCGGGAGGCGCCTCCGGCAGTGTGGGCCGAGGCGGCCCGGTCCGCCCGGGGTCGCGCCTACGTACCGTATTCCGGCTTTGCCGTCGGGGCGCTGGTCGTGACGACGGACGGGCGGGCGTTTTCCGGCGCCAACGTGGAAAACGCCGCCTATCCGGCGTCGATCTGCGCCGAGCGGGTGGCGCTCGTCAAGGCGGTGACGGAGGGAGAAGCGCCCCCCGCGGCCCTCGTCGTCGTCGCCGACACGGCGGAGCCGGTGACGCCGTGCGGCGTCTGCCGGCAGGTGATGGCGGAGCTTTGTCCGCCGGAGATGCCGGTCTACCTCGGCAACCTGGCCGGCGACTGGATCCGGACGACGGTGACGGCGCTCCTGCCCGGGGCGTTCGGAAAGGAGGCGCTATCCGGCCATGGCGGACGGGGCGAATGAGCGGGAGCTTAAGCGCGAGGCCGCGTCCTTCGCGGCGGAACCGGGCTCGGATGTTTCGGCCGCCCGGGAGAAGGGGGCCCCGCCGAAGATCGGGGCGGAACCGCCTCTTCCCGGAGGGGCCGCGGCCCCGGGGTGGGATGCGAGCGGCACGGCGGCGGCGGAGGCCGCCCGCCCGGATGCCGCTTCGGGAGGGCCTTCCGAAACGGGCGCCCCGGCGGAAGGCGGGGCGAGCGCGTTTCGCTCCGGGTTCGTCGCCATCATCGGCCGGCCGAACGTCGGCAAGTCGACGCTCCTCAACGCCTTTCTCGGCGCGAAGGTGGCGATCGTCTCGCCGAAGCCTCAGACGACCCGGAACCGCATCCGGGGGGTGCTGACGGAGGCCCGCGGGCAGATCATCTTCATCGACACGCCGGGCATCCACCGCCCCCGGACGGAGCTCGGCCGGCGGATGGTCGACTACGCCTACGGGACGCTTCGGGAAGTGGACGCCGTTCTCGTCGTGATGGACGCTTCCGCCGGCATCCGCCCGGAAGACCGGGAGATCGTCGCGCGGCTGCCCCGAGAGCGGGAACGGGTCTATCTCCTCATCAACAAAGTCGACCTCGTGCGGAAAGCGGACCTCCTTCCCCTGCTCGAGGAGGCCAGGACCCTCTACCCGTTCCGGGAGTTCATCCCCGTCTCGGCGGTGACCGGGGAAAACCTCCGGTCGGTGCTCGACGTTCTCTTCCGGGATCTGCCGGAAGGACCGGCCTTCTACCCGCCCGACATGCGGAGCGATCACCCGGAGACGTTTGTGGCGCAGGAGATCATCCGGGAGAAGATCCTCCACCTCACGGAAGAAGAAGTTCCCCACTCGGTGGCGGTCGTCGTCGAAGGGTGGGAGGAGAAGCCCGACATCATCGTCGTCCGGGCGACGATCGTCGTCGAGCGGGCGTCGCAAAAGGGGATCCTCATCGGCAAGGGCGGACGGATGCTCAAGGAAATCGGTCGCCTCGCCCGGGAGGAGCTGGAGGCGATCTTCGGGACCCGATTTTATCTCGAGTTGTGGGTGAAGGTGCGGGAGGACTGGCGCAACCGGCCGGGGCTTTTGCACCACCTCGGCTACCGGCGGGAGCCGTAGGCGCCGGGCCATCCGGCGCCGGCGTCCTTCGGGAACGATTGCTAGGCTGGCGAAGCGCCTGCCCGGTCAGACTAAGCATGCCGCACGCCGGATTCGGGGCCGATCACGGCAGCCGGAGGGGGATCATGCAGCGGATGCGGGATCTTTCGTGGAGGCTGTTTGAGCAAACGGGTTCGGTGGCCTCGTATTTGCTCTACCGGCGTCTTGAGGCCGGCGCGGCATCGCTGCCGCCCACGATCCGCGCCATGCTGGAAGAGTTCGGCACGCTTGACCTTCCGGTGGACGACGATCCGGCCGGGGAAGGCGGTTTTCGACCGGGGGTGGCCGCGGCGGCATCCGGTGCCGAGGGCGGCCGGCGGACCGGCGGACGGCCGGCGCCGGAAAGCGTGAACGCCGGGAGGCGCGGAAGGGTCGATGGAGCGACCGACTGACGTCCGGGTGGAGGGGATCGTCCTCCGGACGATGGCGTACCGGGAGGCGGACGTCATCGCGACGCTTTATACCCGGGAGCGGGGAAAGATCGGCGTCATCGCTTACGGCGCCCGGAAGCTTCGCTCCCGGGCCAAATCTGCCGTGCAGCCGTTCCAAAGCGGTACATACATCCTCCGGCCGAGCGGGTCTCTCTACCGGTTCGTCCAGGCGGAGACGGTCGGAGCGGCGGCCCTCTGGGGCGACGTGGAGCGGATGGCCCAGGCCTCGGTCGTCGCCGAGTGGATCGTCAAGGGGGAAGAAGAGGGGCGGCCCGACGAAGCCCTTTATCGGCTCGTCCGCTGGGCGCTCGATCGACTGCTGGCGGGCGACGAGGCGGAGACGGTCGTCCGGACGTTTGAGCTCCTCTATCTCCGGAAGGCCGGGTTCGGTCCGGAATGGGGGCGCTGCGTCCGCTGCGGCCAGGCGGCGGCGCTTACGGATTTTTCTCCGGCCGAAGGGGGCGTCGTCTGCCGGGCGTGCCGGAATGCGGTGCCGGACGCCCGGCCGGTGCCGCCGCCGCTTTTTGCGTTTGTCGGTCGACTGCTCGCGGTGCCGCCGGGGCGCCTCGGGCGGGTGACGCTTCGGCCGCCGCAGCGGCAGGCCCTCTCCCGGCTCCTCGACGCCTTCATCGAGCGGCACGTCGCCCTCGACCTCCGCTCCCGCCGGCTCATGGCGGGCCGGGAGGACCTGGCGGCGGCCGCGGCGGCCCTTCGGGAACGCCGGCTTAAGCGGCGCGGAGCGGGCTTTGGCGGCGAAGGGCCGACCGCGGAAGCGCCGGCGGAGGCGTCGCCGGCGGATTCGGACTTCGCCATGGGGAGGTGAAGGCCTGGCCCGGCGTCGGGCCAGGCGGCGTTTTGTTTGATGCGGCATCGTCGTTTCAGGGCCTCGTCTTCGCCCTGAAGGCGTTCTGGGCGGAGCAGGGCTGCCTCATCGCCGAACCGTACGACGTCGAAAAAGGCGCCGGGACGATGAACCCGCACACGTTCCTCCGCGCCCTCGGCCCCGAGCCGTGGCGGGTGGCGTACGTCGAACCGTCCCGGCGGCCGGCGGACGGTCGCTTCGGGGAAAACCCGAACCGGCTCTACCAGCACCACCAGTTTCAGGTGCTCATCAAGCCGTCGCCGGACGACATCATCGACGTCTACTTGAAAAGCCTCCAAGCGATCGGCATCGATCCCAGACGACACGACATCCGATTTGTCGAGGACAATTGGGAGTCGCCGACCCTCGGCGCCTGGGGGCTCGGCTGGGAAGTGTGGCTGGACGGGATGGAAGTGACGCAGTTTACGTACTTCCAGCAGGTCGGCGGCATCGACGTTCACCCGGTGTCGGTGGAGATCACCTACGGGCTGGAACGGTTGGCGTCGTATTTGCAGGAAAAGGACAACGTCTTCGACATCGTCTACGCCCCCGGCGTGACGTACCGGGACGTCTTTTTCCAGAACGAGGTCGAGCAGTCCCGCTACGCCCTCGTAGAAAGCGATCCGGCGCTGCTTCGCTCGCTGTTTGACGCCTACGAGGCCGAAGCCGGGCGGCTTCTCGGGCTCGGACTCGTCCTTCCGGCGTACGACTACGTCTTAAAATGCTCCCACACGTTTAACCTGCTCGACGCCCGGGGCGCGCTTTCCGTCGCCGAGCGGCAGGCGATGATCGGCCGGGTGCGGAAGCTCGCCCGCGCCGTGGCGCAGGCGTATCTCGCCGAACGGACGGAAACCGCGGCCGTCGGAGAGGAGGAGAGCCGGTGAGCCGGACGTTTCTGCTCGAGATCGGCCTGGAGGAGCTTCCGGCCGACTGGGTGGTGCCGGCCCGCGATGCCTTACGGGAGCGGGTCACCGCCCATCTCGAAGCGCACCGCCTTCGGCACGGGGAAATCCGGGCCTATGCGACGCCCCGGCGGCTCGCGGTGCTGGTCGACGCCCTCGCCGAGCGGGGAGAAGATCATGTCGACGTCGTCCGGGGGCCGAGGCGGAAGGCCGCGATCGCGCCTGACGGGTCGTGGACGTCGGCGGCGATCGGCTTTGCCCGGGCCCGAGGGGTCCCGCTCGAGGCGCTTCGGTTTGAAGGAGAAGGGGAGGAGGCGCCCCTCGTCGCCCAGGTGACGACGCCCGGCCGCCCGGCGGAGGACGTCCTCGCTGAACTGGACGCGGTCATCCTCGGCCTCCCCTTCCCGAAGGCGATGCGCTGGGGGAACCTCGACGTCCGCTACGGCCGGCCGATCCGCTGGCTCGTCGCCCTCTACGGCGAGGCGGTCGTCCCGCTCACCGTCGCCGGCGTCCAGAGCGGCCGGCGGACGTTTGGCCACCGGAGCCTCGGCGGGCCGATCGATCTTCCGTCGGCGGACGCCTACGCGGCGGCCCTCGAAAAGGGGTTCGTCCTCGCCGACGTCGAGGCGCGCCGGGCGCGGATCGTCGCCGGCATCCGGGCGGCGGAGACGGCCTACGGCATCCGGGCGGCGGACGACCCGGACCTCCTCGACGAGGTGACGTCGCTCGTCGAGTACCCGACGGTGTTCGTCGGCCGGTTCGACCCGGCGTACCTCGAGCTTCCGGAAGCGGTCCTCGTGACGACCATGCGGCGCCATCAGCGGTATTTCCCGGCCTACGGGCCGGACGGCCGGCTCCGGCCGTATTTCATCGGCGTGCGGAACGGGACCGACGAAGCGCTGGAGGTCGTCGTCCGGGGGAACGAAAAGGTGCTCGCCGCCCGGCTGGCCGACGCCCGGTTTTTCTACACGGCGGACCTCGCCCGGTCGATCGATGCCTTCAACGCAAAGCTCGCCGAGATCGCCTTCCACGCCGAGCTCGGGTCGATGGCGGAGAAAAAAGACCGGCTCGTCCGGCTCGCCGACGCCCTCGCCCGGCGCCTTCAGCTCCCCGAAGCGGACGTCCGGAAGATCCGCCGGGCGGCGGAGATCGCGAAGTTCGACCTGGCGACGCAGATGGTGTACGAGTTTACCGAGCTGGAGGGCGTCGTCGGCGAGGCGTACGCCCTTCGCTTCGGCGAAGATCCGGACGTCGCCCGGGCGATTCGGGAGCACCGGCGTCCCCTCGGCCAGGGCGACGGACCGCCGGAAGGGACGGTGGGCGCCGTCGTCGGCCTGGCGGACAAGCTCGACACGCTCGTCGGCTTCTTCGGCCTCGGCCTCATCCCGAGCGGATCGGAAGACCCGTTTGCCCTCCGGCGGGCGGCCCTCGGCGCGATCGCCATCCTCCGGGCGCACCGCTTCCCGTTCGACCTCCGGACGCTCGTCGATCTGGCGCGGGCGGCGTACGGGCCCCGGCCCGTCCGGACGGCGGACGGCCAGGCGGCGCCGTTTCCCGTCGACGGGGAAGCGCTCGGCGAGGCGCTCTGGGCGTTTTTCGCCCCGCGGATCCGGGCGCACATGGAAGAGGAGGGCGTGCGCCACGACGTCGCGGCAGCGGTGACGAAAGACGCGGGGGCGCCGATCGTGCGGCTGTTCGAGCGGGCGGCGGCGCTTCAGGCGCTTGCGGCGACGGACGACTTCAAGCCGGCGGTGGAGGCGTTCGTCCGGACGGCGAACATGGCCCGGAAGGCGGAGCGGGAAGGGCTCCTTGCGGCGGAGGGAGCGCCCGCTCCGGCGGACGGAGGGGCCGCCGACCGGCCTGGAGCGGAGAGCCCTACGGCGTCGACCGATGCGGCGCCTTATGCCTTTCGGGCTTCGAAGGACGAAGAAGGGGTGGAACGGACGCTTCGGGCGGCGTTTTCCGCCCTCGAAGCGGCGCTTCGGGCCGGGCGGCTTTCGGAGCCGGCCGAGCAGACCCTTGCCGAGGCGGCCCTTCGAGCCCGGGCGGCGTTTCAGGGAGCGACGGACGGCGCGGCGGAGCTCGAGGCGCTCCTTTTGCTGGTGGAGCCGATCGACCGGTTTTTCACCGACGTCCTCGTCATGGCGGACGACGCCGACGTGAGGGCAGCGCGGCTTACCCTCGTCGCCGCCGTCGATCGCCTCGTCGGGCGGTTTGCCGATTTTCGCCAGATCGCGGTGTGACGGTGGGGTGGCTTTGGTCCGAAGCGAGGACGAAACCGGTGCGATGCGATGGAGGACGCGGAGCACGAGCGGTGCATGATTAAGGTGGATAATTAAGTTGCATCATTCAGTCGAAACCACGCGCGGGCGGATCCCGCGCGTTTTTGCTGAAGGGCGGCGGCGCCCGCCTGCCTCACGGCTTTCCCGCGTTTTCGCCGGCGCGTGCATCGCCGGAGGCGGTCCCCCTCCTCTTGCACGCAAGCGGCGGGGGCGCTATAATGATCGCTGTTCGCCGATGATTAACCTGGTTAAGCTTCTCGGGCGGGGAGGGAGCGGTGATCGACGCGGGGGAAGGGCGGCGGCAGGCCGTCGAGGAGCTCATCCTGCTCATCCGGGAGCTTTCCCGGCGGTTTAAGTACGGCATCCAACTCCCGGAAGGGCTTTCTCTCATGGACGGGTGGTTTCTCCGGATGCTTGCCGACGGGACGCCGAAAAGCGCCGGAGCGCTTGCCCGACACTTCGGCGTCTCGCAAAGCTACGTGACGAACTGGGCGGAACGGCTCGTGCGCCGGGGGCTCGTGCGCCGCGAACGGTCGGCGCTCGATCGGCGGATCGTCTACCTTGCGCTCACCGAGGCGGGCCGACGGGCGGTGGACAACTTGGAGGCGGAGCGGCGGCGGCTGGCCGAGGCCCTGTTCGGCAACGTGACGGACGAAGAGCTTTGGGCGCTCGCCGACCTGTTGCGCCGGATGCTCGGGCGTTTGGACGGCGGTTCGGCCGATCGTTTGCCATCCGGGCGGTCTTGAGCCGCATTGTGTTCAACGATGATCCAGCGGTGATTCAGCGGTTATTGTTCCACGACGGATCTCAGGAGGGATGCGATCGATGAGACGGCGTCGGGTGCTCGGGGTGATCCTCGTTCTCTTCCTCCTCCTCGGCGGGGCCGGCGCGTACGGCTACCGCGTCTGGAGCGAGGGACAAAAATACATCATCACCGACGATGCCCAGGTGAAGGGCAAGCCGATCGCCGTGAGCGCTCCGGCGTCGGGGAAGCTCGTCGACTGGAAGGCAAAGGTGGGCGAGACGGTCGACAAAGATGTGATCCTCGGCGAGGTGGAGCTTCCGCCCGGGCCGACGGGCGCCGGGGTGACGGTTCCGGTCGTCATGCCGGAGCGGGCGACGATCGTCAGCGATTCGGCGGTTCCCGGGACGATGGTCGTCGCGGGGATGCCGCTTGCCGAGGCGTTCGACTTCGACGATCTGTGGATCGAGGCGATGGTCAAAGAATCGGATCTCGCGGCGGTGAAGATCGGGAGCCGGGCGGAGGTGACGGTCGACGCCTTCCCGGGACACACGTTCGTCGGCCGGGTGGCGGAAATCGGGCTTTATACGGCGGACGTGTTTTCGCTCCTCCCCGATACGAACCGAACGAGCGGCAACTACACGAAGGTGGAAAAGCGGATCCCGGTGAAGATCCGCCTCGACGGGAAGCCGGACGTGCGCCTCATCCCGGGCCTCAATGCTGCCGTCCGCATCGCGAGGTGAGGGCCGTGGCGGAAGAAGTCCGCGCCAAAAGAGCGGGCGCCGAAGGGCCGGAAACCGGCCGGCTGGGGGCGTCGGCGTCGTCGCTTCGGATCATGGCGGTCTTTCTCACCGGCGCCTTCGTGGCCATCCTCAACCAGACGCTCATGAACGTGGCGCTGCCGCACATGATGAACGACCTCGGCGTCGATGCGGCGACGATTCAGTGGCTCATCACCGGCTACATGCTCATCAACGGCGTCCTCGTCCCGGTGAGCGCCTACCTCGTGCAGACGATCTCGACGCGAGGGCTCTTTTTCTTCACCATGGGGGTGTTTACCGCCGGGTCGCTCATCAGCGCCTTTTCTCACACCTTCGCGACGCTCCTCGTCGGCCGGCTCGTGCAGGCCGTCGGAGCGGGGATCATCATGCCGCTCATGATGAACGTCATTCTCTTCATCTTCCCGCCGGAAAGCCGCGGCCGGGCGATGGGCATGATGGGGCTCGTGATGATCTTCGCGCCGGCGATCGGGCCGACGCTTTCCGGCTGGATCGTCGAAAATTATCACTGGCGGTATCTTTTCTTCCTGTCGCTCCCCTTTGCGGCGCTGTCGCTCATGCTGGCGTATTTCTGGCTCGGCGACGTCCTGCCGCGGCGGTCGCTCCGGCTGGATCAGTGGGGCGCCCTCTTTTCCGTCGTCGGCTTCGGCAGCCTGCTGTACGCCTTAAGCCGGGCGGGGAGCGTCGGCTGGTCGTCCCGAGAAGTCCAGCTCATGCTTTTTATTGGGATCGTCTTCCTGT
Source organism: Hydrogenibacillus sp. N12 (assembly GCF_019645935.1). Taxonomy (NCBI): domain Bacteria; kingdom Bacillati; phylum Bacillota; class Bacilli; order Thermicanales; family Thermicanaceae; genus Hydrogenibacillus; species Hydrogenibacillus sp. N12. The sequence goes on along the minus strand of NZ_CP080953.1, from coordinate 1,661,314 downwards.
TTCTTTTCGTCGTGCGGGAGCTTTCGGTCGAGGCGCCGCTTTTGGAGCTCCGGGTGTTCCGCTACGACATCTTCGCCGTGACGAGCGTTGTGAGCGCCCTCATGACGATGGCGATGTTTGCGGCGATGGTGCTTCTGCCCATCTACCTGCAGAACATCCGGGGCTTTACGCCGGTTGAGGCGGGGCTTCTTCTCCTTCCGGGGGCGCTTCTCATGGGGCTCATGATGCCGATCGCCGGGGCGCTTTTCGATCGCTTCGGCGCCCGGCCGCTCGCCGTCGTCGGGCTTCTCATCACGCTGTTTACGACGTGGTCGTTCACGGGGCTGACGGCGGAGACAACCTACCGGCACATTCTGTTTCTCTACACCGTCCGGAGCCTCGGCATGTCGCTGATGATGATGACGGTGATGACGGAAGGGCTGAACCAGCTTCCGCCGGCCTTAAACAGTCACGGGACGGCGGTGGCGAACACCGTCCGGATGGTCGCCGGCTCTCTCGGGACGGCGCTCCTCGTCACGGTGATGACGAACCGGGCGACGTTCCACGCCGAGGCGATGCGGGCGGCGATGAACACCGCCGATCCGGCGTGGCAGGCGGCCTATGCCCAGGCAAAAAGCGCCCTCGCCGCTTCCGGCGTGACGGGCCAGGCGGCGGATCGGGTGCTCGCGCTCCTTCTCTTCGGGACGGTGCAGAAAGAGGCGATCATCCGCGGCATCAACGACGCCTTCGTCTGGGCGACGGCGATCACCGCCCTGGCGCTCGTGGCAAGCTTCTTCATCCGCCGGGCGCGGCGTCCGGCCGTCCGGTCGGGCGCCGCGCCGACCGACCGAACGGGCGCCGCGCCGGCCGGTTCGTCGATTTAGTCGTCGCTAAAAAAAAGTGTGCGCCGCATCATCGGATCGATTCGGCAGGGCAGCGCTCTTTTTTGCCTTTTCGGTTTGGAAATTGCTCCCAATCCCCGGCGCTTATTCGTTCGAAATCAGGACGAGTTTTCCCTCCAGAACTCGATGCTTCTGATCGGGAAAGAGAAGACCCAAACGCTGCATCATCCGCCTTCACGGCCTTGGCCACGTCCACAGACTCAAAACCTTAGTTGATATGAGTTCTGGCCCCTGCCTCGGGACCCTCTTGCAAACCGACGGCCGGCGTATTAGGATAAACAATATACAGAATCCGGCGAAGCGGTATGTCACATTGGGCCGATCGGGGTGATTTATATCGAGCTCACGCCGCGGCAGAAGCAGATCCTCGCCATCGTCAAGGAAAAGGGGCCGATCACCGGCGAGCAGATTGCGGAGTTTTTGGGCCTTACGCGGGCCACAATTCGTCCCGATCTCGCGATTTTGACCATGTCGGGCTACCTCGAGGCCCGACCGCGGGTCGGCTATTTTTACGCCGGAGATGAAAACCGCTCGCTCTGGCTCAGGCGGCTTCGGGCGATCCCGGTGCGGGCCCATCACGCGCCGCCGGTCGTCGTCGGCGAGGCGGACAGCGTCCGGGAGGCGATCGTCAGGCTTTTTCTCGAGGACGTCGGGACGCTCTACGTCCTCGGCCGGGAGCGCCTGCTCGCCGGCGTCGTCTCCCGCAAGGACCTTCTCCGGGCCGCGATCGGCCGGCAGAACCTCGACGAGGTGCCGGTCGGCGTGATCATGACCCGGATGCCGAACATCGTCACCGTCTCGCCGGACGACTCCGTCTACGACGCGGCGGTGAAGCTCCTCGAGTACCAGGTCGACTCGCTGCCGGTCGTCGTGCCGCGGGGGGAGAACCGGCATGCGCTGGAGGTCGTCGGGCGGTTCACGAAGACGACGGTGACCCGCGTCTTCGTCGCCCTCGGCCGGGATGAGCCGTGGGTAGGAGGCGAGTCATGAGCCCCGAGACGAACAAACATGCCGAAACGCACGCGGGCGCCGAGGCGAATAAAAACGCCCGGACGCAAAACGAAACCGAGCCGGCCGCCGGAGCGGACGACGGCGCCCATTCGCCGGGAGACGCGTCGGGCCACGAGGGTCCGGGCGCTGTCGGTGGCGTATCCGTCGGAAGCGCCGGGGACGAGGCAGCCCCGGGCGCCCGGGCGGCGCCGGGCGACGGGAAAAAGACGGTCATCTACGTCCTGTCCGACTCCCTCGGCGAGACGGCGGAGTATGCCGTCCGGGCGGCGGTGAGCCAGTTCGACTACGACACGATCGACATCCGCCGCATCCCGTTCGTCGACGACATCTCCACCCTCGATGAGGTGCTCGTCTCCGCCAAGGAAAACGAAGCCCTCATCGTCTACACGCTCGTCGTGCCGGAGCTTTCGGCCTATCTCCGGGAAAGGAGCGCCGCCCTCGGCCTCGAGGCGATCGACCTTATGACGCCGCTCCTTGAACGGATCGCCCGCCGGACCGGCCAGCGGCCGAAGCACAAGCCGGGGCTGGTGCACAAGCTCGACGAAGACTACTTCAAACGGGTGGAGGCGATCGAGTTCGCCGTCAAGTATGACGACGGCAAAGACCCCCGGGGGATCCTCCGGGCGGACATCGTCCTCATCGGCGTCTCCCGGACGTCGAAGACGCCCCTTTCGATGTATCTCGCCCATCGGCGGATCAAGGTGGCGAACGTCCCCCTCGTGCCGGAGGTCGCGCCGCCGAAAGAACTCTTTCAGGTGTCGGCGAACCGCATCATCGGTCTCACCATCCACCCGGAAGCGCTGCATCAGATCCGGACCGAGCGGCTCAAATCCTTAGGCCTCGGCCTTTCGGCGAGCTATGCCCGCATGGAGCGCATTCTGGAGGAACTCGAGTACGCCGAAAATCTGATGAAGCGCCTCGGCTGTCCGGTGATCGACGTGACGAACAAGGCCGTCGAGGAGACGGCCAGCCTCATCCTACAGATGATCAGGGGAGGGCGGATCCGGTGAAACGGGTGTACCATTTCCACGAAGGCGACGGAACGATGAAAGCGCTCCTCGGCGGCAAAGGGGCGGGGCTGGCGGAGATGACCCGGGCGGGGCTTCCGGTGCCCCCCGGCTTTACGATCACGACCGAAGCCTGCCGGGAATATTTTGCCGCCGGGGGGGTCCTTGCGCCGGATCTTCTCGCCGAGGTCGACGCGGCGATCGCCGAGCTCGAGGCCCGGACCGGGAAGCGCTTTGGCGATCCGGACAATCCGCTCCTCGTCTCGGTCCGAAGCGGCGCGCCGATCTCGATGCCGGGGATGATGGACACGATCTTAAACCTCGGCTTAAATGACGCCGTCGCCGCAGGGCTCGCCCGCCTGACCGGCGACGCGCGGTTCGCCTACGACGCCTACCGGCGGTTCATCCAGATGTTCGCCAACGTCGTCCTCGGCCTCGAACACGCTCGTTTCGAGGCGATCATCGAGGACGAAAAGCGCCGCCGGGGGGTCGAGACGGATCCGGAGCTTCCGGCGGAAGCCTGGCAGGCGGTCATTCGGGAGTTTCTCGCGCTCGTGGAAAAAGAGACGAAGCGGCCCTTCCCGACCGAACCGCGGGAGCAGCTCGTCCTGGCCATCCGGGCGGTGTTCGATTCGTGGAACAACCCCCGGGCGATCGTCTACCGGAAGCTCCACAAGATCCCGGACACCCTCGGCACCGCGGTCAACGTCCAGATGATGGTGTTCGGCAACATGGGCGACACGTCCGGGACCGGCGTCGCCTTCACCCGCAACCCGTCGACGGGAGAAAACGTCCTCTACGGCGAGTTTTTGCTGAACGCCCAGGGCGAGGACGTCGTCGCCGGCATCCGGACGCCGCAGCCGATCGCCGCCCTCCGGGAGGTCATGCCGGAAGTGTACGCCGAGTTCGAGCGGATCGCCCGGCGGCTCGAGGCCCACTACCGGGACATGCAGGACATTGAATTTACCATTGAAAAAGGAAAACTCTACCTCCTTCAGACGCGAAACGGCAAGCGGACGGCCCGAGCGGCGGTGAAGATCGCCGTCGACATGGTCCGGGAAGGGCTCATCGACGAGCGGGAGGCCCTCCGGCGCATCACGCCGGAGATGATCGATCAGCTCCTGCACCGGCGGATCGACCCGAACGCCCCGCGGACCGTCCTCGCCAAGGGCCTGCCGGCGTCGCCGGGCGCCGCGACGGGGATCGTCGTCTTCGACGCCGACGAGGCGGAAGCCCGCGGGAAGCGGGGGGAGGCGGTCATCCTGGTGCGGCCGGAGACGACGCCCGACGACATCCACGGCCTCGCCGTCGCCCAGGGCGTCATCACGAGCCGGGGGGGCATGACAAGCCACGCCGCCGTCGTCGCCCGGGGGATGGGCAAACCCGCCATCGTCGGCGCCGAAGGCCTGAAGATCGATCTCGAGGCGGAGACGTTCCGCGCCGGGGACGTCGTCGTGAAAAAAGGCGACGTGATCTCGATGGACGGGGCGACCGGGGAGATCCTCCTCGGCGCGGTGGCCCTCGTCGAGCCGGAGCCGGATCCGGAGTTTGAGACGCTCCTCGGCTGGGCCGACCGCTTCCGCCGCCTCGGCGTCCGGGCGAATGCCGATACGCCGGAGGATGCCGCCCGGGCCCGGGCCTTCGGCGCTCAGGGGATCGGTCTTTGCCGGACGGAGCACATGTTTATGGCGGCGGACCGGCTGCCGGTGGTCCGGGAGATGATCCTCGCCGAGACGCCGGAGGAGCGGGCGGCGGCGCTGGAGAAGATCCGGCCGATGCAAGAAGAAGATTTTTACGGCATCTTCAAGGCGATGGCGCCGTATCCGGTGACGGTGCGGCTTCTGGATCCGCCGCTGCATGAGTTTTTGCCGAAGTACGAGGAGCTCCTCCTCGAGGTCGACCGCCTCGCCCGGGAACCGCAGGCGGACCCGGCCCGGCTTCAGGAAAAGCAGGCGCTCCTTCGGAAGGTCCGGGCGCTTAAGGAAGAAAACCCGATGCTCGGCCTTAGGGGCTGCCGGCTCGGCATCCTCTATCCGGAAGTGTACGCGATGCAGGCGGAGGCGATCTTCCGGGCCGCCTTCCGGCTCCGGCAGGAGGGCGTGCCGGCGAACGTCGAGATCATGATCCCCCTCGTCGGCCACGCGAACGAACTGGCGCGCCTCCGGGAGGTCGTCGACGCTGCCTACCGGAAGGTCGCCGAGGCCTTCGGCGCCGAGATGCCGTACCTCGTCGGGACGATGATCGAGGTGCCCCGGGCGGCCCTCACCGCCGACGAGATCGGTCGGGTGGCGGACTTTTTCTCCTTCGGCACGAACGACCTCACCCAGACGACGCTCGGCGTAAGCCGCGACGACGCCGAGGGGAAGTTCCTCCACGTCTACGTCGAGGAGAAGATCCTCCCGGACAACCCGTTCGTCACCCTCGACGCCGGCGGCGTCGGGAAGCTCGTCGAGATGGGCCTCCGCCTCGGCCGGGAGGCGAACGAGAGGCTCAAAGTCGGCGTCTGCGGTGAGCACGGCGGCGACGCCCGGTCGATCCGCTTCTTCCACGGCGCCGGCCTCGACTACGTGAGCGCCTCGCCGTACCGGGTGCCGCTCGCCCGCCTTGCGGCGGCGCAGGCGGCGATCGAGGCGGAAGACGCCGCCCGGGAGGAAAAGGCGGCCGGCGCCGGCTCGGCCGGCGTCTGAGGGAGACGGTGATCGGTTTCTTCGGGACGATCGAATTTCGGGAAAGACGGGAAAGCCCTCCCTGACGGGGAGGGCTTTTTGTCGGATGTCGAAATCGGAAAACTATGGCTTTCGTTTTCGGGCGGTCTCCTTGCAGGAGAACGACAACCTATGTAGAATAAATTTTATGTGCGGGGACGAGGGAGGGGTGGCCCATGGCACGCCTTCCGGAAGAGCTGGTCGAACGGGTGCGGGCGGCGTCGGATATCGTCGACGTCGTCGGCGAGTACGTCGCCCTCAAGAAGCGCGGCCGGTCCTACATGGGCCTCTGCCCGTTTCATCCGGACCGGACGCCGTCGCTTTCGGTCGTCCCGGACCAGCAATTTTTCCACTGTTTCGGCTGCCACGTCGGCGGCGACGTCTTCCGGTTCATCATGGAGATCGAAGGGATGAGCTTTCCGGAAGCCGTCAAGCACCTCGCCGATCGGGCAGGAATTCCGCTGCCCGATCTCGAATACGACGATGAGGCCGGGAGGCGAAAAAATCGCCTGAAGGAAGCCCACGCCCTCGCGACGCGCTATTACCATTATGTATTAAACGCCTCGCGGCATGGAGAAACTGCAAAAGAATATGTACACGGTCGGGGTATCCGCCCGGAGACGGTCGCGCGCTATCGGCTCGGCTATGCGCCGGAGACGGGCGATGCCCTCGTCCGGTTTCTCCAAAAGCGGGGCTTCGGCCGGGAAGAGATCGTTGCGGCCGGACTCGGGGTGGAAGAAGGCGGGCGCCTCGCCGATCGTTTTGTCGGTCGGCTCATGATTCCGCTGGAGGACATCCACGGGGCGGTCGTCGGCTTTAGCGGCCGCCGGCTCGACGGTGGGTCGCCGAAGTACGTGAATTCGCCGGAGACGCCGATCTTTAAAAAGGGCCGTTTTCTCTTTCACCTCGGCCGGGCAAAAGCGGCGATCCGCCGGCTTCGAGAGGTGGTCGTCGTCGAAGGGCACCTCGATGCCCTCCGCCTCGCCCAGGAAGGGCTGGAAAACGTCGTCGCCGCCCAGGGGACGGCGTTTACGCCGGACATGGCGGAGCTCCTCGGGCGTTACGCCGAGCGGGTCATCCTCGCCTTCGACGGCGATGAGGCGGGGGAGCGCTCCGCCGAGCGGGCCGCCCCTATTTTACTACAACGGGGCCTCGATGTAAAAGTGGCGCGCCTTCCGGAGGGGCTCGACCCCGATGCGTACGTCCGGGCCTACGGCATCGACGCCTTCCGCCTGCGGGTGCTTCAGGGGGCGGAAAGCTACGGCGCCTTCCGGCTCGAGCGGCTCAAGCGGGGGCTCGACCTCGACGACGCCGCGGACCGGGCGCGGTATCTGGAGCAGGCGGCCCGGGCGATCGCGGAGCTTTCGAACCCGTTTGAACGGGAGGCGCACATTGAGGCGATCGTGAAGGCGTACGCCGTGCCGAAGGATCTTTTTCAGGAGAGCGTCCGCCGCCACCTGGAGGCTCAGGCGCGAAAAGCGGCCGAGTCGCCGCCGTATGATCGCTTCGCGGGCCGCATACATTCGAGTGACGCCGGCGGGCAAAGGCGCCGGCCGCGAACGGCGTACGAAGCGGCAGAGGCGCGGCTTCTCCAAGAGATGCTGGCCCGGCCGGAGCGCATCTCGGAGATCATGGACGCCGTCGGCGGCGGCTGGATCACGCCGGAGGGGACGGCCCTCGCGGCGGAGCTGTACGCCCTTTTCTACGAGGGGATCGCCGGGCGGGAACTCGTGCCGAAGCTCATGACCGCCCTGGAGGATCTGGCGCTCAAAGATTTTTTGACGGAACTTCTCCTCGAGGAGGCGCCGCCGCTTTCACCGGCGGCGCTCGCGGACCTGGTGGCGACGCTTCAGGTGTATCCGAAGGAAAACGAGCTCAAGGCGCTCTACGCCGAACGGTCGAAGGCCCTCGATGCCGGCGATTTTGCCCGGGCGCGGGAGATCGAAGCCCGGGTCCGGGCGGTTCGGTCGGAGATCGAGCGACTACGCCGGCGGGCGTAAAACGGCGCCCCGGCGCGGGAAGACGGTGGCAGGCCCAGGAAGGAGGGCTTCGGATAGATGAGCAAGGTCGATCCGGAAGATAAGACGCTGGAACAGGTCAAGGAAGCGTTGATCGAGCTCGGCAAAAAGCGGGGGTATCTCACGGTTCAGATGGTGGCGGAAAAGCTTTCGGCCTACGAGATGGAACCGGAGCAGATTGAGGAGTTTTACGACGAGCTGGCGGAGCAGGGGATCGAGCTCCTCGGCGAGGATGAGGAGCCGGAGAAGGTCGGCGGCGAAGCGGCGGACGACGAGGCGTTCGATCCCGAGGCGATCGAAGAAGAGGTGCCGACCGATCTGGACGACCTTTCGCTTCCGCCGGGGATCAAGATCAGCGATCCGGTCCGGATGTACCTGAAGGAGATCGGCCGGGTGCCGCTCCTTACGGCGGAAGAGGAGATCGAACTCGCCAAGCGGATCGAGCAGGGGGACGAAGAGGCGAAAAAACGGCTGACGGAGGCGAACCTCCGCCTCGTCGTCTCGATCGCGAAGCGGTACGTCGGCCGGGGCATGCTCTTTTTGGACCTCATTCAAGAAGGGAACCTCGGGCTCCTCAAGGCGGTTGAGAAGTTCGACTACCGGAAGGGATATAAATTCAGCACCTACGCCACGTGGTGGATCCGCCAGGCGATCACCCGGGCGATCGCCGACCAGGCCCGGACGATCCGCATCCCGGTGCACATGGTCGAGACGATCAACAAGCTCATTCGGGTGCAGCGCCAGCTCCTGCAGGAGCTCGGCCGGGAGCCGACGGCGGAAGAGATCGCCAAAGAGATGGACATGCCGGTGGACAAGGTGCGGGAGATCCAGAAGATCGCCCAGGAGCCGGTGTCGCTGGAGACGCCGATCGGCGAGGAAGACGACTCCCACCTCGGGGACTTTATCGAGGATCAGGAGGCGATGTCGCCGTCGGACGCGGCCGCCTACGAGATGCTCAAGGAGCAGCTCGAGGAGGTGCTCGACACCCTCACCGATCGGGAGGAAAACGTCCTCCGGCTTCGCTTCGGCCTCGACGACGGTCGGACGCGGACGCTGGAGGAGGTCGGCAAGGTCTTTGGCGTGACGCGGGAGCGGATCCGCCAGATCGAGGCGAAGGCGCTCCGGAAGCTCCGGCACCCGAGCCGGAGCAAGCGGCTCCGGGATTTTCTCGACTGAGCTGAGCGGGCCGGGAAAAGCCGACGTGAGGCCGGGCGCCGAAGGCCGGTCCACCGGGGCGCGCGGCTTAAGCGGTCGGCCCGCCTGGACGCGTGGTCGATGCGGCGCTTGGGCCGGAACGGGGGAGCCGGGATGGACAGACGGCGTTCGATCATCGTGCGGGAGATCGAGGCGTGGCGGGAGCACCGCCTCCTTCCGGAAGCGCAGGCGCTTTTTTTGCTCAGGCTCTACGGCGAAGGCGGGCGCCGCCGGCCGTATCGCCGGCGGATGGCGGCTTTTTTCGCCGGCTTTCTGGCCGGCGTTTTGTTTGCGGCGTTCCTTGTGGGACTGTGGTGGGCATGGGGGGGACGGCTGCCGGCCGGGCCCCGTTGGACAGGCGTCGAGTCCGCCCCGGCGGTCGCGGCGGATGGGGAAGGGGCGAAGCCGGCTTTCGGACCGGCGCAGGAGGCGGTCGGGCCGTCTGTGCCGTCCTTCCGGCCGGAGCAAAAGGGGCCGCCCCTGCGGCCTCCGACGGGCGGTTCCGAAGGGTTGGCCGGGGCCGAAGGGCCGTCGGGGCTCGTGGGGGAAGCCCTTCGTTCGCCGCCGGTGCTGTTCGGCCTGGCCGCTCTGGCGGCGGCGCTGGCTCACACCCTCCGCGGGCACCCCGGCGCCGCCGGCCACGTGAGCGCCCTTTTGTTTCCCTTGTTTCTGTTTGCCGGCATCGGCGCGGCGATCCCGGCGGCGAGAGAGCGCTGGCCGTGGGCCCCGCCGGTTCTCGTGGCCGGCGGGTTTTTCCTGTGGCTTTGGGCGGCCTGGTGCTGGGGGAAGCGGTATCACGGGTGGCTGGCCGCTTTGGCGCTCCTCGCCGGGATCGCGCTTCAGGCCGGGCATCTGGGGGGTCTGTGGGGCGGTTTTCGTTGAAGGGGGGCGGGGCACCGAGGACGTCCCGCTCCGATCGGGCTTCGGGCCGATCGGTGCCCGTTCACGGGATCCGGCCGATTCGATGCGCTTTTGCGGATTCGGTCGATTCGATAAGCGTCTTACGGGTGCGGTCGATTCGATGCGCGTCTTAGGAGAGGACGAGGGACCGTGCCAGATCAGAAAGCGGCTCGGGCGGCGCGCCTCCGGGCGGTGGCCGCGTTCGTCCCGCCCGGGCGGACGGTGGCCGACATCGGCACCGACCACGGACAGCTCGCGATCCTGCTCGTCGCTTCGGGAAAAAGCCCGTCCGTCATCGCAACCGACCTCCGCCCCGGGCCGCTGGAAGCGGCGCGGGCCAACGTCGTCCGGCACGGGCTTCTGGATCGGATCGAGCTTCGGTTGGGCGACGGGCTTTCGCCTCTTCGGCCGGGAGAGGTGGACGTCGTCGTCGTTGCCGGCCTGGGGGCGGAGCGGATCGTCGCGATGCTCAAAGCGGCCGGGGAGAAGCGGGTGACCTATCCGCTGTGGGTGTTTCAGCCTCAGACGCCGGCGCGGCCGCTCAGGGCGTTTGGCTACGGGGCGGGGATGGAGCTTTGGGCGGAAGACGTCGTCCGGGCCGGCGGCCGGTCTTACGAAATCGTCGCCTTTCGCCGGGGCGACGGCCGGGCGCCGTACGCCGGTCTGCCGGTGCCGCCGGAGGTGGCCTTCTGGCTCGGACCGCACCTCCTCCGGCGGCCGACGGAGGCGTTCTGCGCTCACTGGCGTCGGGAACTCGCCCGCTGGGAAAGGCTCGCCGCCGCGCTTCGCTCGGCGCCGAGCGCGGCGGGACGCGTCAAAGGGGAGTCCCTTGCGGCGCGGATCGCCCGCCTGCAGGCGGCCCTCCGGGTCTGCGGCGGCATCGATGCCGTTTTCGGCCCGTAGACGGTCGGCGCCGCAGGCGATCGCCGATGATCGGCGGGCCAACCGATCGAACTGGGGGGATGCCAGGATGGATGTGCGTACGGCCGTGCGACTTTTGGAACGGATCGCGCCTCCGGAGCGGGCGCTTCGGGACGACCCGATCGGGCTTGCCCTCGGCCGGGAGGACCGGCCGGTCCGGCGGGTGATGTTTGCCCTGGAGGCGACGCCGGCGGTGGTGGAGGAGGCGCTCGACCGAGGGATCGACCTTCTCGTCGTGCATCATCATCCCCTCTACCGGCCGACCCGGACGATCCGGACCGACCGGGCCGACGGGCGGGCGCTGGCCCGGCTTCTTCAGGCCGATGTCGCCGTCTACGTGATGCATACGAACGCCGACGCCGCCGACGACGGCCTGAACGATGTGTTTGCGGAGCGGGTCGGCCTGGAGGCGCCGGACGTGCTCGAGGTGACCGGTCGGGAAGCGCTCTTCAAACTCGCCGTCTTCGTCCCGGCGAGTCACCACGAGTCGGTGCTTCAGGCGATCGGCGATGCCGGCGCCGGGTGGATCGGCAATTACAGCCACTGCACGTTCAACACGCCGGGCACCGGGACGTTCTGGGCCCGGGAAGGGGCCGATCCGTTTCTCGGCAAGGTCGGCGAACTCACCCGCGCCGACGAGATCCGGCTGGAGACGATCGTGCCGGCGGGGCGGCTCGACGCCGTGCTTCAGGCGATGCTGGCCGTCCATCCCTATGAAGAGGTCGCCTACGATCTTTATCCGCTGGCGAACGAAGGGCGGCCGTACGGCCTCGGGCGGATCGGCCGGCTTCGGGCGCCGATGACGCTGGCGGCGCTGGCGGAGCTGGTCGCGGAGCGGTTCGGCCTGGAGGGCGTGCGGATCGTCGGCGATCCGGAGCGCCCGGTGACGCGGGCGGCGGTCTACTCCGGAAGCGGGGCCCGAGCGATTCCGAAGGCGGCCGCCCGAGGCGCCGACGTCCTCATCACCGGGGACGTCGGCTATCACGACGCCCGGGAGGCGGAGGCGCTCGGACTGGCGGTCATCGACGGCGGTCACCACATGGAAAAGTGGTTTGCGCCGCATTTTGCCGGGCGCTTTCGGGCGCTCCTCGCCGAGGCGGACGGGGGCGAATCCGGCCACCCATCCCGATCGGGAGCGCCGTCCGGCGCAGGGGATCGGGACGGTGAAGGGCATTCCGTTCGGACCGGCCAAGAAACGGCGGCACCCGAAAGCGTCGACGTCGTCGTGGCCGAGGCCGATCGCGATCCGTTTCGCTTTATGGTGCGGTCTCCGGCACCTTAGGACCGTTTTGGCGGGATGGCGGGTCACGGCGGGCGGCCTTCGTTTGTCCCCTGCCCGGGCAGATATGTTATAATGAATTTAAAGTAAAGAGAGGCTGGATGGCGCCGGAGTTGGCGCATGGAGCGGGGCGAGGGTTGGCCATGGGGGAGAAGACCTGGGAACGGCTCTTTGGCGGGGGACGGCGGTCCGGCGGCCGGTGGCTCATCATCGCCGGTGCGGTGGCGATCGCCTTGGTGGCGGGGTTCATCGGTTTTCGGCTGGCGATGCTCATTCAGGGCGGCCCCTCGCAGCCTTCGGCGTCGCTGCCGACGGCGCCGCTTTCGACCTCGGAGCAGATCGTCCAGACGGTGGCGGACATCGAGGGCCTCGTGGTGGGGGTGACCGCGTACCGGCACAAGAAAGCCGGTGACGACGGCTCGTCGGGCTCGGCGGTGGTGATCGCCCGGAAAAAAGGGATGGCGTATCTTTTGACGAATCACCACGTCATCGAAGGAGCGGACCGGATCGACGTCACCACCGGCGACGGGGAAACGGTCCCGGCGGAGCGGGTCGGCGTCGATCCCTATACGGATCTCGCGCTTCTGCGCATCCCGCAGCGGTACGTGGACAAGGTCGCCGTCCTGGGGAGTTCCGCCAAAGTGCGAAAAGGGGAGATGGTGATCGTCGCCGGGAACGCCCTGGGGATCTATGCCGACACGGTCAACATCGGCTTCATCTCCAGCCTGCATCAAAAGCTCCCCATCTATTTTGGCGACGGGGCGGAGCCGGACTGGGAGCTCGACGTGCTTCAGGTCGACGCGGCGATGAACTACGGCAACAGCGGTGGCGGCCTGTTTAACCTCCGGGGGGAACTGATCGGCATCAACAATGCCAAGGTCGTCGAGCCGGGGGTGGAGAACATCGGCTTTGCCATTCCGATCGATCTGGCACAGGCGGTGGCTGCGGAGCTGGAGCAGTACGGCAAAGTCCGGCGGCCGGACCTCGGCATCGTTCCGGTCGGCCTGGCCTACGTCGCCGAGGACATCTACCGGAGCTTGAAGCTTCCGCCGACGGTCCACGAAGGGGTCCTCATCCGGGACATGCCGGAGGGGCCGGCGAAGGCGGCAGGACTTTCGGCCTACGACGTCATCGTCGCCCTCGACGACCGGCCGGTGTACGACAAAGTGAGCTTCCGGCAGACGCTCTTTCAGCATAAGATCGGCGACACGGTGAAGGTGACGTACTACCATGCCGGCGAACGAAAGGAGCGGCTGGTGACGCTCGGCGAGGCGCCGTAGGTGGTCCGTGGCGCCCATGAATCGGTGCCCGAACGAAGCGCGAGAGGGCAAAGCGCGGGCAGACCCGTCGCGGGCAAAGGGGGCATGGCGGTGGAACTCACCCATCTCGACGAAAGCGGCCGTCCTCGGATGGTCGACGTTTCGGAAAAGCCCGACGCGGACCGCCGGGCGGTGGCGGAGACGACGCTCCGGATGCGGCCGGAGACGCTCGAGGCGATCCTCTCCGGCGGCGGGCCGAAGGGGGCGGTGCTCGAGACGGCGCAGGTGGCGGGGGTGATGGCCGCGAAGCGGACGTGGGAGCTCATCCCGATGTGCCATCCGATCCCGATCACCGGCGTTTCGCTTTCGTTTCTGCCGGAGCCGCCGGATCGGCTCGTCATCCGGGCCGACGTCCGGACGACGGGGAAAACGGGCGTCGAGATGGAGGCGCTCACGGCGGTGTCGGTCGCGGCGCTCACCGTCTACGACATGGTCAAGGCGATCGACCGGTGGATGGAGATCGGCCCGACGCGGCTTTTGCAAAAAAGCGGCGGAAAAAGCGGCGATTTTCGCCGCGAGGATCTCGAAGGGTCCGGGGCCGATGGGGCTCGGTCGCCGGATCAGCGTCTGGGAGGCTGAACGTTCGAGGATGCTGACCGATGAGGAGGGAGGCCGGTGGAACGGACGCCGGTGTCGATGGAGGAAGCTTTGGCGCGCATCCTTCGGCACGTGCCGCCACCGCTCAAGGAGCGGGTGGGGCTCGCCGAGGCCGCCGGCCGCATTTTGGCGGAGCCGCTCGTGGCGGAGGCCGACGTGCCGGCCTTCCGGCGTTCCGGTGTCGACGGCTATGCCGTGCGGTCGCAGGACGTCTTAGGGGCGGCGGCGGATCGCCCGATCCGGCTTCGGGTCGTCGGGACGGTGCAGGCCGGCGATCCGCCGCTTGATCGACCCGTCGGCCCCGGGGAGGCGGTCCGGGTGATGACGGGAGCGCCGGTGCCAGACGGCGCCGATGCCGTCGTCATGCTGGAGCACGTCGAGCCGGAAGCGCCGGCGGACGGGGGGGATGAGGCGGTCGGCGCCTCGGAGGCCGGGAAGGCCGAGGTGTTTTTCACGGCCAAAAGCCGCGGGTCGGGCGGCCGGCGGGCGGAGGCGCCCTCCGCCGCCATCGTCGTTCGCCGACCGATCGAAATGGGGAAAAACGTCATCGAACCGGGGGAAGACGTGCGGCGGGGAGAGCGGCTGCTTTCGCCCGGGGAGCGGCTTCGGTCCGGGGCGATCGCGCTTTTCGCGGCGTACGGTTATTCCTCCGTCGCCGTCTTTCGGCCGCCTCGGGTGGTCGTCATCTCGACCGGCGACGAGCTGCTCGAGCCGGGCGTGCCGCCGGCGCCGGGTAAGATCTACGATTCGAACGCGCCGATGCTCGTGGCGGCGCTTCGGGTGCTCGGCGTTCCGGCGGATCGGTACGGCATCGTCCCGGACCGGCCCGAGGCGCTCGGGGCGGCGTTTCGCCTCCTTGTCGACCGGTACGACGTCCTCATCACGACGGGCGGGGTATCGGACGGGGATTACGACTGGGTGCATCCGCTCATCGCCGAGCTGGGCGGGGAGGTGCTTTTCAGCCGGCTTCAGATGAAGCCGGGGCAGCCGACGTCGGTCGCCCGGCTGGGGCGGGCGATGCTGTTTGCGCTGGCGGGGCACCCCGGGGCGAGTTTTGTCGGCTTTCATTTGTTTGTGCGGCCGTTTGTCCTCTCCGCCCTCGGGGTACCGCCGGAACGGGCCCGCATGCCCGAGGCGGAGGCGACGCTTGAAGTGCCTTTCGGCCGCCGGTCGAAGCTGCCGCGGGTCGTCCCGGTGCGCTATCGCTTCGACGGCCCGCGGCTCGTCGTCCGGCCGACCGGCCGCGGGCGCTCCTCCCACATCGCCGAGCTCGCGCCGGCAAACGGGCTGATGGTGGTGCCGCCGGGAGAGGGGCTTCCGGAAGGGGCGGCGGTGCGTCTTTTTGTGTTGGACGCGCTTGACTGAAAGACCGTGGCCAGATCGGCCCGACGGAGCGGGCCGGATATGTCCGGCGGAGGGGCTGCTGTGGTTCGGAACGAGGCGGGGCGGATTGAGCGCATCGTGCACGTCGCCGGTTTTTCCGGAAGCGGCAAGACGACGCTCATCGCGCGGCTGATCGAGCGGGCGGCGGCTGACGGCATCCGGGCGGCGGTGATCAAGCACCACGCTCATGCGGGGGCGGTGCCGCCCGATCGGCCGAGGAAGGACACGGCCGCGTTCGAAGCGGCGGGGGCGGTGCTCAGGGGGCTTTTGGCGCCGGAAGGGGCGCTTTTGTACTGGAACCCGACCGGAGCGGAGGCGCTCCCGGCGCCGGCGGAAGCGGAGGCGCCCGCCCGGCGGTTCTGGCCCCTGGCGCGGGCGTTTGGGGCGGACTGGCTGTTCGTCGAAGGGTTCAAAACGGCGCCGGGGCCGAAGCTTGCCCTGCTCCGGTCGGCGGACGATCTTCCGGCGGCCCTTACGTGGCCGGACGTGATCGCCCTCGTCGCGCCGGCCGATCACCTTGCGCGGGTTCGGGCGTTCGGCGACGAAACGACGGTTCGACTTCCGCTTTTCGCACGGGAAGACGCGGAAAGGATTTACCACTGGGTGATCGCTGAGAGGCGGTTTCGACCGGAAGCTTCCGTCGAGGGGAAAAGGGAAGCGGGATGTTGATCACGTGCTGGCCGTCGGGCTCGTCCTTCAAAGGGCTCCCCCCCTCTTGTGGCCTGCCGTTTTTTCCGGTATAATGGCCAACCGAGATGAATCGAACCAAAGGCTGGCTGGAAGCGGAGATCAGCAAGGCGCTCACGCGCTGGGAAAAGGAGTATCTCGGCCGGGGGTCGACGGCGGCGAAGACGGACATCGTGCGGGACATGATCATTGTCTCGCTGAAGGTGACGCTCACGCCGGCGGAACAGGCCCTCTGCGAAACGGAGGAAGGCCGGCAGGCGGTCAAAGTGATGCGAAACCGCCTTCTGGAATCCGGCGCCGAGGCGCTTTGTTCGCTGATCGAGCGGCTGACCGGCATGCCCGTCCGGAGCCTCCATACCGATCTCAGCACCCGAACCGGCGAACGGATCATCGTCTTCCGCCTGAACGACGATTTGGAGCGGCGGCTTATGAACGGCGACGGGTTCGGCGACGGGGCGGGGGCCGGAGATCGGGAGAACGGTTGACCGGCAGGCGGACGGTTCGCCGTTTTGCGGAGGCCGGCGTGACGAGCGCGCTACAGCCGGGAGCAAAAACCAAGCTCCGATGAGGAAAAAACGCCCTGGCCGCGATCGAAGGCCCTATCGCGAGTTCCGCACTTCGCTGTATACGCATCGCGGCGGATCAAAAGTAGATTGTCACGAATCATACCGCTAGTTTGGCGGGAAGTGACGCCTGTGGACATCGGAGGTTGCAGGCTTCGGCCAGTGCCGGTGGATGAAGCAGGAAGCAACCGGGACGGTATCCTAATTGGGATATTTGTCCATGAGTTGCGGAACGGTTGCAGAACGGTTTTGAGAACGGGAAAACAAGCCGTAAGGCGGCCGCTTTTCCCGGTCGCCGTCCGTTTGATCCGGTCGAGGGTTGGACTTTCGCCGCGGCGGACGGGACGGAAACCGGGAAAAGCGCGGTCCGGGAGCCTTCCGACCATCCGCCGGGCGGACGGGTCGGAAGAAAACCGGCGAAGCCGCGCCTTGGTCACACGGTCCGGGGACCGTGGGGCGAGGGCGGTTTCGCCGGTTTTTCTTTTGCGATCGGCGGCGGACCGCTTGGGGCGTTTGCCGTCGGTTCGATCACGCGGAACATGCGGTGGGTTTGGCCCATCGCGTCCGGGTGAGGCGGCAACGAAAAAACAAGCGAGCCGAAAGCATTGAACCGGAAGGGGAGAGGCCGGGTGAACGGGCTTTGGTTCTGGCTGTGGGTGCTGGCATGGGGGACGTCCGGCGGCTATACGCTTGCCTTTTTGATCAAGATTCGGCGGATCGGCCGCCGGCGCCCTCCCGTGCTCCTGGCTCCCCTGCCGTGGGACGAAGGGGCGGGGCCGGGAGCGGGAACGTTTCCGGAGGAGCGGTGGGCGGCCTGGCAGGTTCGGCTGCAGGCACTCCCCCTGATCGCCGCCCTCGGCGGGGTGGGGAGTGCGCCGGCGGAGGCGGTGACGGTCGGGCCGTGGCTTCTGGACCGTCTGGGATGGGTTGCTGCGGCGCATGCCGCCGGGATGAATTTTCTTTTGCAGCGTTATGCCCGGCACCATCTGCGGGGAGACCGGCGCTTTGCGGAACATCTGGCGGGGCTTTCGTTCGTGTCGCTGGCGGTATCGCTCACCTGGCTGGCGGGGGACGGGCGGCTGTTTCTCTTCGGCTGGACGGCGACGGCGGCGGCGGTGCTCGCGCTGATCGCCCTCCGGCGTGAGCGGCCGGATGGGGCCAGGTGGTTCCGGGAGGCGGCGGCCACCTTCGGAATCGCCTGGGCCGCGGTGGTCGCGGCGGTCGTCGGGAGTGCGGATCTGGCGCGATCGTGGTCGCTCGAGGAGATGGCGCGCGTCGCGGCGGCCGGCCCCGGGGCGGCGGCGCTTTGGGGGGCGCTGGCCGTCGGGGCGATGGCGATGGCGGGCGCCTATCCGTTTCACCGCTGGCTGCTTGCGTCTCCGGCGGCGCCGACGCCGGTTTCGGCGGTGCTGCACGCAGGGGTGGTCAACGCCGGAGGGCTTTTGTTCGCCCGCTGGAGCGGCCTCGCCTTCGGGGAAGGGGCGACGGCCGTTTCTCCGGGGGTCGAGGCGGTGTGGGACGGGGTCATCGTCTGGGCGTGGGCGTCGGCGATGCTCGGTTTCGGGATGATGGCGGTGGCGGTGGACGTGAAGCGAAAGCTCGCCGCATCGACGATGGCCCAGATGGGGCTCATGATGACGCAGGCGGCGCTCGGGGCGTCGATTGCGGCGGTGCTGCATCTTTTGTTTCACGGCTGGTTTAAAGCGACGCTGTTTCTCCGGGCGGGGGAGGCGGTTCGGCCGCCGGGGACGGCGGCGTATCCGGAGCGGGCTTCGCTTCCGTTCGGGGAGGACCGGGTCCGGGATGCCCGGCGGCCGGTGGCGGCCGAAAACGGCGGCGCCGGAGACGGATTCGGGCGAACGGCGGCGCCGGACGGCCGGCGGGCGGTCGTCGGGCGCTGGACGGCGGTCGTCGCCGGCGCCGTCGTCTTCTGGGCGACCTGGCGCTTCGGGCCGAACGGGCCGGGGGCGCTTTTGGGGGCGTTTTTTCTGGCCGGGACAGCGGTTTTCCTCGTACGGGAGATGAGCGGCCGGCCGGGACGGGCAGCCGTCGCCCTGGGAACGGGGCTTCTTTTCCCGGCGGTCATCTCGGTGCTGGCTCGGGAAGGGCTCGGGCGGGTCCTGGAACCGGCGGTCGGGGAAGGGGCCGTTCGCCCCTTCGCGGAAGGTCTGGCCTTGGTCCTGTACGCCCTAGGCGCGCTGGCCTGGCTCGCGGCGCTTTCGGACGGCGGACGGCGGCTTTCGAATCGTCTCGGGCTCCGGCTGTATGTCGGGCTGGTGCGGCTGGGGGAGCCGCGGCCGGCGTCGATGGCGGTCGGGCCGTACGATCCGTGGCGAAAGGAGGCAAACCAATGAGCGACAAGCGGTCGGCGACGCCGACGGAGGAAGCGATCGGCCGGGTCGGAGCACCGGATTCGGTCGGCGCGTTCGAGACGGTCGAAGCGTTAGAAGACCGAACCGTCTCGGCGAAGGCGTCGGTCGCCGAAGCGGGGGATCGAGGCGCGGCGTGGGCCGGGGAAAGGGCCGGCGCGGCGGCGCCGAGGGGGATCGCCTCGGAGGAAGCGGAAGCGCTCGCCGCGCTCGTCCGGGAGGCGGCGGCCTGGATCGCGCCGCTCTGGCCCCTGGCCACCTGGGCGCCCCGGCAACCGCTCGGCGGTCTGGAAGGACGGCCGTTCGCGGAGGTGGTGGCGGAGGCGTTCGAGCGTTACGGCGTCGATCTGCTTCCGCCGGAGGCCGTGCTCCGGGCGGCTTGGGCCGCCGGGGAGGTGGCTCCGGAGGCGCTTTGGGCGGCCTATTCTCGCTATGCGGCTTGGGAGCGTTCCCGGGGGACGCCGCCGGTGGCGCTTCAGGGGCTCTGGGCGTCCCTGCCGTGGTCGGCGGGGGCGGCGCCGGAAGCGGCGCCGGCGGTTCGACCGGCGGCGGATGCCGAAGGGGATGGTGCGGCGATGGGCGCCGGTACGGCGGTCGAAGCGATTCGTTCGGAGGCGGGTGCCGACGCGGCGGCATCGGGGTGGGCTCGATCGGGGGACGGCCGAAAGCAGGGGCTGAAGCGGCGGCGGGAGCGGCCGGAGGAGCGCCTGGAGCGGCTCGTCATCCGGTGGGCCAAGGCGGTGCTCGGGGCGGATGGGGCCCTTCTCCCCCTCCCCGTCCGGGAGGATTTTTATCGTACCGTGCGGGCGCTTGCGGCGGTCGACCCGGATCTTTCTCCGGAGGCGCACCGGAGCATCGCCGCGTGGCCGGAGACGGCGCCGTCGGCCCTCGCCTACGGCCTTCGGCGGCTCGGCCTCTGGCCGGATCGGTCGGAGGCGGCCCGGGCGGTGCTCATCCGCCATCTGCTCCGGCTGCCGGGGTGGGCGGGGATGTTCGCCTGGCGGGAGCGTCACGGGGAAGCGGGAGCGCTTCTTCATTACCTCGCCGCCCGGCTCCTCATCGCCGACGCCGTCGGGGCGGCGTCGTTTTTTGTCGCGCCGGATGGGGGAGGCCAAAGGAAAGCGCGGCTTTCGCCGCGGGCGCGGTTTTTCGCCTACGGCCGTCGGCTGGTGTGGCTTTCGGCCTGGGAGGAGACGCTCACGGAGCGGATCGCGGGCCGCCTGACGGTCACCGGTGCCGGACGGGATCGGCGGATGCCGTGGGGAGGCGGTGCGGAGGTGCAGCTCTTTTTCTGCCTCGATGCCCGATCGGAGCCCCTCCGCCGGGCGCTCGAGGAGGCGGGCGATGGGAGGATCGAAACGGTGGGGGTGGCGGGGTTTTTCCACCTTCCGCTCTGGGTCGTCACGCCGGAGGGGCCGAACGGCTACTTGGCGGCGCCGCCGGGCGTCGCGCCGATCGGCATCCTTCGGGTCGAGGACGACGGGCCGGCGGCGGCTCGACGGGCGCTTCACCGGGCCGAAGAGGCGATGAAAGGGGATCCGCTGGCGGGGTTTGCCGCTCCCGAGCTGACAGGGCTTGCGTATGCGCTGGAGGCCGCCCGTCGCAGTGTCGGGCCGGTGATTCGGGCGTGGAGCGCCCGGAGACGGGAGTTCGGGAAGGAGGGGTCGTCGGTCGCCGGAGGAGAGGGGTCGGCCGCCTGGGCGTGGAGCGTCCGGCGAAGCGCCGGGCGGGAGAGATCGCCGTTTGCCGGAGGAGGGAGGGCGGCCATCCGGTCGTTTTCGCCGGAAGCCGTTGCCCGCGAAGCGGAGCGGCTGTTCAAAGCGGCCGGCGTACGGCGGTTTG
The DNA here is from genome assembly GCF_019645935.1 of Hydrogenibacillus sp. N12. NCBI lineage: Bacteria > Bacillati > Bacillota > Bacilli > Thermicanales > Thermicanaceae > Hydrogenibacillus > Hydrogenibacillus sp. N12. The sequence continues at coordinate 1,640,638 of NZ_CP080953.1, read as the reverse complement.
CGCCGTACGTCGTGTTCGTCGGTCACCGGAGCCGCTCGGTGAACAACCCTCACGCGTCGGCGCTGGAGTGCGGCGCCTGCGGCGGCACCGGCGGCGGGTGGAACGCGTGGGCGCTCGCGGAGGCGCTCAACGATCCGGCGGTGCGGGCGGCGCTTTCGGCCCGCGGCGTGGCGATTCCGCCGGAGACGGTGTTTGCCGCGGCGGAGCACGAGACGACGACGGACGGCTGGGCGTGGCTGACGGCGCCGCCGGTCTCAGGGCCGGCGCGGAAGGCCCATGAGCGCCTTTCGGCGCATCTTGAGGCGGCCCTTTCGGCCGCCCGGGCCGGCCGGGCCCGCCGCCAGCCGGTTCCCGACCCGGAGGAAGCGTTTCGCCGGGCGGCGGACTTTGCCGAGGTGCGGCCGGAGTGGGGCCTTGCGGGCCATCTCGGCCTCGTCATCGGACGCCGGACGCTGACGGCGGGAGCGGATTGGGGCGGAACGGTGTTTTTGCTGAGCTACGACTGGGAAGCGGATTCCACCGGAGCGGCGCTCCAGGCGCTTCTCGCTGGCCCCGGCGGGGTTTTCCGGGCGATCGGGTGGCAGTATTTCCTGTCAACGGCGGTTCCCGGCCGGTTCGGCGGCGGGGATAAGACGACCCTCACGGTGTTGGGCGGGATCGGGGTCATGCAGGGGAACGGAAGCGACCTCCTGCCGGGGCTTCCGTGGCAGTCGGTGGCACTCGGGGAGGTGCTCGTCCATCGACCGCTTCGGCCGCTCGTCTTGATCGAGGCGCCGCCGGAGCGGGTTCGAGCGATCCTCGCCGTCGACCCGGAAGTGCGGGCGCCCGTCGAGGGAGGCTGGCTCAGGCTTCGGGTGCTCGATCCCCGGACGGGGCGATGGGTGACAGTGAGCGACGGTTTCGGTAAAATGACAGAAGAACGCGGGGAGGCTTTCGCCAACGTTCACGCCGGTGTGCCCGATCCCGCCGGCGATGGCGAAAGGAGATCCTGAAGCGCCGTTTCGACGGTCGGGAAGCGGAACGCATAGCCGCGAGCGAGGGCTTCTTCCGGGAGGACGCGGTGGCCCCGGATGAGGAGGTCGCTCATCTCGCCGAGGGCGAGCCTGAGCGCGAAGGCCGGCACGGGGAGCCAATGCGGCCGCCGGAGTCGCGCCGCGACGGCACGCCCGATCGCTTCCATCGTGGCCGGGTTGGGGGCGGTGATGTGAAGCGGACCGGCGACGGTGTCGTCCTCCAGGGCGAGGCGGATCAGGCCGACGACGTCGGCGATGTGCACCCACGAGACCCACGCCCGGCCGCCGGCGATCGGTCCGCCGGCAAAGAGGCGGTACGGAAGCACGAGGCGAGGGAAGGCGCCTCCCTCCCTGGCGAAGACGACGCCGAAGCGGGCGAAGACGGTGCGAAGGCCGAGGGCTTCGGCCCGGCCCGCCGCCGTCTCCCAGCGGCGGGTGACGGCGGCGAGAAACGAAAGTCCGCGCTCCCGGAGAACGGCTTCGGTGGGGCCCGTTTCGGCTTCCGGGGGAACGGGGAGGCGGGCTTCGACGGCGGAGGCGCTGATGAGGATGCGAGGTCGCGCTTCGGCGGGGAGGCGCTCGAGGAGTTCGAGGAGCGCGTCGGTCGCCCGAAGACGGCTTTCGAGGATGTGCCGCTTTTTGGCCGGCGTCCAGCGGCCGTCGATCGTGGTTCCGGCGAGGTTGACGGCGGCGTCGAGGGGAGCGTAGCGCTCGAGTTCGTCTTCCGGTCGGGCGTCGGCCGCAAGCCAGGAGACGGGGATCGGTCCGGGGAGTGAGGCGCCCGATCCGGAGGGCGAGAGGGTTGTCCGCTCGGCCGGTGGTGTGGCGGCGATCACCGCCCGGTCGGAAAGGCGCGGATTTCGTGTGAGCCACAGGACGGTGTGGCCGTCTTCCAGCAGCGATCGGGTGAGGTCGCGGCCGATGAGGCCGCTTCCTCCGGCGATGACGATGCGCATGTTTGCCCTCCTTTGATTCGATTCGGCGATGGGACGTCCGGGGCGAAGCCGGTCCGCTCCGGCGGAAGGCGGCGGTCGCGGGCGGAGGCGAAAGGGGGACGGCGATGCTGAAAGACCTGTATGCCGCGCTGGACGGGCTGTTCGGTGAAATGGTCGCCTGGCGGCGGCACCTTCATCGGCACCCGGAACTGTCGTTTCACGAAGAGGCGACGCCGGCGTTCGTCGCCGAGACGCTGCGCTCGTTCGGGGTATCGGTCCGAACCGGCGTCGGCGGCCGGGGGGTCGTCGGCCGGATCGAAGGGGGACGGCCGGGCCGGACGGTGGCGCTTCGGGCGGATTTTGATGCGCTGCCGATCCAGGATGAAAAGACGGTCTCCTACCGATCGACGGTCCCGGGGGTGATGCACGCCTGCGGCCACGACGGCCACACGGCGACGCTTCTCGCGGTGGCGAAGGTGCTGGCGGCGCGGCGGGCCGACCTCCCGGGGACGGTCGTCCTCATCCACCAGTTCGCGGAGGAGGTGGCGCCGGGAGGCGCCCGGCCGATGATCGAAGACGGGGCGCTCGACGGCGTCGACGTCATCTTCGGGACGCACCTCTGGGCGGGGCTTCCGGTCGGCGTCATCGGCTACCGGGCGGGCTACGCCATGGCCAACGCCGATGCCTTCACGATCGAGATCGCCGGCCGGGGCGGGCACGGGGCCGCGCCGCACCAGACGATCGACAGCCTGCTGATCGGGGCCAATCTCGTGGTCAAACTGCAGCAGATCGTCGCGCGGCGGGTGGATCCGCTGAAAGAAGCGGTCGTCACCGTGGGCACGTTTCACGCCGGAACCGCCTTCAACGTCATCGCCGAACGGGCGGTGCTCACCGGAACGGTGCGGACGTTCGACGAGGCGGTCCGGGCCCAGGTGGAGGCGGAGATCCGGCGCCTGGCGGAAGCGGAGGCGGCGGCCTTCGGCGCCCGGGCGGAGGTGCGCTACGAGCGGGGGTACGACGCCGTCCACAACGATCCGGCGGTGACGGTGCGCTTCGCCGAGGCGATGCGCGCGGTGTACGATCCGGCGCGGGTCGTGGAGGTGCCGCCGAGCATGGGCGGGGAAGATTTTGCTTATTACCTTCAGAAGGTCCCGGGGACGTTTTTCTTTACCGGCGCCGGAAATGCCGGCGTCGGCGCCGAATATCCGCATCATCATCCGCGCTTCGACATCGACGAGCGGGCGATGCTCATCGCGGCGAAGGCGCTCGTGACGGCGGCCGTCGACGCGCTCGACGAGACGGGGGCGGCGGTGGCGGCGGCCCGCGGGGCGCTCCGGCCGGTGGACGCCCTGAAGCACGTCCAGGTTTGAAGAGGGTGGGCGGAAGAAGCGGCGCGTCCGGATGCGCCGTTCTTTCTTTTTTATGCTAAAATAAATTGAAGTGACGAGCAACGACGCAAGGACGAGCGGCTACGCATGAAGGTTGGCAGGTGACGACATGGCCGACCGCAGCAACCGGAAGGCCAAATGGGAAGCCATTCGCCGTTTTGTCGAGACGGGAGTGCAGGACCCGGGGCGGCTCGCGCTGCTTTCGTTTTTGGCCGGACGGCTGGAACGGGTCCGGTTGATGCGTTCGCTGGAGTTTTCCGATATCGGGGTCAAGCTTTCGACGCGCCGGAGCGGCCTCTGGCCCCGGGTGCTTTACGAGGGCTTTATTCGGGGGGTGCCGATCCCCGATCCGATTCTATTCATCGCCGCCATGGTGGACGACGATGCGCCGATCGACGTCGTGCTTGACTTCGACGGGGTCGAAGAGGCGGAATGGTACGCTCGAGTCGCCTACCGGGACGCCCGGGACCCCCGCCTCGATCCGGAGCGGGCCAAAGTCGAACTTCGGGCGGCGATCGACCGGGCCCTCGACATCTATCAGGCGGCCCGGGAACAGTTCGACCCATCGTTCGTCGAGATGGCCCGCCGGGACATCGAGCGCCTGTCGGCAGAGCTTCGAAGTTTGAGCGCGGCCGGTACCGGCCCGGCCGCCGAGGGGAACGCCGGCGCGCCCCGCGAGGAGGGACGGGACGATGGAACGTAAGGTCGCCGGCGAGCGGCCGGAGGTGGGCGCCGCCGGCGAACGGGATGCCTACGAGGCCGCGCGCCGGACGCTTTTGGCGATTTTTGCTCCGGACGGCCCGCTCGGCCGGTTGCTTCCGGGATACGAGCGGCGGAGCGAGCAGGTGGAACTCGCCGAAGCGGTGCTCGAGCATCTGTTCGCCGGTCGGCCGCTTCTGGCGGAAGCGCCGACGGGGACGGGAAAGTCGCTGGCGTATCTCGTCGCCGCGGCCATTTATGCCGTCCGGAGCGGGGAGCTCGTCGTCGTCTCGACGCAGACGCTCACGCTGCAGGGGCAGCTCATCGGAAAAGACCTCCCCCTCGTCGCCCGGGCGCTTCAGGCGGTCGGGGTCGAGGACTTTCGCTTTGCGCTTGCCAAGGGGCGGAGCCATTACGTCTGCCTCCGGCGGCTCGACCGGTTCGTCGAGCGGGCCGGTCGGGAGGGAGGGGCCCTTCAGGCGGCAGCGGAGCGCCTTCGGTCGGCGGCCCTGGCGGCCCTGGCCGCCGGCGGGGAGGGAGAGCGCCGGACCCTCGGCGTGTCGGTGCCACCGGACGTGTGGGCGGAGGTCGCCGGCGATGCGGAGGACTGCCACCAGAAGCTGTCCCCGCATTATGACCGGTGTTTCATCCAGCAGGCCCGCCGGGCGTGGGGGCGGGTGCACCTTTTGGTCGCCAACCACGCCCTCGTGTTTGCCGATCTCGCCCTCCGGGCGGCCGGGGAAAGCGCCGTGCTGCCGAAGTACGACCGGTTGGTCCTCGACGAGGGGCACCGCGTGCCGGAGGCGGCGATGCGGTATTTTGCCGCGAGCGTTTCGATCGAACGGGTGGAGGGGTGGTTCCGGGAGATCGAACGAAGGCGGCAGAGCTGGATGGAAGACGTCTTTTCGCCGGCGGTGATGGAGGAGGTCCGCGGGCTCTTTGACCGGCTCGTCGCGGCGCTGGAGAACGTCTTTCTCGCCCTCGAAGCGGCGCTGTTTCCGCCGTCGCCTCCCTCTTCCGGGTTCCCCGGCGGAGCGCCGGTTTCGGCGGGGGAACGTCCGGCGGAGCGTCCGGCGGCTTTCGGAGAGGCCCGACCGATTGAGGGGCCGATCGCCGTGCCGCGGGGCGACCGGGCGGCGGCCGAGGCTTTGATCCAGTACCTCGACCGGCTTCAAGCGGCGGAAGAGTGGGAGGAGCCGACGATTCGGGGCCTTCGGCGCCTTAAGGAAAAGATCGCCGGCGTGGTGGCGCTCCTCGATCGGGCGACGGAGGCGGCGGACGGGACGACGGCTTTTTGGGTCGAGCGGACGATGCCGCCGGGGGCAGCGTGGATCGACGGGGCGATCCCTTCCGCCCGAGCCCGGTGGCTCTCTCTGCACGGGGAGCCGATCGAGGCCCGGGAGATCCTCGCGCCGTTTTTTCAGGAGGTGCCGCCGATCATCGTCTCGGCGACGCTTTTTCCCGACGGCCGAAACGAGGCGGATCGCCGGGCGGTCGCGGACGCTTTCGGCCTGGGGGCGTCGGCGACGGCGCTGGTGCTTCCGAGCCCGTTTGACACGGCGTCGCAGATGCTGTACGTCTTCAGCCGCTCGGGTCCGGATCCCCGGGAAGAGGGAGCGTATCTCGCCTACGTCGCCCAAGCGCTGAAACAGGTGCTGGAAAAAACCGGCGGGCGGACGCTTGCCCTCTTTACGAATTTTGCCCACATCCGCGCCGTCGGGGAGATGCTCCGGCCGTGGGCGGAGGGCGAGGGAATCGATCTCCTTTTGCACACGCCGGAGGCGGACCGGGAGGCGCTCGTCGCCCGCTTCCGGGCGTCGCCGCGGGCGGTTTTGTTCGGCAACGAGACGTTCTGGGAGGGGATCGACCTGCCCGGAGACGGGCTGGTGTGCGTAGTGGTGACGAAACTTCCGTTCGCCAATCCGGCAGATCCGCGCGTCCGGGCCCGGGAACGGGCGCTCCGGCGGTCGGGACAGGATCCGTTTACGGCGTTTTTCCTCCCCGAGGCGCTCCTCCGCCTCCGGCAGGGCATCGGCCGGCTGATCCGGACGAAAGACGATCGCGGGGCCGTCGTGTTCCTCGACGGGCGGCTCCTCACGAAACGGTACGGCCGGAGAATGATCGCCGCCCTGCCGCCAGCCCGCGTCGGGACCCTCGATGCCCTGTGGGCGTATGTCCCGTCGCAGACGGCGGTGGCGCCGGAGAGGCAGGGCGCACAGTCGATGACGGGCGGCCCGAGCGAAGGGCGGTAACGGTGGAGGGACCCCCTGTGACGGAATGGGCGATGTGGCTCGGGCGGCTTCGGGAGGCGCTCAGCCGTCTGCGCCGGACCGGCGATGCGTCGCCGCTCATCGAGTTCGGCCAGGCGTTGCTTCGGGAAACGGCGTTCGAGCCGACGGCGGACGGCCGGGAGGTGATGCGGGAGGCGTTTTTGCCGATTTTGTCGGAGCTGCATCTCATCCAGGAGGAGCTCAACCGCCTGAAGGCGCAAAACGCCATCGCCGACGAGGTCTTCCGGCTTTCGCTCAAGCTGTTCCGCACGTTTGATCCGGAGGCGATCTACGCCGAGGTGCACCGGACGGTGGCGCGGCTTATTCCGGCGGACGTGTTTTTCGTCGCCCTCGTCGACCGGAAAAAGCGGGTGACGGTGCCGTATTTCGTCGAGGAAGGGCGGCGGTACGACCCGGTGACGCTCCGGCCGGGCCAGGGGCTTGTCGGGCTGGCGCTTCGGGAAGGCCGGCCGTTTCTGTTCCGCCGGGCGGAGGAGATCGCCGGCACGCCGCACCTCCGCTGGGGAGAGGCGGACAGTCGGATCGAGTCGGCGCTTTTTGTGCCGCTTTATTACAAAGACCGGGCGCAGGCGGTGGTGTCGGTCCAGAGCACCCGACCGGCCGCGTACGGCGAAGAGAGCATCCGGCTGCTCGAGATCATCGGCGGGCAGATGATCGCGGCGGTGGCATCGGCGGAGCTGTTTCAGGAGGTCGAGCGGCTGTCGTATTACGACGAGCTCACCGGGCTGAAAAACCGCCGGGCGTTCGAACGGGACCTCCGGGCGGCGCTCCGGGACGCGGCGGCGCATCCGGTCGCCCTCGTCATGGTCGACTCGGACGACCTGAAGCGGGTGAACGACCGGTACGGCCATTCGGCCGGCGACCGGCTGCTCATCCTCATCGCGGAGCTCCTCCGGCGGATGGAGGATGAGCGGGTGCAGGCCTACCGCTACGGAGGCGATGAATTTTTGCTCATCCTGCGCGGTCTCGATCGGGAGGCGGTGACGGCGCGGCTTCGGGAGCTCCGGCGGCGGCTGGCCCGGGCGACCCTCCTGCTGGAGGACGGGGAGCATCCGCTTTCGGTGTCGATCGGGGCGGCCCTCTTTCCGGACGACGCCCGGAACCTTCAGGAGCTCATCCGGCGGGCGGACGAAGCGCTCTATGCGTCGAAGACGCGGGGGAAAAACTGCGCGACGCTTTATGCGTCGGGCGGCGGGATGCCGCGGATGATGACCCTGGCGTCATCCGAAGAAGAGGGGAAGAGGGTGGAGGGCGAGGGAATCGGAGAGCATGAAGGAGAGAAAGAAGGGGAATGCGGGGACTCCGGATCGTGAAAAGAGGAGGCGAGGTTATGAACCAAACGGAATCGGAAGCGGCACGGGTCGGCCGGTGGCTTCAGGAAGACGGAGAGATCGAGGCGCTTCTCCGGTCGGCGCGGAGGATCGCCGTCGTCGGCATCTCCGATAAGCCGGAGCGGGACAGCTACCGGGTGGCGCTTTACCTGAAGGATCACGGCTATGAGGTGATCCCGGTCAACCCGCGACTCGAGGCGTGGCTCGGCATCCCGGCGGTGCCCCATCTTCAGGCGATCGACGGGCCGGTGGACATCGTCGATGTCTTCCGTCGGAGCGAGGAGACGCCGCCGATCGCGGAGCAGGCGGTGGCGATCGGGGCACGGGCGCTCTGGCTTCAGCTCGGGGTCCACAACGATGAGACGGTCCGCATCGCGACGGCCGGCGGGCTCGACGTGGTGACGAACCGCTGCATCAAGATCGAACACGGACGGCTGATTCTCGGCCGGTGAGCGAACGGCTGCGCGCAAAAAGCGGCGGAAAGGGCGCTTTTTGCGCTTGTTTTTGGACCTTCGGCCGTCGTCGGCGGGCATGACAAAACCGCCCGGCCCTCGTCCGGGCGGTTTGGATTGTTCGCGCCGGCTTTGTCGTGCGGTGGATCGGTCGTCTCGGTTTTGTCGCGCCGTTTAAGCGAGAAAGGCGGCGATGATGCTCGTGAGGAAGATGCCGTCGAAGACGCCGGCGCCGCCGATGCTCAGGATATGGCCGCCGATGTCCCGGAGGCGGTGGAGGTTTAAGAGGTCGGCGCCGATCAGCGTGCCGAGGACGCCGGAGACGTAGGCGATGGCCGCGGCGTGGTCTCGGTCGAGTAGGAGGGCGACGGCGGCGGCGACGAGCGGCGGGATGAAGGCTGGAAGAGCGATTCCGACGCCCGGGACGGGCCGGGCGAGGGCCTTGGCGACGGCGGTGACGACGGCGGCGCCGATGAGGGTCGGAAGAAGCGGCGCCCGGGTGAGAAGGAGGTAGAGGCTGAAGAGGAGGGGGATGACGGCACCGCCGACGTTGACGGCGATGATCTGTTCATCCACCTGCGGCGGGTAATAAAAAAAGTACCGGGAAAAAAACGGCGGAGCTTCCGGCCGGTAGACAACCGTCCGCCGGCGGCTGACCGGCAGGTTGATCATGCTGCCGACGACGGAGAGGGTAAGGAGCGTCGTCGCGCCGATCGGGGTCAGGCCGAGCTTCGTGAAGGAAAAGGCGGTCACCTGAAAGAAGAGGGTGACGGCGAGAAACGGCAAAAGGAGAAGCAGCAGAAAAAACGCAAAAATAGGCATCGAAAGGCCTCCTCGGGGGAACTTACTCCGATTATACCGGCTTCGGAAGGCCGAAAAAAGGAGCGATAAAATTTGCCTTTTCCGAAACGATGCTGTAAGATATACATAACTGGAGGTGCAACCGGCGGCGTTTGTGCACGTCAAGCGGGGCGAGAGGGGTCGGCGAGATGGAGGAGTTCGGAAAACGGGACGGCTCCGGAAAGGTTTCGGCCGAGCTCATCCGGCGGGCCCGGCTGGGGGACGAGGATGCGCTGTATGATCTTTTAAAAACGGTCGAAAAACCGCTGTATCGGCGGGCCTATTACTTTCTCGGCCATCCGGAAGAGGCCCTTGACGCGACGCAGGAGGCGCTTCTTCGCGTGTACCTCAGATTGTCTGAATTTAGAGGCGAATCGGCGTTTGAGACGTGGGCCGTCCGGATTGTGACGAACGTCTGCCTGGACCGGTTGCGGGGGCGGGCGAACCGGCCGGAGGAAGCGGAAGCGGCCTGGGAGGGGGTGCGGGATGCCTCGGCGGACGTCGAGGCGGAGGTTCTCGCCCGAGAGGCGGCGGCGGCGCTCTCCGAAGCGCTGCGGCGGCTTCCGCCCCATCACCGGGTGCCGCTCCTCCTCAGGCTCTGGGACGGCTGGTCGTACGAGGAGATCGCCGAGGCGCTCGCCGTTCCGGTGGGTACCGTCAAGTCGCATGTGCACCGGGCCCGCCTGCGGCTGAAAGAGGTGCTTCGGCCGCTTTGGACGGGCGGATGAGGGCCGGTCGTCGCTCCGGGCGGATCGGCCCGCCGGCGGTTCGCCGCGCAGGTCGGCCGCCGTGCGGATCGGCCGTCGGAACGGACGGATTCGGGGCCGGAAGGAGGAGGGGCATGGCGCTTTGCCGGGACGTCGAACCGCTTCTCGTCGCCGGGCTGGATGGGACCCTGACGCCGGCGGAAGCGGAGATCGTGACGACGCATCTCGTCGTCTGCACCGAGTGCCGGAGGACGAAGGCGGCCCTGGAGGCGCTCCACGAGCCCCTTCGGGACCTGCCCGAGGTGCCGATGCCGGCGTCGGCGGTGGACCGGATCTGGCCACGCATCCTGGAAGACCGGGCGGCCCGCAAGCGGCACCGCCGTCGCCGTCTGCGGCGCCTGTTTGCCGGCGGAGCGGTCGCGGCGGCGGTGGTCGGCTTCGCGTGGGGAGCGGGGCTGTGGGGCGCGCCGGAAGGCGGCGGTCGGAGCACCGGCGGTCCGGGGGCGGAGGACCGGGAGGCCGCTCGGGCGTCGGCGCTCGCTGCGGCCGCATCGGTGCCGGAGGATCACGCGGAGGCAACCGGCGATCTTACGCCCAAAGCGGTCGGAGATCCTGAGATCGAGGCTTCGGGCATCCGGGCCGGACCAGGTGCGCTTCCGGCACCGGACTTCGGGGTGCCGTCCGCCCGGGCTTTGGATGCGGCGGGTTTGGGCGCTCCTTCCGTTGGGAAAACCCTACAAAAGGAGGCCGCCGGGAGATCGGTTCATTCCGACGGACGGGGGACGGCGGAAGGCGAGGCCCCAAGCGCCGGCGCGGCGGGAAGTGGCGGATTGACTTCGAACGTCGCTGCAGGGAACGTCGGTTTGGCCTCGAACGCCGGCGCGGCGGGGAGCGTCGGTCCGGTTCCAAACGCCGGCGCCGACGACCGGCTCGGGAGAACGGCCGGCGCCGGTGCTGGGAAGGGGCCGCCGGGCGAAGAACGGGACGGTGCAGCGCCCGATGCTTTCCATCCGACCGTTCGCCTCGAGGCGGTGGAGAAGGCGCCGGGTTCGGCCGTGCGCCCCTCGGGAAGCTTCGGGGAAACCGCCACTCCGGACAGGGCCCTGATCGCCCGCTTCACGACGACGACGCTCGTCGTCGTCGGCGACGACGGAAAGACGCGATACCGGATGACCCTGCCGGAGGGGAGCATCGGCCGGGTTCGGTGGGACGGTCGCCGCCTTCTGTTCGAAGTCGGGGGGCGCCGGTACACGGTCGATTTTTCAAACCCCGACCGCCCGGTGGAGTCGACGGCATCGGCGTTGCCGTAGGCCAAAACGGCGCCACCCTCTTTCATGCACAAAACATGGCCGTCGGGTATACCCTATGGACGGCACAACGCTTCCCGCTTAAAGGCCGGACCCGGGCCGGTCCCTTTAAGCGTTGAGATAGATGTGAAGCGTTGTCGGCAGGCCGGCCCGCGGCCTGCTTTCCTTTTGTCCGGCCTTCTGCTAAGATGTCGGCGGAGGGGACGACATGCGACGCCGCAAGGGGCAGGGCGGGATGACCGGCGGAGGACGCCTGCCGGTGTACGTCCTTGTCGGCGCCGACGAAGGTGCGCTCTTGCAACGGGAAAAGGCGCTCGTTCAGAAGCTCCTTCCGCCGGACGCCGATCCAACGGTGGCCGTCCTTCCCATCGACGTCGAGGCGGAAGGGATCGAGCGGGCGCTGGAGGCGTTCGAACTGGGGACGCTGTTCGGCGGGCCGACGGTCGTCGTCGGGCGGCGGGTGCACTTTCTTACGGCCCGGGGCGGCAGTCGGCGGGGTGGGAAGGCCGTCGAAGGAGAGCGGGAGCGCCTCGAGCGGTTTCTCGCCGACCTGGCCGCGGCGGGCGAAGCCGGAGCGGCGCCGACCGGCGGAGGGACGCCGCTTGCCGGCCGGGCCCTCGTCCTCACGGTGCCGGCCGACGGCCTCGACGGTCGGTTGAAGGTCGTCGAGCGGCTGAAAGCGCTGGTGACGATCGAAACGGTGTCGGCGCCGACGGCGGACGAGCGGCTGAGGCAGGTGCAGGAGGCACTCCGGGCCCGGGGCCTTTCGCTGCCCCCGGGGCGGCTCGAAGCGCTCGTCGCCCGGCTGCCGGAGGAACCGGCGGCGGCGACTCTGGAGCTGGAAAAGTGGCTCCTTTACACCGAGGCGACCGGCGCGCCACCGGACGAGGAGGCGGAAGGGTGGCTTTTGAGCGAAGCGCCCGAAGGCGACGCCTTCCGGCTCATCGACGCCCTCATGGCCGGAGAAGGAGAGCAGGCCCGGGCGATCCTCGCCCGGCTGAAGGGAGACGAAGAGCCGCTCCGGCTGATCGGGCTCATGCTTCAGCAGGTGCGACTCATGCTCATCGCTCGAGAGGCGGCCGAGGCTCCGGAGGCGCTGGCGGCGACTCTCGGCGTCCATCCGTTTGCCGTGAAGATGGCCCGGCGCCGGTCGGCCCGCGTCGCCCCGGAACGCCTAAAGGCGATTTTTCGCGAATTGGCGTGGATCGATCGGGGGCTGAAAACGGGCGCCGTCCCGAGGGAGTCGGCGGTGGAGCGGGCGGTTCTCGCTTTTTTCCTGCCCGCATGATCGGATGCCGGCGGGTCCGGATCCGGCCGACCGGACGCCGGCGGTTCGCCGGGCGCCGCTTCGCCGGGTCGAAGCCAAAAAAAACGACCTCCTTCGAGGTCGTTTTTTTTTGGCTTTCCGACGCCGTCTGGCCCGGCTTAGAGCGGGTTACGCGTTGTTTTCCGCGCCTTCCGAACCGCCTGTGGCCGCCAGCGCCTTTTTCAGCTCGTTGATTTTTTTCATCAGCCGCGACTTTTTCCGCGCCGCCTTGTTGCGGTGGATGGCCCCTTTCGACGCCGCCTTTTCCAGCGCCTTGGCCGCTTCGTTGTACTGGGCCAGCGCTTCCTCGACGGACTGCCCTTTGAGGGCCCGCTCGACGCGCTTGACCGCAATGCGGACCGTTTTCCGGATGGCGAGGTTCCGGAGCCGGCGTTTTTCGTTTTTCTTGATCCGTTTGATCGCCGACTTGGTATTGGCCATGCGGGTGTTCACCTCCTCTTCCGACCGGACGGCCGCCGGGCGCCCGGTGGCCTGTGTCCCGCGTGCGAGACAACACCCGTCATTCTATCATGATGTGGGTTTTTCTGCAACGGATCGGAAGGTGCATGAAACGTCGCCCGCTCGACAGACTAACGCCAGACGGAGCGGAAAGGGACCTTCAGTGGAACCTTCAAACGACGGAAAGGGGCACGAAGGGTGCGGCAAAGCGATCGGTCGGATGCGGCGGCGGTCGTGCCGGTTTACGGACGGACGGACCTCGCGCTGGAGGCCCATGAGGCGCTGTTCGGTCGGACGGGCGCGGTCGGCGCCGAGACGGCGCCGAAGGCGGCGGCGTCGGACGTCGAGGCGGGCCTCCGCAAGGAGACCGAGGAGGCGTTCGGCGGCCGGATGCGGGTCGTCCGCCTGGAGATCGTAAGCGATGTGGCCGCCCGGGCCCTCGGGAAGCCGGTGGGAAAGTACGTCACCTTTGAGCTGCCCGAGCTCCTCACCGGAGAGGCGGCGTACCGGAGCGAAGCGGCGGATCTCTTCAGCCGGGGGCTGGCTCGGTTTTTCAAAGAGATCGGCCTCGGGGACGAGGATCCGGTGCTCGTCGTCGGCCTTGGCAACCGGCAGGTCACGCCGGATGCCCTCGGGCCCATCGTCGCCGAACGGGTGCGGGTGACGCGGCATTTGTTTCAACACGAGCCGGATCTCGTGGAAGACGGCGTGCGCTCCGTCGCCGCCCTTGCCCCGGGCGTGATGGGGACGACGGGGGTCGAGACGGGAGACATCGTCGCAGCGGTCGTCGGCGCCATCGACGTCGCGGCGGTCATCGTCGTCGACGCCCTGGCCGCCCGTTCGCTCGCCCGGCTGTACACGACGGTGCAGATGAGTGACGCCGGCATCCAGCCCGGCTCCGGAATCGGAAACAAGCGCCGGCCCCTTTCCCGGGAAACCCTCGGCGTGCCGGTGATCGCCATCGGCGTGCCGACGGTCGTCGAAGCGTCGACGATCGCCGGCGAGGCGATCGATCTTCTGACCAAGCATCTCGGCCGGCAGCTTCACGAGGCATCGCGGCCGAAAGCCCGAGAGAGGCTTGTGCCGCCGGGGGCGCCCCTGTACGACCGGCCGCCCCGGTTCACCGAGGCGGATCTTCCTCCGGAGCCGGCCCGAAAGGTGTTCTTCGGCCTTCTCGGCACGCTGACCGATGAAGAAAAACAGGCGCTGCTTCGGGAAGTGCTCGAGCCCCTCGGCATGAACTGGATCGTCACGCCGAAAGATGTGGACGCGTACATCGACGACCTCGGTCAGTTTCTCGCCGTCGGCCTGAACCGGGCGCTTCACGGACGAATCGACCGGGAAAACGTCGCGCACTACACCCACTGAAGGCCGGGCGGGTTGCGGTTCGTCCGGCAAACTCGGCGAACGGGCGGAACGGGATATTGGGCTAGACGTTGCGGTTCGGTTCTACTTCCCTGCTGTCGGTCATAGCGTAGAGGCAGGGAGGGAACGCCGATGTCGCGTCGTCTGACCACGCCACCGTTTTGGACCGCGCTCCTCATGCTCCTCGTCGTCCTCTTAAGTGCCAAAATCATCGCCGAACGCGGAGCACGCGATCCCGCCGGTTTCGGCTCGCTTGGCGCCGGACAAGCTCTGCGCGACGCCGAGCGCGCTCTTAAGGAGAGCGGACAAGCCCTGATGCGGAAAGTCGAATCGACCCTGGTGCCGGCTCGGGTTAACCCTGTCGCCCCGACGGCCGGGTTGGCGTCGGCTCCGGACGCAAAGGATCCGGAGCGGTTCTGGCTCGTCTCCCGGCTGTTGGCTTTTTTCTCCGGCGCCGGTGATGCCGCTTCTCGCGCCGGCGCGCCGGCTTCTCCGAAGCCGGAAGGGCGCTCGGCAGAGACAGGGGGATGGCCGCCGCTTCCCGAGCAGGTCCCGGGGAGCGCCGAACGCCTGCCGGACGAATCCGGCGCACGGTCGCCGGAAGGAGGCTCGGGGTCGCCTGACGGGACCGATCCGGCTCCCGTCCCTTCGGATGCCTCCCCTTCCGCGAAGGGGTCGGGTTCTTCTTCCGTCGCCTTTCCTTTCACCGCGGCGGGTCGCCTTCCCGTCGAACGGCCGGAAGCGGCGCGGCCGGTCTTTCTGTCCAGCGCGCTGCCGCCGGAGGCGCCCCGGATGAGCGCGCGGCCGCTCCTTTTTTCCGCGCGGCCGTCGGTCTACATCTATCACACCCACAATCGGGAGTCGTGGCTTTCCGTCACCGAAGCGAAAGGTCGAAAAGACGCCATGGACGCGGAGATGAACATCACCGCCGTCGGCCGGGCGTTTGCCGAAGCCCTGGAGGCGGCCGGCATCCCCGTCTATCACGAAACGACCGACATCTACGCGCTTCTGCAAAAAGACGGCCTGCCTTACAGTGCGTCCTATGAAAAATCGAAAACGGTCGCTCTCGCCGCGATGGCCCGACATCCGGACATTCGCTACCTGTTCGATCTGCATCGGGATGCCATGCCGCGCAAGGCGACGACGGCGACGATCGACGGGACGACTTTCGCCCGCATCCTGTTCGTCATCGGCAAGGGAAACCCCCACTGGGAAAAGAACAAAGCCCTCGCGGAAGCGCTGGCGCGGCGCCTGGAGGCCAAAAAACCGGGCCTCGTCCGTCCGATGATCGTGCATGAAAAAAATCGCTGGTACAACGGCGAATACAACCAGTCGCTGGCGGAAAACGCCCTCACGGTCGAGATCGGAGGCCAGGAAAACACGCCGGAAGAGGCGATTCGTTCGGCCCGCGTGCTGGCGGAAGTCGTCGCCGAATACATTCTCGAGGCGCAGCCGGTGTCCGCACCGCCGGACACCCGTGCCGGCGGAGGGGAAACGCGATGAGAGGCGCGGTTCGGCGGGCCGCCGGCCGAATCCTGACCGCCGTCGGGCTCATCGCCTTCGGCGCGGTGCTCGGCATGATGGCCGCCGGAACGCCGGCACCGGGGGCGGGAAATTCCCCTTCCCGCCCCGCCGCCCTGCCGTCTGAGTCCGCTCCCCCGGGAAAAAGCGTGGAGCCGCCGCCGACCGGACGGAAACAGGTGATCCTGCGGGTGGAAGACGGCCGTCCCATTTTCGGCGAGCCCAAGGATTACGGGTCCGAACCGACCGCCGACCGGTCCGACGCTCCCGGCATCCGTCTGGAGTCGGCGGGAGAGGCCGCGGGATCGAACGAGCCCCCCGCCCGCCGCGCGGCCGGCGCTTTTCGCTCCGGGGATTCGGAGCGCAGGGGGATGGACGGGTCTTCCGAAGCGGCCGCAGGCTCCGAAGCGCCGGTCATGGGCGAGGGGGGATGGCTCAACGCTTTCGGCGCCGCTCTCGACGTCCGTCTGACGACGGCCACCCGCGCAGGAGTGGCGCGGCTCATCGGCCGAAGCCGGATTGCGCCGTCCGGCATCGCCGATGCCGGACGCTGACCGCCCGCCGGCGCATCGACTGGAGCATCTACCGGAGCATTTGCCGGCGCACCGACCGCCCCATCGGCCGGCACATCCAAGATAGCGCAATAAATATATCAATATCGTCTTGACGTCCTCCGCCCGGGGAGGTATACTTAGACTTGTCGCTGCACCGAGCTGATGCCGTCGGGACGTAGCGCAGATGGTAGCGCGCACCCTTGGGGTGGGTGAGGTCGCGGGTTCAAGTCCCGCCGTTCCGACCATTCGGTTTTATTTCTTCCGTTTGCTTGACCGGCGTGGCTTCTCAGCACGGGAAGCGAAAAGGAAGTGAAAAACTTACCCGATGCTGAGGGCTTGACAAAAGCAAAAGGAGACGCTAGGATAAAATGCGTCTCGCTCGACGGAAGGTCGGGCAGCCGATGCGGTGGTGGTGGAATTGGCAGACACGCTATCTTGAGGGGGTAGTGCCGAAAGGCGTGCGAGTTCGAGTCTCGCCCACCGCACCATGTGGATCCTTAGCTCAGCTGGTTAGAGCGCTACCTTGACATGGTAGAGGCCGGGGGTTCGAGTCCCTCAGGATCCACCATACATACGCCTCAGGGGCGCGGGGATGACCCGCGCTTTTCTCGTATCTTCGACCATCAGTTCATGAACGTCTGGCTTCGACCCACGTTTTGAAGTTTGTCAGGCGGAAGGAGGGACGCCCATGCCGGCAGTGACGAACGGTGCGGCGGGGGAGGCGCTTGTTCGGACGGTCCGGGCGAATGCCGTCGTCTTCGGGCGCCATGACGAGGCGACGCTCGAACAATTCCGCGACGTCGCCGCCCGGGCCGAACGGGCCGCCCTCATGGCCGACGGGCACGTCGGCTACATCATGCCGATCGGCGGCGTCGCCGCCTACGACGGCAAGGTGTCGGTGGCCGGCGTCGGGTTCGACATCGCCTGCGGCAACGCGGCGATCCGGACGGATCTTGCGCTTCCGTCCATCGCGCCGCATCTCGATGAGATCGCCGATACGATCGCCGAAACGATCTCCTTCGGGCTCGGGCGGACGAACCGGGCGCCTGATGCGCCGGTCGATCATCCGCTTTTTTCCGATCCGGCCTGGGACGCCATTCCGGCCGACCGGAGCGCCCGAGAAGCCCTCAGGGAAAAGGCGCGGGAACAGCTCGGCACGGTCGGCGGCGGCAACCACTACGTCGATCTTTTTGCCGACGAAGAAGACCGGGTCTGGGTCGGCGTCCACTTCGGTTCCCGCGGCCTGGGCTTTGCCATCGCCTCCGGCTTCATGGCGCTCGCGAGCGGCGCCCGCTGGGGGGAGCGGGTCCGGGAGACGGAAGCGCTTCTCGACCTGGGGAGCGACCTCGGCGAGCGCTACTGGGCGCTCATGCACCTCGCCGGCGCTTACGCCTATGCCGGCCGGGAGTGGGTGGCCCGCAAGGTCGTCTCGCTTCTCGGCGCTCGGGAGGTCCAGCTTGTCCACAACCACCACAACTTCGCCTGGAAGGAAATCCACGGCGGCCGGGAGCTCATCGTGGTGCGGAAAGGCGCGACGCCGGCCTTTCCGGGTCAGCTCAGCTTTATCGGCGGGAGCATGGGCGACATCGCCGTCATCGCCCAAGGAAAGGTGACGGACGATCCGATGGTGCGACGGCTGCAGGAGCAGGCGCTTTTTTCGACGGTACACGGCGCCGGCCGGTTGATGAGCCGGACCGAAGCTCGGGGCCGGCCGGGCGGGAAGCGCCGAAAAGCCGTACCCGGAAAGATCACCCGGGCGATGATGGAAAGCTGGCTCAAAGAGCGGGGCATCATCCTCCGCGGCGGCGACGTCGACGAAGCGCCGCAGGTGTACCGCCGGCTTTCGGACGTCCTGGCCGCCCAGGGCGATACGATCGAAATCCTGCATACGCTTCGGCCGATCGTCGTCGTCATGGCGGGGCCGGATGTGATGGATCCGTATAAGGACTGACGTCTTGAGGCGCCGACGTCCCCTGGCCCGGATCGACCGATCCGGTGGGAACGAAAAGAACCGGCCCGGAGAGGTGAAAGGGCCGGGCCGGCGAGGTGGGCCGGCCGAACGACGCGGTCGGCTGCGGCGATGTAGGCCGGCCCAACGGAGAAAGGAGTGCGGGATGTTTCTTGCCGCCTTGGTCGCCGCCTTCTGGGCGTTCGTCCTTTGGGACGGGTGGCGGGGACGGCGACGCTTTCCCCACCTGCTTCCCCCCTGTGAGCGAGAGGCCGGCGACGGGCGGCAGACGGGCGACGCACCGGATCCGGAGCTTCCGTTCGTCTCCGTCGTCGTTGCCGCCCGGAACGAAGCGGAGACGCTTCGGCAGGCGCTTCCGACGCTTCTTGGGCAGGCGTATCCGGCGTACGAGGTGATCGTCGTCGACGATCGGTCGACCGACGGGACAAGCGCCGTCGCCGCGGCGGTGGCCGCGGAGCTTGGGGCGGCCGCGCCGCCGGTGCGCCTCATCCGCATCGACGCGCTTCCGCCCGGCTGGCTGGGGAAAAACCACGCCCTCGCCGGGGGGGCGGCGGAGGCCCGAGGCTCGCTCCTCCTCTTTACCGATGCCGACGTGCATTTTCAGGAGGAAGCGCTCCGGACGGCCGTTCGTTTCATGCGCGCCCGGCGCCTCGACCATCTGGCGCTCACCCCCCGGCTTGTCGCTCGCCAGGGGGCGGTGCGGCGTTTCAGCCGCTACTTTATGTTTTCATTTATGATTCTCGAGCGACTGTGGTGGGCCGGCGATCCGGAACGGAAGCATCGCGGAGCCGGCGTCGGGGCGTTCAATCTCGTTCGCCGAAGCGCTTATGAAGCCGTCGGCGGCCATGCGGCGATCGCCCTTCGGCCCGACGACGATCTCGCCCTCGGCCGGCGCCTCCGGGCGGCGGGGTTCCGCCAGGCGTTCGCCGGCGGCGCGGCCCTTCTTTCCGTCGAGTGGTATCCGTCGCTTCGGGCCGCCGCGGTCGGGCTGGAAAAAAACGCGCTGGCCGGCGTCGGCTACCGGTACGCGTTCGCCGCGGCGGCCCTCTTGGGCCAGGCGCTCTTTTTTCTCTGGCCCTTCGTCGCCGTATGGATCACAGAAGGATGGGCCCGGGCAGGGTATGCCTTTTCCCTCGCGGCAATGATCGCCCTGTACGTTCGCGTCGTGGCTCCGCTTTCGGCGGAGCGCCGAAAGGCGGTCCTCCAAGACGTCCCGTTCCTGCCGCTTACGGCCATCGGGTTCAATGCGATCTTTCTCCGGGCGATCGCCTTGACCGCCTGGCGCGGCGGGATCACCTGGCGCGGGACGTTTTATTCGCTGGCCGAGCTTCGCGCCGGAATGGGGAGTCCCGCCGGAGCCTCTTGTCGGGGCGAACGCCGCCGGGGCGAACGCCGCCGGTGAGCAGGCCGATATCCCGGCGGACCCCGGCTGTCCCGGGAACGTCGGTTCTCGATGACTTCCGGATGCCTTTCCGACGGTCGATGCCTTGTCGCTGACACACGTCGCGAAAATCGACAAGGGGACGCTCCGCCGGACGTTCGGCCTAGAGAGGCAACCGTCCTGAGGACGGCGCCGTTTCCGACCCGATGGGCGCCGGTATCCGAAGGGCGTCAGGTATATCCGAAGGGCGTCAGGTATCCGAAAGGCGTCAGCGGTTCCGGTCTCCGAAATGCGACGACGGGCGGTCCTCGCCCGTCGTTTTGTGCTATAATGGCCACCGGCGAAAGGGGGAGGGCGATGGCGAACCGGGAGCCGGCCGGGAGCGGGCGGGCGGCGTGCATCCTCGCCGGAGGTCGATCGAGCCGGATGGGGCGGGACAAGGCGTTTTTGCCGTTCGGGGGCCGACCGGCGATCGAGCGGCTGATCGAGCGGTTTGGGGCGGCATTTCCGGAACTTTTTCTTTCGGTCCGGGACCCGAAGCCGTTTCGACATCTCGGCGTTCCGCTCGTCGTCGATCCCCTCCCCGACGGCGGCCCGCTCGCCGGCCTCGTCGCCTGCCTCGAGGCGGCCCGCGCCCCGGTCGTCCTGGCCGTCGCCGTCGACCTGCCGCTCGCCCCGCCGGCGTTCGGGGTGAAGCTCGCGGCGGAAGTGATCCGGCGGGACGTGGAGGCGCTCCTTCCGCGCGCCGGCGGGCGGCTGCATCCCCTCTTTGCCGCCTACGCCCGCGCGGCCGGGCCGAAGCTTTCGGCGCGCCTCGCCGCCGGCGAACGGTCGGTCGTCCGGGCGGCCGCGACGCTCCGGCACGCCGTCGTCGGAGCGGACTTTTTCGCCGTCGACGAGCCGACGCTCCTCCGGGCCTTCATGAACGTGAACACGCCGGAAGACTACGCCGCCGCCTGGACGGTTTGGGAGATCGGCGATCTTCCCTGATCGGAGGCGGCCGTTCGGGGATGCGAAGCGCTTCGGGGAGCGTTCTTGCCTGAAGGATGCTGCATGAAAAAGGCTGAGCCGCGCTCCGACCCGTTCGAACGAGGCCCGCGCAGCCGGCCCGGACGAAAAGCAGGCCCCAGGGATGGAGACGGGCAGGACGGCGTCGAACAAGCGCACAGACACGGGCTCATCGAACAAGCGCCCACACAACGAGACGAAGGAGCGAGCCAGGTGGCCAGAAAGCGTTCCTCCGGCGCCCGGCGGCGCGGCCTCGGCGTCGCCCTGGGCGCCGTCGTGGCGATTTTTTCCTATCTCGCCGGCATCGCCTCGGCGCCGGCGGTGCCGGCGTTTTTGCCGAAGGCAGACGGCGTCTATTTTACTCGGGCCGGAGAGCATCCGGAGCGGGCGGTGATCGGCCTCATCGACGGAGCGGAAAAGACGCTCGATGTGGCCGTCTACTCGCTCACCCACGACGGCATCGTCCAGGCGATCAGACGGGCGAAGGCCCGCGGCGTCGCCGTTCGCGTCATCACCGATGCCGAACAGGTGCAGGGAAAAGCCCAGAACGCCGCCGTCCGGGCGCTTCTTTCCGACGGCATCCCGGTCAAGGTGAACGAACACAGCGGCCTCATGCACCTCAAGCTCGCCATCGCCGACGGCCGGCGGGCCTCCGTCGGTTCGTTCAACTTTACGAAGGCCGCCAGCACGCAGAACGACGAGATCGTCGTCCTCCTGTCCGACCCGGAGGCCGTCCGGCACATGGCCCGGGAATTCGATCGCCTTTGGAACGATCGGGAAGCGTTCCGGCCGTTTCGCCCGTAAGGTCCGGCCGCCGTGAGCGGCGGATCGATTGCCGCTTCGGGCACGACCGTCGCTTCGCCGGGCCGAGCCCGTTGACGAAGGCGCCATCGCTTCACCCGGGAAAGTCCGGCGCCTTGCCGGACGGGACTGCCCGTCTTTCGGCGGATCGGCCGGAGGGTTAAGAACCTCGACCGCGCCGCCCGACGGAGCGCACCGCCTGAAGGGTTTTTGCGCCCGGTGGATCCGCCGCTCGCCGGACGGACCCCCGGGCGCTTTTTTGGCCCGTCTTGTCACAAATTTGTCAAAAACGGATGAACCCCAGTTTCCATGTGAATGAAAGCGGTTTCCGGTTTTTCGAGTGCTTGAAAAACATGAAAATCAAAGGCGGATGGGAGTTGCTTTTCCAGGCCGGCGGCATTAGAATATTCGACAAACACCCCTCCCCCCTCGGCGACCGGACAACCGCAAAGCGACCGATCGCAAGGTGCAGAAGGGAATCTAGGGTTCCGCCGCCGGGCGGCGTTTGCGAAAGTCTTTCAGGACCGCTTTTCAGGGTCGGTCTCGACGGGCCGG
The DNA here is from genome assembly GCF_019645935.1 of Hydrogenibacillus sp. N12. Taxonomy (NCBI): domain Bacteria; kingdom Bacillati; phylum Bacillota; class Bacilli; order Thermicanales; family Thermicanaceae; genus Hydrogenibacillus; species Hydrogenibacillus sp. N12. The sequence continues at coordinate 1,618,756 of NZ_CP080953.1, read as the reverse complement.
CCCCTCGGGCGGGCAAACGGCGTGCGGCGGGTCTGGACCGAGCGATTCCGGCGGCCCGGCGGGCCGTACACCGTGGGGATAAAAGCCCCGGCGGAAAGTTCTGCCGAACGTCGCAGGCTTTCCGGGGCTTTTTTCTTTAGGCGCACCGGGGATGCCGGAAGGGCACCGGCTTTAAAGCGCCGAACGGCGGACGACGTTAAGCGGCGGGCGGCGTGGTGCGGCCGGCCCGGTGATGCGGCGCCGCTCGGGCTTTTGGCGGGGCCGGGGCGCGGGGGAAGCAAAGGAGGCATCGCCGTGAATCCGGGTCAGCTGATCTTTCTCAACGGCGCCTTCGTCCCGAAGGAGGCGGCCGTCGTCTCGGTGTACGATCACGGCCTTCTCTATGGCGACGGCGTCTTCGAGGGCATCCGCGCCTACGACGGGAACGTTTTTCGTCTGAAGCCCCACATCGACCGGCTGTACGACTCCGCGAAGGCGATCCTGCTCGAGATCCCGTATCCTCCGGCGGAGATGGAGGAGATCGTCCTCGAGACGCTCCGAAAAAACCGGCTGCATTCGGCCTACATCCGCATCGTCGTAAGCCGCGGCGCCGGCGACCTCGGGCTCGATCCGGCCCGCTGTTCCCGGGCCAACGTCATCGTCATCGCCGAGTCGCTGGCGCTCTATCCGAAAGAATTGTATGAACGGGGCATCCGCCTGGTGACCGTAAGCACCCGCCGGAACCGGAGCGATGTTCTCTCGCCGGCCATCAAATCGCTCAACTACCTGAACAACATCCTCGCCAAGCTCGAGGCGAAAAATGCCGGCGCCGACGAAGGCCTCATGCTGAACGCCGACGGCTACGTCACCGAAGCGACCGGCGAAAACATTTTCATCGTGAAAGACGGCACGCTCATCACGCCGCCGCCGTACGTCGGCATTCTGAAGGGCATCACCCGTCAGGCGGTCATGGAGATCGCCGCGGAAGACGGCATCCCCGTCCGGGAGGACGTCCTGACCCTCCACGATGTCTACACCGCCGACGAAGTTTTCCTCACCGGCACGGCGGCGGAGATCGTCCCCGTCGTCGCCGTCGACGGCCGCACGATCGGCAACGGTCGCCCCGGCGCGATGACCCTTCGCCTCCTTGAGGCGTTCCGGCGCCTGGCGGTGACCGACGGCACGAAGATCTCCCCGGCGGTCGAAGACCGCGTCGGCTGAGGCACCGTCCGGTTTTCCGACGGCTTTCCGACGGGCGGCGAGGGTGGAGGGCCTTTCGGCCTTCCGACCGGCCGTTCAACCCGTGCAACCGTCCGGGCCAAAGCCACTGACGGCCCGTCGTCTGTGACTCCGAGCCCGACCGTTCGGCCAAAGTGCGAAACGAAGGTGATGGCGTGCGGAGCGATATGATCAAAAAGGGGATCGATCGGGCGCCGCACCGGAGCCTCCTCTACGCCACCGGCGTCGTCCGCCCCCAGGACCTCGACAAACCGTTCATCGGCGTCGCGAACTCGTACATCGACATCATCCCCGGTCATGTCCATCTCCGGGAGTTTGCCGCCATCGTCAAAGAAGAGATCCGCGCCGCCGGCGGCATCCCGTTCGAGTTCAACACGATCGGCGTCGACGACGGCATCGCGATGGGCCACATCGGCATGCGGTACTCCCTTCCCAGCCGGGAGCTCATCGCCGACAGCGCCGAGACGGTGATCAACGCCCACTGGTTCGACGGCGTCTTTTACATCCCGAACTGCGACAAAATCACCCCCGGCATGCTCATGGCCGCCGTCCGAACCAACGTCCCGTCGGTGTTCGTCACCGGCGGTCCGATGGAGGCCGGCAAGTCGAAGACCGGCGAAAACCTCTCCCTCGTCGACGTCTTCGAGGCCGTCGGCAGCTACCATGCGGGGAAGATCACCGAAGAGGAACTCAACGACCTCGAGCAGCACGCCTGTCCGTCCTGCGGCTCTTGTTCCGGCATGTTCACCGCCAACTCGATGAATACGATCCTCGAGATCCTCGGCATGGCCCCCTTCGGGAACGGCACGGTCCTCGCCACCGACACCGAAGGCCGCCGGGCCCTCATCCGCCAGGCGGTGCAGGCGCTCATGCGCCTCATCCGGGAGGACGTTCGGCCCCGGGACATCATCACGCCGGAGGCGATCGACGACGCCTTCGCCCTGGACATGGCGATGGGCGGCTCGACGAACACCGTCCTCCACATCCTCGCCGTCGCCAACGAGGCGGAGATCCCCTACGACCTCAAGCGGATCAACGCCGTCGCCGATCGGGTGCCGTACCTCGCGAAGGTGAGCCCCGCCTCCCGCTATTCGATCGAAGACGTCGGCCGGGCCGGCGGCGTCCGGGCGATCGTCAAAGAGCTCCTCAAGGTCGGCGCCGTCCACGGCGACCGGCGGACGATCACCGGCCGGACGATCGCCGAAGAGGTGGCGGACGCCGAGATCGTGAACCCGGACGTCATCCGTCCCGTCGAACGGGCCTACAGCCCGAGAGGAGGGCTCGCCATCCTCTTCGGCAACCTCGCTCCGGACGGGGCGGTGATCAAGGTCGGCGCCGTCGACCCGTCGATCCGGCGCTTCCGGGGTCGGGCGATCGTGTTCAACTCTCAGGACGAGGCGCTGGAGGGGATCCATTCGGGGCGGGTTCAGGAAGGGCACGTCGTCGTCATCCGCTACGAAGGACCGAAGGGCGGCCCCGGCATGCCGGAGATGCTCGCCCCGACGTCGGCGATCGTCGGCCGGGGGCTCGGCACGAAGGTCGCCCTCATCACCGACGGCCGTTTCTCCGGCGCCACCCGCGGCATTGCCGTCGGCCACATCTCCCCGGAGGCGGCGGAAGGGGGCCCGATCGCCCTCGTCGAAGACGGCGACTGGATCGACATCGACCTCGACGCCCGGACGATCACGCTCCTCGTCGACGACGCCGTCCTTGCCGCCCGCCGCTCGGCGTTCGTCCCGCCGCCGCCGAAGGTGACGAAAGGCTACCTCGCCCGCTACGCCGCCCTCGTCACGTCTGCGAACACCGGCGGGATCATGAAAGTCCGCTGAGGCCCCGATCGCCGGGCCTTACGGCCGGAACCCCGGCGAAGCGCGGACGAGGGGAGAATCAAGCGAGAGAAACACCCGGAGAAGAGAGTGGAGAGAAACCGGCAAGAACGGTCGACCGCGGCAGCAAGTCGCCGCTCCCCAGACAAAGACACCGACGGCCCGTTCACGACGCGAAGATAGGAGACCGGAAAGGAGAGACGTGGCGATGGCGAAGACGGCCACCGAACCGATCGAGCCGGAAGGCGCCGGGGCCCAATCCGAAATGTCGGGCGCCGAGATCCTCGTCCAGGCGCTCAAGGACGAAGGCGTCGACGTCCTCTTCGGTTACCCGGGCGGCGCCGTGCTGAACGTCTACGACGCGCTGTACGACGCGGGCATCGCCCACATCCTCACCCGCCATGAGCAGGGGGCGATCCACGCCGCCGAAGGGTACGCCCGGGTGACCGGTCGGCCCGGCGTCGTCCTGGTCACCTCTGGTCCCGGCGCGACGAACATCATGACCGGACTGACCGACGCGATGATCGACTCGCTCCCGGTCGTCGTCATCGCCGGCCAGGTGGGGACCAACGTCATGGGCACCGATGCCTTCCAGGAGGCGCCGATCTTCAGCATGTCGATGCCCGTGACGAAGTACAACTACCAGGTGCGGGACCCGAAGGACCTTCCGCGGATCGTCAAGGAGGCCTTTCACATCGCCACCACCGGCCGGCCGGGGCCGGTGCTCATCGATCTGCCCAAAGACGTGACCGCCCGCACGGCGCCGTACGTCCGGCCGCGGGCGCTTGATCTTCCCGGCTACCAGCCGACGGTCGTGCCGAACGCCCTCCAGCTTCAAAAGCTCGCCGCCGCCATCGCCCGGTCCCGCCGGCCGCTCATCCTCGCCGGCGCCGGCGTCCTTCACGCCCGGGCCGGCGATGCCCTCGTCGCCTTCGCCGAGCGCCTCGGCATCCCCGTCGTCACGACGCTCCTCGGCATCGGCGCCATCCCGGCGAACCATCCCCTTTATCTCGGCATGGGCGGCATGCACGGGACGGCGGTGGCGAACTACGCGCTTCAGGAATGCGACCTTCTGATCAACTTCGGCGCCCGCTTCGACGACCGGCTGACCGGCAATCCCGCCCGCTTCGCCCCGAAGGCCCGGATCGCCCACATCGACATCGATCCGGCGGAGATCGGCAAGATCGTTCCGACGGAGATCCCGATCGTCGGCGACGCCGGCGAGGCGCTCCGGCGCCTCTTGGAGCTCGACATCGCGCCGCCGGACGCCGCGGCGTGGCGGGAGGCGCTTCGGCAGGTCGCCCGGGAGCGGCCGCTCTGGTACCTCCCGTCCGGCGAGCTTAAACCCCAGCGGGTCGTCGAGCTTTTGAGCGAGCTTACGCGCGGTGAGGCGATCGTCGTCACCGACGTCGGCCAGCACCAGATGTGGACCGCCCAGTACTACCGTTTTCAAAAACCCCACCGCTGGGTCACCTCCGGCGGCCTCGGCGCGATGGGCTTCGGCTTTCCGGCGGCGATCGGGGCGAAGATCGCCGCCCGGGACGAGACGGTCCTCGCCGTCGTCGGCGATGCCGGTTTTCAGATGACGATGCAGGAGCTCGCGCTCCTTCGGGAGTACGCCCTCGGCGTCAAGATCATCATCCTGAACAACTTCGCCCTCGGCATGGTCCGGCAGTGGCAGGAGCTCTTCTACGAAAAGCGCTACTCCGAATCGCTTCTCCCCTTCCAGCCGGACTACGTCAAGCTCGCCGAGGCGTACGGCATCCCCGGTTACGCCGTCTCCACCGAGGCGGACCTCAGGGCCGTCCTCGAGCGGCACCTCGCCGACGACGAGCCGGTCCTCATCGACTGCCGCATCGCCCCCGGCGAAAACGTCTTTCCGATGATCCCGCCGGGGAAAGCCCTCGACGAAATCGTCGGAGACCGGCCGCCGGAAGGGGCGGAAGCGATTCGGAGCCCGGGCACCGTCGGCATCGCCGGAAAGGAGGTCGGCGCGCCGTGAAGCAGCTTCTCTCCCTCCTCGTTCGGGACCAGGCGGGCGTCTTAAACCGCATCAGCGGCCTTTTCCTCCGGCGGGGGTACAACATCGACTCCATCACCGTCGGGAAAAGCGAGCGCCCCGGCCTCTCCCGCATGACGATCGTCCTCGACGTCGAGGACGAGAAGGCGGCGGAGCAGGTGAAAAAGCAGCTCAACAAGCAGATCGACGTGATCAAGGTCGTCGACCTCACGCACCGGTCCGTCGTCGCCCGGGAGCTCGCCCTCATCCGCGTGAACGCCACGATGGCCGAACGGGCGGAGATCGACCACATCATCCAGCCGTTTCGCGCCCGCATCCTCGACGTCGGCCGCGCGAGCGTGACCGTCGAGGTGACCGGCTCCAGCGAAAAGATCGACGCCCTGATCGAACTCCTCCGGCCGTACGGCATCAAAGAGCTGGCCCGGACGGGGCTGACGGCCTTCGCCCGGGAGCTCGACGTCTCTGCCGAGGCCGAAGCGAAAAGCGCCACCGGCGCCTGAGCGCCGACCGAAGCCTCGGCGAAGGAAAGCCGGCGTCGCCAGCGCCGACGGCCTGCCCGGTCCATCCGGGTCGACCTGACGACGCCGCTGGATGGATTTGCCTCAGCACATCGACCTGCGAAAGGAGCATCGAGCGTGGCCAACCTCTACTTCGACGCCGATCTCGACCTCACGCCGCTTCAGTCGAAGACCGTCGCCATCCTCGGTTACGGCTCCCAGGGCCATGCCCACGCCCAGAACCTCCGGGACAGCGGCATCGCCGTCGTCGTCGGCTTAAGGCCCGGGAAGTCGTGGCAGAAGGCCGAAGAAGACGGATTCACCGTCCTTCCCGTCGCCGAGGCGGTGAAGCGAGCCGACATCGTCATGTTCCTCCTCCCGGACGAACGGCAGCCGGAAGTCTACCGGAACGAGGTGCTGCCGAACCTCCGGCCGGGCCAGGCGTTGGCCTTCGCCCACGGCTTCAACATCCACTTCGGCCAGATCAATCCGCCGCCGGACGTCGACGTCTTTCTCGCGGCGCCGAAAGGGCCGGGGCACCTTGTCCGGCGGACGTACACCGAAGGCGCCGGTGTCCCGGCCCTTTTCGCCGTGCACCAGGACCATACCGGCCAGGCCCGGGCGCTGGCGATGGCCTACGTCAAGGCGATCGGCGCCGGTCGGGCGGCGGTCATCGAGACGACGTTCAAAGAGGAAACCGAAACCGACCTCTTCGGCGAACAGGCGGTCCTCTGCGGCGGCACGAGCGCCCTCGTCAAGGCCGGCTTCGAGACGCTCGTCGCCGCCGGTTATCAGCCGGAGGTTGCCTATTTTGAGGTGCTCCATGAGCTCAAGCTCATCGTCGACCTCATGTACGAAGGCGGCCTCACGGCGATGCGCCATTCCATCTCCGACACCGCCGAGTGGGGCGACTACCGGAGCGGTCCCCGGATCATCAACGAAGAGACGAGGGCGGAAATGCGCCGCATCCTCGAGGACATCCAGAGCGGCGCCTTCGCCCGGGACTGGATCCTCGAAAACCAGCTCGGCCGGCCGATGATGAACGCCCTCCGGGAGCGGGAGAAAAACCACCCGATCGAAGAGGTCGGCCGGCGCCTCCGGGAAAAGATGCCCTTCATCCGCCGCGGCCGCTGAGGCGGCCCCTGGATCCTGGGCGACCGCTCGGGCGGCCCTTGCGCCGATCGCGCCGCCGACCGCTTTGACCGAGGACGATGGCCGGACCGCCTCGGCGTGTGCCGCCCCTTGGGCCATGCGCTTCGGACTCCGCCGTATCCGGCCTTCCGGTCGGCACGGCGTTCCGCACGGCCGACACGGCTTTCCGCGGAGGATCGCGCCGTTTAGGCACGCCTTCGCGATCCAAACGCAGCGGGGTGGGGAGAGACCATGCGGAGAATCGAGATTTTCGACACGACGCTCCGGGACGGCGAGCAGACCGCCGGGGTGAACCTGCATCTGCACGAAAAGCTGGAAATCGCCCGGGCCCTCGAGCAGTTCGGCGTCGACATCATCGAAGCGGGCTTTCCCGCTTCGTCGCCGGACGAATTCCAGGCCGTCCAAAAAATCGCCGAAACCGTCCGGGGCGTGCGCATCGCCGCCCTGGCCCGCTCTCATCCCGGCGACATCGACCGGGCGTGGGAGGCGATTCGAAACGCCGCAGGGCCCCGCATCCACGTCTTCATCGCCACGAGTCCGATCCACATGCAATACAAGCTTCGCCTGACGCCGGATGAAGTCGTCGAGCGGGCGGTGGAAGGCGTCCGGCGGGCGAAGCGCTACACCGCCGACGTCGAATGGTCGGCGGAAGACGCCACCCGGAGCGACTGGGATTTTCTCGTCCGGATTGTCACCGAAGTCATCCGCGCCGGCGCCACGGTCGTCAACCTCCCCGACACCGTCGGCTACACCCAGCCGCAGGAATATGCGGCCATGTTCCGCTACATTCTCGAGCGGGTCCCCGGCATCGAAAAGGTGAAGCTCTCCGCTCACTGCCACGACGACCTCGGCCTGGCCGTCGCCAACTCCCTGGCGGCGATCCAGGTCGGCGTGACCCAGATCGAAGGGACGATCAACGGCATCGGCGAGCGGGCCGGGAACGCCGCCCTGGAAGAGATCGCCCTCGCGCTCAAGGTCCGGCAGGATCACTACCGGGCCGAAACCGGCATCCGGACCGAGCACACCGTCCGGGTGAGCAAGCTCGTGAGCAAGCTCACCGGCATCCCCGTCCCGCCGAACAAGGCGATCGTCGGCGCCAACGCCTTCGCCCACGAGTCCGGCATCCACCAGGACGGCGTTCTGAAGCATGCGGCGACGTACGAGATCATGTCGCCGGAGATGGTCGGGCTTTCGTCCAATCGGATTGTCCTCGGAAAGCACTCCGGCCGGCACGCCTTCCGGGAAAAGCTCAAGGAGCTCGGCATCGCCGTCCGGTCGGAAGACGAGCTCGACCGGTTGTTTGCCGCCTTTAAGGCCCTTACCGGGAAGAAAAAAGAAATCACCGACGACGACGTCCTGGCGCTTTTCGTCGACATGGCGGCGCCGGCGGAAAAATACGAGCTCCTTTCGCTTCAGTGCGCCATCGGTTCCGGCGTCATCCCGACGACGACGATCGTCCTGCGCCTGCCGACCGGCGAGGTCCGGACCGAGTCGGCGACCGGCGAGGGGAGCGTCGAGTCGGTCTACAAGGCGATCGAGCGGGCCGTCGGTCAGCCGGTCGCCCTCGAAGACTACCGCATCCAGTCGACGAGCGGCGGCCCGGATGCCTTGGCGGAAGTGTACGTCAAGGTCCGCTTTCACGGGCTCACGAGCCGCGGCCGCGGCGTCGACAACGACGTCGTCATCGCCTCGGCGAAGGCGTATATTGACGCGCTGAATCGGATCACCCTCCGGCTCCCGGCGGCGGGGGACGATCGGCCGGCTGCCCTTGGCGCCGCCGACTCCGGAGTGGTCACGGGATGAACCGGAAGATCGTCCTTCTCCCCGGCGACGGCATCGGCCCGGAAGTCATGGGCGTCGCCCGGGCGCTCATCGAGACGCTTTCGGACATCGCCGGCGCCCGCCTCGAACTTCTCGAATACCCGATCGGCGGCGCCGCCGTGGACGCCGCCGGGGAACCGCTGCCGGAGGCGACGCTTCGGGCGGCCCTCGCAGCGAACGCCGTCCTCCTCGGCGCCGTCGGCGGGCCGAAGTGGGACGATCTCCCGCCGGAGCGCCGGCCGGAGGCGGGACTCCTCGCCCTCCGGAAGGCGCTCGATGCCTACGCGAACCTGCGACCGGTGCGGACGATCCCGGCCCTCCTCGACCGGAGTCCCCTGCGAGACGCCCGGCCCATCGACCTCCTCATCGTCCGGGAGCTCACCGGCGGGCTTTACTTCGGCACGCCCCGGGGCATCACCGAGACGGGGCGAGGCCGGGAGGCGGTCGACACCCTCCGTTACACCGAGGGGGAGATCGAGCGGATCGTCCGCCTCGCCTTCCGCCTCGCCGAACGGAGAAGCGGCCGGCTCACCTCCGTCGACAAAGCAAACGTCCTCGCCTCGAGCCGCCTCTGGCGGGACGTCGTCGAGCGGGTGCGGAAAGACCACCCGACGGTCGAGGTGCGGCACGTCCTCGTCGACGCCATGGCGATGGCCCTCGTCGAACGGCCGTGGGCTTTCGACGTCATCGTCACGGAAAACCTCTTCGGTGACATCCTCTCGGACCTGGGGGGCGCCCTTGTCGGCTCGCTCGGGCTGCTCCCCTCGGCGAGTCTGAGCGAGGCGGGACCGCACCTGTACGAGCCGGTCCACGGTTCGGCGCCGGACATCGCTGGCCGGGACGTCGCCAACCCAACGGGGATGATCCTTTCGGTGGCGATGATGTTCGAGCTTTCGCTCAGCCTTCCGGACGTCGCCCGGGCGATCGTCGCCGCCGTCGACGACGTCTACGCCGACGGCTTCCGGACGGCGGATCTTACGCCCGCGGACGCCCCCGCCGGCGTCCGGACCGTCGGGACCGAGGCGTTCGGCGCGGCGGTCATCGAGCGGGCCGCCCACCGTCTCAAATCGAAGGGGGTGTACGCGTGAGCCACGGAACGATCGTCGACAAAATATGGGCCGACCACCTCGTCGCCCGGGGGGAGGGCGGCATGGACCTCCTCTACATCGACCTCCACCTCGTCCACGAGGTGACCTCCCCGCAGGCGTTCGAAGGCCTCCGCCTCGCCGGACGGACGGTTCGCCGCCCGGACCGGACGATCGCGACGATCGACCACAACGTGCCGACGGACGACCCGTTCACCATCGACGACCCGATCGCCCGGAAGCAGATCGTCGTCCTCCGGGAAAACTGCCGCGCCTTCGGCATCCCGCTGTTTGACCTCGACAGCGATCGGCGGGGGATCGTCCACATCATCGGCCCCGAGCTCGGCCTCACCCAGCCGGGGATGACGATTGTCTGCGGGGATTCCCACACGTCGACCCACGGCGCCTTCGGCGCCCTCGCCTTCGGCATCGGGACGAGCGAAGTCGAGCATGTGCTCGCCACCCAGACCCTCTGGCAGGCGCCGCCCCGGACGATGAAGGTGACCATCGTCGGCCGGCGCCATCCGGCGGTGACGGCCAAAGACATCGTCCTCGGCCTCATCGCCCGCTTCGGCGTCTCCTTCGGCCGCGGCTACATCTTCGAATACGCTGGAGACGTCGTTCGGGCGATGACGATGGAAGAGCGGATGACCCTCTGCAACATGTCGATCGAGGCCGGCGCCCGGGCGGGGCTGGTGGCACCGGACGAGACGACGTTCGCCTATTTGAAAGGCCGTCCGTACGCGCCGAAGGGAGCGGCGTGGGAGGCCGCCGTCCACCGGTGGCGGGCGCTTGCCTCGGACCCCGACGCCGAGTACGACGCCGAAGTGACGTTTGACGTGAGCGACTTAAAGCCCGTCGTCACCTGGGGGACGCATCCGGGGATGGCGGCGCCGGTCGATGGCGTCGTGCCGCACCCGGACGACTTTGCCGACCCGGCGGAGCGAAAGAGCGTCGAGCGAGCCCTCGCCTACATGGACCTTCGGCCCGGCACGAAGATCCGGGACATCGAGATCGACCACGTCTTCATCGGTTCGTGCACGAACGGCCGGCTGGAAGACCTCCGGGCGGCGGCGGACGTCATCCGCCGGGTCGGCCGGCGGGTGCACCCCCGGGTGAAACGGGCCCTCGTCGTCCCCGGCTCGAAGACGGTGAAGCGGCAGGCGGAGGCGGAGGGGCTGCACGAAGTGTTCCTTCAGGCCGGCTTTGAGTGGCGGGAGCCGGGCTGCAGCATGTGCCTCGGTATGAACCCCGACATCGCGCCGCCGGGTGCCCGGGTGGCCTCGACGTCGAACCGAAACTTCGAAGGGCGGCAAGGCGCCGGCGCCCGGACGCACCTCGTGAGCCCGGCGATGGCCGCCTACGCCGCCCTGTTCGGCCGGTTTGCCGACTGGGAGGAAGACGCGGCGCTTCTTTCTGCCGTCGGAGGTGAGCACGGTGCAACCGTTTGACGTTCACCGGGGCCTCGTCGTCCCCCTTGACCGGCCGAACGTCGACACCGACCAGATCATCCCGAAGCAGTTTTTGAAGCGAATCGAGCGGACCGGCTTCGGCGATTTTCTTTTTTATCACTGGCGCTTCCGCCCCGACGGCACGCCGGATCCGGCGTTCGTCTTAAACGACCCCGCCTACCGGGGCGCGACGGTGCTTCTCGCCCGGGAAAACTTCGGCAGCGGCTCCTCCCGGGAACACGCCGCCTGGGCCCTTCGGGACTACGGCTTTCGCGCCGTGCTCGCGCCGTCGTTTGCCGATATCTTTTACAACAACGCCGTCAAAAACAGCCTCCTCCCGGCGCAGCTTTCCGCCGAGGCCGTCGACGCGCTGTTTGCCCGAGCGGAAGGCGGGCCATACTGGGTGACGATCGACCTGGCGGCCCAGACCGTGGCCCTCGACGACGGGACGACCTACGCCTTCCGCATCCATCCGGAGCATCGCCGGCGGCTCCTCGCCGGAGAGGATGACATCGGCGTCACCGAACGATATCTTGCCGCCATCGAAGCGTACGAACGCGCCCATCCTCTGCCGCCGCTTGCGCCGTGAGTCCTTTATCAGTATACTGATCTCAAAGAAATGTCTCTGTCGGGTGTGCAGCCGGCGGCGGGTTGCCCCCGCTCGGCCGCCGACCGGTACCGGCCGGCGGCGGTCATCCGGAACGATGGGAGCGTGAAGCGGTTGGGGATTCGGCGGTAACGATCAAGGAGATCAAGGCGGCCAAACGCCGCTTAAGCGGCGTCGCTCATGAGACGCCCCTTCAACGGGCGCGGGCGCTGGAGCCACTCGTCGGCGGAACGCTCTTTTTAAAGCTTGAAAATTTGCAGCGGACGGGGTCGTACAAAATCCGGGGGGCGTACAACAAAATCGCCCTTCTCCCGGAGGCGGCCCGCCGGCGGGGCGTCATCGCCGCGTCGGCCGGCAATCACGCCCAGGGGGTGGCCTATGCCGCCCGCACCTTCGACATTCCGTGCACGATCGTCATGCCGGAGACGGCGCCCCGGACGAAGATCCAGGGGACGGCGTCGTACGGCGCCCGGGTCATCCTCCACGGCCGGACGTACGACGAGGCGTACGCCTACGCCCGCCGGATGGCGGAGGCGGAAGGGCTGACGTACGTGCACGCGTTTGACGACCCCGACGTCATCGCCGGTCAGGGGACCGTCGGCCTCGAGATCGTCAAGCAGGCGCCGGAGCTCGACCTTGTCGTCGTCCCCGTCGGCGGCGGCGGGCTTCTGTCCGGCGTCGCGACGGCGTTTCGGGCCCTTTCGCCAAAAACGGAAGTCGTCGGCGTTCAGGCGGCCGGCGCGGCCGCCTTCGTCCGCTCTCTCGAGCGAGGCGAGCGCGTCTCCCTCGATGACGTCCACACGCTTGCCGACGGCATCGCCGTCAAGGCGCCGGGGACGATCACCTTCGACGTCGTCCGGCGCCTCGGCCTCCGGATGGTCACCGTCACCGACGAGGAGATCGTCCGGGCGATCACGCTCCTTCTGGAGCGGGAAAAATTTCTCGTCGAGGGAGCCGGTGCCGCGGCCCTCGCGGCGGTCCTCGCCGGCAAGGTGCCGGCCGCAGGGCGTCGGGTGGCCGCCGTCGTAAGCGGTGGGAACATCGACTTGAAGCGCCTCTCGACGCTCATCGCCGAGCCGGCCGAGGCGCCCGCGCCTGCCTCTTTTGGGTCGGAGCCGCCGCCGGAACGCCGTCCGGAACGGCTTTTGGCCGGGGCGTCCTCTTCGGCCGGGGCGGGTGAAGCGGTGCTTCTGCCTTCGGACGCTCCATCTTCTGACGCTCCTTATTCTGACGTTCCTTCCGATCGGCCGGCGGGGGCCGCGGCCCTCCCCGGCGCTTTCAGGCGCGATCCGGTGCATAACTCCTCCTCCGGGTGACATCCTAGGAGGGGAAGGAGGTGCATCGGGTGCGCACGCTGGCGCTCATTTTGCTCATCATCGGCGGACTCAATTGGCTTCTCGTCGGGCTGTTTCAGATCGACGTCATCGGAGCGCTGTTCGGCGGGACGTACACCGGCTTGGCCCGAACGGTCTACGTCATCGTCGGCGTGGCGGCGCTCTACGCCTTTACCCTCTTTCCGCTCCTCGGACGCCGGGTGGAAGACGCTTAAGCGGTGGGTCCCACAGCAAACCGCCGGCCAGGCCGGCGGTTTTTGTGCTTTCGCTGCATTTTTTCTTCGGTCCGTTCAGACTTTGGACCGTTCCGACTTCGGGCGCTTGGACGTCGCCCGTTTCGCCCACGCCGTTTAGTGGCCGGCGGCGACGCCCGTCTCCTGAAGCACGGCCCGGTACGACGCGATCAGCCGGTCGAAGATGGCGTCCCAGCTCCGGTCCCGGGCGATCGCCAGGGCGCCTTCGGCGAGGCGCCTCCGAAGGGCCGGCCGGCAGTGGGCCGTCTCGAGGGCATGCCGGAAGGCGGCCGGATCCCGGGGAGGGACGAGGAGGGCGTTTTGTCCGTCCTCGAGAAAACTCGTCACGCCGCCGGCGGCGCTCCCGATCACCGGCACGCCGCTGGCGAGGGCTTCGAGGGCGACGTTGCCGAACGTTTCGGTGCTGGACGGAAAGACGAACCAGTCGGCGGCAGCGTACGCCTCGGCGAGGGACTCCCCCCGAAGAAATCCGGGAAAGACGGCGGGCAGGCCCGCAAACCGATTTTTGATCTCCTCGGCATGGGGGCCATCGCCGACGAGGACGAACCGGCTCCGGCGAAGGACGTCATCCGAAAGCCCCCGAACGGCATCGGCGAGGACGTCCAGGTCTTTTTCCCGGGCCAGACGGCCGACGTACAGAAAGAGCGTCTCGCCCTTCCGGACGCCAAGCCGGCGCCGGACGGCGTGAACCTGCTCCGGCGGCCGCGGATGGAACCGCCCCGTGTCGACGCCGCGGCTGAAGAGGGCGTTCGGACCGAGGCCGAGGCGTTCGAGGTGGCGGATCGTCTCGTCGCTCGGCGCGTAAATCATCCGGCACGGTCGGTGAAACCATTTCATGTATTCCGTCAGCACCGGAAGGAGCCATCCCAGACCGTAGTAGTCGAGGTAGCGGTCAAGGTGGGTGTGGTAGGAGGCGACGATCGGGATCTTGCGCCGGAGGCAGTATGCCCGGCCGAAGAGGCCGAGATTTGCCGGCGTGGCGAGGTGGCAGAGGGTCGGCCGGAAAGCGTCCAGCGTTTTTTTGAGGGCAAAGGGGCGCGGTACCGCGAGGCGGATTTCCGGGTAGAGCCAGAAGGGGACGCTCATGTTCCGTTCGACCGACCGGTCGAACGGCGCGTCCGTCGTCGGGTAGTCCGGCGCGACGACGAGGACCGGGATTCCCCGGGCCTCGAGGGCTTCTTTCAACCGCGCCAGCGTCATCGCGACGCCGTTGATCTCCGGCGGGAAGGTGTCGGTAAAGAGGGCGATGCGCACCGGCCCGCCTCCTTTCGGCTGGCGGATTGTCGGAAGGACCGTAGCGGCCTTTGGAAGAGCGCTGTCCTGAAGCCGGCTCCGAAGGAGCCCCGGCCTGAAGCCGACCACCCAAGAAGCGCCTGGCCTTATGCGTCGGTTTCGCCACGATTCAGGAAGCCTCCGGTGCTCGTTCCCGCGCCGTTTTGCTGGGCTTACGGTCCCTTCGTCTCCCTTGATGGGCACCGGCGGAGTCGTTCGTCTCCCGTTGTTTTGAGCTTAGCATGCCGGCATCAAGGTTCGGTTAAGATCCGGTAAAGGGTGCCTAAAGATTGGGTAAAAAACGTGTAACCCGCAGGCGGGCGCAAACCGGATGCGGCCCTGACCTCCGTAACCGAAAGCGGCATCGATGTGGAAAAATGTTTATAATCAAAATATAAAAAGATTTCCTGTTATTATATGCATGAAAACTAATCTTAACTGAAGATGGCCAGATGCAGATCAAGCCAAGATACAGGCACAGCGAAAAAACTTATGATTGCGATGCTGGCTCCATGTCAAAAAGTGTGATCAGGCGATCAGATGAGCTAAGGGAATAAAGACCAAAAGCATCTTCCGGACATCCACTTCGCGATTTTTAAAGCCATAACGGATCCGTTTCAGCCGTTTGATCTTCGTGTGCACGCCCTCGGTGTAGCCATTCGTCGTCCGCCAGGTGTGATATGCAAGGTTTTCGTTCTTCCAGCGCTTAAGCGTTCGGCCCCACGGCACGAGCGCCGCGTCGCTTGCCCCCTCTGCCTCAAAGAGGATAGGAGGCGGTCCGGAAGATGTCTCGCAGCTGCTCCTTGACCCAGTGAAACTGCGCCACGTTCCGGAAATGCTTGCGTATTGTGGCCAGCTCTTTACGCTCGGTGAGGTCTTCTTCGTTTTTGCGAAGCGGCCGGCGGGGAAGACGATGGCCGGTGCGTATTTCCACACGCCGGGCCTCATCCACCCGCCGGCCCACATCCTGAAGCACGTGAAACGGATCGGCCACCACGCGCGCTTCCGGAAGGATCCGCTGAATCCGCTTCTTCCAGCTCTCCTTGAGGTCGATCGTCACCGCCCAGATCTTTTTCCGGACGGATTCCGGAAGGCGCTTCAAAAAGGCCTCCAGCGTCTTCAGCCGATCGTCCGGCAAAAGGAGAGAATCCGCTTCTCGGGCCAAACGCCGGTCACCGTGAACCACGGCCTGTCCGCGAAAGCGGTGTTCGTCGATGCTTAAGACGACCTCCTCAAGATCCGCAAGGAGCATCTCGATGCTCGGCGGAAACGAACGCCCCGAAGCAAAAGGCGCCGAATCGTTCCGGGGCTTTGCTTGCCTCTTCGGCCACGCGGCGGGGGCTAGGTCCCGCAGGTGCCGAAAAGCATGGCCTGTCAATAGCGGATTAAAACTCCCCAAAAAAATCGCGTTCGATTCCCCACAAACAGCGGATTCAGTTCCCCAAAATCATCGCGCATCATTCCCCAGACATATGTTCGGTCTACGCGGTCACCTCCTCCTTCAGCGCATGGGTCACCCCTGCGCGCAGCTTGTCCTTCATCCGGTAGCTGTTGCCGCGGATGTTGATGGTGGTGGCGTGGTGCAGGAGCCGGTCGAGCAAGGCTGAGGCCAGCACCTGGTCACCGAAGCGTGTCCCCCAGTTGGTGAAGCTGGTGTTGGACGTGATGATCAGGGAGCCATGCTCGTAGCGCTCCGACACGAGCCGGAAGAAGTTCGCTGCATCCAAGGCGTCAAGCGGCAAGTAGCCGACTTCGTCGCAGATCAGCAGCTTCGGCCGGGTGTAGATGCACAGGCGCTTGTCCAGCCGTCCCTCTTGGTACGCCCGTCGCAAGTCGGCGACCAGCTTCTGCATGGTCACGAAGTAGACGCTCATGCGCTGCCGAATCGCCTCCATCCCCAGGGCCACCGCAAGGTGGGTCTTGCCCACCCCCGGGGGTCCCAGGAAGATGGTCATGCGCCCATCAGACTAGACAAATGCTGAAACTATGTTGTATCAAAGGAGGGGCAATCCATGAAACGAACAAAATTCATTCCCGGCTCCATCAAACTCAAAGCGGCTTTGGAACTGATCAAAGGCGAAAAAACGCTTGTCGAACTCTCCCGGGAATACGGCGTTCATCCGAATACCCTCTTGAAGTGGAAGCAAACCCTCCTGGAAAAAGGCGCTGAGCTCTTTGAACCCCCGAACAAAGAGCAGGAATACCAGAAGCGCATTCGTGATTTGGAACAGCTCCTCGGCAAAAAGGAGGTCGAAATCGCGCTCCTAAAAAACTTCCTCGGGCAGGGGAGCTAGATCAACTTCCGCTTCAGGAGCGCATCCGTCTGGCTCAAGAAGCGCTGGCCAGGCGACTGGCTCCCCTGCCGATTCTCCTCAAGACGCTTCGCATTCCACGAGCGACGTGGTATGACCAGAAAAAGCGCCAGGAAGCCGAGAAGAAAAGAAGGGAGTCCGATACTGCGCTCAAGTCGCAGATCGAAGCCATCCTTCGGGAACATCCGGAGTCCGGCGATCGCCGCCTCGAGGCCGAGCTTCGGCGTCGGGGAATGGTCGGAGGCGGGAGCGGGTTCGGCGTCTTCTCCACACGTTTGAGCTTTCCCTCAAACGAAAGGTGAGAAAACCAAAGCCCAATCCGCTGCTCGAGACGGTCGTCCTGGCCAAAGAACGGGCGAATCTCGTCGCCGGCCTTCTTTCCGAACGGGAACCGGACGCCTTTGAGGTACTCTACACCGATTTCACCCAGCTCGTCTATGGCGGCGGAAAGGTTTGGTTTTTGCCGATTCTGGACCATCGGACCCGCATGGTGATCGGATATGCCTTCTCTCCCTCGCCGGATGTTCGGACGGCGCTTCAGGCTTGGGAACGTGCCAAAGCGTTCATTCTGACCCAAAAGAGAGAGCGCCCGAAAGCCATCGTACATCACGATCCGGGCGGCGCCTTCTTGAGTCACGCGTGGGTCGGTCATCTCCTGCTTGAAGAAGGGCAGCGACTGTCGTACAGCCTCCGGGGTCCGAAGGAAAATCCCATCGTCGAATCCTTCTTCTCGCGTTTCAAAGAGAGCATCATGAGCTTCTCTTGAAGCAAAGCGCTTCGAAGCCCTCGATGCGCTTTTGGCCGAACGGATCCGGTACTATAACGAGCACCTGCTGCATTCAAGCCTGCGGTACAAAACGCCCCAAGAAACACTTAAAGAAGCCCTGAGCACAGGCAAGGTCTGCATCACATAGGGATACCGATCAAATTGTCTAATTTAAGGGGCGCGATTCCTACGGCACGACGGCCGTCTACGGGGACTTGATCGTCGTTTTAAAAGACTTCCGCGGAGTCGCCGCCTTTGACAAATTCAGAGGGGAACTTCTTTGGGAACTGGATACCGAAGCACGAGTGAGAGGTTCCGTCAACATCCTCGATGACTTGATCTGTTTCACGTCGGGGGGGGAGAAGTTTACTTCGTAGACACGTCCGGCCGAATCGTCACCAAGCTGTCCTTCCCAGGAATGTTCCTCTATGGAACTGTTTCAAAGAGAAACGAACATTACATTGCAACTGGAACAAGATTCGATGAAAAGGCAAACGATTCTTGTCTCTATGTGATTGCCTTCGATTCAGGAGGACGCTTGCTTTACGAAGAAAACCTGGGACCCACACCCGTTATTAGTTCAGACATCTCTGGAGGCTGGATCGACGTCAACGGTGATTTTTACATCGGTCGAGGCCGGGAAATCATCAAGCTGAGCCTCGACGATGGGAGAATCGTGTGGAGACGAGAGGTAGGCGGGGTTTCTTCGAGGCACTTGCCCGTAGCCGACGACCAGCATGTGTATTACACGACTCTGAATGGCGAAGTGGGGTGCCTTAGCGTCGAAAGTGGTGAGAAAGTATGGAGCGTCTCAACTCAGGAAGGGGCCATCGTTGCTCCCCCGAGCATTTATGACGGAACGCTCCTCGTTCTCGCAGACAGCTCCCTGTACTTGGTCGATAAGGCGACCGGCAGCTTTTACTCACGAAAAGTCGTAGGCCACTGCCCGTATAGTGCCGCTTCCATCTTCAATGACTCCGTATTTGTGGGGGGTGGCGAACCGCCGATGAATGGGGCGCTGTTCGCCTACGCGGTAGACCGCAAGCATCAGAATACAGAACTGTTGCAGGACCACTTCGAAGTAGGCAACTACGTTGAGAGCGAACGCATGCAGATTGTTGTTCGTTTCGTGGATTCTCCAGTCAACCTTTCGTTGGATTCGAGCTTTTTTCGCTGTGCCTGTATCTCGGTCTGACCTGCATCAGGCCATCTTCAGTTTTGGGGGATTCCACGATTCTTTCTTTAAACAAGATTGGTTTTCATGCATATATTCCCCGTGTTTTTAATAAAAAAGACAATACTCCACCTCCCTTTTTCCAATCCACGGAAAAAAGGTAAACAAATCTATCCTTCTTTTCCTTCACTACGCTACCTGCACAAAACTCCTCAATTTCCCCGACCATCCCTCGCGCAGACGTCCAAGCGCCATCCCCAGCATGACCACCAGCGCAAACCCCACCCGCACGCGCATCTTCTTCAGCCCTCGGATGGTGTGCGTCTCAAAGCCGTACATCGTATCCAGACGGGAAAACACGCGCTCCACCGCCGTGCGTTTGCGGTACTCTCGCACCCATCTCGCGCTCCCGCGCGCAATCGGCGGAAACAAACGCCGATCCACGTCCATCCGAATGCGCCATCCTCTCGCCACGGGGCACCGGGCCACTCCGGCACAGGAGAGGCCGTAGGCCCTGGCCGGACACCGCTTTTTCAGCGTTCCGCGCTTCTCTTCAAAGCCTCCTTCGGCCATGGTCCGCATGGTCCCCGTTTCCGGACACACGCAGAACACGCGGCCTTTGTTGTCATACACCACGTTTGTTTGCCCCTCAAAAAGCCGCGTTGCCTCACCGTCCCGCCAGCTTGCCCGAATGTCGATCACCGGTCGGATGCGGTGTTCGTCCCACAGGCGCATGATAAGTTTTGAGTCGTCATAGCCTTTGTCCGCCACAAGCACTTCGGCACGCGTGAGCACTTCTGGACGTTTTGCTTGCAGCTTGTCCAAAAGGGCATGGGCTGTGGCGACATCGGCTTTTGAGGCGGGGGTCACGGTGTAGACCACCGGCAGTTCATGAGTGCTGTCGACGATGAGATGCAGCTTGTATCCAAACCACCGGAGCTTTGTCGCGTTTCCCTCGCGGTCGTGCACCGTCTTAAACCCATAATCCGCATCTCTGTCTCGCCGCCCGTCGGGTGCGGTGTTTTTCGGCCGGTAGCGCGCGTACGACCGGATGGCTTTGCTGTCTAGGGCCAGGCGCTTGCCGTAGTCGGGAAGGTACGCGGCCACAGCTTGCTGGAGCGCGACAAAGAGGGACTCCAGCTCGGCTTCATGGGCTTCAATCCGTTTCCAGAAGCGACTGAAGGCCGCGGCACTTGGCACATGGTCACCAAAGCCCAAAAGCCAGCGCAACTGTCCGTTTCGGCTCAGTTCGCGTCGCAGGGATTCGACGCTCGGGTGCTGGAACACGACGAGGGCGATATACGCATTCCACATGGCCCGCACGGGATAATCGTCCCGGCCCCTGCCGCGGGCTTTCTCCAGTTTTTGCATGAGCGCTTCGTCCGGGAGATGTTCAAGGACAAGCCTCAGGCGTTCGAGATCGCCGAGTCCGGCAATTTCGTTCCACGAAAACAGGGAGCCTTGTGGTATAATGGCCATACAGGTCTACTCCTTTGGGCAGGTTCTCCTCCTTTTGAGTTTACCAAAAGGAGCGGCAACCTGCTTTTTTATGTTCAAATTTTGGGTTCCTCTTTTGTGGGGTAAGTATTGTCAGACAACTTTTTCGACATGGCTCTGAACGACCCAGAAAGCGTTTGCCCCCACCTTTTCGGTGGGGGATTGACCGTTTTGTGAAGGTGAAAGTGAGCCGAATACCAAGGGATTCGGACAGCGAAAAAGGCTCGGATTCGTCGGTGATTTCGCCCGAAAGTGCGGTCAAGCCGCGTATGATTTCGAAGGGGTTGTTTATCTTCGATTTCCGACTCAAACCCAATCTCTTGAAGGGTTACTACGCCCTTCCAATCACTTACTCCCTAGGTGACCAGACGAAAACAGAAATGGTTCGGGTCTATCTTTTTCAGAAGAAAGCTCTTCCCCAGCGCTACCGGATCAATCGGTTTTACAAGCACATAAACCAAACGGAAAGGTTCAATAGCGGTGCAGCACTCACGGAAGCCGTCCTCCGCGAATACGGGAAAAGCATTTCCCAGGCGGAGTTCCGAAAGATCATCGACCACATCAAAGCAAAGAGCAATTGGAAGGATGCGGACTTTCAAACGTGGAGGCTGGTACTCAAGCGAGCCTTGAGTTCACCAGCGCAGAGCCTCGAGGAATTCGTCGAGCTTGAAAGGCAGGACCGCGCGGATGAGTGAAGCCACGAAATACTATATTAAGGAAGTCGCGAAGAGTATCGGTGGAGCGAAAGTCGCGTCCTACCTTTGCGTGACCGTCGTCCTCTACTCTTTGTACAGCCTGCAACCCTATTTCTTTTCAAGACTACTGAGCGATTCGGCGATGAACCTGGGCTACCTCGCCGGGGTTGCTGCTTCTTTGCTGTCGATTCCGCTTGTGAACTACCCCAACAATTGGATGCTCCAAGCCGTGAGGATGCACTCGAAACGAGTGGTTTGGGCCGCAAATCAGACGAAAGATTATGCCTACTTCCTCAACAGGAGCGTAGGCGAGTACCAGAACCTGATGAATGAGATTTCGTTCGCGATGAGATCCCTGCAGTATGATGGCCTGCAATTTCTGTTGCAATCTCTGATCATCATCGTCGTCTACGCCGTCCTTTTGTTCCGGTACCACTGGCTTGTGGGTTTTCTTTACCTGCTCACGTACGGCTCCTATCTATATCTGTCGATAAGGCTCTCGAGGCAAAACGAAACCGGGATTCGCCGCGTCCTGGACACGACCTCTGACTTGAACTCATTTATGATCGACTTCTTTAAGAACATTTCCACCATTCTCTCCGCGGGATCGATCTCCCTGGAGAACCGCAATTTCGATAAGCTGCTGAATAAGGAGCGGGAAGCCTACTTCAACCAGCAAAAGCAGATCGACCATTCCCATCTCATCACGCAGCTGTGGATGACGCTCGGCACGGTCGCCGTCGTGGCCGCGGGCTTCACCCTCAGGCCGGGCGGGTCGTTCGACGCTTCGCTGGTGCTGATTCTCATCTATTCGGCTTTTCACCTCGCCGGATTCGGCAAGCGGTTCCTCGCCTTCCTGGAGCTCCTGGGAAGACTCGATGTCGCTCTCAGGAAAATCGGTTACGGCGACCCGCCCCGGGTCCGCCCGGTCCAAGTTGTCTCGCTCCCCGATCCCGTGATCATCGCCGTCGAGGACGTATCCTTTTCCTACAAGGAAGGCGAGCCCGTGCTCCAGCAGGTGTCTTTCGACATCCGTCAGCGGGAGAAGTTGCTTATCGTGGGCAAGAACGGTAGCGGGAAGTCGACCCTGGTCAAGCTGATCGCCGGGCTCCTAAACCCGGACCAGGGGCGCGTGCTGTACAACCGCAAGTACTTGCACGGCGCTGCCGACATCGGCTACTACTCCCAGCATATGGAGCTGTTCGATCGGAGCATTTACGAGAACATGATCTACCCGCGCGAGTCTTGCGACATCGGCGCGATCTGGAAGCTCGTCGACCTTCTGAAGCTGAACACACTCATCGAGGACGAGGAGGACCTGTTCCACAAACGCCCGGGAGACTTCGGCGCCAGGTTTTCGGGCGGGGAGAAGCAGAAGCTGCTCATCGCCCGCTCGCTCCTGAACAAGAAACCGGTGATGATTTACGATGAGATCAACTCGGCGCTTGACAGGGAAGCCGTGGAGATCTTCGCAAACTTGATCGAGAACGAGCTCCGGGACAGCACCGTGATCCTGGTGTCGCACCGGATTGAAGGGATACGCGGCTTCGAAAGAGTCGTGGAAATCTCCGATGGGCGGCTCTCGTTAGTTAGCTAGTTTCCCCTGAAAAAGTCGGGGATTTTAAGCAAAATAAAAAGGAATTTGCAGCCTTCACATGGAAGTAGGATGTTAACCAGACAACCTAATCCCGAAGGGCGAACCACGAGGTGAAGAAAATGTTGAAACTTCGCGACGGACAATTAACCCTTTGAGACGCCATACTTCCGGAAGAGGTTTGGAAACTGCCTGCCGAACTGGCGATCATCGATGAACTGTTGGACGACGAGCGCTTCCTGCAACCGTTTATCGAGAAACACCCGACCAAATCAAACATGGGTCATCCCACCTATCCCATCGAGAAATACCTGCGCCTCATGGTGCTCAAACGCAAATATAACCTAGGTTACGAATCCCTGATCAAAGAAGTCGGCGACAGCATCACCTGGCGCCGCTTCTGCCGGATTGCCATCGATGAGCCAATGCTGGATCCTTCAACGCTCATCTACACGCGCAAACGTTACGGCGACGAAGTCGTCGAACAACTGAATGAAGCGATCCTGCAAAAGCTGAAAGAAAAGAAAGTGCTCAAGCATCGCAAACTGCGGACGGACACCACTGTCATCGAATCCGACATTCACCACCCGACCGACGCCACACTTTTGCAGGATGGCGTCCGCGTCATCACTTGCCTGGTGCACAAAATTCGAAAAGTCGCTCCCCATGCTACACAAGAGTTTCAAGACCATACCAGGAAAATTAAAGACAAGATTGTGTCCATCGCCAAGGTGCTTCGTCGCCGCAGCCGGGAGTCTTGGGAAGAAGTCGACCGTATCACCGAAAGCGTCATCGAAGTGACCCAAGCAGTGGTGGAGCAAGCCCACACGGTGGTGGAAAAAATACGGAACGCAGGTAAACGCACGTTGGAGCAAAACCAAAAGCGGCTTCAAGCCGCCATCACGTTGACTGAAAAACTGATCCACCAGGCCAAACAGGTTGTATCGGGTACACGCATGATACCGGATCGCATCGTCAGCTTTTTTGATCCACAAGCCCGGCCGATCAAGGAAGGCAAGTTGTCCAAAGGAACGGAGTTCGGGTACAAAGTCCGGGTGGACGAAACGGAAAGCGGCTTTGTTAGCGGATATAACGTATACAGCGGCAACCCATCGGACGAGGCATTGCTCATTCCAGCGGTGGAAGCCCACATCTCGGCAGCGGGTGTCGGATCGCCTGCAGGAGCGGATGGTGGACTTGGCTACGGAGATGTCCTACCACCGGGCGGCAAAAGTTCTGCAGAGTTGGGTACCTGGAATCAGTGTCATGACCCTCTGGAAACAGGTGCAGCGGGTAGGGGAGCAAGAACGGCAAAGTGCCAAGGAGAAACAGGAGTTGGTGTTCGAGAGGGGAGAAGTGCCTCCTGGGGAACGTCAAGTGCGGGAATTGGCGGTGGAAGCGGATGGGGTGTGGGTATCGGTCCGGAGGGAACAGGAAGGGGATCCGCGGCACGTCGAGATCAAACTGGCCGTGGCGTATGAAGGGCGGACCGAGAGGGGTCGGCTGCGGGGGAGGAAAGTGGTGGCCGGTGTGATGGCGCCGGAAGATTTCTGGGAGCAGACGATGGCGATGTTCGGGCAGACCTGGGACTGGTGTGCGGTTAAGCGGTGTTGGCTGGGGGGTGACGGGTGTCAATAGCGGATTAAAACTCCCCAAAAAAATCGCGTTCGATTCCCCACAAACAGCGGATTCAGTTCCCCAAAATCATCGCGCATCATTCCCCAGACGTATGTTCGATCTACGCGGTCACCTCCTCCTTCAGCGCATGGGTCACCCCGGCGCGCAGCTTGTCCTTCATCCGGTAGCTGTTGCCGCGGATGTTGATGGTGGTGGCGTGGTGCAGGAGCCGGTCGAGCAAGGCAGAGGCCAGCACCTGGTCACCGAAGAGTGTCCCCCAGTTGGTGAAGCTGGTGTTGGACGTGATGATCAGGGAGCCATGCTCGTAGCGCTCCGACACGAGCCGGAAGAAGTTCGCGGCGTCCAAGGCGTCAAGCGGCAAGTAGCCGACTTCGTCGCAGATCAGCAGCTTCGGCTGGGTGTAGATGCGCAGGCGCTTGTCCAGCCGTCCCTCTTGGTACGCCCGTCGCAAGTCAGCGACCAGCTTCTGCATGGTCACGAAGTAGACGCTCATGCGCTGTCGAATCGCCTCCATCCCCAGGGCCACCGCAAGGTGGGTCTTGCCCACCCCCGGCGGTCCCAGGAAGATGACGTTGCTGCCCTCCCGGATGAACGTCAAGCCGGCCAGTTCGCGTATTTGTCGCTCATCGACGGACGGCTGGAACGAGAAATCGAAATCTGCAAGGGTCTTGTGATACGGGAAGTTGGCCATGCGGAGTCTGGCGTGCATGTAACGGCTGTATCGCTCCTCCTGCTCAGCATCCAGCAGTCTGTGCAGGAACTCCGCATAGGTCGCCTGGTGCCCCGCTGCCCACTCCACGCACGCCGGCAGCACCGCCGCGGCGCGCTTCAATCCCAGCTCCAGCAGCTGCTCCTCGGCCTTGGCCAAAACCAACGCCTCACTCATTGCCCCTGACCTCCCATCGCGATCTGCTCATAGACGGACAGCTCCCGCTGCTCCACGTCCGGCCCGATTTGCAACCCTGGCACCTTGCCTCGATCCGGATGAGGCGTCCCAGCCGGGATGCCCTTGAAGTGCTCAGGGTCGGTTGAGACCTGGTGCCTGCCTGTGAGCACGCGGTGTTCGGCAATGACCTGCCCGCCGTACTCGATCTGCAGGCGGCCTGACTCAAACTCCCGGACCAGCACGGTGTGCCCCACATACCGCCATGGAACGGTGTACATGTTCGTGTTCCAGGAGATGCGACAATCGCTCATGACCTTGCGCATATCGGCGTACGCCAGCGTGTACCGGCTCTTAGGCAGGGGCTTAAGCGTCTCGGCCTGAAACCGCACCACCGGCTGCTCCCGCGTCGTGCCGTGGATGCGCACATTAGCCACCGTATCCCGCCAGATGGCACCTTGCCGGTTCAGGTCGTCATGGTCCACGAACGAAACCGGCCAGAAGCTGGACCGGATATACCCGATGGGCCGTTCAATCTTCCCTTTGGTGCGACTTCGGTAGGGCTTACAGGCCTTGGGCACGAATCCGTAGTACTTGGCGAAGTCCATGTACGCCGGCTGCCAGTCGACGTGTCCATGACCGTCGTTGGCCACGACCAGCGGGGAGCAGTTGTCGCTGAGCATGACCTTTGGAACCCCGCCGAAGAACTCCAGCGCGTTCCGGAGCGCCTGGAGGATATGCCGTTGGTCCGCCGCTCTGATAAACTCCAGGTAGAGCATGCGGGAGTAGGCGAGGACCATGGCAAAGCACCATACCTTGCGCCGATGGCCCTGCGGATCCAGGTAGGGGAATGCGCCCAGGTCGATTTGCGCTTGTTCCCCCGGAGCCGTCTCAAACCGCACGGTTGCCTTGGCAGAGACAACCGGGCGGAGAGGGTGCATGAACTCGCGCAGTACGGTAATTCCGCCGGTATATCCCTGCTCCCGGATCTCGCGAAAGATTCGCTCCGCATTGAGGACGCCGATACGCATGCGCTGCTCCACATAGGCCTTGTACGGCTCCAGCTTGTGGCCTTTCACCCTACGGCTGCGCGACTTCACCCTCCCCTCCTCCTGCTGCCTCGGCTCACTCACAGCCTTGCGGATGGTTTTGCGGTCATGGCCGTATCTTCTGGCCAGTTCCGAGATGCTGACGCCCTCCTCATACAGCTTCCTGATCTCCATCTTCTCACTCTCCCTCATCACCGGCACCTCCCCAAAAGTGATGGCAGGTGCCATAGTTCGACACAGGGGTGGGGAATTCATCCCGATGATTTTGAGGAAATCATGCCGGTGATTTTGGGGAATCTTTATCCGCTGCTATTGGGGATTTTACATCCGATGTTGACACGGGGCGGGCTGGTTGAAAGAAGGGGTGGAGATGTTGCCGCATGCCGTGTACCGGCTGGACCGGTACCACTTGCGTCGGGCGTTGGTGGAAGGGCTTGGCGGGGACTCGCAAGGGTATGAGCGGGTGGCGCAAGCCATTGCCGAAGGCGATTGGGAGAAGGCGCAAACGGGGCTCAGGGAGGCCAGGGAGCGAGCCCCCAGGGACAGACGGAAGCGAATTTGGGCATTGGAGAGGTACTTGAAGAACAACTGGGCAGGGATTGTGAAGCTGCCGGAGGCGAAGCTGCCGGAGGCGTGGCGGTTGGGGGCGATGGAGAGGCAGGTGTTTCACCATGTGGCGCGACGGATGAAGCGGCACGGGGCGCGGTGGAGTGTGCGAGGGGCGGATCATCTGGCGTGTCTATTGGCCGTCAAAGCCAGCGGGGAATGGGACCGGTTCATGAGCCGTCGAGGGAGGACCGTCTCCAGAGAGTTGGAGCGCCGAGTGACGCGACGGTGGGGCCGGCAAATGGCTCGGGCGGCCGGGGAATGGTTGCAGACTCATTTACCGGCATTGGAAGGCCCTGCAGCAGACCGGCCATGGGTCAAACACATGTGCTGCGGGAGTTGGCTCGAGCGGAGCAATAGTTGTGGTGAAGAGAACCGGTGCTGGTGAGGTCTTTGCCTACCGAACGTTGACACGCACTGCAAGCAGGCTTGGCTTGATTTGTTGACCAGAACCAGATAAAATAACAGTGTAAGCCTGACTTTTTCCGTTGTTTCGTTCCCTGAGGTACTCCGTCCGGAGGCCTCCTTAAATCACATTTTCTTGGAAAAAACGCCTTTTTCGTGCCATACGGCGCGGAACAGGCGTTTTTTTATTTTTTCGGGGAGGTAAAGACGATGAAAAAGGAAATCGTATCTGCCGTCGCGATCGCCATCCAGGCTCGTATCCCCGTTTTGATCTGCCGGAGTTCGACAGTTTTGGGGCCAAATCAGGCACATGGTTGAACCCCGAACCCGATAGTGACGCGTTTTTTGGCCTCTAGCCGTAGGCCGACGGGCGAAATCGCGTAGGCACACGCCTGGTATGTTATAGATTGCTATTTTGGGTATGGTGTGCTATCATGTAAGCATGTACATTCGCCAGGTCAAACGCCAAAACAAAGACGGCTCCGTCGTCACCTACGTTCAACTCGCCCACAACGTGCGCGACCCCCGCACCGGTACCCCCAGGGCCCAGGTGCTCTACTCCTTCGGGCGCGCCGACCAGCTGGACGTCGAAGCCCTCAAGCGCCTGGCGAAAAGCATCCGCCGCTTCCTCAACCCCGAAGACGCCCTAAGGCTGCAGCAGGAGCCGCAACACGGTCTGCGTTTCCTGGCAAGCCGTCCCATGGGTGGAGCATGGGTTCTGAACCATCTGTGGCAAGAATTGGGGATTGGGCGGGCGCTGAACGACTTGCTGACCGACCGTGCCCACCGCGGTGCCGTGGAGCGGGCCATCTTTGCCATGGTGGCCAACCGCGCCCTGGCGCCTGCCAGCAAGCGCCAAGTGGAGCAATGGGTCAAAGACCAGGTGGCCTTGCCAGGGGTGGAGGAGATCCCCCTGCAGCAGCTGTACCGGGCCATGGACTTTCTGCTGGAGGCCCACGAACAACTGCAGCGAGAGGTGTTTTGGTCGGTGGCCCATCTGCTCAACCTGGAGGTGGACTTGCTGTACTTGGACACCACCTCCACCTACTTCGAGATCGAACCCGAGACGGTCCAGGATACCACGGAAGACGAGCAAGGGCGCCCGCAGACCTTGCGGCGATGGGGTCATTCCAAGGACGACAAACCGCTACCCCAGGTGGTCATCGGCCTGGCGGTGACGCGGGATGGGATTCCGGTGCGCTGCTGGGTGTGGCCGGGTAACACCGCAGACATGAGCGTGGTGGAAGAGGTGAAGCGGGACCTGTCCGGCTGGAAGCTGGGCCGGGTCATCACCGTGGTGGACCGGGGGTTTGCCAGTGAGGAGAACCTGCGGGTGTTGCAGCGGCCGGGGGGTCATTTCATTGCCGGCGAAAAGCTGCGCAGCGGCAAGCCGGCGGTGGAGACGGCGCTGAGCCGCCGGGGCCGCTACCAGAAGATCCGGGAGAACGTGTATGTGAAAGAAATCATCGTGGGGAACGGTGAAGCCCGCCAGCGCTACGTGCTGGTGTTCAACCCTGAGCAGGCCAAACGGGACCGGCAGCGACGGCAGCAGTTGCTGCAGCAACTGCGGGCCGAGCTGGCGCAGCTGAGAAGGTTGAAAGGTGGCCCGCATACCAAGGCGGTGTGTGCCTTACGCAGTCACCCCACCCTGGGGAGATACCTGACGCAAACCCCGCGGGGTGAGTTGCGGGTGGACATGCGCAAGGTGAAAGCGGAGGAACGCCTGGATGGCAAGTACCTGCTGCGGACGTCGGACGATACGCTGTCGGCGGGCGACGTGGCGCTGGGGTACAAGCAGTTGATCGAGGTGGAGGCGGCGTTTCGCACGCTGAAGAACACCTTGGACCTGCGTCCGGTGTATCACCGGCTGGACGAACGCATCCGCGCCCATGTGTTGCTGTGCTGGCTGGCGCTGTTGCTGATTCGCGTCGCGGAGATCCGCACGGAACAGACCTGGCCGACGTTGCGCCGGGCGTTGGAGCGCATGCATCTGGGGCAGTTTTGCACGCCGCAAGGAATGATCTGGCAACGCACAGAGACGACGCCTGATCAGGCGGCCATCTTCCGAGCGTTGAAGATTCCCGAGCCGCCACTCGTTCTACAGATCGACTCCCAAGCGAAAAGCAGCGCGTAGATACACGAGTGTGTACCACCGAGAGGCGCTCAGGCCCATGACGATAGGGCTTTGAGCGCCCTTGTGTGTACTACCGACTGTCGAACTCCGGAGCTCGAGACCTCTGAAAAAGTCCTTTACAACGGGCTTTTTCGCCGGGTGATTCTCCAACCGGTGGGGAATTCCTTTTGTAGCAATGGATGGCGATGGGAGGAAGGGCGATGCTCCCTCCGCAAAGGCAACAGGTTTCTTTTCTCATGGCCACGACCCCTGAGCAGATGGTGCCCGGGGATCATCCGCTCATGAGGGTGCGCGTGTCAACGCCGACTTAAAATTGACCCACTTGGCGCCGCTTGGAAATTGACCCACCCCTTCCGGTCACTTACTATGTTTAGAGCCGCGGCATCCCCCCTTTCGGGTTAGAGTCCCGCCGAACAGTCCCGCCCGCTTCTTCTCCCGAAGCCGGTAGCTCTCGCCCCGGATGTTGATGACGTGGCTGTGGTGAAGCACCCGGTCGAGGATGGCGGTGGCGATCACCGAATCGCCCAACACTTCGCCCCACTCCGCAAATCCCTTGTTACTGGTCAAGATGATGCTGCCCCGTTCGTAACGGGCCGAGATCAGGGCAAACAGAGCGGTTGCCGCAGCCCGGTCGTAGGGCCAGACCCCGAATTCGTCGATGATCAGCACCTTGGGGGCCAGGTAGACTCGCATGCGCCGGTCGAGCCGGTGCTCGGCTTGGGCGCGGCGCAGGTCTTCGAGCAGCTCGTGAGCCCGCACGAAGTACACCCCATAGCCGGCCTCGATCGCCTTGATCCCGAGAGCCACACTCAGGTGGGTTTTGCCCACGCCTGGGGGTCCGAGGAAGATCACATTGGCGGCGTCGGCGACGAAGGAGAGGGTAGCCAGCTCGCGAATCTGGCGCTCATCGACGGACGGCTGGAACCCGAAGTCGAACTGCTCCAGGGTGCGGTGAAAGGGCAAATGCGCCAGTCGTGTCCGTGTCCGCAGGTAGCGCTCCCGGCGCGCCGCCGCCTCGAGGCCCAGCAGGTCCACGAGGAAGTCGGGGTAGGGGAGCTGCTTCTGGGCGGCGGCCTCCAGGCGGCTTTCGAGAACCGCCGCCGCGTGGCTCAAGCCCAGCTGCTCCAGGTACTGCCGGGCCTTCTCCAGGGCGATCATCGCCGACTCACCGCCTCGACCAGAGCCCCGTAGGTGCTCAAAGACCGTCGCTCGACTTCCACCGTGGGCCATTGCACCGCCCGGGGCTCCGGCCGCGGGCGGCCACTCTTCGCGGACAACCCCGCCCACTGCTGCGGGTGCGTGAAGCGCTGGCCCGGCCGGAGGGCCCGGGGATGCACCGCCACCCGCTGGTCACCGACCCAGAGCTCGACCACGCCCTCGCCCGGCTGGACCTGGACGAGCTGGCCGGGCCGCCAGGGCCACGGCAGGCCGTACCACGCCCGTTCCCACTGCACGTAACCGTCCCGGCCCACCTGTCGCTGCTCGCGCAGCCAAGGCCTCAGCCGCTCCTGCGGGGGCAACGGCCGCAAGGCCCCTCGTTCGATCGCCAACCGGTCCACGGGCCGCTCATGGGTGGTGCCGTGGATGCGGACGTTGGCCACGGTATCACACCACGCCAGGGCCTGCCGGTTCAGGTCATCCAGATCCGTGAACCGAACCGCGGGCCAGAAGTTGCCCTTGACGTACTTGATGCCGCTTTCCACCCGGCCCTTGGTCTGGGGGCGGTAGCCCTGGCAGAGCCGGATGGCAAAACCCAGCCGCAGGGCAAAGTCCAGAAAGCGTTCATTCCACTTGGGCTCGCCGTTCTCGTCCAGCCCCAACACCACCAGCTTGGTTCGGTCGTACAGGCACGTTTCCGGTACCCCGCCGAAGTACCGGAACGCGTTCAGATGGCAGCGGATGAACGTCGCGGTGTCGGCGCGGTCGACAAACTCGACGTACAGGGCCCGCGACCAGCTGAGCACCATCGCGAAGACCCACTTTCGCCGGACCGTGCCGTCCGGCAGCGTATAGGCACAGCTGCCCCAATCCACTTGCGCCTCATGCCTGGCTGCGTCTCGAACCGGACCGTGCCGGGAATGGATCGGGGGCGACGCAGGGGCCGGACGAACTCCTTGAGGATGGTGTAGCTCCCCTCGTAACCCTGGATCCGCAGCTCGCGGAGAAGGACGACGCAGTTTTCCACACCTTCCGCGACCCGTTGCAGGATAAACGCTTTGTACGGGTCGAGCTTCGAGCCGCGAGCCGCCCGAGGTGCCGGCTTAGGCACCTCGGTGGCGCGCAAGTACCGCCGCACCGTGTTCCGGGAGATGCCGAGGATTCGCGCGATCTCCCGGATGGACCGACCCTCACCATGAAGCTCGTATAGGCGTTTCACCTTCCCACCTCCCAGCATGTTGCCGAGGACACCTCCCGCTCCGTGGCTGGATTCGGAAGGTGTCTTTGCTGGGGGGTGGGTCAGTTCTTACCCGGCGATCCCGGGTCAGTTTAACACCGGCGATGACAAACCATACGCCATGCTCCTAGGTTACTCCAAATCGATCGTTTCAGTGGACTAATTCATGAGAAAGGAGGTCTGGCTGTGCGCGTTCTAGCTGTATGCGGTATGGGCCTAGGCAGCAGCTTGATCTTACGGATCAACGTGGAATCCGTCCTCAAGGAACTCGGTATCCAGGCCTCGGTGGAAGTGTCAGATGTCACATCCGCCAAGTCCATGCCCGCTGATCTCATTGTGACGTCTGGTCAGCTGGCGGAGGTGTTACGCCGCGACGATGTACCGATTATCACGGTCCAGAACTACCTTGATCGTGAGGAAATTCGCTCCAAGATTCAGGCAGCCTTAGGGCAGGAGGGCTGATCCATGGCGATTGTCGGCCAGTTCGTCAAGGATGTGCTGAGTCAACCGGCCATCCTGGTGGGGCTGGTGGCACTCCTGGGTTTGATCGTCCAGCGTAAGCCGGTGGGTGACGTGATCACCGGTACGGTCAAGACCATCCTGGGCTTCGTCATCCTGGGTGCGGGTGCAAACACGCTGGTGGGCAGTCTCGACAAGCTCTCACCGCTGCTGGAGGCGGGGTTCGGGGTCCGTGGTGTGGTGCCGAACAACGAAGCCATCGTTGCCATCGCCCAAAACACGCTGGGCCGGGAAACTGCTCTAATCATGGTCTTTGGCCTCGTGGCGAACCTGCTCATTGCCCGCCTGACACCTCTCAAGTATGTGTTCCTGACCGGTCATCACACCTTCTTTATGGCCGCTCTGCTGTCTGCCGTACTCGGCACCGCCGGTTTGAGTGGGGCTGTGCTCGTGTTGGTGGGCTCGTTCGTCCTCGGTGTCCTCATGGTTCTGATGCCTGCCATGGCCGACACCTACATGCAGCGGGTGACCGGGGGCCAGCCTATCGCCTTGGGGCACTTCGGAACATTGGGTTACTGGCTGGCAGGCTTCATCGGCTCGAAGGTTGGCAAGGCTGAGGACTCGATCGAGCAGTACCGTCTTCCGTCCACGCTGTCGTTCTTCCGGGATTCGCTGGTGGCAACCGCGGTCGTGATGCTGGTCGTGTTCGCGGTGTCGGTGGTGGCTGCGGGTGACAAAGCGGTCGAGCTGGCGGGCGACCAGAACGTCTGGGCCTTTGCGTTAACCCAGTCCCTTGGCTTTACAGCTGGTGTCGCCATCATCCTGCAGGGAGTGCGCCTCATCATTTCCGAGATCGTTCCTGCCTTCCAGGGGATCGCAGCAAGGATCGTGCCGGAGGCCCGCCCAGCTCTGGACTGCCCGGTCACCTTCCCCCATGCTCCGACAGCGGTCCTGGTCGGCTTCATCTCGAGTTTCGTCGGTGGCTTGATGAGCATGTTGGCCTTGGCGGCGGCAGGGCTACCCGTCATCGTTCCTGGGCTCGTGCCGCACTTTTTCGTTGGTGGTACGGCGGGAGTGTTCGGCAACGCCACCGGCGGGCGCCGGGGATGCGTGGTGGGTGCTTTCGTCAACGGCATCTTAATAACAGTTGGGGCGGCCTTATTGCTACCGACCTTGGGTGCTCTGGGCTTTGCCAACACGACGTTTGGTGACTCCGACTTCCAGTGGGTGGGCATCCTCATTGGCGCTGCCGGCAAGGTGTTCGGGCAATCGCCTATGGTCCTCGCCGCGGTGGTAGTCGTTGCCTTCGCCTTCCTACTCGGCTTGGGCGCTATCAGCACTCGGCGGCGGAGGGATATGAGCGCTACCGGTGTGTCTGCATGACGGGGAACAAAGAGTAATTCGTGGGATACCTGCGGTTCGTTCGACTGGGGATCAGCAGGCCACCACCGTGTGAGGGGCATCGTTGTGGTGGCCTGCAATGATTACGACCGTATGTAGGCTTACATCGAAGTAACTGGCTCGGAGCAGATCAAGACGGTACCGGATGTGCAGGTGGTTCACATCCAGGTGGAGCGGCGGCACCCCGGGGGGCACCGTAGATCCGTCGCATGCTGTGAGCTCTCAGCCCGGACTCCAGCATGCCGGAGTCCCGTCAAGAACGTGTCACGCGCCGGTGAGCAGGTTGCACTTCCTGACTGGCGAGCGCCTGGGTTTCGGCGACGCGCTTCCGCACGTCCGTGGGGAGGGGGACCAACTCTAGAGAGATACCCGGCGCCAGCCTGCCGCGCAGCCGTTTTTCCATGATGGCGTAAAACTCCTCGTTGGTCAGAACCAGCGAACGGACCGGAGCGTCGACCAGAGTAAGATAGTATAGGTTCCGCTTGGGCCGCTCGGATTTCCCCGGATGGGAGCTTGCCTCCCGATGTCTTACCGGAGGTCGACTTGATCGACGCTACTACTCTCCCGTCCTCCGAGACCGCGTCGAATTCGTGGGTGCCACCGGTGACGAGCGTGAGTTCCCGGGACTCGAAAGGCACGCCGAATTGCTGGGCGAGGTGCTGCCGCACGACATCTTCCACGACCCGCTTGAGGTAGAGAGTGTTGGCCATCGGAACCCCCCACTTTCGACCGGTTTATCCGGCCACCGTACGACGCGGCTACCCGCCGCTTTCGCCGTGTTCGCCCGCGTTTCCCGGCTTGCCCCGCCTGCGTTTTAGGCTGCCGGTTCATCCCTCCCGGGTGGCGCGACAGGAGAGACCCACAAGGGCCGGGAAGCAACCGAAACAAATCCCGTGGCCCATAGGGAGGAAAGTTTCGCCTCCTCTGGAATAGAACTGGCAAGGCCATTGGGGATGGGGGCGAGGATCCCGTGGAACAGCGAGACGAGCGGCGCCCCGTGCCCGCCCTGCGGGCTCTTGGCGGGATGTTGGCGAGCCCCGGCGCGACCTTCGCGTCGTTTCCCGCCAGGCAGCCGTGGTTCGTCCCTCTACTCCTCTTCAGTTTGATCGGCGCTGTCACGGCTGCGCTCGTGGCCTCTGTGATGGCCAACGCGCTCGCCCCGCAGGCGGCGGACATCTCCCAGCAGGCCGGGCTGCCGGCGGCAGAGGCCGGTAACGTGGCACAGTTCGTCCGATTGTTGTCACTGGTGACCGGAACGGTGGTAGGCTTCCTCAGCCCGTTCTTCTACGTGTTCGTGACCGCCCTGGTCGTGTGGGTGCTCGCGATGCTCCTCCGCCAGCGGCTCCCGTTCGCCCAAGTGTTCTCCCTGGCGACATACGCCTACCTCCCGCACGTCTTTGGCACGCTGGTCTTGACGGGGCTGGTGGTCGCGGGCGCCTATGACGTGATGGCGATGGGCGGCGCTCTCCCGACCAGCCTCAAAGTTCTGTTCCCCGAGGCGACCGGGGGGTTCCTGGCGGGGCTGGCTCGGCGCGTCGAGTTGTTCGGCCTCTGGAGCACGGTCCTCCTGGGGATCGGCCTTGCCGCAGCCACCCGCCGCACCTCCCGGTGGGGGATTGGCGTGGCCCTCGCTGCCTGGCTGCTGCTGGTCGTCGCCGGTTCGGCCCTTGGGAGCCTCGTGCCCGGGCCCGGGAGCTGGCCGGCAGCGACCGGGGGCGCCCCGGGGTTGGGCGGCGGGATCCCCCGTTAGACACGCGCCATCGAGGCGAGCCATCCAGGCAGCCCATCGAGGCATCCCTTGGTAGCCATGGGGAGGCGCACCGTTGAGCTTCGGCGAGGCGTTCCGCGCGGCCTGGCAAGGTGTCTGGGCCCACAAGTTCCGCACCTTCCTGACGATGCTTGGGGTGGTCATCGGCGTTGCGGCGGTGATCGCCGTCGTGGCCATCGGCGAGGGGGCGCGCCATCGGATCGCCGCGACCCTGGAGGCCGCCGATGCCCAGGCCGTGCAGATCGTGCCGGCGGACTTCGGCGAGTTCAGCAATCCCGAGGGGCTCTTCCGCGAGCACCAACTGGAGCAGGTGCGCCGCTTGCCCGGCGTGCGGGCGGTGGTCACGGCCGCCCTCACGACGGTGACGGCCCGGTACGGGAGCGAAGAGGCGGACCTGTCGGTGACGGGGACCACCTTCGCCTTCCCGCTGACGGATCCCCTGGAATTCCAAGCCGGGCGGTTCTGGTCCGAGGCCGATGATCGGGCCGCCCGGCGCCTCATCGTGCTGGACGAAATCGCCGTGGAAAACCTGTTCCCGGGCGAGGCGCCGGCGGCGGTGGTGGGACAGGTGGTGCGCCTGGAGGGGGTTCCCTTTCGGATCGTCGGTGTGACCCGATCGCGGGTGCCGCCGGGCCTCGTCAACCTAGGCCCGGCGGCGGGCGACGGACTCCCGGGGACAGGTTACGTTCCTCTTTCCACCTGGCGGAGCCTGACGGGCCAGCCCCTCGCCTTTTCCTACTTTTCCGTGGTTCCGGAAGCCGGCCAGGACAGGGACGCCGTGGCCCGCCGCGTGATCGGCCACCTGGAACGGATGACGGGCAAGCGCGGCGCCTTCCGCACCTTCGACCTCTCCCAGCTAGCCGGCGCCATCGGCCAGGTGACCGGCATCCTCACCCTGGTGATCGGATCCATCGCCGGCATCGCCCTCGTTGTGGGGGGCGTCGGCGTGATGAACATCATGCTGGTTTCCGTCACCGAGCGGACGCGGGAGATCGGCCTGCGGATGGCGCTGGGTGCCACGCGCGGCAACATCCTGCTGCAGTTCCTGATCGAAGCGATGCTGATCACCGGGACGGGCGGGGTGCTGGGGATCGGCATCGGGACGGGGCTGGCCTGGGGGATCGCCGCCCTGGCCGGATGGCCGCCCCGGGTGTCGGTCCTGACCGTCGTGGTGGCCGTGCTGTTCTCGCTCTTCGTGGGCGTGGTGTGCGGCATCTACCCGGCGAGGCGGGCTGCCCGGCTCGATCCCATGGAGGCGCTGCGCTATGAATAGGCGGCTGTTGCTCGCATACGTGGTGCTGGTGGCTGCGGCCACCGGCCTGATCTATGTGGCGGTTACCAACTCGCGGCAGCCCGCCGGCCGGCCCGTGCAGGCGGCGCAACCCGAGCGGCGGCTGATGGAGGACGTGGTGTACGCCAGCGGTCGCGTCAGCCCCCGCCGGCAGCAGCAGGTCATGCCGCAACCGGGCATGGCGGTGGAGTCGATCCCCGTACAGCAGGGGCAGACGGTAAAGAAGGGCGACGTGCTGGTCCGGTACGCCAGTGATGAGCTGGAGACACAGGTTCGCCAGGCCGAACTGGCCCTGGAACGGGCCCGGCTGGAGCGTCAGCGGGCCCAGCGTCAGTTGCAGCGGGCGCGGGAGTGCGCCCACCGTGACGGGGCCAGGGAAGCGCCCGGCCGCGGTGACCGGCTCGGCGCCTGTACCGGCGTCGTGCCGGAGGATGAGGCGGAACTACAGCTACAACTGGCGGACCTGGGCGTGGAACAGGCCCAATTGCAACTGGAGCAGGCGAGGGCCGCCCTGGCCCGCGCCGAAGTCCGGAGCAATCTGAACGGCGTCGTGCTACAGGTTACGGCCCCGGACGAGGCGGCAGGGGATCTTCAGGCGGCGATGAGCGGGCCGCTGGTGACGGTGGGCGCCCTGGACGACCTGGTGGTGGAACTGGTCCTCTCGGAGCTCGACGGGGTGCGGCTGCGGCCCGGGCAGAAGGTGCGGATCCGCAGCGATGCCTTCCCCGATCGCACATGGGAGGGGAAAGTGGAACAGGTGGGGGATCTGGTGGTCACCCGCAGCGGCTCGGCCGGCCAGCCGGAGACCGGCGTGCCCGTCACGGTGGCGCTGCCCCGGGGGACGCCCCTCAAGCCCGGCTACACCGTCAATCTCGAGATCGTGGTTCGCGCCCAGCAAGTGCTGGCCGTGCCGGTGGCCGCCCTGGTCGGGAACGAGGCCTCCGAAGTCTGGGTGATCGAGAACGGCCGCGCCCTGCGCCGCCGCGTCGAGCTGGGGGTGAGCGACGCCCAGTGGGCGGAGGTCCGGGACGGGCTGGAAGAAGAGGATTGGGTGATCGTCCATCCTCCCGCCAACCTCCGGCCGGGGGAGGCCGTGCGCGTGGCGGGGCAATGAGGCGGGAAACCCGGGATGGCGCTGATCGAGCTGAAGGGCGTGGAAAAGGTCTACCGGATGGGACAGGGGCTGGTGCGGGCCCTGGATGGGGTGGACCTCACCGTGGAAGAAGGGGAGTTCACCGCGGTGATGGGCCCGTCGGGCTCCGGGAAGTCGACGCTCATGCACATCATCGGCTGCCTGGACCGCCCCACCGCCGGCTCGTACCGTTTCATGGGCCGGGAGGTCGCCGGCCTGGGCGACGGGGAGATGGCCCGGCTGCGCAACCGGCAGTTCGGCTTCGTCTTCCAGCGGTTCTTCCTGCTGCCCCGTTACCGGGCCTGGGAGAACGTGGCCCTGCCCATGGCCTACGCCGGGGTCGGCCGCCAGGAGCGCCGGCGGCGGGCGTGGGAACTCCTCCGGCGCGTCGGGCTGGAAGGGCGGGAGGAACACTTCCCCAACCAGCTCTCCGGCGGGGAGCAGCAGCGGGTGGCCATCGCCCGGGCCCTGGCCAACCGCCCCGCGGTCCTGCTGGCCGACGAGCCTACCGGCAACCTGGACAGCGCTTCAGGGGCGGAGATCCTGGCCCTCTTCGAGGCCCTCCACCGCGAGGGGGCCACCATCCTGCTGGTTACCCACGACCGGGCCGTGGGGGAGCGTGCCCGCCGCATCCTGCACATCCGCGACGGCCGGATCTGGCGGGACGAGCGGCGGGAGTAGCGGACGGGCCGGGGCCTCGGGCCGGCGCGGGTCATCGAGTCGCCGGCGGCGTGATGCGGGCATAACCGGCCTCGGCCAGGGCCCCGACGGCGGTCACGCCGAGACCGGCGGAGAGGAGAAGATAGGCCAGAGCTCCGCCCACCAGGGCGGCGGGGCCGAACTCGCCGGCCAGCCAGGCCACCAGCCACATGCCGCCCAGGCCGCCCAGCGATGCCAGCAGGGCCAGTAGAAGGCGGGCGCCACTGCCGTATGCCTCGTGGGGGTTCGTCCAGTCCAGGCGCGGGTTCTCCAGCTCCAGGACCAGGCCGGTGGCCCCGGCGGCCGTAACAGCCAGGCCGGTGCCCAGCAGCCAAGCTGCCCACGCCGCGGCGTTCCACCCCGCCTGGTGCCCGGCCAGGACGCCCACTGGGACGCCTACCACCAGGGCCGCTCCTGCCTGGACGGCCAGCTTGGCCAGCACCTGCTGCCGGGGGCTGGCGGGGATCGAGCGGGACAGCCAGAAGGCGCGGCCCTCGCGGCCGATGGTCCCGGGCCCCGTGAAGCCGTGGGTCGCCAGCACGCACAGGGTGATGGCCAAGAGGACGCTCCAACCCAGGTCCCGGCTGAAGAAGGCAGGGGCAACGGGCTCTCGGTAGAGTTCGAACACCGAGATGGAACGGCCGGGGCCCAACAGCGGTACGGGCACTACGATGGCCAGCGTCAGGCCCCGGAGGAAGAAGGCGGGCGTCCGGCAGAGCAGGGCGGCCTCCCGCCAGGCCAGCGCCCGGAAGGGCGAGCGGGCGGGGAGGAGGGTCCTATCCCGGGTCCGGCGGGACCGCAGGGCGCGGAGGTCGCGGACCCCTCCGCGGGCGGCTGTGAGCCCCTCTCGGTAGAGTCGTCCGGCCAGCTCCACCGCCAGGATCCACCCGGCCAGAGCCGCCACGGCGAATCGCGCCAGCTCCCAGGCGCCGTCGGCCGGGGCACCGGGAAGGAGGGCACGGGTGACCCACGCCAGCGGGGGTACGTATTCGGTGACCCATTCCGCCAGGGAGACGGCCGCCAGGGCGACGGGGGTCATCGTACCGGGCAAGCGGGGTGCGGGATCGCCCAGCGCGGCCTTCATGCCGGCCACGAGTACGGCCGTTGCCGCCATCCCGGCGATGGCCACGGGCACCTCCCGCCGGCTGCCGGGGCCGAGGACGCGGATGAGCACCCATGCCAGCACCGCGGCCACGGCGAGGCCGGGCAAGGGCAGGAGCAGGTAGGCCAGCAGGGCCTTGAACGCGAAGAGCCAGCCGGCGGGTTCGTTCAAGCCGTATTCATTCAGGCCATAGATCAGTAGGGGCGGGCTGAACAGCAGCAACACCAGCCACTGATGGACCACCGCGGCGGCCAGCTTGGCTCCCACGACGCCGCGGGCGGGCACCGGCAGGCTGGCCAGCAGGCGCGCGTCCCGGCCGGAGTACACCGCCCCCTGCAGGGCATCCACTCCCATCGCGATGCCCACCGCGGTGGCGACCACGAAGGAGAGGGCCAGCAAGGCGTCGCCCTGCCCGGCCGGGCGGAGCTCCCGGTAGACCGACTGTGCCGTCCATCCGATGATCGCCAGCACCGGGATGTAACCAAGAGTCGATAGGACGAACAGGACCCACTCTTCTTCGTCCACCCGGGCCTTAGCCCTGTGGGCCAAGGCCCGGGGGCCGAGAGGAAGGGTGGCCAGGACCTGCACGCGGAAGAGGGCCCACCAGGCACAAAAACCCCTCGCTCGAGAGATGCTAGGACCCTTGAGGAGTGAGTCATGGGGCGCCGGCCGGTTCCTCCCATTCACGGTCGGTCAGCTCCGGGAACAGGTCGGGGCCGTAATAGCCCGGCCCCCAGCCGCGCGGTTGCGCCATTCCATGAATTACCTTCTGGGAACCGTGTCGTTCTCCTGCTGCCCGTCATGACCGGCCGGATAAGGCCATACAATCGGGGGGAGACATGACCCGCCGTCCCATCCGTTGGCACGTGACGAGAAACCAAATGAACTCCGCATCATTCGACATGAAATCGTACCATATTGTCTATTTGTGTCATGATAGGATTCAAATGTGTGGGATCATACTGCGTTTTTCGCCGGAGAGGGGAGGGATGCGGGGACTGCCGAGTATTGCCGGGTGTGGAAATCGGCGGTGATGAAGACGGGACGCGGGCGGATCTGGGGGATGGGAGTGTACCGCGATGTACCGGACCAGCACGGGCGAGGAGATCTTCGTCATCGACGGCCACGTGCATTTGTGGGATGCCAGCCCGGAGAACATTCGCAACAAGTACGGGGAGGGGTTCATCAACTGCTTCTATGACTACCACCGGAACCTGAGCCCCGAGGAATACCTGTGGGACCGGAGCGTCTTCGCCAGGTACGGCCCTGAGAAGATGACCCGCGACCTCTTCGTCGACGGGTACGTGGACATGGCCATCTTCCAGCCGACCTACCTCAAGGAGTTCTTCCGTCAGGGCTTCAACACCACCGAGCAGAACGCCGTCCTCAAAGACATGTACCCCGACCGCTTCATCCTGAACGGGGCCTTCGACCCGCGGGATGGCGAGGCCGGGCTGGAGTACCTGGAGGCCCTGGTGGAGCATTACGGCATTCGTGGCGTCAAGCTCTACACCGCGGAATGGCGGGGGAACTCGAAGGGCTGGAAGCTCACGGATCCGTGGGCGTACCGCTACCTGGAGAAGTGTGAGGAACTGGGGATCAAAAATATCCACGTCCACAAGGGGCCTACCATCTGGCCGTTGAACCGGGATGCCTTCGACGTCGCCGACGTGGACGAAGCCGCATCGGCGTTCCCCAACCTGAACTTCATCGTCGAGCACTGCGGGATTCCCCGCATCGACGACTTCTGTTGGATCGCCACCCAGGAGCCCAACGTCTACGGCGGCC
The DNA here is from genome assembly GCF_019645935.1 of Hydrogenibacillus sp. N12. Lineage (NCBI taxonomy): Bacteria > Bacillati > Bacillota > Bacilli > Thermicanales > Thermicanaceae > Hydrogenibacillus > Hydrogenibacillus sp. N12. The sequence goes on along the minus strand of NZ_CP080953.1, from coordinate 1,577,431 downwards.
TCGCCGTGGTCATGCCCTTCATCCACAGCCGGCCCCGCTACTTCGCCGAGGTACTGGCCAACCTCCTCTGGTGGGTGGGCGAGGACAGGTTGCTCTTCGCCAGTGACTACGCCATCTGGCAGCCTCGCTGGCTGGTGGAGAAGTTCATGGCCTTCGACTTCCCGGAGGACATCAAGGAGGAATTCGGCTTCGAGCTGACCCTGGACGTCAAGAGGAAGATCCTCGGCGAGAATGCGGCCCGCCTCTACGGCATCGACATCGAAGCCCAGAAGCAGAAGCTGGCCCACGACCCCATCGGTGCCGGGCGCTGAACCCCGGGCGGGGCTGCTGTCGCGCCCCCATAGGAGGTGGGCCGATGCACGCAGAGGAGCGGCACGCCGCGTCCACGTCGGCCGGGAGCACGACTCCTGCGGGCAGGGAAGGGGAGGTGTACCGGCAACTGGCCCGGGTCTACGACCCGGAACTGGACCGGCCCCTGACAGAACTAGGTTTCATTGCCGGCGTCCGGGTGCACGACGGTACCGTGACCGTGGACTTCCGGCTCCCGACCTTCTGGTGCGCCGCCAACTTCGCCTACATGATGGCGAGCGACATCCGCCAGCGGGTGTCGGCACTGCCCTGGGTGAAGCGGATGGAGGTTCGCCTGCGGGACCATTTCTTCGCCGATGAGATCAACCACGCCGTGAACCACGGTCTCTCCTTTCAGGAGGCCTTCCCCGAGCTGGCCTCCGGCGACCTCGAGGAGCTCCGGGAGACCTTCCGGGTCAAGGCGTTCCTCCGGCGGCAGGAGCGGTTCATCCGCTGGCTCTTGCAGCAGGGCTGGGACGAACCGGCCATCCTCGGCCTGCGCGTGGCCGACCTAGAGCGACTGAGGGATCCCGGTTCCTCCGGAACCGGGGCAGAGGGTTACCGCCAGGGGAGCGGCGAGGAGCAGGGCGCGGCAGGCGCCGAGGTCGTCGCGGCCTACCTCGAGGCGCTCCGGGAGCGAGGCCTGCTGGGGTCGCCGGATGCACCGGCCCTTGTGGATCCCGCGGGCGCTCCGATTCAACGGGAATATTTCCATGCCTACCTGCGACACGCATCCCGCACGCGACTGGCCATGGAGTTCAACACGTCCTTGTGCCGCGGCCTGCTCGAGACCCGGTACGGCGATCCGCCGCCGGAACAACCCCTCCGGGCAGAGCCCGTGCCATGCGAGTAACCGCGAGGAATCGGGGAAGGAGGGACCTTCCATGAAGGCCGCACGCCTTGTGGAGTACAACCGGCCGCTTCGCCTGGATGAAGTTCGCGAGCCGGAGATAACGGGTCCCCATGACGTCATCGTCAAGATCGGCGGCGCCGGCGTATGTCACACCGACCTGCATCTCATCCAGGGAGTCTGGGCGGAAACGCTGGGGGTGCCCCTGCCTTACACCCTGGGGCACGAGAACGCCGGGTGGGTGCATTCCGTCGGGCCCGCGGTGACCAGCGTTCAAGTGGGAGACCCCGTCATCGTCCACCCGGTGATGAGCTGCGGCACGTGCTTGCCCTGCCGTCGCGGGGAGGACATGCACTGTGAGAATCTCGTCTTCCCGGGCTTGACGACCGACGGCGGCTTCGCGGAGTACCTGAAGACCAACGAGCGGGCAGTGATCAAGCTGCCGGCGGGGGTCGACCCAGCCGACGTGGCCCCGTACGCCGATGCGGGCATCACCGCGTACCGGGCGGTGCGCAAGGTGGCGCCCCTGGCGCGCCCGGGGACCACGGCCGTGATCATCGGAGTGGGCGGGCTGGGCCACATTGCGGTGCAGCTCCTGCGCGAGCTGGGCAATTCGACGATCATCGCGGTCGACGTGAACGACGGCCGCCTCAACATGGCCCTTGAGCTCGGGGCGGCTCACGCCGTGCGTGCCGGTGACAAGGCGGTGTCCGAGGTCCGGCGGCTGACCGGTGACCGGGGCGCCGACATCGTCATTGACTTCGTCGGCAACGATGCGACGCACCGCCAGGGCGTCGAGATGCTCCGGAAGGGCGGTACCTATTCCATCGTGGGGTACGGCGGTCAGCTCTCCGTGCCGTCCCTGGCCATGATCAACAACGAGTTCACCATCGTGGGGAACCTGGTGGGCAACTACAGCGAGCTGTGGGAGCTCATGCAGCTTCATGCCCAGGGCAAGGTGAAGTTGCACACGAGCCGGTATGGCCTGGAGGAGGTGAACGAGGTCCTCCACCGGCTCGAGCACGGGCAGGTCAACGGGCGGGCCGTGCTGGTGCCGGCGTGAAGCAGGCCGGTCTGGTGCGAGCCCGCGGCACCACAGCAAACGGGCGGGGCACGATACTGCCCCGCCCGTTTCGTGCCTCGTCGATCAACTGGTTTCGCGCCTACCCCGCCGCCTGCCGCGCCGGCGCCTCCTTCGGCTGCTGCACGATCAGAACCGGGAGCCGGATGTGGCGCAACACGTACTCGCTGACGCTGCCCAGCAGGACCTCCTGCAGCCGGCCCAGGCCCCGGCGTCCAATGATGATCAGTTCGTATCCGCCGTTTTGGGCATAACGGCAGATCTCCTCGCCCGGCGCCCCCACGGCGACATCGGTATCGGCCTCGATTCCGGCCTCCGCCAGGAGTTGCCGGGCTTCCTCCAGCTCCTTCCGCGCGTTGGCCTCTCCCAGGAGCAACACGTCATCGCCGACCCCCACCGCAGGGACGAAGGGGTTGTGCAGATTGGGGGGTACCGGCGGTGGCAACACGTGCAGCACGGTGACCCGGCTGCCGGGATGACCGGCGCAAAGCTCCCGTGCCACCTCGGCGAGCCGGATCGCGTCCTCCTTGCCGTCGGCGGCCACCAGCACCTTGCGGTACATCGACCTCACCCCCGCCTCGCCCGGCTGGCTGCGGGCAAGCTTGAAAGCGGCTCCGCCTGCGGCGCCATGGCCCGCACCCTCATGTGCGCCACGGCTGCCGATCGCTTCCACTTTCATTATCAAAGATGACAACGGGGATGAACCTGAGCGCAGGCTGTGCAGTCGCTAATCACCAACTGAGTGCTTCAACTCTCCGAGGATCGTCCGGTTTCTGCCGTCATCGTGTGGCGGTTCTTCCATAGGTACAGCGTGTAGAGTCCGTAGTAGGCCAGGAACAGGCCCAGGATGAAGAAGCCCATGGCCACGCCATAGTCCTCACCGGCCATCTCGTGCCGGGCGAGGTTCCGGGCCAGGTAACGGAAGCCCATATAGGCCGCAATCAGGGTGAGAAGAAGGGCGTATCGCCGCGGGCCCGTGTTCGCTTGATCCGTCTGCCTGCGGACGCGGATCTGATAACGCAGGTACCCGGGGCCGAAACCGATGCAGAGCAAGGCCAGGAACGGGTAGCGCAAGGGATGGGAGGCGGCAAAGATCTTCACTACCGTTATGGTTAAAAGAATAATTAAACCGGCGGAGATCGTGGCGTAGTAATACAGGGATACGCTGCGCAACTTGTCCCGCACGACGTTGTCCTCCTGGCGATGAGCTTGACCCCTTTATTGTAAGCGAGCGGTTGGAACAACAGAAGAAGTGCTTTCCAATTCTCGCGGTCTCCCGGCCGCAATGAGCCACCTCTTGCCAAGGGCCTCGCCGTCCTGCGCCCGTAGGACTAGTCAGGAAATCTTTGCGTCGGTTGAAGGGCCGCCGGGCATCACGGCGGGTCCAGCGTCAAGCCGGTCCGCCGCAGCCGGACTTCCACCCGCACGTCCACGGGGAGGCGCCGCAGCCGCTCGTGCCAGCCGTCGCGGATCGCCGCCCACGCCGCCGGATCCGCCTGGCGCAAGGCGACACCGAACCCCGCGGGGTCGACGCCCAGGGCACGGGTTTCGGCCAGCGCGGCCCGCACTTCTCCTTCCACCGCTGCCGCCGCGAGCCGCTCGGCCGCGGCCAGCGTCGTCGGCGACAGGCGGCTGGTGCACTGCCATTCTTCGATGTCGGCTTCCACTTGAATAGCCGCCGCGGCCCACGGGCCGTGATTCCCCATCCCGGCCCGCCGGGTGGCTTTGCTGCGCACCGCCGTGACGCCCAGGCCGCGGTGGGACCTCCGCTCCGGGCAGGGCCAGAGCAGCCGTTCCACCTGTTGCTGTCCCGTGAGCCAGTACAGACCCCTCGTGGCCGGTTCGTCCAGCACGGCCACCGCCCGGTCGCGACGGAAGAGGGCCACCCGGCGCAAGATGGGCTCTGCGTCGGGTGGTGCGGTCTCCACCACCGGGACGTACGGGTCCTCGCCCGCGTGACCCAGGGTGCGCAGGAAGGCGTTGAGATCCGTGGGCTGGCTCCTCCGGCCCGAAGGGCGGAGGATCGCCCGCTGAAAGGCCGTGAAGCGAGGAGCTGAAAAGGCCGGGGCCAGGCTGTCCAGCAGGTCCCCGGCCTCATCCCTCGCCACAAAGAGGAACGCATTACGCCGGAAGGTGTAGCGCCGGGTGAGGGCGTCCAACACCGGGCCCAGGCCGTCGCCGGCCAGCTCCCGGCCCACGACCACCACGTTGATGTGGCTCCACAGCACCTCGCGGGCTGCCTGAATTTCCAGGCGCCGCTGGGCTTCCAGCAACGAGGGCCCCTGGGCTCGCAGCAACTGGTGGGAGATGGCGCCCGAGTCCTGCATGGGTGCCCCGGCCGGGGCGCCTACCACCTCCACGGTGAGGCGCACGCCTCCCTGGGGGCCGCGATCGAGGCCCAGCACGGTTACCACCGCCGCCTGCTCGGGTTCCACCCGCCCGTAACAGCCCGGTGCCAGCAGCGCCACCGCCAGCAGGGGGACCCCGATGGTCACGGCGCGGCGCGTCCCGTTCAGGCGGTCCCCGTTGCCGGCCGCGGGGTGGCGCCCGTGCCGGGGGCGGCCGCGGGTGCTGAGGAGGCCCGCCAGCAAGAAGAGGGCCGCGGCCGCACCGGCGACGACGGGGAAGATCCGGTCCACGTGGTGGAGCAGGGCGAAAGAGTTGGAGAAACCCGCCACGCCCAGCAGGGCGGTGGCCGCTGCCGCCACACCCGCCATGGCCGGTTGCCAGCGCGTGCCGAGTCCCAGCGCCCGTGTCACCGATTCCCCCGCGGCTGCCAGGAGCAGCCCTTCCTTGACGAACGTGCCGGTGAGCCACGCCACCAGGGTGAGGATCTCCACGCGCAGGAGGAACAGGCTGACCCGCACCTGGCGCGCCAGGGCCAGCACGGGGAAGGTACTCCGGGCCACTTCGTGGCTGCCGAGCACCCCCACGGCCGCGGCCGTGTAGGCGGCCATGAGCAACCCTGACAGCGTCACGGCCAAGGGCAGGGACGATGCCAGTCGCCGGGGAGCCCGCACGGACCCGGCCGTGGCGGCCAGCACCAGCACTTCGCTCCCGAAAGCGAACACCAGTGGCACCGTTCGCAACACGGGTCCGGGCCCGGCCTCCAGAACGGGCAGGAGCTCCTGGGCGTCTACATTGCCGGCTAGGGAAACGACCAGGTTGGCCACGCTGGCCAGAACCATGAGCGGGAAGAGGAACTGCCCCGTCCGGTAGAGGGCCTCGCGGCCATAGGCGCTCAGTACCCATCCCGTCAGGGCGGTTCCGGCGGCGAAGGCGGCGATGGGCATCTCCGGCAGCACCGTGGTGAAAACCGTGGCCACCTGTGCGATCAGCAGGACTCCCAGGTAGACGGCGTAGGCCGCGAAGGCCAGGGCCAAGAGGCGTCCCGTCCAAGATGGCCGCCCGCCGCCGGGAGGTTCTCCCGGTGCCCGTTCCCAGCGGAAATAGGCGGCCCAGACGCCCCAGGTAAAGGCAGCGCTGAGCGCGGTGGCCATCAGCACCGCCAGCCAGGCATCGTGGCCGGCCTCCGCGACCAGAGGCCCGGGCTGATAAAGGAGTGCCGCCGTCGTCACCACAACAATGGCGTTGACGGCCACCTGGGCGGGCTCGACGGTAGCCCGGTTCACGCTTTCGCACCTCCGGGCGGCGCCTGGCCTCGGTCGGCCTGGTCGCGGGCGCCCTGCCGGGACAGGAACGGCACCGGAAGGCGGTGCAGGCTCCAGGGCAGGCGGGTGATGGCGTCCTCCAGCAGAGCCTTGCCACGCCAGGGCGCCAGGGGGGCCAGGAAGGGCTTGCCGGCCGACTCCAGGGATGCCAGGTGGCCCGCGATGACCGTGGCGCCCACCGCCACGCCGAACAGGCCAAGGGTGCTGCCCAGCACCAGCAGGCCATAGGACAGCAGTCGAAAGGGGACGGTCACCGCGAAGGTGGGCAGGGCCAGGGTAGCCACGGCCGACACGGCCACCAGCACGATCATCGGGGCGCTGGCCAAGCCGCCCCGGACCATGGCGTCGCCCACCACCAGGGCACCCACCACCGTCAGGGCACCGCCGATGCCTCGCGGCATGCGCGCCCCGGCCTCCCGCAAGAGGTCGAACCCCAGGTTGAGGATGAGGGCCTCCATCAGGGTGGGGTACGGGACGGCGGCCCGGCTGGTGACGATGGTCACCAGGAGGTTGGTGGGCACCAGCTCGTGGTGGTAGTTCACCACCGCCACGTAGAGGGCGAGCCCGCCCACGCTGAAGAGCGCCGCTGCCAGGCGCAGCAGGCGTATGGCGGAAGCAAAGGGCCAGCGCAGGTAGTAGTCGTCCGGGCTGTGCAGCAGGTCCCAGAACGTGGACGGGGCGATGACGGCGAAGGGCGTCCCGTCCAGCATCACCACCACCTGCCCCTCGGCCAGGGCCGCCGCGCAGACCTCGGGGCGTTCCGTGCTCCGGTACTGGAGGAACGGCGACCAGGGGCGGTTCGACAGGTAGGCCACCAGCTGGCTGGTGTCTACCACGACGTCCAGCGCCACCGAGGAAAGGCACCGGCGCACCCGTTCCACCACCAGGGGATCGGCCCGGCCCAGCACGTAGAGGAGGGCACCGCGGCTGTGGCTCAGGCGGCCCGCCGTAAAGCTCTCCACCCGCAGGCGGTGGTCGGCCAGCCGCCGGCGAACGGCGGCGACGTTGGTGCGCAGGACCTCGGTGAACCCCTCCCTCGGCCCACGGGTGACGACCTCGGACGCCAGTTCTTCCGGCAGGCGGTGTTCGAAGCCGCTGAGGTCAACGATCAGGGCCCGGGGCAGCCCGTCCACCAGGACCACCGCGCTGCCGCGATGCAGCTCTCGGGCCAGATCCCCCAAGTTTCCGGCCGGGCGCAGCTGGGTGCCCTGCAGACCCCGATTCAGTAGCCACTGCTCCACCGCCTCCGGGGTGCGGGCCCTTTTCGGTGCCCGGGTCAGCGGGGCCAGGACGAAATGGTGGATGAGCTCGTCGTCCACCAGCCCGTCGATCACCATCACAGCTACATGAACCCCGCCCGGCAGGCCCAGGCGGCGGGCGTGCACGTCGTTGGCGAAACCCAGGAGGGCGCGCAGGGCATGGACGGCCTCCGGCAGCCGCGCCGGGATGGGCCGGCCCGCGGCGCGGTCGATGGCCCAGGCGTCCAGCAGGGCGCCCAGGCGCGCGGCTCGCTCGTGGATTTCCTGGCTGAGGCGGTGCAGGCGGTTGGAGCCTTCCATGGCAGGGATAGTATGGCCGGAACGGGCGAGGGCTCCGGGGCCGTCAGCCTCGGAAGAACCGTCGGGCCGTTGAGCGGGATGAGGTCATGATTTCGCCGGTCCAACGCGCGCGGCTGCCTCCGGGTGGGGCGACAGCAGGCGCCGGATCAATTCGGCCAGTTCCTCCAGTACTTCGGCCGGAGGAACCCTGCCCTCCCAGAGCACCCAGCGCATGCCCAGCATCTGGCCCATTCCCAGGAGGGCGAAGGCCAGAGTATCCAGATAGGTCTCGGAATCGGTGGCGGGGCCGCGGATCTCGCCGCGCTGTAAGGCTTCCTTCAGTCCGCGCTTATATCCGTCCGCCAGCCGCTGGTAGTACCACTTGTAGAGGGGTTCGTCCACGAACTGGCTCTCCAGGACAATCCGGTACAGGTTGCGATGTTCGAGGGCGTAGCGGAAGAAGGCTTCAAAACCCGCCCGCTCCCGTTCCAGGCGGTTGGGCAGGGCGGCCACGCGCTCGGCGATCCGCCGGCGGAGCTGGTGGCTCATGTGTTCCACCAGCTCGCGGAAGATCGTCTCCTTGGAATCGAAGTACTCGTAGAAAGTGCCGACGCCGACGCCTGCGGTACGCGTGATCTCGACAATGGAGGCGGCGTGGTAGCCCCGCTCTCCGAAGACTTGTTCGGCGGCCTGCAACAGCTTCTGCTTGGTAGCCATGCCTCGCTCGGTGGTCGGCTCGCGCATCAGGCATCCCCTTCCCAGCGCACCGCGCAGGCGGCCCAGTTGTAGCCGGTGCCTGCGGTGAGCATCAGAATTCGAGTCCCCGGTTGCAGCAGCGGTGAGCGGCTTGCGTGGAGCCGGGCGAGGCCCAGCAGGGGGTCAATGGCCGAGATGTGACCGGTGTCATCCAGGTATACGGCGTGATCGCTGGTCACACCAAAGGCTTCGCACAAGGTTTCGAAGAGGGAGCGCTTGGTGTGCAATGGCAGCAACACGTCGACACCATCGAATCCCGCCCGGCTGAGGGCCTCCCTGGCCACTGCGACGAAGTTGTCGACCGTGACCGGATCCAGCATCTCTTTCATGGTCAGGGGGTCGCTGACCTCGAAGGCGTGCAGGCCGCTCGCCACCGTGGCGTGGCTGGCAGGTAGCAGCGAACCACCGGCCGGTACCCGGACGAACTCGGCGAACCGCCCGTCGGTGCGAAAGGCTGCAGGGTAGATCCTGGCACGGATTCTGACATGCCCGGGGTGGCCGGCCCCCCTATTCCCGTGGGGAGAACCCCCATCACCGGCTGGCCCCCGTCCAGCCGGTTCGCGGGACACGACCGCCGCCGCGCCGCCGTCACCGAAGTTGAACATGAAGCGCGCCGTATGGTTACGGTAGTTCAGCAGGTGGGACTCGGTGGACGCACCGACGACCAGAATCCGGCGCAAGTCCGGGCGGACGGCCAGCAGCCCACGGGCGGTCTCCAAGGCGAACGGGAGGCCGGCGCTGACGGCGCTGACCTCGAAGGCAAAGGCCTGCCGTAGCCCAAGTAGCGCCTGGATGCGCGGAGCCGCCAGCCAGACGTAGTAGTCCTTGTGCGGGCTGCCAAAGTAGATGACGGCGTCGATTTCCTCCGGCCCGACGCCGGCATCGGCCATGGCTCGCCTGCCTGCCTCGGCGGCGAGCGTCGAAACCGTCTCGCCTGGCCCGGCAACGTGCTTTTGCCGTAGCCCGAATTTGTCGCGGATGACTTGAGCCGGGATACCGCTGGCGGCGGCCACGTCTTCGGCGGTCATGACGGCCCGGGGTAGGACGTAACCGAGACCCTCGATGACCAGGTGGCTGCCCGCCTTAATCTCCGAGTCCCCGTTCCCGTACATACAGGTCCCTCACTTCACTGCGAGCCACCTTGCCGATGGAAGTGCGTGGCAAGGCGTCAACGAATAGAAAATCTTTCGGTACCTTGAATTTCGCCAGACAGGCCGCGGCAAACTCGCTCAGCTCTGCGGCCGTGACCCTGCTCCCGAGACGCAGTGCCACAACGGCCACGGGCACCTCGATCCACTTGGGATCCGGCCGCCCGACCACGCACACTTCGGCTACCGCCGGGTGCCCCTGCAGCACGGCTTCGACTTCGGCCGGGTAGATGTTCTCGCCGCCGGACTTGATCATTTCCTTCTTCCGCCCGACGACGAACGTGTGGCCGTCGGGGTCGCGCCGGGCCAGGTCGCCGGTGCGGAACCAGCCGTCGGTGAATGCCGCCTCCGTGGCATCGGGCAGGTTCCAGTACCCCTGAAAGATGTTGGGACCGCGCAGCCAGATCTCTCCTACCTCACCGGCGGCGCAGTCGCGGCCGTCCTCCGCCACGATCCGGGCCTCGGTGAGCGGGGCCGGCTTACCAATGAAGCCCTCCGCCCGGGTACCGGCTTCCAGTTCATCCGCATGGATCATGAAGGCCGTCGGCGACGATTCCGTCAGCCCGTAGCCACCACCCATCGCTACCCCCCGGTCCCGGACCCGCCGCACCAATTCCAGCGGACAGCGATCGCCTCCATTGATGAAGTAGCGCACGCTCGACAAGTCAGTGGCGGGCCACGCGGGGGCTTCCGTCAGCATCTTCAGGATGGTGGGTACCACCATGACGACGGTGGCCCGTTCCCGTTCGATGAGCCGCAGGGCGTGATCGGGTTCGAACCGTCGCGGCAGGATGACGGCGGCGCCGAGGAGCAGGGCCGGCAGTGTAAAGAGACCGATTCCGCCCACATGGATCAGGGGGAGCAACGTCAGGAAGCGGTCCTGGTGCGTGAAACCCAGCGGTACGATAGCGTTGATGGCGTTGGCGAACATGTTGCCATGGGTGAGCACCGCCCCCTTGGGTCGGCCCGTCGTGCCCGACGTGTAGCAGATGAGCAGGGGATCCTCCGGTGCCGCTCCGTCCCCCAGGTCGCCACTTCCCATGTCGCTACCGTGATAGGGCACGGCACCCGGGAACTCCGCGTCCCGGTCAAGCATCACCACCCGTTCCGCCGGCAACCGGGTCCGGGTGAGAATTTCAGACACCATGGAAACCTGCTCCCGGCCGACGAACAAGGCACTGCAGCCGCTGTCCTTGATCTGAAAGGCTAGTTCTGCTGGCGACAGGCGGTAGTTCAGCGGAACGAGAATGCTCGATGTGTGGCCGGCCGCCAGCAACAGCTCGATGAACTCGGGCAGGTTCATGGCCAGTACGCCGAACCGGTCGCCTTCGCCTATGCCCATTCCCCTCAGCAGGCGCGCCGCCCGCAAAGCTCGGGAATGGAGCTCACCGTACGTGATCTTGCCCTGATCGGTGATCAACGCCGTCCGCTCGGGATACGACTGTGCGTGTTGCCGCACCCAGTGATGAACCGGACGCATAATCCCCAGACACCTCACTTCCGGGACGAACCCAATACCCGAATCAGAATTCGGCTTCTTTTTCCCGTTCTCTGCCGTGCCCGTTTTTCCTGCCGGGGCGATCCCATCGACTCGCCGGTTCCCCATCGACCCAACTGTTCCGTTACCGCCTTTCCCTGTTACGCCTGCGCCCGGACTACCAGCGGCCACCAGGGGCAACCGTCACGGGATGTCGAATTACCAAGGCAAGAGGTGAGCAACGTGGACGAATCCCGTCAGGTGCGCGAGCCTCGCCACGCACCGCCCGCTTCGCTGGGTGATTACGTCAGCCGTGCCTACCAGGCGAAGACGGCCCGCGGACAGGCCACACGGCAGAAACTGCTGGACGCCGCCGAGGAGATCTTTGGGCACAAGGGCTACTTCGAGACGTCGGTGGTGGACATCGTTCGCCACGCTGGCGTCAGCCAGGGCACGTTCTACGTCTACTTTCCCAGCAAGCTCGACATCTTCCGCGAGCTGGTCATGCAACTCAGCCGTTCGCTCCGTCGCGAGATCGCTCAGCGTACCTCCGGAGTCCGTGACCGCCGGGAATTCGAGCGCCGCGGCTTCGAGGCGTTCTTCGATTTCGTCCATAAGCACCGCAACCTGTACCGCATCGTGCGCCAAGCGGAGTGGATCGATGAAGGCCTGTTCCGGGCGTATTACGAGGCCATTCTGGAGGGCTACATGCGTGGCCTGCGGTCGGCCCAGGTAGCCGGTGAGATCCGCGACGACCTCGATCTGGAGACGCTGGCCCTGTGCCTCATGGCTGTCGGTGACTACCTGGGGATGCGTTGGGTCCTCTGGGAGGGGCAGAGTCCGCCCGAACGAGCCGTGGAGACGATGCTGACCCTGGTCTTTGAAGGAATGAGCCGGCGATCCCGCGATCTCGTGACCCCTCCGCGACGCAATCCAGACGGTCGGACCTATTGACCGGAGGAATTCTGCGGGCATACCCTCGGGTCCAACGAAATTTCGTAAGTTTGGCCGGGTACCCGGCAGGAATCTGCCGGGGCTGGTAGAATGCGGTTATCCGAAAGGTGACTAGGGTGTCAAGTTCGGCGGCCCACGCTGGCTGCTGATGCCGGCGGCCTGGCCATGGAGAGGCCGTGTCGCCGAGAACTGTATCCCAGAGGGGGAGTTGCACGATGCGTCACAGGGGGCGGAGGGGCCGGGTTTTCCTGGCACTCGTACTGTCAGCCATGTTGGTGCTGACTGCCTGCGGCGGGGGAGGTACCACTGGGACGGAAACAACGGAAACGAGTGGGGAGCCTGGCGGAGGCGGCGGGCAACAACCGCCCATCAAGATCGGCGTGTTGACCGACCAGAGCGGGCAGCTCAAGAACTACGGGACGCAGCAGGTCCGCGGCCTCAAGCTCGGGCTCGAGTACGCCACCAATGGCACGATGACCGTTCTGGGACGCAAGATCGAACTGATCATCGAAGATGACGCCAGTAACCCGAACCAGGCGGTGCAAAAAGTCCGGAAGCTCATTGAGCAGGACCAGGTGGACATCCTGCAAGGAACTGCCTCCAGCGGCGCCGCTCTCGCCGTCATCCCGGAGGTTGAAAAGGCCAAGAAGGTCTTTATCGTGGACCCGGCCGCGGCCACGGAGATCACGGGCAAGAATTGTAGCCGCTACGTGTTTCGTACCGGCCGCAACGTGGCCCAGGATGCCCTGACGGGAGCCAAGTATCTGGTCCGGGAAGGCCGCAAGCGATTCATGAATCTAGCCCCCGATTACGCCTTTGGCCACAGCAGCGCGGAGGCCTGGTCGTCGGTGATCAAGGCCGCCGGCGGCGAGATGATCGGCGACATATTCGTTCCCCCGGACGCGGTCGACTTTACGCCCTACCTCCAGCGCCTGTTGCAGGCCAAGCCCGACGGTGTCGTCGTGACCTGGGCAGGCGCCGGCGCCGTCACCCTCTTCCAGCAAATCGCCGAGATGGGCCTGTACGACAAGATGCTGGTGTTCACCGGGATCGGTGACATCGACTCCCTAAAGGCCACCGGAGACGCCGGCGTCGGGGCGGTAGGCATCAACACCTACTTTCACCTGTTACCCAAGAACGAAGTGAACGACTGGCTGATCAAGCGTCACCAAGAGGAGTACGGCGAACCGCCGGATCTCTTCACCGCCGGTGGCATGGCAGCCGGTATCGCCATCGTCAAGGCCATCGAGAAGACCGGTTCCACCGATACGGAAGCCCTGAGCAAGGCCCTGGAGGGCTTGTCCTTCGAGGGTCCGAAGGGCACCTACACCATCCGCGCTGAAGACCACCAGGCCCTGCAGCCCATGTACGTCGTACGCCTCGAGAAGAAAGCGGGTTACGATTACCCGGTACCGGTGCTGATCGAGGAGTTGTCGCCCGAGGCCACGGCACCGCCGGACACCTGTGAGGCCTTTTGAACGCCGCGCACGGGCTTCCCGGCCGTGGGGGCACGCGGCAGCCCTCACGGCCGGTAGGCCCCTGGGTATGGCCTACGGCGAAGCCTGGGGGAAGAGGTCAGGACAGACGGACCGCAAGGTGGTGACGACGGAGCCATGCAGCCCGCGGAACCCTTGGAACCCGTGCCGGCAGCTTCTCCAGTCATCCTGGAAACCCGGGACCTGAGCCGGCGCTTTGGAGGCTTCACGGCGGTCGATCGCGTGAACCTGAGCATCCGGGCGGGCGAGTTCCACGCCATCATCGGTCCCAATGGCGCGGGCAAGACCACGCTGTTCAACCTGCTAAGTGGCGACCTGCAGCCCACGGCAGGACAGATCCTGTGGAAAGGAGCCGACATCACGCGCCTGCCCGCCCATCACCGCGTGCACCTGGGGATCGGCCGTTCATATCAGTTGACCAATCTCTTCCCCAGCCTCACCGCCCTCGAGAACGTTCGCCTGGCGGTTCAGGCTCGCCTTAACAAGACCACCCGCGGTTCGCCGGCCTCGCTACGCCTGGGGTTCCTGCCGGCGACCCGGTTCGCGGAGGTCAAGGAGAGGGCCTGGGCGGTCTTGACGGAGGTGGGCCTGGCGGGCCGGGAGGGGGTGGAGGCCCGGGCGCTGTCCCACGGCGACCAGCGCAAGCTGGAAATCGCCATGCTCCTGGCCTGCGACCCAGAACTCCTCCTTCTGGACGAACCGACCGCCGGCATGTCCCATGATGAGGTGCCGGAGATGCTCGAGGTGATCGGGAGGCTGCGGCGGGACGGCCGGCGCACGGTGGTACTGGTCGAGCACAAGCTGGATATCGTCCTGAACATGTCCGACCGGATCACGGTGCTGCATCTAGGCCGAGTCATCGCGTCGGGCACTCCCGAGGAAATCGTCCGGGATGAAACGGTGCAAGCAGCCTATCTGGGCGGATTCGCCGGGTGGGATGAATGAGCGTGCTCCTGCACGTCCGAGAACTGAGTGCCGCCATCGGCCCGTACCGCATTCTGCACGATGTTTCGCTGGAGGTACCGGCGGGCAGCGTGACGGTGATCGTCGGGCGCAATGGTGCCGGCAAGACCACCACACTGCGCACCATCATGGGGATGACGAGAATCCTTAGCGGCCGCATCGAATTCGACGGCCGCGACTTGACCGGCATGCGGCCTTATCAGATCGCCCGTCTGGGCATCGGCTACGTGCCGGAAGACCGCGGCATCTTCACCCAGTTGACGGTGGAAGAAAACCTGCGGGTGGCCGAGCGGGAGCCGGGGAGCCTGCGTCGACGCCTGCCCGTGATCTTCGAGCTGTTTCCGGATCTGGAGCGGTTTCGGTCCCGCCGGGCCGGATCCTTGAGTGGCGGCCAGCAACAGATGGTCGCCATCGCGCGGGCACTGGTCAATGAAAACCGCCTGCTGCTCGTGGACGAACCGTCCAAAGGACTGGCGCCCTCTTTGGTCCGGAAGGTGGCGGACACCTTGCGGGCCATCGCCCGCGAGGCAACGGTGGTGCTGGTGGAACAGAACCTGAACATGGCCGCCTACGTCGGGGACCGTTACGTGATCCTGGAGGACGGGCGGTCCGCCGGCTCGGGACCTATGGAGGAGCTGGCGCGGGACACCGACCTGCAGCGTACCTACCTGGGCGTCTCCGGGCGGGCGGTGGCGGCAGGGGGTGGAGACCGGTGATCACAGAGGTCACCTTGCCGCTACTGGTCAATTTGACCTTGAACGGGATCGTCCTTGGTACGCTCTACTTCTTGACGGCTTCCGGGCTATCGTTGATCTTCGGCCTCATGCACGTCCTCAACCTGGCCCACGCGGCCCTGTTTGCCTGGGGTGCCTACGTGGCCCTGGCCACATACACAAAGACGGGCAGTTTTGCCCTGTCCCTCCTGGCAGGCCTGGCCATGGGTGCCATCATCGGGGCCGTGATCGAGATCGGGTTCGTCCGGCCCTTCTACGGGGACCACATGTTGCAGATATTGCTGACCTTAGGCCTGTACCTGGTACTGCACGAGACGCTGCGGCTGATCTGGGGTCCGTCTTTGATCGCCTTCCATATCCCCGCCTGGGCCCAGGGCACGCTGGACGTGGCGGGCCTGCCTTTGTCCCGTTACCGCATGGTGCTGCTGATCCTCGGGCTGGCGCTGTTTGTGGCGGTCTACCTGCTGCTGACCCGTACCCGCTTCGGCATCATCGTCCGGGCCGGGGTGGAGAACGCGGAAATGGTGGAGGCGCTGGGCATCAACGTCCGGCGGATCTTCACCGGCGCCTTCGTCTTCGGCGGGGCGCTGGCCGCCTTCGGGGGCGCCGCGGCCGGGCCCTTCTTTCGCGTGGTCTGGCCGGAGATGGGGTCGGAGATGCAGCTAGCGGCCTTTATCGTGGTCGTGATCGGTGGCCTGGGCAGCTTTACGGGGTCGGCGGTGGGTGCCCTACTGGTCGGCCTTTTCCAGGCATTCGTCGGCTACTTCTATCCAAACGCGGCCCTCATCGTCAATGTGGCCTTGATGGCCCTGGTGCTCCTGGTCCGCCCCCAGGGTCTGTTTGCCCCCGGCCGCTAGCCGGTTCGGGAGCGGGCATCAAGGTCCAGAGGGGGCTGGCGTAACGGGGGGATGGTGGTGAATACGCAGGCCGTCCGGTCGCGGGTGGCACGGTTGCCCCTGGTCCGCTTGAGTTGGGGGGTGGCCGCCGCCACGCTAGCGGCGTATCCGCTCCTGATCCCGTCGTCCTACTACGTCTCCCTGGCCATCGACGTCCTCATCATGGGGGTCTATGCCCTGACTTTCGACTTGCTGCTCGGCTTCACCGGGCTGCTGTCCCTGGGACACACCCTGTTCTTCGGCCTGGGTGCCTATGCGGTAGGCCTGCTGATGGTCAAGGCCGGACTGGGTGTGGCGGCGGCGCTACCCCTGGCCGTGGTTGCGGCCTTGCTGGTTGCGGTTCTGTTCGGGGTGCTCTCGTTGCGGGTCAGCGGCGTGTACTTTGCCATGGTGACCCTGGCCTTTTCCGAGCTGACTCGGCTGGCCGTAGAGAAGATGAGCTGGCTGACCGGTGGGGCCGACGGACTCGCCGGACTCCCCACCCCGGCCTGGCTGGGGGACCGGACGGTGTTCTATTACGTAGCCTTGGCCTTGCTGGTTTCTACCTATTTACTCTTGCGCCGGTTGGTCGCCTCTCCTGTGGGGACCACCTGGATCGCGATCCGGGAGAACGAGCGTCGGGCCGCGGCCATCGGCTACAACGTCTTCGCCTACAAGCTCCTGGCCATCACCGTGGCCGGCGTGCTGGCGGCCCTGGCGGGGGCAGCCCACGCCCTGTTCTTCAGTTACGTTTCGCCCGAGGTGCTCGGCGTCGATAACACCATCAACGTCCTGCTGATGACCATGATCGGGGGCCTCGGCACCCTCACCGGGCCCGTCCTCGGGGCAGTGGTGGTGCGGGCCGTTGGCACCATGCTCAGCTCTTATACCGACCACTGGCTGTTGCTGTTCGGGGTGCTGTACGTGGCCATCGTGATGTTTCGGCCTAAAGGACTCCTCGGCAGCGTCCGGGCGCGGCAGGCCCGGCAGGAGGTTGCGGCATGAGGAATTGGGTGGGATTGGTGGCAACGGGCGTTTACGTGCCCGCCCAGGTTCAGGACGCCGCCTATATCGCTGCCCGGACCGGGATCCCGGAGGAAGTGATTCGCGAGAAGTTCGGCATTCGCAAGAAGCACGTGGGCGGGGAGGACGATCACATCTCGGTCATGGCCCTGGCCGCCGCCCGGAGGGCCCTCGAGCAAGCGGCCCGGGAAGTCCCCGGGTTCGAGCCTGCCGACCTGGACGTGGTGATCTACTGCGGCAGCGAGTACAAGGATTACCGGCTCTGGTCCTGTTCGGCCATGCTGCAATACGAGCTGGGCGCCCGCAGGGCCTATGCCTTCGATCTGATGGCGCTATGCGCAGGCGGGGTGCTGGCTCTCAAGGCCGCCCGGGATCAAATCCTGGCCGACCCGCAGATCAACAACGTGCTGGTGGTGGCAGCCTCGCGAGAGGCCTCGCTCGTCGATTACCGCAACCAGCGGACCCGCTTCATGTTCAACTTCGGCGACGGGGCGGCAGCCGCGATTCTCCGGCGGAATCACCCCGCCAACCGGCTCCTGGGCATCGCCGCGTTGACGGACGGATCCTTCCATGCCGACGTCAAGGTCCCTGCCGGCGGTACGGTGTACCCGCCCCTGAAGGTGGTGATCCCTCCCGAGCGGTGGTACCTTGACGTTACCGATCCGTCCGGGATGAAGGAAAGACTGGATGCCGTGTCCCTGGAGAACTTCCTGCGGGTGATCCGGCAAGCGGTGCAGGACAGCGGCTTCGAGACGAAGGACATCCGCTTGCTCCTGCCCGTGCACATGAAACGGTCCATGCACCGCGCCATTCTCCAGCGGCTCGGGCTACCGGAGGATCGCAGCGTGTACCTGGAAGAATACGGCCACGTTCAAGCAGCGGACCAGATCATCGGTCTGGAGGAAGCCAAACGGCGTGGCCTGCTACGAGCGGGGGACCTCGTGGTCCTGGTGGCGGCGGGCACCGGATACACCTGGGCGGCAGCCGCCCTGCAGTGGGGCCCCGTGCGGGATATCTAGGGTTTCACCGAAGGTGGTGACGGCCGGATGCCCTTCGCGTCGGTCAATGGCCTGCGGCTATACTACGAGGAACACGGCGACGGATTTCCCCTCTTGCTGATCGAGGGGCTGGGTTACGCCCTCTGGATGTGGGAGCGCCAACTGCCCGTACTGGCCCGGCACTTCCGGGTGATTGCTTTTGACAACCGGGGCGTTGGCCGCTCGGACCATCCGAAGGCCCCCTACACGATCGCCGACATGGCCGATGACGCTGCTGGTCTTCTCGATGCCCTGGGCATCAGGAAGGCCCACGTGCTGGGGATTTCCATGGGAGGCATGATCGCCCAGGAACTGGCCCTGCGCCATTCCGACCGGGTAGAACGGCTAATTCTCGGTTGTACCCACTGCGGAGGCGCCGATCATCTACCCACCCCGCCGGAGACGACCGCGGTCCTGACGGCCGATACGCAGGGGATGCCCCTGGAGCAGGTGCTCCGCCGCAACATGGCTCTTGCCTTTGCACCCGGGTGGCCGGAGCGCCATCCCGAGGAGTTTCAGCATTGGATCAAGGTCCGGCTGGCCTGGCCGGTGTCGACTGATACGTGGCGCCACCAGTTCCAGGCCATTGCCGGCCACGACACGAGCCGCCGCCTGCACCAGATTAAGCACCGCACCCTGGTGTGTACGGGCGACCGGGACCGGGTGGTCCCGGCTGACAACAGCCGCCTGCTGGCCGAGCGCATCCCGCATGCCCGGCTGGAGATCTTCCCGGGGGCCGGCCACCTGTTCTTCATTGAACAAGCGGACCGGTTCAACGACGTGGTGGTGGAATTCCTCAAGGGCGGGGTGGGCGTATGAGTGCCCCTGGCTGGTTCTTCCGGCGGGCCATGGCCATTCCGGACCGCATCGCCCTGGTGGATGCCACCGGACGGGGGCCGCGCACCGGAGCCACCACCCGTGAGGGCAAGCCCCCTGCCTACACCTATAGGGCCCTGGCGGAGCGGGCGGCGCGGCTGGCCACTCGACTGCGCACGCTGGGTGTTCGCAGGGGCGACCGGGTTGCCATTCTGGCCCCCAACCGGCTTGAACACGTCGACCTACTGTTTGCCACGGCCGCTTTGGGTGCCGTGTTCGTCCCCCTGAATTTCCGCCTGCACGCAGAGGAACTACGGGAGCTGCTGGCTGATGCCCAGCCGCGAATCCTGTTCTACGCGGATGCGGAGCCCTTCTCGGCCATGGCGGTCGACCTGGCACGTGATCTAGACCTCCACCAGGTTCCGGACCTGGCCGTGTTGCCGTTGGGCGAGGAATACGAGGCGGGGCTCCAGGGGGTGGAGACGGAGCAAGTTGCGGCGCTGCTCGAGGAGATTCTTCAAGGGGGTCAGGACATCGGCATGGAAGACCCGTGGATGCTGCTGTATACGGGGGGCACCACGGGTAAGCCCAAAGGGGCCGTAATCAGCCACCGGCAGGTCATCTGGAACGCCGTCAACACGGTCACGAGCTGGGAGCTATCGCCCTGTGACATTGCCCCGGTATTTACCCCCCTCTTCCATACCGGGGGTCTGAACGTGTTCCTCACACCCCTCCTTCACCGCGGTGGGCGGCTAGTGCTCACCGATAAGTTCGACCCTGAGAGGGCTCTCCATCTGATTGAGTCGGAAGGAATGACCCTGGTCTTCATGGTGCCCACCATGTACCACATGCTGGTGGAATTGCCCGGTTTCGTGACTGCCAGGTTGCAGTCGGTGCGCTGGTTCATCTCTGGCGGGGCGCCCTGTCCTGAGCCCATTTACGAGGCATTCCGCTCGCGGGGCCTCATCTTCAAGGAGGGATACGGCCTCACCGAGGTGGGACCTAACAACTTCGTTCTCCCCCTCCAGGACATCCCGAGGAAAGCGGGCTCGGTGGGGTTTCCCGTGCTCCACGCGGCGGCCCGAGTGGTTGACGAGGACGGCCGCGACGTACCGCCGGGCGAGGTGGGCGAGTTGATCCTCAGCGGTCCCCACATGTGCTCCGGTTACTGGCGCAACGTAGAGGCCACCCGGGCCGCCTCCCGCGACGGCTGGTGGTACACCGGCGACCTGGCACGGAGGGACGAGGAGGGGTACTTCTGGATCGTCGGCAGGAAAAAGGACGTGATCATTTCCGGCGGCGAGAACATTTACCCTCTGGAGATCGAAACGGTATTGCACGGTCATCCGGCGATCGCCGAAGCAGCGGTGGTGGGCGTGCCTGACCCGAAATGGGGGGAGCGTGTGAAGGCTGTCGTGGTACCGAGAGAGGGTCATCGTTTGACGGCCGAGGAGGTGCAAGAGTACTGTCGGCGACACCTCGCGGGTTACAAGGTACCCCGGCTGGTGGAATTCCGTGATGCCCTGCCCAAGAACGCAGCCGGCAAGGTGCTCAAGCGAGAACTGCAACATCCTCTGCCAAACGGGTAGAGGGCGCGGTGCATAGCGGCGTGGGGAGCGACATGACTGCAGGCCTATACGGGACAATGCACACTTGGCTGGGGGGCAGAGTGCATGGGGTTCCCCTTCCAAGTCGGCGATTCCGCCGAAGTCACTCGTGAGATCACCCAAGAGGATGTTCAAGCCTTTGCCTCTTTGAGTGGCGACGACAACCCCTTGCACCTGGATGCGTCATTTGCCGCCCGGACCCGTTTCCGCCAACCCATCGCCCATGGCATGCTCACAGCAAGCCTGATTTCCGCCGTCATCGGCACCCGCTTGCCGGGACCGGGTGGCATATACCTTTCCCAGGAGTTGAAGTTCGTCCGGCCGGTCTTCATCGGGGACCGCGTCACGGCCCGGGCCGAGATCCTGGATATCCGTCCCGACAAGCCAATCCTCCGGCTTCGTACCACCTGCATCAACCAGAGGGGGGAGACGGTCATCACAGGGGAGGCGGTGGTGATGTACGAGCCTTCAGCAGAAGCTGGCCGTGTGTGAGCTCACGGTGTTCTGACGATTTCATGGAC
This sequence comes from Hydrogenibacillus sp. N12, assembly GCF_019645935.1. Classification (NCBI taxonomy): domain Bacteria; kingdom Bacillati; phylum Bacillota; class Bacilli; order Thermicanales; family Thermicanaceae; genus Hydrogenibacillus; species Hydrogenibacillus sp. N12. The sequence continues at coordinate 1,556,536 of NZ_CP080953.1, read as the reverse complement.
TATCATCATCCGGTTCTCCAGGAGCAAGGGAATTGTTTCGCGCGGATGCCGGGCAGCAGGGCTCCGAGCCAAAAAAGGGGGATGCACCATGGTGGCGGCGGCGAGCGGGAGGTACGACGGGGACACCATAAAGGCGCACCACGTGGTGACGAATCGGCTGCGCCAGCACATCCGTGAAGCGGGGTCCCCCGATGGCATACCGGTGGTTTTCGTTCATGGGAACCTATCTACCGGGCGCTTCTGGGAGGATACCATGAGGGCCCTGGGCCCGCGTTATCGCGCCATCGCGCCCGACCTTCGAGGTTTCGGCGGCACAGACCCGAAACCCATCGATGCCACGCGCGGGCTTCGTGACTTCACCGATGACCTCCATGGCTTGCTTGAGACCCTCGGTCTTGCGGGACGCCCGGGAGGCGTACACTTTGTTGGGTGGTCGGCGGGCGGGGCCGTCGCGATGCAGTACGCGATCGACCATCCCCGCGAGGTTGCGTCGTTGGTCCTCGTGAACCCGATGTCGCCCTATGGTTTCGGGGGAACGCGGGATACTGAAGGCACGCCATGCTGGCCGGATTTCGCTGGATCGGGCGCGGGCACCGCGAACCCCGAGTTTGTAAGGCTCCTGGCTGACGGTGAACGCGGCGCCGAGCATCCCCTTGCACCCCGTAACATGCTCAACAACTTCTACTTCAAACCTCCATTCCGTGCCAGTCCCAACGACGAAGAGGACTTTCTCGACGCCATCCTCAGCGCCCGGACGGGAGAGGATTTCTACCCGGGTGACGTAACGGCGTCTGCGAACTGGCCCGGCGTGGCGCCTGGCACACGGGGCATGAACAATGCCATCTCGCCCAAGTATTGCAACCTCGGCGGTTTCGCAGGAATCGAGCCGCGGCCCGACGTCCTCTGGATTCGCGGGGCGGATGACCAGATCGTCTCCGACACTTCCCTCTTCGACTTCGGTTACCTCGGGATGGTTGGAGCCGTGCCGGGCTGGCCGGGTGAGGAGATATACCCTCCACAGCCCATGGTGTCGCAGACTCGGACGGTTCTCGAACGGTATCGCGCCGCCGGCGGCCGCTACCACGAGGAAGTGCTACCCGGCTGCGGGCACTCGCCGCAGATCGAGAGCCCCGGGGAATTCATGGAGATCTTGACGGCCTTTCTGGAGAGGAGGACCTAAGGGGAGAGTACGCACATCTGAGGCTGAAAGGGGTTTGTCACGGAGAACATGGACGCGGACCGCTTTGCAATGGATCGTTTCCATCTTGACGATCGCGTCGCGGTGGTGACCGGTGCCGGACGCGGCATCGGCAAGGCTTTGGCGCTGGGGCTGGCCGAAGCGGGAGCGGCGGTAGCGGTCACCGAGTTGCCCGATCGCCTGCCCGATGCCCAGGAGGTGGCCGATGCGATAACCGCCTCAGGTGGTCGGGCCGTCGCCGTTCCGCTGGATGTTCGGGACCTGTCGAGTATCGACCGCATGGTACAACAGGTGGTTGACACCCTCGGTGCCGTTGACATCCTGGTCAACAACGCCGGTATCCAGATCGCCAAGCCTGCCGTGGAGATCACCGAGGAAGACTGGGATGCGGTGCTCGACGTCAACCTGAAGGGGGTGTTCTTCTGCTCCCAGCGAGTGGGGCGATGGCTGATCGCCCAGAAGCGAGAGGGGGTTATCATCAACATCGCTTCACAGAACGGTCTGGTCGGTTACTACAACCGGGCCCCCTATTGCTCCGCCAAGGCGGGGGTGGTCAACCTCACTCGCGTGCTGGCCATCGAATGGGCGAGCTACGGCATCCGGGTCAACGCCGTCGCTCCCACCTTCATCCGGACGCCCCTCGGTGAACAGACCTTGCGCAACGAAGAATTCCGCCGCGACATTCTCGCCCGCATTCCTCTGGGCCGCATCGGCGAACCGAGCGACGTTGTTGGGGCAGTCATCTACCTTGCTAGCCCTGCCGCTTCCCTCGTGACGGGGGCAACGCTAGTCGTCGACGGGGGGTGGACGGCGCTCTGACATGCGTGCCCGCCTGGTGCCCGGAGGTGGGTTCGCGCTTCCGGTTCGTCACCAACACACAGAGGCACGACAAGGCCGGGGCCTACCGTGAGAGATTGAGCATGACGGTGCCGATCAGGATGAGGGCTATACCCACCGCCCGATAGGGGTCCAGCGTCTCGTGCCAAAGCAACACACCGGCCAAGACCGCACCCGCGGCTCCCAGGCCCGACCAGATCGCGTAAGCGACGCCGAGCGGGATGTGCTTGATGCTCAACGAGAGGAAATAAAACGCCGCGCCATATCCGATGATGACGACGAGGCTGGGCCCCAGACGGGTGAACCCCTGGGACAACTTCAGGGAAATCGTTGCGGCCACCTCGCTGGCGATGGCCAGCAACAGGAGCAGGAACGGCTTGATGGCTTTGCACCTCCCGTCGGTCTTTTACCCGGCCCGCGGCCGCTCAACCAGTCCGTTGGCCCAATTCCTGCAGGCTCCGGAGGGATCGTTATCGCCAAGGTCACTTCGAAGGCGATGGTTCCATCGTAACGGTAACCGGCTGGCATGTCAACGCCGACCTAGAAGTGACCCACTTGGCGCCGGTTGGAAACTGACCCACCCCTTTGGGTCACTTACTCCGCAGAGCCGTCCTGTGGCATCACCTCCCTTCGGGGTGGGGTCCCGCCGAACAGTCCTGCCCGCTTCTTCTCCCGAAGCCGGTAGCTCTCGCCCCGGATGTTGATGACGTGGCTGTGGTGAAGCAACCGGTCGAGGATGGCGGTGGCGATCACCGAATCACCCAACACTTCGCCCCACTCGGCAAAGCCCTTGTTACTGGTCAAGATGATGCTGCCCCGTTCATAACGGGCCGAGATCAAGGCGAACAGGGCGGTTGCCGCAGCCCGGTCGTAGGGCCAGACCCCGAATTCGTCGATGATCAGCACCTTGGGGGCCAGGTAGACTCGCATGCGCCGGTCGAGTCGGTGCTCGGCTTGGGCGCGGCGCAGGTCTTCGAGCAGCTCGTGAGCCCGCACGAAGTACACCCCATAGCCGGCCTCGATCGCCTTGATCCCGAGAGCCACACCCAGGTGGGTTTTGCCCACGCCTGGTGGTCCGAGGAAGATCACATTGGCGGCGTCGGCGACGAAGGCGAGGGTAGCCAGCTCGCGAATCTGGCGCTCGTCGACGGACGGCTGGAACCCGAAGTCGAACTGCTCCAGGGTGCGGTGAAAGGGCAAATGCGCCAGTCGTGTCCGTGTCCGCAGGTAGCGCTCCCGGCGCGCCGCCGCCTCGAGGCCCAGCAGGTCCACGAGGAAGTCGGGGTAGGGGAGCTGCTTCTGGGCGGCGGCCTCCAGGCGGCTTTCGAGAACCGCCGCCGCGTGGCTCAAGCCCAGCTGCTCCAGGTACTGCCGGGCCTTCTCCAGGGTGATCATCGCCGACTCACCGCCTCGACCAGAGCCCCGTAGGTGCTCAAAGACCGTCGCTCGACTTCCACCGTGGGCCATTGCACCGCCCGGGGCTCCGGCCGCGGGCGGCCACTCTTCGCGGACAACCCCGCCCACTGCTGCGGGTGCGTGAAGCGCTGGCCCGGCCGGAGGGCCCGGGGATGCACCGCCACCCGCTGGTCACCGACCCAGAGCTCGACCACGCCCTCGCCCGGCTGGACCTGGACGAGCTGGCCGGGCCGCCAGGGCCACGGCAGGCCGGACCACGCCCGTTCCCACGGCACGTCACCGTCCCGGCCCACCTGCCGCTGCTCGCGCAGCCAGGGCCTAAGCCGCTCCTGCGAAGCAAGCGGCCGCAAGGCCCCTCGTTCGATCGCCAACCGGTCCACGGGCCGCTCATGGGTGGTGCCGTGGATGCGGACGTTGGCCACGGGATCACACCACGCCAGTGCCTGCCGGTTCAGGTCATCCAGATCCGTGAACCGAACCGCGGGCCAGAAGTTGCCCTTGACGTCCTTGATGCCGCTTTCCACCCGGCCCTTGGTCTGGGGGCGGTAGCCCCGGCAGAGCCGGATGGCAAAACCCAGCCGCAGGGCAAAGTCCAGAAAGCGTTCATTCCACTTGGGCTCGCCGTTCTCGTCTTGGCCCAACACCACCAGCTTGGTCCGGTCGTACAGGCCCGTTTCGGGCACTCCGCCGAAGTACCGGAACGCGTTCAGATGGCACCGGATGAACGTCGCGGTGTCGGCCCGGTCGACAAACTCTACGTACAGGGCCCGTGACCAGCTGAGCACCATCGCGAAGACCCACTTTCGCCGGACCGTGCCGTCCGGCAGCGTATAGGCACAGCTGCCCCAATCCACTTGCGCCTCATGCCTGGCTGCGTCTCGAACCGGACCGTGCCGGGAATGGATCGGGGGCGACGCAGGGGCCGGACGAACTCCTTGAGGATGGTGTAGCTCCCCTCGTAACCCTGGATCCGCAGCTCGCGGAGAAGGACGACGCAGTTTTCCACACCTTCCGCGACCCGTTGCAGGATAAACGCTTTGTACGGGTCGAGCTTCGAGCCGCGAGTCGCCCGAGGTGCCGGCTTGGGCACCTCGGTGGCGCGCAAGTACCGCCGCACCGTGTTCCGGGAGATGCCGAGGATTCGCGCGATCTCCCGGATGGACCGACCCTCGCCATGAAGCTCGTATAGGCGTTTCACCTTCCCACCTCCCAGCATGTTGCCGAGGACACCTCCCGCTCCGTGGCTGGATTCGGAAGGTGTCTTTGCCGGGGGGTGGGTCAGTTCCTACCCGGCGATCCCGGGTCAGTTTAACACCGGCGATGACATGACAAGCCTGAAGGGAAACTTTACAATCGATAAGGAAGGCCTGGACTATTCCATGAAGTAAGTCGAAAGGAGTTCTTGATATGCCAACTGCTCAGGTCAAAGATCCCACGCCTGCTGCGGTCAGGGAAGCGGCTGATCTTTTGCGCGCAGGAGAGGCGATCATCTGTCCTTCGGACGCCAATTATGGCATAGCCGTAGATCCCTTCAACAGGCGTGCCGTCGAAACCTGTTTTCAGATTAAGAAACGATCCGGAAACAAACCGCTCACCTTATTCATAGCCGAGCCAGAAGACTGGAAGCGCTATGGTTGGGCGGAAAACGCCAAACTTGTGGACGTCCTGGCCGATCTCTACTGGCCCGGCCCTCTCAATATCGTCGTGGCGAAAAGGCCAGAAGCGCCGGATCTGTCTCTCGACGCCGTCGAGACAATTTCCATCGCCTGTCACGCCAATTCGGTCATCCACGATCTCATCCGTGCATTCGGCGGACCGGTCGCCATTGTCAACATCGGATGTAAAATCCCCAATAGCAGCGGATAAAGATTCCCCAAAATCACCGGCATGATTTCCTCAAAATCATCGGAGGATTCCCCACCCCTTTGTCGAACTATGCACCGCCAACACTTTGGAGGTGCCGGTGATGAGGGAGAGTGAAGAAGATGGAGATCAGGAAGCTGTTTGAGAGGGCGTCAGCAACTCGGAACTGGCCAGAATATACGGCAATACCGCAAAACCATCCCAAGGCTGTGAGTGAAGCCGAGGCAGCAGGAGGAGGGGATGGTGAAGTCGCGCACCGTAGGGTGAAAGGCACAAGCTGACCCGTACAAGGCCCAATGTGGGAGCCAGCGGCATGCGTACGGCGTCCAACCCCCACCCCCTCAATGCGAGCGAATCCTTTCGCGAGATCCGAGCAGGATATACCGGCGGAATTACCGTACTGCCCGAGTTCATGCACCCTCTCCGCCCGGTTGTCTCGCCAAGGCACCGTGCCGTATGTGAGACGGCTCCGGGGAACAAGCGCAAATCGACCTGGGCGCATTCCCAACCTGGATCCGCAGGGGCCATCGGCGCAAGGTATGTGCTTTGCCATGGTCCTCGCTTACCCCACATGCTCCCCTGTAGTTTATCCAGAGCGCGGACCAACGGCATAATCCTCCAGGCGCTCCTAACGCGCTGGAGTTCTTCGCGGGTTCCAAAGGTCATGCTCAGCGACAACTGCTCCCGGGGGGGGGGGAACGGGGGCGGGGGCTGTCGTGCCCCAACGACGGTCATGGACACGTTCGAACTGGCAGCCGGCGTACATGACTTCGCCCAAGTACTACGGATTCGTGCCCAAGGCTGTAACCCTACCGAAGTCGCACAAAAGGGAAGATTGAACGCCATCGGGTATAGCCGGTCCAGCTTCTGCCGTTTCGTCGTACCAGGACGAACCTGAACCGGCAAGGTGCCATCTGCGAGATACGGTGCTAATGTGCCATACCAGGGGGGGGGCACGACGCGGACAGCCGGTGGTCGGTTCATGCCGAGACCCGCCCCGTATTGTTTTGTTTTTAAGGGCCCCCTGCCCTAAGAGCCGTACACGCGCGTAACCCGATATGCGCAAGGTCATGAGCGGATTGTCGCATCTCCGGAACACGAACATTACACCGATCCATGGCTGTAATGTGGGCACCCGTGATGGGGGGTCCGGGAAGTTTGAGTCAGGCCCCGCCTGCAGATCGATTACGGCGGCAGGTCATTGCCGAACACCGCGTGCTCACAGGCCGCACCAGGTCTCAACCGACCCTGAGCACTTCAAGGGCAATCCCGCTGGACGCCTCTTCCGGATCGAGGCAAGGGCCAGGGTGCAAATCGGGCCGTACGTGGGAGCAACGGGAGCTGTCCGTCTATGACAGATCGCGATGAAGGTCAGGCAATGAGTGAGCGTTGTTTGGCCAAGGCCGAGAGCAGCAGCTGACTGGATTGAAGCCGCCGCGGCGGTGGCTGCCGCGTGCGTGGAGTGGGCAGCGGCACCAGCGACCTATGCGGAGTTCCTGCACAGACTGCAGGATCTGACAAGAGCGATCAGCCGTTACATGCACGCCAGACTCCGCATGGCCAACTTCCCGTGATCACATGACCTTTGCAGATTTCGTTTTCTCGTTCCAGCCGTCGTCGATGACGACAAATACGCGAACTGGCCGGCTTGATTTCAACCGGGAGGCAGCAACTCATCTTCCCTGGGACCGCCGGGGGTGCACGACCCACCTTCGGTGGCCCTGGGGATGAGGCGATTCGACAGCGCATGTAGCGTCTACTTCGTGACCATGCAGAAGCTGGTCGCTGACTTGGCGACGGCGTACCCAAGAGGACGGCTGGACAAGCCCTGCCCCCCGCATCTACACCCAGCCAAGCTGCTTATCTGACGACGAATCGCTACTTTCCGCTAGACGCCTTGACGCCGCGACTTCTTCCGGCACGTGTCGGAGCGCTACGAGCATGCTCCCTGATCATCACGTCCAACCCCAGCTTCACCAACTGGGGGACCCTCTTCAGGTGAACCAGGTGCTGGCCTCTGCCTTGCTCACCGGCTCCTGCACCACGCCACCACCATCAACATCCGCGGCAACAGCTACCGATGAAGGACAAGCTGCGCGCCGGGGTGATCCCATGCGCTGAAGGAGAGGTGACCGCGTAGATCGAACATACGTCTGGGGAATGATGCGCGATGATTTTGGGGAACTGAATCCGCTGTTTGTGGGGAATCGAACGCGATTTTTTTGGGGAGTTTTAATCCGCTATTGACACCATGACGTCTGCCAATCTTTCTGGAACTTTCGATGACGCGCTAGTCGATCTTGATGCGGCGCTCGAACATCTCGGTTCCGCCGTGAAGATGGCTCTTCGCGGTGGGAAGGTCTCTACAACGAAATCGACGACCATCGTTCGCGTCGGCAAGGACATGACCCTTCTGCGCGAAGGGGATCTCCGCTTTGACCGTATTCAACGGGAAGTGATGCAAAGGCTGTCTTCGCAGAACGGTCAAAGCGTGGGAAGAGAAAAGGATATATGAGACATGACGAATGAAAATCTTTTAAGCAGAGTGGTTTTTGCTTTTCTTTTATATAGAGTTGTTTCGCGTTTCTCGTTCTATGTGCCGATTTTTGTCGTTGCACTTGTCGTTTCCGGCTTTTCGTTCCTGAAAATTGGAGGGATCTTGTTTGTCTACGGCTTGAGCACGCTAATTGCTGGCAATTTTGGTCGTCGTGTACTGGAAGAGCGGGGACCTGTCGTGCCCATCGTGTTGGGAGAGATTCTTAAGGCTCTTTCTAATGCCATCATCGGTGGCGTGCTGGCTGGTATTTTCGGCAGCCCTTGGGCGCCGATGGCACTGGCTGCCATGCTGTTCGCTCAACTGGCCGGCGGTATCGGCTATGCCATGGCTGCCATAGGGGATGGCAGCTATCTGTCCCATGCGGCTCGATCTTTGCACGCTCAAGAGTCCTCGCAGCAACAGGCACAGGCACGCTCATCCAGTGCTATGTTCATGTCCTTTCTGGCAGCAGGAATCGTTGGTGCTATGAGCTTCCGGATTGTGTCCTGGCTACCGTTTGCAATGACGGCAGGTGCCAATCTGATGGCTGGTCTGATAGCCGGGAGGTGGCTGGTTCTTTCCCTGCGGGATGCTGCAGGGGACGACGTCGGGAAAATGCGGGTCCTTGTCAGCTCGTCCGGATCCACGAGGATAAACGACCGTGGAAAGGGCAAGGTGCGTCAAGGGTCAACACCCTATTCGGCTAGAGCCTGGATTGCGGTTCTGAGCTATGCCCTGCTGCGATCAACTGTCATCGTCATGCAACTTCTTATTCTGCCCGTCTGGTTTTTCCTCGACATGAAAATCGATGTTGTCTATTTCGGGCTGCTGTTTGCGCTCTATACACTATCCGGGTTTTTGGGCGGGCGTTTCTATCCGGTGATTTCAACCCGGACTGGCGAGGAGAACGGCAGGCTCCTGATGTTCGTGGTAACGGCCCTGTCTTTAGCCTTGGCCGGGCTGATCGATAATCGCTGGCTGGCATTCATCGCTCCCGTCGGAGCATTCGCGGGCGCTGGAATGGTGCGCCCTGCCTTTCTTCCCGAGCTTGTCAGGGCATCCACACGTGACGGCAAAGAGGCCAATGCAGTTTCCGATGCGGAGCGGATCTTTGGGTTACTGACCGCTCTTCTTTATTTGATCGGAGGAATTGCTCTGCATTGGAAAGTCTCACCTGCACACCTGTCCGTCTGGTCAAGTGGAATGCTGTTCGTCCTAGGCGGACTGCTCTGGTGGCGTGGTCGTTGGCTCAGTCAAAAAGTAAAGCGTGAAACTCACGTGCGTATGTGACGATGCATGCAGGACAATGGCACAATAAAGCCCACCCACGCGTGGCTTAAGAAGGCGCCGCCCGGATCGTGACGCACGATGGCTTTCAGGCGCCCTCTCTTTTGGGTCAGAATGAATGCTTTGGCCCGTTCCCAAGCCGGAAGCGTCGGCTGAACATCCGGAGAGAAAGAGACGGCGCATCCGGGCACCCGCCGGCTTCGTGCGTCCGGAATCGGCATAAACCAAACCTTCCAGCAGCCATCGACGAGCGGGGTGAAATCGGCGGGGAGCCCCGCAAAGGCGTCCGGTTCCCGTTCGGAAAGAAGGCCGGCGACGAGATTCGCCCGTTCTTTGGCCGGGACAAGGGGCTCGAGAAGCGGATTCGGTTTTGGTTTTCCCGCCTTTCGTTTAATCAGGCGTCCTGAGGAGAACCGGCCGGGGAGCCCGTCGTCTGGTCGGCGCCTCTTGCGCCGGACGGATGCGTTCCTGAAGGGAAAGTCGATCCGGCTCCCCTGTCCGGGGAAGTTTTTGAGGCGCGCGATTTCGACCTCTTTTTTGCGAGGAGCTCAACCCGATCACGGATGCGCTTCGGGGATCCTCAAGTAGGGTTGTCCATATTCACTTGACTGACATGCGGCTTCGGCCCCCGCTTGTGCCGGCGGGGCGCTTCCGCTATACTGGAAGCAACGGGAAGCGGGTCGGCCGGGGGCGAGGTGGCGCCCGAGCTTCCGGTCCGGCGGAGCGTCGGCCGATCCGGGCGAGACGACAAGGGAGGGCCGATCGGTGCACGAGGAGAATTGCGTTTTTTGTAAAATCATCCGCGGCGAGCTCCCTTCTAAAAAAGTGTACGAAGACGACGAAACGCTCGCCTTTCACGACATCAACCCCATCGCGCCGGTGCACGTCCTCGTCGTGCCAAAGCGCCACATTCCGAACGTGCTGGCGATCACCGACGACGACTCGGCGCTCCTCGGCCGCCTTCACCGGGCGATCCAGGAGGTGGCGAAGCGAACCGGCGTCGCCGAGACCGGCTTTCGCGTCATCACGAACACCGGTCCCCACGGCCAGCAGACGGTCTTTCACCTGCACTACCACGTCATCGGCGGCCGCCAGCTCAGCTGGACGATGTGACGGCCCGCTCGGACGCCGACGGGAAGCGGGGCGTCGGCCCGCTCGGGCGCCTGCTGAGAAGCAGGGCCGGCCGACGTGGATGCGCTCTAAGCATCCGGGACGGCCCGCTCAGCTCGTCGGGTGACGGAGGTCGGTGCGAAGTGGCGTCCGGAAGGAGGGGGATGGTGATCGCGATCCAGGAAGTCGGGCCGCGGGACGGGCTGCAGAACGAGCCGGTGCGGCTTCCGACGGAGGAGAAGATCGCCTTCATCGAGCGGCTCGCGGCGACGGGGCTTCGGCGGATCGAGGCGGTGTCGTTCGTCCACCCAGAGCGGGTGCCCCAGATGGCCGACGCCGAGGCCGTGTGGGCGGGGTTTCGCCGGGCGTCCGGGGTCACGTACGCCGGCCTCGTCCTGAACCGGCGGGGGTTTGAGCGGGCCCGGACCTCCGGCGTGGAGGAGATCCACTTCGCCTTCGGCGTGACGGAAACCTTTAACCGGAAGAACCAGGGGGCGGCGCCGGAAGAAAGCTTTCGCCAGTTTGCCGCCCTCCTCGAAGAGGCGGAGGCGGCAGGAGAGCGGGGGCGCTTTCGGGCGACGCTCACCCTGTCGGTCGCTTTCGGCTGCCCGTACGAAGGACCGGTCGACGAAGGGCGGGTCGTCGACTTCGTGCGGCGGGCGGCGGAAGCGGGGTTCGACGAGATCGTCCTGGCCGACACGATCGGCGTTGGGGTGCCGACGCAGGCGGCCCGCCTCGTGCGCCGGGCGATCGAGGCAACCGGCGGCCGGGTGCCGATCGGCGCCCATTTTCACAACACGCGAAATACCGGCCTCGCCAATGCCTACGCTGCCCTCGAAGCGGGAGCGACGGTCTTCGACGCGTCGGTCGGCGGTCTGGGCGGCTGCCCCTTCGCGCCGAACGCCACCGGCAACATCGCCACGGAAGACCTCGTCTACATGCTGGAAGGCATGGGCGTATCGACCGGCGTCGACCTCGACGCCCTCATCGAGGTCGCCCGCTGGATCGAGGGCAAAGTCGGCCGCCGGCTGGAAGGGATGGTGATGAAGGCCGGCCCCTTCCGTCCGCTCGGTGCCGGGTGAAAGCGTTTTACGGCCGGTCCTCGGATGGGCGGCCAGGACGCGCCGGGCCCCGGCCTTTGACGGGCCATCGGCGGGACGCGGAGACGCGGCGGAGCGGATGTCCCGAGGAGCGGAGCGGATGTCCTGAGGAATGGAAGGGAGAAGGAGGCAAGGAAGGCGAAAGGGCGGGAAAAGGCGCGGCGTTTTTCGCTTACCGGTTTTTCGAGCGAGTGTTCGTTCAGAAGAGGCGACGGGAGGGAGCCGATGTTCCGCACGCTTCTCATCGCCAATCGCGGCGAGATCGCCCGACGCATCATCCGCACCGCCCGGGCGATGGGCCTCCGGACGGTCGCCGTCTATTCCGACGCCGACCGGGAGGCGCCGCACGTCCGGGAGGCGGACGAGGCGGTCCGGATCGGGCCGCCGCCGGCCAGGGAAAGCTACCTGAACGTCCCGGCGATCCTCGAGGCGGCGCAAAAGACGGGCGCCGAGGCGATTCATCCCGGCTACGGCTTTTTGTCGGAAAAGGCGGAGTTTGCCGCCGCCGTGGAGGCCGCCGGACTCGTCTTCGTCGGACCGCCGCCGGACGTCATCCGGGCGATGGGGGATAAGGTGGAAGCGCGGAAGCGGATGGCGGCGTCCGGCGTCCCGGTCGTGCCGGGGACGCCGGACGGGGTTCGATCGGTCGAAGAGGCCCTCGCGGCGGCGGAGGCGATCGGCTATCCCGTCTTGATCAAAGCGGGCGCCGGCGGCGGCGGCATCGGGATGGAGCGGGTCGACGATCCGGCCGCGCTTCGGGAACGGTTCGAGGCGGCGAGCGCCCGGGCGGAGCGGTTTTTCGGCGACGGGACGCTGTTTTTGGAAAAATGGATCGACGGGGCCCGGCACGTCGAGGTGCAGCTGGCGGCGGACCGTTTCGGCAACGTCGTCCATCTTTTCGAGCGGGACTGTTCCGTTCAGCGGCGGCATCAGAAGGTCGTCGAGGAGGCGCCGGCGCCGAACCTCGATCCGTTCGTCCAGGCGGCGCTCCTTCGGGCGGCGGTCTTAGGCGCCCGGGCGATCGGGTACGAGAACGTCGGCACGATGGAGTTCATCGTCGATCCTGCCGGGCGGTTTTACTTCATCGAGATGAACACGCGGCTTCAGGTGGAACACCCGGTGACGGAAATGATCACCGGCGTCGACCTCGTCGAGTGGCAGCTTCGGATCGCCGCCGGAGAACCACTTCCCTGGGCGCAGGAGGCGATCGTGCCGCACGGGGCGGCGATCGAGGTGCGGCTCTATGCCGAAGATCCGGTGACGTTTCTCCCGTCGCCGGGGACGGTGACGTCTGTTCGCTGGCCGGAGGGCGTGCGGCTCGAGGCGGGGATCGAGGCCGGGACGAAGGTGACGCCTTTTTACGATCCGCTGCTCGCGAAGATCGTCGTCCACGGCGCGACGCGGTCGGAAGCGCTCAGGCGGCTGGCCGCTGCCCTGACGGAGACGAGCGTCGAGGGCGTGAAGACGAACCTCCCGCTCCTTCGGGCGATCGTCGCCGATCGGGCGTTTGTGGAGGGCCGCTACGACACGGGGTTGATCGAGGCGCTGAAGCGGCCGGCGTCGTCTGAATGAAAAACCGGCGCCAAAAGGGGCCGACGCCGCCGACCGGCAAGAGGGGCGCCAAAAGAAGGCCGGGGCGATCCCGGCAAGACGGTTAGGGGGCTGAGCCAATGGACGTGCGGGCACCGATGAGCGGCACGGTGTGGAAAGTCCTCGTTCGTCCCGGAGAACGGGTCGAGACGGGGCAAGAGGTGGTCATCCTCGAGTCGATGAAGATGGAGATCCCGGTCGCGGCGGAATTCGCCGGGACGGTCGAGGCGATTGTGAAGAGCGAAGGGGAGTACGTCGACGAAGGAGAGGTGCTCGTCCGCCTGGCGCCGGCGCCGTAGCCGGCGCCGGGTTCGGGCCGCCGGAGGAGAGCAAACGGGAAAAGCCGAAGGTGCGTCGGATGCCTGGTTGGCGGCCGGCCTGAGCGGGGATGGAAACTTCGGCGATGAAATGACAGAATCGACGCTCGGGACGAAGAAGGCACAACCGCGCGGAAAGGAAAAACCGAGGGAAAGGAGCGACGGGGATGGAGGAGCGGGGGACGGTTCGAGACGGAAACCTTGAGGCGGGCGGGGCGATCTACGTCGGGAAGTCCCTCGAGCCGCCGACGGAGGCCCTTCGCCGGAAGGCGCCCCTTTCCGATCTGGAGGCGGCGGCGCTTCTGGAGGAGGCGCGCCTCGCGCCGGAGCGGTACTGGGCCGCGATCGCCGGGGAGCTCGCCTGGTTTTCCCCCTGGCATACGCTCGTCGAGGGGACGATCGAGCAGTTTCGGTATTTTGTCGGCGGCCTTTCGAACGTCTGTTACAACTGCCTCGACCGGCACCTGCCGGCGCGGAAAAACAAGGTGGCGCTTTTTTACGAGCGGGAAGACGGCCGTCGGGAGGTGTGGACGTACCGGGAACTGGTCGATGCGGTCGGCCGCTTTGCGGCGGCGCTCCGGCGGGCCGGCGTCGGGACGGGCGACCGGGTCGCTGTCTACATGACGAACACGCCGGAGACGTTCATTTACATCCACGCCCTGACGAGGATCGGGGCGATCTACACGGTGCTCTTTGCTGGCTTTTCGGAAGAGGCGATTCGGGAGCGGCTTCGCGATTTTCGACCGAAGCTGGTGCTGACCGCCGACTACACCGTCCGGCGGGGACGGATGGTTCCGCTCAAGGCGACGCTCGACGGGGCGCTTCAGGGTCTGGACGGCATCGAACGGATCGTCGTCGCCCGGCGGTTTCCGGATGAACCGGTTCCGATGGGCGGACGGGACGTCGGGTACGACGAATTCGTCGCCGGGATCGCGGAGCCGGCGCCGGTCGTGCCGGTGGAGGCGAACGCGCCGGGGTTCGTCATCTATACGTCCGGGACGACGGCAAAGCCGAAAGGGCTCGTCCATTCGGGCATCGGCTTTCTCGTCGGCGCCTACGCCAACGTCAAGTGGAGCTTAAACCTTCAAGACGACGACGTCTACTGGTGCACAGCGGACGTCGGGTGGCTGACGTTTCCGATTTTTGCCCTCGTCGGGGGGCTGGCCCACGGGGCGACGCTCGTCGTCTACGAGGGGGCGCCGGATCATCCGACGCCGGGGCGGTTTTACGACCTCCTCGCCCGCTATCGGGTCAACAAGGTGTTTACCGCGCCGACGCTTCTTCGCATGCTTCGGCGGGCGGGGGACGACTGGATTCACGGGACCGAGGACCTCGAGCTCGTCGCCCTCGTCGGCGAGCCGCTCGACCCGGAGACGTACCACTGGACGAAGGAGCGGCTGGGCGGCGGGCGAATTTTCGTGAACAACACGTACGGCCAGACGGAGACGGGAACGGCGTGGGCGTCGAGCATCGTCGGGCTTTCGCCGACGAAGCCGGGGGCGGCGGGCCATCCGCTGCCGGGCTACGCGGCGGAAGTCGTCGACGAATTCGGGCAGCCGGTGCCGGCGGGGGAGCTCGGCTTCCTCGTCCTCACGCGGCCGTTTCCGTCCCTCGCCCGGACGGTGTGGGGCGATTCGGAGCGGTATCGGGAGATCTACTTCAGCCGCATCCCGGGGAAGTATTTTTCCGGCGACGCGGCCATCCTCGATCCGGACGGGCAGCTCTGGGTGACCGGCCGGGTCGACGACGTGATCAACGTGTCGGGCCACCGGATCGGGACAATGGAGCTCGAGGCGGCGCTCATCAACCACCCGGCCGTCGCCGAGGCGGCGGTGATCGGCGAGCCGGACCCGATCCGGGGGGAGGTGCCGGTCGCTTTCGTCATCCTCCGGAGCGGGGTGGCGGCGACGGATCGGGCGGCCCGGGAGGCCCTCGAGCGAGAGCTCGCCGAGGCGATCGTTCGGGAGATCGGTGCGTACGCCCGGCCGGCGCGGGTGTTCATCGTGCCGACGCTCCCCCGGACCCGGAGCGGGAAGATCATGCGGCGGCTCCTTCGGGAACTCCGGCTCAAAGGCGACGTCGCCGGGGATCTGACGACCCTCGACAATCCCGATGCGATCGCCGAGCTCAAGGCGCTTCGGGAGCGAGGCGAGCTGTGATCGGCCGCTTGGCGGCCGGCGGTTAAAAAGGCGACGCGCAAAAGGGGCGGCCGTCGGCGGGCGGAATCGGAGGGACCGGCGCTGAACCGGGCTGGATCGACGACAATCGTTCCGGTCGAGGCCTAGGATCGGTTGGGATCGGCACTGAACCGAGCTGGTTCGACGGCGACCGGCCCCGGGAGCGGCCTGAAAATGGTCGTGATCGGCCAGGGCCGTTCCGGGATTGACCGCGAACAGCAGAAAGAAGATAAAGAAGAAAAAGAAAGGGTGAGAGACGATGCTTCCACCGGCCGCGTGGAGCGAGACGGAACGGATGATCGTCGCGGCGGTCGACGAGGCACTCAAGAAACTCCGTCCGAAGCTGGACGCGTACCACCGAATGATCTACGATGAAGGGACGTACCCGGAAGAACTCTGGGGCGTGCTCGCCGAGCTCGGCCTTTTCGGCGCCCTCGTGCCGGAAGCCTACGGCGGGACCGGCCTCGGCCTGACGGCGATGACCATCGCCATGGAGCGGTTTGCGGCGCACGGACTCGCGAACGTCCTGGCGGTGCTCACGACGATGGATGCCCTCGCGATCGTCCGAGGCGGGACGGAAGCGCAGAAGCGGCGGTTTTTGCCGCCGATCGCCGAGGGCCGCCTCAAGATGGCCTTTGCCATCACCGAACCGGAGGCCGGGACGAACAGCTTCAACATCCGCACGTTCGCCCGGCGAGAGGGAAGCGACTATCGCCTGGACGGCCACAAGGCGTGGATCACCGGTGCCGACCGAGCGGACTGGATCGTCGTCGTCGCCCGGACAATGCCGGCGGAGGAGGCGGAGCGGTCGTTCGGCAGCCGGCGGCACGGCCTCGGGCTTTTCCTCGTCGAAAACGGGACGCCGGGACTTTCGCTTCAGCCGATGGAGACCGTCGGCATCGAGGGTTTCGGGCAGTTCGTCGTCTATTTCGACGGGGTCAAAGTGCCGGAAGAGGCCCGGATCGGGCCGGAGCACCGGGGCACGGAGGTCCTTTTTCACGCCCTGAATCCGGAGCGGATCCTCTTTGCGGCCAAAGGGGTCGGCATGGCGGAGCTCGCCCTCATGCGGGCGGCCGCCTACGCCCGGGAGCGGCGGGTGTTCGGCGAGACGCCGATCGGCGCCTATCAGGGGGTTCAGCATCCGCTGGCCCGGCTTTTTGCCGAAAAAGAGGCGGCCCGACTTCTGACATACGAAGCCGCCCGGGCATACGACCGGGGGGCGCCGGGGCGGGACGTCGGGCTCTGGGCGAGCATGGCCAAGCTCCTCGCTTCGGAAACGGCGTTTCGGGCCGTCGATCAGGCGATTCAGACCCACGGCGGGAACGGCTTCGCCAAGGAATACCGCTTCATTCAGATGCTGGCGCCGGCCCGGCTCATGAAGACGGCGCCCGTCAACAACGAAATGCTCCTCAACTTCATCGCTGAGCGAGCGCTTGATCTCCCGCGGTCATACTGAGGCGGGCAGTTCTGAAGCGGGCGGTTTTCGCCCGACCGGCCGTCGGGCACTTACCGGCGGCCGTCGGGGCGAACGCGACGATGCTCTTGATTCGGACGAAGGAGGGGGACGATGGGCGAGCGGGAACGGCGCCTCATCGAAGAACGGGAACGCATCCGACAGGGCGGGCCGCCCCGGGGGCACGAGCGGCAGCGGGCGGCCGGGAAGCTTTTTGTCCGGGATCGGCTGCGGCTTTTTTTCGACGCCGTCGAAACCGAGACGGGGACGTTCGCCCGCTACGACGATCCGGAGCTCGCCGCCGACGGCGTCGTGACCGGGAGCGGGACGATCGACGGCCGACCGGTCTTTTTCATCGCCAGCGACTATACGGTGAAGGCCGGTTCGGTCGGCATCCGCCATGCCCAGAAGTTTCTCGCCACGCAGAAGGCGGCGCTTCGGGCCCGGCGGCCGATCGTCTACCTCGTCGATTCGTCCGGCGCCCGGATCGACGAGACGGGCGGCCACCACGTCGATCCGGGAAGCATCGGCGAATTTTACTACATGCACAGCCTCCTGTCCGGCGCGGTGCCGCAGATCGGCGTCCTCTACGGGACGTGTTTCGCCGGGACGGCGTACACGCCGGTGTTCACCGATCTGCTCGTGATGATGAAAGATGCGGCGATGGCCATCGCCTCGCCGCGGATGGTCGAGGTGGCGATCGGGCAGAAGGTGACGCCGGAGGCGCTGGGCGGCGTCGAGGTGCACGCCAAAAAAAGCGGCTCGGTCCACTTCGTCGCCGAAAGCGAGGAAGAGGCGGCGGCCCTCGTCCGGCGGATCTTGTCCTACCTCCCCGACTCGAGCGACGGCCGGCCGCCGTCCGCACCGCCGGTCGACCCGGCCCGTGACCCGGAGGAAATCGACGCCATCCTCCCGGAGGACCCGAACCGACCGTACGACGTCCGGCGCCTCATCGAGGCGATCGTCGACGCCGGGAGCTTTCTCGAAGTGAAGGCGATGTACGCGCCGGAGCTCGTGACCGGCTTTGCCCGCCTCGGCGGCGAAGTGATCGGCATCGTCGCCAACCAGCCGGCGGTCAAAGGCGGGACGATCTTTCCGGAGTCGGCCGACAAGGGGGCGGAGTTCGTCTGGCTGTGCGACGCCTACAACATCCCGCTCCTCTACCTCGTCGACACGCCGGGGTTCATGGTCGGGACCATGGTCGAGCAAAACGCCATCCTCCGGCGGGGGCGGAAGTTCATCTTCGCCACGGCGAGCGCGACGGTGCCGCGGGTGAGCGTCGTCGTCCGGAAGGCGTACGGGGCGGGGATCTACGCCATGTCGGGGCCGGCGTTCCATCCGGACGTGACGCTGGCGCTCCCGTCGGCGGAGATCGCGGTCATGGGACCGGAGGCGGCGGTGAACGCCGTCTATTACAATAAAATCCAGGCGATCGAAGATCCGGAGGAACGAAAGCGCCTCGTCGAACGGTTGCGGGCGGAGTATCGGGCGGGCTACGACATCTACAAGCTCGCCGGTGAGCTCGTCGTCGACGAGCTCATCCCGCCGAAGGAACTGAGAACACAACTGATGCGTTATTTTGAGCTCTTTCGCGAAAAACACATTGAACTCCCGCGGCGCAAGCATGCGACGATCATCTGACGGCTTTAAGACCGTTTCGGGGCGGAGATGCGTCCGACGGGCATCTGATTTTACCTCCGCCCCGAGAAATTTTTTAAAAGGCCGGTGAAAAACCCCTTCGTTTTGAAGGAAAACCGGACCCATGGATCGAATTCATTCAATCAAAGCAAGCAAGCATCCCTTCTCAAAAAGGAGATTCAAACATGCGGCCTCGACGATTGACTTCCCATCAACCCAAATTGTTTCAGCATATTGATATGGAAGCCCTCGTGCCACAAAATCACATCCTTCGCCAAATCGATCGCGTCTTGGACTTCTCTGCGATCCATGAGTGGGTCGCCCCGCTTTATTCGGAACGCACCGGACGCCCGGCCGTCGATCCGGAACTCGTCATGCGAATCATCTTACTTTCTTACCTCTTCAATCACTCTGAGCGGGAACTCTTTCAAACGCTCCCCATGCACGCCGGTTATTTGTGGTTCTTAGGGCTCGATTTTGAGTCCGTACTTCACCCGGAGGCCGGGGGTCCGCGGCTTCCGGATCGTACGACCGTGGTCAAAACACGGAAACTTTGGCGCAGGCACGGCATTTTTGAGAAAGCCATGCGCCATGTGGTGGATCAGTGCATCGCCGCAGGGCTCGTTCAGCCGGAAGTGCATGTCGCGGTGGACGGTACGCTTGTCCGAGCCAATGCTTCCATCCACAGTTTAAAGCCCATCGCGCCGGTCCCCGTGGAGTCGCTTGACGCTTATCTGGCCCGGCTGGAGGAAGAAGATCGCTCGTTTTCCGACGGCGGAGACGAAGACGACTCCTCTCCGTCTGACCCCCATCCTCCCGATCCGGGCCCGAACCTTTCATCCCCCGGCTCCCCTTCGGCTTCGTCGGGAAGGCCACCCAAGAAGCCGGGCGATTTTCGGGGGGAGCGGTTTTCCAACCGGACCCACCGGAGCATGACCGATCCGGATGCCCGCCTTTATCGAAAGAGCTCCGGTCAAGAAGCCCATTTGCGTTATCTCATTCATCATACGGTGGACACCCGCTCCTCCGTCATCTTGCGGACCCAGGCCAAGATCATCACGGGCACTGCGGAACGAGAGGCCGCCATCGAAGCTCTGCTGCACATCCGGCGTGAGCACCCCTCTCTTCGCATTCAAAGCGTCTCCGGAGACGGTGGATATGCCGATACGGAAACGCTCGATCGGCTTTTGAAGATGGACATCGTTCCCCTTATTCCCGTGCGATCGCTTCAAAAAGAAGCGCTCCCCGGGTGGCGCCGAGCCGTCCGGGATCCGGAGAAAGCGCGCCAAAGATGGAGCAAGATCAAGGCGGTGCTCGTGCGGAACAAAGTGCGTCGCCTGAATGGTCAAACGCATTACCGAGCCATTCGGAAACGACGCGTTGTCATTGAACGTCTTTTTGCCGAAGGCAAAGCGCAGCACGGCTTAAGCCGTGCTCGAAGCCGTGGCTTGGAAGCGATGCAAGAGCAAGCCATCCTGACGGCTGTAGTGCAGAATCTCAAACGATTAAGCCGGTATGTGCGGAAGCGCCCACAGACCGGGAGTTCCGTGTGCCTCAAACCGGCATACGAAAGGCTCACAAGGGGAGTGGCGGCGTTTTTGACGGTTCTATTCGTTCGGACGTCACACCTCGTCGGGCGAAGATGGTCGATCCAGTGGACTTAATTCACCAGCCTTTTAATGATTGGTGGGTTTATGATGCTGGGGCTCGCCCTCAGCCTGGTGCTCGCCGTGACTTCGCCCGAAACGCGAACGCGGGCCTATTCGCGCCTCGATCTGGAAGCGCCGGAAGCTCCGGAAGCTAAGGAGTCGCTGTAACGGAGCGCCCGTTTCCCGGGCTCCGGCGCTGATGGGACGAAGGGATGCCCGCCATCGCGCGATACTTGGCCACTGTCCGGCGGGAGACGGGGACCCCCTCTTGATGGAGCAGGGCGGCCAGCGCCTCGTCGGACAGTGGATTTGTTTTGTCTTCGGCATCGATATAGGCTTTGATCTTGCGGATGATGGCATCGGATGTCGTCGGCGTGGCTTCATCGCCGCTACCGCCGACCGGCGAAGGGAACAGGCGTTTGAATTCGATGACCCCCCACGGCGTTTCGATGTGCTTTTCGCGCACCGTGCGGGAGATCGTCGAGACGCTGAGCCCGACGTCCTCGGCGATGACCTGCATCGTAAGCGGCTTCAGTCGCTCCGGTCCGTGGAGAAAGGCTTCCTGCTGCCGGCGGACGACCGCCTCTAGCACGCGCTCTAAAGTCGCCTTCCGCGCCTGAACCTGATCGATCAGCTTGCGGGCGTGGGCGATTTTCCGGGAGACATAATCCCGCGTGCGGGGATCGAGATCGAGTCGGCGTTCCATTCGGGCAAACGCGGGGTCGATCGAGAGGCGTGGCAAAACGTCGTCGTAGAGGATCACCGTGAGCGTCCCCGCGTCGTTTTGGACAGCCGCCTCGGGGATGACGTACACGGTCGCTTCGACGGCGAATTCGCCGCCGGGCCGCGGGTTAAACGTTTTGAGGAGCGCCACGGCCTCGACGACCGCTTCGATCGGGACGCGAAGCCGCCGGGCGATGGCCTCAAGCCGCCCCCTGGCGACGTCTTCCAGGTGTTCGTCGATGATGGCGGACAAAACCGGCAGAGGCTCCCCGAGCCGCCGATGCTGAAGGTGGAGGCATTCGCGCAGGTTCCGGGCGCCGATGCCGGGAGGATCAAGCGACTGGACGATGACGAGGGCGGCTTCAAGACGCGCAAGCGGACGGGCAAAGCGTTCCGCAAGTGCTTCCAGCGGGACGCCAAGGAATCCCCGTTCATCAAGGGCATCGACGATGAGACAGGCATCGCGTAAAAGCCGGGAGTCAAGCAGGCGCATGCGGAGCTCGGCTTTCAGGCGATCGGTGAGCGAGGGTTCCGGCGCCCGGAGGGCGGAGAGCGGGTCATACGGGTCGCTTTCGTTCGAGACCCTTCGACTTTTGCTCCGCGGACGGCCGGTCGCCCATCCGGACGTCTGCCAGAGGGGGGGATCGACGTGAAGCGCCGGATTTTCACGCGCGAGTTCGTCGATATACGATGTGAGCTCGGGGAGGCCGAGCATGAGGAGGTCCAGCGATTGTTTCAGCTCGGCGGTGATCCGGAGTTCGGTTTTGAGGGACGGTTCGAGACGGACGGTCGGTTCGCTCATCTTTGGACCCCCTTTCTTCGCCGTTTTCCTTGGGATGCCCGTTCCTTTTTGCGCTAATCTATATTAGAGTATTTTGAAAGATTGATTCCATATTGTTTAATCTTGCGATATATGGTCGCCCGCGAGCGATTGAGCCGTCGGGCCACTTCGCTCACATTTCCATTTGCTTTTTGCAACCAATAATCGATCATTTTTTTCTCTTCGCGCTCCAGCGGGTCGAGCGGGAGCGAATCGGAATCCGGCGCCTCGTTTAATAAGTAACTCGGTAAGTTGTTGAGTGAAATAACGCTTCCGGTGGAAAAGATGACGGCATGCTCTACAACATTTTGCAGTTCTCTGACATTGCCCGGCCATGCGTATCGTTCAAAAAAGCGGACGACGTCGGAGTCAAAGGACGCGGCGGATTTTCCGTATTGCTTGGCGAACTTATCCAAAAAGAATTCGGCAAGCAAGAGGATGTCCTGCGCGCGCTCGCGCAGCGGAGGCAGCGCGATCTCGACGACGTTCAGACGGTAAAAAAGATCCAGGCGAAAGGCGCCTTGGGCGATGCGCTCGGCGAGATTATGATTGGTGGCGGCGATGATGCGCACATCGACCGGCCGGGCATTCGAGGAGCCGAGGCGCATGATCTTCTTTTCTTGCAGGACTCTCAGCAAATAAACTTGAAGCTCAAGCGGCATGTCGCCGATTTCATCGAGGAACAGCGTGCCGCCTTGGGCTTCTTCAAATTTTCCTTTTTTGCCTTTGGGATTCGCCCCCGTAAAGGCGCCGGGTTCATAGCCGAACAGCTCGCTGGCGATCAGCTCACGGGGGATGGCGGCGATGTTTACGGCGACGAACGGGTGCGGGTGGCGGGTGCTGGCTTCATGGATCGCCTGGGCAAACCGTTCTTTTCCAGTTCCGCTCTCACCGGTGATCAGCACCGGAACATCGGTTGCGGCTACGATTTTGGCGCGTTGGATGGCATGTTGCATCGCCGGGGAGCTTCCGATGATCGTGTCCCAGGGGGTGTGGAGAACGGGGCGGGTGGAGGGGGCAGAAACACGGCGCAACCGGGAGCGCCGGCGCAAGAGAACGAGAAAACCGATGCGTTCGTTTTTCCGGATCAGGACGACGGCCGTCGCCTCATAGCCCGTATCCGTCAGCTCAAACGTATATTCGAGCTCGGGGCAGGTGAGGAGGGTTTCGCGGATATCCGCCAATATGGAGCGCGATGAATGCCGTTTTTGAAGTTCTTGGAGCGTGGCTTGCGCTTCCGGGCTCTGGGTGAGCATCTGCAGGGCGCTGTCGAAGAGGAGGATCGGCTCGCCGGGCCAGCGCTTTCGAGCGTTCATATATTCGTCATATAAATGTTTCCTCAAATTATCAGATATTCTGGTGTATTCTTTTTGAATTTGCACGGCGATCATTTTGGCGATGCCCAGGGTGTGCGGCTGGGCGTATTCATACGGCGCCGTCAAATCGACGATTCCGAGCACTTGACCGGAATGGGGATCGGTCACCGGTGCGGCGGAGCAGACCCAGTCGTGAGCGGCTTGAGCAAAATGTTCATATGAAAAGATTTGAATCGGTTTTTGCAGATAGAGAGATGTGCCGATGGCGTTCGTTCCGACCGATGGCTCGCTCCAGTCCGCCCCGAGGACGAAGAGCATGGTTTCCGCCTTTTTGAGGATCGAATGCTCCCCTTGAAGATAGATGATCCGGCCGCCGGCGTCGGTCAACGTCAGCAGGTGTTTGGTGACTTTGATTTGATCGAAAATATGTTCTAAAACGGGGATCGCCGTCAAAAAAAACTCCGATTGCCTTCTCCATTCGATGACTTCATCGATTTCGTGAAGGTACCGCGCCTTCTTTTGTTCAGGTTGGATCCCGAGCGATTGGCTGCGCTTCCACGATTCAAGGACGGATGCGCGCAACCCGGATTCGACGCGACGGTCGCTCACATACGCTTCCCACGCGCGCCATAGGGCGCGTTTTTTGTCCTGAATTTCTTGCGGAGATAGAAGGGCCAGTTCTTCACCCATGGTCCCACCTCCTTCGGGGACGACGTGTTGGGGAGGCGAACCACTCTGGCCGTATTGTAGACCAACAGACATTCGAAAGCAAACGCACAATCGACCCAACCTTGTATCGATTGCGAAACAAGACTGTCTCATTTTTAAACACCCCCTTCAGCGCCGGGCGCGGTCTTCGGGCGCTTCGACGAAGCATCCGGTTTTGGCACGCGGATTGCTAGCTCAATAAGCGAGCGAACGTCTCGGTTCGCCAAACGTAGGGCTAGGCCAAACGGGAGGGCCAAGGAGGTTGGAGGATGACGCGCCGCATTCAAGTGCTGGGCATCGACGCCGGCGGGACGATGACGGACACCTTTTTCGTGGACACAGACGGGAATTTCGTCGTCGGCAAGGCGCAAAGCACGCCGCACGACGAGTCGGTCGGCCTCATCAACTCCTCGGCCGACGCGCTGGCGCAGTGGAATCTCGCCGTCGAAGACGTTTTTCCGCAGCTGGTGACGGCCGTGTATTCCGGGACGTCCATGCTCAACCGCATCGTCCAGCGGAAAGGCTTGCGCGTCGGGTTGATCGTCAACCGAGGGATGGAAGATTTTCATCGCATGGGGCGGTCGATTCAATCGTACCTGGGCTATTCATACGAAGATCGCCTGCACCTCAACACCCATCGCTACGACCCGCCTTTGGTGCCGAGGGAGCTGACCTTCGGGGTCACCGAACGGATCGACCTGTTCGGAAACATCGTTATTCCGCTGCGGGAAAACGAGGCGTACGAGGCGGCCCGAAAGCTTGTGGAGCGGAACGTGGAAGGAATCGTCATCAGCTTTCTCCATTCCTACAAGAATCCCGTCCATGAACGGCGGGTGCGCGACATCGTCCTCGAGGTGTTGCGGGAGGCCGGGAAGGAGATTCCGGTCTTTGCTTCTTCCGACTATTATCCTGTGCGCAAAGAATCGCACCGGACCAATACCACCATCCTCGAAGCGTATGCTGCCGAACCGTCGCGTCGGACGCTGGTCCAGATCAACGAGCGGTTCAAACAGCTCGGCGCCCGGTTTGACTTGCGGGTGATGGCCAGCCACGGTGGAACGATCAGCTGGAAAGCGAAAGAGCTGGCGCGGACGGTCGTATCCGGACCGATCGGCGGCGTGATCGGGGCGCGATCGCTCAGCGAACGGCTCGGCTACCGCAACATCGCGGCCACCGATATCGGCGGCACCAGCTTTGACATGGCGCTGATCGTGCAAGGGCAATTCACCATCCAGCACGATCCGGACATGGCCCGGCTGGTCCTGTCTTTGCCGCTCGTGCAGATGGACAGCGTCGGGTCCGGCGCCGGCAGCTACGTGCGCATCGATCCGTATACGCAGGCGATCAAGATCGGTCCGGACAGCGCGGGGTATCGCGTCGGCGTCTGCTGGCCGGAAAGCGGCGTCGAGACCGTCACCATCTCCGACTGTCACGTCGTGCTCGGCTACATCAATCCGGATAATTTCCTCGGCGGGCAGATCAAGCTGGATCCGGAACGGGCCCGAATGGCGATCGAGGAACAAATCGCCCGTCCGCTGGGGCTTTCGGTGGAAGAGGCGGCCGCCGGTGTGATTGAGCTCCTGGATACGCGCCTTCGCGATCATTTGCGGGCGATGATCAGCGGGAAAGGGTATCATCCCTCCGAATTTGTCTGCTTCTCTTACGGCGGCGCCGGCCCGGTCCACACCTATGGGTATACCGAAGGGCTCGATTTCGAGGACGTCATCATTCCAGCCTGGGCGGCCGGTTTTTCCGCCTTCGGTTGCGCCGCGGCGGATTTTGAGTACCGCTACGACAAGAGCCTCGACATCAACGTCGCGCCGGACGCCGGGGCGGCCGAGAAGATTGCAGCTGTCAAAGAGCTGCAGAGCGCCTGGAATGAACTGGCCGAAAAGGTGATCGAAGAGTTCCGCCTCAACGGCTATTCTCCCGAAAGCGTCACGCTGTTTCCGGGGTACCGCATGATGTACCGCGGTCAGCTGAACGACCTCGAGATCAATTCTCCGCTCGCTCGGGTCGAAAAGGCCGAGGACTGGGACCGGTTGACGGAAGCGTTTGAAGAGACGTATGCCCGCGTGTACGCCAAAGCCGCCCGCAGTCCCGAATTGGGCTTCACCATTACCGGAGCGATCATGCGCGGCATCGTGCCGAGCGTCAAACCGCGGATTCCCGAAGAACCGCTCAGCGGTGCAACACCGCCGAAAGAGGCGCATCGCGGCCAGAGACCATTTTACTTCCGCAAAAAGTGGGTCAACGCCGACATCTGGGATATGGACGCTTTAAAGGCGGGCAATCAGATTGAGGGACCGGCGATCATCGAGGCGCCGGCGACGACGCTGGTCGTGCCCCCGGGTTGGAGCACGACGTTGGACGCGCACCGCCTCTTCCATCTCAAGCGCCGGTAAGCCATCACAAATTTGAAGGAGGAAGGTCCAAATGGCGAAAACGCAACTGGGCCTTGACTTTCGTCCATTGAAGTTGGAAGGACAGACGCTCAAAACACACCGCGATGCGGTGATGCGGCTCACGCGGGAGACGGGGCATTATGCCGGTCTTAAGAATCTGGAACTCAAGGAGAGCGACCCGATTCTTTACAACAAAATGTTTTCGCGGCTTCGCGCCGGCGTCGTCCATGCCCGCGAGACGGCGAAGCGCATTGCCGCTTCGCCGATCGTCGAGCAGGAGGGTGAGCTCTGCTTTACGCTGTACAACCCCGCCGGCGATTCACTCATGACGTCCACGGGCATCATCATCCACGTCGGAACGATGGGGGCGGCCATCAAATACATGATCGAAAACGGTTGGGAAGAAAACCCGGGGATTCGGCCGGGCGACATTTTCACCAACAACGACTGCATGCTGGGCAACGTTCACCCCTGCGACGTGCATACGATCGTCCCCATCTTCTGGGAAGATCGGCTGGTCGGCTGGGTCGGCGGCGTGACGCACGTCATCGATACCGGCGCCCTTGGCCCGGGGTCGATGACCATGGGGCCGGTGCAGCGCTTCGGCGACGGTTACCAGGTGACCTGCCGGAAAACCGGAGAAAACGACCGTCCCCTCCGCGACTGGCTCCACGAAAGCCAGCGCTCGATCCGCACGACGCGCTACTGGCTGCTCGATGAGCGCACCCGCATTGCCGGCGCCCACATGATCCGCGATCTGGTGCTCGACCTCATCCGGGAAGTCGGGATCGACAACTATATGAAGTTTGCCTACGAGATCGTGGAGGACGGGCGCCGAGGTCTCATCCGCAGGATCAAGTCGATGACGGTGCCGGGGAAGTACCGGGCGGTGGCGTTCGTCGACGTCGGTTATAAGCATCCGGACGTGAACGTTCCGCCTTATGCCAAAGTCGACACGATCATGCACGCACCGCATGAAATCACGATCCATGCGGACGGCACCTGGAAGCTCGATTTTGACGGTTCGAGCCGCTGGGGCTGGCATTCGTTCAACGCGCAACCGGTCTCGTTTACCAGCGGCATCTGGGTCATGATGACGCAGACCTTGATTCCCACGGAACTCGTCAATGACGGGGCCTATTACGCCACGCAATTCCGCTTGCCCAGGGGGACATGGCAGAACCCGGACGATCGCCGCTCGGCCCACTCGTACGCCTGGCACTTCCTGGTTTCCGCCTGGAGCGCCATCTGGCGAAGCCTCAGCACGGCCTACTTTGCCCGCGGGTATCTCGAAGAAGTCAACGCCGGCAACGCCAACACGTCCAACTGGCTCCAGGGCGGCGGCTTCAACCAGTACGACGAGATTCACGCCGTCAACAGCTTTGAGGCGGCCTCCGAGGGGACGGGGGCCTCGGCGGTGAAAGACGGCCTGGATCACGCGGCGGCGATCTGGAACCCCGAGGGCGACATGGGCGACATGGAGATTTGGGAGCTGGCGGAGCCGCTCATTTACCTGGGGCGCAACGTCAAGGCCAACACCGGCGGCTACGGCAAGTATCGCGGCGGGTGCGGATATGAGACGCTCCGCATGGTGTACAACGCCAAGGACTGGACCATGTTCTTCATGGGGAACGGGTATATGGTGAGCGACTGGGGGCTTATGGGAGGCTATCCGTCGGCCGCCGGCTATCGCTTCGAAGCCCATGGCACCGATCTGAAAGAACGGATCGAGAAGGGACAGCCGATTCCGCTGGGGCCTGACGCCGATCCGGACCATCCCGAGTACGAGAAGCTCATGAAGGCCCAAACCATCAAGCGGGATAAGCAAACGATGACCACGGAGACGATCTTTGAGAACTACGATCTCTACCTGAACTACTTGCGCGGCGGTCCCGGTTTCGGCGATCCGATTGAGCGCGATCCTGCGAAGATCGAAGCGGACTTAAACGGCGGTTACCTGCTTCCCCGCTACGCGGAAAAGGTGTACGGGGCGGTCATCGTTCAAGATGCGCAAGGCCGCTGGCATGTGGATCGGGAGGCCACCGAAAAGCGCCGTGCGGAGATCCGCAAAGAGCGCATCGCCCGCGGGAAGCCGACGCGCGAGTGGATGAAGGAGGAGCGGGAGCGCATCTTGCGCAAGGAAGCCTCGGTGCAGGTCCGTCACATGTTCGCGACGAGCTTCCAGCTGAGCCCTCGGTTTTTGGAGGAATTCAAGCGCTTCTGGGATCTCCCGGAGGATTGGAGCTTGACCGAGGAAGAACTGGAGGTTCCGACCTTCGGTGCGAAGCATCGCATGAGCGTGGAACAGCTGCCCGACGTAAAGCGTCTCGTGCTCGTCGAAGAGTAAGGCGCGACAGGGGGGCGGCAAGTTCCGCCCTCCTCAAGCCCTCCGAACGTCCACTCAAATTAACGAGGAAGATGACACCCATAAGGAGGTTCATCCTATGGCCTACGATCGAAAGAAAATTGAAGAGCTGATCGACGGGACGATCGATTGGGAGACGCTGCATCGCATGCTCTCGGAGCCCAAAGACCCCGAGCGCTTCCGGCTGTACCTGGAGATCTTGCAGGAACGGGTGCCGTGGGAGGACCGCATCATCCTTCCTTACCAGTATCACCTGTACATCGTGCAAAAGAAAGACACAAAAGAGTGGGTAATTAAGTGCGATTGCGGTCACGAATTCTGCGACTACCGGGACAATTGGAAGCTGCATGCGCTCATCTACGTGCGGGACACGGAGGAAACGTTGAACGAAATTTATCCTAAGCTGATGGCGCCGGACCCGAATTGGCAGGTTTTCCGGGAGTATTACTGCCCGAACTGTGGCACGCTGCTGGAGGTGGAAGCGCCGACGCCCTGGTACCCGGTGATCCACAACTGGGAGCCGGATATCGAGACGTTCTACCGCGAATGGCTCGGCCAGCCGGTTCCGGAGCGCGCCGAACCGACCCGCAAGTAAGCGAAGGCGGATGTGCAGAGCAATAAGGAGGCTTGCGCATGGCCGAGCCCGTCTGGCATCCGTCTGAGGCGTTCATCCGCGAGACCCGGCTTTACCGATGGATGAAGTCCTTGGGTTTTGAAGACTACGACACCTTCTACGCCGCGTCCGTTCGCGATGTGGCCTGGTTTTGGGGCGAGGCGGAAAAGGCGCTCGGCATCGCCTGGATGAAGCCGTACGAACGGGTGCTCGATTTACGCCGCGGGCCGATGTGGCCGGAGTGGTTCGTCGGCGGGAAGCTCAACGCCGCTTACGACGCCCTCGGCAAGTGGCTGAAGGACCCGCTCGTTCGCGACCGCCCGGCGCTCATCTGGGAAGGCGAAGAGGGGCAGACGAAGCGCGTTTCTTATGCCGAGCTGGCCGCGTGGGTGGATCGCGTCGCTCAAGGGCTGGTCCGCTTTGGCTTGCAGCCGGGGGATCGGGTGGCCCTGTACCTGCCGATGGTTCCGGAAGCGGTGGTGGCCCTGTTGGCGGCGGCGCAAATCGGCGCCGTCACCGTGCCGATGTTCTCCGGCTACGGCGCGGAAGCCGTCTGGACCCGGCTGGAGAGCGCCAAGCCGAAGATCCTCATCACCGCCGACGGCTTCTTTCGCCGCGGACGGCTGGTGGCGATGAAAGAAGAGGCCGACCGGGCGGTGGAGCGAGCGCCGTACGTGGAGCGGGTCATCGTCGTCCGGCGGGCGGGGCGGGTGGGACGTTTACAGACCGGGCGCGACGTCGAATGGGAGGCGTTGGAGACGGGCACGCCTCCCTACGCCCCGGCCTCGAACGAGACGTTCAGGCCGCTGGACAGCGCCCATCCTCTCCTCATCATCTACACCTCCGGCACGACGGGCCGACCGAAGGGGGCGCTTCACACCCACGGCGGATTTCCCCTCAAAAGCGCCTTCGACGCCGGCTTCGGCATGGACGTCAGGCCGGGCGACGTCATGCTATGGGTCACCGACATGGGCTGGATGATGGGGCCTTTTCTCGTCTTCGCCACGCTTGTCAACGCGGCGACGATGGTGCTCTATGACGGCACGCCGGATCACCCGGCCCCCGATCGCCTGTGGGATCTGGTGGCCCGCCACCGGGTGACGCACCTTGGGGTTTCGCCGACCCTCATTCGGGCGCTCATGCCGCACGGTGAAGCGTACCCCGGGCGCCACGATCTAAGCAGCCTGCGCGTCATCGGTTCGACGGGCGAACCGTGGAACCCGGAGCCGTGGAAGTGGCTGTTTGAGAAGGTCGGAAAAGGCCGGATCCCGATCTTCAATTACTCCGGCGGGACGGAAATCTCCGGAGGCATCCTCGGGAACGTCCTCATCAAGCCCATCGCGCCGATCACGTTCAACGCGGCCCTTCCGGGCATGGCGGCGGACGTCTATGACCTGGACGGAAAGCCCGTGCGGGGAACGGTCGGGGAACTCGTCTTAAAGGCGCCGTGGGTCGGGCAGACGCGAGGGTTCTGGGGGGAGCCGGAGCGCTACGAGGAGACGTACTGGAAGCACTGGCCCGGCATATGGGTACACGGTGACTGGGTGATTCTGGACGAATACGGCTTTTGGACGATCACAGGCCGTTCCGACGACACGCTGAACGTCGCCGGAAAACGTCTTGGTCCGGCTGAGATTGAGTCCATCCTTACCGCTCATCCTGCGATAAAAGAATCTGCGGTCATCGGCGTTCCCGACGATGTTAAAGGCGAAGTGCCTGTGGCCTTTGTCGTCTTAAAACCCGGGTGGGAATGGACATCAGATTTGAGATCGGAGATTCTCCATTGGGTGGCGGAACGGCTCGGGAAAGCGCTTCGGCCGAAGGCGGTTTATTGCGTTGACGATCTTCCAAAAACAAGAAATGCAAAAATATTACGCAGGGCTATTCGTGCCGCATACCTTGGTCAGGATCCGGGGGATCTATCATCGCTTGAGAATCCGGAGGCGGTCGATGCAATCCGGAAGTTGGCGGCAGGTGATAACTAAGATTTGAAATGTTCATCAGGAGCGGCGAGGCCGCTCCATTTAGATTTTCCATTGGAATTGGCGGTGAGATGGCGCGGCGATGGGCGGCAAAGGAGGGAGCGCATGAATCTCATCTTGATGGGCCTCCCCGGCGCCGGCAAGGGCACGCAGGCGGAGCGGATCCGGGACGCGTACCGCATCCCCCACATCTCGACCGGCGACATGTTTCGGGCGGCCGTCGCGAAGGGGACGCCCCTCGGGCTGGCGGCCAAACGCTACATGGACGCCGGCGCCCTCGTCCCCGACGAGGTGACGATCGGCATCGTGCGGGAGCGGCTTTCCGAGCCGGACGCGGCGGACGGGTTCCTCCTCGACGGTTTTCCCCGGACGATCCCCCAGGCGGAAGCGCTCGAGCGGCTTCTCGCCGATGCCGGCCGGGCGATCGACCGGGTTCTCTACCTCGCCGTCCCGGAAGACGTCCTCATCCGGCGTCTCGCCGGCCGCCGGATCTGCCGCCGGTGCGGGGCGACGACCCACCTCGAGTTCAATCCGCCGAAGGTCTCCGGCGTCTGCGACCGGTGCGGCGGGGAACTCTACCAGCGGGACGACGATCGGCCAGAGACGGTCGCCGAACGCCTGCGGGTGAACGCGGCGGCGATGGCGCCGCTGATCGACTTCTACCGCGCCCGGGGCGTGCTCGCCGAGATCGACGGCCTCGGCGCCATCGACGACGTCTTCCGCCGCATCCGGTCGGCCCTCGAGGGATCGCCGACATGATCGTTTTAAAATCGCCAGTGGAGCTCGTGAAGATGCGGACCGCCGGCCGGCTCGTCGCTTGAAGTGCTCCAGGCGCTTGAGCAGAAAATTGAACCGCACTTTTTGTGAAGGTGATCTAGGATGACAAAAAGGATGGCCGTCATCGTCAGTGCTGTACGCACGCCCGTCGGAAAATACGGCGGGCGGTTGAAAACCGTATCGGCGGTCGAGCTCGGTGCGACGGCGATTCGGGGCGCGCTGGAACGGGTGGGCCTTCCGCCGGAAGAAGTTGACGAAGTCATCATGGGCAATGTGTTGCAGGCCGGGCAAGGGCAAAATCCCGCCCGACAGGCGGCGGTGCGCGCCGGTCTGCCTTACGACGTCCCGGCGTATACGGTCAATATGGTCTGCGGTTCCGGACTGAAAGCGGTGCAATTGGCGGCCAAAGCGATCGAATCCGGGGAAGCCGAGGTCATCGTTGCCGGCGGTATGGAAAGCATGAGCCGCGCGCCATATCTTTTGCCGGAGGCGCGAGGCGGTTTTCGTATGGGACATCAAACGCTCCTCGACAGCATGCTCCTGGACGGGCTATGGGACGCGTTTTATGACGTGCATATGGGCGTTACGGCGGAAAACATCGCCGAGCGTTATGCGATTATGCGTGAGGAACAAGATCGATTTGCGCTGTCGAGCCAAACAAAGGCGGCGCGAGCCATGGAGCGCGGCCTCTTCAAGGAAGAAATTGTCCCGGTGGCCGTTCGAAATGAACGTGGTGAAGTGGTGTGGGTAGAAAACGACGAACATCCGCGCCCGGATACGACGTTGGAAAAACTCCGCAGCCTTCCTCCGGCTTTTAAGCCGGACGGCACGGTGACGGCCGGCAATGCGTCGGGTTTAAATGATGGCGCGGCCGCGTTGGTGATCATGAGCGATGCCAAAGCAGAGGCGCTCGGCTTAAAGCCGTTGGCCATGCTCTTAACCCATGCCAGTGCCGGCGTCGATCCGCGGTTCATGGGTCTTGGTCCGATTCCGGCAGCGCGTAAAGCGTTAAAGAAAGCCGGATTATCGATGGATCGTCTTGACCTCGTTGAAGTGAATGAAGCCTTTGCCGCTCAAACGTTGGCTGTGCAGCGGGAACTTGAAATTCCTGACGCGGTGTTAAACGTAAACGGAGGCGCAATCGCGCTGGGACATCCCTTAGGGGCGAGCGGAGCGCGAATTCTGGTCACGCTCGTCCATGAAATGCGTCGGAGAAACGTGCAATATGGCATGGCGACGCTCTGCATCGGCGGCGGTCAAGGGATTGCCAGCATCGTGTCACGAAATTAAAGAACGGTTGCACGTTTTCTTTTGTTCACCCGCGTTCCGGCGGTATGGTATACTGAAAACCGGGAAAATGCCCGCCGGGCCTCGAAAGGAGCGCTCCGATGATCGGCTGGATCCTGCTCGGCGTCCTTGTCCTCCTCGTCCTTTACGTCATCGCCGGCTACAACGGCCTCGTCCGCTACCGCAACTGGGCGAAGGAGGCCTGGGCCCAGATCGATGTGCAGCTCAAGCGGCGGCACGACCTCATCCCGAACCTCGTCGAGACGGTGAAGGGCTACATGCAGTACGAGCAGGAGACCCTCGCCAAGGTCATCGAGATGCGAAGCCGCCTCATCAGCGGCTCGCCGGTGGAGCGGGTGGAGGCGGACAATGCGCTGACGGGGACGCTCCGGCAGCTTTTCGCCCTCGCCGAGGCATACCCGGACCTCAAGGCGAACGAGACCTTCCTCCGGCTTGAGGAGGAGCTTGCGACGACGGAAAACAAAGTCGCCTACGCCCGGCAGCTTTACAACCGGACCGCCGCCGAATACAACATCCGGCGGGAGTCGTTTCCGACGAACCTCATCGCCGGGATGTTCGGCTTCGGGCCGATGGAGCTCCTTGCCATCCCGGAGGCGGAGCGGGAGGCGCCGCAGGTCAGGTTCACGTGAGGCGGGCGGGGGATCGGCATGCTCTATGAGGCGCTCCGGCAAAACCGCCGGCGGACGGCGGCGCTTCTTGTCGTGTTCGTCGCCCTCGTCGCGGCGACGGGCTGGGCCGCAGGCACGCTCTTCGGAGACGTCCGCGCCGGGCTCGCCGGCGCGCTTTTGTTTGCGGCGGTGTATCTGCCGCTCACCTATTTTACGGCGTCGGCGCAGGTGCTCGCCCTGACCGGCGCCCGGGAAGTGACGGAAGCCGAGGCGCCGGAGCTCCATCACGTCGTCGAGGAGGTCGCCCTCGCCGCCCGGCTGCCGAAGCCGAAGGTGTACGTCGTCGACGACGAGGCGCCGAACGCCTTTGCCGTCGGCTTTGCGCCGGATCGGGGAGCCGTCGCCTTTACGACGGGGCTCCTTCGGATCATGGACCGGGAGGCGCTGGAAGGCGTTGCCGCCCATGAGATCGCCCACCTGCACAACGGCGACTCCCGCCTCATGACGCTCGCCGTCGCCCTCGTCGGCGTCATCGTCCTCCTGGCCGACATCGGCCGGAGGCTCCTCTGGTTCGGCGCCGGAGAACGGGAGCGGAGGCGCCGGAGCGACCGGGGCGGCCCGGAGGCCCTAATCATCCTTCTTGCGCTTTTGGTGCTGCTCCTGGCGCCGCTGGCGGCGCAGCTTACGCGGTTTGCCCTTTCGCGCAACCGGGAGTTTTACGCCGACGCCCAGGCGGTGAACTTCACTCGCAATCCCCGGGGGCTCATCAAGGCCCTGACGCGCCTCAAAGAGGCGCCGGCCAAGGTCGCCCGGGCGACGGAGACGACGGCGGACCTTTATTTCGTCAACCCGTTCGGCGACGTCGAGCGGTGGTTCCGTACCCACCCGCCGATCGAGGAGCGCATCCGGCGGCTCGAGGCGATGTGAGGCTCCGGCCGGGCCCGCGACCGGGCGGCGCCGAAGGGGAAGTCTGTGGTATAATGAATCATTCATTCGGTCATTCCGATCCCGGTCCGCGAATTGCCGGGCCGCGGGCCGAAACGGTGGGGGTCGCAGGAGGAACGCGGATGGCGGACATCGAACGCGTGCCGAAGGCAAAGATCCGGAATTTCTCCATCATCGCCCACATCGATCACGGCAAATCGACGCTCGCCGACCGGCTTCTGGAGGCGACCGGCGCCATCGGCGAGCGGGAGAAAGAAGACCAGTTTCTCGACCAGCTTGAGCTCGAAAAAGAGCGGGGCATCACGATCAAGCTGAACACCGTCCGGCTCCACTACCGAGCGAAAGACGGCGAGCGCTACGTCCTCAACCTGATCGATACGCCCGGCCACGTCGACTTCACGTATGAAGTCTCCCGGTCGCTCGCCGCCTGCGAGGGGGCGCTCCTGGTCGTCGACGCAACGCAAGGGATCGAAGCGCAGACGCTCGCGAACGTCTACCTCGCCCTGGAAAACGACCTGGAAATTCTTCCGGTGATTAACAAGATCGATCTCCCGAGCGCCGATCCGGAGCGGGTGAAACGGGAGATCGAAGAGGTCATCGGCCTCGACGCTTCGGAGGCGGTCCTCGCTTCGGCGAAGCTCGGGATCGGCGTCGACGCGATCCTCGAGCAGATCGTCGCCAAAATCCCGCCGCCCGCCGGTGACCCGGAGGCGCCGCTTCGGGCGCTCATCTTCGATTCGTTTTACGACCCGTATCGGGGCGTCGTCGCCCTCATCCGGGTGAAGGACGGGACGATCCGCATCGGCGACGAGATCCTCTTCATGGCCACCGGCAAGGTGCACACGGTGACGGAGCTCGGCGTCTTCGCGCCGCGGCCGACTTCGGTCGAGGAACTTTCCGCCGGCGAGGTGGGCTACGTCGCCGCGAGCGTCAAGACGATCGCCGACACCCGCGTCGGCGACACGATCACCCACGCCCGCCGGCCGGCGCCGGAGCCGCTCCCGGGCTACCGGAAGGTGCTCCCGGTCGTCTTCGCCGGGCTGTATCCGGTCGACTCCGACGACTACGACGACTTAAAGGACGCGCTGGAAAAATTAAAGCTGAACGACGCGTCGCTCACCTTCGAGCCGGAGACGTCTCAGGCGCTTGGGTTCGGGTTTCGCTGCGGCTTTCTGGGGCTTCTGCACATGGAGATCGTCCAGGAGCGCCTCGAGCGGGAGTTCGGGCTCAATCTCATCGTCACGGCGCCGAGCGTCGTCTACCGGGTCAAGCTCAAAAACGGCGAGGTGCGGGAGGTCGACAACCCGTCGAAGATGCCCGACGCCGGCCTCATCGAGGCGATCGAAGAGCCGTTCATTCGGGCGACGATTCTCGTCCCGAACGACTACGTCGGGGCGGTGATGGAACTCTGCCAGGAGAAGCGGGGCGTCTTTCAGACCATGGATTACCTGACGCCGAACCGGGTGCAGCTCGTCTACGACCTTCCCCTCGCGGAAGTCGTCTTCGATTTCTTCAACCAGCTGAAATCCCGGACCCGCGGTTACGCCTCGTTCGACTACGAGCTCGCCGACTACCGTCCGTCGAACCTCGTCAAGATGGACATCCTCATCAACGGCGAGCCGGTCGACGCCTTGAGCGTCATCGTCCACCGGGACAAGGCATACTACCGCGGCCGTGCGCTCGTGGAAAAGCTGAAGACGCTCATCCCGCGGCAGCTGTTTGAAATTCCGATCCAGGCGGCGATCGGAAGCCGCGTCATCGCCCGGGAGACGGTGAAGGCCCTCCGGAAAAACGTCCTCGCCAAATGTTAC
Source organism: Hydrogenibacillus sp. N12 (assembly GCF_019645935.1). Lineage (NCBI taxonomy): Bacteria > Bacillati > Bacillota > Bacilli > Thermicanales > Thermicanaceae > Hydrogenibacillus > Hydrogenibacillus sp. N12. The sequence goes on along the minus strand of NZ_CP080953.1, from coordinate 1,519,984 downwards.
GGCGGCGACGTCACCCGGAAGCGGAAGCTGCTCGAAAAGCAGAAAGAAGGCAAAAAGCGCCTGAAGGCGATCGGGAACGTCGAGATCCCGCAGGAGGCGTTTATCGCCGTGCTCCAGGTCGACGAGGGCGGCCGAAACGGGGGCTAGGCCGGCTTCGGTCCGGGTCGGGAGGCCGGTCGCCGGCGTCGCGCATCGGCCGGGCCAGCGACGGGCGGTTTTTGCTTTGCGTCGCTTCATCGCCGAGGGGCTCGAGAGGGGGGAGACGATGCCGGAGCCGGGAGCGGTCGAAACGGGCGCGACGGCCGAACCGGCGGGGTCCGATCCGGAGGCGGCGCCGCGGCACGTCTACGTGCACGTCCCGTTTTGTGGCGCCAAGTGCCATTACTGCGACTTTGCCGTCTTCGTCGGGCCGCGGACGCCGTGGGAGGCGCTCTACCTCGAGGCGCTCGAGCGGGAGCTCGCCCTCGTCCTCGCGCCGTACGGCGGCGCCTATCCTTTTCCGATCGAGACGCTTTATCTCGGCGGCGGCACGCCGACGGCTCTTTCACCGGCGGCGCTGGAGCGGCTTTTCGATCTTCTCGAGCGGGCGTTTCCCCGTCGGGCGCCGGGGATGGAATGGACCGTCGAAGCGAATCCGGAAGGCCTCGTCGGAGACGAGGGCCAGGCCCTCCTCCGCCGGCTTCGCGGCCGGGGGACGACCCGGTTGAGCGTCGGCGTGCAGACGTTTGACGATGCGCAGTTATTGGCGCTCGGGCGTCAGCACACCGGCCGGGAGGCGGAGGAGGCGGTGCTGGCCGCGCGGGAGGCGGGGTTTGTTCACCTTTCGCTCGACCTCATCTACGGCCTGCCGGGTCAGACGTTCGAGGGCTGGGCGACGGACGTCCGGCGGGCGTTCGGACTTCCGATCGATCACCTCTCGGCGTACGCGCTGGAAGTCGCCGAGGCGACCCGTTTCGGCCGGATGCGGGCTTACGGGGCGCTTCCGCTTCCCGACGACGAGCAGGTGGTCGAAATGTACGCCTTTGTCGTCGCGGCGGCCCGGGATGCCGGCTTCGAACCGTACGAAGTGTCGAACTTCGCCCGCCCCGGCGGCCGGTCGCGGCACAACCTCGCCTACTGGAACAACCGGCCGTATTTCGGCTTCGGCCCCGGCGCCCACGGTTACGCCTTCGGCGTCCGGACGGCGAACGTGCCGTCCCTTCCCCGCTATGCCCGAGCCCGGACGCTTTCGGAATTCCGCACCGAGGTTCGGCCGGTCGGTCGTCGGGAGGCGATCGAGGAGACGATGTTCCTCGGGCTTCGCCTCGCCGAGGGCGTCCGCCGGGATGCGTTTCGCCGCCGCTTCGGCGTCGACCTCGAAGACGTCTACGGCCCGGTCCTCCGGCGGCTTGAGGCCGAGGGGCTGATCGTCATCGACGAGCGGGGGGTTCGGCTGCCGGAGGCGGTCCGCCCCGTGATGAACGCGGTGCTCGCTGAATTTTTGTTCGATGACCGTTGACAACGGCGGCGGTCGTCTGGTACATTTGGAAATGAGTTAGCACTCGTTCCGTTCGAGTGCTAACGTCGGGAGGTGATGGCCGTGCTGACCGAACGGCAACGCGCCATCCTCCAGGCCGTCGTAGAAAACTACATCCGCTCGGCGGAGCCGGTCGGCTCCCGGACGATCGCGCGCCTGACGGGGCTCAACTTGAGCCCGGCGACCATCCGGAACGAGATGGCCGACCTGGAAGCGATGGGCTACCTCGAGCAGCCCCACACGTCCGCTGGCCGCATCCCTTCGTACAAAGGCTACCGCTACTACGTCGATCATTTGCTGACGCCGGAGGCGATCGACCGGGCGTGGGTCGAAGCCCTGGAACGGCGCTTCTACGCCCGTTCCGTCGAGATCGAGGAGGCGCTCAGGAAGACGGCGGCGATCCTGGCGGAGCTCACCCACTACGCCGTCGTCGCCCTCGGGCCGGAGGTGTTCACCGCTCGGCTGGTGAAGCTCGAGTTCGTCCCGCTGGACGAGGCTCGGGCGGTGACCGTCCTCGTCACCGACACCGGCCACGTCGAACACAAGGTCGTCGAGCTGCCTCAGGGCCTGTCGACGGAGGATCTGGCCCATCTCGTCGAACGAATCAACGCCGAGCTCAAAGGCACGGCGATCTCGACGCTCGCGCCGAAGATCCACCGGCTGCTTGCGCAGGCGATGGAATCGAATCGGGAGGCGCTCTTCCGGGCGGAGCGCTTTTTCGAGGCGCTCCTTCACCCCCGGGAAGAGGCCCGGCTCATCGTCGACGGGACGACGGAGATCATCGCCCAGCCGGAGTTCCGGAGCGTCGACCGGGTGCGGGAGCTTTTGAAACTGTTTGAAGCCGAGGAGCCGCTCTTTACCGTCCTCCGGCAGGTCGAAGACGGCGTGCAGGTTCACATCGGTCTGGAGGACGTCCTCGGCCTCGGGAGTCCTCTGAGCCTCGTCACGGCGACGCTCACCGTCGGCGAGGGGCAGCGGACGACCATCGGCATCATCGGTCCCCCGCGGATGGATTACGCCAAGGCGATCGGGCTTCTGTCCGCGCTTTCGTTCATCTTCGACGCCTGGAGGGAGCGCGGCTTAGGGTAGGCGACGGAAACCTTCGATCCCGGGCGCGAGGGCGCTCGGGATCGTCTCTTGAGGTGAACGGCCGATGGACGTAAGACGCTCAGAAGACAAGGCGCCCTACGACGCGGCGTTCGGCGAGCGCCCCGCGCCGAGTGCCGGCAAAGGCCCCGCACTGGCCGCCGGCGATGGGCTTGCGCCGGCCGGCGTCTCCGACGGAGGGTTCGCCCGGGCCGCCGGGGACGCCTCCGCTTCAGCCGTCGAAGGAGGGGATGACGCCCCCTCCGGCGCTTCGCCGGATGCGCCCCCCGGCGATGGGGCGGTCGGAGAGGCGGCCGAACCGGAGGCGGCGGAAGCGCCCGACCCGTGCGCCGGCGTCCTCGCAGAGAAGGCGGAGGCGGAACGGGAGGCCGCCGAATGGCGGGAGCGGTACGTCCGCCTGGCCGCCGACTTTGACAACTATAAAAAGCGGCAGCAGCGGGAACGGGAGGCGCTTATCCGCTACGGCCCCGAGCCGCTGGCGGAGCGGCTTTTGCCCATCCTCGACACCTTCGAGCGGGCCCTCGCCCAGGCGATGGCCCATCTCGGCGCCGGCGGGGAAAAGGCGGAGGCCCCCGGGGCGGAGGCCGTCGGAACGGGCGCCGGGGCTGTGCCGGCAGACGTCTTTCGTGGCTTCGTCGACGGCGTCGACATGGTGTATCGCCAGCTGCTTCAGGCGCTGGACGCCGTCGGCGTCCGTCCGGTGGAGGCCGTCGGGCAGCCGTTTGATCCCGCGGTCCACCACGCCGTCGGCCTCGTGCCGAAGGCGGAGGGTCTTTCGCCCGGCACCGTTGCCGAGGAGCTGCAGAAGGGTTACCGGTTGCACGACAAGCTTCTCCGTCCGGCGATGGTCAAGGTCGTCGAATCGTAGCGGAGGTCGGCGTCGTCGGCCGGCCGGATCGCTGAAAGATCGCTGAAAGAAGGGGGTACGAGCATGGGCAAAGTGATCGGCATCGACCTCGGCACGACCAACTCCGTCGTCGCCGTCCTCGAAGGCGGCGAACCGGTCGTCATCCCGAACGCGGAAGGAAGCCGCACGACGCCGTCGGCGGTCGCGTTCAAGCCCGACGGCGAGCGGATCGTCGGCGAGGCGGCGAAGCGGCAGGCGATCACCAACCCGACCCGGACGATCCTCTCGATCAAGCGGCACATGGGCACCGACTACAAGGTCGAGATCGACGGCAAGAAATACACGCCGCAGGAGATCTCGGCCATGATCTTAAAGAAGCTCAAGGACGACGCCGAAGCCTATCTGGGGGAAAAGGTGGAGAAGGCCGTCATCACCGTGCCGGCCTATTTCAACGACGCCCAGCGGCAGGCGACGAAGGACGCCGGCCGTATCGCCGGCCTGGAGGTCCTTCGGATCATCAACGAACCGACGGCGGCGGCCCTCGCCTATGGCCTCGACAAGGAGGACGACCAGACGATCCTCGTCTTCGACTTAGGCGGCGGCACGTTCGACGTCTCCATCCTCGAGATCGGCGGCGGCGTCTTTGAAGTGAAGGCCACAAGCGGCGACAACCACCTCGGCGGCGACGATTTCGACCAGGCGATCATGGACCATCTGATCGCCGAGTTCAAAAAAGAGCACGGCATCGACCTGTCCAAAGATCCGATGGCCGTTCAGCGGCTCAAAGAGGCGGCGGAAAAGGCGAAAAAAGAGCTTTCCAGCATGCTCTCGACGACGATCTCGCTCCCGTTCATCGCCGCCGACGCGAGCGGGCCGAAGCATCTCGAGATGACCCTCACCCGGGCCAAGTTCGAAGAGCTCACCCGGCACCTCGTCGAGCGGACGATGGGGCCGCTCCGGCAGGCCCTCGAAGACGCCGGGCTCAAGCCCCAGGACATCGACAAGGTGATCCTCGTCGGCGGTTCGACCCGCATTCCGGCGGTCCAGGAAGCGGTCAAGGCGTTCATCGGCAAAGAGCCGTACAAGGGGATCAACCCCGATGAGGTCGTCGCCCTCGGGGCGGCGATCCAGGCCGGGGTGTTGGCCGGCGAGGTGAAGGACGTCGTCCTCCTCGACGTCACACCCCTTTCCCTCGGCATCGAGACGCTGGGCGGCGTCTTTACGAAGATCATCGAGCGGAACACGACCATTCCGACGAGCCGCTCCCAGATCTTCACCACCGCCGCCGACAACCAGACGTCCGTCGAGATCCACGTCCTCCAGGGCGAGCGGCCGCTGGCGAAGGACAACAAGTCCCTCGGTCGCTTCATCCTCGAAGGCATCCCGCCGGCGCCCCGGGGCGTGCCCCAGATCGAGGTCAAGTTCGACATCGACGCCAACGGCATCGTCCACGTCTCGGCGAAAGACCTCGCCACCGGAAAAGAACAAAAAATCACCGTCCACGCCTCGAGCGGCCTCAGCGAAGAAGAGATCCAGCGGATGATCAAAGAGGCCGAGCAGTACGCCGAAGAAGACAAAAAGCGGAAGGCGCTCATCGAACTCAAAAACGAGGCGGACCAGCTCATCTACTCCACCGAGCGGACGCTTAAGGATCTCGGCGACAAGGTGTCGGCGGACGACCGGGAAAAGGCCGAGGCGGCGATCCGGGAGCTTCGGGAGGCGCTCGGCAAAGACGACGAGGCGGCCATCCGGGCGAAGAAAGACGCCCTCACCGCCGTCCTGCACGGCCTGACGACGAAGCTGTACGAGCAGGCGAAAACCTCCCCGGGCGGCGAGGGTGGCGGCGGGGCGAACAAGGACAACGTCGTCGACGCCCAGTACGAGGAGGTCAAAAAGGAAGACGGAAGGGCGTAACGCTTTTCGTTTGCGTCCCCCTCGTCTTGGCTGGAGGTTGAGCGCTTGGGCGCCGTCCCAAGCGCCGTTTTGTCTCGGAGACGGGCCGCGCCGGCGGCCGGTCGGCCGCCGGGGAACGTCGGCCGTTCGTTCGGTCGGCGCCCGGGGTCTTCTGGGCCGTCGGTCGGGGGAGGTGAGATCCGGTGAAGCGGGACTACTACGAGGTGCTCGGCGTCTCCCGGGATGCCAGTCCCGAGGAGATCAAAAAGGCGTACCGCCGCCTGGCGCGCCAGTACCATCCGGACGTCAACAAGGCCCCGGACGCCGAAGAAAAATTTAAGGAGATCAACGAAGCGTACGAAGTTCTCTCCGATCCGGAAAAGCGGGCCGCCTACGACCGCTTCGGCCACGCCGGCGTCTCCGGCGCCCAAGCGGCCGGCGGCGCCGGCGGGGCCGGCGGGTTCGGGGGATTTGACGCCGGAGCGGGCGACTTCGGCGTCTTCGACGATCTCATCGACATGTTTTTCGGCGGCGGCCGCGGCCGGCGGGCCGACGGCCCGCGGCCGGGGCGGGATCTCCGGCTTACGCTGACGATCGACTTTGAAGACGCCTACTTCGGCAAGACGGTCGACCTCGACCTGGAAAAAGACGACGTCTGCGACGCCTGCGGCGGAACCGGCGCCCGGGCCGGCACGGCGCCGAAGGCGTGCCCGACGTGCGGCGGCCGCGGCACCGTCGAATCGGTGCAGCGGACGCCGTTCGGTCAGATCGTCACCCGCCGCACGTGTCCGACGTGCGGCGGGAGCGGCCGGGTCATCGCCGAACCGTGTCCCGTCTGCCGCGGCACCGGCCGGGTCCGGCGGAAGAAGACGGTCAAGGTCCGCATTCCGCCGGGCATCGACGAACAGACCGAGCTCCGCGTCGCCGGGGAAGGGGAGGCCGGGCACCGCGGCGGCCCGCCGGGGGACCTGTATCTCACGTTTCGCATCCGGCCGCACCCCCGCTTCGAGCGCCGGGGAAACGACCTTTACCTCGAGCAGCCGATCTCGTTTCTCCGGGCGGCGCTGGGCGGGGAGATCGACGTGCCGACGATGGACGGAAAGGCCCGGCTCACGATCCCGCCGGGGACGCAGTCGCATACCGTCTTTCACCTCAGGGGGAAGGGATTTCCGGACGTCCGCGGCCGGGGCCGGGGCGATCTCCTCGTCCGGGTGATCGTGCGGGTGCCGTCCAAGCTTACGGAGCGGCAGAAAAAGCTTCTTCGGGAGGCCTTTCCGGACGAAGACGATGGAGGAGCGGATGCCTCGGAAGGGTTTTTCGATAAGATGAAACGCGCCTTCCGGGGGGACTGACCGCCCGGCCGCAAACCGGATTCGGCAGGGCTTTCGCCGATCGCCCCGCCGCGGCCTGAGGCAAAAGGACGGCGATCGAGCGCGCCGCTTTCGGCGGAGCGGCAAGGCGTCGGCGGCGCGCCTCTCGAAGGGCTTGGGAGACCGGCGGCGCCGGAGGGCCGGATGACATGCGGCGCCGGAACGCCCCGGGAAGGTCTTCCGGCGACAACGGGCGGAAAGGAGACGAAGATGGACTGGCTGGAGGTGTCCGTCGCCACGACGGCGGAAGCCCACGAGGCGGTGGCGGAGCGGCTGATGGCGCTGGGCGCCCGGGGCGTCGTCTTCGGGGAGGCGGACGGGGCGATCGTCGTCACCGCCTACCTGCCGGAAGAAGCGGAAGGGCGCCTTGAAGCGTTGGCGGAGGAGGTGCGGAGCTTAAGAAGCTTCGGCCTGGACCCCGGACCCGGCACCGTGACCGTGCGGCGGGCCCGGGAAGACGACTGGGCGGAAGCGTGGAAGCGGTACTATCGGCCGGTGCCGGTGTCGGAGCGCCTCATCATCGTTCCGGCGTGGGAAAATCCGCCGGAGGACGGGCGGATCGTCATCCGGCTGGAGCCGGGGATGGCCTTCGGGACCGGGACCCATCCGTCGACGATCCTCGCCCTCCGGGCGATCGAGGCGACCCTCCGGCCGGGCGAGGCGGCGATCGATGTGGGGACCGGAACCGGCATCCTCGCCATCGCCATGGCGATGCTCGGGGCCGCCTCCGTCCGGGCGATCGACGTCGATCCGGTGGCCGTCGCCGTCGCCGAGGAGAACGTCCGGCGAAACGGCGTCGCCGACCGGGTCACCGTGCGCGCCGGCGATCTCGTCGCCGGGGAGGCGGGGCCGTTTGACCTCCTCGTGGCCAACATCCTTCCGGACGTCCACGAGCGGCTCGTCCCGGAGGCCGTCCCGCGCCTTCGCTCCGGCGGACGGATCGTCCTTTCTGGGATCATCGAGGCGGAGGCGGAGCGGATGGCGCGCCTTCTTTTCGCCCATGGGCTCATCGAGCTTAAGCGGCTTTCCGCCGACGGGTGGACGGCGCTCTGGGCCGTCCGGCCGTAGGCGAGGCGGACCCGGGCGGAGCGGTCCGGTTCCGGGGCGGACGGACGGCGTTTTGGGTCGTCCGGCGATCGATGAACAGAATCGCCGAGACCCGGGAACACGGCGAATGCGCGGAAAGGAGGCACCGAGTGCAGCGATATTACGTGCCGCCAGAGGCGATCGGACCGGCGCGGATCGTCATCTCCGGTGACGATGCCCGCCACATCGCCCGGGTGATGCGCCTTGGCCCCGGCGAGACGATCGAAGTGTTCGACGGAACCGGCCGGCGCGTTCGCGCCCGGCTCGAGCGGGTGACGCCGGAGGCGGTCTGGGCGACGCCGGTTGAAACGCTTCCGGAAGCGGGCGAGCCGCCGGCCCTCCTCGTCCTCGTCCAGGCGCTCCTCAAAGGCGACAAAATGGACTGGATCGTCGCCAAGGCGACGGAGCTCGGCATCACGGCGTTTTACCCGTTCGTCGCTGCCCGGAGCGTCGTCCGGCCGGCCGAGGAGCGGCAGGAAGCCGTCCGCCGGCGGGAGGCGCGCTGGCGGAAGATCGCCAAAGAGGCGGCGGAACAGAGCGGCCGGAGCCGGCTGCCGGCCCTCCATCCCATCCTTCCAGCAGACGGTTGGGTCGAGGCGCTCAAGGCGGAACTCTCCGGACGGCTGGCCGGCGTCCGGGCTTACTTCGCCGACGAGGCGCTGACCGGCGCCCCGAACCTCCTGGCCCGCCTCCTTCCGAACCGCCCGGAGCCGGATCTTCGGCGGCCGTTCGAGGCCGTCCCTTCGGACGTTGCGAACTTGAACGCTCCCGGCTCCGGCGCGCCGGGTTTCCTCGTCGTCGTCGGCCCGGAAGGCGGCTGGACCGATGCCGAGCGGGCGGCCTTACGCGCGCTCGGTGCCGAGCCGATCGGCCTCGGGCGGCGCATCCTCAGGGCGGAGACGGCGGCGATCGCTGCCGTGACCCTGCTCTGCCTGTTGCAAGAAGCGGCTTCCGGCGCCGGGGCGGCGACCTCGGATGGAGCCCCCGCCGGATGATCGGAAAAAGAAGGCTTGTCATCGCTTCCGAGGATTGCTATAATGCTGTTCGAACGACCCCGGCCCTCGGGATCGGCGGTCCGGACGGCGCCGAGGGATGGCCGGCCGCCGACCGGACGAAGCGAAGGCGAAAGGGAGGTCGACGATGGCCTACGTCATTACCGAGCCGTGCATCGGGACCAAGGATGCGAGTTGCGTCGAGGTCTGCCCGGTGGACTGCATCCACGAAGGGGAAGACCAGTACTACATCGACCCCGACGTGTGCATCGACTGTGGCGCGTGCGAAGCGGTCTGCCCGGTGTCCGCGATCTACCACGAAGATTTCGTGCCGGAAGAGTGGAAGTCCTACATCCAGAAAAACCGGGACTTCTATAAGAAGTGAGCGTGTCCCGGGAAAAGAGAAAGACGCCTCACCGTATGGATTTGTGATTTTATGCACATACATACGGCGACCGGGCCGACCCGCCCGAACGATGGCGCGGCCGGCAGGGACGAGCGGGGGAGCGGTCCGGAAGGGAGGCCGGCGGCGCGGAAAGCGCCGCTTTTTTTGTCTCGAGACGGGCATCCGGCGTCGGCGCGACGGGGGTCGTCCCGGCGCCGTTCGGGATCAACGGCGGAGGGGCGGCGGCGCCGGTCGCCGGGCGTTTTAGCGAGGCGGACGGTTTGTGATATAATGAAAGACACCCCGGAACTTCGTCCGGGCGGGGCGGCAAGCGCTGCACCCGAAGCCCCGGCGAAGCGGCCGGAACAAGCGCTCCGAGCCGTCGGACGGAGACGACCATCGGGAAGACGGGTCGCCTTAACCCGGCGTGCGCGGGTAAGGCGATTTTTTGTTGAGGAGGCGAAGGCGGTGCAGACCCCGGAGACGCTCAAGGCCAAAAAAGACCGCGGGGAAAAAATCGTCATGCTGACGGCCTACGACGCGCCGTCGGCCCGGCTGGCGGAGGCCGCCGGCGTCGACCTTTTGCTCGTCGGCGATTCGCTGGGCATGGTCGTGCTCGGCTTTTCCTCGACGGTGTCGGTCACGCTCGAGATGATGGTCCATCACACGCAGGCCGTCCGGCGCGGGGCGCCGGAGACGTTCACCGTCGCCGATCTGCCCTTTCTTTGGGCCCATGAGGCGCCGGAGGCGGCCCTCCGGGCGGCGGGACGGCTCATTCAGGAGGGGGGCGCCCACGCGGTCAAGCTGGAAGGGGGGGCCGACGTCGCACCGCTCGTCCGGCGCCTCGTCGCCGCCGGCATCCCCGTCATGGGCCACCTGGGGCTTTTGCCGCAGACGGTCCTCGTCACCGGCGGCTACCGCGTCCAGGGAAAAAGCGCCGCGGAGGCGGAGCGGATCGTCGCCGATGCCAAGGCCCTCGTCGAGGCGGGCGCGTTTTCCCTCGTCGTGGAAGCGGTTCCGGAGTCCGTCGGCCGGTCGGTCGCCCGGGCGGTGCCGGTTCCGGTGATCGGCATCGGGGCCGGCCGGTTCGTCGACGGCCAGGTGCTCGTCTATCACGATCTCCTCGGGTACGGCGCGGGCCGGGCGCCGCGGTTTGTCAAGCGCTACGCCGATCTCGACGCGGTGATCGTCGGGGCGATCCGGGCTTACGCCGACGATGTTCGGAGCGGCCGGTTTCCGGAGGCGGCCCACGCCTATCTCCCCGTCGAGGCGGTGCCGGGGGAGGCGGCCGGGCCGGGATCGGACGCCGGCGCCTGATCGCCCGCCGTCCGGGAAGGCGTGGTTGATTTTCGGCAGCCGATGGGCCGCGGGCGAGTTCCGGCGGACGATGTGAACGGGGTCGACAGTAAGCGGCAGGAAAGGAGTGAGCGGATGAAGCGAATCGAGAGCCGGGCGGCCCTTCAGGCGGCCCTCCGGCCGGCATGGGCGGCCGGCCGGAGCATCGGCTTTGTGCCAACGATGGGCTACCTGCATGCGGGGCACCTCGCCCTCGTCGATCGGGCCAGGCAAGAAAACGACGTCGTCGTCGTGAGCATCTTCATCAATCCGCTCCAGTTCGGGCCCGGAGAAGATTTCGAGCGCTACCCTCGCGATCTCGAACGGGACGCGGCGCTTCTCGCCGGGCGAGGCGTGGACATCGTCTATCATCCGCCGGTGGCGGACGTCTATCCGGAGCCGCCGGAGGTCGGCCTCAAGGCCGGCCGGATGGCGGAGGGGCTCTGCGGGCGGAGCCGCCCGGGACATTTTGACGGCGTGCTCACGGTCGTCGCCAAGCTCTTTCACCGCGTCCGGCCGACGCGGGCCTATTTTGGCGAAAAAGACGCGCAGCAGCTCGCCCTCATCCGGCGGATGGTGTTCGATCTCGACTTTGACGTTGAGGTCGTCGCCGTGCCGACGGTCCGGGAACCCGACGGGCTGGCGATGAGCTCCCGGAACGTCTATCTCTCCCCGGAAGAGCGGGCCGAGGCGCCGGTCCTCTACCGGGCCCTCACCTGGGCGGCGGAAGCGATCCGATCGGGGGAGCGGCGCGCCGCCGTCCTCCTTGAAGGGGTCCGCACCCGGATCGCGGCGGCCAAAACGGCGCGGATCGATTACGTGGAGCTCGTCCGGTGGCCGGATCTTCGCCCGATCGCCCCGGAGGCGAAGCTCGTTCCTGGTGAGACGGTGCTCGTGGCGGCGGCGGTTTTTTTCGGCACCGCGCGGCTCATCGACAACGTTCGCGTCGCGGTGCCGCCCGCCTGAGGCGGGCGCCGGAAAGCTTCGCGGAGGCCCCCGTCGCAGGTGCCCCTCGCGCTTTAAGATCGAAGCAACGAACGTCGGGAGGCGGGCAGAGATGTGGCTTACGATGATGAAGGGCAAGATTCACCGGGCGACGGTGACCGAGGCCAACCTCCACTACGTCGGCAGCATCACCATCGACGCCGATCTCCTTCAGGCCGCCGGCATCCTGCCGAACGAGCGGGTGCAGGTCGTCAACGTCACCACCGGAGCCCGGCTCGAGACGTACGTCATTCCCGGGCCGGCGGGAAGCGGCGTCGTCGGTTTAAACGGCGCCGCCGCCCGGCTCGTTCAGGTCGGCGACGTCGTCATCATCATCGCCTATGCCCTCATGACGCCGGAGGAGGCGGCCCGGCACCGGCCGTCGGTCGTCTTCGTCGATGCGGCCAACCGGCCGACGGCCGTCGCCCTCGGCGAGGCGGCGGAGATGCGGGAAGGGCCGGCGCTGTGATCGTCTGTTGCTGCAAAAACATCTCTTTACGAAACAGATTTTGAACGCTACAATTGGCATAGTACGGCGGAGAATCGCCGCAGAACCGGCGCGCTGAACGAGGGAGGGGGGAAAACCGTGGCCAGAGATCGCGAGCAACCGATTTCCGATGCAGTGATCAAGCGACTGCCGATCTATCTGCGCTATCTCACCTATCTCGATCGGATGGGGGTGCGCACGGTTTCCTCCCATCAAATGGGGAAAGACCTTGGGCTGAACCCGGCGCAGATTCGGAAGGACCTTGCTCACTTCGGCGAATTCGGCCGAAAGGGGATCGGATACGAGGTTCGTTACCTTATTAAAAAGATCCGTCAGATCCTGCATCTCGATCAGCTCATCCCTGTCGCCCTCGTCGGCGCGGGCCATCTCGGGACGGCGCTGGCGCGGTACAATGCGTTTCAGCAGGACAACATGCGCATCGTGGCCATTTTCGATCACTCGCCGCTCAAGGCGGGACGGGAGATCGACGGCATCCGCATCCAGCCGATGGAAGAACTTCAGCCGACGGTGAAAGAAAAAGACATCCGCGTCGGCATCATCACCGTCCCGGACTACGCGGCTCAGGAGGTCGCCGACCTCCTCGTCGAGGCGGGCATCGAAGCGATCCTCAACTTCGCCCCGACGATCATCCACGTCCCGCCCCACGTCCGGGTCCATCACGCCGACCTCACGACGGAACTCCACAGCCTGGCGTACTACCTCCGGCAACCGGAATACCTCGTGATGTAATCGCGACGGAAGGCGCGCGCAAGGCTTTGTCGGCAGGCAGCAACCGGATGTCGGCGCAGGCAACGATCAAGTGTCGGCAAGAAGCGAAAGCATCGCGAAAGAACGCGATCGGACAGCGAAAGGACGGCCAGGAGGCCGGACGCGCCCGGGTCCCCCCGGGCTTTTTTTTGCCCGTCGAGATCCGGTATAATCGGATATCATGTTTGCCGGGCGGAACCCCGGCGGCGGACGGAGGCCGACCATGCGGCTTGTGCTGGAAGATGCGCTTCTCTATCAGGACGGGCGGCTCGTTCGGGGGCATCTCGTGATCGAAGGGGGGCGGATCGCCGCCGTCGAGCGGGAGGGCGACCCGCCTGCACCGGACGTCGGCCACCGCTCGGCACAAAGCGGCGGGCCGGACGGCGGCAACCGGTCGTCGGCGCCCGGCGACGGCGCGATGAATGCGGCGGACGACATCGGCGGCCCGGCGCTTCCCCCCGCCGAGCGGCGCTCCCTCGCCGGGAGGATCGTGCTTCCGGGGCTTGTGAACGCCCACACCCATACGCCGATGAGCCTCCTTCGGGGCCTCGGGGAGGGGCTTCCCCTCAAGCGCTGGCTGGAAGAGGCGATGTGGCCGAACGAGGCGGCGTTCACCGACGAGGACGTCTACTGGGGGACGCTCCTTGCGCAGCTGGAGATGATCGAAAGCGGCACGACGGCGTTTGCCGAGATGTACGACCGGATCGACGTCATCGCCCAGGCGGTCGGGGAAAGCGGCCTCCGGGCGGTGCTCGCCCGGGGGATGATCGGCCTCGGCGACGAGGCGACCCGCCGGGCGAAGCTTGCCGAGGCGATCGACGTCGCCCGGCGGTGGCACGGCGCCTACGGCGGCCGGGTGACGACGATGCTTGCCCCCCACAGCGCTTACACGTGTCCGGAACCGTTTTTGCGGGAGGTGGCGGAGGCGGCCCGGGACCTCGGTCGGCCGATCCACACCCACCTCGCCGAGACGGAGGCTGAGGAGGCGGAGGTCCGGGCGCGGACCGGCCGCTCGTCGGCCCGGGTGATGCTCGAGGCGGGCCTTTTCGACGGGCCGGCCCTCGTCGCCCACGCCGTCTACTTGAGCGACGACGAGCTTCGCCTCCTCGCCGAGCGGGACGTGCGGATCGCCCACAACCCGGTCTCCAACCTCAAGCTGGGAAGCGGCATCGCCCCGCTCGCCCGCTGGCTCGAGCTGGGTCTCGGCGTCGGCCTGGGGACCGACGGGCCGGCGAGCAACAACAACCTCGATCTCTTCGACGAGATGCGGCTGGCGTCGCTTCTCGCCAAAGGGCGGGAAAAAGACGCGGCGGCGGTGCCGCCGGCGGCGGCGCTCGAGCTGGCGACGGCGGGTGGGGCGAAGGCCCTCTTTCTCGAAGACGTCGGGCGCCTCGCTCCGGGGATGCGGGCCGATCTCATCGTCATCGACCCGTCGTCGGTTCGCTACGTGCCGGCCCATGACCTCCTCTCCCATCTCGTTTACAACGGCCGGGGGACGGACGTCGAAAGCGTCATGGTCGACGGCCGCTGGCTCATGTGGCGCCGGACGGTGCTCACCCTCGATGCCGAGCGAATCCGGTACGAGGCGGAGCGGAGGAGCCGCCGCTTTCGGGCCGGCGGCGCGGCCGGCGGGCCGGCATGAGGGCGAGCGGCGCTCCCCCGTCGACCCGGGGTGTCCGGGTCGCCGCAGCCGTTTCCCTCCTCCTGTTCGCCGCGGCGCTCTTGTTCTGGACCGCCCGGGCCGCTCTGGCGCCCGAGGCGGAGGTTCAGGCGTGGCTGGAGCGGGTGCGGCCGGCCCTGCCGGAAGGCGCCCGGATCGAGGCGGCGTTCTGGTACCGGGGAAGCCGGTCGCTCCTCGCCGTCGTCACCGACGGGGGGACCTTCTGGTTTGACGAAACCGGCCGTCCGGTCGGCCGCTTCGCCGGCCGTCCGGTCCCGGAGTCGGCGGTTCGGGCCAGGGTCGGGGAGGATTTTCCCGACGGTCGCCTCGTCCGGCTCACCCCCGGATTTGAGTTCGGCCGGCCGGTCTACGAAGCGGTCGTTCGGCTTAAGGACGGCGGCGTCGGGTATGCGTATTACGATTTCTCCGACGGCCGGCGATATCTCCTCGTGCGGATGCCGCCGGGTTGAACGCCGGGCCGGTTCGGCCGTCGGGAAAAGGTCCGCGGGGCCTCGGAAGGGGCCATAGCCGAGTTTGAGAAAGGGGCCGTGCGATGAGCGAATCGTTTGCTGCCGAAGGGCTGACGCTTTCGGAACGGGTGAAGACGCTTCAGCCGTCGCCAACCCTGGCCCTCGCGGCCAAGGCGAAGGCCCTCGCCGCCGAAGGGCGCGACCTCGTCGCATTTACCGCCGGGGAGCCGGACTTTGACACGCCGGCGGAGATCGTCGAAGCGGCGGTTCGGGCGCTTCGGGAAGGGAAGACCCGCTACACGCCGTCCGGGGGGATTCCGGAGCTCAGGCGGGCGGTCGCCGCGATGATCAACCGGGATCGGGGGCTTTCGTGGTCGGAAAAAAACGTCCACATCGCCAGCGGCGCCAAGCAGGCGCTTTATCATCTCTTTCAGGCGCTCCTCGATCCTGGGGACGAGGTCATCGTTCCGACACCGTACTGGGTGAGCTATCCGGAACAGATCCACCTCGCCGGCGGCGTGCCGGTCTTTGTCCCGACGCGGCCCGAGGACGGCTACAAGTTGACGCCGGAGGCCCTCGAGCGGGCGATCGGTCCCCGGACGAAGGCGTTCGTCTTGAACTCGCCGTCGAATCCGACGGGGGCGATGTACACGGAGGAGGAGCTTTTCGGCCTCTTCAGCGTCCTCGTCCACCGGCCGGTGTGGATCATCGCCGACGAAATTTACGAGCGGCTCGTCTACGACGGCATCCACAAGAGCATCATTGCCGTCGACCCCCAGGCGGTGGAGCGGACGGTGATCGTAAGCGGCGTGTCGAAGACGTACGCCATGACCGGCTGGCGGATCGGCTGGGCGGCGGCGGCCGACGAGCGGCTGATCCGGGCGCTCGATGACCTCGCGAGCCAGAGCACGTCGAACCCGACGACGTTTGCCCAGTACGGGGCGCTGGCGGCGGTCACGATGGATCCGGCGCCGGTCGCGGCGATGGTCGAGACGTTCCGCCGGAGGCGGGACCTCATCGTCGAGCGGATCGCCGGCGTGCCGGGGCTTCGGGCTTTCCGGCCGTCGGGGGCGTTTTACCTGTGGGTCGACGTGCGGGAGGCGATGGAGCGGCAGGGCTTCCCGGATGCGGATCGATGGGCGGACGCCCTCCTCGAGGAAGCCGGCGTCGTCGTCGTCCCCGGAAGCGGCTTCGGCGACGCCGGTCACGTCCGCCTGTCGTTCGCCCTCGGCGAGGCGGCGATCGAGGAGGGCGTCCGGCGCCTGGCCGCGTTTGTCGGCCGCCGTCGGGAGGTATGACGATGGCGTCCCCGTGGGCCCGGCTCCTGCAGGGGGAGATTTTGCTTCTGCCGGCGCCGTTTCTCGGTCGCTACAAAGCCTTGGGCCTTCGGGACGACGATTTTCTCCTCCTCTTGCATCTCGCCGCCCTCGAGCGGGAAGGCGTGCGCTTTCCGACGCCGAAGCTTCTCGCCGGCCGCACCGCCCTCGACGAGGGGGCGGTCGCCGCCCGGCTGAAGGCGCTCCTCGATGCCGGATGGCTCCGGATCGACATCCACTTTGACGCCGACGGCCGGGTGGTGGAGACGTTCAACCTGGCGCCCTTTTACGAGCGGATGGCCGCCGAGCTGGAACGGCTTGCGCCGGCGGGGACGGTCCTCCCGGAGGCGGCGGGGACGGCGGGCCGCCGTCCGGCGCCGCTCCTTCGGCCGGCGGCGGAAGGAGAGAACGCCGACGGAGGCGCCCTCATCGGCCGGCTGGAGGCGGCCTTCGGCCGCCCCCTTTCGCCGATGGAGGCGGAGCTCGTCGCCCGGTGGCTCAAGGACGAGCGGCTTTCCGTGGCGCTCATTGAAGCGGCGATCGAGGAGGCGCTCCGGTTCGGGAAAAATTCGGTCCGCTACGTCGACCGGATCCTTTTCCACTGGGCCGAGCAGGGGATCGATACGCCGGAGGCGGCCCGCCGCTATGCCCTCCGCTTTCGGGAGGGGCGGTCGGGGGAGCGGCGGGGAGACGACGGCCCGCCGGATCCGGCTCAGGGGCCGGAGGGGAGGTCGCTGGACGGTCGGACGGAGCGGCGTTACCCGCAGTTTAACTGGCTCGTGTACGGGGAGGAAGAGCCGTTCGACGATGCGGGCGGCGGGTGATTTTCCTCCCGTTTTTTTGTATAATAGAAGCGGACCGGTCTGACCCAGAGATCGAAGGAATTGGGGCGATATCATGGGTAGGCGCATCGCCACCGAGTTTGAGACCATCCGTCTTGCGCTCGGCGGCAAGGACGCGGAGGAGCTTCTCCGGCGCCTTCGCGAGGCGGGCATCCCGCTCTACGAGCACGTCCTTAAAAACGGCGATCTGGAGGTCGGATACAGCGCGCTCCACAACGCCTTTTATCTCCGTCTGATCCAGGAACGTTCCTTCGCCCCCAATGATCGAGAGGGACGGCCGGAAGCGCCGGTGCGGGCGACGGTCCGCTACCGGGCGATCGGCGCCGGCCAGTTCACCGACGGTCGCCTCGCGGAAGTGATGCGTCGGTTGGTGGCGGAGTTTCGCGGCGAGGCGCTGATGAAACGGGTGTACCGCGGGTTTTCCGTGTTCTATCATTATGAAAACGGCCAGGTCGTCCGGATCGTCGAGCGGACGCCGGCCGGCGAGCGGATCATCTTCGAGCGGACGCCCCGCCGTCCGGCGTTTGCCGACGGCGGGCCGGAGGAGGCGTCCCGTGCGGCAGAACTCGTTCTCATCCGGGCGGAGGTCGACCGGTGGCTCGACCGGCGGAACGCCGCCCGGCCGGAGGAGATTCCGGCGATCGACGCCAGGCTCCGGGAGCTCGCCCGCCGGCTCATTGCGCTGGAGGGGTGAGCGCCGGGGAGGTGCTCCTGCCCGCCTGAGGCAGGAGCGCGTACATAGGGGATTGATTTTAAAATATTCATAAGTCGGACCGGCCGGTTCGGGTTCTTTTGGGTCGTTCAAACCGGTTGCAAACCCTGGCGTTTCATGCTACAGTATACGGGGTGAGCAAGAATAGGAACCCGGTTTCATTCGCGAGCGGGGCGCGTCGCACCCCCGAAAGAATGACGGTGGTCCTAGCATTGCGCACACCATGGCTAGGAGGGGGGATCCGAAAGATGACGACCTACTCCACTTCCGGCCGGCATATCGCCGTCGACGTCTGGGGCGTCTCGGCCGAGCGCCTGAACGACGTCGAATGGCTGCGTGAGCAGCTTGTCGAGGCGGCGGAAAAGTCCGGCGCAACGGTTCTGGGCGTCCAGTCCAAAGCATTTGAGCCGCAAGGCGCGACGGTGCTCGTCATGCTTTCCGAAAGCCACATTTCGATCCACACGTATCCGGAGCACAGTTTTGCCGCTATCGACTGCTACACGTGCGGCGAAACGGTGGATCCGGAGCGGGCGGTCGAGCACCTGCTGGACGTGCTCAAGCCGAAGAAGGCATTCGGCAAGAAGCTCATCCGCGGCGAAGGCGAGATGGCGGTCTCCGATCTTTCGGACGCCCCCGTCGTGCGTTCGTGACATCCCGCTCGCCCGGGATCGATAGGCCGGTGGCCAACGGAAGATCGGTGACCTCCGGTAAAGACGATGAAAAGGACCCGCAACGCGGCGGGTCCTTTTTGCTTCGGCGCCGAGGCGACGCCTCGGCGTTTCGGCGCATGGCGTGACCTCGTCGGCGGTTACTGGAGCATGCCTTGCGGCGGCAGTTCGCCTTTCAGCTTCTGGTCGAACTGGCTGAACGCCTCGTCGACCTTCGCCTGATCTTCGACGTCGATCGGGTACCAGCCCTGGGCGAACATGAAGTTGTAGATCCGGCGGGCCGCCTGATGGCTGTCCTGAAGCATTTTCATGACATCCTGATGGAGGGCGTCGTTGGACGCCTCCCAGGCGGCGATGTTGAGGCCGCTCGTGAGGGACTTTTCCAACGCCAGGAGGGCGTTGGCGATGTCCCGATCGCTCATCGCCGGTGAGGGGCTTTCCGCCGGCGCCGGCGGGCTGATCGTCGTCCGAGCCTGGGCCAAGGGGATCCCTCCTTTCGTGGGGGGATGGTTTAAGTCATCAAGGGCGGATGCCGGCCGTCGCCCACCGCCGGAAGATGGGCGGGTTCGGCGGCTCCCGAGGTGGCGGTGCGCGCCGATGTCGGGCCTCAGGTTACGACCGGGTGGCCATCGCCTGAGCGCCGGCCGGCTGGGCGGGCATGACCTGGAGGCGGGCCTGGAAATCTTGAACGCCCTTGGCGTTGTCCGTCTTGAGGTGGCCGAGGAGCGTCTGGGCGTGCTGCCGATGCATTTCAATCAGCTGGCCGGAGAGCTGTTTGAGGGCCGGCATCTTCATTTCCTGGCCGTAATGGTGGAGCTGCTTGAGGGTGAGCAGTTGCCAGGTTAGAATGTCTTTTAAGTACAGCAGATCCTTCGTCGAGACGATGTTCGGCGGCTGAAGCATCGGGTTCACCTCCTTTGGCTGCCGGTTTTTAGTATGGTGGTCCGCGTGGATGTTATGCGCGGCCGGCCGAAACCAAAAAGCTCTGCCGAACCGTTCGGCAGAGCCGTGGGCGGAGGAAGCGGCGGCGAAAGACGTTGCCTCGCCGGGCGATGTCCCTCGCCGGGAAGGAATTCGTCCCCGTTCAGAGGAGCCCGGTCCAGCGGAAGAGCGTCACGAGGCCGTTGAAAAACGCCGGGGCGAGTATGTACTGGTAGGCCAAAAGCGCCACGATCGGCGAGATGTCGATCATGCCGATCGGCGGGATAATGCGGCGAAAAAGTCCGAGGTACGGCTCCACCAGGCCTCCGATCCAGCCGATGAACCGGGACTCGTAAAGGGGCGGGATCCACGAGGAAAGCACGTAAAGGATGATCAGGATCGGATAGGCGCTGAGGAGCCACTGAACGACGAGGAGGATGTTGGCGGCCAAGTCGGAGTCACCTCCGCCTCAGTATATCACACCCGGCCCGGGAGCCCAAGGGCGGGTCGGAGCAGGGGGGCAAGCGGATGGAGACGGCCGTCATCGTCGCCGGCGGAAAAAAAGCTCCGGACGATTACCGGGCGCTCCTCGAGGCGCTAAAGGCGGACGGCGGGAGGCTCCGGGTGATCGGCGCCGACGAAGGAGCGCTCTGGCTCCTCGAGCGGAGATTTTCGCTCGATATCGCCGTCGGCGATTTCGACACCGTCGGCGAGGCGGGGCTCGAAAGGCTTCGGGCGGCCGGCGTGCCGTGCATCGTCCTGCCGGCGGAAAAAGATGAGACGGACACGGAATTCGCCTACGGTGAGGCGAAGCGCCTCGGCGTTCGGCGGGTGGTCCTCTACGGTGCCCTCGGTGACCGGTTCGACCACAGTCTGACCAATGTGCAGCTTTTGTATCGAATCGCGCGAGACGGCCTCGCCGGTTTCGTCGCCGGGCCGGCGCATCGGATCTATCTTTTCGGACCGGGGGAACATCGCCTCCGGAGCCGGTTTCCGTTCGTGTCGCTCATCCCGTTTTCGCCGGAAGTTCGGGGCGTGGTGCTGGAAGGGTTTCGCTATGCCCTCCGGGGGGAGACGCTCTCTTGGGGGATGGGGCGGGGGGTGAGCAACGAACCGGCGGCGCCGGAAGGGATCATCCGTCTCGAGGCGGGGTGGCTCCTCGTCGTGGAGAGTCGCGATCTCGAGAACCGGGATCGCGTCATGGAGGGCCGGGCAGGGGAGGAGGCGGGCGGTGCCGCGGCGGGCGACGGAACAGGAGCGTTGGCGGAGCCGTAGCTTCAGGAGGAACCGGACGCCCCGGGACTCGCATCGCCTCATGGCGGACCGCCGGGGCCCGGCGTTCCTCCCGTGTTTTCGGCGATCGTCCGGGCTTCTGCGTCGAGGGCGGCCCGGAGCGCGGCGAGCTCCGGCCGGTACGCCGGCCACGGCGGGAGGTCGTCCGGCAGGGCCGAGAAAAGAAGCGGGGCCCGCGTCGTCGGGTGGGGGACAATGAGGGCGTACGCCCACAGGGCGAGCGTCGGGAGCGCCGGGTCCGGGCGGGGATGGTAGCGCCGATCCCCCGCGATCGGGGCGAGGTGGGCCGCCAGCTGAACCCGGATCTGATGCAGCCGTCCGGTCCGGGGTCGGATGTCGAGCAGCGCGTGGCCGCGCCGGGTGCCGAGGAGGGCGTAGTCGAGAACCGCCTTCCGGGCGTCGGGTTCTCCGCATCGAACGACGACGACGTGGCCGTCGGGGCGTTTTTTCAGGCAGTCGACGAGGCGGCCCGCCGGGGGCCGGGGATGGCCGTCGATGACGGCGAGGTACCGCTTGTCGACGGTCTGCTCGCGGAAGGCGGCGGAGAGGCGGGAGGCCGCTTTGGACGTTTTGGCAAAGACCATCACGCCGCCGGTCGGGCGGTCGAGGCGGTGGACGAGGCCGACGTAGGCCTCGCCTTTTTTGTGCTCGAGCGCCTTGCGCCGGGCCTTGACCCAGGCGAGCAAATCCGGTTCCCGGCCGTCTCCCTGAGCGGCGAGTCCGGGGGGTTTGACGACGGCGATGAGGTGGTTGTCTTCGTAGAGGACGGGATAGCGGTCGGTGACGGGATCTCGGTCGGTCAACGGGACTGCCCCCTTCCGGTTCGCCGATGCCGGCGACGGGTTTTTGAAGCGAACGCCGGGATCTCGGGCGACGCCCGCTCGGTGGGAGGTGGCCGGGGCGAGCGGGCCGGATCGACATATCGTATGAGTCCGCCGCGGGGTTCCGGGGCGGGGAGACGGGAGGTCCGCCGTGCGGGAACGCGAGGTTTAAAGGGGCTTTAAAGGACTGAAAAGGGCGTTGTTTTAAGTTGTTTTAAATGGAAAGGCCTTTAAAGTCCGGCGGTGCACCCGTTCGGGCAGGCGCATGGGTCTTTGTCCACACGTCGGAGCGGGCAGGCGCATACGGTGAGGGTGGCCCCGGAAGAGGAGGCACCGCTCCGGGCGTAGGGCCCGTCGCCGCCGCCCGATGACAAAAGCCTCGCGCCGGCGGTGAAAGCCTCGCGCCGGTGGGGCAAGCCGACGGACGCTTACTCCAGTATAACACGGAAGGAGGCGAGAGGATGGCCAAAGCGTTTGCCGCCGCCGAAAGCGGTGCGCCGCAGCCGGTCACCTGGTACGAGTCCGGATACCGCTTTTTTGCCTTTGCCGTCGTCATCTACGTGCTCCTCGTGATCATCCTGCGGGTGGGGCTTCTGGGCCCGGTGGCGTAACGGAAAGCCGGGGCCGACGGCCCTTCCGGGCCGGCGACCGACGTCGCCGGCCTTTTCGTGTGCCCGGCATGGGCGTCGCCGCATTCCGATTCGGAAATGAATAAGGCCACCGGCCTCGCCGACTGGCGAGAACGGGGCCTCTTCCGTTTGGCCGACTTGCGCGCTCCGCTTCTCCCGGCCTTGTGGCCGGCCGTTTAGCGAACGGGACGTCCGGTGGGGCGCGAAATGGTTCGCCGCCCCTTTTGACTCAACGGGCGCTTCCGTCACGCCTCCGCGGGGTGGAGCGCCGCTTCGGCCCAGCGGATGTTCTCCCGGATGAGGCGCTCGACGTGATGGGCGGGATAGACCCCCTCTCGCTCGAGAAGCTGAAAGACGAGGTCATGGACGTAGACCCAGTCGTTGAACTGCCGGAGGATCGTGTTCTTGAGGGTCGGGTTGGCGGCTTCGGTGAGGACGGAGGCGGTCCGCCAGAGGATGGCCTTGGCATCGTGAAGCATGGTGACGGCGGTCAGGCGATCGGCAGGGGTGAGCATCGTCGACCTCCTTTCGTGGAACGCGGCTCGGGCGGTCCCGTCTGATTCGGTCAGGCCGGGAAGACGGCGCGTCGCTGGAGGAGGGCGATCGTCTCGCGGATGTTTTTCTCGAGGAGCTGGACCATCCGCCCGAGGATCGCCTTCAGCGTTTCGTTTTCGACCGCCTCAAGCCTTCCCCGGAGGTCGAGGAGCTGGGCGGTCTGGGAGACGAGGAGCTCGTGCAGCATGAGCGTCTCCATCGGCGTGAGGCGGTCGGCGGCGTAGGCGACGGGCCAGAAGCCTCCGGCCGCCGCGTACGGCACGGCATACGGGGCCGGTCCGGCGCCGAACGTGGCCTGCGCGCCTGCGGCGGGGCCGTAGGCCGGGTAGAGGGGGGTGAACACCGGAGCACCTCCTTATCGGTCGGATCGATGTTAACGTATCGGTGGGACGGTTCAAGGGTGTTTGTCCGGCATTTGCGCGACCCAAAATTAGGCGATATCATGGTGTTATGGTGAAATCGAACCGGGGTTGAAGGGTTCTGGCCCGGACTAAACCCGGCTTTGAAAGGCCCGGGACCTGAACGACCTGGGCGCCAGAGGCCGGGCGATCGGGGGAGATGGCGCGGTGGGAGAGGCGCTCTGGACGGATTTTTATCAGTTGAACATGATGTACGCCCATTTTCGCCGGGGGAGCCACGAGACGCCGGCGGTGTTTGACGTTTTTTTCCGGCGGCTGCCGTGCGGGGCGGGGTTTGGGGTGTTCGCCGGGCTGGAGGCGGTGCTCGACTGGCTGGAGGCGGCGCATTTTACGGACGAGGAGCTCCGCTATCTCGCCGACGTCGGCGGCTACGACCGGGCGTTTCTCGAGTATCTGCGGGGGATTCGCTTTCGGGGGACCGTCTGGGCGGTGCCGGAAGGGACGCCGGTGTTTCCCCACGAGCCGCTCCTTCGCATTGAGGCGCCGATCGGCGAGGCGCACTGGGTGGAGACGGCGATTCTCGCCTACATCAACCACCAGACGCTCATCGCGACGAAGGCGGCCCGCATCGTTCATGCCGCCGGGGACGATCCGGTGCTGGAGTTCGGCCTCCGCCGGTCTCACGGGCCGGAGGCGGGGGTGTACGCGGCCCGAGCGGCGTACATCGTCGGAGCGCAGGCGACGTCGAACGTCGAGGCGGGGCGGCGCTTCGGCATTCCGGTCGTCGGCACGCACGCCCACGCCTTTGTGCAGAGTTTTCCGGACGAACGGGCGGCCTTTGACGCCTTTTTGGCGGCGTTTCCGGATCAGGCGATCCTCCTCGTGGACACGTACGACGTCCTTCGGTCGGGGCTTCCGAACGCGATCGAGGCGTTCCGGGCGCACTTCGCGCGGCTCGGCCGCCGGCCGGCCCGCTTCGGGGTGCGGATCGATTCGGGCGATCTGGCGTATCTTTCCAAGGCGGCCCGGGCAATGCTCGATGCGGCGGGGTTTTCCGACGCGATCGTCGTCGCGTCCGGCGACCTCGACGAAACGATCATCCGGGACCTCAAGGTGCAGGGGGCTCGCATTGACGCGTGGGGCGTCGGGACGGAGCTGGTCACCGGCGGCGATTGCGGCGCCTTGGGGGCGGTGTATAAGCTTTCGGCGATCCGGGAAGGCGATCGGTGGGTGCCGAAGCTCAAGGTGAGCGAAAATCCGCTCAAGATCAACGATCCGGGCGTGAAAAAGGTCGTCCGGTTTTACGATCGGGACCGGGGGGAAGCGCTGGCGGACGTCATCCTGCTCGAAGAGGAGCCGCTTCCGGAGGGGCCGTACGAGATCTTTCACCCGATCTACACGATGAAGCGAAAGACGCTCCGGAATTACGAAACCCGGCTCCTTCTGGAGCCGGTGATGGTGGGCGGTCGGCGCCTCCATCCGCCGCCGGCGGCGGAGGCGGTGCGGCGGTATCACTTGTCGGAACGGGAGCGGTTTGCGCCGGAGGTGCGGCGGCTCGTCTATCCGCACGAGTATCCGGTCGACCTGTCGCTTCCGCTCTGGGAGCTCAAACAGCGCCTCGTGCGGGAACAGGGCGGCCGGGGATAAGGCGGGGAAGGGGCGAGGGGCGGGGAGGAAGGCGGGTGAGTCCGCCCGGATGGAGCCCCATTTCTGGAAGGAGGTGCCTGCCCGGTTCGGAGGTCCTGGCCTGATGGGAGATTCAGGGGGAGGACGAACGCGGGCGAAACGATGATGGACCGGCGGATGCTCGTCATCATGCTGATCATCTTTACGGCGTTTACCGGATTCGGGCTCATCATCCCCGTCCTGCCCTCGGCGATCAAGCAGGCGGCCGGGCCGGAGGCGGCGGAGCTTCACCTCGGGGCGATGCTCTCCCTCTATTCGCTTGTCTCGCTCATTGCCTCGCCGCTGTGGGGACGCCTCGCGGACCGGATCGGCCGGCGTCCGATCATCCTCGTCGGCATGGTCGGCTTTGCGGTGAGCTTCTGGCTTCTCGCCGTAAGCGGGACGTCCCTCGGGCTCATGTACGCGTCGCGCATCCTCGGGGGGCTTTTCTCCGGCGCGGCGATCGCCTCGAGCGTCGCCTACGTCGCCGACATCACGTCGGAGGAGACGCGGACGAAGGGCATGGGCTTCGTGGGTATGGCGATCGGCCTCGGCTTCGTGTTTGGCCCGGCGATCGGCGGCATCGGCAGTCGGGTGTTTCTTGCCTTTCCGTTTTACCTGGCGGCGGCGCTGTCGCTTCTCGCCGCCCTGTTCGGTGCGGCGGCGCTTCCGGAATCGCTTCCGCCGGAGGCGCGGGGCCGCCGGGCGGCGGAGGCGGGCGGCTTCGGCGCCGTCTTCCAGGGGCCGATGAAGGTGCTCTTTGGCCTTTCGTTCCTCGTGACGTTCACGCTGGCGGCGGTCGAGTCAACGCTCGTTTACTTCGAGGGAGTGAAGATCGGCGCCGACGAGTTCCAGATGGGGATCCTCTTTGCCCTCATCGGCATCGTCGGCGCGGCGGTTCAGGGCGGGGTCGTGCGGCGGATTCCGAAGGGAGCCGAGGCGCAGGCGGCGGCGGTCGGCTTCGGGATCGCGGCACTCGGCTTTGCTCTTATCACGCTTTCGTTCAACTTCTGGTCGGCGGTCGCCTTCGTGTCGGTCTTCGCCGTCGGGAATGCCCTCGAGCGGCCAAACGTGACGTCCCTCATCACCCAGCGGACGCCGGTCGGCCAGGGAACGACGTCCGGGGTCAACTCGGCGATGGACAGCCTCGGGCGGGTCCTCGGACCCCTTTTTGGCAGCGCCCTGTATCATGTGAATATCTTCTTGCCGTACGTCGCCGGGGCCCTGCTTTCGCTTCTGGCCGTCGGCCTCATCCGCTTCGGCCTGAGCGGAGCGCCGGTTCAGAGGGGCCACGCTTGAAGGGGGGTGTACATCGGCTTTTTTCCGAGGTCGGAGCGGAAGAGGACGAGATCTGCGGCGGCGTAGGCGATGGGCGTCCAGGGAAGGTCGGGAAGGGGCGCCGTGCCGTCTCGGGCCAGGGTGACGTGCGGGACGAACGGTTTTCGGTCGACGGCGATTCCTTCGTCGGCGAGGGCCGCGACGAGGGCGTCGCGATAGCGGAGAAAGGGCGCCTCCGGGTCGAGGCGGCCCCGGGCGACGAGCACCCGGGGTCGCTCCGCCGGACCGAAGGCGCCCAGGGCCTCGAGCCGGATGCGGAGGGGACCGGGGGCCGAGGGCCGGAGGCGGTCGACGCTTCTTAGGAGGGCCGGAAGGACGGCGTCGGGAAGCTCGCCGAGGAAGGCGACGGTGAGGTGGTAGTCGTCGGGGTGGACGAACCGCCGGAAGGGGAGGTCCGCCCGGTGGGCCCGGGTGAAGCCGGCGAGGGCCGCCCGGGCGCCGGGGGGCACCGGCAGGGCGAAGAAGAGCCGCATGGGATCACCTCGTTCTGGCGGAGGGTGAGCGATGGGCGGCAAGGTGATCATCGTCGAGGGCAAGACGGATGCCGAGCGGCTGAAGTCCATTTTAGCGGAACCGGTGACATTTGTCCTGACGCACGGGACGCCGGGGCCGCGGACGCTCGAGGCGATCGAGGCCCTCCGGGCGGATGAAGTGTACGTCTTCGTCGATGCGGATTTTTCCGGCGAGCGGATCCGCCGGGCGGTCGCCGAGGCGCTGCCGGAGGCGCGGCATCTTTTCACCCGGAAGATGTACCGGGAGATCGCAACGACGCCGCTCGTGCATCTGGCGGAGGTGCTCATGCGGGCCCATTTTGCCGTCGATCTGAAAGCCGTCCGGCGG
This sequence comes from Hydrogenibacillus sp. N12, assembly GCF_019645935.1. NCBI lineage: Bacteria > Bacillati > Bacillota > Bacilli > Thermicanales > Thermicanaceae > Hydrogenibacillus > Hydrogenibacillus sp. N12. The sequence goes on along the minus strand of NZ_CP080953.1, from coordinate 1,493,125 downwards.
GCGGTGGAAGCCGAGGCGGAGGCCGATCCGGAGCTCAGGCAGGCGCTCCGGCGGCTTTACGCCCGCGAAAGGAGGAAACCGCGGTGAAGCTCTGGGGCATGCTCGGAGCGCTCAATCTGTTTCTGGCGGTCGCCCTCGGGGCGTTCGGCGCCCATGGCCTGAAGGGAAAGATCGCCGACGATCTTCTCGCCGTCTATGAGACGGGCGTCCATTATCAGATGATCCACGGCCTCGGCCTGCTTGCGCTTGCGGCCCTGCTTCGGGTTGCGCCGGAGGCCGCCGGCGGGCTTTCCGCCGCCGGGGGATTTTTGCTGGCGGGGATCGTGTTTTTTTCGGGGAGTCTGTATCTCCTCGCCCTGACCGGCGTCCGGGCCCTCGGGGCGGTGACGCCGTTCGGCGGGGTGGCGTTTCTCATCGGCTGGGCGCTTCTTTTTGCGGCGCTCTGGCGCCTCCGCTGAAGGGGAGATTCCTTCGATGCGCTTAAGACTTGCGTGAGACGTGAAGGAGGACGTCGATGACGACGGAGCTTTTTCCGATGGAGGCGCTCTACAAGGAGGTGCCGCTCGAGGCGTACGCCCGGCTGGCGGTGAAAAAAGGTGTGGCGCTTGAGGCGGGGCAGATGCTCGTTCTCCGGGCGCCCCTCGAGGCGGCGCCCCTCGTCCGGGAGATCGTCCGGATCGCCTACGAAGCGGGGGCGGTGTACGTCCACGTGGAGTGGTCGGACGGCGAGACCGGAAAAATGCGCTACAAGTACGCGTCGGAGGCGGCGCTCCGGACGTTTCCGAAGTGGATCGCCGACGGCTACGAGACGATGGCCCGGGAGGGGGCGGCGTTTCTCACGGTCTACGCGCCGGATCCGGACCTCCTCGCCGACGTGCCGCCCGAGCGGGTGGCGCTCGCCAACAAGACGGTCGGCGAAGCGACGAAGCCGTACCGGGCGCTCCTCATGAGCGATCACGCCCGCTGGTCCCTCATCTCGGCGCCGACGGCGGCGTGGGCGAAGAAGGTGTTTCCGGATCTTCCGCCGGCGAAGGCGGTCCGGACCCTCTGGCGCCACATCCTGGCGGCGTCCCGCGTCACCGGCGGCGATCCGCTGGAAAACTGGGAGCAGCACGCCGGCGCCCTCGGCCGGCGGGTGCGGTATCTGAACGAAAAGCGCTACCGGGCGCTTCATTTCCGGGGTCCGGGGACGGACCTCGTCGTGGGTCTCCCGGAGGGGCACGTCTGGCAGGGCGGCGGGAGCCGGGACCGGCGGGGGATCTTCTTTTTGCCGAACATCCCGACGGAGGAGGTCTATACCCTGCCGCACCGGGAGCGGGTCGACGGCGTCGTCGCGGCGACGAAGCCGCTCAACTACAACGGCGTCCTGATCGACGGCATCCGGCTCGAGTTCCGGGACGGCGCCGTCGTCTCGGCGTCGGCGAAGACGAACGAGGCGGCGCTTCGGCACCTTCTCGAGATGGACGAAGGCGCCCGGCGGCTCGGAGAGGTCGCCCTCGTCCCGGACGACTCACCGATCAGCCGCTCGGGGGTGCTCTTTTACAATACGCTGTACGATGAAAACGCCGCCTGCCACCTCGCCCTCGGAAAAGCGTACCCGACGACGCTTGAAGGAGGCGCCGAGCTCGATGAGGCGGCGCTCCTCCGTCGGGGAGCGAATGTGAGCCTCGTCCACGAAGATTTCATGATCGGCTCCGGCGCCCTCGACGTCGACGGCGTGACGGAAGCCGGCGGTCGGGAACCGCTTCTCGTAGGCGGCCGGTGGGCGTTCGACGTTTGAGCCGTCGTCCTTGAGGCGGCGTTCGACGTCCGGCGGCCGGCGAGCGGCGCTCGACGTCGGGGGATAAGCCCCGCAAAGCCGTGCGACGGCTCGGCGTCCGGCCGCCCGCCCTTGGGCCGTTTCGGCAACGACAAAAGCCCCGGATCGTCCGGGGCTTTCGCCGTTTTTCGGGCCGCGGCGCCGGAGATTAGGCCCGGTCTTCATCGGTCCAGGCGCCGGGGTCGTCTTCGGCGTCGTCCGCGGTCGAACGGTGGAGCATCTTGCGCTTGCCCGGGAAATCGCCGGTCAGCTCGATTTCCTCCCCGGGCGTGAGGGCTTTTGCCTCGGCGTGGCTTGAGACGTCTTCCATCGGGTGCATGAACGGGCCGCCGCCGGGGATGCGCCCCGCCTCCCAGAGGGCCTGGTTTTCCGGCGCCTTCCAGCCGACGTCGTTCATCGGGTGGACCCATTCGTCGCCGGAGAGCGCCGCCGGATCGACGTCCGGGCTCCAGCGGTTGAGGGGAGAGTTCGGAGAGTCGTAAAAGTGGTCGCCGATGACGACGCCGTGTTCGTTGACGAACGGTTCGCTCGGATGATCGGGATCGTATCGCCGCCGGGTCACCGGCCTCCCGTCCCGGGCGACGGCCCGCCGGGCGGGCTGGGCACCGTCGGGGGTTCGGATCATGGCCCCGCCTCCCTCGAGGATGGGTCGTTTTGTCCTTAGTGTGGCCGGGGAAGGGCGGCTTTAGGCGCCGTCCGGCGCCGTTTCGGCCGGCGGGCGCTCGTCGGGGCGGCGGGCAAGGATGGGGAGCACCCGCTCGAGGCTCGGGGTGACGAACAGCGTTTTTTCACCCCGGTAGAGGACAAAGCCGGGCGGGGCGCCTTTCGGCTTGTGGACGTTTTTGACCGGCGTGTAGTCGACGGGGACCCGGCTCGAGTGGCGGCCCTTGCTGAAATAGGCGGCGATGAGGGCCGCCTCTTCGAGGGTGGCCTCGCCGGCCGGTCCCCGGACGACGACGTGGGCGCCGGGGAGGTTTTTCGCGTGCAGCCAGAGGTCGTCCGGCCGGGCGATCTTAAACGTCAGCCGGTCGTTCTGGCCGCCGCTTTTTCCGACGAGGATGAGGGCGCCTTCGCTCGAGAGGAAGCGCTCCGGGCCGCTTTTCCGGCCGGCGTCGGGCTTTTTCGCCGGCCCCTTTGCCGGCGCCGGCGGGGCGATGAGGCCGGCGGCGGCGAGCTCCTCCTTGAGGTCGGCGAGGGCCTCGGCGTCGGCGTCGTCCAGGTAGAGCAGGGCCTCCTCGAGGTAGCGGCGTTCCGCCTCGGCCCGCTCGAGCTCCTTTTCGGCCGCCGCCCGGGCGGCCTTGAGCTTCTGGTAGCGGCGAAAATGCCGCTCGGCGTTTTCCGCCGGGGAAAGGGCGGGATCGAGGGGGATGCGGAGCGTCCGGTCGGGGTCGTCGGGGTCCGGTACGGCCGCCTCCGAGACGCCCGTCATCGGGACGGCGTACTGGTAAGCCAGGATGAGCTCGCCGAACCGCCGGTGCCGCTCGGCGGCGTCGGCTTCGGCGAGGGTCGCCCGGTGCAGGGCGATTTTTTTCTCCAGCCGCCCGAGGCGCGCCTCGAGGGCCTGCCGGAGGGCCCGGGCTTCCCGCTGGACGGTGAGCCCCGGGATGATCCGCTCGTAGTGGACCTGAAGGAGCGCCAGGACGTCGTCGAACGCCTCCCGGGGTCCGGAGCGGTGGGTGAGGGCGAGGGCGTGAAAGGCCGGCCGTTCGCCGCCGGGGAGAAGCTCGGGCCGTTCGCCGCCGGCGAGGACGATGTCGACCGTCCGGACGAGGGCCCGGGCGGCGCCGGCCGGGGTAAGGCCTCCGGAGCGGACGGCCCGGTGGGCGGTCTCCCGGGCGAGCAGGGGGCCGAAGCCGCGGACGCGCCGGGTCAGCCACTCGGCCAGGGCCGTTTCGTCTCGCAGCGCTTCCGGCTCCGCCCGGAGGCGGGCGATCCATTCTTCCTCCGGAACGCCACGGGGATCGATCTTGTCTTGCGGCGGCGGGGGGACATACGGAAGCCCGGGCAGGATCTGCCGGTAGCGGCTCATGTCGGCGGTGACGGGGTGGAGCGTCTCGAGGATGCGGCCGGCGGCGTCGATCAGGATGACGTTGGCGTTTCGGCCGGTGAGCTCGACAAGGAGCCGGAAGCGGCGGCGGTCGCCGAGTTCGTCCGTCGCCTCGACTTCGACGGCGGCGATCCGGTCGAGGTCGAGGGCGGTGACGGCGGCGATGCGGCCGTTTTGCAGGTGCTTGCGGATGAGCTGAAGCCGCGGCGACGGCGGGCCTTCGGCCGATCGCCGGGGCGGTTTGTGGGCGAGGTAGAGCCGGGGCGCCTCCGGCTGCCGGGAGGCGACCAGGGCGTGGGTCGCCCCGGGCGTCCGGACGAAGAAGACGAGGGTGTCGTCGTCCGGCTGCTGGATCTTCTGGATCTGCCCGCCCGAAAGCCGCCGGTCGAGCTCCGCGGCGAGGCGGGCGACGAGAAGCCCGTCGAACATCGGATCGCCTCCCTTTCCGCCCTTCAGTCTATCACGCGCATCGGCCGGCGCAAGATGCGCCCTTACGGTCCAGGATCGCCTCGGCGTCCCGGACCCGGCATAGCCCGGACCGGTGCGGCATAGATTGGCACGAGGCGTGGGACAGGAGTTCGAAGCGGGAGGCGGGACGATGGCAAGCGGCGGAAGACGCGAAACGATGCGCCAAAGAACGCTCGACCCGTCGATGCGCCGGGAGGCGGCCTTCGGGCGGCGGGCGGCGGAGCCCTTCGGGCGCCGCGCCTTGGCGTCCGGGCCGGACGTCTCCGGCGGGCGCTCGGAATCGGGGGCGGGAAGCGGCCCCGAAGATCCGCAGGCGTGGTACGCCCGGCCGGAGGTCGACGTGCTCTCGGCCCTGGCCGTCGATCCGGAGCAGGGGCTTGACGGGGAAGAAGCGGCCCGCCGGCGGGCAAGCGTCGGACCGAACGCTCTGAAGGCGGCCGGTGGCGTCGACCCGGCGGCGATCTTTCTCGGGCAGTTTCGGGATTTTATGGTGCTCGTGCTGCTTGCGGCGACCCTCATCTCGGGGCTTCTCGGCGAGTTCGTCGATGCGGTGGCGATTCTCACCATCCTTCTCCTCAACGCCTTCCTCGGATTTGTGCAGGAGTACCGGGCGGAGCGGGCTCTTGAGGCGCTCGGCAAGATAGCGGCGCCGAAGGCGGAGGTGGTTCGGGACGGACGGCGGGCGGTCGTGCCGGCCGAGGATGTCGTCCCCGGCGATGTCGTCGTGCTGAAGGCCGGCGACCGGGTGCCGGCGGACGTCCGGCTCCTTTGGACGGAGGGCCTGCTCGTCGACGAGGCGCCGCTCACCGGGGAGAGCGTGCCGGTGGAAAAGCGGGCGCCGGCGGTCCTCCCGGCGCCCCGGCCCCTGGGCGATCGGACGAACATGGCGTTCATGGGCACGCTCATCTTGAAAGGGCGGGCGACGGGCGTCGCGGTGTCGACGGGCATGGCGACGGAGATGGGGAAGATCGCCGATCTCATCGCCTTGACGGAGGAGACGGACACGCCGCTCAAGCGGCGGATCCGGCACCTCGGCCGGGTGCTCGTCTGGATCGCCGTCGCCCTGACGGCGGCGGTGACGGGGCTCGGCGTCCTCGACGGCTATCCGTTCGAGGAGATGTTTCTCATCGGGGTGACGCTCGCCGTCGCCGCCATCCCGGAGGGGCTTCCGACGATCGTCACCGTCGTTCTCGCCCTCGGCGTCTCCCGGATGCAGAAAAAAAAGGCCCTCGTCCGGCGGCTTCCGGCGGTCGAGACGCTCGGCAGCACGACGTTCATCGGAACGGACAAGACCGGGACGCTGACGCTGAACCGGATGACCCTCGTCCAGGGCCGGACCGCCGGCGGCGCCTTTTTCGTCTCGGGAAGCGGCTACCGGCCGGAGGGGGGATTTTTCCTCGACCCGGAACGGACGGCGCCGTTCGATCCCGAGGAGCGCCCGGAGGTGATGGCGCTTTTGACCTATGGCGTGCTCGCCAGCGAGGCCCGGCTCCTTCCGCCGGAGACGGGGGACCGAACGGAGGGACCGAAGCGGCCGGCCGAACGGTTCCGGTGGCTTGGACTTCGGAGGAAGACCCGGGAGGCGGCGCCGGCCGGATGGCGCATCGACGGCGATCCGACGGAAGGGGCGATCGTCGTCGCCGCCCGGAAGGCGGGCCTCGACGAGGAGGCGCTTAGGCGGCGGAAGCGGGCCAAGGTGCTTCCGTTTGACAGCGTCCGGCGGCGCATGAGCATCGTCTACGAGGTCGGCGGCGGCCGGGGCGTGCTGGCGGCCAAGGGGGCGTTCGAGGCGATCTTGACCCGGTCGGCGGCGATCTTCGACGGGGGCGCCGTCCGGCGGCTGGGCGACGCCGAGCGCCGGCGGTGGGCTGAGGAGGCCGAGGCGATGGCCGCCGCGGGGCTCCGGGTGCTCGCCGTCGCCTATCGGGAAGGGCCGCTCGAGCGGCTTCGGGGGCTCGAGGACGAGGCGGAGCTCGTCTTCGTGGGCCTCGTCGGCCTCATCGATCCGCCCAGGCCGGATGTGCCCGCCGCGATCCGGACGGTGCAGGCGGCCCACATCCGGGTGGCGATGATCACCGGCGATCACCGGGAGACGGCCCGGGCGATCGCCGCCGACCTCGGCATCTTGCGGCCGACGGGGCGGGTCCTCACCGGCGAGGATCTTCGGCGCCTCGACGGGGAGGCGCTTTCCCGCCTGGCGGACGAGACGGACGTCTTCGCCCGGGTGGCGCCGGAGGATAAGCTCCGGATCGTGCAGGCGCTTCAGGCGGCCGGGCACATCGTCGCCATGACCGGCGACGGGACGAACGACGCGCCGGCGCTCAAGGCGGCCGACATCGGAATCGCCATGGGCCAAAGCGGCACGGAGGTGGCCAAAGAGGCCGCCGACGTCGTCCTGCTCGACGATCACTTCGCGACGATCGAGGCGGCGGTGGAGGAAGGGCGGACGATCTACGAAAACGTCCGCAAGTTCGTTCGCTATCTTCTCGCTTCCAACGTCGCGGAGATCATGGTCATGTTGGTCGCTTTTGCCTTGAAGTGGCCGGTGCCGCTGACGCCGCTCATGATCCTCTGGATCAACCTCGTCACCGACGGCCTTCCGGCCCTCGCCCTCGGCCTCGATCCGATGGAACGGGATGTCATGAATCGGCCGCCGATCCCGCCGTCGGAGAGCCTGTTTGCCCGGGGGCTCGGGTGGAAGATCTTGAGCCGCGGCGCCATCATCACCGGCGTGACGCTCTGGGCGTTTTCCGAGCGGCTCGCCGCGGGGGCGCCGCTTGGAGAGGCGCAGACGGTCGCGTTTGCGACGCTCATCGTCGCGCAGCTCATCCACGTGTTCGACGCCCGAAACGAGCGGTCGCTGTTCGATCGAAGCCCGCTTGACAACATCCCCCTCGTCCTGAGCGTTCTCGTCTCGTTTGCCCTCGTCGTCCTCGTGATCGTCTGGCCGCCGGCGGCGCGCATTTTCGGCGCGGTCCCGCTTTCGGTGGAAGACTGGCTCCGGGTGATCGGCTATTCGGCGGCGCCGTTTGTCCTCCTCGGTCTGTTCGGCCGTCTTTCGTCCGGCCGTCCCGCCCGGCCGGAGGCGTAAGCCTCCGGCCTTTTGGCGTTTTAGGTTGGCGGTTTTCGGGGGAGGCGCTTGCCCGGTTCGTTTTTTGGCCGTTTCGAGCGCGGCGTCGTTTTCAAAACGGCGCGGTTATGCTATAGTTAAATAACGAATCAGGACGACCAGGGTCGAAGGCTTCGGGCCGCGCCGGACGGAGGGGCCTGAGGCGTGGAGGCGAAAACCGTGTCGGAAGACGCTCATTTGAGCGGGCGGCGGGGGCTTCTCATCGTTCTTTCCGGCCCTTCGGGCGTCGGCAAAGGAACCGTCGGCCAGAAGCTCCGGGAGCGCATGCCGGACCTCGTCTATTCGGTCTCGGTGACCAGCCGCCCCCCGCGGGCCGGAGAGGTGGAAGGGGTCAACTATTTTTTTCGCAGCCGGGAACAATTTGAAGAGATGATCCGCCAGGATGCCTTTTTGGAATGGGCGGAGTACGTCTCGAACTACTACGGAACGCCGAAAGCGTTCGTCTTCGAAAAGCTCGCTCAGGGGCGCGACGTGCTTTTGGAGATCGAGGTGCAGGGCGCCCGGCAGGTCCGCCGGCGGTACCCGGACGGGGTGTTCATCTTCCTCGCGCCGCCGACGTGGGAGGCGCTCGTCGATCGGATTCAGGGCCGGGGGACGGAAGACCCGGAGGTCATCTCCGAGCGGCTCCGGCAGGCGGAGCAGGAAGTCCGGGAGGTCGACCTGTACGACTACGTCGTCGTCAACGACGACGTCGACGCGGCGGTTGAGCGCATCCGATGCATCATTACGGCCGAGCATCTTCGCCGGGCCCGCGCCTTTGACGAGATGCGCCGGCGGCTTTCGCGGGAGGTGTGGCGATGAGATATCCGCCGATCGACGAACTGGTGGCCCAGGCCGGAAGCAAATACCGGCTGACGATGATCGCCGCCCGGCGGGCGCGGCAGCTCCTCGAGGACAAACGGCCGCTCATCGAGGCGCCGCGCTCGTCGCGGGACGTCGGCATCGCGCTGGAGGAATTTTATGCCGGACGGCTGGAGGTCCGGCCGAAGGCCGAAGCGTGACCGGCCGCTTCGGCCTTTTTTCGTGGGGGGAGGGAGCGCCGTGGCGCCGACGATCCTCCTCGGCGTAAGCGGCGGCATCGCCGCCTACAAGGCGGTGGCGCTGGTGAGTCTCCTTAAGAAAAAAGGATACGATGTGGTCGTCGTCATGACCCGGGGCGCGGAGCGGTTCGTGACGCCGCTTCTGTTTCAGACGATGAGCCGGGAACGGGTGTATACGGACCCGTTCGAGGAGGCGGATCCGTCCGGCATCGCCCACATCGACGTCGCCGATCGGGCGGATCTCGTCGTCGTGGCGCCGGCGACGGCGAACGTCATCGGCAAATACGCCCACGGCATCGCCGACGACATGCTTTCGACGGTGCTCCTCGCGGCAACGGCACCGGTGATGATCGCGCCGGCGATGAACGTCCACATGTACACCCACCCGGCGGTGCAGGACAACATCGCGCTTCTCAAACGGCGGGGGGTGCACTTCCTCGAACCGGGGGAAGGGCCGCTCGCCTGCGGTTACACCGGGAAGGGCCGGATGATGGAGCCGGAGGACATCGCCCGGGCGATCGACGACGTCTTCGCCGGCCGGCTCGCCCTGGCGTCGCCCAATCCGGACCCGCTCCTTCCGGCGCGGCGAAGGGAGCGGGCGACCGGCGCGCCGCGGCCGGAAGGGGGGCTGCGGTCGGAGGAGCCCCCCACGACGGAGGCGGTGCTTCAAGGCAAGACGGTCGTCATCACCGCCGGCCCGACCCGGGAGCCGCTCGATCCGGTCCGGTTTTTGACCAACCGGTCTTCCGGCCGGATGGGCTATGCCCTCGCGGAAGCCGCCCGGAGGCTCGGCGCCGAGGTGGTCCTCATCAGCGGGCCGGTGTCGCTGACCCCGCCGGAGGGGGTGACGGTCGTCCGGGTCGAACGGGCGGAGGAGATGTACCGGGCCGCCCTCTCCTGGCGGGAGCGGTTCGACTGGTTCATCGCCGCGGCGGCGGTCAGCGACTTTGCCCCGGCGGCGGCCGAAGGGCGGAAGATCAAGAAAAAAGGGGAGCCGCTTACGCTCACCCTCGTTCCGACGCCGGACATCCTCGCCGAGATCGGCCGCGGCAAGCGGCCGCACCAGACGGTGATCGGCTTCGCCGCCGAGACACACGACGTCCTCGCCCATGCCCGGAAAAAGCGCCGGGAGAAAAACGCCGACTGGATCGTCGCCAACGACGTGACGGAACCGGGCGCCGGCTTCGACGTCGAGACGAACCGCGTCGTCCTCATCGGGCCGGACGATACGGCAACGGCGCTGCCGCTTCTTTCGAAAGCCGAACTGGCGGAAGTCCTGCTCCGGACGATCGCCCAGGCGGAAGCGCGGCGCCGGGCCGAGGGGGAGGCGGAAAGGGCGGCGAAGGCGTCGGACGGGGAAGCGGAGGGGGACGGCCGGTGAACGCCGTCGCCGTCGTCGCCGTCGACGCGCCGTATGAGCCGGACGGCCGTTTTTCCTATCTCGTTCCGTCGGCCCTTCGGCCGAAGGTCGTCCCCGGCGTCCGGGTCGTCGTCCCCTTCGGCCGGCGCCGCCTGGAAGGCATCGTCCTGGACGTCGCGACCGCCATGGAGGCGGCCGGCGGCCGGCTCCTTCGGCCGATCCTCGAGGTGCTGGACGACGAGCCGCCGTTTACGCCGGAGCTCGTCCGCCTGGCCGTCCACCTGGTCGAGACGCGCCTCATCCCGCCGTACCGGCTGCTTCTTTCGATGCTCCCGCCGGCGGTCAAGACCGAAGAGCGGCGCCTCATCCGCTGGAACGGCGACGACGGGCCGATCATCGCCCTGCCGGAAGAAGCCGAAGTGCTGGAGTGGATCCGGGATCGGGGTCCGGTCGCCCTGGAGGCCATCCTTCGGCGTTTTCCGGAGGCCGGCCCCATCGTCGACGATTTTCTCGAACGGGGCTGGCTCGCGGAGGCGCGGGTGCGAAAACCCCGGGGGCGGACGAAGACGGTCCGCTTTGCGGTGCCGAACGCCGCCGCGCCGGCGCTTCGGGAAGCGGCGGCGAGCCTCCGCGGCATCCGGCAGCGGGCGGTGCTGGAGACGCTCGCCGAGCGGGGTCCGACGCCGGTGGCGGAACTCCTTCGGTTGACCGGCGCCTCCCGGTCCAGCCTCGAGGCCCTCGTCGACGCCGGCTGGATTCGCTTGGAAGCGCGGCCCCTTTCCCGGCGGCCGGAGGTCGACGCCGCGTGGCGGCGGCCGACGGTCGAACTCACGGACGACCAGAAGGCGGCGGTCCGGGCGATCGAGGGCGCCCTGGACGGCGGCGACCGGCGGCCGATCCTCCTCCACGGCGTCACCGGAAGCGGCAAGACGGAAGTCTATCTCGCCGCCATCGAGGCGACCCTCGCCCGGGGGCGGACGGCGCTTCTCCTCGTCCCGGAGATCGCCCTCACGCCGATGATGCTCGCCCGGGTCGAGCAGCGTTTCGGGGACCGGGTGGCGATCCTCCACAGCGGCCTCGGCGCCGGGGAGCGGCACGACGAATGGCAACGCATCCGTCGCGGCGAAGCGTCGGTCGTCGTCGGCGCCCGTTCGGCGGTGTTCGCCCCGCTCGCCGACATCGGCCTGATCGTCCTCGACGAAGAGCACGAGGCGAGCTACAAGCAGGAAGAGACGCCTCGCTATCACGCCCGGGAGATCGCCCGCTGGCGGGCGGCGCACCACGGCGCCGTGTTCGTCCTGGGCAGCGCGACGCCCTCGGTCGAATCGTACGCCCTCGCCCGGGCCGGTCGCTACCGGCTCGTCACGCTCCCCCGCCGCGTCGGATCGGCCCGGCTGCCGGACGTCCGGGTCGTCGACCTCCGGAAGGAAGGCGGCGGGCTTTTGAGCCGCCCCCTCCGGGAAGCGATCGAAGAACGGCTCCGGCGCGGCGAGCAGGTGATCCTCCTTCAGAACCGTCGGGGGTACGCCCCCGTCATGCTTTGCCGCCGCTGCGGCCGGGCGATCGAGTGTCCTCATTGCGCCGTCACGCTGACGTACCACCGGGCCGACGGGGCGCTCCGGTGCCACTACTGCGGCTACGAGCAGCCGATGGTCGACCGGTGTCCCTTTTGCGGGAGCCCCCATCTCATCCCCCTGGGCGGCGGCACCCAGCGGGTGGAGGAAGCGCTCCTTCATTCCTTTCCCGAGGCGCGCGTCCTCCGGATGGACCGGGATACGACCGGCCGGCGGGGCGCCCACGCGGAGCTCCTCGGCCGCTTCCTCCGGGGTGAAGCGGACATCCTCGTCGGGACGCAGATGATCGCCAAAGGGCTCGACATCCCCCGGGTCACCCTCGTCGGCATCGTCCTCGCCGATGCCAGGCTGGGGTTCCCGGATTTTCGCGCCGCCGAGCGGACGTTTCAGCTCGTCACCCAGGTCGCCGGCCGGGCGGGACGGGGGGAGCTTCCCGGCGAGGTGATCGTCCAGACGTATATGCCGGATCACCCGAGCATCCGGGCGGCGGTCACGGGTGATGTGGCCGCTTTCTTTGCCGCCGAGATCGCCGCCCGGAAAAAAGGCGCCTACCCGCCGTATTACCGCCTGGCGGTCGTCCAGGCGGACGCCCGGGACGCCCGGGTGGCCCGGGAGGCGCTCGGGGCGGTCACCGAGCGGCTCCGGATGGCGGTCGTCCCGGAGACGATCGTCGTCGGCCCGGCGCCGGCGCCGATTCCCAAACTTCGCGATCGCTTTCGCTTTCACACCTTGATAAAATACAAGCAGGAACCGGAGCTGGCGTCGAAGATCCGCCGGGCGCTTCGGGAGATCGAGCGGCCCGTCCGCCGGCAGGAGGTTGCCGTGACCGTCGACTTCGACCCTGAGACGCTGTTCTGACCGCCGAAGCGTTTTGCGGAGCGGACCGCCCGTCCGCCTGGAGCGGCATAGATGCGGAAAAACCAAAACGAAAGGAGGACGTCGGTGAGCGTTCGCTACATCGTCAAGCATCCCGACCCGGTGCTCCGGCAGGTCGCCCGGCCGGTGGCGAAGATCACCCCGGCAATCGAGCGCCTTCTCGACGACATGGCCGAGACGATGTACGCCGCCGACGGCGTCGGCCTTGCGGCGCCGCAGGTCGGCATCTCGAAGCGGATCGCCGTCGTCGACGTCGGCGAGGGGCTCATCGAGCTCATCAACCCGGAGGTGCTCGAGACGTCCGGCGAGCAGGACGGGCCGGAAGGTTGCCTGAGCATTCCCGGTGTCTTTGGCGACGTCATCCGGCCGGCGCGGGTCCGCGTTCGGGCGCAAAACCGCCGGGGCGAGTGGTTTGAGGTGGAAGGGGAGGGACTTTTGGCGCGGGCCCTCCTGCACGAGATCGACCACCTGAACGGCGTGCTGTTCATCGACCGGGCCCACACCCTCTACCGCCGTGACCCGGTGGCGGCCGGCGGGGCGGAGGGGGAAACGGGGGCTCAAGCGGCGCCGGCCGAAGGCGCGCCGGCCCTCGGCCGAAAAACCCGCCTCGCCGGTCGGGCCGGCGGCCGGAAGGCGGGAGACGCCGGCTCATGACCCGCGTCGTCTTCATGGGCACGCCGGCATACGCCGTCCCGAGCCTCACCGGCCTCGTCGAGGCCGGGTACGAGGTCGTCCTGGTCGTCACCCAGCCGGACCGACCGGTCGGCCGCGGCCGGCGGATTGCGCCGCCGCCGGTGAAAGAAGTCGCCCGGACGCTCGGGCTTCCCGTCTTTCAGCCGGAGCGGATTCGGGACGAGGCGGCGCTTTTGCGCCTCGAGGAAGCCCGGCCCGAGGTTATCGTGACGGCGGCCTACGGGCAACTTCTCCCGAGGCGGCTCCTTGCGCTTCCCTCCCACGGGGCGCTCAACCTGCACGCGTCGCTTCTCCCTCGCTACCGGGGCGGCGCCCCGGTCCAGCGGGCGATCATGGACGGCGCCCCGGAGACCGGCGTCACCCTCATGCAGATGGTGCCGAAGATGGACGCCGGGCCGATCGTCGCCCAGGCGAGGACGGCGATCGGTCCTCGGGAGACCGCCGGAGCGCTCCTTGACCGACTCGCCGTCCTGGCCAAGGATCTGCTTCTTGAGGCGCTCCCCGCCTATCTCGCCGGCCGGATCACTCCGGTGCCGCAGGACGAGACGCTGGCGACGTACGCGCCGGTCCTCACCCGGGACGATGAACGGCTCGATCCGGCGCTCCCGGCCGACGCCCTCTTCCGCCGGCTCCGGGCGCTCCTTCCGGAACCGGGCGCGTATCTCGCCCTTCAGGGGGAAGGCGATCCGCTCAAGGTGTGGTGGGCGGAACCGATCGATGAAGCCGAGATCCGTCGCCGGCCGGAAGACGCCGCGAAGCCGCCGGGAACGCTTCTGTTTCTCACCGAGCGGGGGGCGGTGCTTCGGACCGGTTCCGGCGCCCTCGAGCTCGTCGAAGTGCAGCCGCCCGGGAAGCGCCGCATGTCCGCTCGGGCGTGGCTCCTCGGCCGGCGGATGTGGAAGGTGGGCGACCGGCTTGCCTGACGCCTTGCGGCCGGCCCGGGGCGCCCGGGACGTCGCCTTCCGCATCCTCACCCGCGTCGAGGAAGGCGGCGCGTACGCGAACCTCCTCCTCCGGGACAGCCCGGAGGTGGCCCGCCTTTCGCCGGCGGACCGGGCGCTCGCCACCGAGCTCGTCTACGGGACGCTCGCCTGGCGGGCCCGCCTCGATCACGCCCTCGCGGCCTACCTCGACCGGCCGCCGGAGCGGCTCGAGGCGTGGTTTCGCCGGCTTTTGCGGATGGCCTTTTATCAGCTTCTCTTTCTCGATCGCGTGCCGGCGTACGCCGTCGTCCACGAGACGGTCGCCCTCGCCCGGCGCCTCGGCCATGAGGGCCACGCCCGGATGGCGAATGCCGTCCTCCGGGCGTACCTGAGAGATCCGAAGCGGGCCGCGCCGCCGGAAGGGGACGACGCCGGGGCGCTCGCCGTCCGCCTGAGCGCCCCGGCGTGGCTCGTCGAGCGGTGGCGGGCGGCCTACGGCCCGGACGGGGCGGAGGCGCTCCTTCGGGCGATGAACGCGCCGCCGGCGCTTTACGTCCGCTTAAACCGCCTCCGGCCGAACGCCGAAGCGATCGTCCGGGCGCGGCTTCAGGAGGCGGGGGCGTCCCTCGAACCGGCCCCGGGCCTTCCGGACGCCTACGCCGTCCGGGGGCCGGCCTCCGCCTTAAAGCCGCTTCTCGCCGAAGGGTGGCTCACGATCCAGGACCGGAACGCTCAGCTCATCGCCCGGGCCATGAGGCTCAAGCCGGGGCTTCGGGTGTACGACGCCTGCGCCGCCCCCGGCGGCAAGGCGACCCATATCGCGGAGCTGATGGACGACGTGGGGGAGGTCGTCGCCGCCGACATCCACCCGCATAAAGTGCAGCTTCTTGAACGGGAAAAAGCGCGCCTCGGCCTCCGCTCCCTCGTCGTCCGGCAGGAAGATGCGAGGAAACTGCAAAACCTTCCGCCGGCGTCGTTCGACCGGGTGCTCGTCGACGCGCCGTGCAGCGGCCTCGGGACGCTCGCGCGAAAGCCGGAGATCAAGTGGCGCCTTCAGCCGGAGGCGATCGAATCGCTGGCGGCGAAGCAGCGGGCGATCCTCCGGGGTGCCGCGGCGCTCGTCCGTCCCGGGGGGCTCATCGTCTACAGCACGTGCACCCTCACCCGGGAAGAAAACGAGGGCACCGTCGAGGCCTTTTTGCGCGAGCGGCCGGACTTCGTCCTCGACCCGACGCTCTTGGACGATCTCCCGCCCGTACCCGGGCTCCGAAGCGTCGGGCCGGGGATGGTGGAGCTCTGGCCCGGGGAAGGCGGCGACGGCTTTTTCCTCGCCCGGCTGCGCCGAGCGCCGGCCGAAGGCCCGCAGGGCGGTCCAGACGCCGGCGCCGAACGAAACGGCGGCGGGGCGGAAGATTTCGCCGGTGGACCGGAGCGGGCCGTGGCGACGGAAGGGTCCGCGGCCGCCGCGGATCCGCCGGCGCCCGGCGCGCCGAAGGTCCTCCGGCGCGTCGAGCGGGGTGACCGGCGCATCGGAGGGGCCGCCGCGGACCGCCCGGCGATGCAACCGGTCCCGGGAAAGGAGGGGCATCATGGCGGCGCTCACTCAGGAACCGGCGCTTTTGTCGGAACCGAAAAGCCTCTACGACCTTCCGTACGAGGCCCTCGAGGCGTGGCTTAGGGAACGGGGCGAGCCGGCGTACCGGGCGCGGCAGATCTTCCGCGGCCTCTACGTCCGCCGCGCGCCGTCGATCGAAGCGCTGACGGATCTGCCGAAAACCTTGCGGGCGGCCCTAAAGGAGGCGTTCGTGCTTGACCGGCCGACGGAGGTCGCCCGAGACGTCGCTCCGGACGGGACGATCAAGCTCCTTCTCGCCCTCGAAGACGGCGAGATGATCGAGACGGTCATCATGCGGCATCGCTACGGGCCGAGCGTCTGCGTGACGACGCAGGTCGGCTGCCGCATCGGCTGTACGTTTTGCGCTTCGACCCTCGGCGGCCTCAAGCGGAACCTCCGGCCGGGGGAGATCGTCGTCCAGGTCCTCGCCGCCCAGCGGCTTCTCGACGCCGAAGGCGTCCGTCTCGGCCGCATCGTCGTCATGGGGATCGGCGAACCGTTTGAAAACTACGACGCGACCGTCGCCTTCCTCCGCATCGTCACCGATCCGCGGGGGCTCGGCATCGGCCAGCGGCACATCACCGTCTCGACGAGCGGCATCGTCCCGCGGATTTATGACTTTGCCGACCTCGGGCTTCAGGTCCGGCTCGCCATCTCGCTTCACGCGCCGACGGACGAACTGCGGACGCGGCTTATGCCGATCAACAAAAAGTATCCCCTCGCCGACGTCATGACGGCGGCAAAGGCGTACGTGGAAAAGACCCGCCGCCGGATCACGTTTGAGTACATCCTCCTGGGCGGCGTCAACGACCGGCCGGAGCACGCCCGGGCCTTGGCCGAACTCGTCCGGCCGGTCTTTTCCCTGGTGAACCTCATCCCGTACAACCCGGTGCCGGAGCGGCCGTACGTCCGGGCGCCGGAGCCGGACATCCGGCGGTTTCAGGCGATCCTCGAGGACGCCGGCATCGTCGTCACCCGGCGGCGGGAGCACGGCACGACGATCGCCGCCGCCTGTGGTCAGCTCCGGGCCCGGCACGAAGTGCCGCTCACCGTCCGCCTCGGGGCGGCCGGCGTCCCGTCCGAGCGGTAGTCGGGCGACCGGCGAAGATGGGGCTTCGAGTCGCCGCCCGGGAACCCGCCGGGCAAAGGAGGTTCCGGATGCGTTTCGCCTTTCGGTCCCACACCGGTGAACGGCCGAAAAACGAAGACGCCGGCCGCATCCTCGACCTCGATGAGCGCCACCTGCTCGTCGTCGTCGCCGACGGGATGGGCGGGCACGCCGGCGGCGAGGTGGCGAGTGCCCTCGCGGTCGACACGCTCGTCCGGGAAGTCACCGCCCGCTGGCCGGTCCCTCCGTCGGAGTGGCCGGCGCTCCTCGTGGAGGCCGTTCGGGCCGCCAATCGGGCCGTCTATGCCGCTTCCCGGGTCGACCCGGCGGTGGCGGGCATGGGGACGACGCTCGATGCCGTTCTCATCGGACGGGAAGCGGGGCTCGTCGCCCACGTCGGCGACGGCCGGGCCTATCTGTACCGCTCCGGCGTCCTCGTCCGGCTGACGGACGATCACTCGTACGTCGGCGAGCTCCTCCGGCGGGGGGAGATCAGCGAGGCGGAGGCGGAAGTCCACCCGCGGCGCAACGTCATTCTCCGGGCCGTCGGCACGGAGGCGGAGGTGGCGGTCGACCTCGTCCCGTTCGACTGGCGGCCGGGGGACGGGCTGCTCGTCTGCACCGACGGCCTGTCCAAAGCGCTGCCGGAAGCCGAGATCGCCGCCGTTTTCGCCGGCGAGGCGATCCGGGACGTCGAGCGGCTGGCGGATCGGTTGCTCGAGACGGCGCTTCGTCGGGACGCGTCGGACAACATCACCGTCGCCGTCGTCGCCGGAGCGCCGGCGGACGGGTCGCCGGCGGGGGGAGGGATGCGCCGGTGACGGAAACGATTCGCAGCCGATACCGGATCGAGGTGCCGATCGGCGGCGGGGGCATGGCGGTCGTCTATCGCGGGACGGACCTCCTCCTCGGCCGGCCGATCGCCGTGAAGCGGATGCGGCCGGAGTTTCGGGGCGATACGGCGCTCGTCCGGCGGTTTTACCGGGAGGCGCAGGCCGCCGCCTGCATCGTTCACCCGAACATCGTCACCCTCTACGACGTCGGCGAGGATGAAGACGGGCCGTACATCATCATGGAGTACGTCGAGGGGGAGACGCTGAAGGCGCTCATCGAGCGGGAGGCCCCCCTTCCGCCGGAGCGGATCGTCGCCGTCGGCGCCGACATCCTCGACGCCCTCGAGACGGCCCACCGGGCGGGAATCGTCCACCGGGACATCAAACCCCACAACATCCTCCTCGACCGGACCGGCCGCGTGAAGGTGACGGACTTCGGCATCGCCCGGGCCGTGACGCAGGAGACGCTCACCGACGATCGGACGTTCGGATCGGTGCCGTACTTTTCCCCCGAACAGGCTCGGGGCGGCGTTGTCGGGCCGGCGTCGGACCTGTATTCCCTGGGGGTCGTGCTGTTTGAGATGGCGACGGGACGGCTCCCCTTTGACGGCGAAGACCCGGTGGCGGTTGCCCTGAAGCACGTGAGCGCTCCGCCCCCCTCCCCGCGCGAACTCAACCCGGCGCTTCCCGGGGGGCTCGCGAACGTCATCCTCCGGGCGCTGGCGAAGCACCCCGAAGACCGCCATCCCGATGCGGCGGCCATGCGCCGGGACCTCCTCACCGCCCTCCGGCCGGAACGCCGCGACGAGCCCCCCATCGGCGATCCCGCCGGGCGCTGGGCCGACGAGGAGACCATCGCCTTTCGCCCGCTTCCGGCGGTCCCGGCCGCCGCGCGGAAAGGAACGACGCCGGCAAACCGGCCGGAGGCGGATGGTCTGAACGAAGGCGGCGGCGTTCGTCCCGGACCGGGGGAGTGGAGGGGAACGTTTTCGGAAAACGACGGGAAAACGCCCGGCGGATCGCCTTCGGAGCGTGCGGAGGGCCTCTTGCCGGAGGAGGACGCTCTGCCGGGAGAAGGCGGCCGGCCGGAGGGCAGCCGCCCGCCGGCGGAGGGCGACGGCGATCCGGGGGCGCCAGGCGCGGCGCCGCCCGATCGGCGCCGCCGCCGGTGGCTTTTTGCCGGCACCGGCGCCCTCCTCGTTCTTCTTCTCCTCGTCGTCCTCGGCCGGGCGATCGCCGGGGCCCTCATCGTCCCGGAAGTCGAAGTGCCGAATGTCACCGGACAGGACCGGGCGGCGGCGGAAGCGGCCTTGAAGGCCCTCGGGCTCGTGCCGGCCTTTGACGAACGGTTCAACGACGAGGCGCCGGCCGGCCAGGTGATCGCCCAGGCGCCGCCCGCCGGCGAACGGGCGAAACGGGGCACGCCGGTCGAGCTCATCGTGAGCCGCGGTCCTCGGACGATCGCCATGCCGTCGGTCGTCGGCTTGAGCCGTGAGGCGGCGGAGGCGGAGCTTAAGGATTTTTCATCGATCACGGTGACCGAAGCGTACGACGACGAAGCGCCCAAAGGGACGGTCATCCGCCAGACGCCGGCCGCCGGCGATCGGGTCGTGCCCAAAAAGACGGTGGTCGAGCTCGTCGTGAGCCTCGGGCGGCGCTATTTCGACATGCCGGACCTCGTCGGCCTCACGAAAGAAGAGGCGGAGAGCCTCCTTCTCAAGCACGATCTCGTCCTCAAAGCCATTCGGGAAGAGCCGTCGTATTTCCCGAAGGGGCGGGTGTTCGCCCAATGGCCGGTCAAGCCCGGCGAGACCGTCACCGCCGGCCAGGAGATCACCCTGTTCGTTTCGAGCGGCCTAAAAAGCGACGCCCGCGTCGTCGAGTACCCGGTGAGCGTCCTTCCGGCGTCCGGCCAGGCGACGACGGTGAACATCCTCCTTCGGGATGCCCGCACCCCGTCCGGACGGGTCGTCGTGCAGGAGACGGTGACGGGCCCGAAGGAGTATGCCGTCGAAGTGGTCGTCGCGCCGGGGCGGGACGGGACGATCGAGGTCTACGAAAACGGCGTCCTCACCCGGCAAAAGATCGTCCGCTACGCCGACGTCGAAGCGCCGGCCGGTCCCCCGTCTTCGGAAGGCGGCTCCGGGATGGGGTCGGACGGCGGCGGCAAGGCGGGCGGGAGCGATCCCGATCGCGGGCCGACGGGGAACGTCGGTCCCGGCGGCGACCGGAACCTCGCGCGCAAGTGGGCCCGGCAGGCGTACTTCTTCTGGTGGCGGGTTCAGACGGCGTGGGCGGACGCCGGAGGGGAGCGGTGAGGCATGCCCACGGGGACGATCGTCAAGGCCGTCGGCGGCTTTTACGACGTCGCCCCGGACGACGAGCCGGGGAGGGTCGTGCGCTGCCGGGCCCGAGGCGTGTTTCGCAAAGAAAACCTCATCCCGCTGGCCGGCGATCGGGTCCGCTTTACGCCCATCGGCGCCGGCGAAGGGTGGATCGAGACGATCGAGCCGCGGAAAAACGCCTTCGTCCGGCCGCCGGTGGCGAACGTCGACCGGATCCTCGTCGTCCACAGCGTCGCGATGCCGCCCTTATCCCGCCGGGCGATCGATCGGATCCTCGTGCTCGCCGAAGCCCGGGGCGTCGAAGGGGCGGTCGTCCTCACCAAGCAGGACCTCCTCGCCGAGCTTCCGGACGAGGAGCGGGCGGAGGCGGAGCGGGAGGCGGCCGAGGCGGCGCGGGTTTACCGGTCCGCCGGCTACCCGGTCGTCCCGGCGAGCGCGCCGAGCGGCGCGGGCATCGAGGCCGTCCGGCGGCTTCTCACCGGTCGAATCACCGTCCTCGCGGGGCCGTCCGGCGTCGGGAAGTCGACGCTCCTTCGGGCCCTGGTGCCGGAGCGGGCGGCGGCGATCGCCGTCGGCGCGGTGAGCGCCCGAACCGCCCGGGGCCGCCACACGACCCGGGCGGTGGAACTGCTTTCTGCCGGCGGCGGCTGGATCGCCGATACGCCGGGCTTTACGGCCCTCGAGCTCGACCTTTCTCCGGAAGCGCTGGGGGCCGCCTTTCCGGAGTTTCGCCCCTACGCGCCGGCGTGCCGGTACCGCGGGTGCCTCCATGAGGCGGAGCCGGGGTGCGCCGTCCGGGCGGCCGTCGAGTCGGGGGCGATCGACGCCCTCCGGTACCGGCATTATCTTCAGTTTCTGGCGGAGCTCAAAGAACGGGAAGAAAAGAGGTATCGCTAACGTGGCCGTGCGCATCGCCCCGTCCATCCTGGCCGCCGACTTCGGCTGCTTCCGGGCCGCCCTGGAAGCGATCGAAGGGGCGGTCGACATCGTCCACTTCGACGTCATGGACGGACACTTTGTCCCGAACCTCACCTTCGGGCCGGCGCTCATCCGGGCGCTCCGGCCGGCGTCGAAGCTCGTCTTCGACGTGCACCTCATGATCGAGCGGCCGGAAGCGTCGCTTTCGAGCTACATCGACGCCGGCGCCGACCGGGTGGCGGTCCACCACGAAGCCACCCCCCACGTCCATCGGGCGCTCACGATGATTCGGGAGGCGGGCCGGCTGGCGGGGCTCGCGATCAACCCCGGAACGCCGGTGGAGGCGGTGTTTCCGCTCCTGGATGCCGTCGACTACGTCCTCGTCATGACGGTGAACCCCGGCTTCGGCGGCCAAAGCCTCATCCCGGCGACGCTTAAGAAGGTCGCCGCCTTAAGGCGCCGGCTCGCCGAGGGCGGCCGGCGGATCCCGATCATGGTCGACGGCGGCATCGACCCGACGACGATCGGGCCGGCGAAGGCGGCCGGCGCAGACGAGTTCGTCGCCGGCACCGCCGTTTTCGGTGCCGGCGATCCCCGGGCGGCGATCGCCGCCCTCAAGGAGGCCGCCGGGAGAATGACAGGCGGCCGGTAGCGCCGGGCGTCCGGCGGCCGGCCCGCCGGGAGAGGAGAGGGCGCATGCGGACCGACTATCACATCCACCTGCACGAGTCGAACGGGCTTTCGCTCGAGTGGCTCAAAGTCTACGTCGAGGCGGCGCAGGCGGCGGGGATCGAGGAGATCGGCATCTCGGAGCACGCGTATTTTTTCGACGAGACGGCCGGAATTCTTACCCACCCGTGGGCGGAGCGGCGCCGGACGCTCAAGTTCAAAGACTACGTCGCCCTGTACGAGGCGGCGCAGGCGGCGAATCTTCCCGTCCGGTTCGGCCTCGAGATGGACTATATCCCCGGCAAGGAAGAGGCGATCGCCCGCTTCATCGAGCGCTATCCGTTCGATTACGTCATCGGTTCGGTCCACTGGATCGGCGACTGGGGGATCGACCTCGCCGAGTTTCGGGACGAGTACGAACGACGGAAGATCGACGAGGTCTATGAAGCGTATTTCGATCAGGTCGTCACCCTCGCCGAAAGCCGGCTTTTTCAGTTCGTCGGCCACATCGACCTGGTGAAGATCTTCGGCTACCGGCCGAAAGACGAGGCGTTCCTCGAGGCGCAGTACGACCGGGTCGTCGCGGCGCTCCAAAAAAGCGGCACGCTGATCGAAGTGTCGACGGCGGGCCTCAGGAAGCCCGTCGGCGAGATCTACCCCTCCCGGCGGCTTCTGGAAAAGTGCCGCGCCGCCGGCGTCGGCATCGTCCTGTCGAGCGACGCCCACCACCCGAAGCACGTCGGCTACCGGTTCGAGGAGGCGGTCGCCCTGGCAAAAAGCGTCGGATACACCGAAATCCACCGCCTTGAGCGCGGCAAAGCGACGCCGGTGCCCCTGACCTGACCGGAAAGACGGACCGGAAAGGAGGGATGAGGATGGTGCGCGTGCTTTTCGTCTGCTCCGGCAACATCTGCCGTTCGCCGCTCGCCGAGGCCCTCTTCCGGCGGCGCATCGAAGAGGTCGGCCTCGCCGGCAAGGTGCGCTGCGATTCCGCCGGGACGGGCGCCTGGCACGTCGGCGAGCCGCCGTGCCCGGGGACGCTGGCGACGCTCCGGCGCCTCGGCCTTTCGGCCGACGGCCTCATCGCCCGGCAGATCACCGACGACGATTTTCATACGTTTGACTACATCCTGGCGATGGACCGGGAAAATCTCGCCCTCCTCGAGCGGCGCCGCCGGAAGCGCTTCGGCGACGACCCGGCGGCCGGGCCCGTCATCGAGCTTCTCCTCCGCTACGCGCCGGAGGTCGGCGCCCTCGACGTGAACGACCCGTACTACAACGGCCTTCACGATCTCACCTACCGGCAGGTGGCCGCTGGCGTCGACGGGTTCGTGGCCCATCTTCTCGGCGAAATGGGGCGGTTGGCCCATGAGGCGTGACGCTCTGGGCGTTTCGGCGGCGGACCTTTTCCGGCTCCTCGTGCAGGCGGAACGCTGCCCGGAGGCGGCCGATCCGGTGCGGCTCGAGCCCCTCGGCCAGGCCCA
This sequence comes from Hydrogenibacillus sp. N12, assembly GCF_019645935.1. Classification (NCBI taxonomy): domain Bacteria; kingdom Bacillati; phylum Bacillota; class Bacilli; order Thermicanales; family Thermicanaceae; genus Hydrogenibacillus; species Hydrogenibacillus sp. N12. The sequence continues at coordinate 1,470,223 of NZ_CP080953.1, read as the reverse complement.
CGGGGCGACCCGCGGGGCGCTTCACACCCCGTGCGGGCCGTTTTTCGTCAAATGGACGGGTCCCGGCGCCGGCGTCGAACGGCTGAAGGGAGAGGCCGCAGGGCTTCGGGCTCTTTTTGCCGCCGGCGCCTGTCGCGTCCCGGAGGTGCTCGCGGAAGGGCCGCTTCCGTCCGGCGGCTATGCCTTCGTGCTGCCGTGGATCGACGATCAAAGCGGCCGATCGGAGGCCGGCCGGACGCTCGGGGCGTGTCTTGCGGCGCTCCACCGGAACGTCGAGCCGGAAGGGCGCTACGGCTTCGTCCGACCGACGCCGATCGGTTCGTTTTTGCAGCCGAACGTCTGGTCCGACGACTGGGTCGTTTTTTATGCCGAGCGGCGCCTCCGGCCGGTGATGGAGCGCCTCGCCGCCCTCGGCCGCCTGCCGCCGGAGCGGCGGCGGCGCCTCGAGCGGCTGATCGACCGGCTCGGCGATCATCTTCCGCGCCGTCCGGCGGCGTCGCTTCTCCACGGCGATTTCTGGGGCGGCAACTGGCTCGTCGATGCCGCCGGTGAACCGGTGCTGATCGATCCGGCGGTCGCCTACGGTGACCGGGAGATGGATCTGGCGATGGCGGCCCTTTTCGGCGGTTTTCCGCCGGCGTTTTTCGCCGCGTACCGGGAGGCCTATCCGCCAGAGCCGGGGGCGGAAGAGCGGCGGCCGCTCTATCAACTTTATTATCTTCTTTTGCATCTTCTCTTTTTCGGCGAAGGTTACGGTCCCGACGTCGACAGCGTGCTCCGGCGGTTTGCCGGCTGACGGACCGTCCGGCGGGACGGGAAGCCTCGGGCCCAAGACGCCTCGTTCCCGACGGGGACAGGAGCGCGGGAGGGAAAAGCGTAAAGATGCGGCTTATCCGCGTCGAGCATCATCCGGCTTCGACGGTGCTCGCCTTCGGCGAGGAGGCGATCGAACGGGTCGTGAGCTTTGACCGGGAAGGGCGGCCGTTTTACGCCTACGATCGGCAAACGGCCTGGAAACGGGGGCTTGACGGCCGGCTCCATCTCCGGCGGCGGGATCCGTCCGGGCGGCGGATTCGGGAAGCGCTTTCGCGGTCGGATGCCCTCGCGGTGTACGGGATGATTTTGGAGGCGGCCGGGCAGGCCCGGGACGCCCTCGGCGCGCGGGCGGCGGAGATCCTCCGCTGGACGCCGGAGGCCCTCTGGGACGACGAGGGGCGGCGCTACCGGGCGGCGTACCGCTGGCCGGTGAGCATCTTGCCGCCGGACGCGTACCTGGACGTCGTGCTGCAGGCAACCTACGGCTGCACGTGGAATAAGTGTACTTTTTGCGCGTTTTATCAGGATCGCCCCTTTGAAAAGCGGGACCCGGACGCTTTTCGAGCGCACGTCGAAGCAGTCCGGTCGCTCCTCGGCCGGGGGCTTCGGCTCCGGCGGGGGGTGTTTTTTGCCGACGGCAACGCCCTTGCCTTAGGCGAGGCGATCTTCCCGCTTCTCGACATCGCCGCGGCTGCCTTTCCCGGCCGGCCGGTGGCAGCGTTTCTCGACCTCTGGTCCGGGTTGAAAAAAACGTCGAACTGGTGGGCGCGCCTTGCCGGCCGGGGGCTTCGCCGGGTGGCGATCGGCGTCGAGACGGGGGACCCGGCGCTTCTTCGGTTTTTGAACAAACCCGGCGATCCCCGGGAGCTTCCGGCCCTCGTGACGGCGCTCAAGGCGGCGGGGCTCGAGCTTCGCCTGATCTTCCTAGTCGGTGCCGGCGGCGCGCCGTTTCGGGAGGCGCATTTCCGGCATAGCCTCGACCTTTTGGCCGGGCTTTCCCTCGGACCGGAGGACCTCGTCTATCTTTCGCCGATGGTGCCGGAGCCGGGGACGCCGTATGCGGCGGCGGCGCCGGAGCCGGTTTCGGATCTCGAGGCGGAGCTTCGCCGCTGGGCGAGGGCTTTGCGACGCCTCGGCCTTCGGGCGAGCCGGTACGACATTCGGGAGTTTGTCTACTGAGGGCGCATGAAGGCTCCCCCGGCCCGAGCCCGGCTGGGGACCGGGAGCATCCTCCAGCTTGTGGCCAACCTGCCCGGCTTGATCTTCATCCTGGTGATCAGCCTGAACCCGGGGACCTCCTACACCGGGATTTTTCTGGGAGCGGTGCTCCTCGGGCTTCTCACCGCGGTCCCCTCCGGGCCCCTTTTGGACCGGCTTTTTCGACCCGAGCTGATCCTGGATTAGGCTTTGGATCGGGCAAGCCCGGTTGAGGAGAATTCCGCTTTCCTCTGTGCGGGCGTTTTTGAGGCGCTGAGCGCGGCTTGCCCGAGGACCGGCCTTCGGCTAAGATGGAAGCGAAGCGGCCGCCCTAGGCGCCTTGCGAGGGGCCGGCCGGAAAGACGGAAGGAAAGGAGCGGCATCGATGGACCCGCAGGCGAAAAAGACCGCCCTACGGGGCATCACCTACGGCCTGTACCTCATCGGAACGAAAGACGCCTCCGGCGTCAACGCCTTTGCCGGCAACTGGCTCACCCAGACGTCGTTCGATCCGCCACTCGTGGCGCTCGCGGTGAAAGTCGGAACCCGCTCCCAGGAGCAGATCAAGGCGAGCGGCGTCTTCAGCGTCAACATCCTCGCTTCCGGCCAGAAGGACATGGCCGTGGCCTTCTTCAAGCACGTCGAGCCGGAAGGGAACCGGCTCGCCGGTTACGAATTCTACACGACCGAGGTCACCGGCTGTCCGATCTTCAAGGATGCGCTGAGCTATTTTGAATGCAGGGTCGTCGAGGCGGTGGAGCGGGGCGATCATTACATCTACATCGGCGAAGTGATCGGCGCCGGCGTGCACCGGGAAGGGGAGCCCCTCACGCTTCGGGAAACGGGCTTTCACTACGGCGGCTGAGGTCGGATCCGTCCGACGGTGGGCAGGCGTCGTTCCCCCGTCCCGCCCTCCGGCATACACGGACAACGGGAGCGTCCGCGCGAAAGGAGGCGGGAACATGAGCCGGGACGGCGCCTACGTCGTCACGCTGTTTTCCTTTGCGATCATCGTCTATGTCCTGCTCGTCATGGTCGGCCGCGCCGAAGCGGCCTGAACAGGCGGCCGGGTCCGGGCGGCGCGCCGGGCGCGTCCTTTGAGCCGCCGACGCGTTCGCCGATCCGGTCGAACGGAACCTGTCAAATTTGCACGCCCGGAAGGGCGGATTTTTTTTGCTTTCCTCTTGCATAAATATGCTGATCGATGTATCCTAATTCATAACGAGCGACCGGCGGGCACCCTTTTTTGTTCCTCGGGCGCCGGCGTCCCGGCGCCGGCGCACCATAAGCCCGCGAAAAGGAGGGAGCCGCGGCGAGCGCCGAAATGGAACGTGGAACCCCCGAACCCGGCGCCCCGCTCACCGTCGCCGTCGTCGGCACCGGCTACGGAAGCGCCGAACTCCTCCGCCTCCTCCTCGACCACCCGCGGGTCGGCGCCGTCCGCCTCTACACCCACTCCAGGGAAGGGGAGGCGATCGACGCCCTCTACCCGCACCTCGCCGGCTTTCTCGACGTTCGGCTGCGGGCGTTCGATCCGGCGGAAGCGGCGGCGGCCGACGTCGTCTTCTTCGGCACGCCCCATGGCGCCTCGGCGGAGCTCGTTCCGCCGGTCCTCGAGCGGGGCGGGCGGGTGATCGACCTGTCCGGCGACTTCCGGCTTCAGGACGGGGCGGCCTATGAGGCGTGGTACGGCCTGCCGGCGGCGCCGGCGGCGTGGCGAGAAGCGGCCGCCTACGGCCTCGCCGACGTCTACGGCGAGGCGCTCCGGGGCGCCCGCCTCATCGCCAACCCCGGCTGCTATCCGACGGCGGCGCTTCTCGCCCTCGTGCCGCTCCTTCGGGCGGGGACGATCGAGCCCGACGGGATCGTCCTCGACGGCAAATCCGGCGTCTCCGGCGCCGGCCGGGGGGTGAGCCTCGGCGTCCACTTCGCCGAGGTCAACGAAAACCTCCGGGCGTACAAGGTCGGCCGCCATCAGCACGTGCCGGAGATCGAAGAGGAGGCGGCCCGGTGGGCCGGAGGTCCGGTGCGGGTCACCTTCGTGCCGCACCTCGTGCCGATGACCCGCGGCATCCTTATGACCGTCTATGCCCGCTGGCGCGGGGCGCCGACGGACACGGAGGGGCTTGTCGACCTGTACCGGAAGGCGTACAGCGGAAAGCCGTTCGTCCGCGTCCTTCCGGCCGGCCGCCAGCCGGAGACCAAGCACGTCGCCGGGACGAACCTCGCCGACCTCGGCGCCGTCTTCGACGGCCGGAGCGGGACAGCGATCGTCACCGTCGCCATCGACAACCTGGTGAAAGGAGCCGCCGGGCAGGCGGTCCAGAACATGAACCTCCTCTTCGGCTGGCCGGAGACGCTGGGCCTCCGGCGGGTGCCGCTCTTTCCCTGACCGGCCCCGCTGGAGGCTTTCGCCCAAAGCCCTGCCGCTCGAGCTTTTTCCGCTCAGCCTTGACGAGAACGAGGTGGCCCGGTGTGGGAAATTCAGCCATCGATACCGCCCTCTTTTCGGCGGACGTCGCCGTCACCCTGCTTCCGGAAGGCTTCTACGCCGGCGGGGTGCGCGTCGGCATCAAACGAAAACGCCGGGACCTCGGCTGGATCGTGAGCGACGTTCCGGCCGCCGCGGCGGCCGTCTACACGCAAAACGCCTACCCGGCGGCGCCGATCCGCCTCATGCGGGAAACCCTCGGCGGAAGCGGCGTCCTGCGGGGGGTGATCGTCAACTCCGGCAATGCCAACGCCCTCACCGGCGAAGCCGGCCTCGACGACGCCCGCACGATGCAACGGGCGTTTGCCGAGCGGATCGGCGCTCCTCCGGAGGCGGTCGCCGTCGCCTCGACCGGCGTGATCGGCGTCCCGCTTCCGATGGACAAAATCCTCGCCGGCATCGCCGCCGTCCCGATGCCGCCGGAAAAAGACCCGGCGGCCTTTGCCGAGGCGATTCTCACGACCGACACGCGGACGAAGGCTGCCGCCGTTCGCCTCCGGGCCGGCGGCGCCGACGGTCTTGTCGTCGGCTTCGCCAAAGGCTCCGGCATGATCCGGCCGAACATGGCGACGATGCTGGCCTTTCTTCTGACCGACCTTGCGGTCGAGGCTTCATTTCTTTCCGCCGCCTTCCGGGACGTCGTCCGCCGGACGTTCAACCGCGTCTCGGTCGACACCGACGCCAGCACGAACGACATGGCCCTTGTCCTCGCGAACGGTCGGGCCGGCGGCGAGGCGATCACCGCCGACCATCCGGATGCGCCGGCGTTCCGGGAGGCCCTCTTCGCCGTCTCCCGCGCCCTCGCGCGGGAGATCGCCCGGGACGGGGAGGGGGCGACGAAGCTCATCGAAGTGACCGTGCGAGGCGCCCGGGACGAGGCGACCGCCGAGGCGCTGGCGATAGCCGTCGTGGAATCGCCCCTCGTCAAGACCGCCGTCTACGGCGAAGACCCGAACTGGGGCCGGATCGTCGCCGCCCTCGGAAAAAGCGGCGCGGCCTTCAATCCGGCCGGCGTGGAGGTCAAAATCGGCGACGTCGTCGTCTTCGCCGACGATCGCCCGGCGCCGTTCGATGAAACCGAAGCCCGGGCGGCCCTCGCCGGGAGCGAAGTGGCGATCCACGTCCGCCTGACCGACGGCGACGGCGAGGCGACGGCGTGGGGCTGCGATCTGACCGAAGGCTACGTCAAGATCAACGCCCTGTACCGGACCTAAGGGGCGGCGAGACCGCCCGCAGGGCTTTCGAAGGCCGTTTCCGCCGAAAGCAAACGCTCCTTACCTTTTTGGACCCAAACAAACAGAGGGAGTGGAGAGCCGGATGGAGACGGGCGGCCTGGTGATCAAAATCGGGGGGAGCGTCCTCGATGCCGCAGGCGCCGCCTGGTTCGGAGCGCTCAAGGCGCTCGCGGACGAGCGGCCGATCGTCGTCGTTCACGGCGGCGGCCCGGCGATCGACGCCCGCCTGAAGGCGCTCGGGCTGGCGATCGAAAAGCGGGGCGGCCTCCGGGTGACCGATGCGGCGACGCTCGCCGTCGTCGAAGGGGTCCTCGCCGGCGAACTGAACGGCGCCGTCGTTCGGACGCTCCTTCGGGCCGGCGTGCCGGCGTGGGGCGTAAGCGGCGCCGCCGCCCGCCTCATCGCCGTCGAGCCGAAGGACGGCGGTGCCCTCGGTCGGGTCGGCACCATCCGGGCGGTCGACCCGGCGCCGCTTCGGGCGATTCAGAAGGCCGGCTGCGTGCCCGTCGTCGCGCCCCTCGGTCTCGGGCCGGACGGGGAGGCGTACAATGTAAACGCCGATGAGGCGGCTGCCGCCCTCGCCGCCGCCCTCGGCTACGGCGTCGTCTTCGTGAGCGACGTCCCCGGCGTCCTCGTTGAGACGCCGGCCGGTCGGGCGGTGCTGCCGGCGCTTACGGCCGCCGAAGCGGAGGCGCACATCGCCGGCGGCGCGATCACCGGCGGCATGATTCCGAAGGTGCGGGCGGCCGTCCGGGCCGTCGAGGGCGGGGCGCCGGCGGCGTGGATCGTCGGCACAGATCCGGTGGCCTTCCTCGCCGTCGGCCGGTTTGGATCGCCGGCGGCGCCGGTTCCTTCGGACGTCCAAGGGGCGCCGATCGGGACGCGCATCGTCGCGGACGGAGCCGACGGATCGGGCATCGGCGACCGGTCCGCCGGTCCCGGTTTGAGGGCGGAGAAGACGGCCGAGTCCGCGGTCGCCGCGGCCGCTCCCGCCGCCGACCGGCAAATCCCGACGGCATTCGGCAGAGTTCAGGCCGAGCCCGGTGCGGCCGGCACCCCGGGGGCCGGGAGCGGTGCCGCCGCCGGCGACACCGGGTGGGGCCGTTTTTCGGGAACGGAAGGAGGAATGTCCGATGCCCGGGTCGTCCGTCCTCTTTGACACGTACGCCCGTTTTCCCGTCCGGCTCGTCCGCGGGGAAGGGGCCTACGTCGTCGACGCCGCCGGCCGCCGGTACCTCGATTTCACCTCCGGCATCGCCGTTCTCTCTCTCGGCCACGTTCCGCCGGCGGTCAAAAAGCGCCTCGAGACGCAGCTCGAGGCGCTCTGGCACACGTCCAACCTTTTTGAAAGCCCCCACCAGGAGGCCGTCGCCGAGCGGCTCGTCCGTCTGAGCTTTGCCGACCGGGTCCTGTTTGTCAACAGCGGGGCCGAGGCGAACGAGGCGGCGATCAAGCTCGTCCGGCGCTACGCCCGGAAGGTCCGAGGCCTGGCCGGCGGCACGATCGTCGCTTTTCACCGGTCGTTTCACGGCCGGACGATGGGGGCCCTTTCGGCGACCGGCCAGCCGGCCCACTGGGACGGCTTTGAGCCGATGCTCCCGGGCTTTCGGTTTCTCCCGTATAACGACCCGGCGGCCCTCGAGGCGATCGACGGGACAACCATCGCCGTCATGCTCGAGCTCGTGCAGGGGGAAGGGGGCGTCACGCCGGCGGACCCCGCGTGGGTGCAGGCCCTCGTCGAACGGTCCCGGGCTCAGGGCGCCCTCGTCATCGTCGATGAAGTGCAGACGGGCATCGGCCGAACCGGGACGCTTTTTGCCTACGAACAGTACGGGTTTGAACCCGACGTCATGACCCTCGCCAAGGGACTCGGCGCTGGCGTGCCGGTGGGGGCCCTCCTCGCCCGGGAGGCGGTCGCCGCCGTCTTCGGACCCGGCACCCACGGCTCGACGTTCGGCGGGAATCCCCTGGCGATGGCCGCCGCCGAGGCGGTGCTCGATGTGGTCGCCGATCCCGCCTTCCTCGCCCGGGTCCGGGAGGCGGCGACCCAGCTCCGCCGCGGCCTCGAAGCGATCGCCGGGCGGCATGCCGGCCTCGAAGTGCGGGGACTGGGGCTTCTCCTCGGCCTCGGCCTGTCGCCAGAGCATTTTCCGGACGGCGCCCGGCCCCTCGTCGACCGCCTCCGGGAAGCGGGCATCCTCGTCCTCACCGCCGGGCCGAACGTCGTCCGCATCCTGCCGCCTCTTACCGTCGGCGAAGCGGAGATCGACCGGTTTCTCGCCGCCCTCGACGCCGTCTTAAAGGAGCGGTCCGCCGCCGGCATTCCGGGGAGCGAATGAGACCGAGGCGCCGGGGCGGCCGGTGCCGAAGCCGCCCCACCGGCCGGCGCATCAGCGCCGACCGGAGGTTTCTGCGCGCCGGAGCGCCTCCCGGAGGGACGGGACGACGCAGTCGGCGTCGTCCGCTTCGCCGAGGCCGTAGGGATCGACGAAGACCGTGTAGAGGCCGAGGCGCCGGGCGGGGGCGATGTCGTTCGGCCAGTTGTCGCCGACGCTCACCGCTTCTTCCGGCCGGACGCCGAACTCGGCGAGCAGCCGGAGGAGATGCCCTACCGTCTTCGCCGGCTTTTCCGCCCAGAAGATCAGGGCGTCGAAGGCGTCTTCCAGGCCGAGCTTGCGGAGGATCGTCCGGCTGTCCGGCTCCGGGCTGTTCGTCATGAGGGCGGTCTTTCCGCCTCGGGCGCGGAAGCGGTCGATCCAGTCCCGGAGACCGGGGATCGGCCGCATGACGAACGCCTCGCTCTGCATAAACGCCCGCGTGGCCAAAAACGCCTCCGCGAGGGGCTCCGGCCCGAAGCCGTAGTGGACGGCGACGGCGATCGGGAGCCACCACGGGTCGCCGATGTTCATGAGTGTCTCCTGATCGAACCGGAGCGGCTCCGGATACCGGCGGGCCACTTCGTCGGCCGGAAGCGCCCGGCCATCCCACGTCCAGGCGCCGGTGACCCGGCCGCGGCGGTGGGCGAGGATGAGATCCGCCTGCGCGTCGTACGCCCGGCCGAGGCGGAGGGTGTGCCGGCCCCGTTCGGCGTCGCGGTAATCCCGCCAGAACGCCTCCCGCGATCCGTCCGGAAGGCGGGCGGCGATCTCCTCGGCGTAGCGGTCGAAGTGGTGCGTCTCCTCGTAGAGCGTCCCGTCGAGGTCGAAAACGACGAGTTTGAAGGTGTCCGGCGTCCGCACGAGGGCCCTCCTTCCAACCGGTCCGTTTTGGCGACGAAAGCGGTGACGCCTCTTGGGCGCCGCCATGCGCCGGCGTTTTTACCCTTTCGGAGACGTGATTTCCTCACCATCACTCTGACATGACTTTTCGCCGACGTCAAGCGCTTGGATGTCTGGCCCGCTCAGGCGATGGTTGGCCGGGGCGCGCCGCCCCCGTCCCTGGCGGCGACCGACGGACGGGGAGCGCCAAGCGGCAGGCACAGCCGACGATGAAGAACGGAGGCGGGATCGCCGTGCATTTCCTCAAAATCTCCGATTGGACGGCCGAGGTGCTGGAACAGGTCGTCCGGGGCGCCGCGGCCGTCAAGCGCCGGCGGCGCGAAGTGCAAAAGGAAGCGCCCCTCGCCGGTCGGACGCTGGCGATGATCTTCGAAAGACCGTCCACTCGGACCCGGGTCGCCTTCGAAGTCGGGATGCTCGAACTCGGCGGACAGGCGATCGTCCTAAGGTCGGAAGAAATGCAGCTCGGCCGGGGTGAGCCGATCGAGGACACGGCCCGGGTTCTCGCCCGCTACGTCGACGCGGTCATGATCCGGACGACCGCCCACGAACGGATCGAGGCCTACGCCGCCGCCAGCGCCGTCCCGGTGATCAACGGCCTGACGGATCGGCACCATCCGACGCAGGTCGTCGCCGATCTTTTGACCGTCCTCGAAAAAAAAGGCACCCTCCGCGGGGTGAAAATCGCCTACGTCGGCGACGGATGGAACAACGTGACCCACTCGTGGATCGAGGCGGCGGCCCTCCTCGGCCTCGACCTCGCCGTGGCCGCCCCGGACGCCTACGCCCCCGATCCGGCGATCGTCGCTTGGGCCGAGGCGTCGGCGGCCGAAAGCGGCGCCCGTTTCCTCTGGACGACCGATCCCGTCGCGGCCGTCGTCGATCGAGACGTCGTCATCACCGACGTCTGGACGAGCATGGGCCGGGAGGCGGAAGCGGCCGAACGGCGGGCGATCCTCGGGCCTTATCAGATCAATGACCGTCTGCTCGCCTCGGCGCAGCCGGATGCGATCGTCCTGCACTGCCTGCCGGCCCACCGGGGTGAAGAAGTGACCGCCGACGTCCTGGACGGGCCCCGGTCGGTCATCTTCGACGAGGCAGAAAACCGCCTCCACGCCCACAAAGCGATTCTCCTTTACCTGTTCGGCCGCCTGGAGGCCGTCCTGGCCGAAGCGGCGGAACCGGGCCGCCTGTAGGCCGCCTGGAGCGACGACCTTCGGTGACCGAGAACGGCAAAGATCGAATTCAAGGAGGCACCCCCATGGCCAAAGAACGGATCGTCCTCGCCTACTCCGGCGGGCTGGACACGTCGGTGTCGATCAAGTGGCTGGAAGAAAAATACGGCTACGATGTCATCGCCCTCACCCTCGACCTCGGGGAGGGAAAAAACCCGGACGCCCTTCGGGATAAGGCGCTCCGCGTCGGCGCCGTCGAGGCGATCGTCCGGGACGCGAAGGCGGAGTTTGCCCGGGACTTCATCCTCCCGGCGATCCAGGCCAACGCCCTCTACCAGGGCGTCTACCCCCTCATCTCGTCCCTCTCCCGGCCCCTCATCGCGAAGCACCTCGTCGAGATCGCCCGGGCCCACGGCGCCACGGCCGTCGCCCATGGCTCCACCGGGAAGGGGAACGACCAGGTCCGCTTTGAAGTGTCGATCCAGGCCCTCGCTCCCGGGATGAAGGTCGTCGCCCCCGTCCGGGAGTGGTCGATGACCCGGGACGAAGAGATCGCCTACGCCAAAAAGCACGGCATCCCGATCCCCGTCGACTTCGACAACCCGTTTTCCATCGACGCCAACATCTGGGGCCGGACGTGCGAGGCCGGCGTCCTCGAAGACCCGTGGGTGGAGGCGCCGGAAGCGGCCTACGCCTGGACGAAGGCGCCGGAAGACGCGCCGGATCGGCCGGCCGTCGTCGAGATCGGCTTCGAGGCCGGCGTCCCGGTGAGCTTGGACGGCACGCCGATGGACCCGGTCGCCCTGATCGAGGCTTTGAATGCTCTGGGCGGCGAGCACGGCGTCGGCCGGATCGACCACATCGAAGACCGTCTCGTCGGCATCAAATCGCGAGAAGTCTACGAAGCGCCGGCGGCGACGATCCTCATCGAAGCCCACCGGGCGCTCGAGTTTCTCACCCTGCCGCGGGAAGTGCTCCACTTCAAGCCGATTATCGAACAGCAGTTTGCCCGGCTCGTTTACGACGGCCTCTGGTACTCGCCGCTTCGGGAGGCGCTCATGGCCTTCATCGCCGAGACGCAAAAGCCGGTCACCGGCACCGTCCGGATGAAACTCTACAAGGGGACGGTCAAGGTCGTCGCCCGGAAGGCGCCCCGGAGCCTGTACAACGAAGCGTTGGCCACCTACTCCAAAGGCGACGCTTTCGACCACCAGGCGGCGGTCGGCTTCATCCAGCTCTGGGGCCTCCCGACCAAAGTCTTCCGGGAAGTCGAAGGCGGCCGTTTCGCCGCCGACTTCCCGGAGGGCCCTGCGGCCGCAAGCGGCATCAAAACGCTACCCGGCGGCAACGCTCAGGCCGGCGCCGGGACTTCAGGCGGTGCGGTGTCCTCCGGCAAGGCACCGGCTGCGGCGGCTCCGGCCGGGGATGTCGGCGACGCCCGCTGATCGACGCGCCGCCCGACGCGATGTTGACGCGCGCCCTTCCCCCGGCGAGAAGGGCGCGCGTTCTGTTGCTCTACCGTCGATCGCTTGGACGTCGACCGCTTTTGCTAACGCTCTTTCGTTTGCCGAGACGTTTGACGCCGAAGGCGCTTTTCGCGAAGACGGTTTTCGCCGACGTCGTTTCTTTCGCCGAAGGCGTTAAAGGAGGAGTTCGATGCAGACCGAACGGCCGAAGACCGGCGACCGCTTCGAGGACGCCTCCGCCGCCGCCGGAGCGGTGCCGCCAGCCGGTACCGCGCCTGACCGCGCGGATGCGCCGAACGCCCGCCTGTGGGGCGGTCGGTTCGAGGCGGAGACGGACCCGCGGGTACACGCCTTAAACGCGTCGATCCCCTTCGACCGGCGCCTCGTCCGGGAAGACCTTGAGGGGAGCATCGCCCACGCGACGATGCTCGGCGAGACCGGCATCATCGCGCCGGAAGACGCCGAGGCGATCATCGCCGGCCTCAAGGCGCTCCTTGCCGACGCGGAGGCAGGGCGGCTTTCGTTTCGCCTCGAGGACGAAGACATCCACATGAACCTCGAACGCCTGCTCCTCGAACGGATCGGCCCCGTCGGCGGGAAGCTCCACACCGCCCGGAGCCGGAACGACCAGGTCGCCCTCGACCTGCACCTTTTTGTCCGGCGGCAGGCGGAGGCCGTCGTCGAGAAAATCCGCACCCTCCAGCGGGCCCTCCTCCATCAGGCGGAAGCCCACGTGGAGACGATCCTCCCCGGCTACACCCACTTAAAGCGCGCCCAGCCCGTCTCCCTCGCGCATCACCTCCTCGCCTACGTCTGGATGCTCGAGCGGGACGTCCGGCGCTTCCGCGCCGCTCAGACGGCCGCCGACGTCTCGCCCCTCGGCGCCGGCGCCCTCGCCGGGACGACGCACCCGATCGATCCCCACCGGACGGCGGCCCTCCTCGGACTGGCCGGCATCTACCCCAACAGCATCGACGCCGTGAGCGACCGGGACTTCGCGCTGGACTTTCTGTACGCCGCCTCGATGCTGATGATGCATCTTTCGCGGCTGGGAGAGGAGATCGTCCTCTGGGCGTCGGACGAATTCGGCTTCGTCGAACTCCCGGACGCCTTCGCCACCGGCTCGAGCATCATGCCGCAGAAGAAAAACCCCGACGTCTTCGAACTCACGCGGGCGAAAAGCGGCCGCGTCTTCGGCCACCTCTTCGCGCTTCTCACCGTGCTGAAGGGCCTTCCCCTCGCGTACAACAAAGACCTGCAGGAAGACAAAGAAGGCCTCTTCGACACCGTCGACACCGTCCACCGGGTGCTGGACGTTCTCGCTCCGGCGGTCGAAACGCTCCGCTTTCGCTCCGAAGCGATGCTTCGGGCCGTCCGGGAAAGCTACGCCAACGCGACGGAGCTCGCCGACTACCTCGTCCGGAAGGGTATGCCCTTCCGGGACGCCCACGCCGCCGCCGGGCGCCTCGTCCGCCTCGCCGCCGATCGGGGGGTGCCCCTAGAAGGCTTGCCGCTCGAAGACTTCAAGGCCGTCTCGCCGCTCATCGGTCCGGACGTCTACGCCGTTCTCGATCCCGTCGAAGCCGTCCGGCGGCGGACGAGCCCCGGCGGCACTGGTTTCGACGAAGTCCGCCGCCAGCTCGCTCAGGCCCGGCAGGCTGTCGACGGGCCGGAGCCCGGCGCTTTTCCGGCCGGCGCTCCCGTCGCCGACGGCCGCTGATGCTGGTACGTTCCGATTCGCCGTCGCGGCGCTTGAAGAGCGCTTTGCCGGCGCCGAGCGCTCAGGCGCCGAAGCGGCGAAAGTCGCGAAAGAACTCTTTCAAAAACGCGAGAAACGCCTCTTCCGCCGGTGTCCTGGGCCGGGCGGTGTCGTAGGCGATGCCGACGGATCGGCGGATCGGCGGGTCGACGATCCGTGCCTTGACGGCGCTTCGGGGCACGTTTTCGATCAGGCTGACCTCCGGCAGGACGGCGACGCCGAGGCCGGCGGCGACGAGACCTTTGACCGTCTCCATCTCGTCGCCTTCGAAGGCGACCTTCGGCTGGAAGCCGGCCGCCCGGGCCGCCTCGTCGACGATCGTCCGGAGGAGCATGCCCGGCCGGAAGAGGATGAACGGCTCCTCCTTGAGCGCCGCGAAGGGAAGACCGCCTTCCTGCGCCGACCGCTCCGCCAGGGGGTGATCCGCCGGGAGGAGCGCGACCATCTCCTCGTCGAAGAGGACGAATCCGGAGAGCTTCCGGTCGCTCCGGGGCGGCGGCGTGACGAAGGCGAGGTCGAGCGCCTGGGCCGCTACCTTTTCCAGGAGCTCCTTGATCATCCCCTGATGCAGCTCGAACGACGTCTGCGGGTGCAACCGGCGGTAGGCCGAAAGCACCGTCGGGAGCATGTAGCTGGCGAGACTCGACGGAAAGCCGAGACGGATCCGCCCCGTCTCGGGGCTCACGAGGCTTTCGAGCCGCCGGCGGGCCGCTTCGATCTCCCGGAGGACGTTTTCCATATGTTCCAGGAGCACGCTTCCGGCGGCGGTGAGCCGGACCCGGCGGCCGTCCCGGACGAAGAGGGCGACGCCGAGTTCGTCCTCGAGGTTCTGGATCTGGCGACTTACGGCGGACTGGGCGACGTTCAGCGCGTAGGCCGCTTCCGTCACGTGTTCCCGCCGGGCGACTTCGACGAAGTAGCGGATCTGGGTGAGTTCCATCTCCGCGCTCCTTTCTTATCGTCCTCTCTCTATGCTATCATCGGCGGGAGGAGGGGGGAACCCGGTGATGAGGGCGGACGGACAAGATCCGAGCCGGCGCCTGAGGGGGCGATCGGAAGGAGGCGGTCCTGTGGACGCCAAGGAGGCGCGGGCGGTCCAAGGCCTCGTGCCCAATCTGGTGCCGTTTCTTCTGCTGGTCGTCACGAATTTCTTTGTCGGCGGCATGGTCGGCCTCGAACGATCGGTTCTGCCGCTTCTCGGCGAGCGGGTCTTCGGCCTCGCTTCGACCGGAGCGGCCCTTTCGTTTATCGTGAGTTTCGGCCTGACCAAGGGCGTGGTGAACCTGTTTGCCGGGGCCCTCGCCGACCGCTACGGACGAAAACGCATTCTTCTTTTCGGTTGGGGGATCGGGTTCTGGGTTCCGGTCCTCATCATTACGGCGCCGTCGTGGACGGTCATCCTTCTCGCCAACGTCCTCCTCGGCCTTCATCAGGGGCTGACGTGGTCGATGACGGTCAATATGAAGCTCGACCTCGTCCGGCCGGAAGAACGGGGCACGGCCGTCGGCTTGAATGAATTTTCCGGCTATCTGGGGGCCTCGGTGCTGGCGGCCCTCTCCGGGTACGTCGCGATGGCGAAGGCGCTTCGGCCGGAGCCGTTTTACCTCGGCTTTGGACTGGTCGCGGTTGGGTTCCTCTTGTCGCTGGTCGCCCCCGACACGGCGGCCGCCGCCCGGTCGGCAGGCGGCTTTGGCCCCGGGATGTCCCTGGCCGAGGCTTTCCGCCGGACGACGTGGGCCGACCGACGGCTCATGAGCCTCTCCTTTGCCGGGATGACGACCAATCTTAAAGACGGCCTGGCGTGGGGGATCTTTCCGCTTCTCCTCGCTCAAAAAGGGCTGGACCTTGGCACGGCGTCGCTGATCGTCTCCGCCTATCCGGCATCGTGGGGCCTGTTTCAGCTTCTCACCGGCCCCTTAAGCGATCGGATCGGGCGTAAGGCGCTGATCGTCGGGGGCATGGCGGTGCAGGCGGCTTCCCTCTGGGCGTTTTTGTGGGCGACGTCGGTGGCGGCGCTCGGGCTTGCCGCCGTCCTCCTCGGCATCGGCACGGCGATGGTCTACCCGACCCTCCAGGCGGCGGTCGGGGATCGGGTAGCGCCGGCGTGGCGTGCCTCCGCCCTTGGCGTTTACCGCTTCTGGCGGGACGAAGGTTACGCCTTCGGCGCCCTCCTCGGCGGCGCGCTGGCGGATGTGTTCGGGCTTCGGACGTCGGTCGGCCTGATCGCCTTCTTGCCGCTCCTTGCGGCGGGGCTCGTCGCGCGGTTCGATCGAGAAGAAGGGGGCTGACATCGCCCCGCCTTGGTCCCAATCTGCCTCAGAAATGGATGTTGGCTCCAGACGCCGGCACCGGTTCGGAATGCTTTTGTTCGTGGTGGCTGGAACTTTAGGTGTATCTGAATGGGTGTATCTGAAGCTGTGGCAACTTCAATTGTAAACTACATTCTTACAGCTGACACAATTGTATCCATAATTTTATTTGTAACTGCCCTTCTTTTCGGCGGGGTTGATGCAAAACTGCCATTGTATGGAAAACTTTTTAAAATATTAATAATATTATCTTTTCGACGAACTTACGGCCGAGGAGCACATCAAGGTGTTCCGGGCGCTCTGGATGGTTCAGCCGACGGACCGAAGCGACGTGCTGGACCTGTTCAGCCGTTCAACACGCTCGATCAGGAAAGCATCGAGGCGCTCATTTCCTTCATCGAGGCGAGCCCGGGCGCGTGCGTGCTCGTCGCGCACCGGCCGCCGGAGGCCCTTCGGATGGACCGCGTCATCGATATTCGAACGTTCGTGCGGTCTGACGCTTCTTCCGCCCGAGAGCATGCATGGGAAGGGGACCGGACATCATGAAAAGTCTCTTCGTTTCCTTCTTGTTATACGTTCCGTTCATCGTGATCGCACTTATTTTGAAGTTCTACGGGATCACGTCGCCTTACGTCGTCGCGCTGCTTATCGCCGGTATCTTCATCGTTGGCGCCATGGAGCGGCGACGCCGTTTATGACGCTAACCATAATCGGGTGTGACGGAGATTCCAGGAAGTAGAACATCAATTTCTGCGAGTCATGCTTTTCTTCCAAATCGGGTCGTGTTCTTGAAGCCCCCGTCGCACACCGGCGCCGGTTCGGAATGGGCCTGCGAATCGGCGCCGGTTCGTTTTGGGGCGCTGGATCGGTTTCGTTTTGGCCATATGGCCCAAGCCGAGTGTCCTATTGACCGGTTATTTTTTTCATGCTATCCTGACTGCAGATTCCGCCAAGCCCCAAAAAATTGGCGCATAAGACGGAGTCGAGAAGGCAAACGAACAAAACGAACGATCGGGCGGCGCAGGAGGGAGGACCGTGGAAAGCCCGCCGGAGAAGTGGATCCCCGACCGGGAACCGGCGTTCCTGGCGGCGGATGAGGAGATCGCGGAGGTGCTCGGCGATCTTCGCAGGCGGAAAATTCGACCCCATTGCGGAAGTCGGCAGGATCGGGCGCCGAATTTTCCCGTTCCGAACTCGGGACGCCTCTTTTCGTTCATCGCTTGCCTTCGCCGACGGTATCGGCGTTACGAAACGCTCGGAATGTTCTTCCCCGACGTCGGGCTCATCGTCACGGATTCCGATCTCCGCGTCGCAGCGGTCATGCATCCGGCGCCGGGAGGAAGCGCGGGGAACACGCAGACGAAAGCGCACGGTCGCTGCTCTTCGGCGCATTTCCAAAATTCAAGCCCGGAGATGCGCTCGATGAGGCTTCTTATGGCCTCAACGATTTTGTTCTGGCGAAGCGCTCGGGCCGCATTCGGGGCGTCGCCGGCGCGGTTCGCACATGTCCGCAGTTCAAATGGATGTGGACCGTCGCGGTTCCGTTCGGGAAGGAGCCGCTGGGCTATGCGGGCCTTTTCTTTTCGACGTATCGAGATCCGTACGGATACGCGAGCTGACTGATCGAAGTGGCGGAGCAGATCGAGCGGGAACCTCGGGATGAAGAAGAGTATTCGACTTCGTTGGAAGCGCCTTTGGCCGGGCAGGAGGGCGAAGGAGTGACCGTTTCATCTTCATCGTGGAAAGTCGTTCGCCCTTCGCTGGCCGTCCGCATTCCGGGTTCTGTGGCGACCAAGCTTTCCGTCCGTGAAAAGGAGGTTCTGGAACTTTTGGCTGCCGGCGCAAGCACCGGGGAGATCGCCCGGAAGCTTCATCTTAGCCGGTCGACGATCAAGACGCACCTCGCCCGCATCGCCGAGAAGTTGGGGATCGAACCGGGCATGAAGTCGATCTTAATGTTTATCGATCGTTTTGCTCGATGAGGAAACGGATGAGGGTAAATTTTGACTCCGAAGCTTATGTCGTCCAAATGGACGACATAAGAGCGAAATCTCGTTTAAAAATCATCCAAATGGACGACAGACAAGGGCTAAATCTTGTGGTATGATAAGCGCAAAAGCGGATACCGCAAAGGCAAGAAAATAATAACCAAACAATGAAAGCAAAAAGGAGGTGTTTAAATCAACCGCGGTTCCGCTAAATATATTTGGATAAAGATAAAAAACAATAGATGAAGCGATCACTCGATACCAAAGGGATTATTAGGATGTTGGAAGAGCATTATAGTTACGGAAAACTTTTATAAGAGATAATAATCTGTGTATTTAAAGGGAATTGTATCGGGCATCGAAGGTGCAGAAAACTTTTACAAGGAGGTCAGGACTCATGTTGCATAAACTTAACACCCAAGGGCGGGTAGCCATTGTTACTTGGAAGGGGAACAAGATCATTTTCGGGATCGTTGGGATTATGGTTTCTTTTTTCATCGCTACTTCTGTGCAGGCAGGAGGCATGAACTACGCCAAAGCTTGGGAGACATTGGGAGGTGCAAGGTGGAACGGGTATATTCAAATTCAAGCCTGCTATAACGACAACGGAAAACATGCAAAGAGGGGATATCACCGGTTTACGCGTGAAGCTGGCCCGCCACTCGACACGGGGCGTCTCTACACATCGGAGGCGACATCATCGAATGACTGTACTGTCCGGTGGCGGGAGGACTCTGTCTGGGATTCTCCGCTCTGGGGCGACAAGTATACGACCAAGTACTGGTACGATTTCGAATGGTTCTGAGGTCTGGAGTAGCTTCCAGCCGATAATTGGAAACTTTATTGACGTGCATTTTGCGGTGAGGGGGGAAGGGATGTCCGGGTGAACCAGCGACTGCGGATGAATTTCAGGCTTGCCTTTACCAGCTTCTTTCTTGGAATTCTCACAGCTTTTATGGTGTGGTCTTTCCAGTCGGTGATGGAATCTTGGAAGGAAGTCACGCTCGACATGCCGGGTGACGTCACCGTTCTTCGGATGATCGAGGGACCTCAAATGGTCACGGAAGCGGATGAGGCGGTGGCTCTTGAGGAGTTAAAGGCGTATCTTCGCGAGCGGTCGCTCGCTCTGATCGTGTCCTCAGTCGGAGATGGGCGGCCCGAAATCCTTCTTTACGATCCGCACGGCGTGGTCTCGTGGTTTCCCCGAGGTAACCCCGAAGACTCTCAACTTGCGACAGATGAAGTTTACCTTTTTCAAGGCACGTACTCGGAGCGCCGGTGGTCGGAATCCCGCATGACCCCCCTTTTGCCAAAGGGAGTCATGGTGAAGGGGGTAATTCGTGTCAATAGCGGATTAAAACTCCCCAAAAAAATCGCGTTCGATTCCCCACAAACAGCGGATTCAGTTCCCCAAAATCATCGCGCATCATTCCCCAGACGTATGTTCGATCTACGCGGTCACCTCCTCCTTCAGCGCATGGGTCACCCCGGCGCGCAGCTTGTCCTTCATCCGGTAGCTGTTGCCGCGGATGTTGATGGTGGTGGCGTGGTGCAGGAGCCGGTCGAGCAAGGCAGAGGCCAGCACCTGGTCACCGAAGAGTGTCCCCCAGTTGGTGAAGCTGGTGTTGGACGTGATGATCAGGGAGCCATGCTCGTAGCGCTCCGACACGAGCCGGAAGAAGTTCGCGGCGTCCAAGGCGTCAAGCGGCAAGTAGCCGACTTCGTCGCAGATCAGCAGCTTCGGCTGGGTGTAGATGCGCAGGCGCTTGTCCAGCCGTCCCTCTTGGTACGCCCGTCGCAAGTCAGCGACCAGCTTCTGCATGGTCACGAAGTAGACGCTCATGCGCTGTCGAATCGCCTCCATCCCCAGGGCCACCGCAAGGTGGGTCTTGCCCACCCCCGGCGGTCCCAGGAAGATGACGTTGCTGCCCTCCCGGATGAACGTCAAGCCGGCCAGTTCGCGTATTTGTCGCTCATCGACGGACGGCTGGAACGAGAAATCGAAATCTGCAAGGGTCTTGTGATACGGGAAGTTGGCCATGCGGAGTCTGGCGTGCATGTAACGGCTGTATCGCTCCTCCTGCTCAGCATCCAGCAGTCTGTGCAGGAACTCCGCATAGGTCGCCTGGTGCCCCGCTGCCCACTCCACGCACGCCGGCAGCACCGCCGCGGCGCGCTTCAATCCCAGCTCCAGCAGCTGCTCCTCGGCCTTGGCCAAAACCAACGCCTCACTCATTGCCCCTGACCTCCCATCGCGATCTGCTCATAGACGGACAGCTCCCGCTGCTCCACGTCCGGCCCGATTTGCAACCCTGGCACCTTGCCTCGATCCGGATGAGGCGTCCCAGCCGGGATGCCCTTGAAGTGCTCAGGGTCGGTTGAGACCTGGTGCCTGCCTGTGAGCACGCGGTGTTCGGCAATGACCTGCCCGCCGTACTCGATCTGCAGGCGGCCTGACTCAAACTCCCGGACCAGCACGGTGTGCCCCACATACCGCCATGGAACGGTGTACATGTTCGTGTTCCAGGAGATGCGACAATCGCTCATGACCTTGCGCATATCGGCGTACGCCAGCGTGTACCGGCTCTTAGGCAGGGGCTTAAGCGTCTCGGCCTGAAACCGCACCACCGGCTGCTCCCGCGTCGTGCCGTGGATGCGCACATTAGCCACCGTATCCCGCCAGATGGCACCTTGCCGGTTCAGGTCGTCATGGTCCACGAACGAAACCGGCCAGAAGCTGGACCGGATATACCCGATGGGCCGTTCAATCTTCCCTTTGGTGCGACTTCGGTAGGGCTTACAGGCCTTGGGCACGAATCCGTAGTACTTGGCGAAGTCCATGTACGCCGGCTGCCAGTCGACGTGTCCATGACCGTCGTTGGCCACGACCAGCGGGGAGCAGTTGTCGCTGAGCATGACCTTTGGAACCCCGCCGAAGAACTCCAGCGCGTTCCGGAGCGCCTGGAGGATATGCCGTTGGTCCGCCGCTCTGATAAACTCCAGGTAGAGCATGCGGGAGTAGGCGAGGACCATGGCAAAGCACCATACCTTGCGCCGATGGCCCTGCGGATCCAGGTAGGGGAATGCGCCCAGGTCGATTTGCGCTTGTTCCCCCGGAGCCGTCTCAAACCGCACGGTTGCCTTGGCAGAGACAACCGGGCGGAGAGGGTGCATGAACTCGCGCAGTACGGTAATTCCGCCGGTATATCCCTGCTCCCGGATCTCGCGAAAGATTCGCTCCGCATTGAGGACGCCGATACGCATGCGCTGCTCCACATAGGCCTTGTACGGCTCCAGCTTGTGGCCTTTCACCCTACGGCTGCGCGACTTCACCCTCCCCTCCTCCTGCTGCCTCGGCTCACTCACAGCCTTGCGGATGGTTTTGCGGTCATGGCCGTATCTTCTGGCCAGTTCCGAGATGCTGACGCCCTCCTCATACAGCTTCCTGATCTCCATCTTCTCACTCTCCCTCATCACCGGCACCTCCCCAAAAGTGATGGCAGGTGCCATAGTTCGACACAGGGGTGGGGAATTCATCCCGATGATTTTGAGGAAATCATGCCGGTGATTTTGGGGAATCTTTATCCGCTGCTATTGGGGATTTTACATCCGATGTTGACATTCGTGCGCCTCGCCGAGCTGGCGACCTTCAATATGCAAGGCGTATCGGGGGAGATCCGCTGCCGCCCGGACAGTATACGATCAATACGACGGATCCGGAGCAAGTGCGCCAGATCCTTGCTTTATTGTACCGAATGGGTCTTATCCCACAGAGCGCGCAAAAAGTGCCTTTTCTCCTCTACGCAACGCAAAATCCGTTGCTCATCATCACCATGCTCTTTTTGGCAGCGGGATACGTTGTTGCTGTTTTTTATTGGTCCCTCAACCTTCGCGGGAGTCGTGTCCGGTATCATGTGTAAAAACGGATGGTCCAGGTAACATAAAATGAGCCATCCGGCCCTCTTTGGTAGAATGTGAGACGGAGAAGAAACCACTTCACCAGGAGGGATACCGGATGGCTCAGTACCAGATTACCGTGGACGACGAGATTTTGGAAGGCCTCTTTCAGCGGGATGGAGGCGTGGCAAAGCTGGTGGAGAGTGTGGTCAACCAGATCCTCCAAGCGCAAGTGCAGGAGCATCTGAAAGCGGCGCCATACGAGCGCACGAAAGAACGCCAAGGCTATCGCAACGGAACAGTCACCCGCACCCTGACAACCCGTGTGGGGCGGCTGGTGTTGCGGGTTCCGAGGGTCCGGAATGGCCAGTTCTCCACAGAGCTGTTTGCTCGGTACCAGCGCAGCGAACAAGCGTTCATCATCGCCCTGATGGAGATGGTGGTAAACGGCGTGTCCACCCGGGACGTGGCGAAAGTCACCGAGCAGTTGTGCGGCACGACGTTCTCGAAGTCCACGGTCTCCGAGCTGTGCAAGCGCCTTGATCCCATCGTTCAGGGATGGAATAATCGCAGCCTTGCTGAGCATCGTTATCCGTTCCTGCTGGTGGACGCTTTGGTACTCCGGATTCGGGAGGAAGGGCGTGTTCGCTCTCGAGCGGCCATGATCGCTGTTGGCATCAACGAAGAAGGGTACCGTGAGATTCTTGGCTTGATGTTGGGCGACAGCGAATCGGAGGCCAGCTGGCGGGAGTTCTTTGCCTGGCTGAAGAACCGGGGTCTCCGCGGCGTTGACGTTGTGGTGTCTGACAGTCATGGCGGGCTGGTGAAGGCACTGCAGACGGAGTTTCAGGGATGCACCTGGCAACGGTGCCAGACCCACTTCATGCGCAATATCTTGGACGCCACACCCAAGGCGTTGCAGAAGGAGGTCTACAAGCGTGTACGAGCCATTCTTGATGCGCCCGACCTCAAGACGGCCCGACTGCTCATGAATGAATTTGTGGAGGAGTACGCTGAGAAGGCACCCAAGGCCGTCAAGGTGCTAGAGGAGGGCTTTGACGACGTCACGGCCGTGCTGGTCTTGCCGGATCGCTATCGGCGGCGCTTGCGTACCACGAACGGCGTGGAACGACTCAACGAGGAGATTCGCCGCCGTGAAAGAGTCATCCGCATCTTTCCCAACCGGGAATCCGTGATACGGTTGCTTGGAGCGCTACTCATGGAGATAGACGAGACGTGGACCACTGGGCACCGTTACCTGAATATGGATGAGTATTGGCAGTGGAAGAAGGAACAACAGAAATCCACTGAGCCGGCCATGCTGCACGTTGTGAATGCCTGAGTGACCTGTCCTTTCATTCGCCGAAGAGGGCAATTTACACATGATACTGGACTTGATCGGCGTCCCTGCTCCGGAGGCAGCGCTTTGGGTCATGTTGGCTCTCTTTTTTGTGTTTGTTTTCTTGTGGATCTCTTCGATCCGTGAAGTACTTTCTCGAGAAGAGATAGGGTGGTGGGTGTGAAACCAATTCTAGAAGCTCGCAATGTGACCAAAGTGTATGGTCTTGGCCGCACGCAAGTCGTGGCTGTGCGCGCCGTTTCCTTGAGGATCTTAGCGGGTGAGTGCGTTGCCTTGATGGGGCCGTCCGGGAGCGGAAAGTCGACATTGCTCAAGGTCCTGGGACTCATTCTTCGGCCGACAGAAGGGAGCGTGCTGATCCGAGGAGAAGAAGTGGCCTGTGATGAGTTTTGCCGTGCTCGGTTGCGGAACAAATTTTTCGGGTATGTCGATCAAGAATTTGCGATCATTGAGAACGAAAGCGTGGAGCGGAATGTCATGATTCCCCTTCAGTATGCAAATCCCAAACCTGGCCGGCAGGAAATCCGGGCGAGAACTCGTCAGGCGCTGGAAGAAGTCGGCCTTGGTTGGGCCTTGAAGAAAAATGCGTCGCAACTGTCAGGGGGTGAGCGACAGCGCGTCGCCATTGCCCGGGCGCTGGTAAACGAACCGTTGGTTATACTCGCCGATGAGCCGACGGCTGCTCTCGATGGAAAGACCACCCAGGAAATTATGACGCTCTTTCTATCCATCAAAGCGCGGGGGGCGGCGGTGCTGATTACGACGCACGATGACCGGGTGGCAAAGCAATGCGACCGTATCCTGCGTATGATCGACGGTCGTCTTGTGGAATGAAACCGCATAAACCTCTTTCGGCGCATCGGGAGGTCACGTCCCGTCAAGTGGTGTAAATGGGCTCCCCTTCGGGTGGGCTGATGTCAAAAGTCATGATCCCCTTCTTCCGGGTGGCTGCCTCGGAAAACGAGCCTGGAGCCGGCGTAAGCCGGGTCATCGATTCGGGACTGAAATACTTTCGAGTGTCAACGCCGACTTAAAATTGGTTCTCCCGCACTTTTGGTGAGGTATGACTTGCAACCTGGCCTCACAACCCATTTCGACAACTTTCGCTCGCAGGAGGTGGTATGCTGCTCCTCGGTGAGGAAACATGGCTAAAAAACATTTGTTCCCCGGATTTCATGTCGAGGAAGTCCGGCTCCAACCCACGTGCCTCGAAATCATGCTCACTCCTGTTCGACACGCGGCTCGCTGCCCAAAGTGTCACCATCGGTCACAAAATATCCACAGCCGGTATATCCGGTCTCCTCGGGATCTCCCGATTAGTGGACGAGCCGTCCAATTGCGGATCGTATCCCGGAGATTTATCTGCCGTAACCCGGCATGCTCCCAGCAGATCTTCACCGAACGATTCCCTTCGTTCCTGGATCCCCGGCAACGCCGAACATGCCGTGCCGCGGCCGTCATGCGAGCGGTGGCTCTCGCGTTGGGAGGGGAAGCCGGCGCCCGCCTCTGCCAGCGGCTGGGCCTGTCGGTCAGTCCCGACACGTTGCTGCGGCTCCTGTACGGCATGTCGGTACCACCTGATTCTCATCCACGCATCATTGGGATTGACGATTGGGCGTACCGAAAAGGGCACCGGTACGGCACGATCATCTGTGACCTGGAATGCCGGCAGCCCGTGGCGCTGTTGCCCGATCGGGCTGTAGATACGGTGGTTGCGTGGTTGCGGCAACATCCGGAGATCCAAGTGATCGCCCGAGACCGGGCGGGCAGCTATGCCGAAGCAGCCCGGCAGGGATGCCCGCAGGCCCTGCAAGTGGCGGATCGGTGGCACCTGTTGCACAACCTCAGCGATCTGGTCAAACGTCTGCTGGACCGGTGTCCGGCACCTGTCCTTGAAACCGACGCACCGGCGGCAACAGAGGGGCCAGACATGAGTCCGTCGACCGTTTTCCGTGAGCCGACGGCGAGAAAGCGCGAGATGGCCGAACACATCCGGCGATTGTCCCAAGAAGGGCTGGGCAAGCGGGCGATTGCACGGGCCCTCTCGATCAGCCGCAACACGGTGAGAAAATACCTTCAGGCGGATCCCCGGCCGTATTCGCGGCCTCGACGCTCTACGTTACTATCCCCTTATGAAGCAGACATCGAAGCCTTGTTGGCGGAGGGAAAGAAAGGACCGTTCATCCTGCAGCGACTGCGGGAAAAGGGCTACCGCGGTTCCCGATCGACGCTGTCCGCCTATCTGGCTCGCGTACGCCGTGAACGGTACTCGAAACATCATGATTCACCGGTTCGGGTCCAACGACGGCCGGGACGGCGGGAGATGGCGCGGCTGTTGCGGCAACCGGAAGACGCGTATACCGATGAGCAGAGGCGGATGTGGACAGCGTGGGCTCAGGATCAACCGTGGCTGGCCGAGGCTCGCGAGTTGATCCAATCCTTTGAAGCGATGGTGCGACGCCGGGAGGCGGATCGGCTGGTTGCGTGGCTTAAGCAGGCCGAACATAGTAGCGTGGCGGAAATTCGTTCGTTTGCGCGAAGCATCCGGCAGGATGTGGAGGCGGTCGAACAGGCCCTGCGTCTGCCGTGGAGCAATGGGCAGGTGGAGGGCCAGATTCACCGGCTCAAGATGCTGAAGCGGCAGATGTATGGGAGGGCTGGCTTCGATCTGCTTCGTATTCGTGTGCTGGCCCGAATATAGATGCCAGGCAATTTGAAGGAACGATGAGTTCAAGGGCAAGACACCTTCTTACCACCAAAAGTGCGGGAGACCCAGTTTAACACCGGCGATGACACGAGACGCCATCCACTCCTCATGCTGCTCCTCGAGCACGGCCCCCATGAGCCGCAAGGCAGCAGCCACATTGGGGAAGATCCCGACGACGTCAAACCGACGCGCCAGCTTCCGATTCAACCGTTCCAGGACGTTGGTCGAATGGATCCGCCGCCCGTGTTCCGGCGGGAAGGCCCTATCGGCAAGGACGTCCTCTTCTGCCTCTTCCAGGAGCGCCGCCACCTGAGGATACCGAGACCGAAGCGCCTCGTCGATCTGTCGGAGACGCTCCCGGGCCAACGCTTGACTCGGCTGGGCAAAGATGCTTCGGACCTCGACGAGTCCTGCCGGCTGAGCGTGTTTAGGCACGCGCGCCAAGAGGGTTCCGCAGCCCATGCGTCAAAACTCAGCCCCTCTCGCTCTCCGCTGGGCTTCACAATGTCGAGGGTGTTTCCCTTGACTCTCTTTTTTGAACGCAGTACAATCACAGTGAATCTGAGTGAATCGTCTTGCATACCGGTTTTGTCGGTTTTCCAAAAAAGCGCCAGGAAGCCGAGAAGAAAACGAAAAGGACCCGATGCCTCGCCCAAGCCGCAGATGCCCTCGATGCACCCTTGGCCGTATAAATCCGGCGAACGGATCCGGACCTACAACGAGCATCAGCATTGAAACGGCCAAAATCCACCGTCGTAATGTCTACCGAAAGGCTTGACGCCCGCATTCTGCGCGAATTACTCGTCGGGCTAAGGCTCTGACTGTGAGGCAATGTAAAATACCACTTTTGTGGTATTTACACTGGAGAGAAACCGGGCTATCCTAAAGGTGGCAGGAAGAAGTTTGGGGTCAGGGGAGGTGATGGATGGTAAGACGGAGCTTGGAGGGTGTGGTTCTCCTGGCGGCGGAAGCTTAACGGGCGGAAAAGTTTTAAAAGGAGGCATCCATGCTATGGCGAGACTTGGTGCCCGGTGGCGGGTGGTTTCACTGGCGGTTTTAGCGGTGGCGCTGGTTAGCCTGTTGATTTCAGGAGGCGTCTATGCGCGCGCCGATAGTGTGGTAGCAAGCCCTTCCGGGGATCCGTGGGGACAAAAGGAGGTTCTCAACTACCTCTTTTGGACGGCGGATCCAAAATTAGAACAGGACGTGATAAAGCTCCAAAATGAACTGGGGCTTGATAATCAAACAATAATGAAACTCAAAGAGCTGGGTCTGAGAGAACGTCAAAGTATCGCAGAGTTGAAGACTAAAGATGCGTTTAATGTCGAAGCGTTCAATTCCGGAGTAGACGCTGCCTTTATCGAAATTGATAGAGAGACCCGTAAGGTGTTGGGACCGAAGTACGAAACCTTCCGCAAATGGATAAGAGACTGGTGGAACCAGGAAAAAGAGTATCGGGGAAAGTGGATCGCAGAAAAGTTGCAGATAGAGGCCGAGGTTGCCCCTCTCGCTGATTTTGAGAAGGGCGTGGTATTTGCAACTCAGTATAATGGTGATTCCTCTTGGCAGGTAGCCTTGCCTGACAAGTATGTGAAGTTCGCCAACCGGGGCTGGTTGAGCAGCATTCCTTCTTCTATCAGACCTAAGTACAGTAACCCGCCTTATACGGTGAATATCTACTACGAAAATACAAATAAGAGCGTTCTTGGGGTTCCGGTTCAGGAGGTTGGCCCGTGGAATGAAGATGATAATTATTGGGATGCGGCCAACGGATCGAATCCACGTCGGTTGTTTAAGGATCTTCCTTTAGGAAAACCGGAGGCTCAAGCTGCCTTTTATGAGGGGTATAATGGCGGTAAGGATCAGTTTGGAAGGAAAGTTACAAACCCGGCAGGAATAGATTTGACTCCTTACGTAGCTTCACAGTTGGGACTGGGTTATTTGCAGAATGCTTGGGTATTGGGGTGAGGTACAGTGATCTGCCGTAAATGCTTACTTTTAGCCTTGGCACTTGTGGTATTGGTTGGTCTATATGGTTGTGCACAACAGCAAGAGCCCGGTCCTCAAAATATCGGTTGGACTGAGGTTGCGATCGATACAGGAAAAGCCAAACTCCTCCAAGAAGAGGTGGATAACGGCCACCGGCCAGGTCTTCTTGACCCACATCAAGTAATCTACGAATTCTTGGAAGGGCAACTTAGGATCCTGGGAAGCGAAGTCCAGGAAATCAAAGAGGTAGACGTAAAGGTAAAGGAAATACCGGAAGGTAAGGTTATCCAGGTGACCCTCTATGACGGAAAGGTGTTGCAATTTTCTCTCGTTCAGCCTGTCAGGAAGGGTCCCACTGGGATATGGCAGGTCAAAGGGTACCGTTTTCTTAAATGATTCCTTTGGCGGGTGCCGGCGGCAAAACTTTCGGCACCCGCTGGTGAAACCCAAGGTGGTAAAATGTCGGTGCGGAGGATATCGGTGCCCTTTCTTTTTTTAGCCGCAGGCTTAGGATCGGTGTAGCTTTTGCTCTTCCAGAAATGTAAGGTAAGGCAGAATCCGAGCTTGTGCTCAGGGCTTCTTTAAGCGTTTCTTGGGGCGTTTTGTCCCGTAGGCTTGAATGCAGCCGGTGCTCGTTATAGGTCCGGATCCGTTCGGCCAAAAGCGCATCGAGGGCTTCAATGCGCTTTGCTTCAAGCAGAAGGTCTTGATGCTCTGCTTTGAAACGCGAGAAGAAGGATTCGACGATGGGATGCTCTTTCGGACCCCGGAGGCGGTACGACAGCCGCTGCCCTTCTTTGAGCAGGAGATGACCGACCCACGCGTGACTCAAGAAGGCGCCGCTCGGATCGTGATGCACAATGGCTTTCGGGCGCTCCCTCTCCAGCCTCCGACCATCCCCCGCCGCCGAAGCTCGGCCTCGAGGCGGCGATCGCCGGACTCCGGATGTTCCCGAAGGATGGCTTCGATCTGCGACTTGAGCGCTGCATCGGACTCCCTTCGTTTCTTCTCGGCTTCCCGGCGCTTTTTCTGGTCATCCCCCGTCGCTCGGGGAATGCGAAGCGTCTTGAGGAGCATCAGCAGGGGAGCCAGCCGCCTGGCCAGCGCCTCTTACGCCAGACGGATGCGCTCCTGAAGCGGAAGTTGATCTCGCTTCCCTGCCCGAGGAAGTTTTTGAAGAGCACGAGGCGCATGACCCGTCACGGATAGCCTCATCGCACCGCAATGCGTTCCCTTAAGATATGTTCTACACTTGATAATTGTCCTGTTAGTTTCGAAAGTTGCTCCGCCGCTTTGACCTGCTGTTCCGTCGAAGCGTTGATCTCTTCCATACCGCTGGATATATCTTGAGCGGCTCCGGCCACTTCGCTGATCGTGCGGTTCATCTCTTCCAGAACCTGCGATTGTTGCTCGGTGGCCTGAGCGGATTGTCTGGCGTTTTCCTCGATCGTTCGGCTCCGGCGGGCGATCTCCTCCAAAATGTCGCGAGACTGCTTAGATAGCGCGCGACTTTCTACCACCGCCTCAACCAATCGGTCAATCAGGTCGACCGCTTTTTGCGTCTGCTCTCGGTTGTGGTTCAAAAGGGTGATGATCACCTTGGACGACTCGGCGCTTTCTTCCGCCAGCTTGCGAATTTCGCCCGCCACGACGGCGAACCCGCGACCGTGTTCTCCCGCTCGTGCCGCTTCGATGGCCGCGTTTAACGCTAAAAGGTTCGTCTGGCTGACGATGTGCGTAATGGTTTCCGCGAGCTGCATGATCTTTTCAGACCGTTCGTCCGCTTCCGTCATCGCGCGCTTCATCTCGTCGGCGTACTGGTGTACGACTTTGAGCTGCTGATCGACGGTGGCGACCGCCTTTACGCCATCTTGCGCATATTGCACCGACTGGCTTGCATATTCGCTGGCCTCCGAGGCCTGACGAAAGATTGTTTCCGCGGTCGTGGAAATTTCCTGTATTCCCGCCTGCATCTCCTCCGCAGACGCGGCCAGTTCTTCCGTTGCTGCGGCGATCTGCTCTACGGCCGATAATAATTCGCGCGTGGTGGCATCCGAAGATTCCGCGGTCTCTTTCAGGGTCGTGGCGACGGTTTGAAGATATTCGGCGCTTTGTGAAACTTCTTGCAGTAACTTCTGTGTCCGGTTATGGTGGGTCAAGAACGAATCCCACACAACGGCAAGTTCCCGGAGCCTGTATCGGGTTGGCGTTTGAACTCCCTCCACTTTTTGTTCGAGCTGACCATTTTCGATGTGATGCATCACCTGTTCTAAAGGGTGAAGAAGGAAAGTTAGTACGCCCAGAACCCCTAACGCGGACAAAAAGAGTGCAAGGTAAAGCGCGATGATACCGACATGAGGAAGAAAAGAAAGAATAAGGGAGAGCAAAAGAATGAGCAACCAGGTGAAAACGACCGGTTTGCTTGAAATGGCGTTTCGAGCGTTCATGATGATGTGTCCCTCCCGCCGTGCTATTACGTCCGGTATAAGTGCTCATCAACAATTATCGTCACGAGGAGAAAAAGAGGGTATGGTCTTTGATTCCTATTTTTTTTTTGTAAATTCTAACTTTGATTTTCATCCGCTTGATTGTGTAGAAAGCCTTTTTAGCGTTACAGAACCCTCCGGCGAAAGCCTTGAAATTCATCCCGGGATGGAGCGTGTAAGGTTTAGGGAGGCAGGCAGGAGTCCACGCTGTTCAAAGCGAATGGAGTTCTCACCGAAAAAATACCGGTCCTTTGGGCCGGTAAGGGAAGGTGAGGTGCATGGACTTCGCAGACTTCTTTCGACGCCTGCTTCCGATTCTCCTTCTGTTCCTTAGCAAAATGCTTCAACTTTCGAGGCGGAATTTCATCTTTTCACAGCTGGAAGAACGGGTGGCCGACGCGACCCGCTGGCTGGTCCGAGAAGGGATGACGCTCCTTTGGGCAGCGAGTCTCGGACCGGCTGAAAAAGCGGATGTTTCGCCAGGGCGGAAGTGTCTTACCGGCGGGCGGCGGAGATTTTGGCGTCCTGGGTTCCTGGCGTGAGCGCCGTGAGCGTATGGAAAGCGGTGCAGGAGCTGGGGGAAACGGGTCGGTCAGAGGCGCAAGGGCGCCGGTCCGAGGCGAAAGAAGCAAAGCACCGTTGGCGGAAGCCGGATGTCCGGCAGGGGCTGGCTCACGCGGCCGGGGAGTGGCTGCGGGGGCATTTTCCGGCGCTGGAAGGTCCGTTCGCCGGGAAACCGTGGGGGAAGTTCGTTTTGCGCGAGCTTACGAGACCGGTCTTCCCATGAGATTGAGCGCGGATTTCCCTTTCGGTGAGATCCCTGCCTACCGAACCTTGACACGGCCGTCATCCGGATGGACGACAGACAAAACTGGAGAGATGTGGTATCATGATGATCGAAGAGGCTCTTTACTTTAGTAAAATAAAGGAGGATCGATCGGTATGACGAAGCGGAAGCGTCGGACGGCAATGATCGGCGGCTTGGTCGCGCTGGCGCTGGCCCTTCCGGGCGTGGCCGGTTATGCCGCGACAAAAGGGCTTCACCAGGAGGACAATGCCGCTCCCTCCCCGGACCTGAAGGACGCGGAAGATGCGGCGGTCCCGGTTCAACGCACGGAGGTGGTGCCGTTATCCGGCGGATACAAGGTGGTCTATTACGCCGACATCTATGGTCAAAAAGGAAGCGAAATGGAAAGAAATCTATTATGACAAGAAGGGGAACTGGCAGAAAGAGATCGTCTACGACGCGACGGGCGGGGAGATCGTTCGGCTTCCGGAGTGGACGGAAGCGTCCCTGCGGGCGAAAGGTCTTGTCCATGACGCCGAACCTGCAGACGTCGATGCGCTCATGAAAGGCGAGCCTCGCTAATTCGCGACACAGAAAAGACGTAGAAAATTTGTTGATCGATTTTCGCTCAAGATGCCAGCGCCGGTTCGGAACGCGGGGACGAATCGGCGCCGGCCTTCTATGTATTTGACGCCTCGATTCCGGTGACCAGGTATCGATCATTCCGTTCAGGGCGGTTTTCGGATTCCTTCACTTTGCTCAATGGAGAGTGATGACGATGTCTGGAGACCGAGAGTATTTTTACATCGGAGACCGTACCGAAAGAACACGCGGAATTCAAGACATCAGCGGTGTATGGAAGTTCTTAATTAAGTACGGCGTGCTTTCGGCTTCTCATTTTGAAGTTCGTTTTCCTGACGACCCTGAATTGAGTGAAGGGAAAGAGGAGTTTCTCCGACTTACAAATATTTCGGTAGAACCGTGGAGCGGCATGAAGGGGGCGATCGCCGTAAAAGGGGAGATGACACCCGAAGCCAGAGCATTGTTTTTGCGAATGATCGATGGTGAGGACATCCGACTGTGGGATTACGTGCTTTTTAGGGATGGAAAAAAGATCCTGTCGGTTTCGGATTCCATTGATCGCATCGTGACGGAACATTTCGCCAAGGAGTTCATGGAGATGCTTTTTCGACGCTGGTTTGAAGCCATACCGGAGCCGGAAATCAAAGCCGAAAAATGGGAAACCGGTGAATTGGAGGAGCTCCGCGAGGCGATCAATAAGGCGCTTTTTGAACTAGAAAAGGATGATGCCACACATGGATGATATCGAAATGACTGCGTCAGTAATTTACAGAAATAAACGCTGAAATCTTCAGAATTCCCGGGAATGAAACCGGTTGTGCATTCTTGAGTCGCATGATAGAATACGCGCATGGCGGTGGTAAGAACCGGGAAATCCTCGACGATCCGTCCGATCGGATGATTTGCTCAGACGACCTTTCGCTCGGGCAAGGCGGCGGTTCGATGCGAAGCGGGCCTGGCGGAGGGTCGGCAGGAATCGGCGCACCGGAGATCCGACTGGTCGAACGGCAAGCGAAGGCTTTTCCGACGGGACGGATCAAGGTTTCATGATCAAGGTTTCATAAAGTTCGAGAGGGGGGAAATCGTGGCGGAACCGGCGACGCTGGACGAACGGATTCGGGCTTCTCGGCCGTACGTGCTTGCGGCGGCGATGCTCGGGATGTTCATGGCGGCGGTCGAGTCGACGATCGTGGCGACGGCGATGCCGACGATCGTCGGCGACCTCGGCGGTTTTCGCTGGATCGGGTGGGTGTTTTCCGGCTTTATGCTGGCGCAGGCGGTGACGACGCCGATCTTCGGGAAAGTGGCGGATTTGTTCGGGCGGCGGCCGGCGTATGCAGGCGGGGTGGCGCTTTTTTTGCTCGGTTCGATTTTGAGCGGGCTGGCGCCGTCGATGGGCTGGCTGATCGCTTTTCGTTTTTTGCAGGGCCTGGGTGCGGGGAGCGTGATGCCGATCGCCCAGACGATGATCGGAGACGTTTACCCGGGGACGGAGCGGGCCCGGGTGCAGGGGTGGCTGTCGAGCGTCTGGGCGCTTTCGGCCCTGACGGGCCCGATGATCGGGGCGCTGATCGTCAAGTTCTGGCACTGGTCGTGGATCTTCTGGATCAACGTGCCGGTGGGCGCGGTGTCGGTGGCGCTCGTGCTCCTGTTTCTGGAGGAGCCGGCGCGGACCGGCCGGCCGGCGATCGACTGGGCCGGGGCGGCGGCGCTTTTTCTCGCCCTCGTCGGCTGGATGGGCGGACTTTTGTTTTCCGGCACGCTCTGGCCGTGGCAAAGCTGGGAGACGGCAGCGCTTCTTCTGCTCGGCCTCGGGGCGTCCGCCTTCTTTGCGTGGGCGGAGCGCCGGGCTCGCGAGCCGGTGATGCCGCCGGTGCTTTTCCGGGAGCGGCTGATCGCGGTGGCGAACGGAGCGACGTTCGTCACGGGGGCGGCGCTCATCGCGCTGTCGACGTTTTTGCCGAGCTACGTGCAGGGGGTGCTCGGGCGGCCGCCGGAGGTGGCCGGCATGGCGCTTACGGCGATGTCGATCGGCTGGCCGCTCGGGTCGTTCGTCCTCGGCCGGCTGTACGGACGGGTCGGACCGCGGGCGGCGGCGATCGCCGGGGCGGCGCTTCTTTTCGTCGGCGGGACGATGTTTGCCTTGATGCGGCCGGCGTACGGGGCGCTGTACGCCGGGGCGGCGTCGTTTTGGATCGGCCTTGGGATGGGGTTTACGAATACGGCGTACATCGTGGCGATCCAGAGCCGCGTGCCGTGGGAGCTTCGAGGGGCGGCGACGTCGACGAATTTGTTTATGCGGCTGTTCGGCGGGACGGTGGGGGCGGCGGTGTTCGGGGCGCTTCTCAACCGCGGCGTGGAGCGGGCGCTTGTCGGCGGGGGGCTTTCGCCGGATGAGGCGGAGCGGGCGATGCGGGCCCTCGGGGCGCTTTTTCTGGGCGGCGGGCTGAGCGGTGTGACGGGGGTCGACCCGGCGCTCCTTGCCTCGGCGCTTGAGGCGGGGATGCGGTCGGTGTTCGTCGGGCTTTGGGCGCTGACGCTTGTGAACGGGGTGCTCGTCTGGCTTTTGCCCGGAGAACGGCTGCCGGGAGAAAGACGGGCCTGATGGGGGCCCGTTTTTCGTTTTCCGGCCGTCCGGTGAGAAATGGGGGCATGGTTTTCGTCCGGTGGGAGATGCTTGGAACAGGCCGAGCGACATCTTGGCCAGGCATCCTCGCCGGAGAGGGGGATTCGGTGGGCCGTTTCGATTTTTTCCGCCGGCGGCGCCGGGATGTGAAGGCGGTCGAGTCGTGGCGGCACGAGCTCATCCCGGAGGAATTCCCGGAGGGGCCGTACGGGGCGCCGCGGGAGATGGAGGTCGGGCGGGAGTGGCATCCGGACGATACGCGCCTTTCGGCCTTTCAATATGAGAACCGGGAGCTCCACGAAAGCATCCCGCGGCATCTTCCGCCGGTGGACGAGACGTACGGGGAAGCGGACAACGACGAGTCGCCGAAGGGGTAAAAGAGGCCGTCGGCCGCCGCACCGGCGGCGGCTTTTTTATGCCTTTTCGCGCTTTTTCACCCGCCCGTCCCTTGCGTCGCCGTCGGTTTGTCGCTATGATGGAGGCGATGATGGGGGGGATGGGCGGTGACGCGGACGCCGAGCATGGAAGACTACCTGGAGCAGATTTTTACGCTGATCAAAGAAAAAGGATATGCCCGGGTGGCCGACATTGCGGAGGCGCTGGAAGTACATCCGTCCTCGGTGACGAAGATGATCCAGAAACTTGATAAAAGTGAATACTTGAAATACGAAAAGTACCGCGGCTTCGTCCTCACGCCGAAGGGGAAGAAACTCGGCAAGCGGCTCGTCGACCGGCACGCGATTCTGGAGGAGTTTTTGCGCCTGATCGGCGTGCCCGAGGCGGACGTCGTCGCCGACGTGGAAGGGATGGAGCATCACGTCGGGCCGGAGACGCTGTCGGCGCTGAGCGACCTCGTCCAGTTTCTGAAGGAAGATCCGAAGCGGCTGGCGGCGTTTCGGGAATTTCGGGCAAGGAATGAAGAGGAGCGGGGAGACGGGGCGTCGGAAGGCGGCGCCGGGGCGGAAGCCGACGCCGACGACGGGCCGAAACTCGATCGACCGGAGGCGGACGACGGGGTCGGCGCGGCGACCGGAGGCGCCGACGCCGAGGCCGGGGCCGATCAGGGGGTCGGCGGCGTCGGGGCGGGTGAGCGGGCGGACGCCTGAGGCGCCGAGGCGGGCGGGCCGGAGACGGGCGGCGCCGAGGCGGGCGGGCCGCGGCGGCCGGCGGTTTGGGCGCGGCCTTGGGGATGCCGGGTGAGGACGGGCTTCGGTCGACGGCGGTCTAAGTGTTTTGAGGCGGGCGGCGTCCGACGGGCGGTTTTGGCAGGCGATGTCCGATGGGCGGAGGGCCGGCAAGCAACCAATAACGCGTCGAGTTCAAAGCGAGGCGAGGCGTTCGTGCAACTCACCGTGCTCGGATTCTGGGGCGCGTATCCGGAGGCGGAGGGGTCGACGGCCGGCTATTTGCTGGAAATCGGCCGGACGGCCGTGCTCCTCGATGTCGGAAGCGGCGTTCTGGGAAAACTGATGAAGTACCGGATGCCGAAAGATCTGGACGCGGTGATCGTGACGCATTTTCATCACGATCACGTCGCGGATCTCGGCGTGCTGCAGTATGCGATGCTGCTCGATCGGAAGGCCGGCGGGGAGAAGGAGCTTCCGATCTACGCGCCGCCGTCGCCGGAGGCGATGGTGCGGGCGTATGAGGGGATCGAGGGGACGACGCTCATCCCGATCCGGGAAGGGGATCGGCTGGAGATCGGCGGCGGGCGGTTTTCGTTCCTCCGGACGGTTCACCCGGTGGAGACGCTGGCGGTTCGGGTCGAGGCGGACGGAAAGGCAATCGTCTACACGTCGGATACGCGGTTTTTCCCAGAGCTTGTCGCCTTTTCTCGGGGGGCGGATCTCCTCATCGCGGAGTCGAGCGTGTACGCCGGGGAAGACGGAACGCCGGCGGGGCACATGAACGCCGAGGAGGCGGGGCGTCTCGCGGCGGAGGCGGAAGTCCGGCGGCTGGTGCTGACGCATCTTCCGCACTACGGGATGCACCACGCCCTCGTCGAGGCGGCGGCGGCGGTATTTTCGGGTCCGGTGCACCTCGCGCATATCGGAGCTCGGTACGGGGTGTGATCTTTGAGCGATGGGCATCGGGTCACAAAACCGCCATTTTTTTCTTCCCGATGTCCGGATGGGAAGGCCGTCGATTTGTTAAAATCAGAGTGACGCGAGCCCTTGGGGCATGAAAAGAGAGGAGGATGTCGATGCGGAAACGTCTTCTCGTGCTCGCTGGAAGCGCCCTCATTCTGGCGGCGGCCGGCTGCGGCGGCGGTCAGTCGGGGGGGCGGTCAGACGGGGACCGGCACGGCGACGGGCGGCGCGACGGCGCAGGCGGAGTCGCTCTTTAAGTCGTCGTGCGCCAGCTGCCACGGGCAGGATTTGAGCGGCGGCGCTGGGCCGGATCTCCGGCAAGTCGGCGCTCGGCTGAGCGAGGATGAGATTTTGTCGATCATCGAAAACGGCAAGGGGACGATGCCGGGCGGGCTCCTCAAGGGCGACGACGCCAAAGCGGTGGCCGCCTGGCTGGCGGAGAAAAAGTGATCGTCGGATCGAAAAAAGCGCGCCGGAAGGCGCGCTTTTTTATGGTTCCCCGGCGCATCAAGGCTTGGTCCGAAGACCGGCCAGGCGGATTGAACGTTCGGCGCCGTCGGGAAGACTATAGACCGCACCGAATCGACGGTGCCGGCCCGGTCCGGAAGCGGTTCGGGCATCGGCGGCCGGCACGCGAATGAGCTTCGGTGGCCGGAAAGCGGAAGGAGCGCCGTCGGCCGGGCGTTGCCCGCGGGAGAGGAAGCCGGTTCTAGGCGGCGGCCGCTTCCGGCGCGGCCGGTGTCCCGGCGACCGGCGGCGTCCGGGGCGAGGGGCGCAGGCAGGCCGGACGGTCAGGCGGGGAGGTGAGCGATGTGACCAGGCGGCGACGGGCCCGTCGCAAGGGACGGGAACCGGGAGAAGGGGAGCGGATTCGGGCGGCATTCGGCGTGGCGCTGCCGGCAACGGTCCTCTTCGGCGGGCTGGCTTACCTCGCCGGCGCCCTCGGATGGACCGAGCTCGTTCCGTCAGATCTGATCCGGCATCTCGCGCCGGCCGGAACGCCGTCCTGGGCGCGGGCGATCGGCGGACTGGCGGCGGTGTATGGGCTTTTGTCCGCCTACGCGCTCCTCTATGCGTTTACGCTGGCACGGGTTCGGGCGTTCTGGCCGGGCCTCATCGGCGGCGCGATCCTGTGGGCGGCGTTCGTCGGGCTCGGCTATCCGGATGTGAACACGCGGGTGGTGACGCTGTCTTTGTTCGTCCTGGCCTCGCTGATGATCGGAGCGAGCCTCGTGCACGCCTTTTCCAATCCCCGCTGGTGACGTGGTAGAATGATCGGCGAAAGGGGGAGGGGGCGTGCGCGTTCTCGTCATTCATGGGCCCAATCTGCAGCTTCTCGGGACCCGGGAGCCGGAGATCTACGGCCGGACGACGCTTCAGGCGATCGACGGGCGGCTCAAGGCGCTCGGCCGGGCGCTCGGGGCGTTCGTCGAGTGCCGGCAGTCCAACCACGAAGGGGAGATCGTTACCTGGATCGGCGCGGCCCCGGGGCAGTTTGACGGCCTCATTCTGAATCCTGCGGCCTACACCCATACAAGCGTGGCCATTCGGGATGCGCTGGCGGCGGTCGGCCTCCCGGCGGTGGAAGTGCATCTTTCGAACGTGTATCGGCGGGAGGCGTTTCGCCGCCGGAGCCTCGTCGCGCCGGTCGTCCTCGGGACGGTGAGCGGGCTCGGGGCGCTCGGTTATGAGCTTGCGCTCGTGGGGCTTCTTGCGCACCTTCGGGGACAAGCCGTGGCGGACGTGTTCGGCGGCCTTGCCGGCGATGGGGAGAACTCAGGGGCTGCCGGCGGGTTCGGAAAAAGCGGCGGGGAAAACCCGGCTGAGAAGGCGCTTGAGTTGGGGGAGAAGAACCGGTGACGGAGCATTCGGAGAAAAACGAACGCCTGATCCGGCTTCAGGAACGGCTGCGGGCCGAAGGGCTTTCGGCCCTCGTGGTGACGCACGGGCCGAATCGGCGGTATCTGACCGGTTTTACCGGGTCGGCCGGCCTCGTCGTCGTGCTTAAGGATCGGGCGGTCTTGATCACGGATTTTCGCTATGAAGAACAGGCGCAGGCGGAGGCGATCGGCGTTCAGTTGGACATCGCCGCCGGCGGCGGATACTGGGATCGGGCGGCGGAGCACTTGAGGGCCGCCGGCGCTCGGCGGATCGGGTTTGAGGCGGAGCATCTATCGGTGGCGCACTTTCGCCTTCTTTCGGAGGCGGCCCCGGGGGAGTGGGTGCCGACGTCGGGGCTCGTCGAAGCGCTCAGAGCGGTGAAAGAGGCCGGAGAAATCGAGCGCATCCGCGCCGCCTGCCGGCTGGTGGACCTCGGGGTGACGTACGCGCTTGAGATCGCTCGGCCGGGGATGACGGAGCGGGAGCTGGCGCTCGAGCTTGAAAGTTTCCTGAGGCGGCAGGGGGCGGAAGGGATCGCCTTTCCGACGATCGTCGCCTCCGGCGAACGGGGAAGCCTGCCACACGGTACGGCGTCCGATCGGCCGATCGGGGACGGGGAGCTCGTCACGCTCGACTTCGGCGCCGTCGTCGAAGGGTACGTGTCGGACATCACCCGAACGTTTGCCGTCGGCCGTCCGCCGGAGAAACTCCTGGAGGCCTACGAGGTCGTCCGGCGGGCGCAGGAGGCGGCGCTTCAGGCGGTGCGTCCGGGGGTTTTGGCCCGGGAGGTGGACCGGGCCGCCCGGTCGGCCATCGAGGCGGCCGGATACGGGCCGTATTTCGGCCACAGCACCGGCCACGGGATCGGTCTGGAAGTGCATGAAAAGCCGGTCCTCTCGTCCCGAAGCGAGGAGGCGCTCCGGCCGGGGATGGTGGTGACGGTGGAGCCGGGAATTTATCTGCCCGGCCTGGGCGGGGTGCGGATCGAGGACGACGTGCTGGTGACGGAAGAGGGCGCCGAGGTGTTGACGCTGGCGACGAAGGCCCTCGTCGTCGTCGGCTGAC
Organism: Hydrogenibacillus sp. N12; assembly: GCF_019645935.1. NCBI lineage: Bacteria > Bacillati > Bacillota > Bacilli > Thermicanales > Thermicanaceae > Hydrogenibacillus > Hydrogenibacillus sp. N12. Next base: position 1,431,039 of record NZ_CP080953.1, on the reverse strand, counting down.
GACCGGAAAAACGCCCTTAAGCGATCGACGAACGGGGAAGCGATTTTTTGGGGCTGGCAGAGGAAGGGGGCCGCATGGCGAAGGGCCGGATTGCGAAGATGAAGCGGGATTGCTAAGATGGAGGAGAAGCTCTGGTCAGGAAGGATGACGGGCATGATTTCGACGAACGACCTTCGGAACGGCATCACGCTCGAACTCGACGGCGATCCCTGGCAGGTGCTGGAGTTTCAGCATGTCAAACCCGGCAAGGGCTCAGCCTTTGTGCGGGTAAAATTAAAAAATTTGCGGAACGGCAACATTCGGGAAGACACGTTCCGGGCAGGGGAAAAGGTGCCCCGGGCCCACGTGGAGACGCGAGAGATGCAGTATCTGTATGCAAGCGGCGATGAGTATACATTTATGGATATGAACACTTACGAGCAGGTGACGCTGAACCGGCAGCAGCTGGAGTACGAGCTGAATTTCCTGAAAGAAAACATGACGGTGCACATCGTTCAGTACCAGGGGGAGATCATCGGCATTCAGCTGCCGAACACGGTGGTGCTGGAAGTCGTCGAGACGGAGCCAGGGATCCGCGGTGATACGCAGTCCGGCGGATCGAAGCCGGCGAAGCTCGAGACGGGGTACGTGGTGACGGTTCCGCTTTTTGTCAACGTCGGGGACAAGATCATCGTCGACACCCGCTCCGGGGAATATGTCTCCCGGGCGTGAGGGACCGGGGCGGCATTCGGAAGGGGAGCGATCTCCGGAACCGGCGCGGCTTTGGGGAACCGGCGCAGCGTTCGGAATCGGGGCGGTCTCCGAAACGGAACGTCCGGCGCCGGGCGAGGGCAGCGCTCCGGGGGTAAAGCGGTAAAACAAAATGCCGATGGTGACGGCGGGCGATCGTCCGAGAGGCGATCGTCCGCTTTTTTTTGTCGATTCTAAGGCGGACGGGCGGCGCATACGGTGGGGATAGGCGGACGAGGGGGGACGCAGGTGGCCGGATTTGAAGCGTCGACGAAAGAACCGACTTCGGAGACGGTCGGACTTCGAGCGATGGTGCGGTCCCGGCTCCTTCCGGCGCTCCCGCCGGCGATCGGAAGGGCGCTTGAGGCGCTGTCGGCCGCGGGGCTTCCCGAGGAAATTCGACTCCGGGCCGGACGACCGGTGGAAGTCGTCGCCGGGGAACGGGCCGGCTTTTTGACCCCGGACGGGCGCCTCGGGGCGGCGACGGACGGGGCCGTCCGGGTGTCGGCCGAAGACGTTCGGCGGACGTTTGCCATCCTGACTCGCCATTCGGTGTATGCGCTGGAGGAAGAAATCCGACGGGGGTACGTGACGCTCGCCGGGGGCATTCGGGTCGGCGTCGCCGGGGAGGCGGTCGTCGAAGGGGGACGGGTGCTCCGCCTGCGCTCGATCGGGAGCCTCAACATCCGCCTGCCGCGGCCGGTCGTCGGCGCGGGGGAGATGCTCCTTCCGTACGTGCTGGAAAAAAATCGGCTTCTCAGCACGATCCTCGTGGCGCCGCCGCGGGGCGGGAAGACGACGGTGCTTCGGGATCTGGTTCGGCTTTTAAGCGCCGGTTCGGACCGGTTCCGGCTTCAGGGCCGCCGGGTGACCGTGATCGACGAGCGGTCGGAGATCGCGGCGGCGGTGGACGGGGTGCCGTCGTTCGACGTGGGGCCCCGGACGGATGTGCTCGACGGGACGCCGAAGGCCGAAGGCATTGTCATGTCCGTGCGGGCGCTCGGCCCGGAGGTGGTCGCGGTCGACGAGCTCGGCGGCGAGGCGGATCTTGCCGCCGTCCGGACGGCGCTTTCGGCGGGCGTGGTCGTGCTGGCGACGGTCCACGGGGACCGGCCGGAGGCGCTTCGGACGCGGCCGGCGTTTCGACCGCTGGTGGAAGCCGGACTGTTCGAGCGGTGGATCGTCCTCCGGCGGCAGGCGGGCGGCGTCGGCGTTCAGGCGGTCTACGACGGAGCGCTTCGGGTGCTCTGGTCGGCGCGGGAGGGGAGTCGGAGGGGAGCGTCGACCGTTCGAGGCGGGGCGGTGACGGGCTGACCGGGGGGATGGCGATGCATGAAGCATGGCTCGGGATGATGCTGTGGGCGCTTTCCTTGTGGAGCGGCCTGGCCGTCGCCGAGGGGTACCGGACGCGGCCGCGGCAGCTCCGGGCGCTTCGGGAGGCGCTCGTCCGGATGGAGACGGAAATCGTCTACGGCCGGACGGCTTTGGAGGAGATCTTTCGCCGTCTGGCGGCGGGGACGTCCGGACCGCTCAAAGGGTTTTTTGCCGAGGTGGCCGAGGTGATCGCCGGCGGGACGGACGATCTTGCGCCAGCGTTCCGTCAGGCGGTAGAGCGTCATTTTCCACGGGCCCATCTCGGCCGGGAGGAGCAGGCGGCGGTGTCCGCCCTCGCCGAGGTGCTCGGCCGGACGGACGTGGCGTCGCAAATTCGACACCTCCGCCTGGCCCTTTCGGCCCTGGAGGCGCTGGAGGCGCGGGCCCGGGAAGAGGAAGCCCGCTACGGGCGGCTCGCTCGGGCGTTCGGCTTTTTGTTCGGGCTGTTTTTGCTGGTGCTCTTTTTGTAGGCGGGAGGGAGACGGATGGGGCCGGAGGCGCAGACGCTCTTTCTCGTGGCGGCGGTGGGGATCATCACCGGCATGCTCCATACGGTGCTCAAACAGGTGGGGCGGGAGGATTGGGCCGACTGGCTGACGCTCGTCGGGTTTGTCTTCGTGCTTTCCATGATCGCCGGATACTTGCAAAATTTATTTCAACATTTGCAGCGCGTGTTTCATTTCTATTGAGCAGGACGGCGGGTGGAGACGGAGATGGAGATCTGGCAAATCGTCGGCATCGGACTCACGGCGACGGCCCTCAGCCTGGTGCTCAAAGCGGAGCGGCCGGCGTTTGCTTTTTTTGTCGTGTTGATCGCCGGCGTGATGCTCTTTTTTCTCATTCTGAACGATGTGGTGAAGATTATCGCTTTGCTGGCGGACCTGGCGCGGCGGGCGAAGGTGAATACGCTCTTCGTCGCGACGATCCTGAAGATCGTCGCCGTCGCATATATCGCCGACTTTGCCGCCCAGATCAGCCGGGACGCCGGGGAAGGGTCGATCGCCGGAAAGATCGAGCTCGGCGGAAAGCTCATGATCCTCCTCATGGCGGTGCCGATCATCGAGGCGCTCATCGAAGCGGTGCTCAGGCTGATCCCGTAGCGATGCGAGGCCCAAGCCGGGGGTGCACCACATCGGCAGGCGGGGGGCGGGGAGGAGGCGGCGCGGTGCGAAGCGAGGAAGGCGCGCTTCGGCGCTTTCGCCGGTGGCGGAACCGGGTCGCCCGATGGGCGATCGGCGCGGCGGTGTTCTGGTTGCTCTGGGCGGCCGGGCCGAAAGCGGTCGGGCCGGAGGACCATACGCCGCCTATGCCGGCGCGGGCGGCGGCCGAAGCGGCGGGGAGGGCGCCCAAAGCGGCGGAAGGGTGGATCGGCGCCGAGGGAAAGGCGTCCCTCCCGGTGGATGCTGGGCTCGCGATCGGGGGCGGGAACCGGCCCTCCGGGCCGGCGGAGCCGGGAATCGTCGTCGAGGGGCCGACGTCCGGGACGGCGAAGCCGGACATCGGCTTCGAGGGGCAGGCGCCGGGGCCGGGGGACGGGCGCTCCGGGGCGGCGGCGCTCCTCGACCGGGCGGTGGAGCTGGAGCTTCGGGCGCTCGATCTGTCGGAGATCGAACAGGCGTACCGCCGCTCCCTCGAGGCGTACCGGGCATATCTCCCGCCAGAGGTGCCGGGGGAGGTGCGGGGGCTCTTTCGGGAGGCGCTTCAGGGGCTCCCCTGGTCGGAAGCGGCCCGGGGGGTCTTCCGCTACGCCGTCGGGGAACTCGTCGCCCTCGGGGGGCTGATCTCGACCCTTCTCCTGCTCACCGTCTTCAGCACGGTGCTGGAACACATACAGGGGGCCTTTGAACACCGGGCCGTAAGCCGCGTGGCGCAGTACGTGACGTTTCTCATCTTAAGCGCCCTCGTCCTCGACAGCTTTCGCCTGGCGACGGAAAGCGCCCACCGGGCGATCCAGGGGATGGAAGGGGTGATGGTGGCGCTTCTCCCGGTGCTCCTCTCGCTGCTTGCGGCGACCGGCGGGGTGCTCTCGTCGGGCCTGTTTCACCCGCTCGTCCTGTTTTTCGTCCACACGAGCGCGGTGGTGATCGATCAGGTCGTCTTTCCGCTCTTTTTCTTCTCGGCGGTGCTGGCGCTCGTGAGTTTGTTTTCGGAGCAGTATGCGGTGACGAACCTGGGGCGGCTTTTGAACCGGCTGGCGATCACGGCCTTAAGCGTCTTTTTTACGGTCTTCCTCGGCGTGCTGTCGGTCCAGGGGACGGCGGCGGCGGTCGCCGACGGGGTCGCGCTCCGGACGGCGAAGTACGTCGTCTCGAGCACGGTGCCGGTGTTCGGCCGGATGTTTTCCGACGCGACGGAGACGGTGATGGGGGCGGCGATGCTCCTCAAAAATGCCGTCGGTCTCGTCGGGGTGTTTCTCCTGTTTCTCGCGGCGGCGTATCCGGCGGCGAAGGTGTTCGTGATCGCGTTGGTGTACCAGTTTTCGGCGGCGGTGCTGCAGCCGCTGGAAAACGGGCCGGTCGTCCGGGCGCTCGAGTCGATCGGCGGGGCGCTCATGTTCATGTTTGCGGTGCTCACCGCCCTCGGGATGATGTTTTTTTTATCCCTTGTCGTCATTCTCGTGGCGGCCAATGCGTCCCTGTTCGCCCGTTAGGGCCGGATCGTCGGCGGCCGGCCGGCGCCGGAGGGAGCCGGGTCGCCCGCCGGGCCGGGGGCAACGTGACGGGGCGTCTCCCGAGGCGGGAAGGTTCGGGCGGGTCGTTTGCCGGCCCGGAAGGGTCACGGTCGGGCCGTCCGTCGGGGCGGGAAGGTCGCGGGCGGGTCGCTTGCCGGGCCGGGCAGGTCGCGGCGTCGGAGGGGGAACGATGCGATTTTTGTCCGACTGGATCCGGGAACTCATCTTCGTCGTGCTGATGGCGACGGTCGTCGATCTCGTGCTTCCGAGCGGGGAGATGCGCCGCTACGTCCGTTTTGTGCTGGGGCTTTTCGTCCTCGTGGCGCTCGTCGGGCCGGTGTTTTCGCTCTTCGGCGTTCGGGAGCTTGACGAGCGGGCGATCTGGGAGCGCATGGCGCGGGCCGGGAGCGATCCGTTCGGGGCGACGGCCCGGCAGGCGCTCGCGCGCCAGACGGCCAGGCTGGCGGAAGCCGGCGCCGAGGCCCGGGCGGCGGTCGCCCGGGAGCTTCTCGAGCGGGAGATGGCGGCCGGGCTTTCGGCGGCCGTCGGCCGGCCGGCGGAGGTGCGGGTTCACCTCGGGGGGGACGGCCCGGCGGCGCCGGAGGTCCGGACGGTCGAGGTCTATTTCCGGGGACAGGGTCATAAAACGGATAGCAAAGTCCCGGGGGACGACCCGGCACAGGACGCCGGGACGGTGGAGGCGATCCGGGTGGAGCTCGGCGCCTTTCCGTCCGCCGGCTCCGCAGGCCGTCGGGCGCCGGTGGAGCGGCGGGAACTGGAGGCGGAGGTGCTCCGTTTTTTCCGGGAGCGCTACGGACTTCCCACCGCGGCGATCCGGATCGTCGGGCTGTAGCCGGCCGCCTGCCGGGATGAGGCCGCGGAGAAGGGAGGAAGGGGGGTGGACGGTTGGACGAAAGCCCGCACACCCCTTCTTTTGGCCGTCGCGCTCCTGGCCGCGTCGCTTTTCGCGGGCGGGATCCGGGTGCGGGAGGGGCCGCCGCCGGCTCCGGCAAAGGAGGCCGTGGCGCCGGCGACCGAAGAGACGATGGCGGCGTATGAAGCGCGGTATGCAGCGATGCTGACGGAGGTGCTCGAGCAGGTGCTCGGCGTCGGCCGGGTGACGGTGATGGTGAACCTCGATTCGACGGAGGAGCGGGTGTACGAAAAAAACACCCGCACGAGCCGGCAGGAGACGGTGGAGTCTGACGCGCAGGGAGGACGCCGGACGATCGGCGACGCGACGGTCGACGAAGAAGTCGTCCGCCTCGCGCAGGGCGGCGGGGAGGCGCCGGTGGTGGTGAAGACGCTGAAGCCCCGCGTCCGGGGAGTCGTCGTCGTGGCGGAGGGGGCGGAAAGCGGCGCGGTGCGGGCCTGGATCACCGACGTCGTGAGCCGCGCCCTCGATGTGCCGCCGCACCGGGTGGCGGTTGTGCCGAAAAAGGCTGCGCGTTAAAGAGGGCGCGCCGCATGGGGGCGCGGGACGCTGGAAGAACCGGGGAGGGAAGCGGATGTCGACCAAGCGGCAGACGTTTTGGCTGATGACGATGCTGACGCTGCTCATCGTCCTTTCGGTGTATTACCTGTTCTACATGGACGACGGAACGGCGCCGGCGGATTCGTCCCGATATGCGGTGGACGATCCGGGTGCCGGATCCGGCCGGCCGGGAACGGCAAACGCGCCGGCCGATGCGGCCTCGAAGGCGGAGACAAAGTCGTCGACCGATCGGGCTTCGGGCGCCGACCCATCGCCGGCCGATTCCGCTCTCAAAACGGCGGCGGATGACCGCGCTCCGGTCGCCGGAGAGGCTCCGGCCGGGGGATCCGCGGCGCCGAAGGCGACGGCGGTGCCGGTGGAGGACGATTATTTTGCCACGGCCCGGCTGGAGCGGGATCAGGCCCGGGCGCGAGAGATGGAGCGGTATTTCAAGCAGCTCGGCAAGGGGGACGAGGCGGCGGCCAAGGAGGCGAGCGCCCGGCTGGATCGTCTGGAGGAGCTGGAGTCGAAGGAGCAGCTTGTGGAGTCGCTCATCCGGGCCAAGGGTTACGCCGATGCGGTCGTCATGGCTGACGACAACCGGGTCAACGTCGTCGTCCGCTCGCCGGGGCTTAGGCCCGACGACGTCGTGTCGATCATCCAGCTGGTGACGACCAACATGGGGGTGCGGGGAACGGATGTGACCGTGAGCGCCCGGCCGTAACCGCCGGCCGAGGAAGCGCGGGGTTGGCCGGCGCCGCCGGGGAGAGGTTCGGATCGACGAAGCCGGCCCGAAGCCGCCGACCGCATGCGGCGGCGGCTTTTTTATGGACCGCGGTTCCTTTCGGACGGTTATGCTATAATGGGCACAAGCGGCCGGGAGATTAAGGAGGCTTCGGACGTCGATGTTTTCGTTGAAGGAAATCCGCGAACTCATCCGCCTGATCGATCAGAGCGGCGTGACGCACCTGGAGTGGGAAAAAGAAGGAGAACGGCTCGTCATCAAAAAAGAGGCGCCGTCCGGCCTTACCGCCGGACGGGAAGAATTTCATTTCGCCGCGCCGGCGGCGGGACCGTCCGGGTTTGCGGGAGCACCTCCGGAGCGAAAGGCGCCGGAAGGCGGTGCGCCGGCCGGCGGCGAGGCGCCGGCGGGCGGCACGGGTCCGGGCGCGGGCGCAAAGGAAGAAGCGGAGATACATATCATTACCGCCCCGATGGTCGGGACGTTTTACGAAGCGCCGTCTCCCGGGGCGCCGCCGTTCGTCAAAGTCGGCGATCGGGTGGAGCCGGGGACGGTCGTCTGCATCATCGAGGCGATGAAGCTGTTTAACGAGATCGAGGCGGAAGTGAGCGGCACCATCGTCGAGGTGCTGGTCCAAAACGGCACGCTCGTCGAATACGGTCAGCCGCTCTTCAAGGTGCGGCTGGACGGCTGAGTCACGAGGAGGAGGCGCGATGTTTCGGAAGCTCGTCGTCGCCAACCGCGGTGAGATCGCCGTCCGGATCATTCGGGCGGCGAAGGAGCTTGGCATCCGGACGGTGGCGGTCTTTTCGGAGGCGGACCGGGACGCGCTGTTCGTCCGGCTCGCGGATGAGGCGTACTGCATCGGTCCGCCGCCGGCCAGAGAAAGCTATCTCAACATGACGCAGATCGTCGCCCTGGCGACGTCCGTCGACGCCGATGCGGTTCACCCGGGGTACGGCTTTCTCGCGGAGAACGCGCATTTTGCCGAGCTGTGCCGCCACGTCGGGCTCACCTTCGTCGGCCCGAGCCCGGAGGCGATCGCCCGGATGGGCGATAAGATGGCGGCGAAAAAGACGGCGGCGGTCGCCGGCGTGCCGACGATCCCCGGCTCCGACGGCCTCGTCGAGACGCCGGAGGCGGCGGCGGCGGTCGCGGAGGCGATCGGCTATCCGGTGATCATCAAGGCGACCGCCGGCGGCGGCGGCAAGGGGATGCGGGTGGCCGAGAACCGGGAGGCGCTGATCCGGCTTTTGCCGATGGCGATGCAGGAGGCGGAAGCGGCCTTCGGGTCGCCGGGAGTGTATCTGGAAAAATACTTGCGCCGGCCCCGCCACGTCGAGGTGCAGATTCTTGCCGATCGCTTCGGGAACGTGATCCACCTCGGCGAGCGGGACTGTTCGGTGCAGAGGCGGCATCAGAAGCTGATCGAAGAGGCGCCGTCGCCGGCGGTGACGCCGGAGCTCCGGCAGGCGCTGGGGGAGGCGGCGATCCGGGTGGCGCGAGCCGTCGATTACGTCGGCGCGGGGACGATCGAATTTTTGCTCGACGAAGACGGCCGGTTTTACTTTATGGAGATGAACACCCGGATCCAGGTCGAGCATCCGGTGACGGAGATGATCACCGGCATCGATCTGGTTCAGGAGATGATCCGAGTCGCCGCCGGGGAGCCCCTCCGCGTGCGGCAGGAGGAAGTCACCTTCCGGGGGCATGCGATCGAGTGCCGGATCAACGCCGAAGACCCCGACCGGGATTTTATGCCGACGCCGGGGCGGATCGAGCGGCTCTGGTTGCCGGGCGGCTTCGGCGTCCGGGTCGATACGGGCCTCGTCCCCGGGGCGACGGTGTCGCCGTATTACGATTCGATGATCGCGAAGCTCATCGTCTGGGCGCCGACCCGGGAGGAGGCGATCCGACGGATGCGCCGGGCGCTCGACGAAATGGTCGTCGAGGGTCCCGGCGTGAAGACGACGATCCCGCTCCACCGGACGCTCATGGACGATCCGCAGTTCGTCGCCGGCGACGTCGACACGCGGTTCCTCGAACGGCGTCTCGCCGCCGTCCAGTCGATTTGACACGTATGTGAGCGCGGGTATAATTTGGGTGAAGCTCGGACGGTTGGGGCGGGCGGCAGCCCGGCGCCGCGGCCCGGGAGCCGAAGAAGGGGGAAGCGACGTGTCCGGAGTCGATTACTGGCTCCTCAGGCTGTTTGCGCTCATCGGATTGGTCGTCTCCGCGGCCCTCATCGTTCCGGCGCTCGGCCTTCTGGAGACGCAGGTGTACGATGCGCTGGCCTTTTTGTACCAGTCGCTGCCGTCCAAGATCGCGCTTCTGGTCGTCGCCCTCGCCCTCCTTCTTCTCAGCCTTCGCTTTCTCGTCGTCCGGCGGCGGCCGCGGCAGGAGACGGCCCTGGCCGGCCGGAACGCCTACGGCGAGACGCGGATCGCGCTGTCGACGTTTGAGCATCTCGCCGCCAAGGCGGCGCAGAAGATCCCGGGCGCCCACGACGTCGCCGTTCGCTTTGAGCCCTCGGAAATCGACGGGTATCAATTTTTTATCAAAATCGGCGTCGACGGGGAGGCGCCGATCCCCGAGCTGATCGAACGGGTGCAGGCGGAGGTTAAAAGCAAGGTCGAGGCGATCACCGGCGTCGAGATCAGCAAGGTGTCGGTCTTCGTCCACGAGGTCGAGCGGCCGGAGGCGCCGAAGCCGCCCCGGCGCCGGGTGCTGTAAGCGGGAGGGGGGCCGATGTTCGACTGGCAGGCCCATCTGGGAAAGATCCTCGGGACGGCATACGCGCTCCTCGTGAGCGCGGTCTACCTCGCGTTTGGGGCGTGGCGGGCGTTCGTCGTCGCCGTCCTGGTGGCGCTCGGCTTCTGGATCGGCGGCCGCTACGACCGGAAGGATCGCCTGGCGGATTGGATCATGCGTTTTTTGCCGGAGTCATTTTTCACCGAGCGGGAGCGGCCGTTTTTTGAACGGGACCGCCGGTGAGGCGCCGGTTCGGGCCCGGGTGGGTCGGTGAACCGACCGGTGGAGCGGGAGAAAGGAGATCCCGGCGCGGATGCAGAGGCGAACGGCGCGGGAGTTGGCTTTAAAAGCGCTGTATCAGATCGATCTGGCCGGCGCGACGCCGGAGGCCGCGTTCGAGGCGCTCGGGCTTGAGCCCGACGAGGGGGTGTATGCCCGGGCGCTCGTCGCCGGGGTGCTCCGGGAACAGGCGGTGCTCGACCGGCTGATCGTCGATCATCTCGTCGGCTGGCGGCTGGAACGGATCCCGGTGATCGACCGGGCGATTCTCCGGCTCGGCCTGTACGAGCTCCTCTATGTCGACGACGTGCCGCCGAAGGTCGCCCTCGACGAGGCGGTGGAGCTCGCGAAGCGCTACAGCGACGAGCGGGCGCGGGTGTACATCAACGGCCTTCTGTCCCGGGTGTTCCGGGAGCGTTTCGGCGAGGCCGCCGACGCCGAAGGCGACGCGGCGGCGGCCGGCGAGCCTTCGCGCGCCGAAGCGAAGCCGGCGGCCGACGGGTCTTCGCGCGCCGGGGCGGCGTCAGAAGACGGCGAGGCTTTGCGCGCCGAAGAGGCGTCGGAAGACGGCGGGGCGCCGGCGGGCGGCCGATAGCGGAGGGAACGCGGTGTATCTCGGCATCGATACGAGCAACTACCGGACGTCCATCTGCTTGATCGATGCGGACGGGACCGTCCTCCTCGACCGGCGCTGGCTCGTCCCGGTGGCGCCCGGGGCCGTCGGAGCCCGGCAGTCGGAGGCGGTTTTTTTTCATTTGCGGATGCTCGGCCGGGCGGCGGCCGAGATCCGGGCGGCGCTTTCGGGCCGGCGGCTTCGGGCCGTCGCCGCGAGCGCCCGGCCGCGGCCGGTCGAGGGGTCGTACATGCCGGTGTTTGAGGTCGGCCGGGCGTTCGGCCGCTTTCTCGCCGCCGGCGCCGGGGTACCGTTTTATGAGACAACCCATCAGGAAGGGCATATTGCCGCCTTCGACCGGCTGGAGGCGTCGGGACCGTTTTGGGCGCTTCACTTATCCGGCGGGACGACGGAGCTTTTGGACGTCGCGCCGGTGCCTGGCGGCTACCGGATCGCCGTCCGGGGCGGGACGCGGGATGTGACGGTCGGTCAGCTCATCGACCGCATCGGCGTCCGTCTCGGCTGTCCCTTTCCGGCGGGGCCGTGCCTGGAGGCGCTGGCCCGGCAGGCGGAGGAGGCGGCGGCGCGGGCGATCGCGGTGCCGGTGCGCTCGTCCGACGGGGCGGTGCACCTTTCCGGGTCGGAGGCGGCGCTTCTTCGGGCGATCGATCGGGGGGCGCCGGCGGCGGCGGTCGCCCGGGCGACGGAGGCGGCGGTCGCTCGGGCGATCGAGAAGATCGTCCTCGGCGGGGCGAAAGAGGTCCGGCCGCTCGTGCTCGTCGGAGGCGTCGTCGCCAACGCGTTCATCCGCCGCCGCGTCGAGGAGCGCCTCGGGCGGCGTTTTCCGCTTCGGTTTGCGCCGCCGGAGCTGGCCGGCGACAACGGATGCGGCGTCGCCTGGATCGCCCGGGCGCGGGAGCGGTTGGGCCATCCGTCGGACGAGCCTCCGGCGGAAGCGCCGCCGGCGGCCGAAGCGCTCGGCGGGCGGCGGAACGGGAAGCATGAACAGACAGACGGGGCTTGATCAGACAGACGGGGACGAAGGAGTCGGTGTGATGGGGGCGCGGACGATCGACGGACGGGCAGTCGCCGAGCGGGTGATGGAGGAGCTCCGGCAAGAAGTGGCGGCGCTTCGGGCCGGCGGGGTGTGGCCGCATCTTACGGTCGTCCTCGTCGGAGATGATCCGGCGTCGGCGACGTACGTCCGGTCGAAGGCCAAAAAGGCGGAAGCCGTCGGCATGCGCTCGACGGTCGTTCGCCTGCCGGCCGAGGTCGCCGAGGCGGAGCTCGTCGCCCGCGTCCGGGCGCTCAGCGACGATCCGGACGTCGACGGCGTGATCGTTCAGCTGCCGCTTCCGCCGCATATCGATGAGGCGGCGGTCATCGAAGCGATCGACCCGGCCAAAGACGTCGACGGTTTTACGCCGGAAAACGCCGGGCGGCTGTTCCGCGGCGACGCGTCGGGCCTTGTGCCGTGCACGCCGAAGGGGATCGTCGCCCTTCTCGACGCGTACGACATCCCGATCGCCGGGCGGCATGCGGTCGTCGTCGGCCGGAGCAACATCGTCGGTCGGCCGGCGGCGCAGCTTCTTCTGATGCGGGATGCGGCGGTCACGATGCTTCATTCCCGGAGCGGACCGATCGGGCGGTTCACCCGGGAAGCGGACATCGTCGTCGTCGCCGTGGGGAAGAAGCATTTCTTCGGGCCGGAGTTCGTCAAGCCCGGGGCGGTGGTGATCGACGTCGGCATCCACCGGGACGAGGCCGGCCACCTCGTCGGCGACGTTCACCCGGCGGTGGCGGAAGTGGCGGAGTGGCTCACGCCGGTTCCGGGGGGCGTCGGGCCGATGACGGTGGCGATGCTCCTCAAGAATACCGTTTTGGCGGCCCGGCGCCGGCGGGGGTGGCGCGATGTGGCCGGTGCATGAGCCCGACCTCGGCCGGTCGGCGGAAGGGGCGCTTACGGTGACGGCCTTAAACCGCCTGGTGAAGGCGCATCTTGCCCGGGAGGCGATGTTCCGGGACGTCTGGGTCCGAGGGGAGATTTCGAACTTCAAGCATCATCCCCGGGGCCACATGTATTTTTCGCTGAAGGATGAGACGTCCCGGCTTCAGGCGGTCATGTTTGCCAGCGCGAACCGCGCCCTCCGTTTCCGGCCGGAGGACGGGCTTCGGGTCATCGCCCGGGGCGATGTCGACGTCTTCGAGCGGGACGGCGTCTATCAGCTGTACGTCAAGGAGATGCAGCCGGACGGGATCGGAAACCTGTACCTCGCCTTCGAGCAGCTCAAGGAAAAGCTCCGGCGGGAAGGGCTTTTCGACCGGAAACGGCCGATTCCCCGCTTTCCGGAGCGGGTCGCCGTCATCACGTCGACGAGCGGCGCGGCGATCCGGGACATTCTGACGACGCTCGGCCGCCGCTTCCCCGCGGCGAACGTCGTCATCATCCCGGCGCAGGTGCAGGGCCTCGAGGCGCCGGCGTCGCTCGTGGCGGCCTTGGACCGGCTTCGGGCGCTCGTCCCGCCGCCGGATGTGGCGATCGTCGCTCGGGGAGGCGGATCGATCGAGGAGCTCTGGGCGTTTAACGACGAGGCGGTCGCCCGGGCGATCTTCGCCTCACCGGTGCCGATCATAAGCGGCGTCGGCCATGAGACGGACACGACGATCGCCGATTTCGTCGCCGATCTCCGGGCGCCAACGCCGACCGGTGCCGCCGAGCGGGCGGTGCCGGATCGGCGGGAGCTCAGAAAGCTCCTTGCGGAACTTCGCCGGCGGATGGAAGGGCGCCTCGTCGACCGGGTCCGTCGGGGCCGGGAGCGGCTTCAGGCGGTCCTCGATCGGGCGATCTGGCAGGCGCCGGAGCGGCTGATCCGCCCCCATGAGGAGCGACTGGACCGAGCGACGGAACGCCTCGTGGGGGCGATGGAACGGATGCTCGAACGGCGCCGGGCCCGCCTCGAGGCCGTGCGCGGTCGCCTCGGCGATGTCCGGCGGCTGGAAGCCGAGGTCATCCGGGCCAGGCGGCGGTTCGACGAGGTCCGCCGGCGGCTTGGACGGGCGATGCTGGAGGCGCTACGTCGGCACCGCATCGTCCTCGCCCAGTGGGCCGCCCGCCTTGAGGCGGCGGGGCCGCTGGCCCCCCTGCGCCGGGGTTATGCCCTCGTCGAGGGCCCGGACGGGCGGCTGGTGAAACGGGCGGCGTCCCTCGCGCCGGGGGAGGGGCTCCGCCTTCGTTTTGAAGACGGCGTGGCGATCGTGACGGTTTGGGACATCCGGGAGGAGGCGTGGTCGTGGGAGACGAGATCCGAGCGGAGGCCGGCGGACGGGCGCCGGAAGGGCTGAGGTCGGAAAACGGGGATCCGGGCGCCGGGCGGCCGGCGGAGGGGCTTTCGCCGGAAGAGATTCAGGCGCTCGGCTTTGAAGCGGCCCTGGAACGACTGGAAGACGTCGTCCGCCGCCTCGAGTCCGGCGATGTGCCGCTGGAGGTGGCGATCGACCTGTACCGGGAAGGGGTGCTCCTTGCCCGCCGGTGCGACGAGCTCCTCACCGCCGTCGAGCAGAAGGTGACGGTGCTCCTGGAAGAGGCGCCGGGGCTCTGGGTGGAGCGGCCCTTTGGAGGCGCCGAACGATGACGCCCGAAGGAGCGGGGATCCCGGAGGGGCTTCCGGAGGAACGGACGCCGGACGCGTTCTGGGCCAGACAGCGGCCGCGCCTTGAGGCGTTCGAGGCGGCCCTTTCGGACTATCTTCCGCCGGAGGCGCCGGAGGCGCTCCGGGAGGCGATGGCGTATTCGCTTCTCGGCGGCGGCAAGCGCCTCCGGCCGGCGCTCGTGTTTGCGACGCTGGAAAGCCTCGGCACGCCGCATCAAAAAGGGTTTCCCCTGGCGGCGGCGATCGAGATGGTGCACACGTACTCGCTCATCCACGACGATCTTCCGGCGATGGACGACGACGACCTCCGGCGGGGGCGGCCGACGAACCACCGCGTCTTCGGGGAGGCGATGGCCATCCTCGCCGGGGACGGGCTGCAGGCGCTCGCGTTCGGGACGCTCGTCCGGCTGGCGGCGGACGGCGTCCCGCCGGGGGTGGTCGTGCGGCTTGTCGCGGAACTGGCGGAGGCGGCCGGGCCGGTCGGGATGGTCGGCGGCCAGGCGCTCGATCTTGCCTACACCGGTGGGGGGCGCCGGGTCGATCTCGCCGCCCTGGAGGCGATGCACCGGATGAAAACGGGGGCCCTCATCCGCTTTTCGGTCGTCGGGGCGGCGATCCTTGCCGGCGCCGGGGAAAAGACGCTCGCGGCGCTTTCGGCGTACGGCCGGGCGATCGGCTTGGCTTTTCAGGTTCAGGATGATATTTTAGATGTAACCGGCGACGCCGCGGCGCTCGGGAAGACGCCGCATCGGGATGAGGCCCTCGGCAAGGCGACGTACCCGGCCCTTCTCGGCCTGGAGGAAAGCCGTCGCCTTCGGGATCGGCTGATCGGCGAGGCGGCGGAGGCGCTCCGGACGGCGGGGCTGGAACGATCGGAGCTTCGGGCGCTGGCGGAGTTCATCGCCGCCCGAGACCGGTAGTCGCCCGGTCGAACACACGGGAGGGGTCGGCGTGCTCGAGACCATCCGCGACCCGGCGGACCTCCGGGCGCTTTCCATCGACGAACTGGAACGCCTGGCGGCGGAAATCCGGACGTTTCTCATCACGACGCTCGCCCAGACGGGCGGACACCTCGCGCCGAACCTCGGCGTCGTGGAGCTCACGCTGGCGCTTCACCGGGTGTTCCGCTCCCCGGAGGACCGGCTCATCTGGGACATCGGCCACCAGGGCTATGTGCATAAGATCGTCACCGGGCGCCGGGAGCGCTTTCGCACGCTCCGGCAGTACGGCGGGCTGTCGGGTTTTTTGAAGCGGTCGGAGTCCCCGCACGACGTCTGGGAAGCGGGGCACGCGTCGACGTCGCTTTCGGCGGCCCACGGGATGGCCGTCGCCCGGGACCTCCGGGGCGAGCGGCACCACGTCGTCGCCGTCATCGGCGACGGGGCGCTCACCGGCGGCATGGCGTATGAAGCGCTCAACAACCTCGGCCATGAAAAGCGCCGGGTGATCGTCGTCTTAAACGACAACGAGATGAGCATCTCGCCGAACGTCGGGGCGATCCACCACTACCTCACCCGCATCCGGACGGGGGAGCGCTACCGGCGGGCGAAGGGCGAGGTGGAACACCTCCTCCGGCGGATTCCGAAGGTCGGCGACGGCCTCTTTAAGACGGCGGAACGGCTCAAAGAGGCCCTCAAGCAGTTTTTCGTCCCCGGGATGTGGTTTGAGGAGCTCGGGTTTACGTATCTCGGGCCGGTGGACGGCCACGACCTCGCCGCCCTGGAGGCGACGCTGGAACAGGCGAAGAAGGTCGACGGGCCGGTCCTCGTTCATGTGCTGACGAAAAAGGGGAAGGGCTACCCGGCGGCGGAAAACGATGCCGACGCCTACCACGGCACCGGCCCGTACAAGATCGAGACGGGCGAGATGATCAAGGTCGTCGGGCCGCCGAGCTATGCGTCGGTCTTCGCCCGCACCCTGATCCGCCTGGCGGAAGCGGAGCCTCGGCTTTGCGTCATCACGCCGGCGATGATTTCGGGCTCGGGGCTCCGGCCGTTTTTCGAGCGGTTTCCGGAGCGGAGTTTCGACGTCGGCATCGCCGAGCAGCACGCGGTGACGATGGCCGCGGGGCTTGCCGCCGACGGGATGAAGCCGGTCGTCTCGATTTATTCGACGTTTTTGCAGCGGTCGGTGGACCAGGTGATCCACGACGTGGCGCTGCAGAAACTCGGCGTCGTCTTCGCCGTCGACCGGGCGGGCCTCGTCGGCCAGGACGGGGAGACGCACCAGGGGGTGTTCGACATCCCGATCGTCTCGGCGGTTCCCCATGCGGTCATCGCGGCGCCGAAGGACGAAAATGAGCTGCAGCATCTTTTGTACACCGCCGTCGTGACCGACGGGGTGCCGTTTTTCGTCCGCTACCCCCGGGGGCAGGGCGTCGGCGTCGCCCTCGACGACGCCTTCCGCCGCATCCCGATCGGATCGTGGGAGGTGCTGGAGGAGGGCCGGGATCTCGCCCTCCTCGCCGTCGGGCCGAACATGGTCCGGCTGGCCCAGGCGGTGGCCGATCGCCTGATCCGCCAAGGCCTCCGGGCGGCGGTCATCAATGCCCGCTTCGTCAAGCCCCTCGACGAGGCGCTCCTTCGGGAGCTGTTTGCCGGCGTGCCGCTCATCGCGACGCTCGAGGAGTCAGCTTTGATCGGCGGCTTCGGCGAGCGGGTCGTCGCCCGCTACCACGACTGGCTCGAGGAGACGGAGGCGCGGCCCGGCGTCCGCTTCCTCCGCTTCGGACTTCCGGACCGGTTCATCCCGCACGGGAGCGTCGAAGCGCTGCTTCAGGCGGTCGGCCTCGAGCCGGAGACGGTGGCGGAGCGCATTCGGCGGGCCCTCGCCCGGCCGGTCGGAAAGGCCAGGCGGCTTTCGTGACGGAGAAGGCCAAAGAGCGCCTCGACGTCCTCCTCGTGCGGCGGGGCTTTTTTTCCAGCCGGGAGCAGGCCCGCCGGGCGATCATGGCCGGCGAGGTTCTCGTCGGCGACCGGGTGGCGGACAAACCGGGGGAGAAGGTGCCGCCGGAGGCGCCGATTCGCCTTCGGGGGGAGCGGCCGCGATACGTCAGCCGCGGCGGACTGAAGCTCGAGGCGGCCCTTCGGGCGTTCGGCGTCGACCTTCGGGGCCGGCGGGTGCTCGATGCCGGCGCTTCGACCGGCGGGTTTACCGATTGCGCGCTTCAGCACGGCGCCGCCCAGGTGATCGCCGTCGACGTCGGCTACGGACAGCTCGCCTGGTCGCTCCGGACGGACCCGCGGGTGGTCGTCCTCGAGCGGACGAACGTCCGCCACCTCGCCCTCGATCGGCTTCCCGACGGGGCGCCGGTGGACGTGGTGACGGCCGATCTTTCGTTCATTTCCCTCGCCCTTGTCTTTCCGGCCCTGGCGGCGGTGCTTCGGGAAGGGGGCGATCTCATCGCCCTCGTCAAGCCGCCCTTTGAGGCGGGGCCGGAGCGGGTGGAAAAAGGCGGCCTCGTCCGGGACCCGGCGGTGCACGCCGACGTCCTGGCCGGCGTCGTCCGGGCGGCAGAGGCGAGCGGCCTCTTTCCGAAAGGCGTGATCCCGTCGCCGATCCGGGGCGGCGACGGAAACATCGAGTTTTTGCTGTGGGCGCAAAAAGGAGTGCCCCCGGGCCGCGTCGACGCGCCCGCGATTCGGGCGGCGGTCGAGGCGGCGCACCGGGAAGGGGATGAGCCGCTTTCTCAGAGGGCAAAGGGGCCGGCGCCCGGAAGAGGGTCGAAAGGGGATCGCGGTGAAGGGTAAGGAGGCGCGCCTCGTCCGGATCAAGGCGCTCGTCTCGGAACGGGTCATCGAGACGCAGGAAGAGCTCGTCGAACTGTTGCGACGGGAAGGCTTTCGGGTGACGCAGGCGACCGTCTCGCGGGACATCAAGGCGCTGGGCCTCGTCAAGGTGCCGACGCCGGAGGGGAGGTACCGCTACGCCCTTTCGGGCGCCGACCGAAGGAGCGCGAGCGCCGACAAACTCCGGCGGCTCATGCTGGAGGCGTTTCTGACCGTAGAGCCGGCGGAAAATTTGCTCGTTTTGAAAACGCTCCCGGGGAACGCCAACGCCTTTGGCGCCGTCATCGACGACCTCGGCCATCCGGAGCTCGTCGGGACGGTCTGCGGCGACGACACGTGCCTCCTCGTCTGCCGGAGCGCCGCCGGCGCCCTGGAGGTGCGGCGTTGGCTGCTTTCGTTCGGGGCTCCGGAAGTCGGGCGCTGAGGCGGAGAAGGGAAAAGAACCGTTCTTCGGTCGACCTCAGGCCAGCCGCGGGCTTGCCACCGGTAGAGCGACCAGACCGGCGGTCGGCCTCAGGCCAGGTCTTTTCGGGAAGGTGCGTCGGGAAAGCCGCCGGGCGACGGAGCTGAAACAAGCCGTCGGCCGAGACGGCCGGCGGGCCTGTGGCGGGTCCGAGAGGCGGAGGCGGGGAAAAGGAGGGGGAAGGTGCTGATCACGCTTTCGGTGGAAAACGTGGCGGTGTTTCCCCGGGCGAAGGTCGAGTGGGCCCCGGGGATGAACGTCCTCACCGGGGAGTCCGGCGCCGGCAAGTCGCTCCTCCTCGAGGCCCTCGCCCTCCTGGTCGGAGAGCGGGCCCGGGAGGACGTCGTCCGCCGCGGCGCCCGGGCGGCGGTCGTCGAGGGACGGTGGCTCGTGGCGACGGAGGCGTCGGTGGCCGAGGCGCTTCAGGCGGTCGGGGCGCCGTTTGACGCGGAGGACGGCCTCATCGTCATCCGGCGGGAGATCGTCCCCGGCGGTCGAAGCACCGTCCGCCTAAACGGCGCCCTCGTGCCGCTTTCGGCCCTCCGGGCCATCGCGCCGCACCTCATCGTCTGGCATCGGCAGCATGATGAGCTCTGGATCGCCGAGCCGAACCGCCTTCGGACCTGGATCGACGCCCTGGGGGGGCAAGCGGTCGCGGAAGCCCGGGCACGGTACCGCGCCGCGTACGAGCGGTACCGGGAGGCGTACGTCGCCGCCGCCCGGGCGGACGCCCGGCGGGCGGAAGCCCGCGCCCGGCGGGAAGCGTACGAAGAGGCGCTCGCCGACATTCGGGCCGTTCGGCCGAAGGCGGGGGAAGATGCGGCCCTGTGGGAGCGGCGCAACCGCCTGCTTTTCGCGGAGCGCATCCGCAGCGCCCTCGCCCGGGCTTACCGGGCCCTTTCGGACGAGCACCGGGCGCTCGATCTGCTCCGGGTCGCCGAGGCGGCGCTCCGGGAGCTCGAGGAGGCCGACCCGGCGCTCGCCGCCTATGGCGCGAAGATTGCGGAGCTCCGGGTTCAGCTGGAGGAAATCGCCGCCGCCCTCGTCGATGCCGGAGAGGCGCTGGAGGCGGAAGGACCGGAGATGCTTCAGGCCGTCGAGGAGCGGCTGGAGGCCCTGGAGCGGCTGAAAAAACGTTACGGCGGGTCGCTGGAGGCGGTCCTTCGGACCGCGGAGGAAGCGGAAGCGGCGCTTTCGGCGCTGGACGATGAAGAAGCCGCCCGGGAGGCGGAACAAAAGGCGCTGGCGGCGTTCCGGGATGCGTGGCTCAAGGCCGGGGCGGCGCTTTTTCGGGCCCGGGAGGAGGCCCGGGCGCTTCTCGAGGCGAAGGCGACCGCCGTCGTCCGGACGCTGGAGCTTCCGGCCGCCCGCCTGATCGTCCGCCTCGACCCCGTGCGGCCGGAAGGGGCATTTCCCGACCCGTCCGGATGGGCCGACGGGCTCGAGGCGCCGGAGCTTTTGTTTCAGCCGCACCCCGGCGATCCGCCGCGGCCGCTTCACAAGGCGGCCTCCGGCGGGGAGCTTTCGCGGGTGGCGCTGGCCCTTTTTGCCGCGCTGGCGGAGGTGCTTCCGCCGGCGACGTTCATCTTCGACGAAATCGACACCGGCGTCGGCGGCTCCGCCGGCGAGGCGATCGGCGAGGCGATGGCCCGCCTCGCGCTCCGGCACCAGGTGATCGCCGTCACCCACCTCGCTCAGGTGGCCGCCTTTGCGGATGCCCATTTTCGGTTGTCCAAACGCGTCACCGGCGAGGGGGCGGCCTCGGCGATCGAACGCCTCGCGCCGGCGGAGGCGGATCAGGAGCTCGCCCGGCTCATCTCAGGAGAAGTCGTCACCGAGGCCGCCTTGCGCCACGCGGCGTTCCTTCGGCGCCAGGCGGAGGAGAAAAAAGCCGCTCTTCTCTCCGGCGCCCCCGAGCGGTAAGGTTTTGCGGGTATACCCGATGTGGCCGAGGGCAAGATTATGAGTACCGCGCGAGCGGGGGCGTCCGAGGAGAGAAGGAGTGTGGAGCCGTGCAGAGAGATGGCCGGTGGCGGCCGAACCGCGTCCTCGTGGGCGTTTTTGTTCTGCTCATCCTCGTCCAGACTCCGCTCTTCGCCCCTTATTTTACCCTCGCGCCGGAAAAACGCCTCTTCGCCGGCACGCCGTTTTCCCTCCCGCTTCCGCCGCTCTTTCGCCTCGCCTCCAGCGACCCGTCCGTCATCGACGTCTTCGGCGACGCCGCCCTCGAGCCCCGCGCCGCCGGGAAGGCGACGGTGGACGTGCGCCTCGGCGCGCTCCCCGTCGCCCGGATGAACGTCCGGGTGTTCCCGGAGCTTCGGGTCTATCCCGGCGGGCAGTCGATCGGCGTGAAACTGAAGACCGACGGCGTCCTGGTCGTCGGCTACAAAAAGATCGTCACCGCCGACGGCCGGGGCGTTTCACCGGCGGAGGACGCGGCGATTCGCGTCGGCGATCGGATCAAAAAGGTCGACGGAAAGCCGCTCAAAGACGCCGGGGAACTCGGGCACCTCATCGAAGCCGCCGGCCGGGCCGGCCGGCCGATGACCGTCGAGCTGGCCCGGGGAGAAGACGTCCTCACCGTGACCGTCCGGCCGCTTCTCGACCCCGAGGACAATAGCTACAAGCTGGGGCTCTTCGTGCGGGATTCGGCCGCCGGCGTCGGAACGCTCACGTTCTACGATCCCAACACGCGCATCTACGGCGCCCTCGGCCACGTCATCAGCGACCTCGACACCCGGCGGCCGATCGCCGCCGGCGGCGGCGTCATCCTGCCGTCGACGGTGAGCGACGTCGACCGGGGATGGCCGGGGCGTCCGGGAGCGATCCGGGCGATCTTTCCCGAGGAAGGGAAAAAGATCGGCGACATCGAGAAAAACACGCCCTTCGGGATCTTCGGCCGCCTTACGGCCGTACCGACGCACCCGCTCTTTCGGGACCCGCTGCCGGTCGCGCCGGCGGACGAGGTCCACCCCGGTCCGGCGAAGATCCTCACCGTCGTCGAGGGGGACCGGATCGAGGCGTACGACATCGAGATCGAAAGCGTCTTTCGTCAGGATGCCCCGTCGACAAAGAGCATGATCATCCGCGTGACCGATCCCCGGCTGCTTGAAAAAACCGGCGGCATCGTCCAGGGCATGTCCGGAAGCCCCATCCTGCAGGACGACCGGCTGGCCGGCGCCGTCACCCACGTCTTCGTCTCCGATTCCGCCCGCGGATACGGCGTTTTCATCGAATGGATGCTTCGGATGACGGACCTCATCCCGGAAGTCGAGACCGCCCCCGAAGAAAGCCCGGCTCGGGCCGCCTGAGGCTGAGCCGGGCTTTTCGTTCATTTTCGCTCTTATTCGTTCTTACGCGGAGGGGCGCCGCGGCGCCGATCGACAGCGATCGGCGCCGGAGCGCTCATGTTGTCGAAATACGTCGTTCATGGATAAAGTTTTGTAAAGGGAATGACGTCGGAAGGATTTTGCGCTTCCCTGTCGAATAACTTTCGACGTGTGGGCCCGGCGACGGCGCCGAATCATGACGGGCGGAGGGATCGGCGTGATTGAAGTGATGATCGTCGACGACAACCGGGAGCTGACCCGGCAGATCATCGAGGTGCTCGAGGCGGAGGAAGACATCTCGGTTGTGGCCGTCGCCCACGACGGCCAGACGGCCCTGGAGCTCCTCGACCAGCATACGCCGGACGTTCTCCTCTTAGACGTCATCATGCCGATGCGGGACGGCATCGATGTGCTGGAAGCCCTCGCTCAGGACGGGCGCCTGAACGGCGAGATGAAGGTGATCATGCTTTCGGCCTTCGGCCAGGAGGAGATGGCCCGGCGGGCGACCCGTTACGGCGTGGCGTATTACATGATGAAACCGTTTGATTTCGCGGCGCTCCTCCGGCGGGTTCGGGAGGCGGTCGGCGCCCCCGCCGAAGACCGGCCTCCGAACGCCGTTCGGCGGAAGGACGGCGAATCCGCTTCGTTCCGCCCCGGGCTCCGGTCGAGCGAACGGGCGGTGCCGACCGGGCCGTCGGCGGAGGCCGAACGGGAGCGGGCGCTTTTGGAAGCGAAGATCAGCACGCTTTTGCACGAAATCGGGGTACCGGCCCACATCAAAGGGTACCAGTATCTGCGGGAAGCGATCCGGATGGTCTACGACGACATCGAGCTCCTCGGCGCGATCACCAAGACGCTCTATCCGTCCATCGCCGAGCGTTTCAAAACGACGCCAAGCCGCGTCGAGCGGGCGATCCGCCACGCCATCGAGGTCGCCTGGCAGCGGGGAAACGTCGAGGCGATCAACCGGACGTTCGGCTACACGGTGAGCCACGCCAAGGACAAACCGACGAACAGCGAATTCATCGCCATGCTGGCGGACAAACTCCGCCTCGAGGCTCGCGTGGCGAGCTCGTCGGGGGCTTAACAAAAGTCGCACCGACCCCACAGCGCCGGCGCCGAAAGGCGCTTCGGCGGCTGGGGGCGGACCCGATCGAGGCTGGAATCCAACACGGGGGAGGGGAGCGCTTTTTCGCCGGCCGGGGGCGTGTCGGCGGCGGCGAATGGGAACGGGCCGTTCGGGGCAGACTGATCTGAGAGAATAAGCGCGGAGCACGGGCGGCCCTTCGGCGCCGCGGAAGGACGTCAGCCTTTGAAAACGGACCGCATTCGCTTGCCGGCGGCGTTCGACCGCCGGACCAAGCGCCTCCTTCACCATCTCCGGCCCGGATGGGCCGCCGTCGTCGATCACCGGGGGATCGATCGGACGAGCGCCCTCGCGCTGATCGAGCGCCGGGCCGGCGCCGTCGTCAATTTTCAGCCGAGCGCCCCGCCGGAGGGCCCGGCGTTCGGCGCGGCGCTCCTCTTGGCGGCCGGGATTCCGCTCTTTGACGTGCTGCCCGGCGAAGATCGGACGGCCGCCTATCGGACCGTCCTGGCGGCGGAAGCCGGACGCCGGCGCCTCACCTTTTTCTTTCATCCCCGGCAATCGGTGCAAAATGCGTCGCTCGGGTCGGCGCCCGTCCGCCTCCGGGCCGTCGGCGCCGCCGACGTCGTCCGGGCCGTTTGCCGGGACGCGGAGGCGTTTCCCGGGCGTTTTCTCGCCTTCGTGCAAAATACCGCCGAGCGGATGCGGAAAGAAGCCGCCCTCTTTTTAACGCCGCTTGAGGTTCCGGAGCTCCGGGCGGCGTCCGGGCGGGTCGCGGTTGTCGTCGCCCGCAGCCCCGGCGCTCCGGAAGCCCTCCGGCGCCTTCTCCCGGTCGTGGCGGCGTTTGCCGGGAAGGCGCCGCCGTATTGGGCGGCCGTCGACGGCGGCGCCGATCATCTGCTTCGGCTCGACCTCCCGATCGACCTCCTCGTCGGCGACATGGACAGCGTCGGCGCGTCGGCCCTTCGGGTCGCCGCGCTCAGGATCGTCCACGCCTATCCGGACGGCCGGGCGCCCGGCGAACGGCGCCTCAGGGCGCTCGGCCTGTCCTACCGCGTCGTGCCGTCGCCGGGGACGAGCGAAGATCTGGCCGTCCGGCTCGTCGCCGACGGCGGTGCCCGGTTGATTCTCCTTTTCGGCAACGGAGCGGATTTTCTCGCGGCGCGGGAGCGAGGAAGGGCCGGGGTGGCCGGGGCCCTGTTGGTGCGGCTTTTGTACGGGGATCGGATCGTCGACTTGAGCGCCGCCGGGACGGGCTTCGTCCTGTCGGCCCTCGCCGACCGGTCCGGCCGGGCGACTGAAGCGGCGGATTCGCCGCCTGCGTCGGGGCGGAGGGGCGGCGCGTGGTGAGCGTCATCGTCCCGGCGTACAACGCCGGGGACCGGCTCTACGCGACCCTTCGCGGCCTCGCCGCGCGGCCGTTTTGGGAGGAGCTGATCGTCGTCGATGACGGCAGCCGGCCGCCGGTGAGCCCGGAGGCGATCGCGGCCGCGGCGTTCCGGCAAGGCAGCCGGGCGGGGTCGTCCGTGCGCCTCGTTCGCCTTCCGGTCAACCGGGGCAAAGGGCGGGCGCTCATGACCGGCATCCTGGAAAGCCGGGGCGCGTGGATCGTCCTTTTGGACGCGGACCTCGGCGAAAGTGCGGCCCTCGCCGAGGCCCTCGTCCGCCCGCTCCTGGCTCGGGAGGCGGAGCACGTCGTCGCCGTCCTGCCGCCGGCGCCGGGGGACGGTTTTGGCTGGCTGCGGCGGTTTTCGGCCCGGGCCGTCTGGCGGCGGACGGGCGTCTGGCTTAAGGCGCCCCTGTCCGGCCAGCGGGCGATCGCCGGCGCCCCTCTTCGCCGCTGGGCCCCGGCCCTTGACGTCGGCTACGGCGCCGAGACGATGCTGAACCTCCTGAGTCTCCGGGACGGCATCGTGCCGCTGGAGGTGCCCCTTCCGTTCGATCATCGCCGCCTGGGCCGCACGCCGGCGGCTATGTGGCACCGGGCGCGACAGGCCCGGGATGTCCTTCGGGCGCTTTGGGCATACGACCGTCGGGTCCGTCGAAGCGGAGGGTGGGGCGATGGGTGAGGTGCTTTTCGGCCTCTTCCGAAGCGGGCTGGAAGCGCTCACCGCGGGCGTGGCGGCGGCGGGGATGGCGGCGGCCTACGGCCGGCTGGCCGTCCGGTTCGGGTGGGTCAAGCCGAACGCCGACGGCCGCCCGGTGCCGGCCGGGACGGGCCTCGCCCTCGCCCTCGGGTGGGGAGCCGCCCTCGTCGCCGACCACGCGCTTTTGCCCGATCCGGCCGACCGGCCGAAGGCGCCGGCGGTGGCGGCGGGGCTTTTGGCGGTGGCCGCCACCGGCTGGGTCGACGACGCCTTCGGCACGACGGCCGTTCGGGGGATCCTGGGCCACCTCCGGGCGATACGGCGGACGCTCCGGCCGACGACCGGCGGGCTCAGGCTCGTCGTCTATCCCGTCGCCGGCGCCCTGGGGGCCGCCGCTTCCGGCGCTCCGCCGGCCTGGGGGGCGCTTCTTTTTTCCACGCTGGCCCACGGCCTCAACCTGCTCGACAAACGGCCGCTCCGGGCCCTCAAAGCGTTCGCCCTCGTCGCCCTCCCCGCCTTTTCTTTCGGGGGGCCGCCGGCCGGAGCGGCGTTTTTCGGCGGGCTCGTCCCGCTCCTTTCGGCCGACCGACGGAAGACGGCCCTCTTCGGCGAAGCGGGTGTCGCGACCCTCGCGTGGGCGCTTTTTTTCCCCCTTCTTCAGGCGCCGCCGGCCGTCGCCGGCGGCGTGTGGGCCGTCTTCGCCGGCCTGGCGGCGCTCGCCGAACGGACGTCTCTTTCCGCCCGGATCGAGCGCTCCCGCCGGCTGAGCGCCCTCGACCGGCTGGGCGTGCGGCCGTGAACGGCGACCTTCGGCCCGGGCCTTTCCCCCCTTGAAAGGGTCGACCGCCGGATTTCGGCGAAACGGGCGCCCGGAGGCAAGCTTCGGCGCAGAAGCTTGAGCGACGTGAACTCTGGAAACGGACGTGGGCCGAGCGAGCCCCGACGGAACGAGCCCGGCGGAACGGGCCCGACGGAACGGCTTCCCAAGGCACGAGCGCCGGCGTGCCCCGCTCCATCAGGGGCGGGGCGTTTTCGTGGGGAAAGAACGCGCTCCCGCCCTGCGGGTCGAGGCATCGGCGCCGCGGGCGTTCCGGGAGCGCATTTTCTTACGGTACCACTTCAGAAAACGGGGCTGCAGGTAGTTTCGCTTGGCATCCCGATAGAAAATCAGTCCGCCGAGAAACGCGAGGCCGCCGAAGAACAGGACCAGGCCGCCGGCGACCCGGGCCCAGCTGACGCCGGTGCCGGCGAGGCTCGAGAAGAAGGCCTCTTTCAGCCATTCGATGCCGAGGGCGGTGGCCAGGCCGACGGCGGCGAGGAGGAGAAGGGCGAGCGAGCGGCGAATGAGAAAGCGAGCGCGGTCCACCGTGATTCCTCCCCGGGATGCGTCGGTTGTTCTCTGGGTTTCATGGTAACAAAAAACCCCGACGGAATCGAACCCGCATCGCTCCATCCCCCCCTTCATCCCCCCGCTATCCCTCCCCATCACCGTAAAAACGTGTATTTCTCGCGCTTTACACGGAAGTGTTCTTGATATAAGCTAAAGGTAAGCGCTTACAGTATTTGCCCAATGGACAGTCGGAGCGGAGCCCCTTTACCGCCGCCCTTCGTTCGGCGACAATGGAGGAAGCACATCGCTTCGCGGCGGGCGCGGGCAGGGCGGCGGGTCCGTCGGCCGGCGCCCGGGATCGGGGGGGAAGTCGAAGCGGCGGAGAGGATGATGGGAGAAAGGAGCGACGCGCCGGTGAAGGTGCTGGAGCAGATGCAAAAGGATGATTACGAGCAGGTCGTCTTCGTTCAGGACCGGGGAAGCGGCCTTCGGGCGATCATCGCCATACACGACACGACCCTCGGTCCGGCGCTGGGCGGGGTGCGGATGTGGCCGTATGCATCGGAAGAGGAAGCCCTCCGGGACGTCCTCCGCCTCGCCCGGGGCATGACGTTCAAAAGCGCCGCCGCCGGCCTCGACGTAGGCGGCGGCAAGGCGGTCATCCTGGGCGATCCGAAGCGGGACAAGAGCGAGGCGCTCTTTCGGGCTTTCGGCCGGGCGGTCCACGCCCTCGGCGGCCGCTACATCACCGCCGAGGACGTCGGGACGACCGTCGAGGACCTGGAACACGTCTTCAAAGAGACGCCTTACGTCACCGGCATTTCCTCGGCGTTCGGATCGAGCGGGAATCCGGCGCCGGTGACCGCCTTCGGCGTCTTTCAGGGGATGCGGGCGGCCGCGGAGGCGGTCTTCGGTTCGGATGACCTCCGGGGCCGGACGGTCGCCCTGCAGGGCGCCGGCCAGGTGGCGTATCACCTCGCCCGACATCTCGCCGAAGCGGGGGCCCGGCTCATCGTCACCGATCTCGACCCGGAAAAGGCCGGCCGTATCGCCCGGGAATTCGGCGCCGAGACGGTTCCGCCGGACGCGATCTACGACGTGGAGGCGGACATTTTTTCGCCGAACGCCTTGGGCGGCGTGCTGAACGACGAGACGATCCCGCGGCTTCGGGTGCGCCTCGTCGCCGGGGCGGCGAACAACCAGCTCGAAAGCCCCACCACGCCCGGGCGCTCAAAGCGCGGGGGATCCTCTACGCGCCCGATTTCATCATCAACGCCGGCGGGGTGATCAACGTCGCCGACGAGCTTTCCGGCTACGATCGGGAGCGGGTGATGCGGCGGGTGACCGCCCTGTACGACCGCGTGAAGGCGGTGATCGCCTATGCCGAAGCGGCGGGGGTCTCGACCCACGAGGCGGCGGAAGCCCTGGCTCTCCGGCGGATCGAGACGGTCCGGTCCCTCAAACACCGGCTGACGCTCCCGGAGCGCCGCCTCGACGTGCTTCGCTCGGGACGCCGGGGCTGAAGGGATCGGGCGGCATACGCCGTCGGGGCGCCCCTTTTTCCAACCCGACGGTACGACGGCCATGAAGGAAGTCCCGGCGACCGCGGAACGGCAACCGAGCGACGAAAGCAGCGGGACGAAAGCGAGTCTAGGCCATCCAGCGACGGCAAGGGAGGCGCACCGGTGACCGAGAGAGAGGAGTTCGACGTTTTGTTTTTGGGCGGCGGCCCGGCGGGGTACGTCGGCGCTCTGTATGCGGCCAAGCTCGGCCTTCGGGTCGCCGTCGTCGAGCGGGATCGCCTCGGCGGGACGTGCCTGCATCGCGGCTGCATCCCGACGAAAGCGTTGCTCCAGACGGCCGCGCTGTATCGCGCGATTCGGGAGGCGGGTCCCCGGGCGGGGGTGACGGCCGACGGCGTCCGCTTTGACGCGGCGGCCGCGCATCGGGCCAAGGGAGAGGCCGTCCTGAGGCTGGAACAGGGGATCCAGCACCTGTTCAAAAGGGCCCGCATCGAGGTCTTCCGCGGGACGGGCCGTCTGCTCGGGCCGTCGATCTTCGCCCCGGCGGGAGCGGTCGGCGTCCGCGGAGAAGGCGGGGAGGACGTCGTCCTCACGCCGAAGGCCGTCGTCATCGCGACCGGGTCCCGGCCGAAGGCGCTTCCAGGGCTTCCCCCGGACGGACGGCGGATCGTGACGAGCGACGAGGCGCTCACGCTCGAGGAGGTGCCCCGTTCGGCCGTCATCGTCGGCGGCGGAGCGATCGGCGTGGAGTGGGCGAGCCTCTGGCGGGATCTCGGGGCGGCGGTGACGGTCGTCGAAGCGGCGGAGACGCTCCTTCCGGGTGAAGATGCGGCGATCGGCCGGGAGCTTGCCCGCCAGTTCAAAAAGCGCGGCATTCGGGTCCTGACCGGCGCGACGGTCGACGTCGACGGGACGGAATCTCTTCCGGACGGAGTCCGGGTTCGCGTCCGGCCGGTCCACGGCGCCGGAGACGGGAACGTCCTCGCGGCGGACGTCGTCCTCGTCGCCGTCGGCCGGGCACCGAACGTCGAAGACCTCGGCCTTGAGGCGGCCGGCGTCCGGCTTGAAAACGGGTTCATCGCCACCGGGCCGCATTACGAGACGACGGCCCCTTCCCTCTACGCCGCCGGCGATGTGATCGGCCCGCCGATGCTGGCGCACTATGCCCAGGCGGTCGCGCGGCGGGTGATCGATCACCTGGCCGGGCGGGGCGGCGGACGCCTCGATCCCCGCCTCGTTCCCCGGGCGGTTTACGGTTTTCCCGAGGTCGCGGCGGTCGGCCTGACGGAAGCGGCGGCCCGGGCCGAGGGACGGGACGTCGCCGTCGGGACGTTTCCGTTTCGCGGCATCGGCAAAGCGGTCATCGAAGGCGAGGTCGACGGGTTCGTGAAGATCGTCGCCGACCGTTCGACGCGGGATGTGCTCGGCGTGCACATCATCGGGCCGCGGGCGACGGAGCTCATCGGGGAAGGGGCTCTCGCGCTCCTCATGGAGGCGGCCGTCGACGAGCTCGGGGAGGCGATCCGGCCGCACCCGACGCTTTCGGAGGCGCTCCTCGAGACGGCGCTCGCGGTCGACGGCCTGGCGATCCACGCTTGATCGGCGCCCGACGGATGGCGTCGCCGGGCCGGGTGCCGGCCGGCGGCCGGCAACGCCGCCGGACCGGATGGCGGCCGGCGGCGCCGGGCGACGACGAAAAGCCTTGTCGGAACGGACCGACGAAGGAGGGAGACGATGGATCACCGCGCGGCCGGCCTGACGGACGCCGAGGCGATTCGGATGTACCGGACGATGCTCCTCGCTCGGCGGCTCGACGAGCGGCAGTGGCTCCTCAACCGGGCGGGGAAACTCCCCTTCGTCATCTCCTGTCAGGGGCACGAGGCGGCGCAGGTCGGCGCCGGTTTTGCTCTGAAGCCCGGCGTCGACTTCGTCCTGCCGTATTACCGGGACCTCGCCCTCGTGCTCGCCCTCGGGGTGACGTCGGAGGCGGTGATGCTCGCGGCGTTTGCCCGGGCCGACGATCCGGCGAGCGGCGGCCGGCAGATGCCGAACCATTTCAGCGACCGGCGGCTCCGCATCTTCACCCAGTCGAGCCCGACGGGGACGCAGATTCCCCACGCCGTCGGCTTCGCCTGGGCCGCCCGCTATACGGGCGAGCCGTTCGTCGCTTTCGTGAGCTTCGGTGACGGCACGTCGAACCAGGGCGACTTTCACGAAGGCTTGAACTTCGCCGGCGTCTTTAGGCTTCCGGTGATCGCCTTCGTGGAAAACAACCGTTACGCCATCTCGGTGCCGCTGGAGCGGCAGATCGCTTCACCGGACGTCGCCAGCCGGGCCCAAAGCTACGGCATGGCGGGGGTGAAGGTCGACGGACGGGATCCGTTTGCCGTCTACCGGGTCGTCCGGGAGGCGCGGGAACGGGCGCTGGCCGGGGAAGGCGGGACGCTGATCGAGGCGGACGTGATGCGGCTTACGCCGCACTCGAGCGACGACGACGACCGGACGTACCGGAGCCGGGAGGAGGTCGAAGCGCTCCGGCAGGCCGATCCGGTCGCCCGGGTGCGGGCCTACCTGCTGGAACAGGCGCTCCTCGACGCGGCGGCGCTCGAGGCGCTCGAGGCGGAGGTCGCCGCAGAGGTCGATCGGGCGACGGCGGCGGCGGAGGCGGCGCCCCTTCCCGATCCGGCGACAGCGATGCGGCACGTCTACGCCGAGGCGCCGGAGAGGCCGGGGGCGTCGACCGACCGGTGGGGCGGCGCCGGCGGGAAGGGGCCGGAAGGGTGGACGGAACCGGCGCCGGCCGGGGGAGGGACGGACGGTGGCCGTTAAGACGTACATCGAGGCGATCCGGGAGGCGCTCTGGCAGGCGATGGAGCGGGATCCCGGGGTGTTCGTTCTCGGGGAGGACGTCGGCCGGCGGGGCGGGGTGTTTCGGGCGACGGCGGGCCTCCTGGAACGGTTCGGGGAGCGGCGGGTCGTCGATACGCCCCTCGCCGAGTCGGCGATCGTCGGCGTCGCCATCGGGGCGGCCGCCTACGGGCTCCGGCCGGTGGCGGAGATTCAGTTTGCCGAC
The DNA here is from genome assembly GCF_019645935.1 of Hydrogenibacillus sp. N12. Taxonomy (NCBI): domain Bacteria; kingdom Bacillati; phylum Bacillota; class Bacilli; order Thermicanales; family Thermicanaceae; genus Hydrogenibacillus; species Hydrogenibacillus sp. N12. The sequence goes on along the minus strand of NZ_CP080953.1, from coordinate 1,400,076 downwards.
TTTATCTACCCGGCGACGAACCAGATCGTGAACGAGGCGGCGAAGATCCGCTACCGGTCCAACGGCGCCTGGAGCGTGCCCCTCGTCATCCGGGCCCCGTACGGAGGCGGCGTCCACGGGGCGCTGTACCATTCGCAAAGCGTCGAAAAGGCGTTTACCGGCCATCCCGGGCTTCGGGTGGTGACGCCGTCCAACCCGTACGACGCCAAAGGGCTTTTGCTGGCGGCGATCTTTTCCGACGATCCGGTGCTTTTCCTCGAGCACAAAAAGCTCTACCGGCTGGCCAAGGGGGAGGTGCCGGATGACTTTTACACCGTGCCGCTCGATCGGGCCCGGACGGTGCGGGAAGGCGACGACGTGACGGTGATCGCCTACGGCCTCATGGTGCCGTACGCCCTCGAGGCGGCGGAGCGGCTCGCCCGGGAGGAGGGAATCGAAGCGACGGTGCTCGACCTCGTCACGCTTTATCCGCTGGATCGGGCGGCGATCGTCGAGGCCGCCCGGCGGACGGGCAAGGTGCTGATCGTCCACGAGGACAACGGCGAAGGGGGCGTCGGCGGCGAGGTCGCGGCGGTGATCGCCGAAACGGCGCTTTTCGATCTCGACGCGCCGATCCGGCGCCTCACGGGCCCCGACGTGCCGGCGATGCCGTACAGCCCGCCGCTCGAGGCGTGGTTCATGCCGTCCGTCGAGCGGATCGCCGCGGCGATGCGTGAGCTGGCCCGCTTCTAGGGCCGTCCGGCGGAAGCGAAGGAGGGAGTGGCGTGCCCATCATCGACGTGGTGATGCCCCAGCTCGGCGAAAGCGTGACGGAAGGCCGGCTCGTCCGCTGGCTCGTCCGTCCGGGAGATACGGTGGAGGCGTATGCGCCCCTCTGTGAGGTGGAGACGGACAAGGTGACGGCGGAAGTGCCGTCGACGGCGGCGGGGACCGTCGAGGCGATCCTCGTCGCCGAAGGAGACGTCGTCGCCGTTGGCACTCCGATCGCCCGGCTTCGGGTAAAGGAGGCGGAAGCGTCGGCCGCTTTGCCTTCGGCGGCGCCTGCCGGCGCGGCGGGAAGCGGGGCGCCGCCGGCGGACGGGGCGGCGCCGGCTCGGGTCGGCCAGGGGGCGGTTCCGACGGCATCCGTGCCGGCGATTGGGGCGACAGAGGCTCGGGACGGTCGGGGGGCGGCGCCTCCGGCTTCCGGCCGGACGGAACGGGGGGGCGGAAGCCTGCGGGGACGGTATTCGCCCGCCGTGCGCCGGCTCCTCGCCGAACACGGCCTCGATCCGGCGGCCGTCCCGGGAACCGGCGCCCACGGCCGGGTGACGCGCAAAGACGTCCTCGCCTATTTGAAGCGGCGGGCGGACGCCGCCCCCGCAACCGTCGAAGCCCCCGTCCATGGGCCGACCGACTCCGTCCATCCGCCCCGCGAGGCCGCCCGCGCGCCTTTCGACGGCGACGTCGTGCTTCCGATCACCGCCGTCCGGCGGCGAATCGCCGAGCGGATGGTGGAAAGCAAGCGGACGGCGCCCCATGCGTGGATGATGGTCGAGGTCGACGCGACCCGCCTCGTCCGCTACCGGAAAGCGGTCATGGGCGCCTTTGAAACGCGGGAAGGATTTCGCCTGACGTATTTGCCTTTCTTTCTCCGGGCGGTGACCCTCGCCCTGCGGGAGCACCCCCGTCTGAACGCCTCCTGGACCGACGAAGGGATAGTCCTCCGAAAGGACATCCATCTTTCGATCGCCGTCGCCCACGACGATGCCCTGTACGTGCCGGTGATCCACCACGCCGACGCCCTCTCGGTCGTCGGGCTGGCCCGGGCGCTCCACGACCTCGTCGAGCGGACCCGCGCCGGACGCCTCCGGCCGGACGACGTGGCCGGCGGGACGTTTACCGTGAACAACACCGGCGCCTTCGGCTCGGTTCTGTCGATGCCGATCATCAATCCGCCTCAGGCGGCGATTTTGAGCATCGAGGCGATCGTGAAGCGGCCGGTTGTCGTCGACGAGGGGACGATCGCCATCCGGGACATGGTGAACCTGACGCTCTCGCTCGATCACCGGGTCATGGACGGCGCCGCCGCCGGGGCCTTTTTACAGACCGTAAAACGCCTGATCGAAACGTTCGACGAGGCCACGTTTGCCGTCTGAAGACTCCGGCGGTTTCCGGCCCGGGAGGGCGGCGCCTTCCGGCGGCGGGATCGGCCGGGCGGCGACCGCCGAAAAACCGCCGGGCGCCGAATGAGAGCCGCGGCTTCGGCCGCGGCCTTTTTACGCCCTCTGCCGGAGGAAGGGACGGGCGGGATCGCCGGGGCCTTCGGACGGCGTTCGGGAGGGGCTTTCGGGACCGCCCCGGGGCCGGGGCCGGACGGCTGAAAACGGCTAAACGTTTGCCCGCCGTCCGCCGATACACCCATCGAGTGACCGACGCGGCCCTTCCGCGGCCGCCAGCGATGGAGACGGAGTGAGCGCAGACGATGGAGCGTTCGACGATTCTGGGCCTCATCCTCGGCTTGATCGCCGTCGGTTACGGCATGGTGTTAAAAGGGGCGCCCCTCACCAGCCTTTTTACCAACCCGGCGGCCTACCTCATCATCATCGGCGGAACGATCGCCGCGGTGCTGAACGCCTTTCCGATGTCGGAGCTCCGGCGGCTCCCGCACCTGTTTCGCCTGATCTTTCGGGGTCAGCGGCTTCCGGACCCCAACGACCTGATCGATCGGTTCATGGAGTGGGCGCAGATCGCCCGCCGGGAAGGGCTGCTTGCGCTCGAAGGCCATCTCGAGGCGATCGAGGACCCGTTTTTGAAAAACGGCATGAAGATGGTCGTCGACGGCCGGGAGATGGAATTTATCCGCGACGCCCTCGAACAGGACCTTGCGGCGATGGAGGCCCGGCACCAGGTCGGCGCCAAAATTTTTGAGCAGGCCGGCACCTATGCGCCGACCCTCGGCGTCCTCGGCGCCGTCGTCGGCCTCATCGCCGCGCTCAGCAACTTAGACGACACGACCGTCCTCGGCCATTCCATTGCCGCTGCTTTCGTCGCGACCCTTCTCGGCATCTTCACCGGATACGTCCTCTGGCATCCGTTCGCCAACAAACTCCGGCGCTTAAGCCGCCAGGAGGTCGAGCTCAAGCAGATGATGATCGAAGGCATCCTGTCCATCCAGGCCGGCATCTCGCCCTCCAACATCGAGGAAAAGCTGATCGTCTACCTGCCGGCCCGGGAACGGGAGAAGCGGGCGGAGAGAAAACATGCGTAGGCGGAAAACCGAAAGCGACGAGCACCTGAACGAGACGTGGCTCATCCCGTACGCGGATATGCTGACGCTGCTTCTCGCGCTCTTTGTCGTCCTTTTCGCCATGAGCGAGATCGACGCCGCCCGAGTGGCGAAGCTGGCGAACGCCTTCAACATCGCCTTCAGCGGCGGAAGCGGCGTCCTCCAATTCGAACGGCCGGTGCCGCCGGAGGCGGAGCTTCCGAACGTGCCGCGGGCCCGGCAGGACGACCGGCGGCTTTCGCCGGAAGAGGCGGCGGAGCTCGCCCGCATCCGGGAGGAGAAACGTCAGCTGCAGGCGATCCAGCAGGAGATGGACCGCTTTATCCGGGAAAACGGCCTCGAGCCGTATCTCAGCACCGTCCTGGATGAGACGGGCCTCAAGCTCCTCATCGGCGAGCAGGCGCTCTTTCCATCCGGGAGCGCAACACTCACTCCGGAGGCGAAGGCGATCGCCCGGCGGGTGTCGGAAATTCTCGTCCATGCCTACCCCCGGGAGATCACCGTGAGCGGCCACACGGACAACGTCCCCATTTCGACGCCGGAGTTCCCCTCGAACTGGGAGCTTTCCGCCGCCCGGGCGGCGAATTTTTTACAGGCCTTGCTGAAAAACCCGCAGCTTGATCCGAAGACGTTTCGCCTGATCGGATACGGCGAGTATCGGCCGATCGCCGACAATCGGACGCCGGAAGGACGGGCCAAAAACCGGCGGGTGGAAGTCTCGATCGAACCCCTGATCCCGCTCAAGCCGCCCGGGCCAACGCCGCCGGATGCGCCGCAGGAAGCGCCGGCGCCGCCTCGCTCCGGAGATGCCGGATCGCCCGTCCCGGCCGGGGCGCCGTCGCCCTGAGGGTGCTTTTATTTTTATTTTTTGGACGCGGCGGCGCGTCGGGGCGCAGACGGTCTTCCCGCTTTCGGCATCGACCGCCGGCGATCGGCATACGGTAGTCGGGGAAGGGGGCGATCCGGTGAGCGGCGGACCGGTCTTTTCCCTCTGTTCCGGCGTCGTGGCGGCGATCGTGGAGCGCCGACCGGAGCGGGAGATCGTCCTCGTCCGGACGGCGGACGGGCACCGGCGGCGGGCGATCCATTATCCGGGCTGGTTCGGGCCGCTTCGAACCGGTCAGACGGTGTGGCTGAACGTCGAGGCGGTCCGCCTCGGGCTCGGGACCGGCGGCTTCGCCGTCGTCGTCTGGGCGGAACGGGACGCCGGTCCCGAAGCAACGATGAAAAAGACCGCGAAAGGCGGAGCGGAAGCGGCGGACCAAGCAGGAGGAAAAGATGCGGGGATGGAGACGGGCGAAGCGGGCGCGGCGGAAGCGGCGGCCCGAGCGGAAGGGGCAGAGGCGGGGATCGGGACAGGCGAGGCGGGCGGAGCGGAAGCGGCGGTCGGCCCGGAGAAGAAGCGCGGGCCGGCGGCAGGGCTTGAGCGGGAGGCGATCGTCGTCAAAGAGCGCTACACGCCGCTTCAGTTTGCCGTTCCGGCGGCGGAGTTCGGCGCCCCGCCCGGGCGGCTCGCGGGGCGCCCGGTGCTCATCCTGCCGCTTCACAGCGCCCTCCCCCTCGCCGTCCGCTGGCTCCGCCGCCGGCGGCCGGGGTGGCGGATCGCTTTCGTCATGACCGACGCGGCGGCGCTTCCCGGCTGGGTGAGCGACCATCTGGCGGCGCTTTACGCCGAAGGGGCGCTCCAGGCGATCATCACCGCCGGGAATGCCTTCGGCGGCACCCATGAGGCGATCAACCGCTACGGCGGCCTCCTCGTCGCCGCCCGCGAGGCCGAGGCGATCTTGATCGGGCCGGGACCCGGCGGCGTCGGGGTCGGTCATCCGGTGGCGAACGCCGGCGCCGAACAGGCGGAAAACATCAACGCCGTCGCCGCCCTGGGCGGCATCCCGGTGCTCGTGCCGCGCCTGAGCGCCGCCGATCCCCGGCCGCGGCACCGGGGGCTCAGCCACCACACCCGGACCGCCCTGGCGCTGGCGTTCGGATCGGCCCACCTTGTCCTCCCGGCCCCGGCCGGCCGCCGCGAACGCCATTCCGGAGCCTCGGCTTCCCTCTGGGCGGTCGGACCTGTCCGGGCGGCCGTGGACGCCGTTCAAGCGGCCTGGGCGGCGCTTCCGCCGGCGGTCCGGCGAAGGCACCGGGCGGTCTTTCGCCCCCTGCCGTCGCCGGCGGCGCTCGACGCTTTCGATCCCGGCGGAACGATCCGGACGATGGGGCGCGACCGCCGGGCGGACCCGCTCTACTACGCCGGGGTGTATCTATCGACAGAATATTACATTAATTTAATGCAAAATAGGGCGCCAGCACAGTCCACGCTTCCTTAAGGCTGCTTCGTTTCCGACCTGACCTGGTTCGGAAGCAGGTGCTTGCTGGCGCAAGATGCATTATAACACGTTGATCGGTGAAGGGCAAGGGACCGAAACGGTCGAACGCGGGAAAGGCGGGAGAGGATGCGGACGATCGGCGTCGCGCTCTGGCTGTACGCACTCGCCCTGGCCTTCGGCTGGGCGATCGGCTACGGCGCGGGGGCGACCGGCGGTGCCGGGGTGACCGGACCGGCGGCGATCGTGCTTTCCGAAACGGATCGGATCGGGGTCGAAGGGGCCGGGGGTTCGGCGAACGCCGATTTCGGGGATGGGAATCGGCCGGGCGATGAGCCATCCGCCGGCGTTCCGGCGGAACCGAATCGGTCGTTCGTCGGAGGGTCGGATCCGGCGCGGCCGGCCTATGGGCCGGCGATCGCCGAAGCGCTTCTCGTCGTCCTGCTCGGGAGCGCCTGGTTCGGCCCGGCGGCCCTCCTTCTGTATGCGGCCGTCTGGGGACGCGCCGTCGGGCTTCGGACGGCCGGCTTCGACGCGCACGCCTTCGGTGACTGGGCGCTTCGTTCACTTCCGGCGGACGCCGCCGTCGCCGCGGGGCTGTTTTGGCTCTTCGTGCGGAGCATCCGGCTGCAGGCCGCCTTTTTCGCAGACCGGCGCTTCGGCGGCGCCTCCCGCGGCGTCCTCGAAGCCCTCAAGGCGTATGCCCTGGCCGGCGCCGGGACGGTCGGGTTCTTTGGGCTGGCCGCCTGGCTCGCCGCCCGGCTCGGCGGCTAGCGTAAAAAGGAGAAGCGCCGGGCGGGCGGGGCCAAGGAAGGAGACGGCGGACGGTCGGCGCGGCGCCGAAGCATCGGCGCGAAGGCGAAGGAACGAAGAGACGTCGAAAGAAGGGGGCGACGTCAAAGGATCGGCGAAAGATCGAGGGGAGGCATCGAGGGGGCGAGACGTCGAAGGCGCACGGAACGGAAAGAGAAAGGATGCGGAAGCCGGCGGGCGGCCGCCGGTTTTTACGCTTTCTTTTACATAAAAGTGATTTTCAATTGACGCCGGGAAATCCCCTTTTTTATAATGAAAGTACGGACGCGGATCCGGGACGAACGACGCCTAAGGAGGAAATATCGGTGGAAGAGCGCCTCGAGCGCATCAAGCAAATCCTTCATGCGCACAACTACAAGCTGACGCCGCAGCGGGAAGCGACGGTGCGGGTGCTCCTCGAGCGGATGGAGGATCATTTGAGCGCCGAGGATGTCTACCTGGCGCTGAAGTCGCGCATGCCGGACATCGGCCTGGCGACGGTGTACCGAACGCTGGAACTCCTTTCCGACCTTAAGATCGTGCACAAGGTCAATTTCGGGGACGGCGTCACCCGGTACGATTTTCGCGCCGAAGGGGCGAAGCACCACCATCATCACCTGTACTGCCTGAGCTGCGGCAAAGTCGAGGAAATCGAAGAAGACCTTCTGGAGGACGTGGAAAAGATCGTCGAAGAGCGGTTCGGCTTCGAGATCCTCGATCACCGGCTCACCTTTCACGGCATCTGCCGGGAGTGCCGGGCCAAGGGGATCCAGGCGGGCGACGGGCCGGAAGAGGCGCTCAAAAAGTTGCCTGTCGAATAAAAGCGCTCTACAATAGATGAGGCCGGACGACGAAAAGACCGCCGGCGAAGAATCGCGGCGGGCGACGGACGGCCCGTCGATCAGCCGAAGGAGGCCGGGCGATGATCATCGGCGTGCCGAAGGAAATCAAAGCGGGAGAACACCGGGTGGCCCTCACGCCGGCCGGGGTGCACGCCCTCGTCGGGCGTGGGCATCCGGTGCTCGTCGAGCGGGGCGCGGGGGCCGGCGCCGGATTTTCGGACGAGGAGTATGTCCGGGAAGGGGCGACGGTTGTCGACGGCCCGGAGGACGTCTGGCGAAAGGCCGAGCTCGTCCTCAAGGTCAAGGAGCCGCAGCCGAGCGAATACCGGTTTTTCCGGGAGGACCTCACCCTTTTTACATACCTGCATCTTGCGGCAGAGCCGGAACTGACGCGGGCGCTCCTCGACGCCCGGATGACGGCGATCGCCTATGAGACGATTCAGCTGGACAGCGGTCTTTTGCCCCTCCTCCTGCCGATGAGCGAAGTCGCGGGGCGAATGAGCGTCCAGATCGGGGCGCAATTTTTATCGAAGCCGTACGGCGGCATCGGCCTGCTCCTCGGGGGAGTGCCGGGGGTCCCGCCGGCCAAGGTCGTCATCATCGGCGGCGGGACGGTGGGGACGAACGCGGCGAAGATCGCCCTCGGCATGGGCGCCGACGTGACGATCCTCGACGTCAATCCGCTCCGCCTCCGGGAGCTCGACGATCTCTTCGGCGGCCGGGTGAAGACGGTCATGTCCAGCCCGTACAACATCGCCGCCGCCGTCCGGGAAGCGGACCTCCTCATCGGGGCGGTGCTCATCCCGGGTCGGCGGGCGCCGAAGCTCGTGACGGAGGCGATGGTCCGTTCGATGCGGCCCGGATCGGTCATCGTCGACGTCGCCGTGGACCAGGGCGGATCGATCGAGACGGTCGACCGGGTGACGACCCACGCCGAGCCGACGTACGAAAAATACGGCGTGATCCACTACGCCGTGGCCAACATCCCCGGCGCCGTGCCGCGGACGTCGACGCTCGCCTTGACGAACGCCACGCTGCCGTACGTTCTGGCGCTGGCGGATCAGGGGGTCTGTGCCGCCGCCCGGAAGGATCCGGCCCTCGCCCGCGGGATCAACACGATCCGAGGGGCGCTGACGAACCGGCCGGTGGCGGAATCGCTGGAGCTCCCCTATACGCCGCTGGAGACGGTGCTGGCCGAAGCGTGACCGGCCGAGGGAGGCATGAACCCGATTCGCCTGCCGTACACTGGCACCGGAAGGATCGTCCGGCGGCCGGACGCCGTTCGATCGACGGCGCCGATGCGGCCGGACGGCGGCGGGAGGGTCCATCGATGTGGGTGTTCGACCTCAGGCGGATCGGGGCGACGGCGGCGGGAATCGGGCTTTTTCTCATGTTGTTCGCCCTGTTTTATGCGGCGATCGACCGTCTGCAGGCGGCCCTTTTTCCCGCCGGCGTGCGTACGCCATACGGCGACACCCTGGAGGTGAACCGGCCGGCGGAAGGGCGGGAAAGCCCGGCGGCCGGGACGATGACCGGCGATCCGGGGGCGGACTGGCGGGACGCGGTGTACCGCTTTTGGACGGACGGCGAGTAGCCGCGGGGTGACGGCGGCGGACCGAGGGAGAAAGCGAACGGAACGAGAAAGGGGGCGGCCTTCGCTCAAGAGCCTTGCGGCGCCGGAAGCCGGAAACGGGGCGCAGGCACAAGCGACAACACGGATCGAGGCGCCGTCCGCGCCGGGCAACGGGACGGCGCGGCGTGCGTTCCGGCGCGGCGTGCGTTGATGAGAAAGAGACGATCCGGGGGACGGCAAGGGGGACGCCGGAGGTCATGGGTGCAGGGAAGCGCATACCGACGCAGGAGCCGACGAACGATGCGGCGTACGACCGCTTTCGGGCGGCGTGGAGAGAAGCCCGGTCGGCCTTCTGGGATCATCTGGCCTACGCCGAAGGGCTGGCGAAAAACACGCAGATGAGCTACCTCCAGGATCTCGACCACTTCATCGCCTATCTCGATCAAAATCGGCCGGACGGCGATGCGGACGGAGCCGGCCGGAGCCGGCCGCTTCCCGAGGAAGTGGGCCGGGAGGACATCCGACGGTATCTCGCCCATCTCGAATCGACCGGAAAAAAAACGGCGACCCGGGCGCGGCGGCTTGCGGCGCTCAGGGCGTTTTACCGGTTTCTCTTGGAGGAAGGCCGGATCGAGGCCTCGCCGCTGGAGCACATCGACACGCCCCGAAACGTCCGGCCGCTCCCGAGCGTCCTCAGCGTCGACGAAGCCGCCCGCCTCGTCGAGGCGCCGAGCGAACGGACGGCGGCGGGCCTCCGGGATCGGGCGATGCTGGAGCTCATGTACGCGACGGGACTTCGGGTGTCGGAGCTCGTCGGGCTCATGCTCGGCGACGTCAACCTCGAGCTCATGTTCGTCCGCGTCGTCGGAAAGGGCGATACCGAGCGCATCGTTCCCTTCGGAGAGGAGGCCCGGGCGGCTCTGGAAGCGTATTTGGAGCGGGGACGGCCCAAGCTCGCCGGCCGGCAGACCGCCCGGGCGGCGGAGCGAAGCCGGCTCTTTTTAAACGCTCGCGGAAAACCTCTGACCCGGCAGGGGTTCTGGAAGATCGTCAAATTTTATGCCCGGGCGGCCGGCATCGACAAGCCGATCACCCCCCACACGCTCCGGCATTCGTTTGCCACGCATCTTCTGGAAAACGGCGCCGATCTTCGGGTGGTGCAGGAGCTTTTGGGACACCGGGATCTGTCGACGACGCAGATTTACACCCACGTGTCCCGAAAGACGATTCAGGCGGTTTACGACCGGTCCCATCCCCGGGCGTAAGCGCAGGCGAGGGGGGAAAGGGACGATGGCGACGCGTTATCGGCGGCTTTTTGTCGTCGTTCTGGACAGTGTCGGCATCGGAGCGCTTCCGGACGCCGAGGCATTCGGCGACGCGGGGGCGAACACCCTCGGCCACATCGCCGAGCGGGTCGGGCTGTTCGTGCCCAACCTGGCCGCCCTCGGCCTGGGGAACATCGCGCCGCTTTCGGGCATCCCGCCGGCGGAGCGGCCGCGGGCCCATTTCGGCCGGATGGCGGAAGTCTCCCGGGGGAAGGATACGACGATCGGCCACTGGGAGCTCATGGGGCTCCGGACCGACACGCCGTTTCCGACCTATCCGAACGGCTTTCCGGAAGAACTCCTCCGGGCGTTTGCCGATGCGACCGGCCGCAGCGTCCTCGGGAACGTCCCGGCGTCCGGCACCGAGATCATCGCCCGCCTCGGGGAGGAACACCTCCGGACCGGGGCGTGGATCGTCTACACGTCCGCCGACAGCGTCTTTCAGATCGCCGCCCACGAGGCCGTCGTCCCGCTTTCGGAGCTCTACCGGGCCTGTGAGACCGCCCTCGCCCTCACCCGCTCGCGGCCGGACTGGGCGGTCGCCCGGGTGATCGCCCGGCCGTTCGTCGGCGCCCCGGGGGCATTCGAGCGGACGCCGAACCGGCGGGATTTTTCCGTCGAGCCCCACGGCGAGACGGTCCTGGTCCGGCTGAAGGCGGCCGGCTACGACGTCGTCGGCGTCGGCAAGATCGGGGACATTTTTGCCGGTGTCGGCCTCACCGAAAGCCACCCGACCCGGTCGAACGACGACGGCGTCGACGTGACGCTCCGGATGATCGCCCGGTCGGATCTTAAGGGGCTTGTCCTGACCAATCTCGTCGACTTCGACTCCAAATACGGCCACCGGCGCGATCCGGCCGGCTACAAGGCGGCCCTCGAGGCGTTCGACCGGCGGCTTCCGGAACTTCTGCAGGCGCTTCGGCCGGGGGACCTCTTCATCCTGACGGCGGACCACGGGAACGACCCGACGTTTCGCGGGACGGACCACACCCGGGAGTACGTGCCGCTCCTCGTCTACGATCCGACGGCGGAGGCCAAGGGGGTCGTCGGACGGCCCCTCGGCACCCGGGAGACGTTTGCGGACGTCGCCCAGACGATCGCCGAGAACTTCAGCGTCGGACCGATGCCGCTCGGGACGAGTTTTTTGGGCGAGATCGCCGCCTGATCGAAGCGATCGAGTCGAAACGGCGGCCGAACGCCGGCCGGCCGACGGCGAGCGACCGCGGCCGAACTCGGCTTAACGTTTGCCGCACGCGGCCGACGGCGTCAAGCGGCCGGCCGGCTTGAAAAGCCTGACCCGGGCCGTCGTCGGGCGCCATCGTCGGGAAGGAAGGGGCGGAACGGCCGACGGAACCGGCGGGCGGCAAGGGGGAAGCGCGATGCGGATGCTCGATCTCATCTTGAAAAAACGGGACGGCGGGGCGCTCACCGAAGGGGAGATCCGCTTCTTCGTCGACGGCGTCGTCCGGGGGACGATTCCGGACTACCAGGTGAGCGCCTTTTTGATGGCCGTCTATTTTCGCGGCATGACCGAGGCCGAGGTGGCGGCGCTCACCGAGGCCATGCGCACGTCCGGGGAGGTGCTCGATCTTTCGGTCGTCCCCGGCGTCAAGGTGGACAAGCACTCGACCGGCGGCGTCGGCGACAAGACGACGCTCGTCGCGCTTCCGCTCGCGGCCGCCGTCGGGGTGAAGGCGCCGAAGATGAGCGGCCGCGGCCTCGGCCACACCGGCGGCACGATCGATAAGCTGGAGGCGATCCCCGGCTTTCGCACCGCCCTCGACCGGGAGGCGTTTTTGCGCCAGGTCGACGCCGTCGGCTTCGCCGTCGTCGGCCAGACGGAAGGTCTCGTCCCGGCGGACAGGGCGCTCTACGCCCTCCGGGACGTGACCGGCACGGTGGACTCGATTCCGCTCATCGCGAGCTCGATCATGAGCAAAAAGCTCGCCGCCGGCGCCGACGCCATCGTCCTCGACGTCAAGGTCGGACGGGGGGCGTTCATGCCGGACGAGGCGTCGGCCCGGGCGCTCGCCGAGGCGATGATCGCCATCGGCCGACGGCTCGGCAAGCGGACGCACGCGATTCTCACGGCGATGGACGAGCCCCTCGGCCGGGAAGTCGGCAATGCCAACGAGGTGGCGGAGGCGATCCGCGTCCTTCGCGGCGAGGGGCCGGCGGACGTCGAAGAAGTGGCCGTCGTCGTGGCGGCGGAGATGGTGCTCCTGGCCGGCCTCGCCCCCGACCGGGCGGCGGCGGTCGCCGCCGTTCGGGAGGCCCTCGCCGACGGCCGGGGGCTCGGGGCGTTTCGGGCTTTCGTGGCCGCTCAAGGGGGCGATCCGGCGGTCGTCGACGCGCCGGAGGCGGTCCTTCCCCGGCCGCACCACCGGGCGGCGGTGGTCGCCTGGGCCGACGGCGTCGTCACCGCCCTCGACGCCCGGGCGGTCGGGGAGGCGGCGATGCGCGCCGGTGCCGGCCGGGCGACGAAAGAAGCGGCGATCGATCTCGCCGCCGGGGTCCACCTTAGGAAAAAAACCGGGGAGGTCGTCCGCCGGGGCGAGGTGCTGGCGGACGTGCTTGCCTCCCGGCCGATCCCGGAAGACGCCGTCCTCCGCCTGCGGGAGGCGTATGCCCTCGGCGAAACAGCCGAAGACGCCGGTCTCGCGGGCCGGGCGGCCGGTGGACCGGCGTCGAAAGTGCTGGCCATCCTCGACGGGTGAAGCGGGGCGCCGCGGGTCAGACGTTCAAGGTTTCGCGCGGCCGTTTTCTTCCCGGTCGGCCATCCTTCCAGAAGGTGGACGCCGGTTTCCGGCTCGGCGGTTTTTTTGGCCTTCTGGGCGAGAAGCGCGGCGATGACAAAGGGGATCGACCGCGATCGGGCTCACGGGGCCGGCCGACGCTCCGGCGATACGCGCCGCCGCGCTTCCCGTGCCCAGAAGGGCCGGACGAACAGCGGGCCGACGACGGCGTCGACGAGGCCCGGGACGACCCCTTCCGCCCAGGCGATCGGCCGGATCCACCCCGGAACGAAGACGTGGGCCCGGGGCCGCTTCAGGGCGGCGACGATCGCCCGGGCGACCCGGTCCGGGTCGAGGAAGAGCCAGCGGGGATGGGAGACGAACGGGAGGAAGACGCTCTCGCCGTTGTGGGCGGTGAATTCCGTCCGGGCCGGCGCCGGGTAGACGGCGGTGACGCGAAGGCCCCGGGGACGAAGCTCCCGCCGGAGGGCGTCGGCGAAGCCTTTGAGTCCGAACTTCGTTGCCGCGTAGATGACGTACGGCGGCGTCGCGGTAAAGGACGCGAGCGAGGCGACGAAGACGACGTGGCCGCCGGGAACCAGATGGGGCAGCGCTTCCCGGGTGAAATGGATCGGCGCCCGGAAGTTCACGTCGATCATCCGGTCGATCTCGTCCGGAGCGAGGTTGTCCAGCCAGTCGAGCCGGCCCAGGCCGGCGTTGTGGATGAGGACGTCGATGCGGCCGAAGGCCGAAAGCGCCGCCTCCACGATTCGCCGGCGGGCGGCCGGGTCGGTGACGTCGGCGGAGACGGCGACCGCTTCGGTCGGGAGGTTCCGCCGGAGCGCTTCGAGCCGCTCCGCCCGGCGGGCGGCGAGGACAAGGCGGGCCCCTTCGACGGCGAGCCGGCGGGCGGTTCGCTCGCCGAAGCCGGAGGAGGCGCCGGTGAGGACGACGACGCGGCCGCGGAGGGGAAGGGACCAAAGGCGCATCGCCCGATTACCCCTCCGGCCAGACCAGGCGGCCGTCTGCGGCCGGGACGTACTGGAACGGTCCCTGCGGCACCCGCGGCGTGATCTCGAGGGCGCCGTCGTCCATCGCTTCCCAGATGAGCTGAAACGGCGCTTTCCCCGGCGCCCACTTTTCGACGATCAAGACGCCGTGGCCCGGGATGATGGTAAAGGCGATCATCCGCGGGTCGTCCGGCCGCGTGAGCGCCTCCGAGCGGCGAAAGGCCTCGATGATCCCGAGGGCCTGCGCCTCCGTCGAGCAGGAGACGGGGTAGTGAAAATACGCGGCGCCCATCGGAACGTACTCGACCCGCCGGGGATCGAAGGCCCGGACGCCCCGATGCCCGTGGAGTTTCGAACGGGCGACCGGCACGTCCCGCGGGCCGTCGGGCGCCGACCAGCGGATCTTCGGCAGCGGCGCGTCCATGGCAAAGAGTTCCACCGCCTCCGAGGACGGCGGGTCGTTCCGCTTCCCCGCGACCGGCCGGACGACGGCGCCGGCGCCGTCCGGGCGGACGCCGACGATGAGCGCAAGCTCGTCGTCCGAAAGGGCCGTCTTGTCGAACGCCCGGGCGCTGCCGGTGATCGTCGCCACGAGGCCGACGCCCGGCTCCCACGTCGCGTAGCAGCCTTCGCTGTACTGGTCGGCGATGGCGTCGCTCATCGCCGGCACCCGGACGAGGGATCGGATGGTGATCGTCTCGGTGAAAAAGCCCCGCCGGCCGAATTCCAGGCCGGCCCGCCGCATCGCCGCCGGAGCGGTCAACCGGCGCCAGGCGTCTTCCGGAAGCGGTTCATCGAGGGTGACGTGGGCGGTGATCTCCCGGGTGCTCACGACCGCCTGCAGGCGCCGGACGACGTCTTCGACGAGCGACGCCTCGTCGGGAAAACGGGCCGTCGGCGGGGGCTCGAGGGCCGCGGCGTCTTCCCGGAAGTGTCCGGCGCCGGCCGACGGCCGGCCCGCGGTCGCCGGCTCGGTTTCGCGGGTGGCGGACCCGGCGGCTGCCGGCGCACCGGGCGGCTCTCCGGTCTCCGGGAGCGCCGCTCCTTCCACGGCCGGGACGGCCGGATCGACGACGAGCCGCGGGTGGGCGCCGACGAGGTCGAAGACGTACGCCGCTTCGATCGTCGTCCGGCCGAGAAGAAGGAGGAGGCGGATGCTTTTCGCCTGAGCCTGCAGGGCCCGTTCGAGAAGGAGAACGGGACCGCCCCGGCGACCCTGGGCGAGGAGCGCTTCTTTGGCCGTCGGAGCGAGGCCGGCGAGAAGCGCGGCGCTTCCGGTCTCGTCGCGGCCGGCGAGGAGCCGGTCGGCCGCCCGAAGGGCCGCCAGCCACGCATCGGGGTCGGCGCCGACGACGGCGACGACCGTCGGCGTTTTGGGCAGGCGATACCGCCGCCGGGCGGTGAACAGGGGCGCCTCCCGCCAGCCGATCGGCCGGAGAAACGGCGCTTCGGTCAGGAGGATGTCCGTCTCCGGTCCGGGCGTTTCCCGATACCGGTGTCCGAGGCGGAAGAGGGCCGTCGGAAATAATTTAATAAATCTTTCGACTAATTGGTGCCGACTTGCCTTCCCGTCGCCGCTGACCCAGGCGGCTTCGATCGGGCGAACCCACGCATGGTGCGGTGCGTACGAAGGCACCGGACGCAACACCGCAACCCCTCCTTGTGCAGTCACGCTGTGATCTGTGCCCATTGTAACACTCAAAAAAAACCAAACGCAAGCGGTCCGCCCGACCGATGATCCGGCCGCCTCCGGCTTCCGGTGCACCGAGCCGGCCGAACGGTGCGGAAACGGGGGAGCGGCGGAGTGTTCGGTGCGGAACTTTCCGGACGAGATTGGGTGTCAGCCGATGCGCTCGGTTTGCCCGATCGCCATCGGGGCTACCCGTTACGGGGGAGCGCGAGGTGCTGGGTTTGACATCGGCCCCCTGAGGATGGGGCGTTGTGGACCGAGTTTCAAGGAGGGCTGAAAGCGCGGGGGCTTCGGGGGAGCGGACTGGTCATCCGGGATGCCCAACTTTGCCTGCGACCGAGCAATTCAGAAGGGCTGACCGGCACGGTAGGAGAGCGTTGCAAAGTGCACGCTATCCGGAACGGGCTGAGCCGAGGGTTGAAAAACAGCCGTTGAGGGCGGTGGCGATCATCAGGACCTTCTTGACGGAACGCCGCCGAACGGGTCTTGAGCTTTGCCCAGATATCGTATAATCTGTCACCAGGGGTGCGTTCGTTGCATGGAATCGATCGTTTCGCGCACGGAGCGAAACGCCTTACGTTCGCCGCGGCCACCGTTTTCGTGGCGCTCGGATTCTTCGTCACCCTGAAGGCGCTGGTCCAAAATGAACAGGGCATCGCGTCCGGCCTTCTGGAGCTCGGTCGATCGGCCCCGGAGCGGCTGGCGCTTTTCGGCATGGCGGCGGCGGCGCTTGTGGGGACGGGCGTCTTCCTCTTTCGCCTGCGATCTTCGGTCCGGTTCGTCGTCGGCCTTTTTTGCTTCGCTTTGGCGATCCGCCTCATTTGGGTCGCCTCGGTTCCGACGACGCCGGTGTCGGACTTCGAGTTCATGTTCAACATGGCCGTGAAGGCCGCGCGCGGCGATTTCAGCTTTACGGAGGCGCCGTATTATGTGCGCTGGACGTATCAGCTGCCGTTTACGCTGTACGAAGCGCTCGTCATCAAGCTCTTCGGCGCTCATCCCCTCCCTTTGAAGGTTCTCAACGCCTTCTGGCAGAGCGCGCTTGCCGGCGTCGTCTATGCGCTCGGGCGAGCGCTGTTCGGCGATCGGGCGGGGCGAGCGGCCGGCCTGGTGTACGCGCTGTATCCTTCGACGATCAGCACCGTAAGCGTGCTGACGAATCAGCACCCGGCCGATTTTTTCTTTTATCTTGCGTTTTGCTTTTTCCTTTGCGATCTCCGCCTGCGCGAGCGGCCGCGGGCGATCGCGACCGGTTTGGCTTTGGCGCTCGGCGAGCTTTTTCGCCCGTACGGGCCGCTCGTTTTACCGGTGATCGCCTTCTTTGGCCTGTTTCGCGCCGCCTTCGTTTGGCTTTCGAGCGAGCGCTCCGCCTCGGAGAAGCGTTTTTGGCCGGCGCTCCGAAAGGCGGTGATTCCGCTTGAAACTATCGCGTGGGTCCTGATCGTCTTTTGGCTCGTCACCTCCGCGGCCGGCCTTGCGCTGAACGCCGCAGGCGTGACGCCCTACAGCTTAAAGAGCCACGATCCGTACTGGAAGTTTGTCGTCGGCCTGAACCCCGCGTCGAGCGGCCAGTACGCCGAGGAAGACCTGCGCCGGTTCGCCGATCTCCCGACCTTGCAAGCGCAGCTCGAGGTCGAAAAAGCGCTCGTTCTGAAGCGGCTCCTGGACGTCGACGCGCTTCTTCCGCTTTTCTGGCGGAAATTTTGTATTTTGTGGGGTTCGCCGGACGCGACCTTCTGGTGGAATCACGGCGTCCATCGGCCGGCCCTGGAGGCCGCCCTGAAAGCCGCCGAACGCGCCGCGTTTCTCTTCGTCACGGCTTCCGCCTTCGTCGGGCTTGTCCTCGGGATGCGGCGCCAAGATGGGCGCGGCCCTTGGCCGGACGGACGGATGCTCCTTCTTTGGATCGTGCTCGGATACGCGGCGGTGCACCTCGTCATCGAGATTCAGGTGCGGTATCGATATTTCGCGCTGCCGACCCTGTCGATCCTGGCCGGAGCCGGTCTGGTGACGGTCACCCGAGCGCTCCGCCGAGCGGGCGAACCGAGCGCAAGGCGCGGCGGTTCTTGTGGAGAGACGGGATATGCCGGAAAAACGCATCCGGAGCATGGCGTAAAGGAGCGATGAGCGACGATGAACGCGACGAACGCCGATTCCATCCGCTCGGGCGCCGGTCGAAAGAAGCCGGTGCTCGCCGTCGTCGTCCCGTGTTACAACGAAGAAGAAGTCCTTCCGCAGACGGGGGCGGCGCTCCGGGAAACGCTTTGGGCGATGGTCCGGGAAGGGCTGATCGCGGAAGAGAGTTACGTCCTGTTCGTCGACGACGGGAGCCGGGACCGGACGTGGTCGATCATCGCGAGCTTGGCGGAAGCCGTCTCGTCTTCGCCATCGCCGTCGTCGCTCCGTTTTTACGGCCTCAAACTGGCCAAAAACGCCGGCCATCAGGCGGCGCTTCTCGCCGGCTACCGGGCCGTCCGGGACCGGGCGGACGCCGTCGTGTCGATCGACGCCGATCTCCAGGACGACGTGTCGGCGATGCGGGAGATGGTCCTCCGCTTTCTCGAAGGCTACGACGTCGTCTACGGCGTGCGCCGGGCCCGGGAGACGGACCGGTGGTTCAAGCGGACGACGGCCCGGGCGTTCTACCGGCTGATGCGCTGGATGGGGGCTGAGATCGTAAGCGACCACGCCGACTACCGGCTTCTTTCCCGCCGGGCGCTCCGGGCGCTCCTCCGCTTCCGGGAGGCCAACCTCTTCCTCCGGGGCCTCGTCCCGCTCATCGGTTTCCGCCAGGCGATCGTCCGCTACGATCGCCGCCATCGGGCCGCCGGCGAGTCCAAGTACCCGCTCCGGAAGATGCTCGCCTTGGCCGTCGAAGGGATCACGTCGTTCAGCGTCCGGCCGATCCGCTTCGTGACGCTCGCAGGCCTCACCGTTTTCGCCGTGAGCGCCCTCGCCGGCGGATACACCCTCTGGAGCAAGCTCGCCGGTCATGCCGAGCGCGGCTGGACGAGCCTCATGCTCTCCCTCTGGTTTCTCGGCGGACTCATGCTGCTTTCCATCGGACTGGTCGGGGAGTATATCGGCAAAATCTATCTCGAGGCGAAACGGCGGCCGCGGTACATCGTCGAAGCGGCGGTGCTTCCCCCCCGGCGGGCGCCGGCGCCGAAGGTCCGGGCGGCAGGCGGGGTCGGGCAGACATTCGAAAGCGGGGGCGGCCGCGATGAAGGCGGCGACGGGAAGCCGTTCGGAAGCGAGGGCGGCCGCGAAGCAGAGGAGCGCGCCTTAGCCGACCGGACCGGCGGAAGAAGCCGCGCGGGGAGCCCGGACGGTGCCGGGGAGGCGGGTGGCTGTGCGCGGTGATGTCGGGGGCGGCGCGATGGGCCGGGAAGGCCTTCGGAGCCGGGCGGCCGGTCCGCCTCAGACGCCGTCCGCCTGGCGGCAGGGAGGGCGCTACCTCGCCGTCGGCGTCGTGAACACTTTGGTCGGCACCGGCGCGATGCTCCTTCTCCTCCGCCTCGGCGTCCCGTACTGGCCGGCGACCGCCGGCGGGTTTGCGCTCGGCCTCGGGACGAGCTTTGCCTTAAACCGTCGCTTTACGTTCGGCCACCGGGGAGACGTCCGGCGGGCCTTCGGGCGGTTTCTCCTCGTCACCCTCGTCGGCTACGGCGTCGCCTTTTTCGTCGCCCGCCGGATGGCTTCGGCGGCCTTGGTCGGCCTCTCCGTTCTGGCCGCCGCCTTGGGCGCCGGGCCGATCGGAGCTTCGCCGCAGGGCTTCGATATGCTGGCCGTCGTCATCGGCACGGGGCTCTATACGACCCTCACCTTCGTCGGCCACCGGAGGTGGACGTTCCGCGAGCCGAGAACCGATCGGGGGCCGCGGCCGGCCGGATGAGCCGCCGCGACCGGCCGGCCGGCACGAACCGGTCGGACGACCCGGTCGTGAGGCGTCTCGAACGCCGGGATGCCGCGACCGATGAAGCCGCACGAACCGAACGGGCACCGGCGGCCTCGGGGCCGGCGCGCCGGCCGGACCGCGCCGAGGCGGGGCCGTCCGGGCGGAAGCGGCGTCCGGTTTAAGCGGGCCTTTTTTCGGGTATACCGAACGGTAAAGCGGCCGGTCGCCCAAGGGTCGGGCGGCCGCATCCGAAACGGTGAAAGGAGGCCCGCGCGGTGAGCGCACCTCGGTTGAAGAGGCGCGACCGGTGCCTCCCCCGGCCCCGGCGCGGCATCGCTTATGGCCTGATCGGCCTCGCCCTCATCGGGACCGGCGCCCTCGGCCCCGTCGTCCGGGCCGACGGCCTCCCGGACCAAGGCGGATCGCCCTCGTCCGGCCTTCCCCCCGGCGAAAAAACAGCGCCGCCGGCGGACCATGCCATCCCCGGCGAAGGCGGGGCACCCCCACCGACCGGCGCCGTCTCCGGCGACGCCCCGAAGAATCCGGCGGCCGACGCCCCCTCCGATGGCGGCATCCATCCGGCGCCAGCCGAGGCCGACGGCCACAAGGCGGCGCCGGCGGTCGGAGCCGGCGCGGCGGAAGGCGGCCTTCCGATCGTCGAGCGGCGGGCGAAGACCGGGACGGAAGCCGTCTTCGCCGAGCCCCTCGTCGAGGCAGCCGAGGCACCGCCGGTCGACCTTGCGCCGGATGCCGTCTCGGCGATCCTCGTCGACATGGACACCGGCACCGTCCTGTACGAGAAAAACGCCGATGAAAAGCGGCCGCCGGCCAGCATCACCAAGATCATGACCCTTCTTCTCATCATGGAGGCCCTCGAGCGGGGCGACATCCGCCTCACGGACGTCGTCACGGCGAGCGAGCGGGCGGCTTCGATGGGCGGATCCCAGATCTTCCTCGCCCCCGGCGAGCGGATGACCGTCGAAGACCTGATCAAAGCGATCGCGATCGCCTCGGCGAACGATGCCTCGGTGGCGATGGCGGAACACCTCGCCGGCTCGGAAGCGGCGTTCGTCGCCCGGATGAACGAAAAGGCGAAGGCCCTCGGCATGAACAACACCCACTTCGCCAACGCCACCGGCCTCCCGGTCGAAAACCACTACACGACCGCCCGGGACATCGCCATCATGAGCCGGGCCCTCATCGCCCACGAGGCGGTCCTCCGCTACACGTCGCTCTACGAAGATTACCTCCGGAAGGACACCGACCGGCCGTTCTGGCTCGTCAACACGAACCGGCTGGTGCGCTTCTACGAAGGGATGGACGGCCTGAAGACCGGCTACACGAGCGAGGCCCGCTACGGCCTCTCGGCGACGGCCAAGCGGGGCGATCTGCGCCTGATCGCCGTCGTCCTCGGCGAGCCGACGGCGAAGACCCGGAATCGGGACATCACGGCGATGCTCGACTACGGCTTCGCCCACTACACCAGCGTCGTCCTCGTACCGAAGGGGACCGTCGTCGGCGCCGTCCGGGTCGACAAGGGCGACCGGCCCGTCGTCCACGCGACCGCCCCGCACGCCGTGAGCCTCCTCCGGAAAAAAGGCGCCGCCGTCGGCAAGCCGGAATTGGCCGTGACGCTCCCGGCCGTCGTCCCGGCGCCGGTCCATGCCGGCGATCCGCTCGGCACCCTCGTCGTCCGGGACGGCGACCGGACGGTCCGCGTCCCCCTCGTCGCCGCCGAAGGAAGCGGCCGGGCGTCGTTCGGGACGCTGTTCAACCGGATGTTTTACCGCCTCGTCGAAGGCCGGGATCCGGTTAGTGCAAAAATTAAATGAAAAAAGAGGGATACCCCCGAAAGAAAATGGCCAAGCTACCCGCGAAGGGCCTGTGCCGGCGCAGCCCCGCGCGGGTTTTCGCGTTATCTGAGAACCTTTGTCGATGTCGGACGAGTCGCGTCGGCGCGGCAGGATTCCCGAAGGGACGGAGCGAAACGATACGGTGATCGGCCGGGCGTCGATCGACGATCGGCAGAGCGGTTGACCCGGGCGTCCTCGGCGGGGTTTGAGGGCGAACCCGGGCGACCGAAGAGAAACGGGGGAGAGGACGGATGTTTGCGCTGGAGACGGAAAAGCGCGATCAGGTGCTCATCGTCCGTCTGTCGGGCGAACTCGATCACCACACGGCGCCGGAGCTCCGGACGGCCCTCGACCGGGCGATCGACGGAGACGGCGTGCGGGACATCGTGCTGAATCTCTCGGCCCTGTCGTTTATGGACAGTTCCGGCATCGGCGTTCTCCTCGGGCGTTATAAAAAAGTGCAGTCCGTCGGCGGCCGCCTCGTCGTCTGCGGCCTCGGCCCGACGGTGCGGCGCATTTTCGAGCTGGCCGGCCTGCTCAAAATCCTCACCGTGGCGGCGTCGGAAGCCGAAGCGCTGGACGCCCTGGGGGTGGCGTAAATGGCCCGGACGAACGCCATGACGCTTGTCTTCCCCGCCAGAAGCGGCAACGAGTCCCTCGCCCGGGTCGCCGTCGCCGCCTTTGCCGCCGCCCTCGACCCGACGGTGGAAGAGCTGGACGAGATCAAAACGGCGGTCTCCGAAGCGGTGACGAACGCCATCATCCACGGCTACCCCGATCGAGACGAACCCGGGGAGGTCGTCGTCCGGGCGTGGATCGACGGTGACGTCCTGACCGTCGTCGTCGAAGACCAGGGCGCCGGCATTGCCGACGTGGCCAAGGCGCGGGAGCCGCTATACACGACGCGGCCGGATCTCGAGCGGTCGGGGATGGGCTTTACGATCATGGAAAACTTTATGGACGACGTCGAGGTCGAAAGCGCCCCGGGGCGGGGGACGCGGGTCCGGATGGTGCGGCGGATCAAAAGTTCGGCCGGCGCCCCGAGCGCGCCGGCCCATTAGAAGGTGGTTCGATGTCGTTCGAAGCGGAGCGGGCCGCCCCGGCGCTTTCCGACGAGGAGATCCGGTCGCTCATCGCCCGGGCCCATGCCGGCGACGAGGCGGCGCGGACGGCCCTCGTCGAAGCGAATCTCCGCCTCGTCTGGTCGATCGTCCAGCGGTTTTTAAACCGCGGGTACGAAGCGGACGACCTGTTTCAGATCGGCGCCATCGGGCTCATCAAGGCGATCGA
The DNA here is from genome assembly GCF_019645935.1 of Hydrogenibacillus sp. N12. NCBI lineage: Bacteria > Bacillati > Bacillota > Bacilli > Thermicanales > Thermicanaceae > Hydrogenibacillus > Hydrogenibacillus sp. N12. The sequence goes on along the minus strand of NZ_CP080953.1, from coordinate 1,377,479 downwards.
CAAGTTTGATCTCGCCTACGACGTGAAGTTTTCGACCTACGCCGTGCCGATGATCATCGGCGAAATCCAGCGCTTTATTCGGGACGACGGGACGATCAAGGTGAGCCGGGCGCTCAAGGAGGCGGGCCTCCGGGTGCGCCGGGCGCGGGACGAGCTCATGAAGTCCCTCGGTCGGGAGCCGACGATCCAGGAGGTCGCCGACGCCCTCGGCCTGACGCCGGACGACGTGATCCTCGCCCAGGAAGCGACCCGACCGCCGGCGTCGATCCACGAGACGGTGTACGAAAACGACGGCGACCCGATCACGCTCCTCGACCAGATCGCCGACGACCGGGAGGAGGCGTGGATCGAACACGTCGGCCTCCGGGACGTCATCGCCCGGCTGCCGGAGCGGGAGCGACTCATCATCTACCTCCGGTTTTTTAAAGATCAGACGCAGGAGGAAGTCGCCGCCCGCCTCGGCATCTCCCAGGTGCAGGTGTCCCGGCTGGAGAAAAAAATCCTCGAGACGCTGAAAAAAGAGATCGGCCGCTAGCGGCCATTCCTTTCCGCCGGGGCAAGCTATAGGCGGGAGGGATGGCGGTGGCCGCACCGAACGATTCGCTCCACGTTCCCGTCCGCCGGTCGATCGAAGAAAACGTCGCCATCGTCAAAGACCGCGCCGGCGTCGGGACGTCGTTTGACGTCGGCGTCCGGGAGATCCTCGTCGGGAAGACGCGGGTGGCGATCTTTTATTCGAACGGGCTCGTCGATGCGGGCATGTTCGTGCACGTGCTTCGCTCCCTGGCGGAAATCCGCCCCGACGACGGGGAAGACGTCTTCCGGTTGATCCTCGCCCGGTACGCGACGCACGTTCAGGTGGAGACGCGCCGGACCATCGACGAGGCGATCGACCTTCTCCTGAGCGGGCTTTTCGTCCTCTTCGTCGACGGCCACGCCGAAGCGATCGTCCTCGACGGCCGGATGTACCCGAACCGATCGCCGGAAGAGCCGGATACGGAGCGGGTCGTCCGGGGGGCGCGGGACGGCTTTACCGAAAGCATCATCACGAACGCCGGCCTCATCCGCCGCCGGCTTCGGGACGAGCGCCTCCGGCTGGAGCTGACCCACATCGGCGAGCGGTCGAAGACGGACGTCGTCCTGGCTTACATCCGGGACATCGCCGATCCGGGCCTCGTCCAGCTCATCCGGGAGCGGCTTCAGGCGATCGAGATCGACGGGCTCCCGATGACGGACAAGTCGCTTCAGGAGCTGCTCATCGGCCAGACGTGGAATCCGTATCCGCTCGTCCGGTACACCGAACGGCCGGACGTGGCGGTGCAGCACCTTTTGGAGGGGCACGTCCTCCTCATCGTCGACACGTCGCCGAGCGTGATGATCCTGCCGACGACGTTTTTCCATCACGTGCAGCACGCCGAGGAGTACCGCCAGACGCCGGTCACCGGGGCGTATCTGCGCTGGGTGCGGCTCCTCGGCATTCTGGCGTCGATCTTTCTCCTTCCGCTCTGGGTGCTGTATACCCAGCATCCGGAGCTTCTCCCCGACTGGCTCCGCTTTCTCGGGCCGAAAAAACCCGGCAAGGTGCCGCTTCTCCTTCAGGTGCTGGCGGCGGAATTCGGCCTCGACCTCATGCGCATGGCGGCGGTGCATACGCCGTCGCCGCTGGCGACGGCGATGGGCGTCATCGCCGCCGTCCTCGTCGGCGACGTGGCGGTGAAGGTCGGCCTCCTCACGCCGGAGGTGCTTCTCTACCTCGCCTTTGCCGCCATCGGGCTCTTTGCGACGCCGAGCTACGAGCTTTCGCTGGCGAACCGGCTGGCGCGCCTCTGGCTCATCCTGGCTGTCTTTTTCTTCGGCATCCCGGGGTTCGTCCTCGCGGCGACGCTCCTCGTGATCGCGCTCGTGTTCACCCGCTCGCTCGATACGCCGTATTTCTGGCCGCTCATCCCGTTCAACGGTCCGGCCCTCTGGCACGTCCTCGTCCGGACGGCGGTGCCGCAGACAATCCGCCGGCCGAGCGTCGTCCATCCGCAAAACACGATCAAAAATTGACCCGAGCCCGCTCGTTGTGGTCCGCCGCCGCTTCCGGGGCGGGCCGCGCTGTGTTATGATGTCGCCAAAGGAGGGGAGAGAAACCGTGTTCTTCTTAAAAGGGACAAGCCGGATCGACGAACGGGGGCGTCTCGAGATCGGCGGCGTCCCGGCCGCCCGCCTGGCGGAGGCGTTCGGGACGCCGCTTTGGGTGTACGACGAGGCGCTCATCCGGGAGCGGCTTCGGGCCTATCAGGCGGTGCTCCGGGAGGCGGGGGTGACGTATGACGTCGCCTTTGCCTGCAAGGCATTTTGCGTGCGGGCGATGGCCGAGCTCGTTCGGGAGGAAGGGGCGAGCCTCGACGTCGTCTCGGGCGGGGAGCTGTACACGGCGCTTCAGGCCGGCTTTCCGCCGGAGCGGATCCATTTTCACGGGAACAACAAAAGCGATGCGGAACTCGCCCTCGCCCTCGCCGCCGGCGTCGGCGTGATCATCGTCGACAATTTTGACGAGCTTGAGCGGCTCCGGGCGTTCGCCGCCGGGGAGCGGGACGATCTCCTCCGGGCGGTCGCGGCGGAGGTCGGCCTTCCGGCGGGCGCTGCCGGCCCGGCCGGTTCGGCCGGCGGGAGGCGGCCGATCGACGTTCTTCTTCGGGTGACGCCCGGCATCCACGCCGATACGCACGCATATATTTCCACCGGGCAGGAAGAATCGAAGTTCGGCTTCGACCTCGGAAGCGGCCAGGTGGCGACGGCGATCGAGCGGACGCGGGCGGTGCCGGGCCTCCGGCTGCGGGGACTCAGTATCCACATCGGCTCGCAGATCTTCTCGCCAAATGGCTATCTCGCCGCCGTCGAAAAGCTGCTCGGGGCGCTTCCTCTTCTTCCGCCCTTGGACCTGGAGGTGCTCAATCTGGGCGGCGGGTTCGGCATCCGGCACGTCGAGGAGGAGGCGGCGCCGGAGGCGACGGCGCTCCTCCGGGCGGTCGTGGACGGGGTGAAGGAGCGCTTTCGGGCGGCGGGCCGGCCGCTTCCGGCGCTCTGGTTCGAGCCGGGCCGCTCGATCGTCGGCGAGGCCGGCTGGACGCTGTATCGCGTCGGGGCGATCAAGGATCTTCCGGGGATCCGGCGCTACGTCGCCGTCGACGGCGGGATGAGCGACAACATCCGTCCGGCCCTCTACGGCGCCCGTTACACGGCCCTCCTCGCCGACCGGGCGCTCGAGCCGGCGACGGAGGCGGTGAGCGTCGTCGGGAAGCTGTGCGAAAGCGGCGACGTCCTCATCGAGCGGGTGATGCTCCCGCCGGTCCGGATCGGCGATCTCTTGGCGGTGCCGGCGACGGGGGCGTACACGTTCGCCATGGCGAGCCACTACAACCGGCTGCCCCGGCCGGCGGTCGTCTTCGTCCGGGACGGCCGGGCGCGGCTCGTCGTCCGGCGAGAAACGTATGCCGATCTCGTCCGGCACGATGTGCCCCTCGGGGAGGTGGAGCTTCCCCTCGGGGCGGAAGAGCGCTTTGAGGCGCGGGCGGGGGACGGCGGTCGGGCGTAGGTCGACCGGCGGCGCCCGGCTTCGGAGAAGATCCGGTGATTCGGCGTTGGACGCATTCGATCCGGAAGAAGGGGGCCGCGGCGCTCCGGATGGCGCGGCTCCGTAGAGGGACCTTCCGTAGAGGGACCTGAAGAAAAGGGCCCGGGCGGGAGGGGGAGAGGCGATGCGGCCGGTGATCGGCATCATCCCGAGTCGGGATGAGGGCGGTCGATATACCGTCCACCGGGATTACCTCGACGCCGTCGAAGCGGCCGGCGGGCTTCCGGTCGTGATCGGCTACGCGGAGGCGGATCAGGACGTCCGGCGCAGGCTCCTTTTGATCGACGGGCTTCTTCTCACTGGCGGCGGTGATCTCGACCCGGCCTCTTTCGGCGAGGCGCCGCATCCGTCTTTGGGGACCGTTGAGCCGGAGCGGGACGCCTTTGAACTGGCGCTTGCGCGCCTCGCCGCGGCGATGGGTCTGCCGCTTTTCGGCATCTGTCGGGGAGCGCAGCTTTTGAACGTCGCCTTCGGCGGCGATCTCCATCAGGACCTTCCGGCCCAGTGGCGCGGGCCGCTCGTCATGCATATGCAGCGGGGGCCCCGCGCGTGGCCGGCACACGCCGTTGGGGTGGCGCCGGACAGCCGGCTTGGGGCGATCGTCGGGGCGGAGCGGCTTCGCGTCAACAGCTTTCACCATCAGGCGATCCGCCGCGTCGCTCCCGGCTGGCGGGCCGTCGCCTGGAGCGACGACGGGGTGATCGAGGCGATCGAGCGGCCGGACGGCCCGCTGGCCCTCGGCGTCCAGTGGCACGCCGAAGCCCTCGCCGCCGCCGGCGCATGGGAGCAGCGACGGCTCTTTGCCGCCTTCGTCGAGGCGGCCCGGGCGTCGGCCGATAGAACGTCGCCCGACGAAGCGGTCCCCTCCGGCGAGCGGCCCGGGATCGGTCGGACCGATCAAGCCGATCGTCGGGGCGATCAAGCCGAGAAACGGTGAGATCAAGCCGCCAAACGCGGGCGGAAACGGAACGCCGACGGCGAACCGAAAAGGGGTTCGCCGTTTTTTTTGTCGGGAGGCGGCCCCGATGAGAACTAAGATTGCGAAATTGTTTTCCGCCCTTGTGCTCGGCCGCACGCGGTGCTATACTGTCTAGCGAACATAAACAGGATGTACTTCATAAAGAGACAACCGGCGCCGATCTGGCGCGGGACGGAAGACGGAGAGGAGAGAAACCGGCGATGGAACGGATTCCCCGGCGGGTCGTGCAAAAATACGGCGGATCGTCGCTGGCCACGGTGGAAGCGATCCGGGCGGTGGCGGCGCGGGTCGCCCGGACGGTGCGGGAGGGGACGGAGGTCGTCCTCGTCGTCTCGGCGATGGGGCGCTCGACCGACGGCCTCATCGCCCTGGCGTCGTCCCTTCACCCGGCGCCGCCGGGGCGGGAACTCGATCTTCTCCTCGCCACCGGGGAGATCGTCTCGGCGAGCCTCATGGCGATCGCCCTGCATCGGGAAGGGGTGGCCGCCGAGGCGCTGACGGGGGCTCAGGCCGGCCTCATCACCGACGGCACCTACGGCGGCGCCCGGATCGTCGCCTTCAACACCGCCCGGATTCGAACGCTCCTCGCCCGAGGCGCCGTCCCCGTCGTCGCCGGTTTTCAGGGCATGTCCGCGTCGGGCGAAGTGACGACCCTCGGTCGCGGCGGCTCCGACACGACGGCGGCGGCGCTCGCAGCGGCCCTCGGCGCCGATCGCTGCGAGATTTATACCGACGTCGACGGCGTCTACAGCGCCGATCCGCGGCGCGATCCCGCATCCCTCCGTTTTTCTTACCTGACCTACGAAGAAGCGCTTCGGCTCGCCGAAAACGGGGCGAAGGTGATCCACCCCGACGCCGTCCGCTGGGCGCAGTCGGCCGGCATTCCCCTCGTCGTCGCCAAGAATGATGCGTCCGACGCGCTGGCCGAAGGAACGTTGATCGCGAATGCCGACTTTCGAGGGTTGCCAGCAGCTGAACATGATCTGACCATCGTTCCAGAGAACGTCGCATCCACGCGTTCGTGAGTCGGCCCTCTTTCTGGTGGCTCGGGAGACGGTGCGGCCGGATCCCGAGCCACTTTTTTCAAGCGATACAAAAACGAGAACTGCAAATGATAAATGTAGATCCGTGCAATGATCCATGATATTCTTTCTTATGTAAGGGCTTGCTAGTCGATCAGAAGGAGGGCCACCAGATGCCGGCACAGGGGACCGTTTACGTCGATGTGTTTACCGACGGCATTTTGGATCCGAACGAACCGATGCTCGGCCCGGTGAAAAACGGCGGCTATATCGTCGCCAACACGACGCCGGGCTGCTGGGGCCCCATGCTCACCCCGAAGCTTAGGGGCGGCCATGAAGTGACCAAGCCGGTATCCGTGGAAGGCGCTGAAGTCGGCGACGCGATCGCCATTTACATCGAATCGATTCGCGTGACCTCGATCGCCACGGCATCGGGCAACGACCGGGTGATCGAGGGGCGATACATCGGTGATCCCTTTGTCGCCGCCAAATGCCCGGAGTGCGGGACGTTCTATCCGGATACGAAAATCGAGGGGATCGGCCCGGACGCGATTCGCTGTGCGCACTGCGGGGCCGAAATCGCGCCGTTTAAGTTCACGCATGGTTATACGATCGTTTTCGATGAAGACCATCGGGTCGGCGTCACGTTGCACAAAGAGGCCGCCGAAAAAGTCGCTCGGGACGGCCGGTTCTATATGAAAACGCCGGAGCGGTCGATTCAAAACCCGGTGGTCACGCTTGCACCGCATGACTTGGTCGGGACGATGGCGCGCGTCCGTCCGTTTCTCGGTCAGCTCGGGACCACGCCGTCCATTCCGTTTCCCGATTCGCACAACGCCGGGGATTTTGGGGCGGCCTTGGTGGATGCGCCGCATGATTACCGGATCAGCGAGGAAGATCTTATCAAGCACCGGACGGACGGGCACATGGACATTAACCGCGTCCGGGAAGGCGCGGTCGTGATCGCCCCCGTCAAAGTCAAGGGCGGCGGCGTCTACCTCGGCGACATGCATGCAATGCAGGGGGACGGAGAAATTGCCGGACACACGACGGACGTAAGCGGCATCGTCACCTTGCGGGTCGAAGTGCTCAAAGGCCTGAACATCGAGGGGCCGATTTTGCTTCCGAATGTGGAAGACCTGCCGTATCTCGCCCGCCCGTTCACCAAGGAAGAGCGGGCCCGGGCGGAGGCCCTCGCCGCCCGATGGGGCGTGCCGGCGCTGGAGACGTCCTATCCGATTTCTTTTGTCGGAACGGGAAGAACGCTGAACGAAGCGACCGAAAACGGGCTCGAGCGGGCGGCCAAGGTGCTCGGCATCAGCGTCCCGGAGGTGCTGAACCGGGCGACGATCACGGGCGCCATCGAAATCGGGCGCCATCCCGGTGTCGTCACGGTGACGTTCCTGGCGCCGGAGCCGCTTCTGGAACGTGCCGGCCTTCTTGCGATCGTCAAAGCGCGGTACGGATGGGATCAAGCGTAGCGCAAATAGGACCCGTTCGTCGGCCGTCCGGGCCCACTTCCGGGCGGCAATTTTGTGTTTTATGCTGTGCTTGAACCGATCGTTCACGGCCGGATTCGAAAGGAGGCGTTCGATGACGGACGTTACGCTCACCATCACCGCCGTCCCCGGGGTGAAGGTCGGGCACGCCGAAGATGCGGAGGCGCTGACGGGGGTGACCGTCGTCCGCGTCGATCAAGGCGCCGTCGGCGGCGTCTCGGTGCGCGGTTCGGCGCCGGCGACGCGGGAGACCGATGCCCTTAACCCGCTTGGCCTCGTCGACGTCGTGCACGCGGTCGTCCTCGCCGGCGGGAGCGCCTTCGGGCTCGATGCCGCAAGCGGCGTCATACAGTATTTGGAAGAGCAGGGGATCGGTCTGGAGACGGGCGCGGCCCGCGTGCCGATCGTTCCGGCGGCCGCCCTGTATGATCTGGCGATCGGATGCGCGACCGTCCGTCCGAATCGAGAAATGGGGTATGCTGCGGCGGCGCGGGCGGGGGAGATGCCCGTAGAAGCACAGGGGAACGTCGGCGCCGGCACGGGCGCGACGGTCGGAAAGCTCCTCGGCATGGAACGGGCGATGAAAGGGGGGCTGGGGACCGCCGCGCGTCGGCTTCCCGGCGGACTGATCGTCGGGGCGATCGTCGCGGTGAACGCCGTCGGGGAGGTGCGGGATCCCCAAAGCGGGGCCGTCCTGGCCGGCGTCCGCGGCGACGACGGCGACATCCTGCCTCTATGTTCGCTGCTCGAAGATCCTTGCCTTCGGCGGTTCTCCTTTTTTCCCGACCCGGGCGGTCCCGCACCGGGCACGGCGACGACGATCGGCGTCGTGGCGACGAACGCGAAGCTGACCAAAGGACAGGCGACCAAGGTGGCCGACATGGCCCACGGCGGGCTCGTCCGCACGATCTACCCGGTCCATACGATGTTCGACGGCGACGCGATCTTCGCCCTGGCCACCGGGGAAGTGGAGGCCGACGTCAATTGGGTCGGCACGGTCGCCGCCGATGTCATGGCCGAAGCGGTCGTTCGGGCGGTGAAGGCGGCCCGGGGCGCCGGCGGCGTGCCGGCGTGGCGCGACCTTATGGAGAATAGAAGCCAGTAAGCGAGAGCGGGCGGACGGCGCAAGCGGACTTTGCCCTTCAAAGCGCGCCAAATCGCTCTTCTAAAAGTTCAATAAACCGGACCGCGGCTTTGGAGCGATAACGTTCCGGATCCCAGACGATCGCGGCTTTGGCGGCGATATGCGCGTCGTCAAACGTCGCGACCTTCGCATTGTTCGGCTTGAACCGGACGGCGGCACCGAAAGGGATGACGGTGGCGCCGATTTCTTCTTCGACGAGGGCGAGAAGAACGTGGACGTCCGGGGATTCGGCGACAATCTTCGGTTCAAAGCCGTGCCGGCGGCACTCGCCGACGACGAGTTCAAACTGCCCTCGACCGCTTAAGCGGTGCAAAAGGACAAGCGGTCGATCTTCGAGGAACCGAAAGGAAAGGCGCTTCGGCACCTTCCAGGACGCCGGTGCCACGAGCACATACGGTTCGTCCGGCAGCGCGCGAACGTCAAGCGCTCCGTCCTCAAACGGCAGGCGAATGAGGGCGAATTCGATCTCCCGCCGCTTGACCATCTCCGTCAAGACAAACGTATCCCCTTCCCGGAGAAGAAACCGGACATTAGGGTACAGGGAGTGAAATTGGCGGAGCACCGGCGCGACCCAAGCGAATAGCGTCTTCGCAAAGCCGAAGGAGAGCGTTCCCCGAAGGCCTGCCTCCGTCTCCCGAACGCTCAAGGCGATTTCGTCGATCTCCGCCAGCAGGCGCTTGGCGCGCCGGTAGAGTGTTTCGCCGGCCGGCGTGAGCTCAAGCCGCTTTTTGACGCGATGAAACAGGGCGACGCCGAGTTCCGCTTCGAGCTGCTTAAGCTGCTGACTGAGCGGAGGCTGGGCCATATGCAAAAGTTCCGCCGCTTTTGTGATCTGGCCGGCCTCGACGACGGTGACAAAATACCGGAGCCGCCTGAAATCCACGGCGATCGATGCCTCCGTTTCCATCGTACATATCGTTCTTATATGGCATTTAGACATAAACAATATTTGATTTATATGATAACGCATGCTAGACTAAAGTCAACACCGAAAACGAATAAGAAAAAAGGGTGTTAAAAATGACATTCATCCTTTTCGAACGAGGAGGGAGAGTATGCCGGCAAAAACGGGGGCGGAGTACATCGCCCGGCTCAAACAGGCGCGCGCCGCGGTGTACCTCGACGGCGAACGGATCGACGACGTCACGGAACACCCGGCCTTCCGCGGCGTCGTCCGGTCGATGGCGCGGCTTTACGACCTGCAGTACGAAAAACCGGACAAGATGCTTTACCAGTCGCCGACGACCGGCGATCTCGTCGGGATGACCTTTCTCGTGCCCCGGACGAAGGAAGACCTCATCGCCCGGCGAGAAGCGATGCAGGAGTGGGCCTACGCCCACGTCGGGATGATGGGCCGGGCGCCGGATTACCTGAACGTCGAAGTGATGGCGATGGGAGCGGCGGCGGAATTTCTCGCCGAAGACGACCCGATGTTCGCCGAAAACGCCCGGAAGTACTACGAACACTGCCGGGAAAACGACGTGAGCCTCACCCACACGCTCATCAACCCGCAGATCAACCGGGCGAAGGCGCAGCACGAACAAAACGACCCGGAGGTCCCGCTTCATATCGTCAAAGCGACGCCGGACGGGCTCATCGTCCGGGGGGTTCGGCTCCTGGCGACCCAGGGGGCGATCACGGACGAGATCCTCGTTTTTCCCTCGACGGTGAAGAAAGCGGATTCAAAAGAAGACATTTATTCCCTCGCCTTCGCCATCCCGAACAACACGCCGGGGGTGAAGTTTATCAGCCGCGAGGCGTTCGCCTACGGCCGAAGCGCCTGGGACCATCCGCTGGCTTCGCAGTTCGAGGAAGGCGATGCGATCGTCTACTTCGACGACGTTCTCGTGCCGTGGGAACGGGTGTTCATCCGTGGCAACGCGAGCTTGAGCAACCGTTACTTTCGTGAAACGAACGCCATCGTCCATATGGCGCATCAGGTGGTGGCGAAAAACGTCGTTAAGACAGAATTCATTCTCGGCGCGGCGCTTCTTCTCATGGAAGCGATCGGCATTCAGGGGTTCCAGCACGTCCAGGACAAGGGCGCCGAGATCATGATGACGCTCGAGACGATGCGCAGCCACCTCTACCGGGCCGAGCACAACGCCAAGCTCGACCGGTGGGGAGTGATGACGCCGGATTTCGCCGCCCTCGATACGGCGCGAAACTGGTACCCGCGGATCTATCCCCGGCTGGCGGAAATTCTCCGCATCCTCGGCGCATCTGGGCTCACCGCGCTGCCGACGGAAGCCGACTTCAAAAACCCGGAGATCGGCCCCATCGTCCGGCGGGCGATGCAGGGGGCGACCCTCGACGGCGAAGAGCGGGTGCTCCTGTTCCGCCTCGTCTGGGACATGACGATGAGCGCTTTCGGCAGCCGGCAGACGCACTACGAGTACTACTTCTTCGGCGACCCGATCCGGATGGGGATGGCCTACTTCGAATATTACGATAAGGACTTCTACAAGGAGCTCGTGCGGCAGTTTCTCCGACGCACCGTCAAGGTGGCGGTCTGACCATCTCGGGAAGGAGGGCTTTGCATGGGCGACATCATCCGCACCGCCCGGGCGATCCTCGGCGTGACCGACCTCGAACGCTCCCGGCGTTTCTACGAAGATGCCCTCGGCTTCGTCCTCACCGAACGGGACGATGATCACCTGTATTTCCGCGGCTATGAGGAACACGTTCACCACAGCCTCGTCCTGAAGAAGGCCGAGGTGCCGTACGTCGAGGCAATCGGCTTCAAAGTCCGATCGGAAGCCGACCTCGACGCACTGGCCGAACGGTTTCAGCGGGAGGGCCGGAAGATCCGGTGGCTGGAGAAGGGGACGCAGCGGGCCGTCGGCCGGGCGCTCCGGGTGGAGGACCCGTTGGGCGTCGTCGTCGAGTACTTTGCCGAGATGGAAAAGGCGGAGCGCCTCCTGCAGCGCTACGAACTCTACCGCGGCGCCCGGATGCAGCGGATCGACCACTTCAACTGCCTTGTGCCGGACGTGCAGAAGGCGTACGACTACTACACCGGATCGCTCGGCTTTGCCTGCTCGGAATACACGGCGACGAAAGATGACCGCCTGTGGGCAGCGTGGCTCCACCGGAAGCCGAACGTCCACGATATCGCCTTCATGAACGGTGAGGGGCCGCGGCTTCACCACATCGGTTTCTGGGTGACCGATCCGATGAGCATCATTCACGCCTGCGACATCCTCGCCTCCCTCGGTTATGCCGGCGCTATCGAGCGAGGTCCCGGCCGCCACGGCCTGTCGAACGCCTTTTTCCTCTACCTCCGGGACCCCGATGGCCATCGCATCGAGCTCTACACCGGCGACTACCTCACGTCCGACCCGGACTTTGAGCCGATCCGCTGGGACGTCGACGACCCGCGGCGGCAAACGTTCTGGGGTCACGCGGCACCGGACGTCTGGTTCAGCGAAGCGAGCCGGTTTAAGGCGTTGAACGGCGACGGGCTCGTACCGCTCAAGCCGCCGACGCTGGAAAAATTGAAGCCGACCTTCGTCCTCTAGAAAGAAAGGTCGGATGGGAGGACGGTTCGCATGGATCCGCAGCTTTTCCGCCGGACGATGGGTCGGTTCGCCACCGGGGTGACGGTGATCACCGTCGCCGACGGTGAATCGGTGCACGGGATGACGGCGAACGCCTTCATGTCCGTCTCCCTCGATCCGTCGCTCATCGTTGTCTCCGTCGACCGTCGGGCCCGGATGCATGAGCGGCTCCGGCTGGCGACGCATTTTGCCGTGAGCATCCTTGCCGCCGATCAGAAACCGCTGTCGCTGCACTTCGCCGGCCGGACGGACCCGACCCTCGCGGTGACGTTCGTCCGGCGGGGGCCTTGGGCCTTTCTTCCCGGCGTGCTGGCCGAAATCGGCTGCACCGTCCATGCTCGCTACGATGGCGGGGATCACACGCTCTTCCTCGGGCGGGTGGAGCATCTGGCGCCGTATGAGGGAGAACCGCTCGTTTTCTATCAGGGGCAGTATCGGACGCTCGCCGATCCTGTGCAGGTCTAACCGGGACCTGGCCTGATGCCCGCGCGCTGGCCGGAACCCCGCACGCCCGGGCCGGCATCGCGAAGAAATGACGGCGAGGAGGGACTTCCTTTGGCATACGACGCGATCAAAAAGCGGCTTCGGGGCTCGATCGCCCCAGTGGTGACGCCGTTTACGGCCGACGGCGCTGTCGACTATGCGACGCTCGAGACGCTCATCGACTGGCAGATCCGGAGCGGAAGCCACGGCATCTCCGTCACGGGGACGTCCGGCGAGCCGAGCTCGCTTACGCTGGAAGAGCGAAAAGAAGTCATCCGCGTGGCCAAATCGGCCATCGGCGGCCGTGTTCCGTTCGTGCCGGCCACCGGGTCGGTGAATCACGCCGAGACGATTGAGCTCACCCGGTTTGCCGAATCGATCGGCGCCGATGCGGCGATGGTCATCGTGCCGTATTACGTCCGGCCGACCCAGGAAGGCCTGTACCGCCATTTCCTTGCCGTCGCCCGCTCGGTCGATCTCCCGATCCTGATTTACAACATCCCCGGCCGGACGGCGGTCAATCTCGAAGTGTCAACGCTCGCCCGGCTCGTCGAGGCGGCGCCGAACATTGTCGGCATCAAGGAGTCGAACAAGGACTTCGAACACGTCAACCGCGTCCTCGGCACCGTCGGACGGGACTTCCTCCTCTTTTCCGGGATCGAGCTCCTCTGCTATCCGATGCTCGCCATCGGCGGCGCCGGGTCGATCAGCGCAACGGCAAACGTTTACCCGAGCAAAGTGGCGGAAATGCACGATGCTTGGTTTGCCGGCGACGTGCGAAAAGCCCAGGATCTTCACTACGAGCTCATGGAGCTTAACGACCTCCTCTTTGCCGAGACAAACCCCGGCCCGGTAAAGGCGGCCCTCGGGCTGATGGGCAAGATCACGCCGTACGTCCGGCCGCCTCTCGCTCTGCCCGGGCCGGAGCTCACCGAGCGGATCCGGACGACGCTCGTCCGCTACGGTCTTCTCGAAGAAGCGGCCCACAGAGCGTGAGGGCGGATCGCATGGCGAAGGAAGATGTCGCGCGGCGCCGGTCGATCCGGGCGTACGCCCGGCCGGTCCGGCAGCCGCTTGTTTGGGCGCTCGACGTCGAGCCGGAAGAAGGCCGCGTCTGGATCGACGGTGAGGCCCTCTGGGCCGCGGACGTCGTCTGGGATCTCCCCGCCCGAGGGACGGTCTACGGCCTACTTCTGAACACCGAAAGCCAGCGGGCGGCTTTTCAGCCGAAGATGACGGCGCCGCCGTACGGGGCGCCGCCCGCCCACCCCGTCCTGTACGTCAAGCCGCCGAACACGCTCCTACCGACCGGCGGGACGGTTGCGCTCGACCCGGATGTCGCCGCCGTCGCGGTCGGCGTTACCGTTGGCGCCGTCTTCCGCCGACCGGTGTCCCGGGTGGACGCCCAGACGGCGGAAGACGGCCTTCTCGGTTACGTCGCCGTCGCCGATCTGTTTGTGCCGCACGATGACTTCTTCCGGCCGCCGTTTCGAACCCGGGCCCGGGACGGCTTTACCGTCCTCGGGCCGTGGATAGTCGACCGGGCCGCCTTTTTCCCGGACGTCCTTCGCTACCGCATCTGGATCGACGGCCGGAAGGCGACGGAAGGTGAGGAGCGCTGGGTTCGTCCTCCGGCGGACGCCATTGCTGCTGTCGCCGCGTTTATGACGCTTGGGCCGGGCGACGTCCTTTTGCTCGGGACGCCGCAAGCGGCGCCTCTCGCTCAGCCCGATCAGGCGGTGGCGCTGGAGGTCGACGGTCTCGGCCGGGTCGAATTTGCCGTCGCGCGAAGGGGGGAGGGGCGGTGAACGGTCCGGCGACGGGCCGCGTAGCGTATCGCGGCGCGGTGTACGACGTGACGCCGGCGCCCGGCGGGGTGCTTCTGCCCACCGGGGCAGTGGTGCCAGAGGAGGCGGTCGTCTGGCTGGTGCCCTTTCGCCCGCGGGCGATCATCGCCCTCGGCCTCAACTACGGCGACCACGCCCGGGAACTCCGGTTCGAAGCGCCGCCGGAGCCGATCGTCTTTTTCAAAGGACCGAACGCCCTCGTCGGCCACCGGGGGACGACGCCCCGGCCGCGGTCGGCCCGAATGATGCATTTCGAGACGGAGCTCGCCGTCGTCATCGGTCGGCGGGCGCGGTTTGTCCCCGAGCGGGACGCTTACGCCGTCGTCGCCGGCTACACGGTGGCCAACGACTACGCCGTCCGGGACGACCTCGAGAATTATTACCGTCCGAACCTGCGGGCCAAAAACCGCGACCGGTCGACGCCGATCGGCCCGTGGCTTGTGGCGTCAGAGGCGGTTCCCGACCCGATGAACCTCCCCCTCCGGACGGTCGTCAACGGGCGGATCGTCCAGGAGGGCAACACCCGGGATATGCTCTACGGCATTCCGGAGATCATCGCCTATCTGAGCCGCCACATGACGCTCGACGCCGGCGACGTCATCCTCACCGGGACGCCGAAGGGGGTGGAGAACGTCGTCGCCGGCGACGTCGTCGAGTCGATCATCGACGGCGTCGGCCGGCTTCTGAACACCCTCGTCGACGACGGATGACACGCCGCAAGCCACGGTTCGCGGCAAACCGGCCGTTTCAGGTCGAAACGGCCGGTTTCTCGGGACGGCCGTTTCGCGTCTGTTTCCCGCCGGAAAACCGGTGTGCGGCCAGACGAACGCTTCTCAGCGTCTCATCGGTACAGCTTCTCATCGCTCCGGCCGGAGGGCGGCGAAACCGAAACGTCGCTACGCGCTTTTAAAATGCGCCGGGATGCGCCGGGGAAACCCTGGGGAAGCACCGAAGGGAGGGAGCCGATGCCGCACGTCATCGTCGAATACTCCGCCAACCTGGAAGCGGAAGGGGACATTCCGGGGCTGCTTCGGGCGATCAACCGGACGCTCCTCGGTTTTCAGCCGCTCATTCCGATCGGCGGCCTCCGGACCCGGGCTTATCGCGCCGAACAGTACGTCGTCGCCGACGGGACCGCCGACGACGCCTTTGTCCACGTGACGATCCTCCTCGGCCGAGGGCGGACGGAGGCCGATCGCCGGAAAATCGGCGAGGCGGTCTTCCAGACGTTGAAGGGTCATTTTGCCGGATTGTATGCCCGAAGATATCTGGCATTGTCGCTCACGGTGGAGGAATTTTCACCGCTCGGCACGTTTAAGCACAACAACATTCACGCCCGATATGCGTCGGCTCCGGCCCCGGGATCGCCTGATCCTGCCGGAGCGGACGGCGTCGTGGAGCCGAAGGCCGGTGCCTTCGGTGAAACCGGGCCGCCCGCCGGCGCATTCGGTGAAACCGATTCGACCGCCGGCGCATTCGGTGAAACCGATTCGACCGCCGGTGCACCCGGATAAAACCGAACCGACCGCCGATGCCCCGCCCGGTGCAGGAAAAAAGGCATAAGGAAAACGAAGGCAAAATGCCGGGAATGAAAAAAATCGTCTTGACTGCCGTGTGCCGCAGTATTTAAACTTAACATTGTACAAACGTTAATTAAACGTTATACAAAAATATGTAACACACGGCCGGTGGAATCTTCCTGCGCCGGAGTCGGCTGGGCGGACGGCAGTCACCGGGGACGACGCCGATCGAACGCACTTTCGGACATGCTCAGAAAAGAAAAGGAGGAGACCTCCATGGCGATCGTGCCGGCGCGCATCCGCCATTTTATTGACGGCCGGTTCGTCGAGTCGGTATCCGGCAAGACGTTCACGTATCTCAACCCGTACACCGGCAAAGTTCTCGGGGAGGTGACGGAAGGCTTTCAGGAAGACATCGATCGGGCCGTACAGGCGGCCAAGCGGGCGTTCGTCGACGGCCCCTGGGGGAAGATGTCGGTGGCGGAACGGCTCCGGTACGTCGAGCGGTTTGCCGATCTCATCGAAAAATACGGCGACGAGCTCGCGGAACTGGAGTCGATCGATACCGGCCTTCCGATCAGCCAGACGAAAAATCAAGCCGCCCGGGCGGCAGAAAACTTCCGCTTCTACGCCTCGATGGTCAGAAGCCGGCTCGTCGGGGAAGCGTACCGGGTCGACGACAAGTTTATCAACTACACGATCTACAAGCCGCTCGGCGTCGCCGGGCTCATCACGCCGTGGAACGCGCCTCTCATGCTTTCCACCTGGAAGATCGCCCCGGCCCTAGCCACCGGCAACACGGCCGTCCTGAAGCCGGCGGAGTGGACGCCGCTTACGGCGAACAAGCTGGCGGAGATCGCCGCCGAGGCGGGGCTTCCGGACGGCGTGTTCAACGTCGTCTACGGCTTCGGCGAGACGGCAGGCGCCTCCCTTGTCGCTCACCCGGACGTCCGGCTCATCTCGTTTACCGGTGAGACGACGACCGGCACGATCATTATGAAAAACGCCGCCGATACGCTGAAGAAGCTCTCGATGGAGCTCGGCGGCAAGTCGCCGGCGATCCTTTTTGCCGACGCCGACCTCGAGCGGGCCCTCGACGCCGTCATCTGGGGGGTTTTCTCGTTCAACGGCGAGCGGTGCACCGCCAACTCCCGCCTCCTCGTCGAGCGTACGATCTATGAGGAAGTCGTCCGCCGGCTCAAGGCCCGCATCGACCGGATCGTCCTCGGCGATCCCCTCGACCCGAAGACGGAGGTCGGGCCCCTCATCCACCCCGAACACCACGCTCGCGTTCAGGGGTACATCGACCTCGCTCGACAGGAGGGAGCCGAGGTGGTGCAGGCGCCGCTCCCGGAGGCGCTCACGGGGAAACCTTTCATCCCGCCGACGCTCCTCCTCGGCGTCGACAACCGGATGCGGGTGGCGCAGGAGGAGATCTTCGGCCCCGTCCTCGCCGTGATTCCCTTTGACACCGAAGAAGAGGCCCTCCGGATCGCCAACGACGTCAAATACGGCCTCGCCGCCTACATCTGGACGAAGGACATCCAGCGGGCGCACCGGTTGTCGCAGCGGATCGAAAGCGGCATGGTCTGGATCAACTCGCAAAACGTCCGCGACCTCCGCATTCCCTTCGGCGGCACGAAGGCGAGCGGCATCGGCCGGGAGGGCGGTCACTACAGTTTCGATTTTTATACGGAAGTGCAGGTCATCCACGTCGCCATCGGCGACCACCCGATCCCGAAGTTCGGGCGGTGATCCGAAACAAAAAGGAGGTCTCATGGAATGCGGTTGTGGAAAGCCTGGAACACGTTCGGGCGCAGCCGGCTTCGCCTGTGGGCGCTCGGGGCGCTCGTCGCGATGGTGGCCCTCGGCGGCTGCGGCGGCGGCCAGCCGGCGAACACCGCGAAACCCCAGACGCCGGCCGAAAAGAGCGGAAGCCCGGGCGCTGCTGTGGAGAAACCGCCTGCGGCCGGCGAGCCGATCAAAATCGGCGCCTTCTTCTCGGCCTCCGGTGGCGCAGCGCCCCTCGGTAAGCCGGAGCTGGACACGGTGAAGATGCTCGTCGACGAGCTCAACCAAAAAGGCGGGATCGGCGGACGTCCGGTGGAGCTCATCGCCTACGACGACAAATCCGACCAGAACGAGGCCGTCCTGGCGGTAAAAAAGCTTATCGAGTCGGACAAGGTGGCGGCGATCGTCGGCGGGACGATCAGCGGCAATTCCCTCGCCGTCATCCCCCAGGTGGAAAAAGCCGGTGTGCCGTACCTCTCCGTCGCCGCCAGCCGGCAGGTCGCCCGGCCGGACGACGGCTCGCCGCGGAAATGGACCTTCAAGACGGCTCAGGGCGACGATATCGTCATCGACAAGGTGCTGGAGTTTCTGAAAGAGCAAAACCTGACCAAGATCGCCTGGCTGAACGTCGCCAACGCCTACGGCTCGAGCGGCCGGGCGGAGTTCGAGCGGCTGGCGCCGAACTACGGCATCGAAGCGGTTGCCAAGGAAGAGTTTGAGGCGACGGTAAACGACGCCAAGGCGATGCTCACCCGGGTGAAGAAGGCGAACCCGCAGGCGATCGTCGTCTGGGGAACGGTCCAGGAGAGCGCCGTCGTGACGAAAAACATCCGGGAGCTCGGCTTCGACGTCCCGGTCATCGAAAGCCACGGCATCGGCAACCCGCAGTTCATCCAGCTCGCCGGCGAGGCGGCGGAAAACGTCGTCTTCCCGATCGGCCGGATCGTCGTCGCCGATCAGCTGCCGGACTCCGACCCGCAGAAGGCAACGCTTCTGGAGTACAAAAAAGCGTACGAAGCGAAATACGGCACTGCGCCGTCGACGTTCGGCGGCCACGCGTGGGACGCCTTCCAAATCCTCGTCGCCGCCATCGAAAAGGCCGGGACGGATCCGGTGGCGATCCGAGATGCGATCGAAGGGACGAAAAACTTCGTCGGCATCACCGGTGTGTTCAACTTCTCGCCGGACGACCACACCGGCCTGACGAAAGACAGCCTCGTCATCGCCCGGGTGAAAAACGGCGCGTTTGAGTTCGTCCATCCGTAAAGGAGCGGTCTTTCACGCGTAAAGTGACTGCCGCCCGATGACGCTCATCCGAGGAATCGGACGGAGGTGTGCGGTTCGCTGCCCCGGCGCCGGCGACCGGCATCGGCCCGCCGGGGCACGGCCGTGCGAACGCGGTTTTTCGCCAGCCAAACGTTTCGATCGGGCAAAGGGGAGGGCGACGGTGGACGCGTTTTCGCAGCTCTTGCAGCTCTTGTTTGCTGGCCTCACGGTCGGCAGCATCTACGCTCTGATCGCGCTCGGGTTCGTCCTCACTTACAACGTGACCGGCATCCTGAACCTGGCGCAGGGGGAGTTTGCCATGCTCGGCGCGCTCATCGCCGTCTCCCTCGTTGCCTCCGGCATACCGTACGGCCTCGCCCTCCTCGGGGCGATCGCGACGGTGACCCTCATCGGTGGGCTGTTCGAGCGACTGGCGCTTGCCCCGGCCCGCGGCGCGTCGACGGCAACGTACCTCCTCATCACGATCGGTTTTTCGTTCGCCATGCGAGGGCTCGCCATCTTCGTCTGGGGCACCCAACCGTACGCTCTGCCGCCGTTTACGTCGGGCGGATCGTTTTCCCTCCTTGGCGCGGTGATCCAGATTCAGAGCCTGTGGGCGGTCGCCCTCTCCGTTCTGGCGTTCGGGGCACTAGAAGGCGCGTTCAACCGGACGTACGCCGGCAAGGCGATGCAGGCGTGCGTCATTAACCCGGTGGCCGCCCGCCTCGTCGGCATCGATCCGAAACGGATGGCGCTTTATACCTTGGCGGCGAGCGCCGGTCTTGGCGCCCTGGCCGGCGTCACCGTCGCGCCGATCTCAGGCGCCTCCTACGGGATGGGTCTCATGCTGGGACTGAAAGCGTTTGTCGCGGCGGTCATCGGAGGGCTGACGAACGCCCCGGCGGCGATCTCCGGCGCCTATCTCATCGGCATCACCGAGGCGCTAACCGAAGGGTACCTTTCGTCGTCGTACAAAGATGCGGTGAGCTTTCTCTTTTTGCTGATCATCCTGTTGTATCGGCCGACCGGGCTTTTTGCCCGGGCGGAGGGGAAGCGGGTGTGAGCCATGGCGGCGCGTCGGTGGGGGGTGGCGACGGCCGTCTTTGGCCTCGTCGCTTTTCCGTTCGTCTTCTCCGAAAATAACTACTTCCTCAGCCTGATGATCCTGATCGGCCTCTACGGCCTCATGGCGACCGGTCTTCTCCTCCTCATGGGCTACGCCGGGCAGGTGTCCCTCGGGCATGCCGCCTTCTTCGGCCTCGGCGCCTATACGTCGGCGTACCTCACCGCCCGCCTCGGCTGGCCGCCGGTCGCGGCCCTCCTCATGGGCGTCGGTCTTTCGCTCGCCGTCGCCTTCGTCATCGGCTTGGCAGCGCTTCGGCTTCGGGAGCATTACCTGGCGCTTGCGACCCTCGGCTTCGGCGTCATCATGTACACCGTCTTCAAAAACGCCAAGGCGATAACCGGCGGCTTGGACGGCTTTTTCGGCATTCCACCGTTTTCCGTCGGGCCGGTGGTCTTCACGGGTGAGGGGGCGTACTATGCCCTCGTCTGGGGGACGGTCGTCTTCGGCCTCTGGTTTGCGGCAAACGTCCTCCACTCCCGAGCGGGCCGGGCGATTCGGGCACTCCACGACAGCGAATTCGCCGCCGAGGCCCTCGGGGTGAACGTCTTTCGGGCGAAACTCGACGTCTTTTTGCTGAGCGCCGCCTACGCCTCCGTCGCCGGGAGCTTGTACGCTCACTACGTCGGGTTCATCAACCCCCAGCTCTTCGACCTCATCACGTCGATCACCCTCGTGGCGATGGTGATTATCGGTGGAAACCGCGCCATCATGGGCGGCGTTCTCGGCGCCGGCGTCTACGTCGTCCTTGGGGAAGGGCTCAAGGCGGTCGTGCCAAAGCTCATCCCGACCGCAGGCGGGGAGTTCGAGCTCCTCTTTTTCGGGCTCTTGATCATCGTCATCATGATCTTCAAGCCGGAAGGGCTGACCGGCTTCAGGTGGCCGGCGGCCCTTCGCCCGGGGAGGGAAGCCCGGTGACGGAGCCGCTCCTTACTTTAAACGGCGTGATGAAACGCTTCGGCGGCGTCGTCGCCGTCCAGGGGGTGACGTTCGACGTCCGTCCGCAGGAGATCGTCGCCCTCATCGGTCCGAACGGCGCTGGAAAGACGACCCTCTTCAACATGATCAGCGGCATCTTTTCACCGACCGCCGGCGAGATCCGCTTTGCCGGCCGGCCGATTCACGGCCTCTCGCCGCACGCCATTGCTCGCCTCGGCATGACGCGGACGTTCCAGAACCTAAAAATTTTTTATAACATGACGGTGCTTGAAAACGTCCTTGTCGGACTGAACGTCCGATTGAAGACTCGGATGCTTGCGGCGGGTCTCAGACTTCCGCGGGTTGCCGAAGAGGAACGAAGGGCGCGCGATATGGCCCTGCACTGGCTCGATCGGGTCGGGCTCGCAGCGCTTGCCGACCGTCCGGCGGCGACGCTCTCCTATGGGCAGCTGAAATTGTTGGAAGTGGCCCGGGCGGCGGTGTCCCAGCCGGCGATGATCCTCCTCGACGAGCCGATGGCGGGACTCAACCCGGCGGAATCCCAGGCCCTCGTCCGGCTTATGCTCGCAATGCGGGAAGAAGGGACGACGCTTCTCTTCGTCGAACACGATATGGAGGCGGTGATGACGGCCGCCGACCGGATCGTCGTCCTCGACTACGGCCGGATGATCGCCGTCGGACCGCCGGCGGAGATCGCCGTCCATCCGGAGGTGATTCGCGCCTATCTCGGCGCGGAGATTGAGGTGATCGCCGGTGCTCACACTCAATGAGGTCAACACGTTTCACGGACACCTGCACGTCCTTCACGATATCACCTTTACCGTCGAGCCCGGCGAAATCTTTGCCATCGTCGGAGCGAACGGCGCCGGAAAAAGCACCCTTCTCGGGACGATCGCTGGCCTTTACGTGCCGCGGCGGGGGGTGATCGTCTTCGAAGGAAAGCCCCTCCCGTACGGCCGGGCGGAACGGATCGTTCGCCTCGGCTTAAGCCTCGTGCCGGAGCGGCGACAGATTTTCAACGACCTCTCGGTGCGGGACAACCTCTTTCTCGGCGCCTATCACCGGATGCGGCGGCGGGACCCGTCGGTGATGGACGATTTCCGGCAGGTGCTCCGGCTGTTTCCTCGGCTCGAATCGATGCTCGACCGACCGGGCGGGCTTTTGAGCGGCGGCGAGCAGCAGATGCTCGCGATCGGTCGGGGGCTCATGGCGAGGCCGAAGCTCATCATGCTCGATGAGCCTTCCCTAGGGTTGGCGCCGCTCATCGTGCAGGAGATCTTCCGGTCGCTCGTCGAGATGCGGGAGACGTACGGGCTTACGGTCCTCCTCGTCGAGCAAAACGTCCGGGCGGCGCTTTCGATCGCCGACCGGGCGATCGTCCTCGAGCGGGGCCGGGTAGCGCTGGCCGGGAACGCCAGGGCGCTGCTCGAAGATGAGTCCGTCCGACGGACGTATCTGGGGGTGAAAGGCGATGACGTTCACCGACGGCGGGCGTAAGGGGCTCTGGATCGGCGGCCGGTACGAGCCGGCGGCGTCGTGGACGCCGGTCGTGTCGAAGGCGGACGGCCGGGTGCTCGCGGAGGTCGGCCGGGCGGGCGCCGACGACGCCCGGCGGGCCGTGAAGGCCGCCGCCGAAGCGTATCCCACATACCGCCGCCTGCCGGCCCACGCCCGGGCCGCCATTCTGTACCGGGTCGCCGAAGCGCTGGAGACGCGGCGAGAGGAGGTCGCCCGCCTCATCGCCGAAGAGGCCGGAAAGCCGCTGAAAGCTGCCCGGGCGGAAGTACTCCGGGCGGTTCAGACGTACCGCTTCTCTGCCGAAGAGGCGAAACGCATCGGCGGCGAGACGATCCCGATGGATGCGGCGGTCGGCGGTGAGGGGCGCCTCGGGTTCACTTGGCGGGAACCTCTTGGCGTCGTCGCGGCGATCACGCCGTTTAACTTCCCGCTCAACCTCGTCGCCCACAAGCTCGGACCGGCCCTCGCCGCCGGGAACACCGTCGTTCTAAAGCCGGCCGGCGCGACGCCCCTTTCGAGCTTTTTCGTCGCCGAGCTCTTTCACGAAGCAGGGCTTCCCGCCGGCGCTTTGAACGTCGTAAGCGGTCCCGGCGGGGAGATTGGTGACGCCCTCGTCGAACATCCGGATGTCAAGGCGATCACCTTTACCGGAAGCCCCACCGTCGGGAAGCGCATCCGGGAAAAAAGCGGCCTCAAGCGGACGATCCTCGAGCTCGGCTCGAACTCGGCGGTCATCGTCGAGCCGGATGCGCCGTTCGACCTGGCCGTCGCCCGGACGGTGGAAGGGGCGTTTCAGTACGCCGGGCAGATCTGTATCTCCGTCCAGCGGATTTACGTCCACGCGGCGATTTACGAGCGGTTTTATTCCGCCCTCCTCGAAAAGACGAAGGCGCTTCGGGTCGGCGACCCGCGGGATGAGGCGACGGATGTCGGCCCTCTCATCCACGAAGGGGAGGCGGCGCGGGTTCAGGCGTGGATCGAGGAGGCGGTCGCCGCCGGCGCCCGGATCGCCGCCGGCGGCCGGAAGGACGGGGCGTTCCTCGAGCCGACGATCCTCACCGACGTGACGCCGGAGATGAAGGTCGTTCGTGAGGAAGTGTTTGGCCCGGTGGCGACCCTCGTCCCTTACCGGAATCTCGACGAGGCAATCGCCTTGGTAAACGACTCGAAGTACGGCTTAAACGTCGGCGTCTTCACCCGGGATATCGGAAAGGCGTTCGACGCCGCCCGGCGGCTCGAGACCGGCGGCGTGATGATCAACGACATCCCGACGTTTCGCGTCGACCACATGCCGTACGGCGGGATGAAGGAGAGCGGCTTCGGCCGGGAAGGGGTGAAGTACGCGATCGAGGAGCTCACGGAGCTCAAGTTCATCATGGTGAATCTCAACCTCTGAGCGAAGATCGATCCGGCCCTTGCTCCGGATGCTCCGGAGGCAGGCCGCGCCGCGGACGTCCGTCGGTTGGGCATTCGCGGTGTCAATTGTGCGTCAATTAGTCATAACATTAGTATAATATATGATAAATGTTGTTTCGTTCAAATCTGTAAGGAGAGGAAACCGTGCCGCTGAGGGACGCCTCACGGCTTAAGAAGGGGTGGCGGTCTTTGGTCATCATGTGGGTGGCAGCGTTGGCGATGACCGCCTGAGCACCGGCCAACGAGGCCACCCGTCCGGGTACCGCTTCACCCGACCGCCCGGAAAACCCCAAGTAGATCGACGTCACGCAGATCTTCGAACATCCTTCCCTTGGCGAGGCCTTTGCGGGGTTTAAAGCAGCGCTGAAAGACGCGGACTTTGTGGAGGGAAGCACCATTGTTTACAATGTTCAGAACGCCCAAGGAGATGTAAACAACACTCAGACGATCGCCCGGAACTTCGTCGCCGACCGGGTAGATCTCATCTTCGCGAATTCCACGCCGAACGCTCAGGTGGCCCTTAACGTGACCAAGACGATTCCGATCGTCTTTACCTCTGTCGCCGATCCGGTGGGAGCTGGGCTCGTCCCTTCTATGCACGAGGCGGGGGAAAACATCACCGGAACATCCCGCAATCCGCCGGAGGCGATCCGGAAAACGCTAAAGTTTATGAGCGAAGCGATGCACTGTCAACATCGGATGTAAAATCCCCAATAGCAGCGGATAAAGATTCCCCAAAATCACCGGCATGATTTCCTCAAAATCATCGGGATGAATTCCCCACCCCTGTGTCGAACTATGGCACCTGCCATCACTTTTGGGGAGGTGCCGGTGATGAGGGAGAGTGAGAAGATGGAGATCAGGAAGCTGTATGAGGAGGGCGTCAGCATCTCGGAACTGGCCAGAAGATACGGCCATGACCGCAAAACCATCCGCAAGGCTGTGAGTGAGCCGAGGCAGCAGGAGGAGGGGAGGGTGAAGTCGCGCAGCCGTAGGGTGAAAGGCCACAAGCTGGAGCCGTACAAGGCCTATGTGGAGCAGCGCATGCGTATCGGCGTCCTCAATGCGGAGCGAATCTTTCGCGAGATCCGGGAGCAGGGATATACCGGCGGAATTACCGTACTGCGCGAGTTCATGCACCCTCTCCGCCCGGTTGTCTCTGCCAAGGCAACCGTGCGGTTTGAGACGGCTCCGGGGGAACAAGCGCAAATCGACCTGGGCGCATTCCCCTACCTGGATCCGCAGGGCCATCGGCGCAAGGTATGGTGCTTTGCCATGGTCCTCGCCTACTCCCGCATGCTCTACCTGGAGTTTATCAGAGCGGCGGACCAACGGCATATCCTCCAGGCGCTCCGGAACGCGCTGGAGTTCTTCGGCGGGGTTCCAAAGGTCATGCTCAGCGACAACTGCTCCCCGCTGGTCGTGGCCAACGACGGTCATGGACACGTCGACTGGCAGCCGGCGTACATGGACTTCGCCAAGTACTACGGATTCGTGCCCAAGGCCTGTAAGCCCTACCGAAGTCGCACCAAAGGGAAGATTGAACGGCCCATCGGGTATATCCGGTCCAGCTTCTGGCCGGTTTCGTTCGTGGACCATGACGACCTGAACCGGCAAGGTGCCATCTGGCGGGATACGGTGGCTAATGTGCGCATCCACGGCACGACGCGGGAGCAGCCGGTGGTGCGGTTTCAGGCCGAGACGCTTAAGCCCCTGCCTAAGAGCCGGTACACGCTGGCGTACGCCGATATGCGCAAGGTCATGAGCGATTGTCGCATCTCCTGGAACACGAACATGTACACCGTTCCATGGCGGTATGTGGGGCACACCGTGCTGGTCCGGGAGTTTGAGTCAGGCCGCCTGCAGATCGAGTACGGCGGGCAGGTCATTGCCGAACACCGCGTGCTCACAGGCAGGCACCAGGTCTCAACCGACCCTGAGCACTTCAAGGGCATCCCGGCTGGGACGCCTCATCCGGATCGAGGCAAGGTGCCAGGGTTGCAAATCGGGCCGGACGTGGAGCAGCGGGAGCTGTCCGTCTATGAGCAGATCGCGATGGGAGGTCAGGGGCAATGAGTGAGGCGTTGGTTTTGGCCAAGGCCGAGGAGCAGCTGCTGGAGCTGGGATTGAAGCGCGCCGCGGCGGTGCTGCCGGCGTGCGTGGAGTGGGCAGCGGGGCACCAGGCGACCTATGCGGAGTTCCTGCACAGACTGCTGGATGCTGAGCAGGAGGAGCGATACAGCCGTTACATGCACGCCAGACTCCGCATGGCCAACTTCCCGTATCACAAGACCCTTGCAGATTTCGATTTCTCGTTCCAGCCGTCCGTCGATGAGCGACAAATACGCGAACTGGCCGGCTTGACGTTCATCCGGGAGGGCAGCAACGTCATCTTCCTGGGACCGCCGGGGGTGGGCAAGACCCACCTTGCGGTGGCCCTGGGGATGGAGGCGATTCGACAGCGCATGAGCGTCTACTTCGTGACCATGCAGAAGCTGGTCGCTGACTTGCGACGGGCGTACCAAGAGGGACGGCTGGACAAGCGCCTGCGCATCTACACCCAGCCGAAGCTGCTGATCTGCGACGAAGTCGGCTACTTGCCGCTTGACGCCTTGGACGCCGCGAACTTCTTCCGGCTCGTGTCGGAGCGCTACGAGCATGGCTCCCTGATCATCACGTCCAACACCAGCTTCACCAACTGGGGGACACTCTTCGGTGACCAGGTGCTGGCCTCTGCCTTGCTCGACCGGCTCCTGCACCACGCCACCACCATCAACATCCGCGGCAACAGCTACCGGATGAAGGACAAGCTGCGCGCCGGGGTGACCCATGCGCTGAAGGAGGAGGTGACCGCGTAGATCGAACATACGTCTGGGGAATGATGCGCGATGATTTTGGGGAACTGAATCCGCTGTTTGTGGGGAATCGAACGCGATTTTTTTGGGGAGTTTTAATCCGCTATTGACAGCACTTGAAGCGCATCGGCATCGTGTATAACCCGGGGGAACAAAACTCCGTCGCCCAGATCAAGGCCATTCAGGCCGAAATCGAGCGGCACGGTTATCCGCTCCAGGTGGTGGAAGCGGCGGTCGCGAACACCTCGGAAGTCAAACAGGTCGCCGAATCGCTCATTGGCCGGATCGACGCGTTTTACGTCATTACGCATTACGGACAATACCGTCGTTTCGGGACTGGAAGGGTTGGTCGCGGTCGCCGAGGCGCAGAAGATTCCCGTCTTCACCGGAGATATCGCGTCTTTAAAACGCGGTGGATTTGCCGCTTACGGCGTTAAGTTTTACGACATCGGCTACCGTACCGGGCAGATGGCGGCGGCGATTCTGAAGGGCGAAAAGCGGCCGAAGGACATTCCGTCAGAATATGCCCAAAACCCGCGGCTGGTCATCAACGAGAAGGTTGCCGCCTGGCTCGGAATCACCGTCCGTCCGGAGTGGGAATAAAATCAACGCATGAAACGGCCGTTTGCGAAACGGTCGTTTATTGTTTTCCTTAACTTTATCGCATTAAAGCGTTTATGCCGTACAGAATTAAATAAATTTATATGTTTTTCCCTGTGTAAGTATTGGTATTGACACAACTTGATCCCATTAAATAAACTTTAATCGAAAAACGTAAATAAAACGTTATATAGTTTTTCTGTAACCACCGTTGAAAGCGGTTTAAAAATCGGGAGGTGGTCGAAGATGACGTGGGGGAACAAGAAGCGCCTCTGGCGGACGCTTGTTCCTAAGCTGGCGGTCCTGCTGGCGTTCGGTCTTACGGCGTGCGCTCAGACGACGTCCGACAAGATGAACGCCGGACAATCCGAGAGCGGGACGTCCGCCCAAAATCCGAACGCCGCGGAAAAACCAAAGCCCAAGGTTATTGGCGCAACGCAGATCATCGAACATCCGTCGCTCGACGATGCGTTCCGGGGCTTTAAGGCGGCGCTTCAAGATGAGGGGTTTGTGGAAGGGACGACGGTCCTCTACAACGTTCAGAACGCTCAGGGGGATATGAACAACGCTCAGACGATCGCCCGGAACTTCGTCGCCGACCGGGTGGATCTCATTTTCGCGAATTCCACGCCGAGCGCCCAGGCGGCCCTCAACGCGACCAAGACGATCCCGATCGTCTTTACCTCCGTGACCGATCCGGTCGGCGCGGGTCTCGTGCCGTCGATGCATGAAGCGGGGGAGAACATTACGGGAACGACAGATACCCATCCAGAAGCCATTCAAAAAATGCTGGCGTTTATCGTTCGGGAGATGGGCCTAAAGAAAATCGGCATCGTGTACAACCCCGGCGAACAAAATTCGGTCGCCCAGGTCGACGCGATCCGAACGATCATCAAAGCACAAGGCTATTCCCTGGACGTCGTCGAAGCGTCCGTCAGCAACACGTCCGAGGTGAAACAGGCGGCGGAGTCGCTGGTCGGCCAAATCGAAGGGTATTACGTCATCACCGACAATACGATCGTCTCGGCACTCGAAGGGCTTCTCGCCGTCGCCGATGCGAATAAACTTCCGGTCTTTACCGGAGAATTCGATTCGCTCAAACGGGGCGGCTTTGCCGCCTACGGCTTCCGCTACTATGACATCGGCTATCAGGCCGGGCAGATGGCGGCCCTTATTTTGAAAGGTGAAAGGAATCCGAAAGATATTCCGCCGGAATATCCCAAGACGCTGCACCTGGCGATCAACAAAACGGCGGCGAAAAAGCTCGGCATCCCCATTCGGCCGGAATGGGAAAAAGAAGCGGAATTCATCGAATAGGTTCCCAAATATCGGAAGCGACATGAACACTGCCTGAAATGGGGGACGGGGATGGCGGCGGCACTGATCGGCGCCGTTGAAGCCGGACTCATCTTCGGCGTGATGGCGCTCGGCGTGTACCTTTCGTTTCGGGTGTTGAACTTTCCGGACTTGACCGTCGACGGCAGTTTTGTCACCGGCGCAGCTCTGGCATCGATCCTGGTCGTCCACGGCGTTTCTCCCTGGATGGCCAACCTGGCGGCGCTTGTCGCCGGAGCGACCGCCGGCCTGATCACCGGCGTACTGCACGCATGGGGCAAGATCAATCCGCTCCTTTCCGGCATTTTGATGATGATCGCTCTTTATTCGATCAATCTGCGCATCATGGGCCGGCCGAACATTCCGCTCCTTCATCAACGCACCATGTGGACCGATCTCGCTCCTTGGACAGAGCGGCTACAGACCGTCGTCCCGGGCGCCGATCACCTGATCGTGCTCTTCGTCCTCGGTCTGATGGTCCTGGCGATGAAGTTGATCTTGGACTGGTTTTTAAAAACTGAAATCGGCTTGGCGGTCCGGGCGACCGGCGACAGCCCCCGGATGGTGCGGAGTTTTTCGGGCGACACCCGCCGCTTCGTCGTGCTCGGCCTCGCGGTGTCCAACGCGTACGTGGCGTTTGCCGGCGCCCTCATGGCCCAATACGGCGGCTTTGCCGATATCGGGATGGGCATCGGGATGATTGTCGTCGGCCTGGCTTCGGTCATCATCGGGGAAACGCTGTTTCGCCAGACGTCACTTCACCGCTTGACGGCAGCGGTGATCGCGGGGGCCGTTCTCTACCGGATCATCATCGCCTTGGCGCTTCGGGCGCGGTTTTTGGAAACCGGCGACGTCAAGCTCATCACCGCGCTGATCGTCATTTTGGCGCTCGTCCTGCCCGAGTGGCGCGGCGGCCGAAAAATGACGAAAGCCAAACCGGCGTCGCGGAGCCTTCGACCGCTTCCGTCGGAAGGAGGAGAAGTCGGTGCTTCGCCTGGTGGGCGTCTCCAAGATCTATAACGCCGGGACGTCGGACGAGAAGGCGGCGTTGAAAGGAATCGACCTGGACGTTCGGGAAGGCGAGCTGGTTACGATCATCGGCTCCAACGGCGCCGGGAAATCGACACTCCTCAACGTCATCGCCGGAACGATCACCCCGGACGAAGGGCACATCGTCCTCGACGGAACGGACATCACCGATTGGCCGGAACACCGCCGGTCCCGCTGGATCGCCCGGGTGTTCCAAGATCCGGCCGCCGGGACGGCGCCCAACATGACCATCGAGGAAAACCTGGCGCTGGCGCTTGCGCGGGACGGACGTAGAACCTTTCGCCGAGGTGTGACCGATGAACGCCGTCAGGCGTTTCGAGAACGGGTGCGCCAGCTCGGCATCGGCCTGGAAAACCGCCTCGGCGTCAAGGTCGGTGCCCTCTCCGGCGGAGAACGGCAGGCGCTGGCGCTCCTTATGGCGACGCTCTGCCGGCCCAAGCTGCTTTTGCTCGACGAACACACCGCCGCCCTCGATCCAAAACGGGCCGCCTGGGTGTCGGAGCTCACCGTCGGTTTGATCCGGGAGCTTAAGCTCACCGCCCTCATGGTCACCCACAACATGAAGCAGGCGATCGAGATGGGCGACCGGCTGATCATGATGGACGAGGGCGAGGTGATCCTCACCTACGAAGGGGAGGCGAAGCGGTCTCTGACCGTCGAAAAATTGCTTCAATCTTTTGAGCGCGTCCGCGGAAGCACGCTTGACACGGATCGGGCGGTGCTGGCCTAGCCAAGCGAAAGGAGGCGTCGAGATGCTCGATTTGCCGACGGTTGCCCGCGGCGATCTCTTTTCGGCCATCGGCGACCACGAACACGTTCTCTTTTTCCATGACCCGGATGTCGGTCTGAAAGGCATCATAGCCATTCACGACACCTCTCTTGGTCCGGCCCTCGGCGGCACCCGGATGGCGCCGTATCCGGATCTCGAGGCGGCGCTTTTCGACGCCCTTCGGCTCGCCCGGGGAATGACGTGGAAAGCGGTTGCGGCCGATCTGGACGTCGGCGGCGGCAAGGCCGTCTTGATCGGCGATCCGGAAAAAGATCGATCGCCGGAACTGTTTCGCGCCTTTGGGCGGCAAGTTCACGCTCTTGGCGGAAGATTTTACACCGGAACGGACATGGGAACCCAGCCGGAAGATTTCGCCTACGCCTATCAGGAGACGCCGTATCTCGTCGGCCTGCCGGAAGCGTACGGAGGGGGCGGTGATTCGTCCGTCACGACGGCCGACGGCGTCGTCGGCGCCATCCGGGTGACGCTTGAGTTCCTCGACGGGGATGGCGACCTGAAAGACCGGACGTTTGTCGTCCAGGGCCTGGGGAAGGTCGGTCTGAAGGTCGCCCACCGCCTGCTCGAAGCCGGTGGACGACTCATCGTGGCCGATCCGTCGGCGGAACGGGTCGACGCGTTCCGGCGGCTGGCCGAATCGTTCGGCAAAACGTTCCAGATCGTTTCCCCGGAGGCGATCTACGATGCGGAAGCCGACGTGTTCGTCCCGTGCGCCTACGGCGGAGTCATCACCGAAGCAGTCGCCCGGCGGCTCCGCGTGCGGGCGATCGTCGGATCGGCCAACCAGCCGCTCGCCCACCCGGGCATTGCCGAAACGTTAAAGGCGCAAAACGTCCTCTTCGCACCGGATTACCTGGCCAACGCCGGCGGCCTCATCCAGGTGGCCGATGAACTGTTCGGCCCCAATCCGAAGCGGGTTGAGCAGAAGCTTTCCGTCGTGCTGGAGACGCTCCGGTTCGTGTACCGGCGGTCCGACGCAGAAGGCCTCACGACGGTCGAGG
Organism: Hydrogenibacillus sp. N12; assembly: GCF_019645935.1. NCBI lineage: Bacteria > Bacillati > Bacillota > Bacilli > Thermicanales > Thermicanaceae > Hydrogenibacillus > Hydrogenibacillus sp. N12. The sequence goes on along the minus strand of NZ_CP080953.1, from coordinate 1,346,122 downwards.
CGGCCGAGCGCCTCGTTCGGGAGAGGTGGGAACGGCGAAAGCGGCTCAATGTCCGCTACCGGCCGGATGTGCCGCCGAAGTGGCGGTTCCGGCGCTGAAGGAGGGTGGCGTGATGCTCGAACTTTCTCCGCCGTTTACCGAGGGAAGATCGGGGGAAGCGCTTTTTCCCCTCTGGCGCCTGGTGGATGAAGAGGGGGGGTGGACGGACGAGCGGTGGGCCGATCGGTTTTCTCCGGAGTGGATCGAGACGGCCTACCGGCACATGCTTCGGGCCCGCCGCTTCGACCGGAAGTGCTTGAGCCTGCAGCGGCAGGGACGGATCGGGACGTATGCGCCATATGAGGGCCAGGAAGCGGCTCAGGTTGGGAGCGCCCTTGCCCTCGGTCCGGGCGACTGGCTGTTTCCGACGTACCGCGATCACGCGGCGGCGATGACGTTCGGGCAGCCCCTCGGGCGCATTCTCCTCTACTGGAAGGGGCGCTACGAAGGCGGCATTTCCAACGAAGGGCGGAAGATATTCCCACCCAGCGTGCCGATCGCTACACAGCTCCCTCATGCGGTCGGAGCGGCCTTCGCCGAGCAATTTCTCAACACGCCACATGTCGCCCTTGTCTACTTTGGCGATGGGGCGACTTCCGAAGGCGATTTTCACGAAGCGCTTAATCTGGCCAGCGTCTGGAACGTTCCGGTCGTCTTTTTCAATCAGAACAACGGCTACGCCATCTCCACCCCGCTCGACAAGCAGATGAAGTCCAAAACGATTGCCCAGCGGGCGCTCGGCTATGATCTACCGGGGATCCGGGTGGACGGCAACGATGTGTTCGCCGTCTACGCGGCGACGAAAGCGGCCGTCGAGCGCGCCCGATCGGGCGGCGGCCCCACCTTGATCGAAGCGGTGACCTGGCGGTACGGGGCGCACACGACCGCCGACGATCCCCGGCGCTACCGGGATCAGTCGGAAAGCGACCGGCTCCGGGAAAAGAGCGATCCGCTTCTCCGTGTGGAACGGATTCTTGAGCGACTGGGGCGATTCGACGCCGAAGCCAAGACGAGGTGGCTCGCGGCGATCGATGCGGAGATCGAGGCGGCGGTTCGGGAGATGGAATCCGCATCTCCGGTCTCGGAAGCAGATCTGTTCCGGCATGTCTTTGCAGAATCTCCTGATGCTCCGGCTTGATGAGGGGGAAATCTCCATGACGTCGATTCAGGCGGCTAAAAAGACGATGACGCTGGTCGGGGCCGTCAATGAGGCCCTGCATCTGATCTTGGAGCGGGATGAGCGGGCGATCGTGCTTGGAGAGGACGTCGGGGTGAACGGCGGCGTCTTTCGCGCGACGGAGGGGCTTTTCGAGCGGTTCGGCGGGCAGCGGGTGATCGATACGCCGCTCGGCGAATCCGGCTTCGTCGGCGCGGCCATCGGCATGGCCGCCGCCGGCCTGAAGCCGATCGTCGAAATCCAGTTTCTCGGATTCATCTACCCAGCCTTTGAGCAGATCGTCTCGCACGCTGCCCGACTCCGGGTGCGAAGCCAGGGGCGGTTTTCGGTGCCGATCGTCATCCGGGCGCCATACGGCGCCGGCGTCCGGGCGCCGGAAATTCATTCGGACAGCACGGAAGCCTTTTTCGTGCACATGCCGGGCCTGAAGGTGGCTGTCCCTTCGACGCCCGCTGACGCCAAGGGGCTTTTGCTAGCCGCTTATGAGGATCCGGACCCGGTGATTTTCCTCGAGCCGATGCGGCTTTACCGGAGCGCCCGAGGAGAAGTCCCGCCGGGGTGGGCGCCGGTGCCCCTCGGCCGGGCGCGCCTCGTCCGGGAGGGGGAGGACGTGACGGTGATCGCCTGGGGCGCGATGGTCCCGGTGGCGGAGCAGGCGTCGCGCATGGCGGCCGAAGCGGGGATCGACGTGGAACTTCTCGATCTTCGCACCCTCTACCCCCTCGACCGGCAGGCGATCGCGCGGTCGGTGGAGAAAACGGGGCGGGCGGTCATCGTCCAGGAGGCCCACGACACCTTGGGGGTGGCCAGCCACATCGTGGCGATCATTCAAGATGACGCGTTCTACGCTCAGAAAGCGCCCCCCCGTCGCGTAAGCGGCTTCGATGTGCCGGTGCCGCTCATGGCGTATGAGGATCTTTATCTGCCGACGCCGGAGAAGGTGCTGGCGGCCGTCCGGGAGGTGATGGCCGGATGACCGCCGGAACCGGGGGCGAAGTTGCCCTCCGCCTGCACGACCTCGGCGAAGGGCTCACGGAAGCCGTGGTGCTTCGCTATTTCGTTGCTGTCGGGGACCGCGTAACGATCGACCAGCCGGTGGTGGAAGTCGAGACGGACAAAGTGACGGCCGAGCTGCCGGCGCCGGCCTCCGGCATCGTCGCGGCGATCGAAGCGCCGGAAGGGACGAGCGTCCGGGTCGGCGACGTCCTCCTCCGGATCCGGTCAGACGCTCCGGTGCCCACCTCTGGCGTTCGGGAGGCGGATCGAGACCGGGTGGCCGAACGACTCACGCCGGCCGCCGATGCGCCGGGTGGAAAAACCGCCGAAGAGGCGAAGGAGTTGGCGAAGCGCCCCGTTCTGGCCAGCCCTTACACCCGTCGCCTGGCCCGCACGCTCGGCGTTCCTTTGGAAGCGGTTGCGGGGAGCGGTCCGGCCGGCCGCATCGAACCGGAGGACGTCCGCCGGTATGCCGCCCGCCGCGCCGCGGCTATACCGGTTCTCTCGACCAGGTCGCCGGCAACCTCGTCGCCGCCGACGCCCTCGGTCTCGAATTCCCCAGCGGAAGAGGTCGCCGACCGCCCGATCGCCCAGAGGCCGGCGGCGGTATTCGGATCAGCCGACGGAGAAGCGGAGACGCTTCCGTTTCGCGGCCGGCGGGAAGCGATTGCCCGCCACATGGTCCATTCGGTGACGACCATCCCGCATGTGACGCAGCTGGATGAGCTGGAGGCGGACGGGCTCCTTGCCTTAAAGGCCCGGCTGGATGCGTTAGAACCCCCGATTCCGCTCACGGCGTATTTAATCAAGATCGTTTCCACGGCGCTTCGGGCTCACCCCCGTTTCAATGCCCGCTTGGATGAGGCGGCCGGCATCATCCGGCTGTTTCGCCATCACCACATCGGCGTCGCGGTGGATGCTCCGGAAGGGCTCATCGTGCCGGTGATCCGGCACGTCGAGGGGCGGAGCTTGCGGGAGATCGCTGTGGCGCTCGAGGACCTCGTGCAAAAAGCCCGGGCGGGGACGCTTGGTCCGAAAGAGATCGCCGGCGGAACGTTTACCATCAGCAACGTCGGCCCGATCGGCGGAGCGTATGCCGCAACGCCGATCATCCGCCCTCCGGAGGTGGCCATTCTGGCGTTTCACCGGATCCGGAAGCGCCCCGTCGTCGACGAGGACGACCGGATCGTCGTTCGCTCGATTCTGCCGGTTTCGCTCTCGTTCGATCATCGCGTGCTCGACGGCGCCGACGCCGTCCGCTTTGTCGAGACGTTGCGGTCGCTGGTGCGGGAGCCGGAGCGGCTTTTTTTGTCGATGCGATGATTTGTGAAAAAAGATCAGCTTGACGACATTCAAACACCGGAACTATACTGTTAAACGTAACAACGTTTTAAAAACGTTATATGAAAAAAACGTTGTAAGTGTCGGCATCGACAGCGGAGGAGGAGGCCGGCGCTAAAGAAGGGGGCGTGCGGATGATCGATTCAGAGAAAGTCAACCGCTACCGGCGTTCGTATTACCCGATGTTCATCGACGGGGAGTGGGTTGACGCCGCCGACGGCAACCGCTACACGGTTTACAACCCGGCGACCGGGGAGCCGCTGGCAGAGGTGGCAAGGGCCGGCCGGGCCGACATCGACCGTGCCCTTCAGGCGGCGCGGCTGGCGTTTGAGCACGGGAAATGGCGCCACTTTTCCGTCTTGCGGCGGGCGCGGGTGTTGAACCGCATCGCCGAGATCATGCGGGAGCGGTTCGATGAGTTGGTGGAACTGGAAATTTTGAACACGGGTAAGACGCTTTTTGCCGCTCAGGGCCAGATCATGCAGGCGATCGAGGACTTCGAGTTTTACGCCGGTGCCATCGTCGGCCACCGGGGGCACGTCAACAACATGCCCAGTGGCTTTTTCAACTATACCCAGCGGGAGCCCGTCGGCGTCTGTGCCCAGATCGTCCCGTGGAACTATCCCCTGATGATGGCCGCATGGAAGATCGCTCCGGCGATCGCCGCCGGCTGTTCGGTCGTCGTCAAGCCGGCGACGCTTACGCCGGTGACCGCCCTCGTTCTGGCGGAGATTGCTACCGAGGCCGGCGTGCCGAAGGGCGTCGTGAACGTCGTTCCCGGTTCCGGGCGGGATGTCGGCGATTACCTTGTCACCCACCCGGAGGTAGATAAGATCGCCTTCACCGGGTCAACGCCCGTCGGGCGGCACATCATGGAGCTCGCCTCCCGTTCGTTGAAAAAGGTGACGCTCGAACTCGGCGGGAAGTCGCCGAGCCTCATCTTTGACGATGCAGATCTCGATGCGGCGGTCGACGGATCGGTGTTCGGGATCTTCTATAACACCGGCCAATCGTGCGAAGCCCGATCCCGCATCTACGTCCAGCGGTCGGTCTATGACGCATTCATGGCGCGGTTCGTCGAGAAGGCGAAAAAGCTCAAGCTCGGCAACCCGTTCGACCCGGAGACGCACGTCGGTGCAGTCATCAGTCGGGAGCAGGTGGATGTGATCGACGGTTACGTCCGTTCCGCCTTGGAAGACGGCGCTCAGGCGGTCTTGGGCGGCGGCGAAGTTCGCGTGCCAGGGTTTGAAGGCGGGTACTGGTACGCGCCGACGATCCTCGTCGACGTCCACCACGGCATGAAGGCGGTTCAGGAGGAGATCTTCGGCCCGGTCGTCACGGTCATGCCTTTTGACACCGAAGACGAGGCGGTCGCCCTCGCCAACGACACGATGTACGGCCTCGCGGCGGCCGTCTGGACGAAAGACGGCGCCCGGGCGAAGCGGATGGCCGACCGCATTCGCGCCGGCATCGTCCTCGTCAACACGCCGTTTTCCGCTTTTCCCGGCATGCCGTTCGGCGGCACGAAGCAATCAGGTTTCGGCCGGGAGCTCGGCATCGAAGCGCTCGACCTGTACACCGAAGTCAAAAGCGTGCTCATGTACTACGGCACCAAACCGCTGAATCCGTTCAAGCTGTAAGCCGGTGTTTGACCATCCAAAGCGTCCGGCCCGGCACCGGGCCGGACGAAAGAAGGAGGAGCTTCACGCATGGTCAAGCTGATCGCCGTCTACCGTCGGCCCGATGACATCGAGGCGTTCGAACGCCACTACCGCGAGGTCCACGCCCCTCTCGCTCGCTCGATGCCCGGCCTTCAGCGCCTGGAAGTCAACCGCGTCTACGGGATCCCGGGCGGCGGTGACTCGGACGTCTACCTGATCGCGGAGATGCTTTTTTCCTCCCGGGAAGCCCTGGAGGCGGCCCTCGCCTCGCCGGAAGGTCGGGCGGCCGGAAAAGACTTGATTTCGTTTGCCCGGGGGATCGTCTCGCTTTACCTGGCGGAGGTGGAGGCGTAGCGCCGTGGTCCAAAAGCCAGGAAACCGCGTCGAAAGCCTGAACGCTTTCAACCGCCTTCTCGGGATTCGCGTTTTGGAAGAAACGCCGGACGGCGCTCGGGCGGAGCTGGTCGTTCGGCCGGAGTTTTACAACAGCATGGAGGGGATCGTCCACGGCGGCGTCGTGGCGACGCTCCTCGACGTCGTCATGGGGCACGCGGCGGCGCCGCACCGGGACGGCGTGCAACAGAGCGTGACGGCGGAATTTAAGGTCAACTTCCTGCGCCCGGCCACCGGTGAGCGGCTCGTGGCGGCTTCCCGCATCGTCAAGCGCGGCCGTCGCCTCGTCGTCGCGACGGCGGAGGCGTACGGCGGCGATGGGGCGCTCGTGGCGGTGGCGCTGGGGACATACGCCTTGCGAGGGGAGGTCGGACGATGATCTTCAACGTCGAAATGGAAACGATGCCGCGGGTAGAAAAAGAGAAGCTGCAGCTTAAGCGGCTTCAAGAGACGGTCGCCTACGCCTATGCGCGGGTGCCGTTTTACCGCCGGCGTTTCGATGAAGCCGGCGTTCGCCCGGAAGACATCCGGAGTTTGGATGACCTTCGTCGGCTGCCGATGATGAAAAAGAACGACCTTCGGGAGCATTATCCGTTCGGCCTGTTTGCCGTCGACACCAAGGAGATCGTCCGGTTTCACGCGTCTTCCGGCACGAAAGGCAAGCCGACGGTCGTCGCTTATACCCGTCGGGATATCGATCACTGGGCGGAAATCGTGGCCCGAACGATCGCCGCCGCGGGCGGGAGACCGGGCGACATTTTTCACAACGCTTACGGTTACGGCCTCTTTACCGGAGGCCTCGGCCTTCATTACGGAATTGAACGCTTCGGTGCGGTCGCCGTTCCGGCGTCCGGCGGAAACACCGCCCGGCAGATCACGCTGATTCAGGATCTCCGGCCGCGGGGGATCTCTGGGACGCCGTCGTACATCCTGAACCTCATCGAAACGATGCGGGCGATGGGCCTCGATCCGCGGAAGACGAGCCTGGAGTACGGGATCCTCGGGGCCGAGCCGTGGACAGAAGAGATGCGCCGGCAGATCGAGGATGCGCTCGGCATCAAGGCCGTCGACATCTACGGCCTGAGCGAAGTCATCGGCCCCGGCGTCGCCATCGAATGCGCCGAAGGGCAGGACGGCCTCCACCTCGCCGACGATCATTTTATCGCCGAGGTGATCGACCCCGATACCGGCGAAATGCTTCCGTATGGCGAAACCGGGGAGCTCGTTTTTACGTCCTTGACCAAAGAAGCGTTTCCGGTCATCCGCTACCGGACCGGCGACATCGCCTCCCTCAATCCGGAGCCTTGCCCCCACTGCGGCCGGACGACGATGCGCATGTCCCGCGTCAAGGGGCGGATCGACGATATGCTCATCATCCGCGGCGTGAACGTCTTTCCGTCGGAAGTTGAGGCGGAATTGCTGAAATACGCGGAACTGGCGCCGCATTATCAAATCGTCATCGACAAAGACGGCGCCCTCGATCGGTTCGAGGTGCACGTCGAAGTGATCGAAACGGCCCTGGCAGGCGTCGGTGACGTCGAAAGGTTCAAGGCCGAACTCCGCGGTCGGGTCGCTCAGCAGTTGAAAGACGCCCTCGGCATCACCGTCGTCGTCGAGGTGCACCCGCCGAAGGCGCTCCCTCGAAGCGAGGGGAAAGCCGTTCGCATCGTCGACCGCCGGAACAAACAGACGGTGACGTCCTGAGTCCTTTGGCGCTGATGATGGGTGGAACGCCGGCCGGTCTGCCGGCGGGCGCCGAGGGATACGGAGGAGGAATCCGATGGCGGAGGAGATGTCGCTTCTTGTGTCGCAGGACGGTCCGGTGGCCATCCTCCGGCTCAATCGTCCAGAGGTGCTGAACAGCTTAAACCGGGCTCTCGTCGAGCGGCTCGTCGCCGAACTTGAACGGCTCGACGCCGATCCGGCGGTGCTGGCGATCGTGATTACAGGCGATGAGCGAGCGTTTGCGGCTGGCGCCGATATCGGAGAGATGGCGGATGAATCGGCCATCGATATGTTGATTCGAGATCAGTTTACCGTCTGGGACCGCATCCGGGCGATTCGAAAGCCGCTCATCGCCGCCGTGAGCGGGTATGTCCTGGGCGGTGGGGCGGAGCTGATGATGAGTTGTGACCTCGTCGTCGCATCGGAGTCGGCTCGGATCGGCCAACCGGAGATTCGCCTCGGCGTCATGCCCGGCGCCGGAGGAACCCAGCGGCTTACCCGGGCGCTCGGGACGCGGCGGGCGCTGGAGCTCCTTTGGACCGGCGAGCCGATCGACGCCGAAGAGGCGTACCGGGCCGGTCTCGTCAACCGGATCGTTCCGGCGGAACGGGTGCTTCCGGAGGCCCTGGCCCTCGCCCGAACGATTGCTTCCATGCCGCCGCTCGCCGTCCGGCTGATCAAGCGGGCGGTTTACCTGGCGGAAGAAGCGCCCCTCGACGTCGGCCTCCAGTTTGAGCGGCACGCCTTTTACCTGTTGTTTGCAAGCGACGATCAGAAGGAAGGCATGCGGGCGTTTTTAGAAAAGCGGCCGCCGCAATTTCGAGGACGGTAGGAGGGATCGCCGTGGCGAAACAGGCGACGGACGTCCTCATCGAACAGCGGGGCGCCGTCCGGTGGATCGTCTTCAACCGTCCGGAGGCGATGAACGCTTTGACGGACGTCATGCTCGAGGCGCTGGAGCGGGCGTTTCGGGAAGCGGCCCGAGCGGAAGACGTCCGTGCGATCGTCCTCGCCGGCCGCGGACGGGCGTTTCAGGCGGGGCAGGATTTGTCGGCGCTCGGGGAGGCGCCGGAACCGGAGACCTACGGCGCGCTGCTTAAAAAGCGCTACCACCCGGTGCTTCGGGCGATGCGGGAGACGCCGAAGCCGATCCTCGCCGCCGTCGGCGGCGTCGCCGCCGGCGCCGGCATGAGCCTCGCCCTTGCCGCCGATTTTCGCGTCATGTCCGACCGGGCGGCGTTCGTGCCGGCGTTTTTCAAACTCGCCCTCGTCCCGGATACAGGAATGGCGTATTTTCTTCCGCGGCTCGTCGGTTTCGGGCGGGCGCTCGAGTGGATGACGCTCGGCGGCCGCATCGGTCCCGACGAGGCACTTCGGACCGGGCTCGTTCACAGGGTCTTTCCGGCGGACGGCTTTGAGTCGGCGGCTCAGGCGTTCGCTGAAACGCTGGCGGCGCTGCCGACGAAAACGTTCGGTATGCTGAAGCGTCTGCTGCAAAAGGCCGAGGCCGCGCCCCTCGGCGAGGCGCTCGCCTACGAGCGGATGCTCCAGAGCGCTGCGGCGGCGACGGAAGACCACCGCCGGGGGATGACGGCGTTTTTCGCCAAGACCGAACCGACGTTTACCGGCCGCTAGGCGCCGGGGACGGCCGAAGAGGTCGACCGGCGGGCGACCCCCTCCGAGCGTCCGGACGGCCGGGAGAACAGGCCGGCACGATCGTCGATGGGCTTTACGTCCGCCGATGGTCGGTCGACGATCGGAAACGGCCGAAACGTGGAGGACCGAAGAATGAGGAAAGGGAAAAAAAAACCGGAAGACCGGAGGATGACGATGGCCGATCGGGTCCAGGAACCGGACCGCGAGGCGAACAAGTCGTCTCTCCGGCGCCTCGGCATCGTCGGCGCCGGGACGATGGGCCGCGGTATCGCCTGGACGGCGGCCCGGGCGGGGTTTACGGTCATCGCCGTCGATGTCGACGAAAAGGCCCGCCAGGCGCTCCTGGATCATGCCCGGGCCCGGGCCGAACGGGCGGTGGGCCGGGGCGAGCTTTCGCTGGAAGCGGCCGAAGCGGCGCTCCGGCGCCTTTCCGCTCACGAGGCGCCGGAGGCTTTGGCCGGCTCCGAGGCGGTGATCGAGGCGGTGTACGAGGCGCCGGACGTCAAGCGATCGGTCTTTGCCGCCGTCGAGGCGGCAGTCGATCCGGCGACGCTCCTTCTGACCAACACGTCGTCGCTGTCGGTGACGGAGATCGCTGCCGGCCTCCGACGGCCGGAACGGCTGGTCGGCATGCATTTTTTTAATCCGGCCGACGTGATGCCGCTCGTCGAAATCGTGCGGGCAGCCCAGAGCGACCCGGCGGCTGTCGCGGCGGCCGTGTCCCTCGCCGAATCCCTGGGCAAGACGCCGATCGTCGTCCGGGACACGCCGGGGTTCGTCGTCAACCGGGTGGCCCGGGCGTACTACAACGAATCGCTCCGGCTCATCGAGTGGGGGCAGGGAAAGCCGGAGGCGATCGACGCCCTGTTCGAAGCCCGGGGGTTTAAGATGGGGCCGTTTGCGCTTCAGGACCTGATCGGCCTCGACGTCAACTTCGCCACGACGTCGACGGTGTTTGCCCAGACGTTTTACGAGCCCCGCTTTCGGCCAAGCCTCCTGCAAAAAGCATATGTGTTCGCCGGTCGCCTCGGTCGGAAGCGCGGACGGGGGTTTTACCGCTATGATGACCGTTGACCGCGTCTGGCTCGTCGGAGAGGGCGTGCTCAAAGCTTTTTGGCTAGACGTCCTCGGGCGCCGGGGCATCGCCGTCGAAGACGGGACGGCGGCCGTCGACGGCCGGCCGGGCGGGCGCCGGCCAGGGCGGGGCGTCGCGCTCCGCTCCCCCGGGGCCGGCGAAGCGCAGCTTTTATCTGCGCCGGCCCTCATCATCGACGTGGAAAACGTCGATCTCCGGGCAAAGCGCCGCCGGCTCCGACGTCTCGGCGCCCGGCTTCATCCGCATGGACTCCTTCTTACGAGCGCCCACGCCGTATCGGCCACCGAAGCCGCCGCCTGGTTCGGTCGACCGGACGCCGTCGTCGGCTACGGCGCTTTTCCGGCCTACGGGACGGCGCCGGCGGTTGATCTGGCGGCGCCCCTCGGCGCCGATCCGTCCGGGATCGCCCGGGCCGAAGCGTGGCTCGCGTCGATCGGCGTCCGGACGTTCTGCGTTGGCGACGAAGTCGGTCTCGCCTTTCCCCGGGTGCTCGCGATGATCATCAACGAGGCGGCTTTCGCCTTGATGGAAGGGGTGGCGGCGGCGGAGGACATCGACCGCGCCATGCGCCTCGGGACGAACTATCCGGAAGGGCCGCTCGCATGGGCAGATCGGATCGGCCTCGACGAAGTTCAGGCGGTGCTCCGGGGGCTTTACCGGGCGTTCGGCGAAGACCGCTACCGCCCGGCGCCGATTTTCCGGCAGCTCATCGCTGCCGGTCGCCTCGGCCGAAAGGCGGGACACGGGTTTTACGCGTACACCGACGAGGCGAAAGAGCGCTGACGAAGGCGAACGGCCATCATCGACGAACAGGAGGGTGCGGCGTGCAGGAAGCGGTCATCGTCGACGGCATCCGGACGCCGTTCGGCCGCTACGGCGGGGCCCTCGCCCGCGTGCGGCCGGACGATCTGGCGGCCCACGTCATCGCCGAGCTGGTAAAGCGGCATCCGGAGATCCCGCCGGAGGCGTACGACGACGTCTATTTCGGTTGCGCCAATCAGGCCGGCGAGGACGGCCGAAACGTGGCGCGAATGGCCGTGTTGCTTTCGGGCCTCCCGGTCGAGGTGCCGGGCGCCACGGTGAACCGCCTGTGCGGCTCGGGCATGGAGGCGGTCATTCAGGCGGCGGCAGGCATCCAGACCGGCCGCGGCGAGATTTTCATCGCCGGCGGCGTCGAGAGCATGTCCCGGGCGCCGCTCGTCCTCTTAAAGCCGGAGGAACCGTTTGCCCGCGGGCACCGGTCGCTCGAAGACACGACGCTCGGCTGGCGGTTCACCAACCCGCGGCTTGCGGCCGTCTACCCGCCGATCACCCTCGGGGAAACGGCGGAAAATGTCGCCGAGATGGACGGCATCACGCGGGAAGACCAGGACCGGTTTGCTCTCGAGAGCCAGCGAAAGTACCAGGCGGCCAAAGCGCAGGGATTCTATAAGGAAGAAATCGTTCCCGTCCCGGTGCCGGGGCCGAAGGGCGAAACGATGATCGTCGAGGAGGACGAACATCCGCGGCCGAACGTGACGCTGGAGGCGCTGGCGCGGCTCAAGCCGGCCTTCCGGGAAGGGGGGACGGTCACCGCCGGCAACTCGACGGGGTTAAACGACGGGGCGGCGGCGCTCCTTTTGATGAGCCGGGAAAAAGCCGCCGCCCTCGGGCTTCGTCCCCGGGCCCGCATCATCGCCGCAGCGACGGCCGGCGTGCATCCGTCCATCATGGGACTCGGTCCGGTGCCGGCGTCCCGGAAGGCGCTGAAAAATGCCGGGCTGACCGTCGACGACATGGACGTCGTCGAGATCAACGAAGCGTTTGCCGCCCAAGTCATCGCCTCGGCGCGGCGCCTCGGCGTCCCGGAGGAGAAGCTGAATCCGAACGGCGGCGCCATTGCCATCGGCCATCCTCTGGGCGCGAGCGGCGCCCGGCTGGTGCTAACGCTGATGCGGGAACTCGAGCGGCGGGGCGGCCGCTTCGGGCTGGCGGCGATGTGCATCGGAATCGGCCAGGGGATCGCCGTTGTCCTGGAGCGGATGGCGTAAAATGGATTTCACCGCTAAAAGGAGGCGGCGAGGTGAAGCTTCCGGAAGAGCGGCTCCGGCACTTTGCGACCGATCGCTTCATGCAGCATCTCGGCATGCGCCTCGTCGACGCGACGCTTGGTGCAGCGACGGTCGAGATGACCGTCACCGACGACATGTTGAATTTCCACGGCACGGCAAACGGCGGCGCCGTTTTTGCCCTCGCCGACGTCGCCTTTGCCGTCGCCAGCAACAGCCACGGCGTGCCGGCGGTCGGCGTCCAGATGACGATCAGCTACATGGCGCCGGCCGGTGCCGGCGACCGCCTCGTCGCGACGGCGATGGAAGAGCGTCGGACGCGGCGACTCGCCTGGTACCGAATCGAAGTCCGGCGAGACGAGACGCTACTCGCGCTTGCCCACGGGCTCGTCTACCGGATGGAGGCAGACCTACCGAAGGAAGTCCGGCCGGACGCGGCCACAAAACCGCGGGAAAAAGGAGGGTCCCGATGAAACCCGGGCTGAAACCGGGCGTCCGCGCCGAAGTCACCTTTACCGTAACCGAAGCGATGCTCGCCGGCTTTGACGACGCCGTCGTCCACCCCGTCCTCTCGACGGTGTCGATGATCTACCACATGGAAAAGGCGGGTCGGATGATCATCCTTCCGTACCTCGAGCCCGACGAAGAAGGCGCGGGGTACGAAGTGTGCGTCCGGCACCTCCGGCCGGCGGTCGTCGGCGAGACGGTCGTCGTCGAAGCGACGGCGACGGCGGTCGACGAGCGGTTCGTCGTCGCAGACGTCCGCGCCCGCGTTGGCGAGCGCGTCATCGGGGAAGGGACGTTTACGCAGGTCTTGTTCCGCAAAGAGACGTTAGCGCGGAAGATCGGCGCGTTGAAGCAGGCGCTCAAACGGACGACCGGCGGCGCATGAGCGACCGCTTCTTTTCCGGATAGGGCGTTTCCTGCCGTTTACTTCAACGACCGAGTATGGCATAAAGAGGGCAGGATGCGGAAACGCCCCGAAGAGGAGGAAAACCCATGCGCCCGCGGTCTCTTTTGTTTACGATTTTCGGCGAATATGTCCGCCACTACGGAAACGACATCTGGATCGGCAGCCTGACGCAGCTTCTCGGCGCCTTCGGCATTCGGGAGGCGGCCGTCCGGGTTGCCGTCTCCCGGATGCAGCGCCAGGGCTGGATTGTCGGGGAAAAGCACGGCAACCGAAGCTTTTACGCCCTGACGCCGAAAGGCCGAAAGCGGCTCGACGAGGCGGCGGCGCGGATTTACAAATTCGGCGCCCACCGTTGGGACGGCCGCTGGTATATGGTCCAGTTCAGCATTCCGGAAAGCGAGCGGGAACGGCGAGACGAGCTCCGGAAGGAACTGCAGTTTCTCGGGTTCGGCATGCTTACGAATGGGTTATGGCTTTCACCGAACCCAATCTTAAGCCTCGTTCATGATTACGTCGAAGAACATGGCCTTAAGCCCTACGTCGAGTTTTTTGTCGCCGAACATCGGGGGTATGCCGACGACCGGGAACTGGTTCGGCGCTGCTGGAATCTGGAGGAGATCGAAGCGGCCTATCGACGGTTCATCGAGCGGTTTCGCCCCGAGTTGGACCGGCTTGAAGGGCGAGATCCCAAGTGGGTGCCGAACGATGAGGAGGCGTTCGTGTTAAAAACGATTCTCGTCCATGAATACCGGAAGTTTCTCTTCATCGACCCGGATCTGCCGGCCGAACTTCTGCCGGACGTCTGGGCAGGCGACGAAGCGGATGCACTTTTCGAACGTCTTTATCAGGCCCTTCACCCGGCATCGCTTCGTCATTTCGAACGTGTGTACGAAGGGAGCGCCGCCCAAGTGAAGCGGTAAAGATTACACTTGCCATTTTGTGTTACGGGATTGTATAATTACGTTAGAAAAACGTTATACAATTAAACGTTATACGAGGTGAGGTCGATGAGCATTTTCGATTTGCCGGCCGTCCGGGAAGATCCGGAACAGGTCGAGGCGTTCCTCGCCCGCATCGACCGAGGAGAAAAAATCGAAGCCGACGACTGGATGCCGATGGACTATCGGCTGCAGCTCGTCAAGCTCATCGCCATGCACGGCATCAGCGAGATCATGGGCGCTTTTCCGGAAAAGGAGTGGGTCCCTCGTGCGCCGACGCTTCGCAGGCGCCTGTCGCTCATGGCCAAGGTCCAAGATGAAATGGGCCACGGTCAGCTTCTCCTTCGGGTGGCAGAAGACCTCATCCGGCCGTTCGGAAAGACGCGGGAAGACATTTTGAATGACTTGTATGCGGGGCGGCTCAAGTTTCACAACGTCTTCCACATGCCCGCTCCGACGTGGGCCGATGCGGCCCTCATCGGCTGGCTCGTCGACGGGGCGGCGATCATCACCCAAAAGATGCTCGTACAAGGCTCCTACGCGCCGTACGTTCGGGCGCTCCGGCGGATCATCATGGAAGAGCGGTTTCACGCCTTCCACGGCGAAGATATGAGTCAGACTCTCGGCGACGGCACGCCGGAACAGCGAAAGATGCTCCAGGAGGCGCTCAACCGCTGGTGGGACGCGCTGCTCATGTTTTTCGGTCCCCCGGAAGAAGAACAGATGCCATCCAATCAGCTCAAGAATCTGCGCTACCGGATCCGTACGAAGACGAACGAAGAACTCCGCCAGGAGTTTTTGAGCAAGTACGTGCCACAGATCTGGGCCCTCGGGCTTACGGTGCCCGATGAGACGCTCCGCTTCGACGAGGCGACGGGGCGCTGGGTGTACCGCCATCCGGATTATTCGTACCTGCGGAATGTCATCGGCCGCAACCGGGGGCCGCGGTCTGAGGCGCGGCTTCATCTTCGGCGCTCGGCGTTCGAACACAACCGCTGGGTGCGGGAGGCGCTCCTCGCCCGACAGGCGGTGCAAAAAGAAGCGGCGATCGTATAAAGCCGCTCCAATCGTATAACGCCGTTTCAAGAGACAGGCACTTCACGTCGAACGGCGGAGGCGGGCTCACCCGTCTCCGCCTCGTCGACATCGCGTGGTGGGAGGGCTGGTGCGATCATGGAAAAGGATTATGAGATTTACGAAGTCTTCAGCCAGAAAGAGCCGACGGGCAAATACGAAAGCCAGTTCAGCCTGCTTGCCCCGAGTCCGGAGATCGCCCTGGCCATGGCGCAGGAAAACTTCTTGCGCCGGGAAGACCCCCCGGCCAATCTGTTCGTCGTCAACCGTCGGCACATACATTTCATCTCTCCGGAAGCGCGGGTGGCGCTCCGTCGAATGGACAACAAGGCGTACCGGATGCCCGGCTACTACGGTCGGGTGCTCAAAAAGTGGCATGAACTGAAGGCCCGCCGCGGGATCGGCGATCGGCTGCTTAAAGTCGAGGAGGATGGATGATGAAACGATTCGCGTCGCCGGAGGCCATCGTCAACCGCCCGGACGCTCGATCGGCGCTGGTGGAGCTTCTTTTTCAGCTGGCGGACGATGATCTTTTTGTCGCCCACCGGGCATCGGAGTGGCTCGGGCTTGCGCCGCACATCGAAGAGGACGTCGCCTTTTCGTCCATCGCCCAGAACACGATGGGGCACGCCCTGTACTGGTACACGCTCCTTGAACCCCTCACCGGAAAGAACGCCGATGATCTCGCCTACCTCCGGCCAAGGGAAGCGTACCGCCAGGCGATCCTTGTCGAACGGCCAAACGGTCCCGGTCTCTTCTACGAAAATCCATCGTACGACTGGGCATACGCCGTCGTTCGGGGCCTTGCCTACGAAACGTTCAAGCGCATACGCCTGGAAGCGCTTGCGTCCTCAAGCTATGTCCCGCTTGCGGAAGCGGCCCTGAAGATGCGCGATGAGCAGTTTTATCACCTGTATCATTGGAAAACGTGGTGGTCGGAATTGTCGCAGTCGACCGATGAGGCGCGGCGCCGCCTTACTGAAGCCGCTCGGTCGGTGTTTCACGATCTGCCGACCCTGTGGGACCTTGGTCCGAAGGCGGAAACGATTGTTCGATTGGGGCTTGGGCCGTCGGCGGAGGAGATCGAACGAAAGACGTTAAAAGCGCTCGAGGCGGAGTTTCGACGTGTCGCTCTTTCGCTTCCGCCCCTCGGTTCGCCGGCGTTTACCGGTCGGGAAGGACAGCACACCGACGAAGGATGGGCGGCCATCCAAATGATGGGTGAAGTGTATCGGATGGCGCCGGAAGCGGCGTGGTAAGGCCGAAGCGAAAAGAAGCGAAAAGCGGAACTCGAATTAATAAGAGCCAGGATCCGGAAAGGGGGGGAGACCGTGACCGTCGACCGTCCGATCGGGAACGCGAGCTCGAAGAGAGAGGCGGAAAAAATCCGTCGACTGGTTGAAAGGGCGCTGGATAACGTCGGTGATCCGGAGATGCCAGCTGTGAGCTTGGCTGAGCTCGGCATGGTGCATGAAATTCGGATCGTCGAAGCGGATAGAAATTTTCGCGTGGAGATCGATTTGTTGCCGACATTTGTGGGCTGCCCAGCTCTCGAACTCATGCGGCGGGAAGTCGAGCGAGCCGTGCGACCAATTCCGGGCGTCGTTCAGGTCGATGTCCGTTTCGTGTCCCATTCCCGCTGGACGACGGATCGCATCCGACCGTCGGCCCGACCCAAGCTGGAGGCATATGGAATCGCGCCGCCGCCGTGTCTTACCGTCCGCTCTCCGGCGCCGGCGCCGGACGAAGCGCCGCCTCCGAACGGAGCCCCAGCTCCGGCGGAGGCGACAGTCACGGTCGGAGCTTCGGTCGAATGGAATCCCCGCTGTCCGTACTGCGGTTCAGAGGACACGATTCTCGAGAATCCGTTCGGTCCGACGTCGTGTCGGAGCATCTTTTATTGTCGTTCATGCTCGAACCCCTTTGAAGCGATGAAACCGCTCGGGGTGCCGGTCGTTTTGCAGAGGAGGCCGTAAACGGCGAACGGCGACGGCCGATCGCCGGCGGACCTAATAGGCATATTATACGGATCATAAAGGGGCGATCTCCGTTGGTCGTCGGAGAGACGACGCTCGAGGCGGACGTCGTCGTCATCGGCGCCGGCCCCGGCGGCTACGTTGCCGCTCTCCGGGCCGCCCGCTTCGGACGGAAGGTGACGCTCATCGAGCGGGATGCCGTCGGCGGCGTTTGCCTAAACGTCGGTTGTATCCCGTCCAAAGCCCTCATTGCCGCCGCCCACGACCTTTACCGGCTGCGCCAAGGAGCGGCTTACGGCCTTTCGGCCGACGTTCGCCTCGACTTTCCCCGCCTCATCGCCTGGAAGGACGGCGTTGTCCGGACGCTCACCGGCGGCGTGGAAAAGCTCCTTAAGGGAAACGGCGTCGAGCTCCTTTTCGGCGAGGCGTTTTTCACCGGTCCGCGGGAACTGCGCCTTCTCGAGACCGGCGGTGCGGTGATGAACATCCGTTTTCGGGCGGCGATCGTCGCCACCGGCTCTCGACCGGCGACGCTTTCGGGTTTTCCGTTCGGCAGCTTCGGCGGTCGGGTGATCTCATCGACGGAGGCGCTGTCGCTTAAGGAGGTGCCGGAGCGGCTCGTTATCCTCGGCGGTGGCGTGATCGGGGTCGAGCTTGGGCAGGCGTACGCCCGCTTCGGGAGCCGGGTGACGATCGTCGAGGCGGCGGAGCGAATCCTGCCGGCGTTTGAGGCGGACCTCCTTCGGCCGCTTCGACGGAGGCTTCAGGCCGAAGGCATCGAACTTCTGGAACGGGCCAGGGCCATCGGCGCCGCGGAAGGGGAGAACGGGCTTATGGTCCAAGTCGAGACGCCGGAAGGGGAGCGGGAGCTTGCGGCCGACTATGTGCTCGTTGCCGTCGGGAGGCGGCCGAATACCGATGCCCTCGGGCTCGAGGCCGCCGGCGTTCAGGTGGACGGACGGGGATACATCGCGGTCAACGACCGCCAAATGACGAACGTTGAGGGGATTTATGCCGTTGGCGACGTCGTGCCGGGGCTGCCGCTCGCTCATAAGGCGACAGCGGAAGGGAAGGTGGCGGCGGAGGCGATCGCCGAAGAGGCGGGGGCGGCCGCAGATTTCCGGGCCGTTCCGATGGTCGTCTACAGCGATCCGGAGGTGGCGACGGTCGGGATGACGGCGGCGGAGGCGGAGGCGGCAGGCTTTCGGGTAAAGGTCGGGATGTTTCCGCTTGCGGCGAACGGCCGGGCGCTTACGCTCGGGGAGAAGGACGGCTTCGTCCGGCTCGTCGGAGACGCCGAAACGGGGGCGCTCCTCGGCGCCCAAGTCGTTGGACCCGGCGCTTCGGAGTTGATCGCCGAGCTGGCGCTCGCGGTGGAGATGGGCATTCGGGTCGAAGATCTTGCGCTTACCGTCCATGCCCACCCCACGTTCGCCGAGGCGGCGATGGAGGCGGCGGACGTGTGGCTCGGCAAACCGGTGCACGTGCTCGGCAAACTCGGCGGTGTGCTAAAATAACTTAAAAAAAGAAAAGGGGAATCTTCCCGTGACGGTGCGCTTAGAGTCCGAGGGACCTTTGGCCGTCGTCGTTCTCGATCGGCCGGAAGCGTTGAACGCTTTCGATTACGCCACGCTTCTTCGCCTCGGTGACATCGCGGCCGAGCTCGGCCGACGGTCGGAGATCCACGTCGTCCTGTTCCGCGGTGAAGGCCGGGCGTTTTCCGTCGGCGCCGATCTCAAAGAGCGCCGGACGCTGACGGAGGCCGAAGTGCGCCGCAACGTCGAGACGATCCAGCGGGTCTTTCACGCCGTCGCCCGCCTGCCGCAGCCGACGATCGCCGTTCTTCACGGCTACGCCTTCGGCGGCGGGTTTGAGCTGGCGCTGGCCTGCGACTTTCGCTTTGCCGCGCCGGGGACGGTGATGGGGCTTACGGAGACGTCCCTCGGCATCATCCCGGGCGCCGGCGGAACGCAGCGCCTCGCCCGCCTCGTCGGGCCGATGCGGGCCAAAGAACTCATCTTTACCGCCCGGCGCATCACCGCCGAAGAGGCGCTCCGCCTCGGGATTTTGACCGGCGTGGCGGACGATCCGCTGTCCGCCGCCCGGGCGTTGGCCGCGGCGATCGCCGACAATGCCCCCTTGGCGGTTCGGGCGGCCAAATTCGCCATCGACCGCGGGCTGGAGGTCGATCTCGAGTCGGGTCTCGCCCTCGAGACGAAGGCGTACGAGACGCTCATCCCGACCCGCGACCGGCGGGAAGCGCTCGAGGCGTTTGCCGAAAAAAGAAAGCCCCGCTTCACGGGGGAGTGAGCCTATCCGCTCACGATTCTTCGAAGAGCGCCTTGTACTGGCCGTATCCTTCTTTTTCCAGATCTTCCTTCGGGATGAACCGGAGGGCGGCGGAGTTGATGCAGTAGCGCCGGCCGCCGGAGGCCGGCGGCCCGTCGTCGAAGACGTGGCCGAGGTGGGAATGGCCCCGGAAGCTCCGGACTTCGATGCGGAGCATCCCGTGGCTCGTGTCGACGAGCTCGATGACGTTTGCCGGCTCGAGCGGCCGGGTGAAGCTCGGCCAGCCGCAGCCGGCGTCGTACTGGTCTTTCGTCGAAAAGAGCGGTTCTCCGGAGACGACGTCGACGTAGATGCCTTCCCGGCGGTTGTTCCAGTACGGATTTTGAAAGGGCGGCTCCGTCGCCTCCTCCTGGGTCACGGCGTACTGAAGAGGCGAAAGCCGTTCTTTTAAAGCCTCCCGCTCCGGCGCCTTCCACGCCGATCGGATGAAAGCGTCCCGGCCGGAACCGGCGCGGTATAGGAGGTAGCGGAGCGGCGCTTTTTTGTAAAAATCTTGATGTTCCGCTTCGGCGGGGTAAAACGGGCCGGCAGGAAGCACCCGGGTGAAGATCGGGCGGCGAAAACGGCCGCTTGCTTCGAGCTCGCGGATGTAGGCTTCCGCCGCTTCTTTTTGTTCGGCGTCGTGGTAAAACACCGCCGTCCGATACTGCGGGCCCCGGTCGGCAATCTGCCCCCCGTCGTCCGTCGGGTCGATCAGCCGGAAAAACCGCTCGAGGAGCGTCCGATAGGCGATCCGGGCCGGGTCGTAGGTGATCCGGACGGCTTCGTAATGGCCGGTGGTTCCGCTCGAGACCTGTTCGTACGTCGGGTGCGGGACGTGCCCGCCGGTGTAACCGGAGACGACCCGCTCGACACCGGGGAGTTCATCGAACGGATGCACGAGACACCAGAAGCAACCGCCGGCAAACGTCGCGAGCGCCAACGCCGTCCCCTTCCCAGCACTGTTTTTCCCCATCGGCTTCGTCCTCGTTCGGATTCCGGTGCGACCGCTTTGCCGATGCTCGCGGGCGTCCGATATGCTAAGATGAACCTATCCCGCCTTCGGCGTCCCGCGGTAAGGAGAGGCATGGCCTACACCGTCAAACTCGACGCCTTCGAAGGCCCGCTGGATCTCCTCTTGCATCTCATCCGGCGGGCGGAGATGGACATCACGAATATCGAAATCGCCCGAATCACCGATGATTATCTCGCGTATCTGGCCGAGATGCAAGAGGAAAAAAAGCTCGAGCCGGCCAGCGAATTTCTCGTCATGGCGGCGACGCTCCTCGCCTTAAAGAGCCGGGCGCTTCTTCCCCGAAAGGAAGACCCGGCCGAAGAGACGCTGCGCCTGTGGGAAGAAGCCCTCGATCCCCGGGCCGAGCTCATCCGGCGCCTGATCGAGTACCGGCGATTTAAAGCGGCGGCGGAGCGTCTTCGGGAGCGGGAGAACGCCGGCGCCCTCTACACCCGGCCGCCGGCCGATCTTGCGCCCTACGACCGGCCCGGCGAGCTTCCCCTCGACGTCTCGATCCTGGCCCTCGTCATTGCCTATCAGACGGCGATCCGAAGGCGGGAGGCGGCGGCGACGGTGGCGGTCGTCGTCCGGGAACGCCTGACGGTCGAGGCTGCCCGGGAGGCGGTCGTCCGCGCCCTGGCCGGGCGAACGGAACCGGTTTCGTTCTGGGAACTCGTCCGGTCGGGTCCGGTCGATGAGAACCCCCGGGATCGGGCGATCGCCCTTTTCCTCGCCGTCCTGGAGCTCGTCCGGGAGCAGCGCCTCCGCGTGCTGCAGGAGCGGCCATTTGCACCGCCGCTCCTCGTCCCGGAACCGCCGTCGGACGACGGAGCCGGAGCCTCCGCCCCGGGCGGTCGCTCGTCTTCGGCGGATGGATGACCTTTCGAGAATCGACGAACCCTCTTCTCATCTGGATGTCGGAACACGCAAAACGGCCGCGGATGCGTCGTGCTGACGTCTTGAGACGAGGCGCGGACGGACCGGACGCGGATGCCCCTGTCCGAATGCGGATGCCGTTGACCGAACCAAGCGGTGAGCGCTTCACGAAGGAGCGGACGATCCATGGAGGAGCCCCAGCGGCCGGATCTTTCTCGACCGGAGGAACCCCTGGACGAACTTCTTGCCGCCGCCGAAGCGCTTCTCTTTGTCGCCGGCGACGAAGGGCTGACCGTCGAGCGCCTCGGAGAAGCGCTGGGCGTTTCCCGACGAACGGTCGAGGGGGTCCTGCGGCGGCTTGAGGAATTGTACGCCCGACCGGGGCGGGGGCTTACCCTCGTCCGAAGCGGATCGGTCTATCTCCTCGCGACGCGGCCGGAGCTCGAACGGTACCTCCTCCGGCTTGCGATCGGCCGGAAAGCCGGGACGCTTTCCCCCTCCGCCCTCGAGACGCTGGCGATCATCGCCTATCGCCAGCCGATCACCCGGGCGGAGATCGACGAAATCCGGGGCGTCCGGAGCGAGCAGGCGATCCGGACCCTGCTCGAAAAAGGGCTGATCGAAGAACGGGGCCGGCTCGAGGCCGCCGGCCGGCCGATCGTCTACGGAACGACCGTCCGGTTTTTGCAGCAATTTGGCTTGAGCTCGCTCGACGATCTGCCGCCGCTCCCGGAGGATTAGCCGCCGGCGTCATATCCGGCCCGTCCGGGCATACAGTGGTACCAGCCTGGGACGAGGAGCTGAGCGGAGGATGCCGAAACATCGGTACAGGACGCTCCGGCGCCTCCTCGCCGTCGGTGGGGTCGCCGTCCTCGGGTGGGGCGGCGTCTTCGCGGTCGGCCCGTCCGCACCGGACGGCTTGCCGGCGGCCGCCCCTCGACTGCCGGCCGCTTGGGCGGCGGTGACGAAGACGGGAGAGAAAGCGGCGGCCGGGGAGACGGGGCACGCCGAGACCCGGTTGGACCCCGTCCCGGCACGGGGATTTTCGGCCGCCGGCGGCCGTGAGGCGTCCGGTGGCCTGACCGGTAAAAAGCCGGCCGACGGGGGTGACGACGGAGGACCCGGTGAAACGGCCGGAGAACGGCCGGCTGACGGCGACGACGGGGGGCCCGGCGCATCGGCCGGAGGACGGCCGGCCGAAGCCCCGTCCGCCGAGGCGTCCGCTTCGGCCGCCCGACCGCCGGCGGTGTCCGCCGCTTCGGCCGCCCTCATCGACGTCGAAAGCGGCCGCCTCCTTTATGAAAAAAATGCCCATGAACGGCGGAAGATCGCGAGCCTGACGAAGATCATGACGGCCATCCTGGCCATTGAGCTCGGCCGGTTGGACGACGTCGTCACCGTCTCCCCCCGGGCCGTCGGCGTTGAAGGGTCGTCGATCTACCTCCGGCAGGGGGAGCGGATGACGCTCCGGGACCTCCTCTACGGCCTCATGCTCCGGTCAGGGAACGACGCCGCCGTGGCGATCGCCGAGCACATCGGCGGCTCGGTGGAAGGGTTCGTCGCCCTCATGAACGAAAAAGCCGCCTGGCTCGGCCTCCAGGAGACGCACTTTGAAAACCCGCACGGCCTCGATGCGCCGGAGCATTACAGCTCGGCCCACGATCTTGCCGTCCTTTCGGCCTATGCGCTGAAAAACCCGATCTTCCGCGAAATCGTCTCCACCGTCCGCTGGACGGCACCGCTTCCCGACGCCGAGTGGGACCGGCTCTGGATCAACAAGAACAAACTCCTTCGCCTCTACCCCGGGGCCGACGGCATCAAAACCGGCTACACCCAGGCGTCCGGCCGGTCGCTCGCCGCTTCGGCGACGCGGGCCGGCCGGACGCTCGCCGCCGTCGTCTTGAACGACGGCGACGATTGGAACGACGCGATGCGGCTTCTCGATTACGGCTTTACGGCATTCCAGCAGGTGGAACTCGTTCATCCGGAGATGCCGTTTTTTCTGAAAGCCGACGGGAAAGCGGCGGTCCTCTACCCCCGCCGCCGGTTCGTCTATCCCTTGCGGACGGAAGAGCTTCCCCGGGTGACTTCAGCGATCGAGACGGTCGACCGCGGGCCGGCGTCGGCGGGCGCCGTCCTCGTGATCTGGCTGAACGGGGAAGAGATCGCCCGCATTCCCCTCGAGCGAATCGCCCGTTCGGAAGCCGCCGGGGCCAAGCGGGACGAAAGCGCCGCCGTCCGGCTCCCGGCGCCCCCGTCCGGTTCGGCGCCGAAAGACGCCGCTTCCGTCGCCTCGCCCCCGACGGAAAGCGGCGCCGACCGGCTTCCGTCGACGAAGGGGGGCCCGGCGGATCCGACGCGCCTGTTTCTACGCCGGATCGCGGCGCCGTTTTACGGGAGAGAGGGGGAAAGCGCATGGTGCACCGGATCTGGGGCGGGATGATCGTCGCCAGCGTCCTGTTCGCGCTTCTTACCGGCCGTGTCGGGCCGGTGAGCGCCGCCGTCTTCGACGGCGCCAAACAGGCGGTGCAGGTGGCGCTCATCCTCCTCGCCTTCATGACCTTCTGGCTCGGCATTCTGAAGATCGCCGAGGCGGTGGGGCTTCTCCGGGGCCTGGCCCGTCTCCTTTCTCCGCTCATCCGGCTCCTTTTTCCCGATGTGCCCAAAGGTCACCCGGCGGAGGGATTCATTCTTTCGAACCTGAGCGCCAATTTCTTCGGCCTCGGGAATGCCGCGACGCCGATGGGCATCAAGGCGATGAAGGAGCTCGCCAAGCTGAATCCCCGGCCGGGGACGGCGAGCCGGCCGATGATCACGCTCCTCGCCTTGAACACCGCGTCGATCACCCTCGTCCCGTCGACGGTCATCGGTTACCGGGCGGCGTACGGAAGCGCCCAGCCGGCGGAGATCATCGTGCCTGCGCTCATTGCATCGACCGTCGGGACCGTCGTCGCCCTCCTCGTCGACCGCCTGTTTCAGCGCCGGGCCGGGGACGGCCCGGACGGGGAGGGGTGACGGGTGTTCGAGGCGCTCCTCCACCTGTCCGAAGGGCTCATCCCGGCGCTGATCGCCGCCGTCCTCGCCGTCGGCTTGATCCGGCGCCTTCCGATCTACGAGACGTTCATCGACGGCGCCCGGGAAGGGCTCGTGACGACCGTCGACATCGTGCCGCACCTCATCGGCATGCTCGTCGCCGTGCACATGCTTCAGGCGTCCGGCCTGCTCCTGGCGCTGATCCAGGCCGGTGCCCCGTTTTTTTCCGCCGTCGGCGTGCCGCCTGAGGTCGTGCCCCTCGCCTTCCTCAGGCCGCTGTCCGGCGCCGCCTCGTCGGCGGTGATGCTCAAGCTCTTCGCCGACCATGGACCCGACTCGTGGCTCGGCCGCCTCGCCTCGATCATGCAGGGATCGACCGACACGACCCTTTACATTCTCGCCGTCTACTTCGGCGCCGCCGGCATCCGGCGTTTTCGCTACGCCCTGTGGGTCGGCCTGATCGCCGATCTGACCGGGCTCGCGGCGGCGCTCTGGGTGCATCGCCTGTTTTTCGGGCCGGCGCCGTAGCCGGGGCGCCCGCCCGGCGTGCGGTCGTTAGTCGTCCACCGGTCGAAAGGGAAGACGCGCCGGTCCTCGGCCGTCGGCCGCGGGTGCCGCTCGGCGCGATCCGGCGTCCCGAGGACCGGTTTTTTTTATGGATCGGTTGGCCGGCGGGGAAAAATGCCGTATGATGAAGGCGTTGGAGGGAACGCCCGTGGAACAGAAGCTGCAAAAAATCCTGGCCGCCGCCGGCCTCACGTCCCGGCGCAAGGCGGAAGCATGGATTGCCGCCGGCCGCGTCCGGGTCAACGGCGCCGTTGCCGTCCTCGGCATGCGGGCCGATCCGAAACGGGACGTGATCGAGGTCGACGGGCGGCAAATTCAATTTTCGCCCCGTCGCTACGTCCTTTTGTACAAGCCGCCCCGGACGATGACGACGCTCTACGATCCGGGCGGGCGACCGACGGTCCGGGACCTCGTTCGGGACGTCCGGGAACGGATCTACCCCGTCGGCCGGCTCGATTTTATGACCGAAGGGGCGCTCCTCATGACGAACGACGGGGATCTCACGGTCCGCCTCCTGCATCCCCGCTACGGGGTGGAAAAAGAATACATCGCCACGACCCGGACGCCCCTGCCGCCGGACATTGGGGATCGCCTCGTCACCGGCGTCTCGCTCGACGACGGCCCGGCCCGGGCCCTCCGGGCCGTCCGCCTCGGCGAGCGGAAGGTGCGCCTCGTCCTCACCGAAGGGCGGCGGCACATCGTCCGCCGCATGCTGGACGCCCTCGGCCACCCGGTCGTTCACCTCATCCGCGTCCGCTTCGCCTTTCTCACGCTGGCGGGACTGGCGCCTGGGCGGTGGCGGCATCTCGAACCGGCAGAAGTCCGCCGGCTCCGACGCCTCGTCGGCCTTCCGGAGATGGACGGCTGAGCCGGCCAAGGGGGCGTGAAGCGGGGAAACGCCGCCCGGCACCGCTCAAGGAAGTTTGCCGAGTTCACCGTGTCGCCCGGACCGTTCAACGTTTCGTCACATCCCGCCCCGCCGATCGATCCCGCTGCCGCGTGGGGTATGTTAAAATATGAACAGACGCCGACATTTGGATGAAACTCAATGTCACAAGCGATCGCATGCAACTCAATGTCACAAGCGAGGGGATCGCGTTGACGGAGCGGCGCGGACTGGACGGGGTGAAGTGCCCCTGCGGGCACGTCAACCCGCCCGGAACGCTCATTTGCGAAGCGTGCGGCCGGCCGCTCGACGATGACGACGGACTGCTCAACATGCGCTACGAGGGGGCGGCCCGCCGTTCCCAGCAAAAGCCGCGGACGATCGTCGATCACCTGTGGCGCTTTTTCGCTTCGGTCAAAGTCGCCGTCTGGATGATCGTCATCGCCCTCATCGCCTCGATCATCGGGACGATCCTGCCGCAAGAGCAGTTCAAGCAATCGTCGCTGCCGCCGGAGATTTTCTACCCGCAGACGTACGGCCTCATCGGCGAGATTTACTACCGTCTCGGGTTTCACAACCTGTATTACTCCTGGTGGTTCATCGCGCTTCTCCTCATGATCGGCATCTCTCTGGTCGTCTGCAGCATCGACCGGGCGGTGCCGCTTTATAAAGCGCTCAAAAAAAAGCGCTTACCGACCGACCCCGGCTTCTTCCGCCGCCAGCGGCTTTTCGCCGCGGTGGAGGCGCCGGAAGACGCCGTCGATCGCCTTCGGGTGGCTTTTGCCCGGCGCCGCTTTCAACTCACCGAAGGCAAGGGGACGCTCCTGGCGGAAAAAGGCCGCATCAGCCGCTGGGGGCCGTACGTGAACCACGTCGGCCTCATCCTCCTCATTCTCGCCTTCATGCTTCGGGTCATCCCGGGCTTTTACCTCGACGACTACGTCTGGGTCTGGGACGGCGAGACGCGGGCCGTCCCCGGGACGCCGTATTACGTGAAAAACGAGCGGTTTGACGTCACGTTTTACACCGAAGCCGATTTTCCCGACCCGAAGGCGTTTCGGCCGGGCATCGTCAAGGAGTACGCGACGCATCTGGTGCTCTACCGGAAAGACGGCGACCGCCTGGTCGAGGTCGCCCGGGGCACGACGCGGGTGAACCACCCGTTCGAATACGAGGGGCTTTACCTCTACCAGTCGGGGGAGCAGGTCGGGGAGCTCTACGGCCTCGTCCTCGACGTCTGGGACAAACAGAAAAACGCGAGCGTCGGACAGATCCACCTGAGCCTCTATGACCCGCCGGAGGTCGTCGACGCCGGCGGCGGCTACCGGGTGCACGTCCTCGAATACTATCCGGACCTACGCATCAACGAAAAGGGCGAGCCGTACTCCGAATCGCCCCGGCCGAACCGGCCGGCGTTCATCCTCGAGATCACGGGCCCCGGCGTCGAAGCCGGGGAGAAGAACTGGGTCATCGCCGGCGTCGACAGCGACACGATCCTCCCCGACAAGCGCTTCAAGTACAAGCTCGCCGGCTTCGACCTTCGGAACCGCTCCGGCCTTTCGGTCCGGATCGACCGGGGGCTTCCGGCCGTCTACGCCGCCTCGGCGATCGTCGTTTTGGGGCTGTTTATGGGCTTTTACTTCCAGCACCGGCGGATCTGGATCCGGCGGGAAGGAGGGACGCTCCTGGTCGCCGCCCATACGAATAAAAACTGGTTCGGCCTCAAAAAAGAACTCGTCGGCCTCTTTCGGGAAGCGGGCCTTCCGCTCGACGAGGCGGCGATCGAGCAAAGGAGGAAGACGCGATGACATCGATGCTTCAAATGGCGAGCGCCGCGCTCCTGGTGGCCTTCGCGCTCTACGTCGTCGGGACGGTCCTCTACTTTTTCTCGATTACCGGACGGATGATGCGGGGCGCCGGCGGCCCCCTCGTGCACGCCCGGCGGTTCGGCGAGCGGGGGTATCTCGTCGTCCTGGTCGGCTGGCTGTTTCAGCTCGCCTTCGTCGTCCTCCGGTGGATCGGAAGCGGGCACGCGCCGACGAGCAACATGTTTGAGTTCATGAGTTTTCTCGCCTTCTCGGTCGTGCTCGCCTTTCTCGTCGTCTACCGGCTGTATCCGATCGCCCTTCTCGGCCTCTTTACCGTTCCGGTGGCGGTCGTCCTCATCGCGTACGCCTCCGTCTTTTCGACCCAGGCGACGCCTCTCATCCCGGCGCTTCAGAGCTACTGGCTCTACATTCACGTGACGGTCGCCGCCCTCGGGGAAGGAGCGTTTGCCGTCGGCTTTGCCGCCGGCCTCATGTATCTCCTCGTCGCCGTCCGGCAGGACCGCCGGAGCCTCGAGACGGCGCTCGTCGAAACCGTGCTCTGGGCGATCCTTTCCCTTGTCGCCTTTATCGTCATGACGTTTGCCTTCCGGGCCGCCGGCCATGAAGTCGTCTTCGAGCGGGTCGCGCCGGACACCGGCATGAAGGAAACGACCGTCTACACGCTTCCGGCCCTCATCAAGCCCCACGGGGCGGAAAAGGTGACGCCGGGCGGCCTGGAGCCGCTTTTCGAAACGCCGGCGTGGATGCGGGGGGTCAACGCCGGACGGAAGTTCAACACGTTCGTCCTCTCGCTCCTCGGCGGCACCGTCCTCTACGGCCTCCTTCGCCTCGCGGCCCGGGAGCGGCTCGGGAAGCGGATCCAGGCGTGGCTTCAGGGGGCCGACCTCGACCTCGACCTCGTCGATGAGATCAGCTACCGGGCGATCGCCATCGGTTTTCCGATCTTCACCCTGGGCGCCCTCGTCTTCGCCATGATCTGGGCCGCCGAGGCGTGGGGCCGGCCGTGGGGATGGGACCCGAAGGAGACGTGGGCGTTCATCACCTGGCTCTTTTACGCCGCCTATCTCCACCTTCGCCTTTCGGTCGGCTGGCACGGGAAAAAGTCCGCCTGGCTGGCGGTGCTCGGCTTCGTCATCGTCATGACGAACCTCGTCGTCATCAACCTCGTCCTCGTCGGGCTGCATTCGTACGCCTGAGGCGGAAGGAAGCCCGAAAACCGGGACGGGGTCCGAGCCAACCTGGATATAGGAAAAAAAAGGATCCCGGGGCTCAACAGGCCTCGGGGCCCGGTGAAAGGAGTTTGTCCGTGAACGAAAAGCGGTACCGCCTCCTCATCGTCGACGACGAAGAGCGCATCCGGAGACTGCTGAAAATGTATTTTATGCAGGAACCGTACGATATCGACGAGGCGGACAACGGCGTCGACGCCCTCCGGATGGCGCTCGAGCACGACTATGACGTCATCCTCCTCGATCTCATGCTGCCGGGGATGGACGGCATCGAGGTGGCCGAGCGCCTCCGGGACAAGAAGGCGACGCCGATCATCATGATCACCGCGAAGGGCGACGAATCGAGCCGGATCAAAGGTTTTGAGGCCGGCGCCGACGACTACGTGACGAAGCCGTTCAGCCCGCGGGAGGTCGTCATGCGGGTCCGGGCGATTCTAAAACGGGCGTCGGCGACGGCGTATCTCGAATCGATGCAGCAAAAAGAAAAAATCATCCTGCCGCACATCACGATCGATCACACCGCCCACCGGGTCGTCGTCGACGGCAAGGAAGTGCAGCTTCGGCCGAAAGAGTACGACCTCCTCTACTACCTCGCCCAGTCGCCGGACCGGGTGTTCACCCGGGAGCAACTCTTAAAAGACGTCTGGCAGTACGACTACTTCGGCGACCTCCGGACGGTCGACACCCACATCAAACGCCTTCGGGAGAAGCTCAAGGAAGCCTCCCCCGAAGCGGCCCGCATGATCGTCACCGTCTGGGGCGTCGGCTACAAGCTTGAGGTGCCCCAGGCGTGATCACCCGAAGCGTCGTCGGGAAGCTGTGGTTGACGATCGTCGCCGTCGGCACGATCGCCCTGGTGACGCTCGGGATGCTCCTCGCACAGCTCTTTCAAAATTATTTTTACACCCGCGAGACGCGCGACCTCGGCGGGATTGCCGACGCCGTCGTTCGGGTGCTCGCCGCCTCGTCGTCCCGGGGCGACGCCCTTGCCGTCGCCACCGCCCTCGTGGCGAACGAAAACCGAACGCTCGTCCTCATCCGGCCGGAGGAGGTCGGACGGGCGCGAGAACCGGTGCGGTCGATGCTGGAGGATCCCCGGTTTCAGCCGGCGTGGCGCGGCGAGCGGGTCGCCTTTCAGGGCCGGTACCCGGTGGTGCGGGACGGCGGGACGTTTGATGAAGCGTTCATCGTCGTCGCCGCCGGCTTTCTCGCCGAGAGCGGCACAAACGTCGTTCTTCTCTACGAGTCGACGGCGCCGGTCCGGAAAGCGGTCGGAAGCATCGATCGGCTGATCTTTTTTGCCATCGTCTTTGCGCTTTTGGCGACGACGGTGTTCGCCCTCTTTCTCACCCGGCGGATCACACTGCCGCTCCGGGACATGATCCGGGCGGCGAACCACATCGCCGAAGGGAACTACAGCCTCCGGCTGGACTACGACTTTCAGGACGAGATCGGCTCGCTGGCCCGGTCGTTCAACCACATGGCCCGCAAGCTCGAAGAGACGCTCACCGCCCTCAAGCGGCAGACGGATGAGCGGGAGCGGATCCTCGTGAGCCTCGGCGAAGGGGTGCTCTCCGTCGACCGGGCGCTTCAGATCCGCCTGGCCAACCCCCACGCCCGGCGGCTTCTCGAGCGGGCGTTCGGGGAACGGGACCGGCTGCCGGAGCCGCTGGCGGCCCTGTTCCGCCGGACGATCGAGCAGAGGAAAGGCGAAGAGGCGCTTTTGGAAGCCGGCGGCGTCCATCTCGTCGCCGTCACCGCACCCCTTCTCGACGACGACGAGACGCTCGGCGCCGTCGGCGTCCTCCGGGACATCACCCGGCAGCGGCAGCTCGATCAGCTCCGGCAGGATTTCATCGCCAATGTCTCCCACGAGCTCAAGACCCCGCTTGCCATGCTCCAGGGGTACACGGAGGCGATCCTCGACGGCCTGTACACCTCGCCGGAGGAACTTCGGGAGCTCGTCAACATCATCTACGAGGAGATTCTCCGGATGGGACGGCTGGTGAACGATCTCCTCGACTATACCCGCATCGAGACGGGGAATTTTGCCCTCGACATCGAGGAGATCGCCCTCGAGCCGCTGTTCGACCGGCTCCGGCGGCGGTACCAGGCGATGTTAACCGAGCGGGACGTGGCCTTCGTCGTCGACAACCGGGCGCCGGGGCGCTTCTGGCTCGACCGGGACCGGATGGAGCAGATCTTCATCAATCTGATCGACAACGCCCTCCGGTACACGCCGCCGGGGGGCGAGATCCGCATCACCGCCGAGCGGCTCGCCTCAGGGCTGCGCCTTTCGGTCCGGGACACCGGGGAGGGGATCTCGCCGGAAGACCTCCCGTTCGTCTTCGAGCGCTTCTACAAGGGGGACAAATCTCGCACCCGCGGGAAGGGCGGAACGGGGCTTGGGCTCGCGATCGTCAAGCGCCTCGTCGAGGCCCACGGCGGGACGATCGCCGTCGAAAGCGCCGTCGGCCGCGGCACGACGTTTGTCATCGATCTGCCGCGGGCGACCGTGCCGCCAGCGCCGAAGGGGGGCGACGAGTGACGGCCGTTCGAAGGACCCGGAAGGCGCCCGTTGGCCCGGGCGCCGCAAAGCGGCCGTCCCGCCCGTCGCCGCCAGATCGGCCCAGGCCGACGTGGTTTCGCTTCCGATTTTTTGGTATAATGGCCCTGCCGAAGGGAGGGAACGGCCGATGAGGGAAAACGCGGGCAAAGCGCCCCGGGTGCGGGAGGAAAACGACCTGTACGACGCGATCGTCGGCTTTCTGGTGGCGTTCGGCTTCTTCTTCGGCCTTGGCCTTCTGGCGATGATCCTGAAGATCGTCCTCGGCTGACGCCGCGCGACGAACCGGGGGGTGACGGAACGGGGATCGGCCCGGCGCCGGACGAAGGGCCGAACCTGTGCCGACGAAAAAAGCGGTTCCCCGGGGAACCGCTTTTTTCGTCGCGCCGGATGCCGCGTGAAGGCCGCTCAGATGCCGACCTTCGCCTGCTCCCGGTAGCGGGCGACGGCTGCTTCGAGGAGGCGTTCCGCCTCGTCCGGGCCGATCCAGCCCTGAATTTCCGTCTTTTTGTTTTCCAGGTCTTTGTACACCTGGAAGAAGTGGGCGATCTCCTTTCGCTTGTGGGCCGGGAGATCGTCGATCGTGCGGATTTCGGCAAAGCGCGGATCGACCGCCGGGACGGCGATCAGCTTTTCGTCCTGGCCCTTGTCATCCCGCATGAGCAGGGCACCGACGACCCGGGCCGGGATGATACAGCCGGAAAACGTCGGGTACGTCGTGAGGACAAGGGCGTCCAGCGGATCTCCGTCTTCCGCCAGCGTCCCTTCGATAAACCCGTAGTCCGCCGGATAGAACATCGGCGAATAGAGGACGCGGTCGAGAACGAAGCGGCCTTTTTCTTTGTCGTACTCGTACTTGTTCGCGCTTCCGGTCGGGATTTCGACTAAGACGTCGACGATGCGGCCTTCGCTCATCGGGTGGGCCTCCTTGCGTGCAGAATGGGCGCCGTTCTGTAAGACGGATCCATTATACCAGAAAACGCCGGAGCAAAAAAGCGCCCGCCGAAGCGCCGGCGAGGAGAGGATGAGGCGATGCGCGACTGGCGGGAGATCAAGCGATCCCTCGAGCAGGGCGACGCGGCCGCCGATGCGCCCGGGGCACCGCAGGAAAGGGCGCCGGAGAACGGAGGGCAGGAAGCCGGCCGGATGGAGATCGGCGCGGGCGAGACTCGGCCGCCTCTTCCGCTCAGGACGCGGCCGAAAAAGCCGTCGCTCTTTTCATGGAGAACGTTCCCGCGGGATCGGACCCGGCCTGCGACGTCGGGGAGGCGGACGGAAGAGACGACGGGCCGCCGGCGGTGGCTGGATCGGCCGTCGCTCCTTCGCATCGTCGGGGCCAGCTTCGTCCTCGCCGTCGGTCTCATCCTCGCCACCGTCGGGCGTCCGTGGCTCCCGGGGGCGCTCCGGGAGACTCCGGAGGGTGCCCTTCCGGACCGCGGCGCTTTGCCGGACCGAAAGGGTGCGGCCGGCGCCCTCTCGCCGCCGCCGGCGGCCACGGCGCCTTCCCCCTCTCCGGTGTCCGAAGCGCCTTCGCCGCCGGCGGCCGGCCCCGCCGCCCCGCCGGATCGTTCGGAGGCCGCCGCAATCGGCGCGACCGCCGGCGCCGGCGGCAGAACCGATGAACCGCCGCGCGGACCGGACGGGAAGGATCGGACCGACCGGGCGCCGGCCGGCCGCCGGTACGTCGTCCGGCCGGGGGATACGCTCTACCGCATCGCGATGCGGACGTACGGGACGAAAGCGGCGATCGCCTGGATCCGGGAGGCGAACGGCCTCAAGGACAACACGATCATCGCCGGCCAGACGCTCCTTCTGCCGGACGCTCCCCCGATGGAGGAGCGTCCGAAAGCCGAATCGCCGTAGGGCCGAAGGCGGCGCCGGATCGAGCCGCCCCCACGTCGATCGGGTCGGGACGAACCCGGCGCGTCTAAGGCGGCCGGCGTCCGAATAGGTTCCCTCCGGGGGAGTCGGATGCGAGACCGATCGGACGCCCGGGCCGCCCTCGGGGCGGCGGCGCATCTCGGGCTTGCCTTTCTCTTCGTGCCGGTTGCCGAGGGGGAACTCTACCGGGCGGCGGCGGTCGCCGGCGGGTCGTTGGCCGACTGGGTGAGCTGGAGCCTCTATCGCCCGCTCGGGCTTCTCCTCGTGTTCGGCATCGGCGCCTACGCCGGATATGCGGTCGGCCGGGGGCTTTCGCTCGGCGGTGCGCTCCTTCTGGCCGGAGGGGTTCGGCGACGGTGGGCGACCGGCGCCGGCCGGGGAGGGCCGAAGGGGGCGGGGGGGTTCCTCGTTCTCCTCGCGGCCGGGACGGCGCTCTGGCTCTGGCTGGCCTATCGTCCCTTGGCGCCGGCGGCGGTCTGGGGCGCCGTCGCCGTCGGCGGCCTGAGCGGCCTTCGTTTCGAAAAGCGCCTCGGCCCGCCGCTCCGCACGTCCGGCGGCCGCCTTCGCCGCCGCCCGTAGCCGGGCGGCCGAAGCGAGCGGACCCCGGCGTCAGGGCCGGGGGCCGCTCGGCGCCGGGAAGCGGTAACCGGCGCCGCTCAATCGTTCGAGGATGGGCGCCATCGCTTCGGCGGTCGTTTTTTTGTCGTGAAAGAGGATGACGGCGCCGGAAAAGGCATGGTCGACCACCGTCCGGACGATGTCGTCCGGACGGCTGAATTCCCAGTCTCGAGAGCCGAGGGACCAGTTCATCATCTGCATGCCTTCCCGGGCGAGGATCTTCCGGATCGCTTCGGCTTTCGCCCGATCCTTCGTCGGCATGACGCCGTACGGCGGCCGGAAGTAGGCGGGCCGCACGCCGGCGGTTTTTTCGATCCAGTCGTTCAGGCCGATGACCTCCCGTTCGATCTCGGCCGGGGTAAGGGAGGCCAGGTTTTTGTGGGACCAGGTGTGGTTGCCGAGGAGGTGCCCTCGCCGGACGATCTCCCGCACGAGCGCGGGGTGCGTTTCGGCGTAAATGCCGTTTAAAAACCAGATCGCCCGGACGTGGTAGCGATCGAAAAGGCCGAGCAGCGCCTCGGTGCTCTCGCCCCGCGGCGCGTCGTCGACGGTGATGAGGACGACGCGCTCCGCCGGCGCTCGAGGGGCTTGGACTTCCGAGGAGGCGCCGGAGCGGGCGCCGTCCGCTTTCAGCGTGAACGACTTCGGGTCGACGAAGTAAGCTTCGCCGGCCTCGCCCCCGGAAGGCGGGCCGGGCTCGGCCACCGGCGCCGGCGGGGAAGCCGGGAGGATCGCCCCCGGAGCGTCGGCGCCGGCGCCGCCGAGTGGGTGGATGACGGTTTCGTGCGGTGAAGGATCCGGCGCACCGGCAGGATCGTCCGGCATCCCGGGACGATCGGCCGGGACTTCCGCGACCGGCGGCGCCGGGACTTCTCCCCCGGCGTCGGCCGGCCTGTTTTCCCTCGCCGGTGCGCGGTCCAACGCTTCATAAGGGGAGGGGGCGGCCGGCCCGACGGCGGACCGGGCGCAGCCAGCGGCGAGGAGGAGCAGGAGGGCGATGAGGGCGGCACCCCCCGAGCGGCGAAAAAGCGGGCGGAAGGTCGATGGAGCGGGGTGCCGGAAGGGGAGGGGGCGGATGTTCGGCCGGCCGATGCCGGACCCGGAGCGGTCGGGGCGGCGCATGGGAGGCCTCCTCGCTTCCGTTTCTTTCATTATACATTTTGTCAGCGAAGGGGACTACATACGGCCCTTTTCCCCGGTACACACTACGGGTGCGCCGGGAAGGAGGGAGCAACATGGCGGAACGAGGCTGGGGCGCGTTTTTGCTCGGTGCCGGGCTGGGGCTCGTCGCCGGGGCGCTTTCGCAGCAGTTCGGCCAGGTGGCGGGGGGCGCCGTTCAGCAGGGCCGTCAGATGCTTGCCCGGGCCAGCCGGGCCTTAGGCACCGGCGCCAACGAGCTCGCAGAGATCGCCGAGGAGATGGCGGCCCGGGCGACGCCGACGCTCCGGGAAAAGGCCGGGGCGAAGGCCGCCGGATCGACATCCGCGGCGGACGCCCTCCGGCCGGATGCGGCCGCCGACGCCGGTCTGGGGAACCTCCTGGACCGGTAACCGCCGGGGGCCTTAGGAATCCAACCGGCAGCGCGGGACGAAGCCTTCGGGCCTCGAAGGCTTCGTCTTTTCT
Source organism: Hydrogenibacillus sp. N12 (assembly GCF_019645935.1). Classification (NCBI taxonomy): domain Bacteria; kingdom Bacillati; phylum Bacillota; class Bacilli; order Thermicanales; family Thermicanaceae; genus Hydrogenibacillus; species Hydrogenibacillus sp. N12. The sequence continues at coordinate 1,310,638 of NZ_CP080953.1, read as the reverse complement.
TCGGCCCGCTTCCCTTTTGCTCCGCCTCGTTTCGTGGTATGCTAAAAACCGGCAGGTGAACCCGGCGTGTTCGAATATTACCGGAAATATGCCCGAACGATCTTCGACATCGCCGTGATCGTCTTCACGGGGTATGTCCTGATGCTCCTGGCGAGCCTGATCTTCCGGGTGGCGAAGCCGATCGTCTACGGGCTTTTCCTCTACGTCCTCATCCACCCGTTCGTCGAAGCGCTCGCCCGCCGCCGGGTGCACCGAGCGGTGGCGACGACGATTGTGATGCTCGGATTTTTGCTCATCTTGTTCGGCCTCGTGACCCTCGGCGCGGTCATCCTCGTCAACGAGCTCAATTCATTGGCGCAAAATTTACCTGAATATATGCGTTACTTGCAACGGCAATTTGAACAGCAGACAGCCCACCTGCAGGCTCGACTCGATCGGGTCCCGCCGGAAGCGATCGAGGAGGTGCAGCGGTATCTCACGCAGGCGGTCGACACGATCAACGCCTGGCTTAAAGACGGCGTCCTCATGCTCTTCAACCTGGTGAAGGGCGTGCCGTTCCGCGTCACCCAGTGGGTGATCAACTGGGGGCTTGCCGTGATCATTGCCTTTTTTTTCAGCTTGGAGTATGATCGCTTTCGCGAAGCGTTCCACACCCGGGCGCCGGGGACGCTCCGGCGGGCCGTTCGCTTCCTGCAGGAAAACGTCCTCTCCGGCCTCGGCCGCTACGTGAAGGCGCAGCTTAAGATCGTCTCCATCACGGCGATGATCATCTTTGCCGGCATGATCCTCCTTAGGATGCCGAACGCCTTTTTCGTCGCCCTCCTTTCCGGCATCGCGGATTTCGTGCCGATCCTCGGCATTTCGTCCCTTTTTCTGCCGTGGATCGGCTACCATCTCATCGTCGGCGATTTTCGCACGGCGCTTTGGGTGACGGTTCTCTATGCCGTCGTCGTGGTCGTGCGGCAGATCGTCGAGCCGAGGATCGTCGGCGAGTCCCTCGGGGTGTCGCCCTTCACCATGCTGGCGGCGATCATCGTTTCGATGTCGCTCTTCGGCGCCGTCGGCATCTTCGTTGCACCGGTCGTCGTCATTCTGATCAAGGCCTTGATTGAGCAGGGGTACTTCGCCCGGTGGATCCGCTGGCCGGAAGATCGATGACGGCCTGCGGAGCGATCCGGAACTTCGGATCGGGAAGCCCAAAAGGGACCGGAGAAGGAGAGCGGGTTCGGCGAGAACATCCGAGACCGAAGTCGCATGAAAAAAGGAGGGTAGATCCATGCAATCATTTCAGTTTTATAATCCGACGCGCCTCATCTTCGGCCGGGGGGCGGTGGAGCGGCTGCCGGAGTTCCTCGGCGGCATCCGGCGGGTGCTTTTCCTCTACGGCGGTGGAAGCATCAAACGAAACGGCGCCTACGAGGACGTCACCTGGGTGCTGAAGCAGGCCGGCGTCGAATGGGTTGAGGTCTCCGGCGTCGAACCGAACCCCCGCGTCGGCACCGTCCGCCGGGCGGCGGCGATCGCCCGGGAAGCGAGGGTCGAGGCGGTCGTCGCCGTCGGCGGCGGGAGCGTCCTCGACGCGGCCAAAGGCGTGGCGGTCGCCGCGGTGGGCGAGGCGGACATCTGGGACGTCGTCCTCGGCCGGGCGACGCCGGAGGCGGCGCTTCCCGTCTATGCGGTGCTGACCCTCGCCGCGACCGGCTCTGAGATGAACAAAAACTCGGTGCTCACGAACGAGGCGACGAAGGAAAAGTACGGCTGGTCGTCGGAGCTCGTCTATCCCCGGGCGTCGTTCCTCGATCCGGCGTACACCCTCACGGTGCCGAAAGACCAGACGGTCTACGGCATCGTCGATATGATGTCCCACATCTTCGAGCAGTATTTCCACACCGTGGAGAACACGCCGGTGACGGACCGGCTGGCGGAAGGGCTCCTCCAGGCGATCGTCGAGGCGGCGCCGAAGCTCGTCGAGCGGCTCGACGACCTCGCGCTCAGGGAGACGATCCTCCTCGCCGGGACGGTAGCGCTCAACGGGACGCTGTCGATGGGCGTCCAGGGCGACTGGGCGACGCACAACATCGAGCACGCCGTCTCAGCCCTCTTCGATATCCCCCACGCCGCGGGGCTGGCGATCCTGTTCCCGCACTGGATGCGGCACGTCTACCGGGTGCGGCCGGAACGGTGGGCGAATCTCGCGACGCGGGTGTTTGGCATCGATCCGGCCGGGAAGTCCGTCGACGATCTCGCCCTGGCGGCGATCGAGCGGCTGGAGGCGTTCTGGCAAGGCCTCGGGGCGCCGACCCGGCTTCGGGAGTTCGGCATCACGGAGGCGGACGTCGAGGCGATCGTGGAAAAATCCCTCGCCCGGCGGGGGCCGTTCGGCCATTTCATGACGCTCGATGCCGACGACGTGCGGGCGATCGTCCGGGCGGCACTTTAAGGCCGGAGCCGGAACGCCCCCCTCGAGGGGACGGGCGGTGGCCGCTTCGGCGTCCGCCGGCCTCTCGGTCGCGGGCCGCTCGGCGGGATCGGCCGGCGAACGGATTTCCGCTCCGGGGTGCGCCGGCCGGTCGCGTTCCCGGACGACTGCCCCCTGCCGCCGATCGGCGAACGGCCCGAAGGACGGGGATGCGCCTGGGCGATGAAGCGCCGGCGGGGGCAATTCGGCGGAGTGTCACCGACTCTGGGCACGGCGCATACGGTATAAACGCCCAGAAGGAGGGAGAGCATGCCGCGCTATCAGATGTCGGTCGTCATCGATCACCCCCGACGGACGGCTCCGGCGGGGATCGCCGACGACCTTCGCCGGTTTGCCTCCGATCCGGAGCTCAAGGTGGCCGACCGGGAGGCGCTCCGGGAGGCGATCGGGGCGCTGGAACGCCTCGTCGGCCTGGACGACGTCAAAAAACTGATCTACACGCTCATCGCCCAGCGCCTCGTCAACGAACGTCGCCGGGCCTACGGGCTCAAGACCGAGCGCCAGACGGTCCATATGATCTTCCGCGGCAACCCCGGCACGGGGAAAACGACCGTCGCCCGGCTGCTCGGCCGGATTTTCCGGGAGCTCGGGGTCTTAAGCCGCGGGCATCTGATTGAAGTCGAGCGGGCCGATCTCGTCGGCGAGTACATCGGCCATACGGCCCAGAAGACGCGGGAACTCATCCGCCGGGCCGTCGGCGGGATTTTGTTCATCGACGAGGCGTACTCCCTCATCCGGGGCGGGGAAAAAGATTTCGGCCGCGAAGCGATCGACACCCTCGTCAAAGGGATGGAAGACCACCGGGACGACCTCATCGTCATCCTCGCCGGCTACGACCGGGAAATGCTCGCCTTCCTTCAGGCCAATCCCGGCCTCCCGTCCCGGTTCCCGCTTCAGATCGTCTTCCCGGACTACCGGATGGAAGAGCTGTTAAAGATCGCCGAGGCGATGTGCGCCGAGCGGGAGTATCGCATGGACGCCGGCGCCCGGCGCAGGCTTGAAGAGCGGATCGCCCGAGCGATGCTCAGGCGGGATGTGCCCTTTGCCAACGCCCGCTTCGTCCGAAACGCCGTCGAGCGGGCGATCCGGCGGCACGCCGTCCGGACGGTGCGCCAGGGGACGACGTCTCGGGAGGCCCTCATGACGCTGACGGCGGACGACTTCGCCGACGACGGGGACGGCCTGTAGGTGGGGACGGCCGGACGGACGAAAAAGCTCGATGAGCTCCATCGGGGAAAGGACGGACGCCGTTGACCGACATTTGGACGCGAAGCGATCGAACCGACGATGAAGATCGCCGGAGGCGGGCGGAGGCGATCGTCGCCGAGGCAGAGGCGGGGCTTCGGCCCGCCTTTTCGGCGATCGAGGCGGTGGAACTGGAAAACGTCCGTCGGGTGCTCGACGCCTTCCGGCGGCATCGGGTGGGCGAAGGGCATTTTGCCGGCTCGACCGGCTACGGCTATCACGACCTCGGCCGGGAGACGCTGGAGGCGGTCTTTGCCGACGTCTTCGGCGGCGAGGCGGCGATCGTCCGGCCGCATCTTCTCTCCGGGACGCACGCCATCGCCGCCAGTCTCTTTGGCCTCCTTCTTCCCGGTGAAAACCTCGTCATCGCCACCGGGGAGCCCTACGACACGCTCCGGCCGGTGATCGGTCCGGAGGGGCGCGGCCAGGGAAACCTCCTCGACTACGGGATCGACGTCCGGATCGTGCCCCTTCACCCGGACGGCGGCATCAACCTCGACAAGATGCGGGCGGCGATCGACGAGCGAACAGCGGTCGTGTTTTTTCAGCGTTCACGAGGGTATCAGGAGCGACGCTCGTTTTTTGTCGCCGAGCTCGCCGAGGCGATCCGGGCGGCCAAAATGAAAAACGCCGCCGTCACCGCCGTCGTCGACAACTGTTACGGCGAGTTCGTCGAACCGATCGAACCGCTTCACGCCGGCGCCGACGTCCTTGCCGGCTCTCTCATCAAAAACCCCGGCGGCGGTCTCGTCCGGGTCGGCGGATACATCGTCGGCCGCCGGGCGGCGATCGAGCGGATCGCCGCCCGGCTCGTCGCCCCGGGGATCGGGCTCGCCGTCGGGGCGGCGCCGGGGGGCTGGCTCGAATTTTATCAGGGGCTCTTTCTCGCCCCGCACGTCGTCGCCGAGGCGCTCAAGGGGGCGCATCTGACCGCGGCGGTCATGCAGGCGGTCGGCTTTCCGGTCGATCCGCCGCCCGGAGCTCCCCGCACGGACCTCATTCAGTCCATCTCCTTCGGCGACCGGGAGACGCTCCTCCGCTTTGCGGAGGCGGTTCAAGCCCACTCGCCGGTCGAGTCATACGTCCGGCCGACGCCGGGGGCGATGCCCGGATACCGGGACCCGGTCGTCATGGCCGCCGGGACGTTCGTCCAGGGAGCATCGATCGAGCTTTCGGCCGACGCGCCGCTTCGGCCCCCGTACCGCGGTTACCTGCAGGGCGGACTCATGTACGCCCACGTGAAGCTCGCCCTGATCGGCATCCTCGTCCGTCTGGCGGAAGCGAGGCGGATCGCCCTGTAGAGCGTTCGGAAAGGCGCCGATGCCGCTCGCCGGGGCAAGACCGGCCCACGCGCCGGGCCGGCGATTCGAGCGATCAGGCCGACGATCGGTCGGACGGGACGGCGTTCAGGCGAAGCCGGCCCCGGCGGTGCGGTCCTCTACCGGTCGTAAAAGCGGATGAGACCGACGACGCGGCCGAGCACGGTCGCCGTCGCCAGCTCCATCGGCGGGTAGTTCGGATTTTCCGCCGCCAGCCGGACGACGCCTCGGGCCGGATCGGGATAAAAGCGCTTCACCGTCGCCTCCCCGTCTTCGGTCATCGCCACGACGATGTCGCCGGGGTTGGCATGGGGAGTCTTTTCGACGATGACGAGGTCGCCGTCGTGGATGCCGGCAAGGATCATGCTGTCCCCTTCGACCCGAAGGAGGAAAGCGTCATCCGGCGTCCGGGCGGCGGGGAAGGGGAGGTAGCCCTCGATGTTTTCCACGGCGGTGATCGGCCGTCCGGCGGTCACCTTGCCGACGAGAGGGAGGTAGCGGACGTCGCCATGGGCCTCCCGTCCCTCGGGCCCGAGAAGCCGCATCCCTTCGGCGCTCAGCCGAAGGGCCCGGGGCCGCTCCGGATCTTTTTCCAGCATGCCCTTTTGCACCAGGCGATTGAGTTCAAAGTGGACGGACGACGTCGACGACAGCCCGACGGCTTTCCCGATCTCCCGCACCGACGGCGGGTAACCGCGCTCCCGGAGCGAACGGGCGATCGCCCGAAGGATCGCCCACTGGCGGTCGGAGAGGTCGGACATCGGGAACGCCCCTTTCGCGGAGATTTTTCCATCGGTTGCCCCCATTGTAACAGACCTTGCCCGACAAAAACAGATGTTTTCGTCAGGCGGCGAGATCGGGCCGTCGATAGCGGCGCCCCTCACCGGCCATACTACAAAAGAACCAACCCCGGCCGCCGTCCGGGGAGCGGGGAGGGGCGGACATGCGATTTTTGGGCCTTCGGGTCGTTCTTGCGCTCGGGGTTTTTACGGCTTCGGCGTTCGGGTCGGCCGCCTGGGCGGCGCGGGCGGCGCTCGGCGTCGCATCGGATGATGGTTCCGCCGGATCGGTCGACCGGCCCGCGTCGGAGGCGAACCTGCCCGGCGGGGTGGAGACGAGGGCGTACCACTGGGGCTTTCAAAAAAGCCGCGACGGCCGGCCGCCGTCGATCGCCCGGGAAGGGTTTCAGGCGCTGATCGAGCGGTACGGCGCGCTTTTTTACGATGAAAAGGGAGGCAAGGTGCTGTATCTTACGTTTGACAACGGTTATGAAAACGGTCAGACGGCTCGCATTCTCGACGTGCTTAAGGAAAAGAACGTGCCGGCGACGTTTTTCGTCACCGGCCACTACCTCCGGTCGGCGCCGGAGCTCGTTCGCCGGATGGTCGCCGAAGGGCACATCGTCGGCAACCATTCGTGGAGCCACCCGGACATGTCCGCCCTGAGCCCGGCCGAGATGCGCCGGGAGATCGAGCGGGTGAACGCCGCCATCGCGGAGCTCACCCCGCAGCGGACGACCGTCTTTTTCCGGCCGCCCCGGGGGGTGTTTTCCGAACGGCTGCTTCGTACGGTACAGGAGATGGGGATGGAGACGATCTTCTGGTCCGTCGCTTACAAAGATTGGGAACGGGACGTCGTCCGGGGGGCGGATTACGCCTACCGGCAGGTGATGGGCCAGCTTCACCCCGGCGCGGTCATCCTTCTGCACAGCGTCTCCAAGGACAACGCCGACGCCCTCGGCCGGATCATCGACGACGCCCGGGCGCAGGGGTACGACTTTCGCAGCCTCGAGGACTGGCGGCTTCGGGAGCGGAGCCTCCTCACGCCGGAAGGGGCGTCGACCGGCGATGACGATACCTGAAATTTTTGCGCTTGACAATCGACCCCGACCGCTCTACAATCGCTCCAGTGAGTTTTCCGTTCGGTTTCTCCGGACAATCGCATCGATCTGGATAAGCCCTTATCCAGAGCGGCGGAGGGACTGGCCCGATGAAGCCCGGCAACCGGCACGTCCGTGCCAAGGTGCCAATTCCAGCGGTAAGGCCTGAGCGGTGACTTACCGGCAGATAAGGGAGGCGACTCCTTTCCGTGCCGGCCGCCGGCCGGGCGGAAAGGATTTTTTTATGCGCAAAACCGGGGTTCGGTGAAGAAGGACTCCGTGAGGAAGGTTTCGGCCGGAAAGGTTTCGCTTAGGAAGGAGGAGGCGGCATGCTCGCCGCGACCGCCCCCGTGGAGATCCCGCCCGATGATGAGGCGATCATTCGGCTCGAAAATGTACAAAAAGTATACGAAGGCCGCGGCGCGCCCGTCGAAGCGCTGAAAAACATTAACCTCACCATCCGCCGCGGCGAGATCTTCGGCGTCATCGGCGAAAGCGGCGCCGGGAAGAGCACCCTCATCCGGCTGATCAACTTTTTGGAGCGGCCGACCGGCGGCCGGGTGTGGGTCGACGGCGTCGATCTGGCGACCCTTTCCTCGGAGGCGCTCCGGAAAAAACGGATGAAAATCGGCATGATCTTCCAGCATTTCAACCTGCTCTGGTCCCGCACGGTCTTTGAAAACGTCCGCTTTCCCCTCGAGATCGCCGGTTGGCCGAAGGACCGGGCCCAGGATCGGGTGGAAGCGCTTCTCGACCTCGTCGGCCTCCGGCACCGGCGGGACGCCTATCCGGCGCAGCTTTCCGGCGGGGAAAAACAGCGAGTCGGCATCGCCCGGGCCCTCGCCAACGAGCCCGACATCCTCCTGTCCGACGAGGCGACGAGCGCCCTCGACCCAAAGACGACGGACGACATCCTCGACTTGATCCTTTCGATCAACCGCCGCTTCGGCATCACTGTCGTCCTCATCACCCACGAGATGCACGTCATCGAAAAAATTTGCGATCGGGTCGCCGTCCTCGACCGGGGCGTGATCCAGGAGGTCGGGCCGGTCCCGGACGTCTTCAGCCGGCCGAAGTCAGCCGTCGCCCGACGTTTCATCGCCGAGGTCTTTGACACCCCCTCCGACGGCAAAGGCGCCTCCGGACAGGCGGAAGGGGACGGGCGGCGCACCGAGGCGCTCCGGCTCGTCTTCGTCGGCGCGGTCGCCGAAGCGCCGATCATCCACCGGCTCATCCGGAGCCACGACGTCGAGGTGAACATCCTCCGGGGGGAGATCAAGCGCCTGAAAGACGTCCCCTTCGGCACCCTGACCGTCCGCCTCACCGGAACGCCGGCGGAACTGATGGCGGCGCGGGCCTTTCTCACCGAAGCTGGCGTCATCGTCGAGGCGGTCACACCGGCGTCGGAGGAGGTGACGGGCGGTGCACTTTGAAAACGTCGTCGCGCACCCCGAGATCGTCGTCCAGGCGACGATCGAGTCGGTGTACATGGTGCTCCTGTCGCTTTTCTTCAGCGTCCTCATCGGCATCCCGCTCGGGGTGCTTCTCATCATCACCTCGCCGGGGCATCTCTGGCCGAAGCGCTGGCTGAACGAAGCCCTCGGTGCTGTCGTCAACGTGTTCCGCTCGGTGCCGTACATCGTCCTCATCCTCTGGACGATCCCCGTCTCCCGGGCCCTCATCGGCACCTCCTACGGCACGAACGCGGCGATCATCTCCCTCGTCGCCGGCGCCGCGCCGTTTTTCGCCCGCCTCGTCGAAAGCGCGATGCGGGAAGTCGGCCGCGGCGTCATCGAGGCGGCTCAGGCGATGGGCGCCCGGACGGTCGACATCATCTGGAAAGTGCTCATCCCGGAGAGCCTCCCGGGAATCGTCTCCGGCATCACCGTCACCGCCGTCGCCCTCGTGAGTTACTCGGCGATGGCCGGCCTCGTCGCCGGCGGCGGCCTCGGGGCCCTCGCCTGGAACGAAGGCTACAACTCCTTCAAAAACGACATCCTCCTCGTCGCGACCGTCCTCCTCATCGCCATCGTCCAGGTGCTGCAGTGGATCGGTGACCGAATCGTTCGGCGGCTGGACAGGCGCTGACGGTCGGATTGAACGACCCCCGGCGCATCTCCATTCCAGGCCGCCCGTCTGCCGGCCCTTCATGCTCTTCCGGACGGTCCCGCGCCCAGCCGGCGCGTTGACCATACACCTTGGCGCCGCCGGAAAAGAGGCGGCGACGGCGCCGCAAAACGGCGTCCGACCGATTGATCCACATGATCCTGAACCTTAAGGGGGGATCCGCATGTTCCGTCGCCCGCTCAAAAGCGGAGCCATCTTCCTCGTCCTCGCCGCGCTCCTCATCCTCGGCGCCTGCGGCACAAAGACCGCGCCCGGCGAGGGAACCGGTCCCGCCGGCGGCGAAAGCAAAACCGACTCGGCGAAGCCGGAGACGCTCACCGTCGGCGCGTCGCAGGAGCCGCACGCCCAGATCTTAAATGACGTCGTCAAGCCGAAGCTCAAGGATGAAGGCATCGACCTCAAAGTCGTCGTCTTCCAGGATTACGTCCAGCCGAACGTCAAGCTCGCCGAAAAAGAACTGGATGCCAACTACTTCCAGCACATTCCCTTCCTCGAAAAGACCAACCAGGAAAAAGGGTATGATCTCATCCCCGTCTGCGGGGTCCACATCGAGCCGTTGGGCGCATACGTCGCGAAGGGGAAAAACTACAAGTCGGCGGCCGATCTTCCCGACGGCGCCACGATCGCCATCACGAACGACCCGACGAACCAGGGGAGAATGTTGCTGCTTCTCGAGCGGGAGGGCTTGATCAAACTGGCCGAGGGGAAAGGGGCCAGCGCCACCACGACCGACATCGTCGAGAACCCGAAGCATCTGAAGTTCTTGCCCATGGACGCGCCGCTTCTTCCCCGGGCCCTTGAGGACCCGAAGGTCGATCTCGCCCTCATCAACACGAACTTCGCCCTTCAGGCCGGTCTGAACCCGACGAAAGACGCCATCTTCATGGAAGACAAGACGTCGCCGTACGTCAACGTCGTCGCCGTGCGGCCGGAGTCGAAGGAGGACCCGCGGATTCAAAAGCTCTGCGACGTTCTTCTTTCGGACGACGTCAAGCAGTATATCGAAGACAAGTACCAGGGCGCCGTCGTCCCGGCGCAGGTCCGCTATTGAATCTCCGGCAAGCAGCCATTCGTTCCCGTTTGACCCGGCGAAAGGTCAGACCTTTCGCCGGGCTTTTTTCCGATTGACCGCCAAGAGCGGCCGGAGTATGCTGGGGAGGAAATCGATGAAAGGGTAAGGGGTGGAACTTTGAAATCGTTTCGGGCGCAAGACTGGGCGCCGCTTCTTCGGCCGTATGCCAGACCCGACCTCCGGTACAGCCTGTGGCAAGTGACACATACCGGCCTTGCGCTTGTTGTGCTGTTTAGCCTGGCGTATCGAGCCGCCGCTTTTTTCCTGCCCCTTGCCCTCGCGATCGACGGCGTGGCGGCGCTTTTTCTGGTACGTTTGTTTATCTTGCAGCACGACGCCGGGCACGGCTCACTTTTCCCCCGCCGGTGGATGAACGAGGCGTTCGGTTTTGTCAGCGGCGCGGTGACGCTCGTCCCGTACCACTACTGGAAATGGCAGCATGCCCGCCATCACGCCACCAGCGGCAACCTGGACAAGCGCGGCGTCGGCGACATCCTGACGTGGACGGTCGACGAGTATTTGCGCGCCTCGCCGTGGGCACGCTTCAAGTATCGCGTCTACCGCAATCCGTGGGTGATGTTTTTCATCGGCCCGATCGCCGTGTTCATGATCGCCTATCGTTTTCCGCTCGGCTTCGGCGGAGAGAAGCCGTTCATCCGGAAAACCGTGGCGCTCACCAACCTCGTCATCGCCTTCGCCCTGGGAGGCGCCGCGTTGGTCTGGGGGGCGAAGGCCCTGCTCTGGGTCTATTTCCCGAGCCTGTATCTGGCGGGGATGATCGGTATTTTCCTGTTCTATGTGCAGCACCAGTTCGAGGACGCCTACTGGTTTCGCGATCCGCAGTGGGAATATGTGCGGGCGGCGATGGAAGGAAGCACGTATTTGAAACTGCCGCGACCGTTGCAATGGGTGACGGGGAACATCGGTTTTCACCACATTCATCACCTCGCTCCGGGCATCCCCAACTACCGGCTGGAAAAAGTGCAGAAAGAAGTACCGCTTGTCCAGGTGGCGCCGACGGTGACGCTCAAAGATGCGCTTTTCGTCGCCTTCGCCGACCTCCATCTGTTCGATGAAGCGACGCGGAAATTGATCGGGTTTCGCGACGTTGCACCGCGCCTCAAGGAGGGCCAAGTCGCCGCGAAGAAAGCCAAAGCCGGCGCCGGACCAAACGAGCGGAAAGCGAAGGCGCACGGGGCGTGAGCGGAAACGGGATTTCTGAACGCGCCGTCGCCGGAGCGGTTCTAGGCGACGCCGTCCCTCGAAGCCGAACGCAGAATGAAGCGCGCATGCCCTCTGCCGAAATCTGCTATAATCGACGAGGGGGGGATGTCCATGCAATACCGCAAGATCGGCAAAACCGGCCTGCGCGTCAGCGAGATCAGCCTCGGCAGCTGGCTTACATACGGTCGGTCGGTGGACCGGGAGACGGCCATCCGGACGATCCACCGCGCTTACGAACTCGGGATCAACTTTTTCGACACGGCGAACGTCTACGCCCGCGGGGAGGCGGAAAGGGTCGTCGGCGAGGCGCTCAAGGCGTTTCCCCGCGAATCGGTTGTGCTCGCGACGAAAGTGTTCTGGCCGATGGGCGACGGTCCGAACGACCGGGGGCTTTCCCGCAAGCACATCATGGAGCAGGCCCACGCGAGCCTAAAGCGCCTCGGCGTCGACTACGTGGACATCTATTACGCCCACCGCTACGACCCCGAGACGCCGGTCGAGGAGACGCTCCGGGCGTTTGACGACCTCGTCCGGCAGGGGAAGGTCCTCTACGTCGGCGTGAGCGAGTGGACGGCGGCCCAAATCCGGGAAGCCCTTCATGTCGCCGACCGCTACCTCCTCGACCGGATCGTCGTCAACCAGCCGGTGTACAACATGTTGAACCGCTACATTGAAAAAGAAATCATCCCCCTCGGCGAAAAAGAGGGCATCGGCCAGGTCGTCTTTTCACCGCTCGCGCAGGGGGTCCTCACCGGCAAGTACAAGCCCGGAGTGCCGGCGCCGGCCGGAAGCCGCGGCGCCGATCCGGAAGCCGGCGCCTTTGTCCAGCGGTATCTCACCGACGATCAGCTGAAAAAGGCCGAGAAAATCGCTGCCCTGGCCCGGGAACTCGACCTCACCCCGGCCCAGCTCGCCCTGGCGTGGGTCCTCCGGCAACCCAACGTCGCGAGCGCCATCGTCGGCGCCACCCGACCGGAGCAGATCGAAGAAAACGCCAAAGCCTCCGGCGTCGTCCTTTCCGCCGACGTCCTCGAACGGATCGAAGCGATCTTAAACGGCGAAGGAGAGACCGATCGGTGAGCCCCATCTGGCGGAAGAAAACCGTCGAGGAAGCCCGGGAGCTCGCCGAAGAAAGGGAATACAAGCTGAAGCGCGAGCTGGGACCGCTTCAGCTCATGCTCCTCGTCCTCGGCTCGACGATCGGGGCCGGCATCTTCGTCCTGCCGGGAACGGTCGCCCACCACTACGCCGGCCCCGGCGTCATCGCTTCGTTTGCCCTAAGCGGCCTCGTCACCATCGCCGTCGGCCTGGCTTACGTCGAGTTCGCCTCGATGGTCCCGGTCGCCGGGAGCGCCTACACGTACACTTACGTGGCCCTCGGCGAGATCCTCGCCTGGATCGTCGGCTGGGACCTCATCTTCGAGTTTACCGTCATCACTTCAACCGTCGCCGTCGGCTGGTCCGGCTACGTCGTCGAGATCGCCCGCTCCGCCGGCCTGTCGCTTCCGGAGGCCCTCACCCGGGACCTCGCCCATGGCGGCGTCGTCAATCTGCCGGCCGTCCTGGGCCTCCTCCTCGTCGCGTCCATCGCCCTGGCCGGCATTCGCCTCGTCGGACAAGCGAACGCCTTTTTTACGTGGATCAAGGTCGCCGCGATCCTCTTTTTCATCGCCGTCGGGGTCGGCTACGTCGATCCCGTCCACTGGCAGCCGTTTGCCCCGTACGGCGTAAGCGGCATCCTCACCGGCGCGGCTCTCGTCTTTTTTGCCTACACCGGCTTTGACGGCGTGACGACCGTGCTCGAAGAAGTCAAAAACCCCCAGCGGACGATCCCGATCGCCCTCCTCGGCGGGCTCATCCTGCTCACCCTCTTTTACGTCGTCGTCGCCGCTGTCATGCTCGGCATGGTGCCGTACACCGACCTCGACGTCCCGGACCCGGCGGCCTACGCCCTGGCCCGGGTCGGCATCCGCTGGGGAAGCGCGCTTCTTTCGGCGGCGGTCGTCTTCGGCCTCATCGCCACGATGCTCGGAAACGGCCTTTCCGCCACCCGCATCCTCTTCGCTCTCGGCCGGGACGGCCTTCTCCCGCCGGCGATCGCCCGCGTGCACCCGACCCGCCGGGTGCCGACGATGGCGACGGTCCTCGTCTTCGGCACCGGCATCATCCTCGCCGGCTTCCTCTCGATCGGCGAGCTCGCGGAGCTCGCGAACATCGGCGGGCTTTCGGCATTTTTGCTCACGACCGTCTCCGTCGTCGTCATGCGCTTCCGGCGGCCGGATGAGCCGCGGGTCTTCAAAGTGCCGGCCCTCTGGCTGTTTGCCCCGATCGGCATCGTTGGCTCCCTCGTCCTCATCGCGTCTTTGCCGGCGGTGACGTTCGTCCGCTTCGGCCTCTGGCTCCTCCTCGGTCTCGTCGTCTACTTCGGCTACGGCATCCGCCACGCCCGGATCGCCCGCTGAAGCGCCCCGGGAAGGGTCGGCGCCGACCGTCATCCATCGCCCGGACGAAAGGTTCGCCGGACGAAGGCGAGGAGAAAGCCGGCGGCGGCCATAAGCGCCGCCGGACCGCGGCAGGGCGCCGGCAGGACGTCCCAACCGGCGAGGGCGACGAGGACGGCGGCGGTGCGAACCGTCCACGGAGAGCGGAACACCGCCTCCGGCAGCCCCCAGACGGCCAAAAACGCCGCCCAGAGCCCGCCGAGGACGGCGGCAAAGCCGGGAAGGCCTGCCGGGAGCCAGCCGGCGCCGATGACGAGCTGATCGGCGCTTAAGGCGAGGTCGAGCAGGAGAACCGCGAAAAGCCCCTGGGCGATCGCCACCGCCCGCCGAAGCCCCGCCCACCGCGCGAAAGCCGCATCGCGTTCCGGGCGCGGAGGGCGGAGCGACTGCCCGAGGATGAGGGCGGCCAGCCCGAACGCATACAGTCCCACCGGGCAGGCGACGGTCGGGCGGGCGAGCGCCGGCGCGATCTTTTGCATCGCCGTCGCCCGGACGAGGGCCACCAGCGAGACCAATCCGAAGAGTGCCGGGCGGGAAAAGGCAAACCGCCGCCGAACGACGGCGGTGAGGACAAGGACGTTGTCGAGCTCCGTCACCGCGTTAAACAAAAGCGCCGGCCAAAACCCGTTCACCGATCGGCCTCCTCGCTGCCGCCGTTTCCGAGCGCCTTGGTTTCCGGCTTCTTTTCTCCATTTATTATTTTGTTTATGACGGCCGGGCCGACCGGCATGACCGAAGCGACGCGAGGTGAAGCGACATCCGCCCATTCGATTACGGTGACCTCGTCCTGTTCATCGATGCCAAAGGGCGTTCCTTTCTCCGCCGGCTCCGGCGGGGCCAGGTCGCCCAGACCCCGTCCGGGAGCATCGTCCGCCACGACGACGTCGTCGGCCGTCCCGAGGGAAGCCTCATCCCGACGAGCGCCGGCCAGACGGTGCTGGCGCTTAGGCCGACGCTCGAAGACTACATCATGACGATGCCCCGCCGGACGCAGATTCTGTATCCGAAAGATCTCGGGCGCATCCTCCTTCGCGGAGATCTTCGCCCCGGCGCCCGGGTGATGGAATCAGGCGTCGGCTCCGGCGCGGCGACGCTCGTCCTGCTTCGCGCCGTCGGCCCGGAAGGGAGGGTCGTCTCCTACGAGCGGCGGCCGGAGTTTGCCGAGCTCGCCCGGGAAAACGTCCGCCGCTTTTTCGGCGTCGATCCGCCGAACTGGCGCCTCGAGGTCCGGGACGTTTACAGCGGCATCGACGAGCGGGAGCTCGACCTTCTGCTCCTCGACGTGCCGGAGCCGGAGCAGGCGATCGCCGGCGCCGAGGCGTCCGTCCGCCCCGGCGGCCTCCTCCTCGTCTGGCTGCCGACGACGAACCAGCTGCACAAGTTCGTCTCCTCCATCTCGGGCCGACCCGGCTGGGGACCGATCGAAGTCGAAGAACTCCTTCTCCGGCCGTGGCACGCCACGCCGGAAAGCGTTCGACCGGACCACCGCATGGTCGCCCACACCGGCTTTCTCATCCGCCTGCGGCGCCTTGCGGCCGGCGTCGTCGTTGAGGCTGAGGGCGAAGCGGAAGGCGGTGCGGACGTTGATGCCGGTACCGGCGCCGACGAAGAAGCCGACGCGCGCGAGCGTTAAACGCAAACGTTAAAGAAGCGCGATGATGCCGCAAGGGCCAGGGACAAAAGAGAGGGGAGGCGTTGGGGGTGTCCCAGCGTTATGTCATCATCGGCGGCGATGCCGCCGGCATGAGCGCGGCGTCCCAGATCCGCCGCCTCGATCCGGATGCGGCGATCGACGTGTTCGAGCGGGACAACATCGTTTCATATGCCCAGTGCGGGCTTCCGTACTACATCGGCGGCCTCGTCCCTTCCGCCGAGCGCCTCGTCGCGCGGACAAAACAAGAATTCGAGGAAAAATACAACATCCGGGTCCATCTCCGGCACGAGGCGACCGCCATCGATCCGGCCGCCAAAATCGTCGCCGTCACCGACCTCGCCACCGGAGACACCCGCACCGTTCCGTACGACAAGCTGCTCATCGCCACCGGCGCCCGGCCCATCCTGCCGGGGTGGGAAGGGCGGGACCTCGCCGGCGTCTTTCCGCTGAAAACCCTCGGCGACGCCGAGCGGATCCTCGCCGACCTTCGGGACCGCCCCGTCGAGCGGGTCGTGATCATCGGCGGCGGTTACATCGGCCTCGAGATAGCAGAAGCGTTCCACCTCCTCGGGAAGACGGTGACCGTCCTCGACCTCGCGCCGCAGCTGGCCCTCACCTTTGACGCCGACATGGCGGACCTCGCCCGGGACGCCCTGGAGCGCCACGGCATCGCCGTCGGCCTCGGCGAAGAAGTGCGGCGCCTCGAAGGGGAAGGGGGGCGCGTCCGGGCCGTCGTCACGAACAAAAACACGTATCCCGCTGACCTCGTTCTGGTCGCCGTCGGCGTCGTGCCGAACAGCGAGCTCGCCCGGGAAGCCGGCGCCGAGCTCGGGCCGAAAGGCGCCATCCGGGTGAACGACCGGATGGAGACGAGCCTCCCGGATGTGTACGCCGCCGGCGACTGCGCCACGCAGTTCCACCGAATCAAAGGCGCCGACGACTTCGTCCCCCTCGGCACCCACGCCAACAAGCAAGGCCGGGTCGCCGGGACGAACATGACCGGTGGAGACGCCCGCTTCGCCGGCATCGTCGGGAGCGCGATCATGAAGGTGCTCGACATCGCTATGGGACGCACCGGCCTATCGAGCCGCGAAGCGGAGGCCCTCGGCGTGCCCTTCGAAACCGTCCGCATCCGTTCCCGGGCCCACGCCCGGTATTATCCCGACAACGCCGAGCTTCACGTGAAGCTCCTCTTCCGGCGCGACGACCGGCGCCTTTTGGGCGGACAGATTGTCGGCAAAGCCGGCGTCGACAAGCGGGTGGACGTCCTGGCGACGGCCCTCTACCACGGGATGACGATTGACGAGCTCGAAGCGCTGGATCTTTCGTACGCGCCGCCGTTCAACGCCGTCTGGGATCCGCTGCAGCAGGCGGCGACGGTGGCGAAAAAAGCCGATCGTCGGGCGGAGCGATAAACTTCCGTCCCGCTCGGTGCGCACGTCGTCCCCGAAGGGGACACGAGCTGCCGACGGTGACCGTCCGTGTCCAATCGTTGAACGGGCGGGGGCCGTTGGCGGCCGTTTTTATTGTACCCATGCTAAAAACCAGCAAAAACAAGCCCGATTCGACACCTTTGCAAACGAGCGGAAAATCCCTTTTCACGAGAAAGCGATTTCCCTTAAACTGAAAGTGAAAGAAAACACATTCTGCCCGTCACCGGCGGCCGGAGGCGGCGGCCGGCGGTCACCGGACGGGTCTTCAGAGAGGGGCGTGACCGATGAACGGCAACGACCGCGCCGACGGCGCCGCCAAACGGATGTGGACCGCCATCATTCTCCTGCTCGCCATCGTCTTCGTCCTCATCGTCGGCAACGAAATCCGCACCGCCCTGGCAACCGCCGGGAAAGGGCCGGAAAAAACGCCGGCCTCCGATGCCGCCGCTTCCGCCGGCGCCCAGGCGCCGACCACCGCCGTCCCGAAACCGAAGCCGGATTTGAGCCAGGTCCCCGACGGGCCGGAGGGAGAAGCGATCAAGTACGGCTACAGGCTGATGAACGAGACGAACACCCTCCTCCCGGATTACGTCGGCAACGACCTTTCCTGCTCCAGCTGTCACGCTGGCGGCGGCATGGACGATACGTCGCCGTACTTAGGCGTCGCCGCCGTCTTCCCGCAGTACATTTCCCGTTCCGGCAAAGTGCTCACGCTGGAAGACCGCATCAACGGCTGTTTCATGCGCAGCATGAACGGCAAACCCCTCCCGTACAACTCCGACGAGATGCGGGCGATGGTCGCCTATCTCACCTTCATCTCCGAAGGCGTGCCGATCGGCATTAAAGAACGGCCGTGGATCGTGAAGAACCGGGTGGAAGCCTACCGGGACATGACGGCCCCGAACCTGGACGAAGGGAAAAAGCTGTACGAGCAGGCTTGCGCCGCCTGCCACGGCCAAAACGGCGAAGGCACCGGCCCGACGACCGGCCCGGCCCTCTGGGGCGATCGCTCCTTCAACATCGGCGCCGGGATGGCCCGCATCGGCACGATGGCCGGCTACATCAAGCGCAACATGCCCCTCGGCCAGATGGGCGGCATCAAACAGGGGGAGCTCACCGACGAGCAGGCGGTGAACCTGGCCGCCTACATCCTCTCCCACGACCGGCCGGACTTCGCCCCCAAGGGGAAAGACTGGCCGAACGGCGACGCGCCGGACGACGCGGCGTACATCACCGACGCGGAGCGGGAAAAAGGCTTCGACCCGTCTTCGGCGCCGTGGTACAAAGGCTACGCCGAACGGGCGATCGAAGCCGCCAAATCCGCCAAATCGGGCGCCGGACAAAAGCGTTAGGACGAGGCCCGAACCCCTTCGGCCTCCGGAACGTACATTGCCGGTAGAACGGTGTTCTGCCGGCTTTTTGTTTTCCGCCGCGTTCCGGCTGGACGGGGCTCATCGGCGGATTGGGCGGCCGCGGCCCGACGATCCGGCGGCCGCTTGTTTCCACACCAGAAGGGCAAAAGGAGGCAGGTCGATGTCCAAATTGATCGTCCTCGATCCGGGGCATGGCGGCCGAGACCCCGGGGCGGTCGGTTTTGGGCTTACGGAAAAAGCGTCGGCGCTCGACCTGGCTCAGAAGATTCGCTCGGCGCTCCTCGACCGATACGACGTCCGGGTCGAGCTCACCCGGACGGAGGACGTCACCGTTCCGCTTGCCGATCGGGCGGCGTTTGCGAACCGGCTTCGGGCTGATTTTTTCTTTTCGGTCCATCATAACGCCTTCGACGGCCGGGCCCGGGGTTTTGAATCATATATCTATCGGGGCGCCGTCTCGCCCTTCACCGAAGTCGCCCAGCGGTGGATTCATGCCGAAATCATGCGGGCGCTTAAACCCTACGGCGTCGCCGATCGAGGGGTGAAGCGGGCCGACTTCGCCGTCCTCAGGCTGACGGCCATGCCGGCCCTACTCGGCGAATTTCTCTTTATCGACAATGCCGAAGACAATGCCCTCCTCCGGAATCCGGCGGCCCGGACGGCGATGGCCGAAGCGACCGCGGAAGGGTTGGCCCGGATGCTCGATCTCGCGCCGCGATCGTCCCCGCCGGCGCCCCTGTTGCCTCCGGAGACGGCCGGCCCTCCGGCATCGGACGCCACCGCCGGGAAGCCGCTCAAAATTCCGGGCGCCTCCGCGGTCGAAACGCCGCTTTACCGCGTTCAGGTGGGCGCCTTTTCCGATCGTTCGAGCGCCGAGGAGCTTTTGCGGCGGTTGAAAACGCTCGGCTTTCACGACGCGTGGATCGTCGGACCGACGGAACGCTGAGCGGGCGCCGGTGAGGCGGGCGCCGAGCGACGAAGAAGGCGTGTTTAGGCTGGCGCTTGGCGACGCCGGCAAAACTTGACGACGCCATCAAAAAAGGATATATAGAAGTCAAAGCCGATCGTCGAAGGGCGCCCAAGCGCCCCGCTCCGACATCCGCATAATCCGCAAGGCAAAGGCGCATAACCGGCGATGACGAAGGCCATGCGTCGGGGGCTTCTGCGGTCCAGAGAGGCGCGCCCGCGGCTGAAAGGCGGCCCCGCACCCCTCGACGTCCCCCCTTCGGAGCTCCTCGCGAAGAGCGAGGCGGCGGTGCTCCGATATCGGCACCGAGCGGGCCCGACCGGCGGACGGTTCCATCCGACCGCCATTGGATCGGCCAACGAAGGTGGTACCGCGGAAGCGACGCTTTCGCCCTTCACGGGCGAAAGCGTTTTTTCGTATCAGGGGAGGGAAGCCGATGGCCCGATGGGTGGTGAAAATCGGCTCGAGCAGCCTGACCGGCGACGACGGCCGATTTCGGCCGGATCGGCTTGAAGCGCTGGTCGACGACATCGCCGGCCTACGGCGGGCGGGGCAGGCGGTCGTCCTCGTCTCCTCCGGCGCCGTCGCCCTCGGCCGGGACGCCCTCGGCTGGAGGCGGCCGCTGACGGTGCCGGAGAAGCAGGCGGCGGCCGCCGTCGGCCAGGGAATCCTGATGGAACACTATCGCCGGGCGGCGGCCCGGCACGGCCTCGTCGTCGGCCAGCTGCTTCTTTCCCGGGATGACTTCGACCACCGGGAGCGCTACCTCCATACCCGTTCGACGGCGGAGATGCTCCTTTCCCACGGGGTCCTTCCGATCATCAATGAAAACGACACCGTCGCCGTCGATGAAATCCGCGTCGGAGACAACGACACCCTTGCCGCCCGGGTGGCGATCGCCCTCGACGCCGAGCGGCTCGTCCTCCTCACGGACACCGACGGCCTCTACGAGGCCGACCCCCGCAAAGTCCCCGGCGCCCGGCGGATCGAGCGGGTCGAAGCGTGGGATGACGCCCTTCTTGCCCTCGCCGGCGGCGCCGGGACGAGCGTCGGCACCGGAGGCATGCGGACGAAGCTCCTCGCCGCCCGCCTCGCCGTCCTCGCCGGAATCGACGTCATCATCGCCCGGGCGAAGCCCGGCGTCCTTCAGGCCCTCTACGCCGGAGAAAGCCGCGGCACCCGTTTTTTCCCGGCGAGGCGCTACGCGGGAAAAAAACGCTGGCTCGCCGCCGCGCTCCGGCCGGCCGGCGCGATCACCGTCGACGCCGGCGCCCGGGACGCCCTCGTCGCCGGCGGAAAGAGCCTCCTTTTTCCGGGCATCGTCGCCGTCGAAGGGCAGTTCGACGAACACGCCACCGTCACCGTCCGGGGTCCGGACGGGGAGGAGATCGGCCGGGGGATCTCCCGCTTCGGCGCCGCCGACCTCCGGCTTCTTCTGGAGCGCCGGGCGCGGGAAGGGAAGGATGCCGTCCGGGGGATCGGCGTCGTCATCCACCGGGACGACTTTGTGCTCACCGTGCCGGCGGGCGGCGCCCGGCCGTCAAAAGACGCCCGACCATAAAAAGAAGACGCCCGGCTGTAAAATCCGTCACGGCTTCCTGGCGACTTCTCCCAAGCCGGTGATTTCTTCCAAAACGGGTGACTTCTTTCCTAGGAGGGATCGGCCATGTCGATGTCGACTTCGATGTCATCGCCGGATCCGGCGATCGCCGCCCGCAAGGCAGAGGTGGAAGCGCTCCTTCGCGCCGCCCGGGCCGCCGCCGGGGCGGTCGGCCGGGCCGAAACGGAAACGAAAAACGCCGTGCTTCGAACGATGGGGGAGGTCCTCTGGCGGGAGCGGGAAGCGATCCTCGCCGCCAACGCCGAGGACGTCCGCGAAGCCGCCGGACGGGGGACGCCGAGGGCCCGGCTGGACCGGCTCACGCTGACCGAAGGCCGCCTCCGGAGCATGATCGAAGGTCTTGAGGCCGTCGCGGCCCTGCCCGATCCCGTCGGCCGCGTCGCCGCCGCCTGGACGCGGCCGAACGGCCTCCGTATCGAAAAGGTCCACGTGCCGTTCGGCGTCATCGCCATCATCTACGAAGCGCGCCCGAACGTCACCGTCGACGCCGCCGCCCTGGCGCTCAAGGCCGGCTCTGCCGTCGTCCTCCGGGGGAGCCGGGACGCCCTGCGGACGAACAGCGCCCTCGTCGCGGCGCTTCAGGCGGCCCTAGAAGCCCGCGGCTTTCCGCCGTCGGCCGTGACCCTCATCAAGCGGCCCGAACGGGAAGTCGTCGACGACCTCATCACCGCTCGGGGGCTCATCGACCTCGTCATCCCGCGGGGCGGCGCCGGCCTCATCCGCCGAGTCGTCGACGGGGCGCGGGTGCCGGTGATCGAAACGGGCATCGGCAACAACCACCTGTACGTCGACCGGGCGGCGGACGTCGCCATGGCCGTCCGCCTCGCCGTCGACGCCAAGGTCGACCGGCCGTCGGTCTGCAACGCCATCGAGACCCTCCTCGTGCATCGGGAGATCGCCGAAGCCTATCTTCCGGAAGCCGGCCGCGCCCTTTCCGGCCTCGGCGTCGAGCTTCGGGCCTGTCCCCGGGCGCTCGAGATCTTCGCGGCCCGCGGCATTCCGGCCCGCCCGGCGACGGACGACGATTACGCCGAAGAATTTCTCGACCTCATCCTCGCCGTTCGGGTGGTCGACGATCTGGACGAGGCGCTCCAGCACATCGCCCGGTACGGCACGAATCATTCCGAAGCGATCGTCACGGACGATCCGGAAGCCGCCCGGCGCTTTCTCACCGAAGTCGACGCCGCCGCCGTCTATCACAACGCGTCCACCCGCTTTACGGACGGGGGCGAATTCGGCTTCGGCGCCGAGATGGGCATCTCCACCCAGAAGCTTCACGCCCGCGGCCCGGTCGGCCTCCCGGAACTGACGACCGTTCGCTACCGAATCGTCGGTCACGGCCAGATTCGCGGCCCGGAGCGGGTCGGCGGCGGCGAGCGTTTGCCCGTTTAAGGCTTGGCGCTGGCCCCCGGCCGGCCTGGACGTCGGCCGGGGAACTGTTCGCTCTTTCCCTCTTTGGGCAAAAGCCCGTTTTCTCATCGGAGTTCGGCGCTTCGCCGAGGCAAGGAGGAGGGAGGGAAGGAGAGGCGACTCGACCCGCAAAGCCTTTTTCGAGCTAAGGACCGGCTTTTTGTGCTTTTTCATTGCTTCTCCAACCGGTTCCTCGCACGGCGCCGACAGCACCGGAATATCGTCATGGGTGTCCCGTTCGGTCAGCGTGGCCCCGATAACGATCGGCCCCTCGGTAAAATGAGCCAGCCGCTCATAAAGCCGCGGGGCCATCTCGCGATTGCCCGCTTTTCTTTTGGCTTTTTCATCGCGGCCATTTTGAACCGAAGCGGATCGGCGGTGGCGAGCGCTTACCCGTTTCCGATCGGGTTTTTACCTTGCCAGCGCCGCCTCGGCGACGGTCGGATCGACCACCGCTTCATAGGGGAG
This sequence comes from Hydrogenibacillus sp. N12, assembly GCF_019645935.1. Classification (NCBI taxonomy): domain Bacteria; kingdom Bacillati; phylum Bacillota; class Bacilli; order Thermicanales; family Thermicanaceae; genus Hydrogenibacillus; species Hydrogenibacillus sp. N12. The sequence goes on along the minus strand of NZ_CP080953.1, from coordinate 1,287,866 downwards.
AGGATGCTCAAGCCGCCCGGCCTCCCGGATGAGTTCCAGCGTTCGGGCGTAATCTTCTTTGGGCGGCAGCGGATCGTGCCCCCAGACGTCCTGGCTTCTCAGCCGTTCGAGAATCTTGAGGGCCACTTCCCGGTCAAGGCCGGAAAAGTCGTCTTTGAGCGCTTTGTAAACCGTCGCATCGTCATGTTCGAGCACATAGGTCTGCGCTCGGGCAATCGCCCGCGTAAAAGCGACGAAGGCGTCGCGATCGGCCTCCAGCCGGGAACGCCGCGTCATGTAAGACGTATAGAGGACCGTCCCGGCCTCCTCGCCGAGGCCGGCCACGACATAGCCTTTTCCGTCCCGCTCCACCTGGGAGGCAAACGGCTCAAATAGCTGAACGACGTCCCCCGTTCCGGCCATAAACGCCGGCGCCAGGTTGGCGTAATCGACGTTTTGCAGGTACTCGAGATCCCGGCCCGGCTCAAGGCCGTGTTTCCGCAAAATGTGCTGGGCGATCGTGTCGGGCATGCCCCCTTTCCTCTGGGCAAGATACGCTTTTCCGCGCAGATCTTCCCAGCGGAAATTCGGCATCGGCTCCCGGGCGACGAGAAAGCTTCCGTCCCGCTGCGTCAGGCGAGCAAAGACGACGATCGGATCGCTCGGGTTCTGGGCGTTGACGTAGACCGCCATTTCGGCGCCGACGAGGATGAGGTCCGCCTGCCCCGAAAGAAGCGCCGTCGTCACCTTGTCGCCCCCTTCTCCGGAGACGATCTCGACGTCGAGGCCTTCTTCCCGGAAAAAGCCGAGATTTTTCGCCACGTACTGCGGCGCATAGAAAAGCGAATGGGTCACCTCATAAAGCTTCAGCTTTTTGAGCGCCTTCGCCGGCGCCGCATCCTGCCTTCCGTCAGGCGGGGCCACCTCCGCTCCCGATGCTCCTTTGCCGCCGCCAGCCGGCGCCGATTCCGCTTGAGAGCCCTTCGGACCGTCCGGCGCTGTTTTCTGACAGGCGCCAAGAAGAACGAGGGAAGCGACGACGAACGCGGCGAGCGCCCAACGAATCCTTCGCCGCATCGTTCGAAATCCCCCGGCATGGTCCGGAGCCGCCATTTTGCTGCCTCCTTTCGTCGGTTAGGCGTTCGTCATACGATATGCGCCAGGAAAGAAGCCGGTGACGGACGTCGAAACAAAAACAGATTGGGTCCCCTTACGCCAGGGGAAAGCGCACCTGCAAAAATGAGGGATTGTCCTCGAGAAATTATTTATATATAGTCTAAGTGCGATCATAAATTCAATCCCTGGGTGAAGAGGAGGCGAACCGATGTATTTGCGCATCGACCGACTGCAGATCGAGCTGCCGCGGGTGACCGACCCCGATCCCGATGCGGCCGCCGCGGTTCAGGAGCTGTTCGGCGGGCGGTTTGGCGAGATGTCGACCTTGATGAACTACACGATGCAGTCGTTCAATTTCCGGCAGAAAAAAGCGCTGCGCCCGTACTACAGCCTGATCGCCAACATCGCCGCCGAAGAGCTCGGCCACATCGAACTTGTCGCCAACACCGTCAACCTTTTGCTCGAAGGCTCCGTTGACGATCGACCGCCGACAGAAGCGCCCCTTGCCGGCGGGACGGCGAAGCGGAACAGCCACTTTTCCATCCTCACCGGCCGGACGGCGCTGGCGACCAACTCGATGGGCGCTCCGTGGCAGGGAGATTACGTGTTCAACAGCGGTGACCTCGTCCTCGATCTTTTGCACAATTTCTTTCTGGAAAACGGAGCCCGCATGCACAAACTCCGCGTCTATGAAATGACGACGCATCCGGTCGCCCGCGAGATGATCGGTTATCTCCTCGTCCGAGGCGGCGTCCATGCCCTGTCGTACGCCCTCGCCCTTGAATCTCTGACCGGCGTCGAGGTGAAGAAACTGTTGCCGATCCCGAAGATTTCCGACGAAAGAATTCCTGAGGCGAAAAAATACCGGGACCAAGGCCTGCACCGGCGTCTCTATCGCTTCAGCCCCGACGATTATCGCGAGATCGCGGCCCTTTGGAAAGGGGAGCATCCCGACGGCGGCACGCTCGACGTGGTCGACGGTCCGCCGGAAGGCGGGGAGATCCCCGATCTTGCAGCCATCCCGAACGCCTTCGCTCCTGGCTATCATCCGGAAGAACTGGCGGAGATTGCCGCGGCGATCATGAAGCGGAGCACGAGATTGTGACTTTCTCCCTCCCCCTGAAGGGGAAGGGCTTCCTGGCGGCAGGATGTCCTGCCGGGTTACACCGGAGGCTTCGCGCCTCCGGAGGGGACCGTCACTGAAGTCCCGACTACGTCAGGTGCCGGACTTATGCCCCGGCCCTTGACGATACGTGTACGTACCGGTTGTAGCGCTTATCCCAGCGCCAGTGCCGGATCGTGTGGAAAGACACCGGACCGGGTACGCCGACGACGTTTTCGGCAAGCCGGAACTTGAGCAAATTCCCGGCGCCGTTCAGATCCGCCTGCAAAGAGAAACCGCACCGCCTACACTTCCAGTGCCCGCGATGTCTTCTCGACGACGGGTCCCGCCGGCCGCACACGTAACAGGTCGATGACGTGTACTTTTCGGGAAGAAAGGTCGTCCGAATCCCGCGCCTGAGGTTTTTGTACCCCTGCTGGGAGCCGAGGCGATCGTAGGCCATCTGGTTGATCTTCTGGCTGGCCTTCTTCCCCTTCATCCCGGTCCCGGCGGAGCGACGAAGGCCGGTCAGATCGCCGAGGACGGCGACGGCGATGCCTTCTTTCCGGTCGAGTTCGGCCAGCGCTTTCGTCAGGGCGTGCTCCATGTGCCGGATCCGGCGATCGAGCTTTTCAAGCACCCGGGCTTTGGCCGCCTGAAGCCGGCGCCAGCGCCGCGATCCTTCCCTGAGGCGGCCCATCTTCGCCTGAAATTCCGCCAGCACTTTGTTCCGGTACTGGATCTGGGCCAGGAGTTCGCGGCCGACGAAAAGATCCAGCACACCGGCGGAGGTCGCCCGGGCAAGCATGGCCGCGTTGTAGTCGTACGCCGCGACGGGCCCCGCCTCAGGGCGGACCGGCACGACCCCGAGATCGAAGGTCACGTGGAGGATGAGGTTTTCCACCTTCCGGCGACGGACGATCGCCTTCACCTTGACCTCGACCGGAGTCCCGGTGATGCTTTGTCCATCCGGCAGGACGATGACGTTCCATCCCGCAGGCAGCGGAACCGAAACGGGGTCTTTTCCCCGCGATCGCTTCAGCACAAGGCCGTCATCTCCGGCTTTAAACCCTTGTTTTTTCCAGGTCACGGTCCGAAGGTGTTTCTTCGGTTTGAAATCCGGAGGACGCATTTCATCGTGACCGTTTTCCCGGTGCTTCCGGTAGCCGGAGACGGCCTCAAAGTACTCTTCCACGACCGCTTGAGCCGACTGGGAGTGGAGTTCCTTCCAGGACGCGAAGAACTTGAATTTGGCCTTCAGTTCCCCTTCGTTCGGCCACCGGTTTTCTTTTTCCCGGATCTCCCGCGAATGCCAGACGCATGAATTCCAGATCCGGTTGGCCGCCTGCATGATCGGTTCGAACTCCGGCCGGCGGTCGGGTCCGATCGGAAACTGCCGGGTGAGCAGCAGCCGATCGGGATGGGAGGCGGAACTCCAGGCCATGCTTTTCACCTCCTTTAAGCCGAGGATACCGAAATTCGCACAAACGTTCAAGCGCCGCTTTCATCCCGCCCCCTGGTGATCGTTATGGTATAATGATACGATAGATGCGACGGGATGATGAACTCGGGCTTGCGATCATTCTCAGAAGCCGGGATCGTGAAAAAAGGGAAGGAAGCGAGGAAGCAGAAGCGGAAAGTGAATCAAGAAAGAATGCAAGAAAGGATGAAGTCGGGCGAATGAAAGGGAAGAAAGGGGGATCGCTCCTAATGGCAGGCCGCCGGCCGAATTCGACGGAAACAATCGCTCGGCGGATCCTCTCGACGGACTTTAGGCGGCCGGTGCCTTCCTTTGAAACCGGAACGGCGATCCACGAAGACGGCACGAACACGCCAACGCGTACGGCCGGAATCGTTTTGGGCATGTTGTCGAAAGGATCGACGCCGGACATCTCGCTCATCTGAACGCCGTCCGGCGCCGGCGTCCTTCGGGTCGGCCTGTACGACCACGAGGCGGGCAAATTCATCTGGATCGACTCGGGCCTCAAGCTGCCCTTCGAACCGTCCTGACGGTGCCGAAAGACGGACATTACAGCGTCGCGCTCGGCAACAAGACCGATGAGATGCTCTTTGTGAAGTGTTTGTGATGAGAAGGGATGGTATGCGTATTGAACGGACGGATGCGAAAAACGACCGGGGCGATCGGACGGACTTTGCTTTTTTCCTTTGCCGCTTCCCTTATTTTTCCGATCGCCTTCGCCGCCTTGCTCTCCGCCTGCAGCGCGGAATCGGATCGCCGGCCGCCGGAAGCTTCGACGCCGGATCCGGAACGCTCGCCGGGCGCTGCGATTTCCATGCGGGGACACCTGGCGGCCGTCGACCGGGAAAACGGGCGCCTCGTCCTGACCCGCCTGAACGTCGATGCCGCCGGTCGTCCGATCGTCGCCGTGGAGACGTTCCGCTATGGCGAAGGGACGTCGATTACTGACCCCTCCGGGACGCCACTGCCTGCGGAGTCCCTTCGCCTCGGCGATTTCTTGGACGTCAGCGGGGCCGGTGAGGAAGGGCAGGGTGCGATTCCGACGCTGAATAAGATCGTCCGGCTCGAGAAAGGGATCGCGACGCCGGATGGAGACGCAAGCGGTGAAAAAGCGAACCAACCGGTTGCCGACGGGGACGCCGCAACGTCCGACGTTGCCGCGCTCGTCCGAAAGGCCTTTGCCGTCCTCGAGGCCTGGAAAAAGGAAACGGATTTTTCCACGTTGATCACGGAAGAAGCAGGGGAGGCGGCAAAGTCCGAAGCCGGACCGCCGGGCGCGATCTGGGCCATCTCCGGGATGGCGCCGCTTGCCGGCGACGGGACGTGGGTCGTCTCGTTCGTCGACGCGTCGCTGTCTTTCGGCCAAGCCGTGCTCGTTCACCGTGACGGCGACGCGACGAACGCCGAGGTGATCACGGCGGAACCGGTCGTGATGAAAAATGCAGCATTTCGCGTTTTCCGGCCGCTCCCATATACGGTGCAAAAAGGAGATTTCCTCATCGAAGGAGAGGCGCGCGTCTTTGAGGGCGTCTTTCACTGGTCGCTCGATGACGGTCATGTCGAATATGGCGGCGACGACGTCCAGCTTGATCGAGCCGCGCCTGCCTGGGCGCCGTTTCGTATCCGTATCGACAAATACGACGGTTCGGCCACCAATCCGTTTTTGAATCTCAATTTGTTCACGCGTTCGCCGAAGGACGGCGAGCCGGACAACCGGCTTACGATTCCGCTCATGGCAAACTCGCTCAGGCCGCTCGACAGCACGAATCCTTAGCCCCGAACCATAGACGCAAGCCCCGAACCATACGGTCAGACGAGCTTGGCGAAAGCCCCGACTTCCGTGCGGCGCGCGGCGGTCGGCGGCCGGTCTCTTTGTCCCTTTTTAGTTTACATAATGTACATTATCGGACGTAATGTCACGTGACGAAGGGAAACGCGAGTCCGCGATCCAGAATCCGGAAAAACCGTCCGCCTCCCGATCGACCGGCCGGAGGCGAACGCCTCCGGCCGGTCGATCCTCCTCGACGCCCCGCCTCGACGCCCCGCCGCGGATCATAAACGGCCGTGCCCTCCTTCCGCTCAGCTTTCTCGTCGAGACGTTCGGCGGACGGGTGGAGCGATGGGACGGGACGACGAAGACGGCCTTTCTCCTCTCGCCGCCGCGAACGATGGACGTTCTCGCCCACTACGCCCTCGGCGACGCCCGGACGAGCAGCTGGACGGACCTGTTCGGCCGGCCCTATCCCGACTACACCGCCGGACGGACCGGCACCATCGGTCGACTCGCCCTCGGCTGGTATTCGGTCGATCCCGACGGCCGCCTGACGACGGAAAGCCGCACCGGCTGGCGCCGGCCGGACGGCTACGAGCGCGTGCTGGAAAACGCCCACCGCTACGATCTCAAGACGGAGATGGTCGTCCACGCCGTCGACGGCCAAGGGGAGCTCGAGGCGCTCCTCGCGGACGACGGCGCCGTCATGCGGGCCGTCCGGGCGATCGCCGAAGAAAGCCGTCTCTGCGACGGCGTCCAGCTGGACTTCGAAGGGCTCGGCCTCACCGGCGACGAAGCGGCGCTCGGGTCCGTCCGGGAACGCTTCAACCGCTTCGTCGGTCAGCTCGCCGACGCCCTCCACGGAGCGGGCAAAACGCTTGCCGTCGCCGTCTACCCGCCCAACGGGGCCTACCGCGGCTACGACTATGTGACGCTCGGCGAGCTCGCCAATACGATCGTCCTTATGGCGTACGATTACGGCCCGAGGGGCACGCCGGAGCCGCTTGCCCGCGTTCGGGAGGCGGTCGACCTCACGCTTCGAGCCGTGCCGCGGGAAAAACTCCTCCTCGGCATTGGCATTTCCGCCGCTTCGGAGACCGGCGAAAGCCTCACCGCCAAAATCGGCCTGGCCAAGCGTGCCGGCCTTCGCAGCATCGCCCTCTGGCGCCTCGGGCTCATGGATGACGCCCGGTGGGAAAGGCTGATGTCGATGGTCCGGCCGCAAAAAGAAAGCCGATAAGGAAAGACGTAAAGCCGCCCCGCACCGGGCCCCTGCTCGGCCACCGTCGCCGGCACCGCATCTTACCGCTCGCGGCGGATCACCAGGGCGATCGAACCGACCGCCAGGGCGATGGCCAGGGCGACGACTCCGGCGTAGCGCGGTTCGTACCAGAACCAAAACCATAAAATGCCGAGCACGACGACCAGCCAATTGAAAACGAGTGCAAGCCGCTGCTTCACCGTCTCCCCGTCCCGAACCGTTAACCGGATTGTCTGACGCGACTTCCGAAGCGCCTTCGTACCTCCGAAGCCCTTCACGCGTCTTAAGTCCATTCTGAGCCGTTCGCTTCTTACCCGATGATCGCCTTCAGCTCGGCGGTGATCGCCTCCGACCGGTGGCAGGCCACCATATGTCCCGGCCGAATCTCCCGTAGCCTGGGCAGCTCGACGCGACACCGCGCTTCGGCAAACGGACAGCGATCCGCAAACGAGCAGGCGACCGCCTCCGCGTTTGTTCCGACGAACCGTTCAAGCGTATCTCCGTGCGGTTCCCAGTGCTCTTCTGCATCGAGACCCGGCCACCTCCTCGCCGGAGCCGCAGTCTGGGGGAGCCTCGGGCTCGACGCCAAAAGGAGGGCCGTATACGGGTGCTGCGGCATGGAGAGCACGTCTCGTCCGGGGCCGAATTCCGTGATCCGCCCCCGATAGAGGACCAGGAGCCGCCCCTTTTCCTCCGTAAAAAAGCGCGCCGCCCCGAGATCATGCAAGATCAACGCCGTCGCGATGCCGTGCTCCACGTCCAGGGTTTTAAAAAGCGAGATGATCGCCGCCCGTATCGACATGTCGACCATGCTGACCGGCTCATCGGCGACGAGAAGCCGGGGCCAAACGGTCAAAGCCCGGGCGATGGCGAGCCGCTGTCTCCCGCCACCAGAGAGATGGTGCGGATATTTGTCCAAAAAATACTCCGGCGGCGTCAGGCCGACCAGCCGAAGCAGGAAACGCACACGCCCGTCGATGTCTTTTTCCCGTGCCGCAAGTCTGAGCGGATCGGCCAGGATCTGCCGGATCGTCTTCGCGGGATGAAGCGAGGCATACGGGTCCTGATGGACGTACTGGATCGCCCTCCGAAACTGACGCAGGGTCCGCGATGAAAGCGGCTGCCCAAACCAGCGGACTTCGCCTTCCGTCGCCTGTTCCAGTCCGGTGATGAGGCGGGCGAGCGTCGTTTTACCCGACCCGCTTTCTCCGACGATCGCCAGGCGGTCGCCGGCCCCGATTGCCAGTTCGATGCCGGTAAGCGCCCAGAACTTCTTCCTCCGCCAGAACGGCCCGCGGACAAAGGCTTTTCCCGCCTTCACAAGCTCTACGACCGGCGTCACCGCCCTCCCCCCTCTCCGGCTGACCGGTTTGGGTCGGACGGATCATACAAAAAGCAGCGGACCCGCCCGGTCCGAAGCTCGTAAAGCTCCGGACGAACCACCCGGCAGCGTTCCCACGCCTTCGGACAGCGCGGATGAAATCGACAGCCGGGCGGCGGATGGAGCAAGCTAGGCGCCTCCCCCGGGATCGAGCGGATCGATCGAGCATCGGCATCGATCGACAGGATGGATCCCAGAAGCCCGCGGGTATACGGATGGGCCGGCTCTGAAAACAGCGCCGACGTCGGTCGATGCTCGATCAGCTCGCCGGCATAGATAACCGCGACGTCGTCCGCCAACTCGGCGGCGATGGTGATATCGTGCGTGACCAGGAGCAAGGTCATCGTATTGTCGTCCCTTAACGCCTTCAAAAGCGCCACGATCCGCGCCTGCGTCACGACGTCGAGGGCGGACGTCGGCTCGTCGAGGATGAGCAGCTTCGGCTTGAACAAAAGGGCCAGCGCGATCAGGACCCGCTGTTTCATCCCGCCGGAGAGCTGATGCGGATACGCCGCCAGCACCGGATCGGTCGGAAGGTGGACCCGGTGGAGTGTCTCCCGCGCCCGACGGCGGATCTCCTCGTCTCTCCATGGGAGATCATGCGCCCGCACCGTATCCCGGAAATGCTCGAAAACGGTCAGCGTCGGATTGAGCGACTGCTGCGCCGCCTGCGGAACGTACGCGATCTCCCGCCAGCGGAGCCGGCGAAAGGCTTCCCGTTCCAGGGAAAGCAGGTCTTGGCCCCGATACCGGATCTCCCCCGACCGAACCCGGGCGTTCGGCGGGAGCGTCCGGGTGATCGCCTCGATGATCGTGCTCTTTCCGGAAGCGCTCTCTCCGACGATCGCCGTCGCCCGCCCGGCGGTGACCGAAAAACTGACGTCGTGCGCGGCGTGGACGTCCCCTTCCCGGACAACGTACACCACATCGAGGTGCCGGATCTCCAGCAGTCGCTCCACGAAACGTAAACCCTCCCGGCCTTCACTCATACGAACGAAGCCGCGGCTGAAAGACTTCCTCGACGCCCTGGGCGAGGAGGATGCCGCCGAACACGAGCAATAAAATGTTACCGACGACAAAAAACACGTAATGATACCCTTCCGTCGTATAAAGGGCGCCGGCCTGATAAAGCGCGTAGTTCAGCATCACGCCCCAGTGGGTCGGATCAAATTTGGCCAGCCCGAGGAACATGAGGCCGACCGAAAACTCGAGCGCCGCCTTCAATTGCAGCACGAAATACACGAAAAGATACGGCACCAGCAATCTCAGGATGTCGCTGAAGAGAATGTAGTGAAGCGGCATGCCGAGCAGCCGGGACGCCTCGACGAACTCGCGGGCCCGGGTGGAGAGCACCTGGGCGGCGATCTGCTTCGCGAGCGGCGCCCACAAAAAGAGCGCGATCAGCGCGGCGACCCCGACCGGCCCGAGATCGACGTTCATCAAAAACGCCGCCAGGATGAGGAGCGCCGGGAAGGTCGGCACGACGAGGAACACCGTGATCACCGCATCCAGCAGCCAGCCGGCGCCTCCGCCGAGGTACCCCCGCGCCACGCCGACCAGTGCGCCGAGCGCGACGGCGAAGAGGCTGGCCAGAAGCGTCACCCCGACGACGGAGCCGGCGCCGTGGACGATCTGGGCAAAAATGTCCACCCCAAAATAGTCCGTCCCGAACGGATGTCGGAGCGACGGCTTCTGATACCGCTCGGCAAAATTTGAGCTTAGATCGAGCGGCACCAGCCAGCGCCCGAACACCGCCATCGCCCCGTAGATCAAGAGGATGATGAGCCCCGCCCGGGCCTTCCGATTGACCCAGATCGCCCTCATCGCTTTCTCACCCGCGGGTCAATGAGCGCATAGACGGCGTCGGCCAGCACCGTCGCCAGAAGGACGCCGATCACGATCAGACTAAACAACCCGGTCATCAGCCCGTAGTCCCGAACCGCGATCGCCTTGGCAAAGTAAAAGCCGATGCCCGGATAATTAAACACCGTCTCGACAAGCGTATGCCCGCCGAGCATATAGCCGAGGCCGATGGCGAGGCTCGCAACGAGCGGCAAAAGGGCGTTTGTGCGGATATACCGCCCGGCGATCGTCCGATCTTTCAGGCCCCGCACTTCGGCGAAGCGGATAAAATCTTCCCCGAGCACTTGGGTCGTGTTGCCGCGCATCGCCAGCGTCCACGACGCCAGTTGCGGAAGCGCCGTCGCCATCAGCGGGCCGGCGGCATGGCGAAGGACCGACAGGACAAACGTGAGCGACGCTTCCGGCGTGACGTCGATCGGATACGCCCCTCCGAGGGGCAGCCAGTGAAGCCGGACGGAAAACAAAAACAAAATCACGAGCGCCAGAATAAACGGCGGCATCGCCTGAAACAGCGTCGCCCCACCGGTGATCAGCGACTCCCACACCGTCCCCCGCTTTTGCGCGGCAACCGCCCCGATGTAGGCGCCCAGGAAAAAGCTGACGAGCGTGGCGCCGGAGATAACGAGAAGCGTCCACGGCAGCGCTTCCGCAATGATCGAACGCACGGGCGTCTTAAAATAAATGGAATAACCGAAATCCCCGCGCACAAGCCCCTGAAAAAAACTCCAGTAGTTGCCCCACACGTTTTCGCGCGGTTCATAGCCAAGCAGGCGATGGGCCAGTTCCATCGCCTGCTCCAGGGAAATGTTTCGCTCCTGAGCGATGCTGACCGCCAGGCTGTACGCCGCATCCCCCGGCATAAAAGCGACGAGGAAAAAAACACCCGTCAGGGCCAGCCAGGCGACGAGCACAATATACGCCAGTCGGAGCGCCACCGTCTCCCCCCTTCTTCGGTGCCACCGCCGCGATGGTTCGCGACGGGTTATCGGGCCCGCAGCGGGTGATGCTGCGGTTTATTTTGTTTTCGGCTGAAGCTGCCCGGACATCGCCAGCACGACGTATACGCGCTCGATCCCGCCCGGCGCGAGCGTCCAGAGCGGGTCATTGTCTTCCGGCCAGCCCGCAAACCGGCTGGTGTTATAGTAAATCGGCAAAACCTTTTCATAAAGCGGGACGACCGGGAGCGCTTCGTGGGTCAACCGCGCCAGCGCGACGATCTTCTCCGACGCATCATCGCCGGTCGGGTTTTTCAAGAGTTCTGCCGCCAGCTTCGAAGGGGAAGATCCCGCCAGAAGCGGCGAAGGCTCGTCGGCGGGAAAACCGGTCGCTTTCGCCACATCGCCCCGGTAGAGCCGGTCAAATCCGGTGGCCGGATGCGGAAAGCCCCACCACGCCGAACCGAAGTCGATCGCCGCCTCAAAATTGCCGCCCAGAATCACCTGATCCCGCATCCCTTCCGGGATGAGCTTCAGGTCGACGTCGAAGCCAAAGCGCTTGAGTTCCTCGACGACTTCCCGCGCCGCCAGCACCCAGTCGTTGTGCGGTCCGTAGACCGAGACGGTAAACCGGACCGGCGCGCCCTGGGGCGTCTTCCACCGGCTGCCGTCCTTTTGATAGCCGGCTTCCCGAAGCAGATTCTCCGCCTGCGCGGGATCGTGGCGGTACGGCGTCAGCTTATCTTTTTCCGCCTCCGGCAGATAGCGCCCTGTGGCGCTGGCCAAAATCCCGGTCGCCGGATCGCCCTCATAGCTCCGGGCCTGCCACGCGGAAATGTCCCGCACCTTATCCCGGTCGAGGACGAACGCGATCGCCTTTCGCAGCGCATCATCTTGAAAGAGCGGCTTCCGGAAGTTAAAGAGGAGCGCCACATCGGAGAGATCCGAGACGCTCATCACCCGAAGCGCCGGATTTTGCGCCGCCATCCCCTCGACGACGTCTTTGGGCATAAGCGGATGGGCGGCGTCGAGTTCATTGGCGACGAGCGCCCCCCAGACGAACTCGTTGGACGACCAGTTTCTAAACACGATACGGCTTACGGTCGACGTGCCCGCCTCCCAGTGATGCGGATTGCGCTCCAAGACGAAATCGGTCTGCGTCAACCGCTTCGGAAGGTAGGCGCCGACCGAAGGAACATTGCCGGCATCTTTAAACGGCTGATAGGCGTCGATGGCCTCCTTGAGCGCTTTCAGTTTGTCTTCGTACGCGCTTTTCTTTGCCGCGTCGACCGTCTCGCCGGCCGATTCCTGCGCGAAAATTTCCTTGCCGAGCCGGGCCACTTCTTCCGCCTGCGGCAAAAACCGATCGTAAAGCGCTTTCGGCGCTAGAGCCGGAATCGCCGCGTTCGTGAGGAGCGTATAGAGAAACGCGTTCGGATCGACATCCGAACGGAGATGAAAGACGACCGTCTGCGAATCCGGGGCTTCCACAGCTTCGATCTCATACGGCCAGGACCAGAGCGCCTGAATCATCGTCACCGTCGAGACCACGTCGTCGGATGTAAACGGCGTCCCGTCGCTCAGTTTGACGCCATCTCGGAGGGTGACGCGAACCGCCTGTCCCTCCACCGACCACTCCTTGGCCAAGCGTGGGACGTACTGTTCGGTCGCCGGGATGTAATGAGCGAACGGTTCGTAGATCAGCCACCAGGCGCCGCCGACGCCGCCCGGACCGAAGGGATTGCCGTGAAACGGATAGGGCCACGTCGTCGCCAGGCGGAGTTCTGCCCCGGCACCGGTGCGCTCGGCCTGGGTGCTGCCCAGTGCTTCCGGTTTGCCGGCGTCTCCCGACCCGCAGCCGGCCAGCATGGCAAACCCCACCATCACAAGCGCACGCAAAAGGGCGAGCTTCCGTCTCACCGTATCCCCCCCTTTTATTCACGTTTTAAACCCTAACACACCCCAATCATACCACATTCGAATCGGTGATAAGAACGCTTTCTTCTGTCGTCTGATCCGGCTTTCAGTTGAAGGAAACGCCATATACCCCAACGTGCATGAAGGCGCTATACTTCAAAGTGTATGAAGGCGCTATACTTCAAAGTGAAGGCGTTAACAATTCGACCATTTATTCGGCCGAACGATGAACCTTAAGGAGGCCACCCCCATGAAAAAGATCGTCGTGATCGGTGATCGGGTCCGGTTTTTCCGGATAGACGGCGGCCTTGTTTTTGCGGAAAGACCTCCGCGACCGGGCGAAAGTGACGATGATCACCCCGGCGGCGCGGTTTACCTACCAGCCGTCCTCGTCTGGGGCGGGGCCTTCGCGACCGGACGGAAGTGATGTGGGTCTCGAACGAACCCGCCCTCGGCGATTTCGGCGTCGACGGCCTCAACTGGCCGAGCCGGCGAACCCGCCGGAGCGCCTCCTCGGCCGCCTGGGAGAGCCGTTCCAGACGCTCCCGGATCGGACCTTCCTCGACCGCCGGCTCGATCGACTGGAGCACAAAAAAAGCTGTAGGTCCGCTGCCCGATCTCGTCGTGCAGCTCCCGGGCGAGCCGGCGCCGCTCCTCCACCTCCGCCCGCATCGTCTCCTGGACGAGGAGCACCCGCTCCCGATGCTCCTCCCGCCGGAGGATAAGCTCCGGTTTACGCAGTACGAGGGTAAAGCGCTTCTCTCCATCAAGGGTGAATTTTTCCACGGTCATCTGAAAATACCCTTTGAAAATGCCCTTGGTCATCTGAAAATGCCCTTCCCAACCTTCGTACACCGTCATGTGCGCTTCACACACCGGAAGGGCATCGTCATGGATGAGAATGCACTGTTCTTCGCCGGGGAGGACCGGCCGATGGCGGCAATGCGAACAGTAGGAGACCGTCTCCCCGACACAAGGCCCATCTGCCGGTCGGCCAAAGCGTTCTGATAGAGCCCCCGCCGCCTTTCGCCCATCACGATGACGCCTTTCGAAAACCGGTCGAGCACCGCCGCAAGCAGGCGTAAGGGCGGCGAAGCCGCCGGTTCCGGCGCAAACCGGTCGATCCGAGGGAACGGAAGCCGGATCCGCCGCCCCCCGCCGCCCTTCAAAGTCGTCCGGTCGTTCCCCCCGCGGCTTTCCGGAGCACGCCGATCTTCCTCGCCCATCGCCGTCCCATCCTTCTTCCCCTTTTGTGCCGACGCTCGAGCCTATCGTACCATGAAACGCCGGGAAAAAACGGGCGGGCTCTGTCCCACACCGCCGATCGGACAATGCCATATGGTAAGAGCGAAAGGAGGTGCAGCGCATGACCCACGCCGGAACGCCGTATGTCGGCGGTATGAGCCTGTTTGCCTTCGCGATCGTCATCTACGTTCTCCTCGTCATCGTCCTCGATGGTCGTTGGTGGGCGGCGTAATCATCTCGTCGCCGCCGCGCTGCCGAAGGCGGCCGAGGAGACGCCGCAAAGGAGGTGACTGTGATGGCCTTCGCTTCGGCTCAGGCGGGCACGACCCCGGCCGTGACCTACGGCTACGGCGTCGGCAGCGTCTTCGCCTTCGCCGTCGTCATCTACGTCCTGCTCGTCATCATCCTTCGGGCCGGCATCATCGCCTGAAGGACAATGGGACCCCTATGATTGAAAAACCGGGAAAGCTTCGGCTTTCCCGGTTTTTGATTCGCTTCGCGGCCCTTACACACGTTCCTTCGCGTCCAGCACGCCGGGAGAGACAAACCTTGTCGGCCACAAAACCCGTCGGTCGATGTGGCGCATCGGAAAACGCCGGTACAAAAAGGGCGACATGGCCCGATCCTTTCTTCTACGGCACGGATCGGTTCGGAGATGATAAGCAGTATTCTTTTATCCTCGTTATAACAAATATTTTTGTTATATTTTTTTATGAACACCTTAATCTCATTAATCAAATAGAAAAAGAACGCCATTTTCCCGTAAGTGATGGAATAGTTCATATTTTCAATAACCACATGACCGTTTGTTGCAAAGAAGTGACACCGATTCTGAATGGAATAGCCTATCGGCTCTATTTTAAAATGGGTTCTTTTCCCAGCAACAATTCTTCAAGACGATCGATTAAATCCGCGATTGTTAAACAAAATAATTATTTTTTTATTTCTACATGGTCTTTTTTGTTATAGAAAGAAATGCTTGCATCCCAGGTAAAGCGTTCGCAATCCGGCGTTTCCGTTGCATCTTCCGAGGATTCCTCCAATAACTGAATTTTTACGCCCATAGACATCCTCCTTCTGATCCCCTCGAGCACCGGACGCCATGCGCTGAAGCGCGGATCTTCGCCCATGGCCCTGGCGCTTCAGCGGCCGAAGGCAGGAAGCGCCATCCGGGCACCCCTCAAACCGGTTCATCGCCGTTTTCGCCCGCCATTTCCGTCATCCGGATCGCCAGGCAGCGAAAGGCGTTCAGATAAATCGCCGGCACTTCCCGGATGGTGCCGACGATCTCTTCCGGCCAGGCCTCAGGCGCGACCGCGCCGGCATACGACGCTGGGATCCCGAGACAGCGGGCGAGGAGCATGGCGCGAAACAGATGAAACCGGCTCGAGACGATGAGCATCCGGCCGGCGCCGTCGGACCCCGGCGCCGAAGTCGGCCGATCCGGCCCCGCCCCATCCCGCCGAACGGCTTCATTTTCTCCCCGCCGGACGGTTTCCCGATAGAGCGCCCGAGCGTTCAGAAGGTTTTCGAGCGTCGTCGACGACGCCGTCTCTGCCAGCACCGCCTCCGGCGGTACACCAAGGGCGATGAGATACGCCCGTCCGGCCTCCCCTTCCGACACCGGCTCCGTCGGTCCCCGGCCGCCGGTGGTCACGATATAAGCGGCGCGTACCCTTCGCGGTACAAGCGCGCCGCCTCTTTGAGGCGCGAAGCGTACACGGGCCGCGGGCCTGCGTCCCCGACTTGAGCCCCGAGCACGACGATGGCGTCAGCCGCCTCCGGCCGAATCCACGTCGGATAAAAGACGACCGCTCCTTCGGTCAGGAGGAAAAGCGCCATCGATGCCGCGAGTAAAACGCGGAACGCCCGCCGCCTCGGCGCCTTCCGCCGATCTTCTCGGCGTCTCATGCCTTCCCGAATGTTTTTAACTCCTTTCGTTAGACGTTGACAAATCGTTAGACGTTGACAAAACATAACCGATCGCGCAGACGCCGGTCAGAATCCAGATCCACGCACGATCCGTCGGCTTCTCGGCAGGGATGCCTTCGGTGCTCCCGAAGCGATACGGAATCGCCGCTTGAGAAGCGAGAATAGGCGGCTGTTTTTTCCTCCTATCCTTCGGTCGGAAGGGTGAGAAGCGGCTCAGGTTCGGTCGAAAAGGCATATGCGTCGCCCGTTCGATCGGACGGCAGGACAGGACCCTTCAAAAGCGCACCGGACAGAAACATCGCGATCGTAAGCGCGATTACCATCACGCCGACAAGCCACATTCCACGACGGCGTGACGCCGAATGGCGTTCGGACAAGGATCTCACCTCGATTTCACGTGTGGGCTCAAGGATCCCAAAGCCGCATCCGATTCGACACCTCCCCCTTCGTCGTCGCAAAGCACGATCGTAACCTCCGCTCCGCCGCTCGACCGGTTGGCGGCGACGATCGAACCGCCGTGGGCTTCGACGAAGCCTTTGGCGATGGCGAGCCCCAGACCCGTCCCGCCGTCCTTGCGCGACCGACCTTTGTCGCTCCGGTAAAAGCGCTCAAAGACGTACGGCAGATCCTCCGGGGAAAAACCCGGTCCCCGGTCCCGGATGGCAAGGGAGAGGCATGGCCCCTCCCCCCGGCCGTCGATCTCAATCGTCTCCCCCGGCGGCGTAACCTTTAAGGCATTGCCGAAGACGTTCACGAGCACCTGTTCCATTCGCGCCCGGTCGATGAACGCCCAAAGAGGCCGCGGACGGAAGGTCGCCCGCACCTCGACGCCGGCGTCTTCGATCGCCGGTTGAAAGGCAGCCAGCACCTTTTCCGCCAGCGCCGCCAGGTCCGTCCGTTCCCGGTGAAGGGGGAGCTTGCCGGCATCGGCAAGCGATAGATTCTGCAGGTCCTGAAGGATGTGCCCCATCCGGAGCGCCTCATCGTGTAAAAGGGCCAGCCGCTCCGGCGTCGCCGCCCGGGGATTTTCCAGCATCGCTTCCAGGTGGCCCCGCATGATCGAGACCGGTGTCCGGAGCTCGTGGGCCACATCGGCGATCAAATTTTTGCGCACCGCCTCCAGGCGATCGATTTCGTCCGCCATGTGGTTGAACGCCCGGGCGAGCTCGGCGATCTCATCCCGGCCTTCCGCCCGAGCCCGGACGCTCCGGTCGCCCCGGGCCAGAGCGCGAATCGCCGCCTCCAGCGCCTGAAGGGGGCGCGTCGTCCGGGAAGCCAGCCCGGCGCCGAAAAAAAGCGCCAGCCCGAGGGAGATGCCGGCGCTCAGCCAGACGGCGCGGCCCACCGACCGTTTGAACGTCGCCTCCAGGGCCGTAAGACGCTCTGAGGCCGGCGAGGTGGCAAGAAGATAACCGACGACGGCGCCGCGAACGGCGATCGGCCGGCCCTGCGCCCGCACCGTCGCCGGATCCAGCCGCGCGCCAAGCGCTTCGCCGCGGCTGTCGGCGACGACGACGCCGTCGGCGTCGACGACCCGGTACCGCTCGATCGGTGGCCCCGCCATCCACCGCTCCGGCCGCTCGAAGGACCGGCTCCCCGGGGGCCGGACCCCATCCCCGGGCAGCCGACCGCTTCGGTTGACGAAGCCGAGCCACCGGTCGACGCCCGCCCAGCTTCCGTGACGGGCATAGTAGTCGGCCAATGCTTCGACGAGGGCATCGGTTCGGACCGACCGGATCGCCTGGGTAAAGCGGGCGGTGCTTCGTTCGAGCAAGGCCGAGGCGACGAAACCGACGAGGACGGTGGAAAAGAGCGCGACGGCGGAAAAGGCGAGCACAAGCCGCGTCCCGAACCGCACGTCATCCGTCCCCTCCAAACTTGTACCCGACGCCATAGACGGTCAGGATGAGCTTCGGCTGCGACGGAACATCTTCGATTTTTTTCCGCAAATTGCTCACGTGCGTGTCGAGCACGCGGTCGTAACCGATATAGGCGTCGCCGAGAATTTCCAGAAGCTGCATGCGGGTAAAGACTTTCTTCGGGTGGCGGACGAAGGCCTCGAGCAGCTTGAATTCCGTCGGCGTCAGAGCAATCTTTTTTTCGTTTTTATAAACTTCCATGCGCTCCGGAAAGACGACAAGGGGTCCGGCGCGAAGCACCTCTTCGCCGGGCGAGGCGTCCGTCGATCCGGTCGTCGTCGCGGCGGAAAGCGGAACGGCGGTAAAGCGACCGGATGCTCCTTTTTGAAAACGACGCAACACGACGCGGATTCGCGCGACGAGCTCCCGCAGGCTAAACGGCTTGGTGAGATAATCGTCGGCGCCGAGTTCCAAGCCGAGGACCTTATCCGCTTCTTCCGCTTTGGCGGTGAGCAGAATGACGGGAATGTCGGCGGTTTTTCGAAGCTCGCGCAGGATGTCGAAACCGTTCTGTCCCGGCATGAGCACATCGAGGACGATGAGATCCGGGCGCTCGGAAAGCGCCGCCTGAAGCGCCTGAATCCCGTCCGTGAGGCCGACGGCCCAAAAGCCTTCTGCGCGCAAATATTCGACGATCATATCCACGAGCTTCGGCTCATCGTCGACGACGAGGATTTTGTCCACCGATTTCCCCTTCTTTTCCCCTTCTTTCTGCCCCTCATCATAACCCAAATTCCCATCACGGCCAAACGTGGCCGAAACAACGCCGGACCGCAGCGAGACCAGGCCGGTCGCGATCATCTTCGGCGAGCTGGAGGTGCCTGGGGGAGATTTTCTCTCGCTTTCGGTTTGGTCGAGAACACGAACTGCAACAAAGCCAACAAAGCGATAATTCCGACGGTGGCTTCGTAAAAGACGATGGCCCAAAGCGCCTGGCTATCGGTGCCGGCAAACACGCCGTGAAAAAAAGCGAGTAAAAATGTCGGATAAGAAAGAAGGTGGAACTTGCGCCACATGGCTTGGCCAATGACCTTGACGGCGCCGGAGGTGACCATCACGATGATGAGACCGTAGAAGGCGAAAATGCCCAAACCGTAGACCGCCGATCGGGCATCGGCGAACGAGGGGAAAACGATCGCCGTCCAGGGAAAAGGCATGGTTGGGTCGATCGACAAAAGAAGCATATGGCCCAAAAGAAAACCGAGGCCCCATCGGGCCCCTTGGCGGTGGACAATGTTCAGGGTGCCGCGGAGTTTACCCGGAACAAAGGGCAACGAGGCAAGCATTCCGGCCGCCACGGTCAAAAACAGCCAGACATAGGCGGAAAAGCCGAAGGCGCGAATGAGCGGCCAAATCGGCCAGGTCTCGATCCATGCGCGGAAGGCGTCCTCCCCATTCAATGAGCGTCTCTCCCTCAGCCGGTTGATTCGGCGACTGCCGCTGGCGAACAGACCATCCAGGCCAGCAAAGCGTTCTTCTGAAAGACGGACGGTTTTAAGAGACGCGCGTACGGACCTTACGCGAGAAAGGGGCGCTGGACGCCGGCACCCGATCGGTCGAAGGGGGCATCGACTTTAGCGTCGGGAGTTGAGCCGACTCGTCATCGGCGGCGTCCGGGAGCAGGCGACTTTCCGTCGGATGGTCCAACGCTCGGTCTTCGACGGGCCCGTCGTCGGCGGAAACGGAAACGGCCGAATCCGTTCGGGCGTGGACGGCGTCTTCATGTTGGACGGCGGCGTAGCCGGCGCCGAAGGTCAGAGAAGCGGCGAAAGCCACGGACCACTTGATTTTCCGCGCTTTGTTCACGGCAGGCCCTCCTTACCGGAAAAGCGATCGAGGGCAAAGGGACCATCGAGAACGTCAGGCTCATATATCGGACGGATCCATGAGGACAGCGCTTGCGGTCACAAGAAAAGCCAAGATCGTTCGGCGGAGGCGCCGGGCGTATGTCTCGAGCCACCGGCGGCCTTGTTCGGCTCGGAACTTCAGCGTGTTTCAACCAAATCAAAGCTCAAGGCAAAAGCGGGTTGACGCCGCGCACGCCCAGACCGTGCTCATACACCAACTGACCGCCTGCGCCGCCCACAAAGAAAATCCAGACCA
The DNA here is from genome assembly GCF_019645935.1 of Hydrogenibacillus sp. N12. Taxonomy (NCBI): domain Bacteria; kingdom Bacillati; phylum Bacillota; class Bacilli; order Thermicanales; family Thermicanaceae; genus Hydrogenibacillus; species Hydrogenibacillus sp. N12. The sequence goes on along the minus strand of NZ_CP080953.1, from coordinate 1,267,862 downwards.
AGCCCAGCAAAGCGATCATCCGATACCCGTCTCGCTGTCCGATATCTTTTCCACTGCGCCGTCCCGTGTAGCGCCAAACCGCCAGCGCGATCAGCGCCAGCGTTCCCAGGATGGCCGAAGATGGCCGAAAGTTGGTGCGGCTCGATCACAGGCGCAAGGCCGCTCTCCTCATAAAGGCGGTGGGCGATGATTCCGGTCACGACGGCCACCGGTGATGCGATCGTCGCCAGGACAAAACGGATTGGTGAAAAGAGCAGAAGACACCCGTCGCCGACCGGCGACGGGCGGGACGGGAATCGCGCAGGCCCCCGGCATGAACGGGTCGATTTGCGCTTTTCGGCGGTTACGCTTCCTGACCGGCCTTCGGCTTCGGCCGTTCGCCGCGTTTTCCGTCGTGCAAAGGCGGCACGCGGTCGACCATCGTCTCAACGCGCTGTTTGAACTTCGCGAGCGCTTGATCCGCTTGTTCCTGCGTCATCTTCCCCGCCTGCACCTGTTCATCGAGCTTTTGCTTCACCGCGTCGGTGAGGCGGGCGATGAGATCCGCCCTGGCGATGCCGTGGGCCTCGGCGATCTGGGTGAGCGACCGGCCGTTTTTCAGTTCATTTTGGAGCTCATCCGGCTGAAGGCCCAGGATGTTGGCCAGATCCGCGATGGAGGCGCGGGGGCCAAAACCGTGCGGGCCAAAGCCGCCCCGTTCAAAGCCCCGTTTAAACGGGGAGTCGTCCTTGCCCCGCGAAAACGGTTTCCCCGCCTCGGACGGCGCCTTTTCGATCCACTTCGGAAGGACGCTTTTGTACTGTTCCAACAGGGCATCGGCCCGCGCCTGATCGATCTTCCCGCTTTGGACGAGCCGATCGAGCGCTTCCTTCTTCGCCGCCACAAGCCGGTCGATGAGCGTCGCCTCGTCAACGCCGTGAGCTTTGGCGATGTCGACGAGCGACTTGCCCTGTTGAAATTCGGCCCGAAGCTCCTCCGCTGTGATGCCGAGCACATCGGCGATCGACCCTTTGGCGAGGCCAAAACCGAACCCGTAGGCATTCGCCGCACCGGCCGTCACGCCCATGGCCGCGAAAAACACGAGCGCCAGTGCCCCTTTGGCCCATCGGTTGCGCATGCCTTCTGCCTCCTTTGCATCAAGCGACCTTAAGCAAACGCCCCATCGCAAACGGCGTCCCGCGTTTTCCCGTCCACCGCTATTGTAGCCGCCGATTGTTAAAAACTTCTTCAGCGCTTCTTAAGAAAATCTTAAGATGATCCGCCGAGGATGAGGAGGTTGTAGAAGACGGCCGCCGCCTCGGCACGCGTCGCCGCCCGGTGGGGGTCGAACGCCGCTCCCGTTCCGCGCATCACGCCGGCGGCCACAACCCGCGCCACCGCCTCTCGCGCCCAGACGGGAATGGCGGCGGCATCCCGGAAGATGGGGGCGCCTTCCGTCCGAAGGCCGTCCTCCCGCGACAGGCGCGCCAGGACCTGATCGACGAGCACCGCAAGCTCCGCCCGGCTGACCGGCCGGTCGGGGCGAAACGTCCCGTCCGGATAACCCCGAAGCACCCCCAGCGCCTGAAGGCGCGCGACCGACGTTTCCGCCCATGGCGGGACGGTGTCGCGAAACGCCGGCCTGGCGGCCTCTTTCGCAGCCGGCAATCCCGTCAAACTCGGCGAAGCCGAAACGCCCGCGAGACCCGTCCGGTCGTTCGACCCCGACGGTGCCGACGATGATCCTGCCGCCGCGGCCGGCATCCCGGCCGAAACCTGCCCGCCCGTCGAAGCGGCCCCGAGCGCCCGATCGAGGAGCACCGCCGCCTCCGCCCGGGTGAGGGGCTTATCGGGGGCAAACCGACCCGGCGCGACTCCGGCGACGATCCCCCGGGCATAAAGCGCCGTAGCCGCCGGCTCCGCCCAGTGGCCGACGAGGTCGTCAAACGCCCGCACGACGACGGGGATTCGCGTTCGGGCCCCGTCGAAGTCGATTTCGATCCGTCCCGCTCCCGGTACCGCCCCGGCCACGACGGTCAGACCCTCCACCCGGGCCCATTCACCGGAAAAATCCTTCGGTGCGCCCCCTCGTCCGTCGCCCTGCCCGGCGGAAGCGGTGCCCTCCCGGACGACGGTCAGGGTGACGTTCTCCGGCGCAAGCCGGATCCGGCGACCGTCCCGGAGGCGGGCCCACACCGTAAGCGCCGTCCGTCCGCCGGGCTTAAGCGTAAGCGCCGCCGGCTCCGCCTCCAGAGCCAGCACGTCCCTTCCGCCCAGGACGCGGACCTCCAGCGTTTGCCGAACGTCGCCGACCGCGGCGGTCAGGACGTACGTCCCGCCGGTCGGGAAGCGGACCGCCGGGCCGGAAGCTTCGATCTCCGCCGGCCCCGTGGCCGACCACGTGAGCGCCTCCGTCGGAAGCGCCAGCGGATGATAGTGCGTATCGTACGCCTTGACCTCGAAGCGGACCGTCCCGCCGGCGAGGACGTCACCGCCTTTCGGCAGACGCACGATGAGTCCCCCGACCGAATCCCCCGGCGGCGCCGTGTTGAGGACGCCGATCGCCGTCGGCACCGCCCGGGGTGATCCGCCGGAGGGTCGGTTCAGCACCGCCGGCGCCGTTTCGCCGAGACGGCGGGCGACGAACGTCGCCGAACCGCCGCCGTCCAGATTGATCGCCCGGTCGGCCCCAAGCGACGCAAGGTACTGCGCCAGCTCCGGAAGCGTCATGCCGCGGCTTTCGGCCGACGCCTCGACGACGACGAGCCAGACCGTCCGCCCGGCCGCATCGATCGCAACGGCCGCCCGCGCCCGCGGCTTGTCCCCGTCGACCGCCGGGTCCACCACCGGAAGCGGCCGGCCCCCTTCGACGAGAAGGCGGTGACTTCCGACCGTCGACAGAAGGACTGGGACGCCGGACGAAGCGTCCCTCGCCTCCCCGGTCGGCGCTTCCCCCGCCTCTTCGGTGGCGGAAGCGGAAGTCGCCCCGACTCCCGCGGCCAAAGCGCCGGCCGGAACCGAAACCCGGCTGCCGTCCGGAAGCGCCATCCCGGCCCGAAGCTCCAGCCGCACCGGATCGCCGGGGGCAAAATGCGTCCGCAAAAACGCCGCCGCCGGCCCTTCACCCCAGAGGACGAAGCCGTCCGGCGGGATCGGGCTTCCGTCCGGTGCCTCGACGACGGACCGGACGACGCCGGCGGCGACGACGACCTCGACGACGTCCCGGAACCGCCCGCCGGCCCGGCCGTAGCTTTTCTCCCCCCACGCCGGCGTGTAGAGGACGATCTGCCCGGCGTGGCTCGGCCGGCCGTCCCGGGGGTCGTACGCCTCCTTGTTCACCGCCCGGATCGGGTGCGTCGAGCCGTCCGGCGCCCAGAGCGTCCCTTCAAACCAGAACGACCCGATCACCGCCCGGCCGTCCGAAAGGAGGCCAAAAACGTCCCACGTCGCCACTCCCGGCGCGCTCATCACCGTCCCGCCGTCCACCACCGGCCCGAGAGGCGCACCGATCCCCGTCAGATGGAAAAAGTCGGCGTTCACCGCCGCGATCGCCCCCTTCGCTCGGGCGAGCTCAGGCACCGGCGCCTTTCGGCCGAGCCCCTCGGCGCTCGTAAGCGGCACCAGGCGGACGAACGGGTTGGTGAGATCGATCCGGACCCCGTAGACGACGACCGGTTTTCCGGAGAGCGAAAGCGTGCGGCGGAAGGCGCTAACCCCTTCCCCGATCGGCTCTTCCCAGTCGCCGCCGGCCGCCCCGGCGACGGTCGGAAAACCGCCGCCCGCAAACACCGCCCCCGCCAGGACGACGAAAAGAAACGCCCGGACCTTTCGCCCGAGTCCGGTCCACCGCGGCCCACCGCGCCGTCTCTCCGGCATCGCTCCGCCTCTCCCTCCACGATCTCTGCATTCTTTTCCCTAACTCTTTATACGAGCGTTGGGCCGGTCCGTTGCGTACGCTCCGTCCGGCGCCCTTTTTTCCGCGGCCTTCCTTCGATATAATGAATAAAAACCGGCGCAATGCCGAGGGCGGGGCCGTCCCCGGTCGCCGTTCGCACTTGCGAAAAAACATTCAGAAAAGAGGGGACACCGGGTGCACGCTTACTGGAACGGAGAGATTCTCCCGCTGGATGCCGTCCGCGTCTCGCCGCTCGACCGGGGTTTCGTCTTCGGCGACGGCGTCTATGAAGTGATCCGCCTTTACGGCGGTCGCCTCTTTTACGCCGACCGCCACTGGGCGCGCCTCGCCCGGAGCTTGCAGGCGCTGTCCATCGCCCCGGCGCCGGATCCGGCCGCCCTGGAAGACGCCCTCCGGCAGCTCATCGCCAAGGACGGCGTCGAAGACGGCATCGCCTACGTCCAGGTCACCCGAGGCGCCGCGCCCCGGACGCACGCTTTTCCCGCGCCACCGGTCGCCCCGAGCGTCCTCGCCTATGTCCAGCCGATCCCGCGGCCGGCGTCCATCGACCGCGGCGGCCGGGCCGTCCTCTACCCGGACCTCCGCTGGCAGCGGGTCGACATCAAATCCGTCAACCTCCTCGGCAACGTCCTCGCCAAACAGCACGCGGTGGAAGCCGGTGCCGACGAAGCGATCCTCCACCGGGGCGGCCTCATCACCGAAGGGTCGAGTTCCAACGTCTTCATCGTCAAAAAAGGCATCGCCTTCACCCATCCGGCGACGCACGCCATCTTAAACGGCATCACCCGCCAGCTCGTCCTCGAACTCATGGGCGAGCTCGGCCTGCCGGTCGTCGAGCGGCCGTTTTCCATCGAGGCGCTCTGGGAAGCCGACGAAGTGTTCATCACGAGCACGATCAACGAAGTGACGCCGATCGTCGCCGTCGACGGCATCCCGATCGCCGGAGGAAAGATCGGCCCGTGGACCGCCGCTGTCCGCGCCGCGTTTTCGGACCTCGTCGAACGGGTCCGCGTCGGCGCCGGCGCCTGAAGGATGGGGGCGCCGCCCGACGGTCGACTCCGCCCGTCGGATGGGGCCGCAGCCGGCGCCGTCGGTTCCGGACCGCGCCTGGACCGCGATCGCCCGAGGGCACGGACGCGGCTTCCGGACCGTTCTTCCGGAGGGAGCGAGAGCCTCGGTTCCTCTCAGCGCCGGAAAGTCCACTCCGGGCGGCCATACTTTTCCCGGACCAGCCGTTCGGCGAGGGCCGTTTCCTCCGGCGTAAGCGGCTCCGGCGCAAAGCGGATGCCGAGGGCCTGCGAGAACCCCTCGACGAGGGCAGCTTTCAGCGCCTCCACCCCGACCGGCCGGCCAAGCTCCGCTTCGATCGCCGTCGCCGTCCGGCGAAACCGCTCCCGGGCCTGTTCCCGGGCCGCCTCATTCGGAAAATAAAACAGGCGAAACATCGCCGCCTCATCGTACGAAAGCGGCACCGATCCGTGCTGCAGAAGAACGCCGCCAAAGCGCGCCTGGGCGCTTCCGGCGGCTTTTTTGCCGCCGATGACGAGCTCATACGCCCCCGGCGACTCGAAACAGACGGGCGATCCCGGCTTCGGCGCCGCCGCTTCCGGCGCCTGAAGCTCCGCCGTCCGGAGGCCGAGGGCGTGGAAGGCGGCCACGAGCCCTTCCGTCAGGCGCCGAAAGGCGTCCATCACCCCCGCCGGGATCCGCGGGTCGTCCTCCGGGACAACGATCGAATACGTCACCTCCCGGTCGTGAAACACCGTCCGCCCGCCGCTCGGCCGCCGAACGAGACCGACGCCGAGCGCCTTGACCGCCTCGAGGTCGACCGCCTCCCGGACCGCCTGGTTCATCCCGAGGGAGAGCGACCGGGGCCGCCACGTATAGAGCCGAAGCGTCGGCGGCACCCGCCCGGTCCGGACGAGCTCGACCATCGCTTCATCGAGTGCCATGTGAAAAGCCGGATCTCGATCGTCCGTCACGACAAGCCGCCACGTCGGCGGCTTTCCGGCCGGCGGAGGGTCGCCGGCGGCCCGCTCACCGGCAAAGCCCGCCCCGGCGCCGATGTCCTGCACCATCCTCGCCCCCTCCCCTAAAACCAGGTGCTCACGGCGGCCGTCACCGCCACCGCCCCGAGGACGACGACGATGAGCGGCCTGCCCCGCCACGCCAGCCCCGCCGCCACCGCGGCGCCTGCGACACCCGCCGCCGGCGGCTCCGTCGCCTGAAACACCCCCGGGACGATGAGCGCCCCGAGAATAGCAAACGGAAGCAGATCGAAAAAGCGGCGCGCCCGCGGCGATCGGCCCGCCAGCGGTAGCCAAAAGGGAATCGCCCGAAGGGCATACGTCACGAGCGCCATCCCGGCAATGAGCGCCGCCATCCTCTCCCTCCCCGTCCTGTCTTCGGTCCCGACCGGATACGCCGGCGGCTTCCGATCCGCGTTTAAGCGCCGCCCGGAAGGATCCGGCCCGAAGCGCTTTTTCTTCGGCCCTTCCCGAGGACCGGCGAACGGAAACCTTCTTCCCCGAACCGCCCCCACCGGCTTAAGACGCCTCCCCGTCGGACGTCGCCGTCTCGGCCCGGTCATCCTGAGGCCCGAACGCGGCCATCCCTCCGGCGACGAGAAGGGCCGTGAGGACGATCGCGGACCCCTTGCCGATCCCGCGGCTTATGAGAGCGCTCAACATCATCGACAGGCCGGTGGCAATTGACGCCGTCCGGCTGGCCCGAACGGCCGGCACGACGAGACCGATGAAAAGGGCATAAAGCGCCACGCCCATGCCCGCCTTCAGGCTCGCCGGAAGGCCGTCGCCGACGACATAACCGGCGGCGCTTCCCCCGACCCAGGCGGCATACGGCACGAATTCGAGGGGCAACAAATACGCCGGCGTAAGCGCCGCCTGCTTGAGCGTGAGGACGGCAAACGCCTCATCCGTCACGCCGAACGCGGCCAGGGCCCGCACCGGCCCCCGCCGATCCGAAAACCGCCGGGCGATCGCCGCGCTCATGAGCGTCATGCGGGCGTTCAAAAGGAGCGTCAAAAGCACGATGCTCCCGATCCCGGCGCCTTCTCCGAGGAGCGTCAGGGCGATAAACTGGCTCGCGCCGGCGTACACCGCCATCGACATCCCCATCGTCGCCCACAGCGAAAGGCCGACGCCTTTGGCGAGAAGGCCGTAGGCGAGCGCCACCGGCAGATACCCCAAGGCGATCGAAACGCCGTCGAGAGCGCCGCGGCGGACGTCGGTTCCGAAGGGGGCTCCCGGCTTCATTCCACCTCCCCGCCTTCCGCGCCGCCCAGGCCGAGTCGCGCGCGGCTTTCGGCCACAAGCGCCCGCACGAACGGGTGAAGCGCCGAAACGCCGTCCGGCCCGAGGACGTCCGAAAGCGTCCCCGCCCGGACGAATCCGTCGGCCCCCGCCACGAACGCCGAAAGAAGCGCCGCCGCCGCGGCCCGAATCCCCGCCTCATCCTTCAGATCCCGCCACTCCGCCAACGCGCCCATCCGCTCCGGCCGGACGATGGGGCCGCCGGCCAGCCGGTAAAACGCCGCCGCCCGCTCGGCCCGCTCGGCGCCGGTCCCGGCGACGAGCACGAACGCCTCGACGGCTGCGGCCCCCCGCCACCTCCGCTGGGCAAGGCCGACGATCTTTTTTCCGAAGACGGCTCCGTCGTACCGGCCCGGACAAAACGCGCCCTCCACCTCACCGAAGGCGACGGAAAGGCCGAAGCGACGGAAAAAATCTTGAAGCCGCTCCGCCGCCCAGCGAAACGCTCCATCGATCGTCGCGAGCGAACCGCGGGCCGGCCCGATCCAGGCGAGGTTCACCACCCCCGGATCGATCGGCACGAGGCGACCGCCGGACGGCCGGACGAGGCCGGCCGCCCGGTATTCGGCGATCACCTGCCGGGCCGCCCGGCGGCCGGCCGCCCCTTTGACGTCCTGGGCGCCGAAGACAAACGTCGGCGGCGCCGTCCAAACAAAAACAGCGGTCGGTCCTCCGCCGGCGATCGACTCGGCCAATCTCCTTTCGGCCGCAAACGCCAGCGCCGCATCCGAGAGCAAAAGGCCCGGCCCCGGCGGCCGGCGATCTTGAGGTTCTTCCATCGGCTTCGTCACCATCATGCCGATATTATAGCACTTCGACTCCCGAGAAAAAAACGAAGATCCGTCCGCATCTTCGGACGGATCGCCGCTTCCCGGTCGAACGGTCCGTCGTTCAATTTTCCGGCTCTGCCGGCGGAAGCGGCACGTCGGCCGGCACTTCGCCGGGAAGAAGAATGTCCCACCACATTTTCGCCACCGTGAGCGCGATGAGGGCCGTGAGAATCCCCTGCAAAAGGCGCGGGCTCGTGCGCGTCATGAGGCGGGCGCCGAGCGGAGCGCCGAGCATGCTCGCGATCACCAGCACCACGCCGTCGGGCCAGTAGATGATCTGGTTTGAGAGCACTTTCCCGAGCGTCGAGCCGATCGAGTTCAAAAACGTCACGGCGAGCGACGTCGCGATCGTCATGCGCGTCGGGATGCGGAGGATGAACAGCATGAGCGGGACGAGGATGAACCCGCCTCCGGCCCCCACGACGCCGGAGGCGAGCCCGACGAAGACGGCGATGCCGACGGCGAGCGCCCGGTTGAAGCGCACCTTATCCGGCGGGACGTCGTCAAGCTCTTTTTTCGGCAAGAACATCAAAAAGAGCGCCGCTACCGCCAAAAGCGCAAAGACGACGTTGACCGCCGCCTGCGACAGATACTGGGCCCCGAACCCGCCGATAAAGCTCGCCAGCAAGATGGCGCCGCCCATGTAGAGCACCAGCGACCGGTTGAGATACGGCTCCTTCCGAAGCGCCACCACCGCCGAAAGCGTGGCGAAAAACACCTGGATCGCGTTCAGGCCGGCCACCTCGTGGGCGCTGTAGGAAAAGCCGGCGAGAAGCGGCGGGAGATAGAGAAGCATCGGATATTTGATCACCGCCCCGCCGATGCCCACCATCCCCGAGACGAACGAGGCGCTCCAGCCGATGAGCGCGAGCACCAAAATCTTAATGAGCAGCGCTCCTTCCAACGCCCCCCCACCCTTTCTTCCCCGACTCCTTCTCCGACGCTATCCGGTCGACGGAATCCCCCGCCAGAACTCAAAAGCGGGGCCGCCCCGCCCTCAAGGCATACCGTACCACCGTTCGTTTCCCCACCGTCCCGAAAAAAGCCGGTCGGTCGGGCGACCGGCCTTTTTCAGTTCGGACGGGCGAGGACGAGCGGCCCAAGCGGGCGCTTCTCGACGGCTCCGGCGCCGGAGGCCTCGAGCGCCGCGATCCGTTCCAGCAGCCGATCGACGACGGCCGAAAGCGCCGCCCCCGCATGCGGATCGTCGAGGATCAGCCCGCCCCCCGGCACAAACGGCACTTCCCCCAAAAGCGGCGCGCCGAGCGCCTCCGCCACCGCCCGGCCCCCGCCTTCCCCGAACATCCGGTCCCGGGCGCCGCAGTGGCGGCAGACGATGTAGGCCATGTTTTCGATGACGCCGAGCAGGGTCGACCGGTTCATCGCCCCGGCCCGCTCCGCCACGTGGGCCGCCGTCGCCTCCGGCGTCGTCACGAGGACCTCGTACCGCCGCGTCGGGAAAAGCTCCCGCACGTCCAGCGCGAGATCCCCCGTCCCCGGCGGCAGATCGAGGACGAGCACATCGAGCGGTCCCCAGTAGACGGCGTCGCTCAGGTGCCGGAGCGTCTTCGTGAGCATCGGCCCCCGCCATAGGATGGGAAGATTCTGCTCCTGAAACAGGCCGATCGACATCCACTTCACCCCGTGGACGACCGGCGGCACCGTCATCACGTCGACGACGACCGCCCCTTTCAGACCGACGAGGCGCGGGATGCTGTGGCCGTAGATGTCCGCGTCGAGGACGCCGACCCGGTGCCCCCGCCGGGCGAGGGCGATCGCCAGATTGACGGTGAGCGTCGACTTGCCGACGCCGCCTTTGCCGCTCTGGACGGCCAGAATGCGCACCTCGGGGTTGTGGCGGTAGATCCGCGAGCGGGCATCGTTCGACAGCTTGTGGCGCATAAGAAGCCGGTCGGCGAGGGCTTTTTTCTCCTCCGCGGTCATCTCCGTAAACCGAAGCTCCACCCTCGCCGCCGCCTCGCCGAGGGCTTTTTCCAGCGCCCGCCGCACGTCCGCCTGAATCCGATCCGTCAGCGGACAGGTGGACGTCGTGAGGGCCACCTCCACCCTCCCGCCGCCCCGGCCGACGTCGATCGTCCGCACCATGCCGAGCGTGACGATGTCGAGGCCGAGCTCCGGGTCGATCACCGCCCGAAGCGCCCGTTCCACCTTGCGCCGTTCGAACATCTCCGTCCCTCCTTTCCGCTCCGGATTTCTCTTCACCCGCTTCGAGCGTTCGGTCCCAGCCGCGACCGCTCCGGGCGCGGCGCAAAGCGGCCGGAGGCGACGACCGTCCGGCGGCCGATCCCGCCTTCGGGACTTAGCTTCCCGGCGGGACGAAGGCACAGCTCGCCGCCTGCGGCGGAGAGAGGTACTCCCGGAGCGCCGACAGCGGCCCGTCCGAATCGGCCCCGGATGTCGCCAGCACCTGATCGAAAAACCGCTCCAGCGCCGCCATGAGGCCGTCCGGCTCGGCGGCCTCGAGGATGAAGCGCGGTTCGGGCGGCGCGCTTTTGTCGCCGGCAATGACGAGGAGCCGCTTCGGTTCAAAGGCCAAAAGGGCATCCCACCCGTGGCCGGTTCGCTCCCGCCCGAGGCGCACCTCCGCCGGTACGGCGATCTCGAGCGTGCCGGCCGGCAAAAAGGCGTAAAGGAGGAGGGCCGGCACCCCGTCCTCCAGCTGCCCGGCCCCCCACGCTACCTCCGCCCGCACGGTCGGAAGCGCACGTCCTGCGCCGTTCGGCGGCCCCTCCGCGCCGAGGAGGCGCCGGAGGGAGGAAAGATCGGCCGCTGGATCGACGACGGCAAGCGTCTCTCCGTCGTCGCCGGCCACCCCGGGGCGGGCCAGCCCTTCGGCGACGATGAGGACGACGTCCTCCGCCATGGCCCTCCTCCTTTCCGGATTCTTTATTGACCGCTTCGCCCGATCAGCGTTGCGGCTGCCAGCGGTAGGCGTCCGGGTGGGGCTTAAGGGGCCGGAGCATCCAGTACGGCCGCCGCTCGCCCCGGGGCCCCGGCGCCGGCCGGGTGTAGCCGAGCCAGCGCTTGTAGACTTGGAACGATTTTTCCGTGTCGACGACGACCTCTCCGTAGCGGCTCGGATCGTCGACCCGCTCCACCCGCACCTTGACGTGCCAGCACATCATGCCGCTGATCGGGTCCGGCTGCACGGGAATGATGAGGTTCTGGTGCACCCCCGTCTCTTCCCACCAGATGCGGCTCGTATCCGGATCGTCGCTCGCCCACGGGGTGACGCCTTTTAAGCGCACCATGCGCCAGCGGCTTCCCTCTTTTTCCAGACGGACGAGGGCGGAGTTCCACCGGTCGCTCCCGTGGTCTTCGTGGAGACGCCAGCGGCCGAGGTGGTGGGAGACGGCGATGACGCCGGGACGGATACCTTCCGTCACCCAAACCTTGTCGATGAAGTAGCCGATCTCCGATTCCACCTTGACGAGAGAACCCGTCTTCACCCCGAGGCGCTCGGCGTCGACCGGGTTCATCCAGACCGGGTTCGTGTGGGAGATCTCATACAGCCACTTGGCGCCGTTCGTCCGGGAGTGGATGAGCGTCGGGATGCGGAACGTCGGCAGAAGGTCGAACTCGTTCTTCTCCCGGTCGATGAAATCCGGATGCACGTGGGAGACGATGTGGAAGTACTTCTTCCGCTCTTCTTTGTTCCGGGGGTAGAAAGGGATCGCGTACTCCGGCCACTTCCAGTCCTTAAGCGTCGTCGAGAAGAACTCGAGCTTGCCGGACGGCGTGGGGAACCCCTGCACCGGCTTGCCGTCGACGACGATGCCGACGCGCACCTCGCCGTGTTCGTTTTTGAAGGGCCCCGGATATGGTCGGAAGTTGACCTTCGGCGGCGGGTTTTTCGTCCACACACCCGGCCGGACGCCCGGCAGCGTCACGTCGAGCGGAAGCGCCTTCGGATCGGCGGCCGCCGTCCCGCTCGCCGCCACCTCTTTCATCGCCGCCTCCCGATCCGGGATGATGCGGGCGTCCTTCAGGACGTCTTCCGGCACCGGCTTTTCGTACTCCCGGTAGACGTCTTCCGTCACGGTAAAGACGCCGTACTTGCGCATGTACTCCATCGGCGTCAGGCCTTCTTTGGCCGCCGCCTCCGGAAGGCCGGGGACCGAGTTTTCGAAAATCCACCGGTAATACTCTTCGATCGTGATCTTTTCCCCCGGCCGGTACGGCGACTCGAAGTACTTCCGGATGCCGAGCTTGCCGTCCGGATCGATCCGCCACGACAGCTCGATCCAGAATTCGTTTTCCTCCCAGACCTCGCCGGGGTTCGCTTCGTAGGTGAAGGTCACCTTCTGGCCCTCTTTTTCCTTGAGCACCCGGAGCACCGGCTGCCGGAAGCCGATCCACTGCGCGGCATGCGTCTCGTAGCTGAAGAGGTCATGCCGCTCCGGGGCGAGGCCCATCGGAAGGACGTAGTCGGCGTACTGGGCCGTCTCGTTCCACGTCGGCGTCAAGGCGACGTGCAGGCCGACCCGGTTCGGATCAGTGAGCATCTCGATCCAGGAAAAGCCGTCGGTGAACGTCCAGACCGGGTTGACGACGCGGGTGAAGTACACTTCGAACCGCTTGTTTTTGTCCTTTAAAAGGTGCGGCAGCATAAAACTCATTTCGAAATAGGCGAGCGGAAATTCGTCCGGGAACTGGATCGTGCTCCAGACGCGGACGTTCCCGTGCGGATCGGAAAACGGCTTCGGCACGAACTTGACGTAAGCGTTCGGGATCGTCCCGCCGGGGGTCGCCACGGAGCCGGAGAGGACGTTCAGGAAAAAGAGCGCCCGAGCGATCATCCAGCCGCCCCGGTGCCCGGCCGCGGCGTTCCGCCAGATGTGGGAGGAAAAGGTCGATCCGGCCCGGCGGATCTCTTCGGCGATCTTCACGAGGACGTCCGCCCGCACGCCGGACTCTTCCGCCGCCCACTCCGGCGTAAAGGGCCGGTAGAGGGCCTTAAGCAGCCGGACGAACTCGTCGAACGTCGTCGCCTTCGGCAGATCCGCCTCGCCGATCCACCCTTCTTTGACCATAAACTGCAGGTATTCCTTGTCTTCCAGCAGTTCGTCCCAGTTGACCCACTTCCGGACGAACTCCCGGTCGAACCAATCGTTCTGGATGAGGACGTTGGCGATGGCCAGAAGCAGCGCCGCCTCCGTCCCCGGCCACGGCGAAAGCCAGTAGTCGGCCTTGTTCGCCGTGTTCGACAGGCGCGTGTCGATGACAGCGATCTTCGCCCCCCGCTCTTTGGCTTCGATGATCCGCTGGGCGTGGGGGTTGAAGTAGTGGCCGCTTTCCAGGTGCGAGCTCATGAGCAGGATGAAGCGGGCGTTCGGGTGGTCCGGCGCCGGCCGGTCGATCCCCATCCACGTCGCGTAGCCGACCCGGGCGCCGGAGGAGCAGACGTTCGTGTGGGAGTTGTGACCGTCGACGCCCCAGGCCATGAGCACCCGCTCGGTGTAGAGGTCTTCCCCGGGACGGCCGACGTGGTAGATGACCTCATCCCGCCGTCCTTCCTGAAGCGCCTTGCGGATGCGGGCGGCGATGTCGTCCAGCGCCTCGTCCCAGCTCACCCGCGTCCACTTGCCTTCCCCGCGGGCGCCCGTCCGCTTCAGCGGGTAGAGGATCCGGTCCGGGTTTTTCACCTGGGTGAGGGTGGCCGGCCCTTTGCCGCAGTTCCGCCCCCGGCTCGCCGGGTGCAGCGGATGCCCTTCCAGCTTCCGGATTTCGCCGGTCTTTTGATCGATGTAGGCGAGCAGGCCGCAGGCCGCCTCGCAGTTGAAGCAGACCGTCGGAATGAGCTTGTAACGGCGCTCGACGCGCTTCGGCCAGGCTTTCGCGTCGAGCTCGGCCCAATCGTCCCACCGCTCCGGCGGCGGAAACGAATGGAGCTTGCCGAAACGCTGGAAGCGCCCCGCTTTCATCATCACCATGAACGACCCCTCCTTTTTTAAGCCTTTCCGCCGATCACCCGAGAACGATCGCCTGGAAGCCGATCCCCTGAGAACGAAACCGGTCCGATCCCCGAACGTTCACGTGAGCGGCACCGATTGCGCCGCCTGGACGTAGGCGTGCTCGTAAGCCAAAAGCCCCGCCAATCCGAGGAGGGCGGCAAAGACGGCCCCCTGGCCTAGGACGGCGAAGAGGACGAGCGGCAACACCGCGCCGGCGATGAGCCCGGTCCAGTAGAACGTCCCGTAGCGGCCGAAGATCATCTGATGGGCCGCTCGCTTGGCGTCGATCGTCATGTGCGGCATCACGAGTTCGCTCAGGGCGAAGAGGAGGTGGACCAAGAGGCCGACGGCAAAGGCCCAGCCGACGAGGGTCCGGGCTTCCGCCGGAAGCGGAAGGAAGAGGTCGACAATGAGGAAGGCGGCGGCGCCGGCAAAGAGCCCCTGGCTGAACAGATGCAGCGGAAGAAGCGGGTTCTGCCACAGATCGCGTCCCTTCGACTGGCCGAACAGCCACGCCGTGTAGATGACCGCGAGCACCGAGAGGATCGCCCCCGGGATCACCAGGGCTTCGGCCAGGCCCGAAAGGCCGAGGAGCCCGGCGAGGAACAGAAGCGCCAGCACGAGAGCATAACCGGTGATGATAAACGCCCCGCGGACGAGCCAGGACCGCCACTGCGGACGGGTGAAGATCCGGTAAAAGGCCCATGGCTTTTCCAGGTCGAAAATGAGAATGACGCCAGTCGCGGCGAGGAAGAAGCCGCCGATGACGGACGTCGCCAGCGTCCACGTCTGATCGACGGCGATGCCGAAGAGCTTGAGCAAGGCGTAGATCATGAACGCGCCCCCGGCGATCGACTTCGTCCACGTATAGAGCGACACCCGCCAGTCCCACGGCGGCCGGTGCGGCACCTCGTAGGCGACGCGGGCGTTCGGAAGCGACTTGACGCCGCCCGCTTCGAGCGTTTCCACCGGGTACCCTTCCTTCTGCTCCGACCACATGTTGCCGCCGGTGTACGCGGCGACGGACGGGTTCAGCGTCGCTTCGTGGGCGCCCAGGTAAAACACCTTCGGCGACGTCCCTTTTTCCGGCTTCCGCACCTCCGCCTTGTTCCGAGCGATCAGGCGGGAGACCTCGCTGTTCGGGTCGTTCAGGTCGCCGACGACGATCGCCTCCGTCGGACAGACGACGACGCACGCCGGCTCGAGCCCCTGATCGATGCGGTGCGCACAGAAGTTACATTTTTCGATGCTGTGAAATTCGGGGTTGATGTTGATCGCGTCGTACGGACAGGCGGCCATACAGGCCTTGCAGCCGATGCACAGTTCCCGGTCAAAGTCGACGATCCCGTCGGGGCGGATGAACATCGCCTCGACCGGACAGACCGGGACGCACGGCGCATCCGTGCACTGATTGCAACGCGTGACCTGGAAGAACCGGTTGACCTCCGGATAGACGCCGACCTCCACCGCCTTGACGAACGTTCGGTTGACTCCCAGCGGCACTTCGTTTTCCGACTTACAGGCGGTCGAGCAGGCGTGGCACCCGATGCACCTGTTCTGATCGAGCACTTTCCCCCAGCGCACACCCGATTGAGGCGGAGAAGGGGAGATGACGTCGAGCGTCTCGAGCACGGCAAACCCTCCTTCGTCGATCCTCCGTTGCGCCCCTCGTCGAAGCCGGCGAAGCCTCGCCCCTCGGCTGATTCTATGACATCTTTGTGTCGGATGTCTGGATTCACTATAACATTGAAAACGATCGTTTTGTTATTGCGTTTTGTTATGTGCCATAACGAACCGTTATATCCCGCGGGAGGAACGCCCCGGCGCCCCGGCTCATGAGCCAGGCGACGAACGCCTCGACGTGCGGCGGCCGGTACCGCTTTCGCGCCATGGCGAGATACAGCGGCCGCGTGAGGACGAGTCCCTCCACCGGCAGATGCACGAGGCGCCCGGCGCGGATGTCCGTCGCCACGCTCATCTCGGACAGAAAGGCGACGCCGAGGCCGGCCTCGACGGCCGTCTTCACCGCCTGCGTCGCGTTAAAAGCAATCATCTTCGGCCGCGGCCCGCCAAGGCGCTCCATAAGCGCCTGCTCGACGAGCTCCCGCGTTCCGGAACCGATCTCCCGGACGATGAGCACCGCATCGGCCAGGGCCGTCGGCGGGAGGGCGCCGCCGGCGGCGGCGCGGACCAGGAGGTGGGCCGGATGGGCGACGAGGATGAGCTCGTCTTCGGCAAAGCCGATCGCTTCGACGTCCGCCTCCTCCTCCGGCGGCACCTGTCCTTCGAGCAGGGCGACGTCCAAGCGATGCTCCTTCAGCCGATCGACGATGCTGCGGGTGTTGTCGATGTAGACGTCAAACACGAACCGCGCCTCGTAAGCGAGCGCGTTGGCGATCACGTGCGGGAGCGCGTATTCGCCGATCGTCCGCGTCGCGCCGAGCAGGATCGGCATCGTCTCGCCGTCGGAAAGAAGCGTCTTCAGCGCCTCCCGGGCCCGCTGATGATCGGCGATGATCGCCTTCAGGTAGGGATAAAGCCGCTTTCCGTAGGCGTTTGGAATGAGGCCGCTTTCCGTCCGTTCAAAGAGCGGCACGCCGTAGTACGCCTCGAGGGACCGGATGTGCCGCGTGACCGCCGGCTGCGTGAGGTGCGCCCGCCGGGCCGCCTCGCTCACACTCCCGTGCTCGAAGACGAGGCAGAAAAGCTCGATGCTGAGCAGGTTCATCGCCCATCCCCCTTCCCGCCTCGGACGGCATATCTCCCGTTCGGCCTCGCCAACCGCGCGACCTGCCCGCCTTTACGGCCCGCCCGAACGTTCGATCCGCCCGGCAACGCGACCCGTCGGGCTTCACGATCCGCGCGTTCTCCTGTCCCCGCGCACCGACGCTTTCGCCGTCCCCCAAATGCTCGGCGGCGATGCCCTCACGGGCCCCGCAGCCCTTCGCCGGAGAGGACCGGCGCCGCCTCCGCCATCAGCGGCCGCCGCCCCCGGCGGACGGCCCGGAACCAGACGCCGGCGGCCGCCGCCGAACCGAGGGCGAAGACGACGAAAACCGTATACAGCGGCGCGTCGATCAGCCCCCGGGCGTACGCCGTCGAGGCGACGACCATCCCCGGGATCCCCCGCTCGCTGAAGGCGACGGCGAAGTTGAGCGCGCAAAACCGACCCTGTCCCGTCATCCGGGCGACGGCGTAAGTCGGAAGGCCCTGGAGAAGATAAGCAAACAGGGCGAACTCCAGAAGCAGCGCGAAAGAAAAGGTTTCTCCGAACGATAAGTGATACCCGACGGCGGCAAAATAGAGCGGTGCGAACATCTGAAGCGGCAGCTGCCCGAGCCCCGCCTCGACCGCCTGCCGCTCTTCCTCCTTCAGCCAAAGCCGCGCCAGAAGCCCGACGAAGAGCGGGACAAAGATCGCCTCGACGCCGTAACGGGTGGCCAGGCCGGCGCCGAGAAACAGCGCCCCCAAAACGAGGGGGAGGGCCCAGCCGACCCCCGCTGTCCGCCGGCGAAATACCGCGGCCACGGGGCGAAAGAAAAGCCACGCCAGCGCCCCCGCGGCGGCCATGACGGCAAGCGTCCGGGCGATGAAAAGCGCCCCCGTTCCGAGGGCATCTCCCGCGCCGATCGGCGTCCCGGCGGCCAGCGCCAGCGCCACGCTCAAAAAACCCCACAGCAAAAGATCGTGAAAGGCCGCCACGGTGATCACCAGCTGGGCAAACGGCGTGCGATCGAGATTTAAATCCTTGAAAATTTTTGCCAGGATCGGCACCGCCGTGATCGACGTCATGACGCCGACGATGAGGCGAAACGACGCCGCTCCGAGGGAGCCGACCGCCGCTTCCCCGGCGTGCCGCGAAAAAGCAAAAAACGGCACCAGGGCGTACGCCAAAACGAGCGCCGGTACCGTCGTCCCGACGATCAGGCGGCCGAAAAGAGGCGTTCGAGCGATCGCCTCCGGCCGGTGGAAATGAAGCCCGGTCTCCAGCATGAGAAAATAAAGCCCCAGCACGGCGACGACCCAGAGGAGCGCTTTTCCGTCTTCCGGCCAGAGCAGCCCGTAGGCCGCCGGCCAGAGCGTTCCGAGCACCGACGGGCCGAGCGCGTAGCCGGCGGCGACCTCCCCGATCACCCGAGGCACATAGATCCGTTCCGCCAGCGCGCCGAGCGCCCACGCCGCCAGCATCACCGCCCCCAGGCCGAAGAAAAGCTGCATCAGCGCTTCCGCCTTCAGCCCAAACATGCTCCCCTCTCCCCACCGTCTGCGCCGGCCCCGAGGTCACCGCCGATCGCCGGCACGTCGCCGCGTTCTTTGGCTTGGCCCGCCTCCCCCTCCGGCCGGTACGACCGCCGAGACCGGTACGATCGCCGAGTACGGCCGAAAACCCGCAGGCCAGGATGCGGCCCGCGGGCCCGACCGTGCATTCGACGCCCAGTGCACCGCTCGGCGACACCGCGCGCGTTTCGGGACGGT
Source organism: Hydrogenibacillus sp. N12 (assembly GCF_019645935.1). Lineage (NCBI taxonomy): Bacteria > Bacillati > Bacillota > Bacilli > Thermicanales > Thermicanaceae > Hydrogenibacillus > Hydrogenibacillus sp. N12. The sequence continues at coordinate 1,249,354 of NZ_CP080953.1, read as the reverse complement.
TACCGCTTCCGAATGACGTAGACGAACATTCCGTCCGCCTCATGTGTCTCCATGAGCTCATGCCCCGCCTGTTTGGCCCAGGCCGGGATGTCTTTGAGCGACCCTCGGTCCGTCGCCTGAACGACGAGGATCTGACCGGAGGAAAGCGCGTCGATCGCCTTTTTCGCCCGCACGACCGGCATCGGGCACGAAAGGCCCGTCGCATCGACGACCTTGTCCGCCTTTTGCAAAAGCTCCTGAACCGTCAACGTCGACTCCTCCTTTCCCGATTCCAGCCCGCAGGGCTGGTTTCCTGCCGCTCGCTTATATCGCGTTCGACCTTCACGTTCGACCGTGAAGCCGGCCGAGCATCGAAAAACGGCGCCGGTCAAAAGCTCAGCGTCACTTGGGCGTCCTGGGCGAATTCGACGAAGGTCGCCGCCCCGGCGAATTCCACGCCGTCGATGAAATCTTCCGGCTTCCAGCCGAGGGCCTCGACGGTCATCTGGCAGCCGATGAGCCGCACGCCGCTTTCCTTGGCCATCTGGATCAGGTCCTGGATCGGCGGCACGTTCGTCCGCTTAAACCCTTCCTCCATGGGCGCGTTCTCCGGCTTCAGCTTCAGCATCGACGGCCCGTCCTTGTGGATGATCGGCAGCCCTTCAAATGTAAAAAAGATCCCGACTTCCGAGTCCATGGCCGCCGCCGCGAGCGCGATGTTGAAGACCTTATAGGCCGTCTCCAGGCCGCCGGACGAAGCGATGATCGCCACCCGCTTCCCCATCGGTTAAGCTCCTCTCCTTGCGTTTTATGCCACAAATCTCCTTCCGCTCCTTACGCCGGTCGCAGGAGCGGAAGGAAGAACGGCGTCACCCTTCTTACGCCGTGGCGTGATGGACGGCGCAGCGGTTCGGACCGATCTCGAGCTCGATTTCCTCTTCCGGAGCGACGGTGAGCTTCCCGACGTTGATGGCGATGATCTTTTCGAAGTTCGGCGGCCGCTCCGTTGACGCGGACGCTTCCACCGCCGCCGTAAACGCCTCCCGATCGATCTCCCGAAGCAGCTCGTTGATGCGCCGGAGGTCGCCGAGTCGGGCGCCGACGACGCCCCGCTCGTTGATTTCCGTGTAGTGGGAATAATGGGCCGGGAGGACGATGACGTCATCTGAAAGGGCCTTCAGCTTATTGGAAACCGTATCATACAAATCTTGCGCCCACTCGGACACCTTGCCGCCGAGGTCCGGCCGGCCGAGGCCGCTCACGAACACGGTGTCGCCCGAGAGGAAAAAGCGGTTGTCGACGAGGAGCGACGTCGATCCCGGCGTATGGCCCGGCGTCGGGATGACGATGACGTCGACGTCGACCGCGCCGACCCGAAGCGTCTTGTGCTGCTCCAGCGGCTCGAACCGGAGCGCCCCCTGGTGGGTGAAGATATCGTGGGACGACACGTAGTACGGCGCCCCGACGCGATCGGCCAGGCGACGCCCGCCGGAGATGTGGTCGGCGTGAATGTGGGTGTCGACGACGTGCCCGATCGTCCAGCCGTTTTGGCGGGCGAAGTCCTCATAGAAGTCGACCCGGCGCAGCGCGTCGACCACGAGGACTTCTCCTTCCGAGACGATGAAGTAAGACAGGCAGCCTTTGCCGAGGCGGTTGAACTGGATGACTTTGAGTTTTTCGTCTTCGTGAACGACGACGGGATGAAGGTACTGGCTCCACGCCTCCATGCCGCCCTCGACCGAGACGGCCCGGAATCCCCGCTCCGTGAGAAGTTCGGTCACATACGCGCTCGATCCGCCCTTGGCGCAGACGACGTGGATCTCCTTGTCCTTCGGCAGGCGGGCAAAAACGCTTTCATCGTCGTCCAGAAAATCAAAGTACGGGATGTTGACCGACCGCACCCGTTCGCCTTCAATCTTCCAGCCTGCATAGTCGTCGGCGTTCCGAACGTCGAGAATGAAGACGTCCTCATCCCCGTGCATCCGCTTCACCAGCTCGTCGATCGGGATCGTCGGGGCCTGTTTTGTCTCCCGGACCATGGTCCTCCTCCCCTTTCTCGATGTTGGGCCTTTCGGCAAAGCGGCGGATATACCATACCGCCATGGGTTTATATGGTATACCGCTTGGTTACAGTTTACCGATCGGTCACAGATATGTCAATCCGGTGAACGATGTAATTTTGACTTTGTCCGCGATTGCGGCAAAAAAACCGCCCGCCGAAAGGCGGGCGGTTGAAGAGGCACACGGGCGGAATCAGGATCGATCCGGTCGCCAGACCAAAACCGGCTGCCGGGCGGCCCGCGCCTCATCGAGGCGACCGACCGGCGTCGTGTGAGGCGCCGAGCGGACGAGCGCCGGGTCCCGCTCCGCCTCTTCGGCGATCGCCCGCATGGCGGCGATGAACGCATCGAGCGTCTCTTTGCTTTCCGTCTCCGTCGGCTCGATCATGAGCGCTTCTTCCACGATGAGCGGGAAGTAGATCGTCGGCGGGTGAAAGCCGTAGTCCATGAGGCGCTTCGCGATGTCGAGCGTCCGCACGCCCCGGGCTTTTTGCCGGCGGCCGGAGAGGACGAACTCGTGCTTGACGAGGCCCCCGTACGGAACGTCGTAGACGTCCTTGAGTCGGCTGAGCACATAGTTGGCGGCCAGGACCGCATCTTCCGCCACCTGGCGAAGCCCCTCGGCGCCGAGGGCGCGGATATAGGCGTACGCCCGGACGAGCACCCCGAAGCTTCCGGCGAAGCCCCGAACGCGGCCGATCGAGTGCGGATGGTCCTCCGAAAGTCGGTAGAAGACCGATCCGTCCGGCCGCTCCTCGGCGACGACCCGGGGGATCGGGAGGTACGGCTCGAGATGCGCCTTGACCCCGACGGGGCCGGCCCCGGGCCCGCCGCCGCCATGGGGCGTGGAGAAGGTTTTGTGGACGTTGACGTGCACGACGTCGAAGCCCATGTCGCCGGGACGGCTTTTCCCGAGGATGGCGTTCAGGTTGGCCCCGTCGTAATAGACGAGGGCGCCGGCGGCGTGTGCCGCCTCGACGATCGCCAGGATATCCGTCTCAAAAAGGCCGAGGGTGTTCGGATTGGTGAGCATGACCGCGGCCACGTCCGGGCCGAGCGCCGCCCGGTAAGCGTCGAGGTCGACGAGGCCCCGGGCGTCGCTCGGGACGCTCACCGCCTCAAACCCGGCCATCGCCGCGCTCGCCGGGTTGGTGCCGTGGGCCGAATCGGGGACGAGCACCTTCCGGCGCCGTTCGCCCCGGGCCCGGTGGTAGGCGGCGATGATCTTGAGGCCGACGAGTTCTCCGTGGGAGCCGGCCGCCGGGAGGAGCGAGACGGCGTCCATGCCGGTGATCTCCCGAAGCGCCGCCTCCAACCGGTGCAAAAGCTCCAGTGCCCCCTGCACCGTTTCCGCCGGCGCAAGGGGATGGATGCGCACAAATCCGTCCAGCCGCGCCAGATCTTCGTTGACTTTCGGGTTGTACTTCATCGTGCACGAGCCGAGGGGATAAAAGCCGGTATCCACCCCGTAGTTCCGCCTGGAGAGGGCGGTGTAGTGCCGGACGAGTTCCGGCTCCGACACCTCCGGAAGAAGCGGCGGCGTCGTTCGCACGAGCTCCTCCCCGTACAGGGCGACGGGGTCTGCCGGCGGCACGTCGAGGGGCGGCAGATCCGCCGCCTGTTTTCCTGGCTGCGAGCGCTCAAAAAGAAGCGGCACCTCCCGCGGCCCGAACAGCGCCGGCGCCGCGCCGGCCGGACGGCCGCCTTCCGCCGCCCCGGCGGCCTGGATCGCCTCTTGGTTCACCGGCCCCACCTCCCGAGCGCTTCGACGAAGGCGTCGATCTCCGCTTTGGTCCGAACTTCGGTCACAGCGACGAGGAGCTTTGTCCGATAATCCTCCCCGAGGCTTCCGAGCGGGTACCCGGCGAGAAAGCCCTGCTCGAGGAGCGCCGCCACCGCCTCATCGGCGGGACGGCCGAGCTCGAGGACGAATTCGTTGAACACCGGGGCCAGGTAGGCCCGGCGAAACGGCGTCCGGGCCTCGATCGCCCGAAGGGCGTACTGCGTCTTGTGGACGTTCTGTTCGGCCAGCGCCCGAAGCCCGCGCGGGCCGAAGGCGCTCATCGCCACCGCCGCCGCGAGCGCCATGAGCGCCTGGTTCGTCGTGATGTTCGACGTCGCCTTTTCCCGGCGAATGTGCTGCTCGCGCGTCTGAAGCGTGAGCACATACCCCCGCCGACCCGCGGCGTCGATCGTCTCCCCGACGATGCGGCCGGGAAGCTTTCGGACGTCTTTCATCCGGGCGGCCAGATACCCGGCGTAAGGCCCGCCGAAGCTTAAAGGGATGCCGAGGGGCTGCATGTCCCCGACGACGAGGTCGGCGCCGAACTCCCCCGGCGGACGAAGGAGCCCGAGGGCGAGCGGATTGGCCGAGACGATCCAGGTCGCCCCGCTTTCCGCCACCGCCTGCCGGTGGGCTCCCAGCGGCTCGACGACGCCGAAGAAATTCGGCGTTTGGACGACGACCGCTGCGGCGTCCGACGCAAGCGCTCGGAGCGCCCCGGCATCGGTTGCGCCGCCCGGCGCCGGTGCGACGTCGACCGTCACCCCCTCGAGATCCCGGACGACCGTCTCGACGACGCTCCGGGCGTGAGGATGGAGCGCCTCGCTCAGGACGACCCGCTTCCGGCGCGTCTCCCGGAGCGCCAGAAGCACCGCCTCGGCCAGGGCCGTCGGCCCGTCGTACAGCGAAGCGTTCGCCACCTCCATTCCGGTGAGGGAAGCGACCATCGTCTGAAACTCGAAGATCGCCTGCAGATTCCCTTGCGAAAGTTCCGGCTGATACGGCGTATACGCGGTGTAAAATTCCGACCGGCGAAGGACGTGGTCGACGACCGCCGGAATCGTATGCTCATAAGCCCCGGCGCCGAGGAACGATACGAGGGCGTCGGTCGTCCGGTTCTTGGCCGCCAGCCGGCCGAGTTCCCGGACGAGCTCCGGTTCCGTCAGGGCCGGTTCGAGATCGAGCGGCCGTTTGAGCCGGACGGGGTCCGGAATGTCGGCAAAGAGCGCTTCCACGTCCGGCACGCCGATCGCCCTAAGCATCGCCTGCCGGTCGGCGTCGGTGAGAGGGAGATACCGGTGACCCACCGCTTGACTTCCTTTCTTGTCCTGTGTTCGTTTCGCTGCTTGCGCCTTCTCTTTCCCGTCGTCCGTCGTCCGTTCTCCCCGCTTACTCCCGGCCCTCGCGAACGCTGAACCCGGCCGCCCCTGGGGCCGGGCGGCCTAGCCCATCCGGCCGGATCGGAATGCACCCTGCCCCCCGCTTTCTGCCCGGCCACCCTTTAACCGCCGGTCGCCTTGGACCGCCGGTAAAACGGGAGCGGCACGACCTCCGCCTGCACCCGCCGGCCCCGGACGTCGACGAAAAGCACCGGTTCTCCGGCGTGGGCGGCCGCGACGAGGGCCATCGCGATCGGCCGGCCGAGGGTCGGCGAGGGGGCCCCGCTCGTCACCGATCCGGCCGGCGCCACCGCCTCCGGCGCGGGGTAGACGGCGTATCCGCTTCGGGCCGGTGCCCGTCCTTCGAGGACGAGCCCGACGAGCCGCCGAGGCACCCCTTCCTCCTTCTGCCGCCGGAGGGCCGGCTCTCCGATGAACGGCACCGCCTTCCCGAAACGGACAAACGCCTCCAAACCCGCTTCAAGCGGCGTCACCTCCGGCGTCAGCTCCTGGCCGTACAGCGGAAGCCCCGCCTCGAGCCGGAGCGTGTCCCGGGCGCCGAGCCCCGCCGGCACGAGACCGTCGGGCGACCCCGCCTCGAGGAGCGCCTGCCACAGGGCCGGCGCCTCCTCGGCGGCCAGCATGAGCTCAAAGCCGTCCTCGCCGGTGTAGCCCGTCCGGGAGGCGAGAAGGACCGGCACGCCGGCGACGATGACGTTTTGGGCAAAGCGAAACGGCTTAAGCCCCATAAGCGCCTCCCGGTGCCTTTCGACGGCCACCCGCCCCAAAATCGTCGCTGCCTTCGGCCCCTGCAGGGCGAGGAGGGCGACCCGCGGCGAAAGGTCGTCGACGTCCGCCTCGATTCCCTCCCGATCCCGCACCTCCCGGGCCCAGGTGACGATCCGTTCGATGTTGGCCGCATTTGGCACGAGCAAAAATTCATCAACGCCCAGCCGGTAAACGAGGAGATCGTCCAGCACCCCGCCGGACGCATTCAGCACGAAGGCGTACCGCGCCCGCCCCGGCGAGAGCGTCCCCGCCTCCGCCGTCACGAGGCGCTCCACGAGCCGGACCGCCTCCGACCCCGCGATCCGCACTTCGCCCATGTGCGAGACGTCAAACAGCCCCGCCGCCGTCCGCACCGCCCGGTGCTCCTCGAGGATGCCGGAAAACGACACCGGCATCGCAAATCCGGCAAATTCGGTCAGCTTGGCCGTCTCCCGGTACAGCGGATAAAGCGGCGTCGTCTTGAGCTCTGTTCCGTTTTGCCCTGCCACGGCCGGCCTCCTTTCAAAAACACAAAAACAAAAAGACAGAGCCGGGGCATGCCCGCTCTGTCCGTCGACCTGAGCGTTTCCCCGGGACGCCCCCCGCTCCGCCTGCAACCGGCACGGTTCGGACGGCACGCGCCCGGCGTTACGCCTTCGGTGGCGCCGGGACCGCCGGGCGGCCCCGACGCGCTCTCCAGAGCTGCGTCCGGTGCGGGATCCATGGGCCTGAGAGTTTCACCGCACGCCTGCCGCCGCGCGGCTTGCTCCTTCGGCGCCGGACGAGCCGGACTCTCTCCCGCCCTTCATCCGCCATCGATGCCGTTTTCATCCGCTTTCCGACGCGCCGAACCGTTTCTCGCGCGCCGGACCGGCGCTCCGGCGCCGCCGCGAATGGGCGCCGGACCCGGCCTCCATACTACCGGTATGGTAGCACACTTCCGGAAGAACGCAAGCGCCCCCGGCGTGAAATCAAACGCGGAAAGCAAAGGGGGAGGCCGGTGGAGCTTACGATCCGCTTTCACCTCGGGCTCGTCGATCGACTGATGGCCGCCGAGCGGGACGGCGCCTGGGACCGCTGGTCGGACTTCGAACTCGCCCTCGAAGCCCGCCGCCTCGGCCGGATGGATCCCCCGGAGGTGCTCATGGCCCTTCGGGCCCTGCCGAACATGACGTTTTATCCTCACCAGATCGCCACCGCCGAAACGGTCATCCGCAAGATGCGCGGCCGGGCGATCCTCGCCGACGAAGTCGGCCTCGGAAAAACGATCGAAGCCGGCCTTATCCTGAAGGAATACATGATCCGGGGCCTCGTAAAAAAAGCGCTCCTCCTCGTCCCCGCCTCTCTCGCCCTGCAGTGGCAGCGGGAGCTCTGGCAGAAGTTTCTCATCCCGGCGGCCATCGTCAAAAAAGCGCACATGTGGGAGGCCCACGACGTCGTCATCGCCTCCCTCGATCTCGCCAAGCGGGAACCGCACCGGTCGATCGTCCTCCGGCAGGCGGTCGACTTCCTCCTCGTCGATGAAGCCCACAAGCTGAAAAATCCCCGCACCGCCAACCACCGCTTCGTCCGGGAGATCACGAAAAAATTTTGCCTGCTCCTCACCGCGACGCCGGTGCAGAACGATATCCGGGAACTCTATACCCTCGTGAGCCTCCTCCTCCCCGGCCACCTCGGCACCGAAGACGAATTCCGGCGGCATTTCGTCGCCGGCCGCCGGGAGGTGAAAAACGCCCCGGTCCTCCGAGGCGTCCTCCGGGAGGTCATGATCCGCAACCGCCGCAAAGACGCCGATATCGCCCTCCCGGATCGACACGTCGTCACCGTCCCCGTCCGGTTGACGAAAGAGGAGCGGCGCTTTTACGACGCCGTGAGCCAGTTCATCGTCCGGGAATACACCCGTCGGGGGATGCCGCCGCAGTTTGCCCTGCTCACGCTGAAGCGGGAGCTCGTCTCGAGCCGCGATGCCGTCTACAAAAGCCTCATCCGCCTCTACGAGCGCCTCCCGAAGGACGCGCCGCTCGCGGCGGAGCTCGCCGAGCTCGCCCGCCTCGGCCGGGAGATCCGCACCCACAGCAAGGCCAAAACCCTCGTTGAACTCCTCGGAAACCTCGACGGCAAGGCGGTCGTCTTCACCGAATTCCACGGCACCCTCTTTTTCCTGCAAAAAACGCTGGCCGAGGCCGGCATCCCCGCCGTCCTCTACCGCGGCGGCTACGGCCAGAACAAAAAAGACTGGATGCGGGAGCTGTTCGAAAAAAAGGCCCGCGTCCTCCTCGCCACCGACGCCGGCGGCGAGGGGCTGAACCTCCAGTTCGCCCACCACCTCATCAACTACGACCTGCCGTGGAACCCGCTCAAGCTCGAGCAGCGGATCGGCCGCATCCACCGCATCGGCCAGACGCGGGACGTGTTCATCTACCACTTCATCACCGAAGGCACGATCGAAGAGGCGATCCTGAAGCTTCTTTACGAAAAGCTCGCCCTCTTTGAAAACGCCGTCGGCACCCTGGAAAACGTCCTCGAGCGGCTGCCGAAAGGCTTTTCCGTCGAGCGGCATATCGCCGAGATTTTCCTCCGGGCCCGCAGCGAAAAAGACGCCCTCTTGCGGCTGGAGAACGTCGTCGCCGCCCTGAAAAAGCTCGAGGCGGAAGAAGCCCGCCGGGCCGCCCTGGCCGAAGCGGCCCTCCCGGAGGAGGCGATCGACGCCAACGCGGCGCCCCCGGACCGGGCGTCTTTCGCCGAGTAGGGCCGGCCGACCGCTCCCTTTGGTTTCGTTCCCCGGGAGAGGGCGTCCCTCGCCGCGAAGACCCGGCCGTGCGCACCCTTGAGCTTCGTCCCTTTGGAAAGGAGGGGCCCGATGGCGGACGATGCGGCGCTTTACGCCTTTGCCCGGCGCTTTTTCGAAGCCCGGCGATCGGTCATCCGGGAAGCCGGCGACGCGCATCTCGTCGTCGAACTTTCCCGGGAGGCCGACGAGGCGCTTCGGTACCGGCCCTTTTACTGGTCCTACGTCACGAGCCTCGGTCTTTCGCCCACGCCCCTCGTTCGGACGTACCGCTTTCCCGGACTCCGGCCGACCGCAACGCCGCCGGCCCTTTCCATGCACGAGGAGGTGCTCACCTTCGGCGCGCCGCGGCTCCGGCGGATGCTGGAGGCGGCGGTCGCCTTCGGCCGCCTCTCCCGCGCGTTTGAGGTGCCAGAGGAGGAAAACCGACCGCCGGAGGCCGGTTCCGAAGCGGTTCCCGGCGGCGCCCACTCCCCCCGCGGCGTCCTCGTTCCGTGGCTCCTCCTTTCGTTTACCGTCGCCTACACGGCCGCCCTCCGCTGGGAACGGCTCGTCACCTACGGCGTTCGCCTGACCGACCTTGCGCTCGATGAGGCCTTTCACGCTCGCCTCGCCGGCCGCCGGCTCGGCCCCAACCCGCCCCCCGACCGGCCGATCTTGACACAGCTTTTTCGTTTTTCGGCGGCGGTGGAAAAAGCGGCGGCGCACCTTCGGGCGCAGCTTCAAGCCGAAGACCGGAGCTGGGCCGACGCCTGGATCCGGGAAGGAGAGGCGGAAAAGGCAAAGATCGCCCGCTACTACGACGCCCTCCTCCGGCGCTCCGGCGACGGCGCGGCGCCCCGGCGCCGCCGAAACCGCCGGGAAAGCCCCGCCCGAGGCAGCGCGCCTGAACCCTCCGCCCGGGACGAGCGCGCCGCCCGAAACGGCGAACCGCCGGAAGGCCCATCCGGCGCCGTCCCCAAGACGCCCGGCGCCGCCTCGCGGGACCAAGGAGCCGACGACCCGCTTGCCTTCCGGACCGCCCTCAGCGAAGAAAAAAACCGCCGGCTGGCCGAGATCGACTGGGCCCACACGCCGGCGATCGACGTCACCCTCGAGCAGGCGGCGCTCCTCTACCTCCTCGACGACGGGACCCGCCCCGCTCCCGCCGGAGGTCCTCCGGCGGACGAGGCGTAATCGGAAGAGACGGCATCGGGCGACCGGGGCGGGGTCGTTCGACCGCCCCCGCGGACGGAAGCGGCCGCGCCCGATCGCCGGATCCGGCGCCACACCGCCGTCGCCCGGGCAAGCCTCGACTTCTGGCGCGACCACCACCACGCCGCCGTAAGCGGCACGAGCCCGAACCACTCCGCCCACCACGGCGGCCGGCGCGGCCCCGCCGCTTCCGGCGCCGCCGAATGGGCGGCGTTCCGGTCGCCCGGCGCTTCGGTCGGGTCGGGCGGAGGATCGAGCGAGCGAACGACCTTTTGCGTGAGCAGATAAAGCCAGGCGTTTCCCTGCTCCACGGTGCACCCCTCCGGACGGGCTTTTTTTATGATTGTGTCCCGTCCGGCATCCCCGCATGCCCGCCTTCCCGGCGACGGACATACGCGGCGATCCGCGCCGCCGCCGCCTCCGGCGAAAATCGCGCCGTCGAGATGGCGCAGTGGGCCGCCGCCCGGTAGAGGGCGAACCGCCGGCGGAAAAGCGCCCTGACCGCCGCCTCGCCCCCGGCCAGAAGGGGACGCGCCGGATCGGCGCCCACCCGCTCGCGGATGGCCGAAAGCGGCGCGTACAAAAAAACGACCGTCCCCGCCGCCCGCATCCGGGCTCGGTTTTCCGGGTCGACGACGACGCCGCCGCCGGTCGAGACGACGAGCGGCGTCCTCTCGTCCGTCAGGCGGAAGAGGAGCGCCTTCTCCTCCCGGCGAAACGCCGCCTCCCCCTCCGCCTGAAAAAAGGCGGCGATCGGCCGGCCGAACCGCGCTTCGAGCAGGGCGTCCATGTCGACCCACCGCCGGCCGAGGCGCGCCGCCACGAGCGGACCGACGGTCGTTTTACCGGCGCCCATAAAGCCGACGAGAAACACATGTCCCATCCCGGTCACGCCCCCGACCGCCCTCAGCAGAATTAGAATTCGATCGGCCCGCCCGGGTCGGCGAAGCGGCGGCGGAGCGCCTCCACGACGCACGGCGGCACGAGGTCGTCCACCCGGCCGCCGTAGCGGGCGACCTCCTTGACGATGCTCGAGCTCAAGAACGAATACTCCTTGCTCGTCATCATGAAAAACGTCTCGATGGACGGGTCGAGATTTTTGTTGATGAGGGCCATCTGCATCTCATACTCGAAGTCGGTCACCGCCCGAAGGCCCTTCACGATCGCCCGCGCTCCCCGCCGGCGCATGTACTCGACCAGAAGCCCGGTAAACGAATCGACTTCCACGTTCGCAAGGTGCTTCGTCGCCTCTTTAAGGAGCGCGACCCGCTCCTCGACGGTAAAAAGCGGCGTCTTGCTCCGGTTGATGAGCACGGCGACGATCAACCGATCGAACACCCGGCTCGCCCGCTCGACGATGTCGAGGTGGCCGTACGTCACCGGATCAAAGCTTCCGGGATAGACCGCGACGGTCATCGCTTCGCCCGGTCGCCCGGGCTCCCCCCCTTTCCTGCTCCGGCCTCCGCACCGATCCGTCTCCCCGCCGCTCCTCATTCCGACTCCTTGCCGCCCGGAAGGCGAACTTCCCTATCGCTCCCCCGCTCCCGCTCCGCCTTCTGCTTCTTCGATGCGCTCGGTCCGCCTTCCGCTTCCCCGGGCGCGCTTCCGTTTCGCCTCTCCACCCGCCATCAAACCGGCGCATTCGAAGCCCTTAAAACGCCTCATCCTGCCGGATTTCGGTCGAAACGCCAGATCTCCAGGGTCGCGACACCCACCGTCCGGCGCTTCAGTCGCCTGAGAACGCCGCCGGCGGCCGGCGCCTCATCCGGCAGCGCAGAAAACGGCCCGCCCCGCTCGACGGCGATCGTCGCCCCCGGCCGGAAGACGCCGGATGCCGCGAGCCTCAAAATGAGCGCGGCAAGGGCGGCGTCGGACCACCCGTACGGCGGATCGAAAAAGGCGAGATCGGCGGCGATCCCCTCCGCCGGGAGCACCTCCGAAAGCCGCCGAGCGTCGAGAAAAAGGAGCCGGACCGCCGCCTCGGCGCCGAGGGCCCGGACGTTTTCTCGGATGACGGCAAGCGCCCGGGGATTCCGTTCGACGAGCACCGCCCGCTCGGCGCCCCGGGAAAGCGCCTCGAGGCCCAGGGCGCCGCTTCCGGCAAAAACGTCGAGGGCGGTCCCGCCGTCGAAATACGGGCCGATGAGGTTAAACAGCGTCTCCTTCACCCGATCGAGCGTCGGCCGCGTCGCCGCGCCGGGGAGCGTCTTGAGCGGCCGGCCGCGCCACTTGCCGGCAATAATGCGCATTTTTTCCACCCATCATCTGGCGTCTATGGGTATATTTCCCCGTTTGCCGGTCCAAGATAGGGATAGCGGCAACGCCGGTTGCCGCAAACCGAGGGAGTCGACTTCGTTCCCCAAAGCTCTTCCTCCGGTTTCTCCTCTCCCAACTGGAGCATCGCCGCCGAACGGCGCGATGCTCATTTTTTTAATCGAGGGCGACCGGCCGCCGGAGGACGTCATCGGCGAGGCGAAGGAGCGCCGCCGGAAGCGGCTCTCCTTCGTACGCCGGGGGCCGGCCGGCGGAACGCGCCTCGAGGAGCGCATCGGCGACCGCCCGGGCGTCCCGGTGGGCGTAGGCGAGGACCGTTCGGTCATACGGCGAGGTGAGGTCCGCCAGGCGGAACTCCGGCAGGCCGCTTTGCCGGACGCCGAAAAGATCCCCCGGGCCGCGGAGCTCGAGGTCTTTTTCCGCGAGGAGAAAGCCGTCCCGCGTCTCGACGAGCGTTCTAAGCCGCTCCCGGGCGATCTCCGTCCGGGCGTCGGAGACGAGGATGCACGTGCTCTTCGCCGCGCCGCGGCCGACGCGGCCCCGGAGCTGGTGAAGCTGGGAAAGCCCGAACCGTTCCGCGTCGACGATGACCATCACCGTCGCGTTCGGCACGTCGACGCCGACCTCCACGACCGTCGTCGCGACGAGGACGTCCAGCTCCCCGCGGACGAACGCCTGCATCACGGCGTCTTTTTCCTTCCCCGGAAGCCGGCCGTGGAGAAGCCCGACGCGAAACTCCGAAAGCGCTGTCCGCAGCCGCTCGTAGAGGGCGAGGGCGTTTTCAAAGTCGACCTTCTCCGACGCCTCGATGAGCGGCGCGATGACGTACGCCTGCCGGCCGGCTTGAAGCTCCCGCCGCATAAAATCGAGCACCGCCCCGAAGCGTGCCGGCGTCGTCCAGAGCGTCTCCACCTCGCCGCGGCCTTTCGGCAGCTCGTCGATCGTCGAGACGTCCAGATCGCCGAAATAGGCGAGGGCGAGCGTCCGGGGGATCGGCGTCGCGGTCATGAGCAAAATATCCGTCCCTTCCCCCTTTTCGAGCAGCATCCGCCGCTCGGCGACGCCGAAACGGTGCTGCTCGTCGACGACCGCAAGCCCGAGCCGGCGAAAGGCGATGTCTTCCTGGATGAGGGCGTGGGTGCCGACGACGACGTCGAGCCGCCCGTCCCGAAGCCGCTCGAGGATCCGCTCCCGGGCGGCCGGCGGCGTCCGGCCGGTAAGGAGGGCGAGCTCGGCGTCGAGCGGGAGGAGCTTCCGGAGCGTCCGGGCGTGCTGCATCGCGAGCACTTCCGTCGGCACCATGAGCGCGCCCTGGAAGCCCGCCGTGACGACGGCGTACAGGGCGAGAGCGGCCACGACCGTCTTCCCGGAACCGACATCCCCCTGAAGGAGCCGGTACATCGCCTCGGGGCTCCGGAGTTCGGCGACGATCTCCCGAAGCGCCCGCGCCTGCGCCCCCGTCAGGCGAAACGGCAGCGCCTCGATCGCCCGCCGGAGCCGCCCTTCGTCGACCGGCTTGGCCACCCCCGTCGCCCGCCGCCGGCGGAGGCCCCGGAGGAGGGCGAGCTTCAGCTGAAAGAGAAAGAGCTCCTCATAGATGAGCCGCCTCTTTCCCCGGGCGACGTCATCCGGCGACGCCGGAAGGTGAACCAAGCGAAGCGCCGCCCGACGGTCCGGAAAGCGGTACCGCCGGACGATCGCTGGCGGCAGCACTTCCGGCACCTCGAGGTCGTCCCGGCCGAGCGCCGCCTCCACGAGCGCCCGGTATTCCTTCGGCCGAACCCCTTCCGTCGCCGGGTAGACCGGGACGACTCCGTCCGGCGGCCGCGCCGGCCCGATCTCCGTCCGCTGGGCGACGACCGTCCGGCGGCGGACGTCGTACGGGCCGTAGACCCAGACGGCCGTCCCCGGCGCGAGGCGCGCCTTCAGATACGGCTGGTTGAACCAGACCGCCGTCACCGGCCGACCGCCGACGTCGAGACGGACGGCCAGACGGGATTTACCTGGGGCAAAAAACTTGAGCACCGGCATATCGGTGACGACGCCGTAGAACGCCGCCGGACCGTCCGCCCGGAGGACGGCCGGATCTACCGGCCGGGCGTCTTCGTACCGGAGCGGGAACCGGTAGAGGAGATCTTCCACCGTCTCGACGCCGGCGCGGCGGAGCGCCGCCGCTTTTTTCGCCGTGAGGCCGAGGGCATCGACCGGCGACGAAAGCTCCAAGCGCCGTCACCTCCGTCTTCCGTTGCCTCGGCGCCCTGAAGCGCCGCCCGCACCCGCCCGTCCCGCCGCCCAGCGGACCCCACCGGTCGACCGCTCCGCCGCAGGCATCCCGCGTCGCCCGCGCCGTCTCCCGCTTCAGCCATCCCGCACCGCCGGGGACCGTCCCCTCGACGCAGACGCACCGCGCCGCCGGGCACCGCCGCCCCTCCCTGTGCCGCGGAGCCCTCTTCCCCAAGCGCGATCCCCGGCGCAGTCGCTTTACTCGACGGCGAGGATGAGGGGGTAGACCGGCTGGCCGCCGTCGTGGGTTTCCACGTCGACGTCGGGAAAAGCCTGCCGGATGGCCGCCGGAAGCCGGTCCCGGACGTCCGCCGGAAGGCCCGCGCCAAAGTAGGCGGTGACGACCGACGCTTCATCGTCCACGGCTTCCCGGAGCGCCGAAAGGGTCACCTTCACGAGGTCCTCCCCCCGGGCGACAAGCGCCCCGCCGGAGAGGGCCAGCCACTCCCCTTCCCGGATCGGCTCTCCGTCGTAGACGGCGTCCCGAACCGCCCGCGTGAACTCGATCGCCCGGACCGCTTCCGCCGCCTTTTGCATCCGGGCGGCGTTTTCCTCCGGGGTCGCCGCCGGGTGAAAGGCGAGGGCGGCGGCCAGCCCCGCCGCGACGCTCGTCGTCGGCACGACGACGGCGCCGCCGGAAAGTTCGGCCGCCTGCTCGGCGGCGAGGACGACGTTTTTGTTGTTCGGGAGCACGAACACCGTCTCCGCCCGGGCGGCGCGGATCGCCCGGACGATCGCCTCGGCGCTCGGGTTCATCGTCTGGCCGCCTTCGACGACGACGTCAACGCCGAGACTTTTGAAGATGCGGCGAAAGCCCTCTCCGGCGACGACGGCGACGATCGCCTGGGCCTTCGCCGGCGGCGCCGTTCCCTCCACAGACGCCCGGGGGCGGGCGAAGGCGTCCGGCCCCACCGGCGGAGCGGACGCCGCGCCGGTCCCATCCAACAGAGCGAAACCGGCCGGTGCCGAGGGGCCGACCGCCGGGGCGGACCCGATCCGCACCGCCCGCTCTTGGGCGTTAACTGCTCGGGCGCGATCCACCGGCGCCGCCGGCCCGGCCTCCGGACCGCCCGAGGCGGCGGTCGCCCGGGCGAGGCGACGGCGGATCTGCTCGCGCATGTTGTCGATCTTGATTTTCACCAGTTCGCCGTACCCTTGGGCGAAGTCGAGCACCGCCCCCGGCGTCTCCGAGTGGACGTGCACCTTGACGAGATCGTCGTCGGCCGCCACGAGGAGGGAGTCGCCGAAGCGGGAGACGGCCTCCCGGAACGCCTCAAGGTCAAACGCCGACGCCCGATTCGGCTCGAGGCGGACGATCACCTCGGTGCAGTAGCCGTATCGGAGGTCTTCCGGCCGGGTGTCCGGCGGCAGATGATCCTCCGGTCCGAGAAACGTCTCCGCTTCCGGGCCGGCCTCCGGCCGCCCCTCCGGCGGCCGATCGCCGGCTTGGTCGGATGCGCCTCCTGGGTCGGACGTGCCTGCTGGGACGGACGCGCCGGCCGGAACGAACGCACCGCCCTCCAGACCGCCGGTGAGCGCCTCGGCCATCCCTTCAAAAATGACGATCAGGCCGTAGCCACCGGCATCGACAACGCCGGCGGCCCGAAGCGTCGGAAGCAGTTCCGGCGTCTTCGCCAGCGCTTCGCGGGCCGCCTCCAGCCAGGCGGCAAAAAGGGCCGTCCACGCCGCCTGCGCTTCGGCGTTTGCCGCTCCCAACGCCTCCGCTTCGGAGATCGCCGGGTGCGCCGTCCGCGGTCTGGCTGCCGGCCGGCCGAAAGCCCCGGTCCGGCCGCCATCCACCGCCTGCCGGGCGGATCGGGCCGCCTCCCGGGCGACGGTGAGGATCGTCCCTTCGACCGGCTTCATGACCGCCGCGTAGGCCGTCTTCACGCCTGCCTCAAGCGCTTCGGCAAATGCTCGGACGTCCGCCGCCTCCGAGCCGGCGAGCCGCTCGGCAAATCCGCGAAACAGCTGCGACAGGATGACGCCGGAATTGCCCCGAGCGCCCATGAGCACCCCGCGGGAAAACGCCTTGGCGACCGCGCCGACGCCCGCGCCGGGCACCCGGGCCGCCTCCCGGGCGGCGGCGACGCCTTCCGCCATCGTGAGCGCCATATTCGTTCCGGTGTCCCCGTCGGGCACCGGAAAGACGTTCAGCCGGTCAACCTCTGCCTTTTTCGTCCGCAGCCGGTCGAACCCGGCCTCAAGCAGCGTCAAAAGCCCCGCGCCGGTCAGCGCGCCGGATGCGGTCCAGAGCGATGTCGGTTGTGACGATGCCACCCGAGTGCCTCCTTAGCTACGACGACCGCCCGGAACTGAAGCGGTTTTGCCGCTCAGCGCACGCCTTCGACGAAAACGTCGACCCGCACATCCCCGACCCCGAGCGCTTCCCGGAGCTGATGCCGGATGTGGGCCTGGACGTTCATCGCCACTTCCGAGATTTTCGTTCCGTAGCGGACGACAAGGTAAAGCGTCACCCGAAGGCCTCCATCTTCGACGCTCACGTCGATCCCCCGCCGATACGTCCTTCTGCCGAGGCGTTCCGACACCTCATCTTTGATCCGTCCCCGCGGGGCAAAATCGACGACGCCGTACACCTCCCCCGCCGCATACCCGGCGAGGCGGGCGATCGCCTCCGGAGCGACGCGGATCACCCCATCGGGTGTGTCCATGCGCCACACGGGCCTCACCCTTTCTTTCCTCCCACCACTATAAAAGCTTCGGCCGGGAATTTCAAATCCTCCGTTGCAACCCCCGCGGTCGATGTGCTATCATGGCGCGGGAGGAGGGACGGTCATGTCGCGCAAATGCTTCATTACCGGCAAAAAGCCCGGCTTCGGCAACAAGCGGAGCCACTCGATGCGGGCGTCCCGCCGGCGGTGGGGCGTCAACGTCCAGAAGGTCCGCATCCTCGTCGACGGAAAACCGAAGCGCGTCTGGGTCAGCGCCAAAGCGCTCAAATCCGGCAAGGTGAAGCGCGTCTAACCGGAAGCGATCCGGACCGGAAGCGATCCGGAGGAAGGAGGCGCGGTCCGGAGGAGTAAGGCCCGGGCCAACCGGACGCGGCACAAAAAAAGCACCCGACGGGTGCTTTTTTTCTTGGCATTGTCGTTTCATCGCGGCATCGACGTTTCATCGCCGTTTATTTTTTTCGCTCCACCTTTTTGACCACCCGCTTTTTCCCTTCGCCGCCGAAAAGCTGCAAAAAAAAGCGGACAACGGCGCCGACGGGCCGCGGCAGCTTGATCGTGT
Source organism: Hydrogenibacillus sp. N12 (assembly GCF_019645935.1). Taxonomy (NCBI): domain Bacteria; kingdom Bacillati; phylum Bacillota; class Bacilli; order Thermicanales; family Thermicanaceae; genus Hydrogenibacillus; species Hydrogenibacillus sp. N12. Next base: position 1,231,594 of record NZ_CP080953.1, on the reverse strand, counting down.
AAAACCGCACTCCGCCTTCCCCCTTTTCTCGAACTGGCGCGCTCTCCAACGTTCGCGGGTCCCAAAGCGGACGTTCACCCGGGCCGCTTCGCGACGATCGCTCCGCGGCGATCAGAAGCTCCGCTGATACATCCAGTAGCCGAAACCGATGAAGCCGAGGCCGGCCAGCGCCGGCCAGACCCAGGCCGGAAGCGTGCGGATGAGGACGATGACCCCCACCGCGGCGGAGACGACGCCGAGGAGGCGCCCGAGCGCCGCCTGCGGTCGGTTGCGCCGGAAGATCTCGCCTCCCTCCCCTCCGACCGTCTCCGAGCGGGTTTTACTTCAAATGTATATGCCGGCCGGCGGGCTTATGTCCGGCCCCCGCCGAGCAAACGAAAATGCCGGCCTTTTTCGGGCCGGCGTCTTTCATCGACCAAAGAGATGACGGGTAACCGGGGCTCTGAGAACGTCTTGACAGATGCATGCAAAATTCTTACCCTTGACAACGTCCCACCGCCGTGCTATGTTGATGGCAAAATTCATCGGCAAAAGGCGAGGAAGAAGAGGGGCGCGGCGCGAGGCCGCAGAGCGAGCCGGGGACGGTGGAAGCCCGGTCGGCGGCGCCGATGCCCGAGCGCTTCGGAGCCGGTCCCCGAACGCGCCGGCGGCGTGCGCCGGCGGCCAGTAGGCGGACAACGGGTCACCCGTTATCGTCGGCTGCAAGGCCACTGAGGCAGCCGCTTGCTCCGCACGGCGCGCGGCCCGAGCGGTTCAGGGCGGGCCGCCGGTCCGTCTTCGGAGCCGCCGGTCCGCCGTCGATTCGGCGGTCCGGGCGCGCCCGAACGCTTCAAGGCGACCCGGGCGCGGCGGGGCGGCGTCTGCGAAGAAGGGTGGTACCGCGAGGAACCTCTCGCCCCTTCCGGAAGGAAGGGGCGGGAGGTTTTTTGATTCTCCCGATTCGAAAGACACGGAGTGGAGGGATTCCATGCTGAAAGATCAGGCCTTTCTCCGCATTCCGGGCCCGACGCCGCTTCCGCCGAGCGTCGAGCGGGCGATGATCCGGCCGATGATCGGCCACCGGGACAAGGCGATGGACGCCCTCATCGCCGACCTCATCCCGCGCCTTCGACCCCTCTTCGGCACCTCCGGCGCCGTCTACCTCCTCGCCGGGAGCGGCACCCTCGCCCTCGAGACGGCCCTCGTCAACGTCACCGACGAAGGGGACAAGGTGCTCCACCTCATCTCCGGCGCCTTCGGCGAGCGCTTCTTCCGCATCGCCGAAGGCCACCGCCGACAGGCGATCCCCCACCACGTCCCGTGGGGCGAGGCCGTCGATCCCGACGACGTCCGGCGGCTGCTTCAGGCGCACCCCGACGTCCGGGCCGTCGTCGCCACCCACAGCGAGACGTCCACCGGCGTCCTGAACCCGATCGCCGACATCGCCCGCGTCGTCCGGGAACATTCCGACGCCCTCCTCGTCGTCGACGCCGTCTCCAGCCTGGGCGGCACACCGGTCGAGATGGACGTCTGGGGCGTCGACGCCGTCGCCACCGGATCGCAAAAGGCCCTCATGGCCCCGCCGGGTCTCGCCCTCGTCGCCCTCGGCGAACGGGCCCGGGCCGCGATGCACCGCATCCAAAGCTCCCGCTTTTACGCCGACCTCCGGCAGTACGAGGCATCCCTCGCCCAGTCCACCGTCCCCTTCACCCCGGCGGTGACGCTCCTCTTCGCCCTCGAGGCGTCCCTCGACCTCATCGAAGCGGAGGGCCTCGCCCACGTCTTCGCCCGGCACCGGAAGATGCGGGACATGACCCGGGCCGCCTTGAAGGCCCTCGGCGTGCCCCTCCTGGCCGCCGACGCCGTCGCCTCCCCGACGGTCACCGCCGTCCGGCCGACGCGCTTTACGCCAAAGGCCCTCCTTCAGGCGGTCCGGGACGAATTCGGCATCGTCTTCGCTTCCGGCCAGGGAAAGCTGAAAGACGAGATCTTCCGCATCGGGCACATGGGCTATATGTCCGAAGCGGACGTGCTCCAGTATATCGCCGCCCTCGAAGTGGCCGCGAAGCGCCTCGACCCCGAAAGCCCACTCGGCGCCGGCATCCGCGCCGCCCTGGAGGTGACCCTCGCATGACCGACCGACTTCTGGCCGGAAAGACGGCGACCGAGACCGCGACCGAACGGACCGCCGCCCCGGCACCGACGTCGCCGGCGGCGGGCGAACAGGCCGCCCCGTCCTTCCTCGCCGCCGGCGCCCGGGGCCCGTACGTCATCGCCGTCGCCGATCCTCTGTCCGACGACGGTCTCAAAGCCCTCCTCCACGCCGACGACGTCGAACTCCTCCGGGTCGACGGGGCCGACGAGGCCACCCGCCGGGAGGCGTTTGCCCGGGCGGATGCCCTCCTCGTCCGCTCCCAGACCAAAGTCACGCGGGAGCTCATCGCCGGCATGCCGAAGCTCAAGGTCATCGGCCGGGCCGGCGTCGGCGTCGACAACATCGACCTCGACGCCGCCACCGAGCGAGGCGTCATCGTCCTGAACGCCCCCTACGGCAACATGATCGCCGCCGCCGAGCACACCCTGGCGATGATGCTCGCCCTCGCCCGGCACATCCCCCGGGCGCACCAGTCCCTCGTGGCCGGACGCTGGGACCGGAAGGCCTTCCTCGGCTTCGAGCTCGCCGGAAAAACCCTCGGCATCGTCGGCCTCGGCCGCATCGGCCAGGAAGTCGCCAAGCGGGCCAAGGCGTTTGAGATGCGGGTCATCGCCTACGACCCCTACCTCACCGAAGAGCGGGCCCGGGCGCTTGCCGTCGAAAAAGTGAGCTTCGAGACGCTCCTCGCCGAGGCCGACATCATCACGCTGCACACCCCGCTGACGGACGAGACGCGAAACCTCATCAACGCCGCCGCCATCGCCCGGATGAAAGACGGCGTCCGCATCGTCAACTGCGCTCGGGGCGGCCTCATCGACGAACGGGCCCTCTACGACGCCCTCGTCTCCGGCAAGGTCGCCGGCGCCGCCCTCGACGTCTTCGCCGAAGAACCGCCGGCCGGGAATCCCCTCCTCGATCTCCCGAACGTCGTCGTCACGCCGCACCTCGGCGCGAGCACCGTCGAAGCCCAGGAACTCGTCGCCCGGGACGTCGCCCAGGAGGTGCTGAACGTCCTCCGGGGCCGGCCGTTTAAAAACAGCGTCAACTTCCCTGCCCTCGCCCCGGACGTCTACGCCCGCCTGAAAGACGACCTCACCCTCGCCGATGCCCTCGGCCGCTTCGTCGGTGCCCTCATCGAGCGGGCGCCGACCCGGCTCCGGATCACCTACGGCGGCGCCTTCGGTCCCGACGACGAAGCCGCTCTCACCCGGGCCGTCGTCCAGGGCTTTTTGAAGCGGCAGCTCGACATTCACGTCAACTTCGTCAACGCCCTCTTCCTCGCCAAGCAGCGGCGCCTCGCCGTCACCGCCGAGACGACCCCCCGGACCGAAGGGTTTGAAAAGCTCCTCACCGTCGAGGCGACCGACGAAACCGGGGCGAGCTTCTCGGCCGCCGGCACCGTCCTGAACGGCTTCGGCCCCCGCATCGTCAAGGTCGACGGCTTTTCCGTCGACGTCGTCCCCCGGGGTCCCATCCTCTACGTCCACCACCACGACCGCCCCGGCGTCATCGGCCGCGTCGGCACGCTCCTCGGCCGCCACGGCGTGAACATCGCCACGATGCAGGTCGGCCGGCGGGACGAAGGCGGCCGGGCGATCATGATGCTCACCGTCGACCACCCGCCGGGACCCGACGTCCTCGCCGACCTCGAGCGGCTCGACGACATCGACCGCGTCCGGGCGCTCACGCTGTAGCCGTTTTTCCGGACGGCCCTCCGGCATGCCGCTGCCCCCGGCCGTCGTTTCACCCGGGCGACGGGGCCGATCCCTCGACGCTCACGCTCTCGCCGCTTCACCGGACGGCGTTCCGGGATCCGGGCGGCGCCGTGCGGTCCGCTTTCGCCATGCGACGGCCCGCGCGGCGACCGGTGAACCAGCGGCCCGCAGGCGGCAGGACCGACCGGCGGACCGCACGGCGCCGGGCTTACGGCGAACGCTTGACGGTCCTAAGCCGCATCGCCGCTTCCGCCACCGTGAGGCCATGAAGCTCCGGCGCCCCGTAGCCTTCGAGGGCGATGAGCCGTCCGCCGATGACCGGATACAGCCCCTGCCAGCCGCCGACGAGGCGCCAGCCGCCGGCGGCGGAGTCGGACCGAAGAAAGAGGACGTACTCCCCCTCGGCGTACGGGCCGGGATAGGCGGCGTTCAGCGGATCGTCCACCGGGGGCGGCGGCTCGAGCCCCTCTTCGACGAGCAGCCACGGCGCCCGCCCGCGGCCGAGGATCGTCCGGCGGGGGCGAAACGCCTGCCAGAACCGGACGACTTTCCGGCCCTCCTTGTCTTCCCCCGTCGGGCGCCGGTCGACGACCGCTCCCATCGACGCGTGCACCGCCCACGCCGACGAAGCGACGAGCGCCTTCAGCGAAACTTCAGCCATCCCATCTCCGTCCCCCATCCGTCTCTTCTGACGCTTTATTCCCGCGGCAACCCAAGCGCCGTCTCTTCTCCCCCTTTTTCCCGGCGGTAACAAAAACGCGCGGCACGGCCGCGCGTTTTTGCATGCGTTCTCGGGCTCGCCTCACCCTTCCCGGGACTCTTCGAGGTACATCTGCACGTAAGGCGGCACCTTCGGCGCGATATAGGTGATCGGCTCATCGAAGACGACGTAGTCCAGGTTCACCATGAGAAGGAGATAGCGTTTCCCCGTCTCCGGGTCGCTCACGATGATGTGGTCCCGGCCGGCGGTCTGGATGACGCCTCGGATGACCATCGCGTTCCATTCGCGGTTATTCTCATACGTGAGATAAAACGTCGCCGTCTTTCCTTTGTTGTAGCGAAGGATGTTTTCCACGTACGACTGCTCGGCGATCATCTGCTCTTCCGTCATCGGCACCCCGGGAACGACGGCGCCGCTCGGAGGAAGCGGACCGTAGGCGGTCACCGGAGGCACGGCAGAACCCGCATAATATGGATAATAGGCATAAAACGGGTAAGTCGGATAGACCGTCGGCCAGGTCGCTTGCGGCATCGCCGCAGTGCCGGGCGTCCCGGCCGAAGGCGCCGGCGAAGGCCCCGCCGGAGCCGGCGCCCCCGATCCTTCCGTCCCTTTCGCTCCCGTCGTCCCCGTCCCTTTGGCCCCGGTTCCGGTGCCGGCGTACGTCTGCCCCCACATTCCGGAGAAAACCATCGGCTCCAGCGCTCCGAACGTCTCATTCCCCGCCGCAGGCCAAAGCGGCATCGCATCCCACATCCCGAACCTCGCGCTCCTTTCCCGTTTTATCGGTTTTTTTGGCGATGGCGGACCATCCGTCCGCTTTCGCTCGCCGGCGCCCCGCCGCGACCGCGTCCTTCATCCCCGGTAGACGCCCGGACAGGTCGACGCCGTCGGATGATAAAAGCAGTGGGACTTGTAGCGGCCGGCATTCCACTGCCGGAACCACTGCGGCGGACAGCCGCCGGTGTACGGCTTGAAAAACCAGAGGGCAAACGTGTCAATAGCGGATTAAAACTCCCCAAAAAAATCGCGTTCGATTCCCCACAAACAGCGGATTCAGTTCCCCAAAATCATCGCGCATCATTCCCCAGACGTATGTTCGATCTACGCGGTCACCTCCTCCTTCAGCGCATGGGTCACCCCGGCGCGCAGCTTGTCCTTCATCCGGTAGCTGTTGCCGCGGATGTTGATGGTGGTGGCGTGGTGCAGGAGCCGGTCGAGCAAGGCAGAGGCCAGCACCTGGTCACCGAAGAGTGTCCCCCAGTTGGTGAAGCTGGTGTTGGACGTGATGATCAGGGAGCCATGCTCGTAGCGCTCCGACACGAGCCGGAAGAAGTTCGCGGCGTCCAAGGCGTCAAGCGGCAAGTAGCCGACTTCGTCGCAGATCAGCAGCTTCGGCTGGGTGTAGATGCGCAGGCGCTTGTCCAGCCGTCCCTCTTGGTACGCCCGTCGCAAGTCAGCGACCAGCTTCTGCATGGTCACGAAGTAGACGCTCATGCGCTGTCGAATCGCCTCCATCCCCAGGGCCACCGCAAGGTGGGTCTTGCCCACCCCCGGCGGTCCCAGGAAGATGACGTTGCTGCCCTCCCGGATGAACGTCAAGCCGGCCAGTTCGCGTATTTGTCGCTCATCGACGGACGGCTGGAACGAGAAATCGAAATCTGCAAGGGTCTTGTGATACGGGAAGTTGGCCATGCGGAGTCTGGCGTGCATGTAACGGCTGTATCGCTCCTCCTGCTCAGCATCCAGCAGTCTGTGCAGGAACTCCGCATAGGTCGCCTGGTGCCCCGCTGCCCACTCCACGCACGCCGGCAGCACCGCCGCGGCGCGCTTCAATCCCAGCTCCAGCAGCTGCTCCTCGGCCTTGGCCAAAACCAACGCCTCACTCATTGCCCCTGACCTCCCATCGCGATCTGCTCATAGACGGACAGCTCCCGCTGCTCCACGTCCGGCCCGATTTGCAACCCTGGCACCTTGCCTCGATCCGGATGAGGCGTCCCAGCCGGGATGCCCTTGAAGTGCTCAGGGTCGGTTGAGACCTGGTGCCTGCCTGTGAGCACGCGGTGTTCGGCAATGACCTGCCCGCCGTACTCGATCTGCAGGCGGCCTGACTCAAACTCCCGGACCAGCACGGTGTGCCCCACATACCGCCATGGAACGGTGTACATGTTCGTGTTCCAGGAGATGCGACAATCGCTCATGACCTTGCGCATATCGGCGTACGCCAGCGTGTACCGGCTCTTAGGCAGGGGCTTAAGCGTCTCGGCCTGAAACCGCACCACCGGCTGCTCCCGCGTCGTGCCGTGGATGCGCACATTAGCCACCGTATCCCGCCAGATGGCACCTTGCCGGTTCAGGTCGTCATGGTCCACGAACGAAACCGGCCAGAAGCTGGACCGGATATACCCGATGGGCCGTTCAATCTTCCCTTTGGTGCGACTTCGGTAGGGCTTACAGGCCTTGGGCACGAATCCGTAGTACTTGGCGAAGTCCATGTACGCCGGCTGCCAGTCGACGTGTCCATGACCGTCGTTGGCCACGACCAGCGGGGAGCAGTTGTCGCTGAGCATGACCTTTGGAACCCCGCCGAAGAACTCCAGCGCGTTCCGGAGCGCCTGGAGGATATGCCGTTGGTCCGCCGCTCTGATAAACTCCAGGTAGAGCATGCGGGAGTAGGCGAGGACCATGGCAAAGCACCATACCTTGCGCCGATGGCCCTGCGGATCCAGGTAGGGGAATGCGCCCAGGTCGATTTGCGCTTGTTCCCCCGGAGCCGTCTCAAACCGCACGGTTGCCTTGGCAGAGACAACCGGGCGGAGAGGGTGCATGAACTCGCGCAGTACGGTAATTCCGCCGGTATATCCCTGCTCCCGGATCTCGCGAAAGATTCGCTCCGCATTGAGGACGCCGATACGCATGCGCTGCTCCACATAGGCCTTGTACGGCTCCAGCTTGTGGCCTTTCACCCTACGGCTGCGCGACTTCACCCTCCCCTCCTCCTGCTGCCTCGGCTCACTCACAGCCTTGCGGATGGTTTTGCGGTCATGGCCGTATCTTCTGGCCAGTTCCGAGATGCTGACGCCCTCCTCATACAGCTTCCTGATCTCCATCTTCTCACTCTCCCTCATCACCGGCACCTCCCCAAAAGTGATGGCAGGTGCCATAGTTCGACACAGGGGTGGGGAATTCATCCCGATGATTTTGAGGAAATCATGCCGGTGATTTTGGGGAATCTTTATCCGCTGCTATTGGGGATTTTACATCCGATGTTGACAAACGTCGCGGGATGAAACCGCTGCCCCCGCACGCACTTCCGGGCCAGGGCGATCTCGCTCGCCCGGGCGCGCTGGTAAAAATACCCTTTCCGCACCGCTTCAAAGCCGCCGGGGGACTGAAAGATCGCTTGCCTAAGCGTGCGGATGCCGCGGAAATCGAGGCAGTTCGCCCGGACGCGGTTGACGGCGACGTTGCCGACGAGGAGCATCCCGAGCTTGCCTTCAGACTCCGCTTCGGCGCGAATCAGCCGCGCAAGAAGCTGCAGTTCATCCCACGTCGCCCGAACGACCCCCACCGTTCCCTCCCCCTCTTCCGTCGCTCGGTACCACCGTATGACCGGGCGAGGGCGGCGGGAACTTGCCCACCCATCCGCCGGCGCCCATTTTCGGGCCCGCCGGACGCAAAAAAGCGCCGCGCCGCCTTCCGGCCCGCGCGCATATGCTGATCCGGCCCGACGCTTCGACTTCAAAAAAAGGACGGTGCCGGATGAACGAACGGATCGATTACCTGGAACTCATCGCCCGCCTCGGCATCGACGATGCGCACCCCGGCGGCCCCCTCGCCTCCGAGGCGATGCTTGCGGCGCTCGCCGACTCCGACCTTCGCCCCGGCGCCCGCATCCTGGAGGTCGGCGCCGGCGGAGGGCGAAGCACCGTCCGCCTTGTCGCCGCCGGTTACCGGGTGACGGCCGTCGAACGGGATTCCCGGCACGTCGCCCGGGCCCGGGCGCGGCTTCGCGCCTCCGGCCTTGACGCGGACGTCTTCGCGCATGATGCCGAAACGCTCCCGTTCCCTGAGGAGACGTTCGACGCCGTGTGGTCCGAGTCGGTCGCCCTGTTCGTCTCGGATCGGGCGCTCCGGGAGTGGCACCGCGTGCTCCGCTCCGGCGGCTTCGTCCTGGCCCGGGAGCTCGTCCTGAGCACCCCGTTTCCGCCGGCGCTGGAGGGGGAGTTTGTCGCCTTCTATCGCATCGCCCGGCCGTTTCGCGCAGACGACTGGGAGCAGGCCTTCCGGTCCGCCGGATTTTCCCAGCTCGACGTCCTCGACCGGCGCCCCCTCGACGGCTGGAGCAGACGGCCCGGTCCGGAGCGGCCACCGAGCCCCCGGCCGCCGGACGGCTTCTTTTCCCCGGACGGCCGCCTCGATCCGCAGGCGATCGCCCCTCTCACCCCCGATTTCTTCCCCGGAGATCCCCGGGCGCTTCTTCCGCTCCTTCAAGCCCTCCGCACCCACGAACGGCTCACCTGGACGGCACTGCCCCATCTGGACGCCGCCCTCTTTCGGGCGACGAAGGGCGCGTCCCGGACGTAAAGGCGATCGAGCGCTTCGGCTTACGGCGGTTCCCGAGGAGGACGGAGCGAAGGCGTACGACGGCCACCGCTTCCGGGCGCACGCAAAAAGGCCGGCGGTTTCAAAACCGCCGGCCTTTTTCGGATCCGGCGCCGCCCGGGCGTCTTTTCGCCGCGTCCCGGCACCGCCCGGTCTTGGTTCAATCCCCGGGCCGAACCATCATGTTGCCTTCCACCGCTGTCAACTCCCGCTTTTCCCTTCGCCGCCCCCGCTTCGCCTCACCCGCGGGTCCGGTCGCTCTGCTTTGACCGCGCCTTAAGCTCCGCCTTCGTCCACCGGCCGGACGGATCGAGGAGCGCCCGATACGGCGACGCATCGATGCCGAGCTCATGAAGCCGCCGGTGCAGATGCCGGTGATCCTGCCGGGGCGTCGCCCGGATGTAGCCCTCGACGATCGTGGCCGGATCGATCGACGAAAGACCGCGCTCCAGGGCGAGCTCGGCGATCTTCGCCGCGATCGCCTCCTTGGCCGCTGCCCGAAACAAAGAAGGCACCGGCGCCACGAGGGCATTGAGCAGTCGTTTCCCCTCGTCCGTCCAGAGAGGAAGGCTTTGCTCGATCAGCGCCCGACGCCGTTCAAGGACCGACGGACCGTCGACCCGGGGCATGGAGAAAAGAAACTTCCGGAACATGAAAAATCCGCCGATGCTCAAGAACACGACCATCAACGCCGACCAACCAATGACGAGCCACTGCACCCAGGCGCTCATCCGTCTCCCTCCCCCGGCCGGCGGCGACGGTGCCCGGACGGCGCCATCCGGTACACCCGCGCCTCGAAAGGCCCGAGCCGAAACGCCTCCGGCCGCTCGACCTCCCACGATCCCCGGCGGACGTCCGCGGCCGTCTGCTTTCCGTCCGGCCCGGCCGCCCCGACCGGCGCATCCCGTCGCCCTTCCCCGGCGAACGTCGACGGGCCGACCCCGTGACCCCCCCGTTCCGACGGCCGCTCTCCGGGCGCGCCGGTCTCCGGCCCGCCGGCGGCCTCGCCCCCGCCGACCCCGGCAAAGGCGGCCGCCTCTTTGTCCCCCCAAGCGGCGGGGATCGGCGTCGCCGGATCCCAGTACGCCGGCGGGCGGTGCCGGTTGTCCAGCACCCGGACCATCGGCCGGCCGGCGATCGGCCGCGGGAGGGCCCACGTCGTCGGCGCCGGTGACAAATTGAGCGCCACCAGCCACGGCCCCGCCTCGTCTTCCCGGAGAAAGGCGATGACCGCCGGATCGTCCGGGCAAAGCGGCACCAGCCGGCCGTAGACGAGGGCCGGCACCCGCTTCCGGAGGGCGATGAGGGCGCGGTAGAAATGGAGCACCGAATCCGGGTCGGCCCATGCCGCCTCGACGTTGATCTCCCGGTAATTCGGATTCACCCGAATCCACGGCGTCCCGGAGGTAAAGCCGGCGTTTTTTCCCGCCGACCACTGCATCGGCGTCCGGGCGTTGTCCCGGCTCATCCGGTGGATCGCCGCCATGAGCCTCTCCTCGGCGACGCCCCGCTCCCGCCCCTCCCGGTAAAAATTCAGCGTCTCGATGTCCCGGTAGTCGTCGATCGACGGGAAGCGGACGTTCGTCATGCCGATCTCCTCGCCCTGATAGACGAACGGCGTCCCCTTTTGCAAAAGGAGAAGCGCGGCCAGGAGCTTCGCCGCCGCCACCCGGTACTCCCCGTCGTCGCCGAAACGGGACACCGGCCGTGGCTGATCGTGGTTGCCGAGGTAAAGGGCCGGCCACGCCCGGCCTTCAAGCTTCGTCTGCCAGCGGAAGAGAACCCGCTTCCACCGGACGACGTCGAAGGGCGCCGGCTCCCACTTCGTCGCCCCGACGTCGACGGTCATGTGCTCGAAGGGGAAGATCATCCCCAGCGGGCCCCGCCCGAGGGCAGCGTACCGCCAGGCGTGCTCCGGCGTCACCCCCGGCGTCTCGCCGACGGTGAGGAGATCCGCTCCCTTCAGGACCGCCTCGTACATCTCCTCCAGAAAGCGAAACGCCTTCGGGTGGTTGATCACCCGCTCGAAACCGACCGCGTCCGCCTCGTCGTCGAGCTCCGGCTTGCCGATGGCGTTGATGACATCCATGCGGAAGCCGGCGACGCCCTTTTCCAGCCAGAAGCGCATCAGCCGGTAGACTTCCTGCCGCACCGCCGGCAAGTCCCAGTTGAGATCCGGCTGTTTTGGACTAAAAAGGTGCAGATAATACGCATCCCGCTCCGGTACGTACGTCCAGGCCGGGCCGCCGAAGACCGACCGCCAGCGGTTGGGGAGGCCGCCGTTTTTCCCCGGCCGCCAGATATAAAAATCCCGATACGGAACGATCCCCTGCCGGGAGGCGTAAAACCACGGATGCTCGTCGCTCGTATGATTGACGACAAGGTCGAGTACGAGACGGATCCCCCGGGCGTCCGCCTCCCGGACGAGCCGCTCAAAATCCGCCATCGTCCCGAACTGAGGATCGATCTCCCGATAATCGCTCACATCGTAGCCGTTATCGGCTCCCGGCGAACGGTAGATCGGGGACAGCCAGACGGCATCCACGCCGAGCGCCTGAAGATAATCGAGCTTCGCAATGATCCCCGCAAGATCGCCGACGCCGTCGCCGCTCACGTCGAAAAAGCTGCGCGGATAGATCTGGTAGACGATCGCCTCTTTCCACCATGCCCGCTCCGGGCGGGCCCTGCCTTCCATCGTCATCGCGCACGCCGCTCCCGTGTTTGGTGCTTTGGACCCCGTTGCGCTTTCCATTTTAATGGAGGGACTTTCGGGGCACAACCGCTTCCGGCGGCCGGGCCAAAACATGCAGCGGACAAACATGCTACAATAAAAAGGTGTGCCGGTCCGGGGAAGACCGGGATCACTCGATCGAGAAAGGAGCCGGTCCGTTGCACCGCTTATCCGATGCCGAATCCCGTCCCGTTCCGTCCGACGCGGCCGACGAGGCGGTCCGCGTCCGTTTTGCGCCCAGTCCGACCGGGGGACTGCACATCGGCGGGCTCAGGACGGCGCTTTTCAACTGGCTGTTTGCCCGCCGTCACGGCGGCAAAATCGTCCTCAGGATCGACGATACCGACCGGGAGCGCTCCAAAGAAGAACACCTCCGGAGCATCCTCGACGGCTTCCGCTGGCTCGGCGTCACGTTTGACGAAGGGGTGGAAGAAGGGGGCCCTTACGGGCCGTACCGCCAGTCCGAACGCCTCCCCCTCTACCGGGCCGCCCTGGAGCGCCTCGTCGCCGAAGGCAAAGCCTACCCGTGCTACTGCACCGCCGAGGAGCTGGAAGAAAGCCGGAAACGGCAGCTCGCCGAAGGGAAGACCCCCCGCTATCCCGGCACCTGCCGGAACCTCACCCCGGAAGAGCGGGTCGCCCGGGAAGCGAAAGGGCGAAAGCCCGTCTTTCGCCTGAAAGTCGATCTCGACCGCCCTGTCGTCGTCCACGACGTCATCCGGGGCGACGTCGTCTTCCCGCCGGATCAGCTCGACGACTTCGTCATCGTCAAAAGCGATGGCATGCCGACGTATCACTTCGCGAGCTGCGTCGACGACGCCGAGATGCGCATCACCCACATCATTCGGGCGGAAGAGCATCTCTCCAACACGCCCCGTCACGTCGTCCTGTTCCAGGCCCTCGGGGCGCCGGTGCCGACGTTTGCCCATGTGCCGATGATCCTCGCTCCGGATCGGACGAAGCTCTCGAAGCGCCACGGAGCGACGAGCGTCGAAGAATTCCGGGCCCTCGGCTTTTTGCCGGAAGCGATCGTCAACTACAGCCTGCTCCTCGGCTACACGCCGGAAGACGGGGGCGAACTCTTCCGCCTCGAGGAACTCGCCCCGACGTTTGATCTCGCCCGCATCGCCAAGCATCCGGCCGTCTACGACGTTGGCAAGCTCCGCTGGATGAACGCCCTCTACCTCCGGACGCTTCCGCTCGAGCGGGTCTACGCGTATGCCGAGCCGTTTTTCAAAGCCGCCGGGTATTTGCCGGAGGCGCCGGACGATGCGGCCAAAAAGACGGCCCTCGAACGGATCGAGGCCGTCCGGGAGCGGGTCGCGACGCTGGTCGAGCTCGTTGACGCCGTGAGCTACTTCTACCGCCCCGTCGAAGCCTACGACGAAAAAGGCGTCGCCAAGCACTTCAAAAACCCGGCGGAGGTCGCCGAGCGGCTCCGCCTCGCCGCCGAGCGTCTGGCCGCGGTCGAGCCGTGGACCCTCGAGACGACCGAGGCGGCCTACCGGGCCCTCATCGCGGAGCTCGGCATCTCCGGAGGCGCCCTGATCCATCCGACGCGCCTCGCTCTAAGCGGCCGAACCGTCGGACCGGGGCTTTTTCACATCATGGTCCTCCTCGGCAAAGCCGAAACGATCCGCCGCCTGGAAGCGGCGATCGACTGGCTGAAAGCGTGGGCGTAGGGCCCGCGCTTTTGGCCGCCTTTGGGGCCGCCTCATTTTGGACCGGATATGACATAATTTGCATCAATAAACCCCTTGACGTTGCGCCAGAATACGTGATAAGATTGGATTCGCTTGCGGCACGATGGAGACGATCCTCTGAGGCACAAGCGAAGGCATTGCGGGATGGTGCAATGGTAGCACGCCTGACTCTGGATCAGGTAGTCTAGGTTCGAATCCTAGTCCCGCAGCCACGGCCCCATCGTCTAGCGGCCTAGGACGCCGCGTTCTCAGCGCGGAAACCGGGGTTCGAGTCCCCGTGGGGTCACCATACATAACAAAAAGGGCGGCGCCTGCCGCCCTTTTTCGTTTGGGACGGAAGATCGCTCTACCGCACCCGCGGCGCCTTTTCCGGAACGACTTCGGCCTCCTGGGGCCGCTCTTCTTTCGGGAAGCTGATGTCGACGACGTGGACGTTCACCTCCACGACGGTGAGCCCGGTCATCATTTCGATCGCCCGCTTGACATTCCGCTGGATGTCCTCGGCGACCTGCCGAATGGCCCGCCCGTATTCGACGACGACGGAAACGTCCACCGCCGCCTCCCGTTCTCCCACTTCGACCTGAACCCCGCGGGACGGGTTCCGCTTGCGACCGAAGCGATCGACGAGCTCCTCCACGAAGCCGCTCGACATCCCGGCGACCCCTTCCACCTCCTGCGCCGCGAGGCCGGCGATGATGCCGACGACTTCCGGAGCGATGCGAATTTTCCCCAGCTCATTCGTCTCGTAAGCCGGAACCTGGTTTTCCAAGCGTACCCCTCCTTATCCCAGGTTGACTCTAGCGTACCGAAGCCGCTTCCGCCTGTCAAATGGGCCAGCGTCATCCCGGCCGACCTTCACCCGACCGGTCGGACGGCGATCCAAACAGCCGGGCCCGGATGCGGATCGCCGTCAGCGTCTTTGCACCTCCTAGCCGATGATGCGAAAGCCGGGCTTTTCCCCTTCCGGCGCGCCGTAGGTGACGTCGACCGCCTCGACGCGGGCGGCCGGCGGCCCCGAACGCCCCCAGGCGACGAGCGCCTCGACGGCATCCCGCGGTCCTTCGGCGACCGCTTCGACACGGCCGTCAGGATGGTTCCGCACCCAACCGTTTACGCCGAGGCGCTCCGCTTCCCGCTGCATCGAAAAACGAAAGCCCACGCCCTGAACGAGCCCGCGGATCCAGATGTGGGCCCGCACCCGATCCGACATCGTCTCCCCCCTCCGAGAACGCCGGTGCTGTCATTCATTATAGTACGCCGCGGGAAGGCTTGACTCCTTCAGGGGGCGGGACGAAAGCGGCGCTCGAACATTTGTTTGAATTTCGGTATCCTCGCCTTGGACTCAAAAAGGAATAGAAGACCCGGGAGACTTATTTTTGGGATGCCGTCGTCCGGAAGCGAACGCCCCTCGTCCGGTACCTCGAGGCGAAGGCAAAGCGGCTCGGGCTTTCGCGCCTCGCCTGGTTCGACGTCGAGGCGCCGCTTCCGGCCCGGAAGGCGACGATCCCCTTTACGAAGGGGCGGCCATCCTCGCGGAAGGGCCGTCGTTTCACCGCCGCTACCGGGCGTTGCTCCGGGACACCGGCCGCCTTCCGGTCGAGCGGCTGGCCCGGGCGCACCTCGGCGCCGATCTGACGCGGCCGAAGTTCTGGGAGCGGGCGGTGGAGGCGGCGGTCGCCGACGTCGATGCGTTTGTGCGAGAGACAGACGTCCTCCCGGCGGATGGGGAACGATGATCCGGACATTCGTCGCGCTTCCCGCCGGCGTCCGGCGGTTCGTCCGGTGCGAAGCGTTGCTCGGGCTCGATCCGGGGATCATTGGGCACCGAGCGGCCTCCTTACGCTCGTGATCGGGGGAAGCGCCATCCCGAATCGCTCTGGCCGTCGAACGATTCGGGCGCAAGCGGCGCTTCGTCACCGGCATCCTGAAGAAGGAAACGCCAAGCGGGAGCAAAAACAAATCCCCTAAAGCCTCGCCTAGCTCGGCTTTAGGGGATTTTATGTCCGTGGTGGTGCGGGTGAGAGGAGTCGAACCTCCACGGGGGTTGCCCACTAGATCCTGAATCTAGCGCGTCTGCCAATTCCGCCACACCCGCAGAACAGCTGTCAGACGACATACATCTTAACACCGCTCGCCCAAGTTGTCAACTGAAAAATTTGCGCTCATGCGATCGGAAATGGACGAAGATCGCCCCATCCGCCGGCGGCCGCCGTCAACCGGCGACCGGCGCTCCGGCGAGGGCCTCCCGGACCTTTTGCACGACCGCCTCCGCCGCCTCCCGCCACCGATCCTCGTCGATCGGGGCGTCGGGGTCTTTCGGCGGCTGGAACTGGTTCCACATCGCGCTCAAGCCCTGGGCGTCGAAAAACGGGTGGGCCGGCATCGGCCCGACGCCGTGTTGGAGCACATGCCGGAGCAAAAACGGCGTCCCGAAACGTACCCGGGCCTCCGGGGCGTCGAGTGCTCCGGCGACGACCGCGATCGGCAGGCGGATGTAATAGTCCGATTCTCCCACCCGGGCGAGCAGCCGATCGAGGTACCCGCCGTCGTACTCCCAGCCGCCGCCGAGCTCGAATCTGAGCGGTCGGAGACGCTTAAGCGCCTCGCCGAAGGTTATCTCCTTTCCCTCGATCCCTTCCCCGGAAAGGTGAAGCACGGCCGTCCCTCGCTTTCGTCAGACCGCGTTTTTGAGGCAATGCCATGATTAGCCTTCCCGAAGTCGGCGGCGCCCATCCATGCCGGGCCCTACCCAAGGGCCCTCTCTGCCGGCTCCCCCTCGCCGGCCGTGCCACCGTATGCGACGAGGGCCACGCCGGCGACGATCAGCGCCACCCCGGCGAGCTCCACCCCTCCGAGCGGCTCGCCGAGAACGATGGCCGCGGTGATCATCCCGACCGGAAGCTCCGCTGAGGAAAGGAGCGTCGTCGCCGCCCCGCCGATCCGTGGTGCCCCCCAGTTGAACAGAAGCGGCGGCAGGACCTGGCCGAAGAGGGCGAGCCAGAGGACGAGCCCGAACGCCGACGGTGGAGCCAGAAGCGGCGCCGACGGCTCCGTGAGGCGGAAAAAGGCGCTGACAACCAGCGCGCCGGTGACGACCATCACCAGCGAGCGGTCGACGACGTCATACGGCACCCGGATGCGGGCGGTGCCGAGGAGAAACGTCGTGTAGCTCCCGGCGGCCAAAAGGCCGAGCGCCATCCCCTGAAGATCGAGCGCCGACCAGTCGATCGACCACACCCGGAGGGCGAGCGCATCGCCGACGAAGATGAGGCCGACGGCGAGCGCCCGCCCTGCCGTGATGCGAACGCCGAAGAGGAGGCGTTCCAGGACAATCCCCATCCAGACGAACTGAAACAAAAGCACGAGCGCCACCTGCGCCGGAAGCGTCCGGAGGGCGCCGTAGTAGGCGAGGCTCACGCCGGCGAGGCCGGCGACGCCAAGGGCGGCGAGGCCGGCGATCGCCCGGCCCCTCCCTCCTCCGTCCGCCGGCTCCTCTTCCGGCCTAAAAGGCGTCGCCTTCTTCGCCTCTTCCCGAATGCCCCGGCGAGCGACGAAGGGCCGGCGGTCGAACGAGGGTCGACGGTCGAAAAAAAGCCGTCGGCCGACGCGAACGACCGTAAGCAGCACCGCCGCCCAGAACAGCTGACCGAACGTCACTTCGGCAAACGAAAGCCCCGCATCATACGCCCGCTTGACCGCCGGCGCCAGCGTCCCGTACATGGACGCCGCGAGCAGGACGGCCAAGGCCCCCATGCGCATCCTCACGGCTCCCTCCCTTCGCCCCGATCGCCTCCGGCTCCGGCCCCTTCCTCGATCATCCGCTCGACGTACCGGGTCAGATGGATGAGATCCGCCACCCGAAGCGCCTCTTCGGCCCAGGCCGGAAGCGCCGGCCGAATTCCGTTGGGATCGATGAACGCCGGCTCGGCGTAGTCGCCGCCGGGAAGGACGGCATAGGACGGCGTCCGGACGAGCAGGCTCCGGCCCATCGCCTGACCGGCCCACGCCGAGGACGGAAGGCCGAGCAGGTTCGAGAGCGTCGGCGCGATGTCCACCTCTCCGCCGATCGTCGCCATCGTCTCCCCGGCAAGCCGCGGATGATAGATCAGAAAAGGCACCGGCTGATACGTCCGCACCCACGCCTCAAAGTCGATCGGCCCGCCGAACGCCGCCTCGAGCGCGTCCCGATCTTTGTGCCAGAGCAGTCCGTCGTGGTCGCCGTAGAGGGCGATCAGCGTTCGCTCGGCGAGCCCCGCCTGATTGAGCGCCGCGATGAACTCCCCGAGCGCCCGGTCGACGTAGTGGATGCTTTCGAGGTAGCGGCCGACGATCGTCCCGTCGAGCTCCGGCGGAAGCGGAAGCGTCCGCTCTTCTTCCGGAAGCTCAAAGGGCAGGTGGCTCGAGAGGGTGATCACAAACGCATAAAACGGCTCAGGCGTCCGGGAGAGCCGCTCCGCTGTCTGGCGAAAGAGCGACCGGTCCGAAAGCCCCATGCCGATGATCTCGTCCGCTTCCAGATGCTCCAGCGACACAAACGGCTCGAGCCCGAGCCCCGGATACATCTTCGCCCGGTTCCAATAGGACGCCCGGTCCCCGTGGACCGCCAGCACCGCGTACCCCTGCGCCCGGAGCTTCTTCGCCAGCGATGGGTATGCCGTACCGGCAAACCGGTAAAAGGCCGCTCCCCGGGCCGCCGGATAGAGGGACGTCTGCGACAGAAGTTCCGCATCGGAGCTGTTCCCTTCGATCGTCTGCGGATAAAAATACGGAAAATAAAGCGCGTGCTCCCGCAGGCGCCGCAGGTTCGGCGTTACCGGAATCCCATCGATGTCAAGGTCAAGCACAAAGTTTTGCAGTGACTCTACCTGAATGAGGACGAGGTTCATCCCCTGCGCCCAGCCGTGCCACGGGTTTTCAAACGAGTCCCGGAGCTCCGGATCGTGCCCCCGGAACCAGGCCGCAATCTCCTCGAGCGCTTGCGGATTCACCGCCGCTTCGCCGTCCCGGAGGATCGCCAACGCGTCGACGACGTGGTGGCCGAGGGGTCCGTACCGCTGAACGGCTCCCCGGCCGACCGCCGGCCGGGGCTCCCCGCCGGAGGAGGCCGCCGGCGCTTCGGCGGGCGCCGTGTGGACGGCCGTAAGGGCCCAGATCCCCCCACCGCCGCCGCCGCGACGAGGCCGAAGAAAACGGCCCGCAAGGCCGGAATCGACGGCTTCGGCCGGCGGCACGACCGCCGGGCGAAGACGTACGCCGCCGGGACGTCGGCCCAGACGACCCACTCCCGCCACGACCAGAGGGACTCGAGGCTCCCGCCGAGGCCGCCCAAATTGTTCACCTGAAGCAGGGCGTAGATCGACATCGGACGGCCGAAATAGCGAAAGTACAGAAGGTCGGCGAACAGCAGCGCCGAGACGGCGACGTTCATGCCAAAGCGGACCCACGGCTGCCGTTCCGGGCGGAAAACACCCGGCAACAGGCCGAGCGCCAGAGCCGCCACCAGGGACCAGAATGCGCCGGCGGCGGTCACGCCGCCGCCCATGATCGCCCCGGCGTAGACGAGTTTGATCCCGAGGGCGACCGGCCAGAGGATCTCCCCTGCCATCGGCTCTCCTCTCCCTTCCCCCTTCCGTTTATATCACAAAATGCAGCTTTTCCCAAGCCCGATAGGCGGCGCTCAGCGCCAACGCCGCGCCTCCGACCGGCGCCGCCCGGAGCGTCACGCCGGGGAGCGCCACCGCCCGGGGCCGATCCGGCCGGGGATAGCCGAGCGCCCGAAGGAGGGCCGGGACGGCCGGACGGGACGCCCGGGGCGCCAGCGCCCGAAGGAAAGCCGCCGCCGCGACGACGGCTTCGAGCCCGTCCGGCTTCGGCCAGACGAGGACGGCCGCCCAGAGCCCGCCGTCAAACCGCTCCGGCCCCCCCAGGCGCCCCCACAACAATGCCCCCGGCGGCGCTTCATCCGGGAACAGAAGGACGTCCCCTTCCGGCGTCCCGAGCCCTTCCCAGCGGCGGATGCGGTAGGCCGGCCGGAGTCCGCCGACGGCGGCGTTCCAGCCGACGATGAGCTCCCGAAGGCTCGGCCTGAGCCACCCTTCCGCCCTTTTCATCAGCACCGTTTCGCCCCCCGATCGCCGGATTTTCCGGTTTCATCCAGTATCGACCGGCGGGGCCCCGTCCAAACGTCCCATCCGAACCGCCGCCGGCAAAGCGGCGGAGGAAGACGAAGCGACCGTCAACCGAGCGGCGGCCGCAAAACAAAACGGCCGCCTCTCGGCCGTCGGATGTCGGATGAAAAGGTCCTTTTGAATTGGGAGCGGGCGAACGGCACGCCGCTTCCGCCCCTCCGGGTCACGGGGTCTCCCAGCCCTCTTTTTTCCAGTACGCCTGCATCGCCGAAAGGTCAAATTCCGCCTCGGCGGTGCGGATCTTCTCCGGCTTAAACCGCTTGTAGAGCCAGTCGAGATAAGCCTTCCGCATCGCGAGCTTGATCGTCGTAAACCGCTGCTCGAACGCTTCGCCCAGGCCGGGGCGATCCCCGAAACCGCGGAAGCGGTAGACGACTTGGCTCACGACCGTCATCATCTCCACCTTGAGGATTGGCGCCATTTTAGCACAAACGCCCGGCCAGGGCAATTCCAATTTTTGCGCTGCCATTTTTATAAAACGCCGTTTCAAAATGGATTGACATCGGCGGCGACTGTCGTATAATAGTGGTGTAGCGGTTGGTTTATTGTATAACAGAATCCGCAGAAAGGGAGAGGACCATGCCGACGAAACCGGAGCGCGCCGCCGCCCTCCGCCGCGACTGGGAACAAAATCCCCGCTGGCAGGGCATCCGCCGGGATTACTCGGCGGACGACGTCGTCAACCTGCAGGGGACGCTGGCCATCGAGTACACCCTCGCCCGGCGCGGCGCCGAACGCTTCTGGCGGGACTTAAACGACCCGAACGGCTTCATCCGTGCCCTCGGGGCCCTCACCGGCGGCCAGGCGGTTCAGATGGTCAAAGCCGGCCTCAAGGCGATCTACGTGAGCGGCTGGCAGGTCGCCGCCGACGCCAACCTCGCCGGCGAGACGTACCCCGACCAGAGCCTGTATCCGGCCAACAGCGTCCCGGCCCTCGTCCGGCGGATCAACCGGGCGCTCAAACGGGCGGACGAAATCCACGCCCTCGAAGGGAAGACCGACATCGACTGGTTCGTGCCGATCGTCGCCGACGCCGAGGCCGGCTTCGGCGGACCGCTGAACGTCTTTGAGTTGACGAAGGCGATGATCGAAGCCGGCGCCGCGGCGATCCACCTCGAGGACCAGCTGTCGGCGGAGAAAAAATGCGGCCACATGGGCGGGAAGGTGCTCCTCCCGACGTCGCTCGCGATCCGGAACCTCACCGCCGCCCGCCTCGCCGCCGACGTCCTCGGCGTCCCGACGGTCATCATCGCCCGGACCGACGCCCTGGGCGCCACGCTCCTTCAGTCGGACGTCGATCCCCGGGATCGGAAGTTCCTCACCGGCGAGCGGACGCCGGAAGGCTACTTCGTCGTCAAGGCCGGACTCGAACAGGCGATCGAACGGGCCCTCGCCTACGCCCCGTACGCCGACCTCCTCTGGTTCGAGACGAGCGAGCCGAACCTCGAAGAAGCGCGGGCGTTTGCCGAGGCGATCCACGCCAAATATCCCGGCAAGCTCCTCGCCTACAACTGCTCGCCGTCGTTCAACTGGAAAAAGAAGCTCGACGACCGGACGATCGCCACGTTCCAGGAACAGCTCGCCGAGATGGGCTACAAGTTCCAGTTCGTCACTCTGGCCGGGTTCCACGCGCTCAACCACAGCATGTTCGAACTCGCCCGGGACTACCGGGATCGGGGGATGGCCGCCTACGCCGAACTTCAGGAACGGGAGTTTGCCAGCGAGGCGTACGGCTACACCGCGACGCGACACCAGCGGGAAGTCGGCGCCGGCTACTTCGACCAGGTCTCCCTCGTCATCTCCGGCGGCCTTTCGTCGACGCTCGCCCTCGTCGGCTCGACGGAAGAAGAACAGTTCTGAGCAGCGCTCCGGATCCTTGCTCTCCCCGAGTTCGGTCTCCCCGAGATCGAAAACCGGCCGCCCCGATCGGGGCGGCCGGTCGGCGTTTTCGGCGCGCTTACGCTTCCACGGCCTGTCGCTTCCGCGCCCTTACGCTTTCCTCCCCGGCGTCGGTCTCCTCTTTCGGCGCATCCCGTCGGTCCCATCACTCGGCGCTTTTCTCGCCCGTCCAGAGGGGAAGGTTGCGAAAGAGGGCGATGGCGCCGGAGACAAAGTAAAAGAGCGATGCCAGCAGGGCGAGGAAGGCGATCAACACCTCGTCATCGACGCCCGCCGTGACGTCCTCGACGGCCCCCGCCTCCATCGGATCGCGTCCGCGCTCCCGTTTGACCCGCCGCGTCCGCTTCCCTCCCGCCGGCCGAACGCCGCCCGCTTTTGGCCGCTCCATCGTCTCTTCCCCTCCCCCGATCCACCGGTCCCCGATCCGACCGCCGCCGGCTCACGGGCGTCCTCCCGGCCGCCCTCCGTTTTCGGGCCAGCACCCGTCGGAAAGAGAGGACGGCGACCATGAGGCCGGTGCTCGAGCCGAGGAAAAGAAAAATCGCTCCCAGCCCGGCGAGCCAGCGATCGGCCCGGGATCGTTCCACGTCGCCGCCTCCTTTCCGACGCGAGCTGAGCGCCGACGCGCGCGCTTCCGGCCCGAACAAAACGGTGACCCCATCCCCTTCCGACACCGGTGCGACGGTGGCGCGCGTGTCCTTCCGACGCTCGCATCGTCCTACATTGCGACGTCCTCTCTCCTCAAGGTATGCCCGTCTGAGCGGCGGCGGATGGACGCCGGGCCTTGGGCCGGGCGGGGGCGGTGTGGTATGATGGGCGCGATCGGAAGGAGGCCGGTGCATGGAGGCGTGGTTGTTCATCGAGCGACTCCTCGTCGCCGCCGTCCTCGGCGGACTCATCGGCTGGGAACGGGGACAGCGACACAAACAGGCGGGGCTCAAAACCCACCTGTTCGTCGCCGTCGGCTCGGCCCTCATCACCGTGACGTCGATCTACGGCTTTCGCCCCTACATGAGCCCGGATACGCCGTACGACCCGACGCGCATCCCGGCGCAGATCGTGAGCGGCATCGGTTTTCTCGGCGCCGGGGCGATCCTCCGCCGTTCGGATTGGACGGTTCAGGGGCTCACGACCGCCGCCACCCTCTGGGTCGTCGCGGCGATCGGGATCGCCGCCGGGAGCGGATTTTACCTGCCGGCGGCGGCGGCGACGGCGATCGTCCTCGCCAGCACGCTCTTTCTGCCGCGGGTCGAGGACCGGTTTTTCGGCAAAAAGGCGCACACTCTCGCCATCGTCGTCGAAGACCGGCCAGGGCGCCTCGGCGCCATCACCGCCGCCCTCGGGGCGCTCCAGGTTGACATCGTTCAGGTGAACCTCCGCCCCGGCGAAGAAGGCCCCGACGGGCGGCCTGGGGACGTCGCCGTCGAACTCGCCGTGGTCCTTCCGCCCCGGCGCACGCCCCTCGACGTCGTCGCCGCCTTGAAGGGCATCGCCGGCGTCCGGTCGATCGACTGGGAGCCCTAGCCGGGCCGTCGGGGGATCAGCGGTCGAGCACTTCCTTCGCTCCGGCGACGACGCCGAGGAGAGAAGCGACGTCGCTCGGGACGATGAGCTTCGTCGCCTGCCCTTCGGCGACCTTCTCCAGCGCCTCAAGGGAGCGGATCTGGACGACTTCCTTCGTCGGCGCCGCCTGCTTGATCGCCTCGAAGATCATCCGCTGGCCCCGGGCCTGGGCTTCGGCGAGGGTCAGGATCGCCTGCGCTTCCCCTTCAGCTCGGAGGATCTGCGACTGCTTCTCCCCTTCCGCCCGGCGGATCGCCGCCTCCCGCTCGGCCTCCGCCTCGAGGATCTTCGCCTGCTTGAGGCCTTCCGCTTTCAGAATATTGGATTCTTTTTCGCCCTGGGCCATAAGCACCGCTTCCCGCCGGATGCGCTCGGCCCGCATCTGCCGCTCCATCGCGTCCTGGATCTCTTTCGGCGGGACGATGTTTTTGATCTCAACGCGGTTGATCTTGATGCCCCACTTGTCCGTCGCCTCGTCAAGCACCGCCCGAAGCTTGGCGTTCACCGTGTCCCGGGACGTGAGCGTCTGATCGAGGTCAAGTTCGCCGATGAGGTTCCGAAGCGTCGTCGCCGTGAGGTTTTCAATGGCGGCGATCGGATTGGCGATTTCGTACTGGTTGCGGATCGGATCGGTGATCTGATAATAGACGACGCTATCGATCTGGATGCTCACGTTGTCCCGGGTGATCATGCTCTGGGGCGGAAACTCGACAACGTGCTCCCGAAGGTCCTTCACCGCCGCCACGCGGTCGATGATCGGGATGATGAGATGAATGCCGCTGTCCAGCACCCGGTGAAACTTCCCGAGCCGCTCCACGATGCAGACCTCCGCCTGGCGGACGATGCGGACCGACCGGATGAGGAGGACGACGAGGTAAACGGCGATCAGAAAGAGAACGACGTTAAACAGCGTGGTGAACATCGCACCGCCCCTTTCGTTTGGTCATTTTTCCGCCCTCGGACCGCCGTCCGCCGTCGTCTCCGAACCGGCGCTCTACACCGGCACCTCCGAGCGGGCCGCCCGGCGCCGACGGATTCGGACCGCCGTTCGGCACAGACGGATTTGCATCGCTCCCCGGCGCCGACGGTCCCCCCGGCGCTTCCGCCCCGTCCTCCGGCGGCCCGGCCGCCCGATCCGGTTCGACGATGAGCGTCACTCCCTCGACGGCGACGACGCGGACCGGCCGGCCGGCGGCGATCGGGCCGCTTTCGCTTCGGGCCGACCAGATCTCCCCGTCGATCTTCACCTCACCCCGGACGGTGGCGTCGAGGGCGCTCAAGGTCCATCCCCGCCTCCCGACGAGGGCATAGACGCCGCTCGCAAGCGACCGGCTCCGACGCCGCATCCGCTCCGAAAACGGCCGCGTCCCCCACCAGAGGGCGGTCGAGACGAGAACAAAGACGGCGAGGGCGATGGCCGTCCCCGGTCGGAAAAGGGTGACGATTCCCGCCGCGAGCGCCCCGAGGCCGACCCAGACGAGGACGAACGTCACGGTGAGCGCCTCGACGATAAAAAGGCCGAAGGCGAGGACGAACCATACGAGCGGGTCCCCGAGCCCCCCGAACACGTCCTGCAAACCTCTCACCCCTTTCCGATCATAGCAGAAAATTACGAGGAAAGAAAGGGCCGACGCCGTCCCGCTTTCCCCGCCCGGCGCGTATGCTGCGGGAAGAAAGAAAAATCCCCGCTCCGCCAACCCGGCGGATCGGGGCGACGATGGCGCCGGACCGTAAGGTCGGCGCCGGAATCCCCGCCGAAGCGGCGGGGAAGGAGGGACCGAGCGTGTGGGATCTCATCCCCTGGTCTTCGTGGTGGCAGGCCCTGGCCCGGGCGTTCGAGCGGGCGATGCCGGCCGTCCGGACCGAGGAAGACAGCGAACGCTTCATCATCCGCGTGGCCCTTCCCCCGGGCGTCCCCCCGGAAGCGCTGATCGCCCGCGTCGCCGGGCACTCCGTCACCCTGCAGATGCAAAACACCGAGATCGTCGAACGGAACGATCCGGTCGCCCCCTTTCAGGCACGGCGCACGCGGGCGCTGGCCGTCTCCGTCTCCCTTCCGCCGGCCGTCGACGCCGCGTCGATGCACCGCACCGTCGACGGCCGGGCGGTCGTCCTGGCGTTTAGGAAAAAAGCGCCGCATGCCACGCTTTGAGGGCGCGGACGGCGGACGGCGGGTGGCCGGCCTCCGGAAGCCCTTCGACGAGGGTCGGGAAGTCGAGGACGGCGCTTAAGGGAAGTCCGGCGTCCGCCAGCGCCGCCGCCTCCGGCAGGCGGTGGCTGTAGAGGGCGAGCACGCCGGTCGGCTGAAGTCCGGCGGCCCGAAGCGCCCCGGCGGCCGCGAGGGCGCTCATGCCCGTCGAGACGATGTCCTCGACGATGAGCACCCGGGTGCCCGGTGAAAGCTCGCCTTCCACCTGCCGGCCGCGGCCGTGATCCTTCGGCGCCGGCCGCACGTAGAGAAAGGGAAGCTCGAGCCGGTCGGCGAGAAGCACCCCGGGCGGAATCCCGCCGGTGGCGACGCCGGCGATCGCCTCCGGGACCGGGCGGAGTCGTCGGGCGACGGACGAAAGCGCCGCGATCGCCGCCCGTCGCGGACCGGGATGGGCATAGAGGAGCCGCCCGTCGACGTAAAGGGGGGCTTTCCGCCCGGAAGCCCAGGTAAACATCGGATCGAACGAAATGCGAACGGCTCCGACCTCAAAGAGCGCCTTCCGGACCGCCGCCTGCTCCTCGGCGGTCGGCCGGGCGGACGGATCGATCATCGGCCTTCCCTCCTTGACCCGGCTCGTTCGTTTGACCCGGCCCGTAGGACAAAAAAGCGTCGAGTCCGGCATCGGTCGAACCGACGGGACCGTTCGGGCCGGGTCGGTCGGTCGCAGGCGGCCGAAGCGCCCCGGCGACGGCGTCCCGGACGGCCAAAAACGCCGCCCGGGGATCGGCACTTCCGTAGATCGGCCGGCCGACGACGAGGGCATCGCTTCCGGCCCGGATCGCCGCTGCCGGATCGAGGATGCGGGCCTGATCGTCGCCGGCCGCCGGCGCGCCGGGCCATCGGATGCCCGGGGTCACGACGAAGAGCGACGGATACGCCGCCTTGATCGCCGCCGCTTCCTCGGGCGCGGCAACGACACCAAACAGCCCCGCCTCGGCGGCAAGCCCCGCGAGCCGAAGCGCCGCCCGTCCGGGTTCCGCGTCCAGGCCGAGGCGGCGAAGCTCGGACGGATCGTGATGGGTGAGCACCGTCACCGCGAGAAGCTTCGGCCCGCCCTCTGCCGCCTTCTGGGCCGCCGCGAGCATCTTCGGCCCGCCGAGGGCGTGGACCGTCAGCCACGCGGCGCCGAGGTCGGCCAGGGCGGCGACGGTCCGGGCGACGGTCGACGGGATGTCGTGGAGCTTTAAGTCCAAAAAGACGTTGCCGCCCGCCGCCCGGACGGCGGCGATGGCTTCGCGGTGGGCGGCATAAAAGAGGCTCATGCCGACCTTGTACCAGCGGGCTTCGCCTTCGAGCGCCCGAAGAAGCGCCGTCAAGGCGTCCGGCGCCACGTCCAGGGCGACGACGATGCGCTCCGCGGCCGGATGCGCCGCTTCCTTCCCGGCGGTCATCGAACCGCCCTCCTTTCGGCCTTCTCGTCCCGAACCGCCGGCGGATGGGCGGCGCCGAGGAGGTCGTGAATGTGCCGGACGCCGAGCGCCCGAAGGCGTTCGGGAAGCGCCGCCGCGAGGCGCGGGAGAACGTACGGGTCGCGGAAGTTTGCCGTTCCGACCTGGACGAGCTCGGCGCCGGCGAGGATAAAGGCGAGGACGTCGTCGGCCGTCTCGATCCCGCCGACGCCGATGATCGGGATCGAGACGTGCGGGTAGACGACGTACACCATCCGGAGGGCAATCGGTCGGATCGCCGGGCCCGAAAGGCCGCCGGTCGTGTTCCAGAGGAGGGGCCGACGCCGGCCGACGTCGATCGACAGGCCGACGACGGTGTTGATGAGGCTTAATCCGTCGGCACCGCCGGCCTCCGCCGCCCGGGCCAAGGCGACGATGTCGGTGACGTTCGGCGAGAGCTTCACGATGACCGGGACCCGGCTTTCCGCCTTTACCTTTTCCGTCAGACGAAAAAGCGTCCGGGCGTCGGTGCCGAACTCCATCCCGCCGGCCTTGACGTTCGGACAGCTCACGTTCAGTTCGATCGCGGCGACGTCGGGCGAGGCAGCGAGGGCCCGGACGACGGCGACGTACTCCTCTTCGGTGCTCCCGGCGACGTTGACGATGATCGGGACACCGTGGCGGCGGGCGGCCGGGAGCACCTCCCGAACGACGGCTTCGACGCCGGGATTTTCCAGGCCGATGGCGTTCAGCATCCCCGACGGGGTCTCGGCGACCCGCGGCGTGCCGTTGCCGAGCCGGGGCCCGCCGGTCGTCGCCTTCGTGACGAGAGCGCCGAGCCAGCGGAGGTCGTAGAGCTCGGCGAACTCCTCCCCGTAGCCGAACGTCCCGGAAGCCGGCATGAGGACGTTGGCGAAACGAAGGCCGAAGGCGACGTGCTCGAGCTCCGGAAAACGCTCGGGAGGCCGGAAGGGATCAAACGGAATCGCCGCCATCCGCCCACCCCCTTTCTCCATCCGGCGAGCCGCCTTCCGGAACGCCGGCGACGTGAAGCGACGCCAGAGCAAAGACCGGGCCGTCCCGACAGACCCGCCGGTGGCGAAGCGCGCTCCCTTCGGCGACCGGAACGACGCACGCCCGGCAGACGCCGGCGCCGCAGGCCATCCGCGCCTCGAGGGCAGCGTAGATCGGCCGGCCGTCGCCGCGGAACATCCGCTGGAGCGCCCGGAGCATCGGCTCGGGCCCGCAGGCGAAGGCGGCATGAAACGCCGCCTCCGGCCCGAGGCCGTCGGTGACGCGGCCTTTGGCTCCGGCGCTTCCGTCGTCCGTATACAGCTCGACGTCGGCGACGGCCCGAAGGCGCCGGAGGCCGAAGACGTTCTCGGCGCAAGCAAAGCCGATCCGCGCCTTCACCCGGACGCCCCGGGAATGAAGCGCCCGGGCGAGGAAGATGAGCGGCGCCACGCCGAGGCCGCCGCCGACGAGAAGCGCCGTCTCCCCCGACCGGACGGCCGAAAGCGGAAAGCCGGTCGACGGCGGCAAAAAGGCGTCGACCGCCGTCCCGACCGGAAGCGCGGCGAGGCGCGCCGTCCCCTCGCCGACGACGCGGAAGATGAGCCTAAGGACCCGCTCCTTCTCGTCCCAGTCGGCGACGCTCAAAGGACGCCGGAGGATGAGGTCGTCTCCCGGCACCCGCACGTGAACGAACTGGCCGGGTCGGGGTTCCGGAAAGGCCGGCGGAACGGCCAGGGCGAGCTCGACGATCGACCGGCCGATAGCCCGGCGGCCGACGATCCGGGTCGCGCCGGTCCTCATCGCCGCCCCTCCCCGACGCCGCCGCTTAAAGTCGCCTGCAGCGCCCCGGCGAGGGCGGCCGCCGTATCGAGCGCGGTGAGGCAGGAGAGCCCCCGCTCCACCGCCGCCCGGCGGATGCGGAAGCCGTCCGTCTCTTCCTCCGACCCGGGGCTGTAGGTGTTGACGACGACCTGAACGGTTCGCTCCCGGATGAGATCGAGCACCGTCGGCGGCGGGCCGCCGATTTTCGCCACGGACTCTGCCGCTAGGCCGTGGCGGGCGAAGGTTGCCGCCGTCCCCGGCGTCGCATAGAGACGGGCCCCGAGGGCGGAAAACGCCCGGGCGATCGGGATGGCCGCCGGTTTGTCCGCATCGGCGATCGAAAAGAGGACCGCCCGCAAGGGAAGCGGAAGGGCGCCGGCCATGCGGAGCGCCTTGAGAAGCGCCCGGGCCGGGTCGCGTTCCCGAGCCATCACTTCGCCGGTCGACTTCATCACCGGCCCGAGGGTCACGTCGACCCGGACCAGTTTGGCAAAGGAAAAGACCGGCGCCTTGACGAACACCGCCTCCGGCGGCGGAAGGAGCCCCGTCGGCGCCCCGAGGGAGGCAAGCGTCTCCCCGAGCATGATCGCCGTCGCCCAGCGGAGGAGCGGAAGGCCCGTCGCCTTGCTCAGGAAGGGTAGCGTCCGGGACGCCCGGGGGTTCGCCTCGAGGACGAAGACGTCGCTTCCCTGGACGGCGAACTGGACGTTGAGGAGCCCCCGGACGCCGAGATCCAGGGCGATCTTCGCCGTCGCCTCGGCGACGGCCTGTTGGATCGCCTCCGGCACGCCCGGCGCCGGAAAGACGGCGATCGAATCCCCGGAGTGGACGCCGGTCCGCTCCACGTGCTTCAGGACCCCCGGGATGAGCACCTCCCGGCCGTCGGCGAGGGCATCGACTTCGAGCTCCACCCCTTCGACGTACCGGTCGAGGAGCATCGGCACCTCCCGGCGCTCCCGGAAAAAGCGGTCGAGGTACGCCTGAAGCGCCGCCTCGTCCCGGACGATGGCCATCTCCCGCCCGCCCAGAACGTAGCTCGGCCGGACGACGAGGGGGAACCCGAGCCGGCGGGCGCCCTCGAGCGCTTCTTCTGCCGTCCGGGCGGCGATGCCCGGCGGCCGCCGGAGGCCGAGCCGCTCGAGAACGGCGTCGAACTTCGCCCGATCTTCCGCCGCATCGATCGCGGGAAGGGGCGTCCCGAGGATCGGCCAGCCTGCCCGATCGACGGCATGGGCGAGCCGGAGGGCCGTCTGCCCGCCGAACTGAACGAGAACGCCGACCGGCCGCTCCCGTTCGAGGACGGCGAGCACTTCCTCCTGAGAGGCCGGCTCGACGTAAACGGCATCCGCGACCGTGTAGTCGGTCGACACCGTTTCGGGATTGGTGTTCACGATCGCCACCCGATAGCCCCGGGCCTTCGCTTCGAGGATGGCGTGAACGGTGGCGTAGTCGAATTCGATGCCCTGCCCGATCCGGATCGGCCCGGCGCCGAGGACGACGACCGTCGGACGGCCGTCGGGCCGCCCCGCCGAAGCCGCCGCACCGCCTTCGTCGCCGCCGGACGGAGCATCCTCCTCCGGCGCCCCGGCATACGTCCCGTACCAGAGGGGCGGCATCCGCCCCGGCGCCGACCGGCCGCCATCGGTCCAGCGGGGACGGATCGCGTTCGCCTCCCGTAGGCGCCGGACGGCATCCGGCGTCTGTCCGGTCAAAGCGGCAATCGTCCGGTCGGAAAAGCCGAGGGTCTTCGCCGCCTGAACCGCCGCGGCCTTGAGCCCCTCCTCCCGGAGGCACCGCTCCGCCGCGACGATTTCGGCGATCGGTCGGACGAAGGCGAGCGGAAGGTCGGACGCCTGCGCCGCTTCTTCCTCCGGCATCCCGCGGCGGAGGGCTTCCGCGAGGCGAAAGAGCCGCCGGTCGTCCGACGCTCCGAGCTCGGCCCGAAGCTCGGCGTCCGAAAGGCGCGCCACCTCCGGATCGATCAGGTGATCCAGCCCGAGCTCGAGGGCCCGGAGGCCTTTGAGGAGCGCCTCCGCCAGCGTCCCGCCGATCGCCATCGTCTCGCCGGTCGCCCGCATCTCCGTCCCGAGGCGACGGCTCATCCCCGGAAAGGCATCGAACGGAAAGCGCGGCCATTTGACGACGACGTCCCGAAGCGCCGGCGGCTCGTCGGCCCGCCGGCCGGTCGTCGGCAGTTCGATCTCCGAAAGCGTGAAGCCGGCGGCGAGGAGCGCCGACACATACGCAATCGGATAGCCCGTCGCCTTCGAGGCGAGGGCGCTCGAGCGGCTCACCCGCGGATTGAGCTCGATCACAAAATAGCGGTCCTGCCCCGGGTCGTAGGCGAACTGGACGTTGGCGCCGCCGATGACGCCGACCGCCCGGACGATCCGGACCGCCGCCCCGGCGAGCCGCCGGACGACCGCCGGGGAGAGGCTCTGAGGCGGCGCCACAACGATCGAGTCGCCGGTGTGGACGCCGACCGGGTCGACGTTTTCCATCGCCGCGACGACGACCGCCCGATCGTCGGCATCCCGGACGACCTCAAACTCGATCTCCCGCAGGCCGAGGAGACTCGTTTCGACGAGCGCCTGGTGAATCGGGCTCGCCTGAAGCGCCCGGCCGACGACCTCCCGGAGCGCCTCCGGGTCGCCGGCGCTGCCGCCACCGGTGCCGCCCAGGGTGTACGCCGGCCGGACGAAGACCGGATAGCCGTGGGCGTCGGCGAACGCGAGGGCCGCCTCGACCGACGCGACCGCCTCGGACGGCGGCACCGGCTCGCCGAGGGCGATCATTTTCCGGCGGAAGCGCTCGCGGTCTTCGCCGTCTTCGATCGCCGAAAGGGGCGTGCCGAGCAGCGCGACGCTGAAACGGCGGAAGGCGTCCCGCTCCGCCAGCCCTCGGGCGAGGTTCAGGCCCGTTTGGCCGCCGAGACCGGCGAGGAGGCCGTCGGGCCGCTCCCGCTCGATCACCGCCTCCACCGCCTCGGGCGTAAGGGGCTCGAAGTAGATGCGGTCCGCCGTCTCGGCGTCGGTCATGATCGTCGCCGGATTGTTGTTGATGAGCACGACCTCGAGGCCGGCCGACCGGAGGGCGCGGCACGCCTCGGAGCCGGCGTAGTCGAACTCGGCCCCCTGACCGATGACGACCGGCCCGGAACCGAGGATGAGCACGCGGCGAAGGTCACGTCGAAGGGGCATCGCACGGACTCCTTTCTGGGGTAACGGCGGGCGAAGCCGGGGCAAGATCGGTCCGACCGAAAAAGCGTCTCCGGCGCCGGTCCGATCCCGGACCGGACCGGAACCGGGCTCCGACCCGGCGCCGCTTTTCCGGCGCTCAGCGCCCGCCGAAGCGCCGGAGCGCGGACGGCGGCACGCGGTCCGGATCGGCGTAAATCACCCGGCCGGCGACGAAGGTCGCCACCGGCCAGCCGTAGAGCACCCGGCCGGCAAAGGGCGTATTTTTTCCTTTCGAGAAAAACGTCGCCGGATCGACCGGACGGGGCGTCTCGAGATCGACGAGGACGAAGTCCGCCGGGGCACCCGGCGCGATCCGGCCGCCGGGGAGGCGAAAGCGCACCGCCGGCCGGACGGACATGGCCTCGACGAGCCGCCGGAGCGTAAGGTGGCCGGTCCGGACGAGGGCCGTGAAAAGGAGCGGAAAGGCCGTCTCCAGGCCGACGATGCCAAAGGGGCTCCGATCGATCGGCCGGGCCTTTTCGTCCTCGGCGTGGGGGGCGTGGTCCGTCGCGACGAGGTCGATCGTCCCGTCGGCGAGGGCCCGCCGGAGGGCGTCCACGTCCGCCGCCGGCGCGAGCGGCGGGTTCATCTTGTACGGGCCGAGGCGCCGGCGCCCTTCCGGTGTGTCGGGATCGACGTCCGGGATGTCTTCCGCCGTGAGGATGAGGTGGTGCGGCGTCACCTCGGCGCTCACGTCGGCGCCGAGGCGCCGGCCGAGGGCGATCGCCTCGAGGGAAAGGGCCGTCGAAACGTGCTGGACGTGATAGCGGGCCTTCGCCTCGGCGGCAAGGAGGACATCCCGAAAAAGCGGCGCCGCCTCCGCCTCCTTCGGCCACGGCCGCACGCCCCGGCGGATGGGAGGCGCCTCCGGCCGGAACACTCCGCCGGCGGAAAGGGCGGCGTCCTCGCTGTGCATGAGGATCGGCCGGTCGACCGCCCGGGCGAGCCGAAACGCCGCCCGCATGACGTCGCTGCGGGCGATCCCCCGGCCGTCGTCGGTAAAGCCGACGGCGCCGAGGCGGGCGAGGGCGGCCATGTCCACGAGGGTCTCCCCCCGCTGGTCGAGGGTGATCGCCGCCGTCCCGTAGACCCGCACCCGGGCCGTCCGGGCCGCCTGCCGAAGCGCCGTCCGGAACCGTTCCGGCCGGTCGAGGGGCGGATCGGTGTTCGGCATCATGACGACGGTGGCGAACCCGCCCCGGGCGGCGGCCCGGCTTCCCGTCTCGATCGTCTCTTTATGGGTCTGGCCCGGCTCCCGGAAGTGGACGTGGACGTCGACGAAGGCGGGAAAGAGCCACAGCCCTTCGGCGTCCAAGGCCACCTCCGCCGGCGGAGGCGGCGGGCCAAAGCGGACGTCGGCGATCCAGCCCCCTTCGACGGCGACGTGGCCGACCGCCTCCTTGCCGTCAGGGGTAAAGAGGCGCCCGTTCGCGATCCACCGCCGCACCGGCCTCCCCCTCCCTCTCGGCCCGAGCGTCCGCCCCGCCGGCCGCTTCGGGATCGCCGGGCGCTTCGCCGGCCGCCATGATCCCGCCGGGCGCCGTGCCGGCCGCTTTCGCGTCGTCGGGCGCTTCGCCGGACGCCGCTAAAGCGCCCGGGGTCGCCGCGGCGCCGGTTTTTTCGTCTCCGGAAAGCCCTAGGGCGTCCGCCAGGACCGCCATCCGGACGAACACCCCGTTTTCCACCTGCCGCCGGACGAGCACCCGAGGATCGTCCAAAAGCGCCCGGGCAATTTCCACGTCGGGCCAGATGGGCCCCGGATGCAGCACGACGGCCCCCGGCCGGAGGCGCCTCGCCTTTCGGGCGTCCAGCCCGTACCGATCGAGGTACGTCGCCAGAAAATCGTCCACATCTCCGCCGAGGGCCGCCACGTCCTGCGGAGAAAGCCGCTCTTTTTGCAGGCGAAGCAGGACGACGGCGTCGGCCATTTCGACGGCCGCTTCCACCGACGGGACGACGGCCGCCTCCGGCACGAGGCCGTCGTCCCTCCGAACGAGGGTCGGCGGACCGGCGACGACGACCCGAGCGCCGAGGCGGGGGAGAAGGCGCAGGAGGGACGCCGCCACCCGGCTATGCCGGACGTCGCCGAGGAGGGCGACGGTAAGCCCGCTCAGGCGCAGGGGACCTAAGCCGTCCAACCGGCCAAACGCCTCGAGGAGGGTGTACGCGTCGAGGAGCGCCTGCGTCGGATGGGCGTGCTTTCCGCTCCCGCCGGCGACGACCGTCGCCCGGGTGAGCCGGCCGGCGTCCGGACGGAGATCGTCCCGTGCCGTCCGAACGACGATCACCTCGGCGCCGAGGGCTTCCAGGGTGAGAAGCGTCTCCCGCTCCTCTTCCCCTTTGACCACGCTCGACCGCCGGACGTCGAGGTCGAGGACGTCGGCGCCGAGGCGCCGGGCCGCCAGCTCAAACGAAAGACGCGTCCGGGTGCTCGGCTCGAAGAAGGCGAGCGCCACCGTCCGGCCGGCGGCCGCCGACATCGCGTCTCCGGTCCAGGGCGCCGCCGTGACGGCCAAAGCCCTCCGGCCGGCGGCCGCGTTTCTTTTTTCCGCGAACGCCCGCTGGTACGCCCGGGCGCGGCGAAAGATCGCCTCCGCCCAGGCGACGCTTCGATCGGTTTCATCCAGGAGATGCCATCCCATCGTCGATCCTCCTTAGGCCGTTCGGCGTCGCCGCCCCTCCCTCGCGAGGGGCGCACGTCCTCGTTCGCTTACGCGGCGTTCCGGCCGCGGGTGCCGTAGGCGCTCGCCTTCCCCGGCAGGATCGCATGCAGGGCGATGCCGAGGAAGGTCGCCATGGCGATGTTGTCGACGGTCAGGTTGATGAGGAGGTGCGCGAGCGACACGTCGTGAAACTCGAGCTTAAAGCCGCCGATCCCGGCCACGAGGATGACGGCGATGAGGATCATGTTCCGCTTCTCCGCCACGTCGATGCCGTATTCGACGAACATGCGGAGCCCCTGGGCGGCGATGATGCCGAAGAGGACGATCGTCACGCCTCCCAGGACCGGCTTCGGGACGCTCATGAGGAAGGCGCCGATCTTTTCCACGAAGGCGAAGGCGATGGCAAAAAGCGCCGCGCCGGCGAGCACCGCCCGGCTGAAGACGCGGGTGATCGCCAGAACGCCGATGTTTTCCCCGTACGTCGTGCTCGGCGGCCCGCCGATCAAGGCGGCGACCGAGACGGCGAGGCCATCGCCGAAGAGCGACCGGGGGAGCTGGGGCATGAGATTGCGCCCGACGACGTTCCCGGTGACGAGCAGGTGCCCGACGTGCTCCGCCAGCGTGACAAAGGCGACCGGGGCGATGACGAGGGCGTACAGCCAGTTTTCCGGCGTCGCCATCGCTCGAAGGACCTCCCCGGTGTGCATGTGCTCGGCGTAGAACACGCCCGGCGGCGTCCACCACCGGGCGGAAGCGATCCGTTCCACCGCCGGCGGAAGCCCGCCGATGGCGGTCGTAAACCACTCCGGATGCCGGACGTAAGCGTACGCCGTCCCGAGGAGAATGCCCGTGAGCACCGGGATCACCGAAAGGAAGCCCCGGAAAAAGACGCTCACGGCGACGACGATGGCCAGCGTGACAAACGCCACCTCGACCGCCCCGAGGCCGTATTCGCCGCTCACCGGGTCCGTGAGCGCCCAGCCGACGGCGACGCCGGAGAGGGCGAGACCGATGACGGCGACGATCGAACCGATGACGACCGGCGGAAGCAGCCGGTCGAGCCAGCCGACGCCGGCGCGGGCGACGACGAAGGCGATGAGCATGTACACGACCCCGGAAAGGAGCGCCCCGAGGAGCGCCGTCCCGATCCCCCGGGCGTGGGCGACGGTGACGATCGGACCGATGAAGGCAAACGACGAGCCGAGATAGTTCGGCAGCCTGCCCCGGGTGACGGCGAGGAAGAGGAGCGTCCCGACGCCGCTCGAAAGGAGGGCCGCCTGGACGTCCAGGCCGGTCAGAAGCGGCACGAGGACGGTCGCGCCGAACATCGCCAGCGCGTGCTGGAGGGAAAGGGGAAGGAGCGTGAGGATCGGCGGCGTCTCTTCGATGTCGTAGATCGGCCGGGCCACGAGCGGCGCTTGCGCGTTCGAGCTCAGTTCACGGGTCGTCATCGGACGGCCTCCTTCGTGAATTTCGGGAATGCGGACCGCCGGAGCCGGCATAGGCGCGGCGGCCCATTACCGGGCCTCGCCCAGGAGGAGCACCCGGTCCCGGCCGTCGGTCTCGGCGAGTTCGACGGCGATCCGCTCCCGGCGGGATGTCGGCACGTTTTTTCCGACATAATCGGCCCGGATCGGAAGCTCCCGGTGCCCCCGGTCGATGAGCACCGCGAGCTGGATGACCGCCGGCCGGCCGTGGTCGATCACCGCCTCCATCGCCGCCCGGGCGGTTCGCCCGGTGTAGAGGACGTCGTCGACGAGGACGACCCGCCGGCCGGTGAGGTCTTCCGGCAGCTGCTTCCCTTTCACCACCGGGTCCCCGCTCGGATCGATCGGCGTCAGGTCATCCCGGTACAAGGTGATGTCGAGCGCCCCGACCGGAACCTCCACCCCCTCGATCGACCGGATCGCCTCCTGAAGCCGCCCGGCGAGCGGGACGCCCCGGGTCTTGATGCCGATGAGGATGAGCCCCTCCGTCCCTTTGTTCTTCTCGACGATCTGGTGCGCCAGCCGGACGATCATCCGGCGCATCTCCCGCGCGTCGACGATCTCCCGCATCGGCGTCCTCCTTCCGGCCTTTTTGCCATGAGCGGCATAAAAAAATCCCCTCTCCAGAGAGAGGGGTCGTTTCCCTGCTGCGGCCGGCCCGACGCCTCGGGCCGGCGGGGAACCGGCGCCCGACGGAGACCGCACCGGACGGTCGACGGGCGGCACCGGCCGTCCGCCGCCCGTTCGACGGCGCGCCGTCTCCTGGCGAAGGATCGAACGTGATCGGCGAACCCGCCCGACGTTCGGCGGACGATCCCGGTTTCAAACGCCCGCCGCCGAACCCCGGGCGGCCGCCCGACCGGGATCTTCCGCCGGCCCGGTCGTTCCACAGGCCGGCAAAATCAAACGGCGTTCGATCCTTCTGGGCGCCGGGGACGACCACCTTGTCAGCCTCTCTGGACTGCCTTTAAAGGTGGTGCTCAAACGGTGAATCCTTGCGCAAAGGTCGTTCGGTTGTCGTCGGTATTATGCCCGAACGGGCGTCGGACGTCAAGCCTCATTTTTGCTCAGCGCGTCGATGAGCGCCGTCAGATCCGGCGGAAGCGGGGAGGTAAATTCGAGCCACGCCCCGGTCTCCGGGTGCCGGAAACCGAGGCGGGTCGCATGGAGCGCCTGCCGGCTCATGGCGCCAAAGCGACAGCGCCCGTAGACGGGATCGCCGACGAGGGGATGGCCGATCGCCGCAAAGTGAACCCGGATCTGATGCGTCCGCCCCGTCTCGAGGGACGCCTCGACGATCGAATGGCGACGAAAGCGCCGGACGACCCGGTAACGGGTGCGGGCCGGCCGGCCGTTCGGCACGACGGCCATCCGCTTCCGGTCGACGGGATGCCGGCCGATGGGAAGATCGATGAGGCCGACCTCCTCCGCCGGCACGCCGCAGACGACGGCCGTATACGTCCGTTTCATCGTCCGGGCCTGAAGCTGCGCCGCCAGGGCGAGGTGTGCCCGGTCGGTCTTCGCCACGACCAGAAGGCCGGACGTGTCTTTGTCGAGGCGGTGAACGATGCCCGGCCGAAGCTCCCCGCCGATGCCGGAGAGGGCCTTCAGGTGATACAAGAGGGCGTTGACGAGCGTGTCGTCGTCGTGTCCCGGCGACGGATGGACGCTCATCCCCGGCGGTTTGTCGACGACGGCGAGGACCGCATCCTCGTACACGATGCGAAGGGAGAGGGCGTTCGGCCGGGGCCGGGCCGGGCGGGGCGCCGGCGGCCGGACGCGGATCGCCTCCCCGCCGGAAAGCCGCTCCGCCGGCCGGGCGGCTCGACCGTCGACCGTCACCCGGCCTGCTTCGATCCATTTTTTGACCTGGGCCCGGGAGACCTCGAGGGCGCGGCTTACGGCGACGTCGAGCCGGAGGCCGACCGCCTCGGCGCCGACCGTAAAGAAGCGCTCTCCCGCCCCGTCTTCGCCCGGGACCTCGAGAGCGTCTCCGACCGGTTCCGCCGGCGCCGCGGCCGCCCCCGCATCTTTGGCCCCGTCCGGACGGATCGCCTCCGCCCCTTCGACGCCGGCGCCCGGCTCCGCCGCACCGGAAGCGCCGTCCGGCGCCCCTTCATCGGCGAACGAAGGTCCCCCCATGGCGCTCCCGGCATCTGGCACCGGCGCGATCGAATCCGGCGCCGCCGGATGCCCTTTTTCCAAAGCGGAAGCCCCCTTCCGCCGATCCGAGACGGACGTCTCCGTCATCCGGCCTCCCTCCGTCGAACGAGGAAATGCCACGCGAGAAGCCCCGCCCCGACGGTGATCGCCGAGTCGGCGACGTTAAAGATCGGGTAGTGGATCATCCGGACGTCGAGAAAATCGACGACCCGGCCTGTCGCCGCCCGATCGACGAAATTGCCCAGCGCCCCGCCGAGGATGAGACCGTACGCCGACGCCTCGAAGGGAGACCGCCGGGCCGCCTGAGGCAGCATCCAGAGGAGCCCGGCGACGACCCCGACGGTCAGGAAAAGAAAAAGCGGCCGCGCCCCCTGCAGGAGGCCAAAAGCCGCGCCGGCATTTTCGTGCGCCGTGATGTGAAACACGCCCGGCCAGAGGGGGATCGTCTCTCCGAGGGAAAGCGTCCGCACGACCCAGGCCTTCGTCGCCCGGTCGAGAATAAAGACAAAAAGCGCCAGTCCGTAGTAAGGCCATCCGGTCAACGATCGTCGCTCCATCCGCCTCACTTCATCGCCTTCATCAGCTCTTCTTTCGGCATCGGCCGGCCGAAATAAAACCCCTGCATGTCGTAGCACGCATTCGACGAAAGAAACTCGACCTGCGCCGTCGTCTCTACCCCTTCGGCGACGACGTTCAGGCCAAGGGCGTGGGCGAGGTGGATGATCGCCGTCGCGATCACCGCATCGTCCCCGGCGACGTGGACGGCGCTCACGAACGACCGGTCGATCTTCACCGTGTCGACCGGCAGCCGGTGCAGGTACGACAGCGACGAATATCCCGTGCCGAAGTCGTCGATCGCGAGCTTGACGCCCATCCCTTTCAGCATCCGGAGGCGCGCGACGCTTTCTTCGACGTTTTGCATGATCGCCGTCTCGGTGAGCTCCAGGACGAGATGCGACGGAGGGAGACCCGTCTCCTCGAGGACGGCCCGCACCTGATCGACGAAATCCGGCTGCTCAAACTGCCGGAGCGAGATGTTCACGTGCACCTCGCCGGAAAAAGCGCCGCTTCGTCGCCATCCCTCCATTTCCGCCGCCGCCTCCCAGAGCACCCGCCGGCCGAGCGGCACGATGAGGCCCGTCTCCTCCGCCACCGGAATGAATTCCCCCGGCGGGATGAGGCCCAGGGTCGGATGCCGCCAGCGCAGAAGCGCCTCGACAGCGATCATCCGGCCGCTGACCACATTATACAGCGGCTGAAAATAGAGGACAAACTGATCGCTGTCGATCGCCCCCCGGAGCTCCGTCTCGAGCAAGAGGCGCCGAAGACGACGGGACGCCATCTCCGGGACAAAAAACCGCACCGCCTCGCCGGAGGTCGCCTCGTTCTGGGCGATGGCCGCGTTCTGCCAGAGAACATCCGCCGTCCGGCCGTCGTCGGGAAAGACGGCGGCGCCGATCCGGGCGGTGACGCGCCAGTCATATTCGCTCAGGCGAAACGGCCGCTCAAACACCGCGAGCACCCGCCGAAGCGCCGCCTGAAGCTCCGCCCGATCAGCCCCGTCGATCCAGAAGGCGAATTCGTCGGCGCCCACCCATCCGATCCGCTCCGGATCGATCGCCCCCCGAAGCCGCTCCGCCACCTCGGCGATCAGCCGGTCGCCGTAGGTGTGACCGAGCGTCTCGTTGATGAACTTGAAGCGATCGACGTTAAGAAGCGCGAGCGCGAGCCGCCGATCCGCCCGTCTCGCCTGATCGAGCGCCTCGCCGAAGCGCTGGTAGAAGCCGAGCCGACTGAAAAACCCGCTTTTCGGGTCGTAGCGAAGCGGCTCTCCCGACGGGAAGACGGCGCTTTCCGGGCCGCCGATCACCGTGAGGTACGCCATGCCGCTTTCTTCCGGCAGGCGGACCGTCCGCACCTCTGCCGTCCGCTCGGCGCCGTCGGCATCGAGCACTCGAAGCACGAGCGGCTCCGGACGGCCGTGGATGAGGGAGTCTAAAAACTCCGGCCGGCTTTCCGGAGCGAATAATTTGAGCGGCGAAAGATCCGTCCACGACATCTCCCGCCGGCCCAACAGACGCCGGGCCGCCTCGTTCGCATAGCGGATCCGGCCGTCCTGATGGAGGAGGGCCGGGACACCGAAGAGGTCGAGCACCTCGACCGGGAAGCGCCCGTCCTCCCGGCGGCGCCCCGATATCCGAAGGACGAGCGCCCAGAACGCCTCCCGCCCGATCGGGAGCACGTAGGCGTCCCACAGGTCGTCCCCGAGCCGAAGCGCCTGCCACGCCGCCCGACCCTCGTCCAGCATCGACGTCAAAAACCGTTCAATGGCGACATGCCATTCCGGAAACGCCGCTTGCAAGGACAGGCCTTCCGGCGCCGCCTCAAGCCGCTTCACAAACGGCGCCGCCCAGGCCCCATAAGCGGCGGTGAGGACGATGCCCGCGTCCGATCGACGCCCGAAGACCAAAAAAAAGGGGAATCGATCCAGCACCTTCCGAACGTCCGGCGCCTCAGCCATCGAATCGTCCACCTTTGTCCGCGTTTATCTCTATCTTAGCGGAAAAGGAAAAAAGCGGCGATAGGCCGAAAGTCACATTTTGACCGGTCCGCCGCCGTCGCTCGTGCCGTAGTGTTCGAGCATCTGCCAAATGTCCTCCCCGTCGACCCCCGGTCCTTCGACGCCGTACGCGTCGTCGCCCGGCGCTACGCCGACGATCCGCTCTTCCTCCGCCGGCCGCACCGCCCGGCCCCGGATCGCTTCGTAGCGGCGCCGCTTTGCGTCGATCGCCATCCGGCAGTGGATGCAATATCGGGCCGTCGGCACGACCAAAAGCCGCTCCGGATCGATCGCCGACCCGCATCGCTCGCAGACGCCGTACGTTCCGTCGTCGAGCCGCCGGAGGGCGGCGTCGATTTCTTCCCAGTGCGCCAGGGCATCCTGGTAGTGGGCGATGTCTTTTTCCCGCTCGAAAAGATCGCTCGCCACATCGGCCGGATGATTGTCCACCTGGGAAAGCTCCGTCACCCCGGCGCGGTTTTGAAGCCCGAACCGCTCGTTCGCGTCCAGCCGGCGCCGGAGGGCTTCCCGTTCGGCGAGAAGAAGCCGCCGGTACGTCTCGCGCTCGGCCATCGGCCCGCCTCCTTTCCTCGCCTTCCATTCCTGCGCCCGGCGATCTCCCGACGGGCCGCGACCGGGCGAACCGGCGCCCGACGGCGGCCGCTCCGCCTCTTTCGGCGACCGGGCGACCCTTAGTCTGCCCCATCTTCCCTTCCCGAACTCCCGGCACAAAAAAAGGCTCCGCCGGCGGCGGAACCGCAGATCACCCGCTTCGATCGCCCCTGTCGCGCCCCCTCTCCCTCCGAACTTACCGCTGCCATGCCTGGAGCGCCTCGACCGTCTCCGCACACCGGGCACAAAGCGTCGGGTGGTTCGGGTGCGACCCGACGTCTTCCAGAACCATCCAGCAGCGTTCACACTTCTTTCCGGGCGCGGTGAGGACCCGGACGGCGACGCCGCGGGCGCCGAGCGCCCCCTCCGGCACCGGCGTCCCCGGCGGATGGAGCGTCACCTTCGAGACGATGAAAAGCTCCGCGAGCGTTGCCCCTTCCCCGTATCGGGACAGGGCGTCCCACGTTTCGCCGTCCGGATAGAGCTCGACATGGGCCTCGAGGGAGTTCCCGAGCGCTTTCGCCTGCCTGGCCTCCTCCAGCGCCTTTTGCACCGCCTCCCGGACGCGTAAGAGCGGCTGAAACGCCCGAAGGAGCGCCTCATCGGCCTCGGAGGGCGCCGCCTCGGGAAAATCGACCAACTGGACGCTTTCCGCCTTTTCACCGGGAAGGTACGACCAGACCTCCTCCGTCGTATGCGGAAGGATCGGCGAAAGCAGGACGACGAGCGACCGGAGCGCCTCGTTCATGAGGCTCTGCCCGCTACGCCGCGCCGGATCGTCCGGCAGGCGGGTGTACATCCGATCTTTCGTCACATCGAGGTAAAAGGCGCTCAGATCCTGGACGCAGAACTGATGGATCTCCGTGTAGACGGCATGAAAATCGTACGCCTCGTACGCCTGACGCACCCGGGCGATGACCTCTTTGAGGCGGGCGTAGATGTAGCGATCGAGCTCCGGCCACCGCTCCGGCGGCACCCGGTCCCGGGCCGGGTCGAAGTCGTAGAGGTTGCCGAGGAGGAAGCGGAACGTGTTTCGGATCTTCCGGTACACTTCGGCGATCTGCTGGAGGATCGACTCCGAGATCCGGACGTCCGCCGTATAGTCGACCGAGGCGACCCAGAGGCGGAGGATGTCGGCGCCGTAGCGGGCCATGATGTCGTTCGGGTCGACGACGTTCCCGAGCGACTTCGACATCTTCCGACCTTCTCCGTCGAGGACGAAACCGCAGCCGATGACCGTCTCGTACGGCGCCCGGCCGTAGACGGCGACCGATGTCGACAGGGACGAGTTGAACCAGCCCCGGTACTGATCCGACCCCTCGAGGTAGACGTCCGCCGGCCACTTGAGCTCGGGGTGCGTCCGGAGGACCGCCGCGTGGGACGAGCCGGAGTCGAACCAGACGTCCATCGTGTCCGTCTCTTTGCGAAAATGCGTCCCGCCGCAGTGCGGGCAGCGGAAACCCGGCGGAAGGAGTTCCTCGGCCGGCCGGGCGTACCACGCGTTCGACCCTTCCCGCCGGAAGATCGCGGCGACGTGCTCGATCGTCTCATCGGTGATGACCGGCCGGCCGCAGTCTTCGCAGTAGAAGATCGGGATCGGCACGCCCCAGAGCCGCTGGCGGGAGATGCACCAGTCGCCCCGATCCCGGATCATGTTGGCGATCCGCGTCTCGCCCCACGGCGGAATCCAGCGGAC
Organism: Hydrogenibacillus sp. N12; assembly: GCF_019645935.1. NCBI lineage: Bacteria > Bacillati > Bacillota > Bacilli > Thermicanales > Thermicanaceae > Hydrogenibacillus > Hydrogenibacillus sp. N12. The sequence goes on along the minus strand of NZ_CP080953.1, from coordinate 1,188,482 downwards.
GTCCTCGATCGCCCGGAGCATCGCCTCCCGGAAGCCGTCGATCGAGGCAAACCACTGTTCGGCGGCGCGGTAGATCACCGGCTGCTTCGTCCGCCAGTCGTGCGGGTACTGGTGACGGATCGTCCCGTGATGAAGCAGGTGGCCGCTTTCGCGCAGCCGCTCGATGATGACGCCGTTTGCCTCTTCGTAAAAGAGGCCGGCAAACCCCGGCGCCTCCTCGGTAAACACGCCCCGCTCGTCGATCGGCGAAAGGATCGGGAGCCCGTAGCGGATGCCGACGTCGTAGTCCTCTTCGCCGTGTCCCGGCGCCGTGTGGACCGCGCCGGTGCCGGCGTCGAGCGTGACGTGCTCGCCGAGGACGACCGGGACGATCCGGCCGTAAAACGGATGCTTGAGCCGCACCCCCTCGAGCTCGGCCCCTTTGAAACGGGCCACCTCCTCCTCGAGGGCGATGCCGGTCGTCTTCTGGAAGGCCGGCACGAGCTCCCGGGCGAGAAGCAGCCGGCCGTGGGGCGACGGAAAGAGGCCGTAGCGGTAGTCCGGATGGACGGCGACCGCCTGGTTGGCCGGGAGCGTCCAAGGCGTCGTCGTCCAGATGACGATCCGATCGCCGGGCTCGAGCCGTCCCTTCCCGTCGACAACGTCGAAGGCGACGTAAATCGACGGGGACGTCTTTTCCCGGTACTCGATCTCGGCGTCAGCGAGGGCCGTCTCTGCCGACGGCGACCAGTAGATGACCTTTTTGCCGCGGTAGATGTAGCCCCGCTTGGCCATCTCGCCGAAGACCTTGATCTGCTCCGCCTCGTACGCCGGCTCGAGCGTCACATACGGCCGCTCCCAGTCGCCCCGGACGCCGAGACGACGAAACTGCGCCGTCTGCCGTTCGATGTAGTGGAGCGCCCAATCCCGGCAGAGGTTCCGGAACGTCACCGGATCCACCGCCTTCCGGTCGACGCCCTTTTGCGTGATCACCGCGTGCTCGATCGGCATGCCGTGGGTGTCGAACCCGGGGACGTACGGCGCGTCGTAGCCCATCTGGGAGCGGGAACGGACGATGATGTCCTTGAGCACTTTGTTGAGCGCGTGGCCGACGTGGATGTCACCGTTGGCGTACGGCGGCCCGTCGTGAAGGACGAACTTCGGTCGGCCCTTCGTCCGGGCCTGGACCTTGTCGTAGATGCGCATCGCGTCCCAACGGGCCTGAATTTTCGGCTCGAGCTGGGGCAGGTTCGCCCGCATCGGAAAATCGGTCTTGGGCAGGTTGAGCGTCGAGCGGTAGTCCACCGGATTCCCTCCATGTCGATCCGAAACGCCGGAAACCTTCTCCACATTATAAGCAAGACCCGGCCTTTCGGCAAATCGGCGTCCGCCGCCGGCCGGCTGAAGCGCCCCACGGCCGGCCCAAAAAGCGGCGCACGGCCGGCCGCCCGGGGAGGCGCTCGGCGATCGACCGGCCGTCACGGAAGCGCCCGTCCGTCGTCCCCGCCCTCCCGGTCGGTCAAGCTGTCCCAGTCGTTGGACTTGAGCATCTCGAGCTGGGCCTCGAGAAGCGTTCGGAAGCGGTTCCGGTAGACGGTCGCCCGCTTTTTGAGCTCCTCGATCTCGATCTGCACCTTCCGGGCCTTCGTCAGCGCTTCGTCGATGATGCGGTTGGCATTTTTTTCCGCCTCTTTCAGGATGAGCTCCGCTTCCTTCCGGGCGTTCGCCTTGAGTTCTTCCGCCGCTTCCTGGGCGACGATGATCGACTTCGAGAGCGTCTCTTCCAGATTTTCAAAATGCCGGAGGCGCTCCTCGAGCTCCGCGACGCGCTTTTTGAGCGCCTCGTTCGTCCGGAGGAGCTCGTCGTAGTCCTTGATGATCTCATTCAGAAAGTCGTTCACTTCGTCGATGTTGTAGCCCCGGAAGCTGATGGAAAATTCCTTGTTATGTATGTCGAGCGGCGTAAGCGGCATGCCCCTCCCCTTTCTTGCCCCGTCCCGCAAGTCGACGCTGAGCCTTCTTCGCCGCCGGACGAACGATCCCCCGGCCGACGCACCCCGATCCCCGCCCCGGTGCCGCCCCGCCGCCGGCCTCCCTCCGGCTCTGACCCCCCGGAACCTTCGAACGGGTCACCGCCGGCCGCCGAGGCGGGCGACGACGAGCCGCTCCCGGCCCGAACGGTTCGCGCCGAGCTGCTCGACGACTTCCACCCGGCCGAACCCCCGGACGGAAAGCAGATCGCCTGCCTGAAGCGGCCGGTCCGGGGCGAGTTCCGGCCGGTGGTTGACCCGGACGGCGCCGCTTTCGACGAGACGGCGGGCCTTCTCCCGCGAAAGCCGAAGCGCCCCGGCGAGCACCGCGTCGAGGCGGAGGGAGGCGACGGAAATCGTCCGGACCTCCCGCTCCGGCGGGGCGGCCGGAAGGCGGTCCTGCCAGTCGCCCGGCCGCGCCCGGACGCCGATCCGGCCGGCCCGCTCGAGCCCGATGGCGATCGCCGGGACGAGCTCCGCCGTCGTCACGATCTCCGCCCGGCCTTCGCCGAGACGGATGTCGCCGATCCGCTCCCGAGCAAACCCGAGGCCAAGGACGGCACCGAGGAGATCCCGGTGCCCCGGGGCGCCGAACGCCGGCGACCAGCGGACATCGACGAGGCCGAGGTCGAACGTCTCCGGATCGTCCGCCACCCAGGAGAGGGCCTCCGGCGGGACAAAAAGCCCACGCACCCGCTCCGCCGCCGGATGACCGCCGTAAAAGCGGACGCCGGCGCCGAGCGAGCGGGCGACGAGCTCCGCCACCGACCGCTCTCCCGGGTCGAGAAACAGCGTCAGCGCCCACTCCCCCCGGTTCCGGGCCCGGCCGGCGAGGTCGGCGATTCGGCGGGCCAGAGGCCGTTCTTCCGGATGAAGATGTTCCCAAAGGCCGTGAGGCAAATCATTCATTGGAAGCTTCCTGTTCCTCCCAGGTCGCGATCGCCCCCTGGACGTCGACCTGATCCGGCGCGAGGAGGTAGACATCCTCGCCGAGGCGGGCGATGATGCCGTCCAGGACGTACACCGCCCCGCTCAAAAAGTCCTTCATCCGCTGCAGGTGCTCCGGCCGGATGCGGTGGAGGTTCACGATGACCGTCCGGCGGGCCCGGAGGTGATCCGCCATCTCTTTGACCTCGTTGAACGACCGCGGTTCGATCAGGACGACTTTTTGCGTCTGCTTCGCCCGGGCGTCCTCGAGGAGGGCGATGTTCGCCCGGCGGCCCGCCCGCCGGGGCTCTTCCGGCACCGGCTCCGCCGCCGTCTCGACTTCCGCTTCCGGCTCCCGCTCGTCGGCGAGGCCGAGGTAGGTCAACACCTTCTGCATCATGAGGCCTCTCCCCCTTTCGTCGATGCCCGAAACGCCGGCCGGCATCCGGCCCAAGGGCGGCCGCCTTCAGACCGTACCGATTTGAACGCTCTCCCGGTGACCCGGCGGAAGGGCGATGAACGCCGCCATGCGGCCCGCTGCCCGCCCGTCCCGGCGGTAGGAATAAAGGCCGGCCTCCGGCTCCGTCGTGCATCTACGGGTCCATTCGACGCGGTGCGCCGGAATTCCTGCTTCCAGGAGGGCAAAACGATTCGTTTCGACAAGATCCAGGCGATATTTCCCGGAACCGGCCGGACGTAGCCCCGGGACCTCCGGCCCGTACGCCGCCCGAAGGGCCTCGGCGACCGGCTCATCGACTTCGTAATCGCGGCCGCAGATGCCGGGGCCGAGGTACGCATAGAGGTCCGCCGACGGCACGCCGAAGGCCGTCGCAAACGCCCGCACCGCCTCGGCGGCGACGTTCGCCGCCGTCCCCCGCCAGCCGGCGTGCACGAGGCCGATGGCCCCGGCCTTAGGAGCATACAGGTAGATCGGCAGGCAGTCGGCAAAAAAGAGGACGAGGAGCGCCTCCGTCCGGGTGATGAGGCCGTCGGCGGCGTCGATCGCCGTGGCGGGATCGTCCCGGCCGCGGCCGATGTCCCTTTCGTCGACGACGGCGATCCGGTTTCCGTGGACCTGCCGGGCGCTCGTCCACCGCTCGAACGGGACGCCGAGGCGCGCGGCGAGGGCCTGTCGGCGCCCGACGACCGCCATCGGCGGCTCGTCATCAGAAAAAACAAAATTGCCAAACGATACCCGCGTGAGGCCGACGACCGGTCGCCGCTCCGGCGGCACGTCGGCCGGCCAGCCGACGAGGCGAAATAGGGTGCCGTCTTCGCTCGGCCGAAGCCCGTCCATCCGTCCGTCCCTCCTCGCCGGTCGACCCGGCGCTTTTTATTATACCGGAGATTCCGGCGAAAGACACGCCACCGAGGCGGTTCGTCGGCGAACCGACGCCGGAGGATGCCGCCCCGCGGAGCGCCTTCCGCTCGCCTCCCCCTACGTCTTTCCCACCCGCTCCCGGCGATCGGTGCCTTCCGGTCGCTCGCCGACCAAAACGTCATCGAGGGAAGCGTAATCGCGGGTTTTGGGCGGGGCGCTCGTCCGGACGAGAATGACGTCGACACCGATCTTGACGATGTTTTCCCACGGCACGACGATCTCTCCGCCGCCGGAGAAAAGACCGAACAAGCGCCCGCCGGTGGGGATGATGAGCGCCCGAACCCGCCCTTCGACGAGGTCGAGTTCGAGATCCCCCACGCGGCCGAGGCGCTTGCCGTCGGCGACGTCGACGACGTCTTTGGTTTGGAATTCGGAAATTTTGATCATCCCGGTCACCCGCTTTCTCCTCTCCCTCACTATATGCCGGGAGTCGGAGCCGGTGACCGATCGATCCCCGCCGACCGTCCGGCGCTCTCCGGTGCGGCGCTCCCCAACGTTCAGCCCCCCGCCGCCGGTCAAAACGGCCGCCGGTTTTTTCCCGCGCTCCGGCCTCGACCGCGCCCGGTCGGATCGAGAACCGGGAGGCGTCATTCGCCGGGCTTGACATGTCGCTGCATCTGTCTCAGAGCGGCTTTTTCCAGGCGAGAGACCTGCGCCTGGGAGATGCCGATCTCCTCCGCCACCTCCATCTGCGTCTTCCCTTCAAAAAAACGCTTGGAGACGATGAGCTGTTCCCGGGGCCCGAGGTCATCGAGCGCCCGGCGGATGGCGACTTCATCGTCCCAGAACGCCTCCCGGACCTTCTCGTCCTTCACCTGGTCCATGATGTAGATCGGATCGCCGCCGTCCTGGTAGATCGGCTCAAAGAGCGACACCGGCTCCTGGATCGCCTCGAGGGCGAAGACGACCTCTTCCCGCGGCACGCCGAGCTCGGCGCTGATTTCCTCGATCGTCGGCTCCTCGCCCCGCTGAGCGGTGAGGCGATCCCGGACGGTCAGGGCCTTGTAGGCGATGTCCCGGAGGCTCCGGGAGACGCGGATCGGGGTGTTGTCCCGGAGGTAACGGCGGATTTCGCCGACGATCATCGGCACAGCGTAGGTCGAAAAGCGGACGTTTTGGCTCAAATCAAAGTGATCGATCGCCTTCATCAGTCCGATGCAGCCGACCTGAAACAGGTCGTCGACGTTTTCCCCGCGGTTGTTGAACCGCTGGATGACCGAAAGCACCAGGCGGAGGTTGCCGTGGATGAGCTTTTCCCGAGCCGTCGGATCCCCGCGATGCATCGCTTCAAAGAGCGCCCGCATCTCCTTGTTGGAAAGAACCGGGAGCGTCGACGTGTCCACCCCGGTGATCTCCACCTTCATCTTCACGCGACGTCCCTCCCAGGCGTTGCCGCCGGCTTGACCATCCGGCACCCGCGCCGTCCGGCGCCAGGCCGCACGCCGCTCGCCGCCCGAGCGCGTCGGAGCGCTGCCTAAAGTATCCCCTGCCCGGCGCATTTCATACGCTTCGGGAAGGACGACCGGAGGGCGACGGCGGGCGGCAACATGAGAAAAGCGACAACGCCGTAAGCGAAGCGGCGGCAAAGCCACGGGAGGGGCGCCGGGGAATCGCGCCGCCGAAGGGGCGCCGGTCAAGCCGGCGGAGCGGGGCCGGAAAGGACCGGCGAAGGTCCGGGCACCGCGGCAAAGCGCCTTCAGGCGTGGACGTCGATCTCGCTCTTCAGCCGCTTGATGATCCGCTTTTCCAGCCGGGAGATGTACGACTGGGAGATGCCGAGCCGGTCGGCGACCTCCTTTTGCGTCAGCTCCCGCCCGTCTTCGAGGCCGAAACGAAGCGCCATGATCGTCCGCTCCCGGTCGTCCAGCTTTTCGAGGGCGGCGTGGAGGAGTTCCCGCTCCACCGTCGCCTCGATGTCCCGCTCCACCTCGTCGTCGTCGGTGCCGAGGACGTCGGCAATGAGGAGTTCATTCCCGTCGCCGTCGACGTTGAGGGGCTCGTCAAGGGACACCTCCGCCCGGAGCTTGTGGTTTCGCCGGAGAAACATGAGGATTTCGTTTTCGATGCAGCGGGACGCGTACGTGGCGAGCTTGATCTTTTTTTCCGGATCAAACGTATTGACCGCCTTGATGAGGCCGATCGAACCGATGCCGATGAGGTCTTCGAGCACCGTGCCGCGCTGGTCGAACTTCCGGGCGATGTAGACGACGAGGCGGAGGTTTCGCTCGACGAGCGCCGAGCGAGCGGCAGGGTCGCCGGACCGAAGCCGTTCGATGAGCGCCGCCTCCTCTTCCGGAGAAAGGGGAGGCGGAAGCGACTCCGGTCCGCTCAGATAGTGCACCGGACGCCGGCGAACGAGCCGAAGCCGGACGAGGAGGCGAAAGACGGCCAGGCGAAGGGAAAGAAGCATCCGCCGAACGGCCGAGCGAAGGCTAAAGCGCATGCGCATCCCTCCTCTCTCTGGGGCTGGCCGGTCTTGAGCCGGCTGAGAAAAGGGAAAATAGACCGGGACCTTCGACCGGCGGCAAAAAGGGCCGCTCCCCGCCGCCGGCTACCGGGAGACGTCCGGCGCCTCATGAGATCGGCGCGCCGGGGAGGAAGCGGCGGGGCGCCACGCCGGCGGCAGCACGGCGGCGTAGACGCCGTCCGGATCGAGCGCCTCCGGCACGAGGGCAAAAAGCGGCGCCTTAAGCGCCCGGCGGCCGCGGCGCCCTTCCACGGCGGCCGCCGCGAACCGAACGGCGACAAGGAGTCCGGCGGCGCCGACGGTCCGGTACGGGATGAGGCGGGCGCGCCGTCGAAAAGCTTCCGGCAGGGCCGAAAGCACCGCCTCCGGCGACGGGCCCACCGGGACCTCGTCCCCCCGTCGATCGTCGTTTCCGGCGCCGGGCAGGGCGGGACCGCCGGCGTCCGCGAAAAGGGGCCGGACGCTCGTGAGCGCCACGAGCCCGACCGGCTCCCCGGAAAGGGGATCGGCGAGGTGATTGCCGGTGTCGATGAGGGCGGGGAGGGTCACGCTCCGCCCGCCTTCGGTCAGCGTCAACCGGACAAGCGTCTCTCCGGAGACGTCGAGCGGCTGAAAATGCAGCCGACCGAGGACGGCGGCAACCCCAAAGCCGGCGGCAAGGGTCGATAGCGCCGGAAGCGGCCGGATGAGACCCTCCGGCGTCACGGCCCCCGGCCCGACCGGCGCCGCGAGGGCGTCCAGCATGAGGGCAAAGCCCGCGACGGCGGCATAAGCGCCGAGGAGGGCCGCAAGCGCCCGGAAGAAGGCCCCGGCCGACGGCGGACGGAAGACGAGGCCGACCGCGACGGCGGCAAAGGCGCCCCGGACGAAAAGGGCGAGGAGCAGAGGAAGCGGCACGAACAGGAAAAAAACCGCCCCGCTTAAAAGGAGCACCCCGGCCAAAAACCGCCCGAGGGAAATCCGCCGGCGAAGGGCGTACGCCGCCAGCCAGAGGGCAAGGGCGTCGCTTAAAAAATCGATCAGCCAGAGCAGGTCGGCATAGACGACGACGGTCCTCCCTCCTTTCCCTCGACCGCCCGCCGCCAGGCCGACGCCGGCCGGAACGATCCGCCCGGTTCCGCCCCGCGCCCGAGCCGAAACGGGCCCGCAACGCGTCGCCCAGCGTCCGTGCAGCAGGGCAAGCCTTCCCGGCGCCGTCCCGCACCGAGCCAAAACGGCCTTCTCGGCACCGCCCGTCCGATCGGTCGGCCGGGCGTTTGCCCGTCCCGGTCCAAGTATAGCGCCGCCGCAAAGCATTGTTTGTCGAACGGCGGACATAAAAAAAGCGCCCGCGCGGGCACTTTCCCGAAGGGTGTCGATCAGGAGCGCGGGCGGTTCCGATTTCGAAGAAACGTCGGGATGTCGAAGTCGTCGAGGGTGATCCGCTCCCGGCTTGCGGCCGCCTCCCGTTCCGCCTCAAAGGTCGGCCGGGCCGCCTTCGGCGGCCGCCGCTCGGCCCGCTCCTCGTCGAAGCCGGTGGCGATGACCGTGACCTGGATTTCGTCCCGGAACTGCTCGTTGATCACCGCGCCGAAGATGAGGTTCACGTCGGGGTCGGAAGCGGCGTGAACGATCTCCGCCGCCTCGTGCACTTCGTAGAGGGTGAGGTTCGGGCCGCCGGTGATGTTCATGAGCACGCCCCGGGCCCCTTCGATCGACGTCTCGAGGAGCGGGCTCATGATCGCCTTCCGGGCCGCCTCCTGGGCGCGGTTTTCGCCGGAGGCGATGCCGATGCCCATGAGGGCCGTCCCCTTTTCTGTCATGATCGTCTTCACGTCGGCGAAGTCGAGATTGATGAGCCCCGGCACAGCGATGAGGTCGGAGATCCCCTGAACGCCCTGCCGGAGGACGTTGTCCGCCTCCCGAAACGCCTCGAGGATCGGCGTGTTTTTGTCGACGATCTCGAGCAGCCGGTCGTTCGGAATGACGATGAGCGTGTCGACCTTTTCCTTCAAGTTGGCGATCCCCATCTCCGCCTGCAGCGCCCGCTTCTTCCCTTCGAAGCGGAACGGCCGGGTGACGACGCCGACGGTGAGGGCCCCGAGGGACTTGGCGATCTCGGCGATGATCGGCGCGGCGCCGGTGCCGGTGCCGCCGCCCATGCCGGCGGTGACGAAGACCATGTCCGCCCCCCGGAGGAGGTTTTCGATCGCCTCCCGGGACTCCTCCGCCGCCTTTTTCCCGATCTCCGGGTTGGCGCCGGCGCCGAGGCCCCGGGTGAGCTTTTCGCCGATCTGGAGCTTGATCTTCGCCTTCGACTGGGCGAGGGCCTGAGCGTCGGTGTTGACGGCGATGAACTCGACGCCGGCGAGGCCGGATTCGATCATCCGGTTGACGGCGTTCGAGCCGCCGCCGCCGACGCCGACGACTTTGATCTCGGCCAGGGTGACGTTTTCCGTATCGAATTCGAGCATGTCCAAACCTGGTTCGTAAAACCTGCCGGAATGGCTTCAGGCAGGGACCCCTCCGAACCAGGCGTACACCTCCTTCCAGGGATAGAGGTTTCGGCCCGGGCACCCCACCCGGAGCGTCCGCGCTTCTCCCACACCCGAAGACGGTCCGGGCAAGCGCCCAACCTTTGCTTCAAACCTCCACGGCTTCAAACCTCCACGCGCCCCGCCGCGCTAGATGAGTTCGCTCAGCCAGCTTTTGACCTTGGCCAAAAATCCCGCCTCCCGGCTCCCTCCGCCCCCGGCGCGCCGCCTGGGCGCCTGGGGATCCGCCTCCAGAAGGCCCAGGCGGACGGCGTATTCGATCATTCCGATGCTCGCGGCATACCCCGGCTCCCGCACGCCGATCTGATCCGGCACCGCGAGGCGGCTTTCCGGATGGACGATCTCCCGGGCGACGGTGAGAAACCCCGGCAGGGCGACGGTGCCGCCGCTCCAGGCGACGCCGGCCGGGACGGCGGCGGCGTCCCGCTCCTCGAGCGCCTCCCGGATGAGGGCGAGCATCTCGACGAGGCGCGGTTCGATGATTTCGGCGAGTTCCACCTGCGAGACGACCGTCGCGGCGCTTTTCCCGATCGGCGTCACCTTGAACGTCACGCCGTCGGCCGCCTCCTGGACGGTGCTCGTCCCGTATTTGAGCTTCAGCCCTTCGGCCACATCTTCGCTCGTGGCGAGGCCGTGAGCGATGTCCCGGGTGAGGTACGCGCCGCCGAACGGCAGCACGACGAGATCGTGAAGCTCGCCGTCCTGCCAGACGGCGACCGTCGTCGTCTCCGCCCCCATGTCGATCCAGACTGCCCCGGCCCGGCGGGCGTCCGGATCGAGGTACGCCCAGCCGGCGCCGAAGGCCGGGAGGACGAGGGCGAGGGGTTCGACCTCGGCGCGGTCGAGCGCCCGAAGGGTGTTGTGGATCGCCGTCTTCGCGGCACTCACCAGCCGACCCCGCACCTCGAGGCGCATGCCGAGCATTCCGCGGGGATCCCGGACGCCGGAGAGGCCGTCGACGGCGTACGCCGTCGGCACGACGTCGACGATGACCCGATCCGGCGGGAGGTGGACGATCTTCGCCGCTTCGATCACGCGATCGACGTCGTCCTGGCGGATCTCCCGGTCGTCCCGTCCGACGGCGACGACGCCGGTGGTCTCGACGACGGCGACGCTCGGGCCGCCGACGCCGACGACGGCGGCGGTGATCGGCCGGTCGATCATCCGGGCCGCCCGATCGGCGGCCGCCCGGATCCCCTGCTCGACCGCTTCGATGTCGACGACCGTCCCTTTTTTAATCCCCACGGCCGGCGCCGTGCCGACGCCGACGATGTGATAGGCGCTTTTCGTCCACTCCGCGACGACGAGGCGAATCGTGTGGGAGCCGAGATCGAGGGCGGCTATGTAGAGTCCGTCTTTCATCCATGGCACCTCCGGCTACCGGTTTCATTCGCCGCGGGAGGCCGGTTTTCCTGTTTCCTGGTCTTTCTTGATCGGCGTTTTCGGCTCCGATCCGTAGGCGACGAAATACGCGCCGCCCCGGAGGAGGTAAAGCCGCCCGTGCACGCCCGGCGGGACGGCGGCAAGGTAGGCGTCCAGGTGCGCCATTTCCTCGGCGAACGCTTCCGGCGGGACGACCACCGCGTCGCCGGTCGTGAGATACACCACGAGGCGATCGCCTGCCGCCTCGCGGTCGATTTCCGAGATGAGGCGGGTGACCGCCGGCGAAAGCGCTCCGAGGGCCCGGGCGAGGGCCTCCTTGTCTGCCTTCGAAAGCCCGTCCGACAGCCAGACGGCGTCCGCCGGCCGCTTCCCCAGCCGGCTCATCGTCCCGGTCTCGAGCCAGAGGGCGCCGCCGGCCTCCCGGGCGACGGCGCGGGCTTCCTGAACCGTAATCGACAGTCGATTCGGAAAGCGCAGGCGGACGTCCGCCGCCGTCACCTCGCCGGAGCGAAGCAGCCGGTCCCGAATCGCCGCCGGCCGGACGAAGACCGGATCGCCGACCCGGACGCCGGCAAACCGGAGGATGTCCGCCTTCTCGAGGCGTTCGAGTCCCATCACCTCGATCTCCGCCAGGCGGCTGTAGGGCGAGCGGAGATAAGCGAGGATCGCCATGGAGACAAAAAAAAGAAAAGCGACCCGGCGCATCAGACAAACCTCCTACTCGCCTCCCAGTTTACGCTTTTTCGGCGGCTTCCTCAATAGGTCCTGCGGTCTACCGCGCGGCCTTCGGTCCACCGCCCGGCGGCCCGGCCGGTGCGCCGGGCCGGCCGTCACGCCTGCCCTTCCGGAGCGAGGAGCGGCCGTTCCGTCGTCCGGACGATCCGAGCGCCGAGGGCGGCAAACGTCTCTTCCAGCCGGTGGTACCCCCGGTCGATGTGGGCCGCCCCTTCGACGATCGTCACCCCTTCCGCCGCGAGACCCGCCAGGACGAGCGCCGCGCCGGCCCGAAGGTCCGTCGCCCGCACCCGGGCTCCGACGAGCCGCCGGGGACCCCGGATGACGGCGGTGTGGTAGTCGACGACGATGTCAGCGCCCATCTTCACGAGCTCCGGCACGTGGCGGAACCGCCCGTCGAACACCGTCTCGACGAGGACGCTCGTCCCTTCGGCCTGCGTGAGGTATGCCACGAGCTGCGGCTGCATGTCGGTCGGAAAGCCCGGATGGGGCGACGTCGACAGGCGGTGGATCGCCCGGTAGGGTCGGACGCCTTCCACGGCGATCCGATCGGGCGCCACCTCGATCCGAGCCCCGGTCTTGCGGAACGCGTCGATCACCGCCTCCAGGTGCTCCGGGATGACGTCCTCGAGCACGATCCGTCCCTCCGTGATCGCCGCCGCGGCGAGGACCGTCCCGGCGACGATCCGGTCCGGGATGACCCGGTGCGGCCGGGGCGGATGGAGTCGCTCCACCCCCTCGATCACGATGGCGTGGGTTCCGGCGCCCCGAATGCGGGCGCCCATGGCGTTCAGAAAACGCTCAAGGTCCTGGATCTCCGGCTCCCGGGCGGCGTTGACGATGCGCGTCGTCCCCCGGGCGAGGGTGGCGGCCATCATCAGGTTTTCCGTGGCCCCGACGCTCGGATAGTCGAGGACGATCGTCGTCCCCTCGAGGCGCGGCGCCCGGGCGAGGATCGTGCCGCCGTACTCGTGGATGACGGCACCGAGCTTTTTTAGCCCCTCGAGGTGCAGGTCGATCGGTCGGGTGCCGATGGCGCATCCCCCCGGATAGCCGAGGACGGCCTCGCCGGTGCGGGCGAGAAGCGGTCCCATGAGGAAGATGGACGACCGCATGCGGCTCATGAGCGCCTCCGGCACGACATTCGACCGAAGCCCCCGGGTGTCGACGACGAGCATCTCGCCCTCCCGCTTGACCCGGACGCCGAGGGCCACGAGGATCTCCGCCATCGACCGGATGTCCAGAAGATCCGGCACGTTCTCCAGCACGAACAGCCCGTCGGCCAGAAGGGTAGCGGCCAGGATCGGAAGGGCGGCGTTTTTCGCGCCGTGGACGCGGACGGTTCCGGACAGGCGCACGCCGCCCTCGATGACGAACGATTCCACGGTGGGCACCTCCGCTACCCCTCGCCCACCACCCGCACTTCTGTCTCTAAGGTCGGACCGAACCGATCCCGCACGGCGGTCCGGATCCGCTCGATCAGCCGGAGCACATCCCGGGCCGTGGCGCCGCCGGCGTTCACGATGAAATTGGCGTGAAGCGTCGAGACGACCGCACCGCCTTCCCGGGCGCCCTTCATCCCTGCCGCTTCGATCAGCCGGGCGGCGTAGTCCCCTGGCGGATTCCGGAAGACCGAGCCGCTCGTGCGCTCCTGAAGCGGCTGCGTCCGAAGCCGGTAAGCTTTGAGCCGGAGCATCTCCTCCCGGATCCGGACTCGATCGCCGGGGACGAGGCGAAGGTACGCCCGGGTCACGATCCCCGGCCGGCGCTGGAACACGCTCGAACGGTACGAAAGCTCCAGCGCCTCCGCCCCGAGGCGTTCCGACCGGCCGTCGGGCCAAACGACGTCGACGCCTTCCAGGATGGCCCGCATCTCGCTCCCGTGGGCGCCAGCGTTCATGAACACCGCGCCGCCGACCGATCCCGGGATGCCGCCGGCAAACTCCAGGCCCGAAAGCCCGAGCCCCGCCGCCTCCACCGCCAGCCGGACGAGGGGGTAACCGCCGCCGACGATGAGGCGATCGCCGGATGCCGAAAGCTCCCGAAACGCCGGCCCGAGGCGGAGGACGACGCCGTGAAACCCGCCGTCGAGCGCCAGGAGGTTGGACCCCCGGCCGATGACGAACCACGGCACCCCTTCGGCGCGGACGAAGTGAAGCAGCCGGACGAGCGCCTCCGGCGACTTCGGCTCGACAAACGCCTCGATCGGCCCGCCGATCTCCCACGTCGTGAGCGCCGAAAAGCGCACCCCCCGCCGAACGGTGCCGATGTCGAGCGCCTCCAGGCGGCGGATCCAGCCGTCCATGACGCTTCGCTCCTTCCTCAGGCCAGGGTAGCCTATGCGAAAGCCCAGTTCAGGGTGAATGCCCAGCCGGTCGTCTTTCCGGCGGTCGGCGCCGCCCCGGCGAAAGCGCCGCCCTTCGCCTCACACCGGCAACCGGTGCCGGAGGACGCTGTGGACCATCCCGAGGCCGGCCAGCACGATGACGAGGGACGATCCCCCGGCGGAAAAAAGCGGCAGCGTGATCCCCGTCACCGGGAGGAGCCCGACGACGACGCCGATGTTGATCAGGACCTGCACCGCGATCATCGCCGTCACGCCGACGGCCACGAAGGCGGAAAACGCATCCGGCGCCCGCAGGGCCGCCACCACCCCCCGCCAGACGACGACGCCGAACAGCGCCAGCACGAGCATCGCCCCGACGAAGCCGAGCTCCTCGGCGGTGATGGAGAAAATAAAATCGTTGTACGGCTCCGGCAGGTACGCGTACTTCTGCCGGCTCATGCCGAGCCCGAGGCCGAGGAGTCCCCCGGGACCGATGGCCAGAAGCGACTGGATCGTCTGGTACCCGGCGCCGAGCGGATCCTGCCATGGATCGAGATACGCGACGATCCGGGCGACGCGATACGGTGCGGCAAGGACGAGGGCCAAAAAACCCGCCATGCCGGCCAGCCCGAACAGCGCGAGGTGCAAAAGCCGGACGCCGGCAGCGAACATCATCACCACCGCCGATGCAAGGAGCACCGTCCCCGTCCCGAGGTCCGGCTGCAGCATGATGAGGCCGAACATCAAACCGGCGTAGAGGAGGGGAGGCACAAACCCCCGGCCGAACGCCGTGACCTCCGCCCCTTTTCGTTCGAGCCAGGCGGCGAGAAAGACGATCAGGGCGAGCTTCGCAAGCTCCGCCGGCTGGATCGAAAACGCCCCGATGCCGATCCAGCTCCGGGCCCCGCCCCGGACGACGCCGATTCCCGGGATGAGGACGATCACGAGAAGGAGCAAGGCCAGCGCGTACCCCTGCCGGGCGAACGGTTTCAATCGCACGGGCTCGACCTTCGACGTGACGCCGAACGCCATCAGGCCGAGGACGGCAAAAAGAAGCTGCCGCTTCGCGTAAAAAAACGGGTCGCCGAACTCATGGGCGGCGATGGCGGCGCTTGCGCTCAGGACCATGACCACCCCGAGGCCAAGGAGTCCGACGACCGCCCCGACGAGCGGCCCGTCAAGCGCCGGCGTCCCGGACGCCTTCCGTCCCATCGTCTCCCTCCTTCGGCCGAAGCGCCCAAACCGCCGCTTTAAACCGCCGGCCCCGCTCCTCAAACGAACGGAACTGATCCCACGACGCGCATCCCGGCGAAAGGAGCACCGTCTCCCCCGGCCGGGCCTCCCGCCAGGCGATGGCCACCGCCTCCTCCAGCGTACTCGCCGGCGCGACGGCAAAAAACCCCGACTCCGCTGCCTCCTTCCGGAGCCTCCCGGCCGTCTCTCCGAAGACGATCATCCGGCGGATCGTTCCGTCCTGCCAGAACGGCCGAAGCGGCGCGAACGACTCGCCCCGCTCGAGCCCGCCGGCGAGCAGAATGACCGGCCCGCCCAGCGCCTCGAGCGCCCGGACGACCGCCTCCGGGTTCGTCGCCTTCGAATCGTTGTAAAAACGCACCCCGTCGAGCTCCCGGACGAACTCCAGCCGATGCTCCACGCCGGTGAAGGCCTCGACCGCCCGGCGGATCGCCGCCGGCGGAACGCCGAGGGCGGATGCCGCCGCCGCCGCCGCCATCGCGTTTTCCACGTTGTGCCGCCCCGGCACCCGGAGCGCCGCCACCGGAAAGAGCGCCGTCTCCCGGTCGCCTTCCCGCCGGACGACCCAAGCCGCTTTGCCCGACCGCCGGACGGTGACGACCGCGACCGCCGAGGGCGGCGCCGCCCCGGGCGGAGGCGTCTTTCCCGCCGCGGCGACCGCCCAGTCCGCCGCCCCGCCCGAAGCGCCGTGAGCTCCGCCCTTTCCGGCGGCCCCTCCTGACGCGTCGGCGTCTTTGCCGATGCCGGCGTCCTCGCCCGATCCGCCGCCGAGGCCGAAGGCGATCGGCCGCACGCCGGCGTCCCGGAGGCGGGCCCAGAAGAGGCCTGCGCCGGCGGCCGGGAGCACTGCCGTCCCCGGCGCCCCTTCGGCGAGCGGCCGGAACAGCCGCCACTTTGCCTCGACGTAGTCCGCCATCGTCTCGTGGTAGTCGAGATGATGCGGCACGAGGTTCGTCAGAACCGCCACCTCCGCCCGGAACCGGTCGACGCCCTTCAGCTGAAAGCTCGAAAGCTCCAGCACGGCGATCATCTCCGGCCCCGCCTCCGGCGCCACCTCGGCAAACGGCCGGCCGACGTTGCCGGCGAGCGCCGCCGGCATCCCCGCCGCCTCCAGCATCGCGTAAAGGAGCGTCGCCGTCGTCGTCTTGCCGTTCGACCCCGTGATGCCGGCGATCCGGCCGGGAAACACGTGGTAGGCGAGCTCGACCTCCGTCTCCACCGGGATCCCCCGCCCGATCGCCGCGGCCACGAGGGGATGGCGGTACGGAATCCCCGGACTTTTCACCATCCGGTCGATCCCTCCGGACAGGACGACCTCCGGCGCCGGATCGCCGAAGAGGAGCTCGGCCCCTTGCCGGGCGAGCTCTTCCGCCCACCGGTGCGGTCCGGGCGACTGTTCCACCACGACGACCGACGCCCCGAGCCGGAGGAGAAGCCGCGCCGCCGCCAGGCCGCTTACGCCCGCCCCGAAGACGAGGATCCGCCGGCCGGCATACCGCCCGACCTCTTTGTCCGCCCGCATCGACGCCCTCCTTTCGCGCCCTCCGGTCCGCGCTGCGACCGTAACCGCGGCCGCCGCCGCGGCCCGGCCGACCCGCCGCCGAGAAAAACGCCCCGCCGCCCGAGCCCTCCGCCGGCCTCAGCGGCCGATCGCCCAGGCGACGGCGGAAAACGCCAACACCGCCTCCGCCGTCCAGAAGGCCAGGACGACCTGCCACTCGCTCCAGCCGACAAGCTCGAAGTGGTGGTGCAGCGGGCTCATGCGAAAAATCCGCCGCCCCCGGAGCTTAAACGACGCCACCTGCAAGATGACCGACAGCGCTTCGATGACGAAAAGCCCTCCGAGCCAGACGAGGAGGAGCTCCGTCTTCGTCAGAAGCGCCGACGCCGCCAGCGCTCCGCCGAGCGCCAGCGAGCCGGTGTCGCCCATGAACACCCGCGCCGGATGCGCATTATACAGCAAAAATCCGCCGAGGGCCCCCGCCAGCGCGGCGTTGAAAATCGCCAGATCGAAGCGGGACCCGTACCACGCCAGGACGGCGTACGCCGCCGACGCCAAGAGCATCGCCCCCGCCGCGAGCCCGTCCAGGCCGTCCGTCAGGTTCACCGCGTTCGTCGCCGAGAGAAAAAGGAGAAGGACGACGAAGAAATAGGCATCGCCGAGCTCCACCCGGCCGAAGGCGTACGTCTCGAGCGCCGTCGAAAAGCCGGTCGCCACGTACTGCCGGAAAAACACCGCCGCCAAAAGCCCCTGCGCCGCGAGCTTCTGAAGCGGCGTAAGCCCGAGGTTCCGCCGGAGCGCGATCTTGATCCCGTCGTCCAGGCCGCCGATCACGCCGTAGCCGAGGAAGGCAAAGGCGACGAGATAAAGCTCCGCCGACGGCATCGCCAGCAAAAAGGCCCCGAAAAGCGCCGCGACGATGAAAATCACGCCGCCCATCGTCGGCGTTCCGGCCTTGCCGGCATGCCACGCCGGTCCCTCGTCCCGGATCGCCTGGCCGAACTTCAACCGGCGGAGGAGCGGGATGGCGGCCGGACCCACCGCCGCCGCCGCCAAAAAACCGGTGACAAAGGCGATCCCGAGAAGGCGCGCCGCCATCACCGATCCACCCCGTCCGGCGCCGAGAGGGCCGCGACGATCCGCTCGAGCCCCGCCGCCCGGGAACCCTTCACGAGGACGATCGCCTCCGGACGGGCGTAGGCCGATAGGGCCTCGAGGAGCGCTTCCTCGTCTTCAAAATGCCGCGCCGCCCGTCCCCGCGCCCGAAGCGCCTCCGCAAGAAGAGCGATCTCCCGACCCACCGTCAGCACCTCGACCGCCTGAAAGGCCGGCTCCTCGGCGAGCGCCTGAAGAAGCGCCGGACCGTGCGGGCCGAGCTCATACATCTCCCCGAGGACCGCGACCCGGTGGCGGTAGCCGGGGACCTTCGCCAGCGTCCGGACCGCCGCCCGGACCGACGTCGGCGCGGCGTTGTACGCATCGTCGATGAGCGTCATCCCGCTCCGCCCGCGAAGCCGGCGCATGCGCCCGGGAAGGGGCGGAAGGTTCCGCCAGGCGGCGGACGCCGCCTCCGGCCCGACGCCGAAAAGCCGCGCCACGGCGGAAGCAAAGACCCCGACCGTCCCCAGCGCTTCGCCGGGAAGCGGTACCTGGAGCTCGGCCTCTGCCCCCCCGTCGACCCGGACCGCCCACACCGTCCCGTCCCATCCGTGATCGTCGACGAGGCGCGCCGCCACCCGTCCCCCATCGCCCACCGGCCACCGCCGACCGGGATAGGCGCGGACGGCCGGATGATCCGTCACGAGGGGTTCCGTCGCCGGATAAAAAAGATCGCCGGCCGGGGAGAGGCCGAACAAAAGCTCCAGCTTCGCCTCGGCGATCGCCGCCCGGGAGCCGAGGAGGCCGATGTGCGCTTCGCCGACGTTGAGCACGACCCCGACGTCCGGCTCCGCCGCCTCCGAAAGCCGGCGGATCTCCCCGGCGTGGTTCATCCCCATCTCCAGGACCGCCAGATCATAAAGTGAAGAAAGCCGGAGCAGCATGAGCGGCAGCCCGATTTCGTTGTTCCGATTCCCTTCCGTCGCGAGCACCCGGTACCGCGTCGAGAGCGCCGCGGCGAGGAGCGTCTTCGCCGTCGTCTTGCCGTTCGAACCGGTCACGGCGACGACCGGCCCGCCGAACCGACGCCGGTTTTCCCGCCCGAGGCAAAGGAGCGCCTGCCGGGTGTCGGAGACGATGAAATAGAGCCCCCCTTCCGGCGGCGGCCCGTGATCCTTCTGCCAGAGAGACGCCCTCGCCCCCCGGGCGAAGGCCTCCCGAACGAAATCGTGTCCGTCAAACCGCTCGCCGCGGATCGGAATGAAGAGCTCCCCCGGCCCGACCGTCCGGGAGTCAATCGACGCCCCGGCAAACGGCGCCCGCCAGAACCCGGGCCCTTCTGCCGGCCGCCCGTCCCCGTTCCCTGCGCGATCGGCACCGCCGCCCGACCGCCCGTCCACCGCCGGACGCCCGCCGCCGGCCGCCTTCCCGCCGGCGCCGTCCGGCCGCCCGACGACCGCTTCCGCCAGCCGCGCCACATCCGCAGGCGTCAGGAGCACCGGAAGCCCCCTCCTTCGAGCGCCCGCCGCGCCTCCACCCGATCGTCAAACGGATGCACCGTTCCCCGGACGATCTGTCCCGTCTCGTGGCCCTTCCCGGCGATGACGACGACGTCGCCCGCCTCCGCCAGCGCCACCGCCCGCTCGATCGCCCGCCGCCGGTCGACCTCGACGATCGTCCGTTCCCGGGCCTCGGCCGGGATGCCGGCGAGGATGTCCCGGATGATCGCCTCCGGATCCTCGTCCCGGGGGTTGTCGGACGTGACGACGAGGGCGTCTGCCCCCTCCGCCGCGGCACGGCCCATGAGCGGCCGCTTGGCCGCGTCCCGGTTCCCGCCGGCGCCGAAGACGACGATGAGCCGCCGGGCAAACGGCCGGACGGCGGCGAGCACCTGCCGGATGCCGTCCGGCGTGTGGGCGTAATCGACGAAGACCGAAAACGGCTGGCCGCAGTCGATCCGCTCCAGCCGGCCCGCCACCGGCGCCGCCGTCCGGAGCCCCTCGGCGATCGTCCCGACGTCGAGGCCGAACGCGAGGGCGCTGGCCGCCGCCGCCAGGGCGTTTTCCACGTTGTGGCGGCCGATGAGCCGCATTTCGACCGGCGCCGACCGGCCGTCCGCCGCAAGAAGCGTCCAGGACGAGCCGGTGCGGTCGAGCCGCACCCCGGCGGCCAGCACATCCACCCCGCTCCGAAAGCGCTCCTCCGGCCGCTCCCCGTCCCGGAGGAGGCCGTAGCGGACGACCGGCCGCACCGTCTCCCCGGCGAAAAACGAAGCGGCCGGGTCGTCGGCGTTCAGGACCGCCACGCCGCCGGCAAAGCCGAGGCCCTGGAAGAGCCGAGCCTTGGCCGCCCGGTACGCCTCCATCGTCCCGTGATAGTCCAGGTGATCCTGCGTCAGATTGGTGAAGACCGCCTGGTCAAAGCGGAGGCCGGCCACCCGCCCTTGGTCGAGGGCGTGAGAGGACACTTCCATCGCCACCGCCCGGACGCCGGCCGCCCGCATCATCCGAAGCGTCGCAAAGAGCGCCACCGGATCGGGGGTCGTCGCCTGCGCCGGCTCCCGCCGGTCGCCGTAGGCGACCTCCACCGTGCCGATGAGCCCCGTCGGCACCCCCGCCGCCTCGAGCACGTGCCGGATGAGGGCGGTGGTCGTCGTCTTCCCGTTCGTTCCCGTCACACCGATCAGGTGAAGTCCGTCGGCCGGCTGCCCGTAAAAGGCGGCGAGGATGAGCGGAAGCGCCCGCTTCGGCTCCGCCACCTCCACCGCCGCCAAAAACGTTCGCGCCGCCGCCTCCCCGTATCCCCGGGCGACGACCGCCGCCCGGGCGCCGGCGGCGGCCGCCTCCGCCAAAAAGGCGTGGCCGTCCGCCCGCGTCCCCGGAAGCGCCACGAAGAGATCCCCCGGCCGGACGCGGCGAGAGTCGATCGCCACCCCGTCGACCGCCGTCTCGCCGGCGCCGAAAAGCCGGGCAAACGGAAGGGTTTGCACCAGTTCGACCAGCCGCATGCCGTGCGCCGTCCTTTCCAGCCGCCTCTTTCAGTCTATCCGTTCCGGCGGCTTCGTCTACCTTTTCCATTGGACTTGTTTCATTGGATTCGTCAGGTATCATTGGGCTTGTCAGGTTCCGAATTCATGGGTGTGCCTTTTCAAGTTCCGAAGGGGATGTCCCCGGACGGTCCGGCCTTCAGGCGGCCCGGCTTTCGGGCCAAGGCCGGACGCAGACGCCCTTCACCATACTCTTTTTTAACGCCCGACGCAAGAGCCGGCCGCCGCCGACTCGCGACACGCCGCCGTGGAAGGCGCATTGCCGATTCGCCGCGCGCCTTCGGATGCGCCGTCCTACCGCCGGCCGCCGTCCGGCCGGGGCCCGAGGTAAAGGCGCACCTTGCCCCCCGGCGCGAGCTTCGTCCCCGGCGCCGGCGCCTGATCGATCACCACGTCGCCCGTCCCTTCGATTTCGAGGGAGAACGTGTAGAAGCTTCGCCGCAGGGCGTCGACGCTCATGCCGATGAAGTTCGGCACCTCCACCGGCGGCATCTCCGGATAGACGTATTTCGACTTCTTGAGCCCGCCGGAGCGGGGCGGGATGTCCAGGACGTTGAGCACATCCTCCAGCACCCGGCCGACGATCGGCGCCGCAACGACACCGCCGAACTGAATGCCCTCCGGATGGTCGACGGCCACGTAGGCGACGACCACCGGATCGTCCGCCGGCGCGAAGCCGATGAACGATACGATGTACTCACCGGCGAGATACCGGCCGTCGGGGCCGACCTTCTGCGCCGTCCCGGTTTTCCCGCCGACCCGGTAGCCGTCGACGTAAGCGCGGCTTCCGGTGCCGTTGGCGACGACCGACTCGAGCGCCCGCCGCACCTCCCGGCTCGTCGCCTCGGAGACGACCGTCCGCTTGGCCTCCGGCGCAAACGTCCGGACGACCGCGCCGGTCTTCGCATCGACGATCTTCTTGGCGAGATGCGGCGTGTAAAGCGTCCCCCCGTTGATCGCCGCCGAGACGGCCATCGCCTGCTGGATCGGCGTCACCGACACCCCCTGGCCGAACGCCGTCGTCGCCAGCTCCACCGGACCCATCCGCGCCTCGGAAAAAAGAAGTCCGGTGGCCTCGCCGGGGAGATCGATCCCCGTCTTGGCGCCGAACCCAAACGCCCGGACGTAACGCATGAGCGTCTCCTTGCCGAGCCGGAGGCCGAGTTCGACGAAGCCGGGGTTGCAGGAATTTTCCACCACCTGCAAAAACGTCTGATCGCCGTGGCCGCCGGGCTTCCAGCAGCGGATCCTCGCCCCGGCGACGACGATGGAACCGGGATCGAAAAAGTGCTCCCGATCGAGGTCGACCTTTTTCTCTTCCAGCGCCGCCGCCAGGGTGATGATCTTAAACGTCGACCCCGGCTCGTACATCCGCCAGATCGGCTGGTTGCGGTTGTACACCTCCGGCGGGTAGGCGCGGTAGTCGGCCGGGTCGAACGTCGGGTAAGACGCCATCGCCAGCACGTCGCCCGTCTTCGGATCGACGACGAGGCCGATGATGCTCTTCGGCCGGTACGTCTGCCAGGCGTCCGCCATCTCCCGCTCGAGAATCTCTTGAATGCGCACGTCGAGCGTCGTCACGAGGTCGTGGCCGTCTTCCGGCGGCACATATCGCGTCGGCTGCCCCGGCATCCGACGGCCCCGGGCATCGGCGTAAAAGGCGATCGCGCCCCGCCGGCCGGCGAGGACGGCGTCGTACTCGCGTTCGAGGCCCAAAAGCCCCTGGTTGTCGGCGCCGACGAACCCGAGGACGTGCGCCGCCAGGGTCCCGTACGGATACACCCGACGGTAGTCTTCGGCGACGTAGATCCCCGGAAGGCCGAGGCGCTCGACTTGCGCGGCCCGGTCGAGGGAAAGCCGCCGTCCTTCCGGCGCCAGGCGGACGAGAAGCTGCCGGCGGGCAAGAAGCTCCCGAAGGCGGGATTCCGCCATGCCGAGGACCGGCGCCAGCGCCCGGGCCGTCCCCTCCGGATCGGTGATCTGGGCCGGGACGGCGAGGACGCTCGGAGCGCTTTCGTTGTCCACGAGGACGACGCCGTTTCGGTCCAGGATCCGCCCCCGCTTCGCCTCAAACGGCACCTCCCGCGTCCAGAGGGCCTCGGCCCGGGCGAGGAGCGCATCGCCCTGGACGAGCATGAGATACGCCAGGCGGACGGCGATGAGAAAGAGCCCGGCCCCGACAAGGAGGCCGAAGAACGCGATCCGCCTCCGGACGGTCCGGTTCGTCGCCATCGCCCCCTTTCGCATCCCCTCCCCACCGTATGTCCGGGGAAAGAGGACTAGAACGGGGGCGTTCCCGCGGACGGGCCCCCTCGAAGCCCCTCGCAAGGTGGCCGCTCTTCGGCCGACCTCCGGAACGGGCTCACCCCTCCGCCGCGGCGGCGCGCCGCACGACCGACCCGATCGGAACGCCCGGCCGCCCGACGGACGGACCTTGGGCCGCCCGGCGTCCGGACGCTCAGCCGCCCGATCCGGACGGCGCATCGGATGCCCCAGGCGGCGGCGCCGGCGGCTCGAAGCGGACCCGGACCGCCGTCCCGGCCGCGACCCGGCTTCCCGGCGCCGGATCCTGGGCGACGGCATATCCCGTTCCGTCGAAGTCGGCCTCAAGCCCCGCCGCCTGAAGGAGCGCCGCCGCCTCCTTTTTCGAACGGCCCCGGACGTCCGGCACGGACACCGTCAAAGGGGCGTCGCCTTTCGCCTCCTCCGCCGGCGTCGCGCTCCTCTCAACTTCGCCGGCGGGAGGCATCCCCCGATCCGCCGCCGGCGGAACGCCCTGCTCCGCGGCAGGCGGAGCGCCGCCGGCGGCCGTCCCATCCGCCGGAACGGCCTGATCCGCCGCCCGCTTTTCACCGGCCGGAGGCGCGTCGCGGAGCCGATCCGGCGCCGGGGCATCCCCGTTTTCCGCGGCGCTCCCGCCGCCGGCGCTCCGGCGCCCGCCCCCCTCGGGCGGGATGTCCAGGTAGGCGAGCGTCTGGCTCATGATCGCCTTAAAGATCGGCGCCACGACCTCGCCGCTCGACGTCGCCGGAAGATCCGGCTCGTCGACGACGACGTAGACGAGCACCGCCGGGTCGTCGAGGGGGGCAAAGCCGATGAACGAATAAATATACGCCCCGTCCCGATACGTCCCGTCCGGGCTGAGCTTTTGCGCCGTCCCGGTTTTGCCCCCGATCCGGTAGCCGGGGATGGCAAACGCCCGGCCCGTCCCCACCGGCGACTCCACGACCGCGGCCATCGCCTCCCGCACGCGGGCCGACGCCTCCGGCGAAATCACCCGGCGCACCGCCGTCGGCTCCCGCGCTTCATAGACGATGCCCTCGTCCCGCCGTTCGATCGACCGGACGACGTACGGCCGCATGAGCGTCCCGCCGTTGATGGCGGCGCTCACCGCCGCCACCATCTGGATCGGGGTTACGGCGATCCGCTGGCCGAACGTCGTCGAGGCCACGTCCCGGGGCGGGACGAGGCGAAGGTCCGGTACCCTTCCCGCCGCCTCCCCCGGCAGGTCGATGCCCGTCCGGGCCCCGAAGCCGAACGCTTCGTAGTAGCGGGCGAGCCGCTCCCGGCCGAGGCGCTCGTAGCCGAGGATCGTCATGCCGACGTTGCTCGAGCGGACGAAGGCGTCCCGAAACGGGATCGTCCCCCAGCCCCGGACGTCGTTCCAGTCCCGGATCGGCGGCCGGATCTCCTTCGACCGATAGACGCCGGCCTGGTATGTCTCGTCCGGGTTGTAGACGCCCTCGTTGATCGCCGCCGCCAGCGTGATCGTCTTGAACGTCGACCCCGGCTCGAATTCAAACGCCACCGGCAGATTCAGATAGTTCGTGATCCGAGTGTAGTCGTTTGGGTCGAAGTGGGGGCGGGAAGCGAGGGCGTAAACCTCGAGCGTCTTCGGGTTGGCGACGACGGCAAGGAGATGCTTCGCCCGAACCTGTTCCGCCGCCGCATCGAGGGCATCCTCGACAAACGTCTGAATCGTCTGGTCGATGGTGAGCACGACATCCTTCCCGTCGACGGGCGGCACATAATCCTGAACGCCGCCGGGAAGGAACCGGCGACCGCCGTCGACGAGGAGCTTGAGCGCCCCGTCTCGTCCGGCGAGGACGTCATCCAGCGCCGCCTCCAGGCCCATCCGGGCCTCGCCTTCCTTATCGACGTACCCGAGCGTATGGGCCAGAAAAGCGCCGAACGGGTAGTACCGCCGCCGGTCCTCGACGAAGACGATGCCGGGAAGATGGAGCGCCTCGATCGCCGCCTTCGTCTCCGGCGAAATTTTCCAGCCGCCCGGCCGGAACTCCACCTGATACCGCCCCGGCTGCCGGAGAAGCGCCTCGATGCGCGCGGCGGGCATGCCGAGGTGGGGGGCCAGCGCCGCCGCCGTCTGCGCGGGATCGACGACGTGATCCGGCGCCCGGGGGCTCACCACGGCGATGACGTCGTACGCTGGCCCGTCGACGGCGAGCGGCGTCCCGTTCCGGTCGTAGATCGTCCCCCGCTTCGCGGGGAGGGTCTCCTTCGCCTGCCACTGGACCGCGGCCCGAGCGACGAGCGGCTCGGCGGAGAGCACCTGCAGGTAAAAGAGTCGGCCGAGGACGGCGAGGAACAAAAGGACGATCCCGCCGGCGAGAAGAAGCCCGCGCCGGACGATGCCGGCGCCGGGCGCGCCCCGCGTCCGATCGGCAGGGCGCATCACGGCATCCCGCTTTCGCCGGCCGATGTCCCGCCGCCGGCCGCCGCCTTTGCCTCCGCCGAACCCGCTTCATTGCCGGATCCCGCCTCAGGCGCCGGCGCGAGGGGCGAGGAACCCGCGGCATCGGCCGCCCGGGGCAGAGCCGCGATCACCGCCACGCTTTCGGGGCGGGGCCTGAGCCCCATGTCTCGGGCCACGGCGAGGATCCGTTCCGGCCGTTTGAGCTCGGCCACTTCCAGCGTGAGCGCGGCGTTTTCCCGCTCCAGACGCTCGATCTCGGCCGTCGTCCGGACGAGCCGGTCGTTCAGCACAACCGCCTGAGCCATTCGGCCGAGGACGGCCAGATAGACGACGGCGAGGACCAAGACGTAACCGAAGTAGAGGAGCTTTTCCCCGGCCTCCAGGCCGGCCTTCCGGGCCGCGGCCGTCCGGGCCACCGCCGAAGAAGCCGGATTCGGCGAAGCGGTCGCCCTCGGACGGGCCGCTGCCCCCGCCCGGGCCGTCACCAGGCCGGCCGGGCCGGCGGAAAGCACCGGCTCTTCCTGAAGGAACGCATTTCCCGACACCCGTGTGCGCGCCATGTTCGCTGCCCCCCGTCTTCCTGTCCTCTCCTCAGAGCCGTTCCGCCACCCGGAGCCGCGCCGATCGGGCGCGGGGGTTTGCGGCGACCTCCGCCGCTCCCGGGACGATCGGCCGTCGGGTGACGAGGCGAAGCGTCGGCGTCTCGCCGCACGGAAGCTCCGGCGGAAGCCCGCGGGCGCCGCACGGATCGGCGCCCGCGCGAAACGTTTCCTTCACGAGGCGATCTTCCAAAGAGTGAAAGCTGATGACGGCGATCCGCCCGCCCGGCCGAAGCCGGTCGATCGCCTGCCGGAGCGCCCGGCGAAGCGCCTCCAGTTCGTCGTTGACGGCGATGCGGAGGGCCTGAAATGTCCGGCGGGCGGGATGGGGCCCCGTCCGGCGGGCGGGGGCGGGAATCGCCGCCTTGACGATTTCGGCGAGCTCCGTCGTCGTCCGGATCGGCGCCTTGGCCCGAGCCCGGACGATCGCCCGGGCGATCTGGCGGAAAAAGCGCTCTTCGCCGTAATCCCGGAGAATCCTCTGCAGGGTTGCCTCATCGGCCTCGTTCACAATCGCGTAGGCCGTCAGGGGCTGCTCCGGATCCATCCGCATATCGAGGGGCGCCTCGACCTGGTAGCCGAACCCCCGGGCGGGGTCGTCGAGCTGCGGCGACGAGACGCCGAGGTCGAAGACGATCCCGTCGATCGCCGGCGCCCCCAACCCCTCCAGCACCCGCCCCAGCTCGACAAAATTCGCCTTCACGAGGCGAAGCGTTCCCGCCCGGAGGGCCTCCGGAAAGCGCGCCTCGCCGGCCCGGATCGCCGCCGGGTCCCGGTCGAAGGCGATCAGCCGACCGCTCGTGAGCCGGGCCAGGATCGCCCCGCTGTGGCCCCCGCGGCCGAACGTCGCATCGACGTACCACCCGTCCGGCCGGATCCGGAGCGCCTCGATCGTCTCCTGAAGGAGCACCGAGACGTGGTCGCCCTCCGGCCGATCGGGAGGATGGCCGGCATTCCGACCGTCCCCCGTCCCCTCCGCACCGCCTTCGCCGGCCGCATTCCCGTTCGAAGTCCAGCTCTGCCGAACCAGGCCTGCCCCTCCTTTCCCGAGCGGACCGCCTCCGCCCGTTCGGGCCTTCGACGAACCGTCACCCCTCGAAGTCCAGAAGCCGCTCCGCCGTCTCCGCCACCAGGGCGCTCTGTTCGGCGGCGTAGCGGTCCCAGCGCCCTTCTTCCCAGATCTCCACCCGGTTCATCACCCCGAGGATGACGCAGTTTTTCTCAATGCCGGCGTACTCCAGAAGCGGCTTCGGGATCGTGATCCGCCCCTGCCGGTCCGGCGAAAGTTCCACCGCACCGGAAAAGAAAAAGCGGGTGAACGCCCGGGCGTCGGCCCGGGTAAACGGGAGCGCCCGGAGTTTTTGCGCGATCTTCTCCCACTCTTCCAGAGGATAGACAAAAAGCGCCTGCTCCAAGCCGCGGGTAAGGACGAAGCGCTCGCCGAGGCCCTCCCGGAGCCGGGCCGGCAGCGTAAGCCGCCCCTTCTCGTCGAGGGCGTGCCGGTACTCGCCGAGAAACACGTCCGTCCCCCCGCTATTCCCCACTATCCACCACTTTGCTCCACCTGTTCCCTTCGACAAGGCCAAAAAAAAATCCTGCCCGGCGGGCAGGATTCGTCCGTAAAAGTTATGCACCATTCACGCCCAGCGGGCAGCGTACGCCTCCTGTTCCGGCGTCGGCCGGTCGATGGCGATTCCCAGCGTCCGGAGCTTCATCTCCGCCACCGTTCGGTCGATCGCCTCCGGAACCGGGTGCAAAGCCGGCGGAAGGGGCCGGCCGGCGCGATGTTCCCGGGCGAGCCATTCGAGGGAGAGCGCCTGCAGGGCAAACGTCATGTCCATGATCTCCGCCGGATGACCGTCGGCGCCAGCGAGGTTGACGAGGCGTCCCTCCGCGAGGACGTACAGCGTCCGGCCGTCCGGCAGCCGGTAGGCGGTGACGTTCGGCCGGACGGCGTCCACCTCGACGCTCATCCGCCGGAGGGCTTCAAGGTCGATCTCGACGTCGAAGTGGCCGGCGTTGGCGAGGATGGCGCCGTCTTTCATCCGGGGAAAGTGCGCCTCTCCGATCACGTGGTAGCCGCCGGTGACGGTGACGAAGAGATCCCCGACCGCCGCCGCCTCCGCCATCGGCATCACCCGGTACCCTTCCATGTGCGCCTCGATTGCCTTCACCGGGTCGATCTCCGTCACGACGACGTCCGCCCCCATCCCCCGGGCCCGGAGGGCGACGCCCTTGCCGCACCACCCGTAACCGACGACGACGAACGTCTTCCCGGCCAGGGTGAGGTTGGTCGTCCGAAGGATCCCGTCGATGACCGACTGGCCCGTGCCGTAACGGTTGTCGAAAAGATGCTTCATCCGGGCGTCATTCACCGCGACCATCGGGAAGGCGAGGCGCCCCTCCCGGGCGAGCGCCCGGAGGCGGGTCATCCCCGTCGTCGTCTCTTCGGCGCCGCCTTTGACGCCGCCGGCGAGGTCCGACCGCTCGGCATGGAGAAGCTTGACGAGGTCGCCGCCGTCGTCGATGAGAAGCGTCGGCCGCGACGCCTCGAGGTTGTCCAGGAGGAGCGCCCGGTATTCGTCTTCCGACACCCCCCGCCGGGCAAAGACCCGCACCCCGGCCCGGGCGAGGGCGTGGGCGACGTCGTCCTGGGTCGAGAGCGGGTTCGAGCCGGAGATCGTCACCTCGGCGCCGCCGGCCTGAAGCACGAGGGCGAGGACCGCCGTCTTCGCCTCGAGGTGGAGCGCGATCGACACCCGCTCCCCGGCGAGCGGCTTCTCCCGCTCAAACCGCTCGGCGATCGCCCCGAGGACCGGCATGTGCCGGCGAGCCCACTCGATCTTTTTTCGTCCGGCGTCGGCATCCGCCGCCCGGTTGAACCGTCCGTCCAACGCGCCACCCCTTTCCGTGCTCGATCCGCGCCGCCGGACCCGACCGGCGAAAGGTCCGGCCAAAAGGCCGCGTCGGCCGCGGCCCAAGCCGAGGCCCGCGACCTATCCGCCGGCCCACGTCCGGAAGACGCCGATCAGAAACAGCACGCCATATTCTATCACAAACACAAAAAGCGCCGCGAGCCAGACGATCCGAAACGCCCGGGCCCAGCCGACAGACGGCCGGCGACGGACGAACGCCACCGCCAGCGTGCCGCCGGCCAGGGCGGCGGCGGCGAGCGTCACCACGAGACCGGCGATGCCGCCGGCGACTTCCTGCCAGAGGGCGGCGTCGGCGAGGAGAAAAAAGACCGTCCCGACGTAGAGCGCCCAGAGCGTCGCTTCCCGCCGGTCGCCCGTCGCCCGGAGCGCCACGACCCAGGCCAGGGCCATCGGAAGCGGCGGCAGGAGGATGAGGACGCCGAGGAGCGCCTTGACGACTTGGGCCATCGAATCCCCCGCTTCACCGGTCCGCCGCCGGACGGCGTCGCCGGATGCCGGTCGCCGGAAACTTCCCGGCCCGGACCGACGCCGTTTGACCGCGGCGGTCTTTCGGACGTGTCTTTCGACGCCGAGGCTCCCGATTCCTTCCTGATCCCGCCCCCCCGCGGTCCCGCGCGCCTTCACCGCCCGGCGCGCTTTCACCCGCGGCCGGCGGTCCGCTCAGGCGTCGGCCCGGCCGCCTTTCGGCAAGGCGGCTTGTGCTGGCCCGCCGCCTCCGGTAAACTGGCCTTAAAGGACGGACGGAGGTGTGAACGATGCCGTTTGCCGTCGAGCGGCTCAAGATCAACTACAAAACGCTGGAAGAATTCAAGAAATTTCGCGAGTACGGGCTGCAGGAGCTTTCGATGCTCGAAGACCTTCAGGCGAACATCATCGAGGACGACGCCGACTCGCCCTTTTACGGCATCTACGACGGCGACGCCCTCGTCGCCCGGATGAGCCTCTATCTCATCGACGCCAAATACGACCGCTACTTCGATCCGCCACAAGATTTTTACGAACTCATGAAGCTGGAAGTCCTGCCGGCGTACCGGGGCCGCGGCCTCGGCCGGATGCTCGTCGAACACGCCAAAAGCCTCGGCAAGCCGATCAAGACGAACGCCCGCCTCGGCTCGGCGCCGTTTTGGGAAAAGCTCGGCTTCGTTCCGGTCAAGTACGATCCCGAGCGGGACCGAGGCGAAAACCCGTACGTCTGGCTGCCGGAGGGCGTCCGCCTCGCCCCGACGAAGCCCCGAGGAGAAGGCCGAAAGCCAAACGCTTGACTCCCATCCTTTTTTCGCTGCGCCTCCCGGCTTCAGGGCCGGAGGCGCATGTTTTTTGGGCGGCTTGGCAGACTAAGGGTTGGCAGACGAACCCATCGCATCCCGAA
The DNA here is from genome assembly GCF_019645935.1 of Hydrogenibacillus sp. N12. Taxonomy (NCBI): domain Bacteria; kingdom Bacillati; phylum Bacillota; class Bacilli; order Thermicanales; family Thermicanaceae; genus Hydrogenibacillus; species Hydrogenibacillus sp. N12. The sequence goes on along the minus strand of NZ_CP080953.1, from coordinate 1,158,203 downwards.
GCACACCGAAAACTGGAAAGCCCGGGAGCGCCATGCACGAGACCGCCCAGATCACCGACGAGCGGCTTTTGGCCGTGCAAAAAGCCTTGGAACGCGCCCAGGACCTCGTCGCCCGGTCGCTCGTCGCCGGCGACAAGCGCATGGAAGTCGTCTACCTGAAGACGATCGCCGACGAGGACAAGGTCGTCCGGCAGTTCATCCGGCCGTTTTTCGAGGCGGAAGGCGACGCCTTCGCCGACTACCTCGCCTCCCTCGTCTTTCAAGTGCCCTACACGACGCCGGAGGCGGCGGTCGACCTCGTCTTAAACGGCCACCTCCTCGTCGCCTACCGGGGTCGGGCGTCCCTTTACGACATCCGGATCGTCAAAGACGACCAGCCGCTTCCCGCCGACATCGAAACGACCCTCCACGGGCCGCAAAACGCCCTGGGCCACAACCTCCTCATCAACGTCCACCTGCTCCGAAACCGCTACCGGAACGCCGCCCTCGCCGTCGAACTCGCCGAACTCGGGGAAAAAAGCCACACGAACATCGCCATCCTTTACGACGCGGAGCGGGTCCGCCCGAAGAGCCTGGCCATTCTCCGGGGAAAAGTGCAAAAAGGCGGGATCGAAGTCCTCTTCGCCGCGGGACAGCTCGAACGGGCCTTCGCCCGCCCGCATCGAACCCTTTTTCCGACCTTCATGGTCACCGACCGGCCGGACCGGATCGTCTACGAGCTCAATCGCGGCAAGGTCGTCGTCCTCATCCACGGAACGCCCTTTGCCCTCGTGGCGCCGGGGTACTTTTTCGACTTCTTCAGCGCCATGGACGACCTGTACTACCCCGGTTGGGTGCGGACGTTTTTCCTCGGCCTCCGCTTCACCGCCCTCGTCGTCACCCTCATCACCCCAGGCCTTTACGTGGCCCTCACGGCGTTCAACCCCGGCGTCTTCCGGGCGCAACTTACGCTTTCCATCGCCGGGAGCCGGGCGGCGGTGCCGTTTTCCGCCTTTTTCGAGATGCTCTTCATGATGATCGCCCTCGAGCTCCTCCTCGAGGCGAGCGTCCGGCTGCCGAAGTCCATCAGCGCCACGGCGACGACCGTCGGCGGTCTCATCCTCGGCCAGGCGATGACCGCCGCCGGCCTCGTCTCGGACATCATGCTCATCGTCGCCGCCGTCGTCGCCATCTCGAGCTTCGTCATCCCGGTGAACGCCATGTTCTACGCCGTCCGCATCGCCCGCTACCCGATCCTCCTCCTCTGTTCCCTCTACGGCCTCGTCGGCCTCGGCATCGGCCTCGTCGGCCTGATCTTCTTTCTCGCCGGCAAAGAAAGCTTCGGCGAGCCGTACCTGTACCTCCCCTTTGACCGGAAGCCGACGGAAAAAGGACCGGAGGGCGCTTGATGCAGCCGCGCTTTTTGTATTACCTCTTTCTGGTCAACGTCCTCGCCAACGGCATCGGCACCGTCCCGCGGCTGCTCCTCGAGCGGCGCCACGCCGGCGTTTTCCTCGATCTCGCCGCCGGATGGCTTTTTTCGTCCGTTTACTTCGTCTTCTTCACCCGCGTTCTTGCCCGGGCGCCCGAGATCGACATCCCCACCCTCTGGAAAACGGCACTCCCCGCCCCCCTCGGCCCGCCGCTCCTTGCCCTTTTCGCCCTCGAGTGGCTCGTCGCCGGGACGTTCAACCTGTACCTCATCACCGAGATCAGCGCCAAATATCTCAACGTCGACGCCCCCGCCCAGGCGCTCCTCTGGCTCTTTCTCCTCCTCGCCTTTTTCATCGCCCGCTTCGACACCCCGAACGTCCTCTTCGGGCTCGAACTTTCGTTCATCCTGACGCTGCCGCTTCTGTTCATCACCTTCGGCGCCGCCCTGAGCGGCCAGCCGCTCCTCTGGGAAGGCGTGGCGAAGCTCCTTCGGGAGACGGGGCGGCCGGACTGGCTGTCTTTGAGCGCCGCCACGTATCCGTTTGCCGGGTTTTTGAACCTCACCGTCTTTCACCGGGTGCTCGCGCCGGACTACCCCTTCCGGCGGATCGCCTTCATGGCCGCCCTCGGCGGCGGGCTGTACGCCTTTTTGTTCGTCCTCCCGATCGCCCTCCTCGGGACGGAGGCCGTCGCCCTCTACGCGTACCCGTGGGTCATCGCCGCCAACGCCCTCCGGATCGAGCACGCGCCGATCGAGCGGGCCTTCTACCCGGTCCTGATCGGCTACCTGAACGTCGCGATCTTAAACGCCATCCTCCATTGGCACGTCGCCCTCCGCTTCCTCGCTCCCCTGACCGCCGCCCCGGCCAAGGCGGCGTCGAACGTCCGCGCCCGCCTCACCGGCTGGCTTTCCGCCCGCTGGCCGGAGGCGGCCCTGGCCGCCTTTGCCGGCCTCGTCATCCCCGCCGTCTACCGGGAATGGACGATGGACCGCCTCTACGCCGTAAGCCGCCTCTGGTTCGCCCAGCTCGTCCCGGCAGAGCTCCTCGCCCTCGCCCTGATCGCCTGGGCAATCAAACGGAAGGGCGGCGGGACCGGCTCGGGCGGCCGCCGGCGCCGCCCTGCAGGCCGGCGCCGCCGCGCGGACCCGTCCCGCTGAAGCCCCCGCCGAGGGCGGCCGCATATAAAGGAAGGTGCCGGATGCGTCCTCTCCTCCTGCCTCTCGTGCCGGGGCGTCGGTCGGCGCCCCTTCCGCGGATGCTCCTCGTCTTGGCCGCCCTGGCCGGCGCCCTGCAGGCCGGCGGCTGCGCCTACAAGGACATCGACAAGCGGAGCTTCGTCGTCGCCATGGGCGTCGACCGAAGCGGCGATCCGGCCCGCCCCCTTCGGGTGACGCTCAAGATCGCCATCCCGACGGCCGACATCAAATCCGGCGAAAACCGCTTCCTCCTCCTCACCGCCGACGGCCGCCTCATCGCCGAAGCCGTTCACCGGCTGCAGGGAATGAACGAAAACGCGTTCGACTTCAGCCACACGAAGCTCATCTTCATCGGTCGGGACCTGGCGGAAGACCGCCCCCTCCGGGAGACGCTCGACTGGTTTATCCGCATGGAGACGATCCAGGGGATCGCCCTCGTCGCCCTTGCCGAACCGAGCGCCGAGGCGGCGCTCCGGGTGAGCCCGCCGATGGAGCGGCTCCCGTCGAACAGCCTCTTTACCGCCCTCGACGGATCCGGCACCTTAAGCCCTTACATCACCCACGCCTACCTGTTCGACGTCGTTCGGCGGCTCTACGAGCCCGGCCTCGACCCGATCCTCCCCCTCGTCGAGGCCGCCGGCAAAAAGGCGTTTCGCATCGAACGAAGCGGCCTGTTCGACAAATCCCGCCTCCGGCTCGTCCTTTCGCCGGAGGAGACGGAGTGGCTGAACTTTCTCCGGGGGGAGACGGCCAACGTCGACTTCGTCTTCGGCCGCGACCGGCTCTACTTCCAGGCCGACCCGAACCGGGCCCGGACCCGCCTCACGGTGGAAAGCCGGGGCCGGACCCTTCGCCTTGTCGTGGACGTGGAGCTTTACGGTTCGATCGACGAGCGGCAAAAAGAAACGGCCGCCCTGCCGGCGATCACCCGCGCGATCGAGGCGGACGTCAAAACGCGGACGGAAAGCCTTCTCCGCCGGCTTCAGGAGGCCGGCGTCGATCCCCTCGGCCTCGGCCTTCGGGCGGCCGCCCGGGGGCTGGCCTCGGGGGACCCGGAAGCGGTGATCCGATCGCTCGACTTCACCGTCCGAACGCACATCGTCGTCTACGAGACGGGAAACGTCCTCCGCTGACCGCCGCGCCCGGGGAAGCCGAAACCTGCCCGGCCCCCGGGGCGCCGGGCAAAGAGCAAACGCCGAACCGCGGTCCGAATCCGGCGGCCATAGGGCGCCGGCCGGGCCGCGGCCGGATGCCGGCCGGATACAGACTTCACCCTTCCAGCGCCCGGCCCTCCGCCTCGCCGGCCTCTTCCGGCCGGGTCTCCGACCCACCGGCGGCCACCGCTTCGCCCGAGGCGCCCCGGACGCCCCACGACGCGTCTTCCGCCTCCTCCGGCGCCAGGGCGGCCGCCTCCCACTGGGCCTGAATGCGGTATACCTCTTCCTTGAGGCGCCGAACGCTTCGCTCGAGGTCGTGCACCATGGCGAGGAGAACGCTCAGCTTCGGCTGAAATTCGGTCCGCCGGGCGAGGGCGGCCCGGGCGGCGCTCCGGCCCTTGCGCCGCTCCCGCCGCTCTTTTTTGGCGGCCTCCAGCTCATCCCGGTAGAAGGTCCGAAGCGCCTTGTTCCAGCGAAATCCGCACGCCGACGCCGTCCGGCCGAGGCGGCCGGCGGCCTCGACAAAAGCTTCGAGCTGCGTTCGGCCGTTTCGCACGTAGTCGAGGACGAGAGAAGCCAGCAGCCGGTCCTCTTCGTCCTTCCAGCTGTCATATCGCCGGAACCGCCCTTCGGCGGTTGGTGCGGCCGACGATCGCGCTTCGCTTTCCGCCGCATCCGGCCTCTCTTCCGCTCCGGACCGCTCCGCCGCCGAAGCGGCGCGCGCCGCGTCCGCCCCATCCTCCGGAACGGACGCCCCGTCGACGAGCGGCCATCGTTCGTTCGACATGGTCCCTCCCCTTTCTCTCTGTTTTACAAAAAAGAAACTCAGGGTGATTTACGTATATTCTAACACCAAAATCCACAAACATAAAGATGCAAATTAATAAATGCTTTCATGCGACGGACGGATCGGTTATACTTTGTTTGAAAACGGCACAAAAGGAGCTTGAACGATGGACGACCGCCTCATCCGCCTGAGCGCCGCCCTCGCCGTGCCGACGCGTTTTGCCATCTACCAGCACGTGCTCAACACCCCTGAAGGCGTCTCGGTTCAGGACGTCGCCGACAAGTTCGGCATCCACCCGAACGTCGCCCGGCTTCACCTAAGCCGGCTCGAAGAGGTCGGGCTTGTCGTCGGCGAGATCGAGCATACCGGCCGCGGCGGCCGGCCGGGCCGCCTTTACCGGGCGGTCGACAAAAGCGTCTCGATATCGCTCCCCCACCGGGATTACGAGACGCTGGCCGACATCGCCCTCACCGCCCTCGAGCGGTTCAAACACAACGGCGAGCAGATGATCGCCGCCGTGGCCGAAGAAAAAGGCTACGACCTCGCCCGGCGTTACATCGAGGAACACGACCTGAAGCCGGAGACCCTCACGCCGGAAGAGATCGTCGAACACGTCCGGCGCCTCTCCGGCGATCCCGGCCTTTCGCCGGACGTCGAGCCGATCGATGAGGACGCCTTTCGCCTGGCCGTCCACAGCTGCGCCTTTAAGGAACAGGCGTTCCGGCATCCGACGGTCTGCACCCTGCACCACGCTTATCTAAAAGGCATCTTCCGGGCCTTTCTCGGAAAGAGCGATCTCATCGAAGAGCAGTCGATGATCGACGGAGCGCCGGTCTGCCGCTACATCGCCGTCCGCCTCCCTTAGTCTTCGCGCCGCAGTGAAGGATACTTTCCCCGGTCCGGGCGAAGCGGTCTCGAGCGATGGGGCGCGACAAACGAGGTCGCGATCGGCGGTGCCACCACGAAGCGAGGCTCGAATCGACAGGCAGAATCCGGTATAATAAGCCCAGGGGGTGATGCCGGGATGGCGCGGATGTTTCGCGTGCTTGCCTATTTTTCCCTCATCATCGCGCTGATCGGTTTCTGGATGGACCTCATGCCGATGGCCCTCATTTTCTTCGCCCAGACGGCCGTCTTCGCCGCCCTGAGCTACCTCGGTTTAAGCGAGCGGACCTACCTCCTTCTCTTCAACGGCTACATGGTCGTGGCGTTCGTGGCGTTTTTGTACGTCATCTTCTTTGCTTTGCCGCTCACCGGCCCGGGCCTCGGGAGCTGACCGCCGTTTCGGGCAACGGCAGCCGGTCACCGGAACGAGCGTTGGGCGCCCGGCACCGGCTCGGGTCTCGAACGCCGATGACGGCTTCGGCCGTCGGGAGCTCCGGCCTGAAGCCGGAGGGCGCCCCCGACCTCGGAAGCCGGGGATCAGGACGCCTGCGGAGGGCGCACCGGCGGGGCGCCGGCCCAGCGGCTAAGAAACGCACACGATGAAAGGGAGCGCCTCGCGCTCCCTTTCATCGTCTAGACCCGCGCCATCATCGCGCTCGAGATCGCGCGTCGGAGATGGTCCCAAAGCCGGGGCGCGCCGGCGCGCCCCGGCCGGACGTCAGTGGACTTCCTGCCGGTGTTCGGCGTAGTCTTCCGACACTTCCCGGATGACGGTGTCGGTGTATTTCAGCGTCTCGGTGTGATCGGCGAGGTCCTTGACCGCGACCATGCCGACGACCCGGCCGCCGTCGACGACGGGGAGCCGCCGGATCTGCTTTTCGCTCATCTGCTTCGCGACGAAACGCACGTCGTCCGTCGGCGACACCGTCACCGGGTTCGGCGTCATCACTTCCTTGACCGCCGTCGTGTCGGGCTTCCCTTCGGCGACGACCCGCCGGACGATGTCCCGGTCGGTGAGGATCCCCGCCAGCCGGTCGTGGGCGTCCAGGACCGGCAGGGCGCCGATCTCGTGATCCCGCATCCGCTGCGCGGCGGTTCGAACGGTGTCATCGTGCTTGACGCTGATGACCCGCTTGGCCATGATCTCCTGAACCTGCATCGTCTTCCACCTCCTCGCGATTAATGTCCGCCGCGGCGTCGACTTTTATCCCGCCGAAAGGCGTCCGATCGCCGCCGGCGAAGGAGCGCCGGATGATGCTCGAAGCCCGAACGTCCTCCCGCCCGGAGGCGGCCCTCCGGCGCCGGGCACCGGATTTTCTGTTTTTGTTTTTGACCGTGGCGCACTCTGTTTTCGGCCTCATCATGGTCGGAAGCGCCAGCCTCCCCCTCGCCGCCGCGGAGCGGGGCGATCCGTTTTACTTCGTCCGGCGGCAGGCCCTCTGGCTCGCCGTTGCCCTGTTTACCCTTTTCCTCGCCGAAAACGTTCGGCCGGCTCAGCTCAGAAAACTCACGCTGCCGCTTCTTTTCCTCGCGTGGGCCGGTCTGTTTACCGTCTACCTCCCCCACCTCGGCGTCGAGCTGAACGGCTCCCGGACGTGGATCCGCCTCGGCGGTCTGAGCGTCCAGCCGGGCGAGCTCGCCAAACCCGCCCTCGTCCTCTACCTCGCCCACCTTCTGAGCAAAAAAGGGCCCCAGGTGCGGACGTGGTCCCGGGGATTTTTGCCGCCCCTCGTCGTCGTCGGGGCGTTTGCCCTCCCGCTCATTGTGCAAAAAGACCTCGGAACCGCCCTCATCCTCGTCGGCACCGCCTTCCTCGTCCTGTTTGCCGGCGGCGCCCGGATCCGTCACCTGCTCGCCGTCGCCGCGCTGAGCCTCCCGCCGCTGGCGCTGGCGATCGTCCTCTTTCCGTACCGGCTGAAGCGAATCACCGGTTTTCTCGACCCGTGGCAGGATCCCGGCGGGAGCGGCTTTCACCTCATCCAGTCCCTTTATGCCATCGCTCACGGCGGCCTCGCCGGCGTCGGACTCGGAGAAAGCGTACAAAAGTTTTTTTATCTTCCGTTCCCGTATAACGATTTCATCTTCGCCGTTCTGGCCGAAGAGCTCGGCTTCCTCGGCGCCGGGGTTTTTCTCCTCGCCTACGCCACCTGGATCGGCCGGGGATTCGTCCTCTCCCTCCGGCACCCGGACCCGTTCGCCAAGCTCCTTGGCGTCGGCGCCATGAGCGCCATCGCGGTGCAGGCGCTCATGAACCTGGGCGGCGTGACCGGGCTTTTGCCGATCACCGGCGTGACCCTTCCCCTCATCTCCTACGGCGGCTCGTCCCTCGTCGTGACGCATCTTCTGGCCGGCTGGGTCCTCGCCCTCTCCCGGGAGCTTCCCCGCCGCTAGCGGCCCGAAAGCGGCCGGGCCGATCCCCCAAAAGCGGCCGGGCCCACCGGAGACGGCTTCATCCGGCGGCCGGGCGGTCCGGCGGCCCCCTCGCCGGACGGCGGCGCCTCATCGAAAGTCCGGAAAACACGGCGCCCGCCGCCGCGGCGGGCGTACATGTTTTTCCTCCCGCGGCAAACACTAACGGCCGGCGAGGTGTTGGCCGTGTGGCGGAAAAACCCCCTGGTCACCCATCGGGACGAACTGAAGCGGCGCACAGAAGCGAAAAAAAAGACCCAGCCCCAAACGCCGATCCCCCGGCGGCTCGCCCCGGCGATCCGGCGGCTGGAGGCGGCGTTTCATTTTCAGGCAAACGACGACTTCCGCCGCCGGGAGCTCGTCTACGGCCGGCGGGCGGCGGCCCTCTTTTATTTTCGCGGCATCGCCGACGAAGACCTCATCGAACGGGCGATCATCCGGCCGATCAGCCGCAAAGACGGCGTCCGCACCCACGATCCGCTCCGGGATCAGCGACTCACCGCTCTCGACATCGTCGTCCTCGAAACGATGGAAGCGGTGGAAAACGCCCTCGTCGACGGCCATCCGGTCCTCCTCATCGACCGGCTCCGGCGGGCGTATGCGTTCAACCTCGACGACTACCCCGTCCGGAATATCGATAAGCCGACGAACGAAAACGTCCTCAAAGGCCCTCAGGAAGGCTTCACCGAGCGCCTCGAGACGAACGTCGCCCTCCTCCGACGCTACGTCCGCTCGCCGGACCTCATCGTCCGCCGGCGGGAAATCGGCCAGAAAAACCGCACCGGCATCGCCGTCGCCTACATCCAGTCCCTCGCCAACCCCCATCTCGTCGCCGACATCGAAAGCCGCCTCGACGCCATCGAGGCCCTCGAATACGACTGGGTGAAAAACGTCGAGCAGCTGATCGAAGAGCGGCCGTATTCGCTCCTCCCGTCGATGCTGACGACGGAACGGCCAGACCGGGCGATGGCGCACCTCATGGAGGGCCACGTCGTCATCCTCCAGGACAACCTGCCGTACGCCTTCATCGCCCCGGCGACGTACTGGAACGTCTTTCACGCCTCGGAAGACCACTACCAGCGGCTCCCCTACGCCTGGTTCATCCGCTCGATCCGGACCTTCGCCTTCTTCCTCACCCTCCTCACGCCGGGGCTTTACGTCGCGGCGACGAACTACCATGTGGAGATGATCCCGCTCGACCTCCTCATGTCGATCAGCGGCTCCCGGGAGGTCGTCCCCTTCCCGGCGGTGCTGGAAGTGTTCCTGATGGAACTCAGCTTCGAGCTCATCCGGGAGGCGAGCGTCCGCATCCCGTCCCAGATCGGCCCGACGATCGGCATTGTCGGCGCCCTCATCCTCGGCCAGGCGGCGGTGCAGGCCGGCCTCGTGAGCCCGATCCTCGTCATCGTCGTCGCCATCACCGGACTTGCCTCCTTCACCCAGCCAGACCTTTCTCTCAACCTCGCCCTCCGCATCGGCCGGTTCGCCTTCCTCGTCGCCGGCGCCCTCCTCGGGTTCCTCGGCCTCTCCCTGCTTCTGGCCGTCACCCTCGCCTACGCCGTCTCCTTCAAGTCGTTCGGCGTCGGCTACTACGCCCCCTGGGCGCCGTACATGCCGTCGTCGCAGGACGTCTTCCTCCGGCGGCCGGCCCCGGAGGAGGCGACGCTGCCGCAGGCGCTTCTTCCCCGGACGAAGACCCGGCTCGACGCGAGCGGCTTTTTCGCCCTCTTCGGGCGCCTGAGTCGGCACCGGGCGGAAAAGCGGGCACAGGCGAAGCGGGCCGACCGATCCGGGAGGGCCGGGCGATGAAGCTGGGCCTCTCCGGCGAGGCGGTCCACCGGCCGAACCCGTCCAGCAACGAACAGATCGGCCTCCGGGAGCTTTTGGCGATGAGTTTTTTTCTTCTCGGCCTCAAGGGGACGGATACGACGCCGGAGTTTTGGATCACCTTCGGCGGGAACGCCGCCTGGATGAGCGCCCTCGCCGGCTTCGCCTACGTCCTCCCGTTTCTCTGGCTCGCCGCCCGGCTCCTTTCCGCCGCCGGCGACCGGGGGATCTGGGCCCTCGCCGAAGACGTCCTTGGGGGCGGCGGGGTCCGCCTCGTCTTCGGGCTTTGGCTGATCCTTTTTCTCATGGCGACGGTGCTCAACGCCCGGGCGTATGCGCTGCTTCTCGAGGTGATGTTTTTCTCCAAGACGCCGGGCGTCTTTCTCTACGGCCTTTTCCTCATCGTCGCCGGCTATGTCGCGGCGAAGGGAATCGAGACGATCGGGCGTCTCGCGTCGCTCCTTCTCCCGTACGCCCTGCTCGGCTACGTCGCTTTGTTCGTCGGCATCTTCGACGTCCTCGACTACCGGGAGATCTATCCCCTGCTCGGCACCGGGGAAAAAGCGTTCACCGGCCCCCTCACCCACCTCGCCCTCTACGTCGACCTCCTCTACCTCGCCCTTGTCGCCGACCGTTACGTCGGCGGCGCCCGAACGTATTGGCGGGGGGTGGTCCTGGGCGGCGGCCTCGGCGCCCTGTCGATCGCGGCGCTTCTTTTCGTCTACATCGCCGCCTTCGGCTATCCGGCGGTGAACGGCCTGGTGTATCCCTTCCAGCAGCTCACGCGCTTGGCCCACTTCGGCTGGTACATCAACCACGTCGAGGCCATTTTTCTCGCCATCTGGGCGATTGCCGCCGTCGTCCACTTTGCCATCTATCTGTACTTCGATCTCTGGCTCCTTCAGGCCCTCCTCGGCGCCGGCGTCTTTCAACGCCTGACGATCCCCCTCATCGGCCTCCTTTTTGTCGCCGGGCTGTACCCGTACCGATCGTTTACCTGCCAGTACGCCTACCGGGACGCGGAGCTCATTCTCCTCACCGCGGTCGTCTTTCCGTCCCTGATCCTGATCGGCGTCCTTTATTACCGGAAAGCCCGCCGGGGGAGCGGGAGGGGGCGGCGCCGTGCGTAACGGGAAAGACCGTATTTTTGAGGCCGCCAGGGAGGCCGCCGAATCGTCGGGGGTGGGCGGCGCCGGGCGCCACAGGAAGGACCGGGGCGGCGGGGGGGACAGAGGCGGCCGAGGCGCCGGGCGGTGCCGGAAGGGGCGAAGCGCCGCGGCGGGCGAAAGGGGCCGGACGGGCGGTCCGGGGCGCCGGTCCGTCGGAAGGCGCCTGGTCCAGGGGCTGGGCGCAGCACTGCTCGCGCTTTTCCTCGGCGGCTGCTGGGATAAGGTCGAGCTCGAAGACATCGCCTTCGTCACCGCGATCGGCTTCGACCGGGGCGAGCGGCCGGGGCTTCTCGACGTGACCCTTCAGATCGTGAACACCCAGAAGGCGACCGTCACCCTCGGCACCGCCGCCGAAGGGGAGCCCCGGATGACGAACATCACGCTCAAAAACACGACGCCACTCATGACGAAAGACCTCGCCAACGCCGTCATCACCCGCCGCATCAACATCTCCCAGACGCAGGCCTTCCTCATCAGCGAAGACCTCGCCCGGAACGTCGATCTGTATTCCGTCCTCGCGATGACGATCCGGGATCCGGAGATGCGCCGGGAAACGCCGGTCATCATCACTCAGGAGCGGGCGGAAGACTTTATCCGGAAAAACGTCCCCCGCTTCGAGACGCTCATCTATGAGTTTTACCGCTACAAGCTGAACCGCTGGAAGGATACCGGCATCGTGCCCCTCTCCAGCATGAACGACTACCTCCGGGCCCACGCCGCCGACCAGCCGTATCTCTTCGTCTACGCCTCCGCCCGGCGAACGCTGCCGGCGGAAAAAGGCCGCATGGACGACACGACCGCCGGTAAAGCCGAGATCAAAGGCGGCGATCCGGTGGAGATGATCGGTTCGGCAGTCGTCTACCGCGGGAAGATGATCGGCGCCCTGACCGGCGAAGAGACGCGGCTTGCCCTCCTTCTCGCGCACAAGCTCCGCGTGGCTTCGTATTACATGAGCTTTCGCGATCCCGTCAAACCGAGCTTTCAGGTCAGCACCCGGATCAAAAACGAGACGCCGCCCCTCATCCGGATCGACCTATCCCGAGATCCGATGGAGATCACCGTCGACGTCCCGTTTTACGTCGAGGTCCTCTCCATCCCGAGCAAGGTTGACTACGTCACCGACCGGTCGCTGCAAAAAAAATTAATTCAATCCATCCTTGAGCAGATGGACGAAAAGACCGCGCGGCTCCTCCACAAGGCGCAGAAGGAATGGCGGGTCGACCTTTTCGACTGGGCCCGTTACGCCCGGCAGAAATTCTGGACGTGGGACGCCTGGGAGCGGTTCGACTTCGCCGATCGCTTTCCCGACGCCCGGGTCCGGGTCCGCTACCGGATCGAGATGATCGACTTCGGCAAACAGTTCAAGCCGGACGAAAGAAGCCGGCCGCTTGAGGATTTGTTAGGCCGGCGAACGATCCGGCCGCCCGTATGACGTGGCGGAGCCCGCCCCTCCCGGCCGGCCGGATCGTTCCCCCGTCCCGGCCCGCCGGAACGCGTGGCAAAAGCGGAAAGGAGGAGTCGACCGTGGATCTGATGACGCTTCTTTTCGCCACCGCCGCCGGCCTCTACAGCCTCAAGGCGGCCCGGGACGAGTGGCGGGAAGGGCACCGGGCAAGCGGCGCCTTTCTCGCCGTCCTCGGGCCGGTGCTTCCGATCGCCGCCTGGTGGATCATGCGCCTCGGGACTTAGCCTCGGTTCTCCGCCTCGTCGGCGAGCCTTTCGTCCTCGGTGCCCTGCGGTTTACGGCGCTCTTTCCGGATCCGGCGCCGACGTGTCCGTCCCGCGTCCGGACAATAAAGCCGCTCAGCCGGATCCCAGCCGGGCTTCCGACGAGCGGCGCTCGTGGGCGTTGTACAGTTCGGTGAGCTCTTTTTCCAGATGATCGAGAATCTGTCGCCCCTGTTCCTTCGAGATCAGACCCAGGCGGACGGCAAAGTCGATTTCCCGCGAGAGGCCGAACATCTGCGTATCGAGCACTTCTTCGTACAGGGGGCAGTGCGGCATCGTTAAATTGTCGAGCTGGACGCGGATCAGCCGTTCGATCTGCTCCGCGTCGCTCAGGATGAGCTGAAGCGCCCGTGCCGCCAGGTCTTCCGGTGCCCGCATCCGACGTTCCCCCCAAGCCAACGGCGTCTGATTCATGATATCACATTCCGGACCCAGAAAAAAGGCTTTCCACGGCCCGGATCAAGGGAACGTCCTCCCAGCCCTTCCGGACGGCAAAGACGCCGCCGGCCGCGCCCTTCACCGCTGCCGGCACCCCGGCGACGAGCCGCCGGAGCGCCGCCTCGGAAAAACCGCCGAAATAGGCGTCGATCGCCCCGGCCCGAAGGGCCGCCGGCGCCGCCCCGGGCGGGACGTCGACGAAGACGAGCCGGGTCCCGGACCGGCGGGCCGCCTCCGTCCACCGCTCGACCTCGCGGCCGAAGAGCCGGTCGCCCCGCCGCTCGACCGCCGGCGGAGCATAGGCGTCGACGCCGACGACGACGGCCTCGCCGACCGGCACCTCCGCCCAACCCGCCCGGTGAGCCGCCTGTGCCGCCCGGGCCGCCAGCCGATCCGGCACTCGCTCCACCCCGGCCGCCGGCCGACCGCCCGCCTCCGGCCGGTCGACCGCGTGCGGTTCGCCCGGTCCTGGCGGACCGGCCGCTTGAACATCGCCCGGCGCCGCGGGCCCGGAACCGGCGGCTTCGGCAAACGGCGCCGGAAGCGGCTCCGCCTCGAGATCGTCGAGGCGCCACACCCCGCCGGAAAAAACGAGCGTCACCCGTTCCCCCCGAAGCGCTCCGCCGGACCGACCGTCCGGACGGAGGCGATCGGCCGGAGCGCCCTTCCCGTCGGCACAACCGGCCAAAGCCCCGCCGGCCGGAGCGCCTTCTCCGTTGGCGGCGTCGACCGTGCCGGGTGACCTCCCGTCCGGACCGGCCGTTTCGCCCGGAACGTCCCCCCCTTCGGCGGCGTCGGCTGGAGCGCCCGGCCGGACGTCCGGTTGCGCCGGCATCCACCACACCGGCGCCGCCGCGTACTCCAGCACCGCCCTAAGCCGCACCATCAGTCCCCCATCCGGTGCCTCGTCCACCGCGATCGAGGCCGGATCGACCCACGCCCGGTGCAGCCGTCCGCCGTAGACCGCTCCGGCCGCCCGCACCTCGCCGAGACGCTCGGCGAGGGCCGCCCCGAACGCCGGCGTCCACGCCGCCCCGTCCCCCGAATCGCCGGCCTCCCCTCCTCCCCGGAGCGCTTCCTCCAGCGCCCGGTACCGGCGGCCGAGCGCTTCGAAGACCTTCGCCCGAAACGCCTCGCCGAAGCGGTCGAGATGAAACGTCGCTTCCCCCGGCGCCCGGACCGTCGCCGACGCCTCGGACGTTCCCCACGGATCCCGCCGGACGAGCCGCACCGCATGCTCCCCCGCCGGAAGCGGCCCGAGGATCGCGCCGGGGACGACGGTCACCGCTCCCCGGCCGTCGATCCACGCCTCCGCCGCCGGCGCATCAAACGTCAGCCGGAGCGCCGCCGGCGCTTCCGCCTGAAGGACGGCGGTCGCCCCGCCGAGCTCCCACGCCGCCGCCCCGGCGATCGACCGTTCCATCCGCCACGCGCCGAGCGGCCCCCGGAGTTCGACCTCCATCCGGCCGGGGACGGCCGGCACCGGGCCGACCGTTCCATCCGGCTCTAGGGAAAGCGGCATCCGGACGCCGCCGGCGATGTAGCGGGCCTCAGCCGTCCACCCTTCCGCTGCTCCGATGAGCGAAAGGACCGGCTGAAGCGCCGGCACCCGGACCGCCCCTGCCGGCCAAGCGATCGTCGGTGCCGGGTGAACGATCCCCCGCCACCCGACCGCCGGACGAAACACCGCCCCGCCTTCCCGGGCCGCCCTCCGGATGCCGTCGATGGCCGCCGCCCGGAAAGGGGCATCGTCCCGAAGCGCCGTCCGAAGCGCCGCCCGAAGCGCTTCCCCGTCCAGACCGACCGGAAAAGCGATCGCCGGCATCGCCTTCCCGCCGACCGCCGCCGCGACCCACCCCTCTGCCGTTCGAAGCGGCGACGCCAGCACCGTCCGCAGGGAAAAGCCGACCCAAGCCATGAGGGCGAAAGCGGCCAGCCAAAAGGCGCCGACGGGGCGGACGATTCGACTCACCGCTTTTCGCCGCCGGGAAGGCGCCACCAGGCGAAGGCCGCGAGCCCGAGGGCGGGCCAGAACAGCGCCGGCCGGCCCCAAGCCCACACGGCGACGAAGAGCGCCCACAAAAAAAGCGCCCGCACGGCCGTCCCCTCCCGTCTTTTTTTGCCAAACCTTTTTTCATCATATCCGTCCGCCGACCGACATATGATCGGCCTAGTCACATGGCCGACGCCCTCTGGCCGACGATCGTTCGGCCGGACCACAGGCCGGAAGCGGCCGTCCGCGGGAGGAGGGCCGATGCGGTGTCCGGCGCCGACTGGAGCATCCTCATCCTCATCTTCGTCCTGGCGATTCTCGTCGCCGTCCTCGACACGATCCTCGCCGCCCTCCACAAGGACGCTTATATCCCGTGGGTCAACGCCCTCGGTCTGATCGTCATCATCGGCCTGGCGCTCGAGCGGCTCTCCCGGCTGATCGAAGCGCTCCGGCAGTTTTTGCTCAGGTTTTAACTTCAACCACAAAAAAAGCCGCCCCTCGGGCGGCTCGGCCGTCTTCCTCCGGATCGCGATCCGATCGCGGCGCCGCTCGGCGCCGATACCGCCGGGGCGCGGCCCGCCGGCTTACGCGTAGCGATCTTCGATCAGATCGGCGATCTCAAACCAGTAGTCTTCCAGGTTCTTGCTGAAGAAATAGTCCGTCCCGCCCGCGTGAAAGTGGATCACGGACTGGGACTGCTTCAAAAGCTCGACCCGCTCGGCGATCGTGAAGCGATGTCCCGTCTCGGCCTCCGCATCGACCCACACGTCCCGGTAATCCTCGTCGTAGAAGTGCTCCGTCCCGGCGGCGACGTTCGCTTCGTAGAACGGTTTCTGCACCGTCTTGGCGATGGTCAGGCGGGCGCGCTTCATCTCCCATCACCCCGTTCGCTGCAATTAAGCTTATCAAAGCAGAAAAGCGGGGGAAAGTCAAGAGGCTAGATCCGCTCCGGCGCCGCGATGCCGAGGAGCCCGAGGGCGTCCTGAAGCACGTCCGCCGCCCGCTCGACGAGGACGAGCTTCGCCGCCCGCTCGTCGACGTCCGGGACGAGGATCCGTTCGGCGTGGTAAAAGCGGTTGAACGCCTTGGCGAGCTCGAGGGCGTAGCGGGCGACCACCGACGGCTCGTACCGCTCGAGGGCCGCCCGGAGCTCCGCCGGATATCGGTCGAGAACGCCGAGCACCGCCCAGGCGGCATCCGTCGCGAGAGCCGCCGTTGCGGACGGCGGGAGGGGCCCGCCGCTTTCAAGGCGCGCCTTCGCCGCCGCCAGCGCCGCCGGATCGGCGTCTTCCGCCGCCCGGGCGAGGACCGTCCGGGCGCGGGCGTGGGTGTACTGGACGTACGGCCCCGTCTCGCCGTCAAAGTTGAGGGCCTCTTCCAGGGAAAAGTTCACATCGCCGAGGCGGCCGTTTTTCAGATCGCCGAAGACGATCGCGCCGATGCCGACCGCCTCCGCCACCTCGTCCTTGTTTTCCAGGGCCGGATTTTTCTCCTCGATGATCTCCCGGGCCTTCGCCACCGCCTCGTCGATCACGTCTTCGAGGAAGATGACGTGGCCTTTTCGGGTCGAAAGCTTCTTTCCGGCAAAGCGAAGAAGCCCGAACGGCACGTGGACGCACCGGTCGGCCCACGTCCGGCCCATTTTCTTGAGGACGGAAAACACCTGCTTGAAGTGGAGCGTCTGCTCCTGGCCGACGACGTAGACGAGCCAGTCCCCCCCCATTTCGTCGTGGCGGTAGATCGCCGTCGCGAGGTCCCGCGTCGCGTACAGCGTTGTCCCGTCTGACTTCAAGATGAGACACGGCGGAAGCCCTTCGTCTTCCAGCCGGACGACCATCGCTCCCTCGCTCTCTTCCAGGAGGCCTTTTTCCCGGAGCTCGTCGATCACCGCCGGCATTCGGTCGTTGTAGAAGCTTTCGCCGATGACGCGATCGAATTCGACGCCGAGGCGGCGATACATCCGCTCGAACTCCCGCAGGCTGTCTTCGACGAACATCTGCCAGAGCCGGCGCGCCTCCGGATCGCCCGCCTCGAGCTTTTGAAACCAGCGGCGTCCTTCTGCTTCGAGGGACGGGTCCCGCTCCGCCTCCTCGTGAAAGCGGACGTAAAGGGAAAGATAAAAGCGGATCCGATCCTTCCCGGCTTCGGCACCGCCGTCCCGATCGATCGCCTCGCCCCAGCGCTTGTAGGCGGCGATTTGCTTGCCGAACTGCGTCCCCCAGTCGCCGATGTGGTTCACCCGAACCGGCGTGTAGCCAAGCCGGGCGTACAGGTTCGCCAGCGCCCGGCCGATGACCGTCGAGCGAAGGTGCCCGACGCCGAACGGCTTGGCGATGTTCGGGGACGACATGTCGATGATGACCCGTTCGCCGGCGCCGACTTTCGGCGCCTTGTGCTCCGGCGCCGAAAGCGCCCGAAGGAGGTCCGGAAGGACCGTCGCCCGGTCGAGCCGGAGGTTGACAAATCCGCCGACGGCCTCCGCCCGAAGCCCCGAAACTCCGGCGGTAAGCGCTTCGGCGATCTCCCGCGCGATGATCGGCGGCGCCTTCCGACGGGTTTTGGCGAGGGGAAAGGCCGGGAAGGCCCAGTCGCCGAACGCCGGGTTCGGCGGCACCTCAAGCGCCGCCTCGATCGCCTCGACCGAAAGGTCCGGGATGACGGACGAAAGCCGCTCCGCCGCGTATCGCTTCAGCATGCAGCCGATAACCTCCGTTTGCCGTGCCTTGCATCGGATGGCCGTGCCTTTCACATACAAGCGATTCTACCACAACGTTTGCTCCGGCGGAAGCGGCAGGTGTCATTCGGCGGTTCGGCGAAAGACGACGAGGCGGTGGACGCGGCTCAAATCCGCTTCAGCGGATGAGGCGGGTGAGGACGGCGCTTAGGATCGACAAGAGGATCGAACCGAAGACGGCAGACAGGAACGAATCGACGTGAAACCCTTTCACGACCAGCCCGACGAGCCAGAGCATGAGGCCGTTCACGACGAACGTAAACAGCCCGAGCGTCACGACGTTCAGCGGCAGCGTGAAAAAGAGGATGACCGGGCGGATGAGGGCGTTCGCAAGGCCGAGGATGAGGGCGGCGATGAGGGCGGCGACGAAACTGTCGACCCGAATGCCGTTCAAAATGTACGGAAGCACCATCAGGCCGACGGCGTTCAAAAGCCAGCGGGCGATCACCGGCATCCCTCCCGCCCCATCGTACCAAAAAACTCCGCCGCACCAAAAATCTCCGCGCACCAAAAATCTTCACCGAAAAAATTCAAGACGGCGCCCGCCTTCGGGCGCCGTCCTCCGATCCGATGTCGGGCCATCCGGTGCGTCGGAGATGAGGCCGCTTTCGTCCGGCGGCCGCCGGGGGGCCCGCGCCGGAGGTGCCACCCCTTCCCCGGTCTGGAACCGGCGGGACCGCCGAAAATCCCCCTCAGGCGCTTTCCCGGGCGCCGGCCTCCCCGGCGACCGTCCCGAGCCGTTCGGGAAAAAGCCGCCGGATGAGCGCCGCGGCCAGGAGCCCGGCGGCGGCGTTTTCCACGACGTCCTTGACCACAAACGGCGTCATCGAGAGAACAAGGCCGGCGATCGGCGCCGACTGATGCAGGTAAAGGTTCAGCACCGCGGCCATGTAGACGATGCCGACGGCATACAGCGGCACGAGGGCCAGGACGCTGGCGACGACGAGCCGCGCCGGGCGCGAACTTTGACCGGCGATCCGCCCGGCGACCCAGGCGGCGGCGATGAAGCCGAGGATGAAGCCGAAAGTCGGCGCCAGCACGTGCCCGATGCCGCCGGTCCCCCCGGCGTAGACCGGAAGCCCGATCAGCCCCGCGACGAGGTAGACGAACATCGCCGTCGCGCCGTTTCGGGCGCCGAGGAGGATCCCGGCCAGGGCGCTGATGGCCGGCATGAAGCTCACCGGCACGCCGGTGCCGAAGATGACGACCGGCGGGATGAGGCGGGCGAGGTAGACGCTCGCCGCCGCCAAGGCGACAAACAGGGCGATCCGGGCGATCTCCCGCGGCGTATACCGCATGCGCATCCCTCCCGCGCCATCATAGCGCGGGCCGGTCTATCTTGTCAACTTTGTTTTAATCTGTAGTTTACTTACTTTCTCCAAATCGTCATCCTCCCTCCTCGCTCCGCACCGACCGTTCCGATTCGTCTGCCATCGCCCCCTAATCGTCGATCAGAAGCTCAACCCCCTCCGGTTCGACGACGTAGCGAAGAACCTCCGTCTCCCCGGTCGGCCGCCGGGCGAGCGGCCGGCCGCCCTCGTCCCGAACGACCTCCACCTCCCGATAGACCTCGATGAGATACGGCCCCTCCCGCCGCCGTTCCACCGGTTCGTATTCAAAATCGTAATCGTGGTACACCGGCGCATCCAGCGG
Organism: Hydrogenibacillus sp. N12; assembly: GCF_019645935.1. NCBI lineage: Bacteria > Bacillati > Bacillota > Bacilli > Thermicanales > Thermicanaceae > Hydrogenibacillus > Hydrogenibacillus sp. N12. Next base: position 1,138,812 of record NZ_CP080953.1, on the reverse strand, counting down.
CGCCCACGCCGCCCGGGCCTCCTCTACCGCTTGGCGGCGGATGCCGTCTGCGACGTTTCGGCCGATGAGCGCGGCCAGCGCGCCGTTGACCATGACGAGGAGCGCCAACAGGACCTGGACCGTCCGCGGCGGCACCGTTTTCCCTCCTTTCCGAAACCGCTTTCCGGCACGTGCTTTCTTGCCCGCCCCCCTTTGGTTCCCTCCCTTCTTTGGTGCCCCTCCCTTCTTTGGGTGCCCCTCCATCCCTATATGCCGGCCGATCGGGCGAATATGTCCGCCGAAGCGGGCGGATCAGGAGGCTGCTGCCGGCCCGAGGCGGTCCCCCGAACGGCCGAATCCGACCGCGGCCGTCGGATCGGAATCCCGGTCGGAGGAGCGGCCTTGCCGCCTTGCCTCGCGGCCGGCGGTTCCGGGCCGAAAATAGGCGGACGGACCTCCCCCGAACCCCATACCTTAAAAAAGAGAAGGAGGGACCTCTCGTGCCCGCCAATCCCCTCGGCGCTCTCATCCGATGGCTGTTTCCGTTCGGCCGCCCCGCCGGCCAGAATCCGCCCGCGCCGCCCGGCCGCACCGGCGGCTTCCCTGGCGTCGGCGTGCCGTACGCTTCCCGGCCGACCGTGCCGGCGATGCGGCCGCTTCCGCCGGCACCGCGGCCGACAGGGATGCCGTTCGGCGCTCCGCCGGCGACCCCTGCTCCGCCGGGAGCTTCCGGCGGCGGCCTCTTCAACTGGGCCGAGCTCCTCGGCGCCCTCCGGAACGTCGATCCGAAGGACATCGCCGCCACCGTGACCACCGTCCGCCAGGCGATGCAAAATATACAGAAGATTGCCCAGACGGTCAACCAGTTCGCGTCCGTCGCCGCCAACGTTCAGCAACTCTTGAAAACGATCGACGTCGAGACCCTCCTCGGCCTGCTCGGTGGCTTTGGCGGCGACGGTGCTTCAAGCGACGGAGGCAGCGCCAGCGGCTCCGGAGATTCGGGCGGCACCGATCGGAAATCCGGGATCGGCTCCAAAAAATCTGCAGAGAAAAAAAAGCGCCGTCCGTCCGGCGCCTCGCGCCGATCGTCCGGCGGCCGCAAAAAAAAGCGGCCTTCCGCCCGCTAGGCGGAAGGCCGCTTGATTGTTCTCCTTTGCGCGCTTCCGACGGCCGGCCTCCTCAGTACATCCCGAGGGCCATCTTCGCCACCCGCGACAGCCGGTGTCGATCCCACGGCGGCGAGTAGACGATCTCGACCTCCGCGTCGGCATAGCCGAGGGGAAGCACGGCATGTTTCACGTCGGAGACGATCGTCCCGGCCAGCGGACAGCCAATCGCCGTGAGCGTCATGACCACCCGCAACCGGTTCTCTTCCTTGTGTATCTCGTAAACGAGGCCGAGGTTGATGATGTCCATGCCGATCTCCGGGTCGACGACGGTCATGAGCGCATCGACGATCTGCCGCCTTTCCGTTTCGTCGTCGATGCCGACGAAGGCGATCGGCGCAAGTTCCAGAAGTTCCTCGTCGCTCACCTCGCCCCCTCCTTTCCGTCCGTCCTGAGGTGGCGGCCGCTCCGACGACGGCCCCTCGCGCCGATTGCCTTGGTTGCCCTCCGATGCTTCAAGCGGCCGCCGAAGACGAAGGCCGCCCCTTTCGACCTCGGGCGGCGCCGGAGCGCCCTACCGGTATTGTAACACCCCGCCGCCCTTGAGACAAATCATCGTTCTCAGCGCTTTCGGCCGCCGATTTCGCCTTCCGACTTTTAGCCTTCCGCCGTCTCGACGTCCAGCAACCGGTCGACCGGCACCGCCCGGCCCGAGGCGAGGACGACCGTCCGCCGCCGGACGTCGAGGCGGGCCACCCGCCCGGCGAAACGGACCGGACCTTCCGGCGTGTAGACGACGAGGACGACCGCCTGCCCCGTCGTCTCGGCCCACCGGAGGGCCCGCTCGATCGTCTCCCGCATCTCCTCCGCCACCGCCGGCGGCGCCGTCCGGCCGAGCCCCGCCGCCCACCGGCGGAGCGCCTCGGCGTGCTCGGGAAGCATCATGCGGCTCGCGGCCCACACGTCCGCCGGCTCCCGCGCCTCGTCCCCGGCCGCCGGCCCGACCGACGGCGGCGGCCCGCCCGCCCTTCCGCGTCGCGCTTCCGGCCTCCGACCGCCGGTTCGCTTCGTCCCGCCGGCCATCCCGCTTCCCTCACTCCGCCGCATGACCGCCGATCTTCACCGCCCGGCTTCGCGCCTGCGCCGCCGGGAGGAGCGACACCGCCCGCACGACCGCCGCCCGGCCGTAACGCTCCGCCAGCCGGTCCAGTGCCGCCGCCAGCCGCCGGCCCTTCAGCCGGTCCGAAAAAAGCGAAAGCTGCCGCTCCTCATCCGGCACGAGGCCGGAGACGGCGACGAAAAGCTGCCGCACCGGCGCCCCGTCCCAGTGCCGGCGAAAGAGCATCCGCACCGCCCCGTAGACGTCCTCCGGCGCGTCCGTCGCCGCCGGAAGCGTCGTCATTCGGAAAAACCCTTCCGGTCGGCCGAAATCCGCCCCTCGGGCGCCGACGGACACCGTCCGGGCCAGGGCCCGCGCCTGCCGAAGTCGCCGGAGGACCTCATCGGTGAGCTCCAGGAGAACGATCTCGATCTCCCGCCCCCGGCGGTAGTCGAACGGGAGCGTCAGCCCGTGGCCGATGCTCTTCGGCAGCACCGCCCCGTCCGACCCCGGCGGGACAACCGGCGACGGGTCGATCCCGTGAGCAAAGCGCCACAGCCGCTCCCCGACGAGGCCGAACCGCCGCCGGAGCGTCTCCCGGGGAAAGGCCGCCAAATGCCCGACGGTCCGGATCCCCATCCGCTCGAGGTGCGCCCGCATCCGGGTCCCGACGCCGAAGAGGGCGTCGACCGGCTGCGGGTACAGCCACGCGGCGAGGTCGTCCCCGCGAGTGCGAAACAGCCCGTCCGGCCGCTTCTTCGCCACATCGCACGCCATCTTCGCCAGCACCTTCGTCGGCCCGATGCCGACCCGCGCCCGCACCCCCGTTTCCCGGCGGATGTCCGCCTGGATCCGGCGGGCCGCCGCCTCCGGCGTCCCGAACAGATGCACCGTCCCCGTCATGTCGAGAAACTGCTCGTCGATCGAATACGGCTCCACGAGGTCCGAATAGCGGTACAAAATCGCCGTGATCGCCAGCGACACCTCCAAATAGCGGCGCATCCGCGGCCGGACGACGACGAGCTCCGGGCAGAGCCGCTCCGCCTCAAAGAGCACCATCGCCGTCTGCACCCCGCACCGTTTCGCCTCCGGCGAGGCGGCGAGCACGATGCCGTGGCGCCGCTCCGGGTCGCCGGCGACGACCACCGGCCGGCCGGCGAGCTCCGGCCGCTCGGCGACTTCCACCGACGCGTAAAACGACTCCATGTCGACGAGGAAGATGAGCCGTTCCGCCATACGAGCGCCTCCCTCTCCGGCGTCCGGGCGCCGGCTTCCGGGCGATCGACGTCCGGACAGAACATCAGTTCTTCCCGGAGATGAGTATACCCTGCCGGCGGGAAAAAATCAAACGTACGTTCGGGATTGTGACGGGCAGGATCGCGGCAGGCAAAAGCGGCAGACAGAAGAAAAACGGCGGCTTCCGCCGCCTTCCCGCCGCCGCAACCGGCCGCCGATCCTCCGACGGCCGGCAAAATTTTTCCTTTTCGGGCGCCACCAAGGCCTCAAAGCGGCCGGTAGCCGAGGAGCGGCACGACGACGAACAGGACGGCGACGAGCGCCCACGCCACCGCCGGCGGTCGCTCCCCCCGGCGGAGCTGCCCGAGCACCGCCTCCGCGGCGCCGATGAGCCCGAGGCCGAGAAGGCCTTTCAGCACGAACACGGCCGGAAAATGAAGCATCGCCAGAAGCGCCAGCCCGCTTCCGACCATCAGAAGGGCCGCCAGGCGAAACAGCCAGGCAAACACCGACACCCGGCGAAAGATCGCCGCCAGCACGAAAAAGAGGAGCAACCCGCCCCACATCATGTGCACCGAGAGGGCCACCCGAAACGCCTCCGGCATCCTCTCCCCACCCCCGAACCGGAAACTGGTCGGCGGTCAGACCCACCGCGGTCAGACGCGCCTCCGTCCCCAGTTTAACACAGGGGAAACCGTGGAAAAAGTCCGCCGGGTTTCCCGCCCTCCCGCGGCCCTGCCTCCGTCACCGCAGCCACGACCCGCCGAAGAGGGCCGTCAGATACGCCGAGATCTTATTCAGCTGCCCGGTAAAAAGAAGCAGCCCCATCGCGATCATGAGCGCCCCGCCGATTTTCACCAGCGCGTTCGAATAGCGCATGATCCAGCGCGTGCCCCCGATGAAAAACCCGAGCACCACGAACGGCAGCGAAAAGCCGAGGGCAAAAAAGAACGTATACCACATCGCCAGCTCCGGCTGGCTCGCGGCCATGATGAGGATCGCCCCGAGCACCGGCCCGATGCACGGCGTCCAGCCGGCGCCGAAGACGAACCCGATCAAAAACGAGCCGAGAAGCCCTGACGGCCGCCATTTGAGCTCCATCCGCCACTCCCGGTTCAGAATATCCAGGTTGAGCCACCCGAGGAGGACGAGCCCGAAGGCGATGACGACGATGCCGCCGATCTGTCCGATGAGCCGCTGATAATCCTGGAACAGGCGCCCGATCTCCGATGCCCCGAGGCCGAGCAAAAAATAGATGACCGAAAGCCCGAAGGCGAACGCGAGCGAATGGCCGAAGATCCGCCACCGGACGGCGGCCGTCGGCCCCTCCCGCATCTCCCGGACGGACACCCCCGTCACGTATGACAGAAACGACGGATACAGCGGGAGCACACACGGCGAGACGAACGACACCACGCCGCCCCAAAACGCCACCCAGACCGTCAGATCCCCCGCCATCGCGACGCCTCCTTCCGCACCGCGCGCTTCGCACTGGTTTTCCGCACCGAACCGGGATCGACCGCCGTCCCCGCGCATCGACCACACCGCTCGCTCCGGCGCCCATCCCAACACTCGCTCCGGTGTCACACCCGCCCGCCGGAGGACCGCCTGCCGCCTGGATCCGCCGAACCGGGCGACCGCGAAACGGCCTCCCCTCCGGTCCATCCGGCCCCCCGCCGGGCGAGCCCGTACAGCCCGCCGTAAATCCCGGCAGCCGCCACCGCCGCCCACTGAAGCGGGGAAAGGCCCGCGTAAAGCCGGACGGCCTCCAGGCTTTCGGCGAGCAGAAGAAGACCAAGCGCAAGGCCGATCGCCGGTTCCATCTCCGGCGGGGCGGCGCTTCCGGCCGAAGGAGGCGCGCCGTTTTGGGGCGACTCCTTGTCGTTTGAGGGTGCCCCCGTTTCTCCGGCTTCTCCGGCCTGCGCTGACGTCCGCCCTTCCGCCGGCCGCGCCAAAGCCCGGTCCCCCGACCGATACGCTGCCCAGAAAGCCGGCACCGCCACAGCCGCCCGGACGAGCGAGATCGCCTCTCCCCGCCGGACGGCGTCAAAAAGCCCCCACAGGCCGTAGCCGGCCAGGGCGACGACGAGGAGCCACCGGGACGATCGGAACACGGACGCCCACCCCCCGGCCCGGACCGCCTTTCGTTCCATGAAAAAAAAGGCGACCGCTGCCGAGGCCCCTCCGACACCGAGACCGACGTCGCCGCTCTGAAGCAGCCACAAGCGAAGCGGATCCAAAAGGAGTCCCGGATGAAAAAGAAGCGGCGTAAGCTTCCAGCCGACGACCGCGGCAAGCCCGACCGCCGTCCAGACGTCCGTCGCCCGGGCCCGCTCCGCCGGCGGGAGCGCCCGGGCGACGACCGCCCCCGCGACGCCAAAGGCCAAAAGGAGAAGGAGCCAGTCGACGTTCAGCATCCCGCGCCTCGCTTTTCGCCCGGGCCGCTACGGGCGGGCGATCTTTTTCATCAGCGTCTCGACGACCTCTTCGCTCATCGCGCCCATGTGACGGGCGATGATGACGCCGCTTCGATCGATGAAAAAGCTCGTCGGAAAGGCCCCGACGCGGTAAAGGCGCATCACCGACCCGTCCTTGTCATCCAGATAGACCGGAAAGGTATACCGCTCCTCCGCCAGGAACGCCTTCGCGTTCGCCAGCGTATCGCTCGTCATCGGGTTGATCATCACAAACACGACGTCCTGGCCGTATTCCTCATACGCCTTCTGGAGATACGGCATCTCCGCCCGGCACGGCGGACACCACGATTCCCAGAAATTGATGAAAATCGGCTTTTGCCCGATCAGCGCCCCGACATCCAGCACCCCGCCGCCGTCCAGCGCTTCGATCGTAAACCCCGGCGCCCGGTAGCCCTCTTCCGCCCGAACTTCCCGAGCCGTCTTGGCCCCTTCCCGGGTGTTCCAGTAGATGGCGACGCCGAGCAGCAAAAGAAGCGCCAGCACCGACACAAACGTCCTCTTCACGACGCACCCCCGCCTGTCGCCGTCAGCCGTACTCCGATCTGCATCGCCTTTGAACGCCTCGGCCCCACGCGCCCAGACGCTTCCTGACCGTCCGACAAACGCTCCACGACCGCCGGCGCTCTTTTCGTCCGCCGTCGGACAGGCCTCTTCTCACCGTCAGCGGCCGGTGATCGCCTTCGCGTAAAACCGCTCCACCATCTCGGCGGTCATCGGACCGATGTGATCGACCGCCACCGTTCCGTCCGGCGCGATGAAAATCGAACGGGGAAGGTCGTATACCCGGTACCGCTTCGTGATCGTCGCCTCCCGATCGAGGGCGATCGGATACGTCACCCCGGTCCGCCGAACGTAGCCCTGGATCGTGACGGCGCTTTCACCGGTGTTGATGCCGATGACGATGAAACCGTCGTCCTTGAACTTCTGGTACACCGACTCGATCGCCGGCATTTCATCGATGCAGGACGGACAGTACGTCGCCCAGAAGTTGAGGAGCACCGGATGGCCCCGCAGCTCCGACAGCGTCACCGTCCCGCCGTCGAGCAAAGCTGCCGTAAAATCCGGCGCCGGCCGACCGACTTCGATCGGCTCCGCCCGCGAGACGAAGTTCGACCAGATCACCCAGGCGGCGCCGGCCAGCAAGAGGACGACGAGCCCCGCCTGTACGGCGCGGTTTTTCATCCGCCCTCCCCCCTGTCTTCCGCCATCTTACCACAACCGAAAAAGCCTCGGCAACCGGCGGGGGTATTGCGAGTGAGTCAAGCCTATCGCGAGTCGGCTCGACAGGACGTCATTCCGGCTTGTCGTTCGCCGCCGGGTCGGGAGTGAAACCTGGCTGAAAGCCTGCATTTCGCCGCGGCATTCCAGATACCATTCGCCAGGGCTGTTGGCGGTAAACTCGATGTCATAGGGCTCTCCCGGAGCGATCGCCAGCCATGGGTTGATGGGTTGCCCGAAGGTGGCGACGATCTGAAATTGCGACGCCGAAGACGGCGATCACGCCTTCCGTCGCTACTCCTTTGGTCGCATCTTCTCAATCTCTTCCTTGATCCATCGAAGCTCTTTCCTAATGTTCTCGATTTCTTCATGATTCGCCGTGTGCTTTCTCCCCGACTCGACACTCGCGATCAGACGGACGATCAGCCAGACGAAAAGCGCAAGCAGGATCAAGCCAAGAAAAAGAAAAAGAAAAGGAAAGCCGAACATCCAGCCCCCGTATCCCCCATAGCCGCCCATCATCGGACCCATCATTGGGGAATCCCCTCTTTCATGATTCTTCTCCAGGTTTGCGCGCCGTTTTCGAGCCACCACACATCGCGTTCACGGGAGACGGCGGCGAACCGCGGCGGCCGGTCGACCACACCGAGCCGGAGCCTCCCGTCCCTCCCCTCGGACGCCCCGTCCCCTCACGCTTGCTTCCGGTAGTCGATGAGCGTCGCCATCCCCTGCTCCATGTGCACCAGCTGATGGCAGTGAAACAGCCAGCGCCCCGGGTTGTTCGCCACAAAATCGATCGTCATCCGCTCCATCGGCCGGACATTCACCGTGTCCTTCGGAATCGGTCGCCGAAGCGGCACGCCCTGGATCGACGTCACCCAGAACGTATGGCCGTGAAGGTGCATCGGATGATCGACCATGCTGTGATTGAAAAGTTCCAGCCGAACTCGCTCCCCCGCCCCGATCCGGGTCGGCGTCACGCGCGGATACGCTTCGCCGTTGATCGTCCAGACCGGCGTCATCATGCCCCCGCTTAAGACCATCGGAACGACGCGATCGACTGCCGGAAGCGCCGTTCCCGCACCCCCCGCGAGCGCCCAGTACGACCAGCTCTCGGCCGTCCCCGGAAGGTGAGATCCGCCCCCGAGATCCGAAGGGGTGATCGACTCGCCGTCCGCTTTGGCCACCTCCACCGAAATGCGAAGCGCCTCCTGGCCCGGGATCTTAGACCGAATCGCAAACGTTCCAGAGCGTCCGGCGACGAGCCACGCGTCGATCCGCTCCGCCGGAGCGAGAAAAAGGTCGCCGAACGGCACCGGCTCCGGCAGGGCATTGCCGTCCACGTGATCGACGAGAAAATAGGCCCCGGGCGCCTCCAGCCAGAACGGTTCCGTGGCGCTCGCGTTGATGAGCCGGAGGCGAAGCCGACCGCCTTCCGGCACCCGAAGCGGCGGAAAGGAGGCTGCCGGGAGGCCGTTTACGAGATAGAGGAGATTCGGCGGCGCGCCTCCGCCCATTCCGTCCATCCTGCCCATCCCGCCCATGCGACCCATCCCGCCCATCCCCCCGCGCATCCCGCCGCCCATCATGCCACCCATGCCACCCATGGGCCCGCTCCCTTCGGCCAGCACGCCGACCGGATTGTTCTCGGGGTCCGGGCCGAGGGTGTGCAGCATGAGGATCGCCTCGGCCTCCGCCTCCAAAGGCCGCCCGCCGCTTTCCCCCGGCCGCCCTTCCGCTTCGCCGGCCGGCGGATCGATGATGAACGGCCCGAATAGGCCAAGCGGAATCTGACGCACCTCATCGACGTGCGCGTGATACCAGCGCGTCCCCCGGGGCGCCGCGATGAACGAGTAGACAAACGTTTCGCCGGGAGGGATCGGCTCCTGGGACACGAACGGCACGCCGTCCATCGCCGGCGGCGTGTGCACACCGTGCCAGTGGAACGTAAGCGGCGCGTCCGTCCGGTTTACGACGTCGATGATCAGCCGATCCCCCTCCGTCGCCCGGATCTCCGGCGCAGGGAAGCGGCCGTTCACCCGAAAAGCCAGAAAGGACGGTCCGCCGGGAAGGCGGACGACGTCCCGAGTCACGACCAGCCGGATCCGACGCTCCCGCCCGCCTGCCGGCGGCCAGGGCGGGGCCGACGGAAGGGCCCACCCGTCCGTCGCCGCCGGTTCGATCGGCTGCGGTTCCCGAAAGAGCGCCCGGACCAGCGGATAGCCGGCCGCCAGGGAAAGCAGGGCGACGCCGGCCGCCTTTAAAAACGCTCGGCGGGTCGGCCGCAAACGGTCATCGTCCATCGTCATCCCCCTTCTCTCGCAAAAGGTCGCCCCGGCCGGCAAAGGCCGCGATCCTGTGCCGCGTTTTCAGCCCGGCGATAAGAACGGGCACCGACTTCATCGGCCGGACCCCTCGGGTCCGACGGTCGAAAGCTTCATCCGCCGAAGCCGGAGCGCGTTTGTGACGACCGACACCGAGCTCATCGACATCGCCGCCCCGGCGACCCACGGCTGAAGGAGGCCCGCTCCGGCGATCGGGATGCCGACGATGTTGTAGATGAACGCCCAGAACAAATTCTGCTTGATGTTCCGGAGCGTCATGCGGCTCGCCTCGATCGCCTGCACGACCCGGACGACATCTCCGCCGAGGAGCGTCACATCGGCCGACTGAACGGCGATGTCCGTCCCGGCGGAAAAGGCGAGCCCGACATCCGCCTGCGCCAGCGCCGGCGCATCGTTCACCCCGTCGCCGACCATGGCCACCCGCCGGCCTTCCGCCTGAAGGCGCCGGACGATCTCCGCCTTTTCCTCCGGCCGCACACCGGCAAAGACGCGCTCGATCCCCACCTCGCGGGCGACCGCCTCCGCCGCCCGACGGTGGTCGCCGGTGATGAGCACCGCCTCGATCCCCCGGGCCCGAAGGGCCGCGACCGCCGCCCGGGCGCCGGGTTTGAGCGTATCCTGGAGGGCGATCACCCCGAGGGGCACCGCTTCTCGGGCGACGGCGACGACCGTCTTCCCCTCCGCCTGAAGCGCCGCGATATCCGGCTCGAGGGCGGCGATGTCGATGCCCTCTTCCCGAAGCCACGCCGGCGACCCGACGCGGACATCGGCCTCTTCCACCCGGCCCCGGATCCCCCGGCCGGCGGCGCTTTTGACCCGCTTCGCCTCCGGTTCGGCGATTCCCCGTTCCCGGGCATAAGCGACGATCGCCCGGGCGAGGGGATGTTCCGAGTGCGCCTCCACCGCCGCCGCGAGGGTGAGGAGGTCCGCTTCCGTCACGCCGGCGGTTGGCCGGACGTCGGTCACCGCCGGGCGCCCTTCGGTGAGGGTCCCGGTCTTATCGAAGGCGACGACGTCTACCCGGGCCAGCCCTTCCAGCGACTCGCCGCCGCGAAACAGGATGCCCGCCTCCGCCGCCCGGCCGCTTCCGGCCATGACCGAGGTCGGCGTCGCCAGGCCCAGGGCGCACGGGCACGAGATGACGAGGACGCTGATCATGTTTTTGAGCGCCCGGGCAAAGGCCCCCGGATCGAGGACGAAATACCAGAGGAGGAAGTCAAAGACCGCGATCAGGACGACCGCCGGGACGAACACGCCCGAGACGCGGTCCGCCAGGCGCTGGATCGGCGCTTTTTCGCCCTGGGCCCGCTCCACGGCGGCGACGATTTGCGCGAGCACCGTCTCCTCTCCGACCCGCGTCGCCCGCATGACAAACGACCCGTCGACGTTCACCGTCGCCCCGACGACCGGGTCGCCGGCCTTTCGGTGGACCGGAAGGGGCTCGCCGGTGAGCATCGACTCGTCGACCGCCGCCTCTCCTTCGACGATGACGCCGTCGACCGGAATTTTCTCCCCCGGCCGCACCCGGAGGAGGTCCCCCGGCCGAACGCGCTCGACGGGCACCTCGACCTCCTCCCCCTCTTGAAGGAGGCGGGCCGTTTTCGCCTGCCGGGCCAAAAGCGCCTCGATCGCCCGGGCCGTCCGGCTTTTCGCCCGGGCTTCCAGCGTCTTTCCGAGGAGGATGAGCGTAATCAGCATGGCGCTCGTCTCAAAATAAAGATCGACCGGCCGCCCCTTTGCCGCATACTCCCAGAGCACGAGATAGAGGCTGTAGCCGTAGGCGGCCGACGTCCCGAGCGCGACGAGGACGTCCATGTTGGCGCTCCCGCCCCGGAGGTTGAGGTAAGCCCCGCGGTAAAAGGTCCACCCGACCCAAAACTGCACCGGTGTCGCGAGAAGAAACTGCAACCATGGGTTCATGAGAATCTCCGGCACAAACCGCTCCCCGCCGGGGATGAGGTGGGCGAGCATCGTCCAGGCGAGCGGAAACGTGAGCAAGGCGCTTACGAGAAGCCGCCGGATTTTGGCCCGCATCTCCTTCTCCTTCGGGTCTTCTTCCGCCCCTTCCGCGAGCCACGCCCCAAAACCGGCGGACTTCGCCGCTTCGATCAGGGCCTCCGGTCGGATCGTCTCAGGCGCAACCTCGATCCGCGCCTCCTCCGTCGCCACGTTCACCTCCGCCCGAAAGACGCCCGGCAGGCGGCGAAACGCCGCCTCCAGCCGCCGCCGGGACGCTTCGTCGTTCAACGTCCCACCGCCGAGCTTGAGATGCACCGTTTTTTTCACCGTCCCGTAGCCGAGGGCGGCGATCGCCTCCTCCAGCCGGGCGAGGTCGACCTTTTCGGGATCGAGGCGGATCGTCGCCTTCTCCAGGGCGAGGTTCACCTCCGCCCCGGCGACGCCGTCGAGCTTCGCGAGCCCCTTTTCGATCCGCGCCGCGCACGCGGCGCACGTCATGCCGGTCACGCCGAGCGTGACTTCCATCGCCCCCGGCGTCCCGCCTTTCGCCTTCGGCGGCGCTCCGACCGGCTCTGCCTGCTGCACCATCGCCGTCCTCACCTCTCAAGGCGCCCGGTGCCCGCCCCGAGCACCGGATCTTCCTTTGACGACCGACGAACCGGCACGCCGGTAAACCCGTCAGGCCCGGGGAATGGGGTCGGGCGCCCATGATTCGCCCATCCGCGTCCTCACAATACGGCCAGCCGCCCGATCAAGCGACTCAGGAAGCCCGCGGCCGAACGCCGCGATTTCTTTGGGAGTGCCGGACGCCTGAAGACGCCGAAATACAGGATGGGGGTATCTTAAAGCGAAAAGAAAAGCGGCGACCGAGCGCCGGCTCATCGAACGAATTCGGCGTCCCTGCCTTCAGCGCCGGATTCGGTTCACGTTGCGACCGATCAACGATCCGCCGGTTCCGCGGCCACAAGCGTATAACCGGCCGCTTCCACCGCCCGGCGCATCGCCTCCACATCGACCCGGGCCGGATCAAAGGCCACCTCCGCCCGACCGCCCTCAAGTTCGACGTGGACGTCTTCCACCCCGTCCAGCTCCGAAAGGGCCTTCGTCACCGTATGGACGCAATGTCCACACGTCATCCCATCGATCTTAAGCACGAGTTCTCTCACGTCGCCCTCTCCTTTCCGCGGCCCGCCCGCCCCAAGCGCCCTCACAAATCCGGTGATCGGGGCCGGCGGACGGACGCCAGCTTTTGATTTCATCTTCATCTTACGATACGGTTGTAAGGTATGTCAAGCCATCAAAAGACAGCAACAAACGTAAAAAAACACACCGCCTGTACTTCGGACGGAGCCGCCGCCATCTGCTGTCAACCTCGCTTGTTCCGGCCGTCGACCGAGGTCGGACGGGCCTCACAAAGCAGGAGATCGAGAAAGGAAATCCCTTCCTCCGCCCGCTTCCTGGGCGGCGGAAGCGGAGGGAGCCGCCTTTCCCCCGCCGGCGCTCGACCGAAATGGGCTTGCGCCTTGCCCGCGCGGACAAAGTCGCCTTGCCTAGCGGGCAAAAATGTGGTTGCCGATCCGCTTGATCTGCGGCCGGGACCAGATCCAGGCCGATGTGGCCGTCGCGGGGTTGAAATAGTAGATCGCCCCGCCCGAAGGATCCCAGCCGTTGATGGCGTCGATCACCGCCCGGCGGGCGGTGGCGTTTGGCGTGAGCCAGATCTGCCCGTCGGCGACGGCCGTGAAGGCCCCCGGCTGAAAGATGATGCCGGCGATCGTATTCGGGAACGCCGGGTGGTGCAGCCGGTTCAGGATGACCGCCGCCACCGCCACCTGGCCGACGTACGGCTCTCCTCGGGCTTCGCCGTAGACGGCGTTGGCCATGAGACGCACTTCCTGCGCCGTAAACCGCCCCCGCGCTCCGACGACGGCGCCGGTCGGGGTCGTCGTCGCTCCGGTCGTCCGGGGGGCCGGTTTCGGCGCGGCCGTCGCCGTCGGACGGTACCCCTTCGTCGCCGCATAGAGCTTCGCCTTCGTCGCCGGGCCCACGGCGCCGTCCACCCGAAGCCCGAAGCGATACTGAAAGTTGCGCACCGCCCAGTACGTCCGCCAGCCGAAGACGCCGTCGACCGGCCCCTTGTAATAGCCGAGAAATTTGAGCCGCCCCTGGACGTCGGAAACGGCGCCTCCCCGAGCGCCGACCCGAAGGACCGGCCCCGCGAACCCGGCCGCCCGCGCCGGAGTCGCAGGCGCCGTTGGCCGCCAGCCCCGCGTCGCCGCATAGAGCTTTGCCTTCGTCGCCGGGCCGACGGCGCCGTCCACCCGAAGCCCGAAGCGATACTGAAAGTTGCGCACCGCCCAGTACGTCCGCCAGCCGAAGACGCCGTCGACCGGCCCCTTGTAATAGCCGAGAAATTTGAGCCGCCCCTGGACGTCGGAAACGGCGCCTCCCCGAGCGCCGACCCGAAGGACCGGCCCCGCGAACCCGGCCGCCCGCGCCGGAGTCGCAGGCGCCGTTGGCCGCCAGCCCCGCGTCGCCGCATAGAGCTTTGCCTTCGTCGCCGGGCCGACGGCGCCGTCCACCCGAAGCCCGAAGCGATACTGAAAGTTGCGCACCGCCCAGTACGTCCGCCAGCCGAAGACGCCGTCGACCGGGCCGGTGTAGTAACCGAGGTATTTCAACCGCCCCTGCAGCTCATACACGTCGCCGCCGCGGGCGCCGACGCGAAGCGTCCCTTTGCCGAACGCCGCCGCCCGGTCCGCGCCCCAGCCGCCGTTTTCCGCCGGCTGCGCGCCGGCGAGCGCGAGGGCGGCGGCGACCAACGCCGTCAGCACGATGAGCGCCGACCGACGGCCCTTTTCCCGGCCAGACCTTCGGTGCACCGCGGCCCCTCCTTCCGAACGGGCTTGTGCACCGTTAGTATGGACCGGGTCGAATGGGAGGATACAGAAACTGCGGCACGTCTGCCAGCGGATGCCGGATCGGAACCGGCCTCAGGCCAAAGGCGCCTTCGATCGCCTCCGCCTGAAGGGCCGCCGGGTGAAGGACCGCCGGAATGGGCGCCGCCCCCCGGTCCGGCATCCCGGCTTCGGCCGCCGGAGATGGCCGCCCTTGTTCGGCCGACGGCGAAGAAGCGCCGCGCCGACCGCCGAAAAGGAGCACCCGGTCCGCGACGAGCGCCGCCGCGTTGACGTCGTGGGTGACGAACACCACGCCGCGTCCTTCCGCCGCCCACGCCCGGATCCGGCCGAACATCTCCCACGCCGCCCGCACATCCAGGTCGGCCGCCGGCTCATCGAGCAAATACGCGGCGGCGTCCTGCACCTCCGCCCGGGCGAGATACGCCCGGCGCCGCTCCCCGCCCGATAGCGCCTGCACCGGGAGCTTCAGCCGCCCCCCGAGGCCGAACCGCTCGGCCGCCTGTTCCACCCGCCGGCGAAGTGCCGCGCCGGCCAGCCCGGCCGCAAGTCCGCCGAGGGCGAGAAACTCCTCCAGGGAAAGCGGCCCTGAGCCGGGAGATTGGGGCACGTACGCCACGTGCCGGGCGATCTCCTCCCGCCGGAGGCGCCGGAGGGGACGGCCCCGGAGGGTGACCTCGCCGGCATCCGGTCGCCTGAGCCCGGCGAGGAGCGCGAGAAACGTCGTTTTCCCGGCGCCGTTCGGACCGACGACGGCCCACACCTCGCCGGGATAGAGCGCCCAGTCGAGGTCGGAAAAAAGCGCTCGCCCCCCGACCGACGCTCCGATTCGCCGCACGGCGAGGATCGCCGCCTGCATCATTCCTTCATCGCGCATCGCGATCGTCTCCCGAAAGCGCCTCCCTTCGGACGAGGAGCCAGGCAAAAAGCGGCGCCCCGACCAGAGCCGTCACGACGCCGAGGGGCAGCTCCCGGGGCGCCAGCGCCCACCGGGCGATGAGGTCGGCGGCGACGAGCCATCCGCCGCCGAAGAGCGCCGCGAGCGGAAGAAGATGCCGGTGCATCGGCGCCCCGAAGCGGCGGACGACGTGCGGGGCGACGAGGCCGACAAAGCCGATGACGCCGGCGGCGGCGACAACACCGGCGGCGAGGGCGGAAGCAAGAAAGGCGACCCGCCGCCTGAGCGTGACGACGTCGACGCCGACGGCGAGCGCCGCCGTTTCACCGAACAACAGGGCGTCGAGCCTTCGCCGCTCGGCGTACAGGCCGACAAAACCGGCGGCAACCAGCCCACCGAGGCCGAGGACCGTCGGCCACGATCGGCCGGCGACGCTCCCGAACAGCCAGTACACGATCGCCCGAAGCTCCTCGCCGGCGAACACCATGAGAAGCGACACCAGCGCGCCGAAAAAAGCGTTCACCGCCGCCCCGGCGAGGATGAGCCCCTCCGCCGACGGCCGGCGGGAAAGCCGCACAAGAAGCTGCACCAAAAAGAGCGCGGCGGCGGCGCCGGCGAGCGCCGTGCCGCCGGCCCCGAGGCCGGATGCCCCGCCCAAGGCGAAAAAAAGCGCCGCTCCGAACGCCGCGCCGGACGACACGCCGAGCGTATAGGGCTCGGCGAGGACATTTTGAAAAAGCGCCTGGAGGGCGGCACCGGCAAGCCCGAGCGCCGCCCCCGCCCAGAAGGCCGTGAGCACCCGCGGCGCCCGAAGCTCCCAGACGATCCGCCGGATCCATTCTCCCTCCGGCGTTCCGGGCGGCGCCGCATCCAGCCGCGCGGCGCCCCACCACAGACCGGCGGCGATCGCCGCCAGGGCAAAAAGCCCGAAGCCGGCGTACCCGAGCGCGATCCGCCGGCGGCTCATCCGCCGCCGACCCCTTCCGGCACGACGACGCCGGGATAAACCGCCCGGACCACCTCGACGAGCGCCTCCACGAGGCGCGGTCCCGGCCGGCTGATCCGGTCGGCGTCGATCGCGACAACGCGGCTTTCCCGCACCGCCCGCAGGGTAGACAGGCCGGGCGACCGCCTGAGCGCCTCGATCCACCGCTTCGCCTCCCCCTCCCCGGCGACGAGGAGGAGCACGTCCGGATCGGCCCGGACGACGTCTTCTGCCGACCAGAGGGGCCAGCCCTCCGCCGCCTCGGCGACGTTCATGACCCCGGCCGCCCGGAGCACCGCGCCGATGAACGTGTCGCCGCCGGCCGTATACACATCCGGCGGCGGGGAAAGAAGGACGAACGCCGTCTTTCGCTCCGCCTCCGGCACCGCCCGCACCGCTGCCTCGATCGCCTGCACCCGGGACGAAAGCCGGGCGACGAGCGCCTCGCCCCGCTTCCCTTCGCCGAGGAGCGCGGCGACGTTCCGGATCGTTCGGTAGACGTCGTCGAACGTGCGGGCGTTTTCCTCCTCGACGAACACCGGGATTCCGAGGCGCCGGAGCGCCGGAACGACGGTCGTCCCATGAAAGCGGCCGGCGAGGATGAGATCCGGCCGCAGGGCCGCCACCCGCTCCGGATCGACGGCCATGTCGCCGACGGTCGGAAGCGTTCGCACCTCCGGCGGGTACGTGTCGTTTGCCGTCACCCCGACGAGGACCTTGGCGCCGGCCACCGCCGCCACCGTCTCCGTCAGGCTCGGAAGGAGCGTGACCACCCGCCGGGCCGGCGCCGGAAGCGCCACTTCGGCGCCGGTGGCATCGACGAGGCGGATCGCCGCCGCTTCCCGGACCGCCCCGTCATCCGCTCCCTTCGGCGGCGCGCCGGGAAACGGCCCGCTCAGGCAGCCGCCCAGGGCGAGCCAGAGCGCCCCGAACAAAAGCGCAAGCGCCCACGCCCGGCGCACCGCGCCGGCATCGAAACGGTGCCCGGATGCCCGGCGCCTCAACCGCCGCTCACCGGCGGGATGAGCGCCACTTCGTCGCCCGGCCGAAGCGGATGATCGACCGGGCGGTAGGCGGCGTTCACCGCCGTCATCACCGTCGGCCGGTACACCGCCACCTCCGGATAACGGGCGGCGAGCTCGTCGAGAAGCCCCGCCACCGTAAGCCCCTCCCGCCACGGCCACGAAAGCGTTCGGCCGACCTTCTCCCCCAGCCCGGCAAACAAAAGCACCGTCACCGTCGAACGATCCAGACCTCCGTTCTTCCCGTTCATCGCCGTCCCTCCCTTCTTCGCCCCGTACCGCTCCCGATCCGACCCGCTTCGCGCCGCCGGCGACGGCTCATCCGACCCCGGACGCGACGCGCCGGCGGAACGCCAGCCGGATCAAAAGCGCCGAGAGCTCAAACAGCACGAGAAGCGGCAGGACGAGCAGAAGAAAACTCACCCAGTCGCCCGGCGCGAAAAGCCAACTTGCGACGATGAGGACAAAATACGCCGTCGGCCGGCTTTTTTTCAGCCGCTCCGGCGGAAGGAGCCCCACCGAGGCGAGAAAGATCATCACGAGCGGAAGCTCAAACACCGCGCCGGCGGCGAGGAGCACGCGGACGAGAAGCTCCAGATAGGGTCGAACGCCCAGGACGAGCTCGAGGCCCAAAAAGGCGTTCAGGCGCATGAGCGCCCGAACGAGGGCCGGAAAGAGGACGGCGTACCCCAGGGCGACCCCGACGAGAAACAGGGCAAACGACGCCGGGATGAGCTTGAGGGCCGCCCGGGCTTCTCGCTCCGTGAGCCCCGGCCGGACGAAGGCCCAGATCTGATACAACACAAAGGGCAAACTTAAAAAAAAGCCGAACGCCAGCGACACCTTGAGAAACGTCGCCAGCGTATCCATCGGCGAAAAGGCGTACCACTCGATCCCCGGCGGCCGAAGCCACCGAAAGAAAACGGGCGCCAGGGCCAGGGCGGCGACCGTCATCCCGAGAAGCACGACGAGCGACCAGATGAGCCGCCGCCGGAGCTCGGCGAGGTGCTCCCGCCACGGCTGCGGCCGATCCGACTCCGGTCCCATTTCCGTCCCTCCTCCTGCCGCCAACCCGCCGCTCCGCCAGCTCGGCCAAGGCCGCCGGCGGGCCGCCTCATCCTTCGGGCCCCTCCGGCGGCCGACCGTCGGGATACGGCACCTGCTCTAGCTGGTCGCCGACCCAGAACGATCCGTCCTCCCAGAATTCCTTTTTCCAGATCGGCACCATTTCCTTGATCCGCTCGATGATGTGCCGGCTTCCGGCGTAGGCGGCGTCCCGGTGCGGCGTGCCGACGGCGATGGCGACGGCGATCTCGCCGATTTCCAGCCGGCCGAGGCGGTGGTGCACCGCCACCCGCGCGCCGGGATGTTCCCTCAGCACTTCCTCCCCGAGCGCCTGAAGCAGCCGAAGCGCCATCGCCTCATACGCCTCGTAGATGAGATAAAGCGTCCGCCGCCCCCGCGTCCACTCCCGGACGGTGCCGAGAAAGACGTTGACCGCCCCGACCTCCGGCCGGGTGACGAAGGCCGACAGCGCCCCCACGTCGATCGGCGCCTCGGTCAGGGCAAACCAGCCCCAGTCGGTCCGCGCTTCCCACCGCGGCCCGCCGTCCGCCTCTCGGGACATCCCGCTCCCCCTCCCCCACCGCGCTTTCGTCCGGCCGGAAGGCCCGTTCGTCCGACCATCGGTCGGCGGTTTCGCCCGGCCCTCCGCCGGCCTTTTCGCCCGACCGTCAGACGACGATGTTCACGATCTTATCCGGCACGACGACGACCTTCTTCGGCGGCTTTCCGTCGAGATGCCGCTCGATCTCCGGCAAGCGAAGCGCCTGCTCTCTGAGCTCCGCCTCCGGAAGCCCCTTCGGCACGACAAGCTTTCCCCGCACCCGGCCGCCGATCTGGACGACGACCTCCACCTCCGGCGCTTCGAGGGCGGCCGGATCGTACGCCGGCCACGGTTCGTAAGCGATCGTGCCGGTGTGGCCGAGACGCGCCCAGAGCTCCTCGCCGAGGTGCGGCGTCACCGGATAGAGGAGCTTGACGAACCCCTCGACGAACGCCTTCGGGAGCGCCTTCCGGCGGGACGCCTCGTTGACGAAGATCATGAGCTGGCTGATCGCCGTGTTGAACCGGAGGGCTTCGTAGTCTTCCGTCACCTTTTTCACCGTCTGGTGGTACAGGCGGGTCAAGGCGTCGTCGGCTTCCGCCGTCTCCCGGATCCGCGGCGAAAGCGTCCCGTCTTCGGCGACAATGAGCCGCCAGACCCGGTCGAGGAAGCGCCGGGCGCCGTCCAGCCCGTCCATCGACCACGCCTTCGTCGCCTCAAGCGGCCCCATGAACATCTCGTAGAGCCGAAGGGCGTCGGCGCCGTGGCTTTCGACGATCTCGTCCGGATTGATGACGTTGCCCCGGGACTTGGACATCTTCTCGTGGTTTTCCCCGAGGATGATGCCCTGGTTGAAGAGCTTCTGAAACGGCTCCTTCGTCGGCACGACGCCGAGGTCGTAGAGGAATTTATGCCAGAAGCGGGCATACAGAAGGTGGAGGACCGCGTGTTCCGCCCCGCCGACGTACAGGTCGACCGGCAGCCAGTAGGCGAGCTTTTCCGGATCGGCGAGCCGCTCGTCGTTGTGGGGATCGACAAAGCGGAGGAAGTACCACGAGCTTCCGGCCCACTGGGGCATCGTGTTCGTCTCCCGTCGGGCCCGTTTTCCGGTCTCGGGATCAAGCGTCTCGACCCACTCGGCGATGTTCGCGAGCGGCGACTCGCCGGTGCCGGTCGGCCGGATGTGGTCCGTCTCCGGAAGCGTGACCGGAAGCGCCACCTCCGGCACCGGCTTCGTTGTCCCGTCCTCGAGGTGGAGGATCGGAATCGGCTCGCCCCAGTACCGCTGCCGGCTGAAAACCCAATCCCGCAGGCGGTACTGCCGCTTGCGGCGGCCCTTGCCGTGTTCTTCCAGCCAGCGGATCATCGTCTCGATCGCCTCGGCGTTCCGGAGGCCGTTCAGAAAATCCGAGTTCACGTGCTCGCCGTCGCCGGTGTAGGCGCCCTCATCGAGGTTACCGCCCCGGACCACCTCGACGATCGGCAGGTTCATTGCCCGGGCGAACTCCCAGTCCCGCTGGTCGTGTCCCGGGACGGCCATAATCGCCCCGGTGCCGTAATGGCCGAGGACGTAATCGGCGATCCAGACCGGAAGCCTTGCCCCGGTCACCGGGTGCAGGGCATAGCCGCCGGTGAAGACGCCGGTTTTTTCTTTGTTCAGGTCCGTCCGCTCGAGGTCCGACTTCCGGCGCACTTCCTCCCGGTACGCCTCGACCGCCGGCCGCCGATCCGGCGTCGTGATCGCGTCGACGAGGGGGTGCTCCGGCGCGAGGACGAGGTACGTCGCCCCGAAGAGCGTATCGGGCCGGGTCGTGAACACCGTCACCGTCCCGACGCCCCCCTCGAGCGGAAAGTCGATCTCCGCCCCGTCGGAGCGGCCGATCCAGTTCCGCTGCATCTCTTTGATGTGCTCCGGCCAGTCGAGGCTCTCGAGGTCTTCGAGCAGCCGGTCGGCGTAGGCGGTGATCTTAAGCAGCCACTGCCGCATCGGCACCCGGTAGACCGGATGGCCGCCCCGCTCGCTTTTGCCGTCGATCACCTCTTCGTCGGCCAGCACCGTCCCGAGGGCCGGACACCAGTTCACCGGCACCTCCGCCATGTAGGCGAGGCCGTGTTCGTACAGCTTGAGAAAAATCCACTGCGTCCACTTGTAGTACTTCGGATCGGTCGTGTCGATCTCCCGGCTCCAGTCGTACGAAAAGCCGAGGGACTTGAGCTGCCGCCGGAAGTTGTCGATGTTCTTCTGGGTAAAGTGCCGCGGGTTGTTCCCCGTGTCGAGGGCGTACTGCTCCGCCGGGAGACCGAAGGCGTCCCACCCCATCGGGTGAAGGACGTTGTACCCCTGCATCCGCTTCATCCGGGCGACGATGTCCGTCGCCGTGTACCCCTCGACGTGGCCGACGTGGAGCCCCGACCCGGACGGGTAGGGAAACATATCCAGGACGTAATATTTCGGTTTCGATCGGTCCCCGTCATCGACGCGGAACGTCTGATGTTCTTCCCAGTACGCCTGCCACTTCCGCTCGATCGCCCGGTGATCGTAAGCGTGACGCTCTCGTCCGGCCAACGCATTCTCCCTCCTCTGGACCGTCCCTCGCTTGGCGCGCAGCGCCAAAACTGGGAGAATAGATTCGGGGTATGAAAAAACGCCCCCGTCCCCAAGGGACGAAGGCGCTCGACCTCCGCGGTACCACCCTTCTTGCCGGCAAACCCGCCGGCCCCTCGTTCCCTTAACGCGGGAGACGTCCGGCCCTCCGCCGGCCTTCCGGCCGACATCGAACCGGCCACTTCCGGGAGAGGACGCGCAGCGCCGGCCACCGGCTCGCACCGACCGCCGGCTCTCTGAGGGCCCGCCGCCGCGCGGCGCCCGGTCATCGCGTTTGCGCGATTATGCGATTCGAATCATCCCGACGTTCGCTCCGGGCGGGCTGGCCCGCCTGCCCCTCCATTGTATCGAACGGCGTCACCGTTGTCAAAAAATCCGTTGTCAAAAAGGAGAGGTGAAAAGATGATGATGCCTCCGTTCCGCTTCGTCGACCGCGCCGACGCCGGTCGGCGCCTCGCCGATGCCGTCCGCCGGGCCGTCCCGGACCTTATGAAGCGGCGCGCCCTCCTGCTCGGCATTCCCCGGGGCGGAGTCGCCGTCGCGGCGGCGATGGCCGAACGCCTGTCCCTTCCCCTCGACGTCCTCGTCGTGCGCAAAATCGGGGCGCCGGGGCAGCCGGAGCTCGCCGTCGGCGCCGTCGGCCCCGACGGCAAAGCCGTCTACCAGCCGGCCGTTCTGGAGGTCCTCGGCCTTCGACCGGACGACCTCCGGGCGGAAGAAGCCCGGGTGCGGGAAGAAGTCCGCCGCCGTCTTGCGGCCTATGGCGCCGGGCCTCCGGATACGACCGACCTGGCGATCGTCGTCGACGACGGCATCGCCACCGGCGCGACGGTCCTCGCCGCCCTCGCGTGGCTCAAGGCGGCCCGGCCGGAGCTCCGGCGCCTCGTCGCCGCCCCGGTCGCGCCGCCGGAAGCCCGAAGGCGCCTCGCCTCTTTGGCCGACAGTGTCGTCCTCCTCGCCGAACCGGAGCCGTTTTACGCCGTCGGCCAGTTCTACCGCCACTTCCCGCAGCTTGAGGATGACGCCGTCCTGGCGCTCCTCGACCGGCACCGGCGCCGGTAGCGGCTGGCGCCGCGAGCAAAGCGGCGGACGAAGGACAGGCGCTTCTTATGGCGCCGGCGCCGGGCTCGGAAACGGCACTTCCGGAGCATCCGACCAGAGCCGCTCGAGGCCGTAATATGCCCGTTCTTCCTCGTGGAACACGTGGACGACGACGCTGCCGCCGTCGACGAGCACCCAGCGCCGGTGCTCCGCCCCTTCGATCCGGGGCCGAATCCCCCGCTCGAGGAAGACGTCGACGGCCGCCTCGTACAACGCCTGGACGTGCGGACGGCTCGTGCCGCTGGCGAGGACGAAGTAGTCGGCGACGAGGCTGAGCCTCCGGAGCGACAGGATGCGGACGTCCTCCCCCTTTTTGTTCAAAAGCGCCTTCGCCACCGCCTGCGCCAGCGCCGATGCCACATTCTCCGGCAGCGTGTGCTCCGCCACTTATGCCCTCCTTCCTGCGATCGCGTTGTAGGCCTGCCACATCGCCGGATGGATCTTTTCCCCCCGCTCGATGAGCTCGATGAGCGATCGCGAAAGACCGTAGCGAAAGGCGGCCTCCAGGTCCGTTTCGGCGAGCTTCCGGGCGACGTCGGCCTCGGGAAAGGTCCGCCCCGGCTCGATATAATCCGCCACCCACAGGACAAGATCGAGGGAGCTCATCGCCCCGCGGCCGGTCGTGTGATAGTAGACCGCTTCCAGCACCCGGACGTTGTCGACGCCGTAGCGCTCCCGAGCGACGTACGAGGCGACGGGACCGTGCCAGATGACCGGCGCGTAGTCCAGCCAGACGACGTCCCGGTAGCGGCGAAGGACGGCCTCCAGCTCCGCCTTCGGCCACTCCCGGCACCGGTCGTGAAGGAGGGCCGCCAACACCGCCTCCTCTTCCGGCACGCCGGCCCGCGGAGCCAGCGTTCGGGCCGTCTCCGCGACGTCGAGAACGTGCCGGTACCGCTTCGGGCTCAGTTCCGCCCGAAGATCCGCGTCGATCGCCGCCAGCAATCCCTCCACGGGCTTCCCTCCCCGCCCTCGCGACCCTGCCCCGGAACCGGCTAACGGTACAGCCCCCGCTCGACGATGTAGCGCCGGACCGGCTCCGGGACGAGGAAGCGGATGGAGCGGCCAGCGCGCACCCACGCGCGGATGAGGGACGACGAGAGGTCGATCCGGGGCATTTCGATGACGGCGGCCGCGACCTCGGCGAAAAAAGCGGGAGGCCCGTCGCCGGAAGGGGGCTCCGCGACCGCAATGCCCCCCGGTTTGCCGTCCGGAGCGACGGCATTCCGGCCGTCCGCCTTCGGGCCTTCCGGCCGATCGGCTCGCCCCCCTTCGCCGTCCCCCGCCTCGGCGCGGCGCAGGACCGCCCACCCGACGAGCCGGACGAGCTCGGCCGCCTCCTTCCAGGTCGGAAGGCTTCGGAACGCATCCTCCCCGACGATGAACGTCCAGGCAACGTCCGGGTGCCGCGCCCGAAGGAGCCGCACCGTATCGATCGTGTACGACGGGCCGTCCCGCTCGAGCTCGACCGACGAGACGGCGAAATGCGGCACCCCGTCGATCGCGAGCCGCACCATCGCCAGCCGGTCTTCCGCCGGCGCGTGCAGGCGGGGGTCCTTATGGGGCGGGAGGCGATTCGGCACGAACCAGACCGCCTCGAGGCCAAGGGCGTCGGCCGCCCGCTCGGCGGCGACGAGGTGGCCCCAGTGGGGCGGATCGAACGTCCCGCCGAAAAGCCCGATGCGCCTCACCGACCGGCGACCTCGCCGACGGCATCCCGGGGAGGGGGTGGAGGCAACGCTCCGCCGCCTTCCGTCTCCTTCAGGTGAACGACCTTCGACCGGGCGACCTGGTACATGACCGGAATCGGCGCCCGCTCGCCGGTCCAGAGCTCGAAGGCCAGCGCCCCCTGATGGACGAGCATGCCGATGCCGGGATGGACCCGGGCCCCCGCCGCCTCGGCGTCGAAGAGGAGCCGCGTCTTGAACGGGTTGTAGACGAGGTCGCTCACGATGAGATTCGGATGCAGCGCCTCCCGGGGAAGCGGCGACTCGTCCGTCCGCGGCACCATGCCGAGCGGCGTGCCGTTGATGACGAGCGTCTTGTCGGCGGTCAGATGCCGGCGGTTCGCCCAGCGCTCCACCTCGACGGCCGCGCCGAGGCGGTGCAGTTCTTCCGCGAGGGCCCGGGCCCGCTCTTCGGTCCGGTTGACGAGGGTGATCGAGCGGACGCCTTTGAGGGCCACGGCGATCGCCACCGCCCGCATCGCGCCGCCGGTGCCGAGAAGGAGCACCCGCTGCTCCGGCCAGTCGATCAGAAACAGTTCCTCGAGCGAACGGATGTATCCCTCGCCGTCCGTATTGTGCCCGATGAGGGCGCCGTCCCGGACGACGATCGTGTTGACCGCCCCGTAGCGGCGGGCGCTTTCGTCGAGGGCATCGAGATGGCGGATGACCGCCTCTTTGTGCGGGATGGTGATGTTGGCCCCCCGAATGCCGAGGGCCCGAATCGCCCGCACCGCCTCCTCGAGGCGATCGGGCTTGACGTCAAAGGCCAGGTAGACCGCGTTTCGCCCCCGTTCCCGGAGGGCGGCCGTCTGCATTTCCGGCGACAGAGAATGCGCCACCGGCGAGCCGAACAGGGCATACAGCTCCGTTTCGGCGTTCACCGCAACCACGCCCCAACCTCCCTCCGATCGTACGAGGCGAATCGCCGTCTTCTTCCATCAATGGACCTCAGGGGTCTTCTCCTTCCTTAAGGAGTATTCTACACGAGCGCCGCCGAAACAACAATCCCGCCTCACCGCCAGGCCACCGGGTATTCCCCTTGAAAACAGCCGAGGCAGACGCCGCCGCCCACCGCCGCCCGAAACCCTTCCGGGCTCAAAAACCGAAGGCTTTCGGCGCCGATCGTCCGGCGCATCGCCTCGACGTCCGCCCGGGCGGCGATGAGCTCATCCCTCGAGGTGAAGTTTACGCCGTAGGGGCACGGATGCCGCACCGGCGGGGCGGCGATGCGAACGTGCACCGCCCGGGCGCCGGCCTCCCGCAGGAGCTTGACAATGCGCCGCATCGTCGTCCCCCGGACGATCGAATCGTCGACGACGACCACCGAGCGCTCCCGAACGACCGGATCGAGGACCGCGAGCTTCCGCCGCACCCCCTGCTCCCGCGCCGGCGCCTCCGGTCGGATGAACGTGCGGCCGACATACCGATTTTTTACCAGTCCGAAATCGAAGGGGAGGCCGCTCGCCTCGGCGAACCCCATCGCCGCCGACAGGCTGGAATCCGGCACGCCGATGACGACCTCCCCTTCCGCCGGCGCCTCTTCCGCGAGGCGCCGGCCGAGCGCCCGCCGGACGACGTGGGCGACCCGGCCGCCCATCGCCGCATCAGGTCGGGCGAAATAGAGCAGTTCAAAACTGCAAAGGGCCAGCGGCCCGGGTTCAGCAAAGGGGACGGCCCGAAAGCCGGCGCCGTCGGCGATGAGAAGCGTCCCGGGCGGCACGTCCGCGACGTCGGTCGCCCCGACGGCGTAAAGGGCCGGCGTCTCCGTCGCCACGGCAACGCCCCCCGGGATCCGGCCATACGAAAGCGGCCGGATCCCGTGAGGATCCCGGGCCACAAGAAGCCGGTCGGGAAAAAGCGCCGCCGCCGCAAACCCGCCCCGGAGCCGCCGGAGGAGCGCCGCAAAGGCCGCTTCCGGCGCCGTGCCGGAACCGCCGCCTGAAGCAAGCGCCGCCGCCAACCGGAAAAAAAACGCCGACGCCGCCCCTTCCGCCGGCGCCGCCAACGGCCGCCGGGCGCCCGCCGGCGAAAAAGAAGCGGCGCTCCGGTCGGGCACGCCGGCCGAGAGGAGGGCGCCCGATTCCGGTTCGGAAAATCCGCCGCTGATGACGAGGGCAAAGCGCCCGGACGCTTTGACGAACGGCTGGCCGTCGGGTGGCTCTTCGTCGGCTGCGGCCCGATCCCGCACGTGGCCGAGGGCCCGATCGCCGGGCAGGGCCTCGGCGCCGGCGAGCGCCTCGGCGACGAGCCCCCGCCCCCGCCGGACGAAAAGCTCCGTCCCGTCGGAAGTCACGAGCCCCGCCGCCTCCTGCCCCCGGTGCTGAAGGGCGAGAAGTCCATCGATCGCCGCCTCGGCCGCCCGTTCCCGGCCCCACAGGGCAAAAATCGTCATCGTCGTCACCCGCCGTCTTGCGCCGCCTGCGGCGGCGCCATTCGCATCCCGAAAGATCGCTTCTTGCGCCGCACCCGATCCCATCATTCCGAACAACGATGACCGGCCCGAAGGGCGGCGCGCGAAAAGGCGCGACGCCCGTCTCCGTCAGTGTAACAGGGCCGAACGGCCCTGTCAATCATAAACCGAACGTTAGGTCCTTTTTTATTATCTTTATTCGATTTTAGGAAGCCGGGCCCCGGCCGGGATGAATACTTATAAGCTTTCCCTTGACATTATACAGCGGATCCCGTAAATTAAAGGCAAGCTCTTATACTTATGCAATCGGCGCCCCGGCGGCGCCGGAGGAGAGAGACCATGCCGCTTCACCCCGACCTTCAGCGCGTGCTCGTCATCGGCTCCGGCCCGATCGTCATCGGCCAGGCGGCCGAATTCGACTACAGTGGCACCCAGGCGATCGCCGCCCTCAAAGAAGAAGGGCTGACGGTCATCCTCGTCAACCCGAACCCGGCGACGATCATGACCGACCGCGACCTCGCGGACCGGACGTACCTCGAGCCCCTCACCGTCGACGTCCTCGAGGCGATCATCGCCCGGGAGCGCCCAGACGGCCTGCTCCCGACCTTGGGCGGCCAGACGGCCCTGAACCTTGCGACGGCCCTCCACGACGCCGGCGTCCTCGAGGCGTACGGCGTCCGCCTGCTCGGGACGTCCCTCGAGACGATCCGGCAGGCGGAAGACCGGGGCGCCTTCAAAGCGCTCATGACCGCCATCGACGAGCCGGTGCTTCCATCGACGACGGTCACCGACGTCGATGAGGCACTGAAGGCGGCGGCGGCGATCGGCTATCCGGTCATCGTCAGGCCGGCCTATACCCTGGGCGGCTCTGGCGGCGGCCACGCCGAGACGCCGGAGGCGCTCCGGGCGATCGCCGCCCGGGCCCTTCGCCTTTCGCCCATCCATCAGGCGCTGATCGAAAAAAGCATCTACGGCTGGAAGGAGATCGAATACGAAGTCGTCCGGGACGGCGCCGGCGGCCGGGTCATCGTCACCGGCATGGAAAACGTCGACCCTGTCGGCGTCCACACCGGCGACTCGATCGTCGTCGCTCCGGTGCAAACCCTCTCGGCGGAAGCGGCCCGGCGCCTGGAGGCGGCGGCCGAGCGCATCATCGACGCCCTCGACGTCCGGGGCGCCTGCAACATCCAATTTGCCCTTTCGCCGGATGAAAAAGCGTACGCCGTCATCGAAGTCAACCCCCGCGTCAGCCGCTCGAGCGCCCTCGCCTCGAAAGCGACGGGGTATCCGATCGCCCGGGTCGCGGCCAAGGTCGCCGTCGGCCTCACGCTGGCCGAAATCCGCGACCGGCGCACCGGCCGGCCGTTCGCCGATCGGCCGCCGGCGATCGATCACGTGACCGTCAAAGTGCCCCGCTTTCCGTTTGAAAAATTTCCCGAAACGGCCCGCCGCCTCGGGCCCGAGATGCAGGCGACCGGCGAAGTGATGGCCGTCGGCCGCTCTTTTCCGGAAGCGCTCATGAAGGCGATCCGCTCCCTCGAGGTCGGCCGCGACGGCCTCTCGGATCCGGAGCTCGCCGCCCTCTCGGACAGGGCCCTCGCCGAGCGGATCCGAACGCCGGGCGACGACCGCCTGTGGGCGATGGCGGAAGCCTTGCGGAGGGGGATGACCCCGGCGGCGGTCGCCGAGCTGTCGGCCGTCGCCCGCCCGTTCGTGGAGGCGCTCGCCGACATCGTCGCCGTCGAAGGGCGGCTGCGGGCGGCCCAGGGGGCCCTTTCGCCCGCCCTCCTCGCCGACGCCAAGCGCCTGGGGTTCTCCGACACCGCCATCGCCCGGCTGACCGGCCTTTCCCCCGAGGTCGTCGCCGCCCTCCGGCGGGCCCACGGCATCCGACCGGCCTTTCGGACGATCGGCGACTGCCGCCGGGACGGCTTCGGGCCGCCGGCGCCGTACCGCTACGGCACCTACGGCGAAGCGCGGCCCGAGGAAGCGGAAAAGGCTGCCGGATCCGGCGCCTGGTCCGAGGCGGCCGCCGCCCGGACCGAGGCGATCGCGGCCCGCCGGCCGGACAGCGCCGACGGGCAGGGGGCAACGGGCGAAGGCGCCGAAGCCCGCGAAGTGGCATCGACCCCGGCGGTCGTCGTCCTCGGCTCCGGTCCGATCCGGATCGGCCAGGGGATCGAATTCGACTACAGCGCCGTCCACGCCGCCTGGGCCCTCCGAGAAGAAGGCTTTGCAGCGGTCATGGTGAACAACAACCCCGAGACCGTCTCGACGGACACGGACGTCTCCGACCGGCTGTACGTCGAGCCCCTCTGGCCCGAAGATGTGCTGGAAGTGCTGGACGCCGAAGCCCCCCGGGTCGTCGGCGTCCTCACCCAGTTCGGCGGACAGACGGCGATCCACCTTCTGGAACCGCTGGCCCGGGCCGGCCGGCCCCTCCTCGGCACCGCCCCCGACGGCGTGGACCGGGCGGAAGACCGCCGGCGGTTCGATGCCCTCCTCGCCGCCCTCGGACTCCGGCGGCCGCCGGGGCGGACGGTCTTTGACGTCGAAGAAGCGATTCAGGCCGCCCAAGCCCTCGGCTATCCCCTTCTCGTGCGGCCGAGCTACGTCCTGGGCGGCCGGGCGATGGAAATTGTCCCCAGCGAGGCGGCCCTTCGCCGCTACCTCCGCGCCGCCCTCGCCACCGCCGGGCAGCGGCCGATCCTCCTCGACCGGTACTTCCCCGGCGTCGAGCTCGAAGTCGACGCCCTGTCCGACGGGGAAGCGGTCGTGGTCGCCGGCATCCTCCGGCACCTCGAGCGGGCCGGGGTCCACTCCGGCGATTCAACCGCCGTCTTCCCCGCCGGCCTCAAGGCGCCCGTCCGGCGGGCGATCGTCGAAACAACGGGGCGTCTCGCCCTCGCCCTCGGCGTGCGGGGGCTCCTGAACGTCCAATACGTCCTCTACGAAGGCACCTTGTACGTCCTCGAGGTCAACGTCCGCGCTTCCCGGACGGTGCCGGTCCTCGCCAAGGCCGCCGGGCTTCCTCTCGCCCGCCTCGCCACCCGGATCGCCGTCGGCCGCTCCCTGGCGGAGCTCGGCCTCGATCCGCCGGCCGACGGCACCGTTCCCCTAGCGGCCGTCGGACCGGACGGGCGGCCGAAGCGGGGCGTCGCCTGGCTCTGGCCGGAGCCCCCGGACGTCTACGTGAAGCTTCCCGTCTTTTCCTGGGCCAAGCTTGCCCACGCCGACGTCCGCCTCGGGCCGGAGATGCGTTCCACCGGCGAAGTGCTGGGGCGCGGGCGAACCGTCCACGAAGCGCTCTACAAAGCGATTCGGGCCGCCGGCTTCGACGTTCCCTTTTCCGGCATCGTCGCCCTCGACTTTTCCGCCGCCGACCCCAAAGGGGCGGTCCCCTACGGCCGGCGGCTGTCCGGCCTCGGTTTCCGCCTTGTCGCCGCCGGCGAGACGGCGGCGGCCCTCAAGGCGGCCGCCGTGCCGGTCGCGGAGACGACGGAAGCAGGGCTTCTCGCCGGCATCGCCGACGGTTCGATCGATCTCGTCGCGAGCCCGGTTCCGCCGGAGGCGGCCGGAGCGCGGAGCGGCCCCGCCGAGGAAACGCCGGGCTACGCGGTGCGCAGGCGGGCGGCCGACCTCGGCCTTCCTCTCATCGTCGATCTCGATTTTCTCGGCGCCTACGTCGACATGCTGGCCGCCCTCGACGGACGGCCGCCCCGGGACGTCCTGCCGCTTCAGGCGTGGTCCCTTCCGTCGCCGAAGCTTCCCCTCCGCTGACGGCACGCCGCGCCGGAATCGAACGGAAACCGATCCGAAACGCGAGAAAGCCCCGGCTCACGCCGGGGCTTTCTCATCGGCTTTCCCGTCGCTCGAAGCCCGCCTACCAGCCGCGGCGGGCGAGGCGCTCTTCTTCCGGCATCACCTGGACGTTGATGCCGACCATCGGCTCCCCGAGGTCTTCGGAGATCTCCGCCAGCGTCTTCGGATCGTCGTAGTGCCGGACGGCGAGCACGATCGCCCGGGCGCGCTTTTCCGGATTGCCCGATTTGAAGATGCCCGAGCCGACGAAGACCGCCTCGGCGCCGAGGCGCATGAGAAGCGCCGCGTCGGCCGGCGTCGCGACGCCGCCGGCGGCGAAAAGCGGCACCGGGAGCCGCCCCAACGCTTTGACCTGCCGGAGAAGCTCCAGCGGCGCGCCGAGGGCTTTGGCAAGGGCCGGCAGCTCGTCTTCCGGCGTCTCCTTCACCCGCCGGATATCCCGCTGAATCGACCGGAGGTGCCGCACCGCCTCGACGACGTTGCCGGTCCCGGCTTCCCCTTTGGAGCGGATGAGGACCGCCCCTTCGGCGATCCGCCGGAGCGCCTCCCCGAGGTTGGTCGCCCCGCAGACGAAGGGGACGGAAAAATCGTGCTTCCAGATGTGGTTTTCCTCGTCGGCCGGCGTGAGGACTTCCGACTCGTCGACAAAGTCGATGCCGAGGGCTTCGAGGATCTCCGCCTCGACGAAGTGGCCGATGCGGGCCTTGGCCATGACCGGGATGCGGACCGCCTGTTTGATCTCCTTGATGATCTTCGGATCGGACATGCGGGCGACGCCGCCTTCCCGCCGGATGTCCGCCGGCACCCGCTCCAGGGCCATGACCGCCGCCGCGCCGGCCCGTTCGGCGATGACCGCCTGCTCCGGCGTCGTCACGTCCATGATGACGCCGCCCTTGAGCATTTCGGCGAGACCGATCTTTTGTTCCCACGTCAGCCCTTCCGTTTTCTCCTGAACGCTCATGGGCGCTCCCCCCAACGATGCGACTCCATACGGTGATCGTAACACGCCCTCCGAACGATGTCAACGAAGCCGGCCGATCGGGATGTGTCAAGCAGTTCTCGGAGGCCCAGTCATCTTAAGGGACAAGGAAGTCTTCAAGAGGACAACCCAAAACCCAGACGGAAACTCAGTCGATTCCCGAAAAGCCCTAACGCGCTTCGCCTGCCCTCCCCTGGATCGGTGAGGATGCTCCTCACCGACCCAGGGAGTCCACCTTTCTTCTCCTTTACTCGGAGGTGGGGATTCTGCCGACGGATCGCGCCAGCCGCCCGATAAGCTCTTCGCCGGTGCCGCCCCAACCTGGATCCGCCCCGCCTTGAGACCCCCTCGCTCGCCCAGGACCGTCCGTCGCGCCGATTTCTCGGCCCGCTTCACCACCCGCCGGTGCCGCTCGCTGATTCGCCGCCTGTGCCAGCCGTTCGGTCATGCCGAGCTGAACGGCGAGTTCGGCGCAGGTCAGAGCGACATCCGGACGGTAACGCTTATACGGCATCAAGCCCAGGTGTTCATCCAGCGGATAGCGTGCTTTCCCCGTCGAATCGATCATGAGATGGCGAAAAAAACGTCACCGGCCCGAAAAAGGTTCCAATCGTCCTTCGGTCCCGCCGTTCGCTTCCCCACCCGTATTGAGCTTCGTAAGACGCCTTGAGCTCGCGATCCAGCCGCTCGAACGCTTCGGCCATGAGGGAAGCATTGAACGGCATCAAGCGGCGATGCAAACTTTCCCAGAAGGAGAACGAATCCGTTGCCGCATCCATCGCCGCGGAGACTTCCATGAGCCCGACGAGTTCTACACCAATGTCCATGAAGGAAGACCTCTCCTTTCCTCTCAAGGGTGTCCAAGAGGTCTTCCTTCTCTTTTTGTCCGCAAAACCCTGCAAGCCGTCCGAGAAAAATTTTACGCATACGCCGATCGCCTTCCGCCGGAGCCGACGCTTTTTCGCCGTCGCCTTCACTCCCATTCGATCGTCGCCGGCGGCTTCGGCGTCACGTCCCAGACGACCCGGACGACGTCCGGAACTTCGGCGATGATGCGCTGAACGACCCGCCGCACCAGCTCCGGCGGCAGGGGATAGATGTCGGCCGTCGTCGCGTCGCGGCTCGTAATCGCCCGGAGGGCGATCGTGTGGCCGAGGCGGCGGCCGCCGTCCGGCCCGATGCCGACGCTCCGGCTGTCGAGAAGGACGCAAAACGCCTGCCAGATCTCTCCGTACAGCCCGGCGCGGCGGATCTCCTCGAGAAAGCGGGCATCCGCTTCTCGCAGGACGGAAAGCCGCTCCGCCGTCACCGGGCCAAGCACCCGCACGGCGAGCCCGGGGCCGGGGAAAGGATGCCGGCCGAGGATCGCCTCCGGCAGGCCGAGGGCCCGGCCGACCCGCCGGACGTCGTCCTTGTAAAGCGCCCGAAGCGGTTCGACGAGGCGAAAACGCATCGACGCCGGCAGTCCGCCGACGTTGTGGTGGCTTTTGACGAGGCGGCCTCCGCCGTGGCCGGATTCGGTCACGTCGGGCGCGATCGTCCCCTGAACGAGGACGTCGAAGGGGCCGAGCCGCTGGGCCGCCTCTTCAAAGACGTCGATGAACAGGCGGCCGATGCGCCGGCGCTTTTCCTCCGGATCCGAGACGCCGGCGAGGGCCTGCAAAAACCGCTCGGAGGCGTCGACCGCCTCCACCGCCAAGCCGAGCCCGTCCCGGAGCGCCGCGAGGACTTCCTCCTTTTCGCCTTTGCGCAAAAGGCCGTGGTCGACAAAGACGCCCTGAAGCCGATCGCCGATCGCCCGGTGGACGAGGGCGGCGGCGACGGCGGAATCGACGCCGCCGGAGAGGGCGATGAGCGCCCGGCCTTCTCCGATCGCGCGGCGGATCTCCCGAACGGCCGCCTCGATCCAGGCGGCCACCTCCCCGTCGCCGGGGCCGAGGGCAAAGCTCCGTTCGTCCATCGACATGCCTCCTTTCGTTTCGGCCTCCATTATAGCGCATCGGGCGCCGCGGTCCGGCAAAGCGGACGGCCGGCCCCGCCTCGCCGGACGTTTTCCGCCGGAAAGCGCGGCGCCCCGGCCCGCCGCGGTCCGAAGCGGCCTTCCTCAAAAAAGGCGCCTTTCGGGGAGCCGAACCGCCGGTCGCCGTCGTCGGAACCCCTCGCCCGGCCTTGGGCAACGTCCGCATCGCCCCGTGGGTCCGGCGCGCGCCGCCCTCGGTCGGCCCTCGCCGGCCGGTGCGACGGCCCTGGGCCCTCGGCTTTCTTCGGGCGCGCCGCCGTTGTCTCGCGGCGAAGGGCGTCGTATAATCGAGAATCGGATCGGTGAGCCGGGGCGCCGACGTTCGATCGCCAGAAACGGACCCCGGCACCGCCCTTCCTCATCCTGCACGCGGGTTCCCCCCGGCGCCGGCCCGGCGCCTTCGGGCGACCCGGAAAGGACGGCCCACCATGCTCGGAGACCTCGGGTGTCTCGCGGCCGTCTGGCTGGCCCGCCGGCTGCGCCGCCTGCTTCTTCGCCTGCGCCGGAGCGCCTCTTCCCTCCCGGGGGCGGTGGCCCTTCGGCTGTGCCCGAACCTTCTGGCCCGCTTCGGCCGGGCCTATGCCGGCCGGATCGTCTTCGTCACCGGCACGAACGGCAAGACGACGACCACCCGGCTCCTCGCCGGCCTCCTTCGGGCCGGCGGACGGCCCGTCGTCACCAATGAGGCCGGGGCCAACTTGCTTCAGGGGGTGGCGACGGCCCTCATCGCCGCGGGCCGGCGCCCGCCCGCGGAGGCGATCGCGGTGCTGGAAGTCGACGAAGGCGTCTTCCCGGCGGCCGCCCGCGCCCTTCGCCCGCAGGCGGTCATCGTGACCAACCTGTCCCCCGATCAGACGGACCGGTACGGTTCCGTGGAGGCGGTCGCCGAACGGCTGCGGCGGGGGCTCGCCTTCGTCCGGCCCGAGGGGCATGTTTTTCTGAACGCCGACGATCCGACCGTCTGGTCGCTCCGGGAGGCGGCGGAGGCCGCCGGGGCCCGCGTTCACGCCTACGGTTTCGGCCGGGCGACCTTGGGCGAAGCCGCGGAAGTTCGGAGACCGAACGGAGCCGCCGGCGAAGCGATCGCCGGAGCGGAGGCGGCCGAAACGCCGGCGCAGGAGGCGGACGCCGCGGCCGGGCGCGTTTGGGAGCGCGGGGCGTTTCCCCGCTGCGGCGCCCCCCTTCCCTTCGCGGCGGAGAGAGACGGGCCGGGCGATTACCGCTGCCCGGCCTGCGGCTTTCGTCGACCGGAACCGGAAGCGACGGCGGAAGCGGCGGCGGTGGCGACGGACGAGCTTCGGTTTTGGCTCCGCATCGGCGACTTCGCCGCGCCGGTTCGCCTGAACGCCCCGGCCCGCTACAACATCCCCAACGCCCTCGCCGCCGCCCACGCCGCCCATGCCCTCGGCGTGCCGCCGGCGGCCCTGGCGGCGGCCCTCGAACGGCTGGACGTGACGGGGCCCGGCCGCTGGGAGCGGTTTTTCCTCCCCGGAGACGAGGCGGCCACGGTCGTGCTGGTCAAAAATCCCGCCGGCGCCCGGGCGGCTCTGGAACCGCTGGGGCAGGATCCGCGGCGATTCGCCGTCGTCTTTGTTCTCAACGACCGGCCGGCGGACGGCGCCGACGTGTCGTGGATCTGGGAGGTGCCCTTCGAGCGCCTCGAAGGGCATCCCGGGCTCGCCGCCGTCATCGCGGCGGGCGAGCGGGCGGACGACGCCGCCCTCCGGTTTCTGTACGCGGGCCTCGGGCCGCTCCTGTTTGCCGCGCCGGAGCCGGAGCGGGCGATCGCGGAAGGATTGAGGCGGCTCGCCGCGGCGGGCGGCGGGGAACTGTACGTGCTGGCGACTTATACGGCCCTCCCCGCCGTCCGGGCCGCCCTCGCCCGCCGCGCCCGGCCGCCGGGAGCGCCGGACGAAAGGAGGGGCGCCGATGTCCTTCGCGCCTGAAGAAACGCTTCGCCCCGGCAAAACGCTTCGCCTCGGCCTTGTCGCCGTCGACGGCTGGAATGCCGCGTCCCTCTTCGAGGCGGCGACGGTCTTCAAACGCCGGGCCGAATGGCGGGGCTTCGCCGTTCGCCCGGTGCCGATCCGGCCGGAGGCGCCCCAGGCGGCCCTCGACGCAGATCTCCTCGTCGTGGCCGGCGACGACGGGCCGAGGCTCGTCCGGGCCCTCGACGCCCTTCCAGCCCTGGAACGGGGGCTCTGGGCAGCGGCGGACGCCGGCCGCGCCATCGCCGCCTTCGGCGGCGGCTACCCCCTCCTCGGCCGGGCAATCCGCCTTCCGGACGGGCGAACGGTCCCGGGCGCGGGACTCCTTCCGGTCGTCACCGAACTCGAAGAGCGGTATGCGAGCGGCCCCTTTGTCGGCCGCTTTCCGGACCTCGGCGGCGAGGCGGCCCTGTTCGTCGCCTTTGAACATCGCCGCGGCCGGATGACGCTCGAAGGCGGCGCCGCCCCTCTCCTCATCGTCCTTCGGGGCCACGGCAACAACGGCCGAGACCGGACGGAAGGGGCCCGGGTCGGCCGGATCATCGGCACGTCTTTTCGCGGAAGCGCCCTCGCCTACCAGCCCGCCCTCGCCGACCGGCTTCTCGCCTGGGCGCTGGGTCTAAGCGGGGAGGCCGCGCTCCCCCCCGTCGACGACGGCTGGGCCGAGCGGGCTCGGGAGCGCTGGCTCCGGCGCCTCGATCCCCGCGGCCGGCTTTGGACCCGATCGCCCGAAGGAAGCTGACGGGCTGTTTTTGCCTCCGACAAGCCCCGGCGGCCGGGCAGAAGCGGGAAAGTCCCGCCGGCCGCCGGCGCCGAAGCGGAAAAGAGCAAAAAAACGGGCGCCGGCTTTTTCCGCCGCTCCGCGGCGGAGGAAGCCGGCGCCCGCGCTTTTTTACAGCTCGTCGAAGCCGTTGTCGTCGGTCACCTTGCTGTAGGCGCGGGATTTTTGCTCGAAGAAGTCGGTCTTGATGTTGTTCAGGTTCTCGTCGCTGTAAGCGCGAATCCACGGCATGACGTTTTCCGTGTAGCCGGGATAGAGGTCGGGAAGGCCGAGCATGGACAGGCGCTTGTTGGCGAGGTATTTGACGTAGCCGAGCATCTCTTCGAGATCAATGCCGGGGATACCTTTTAAGACTTCGCGCGTCCAGTTCGATTCGAGCTCGACGGCTTTGCCGATCGTCTGCAGGGTGAATTCGGTGAACTCGCCGTTTCGATCGAGCTCGGGGTTTTCCGTAAGAATCGCCCGCAAAAGGAGCGAGATGAAATAGCTGTGCTGCATCTCGTCGCGCTGGATGTAGCTGATCATCGTCGACGTGCCGAGCATCTTCTGGTTGCGGGCGAGGTTGTAGAAGAAGGCGAAACCCGAGTAGAAGTTCAGCCCTTCGAGGATGATCGAGGCGACGAGGCTCTTCGCCAGGGCGAGGGCGGTCCGCTCGTTTCGGAAGCCTTCGTACAGGTCGACGATGAAAGCGTTCCTGGAGATGACCGCCGGGTCTTCGTGGGCCCGGGTGAACGTCTTGTTCTGGACGTCGAGAGGCACGATCGACGACAGGACGTACGAATAGCTCTGGTTGTGGACGGCCTCCTGCTGGGCGATGATCGAGAGAATCGCGTGGACCGACGGATCGGAGACGAACAGGGCCGCTTCCAGGATGAACCGCGTCTGGACGGAGTCGAGGTTCGAAAGGAGGCCGATCGTTCGGAGGTACGCTTCCTGCTCCCGGGCGGAAAGCGTCCCCCACTCCTTGACATCCTTCGTCATCGGGATCTCGTCGGGGATCCAGAAGTTGCGAAGGAGCGTCTTGTAGACATCGTAAAACTGCGGGTAGCGGATGTCGTTCCAGTTGACGATGCCGCTCGCCTCGCCGCCGACGATGGCGGTGGCGCGGTTCGGGCGGCCTGGGGAAAGCAGGCGAATTTTCGTCAATGGTCGCTCAACGGTCACGGCCGCTTCCTCCTTTCGTCATCGGAACGCCGTTCCGGGCGGAAACGGGCAGGAAAACGGGCGCGGGGACGCCACGGCCGCGAGCCGATCCAGGCCGCTACGCCCGCACGGGTCGAACCGGCGCCGGCAGGCGGCCGGTTGCCGCCCGGTAGGCGTCCCGGGCCCAGGCGACGAGCTTCGGCGCTTGGCCAAGGCCGTGGGGCGACTGCTCGAGCTTCATCCCCTCGGCGACGACCCGGACGCCGCGGCGTTCGAGGTGGTAGCGGACGGCATCGACCGCCCGGCAGAAACGGGGGAAGATGGAATCGCCGGTACCGAAGACCGCCGCCGGCGGAAGGGGCCGGTACCGGTCTGCCTCGTCGATGAGGAGGCGCCGGAGAAAACGGCGCATCGCCTCGGGAAGCTCCCCGTCGCCCCAGGTATAGGTGCCGAAGAAGGCGACCGGCGCCTCCCCGGCGGCGAGGGTGGAGAGGACGGCCTCGAGGGCCGCCGGATCGCCGGCGACGTCCACCGGCGTGCCGCCGACCGCCTCGGCGACGAGGTGCGCCGCCTCCTCGGTATTGCCGCTTAAGCTCGTGTAAAAGACCGGCACGATCACGACTGGCACACCTCGCATTCTTCCACTTCGACGGACGTCGAGCGGACGTAATACGTCGTCTTGACCCCGCTTCTCCAGGCGGCGAGGTGCAGGCCGAGAAGTTCTTTGGCCTTGATCGTGTTTTTCACGTAGAGGTTGAGGCTTGCCCCCTGGTCGATGTGCCGGCTCCGGGCGGCCTGCTGCCGGATCGTCCAGTGCTGGTCGATCTCGTGGGCGCTCTTGTAGTACCACATCAGGCCCTGCTCGATGTCCGGCGCGACGATCGGGATGCGGTAGGTGTTTTTCTCCTCGACGTACTCTTTCCGGTAGATCGGATCGATGGACGGCGTCGAGCCGCCGACGATCGCCGTCGTCCCGTTCGGGGCGATGGCCATCATGTAGCCGTTCCGGACGCCGTAACGCCGGACGTCTTCCTTGAGGGCCTGCCACTCGGGGCTCGTGTAGCCCCGCCGCTCGAAGTAAAGACCGCTTTCCCACTCCGAGCCCGGGAAGAGCGGATACGGGCCTTTTTCCTTGGCGAGTTCGTTCGACGCCTTGATCGTGAGGTAGGCGATCTTTTCGTACAGCTCGTCCGCGTAGCGGACGGCCTCGTCGCTCTCCCAGCGGATGCGCTTTAAGGCGAGCAGATGGTGCCAGCCGTACGTGCCGAGGCCGATGGCCCGGTACTTCTGGTTCGTCACCTGCGCCTGCAGGACTTCGAGCTTGTTCAGGTCGATGACGTTGTCGAGCATCCGCACCTGGATCGGGATGAGCCGCTCGAGAACGCCATCCGGCACCGCCCGGGCGAGGTTGATCGACGACAGGTTGCAGACGACGAAATCCCCGGGCTTTTTCTTGGTGACGATCGTGCCGTCTTCTTCCAGGTACTCCTCGACGACGGTCGTCGCCGAGTTGTTCTGCAGGATCTCCGTGCAGAGGTTGGACGCGTAGATCACCCCGGCGTGCTTGTTCGGGTTCATCCGGTTGGCCGTATCCCGGTACATCATGTACGGCACGCCGGTTTCGAGCTGCGATCGCATGATGCGCTTCATGATCTCGATCGCCGGGACGATCTTCTTGGAGATGTTCGGGTCGTCGACGAGCTCCTGGTATTTTTCCCGGAAGGAACCCCGGCCGACCTCTTCGTCGTAAAAGTCTTCCAGCGACCAGCCCTTCTTCATCCGCACCTCGTGCGGATCAAACAGGTACCAGTCTTCCCGCGCCTCGACCTTTTCCATGAAGAGGTCGGGGATGACGACGCCGGTGAAAAGGTCGTGGGTCCGCAGGCGCTCGTCGCCGTGGTTGAGCTTAAGGTCGAGAAACTCGAGAATGTCCTTGTGCCAGACGTCGAGGTAGATGGCGATCGCACCCTGCCGCTGGCCGAGCTGATCGACGGAGATCGCCGTGTTGTTGAGCTGACGGGCCCACGGGACGATGCCGGAAGAGAGCCCTTGGATGCCTTTGATCATGCTCCCGCGGGGGCGGAGCTTGCCGAGGTAGACGCCGATGCCGCCGCCGGCCTTCGAGAGGAGGGCGACGTCGGTGTTGGAGTCGTAGATGCCCCGGAGGGAGTCGTCGACAACGTCGATGAAGCAGCTCGAAAGCTGACCCCACGCCTTGCCGGCGTTGGCAAACGTCGGCGTCGCCACCGTCATGTAGAGGTTCGACAGCGCCCAGTATGCCTCCTCGACGAGGGCGAGCCGCTTCGACCGCTCTTCCTTTTGCATGAGGTAGAGGGCGATGACGAGGAAGCGCTCCTGAGGGAGCTCGAACGTCCGGCGCTGCTTGTCCCGGGCGAGGTAGCGGGTCGCAAGGGTCAAAAGTCCCGGCAGGTTGAACAGGTGGTCCCGCTCCGGGACGATCATCCGGGCCGCCGCCCGGAGCTCGTCCTCGGTGTAGGCGACGAGAAGGTGGTCGGAATAGACGCCCTCGGCGTGAAGATGCCGGAGAAGGGCGACGAAATCCCCGTACGGGTGCGCCGGATCGAGGACATACCCCCGATTGGCCGCCGCCTCCCGGTAGAGCCGGCGGAGGTAAAACCGCGCCGCCACGTACGTCCAGCGGGGGGAGGCGACGGAGACTTCGTCCAGGCTGTTCCGGACGAGGAGGTCGACGAGCGCCGATTCCGTGAGGCTCTCCCGAAGCTCAGGATCCGCCAGCGCCTCCTCGACGTAGCGCCGGACGCGGCCGCGGAAGCGCTCGACGCGCTCCGCCTCGAGCTCCGAAAAAAGCGGGAGCACCGCCTCCATCTCCGCCTCGACGAACGCCAGCGGGTCAAGGCGAACGCCTGTCGCCGTCTTCTGCATCCCGATCGCCTCCTGCCCGATCCGGTGATCCGGAGATATCGATCATTTCGTCCGCTTCCGATCATTCGGACGCTTATCTTTCGCCCCTCAACGGTTCGGCGTCCTTTTCACGGTCCGTTTTCACGCTGTCCCCAAGCGTTCACCGGGCGCCGCACGGCCGCGCGGCGCCCGGCCGCGGCGGTCGACCGCTTCGGCGGCTCCCCCGGCGGCCGATTCGGGGACGCTTCACCCGTGCGCCAATGCCCATACATATGCGGTATAACTCCTGTTCAAACACCATATGTAGGGTCTGGCTTCAGTATAGCGCTTGTCCGACCGGAAAACAAGCCCAAAGCCAGGCATTTTTTGCCGTATTCCTGCCCGCAACGCGCCTCCGCCGGCGGCGTACAAGCTCATGAGCCCAGACGAGAGGTTGAGGCTCGATGGACGCACTGCGGGCATGGTTCCGACGGCCCACCGGCGCCTTCCTCCCC
This sequence comes from Hydrogenibacillus sp. N12, assembly GCF_019645935.1. Lineage (NCBI taxonomy): Bacteria > Bacillati > Bacillota > Bacilli > Thermicanales > Thermicanaceae > Hydrogenibacillus > Hydrogenibacillus sp. N12. The sequence continues at coordinate 1,098,011 of NZ_CP080953.1, read as the reverse complement.
GCCGCCCTGATCCTCCTCGGGGCGTTCGCGCTCCTCGTCGCCGGGCGGGCGGAAGAAAGCCGGGCGGAAGCGGAAGCGGTGATCATCGCCGGCGACGTGGTCAACGTCCGGAAGGGCCCCGGGACGAACACCGCCATTGTCGCCCAGGTCCGCCGGGGCGAGCGGTACGCCGTCCTCGAACGGAAGGGCGACTGGATCCGGATCGCCTACCGGCCCGGGAAAAGCGGCTGGGTCGCCGGCTGGCTCACCCGGCCGGCCCCCGCCGCCGGCGGCATCGCCTACGCCGCGGAAAAGGCGGACGCTTTCGTCGAGGCGGCGGTTCGGGACCTGAACGTTCGGAGCGGCCCCGGCACCGACCGGCCGGTCATCGGCCGCATCCAGCCCGGCACCCGCTACCCCCTCCTCGACACCGCCGGCGACTGGCGCAAGATCCGCCTGTCCGACGGCCGGACCGGCTGGGTGGCGGGCTGGCTTTCGGTCGTCGTGCCGGCCGAAGGCTCAACCGCCCAGGCGGCCAGAGAGAATACCGCCGCAGGGCCCGGCGCCCCCCCGTCGAGGGCGGCCGGCGGCACCGCCCCCCAGCCGGCGCGCGTCCGGATCGACACCGACGTCGCCAACTTCCGGAACGGACCGACGCTCGACGCGAACGTCATCGGCAAGCTCCTCCGGGGGACGACCGGCCGCGTCATCGCCCGGGAAGGCGACTGGGTGAAGATCGCCCTGGACGACGGGACGGAGGGCTGGGTGGCCGGCTGGCTCGTCGCGCCGGCGGAGGAGGCGTCGGATCGCGGCACCGTCGTCATCGTCGCCGACGGGACGAACATCCGAAAGGCGCCGAGCCTCACCGCCGACATCGTCCGCGTCGCCCGCCTCGGCGAGCGCTACCCGATCGTCGAAGGGATCGGCGACTGGTACGCCGTCCGCCTCGACGACGGGAGCATCGCCTACGTCGCCGCCTGGGTCGTCTCAAAGGATGGCGTCATCGACCGGGTGACCGGCGGCCGGCTCCTCGGCAGGACGATCGTCCTCGACCCCGGCCACGGCGGCATCGACGACGGGGCGACCGGCATCGACGGGACGAAGGAAAAGGCGCTCAACCTCGCCGTCGCCCTCCGGCTGGAGGAGAAGCTCATCGCCGAAGGAGCGACGGTCATCCTCACCCGCCGGGACGACCGGACGGTGTCGCTTCAGGACCGCGTCGCCCGGGCGGTGACCGCCGGCGCCGACGTCTTCTTAAGCCTGCACCACAACACCCACCCGTCGCCGGCGATGCGGGGGACGATCACCTTCTACGAGCGCGATCAGACCCTCGCTCAGGCGATCCAGGCGGCCCTCGTGGCGAAGACGGGTCTCGCCGACCTCGGCGCCCGGTACGGCAACTATTACGTGCTGCGGGAAAATCCGCGGCCGAGCGCCCTCATCGAATTCGGCTTCATCTCAAACGCCGCCGAAGTCGCCGTCTTGAAAAGCCCGGCCATGATCGACCGGGAAGCGGAGGGAGTCGTCGAAGGGCTCGTCCGCTACTTCAGCACCCAACAAACGGCCCAAAAAGGAACGCGCGCCGTCCGCTAAGGACGGCGCGCATTTTTCGGCGTCGCCGGCGACCGGACCGCTGCTCAGGGAAGCTTCGGCGTCGACCCGAATTGAAAGTTCCTTCAAAAGAGCTCCGCCGAATCGAGAATGAGCGTCACCGGGCCGTCGTTCACGAGTTCGACGGTCATATGGGCGCCGAAGCGGCCGGTGGCGACCTCGAGGCCGTGCCCGGTGAGGGCGCGGTTGAACGCTTCATAGAGCGCCCGGGCGGCCTCCGCCTCGAGGGCAGCGGAAAAGCTCGGCCGCCGCCCTCGCCGGACGTCGCCGTAGAGGGTGAACTGCGACACCGACAGAACCCCCCCGCCGGCGTCCCGGAGGCTGACGTTCATCTTCCCTGCCTCGTCGGGAAAAATCCGGAGGTCGGCGATCTTCGCCGCCATTTTCCTGCAAGTGGCCTCGTCGTCGCCGGCGGTAAAGCCGACCAGAAGGACGGCGCCGGGCCCGATGGCGCCGACGACCTCGCCGTCCACCGTCACCCGAGCCCGGTGCACCCGCTGCAGCACGATCCGCACCGCACCGCCTCCTCGCTTTTTCGGCAAAACACGCCGCCCCCGTCGGGCCGGCGGCTTTCTCGGCGATCCCCGCCGCTTTCGTTCCCTGGACGACGTTCTCGGCACCACCCGCCGCGCCGCCGTCCCGACGATTTTCCCGGCGATCCACGACACGCCGTCCCCGTCGCTCCGACGGCGCTACGGCTCGAGCACCCGCCGGACGGAGTGGACGTCCTGGACCCGCTTGATGCGTTCGACGACCCGTTGCAGGTGTTCGAGGTTCCGGATGGCGAGGGTCATCGTGATCCGGGCCAGCCGGTTCCGGTCCGCCCGGCCGGTGACTTTCGTCAGGTTCGTCTTCGTCTCGTTGACCGCCTGCAGGACGTCGTTCAAAAGCCCCTGGCGGTCCATCGCCAGCACCTCGATCTCGACCGGAAAGGTCGCCTCCGGATCCGGCGCCCACTCCGCCGGGACGAGCCGCGCCGGGTCTTCCCGGGCAACGTTCGGGCAATCCGTCCGGTGGATCGACACGCCCCGGCCCCGGGTGATGAAGCCGACGATGGCATCGCCCGGCACCGGGCTGCAGCATCGGGACAGGCGGACGAGCACGTTGTCCATCCCGGCGACGCGGACGCCCTGTCGGGTCGACCGCGTCTTGAGGGGGGCCGGCGCCGGCGGAGGTGTCGCCTCGGCGTGCTCCTTCCGGTAGAGCTCGAGGAAGCGGCCCATCACCTGCCCCGGCGACAAGGCGCCGAAGCCGACGGCGACGAGGAGCTCGTCGAACGACTGAACGTTGAACCGGCCGAGGACGTCCTTGAGATAGGCGTCCTTGAACGCCTCTTTCGGCGAAAGGCCGTGCCGGCGGGCCTCCTGCTCCAGAAGCTCGCGGCCCCGAAGGATCATCTCCTCCCGGCGCTCTTTTTTGAACCACGCCCGGATCTTGTTCCGGGCGTGCTGCGTCTTGGCGATCTTGAGCCAGTCGAGGCTCGGTCCGTACGAATGCTTGGAGGTGAGGATCTCGACGATGTCCCCCGTCTTCAGCGGGTGATCGAGGGGAACGATCTTGCCGTTGACTTTGGCGCCGACGGTCCGGTTGCCGATCTCGGTGTGAATCCGGTAAGCAAAATCGAGCGGCACCGCTCCGGCCGGAAGCTCGATGACGTCGCCTTTCGGCGTAAAGACGAAGACGACGTCGGAAAACAGGTCCATCTTGAGCGACTCGACGAACTCTTTGGCGCTCGAGGCGTCCTGCTGGTACTCGAGGAGCTGCCGGATGAAGCGGATGCGCTTCGCTTCTTCGGCGGCGTTTTTCGCCGACTTCCCCTCTTTGTAGGCCCAGTGGGCGGCGATCCCGTACTCGGCCGTGTAGTGCATCTCCCGGGTGCGGATCTGCACTTCGAGCGGCTCGCCTTCCGGGCCGATGACCGTCGTGTGGAGCGACTGGTACAGGTTCGCCTTCGGCATGGCGATGTAGTCCTTGAAGCGGCCCGGCATCGGCTTCCAGAGGGTGTGGACAATACCGAGGACGCTGTAGCAGTCCCGGACGCTGTCGACGATGACCCGGACGGCGAGGAGGTCGTAAATCTCGTCGAACGACTTGTGCTGATCCCGCATCTTCCGGTAGATGCTGTAGATGTGCTTCGGCCGGCCGGTCACCTCCGCCCGGAGGCCCATCTCGTCGAGCTTCGCCCGGAGCGTCTCGATGACCTTGTTGATGTACGCCTCCCGCTCGGCCCGCTTTTTTTTCATCAGGTGGACGATGCGGTAGTATTGCTGCGGGTTCAAGAAGCGGAGGGCGATGTCCTCAAGCTCCCACTTGATTTTCGAAATGCCGAGGCGGTGGGCGATCGGGGCGTAGATATCGAGCGTCTCTTCGGCGATCCGCCGCTGGTCTTCCTCCGAGCGGAACTTGAGCGTCCGCATGTTGTGCAGCCGGTCGGCGAGCTTGATCAGGATGACCCGGATATCCCGGGCCATCGCAAGGAGCATCTTGCGGTAGTTTTCCGCCTGCTGCTCTTCTTTGGACTGAAACTGGATCCGCCGAAGCTTGGTCACGCCGTCGACGAGGGAGGCGACCTCATCGCCGAACGCCGCTCGGACGTCCTCGAGCGTCACGGCGGTGTCTTCGACGATGTCGTGCAGGAGGGCGGCGATGAGAACCGTCGCATCCATCCGGAGCTCGGCGAGGATCTCCGCCACCGCCACCGGGTGGGTGATGTACGGATCGCCGGAGATGCGGTACTGTCCGTCGTGGTGCCGGGCGGCAAATCCGTACGCCTCGCGCACCCGCGCCCGGTCCGCCTCCGACAGGTACCCGAGCTTCGCCGCCAGCGATTCGAACGGGCTCACCACGGCGGTTTCGGCCACGGACCTCACCTCCCTCCGGCTTTTGTCCACCGGCTTTCACAACATTATAACGCAAAAAGCGGCCGGGAGAAACGGCCGCCGGCTGCCGACCGGAGTGCCGCCGTACCGCGGACGCCCCCGTTCGGCCGATCGATTCGAACGATTCGTCGAAAAACGCTCAAAACCGGATCAGCGTGACGATCGGCGCCGGGGCGATTTTTTGCTCCAGAGCCGCCCGGCCGCCGAGATACGTCAGCTCGATCAAAAACACCGCCCCGACCACCTCGCCGTCGAGCCTGTGGACGAGATCGACGGTGGCGCCGATCGTCCCGCCGGTGGCGAGGAGGTCGTCCGCAACGAGCACCCGCGTCCCGGGCGGGAATGCGTCCCGGTGGACGGCGAGATCGTCCGGGCCGTATTCCTTCTCGTACGTCACGCTCACCGTCTCCGCCGGAAGCTTTCCGGGCTTTCGCACCGGCACGAAACCGACGCCGAGGGCGTAAGCGATCGGCGCTCCGATGGCAAACCCCCGGGCCTCCGGCCCGACGATCACCTCCGGCCGAAGCGGCCGGACGGCCTCGACGAGGGCGTCGATCGCCGCCCGGAACGCCCGGCCGTCTTTTAAGAGCGTCGTGATGTCCTTAAACAGGATGCCCGGCTGAGGAAAATCCGGAATGACCCGGATCAGCCGCTTGAAGTCGAAGTCCACCTCCGTCGCTCCTTTCCGTACGCCGTGCGCCGCCGCCCGCCGGCGAGCGCCTCAGGCGCCCGAAGCGGCGGCCTTTTTCCGGCGGAGGTCCCATTCCCGCCACTCGACCCAAAGCTGGGCAGCGGTGAAGATCGACGAGTAGGCGCCGAGGACGAGACCGATGGAAAGCGTCAGCGAAAACAAAAACAGCCCCTCACCGCCCAGAAAAAGGAGCGCCAGCGCCGCAAACAGCACCGTCGCCACCGTGTTCACCGAACGGACGAACACCTGCCGGATGCTGTCGTTGACGACCGCCTCGACGTCTTCCTGCCGCCGGATGTTCCGCTGCCGGACGTTTTCCCGGATGCGGTCGAAGATGATCACCGTGTCGTTGATCGAATAGCCGACGATCGTCAGGAGCGCCGTCACGAACGTCACGTCGACCTCGATCTGCAAAAAGGCGATGATCCCGATGAGCGTCACGACGACGTTCAAGATGCTCACGATCGCCGAGACGGCCATCCGATATTCGAAACGAACGGTCATGTAGACGACGATGCCGAGGGCGGCGATGAGGAGCGTATACGCCGCCTTTTTCGCAAGCTCCCGGCCGACGATCGGATCGATCTTGCTCACCGTAAACTGGACCGTTTCCCCGAAGTGGGCCTCGATCGCCTGCCGCACCGCCGCCTCTTCCGCCTGGGTGAGGGCCCCCTTGAAGCGGAGGACGAGGGTTGTTTCGGCGCCGCTTCCCGTCCGGGCGATCTGGGACGGCTCCGCCAGACCCTTTTCTCGGAAGAGGGCGTGGACCTCCTCGTCGGTGAAGGCCTTGCCGACCTTCGCCTCGACGCGGGTCCCGCTCGTGAAGTCGACGCCGAGGTTGAGCCCCCGGACGGCGAGCGAGACGAGGCCGATGAGAAGAAGCGCGAGGGACAGGAGGAAAAAGAGGCGCCGCCGACCGACGAAGTCGAAGCGGGTGTAAAACGGCTCACGCGGCACGGATCTCACGCTCCCGGACGCCGAAGAACGCCGGCCGGTCAAAGCGGCCGCTTCGGACGAGCAGGTGGAGAAGGAGGCGCGCCAGCCCGACGTTCGTGATCAGGTTGAGCACCGTGCTCAGGATGTGGATGACGGCAAAGCCCCGGATGGCGCTCGCCCCGCCCATGATAAAGAGCACGATGCCGGCGATGAGGGTCGTCACGTGGGCATCGAGGATCGTCATGAGGCTCCGGCGGGAGCCCGCCTTCACCGCCGACGGGATCGATTTGCCGCTCCGGAGTTCGTCTTTGATCCGCTCGTCGGTGATGATGTTCGCGTCGACGGCCATGCCCATGCCGAGGATGAGGGCGGCGATCCCCGGGAGCGTGAGCGTCACCCGGATGCCCCAAAGGAAGAAAAAGACGAGGTAGACGTAGGCGAGGAGCGTGACGACGGCGACGAACCCCGGCAGCCGGTAGACGGCGAGCATGAAGACGGCGATAAAAAGAAGCGCCGCCACGCCGGCTTCGATCCCCCTGAGAAGGGCCGCCTGGCCGAGGGTCGGGCTCACCGACGCGTAGGAGAGCTCGACGAGCTTCACCGGGAGCGCCCCGGCGTTCAAAAGCCCGGCAAGCCGGCGGGCCTCCTCGACGTCCGCCATCCCCTCGATCACCGCCTGGCCGTTCGTGATCGTGGCGTTCACCGTCGGCGCCGAGATGAGGCGATCGTCGAGGAAAATTGCCAGCCGGTGCTTGGGATCGCCATGGGGGATCGACCGGGTGATCGCTTCGAGTTTTTTCGGATCTTTGACCGTGAGGGAGACCATCGGCGCGGTCGTCCGGTCGGAGAAGACAACCTTGGCCGCGCCCTCCTTGAGGTCGGCGCCGGTGAGAAGATCCGGGCTTTCTTCGACGACGTTTCCTTTGTCGTCCAGAACGAGGTGGCGAAACGCGAGGTGCGCCTCGGCGGCGAGCATCTGCCGGGCTTCGTCGACGTTCGTCACGCCGGGGAGCTGGATGCGGATCCGGTCCGGCGGTTCCGGCTCGATGAGCGGCTCGGCGACGCCGAGGACGTTGATCCGGTTGGCGAGGACCGTCTCCGTCTGCCGGAGGAGATCGGTCGTCACCGGGCCGCCTCCGTGGGGCTCGATCTTATAGAGAAGCTCAAACCCTCCCTGTAGATCGAGGCCGAGGGTGATCCCCCGGGCGAGGGGCCAGAAGGTCGTGCCGATGAGGACGAGCAGGGCGGCGACGATCAGCGCAAACTGGACGATCTGTCGCATCGATGGGCTCCGATCTCCTTTCGCCGGACGGGCGGAACCGGGGCGCCGGTGCCTCGACCGGCGCCGACGGTGCACCGGGGCAAAAGCGCCGCCGGCCGGCCTCCGCCGCCCGGCGGCGCCATGAAAATACGTTCTTATTATAGTGAGCCGCGGCGGATGGGACAAGTCGGGCGGCCGCTTTCGTCCGACTCGGGAGCTTTCGACGATCCGGAGGAGGCTCTTTGCGGGGCGCCCATCCGGCGGGGGCGCCCGGCGCTTTTTTCGTCTAGCGGCCGCGCCACGCTTCCCGGACCGCCGCGGTCATGAAGGCGTTCGGCCGAAGGCCGAGGATGTCTCCGACGACGCGATATAGGGGCGGCACTTCACGGCGGTAGCGGCCGAGAAAATAGGACCAGAGGTCTTCGGTCCGAACGCCGGCGTAGCCGAGCAGCCGAAATTCTTCTGCCTTGGAAGCGCAGAGCGCTTTCAACATGGCCGCCGTCTCCGGGCCGAACGCCCGGACGAAGACCGCATCCGGCGCCTCCGCAGGAAGCGCGCCGTCCCGCCCCGGCAAGGGGCCTTCCGACGGCGCCCCGGCCTTCCCGGGCGGCGGCGCGGCCCACTCCACGGCCGCGGCTTCCGCTGCCGAAGGCGCGGCGGGGGCCCTCTCCGGCGGGAGCGCCTCCGGCGGCATCGTTTTCGAGACGACGTCCCGGCCGATTCGCCCCTCCAGCGCCCGGATCGCCCCTTCGAGGTCAAACGTCAATCCCCATCCCTCCGTTTCGTCCGGTTCGACCATCACCAGCCCGTTCGACGGCATGAGGCTCGCGGGTGCCGAGGAATCGAAGACGGACGCGGTATCGCGCCGGCTCGGACGGCACGGCGGTCGGGACGCCCCGCCGCCCCCGGCCCCGACCCTCCCCGCGCCGGGGGCGGAGTCCATAGGGTCGCGGCCCATCGAGGTGATCCTTGCCCATGGATTCCCGGCCCGAACGACGGGGCGCTTGAGCGGCCTTTGGACGGGGCGCATGGATGGCGATTCCGGGACATATGCATGAAGGGACGAGACGGGCATGAAGGAGCATGCGCATGCAGTCGTTTCTCGCCGGCACCCTCACCCTCGCCGCGGCCGCCGTCATTGCCCGACTCCTCGGCGTCGTGCCGAAGGTCGTCCTCCCCCGAACGGTCGGCATGGACGTCCTCGGCCTCTATCAGCTCGCCTACCCGGTCCTCGTCTTTCTCGCGACGGTGGCCCGCTTCGGCATGCACGTCGCCGTCGCTGGTCGCGTCGCCGAGGCGATGGCGGCAGGACGACCGGAAGAGGTCCCCCGCCTCATCCGGGCGGCGCTCGGATTTTCCCTTTCCGTGGCCGTCTTTCTCGCCCTCGGGCTCGCCGGACTCGCGCCAGCCCTCGCGGCGCGGATCTACCTCGATCCGCGCCTCGCCTGGCCCCTCTGGGGGCTTGTCCCGGCGGTGCCGATCATCGCCGCCGCCACCGTCTTCCGAGCGCTGTTTCAGGGCCTGGGCGACATGCGGCCGCCGGCGGTCGGAGCCGTCGTCGAAACGGTCGTCCGCGTCGCCCTCGCCCTCGTCCTTTCGACGGCGTTTCTGCCGTACGGCGCCGAGGCGGCGGCGTTCGGCCTGGCCGTAAGCATCGCTCTCGGGGAGATCGCCGGCCTCGGGCCGCTTCTTTGGCGGCTTCGCCTCACGCCCCTCGGCCGGCGGCCAAAGCGGCCGGCGAACGGCCCGCCGGCGGACGGCTCAGCCTTTTCCCACCTGTGGCGGATCGCCTATCCCGTCGGCCTCTCCGGCCTCGTCGGAGCGCTGGCCTACGCCCTGGAGCCGGGCTTCGTCGCCCACAGTTTTCGGGCGGCCGGGATGGAACCGGAAGCGGCGAGTCGCGCCTACGGCATGCTGAGCGGGCTCGCCATCTTCGTCCTCTACTTTCCGACGACGCTGACGTATTCGCTGTCGACGTCCCTAATCCCTGCCATCAGCGCCCTTCGGGCGCAAAAAAAGCCGGCGGCCATCCACCGCCGGCTCGATCAGTCGGCTCGGGTGACGGCGCTCATCGCCTTTCCGACCGCCGCCTTCGTCTTCGTCTTCGCCGAACCGCTCTCCGGCCTTCTGTTCGGGACGGAAGACGTCGCCCCGCTCCTTTCCGTGCTCGCGCCGTTTGCGCCGTTTCTCTACTTCCAGGGCCCCCTCGGCGCCGCGCTCCAAGGCCTCGGCTGGATGCGCCTTACCTTCTGGCATACCGTCGCCGGGGCGACGGCGAAGCTCCTCCTCATCGCCGTCCTCGCCCGCCAGCCGGAGCTCGGCGTCCTCGGCGTCGCCTGGGCGCTCAACGGAAGCCTTGCCCTCGTGACGCTCCTTCACGCCGGGCAGCTCCGGCGCCGGATCGGCTGGGGGCCGAAAGGGCGGGACCTCGTGCCGGCGCTTCTCGCCGCCGGAGCGGCCTTTCTCATCGCCCGGGCCTTCCTTTACCCGGCCCTCGCCGGCCTCGGCGTGCCGGCCGCCTTTCTCGCCGCCTCGTTCGGCGGCTTCTTTCTCTACGGGGCCTTCCTCTGGCCGTCCGGCGGCGTCGGGCCGGACGACGTCCGGCGGCTCGCCGCCGCCTTCACCGGCCGAAAAGCGGACTAGGGCCGTCCGGCGATCGGGGGCCGGCCCAGCCGGTCCGACGGTCGGGCGACGGCCGGAAAGCCCGCCGCTTCGTCCCTCCGCGGGAAGGGTGAAAGACGCCCGGCTCCCGGGAAGGGCCCCGCGAAGCGCTGACGCCCGGCTCCCGGGCGGAGACCGGCACCGTGTGGACGCCCGCCGGACAGGGCCCGAAGCGAGATGAAGCTTTAATGCTTTAGCGGCGCGCCTCCGGCTTCGCCGCCCCGTTTTCCGAATCCGGCGGGTCGACCTCGTCCCGGTAGTCGACGAAAAAGCGCCCCGTCTCGTCCGCGCCGGCGAACAGGACGTCCTTGACGTCCGCCGACCCGTGATAACGAAGCTGCATCTTCAGCCACCACTCGTCCTTGCCGAGGCGCCGGAGGTTGTCCTGAAGGATCTCGCCGTCGATGATGAGGGGGAGCATCAGGCCGTCCGACGGGACGTTCCGGCCGAGGTCTTCGTTCGTCACCGGCTGCTTCGATCGCTTTTTGATCACCGACAGCTTCCCCGTCGGTTCGAGAAAGGCGAACTCGACCTCGCCGAGGTCGGCGATGTCCTTCTCCCGAAGCTGCATCAGGAGGTCGTCGATGTTGTAGCGATGCCGGCGCATCTCGGCGTCGCGGATCTTTCCCTTTTCGATGATGAGGCTCGGCTTTCCGTCGATGAGTTCCCGGAAGCGGCGGCTTTTTAAGGACAGGTACGAAAAGGCGATCTGCACCGCCGCGAGGAGGGCGATCGGAAGCAGGCCCTTGTAGAGGGGCATCTTCGTGTCGTCGATCGTAAAGGCGGCGATCTCGGCGATGATGATCGACACGACGAGGTCGAAGACCGAGAGCTTCCCGATCTCCCGCTTGCCCATCACCCGGAGGGTGACGAGGATGAAGCCGTAGAGGATGAGCGTGCGGGTGAGCATGACCCACAACTCTTGCATCATCCGACCCCTTCCGCCGATGCTCGCCCTTAGTGTCCGGGTCGAACAGGCGGGCTATGCGGCGGGACGGCCGTCAAGTTCTGGACGTGCCGGCCGGCGGCATACGATGGTGTCGGGAGGGGATAAGATGGAACGATCGCTCCTTTCCACGTACGCCCGGGCCCTCGGCGTCATGGCGGCAATCGTGGTCGCCGGCACGATCACCCTGACCGCCCTCATCGCCTTCGGGCCGTTTTCCGAGCGGCACGCGCTCCCGGTCGTCTACGGGCTTCACCTCGTGGCCCTCGTCGTCGGCGGATGGATCGTCGGCGCTGCCGCCGGTCGCCGGGGATGGATGCACGGCTTCGTCCTCGGTCTTCTCTACGCCCTTGGGCTCGGCATCATCGGCTTTCTCGCCTACGACACCCTGCCGGGGTCCAAAGGGCTCGTCTTCGCCGGCCTCGGGCTTTTCTTCGCCACCGCCGGGGGGATGATCGGCGTCGCACGGCGGCCGTAGGCCGCCGCTTTTTTTGCGATCACTTTTTGTCCTTGATGACGGTGCTGATCGCCTGCCGGTCGAAGGTGAGCCGGACGCCATCCCCGACTCGGAGGACGACGGTGTCGTCGGTGAGCTGGTCGATCGTTCCGTGCAGGCCGCCGATCGTGACGACTTTATCGCCGCGGCTCAAGGAGGCGAGCATGCGGTTTCGCTCTTTCTGGCGCTTTTGTTGCGGCCGGATGAGGAGCAAGTAAAACAAAAGAAACATGACCGCCAGGATGATAAAGTTCAGATACTGAGCGTACGGATTCACCTCGGCGGGCTGGGCGCCGGCCTGGGCCAGAAAAAGCGGCGCGTTCGGCGCAAGCATCCGTTCGACCCCTTTCGGCGACAGGGTTTCGGCCGGCGGCCGGAGGAGACCGGCGGCCGGGGTCCCTGTTTTTCCGTTAAAACCCGCGTTTAAAACCCTCGATGTTCGGGCATCCGGCCGTAGTACGCCTCGTAAAACGCGTCCCGAAACTCGAGGAGCGTCCCGGCCCGGATGTGCCGGCGGACGTCGGCCATGAAGCGCAGGAGGAAGGCGAGGTTGTGGATCGTCGTCAGGCGGAGGCCGAGGATCTCGTCGCTTTTGATGAGATGCCGGACGTACGCCCGGGTGTAATGGCGGCAGGCATAGCAGTCGCACGCCGGGTCGAGGGGCGAAAAATCCCGCGCGTACGCCTCGTTCCGGATAACGAGCCGCCCGCCGGACGTCATGAGGGCGCCGTTTCGGGCGATCCGGGTCGGGAGAACGCTGTCGAAGAGGTCGATCCCCCGAATCACCCCTTCGATCAGCGCGTCGGGCGAGCCAACGCCCATGAGGTAACGGGGCTTCGTCCGGGGGAGGAGCGGAACCGTCTCCTCGAGCATGGCATACATGACCGGCTTCGGTTCCCCTACGCTTAATCCTCCCACAGCGTAGCCCGGAAAGTCAAGGGAGACGATGGCCTTCGCCGCCCGCCGGCGAAGGTCCGGAAACGTTCCGCCCTGGATGATGCCGAAGAGGGACTGTTCCTTCGGCCGCCCGTGGGCGCGGAGGCTCCGCTCCGCCCAACGGAGCGTCCGCTCGAGGGACGCTTCGACGTAGGCGCGGTCGGCCGGGTACGGCGGGCACTCGTCGAAGGCCATGATGATGTCCGCTCCGAGAGCGTTCTGGATCGCGATCGACTTTTCCGGCGAGAGAAAAAGCGGACGGCCGTCGAGGTGGGAGGCGAAGTAGACGCCTTCCTCTTCGATCCGCCGCCGCTCCTTCAGGCTGAAAACCTGAAAGCCGCCGCTGTCGGTGAGGATCGGCCGCGACCAGTGCATGAAGCGATGGAGCCCGCCGGCCTCCCGGACGACGTCTTCCCCCGGGCGGAGCCAGAGATGGTAGGTGTTGGCGAGGACAATCTGGGCGCCGAGCGCTTCCAGCTCCTCCGGCGTCATCGCCTTGACCGTCCCCAGGGTCCCGACGGGCATGAAGGCCGGCGTTTCGATCGTCCCGTGGGGCGTCGAAAGCCGTCCGAGGCGGGCGCCGGTCTTCGGATCCTCATAGATGAGCTCAAAATGGATCGCCAAGCCGCGGTCACTCCTCCGGCGATGGGCCCCTCCCCGCTCAAAGGATGAGCATGGCATCGCCGAAACTGTAAAACCGGTAGCGCTCCCGGATCGCTTCCTGGTACGCTTCGAGGATGAACGCTCGGCCGGCAAACGCGGCGACGAGCATGAGGAGCGTCGAGCGCGGCAGGTGAAAATTCGTGATGAGCCCGTCCACCGCCCGAAAGGGGTATCCCGGCACGATAAAAAGATCCGTCCAGCCTTCTCGGGCGCGGATGCGCCCCCCTTCGTCCGCTGCCGACTCGAGCACCCGGACGGCGGTCGTGCCGACGGCAATGATCCGCCGCCCCTCGCTTCGAAACCGGTTCAGCGCCTCCGCCGCCTCCGGAGAGACGCGAAAAAATTCGCTGTGCATCCGGTGGGCCTCCACCGACTCCGCCGTCACCGGCCGGAACGTCCCGAGACCGACATGGAGCGTCACGAAGACGGTCTCGATGCCGGCGGCCCGCAGCCGGTCGAACAGCTCCGGCGTAAAGTGAAGGCCGGCCGTCGGCGCCGCGACCGACCCCGGCTCCCGGGCGAAGACCGTCTGATAGCGTTCCGGATCGTCGAGCCGCTCCCGGATGTACGGCGGAAGGGGCATCTCGCCGAGGGCCTGAAGGACCGCCTCAAAGGTCCCCCGGTAGCGGAAGCGGAGAAAACGTACCCCCTCTTCCCCTTCTCGGACGACCTCGGCCCATAGCGGCGCCTCCTCCCGCCCCGGCGCCTCGCCCACACCGTCGCCCCGATCCTCCCCGGCGGCGGAAGGCGGTTCGTCGGAGCGGGCCATCCCGACTTCGCCGGCCCGGCCTTCCCGCTGACCGCCGTCCGCCGCGCCCCGCCGGCCGTCCCGGCCGAAAACGAGCGCCGTCCCCACCCGCACCCGGCGCGCCGGCCGGACGAGGGTCGCCCAGACATCCGGCCCGTCGGCCGTCGGATGCAAGAGGAGGACTTCCACATGGGCGCCGGTCTCCGGCTTTTCGCCGAAAAGCCGCGCCGGGATGACGCGAGAGTCGTTCAAGACGAGGACGTCCCCCCGTCGGAGGAGATCCGGAAGCGCGTCAAATCGCCGGTGCTCGATCGTCCGCCGGAAGCGGTCGAGGACCATCAACCGGGACGCATCCCGCCGTTCGAGGGGCCGCTGAGCGATGAGATCTTCCGGAAGCGCATAGTCAAAAAGCGAAACGTCCACCGGTCGCCCTCACCGCCCTTCTTCGGAGTGCGTGACCTGGGAGTGCATGACCTGCATTCCTGCCTCCCGAACGCCGCCGGCCATCGAGCGGCGATCCGGCCCGTCGCCGGCCGAGGACGAAGCCGGGGCGGCAAACGGGTCCGGGAGGATGAGCTTCTGCGCTCCGACGTCGCTCACGCCGGCGTAAAGCTCCGCCCATCCGTCCGGCCGGCGGACGAGCCCGCCCGGAAAGACGACGTTGGTGAGATCGTCCCGCTTGGCCGGCCCCGGAAGAAAATTTTCCCGCTCCGCGATCACCCGGACGTCCCAGTAGCGCCGGGTCTCGGGATCGAAGCGGAAGACGAGGGCGTAGTAGTTTCGCCGCCCGTCCGGATCGAAGCAGGCGATGTGGCCGAGGACGCCGAGCGTCCCGTCCGGAAGGAGATAGGCGGCGTTGACCCCGCCCCATTCGTCGTCAAGGAACATCCCTTCGAGGAGCGGCGCCTCTTCGATCGCCTCAAGGGTCAGCGCCTCCAGCGACGCCACCCGGGTGAAGCCGATCTTGCCCCGACCGCCCTTTTTCCCCTGCGGCCGGGTGAAAACGCCGACGGTGCCGTCGGCGAGCTCGACGAGGCGGATGTCCTTCATGCCGTCCGGGCCGACGAAAAACGGCCGGAGATCCCCGACGTCCCGCCCGCGAAAGAGGATCGTCCGCCACCAGAGAAATCGAGGCGGCGTACCCCGGGGATGGATGAACGTCTCGACGCCGCCGAAGACAAGCTCGTCCGCGATGCGCGTGACGAACGGATCCTGGAGCGGGAGCACCGGCGCCTCCCGAAGCGGCTCCCAGCGGTCTCCCGATTGAACGAAAAAGTAGGTTTCCGAATGCTCGCTTTCCCGCCGCTCCACCCTCCCGGCGATCACCCAGCGGCCGCGGTCGAGGAACGGCGCCGTGATGTTATAGACGTCCCGGTCATCGACGCCGGCAAAGTGGAGCTGCTCGGCCCGGGTCGGGGCCCTCTGCCGCCGCCACATGTCCCGGTATTCGATACAGCTTTTGGGCCGCTCCGCCTCCGGCACCGCCGACCCCCCTCACCCGGATGTCCCGTTTAGTGTGTGCCCCGCTCCGAACGGTTATTTTGGCGGCCGCCCGACGGGGTGGACGAACAATCCTAACATACTATAGCGTTCGAACCGGAGACTGTAAAGAGAGGTCCGGAGGGATAGAATCGCTCCGCTTCGGGCCACACTAGGAGCGCGCCCGAGGGAGCGGTCCGGCGCGGCGACAGCGTTCATCGGCCGAAGTTTGGTCCGGGGCCGCCGAACGGCGGGGCCATGAGACCGTTCCCCGGCGCCGCATCAACGGACCGAGTTTGACCTTTTTTGACCGAACCCTTGACGCGCGGGGAAAAGACGAACATAATGATATTGACATAATCCCCCAGCGCCCCGTCGATCGTCGCGGAGGGCAAAAGGTCGATCGCCCGGTGATGCGCCCGCCGGACCGGCGCGCGGACCCGGCGGGAACGAAAAAGGAGGGATTCGACGTGCAGGCATTGCTTCTGGCAGGCGGTCTCGGCACGCGGCTTAGACCGCTCACCGACGATCTCCCGAAGCCGATGGCACCGCTCGGCAATCGCCCCTGGTTGGAATCCCTGATCCGGCATCTCAAAAACGAAGGCGTCTCGCGTTTTGTCCTCGCGGTGAAACATTTTCCCGAAGTGATCGAACGTCACTTCGGCGACGGGCGACGGCTGGGGGTGGAGATCGTCTATGCGCGGGAAGAGACGCTCCTCGGCACGGCCGGCGCGATCAAAAACGCCGAAGCGTTCCTCGAAGAGCGATTTCTCGTCGTCAACGCCGACGTCGTGCACCTGATCGACGTGCGACCCCTCGTTCGCTTCCATGATATGCGGCGGGCGCTTGTCACGATCGGCCTCACCGAAGTGGACGACCCGAGCGCCTACGGCGTCGTCGCCCTCGAGGAAGACGGCCGCATCCGCCGTTTCGTCGAAAAGCCCCGCCGGGAAGAAGCGCCGTCGAACCTCATCAACGCTGGCGTCTACGTCATGGAAAAGGCGGCGCTCCGGGCGATCCCGCCCGGTCGGGAAGTTTCCATCGAACGGGAGACCTTCCCGGCGCTCATCGACGCCGGCGAACGGATCTACGGCGCCCGCCTGAACGGGTACTGGATGGACATCGGGACGCCGGAGCGCTACCGCGTCGCCCACTGGGACCTCCTTGACGGACGCTTTGCCCTGCCGCTCCTTCCGCCGGAAGCGGAACCGGGGATCCGCCTCGGCCGACGGGTGCGCCTCGGCAAGGGGGTCGTCCTCCGGCCGCCGGTCCTGATCGGGGACGGCGTCTACATCGGCGACGGCGCCGTCGTCGGGCCGTACGCTGTCATCGGAGACGGCGCCCGGATCGGCGACGAGGCGGAAGTCGTCCGGACGATCCTCTGGAACGGTGCCGCCGTCGCGCCGTCGTGTACGGTGCACGACAGCATCCTCGGCGACCGGGCCGAGACGACCCTCGGGCTCATCATCGCCGGCGCGGTGATCAAACTCGGCCGGGCGGCCCGATCCCTCGCGGCGGTGCGGCCGGAACGGACGGAGGCTCCGGTGCCCGGGAAAGCGGTGGCGCGGCCATGAAGCTTCTTTTCGTCAGCACCTTCCCGCCGACGAAGTGCGGCATCGCGACCTATACATCCCATCTTCGCGAGGGGATGATGCGGTCTCTCCCCCTTTCGCCGGCGGAGCTTCCGGTGCTGTCGGTCTTCCCGGACGCCTGGACGCCGTCCGGGCCGGAGATCTGGCCACTTCCGAAGCACGATCCGGACGCCTACCTTCGGGCCGCCGACGCGGTGAACGCCTCCGACGTCGACGTCGTCAGCCTCCAGCACGAGTTCGGCATCTTCGGCGGCGAAGCCGGCCGGATGGTTCTTCACTTTCTCGAGCGGCTGAAAAAACCGGTCATCACGACGCTGCACACGGTGTTCGACCGGCCGACGCCGCCGTATTCCGACGTCCTCGGCGATATCGTCCGACTGAGCACCCGCCTCGTCGTCATGAACCGCCTCGGCATCGAGTGGATCACCCGTCAGTATCCCGTCTCGCCGCGCGCCGTGCGGTATCTCCCCCACGGCGCGCCGGCCCCCCTCGAAGCGCCGGCAGAGGCGCTCAAGGCCAAGTGGGGCGTCGCCGGCCGGAAGGTCGTCCTCACCTTCGGGCTTCTGTCGCCAGGGAAAGGCATCGACCGCTTCCTTCCCGCCTTCGCCCGAGTCGTCGCCGACGTGCCGGATGCGGTCTACATCATCGCCGGCCAGACCCATCCGGAAGTGAAAAAGGCCGAAGGCGAAGCGTACCGGGAATCGCTCGTCGCCCTCGCGGAGCGGTTGGGAATCGCCGAGCACGTCCTTTTTATCGACCGCTTTTTGGACGAGCCGGAACTTGTGGAACTTTTGAGCCTGGCGGACGTGTACGTGACGCCGTATCCCGGCCTCGGGCAGATCACGAGTGGAACGCTCGCCTATGCCGTCGGCCTCGGTCGGCCGACGCTGTCGACGCCGTACGCGTACGCCCGGGATCTCCTTCGGGACTTTCCGGATCTCCTCGTGCCGTACGGCGACGAAGCCGCCTGGGCCGAGCGGCTTGGGCGCCTGCTTCGCGACGATGCAGCCCGGGAGGCGCTCGCCGCCCGCCTGAAGGCCGTCGGCGCCGGCATGCGGTGGCCCCGGGTCGGAGCCCGCTTCTACGCCCTCGCCAGCGAAATCGCCGGGAGAAAGGAGCGGATCGCTTCCCATGGGTGAGCTTCCGATCGCTTGGCGCGTCTCGTTCCGTCACCTGTTCCGCATGACGGACGACACGGGCCTTTTGGAGCACGCGGCCTTTCTCGTGCCGAAGCGACGGGAAGGCTACACGACGGACGACAACGCCCGGGCCCTCTGGCTCGCCGCCGCCTGGGCCCGCCGCCTCCCGGACGGCGAGCTCAAACGGCGCCTTCTCGCAGTCGCCGAGACGACCCTCGCCTTCCTTGCCTGGGCCCAGGAGCCGGACGGCCATTTTCACAACGATTTTCACTACACCCGGGAAAAAGAAGCCCGGCCGCCGTCGGACGACACGCAGGGACGGGCCCTCTACGCCCTCGCCTACGCGGCCCGGACGCTGCCGAAGCGGGCGCACCGGCGGGTGGCGGCGATGCTCTTCCGCCGGGCGCTTCCGGTGGTCGAGACGATCACGGCTTCCCGCGGAATCGCCTACGCCCTCGCCGCCGCCGCCGAACGGCTTCGGGCGCTTTCGGCGGAAGCCCGCCGACCGGGGGCAGGCGGCGACGGGGAGGAGCGGGAGGCGCTCCTTCGCTTCCTCGAACGGGGCACGCGCACCCTCCTGGAACGGTTTGCTCAGGAGAGCGACGGTCGGTGGCGGTGGTTTGAACCTCGGCTCACCTACGCCAACGGCATCCTGCCGTGGGGACTCCTCAAGGCGGCGCGGGCGACCGGGAATCGAGAGGCCCGGTCGGTGGCGATCGAAGCGCTCGATTTTCTCCTCGGCCTCACCTACTACGGTCATCCGCCGGTCGTCCGGCCGGTCGGGAACCGCGGCTGGGGGAGCCGCGATCGGATCGCCGAGTGGGACGCCCAGCCGCTGGACGTTTTCAAGCTCGCCCTGGCCGCCGACGCCGCCCACGCGTCGACCGGCGACGGGCGGTACGCCGAGGCCGTCCGGGCCGCCCGAGACTGGTTTTACGGCGCCAACGCCCTCGGCGTGCCGATGGTCGACGCCGAGGAGGGGGCGGCCTACGACGGGCTTTCGCCGACGGGGCCGAACGAAAACGCCGGCGCTGAGGCGCTTTTGAGCTACCTGCTCACCGAAGAGCGGCACCTTGCCACCCTCGCCCGCTCGGCGTCGGCCGGGACGGCCGCCTGGCGGATTCGCGCCGAGGGGGATGCCGTCTGGATCGACCGGACGCTGTCCCGTGCGGCGGCGCCGGTCCGCTGAGCCGGGGGATGTTGATGACAAAACTTCGTATCGGGCTTCTCGCGCCGGTCGCCCACCGGACGCCGCCGGACAAATACGGGCCCTGGGAGCTCGTCGTCGCCAACCTGGCCCAAGGGCTCGTCGAGCTCGGCCACGACGTCGTCGTCTTCGCCACCGCCGACAGCCGGCCGGCCGGCCGGCTCGTCGCCGTCGTGCCGGGGCCCCTCTCGGAGCGGCCGGATCTGCCGCCGCGGCCGTACGAGCTCATCCACATCGGACACGCCCTCGCGGCCGCCGACGCCCTCGGCCTTGATCTTTTGCACAACCACCACAACTACCTGCCGCTTCCGTTCGCCGGCCTCATCCGGACGCCGGTCCTCACGACCCTCCACGGCGCGGCGCTCCTCGAGCCCGACGCCCGGGCGGCCTATCGCCGCTTTCGGCACCTGCCGTACGTGTCGATCAGCGACGCGGAGCGGGCGGGGGCCCCGGAGCTTAACTACGTGGCCACCGTCTACAACGGCATCCGGCTGGACGCGTTTACGCCGGTGGAGACGCCGGGTGAAGACCTCGTCTTCCTCGGTCGCGTCGGCCGGGTAAAGGGGGCAGACCTCGCGATCGAGGTCGCCCGAAGGAGCGGGCGGCGGCTCATCCTCGCTGGCCCCGTCCCGGACGGGGAACGGGAATTTTTTGAGACCCGCATCCGGCCGGCGATCGACGGCCGGACCGTCGAGTACGTGGGGGAGGTCGGCCCGAAGGAGCGGGACGTGCTCCTCGGACGGGCGTATGCCCTCTTGCACCTCGTCCGGGCGCCCGAGCCGTTCGGCCTCGTGCTGGCGGAAGCCCAGGCCACCGGGACGCCGGTCGTCGGCTTCCGCCGCGGCGCGGTGCCGGAGGTCGTCGAAGACGGCGTGACGGGCTTCGTCGTCGATACCGTCGACGAGGCGGTGCGAGCGCTCGAGCGGATTCCCGCCCTCGACCGCCGCTTGATCCGCCGGCGGGCCGAAGCGCGGTTTTCCTACCGGGCGATGGCGGAAGGATACGTCGCCGCCTACCGGACCGTCCTCGACCGGCAAAGCCGGGAGGCCGCCGGCCGGTGAGCCATAAAAACGGCCCATCCTTCGCGATGGGCCGTTTTTTGCGTGGTGGGATGCTCCCCGGCGCCGATCGGACCGCCGGCAATGCGCATCGCCGGAACGAGCGCCTGGGTCGGCGCGCCTCAGTATCGCCGCTCGAGGGCCGCTCCTTGAAAGTAGTGCTGCAGGATGGATGCGTAGCTTTTTCCGGCCTCGGCGAGCGCCTTGGCGCCGTACTGGGACAGGCCGAGGCCGTGGCCGTAACCGTAACCGACCAGCCGGAAGGCCGGCACCAGGCTCGCCACCCGCACCGGCCGGCCGTCCGGGGCGAGGGCGCCCTCATCCTCCAGCAGGGCAAAGCTCGCCGGAAGCGCCGCCGAAAGACGGGCGCCGGCGACGCCTGCCGGCTTCCCGCCGAGGAGGACGATCTCACCGGACGGCCCCCCCACGCTGGCCGTCACCCGGCCGCCGCTTTGCACGGCCGAGACGGCGGCGCCCTTTTCCGGGAGGGCCCGAAGACGCCCGCCGGCGCCCAAGATCGCCAGCTCGCCCATCGCTTCGACGTCAAACCGGGTGCTCCGGACGCCGGCCTCCCCGCGGGGGGCGAGAAAGGCGCGAAAGGAATCCGGCGCCTTCGGACGAAGGAGCAGGTCGTCGACGGCGAGGGCGAGCACGCGGCCGCTCGGTCCCCGCTCGGCGACGGCCAGCCGCTCCACCGGCACCGTCAGCGGCGCCGGAAGGGCGGCGGCCGCCCGATCGTTCAACATCTGCATCAGCTCAAGACCGGTGTACGGCCGCTCCATCCAGCGGTAGGCGTTGTTCTGCCGGACGGCCTCCAGCAGGACGACGTACTCCCCCCTCGCCAGCGTCCCGATCGGCGCCCGCTCCGTCCCCGGGGACGGCCGGAAGTTGACGTTATCACCGGTGATGATCCCGTAGGGGAAGCCGGCGGCGTTCGTCCCGCCGGTCGGCCGGACGTAAGCGCCGTGGACGTAGCCGATGCGGCCGTCGGACCGCTGAATCCGGTACCAGAGGGGCGCCGCCCGAAGCGGGGCGTCGTCGGGGCTCGGCACCGGCCGAAGATAAGAGACGTCGTTCCCCCACACTTCCGTCCCATGGGCGCTCATCCCGCCGGCGTTGCTCGAGTAAAGCGCCTGGGCCGGGCGGCCGCCGACGGTGAGCACCTCGCCGCGGGTGGCGTCGACCGCCTGCCGGACGTCCGCCGCCTCCCGGTCGAGGCCTTCATACGCCTGATCGTAAGTCGTATCCGACAGGTCGGCCACGCCGTATTTTTTCAGATTGCCGAGGGCGTACGTCCGGGCGAGGACCGCCTGCGCCTTTAGCGCCTCCATCGGCCACCCGCTCGCCATTTCAACGCCGACGACGCCGTAGAGATAGGCCTCCAGCGGCAGAGCGTTGATCACCGCCAGGCGGCCGGAGGCCGCCGTGACGACGATCTGGCCGCGGTACGATCGGCCGTCCTTTTTCTCCTCGACCCGAACGGCGCCGCCGCCCGAGGCGACGGCGAGCTCGCCGGCGAGGGGCACCCGAAGCCGCTCGACGGCGTTCCCCGGCGCGCCGAAAAGGACGTCCCGTTCGCTCAAGACGACCGGGTCGGTCGGCCCGACCGGGTCCGGCTTCGCCGAGGCGCCGAGGAGCGCGGCGAGGCGCGGACCGATCTCCCCGAGAAGCGCCGTCCGCCCCGCCTCGTCGGCCGCCGCGCCGAAAAAAACGCCGACGGCCGCTTTTCCGTTTTGCACCCGATACGCCAAAACCGCCTCGTAACCGGCCGCCTGCAGCCGGTCCGCCGCGGCGGCGGCCTTCTCAGGGGACTCGAAAGCGGCAAAAAAGCCCCACGGGCCGATCCGCCTGGGCTGTGCGCCGGGGCGGAAGGCGGCCAGCGCCTGTCGGTAAGCCGGCTCGACGGCAGCCAGGGCGTTCGGCCGGCTCCCCCCGCCGGACAGGGCGGCGTAGGCGGGGCTTTCCAGCCGGTACACGGTCTTCCCGCCGGCGGTCGCGGTCGTAAGCACCGTCTTCAGCCCCTTGGCGGAGAAAAATTGGGCCGCCCGAAGCGCCTCCTCCGGATTGGGCGTCTCCAAAAGCCGGAGTCGGTAGCCGTTCAGCCCAAGGCGGAGGCTCGTCCGATCGTTCCCCGCCGGCGGGAGCGCCACGCCGGCGAAACTCGGCCGGAGCCCGCCGTTCACTTCCCGTCGGGCGAGGTCGACGGCGGTGACGGTCACGTCGTCGATCGCCGGAAGCCGGCCGTCGGCCGTCTCCAGAAAGAGGGCGATCCGGACCGTCGGCCCGTCGGAGGGGGAGGCCAGGGCGAAAAACGGCACAAAATACGGCAGGATGAACGAGAGGGTGAGCAAGAGGGCGACGATGAGGATCAACCAGCGAAGCCATCGCCGGGGCACCTTAGCCTCTCCTTTCCGGGCCGAAGGCGCCCGGTCGCCGGGCGGAAGTCCCGCCGGCGCCGGGCCTCGGCAAACCGTGATCCACCCGCGTTCGGTCGCGCCCGCCCGACGGCCCGGCGGTGCGCCGCAGGACGGGACGGCGGCGCCCCCGGCCGCCCGTCGGCGCAGCCGGACTCAGCGGAGCCGGACGAGAAGCGTCAGGACGATGGAGAGCACGATGCTCACGAGGATCGACGTCGCCAGCGGAAAGTAGACGCTCACGCCGTCTTTTTCCCAGTAAAAATCCCCCGGAAGCCGGCCGAGGGGAAAGAAGCGGCCGAGGGCCGACCAGAGAAGCCCCACCGCAATGAACACGATGCCGATGACGATGAGCCATCGGGCAAACCCCGTCCCCATCACCATCCCCCTCCTTTAGCCGTTAACCGTCGCAAGCGGCGTCCCACAACGTCGGCACCGCCGCGTCCCCGGCCGCCGAGGCCTCCTCCGGCGGCCTCGGCGGCGCGAGGCCGAAGTGACGATAGGCCCGCTCGGTGGCGATCCGCCCCCGGGGCGTTCGGCCGATCAGGCCGAGCATGAGGAGGTACGGCTCGACGACATCCTCCAACGTCCGGGCGTCTTCCCCGATGGAGGCGGCGATCGCCTCGAGCCCCGCCGGCCCGCCGGCGTACGTCTCCATCAAGGCGGTGAGATATCGCCGGTCGACGAGGTCGAGGCCGAGGCGGTCGACCTCCATCCGGTCGAGGGCCCGTTCCGCCGCCGCGAGGGTGATCGTCCCGTCGCCCTCCACCTCGGCAAAGTCCCGCACCCGCCGGAGAAGCCGGTTGGCGATCCGGGGCGTGCCGCGGGCCCGGGCGGCGATCGCCCGGGCCGCCTCCGGCGCGACGGCGATCCCGAGGCGGGCCGCCGACCGCCGGACGATCTCCTCGAGTTCGTCCGGCGCATAATAATCGAGCCGGTGGATGACGCCGAAGCGGTCCCGAAGCGGCGCCGACAAAAGCCCCGCCCGGGTCGTCGCGCCGATGAGCGTAAACGGCGGCAGATCCAGCCGGAGCGTCCGCGCCATCGGCCCCTTGCCGATCACGATGTCCAGGCGAAAATCTTCCATCGCCGCGTAAAGCACTTCTTCGGCCGCCCTCGCCAGCCGGTGGATCTCGTCGATGAAGAGCACATCGCCCGGCTCGAGGTTGGTGAGGATCGCCGCGAGATCGCCGGCCCGCTCGATCGCCGGCCCCGTCGTCACCCGGAGGCGTACGCCGAGTTCGGCGGCGATGATCCCCGCAAGCGTCGTCTTGCCGAGCCCCGGCGGGCCGTACAGGAGGACGTGATCGAGGGGCTCCCGGCGCCGCCGGGCCGCTTCGATGTACACTTTGAGATTTTCTTTGACCCGCTTCTGGCCGACGTACTCGTCAAACGTCCGCGGCCGGAGCGTCGGCGGCTCCTCGTCTTCCGGAAGCCGGTGAGATGCGATAAACCGTTCGCCGTCCATCGTCCCCCGGCCGGACGCCGGGCTCCCCCCTTCCGTTCCAACGCCGTCCCGTCCTTCCTCCGACCGACTCCCGATCGCCCCGTCCCGGTCCTCCCGCCGTCCGCCCCCCGGGCCATCGCCGCCGGTGCTTCCCCGCCGGCCGAACCCGACGCCTCATGCCGGCGATCGACCGGTCCGGTCGAGCTGCCGGAGCGCCGCCCGAAGGAGCGCTTCGGTGCTCCCGGCCTCGCCGCCGGCCTGAAGGACCGCCTCCACCGCCCGCCGGGCTTCTCCCTCCGGAATGCCGAGAACGAGGAGCGCGTCCACCGCATCGGCGACCGACGCCCCGGCCGCGTCCCGACCGTCCGACGGTATCCGGCCGGCGCCGCCGAAGGGGGAAGCCGCCTCCGGCCGTTCTGCCGACCGGTCGCCGTACGCCTTTTTTAGCCGATCTTTGAGCTCGACGATGAGCCGGCGGGCGGTCTTCGGCCCGACGCCGGGAATGGCCCGAAGCGCCGCGACATCTTCCCGCAGGATGAAAAGGGCGAGCTTTTCCGGCGGATACGTCCGGAGTGCCGCCTGCGCCCCCTTCGGCCCGACGCCGCTTGCGGCGATGAGCAGGCGGAACATGTTCCGCGCCTCCCGGCGGGCAAAACCGTAAAGGGCGAGGGCGTCTTCCCGGAACAGGGCGTGGACGTAGACCGTCGCTTCCTCCCCCGGCCCGAAGGCGGCCGGGTCGTCGACCCAGACCTCGAAGCCGACGCCGCCGACGTCGAGGACGATCCGCCCCTCGGCCGCCTCGAGGACGCGGCCCCGCAGGCGGTCAAACACGCCGCGCCGCCTCCTCGCCCCTTCCGCCGGCGGCGATCCGCCGGTCAAAGCGGAACCGCTGCCCGTGGGCCAGCGCGAGCGCCAGGGCGTCGGCGGCGTCGTCCGGCGCAGGCGGCGCCGGGAGGCCGAGGAGCAAGCGGACCATCGCCTGCATCTGGCCTTTGTCGGCCCGGCCGTTCCCGGCGATCGCCTGTTTGACCTCCGCCGGCGTGTATTCCGCGACGTTTAGGCCGCGACGCCCGAGGACGAGGAGGATCACGCCCCGCGCTTCGCTC
Source organism: Hydrogenibacillus sp. N12 (assembly GCF_019645935.1). Lineage (NCBI taxonomy): Bacteria > Bacillati > Bacillota > Bacilli > Thermicanales > Thermicanaceae > Hydrogenibacillus > Hydrogenibacillus sp. N12. The sequence continues at coordinate 1,072,762 of NZ_CP080953.1, read as the reverse complement.
ACGGCCATCGCCGTCGTCACGTTCGCCTTAAAAAAGAGCCGCTCCACCGCCGCCGCCTGCGGATCCGTCTGCCGAAGGAGCGCCTCGAGCGCCTCGGCGATCGCAAGCAGCCGATCCGCCGGCCGCCGGCCGGGTTCCGTCGCGATGACGCCGTAGGCGATGGCCCGCCAGCGGTCGCCGTCCGCCTCGACGACGCCGTACCCCACCCGGCCGACGCCGGGATCGATGCCGATGATGCGCAAGGCCCTCCCTCTCCTGGTTCGATCGCGCTTTGGTGGTCTTCCCTCATTGTACCAGTCGGCGGCGCCCAGGACAACGGGGAGGGCCCGGCGCAAACGGCGGCGCGATCGCCCCGCGAACGGCCCGGCGATCCCGCTTAAGACAGCGGAGCGATCCCCCCGCAAACGGCGAAACCCGAACGGCGGATCGCTCATGCAAAACCGCCCCGTCAGCGGCGCTCGGCGGCCGCCGGGGCGGTCGATTTCGGACCGAAGACTTCCACCTGTTTTCCGTCGAGGCGGAAAAAGGCCTCCCAAAACTCCGGCGCCGCCCGGCCGGCGACGGCGACGACGGCGGTGCCGTCCGGACTCAAGCCGAGGAGGGCCGGCTCTCCCCCGACGGACGACGGCGCGGCGGCCGCCGAGACCGGCAACGGCGAAAGGCCAAGGAGTCCGACCGCGAAGGCCATCGTCCATCGCCGGAGCGTTCGCCCCGGCGCCCGGACGAACGGGAGCTGTCGACCGTCCCAGGCGAGAGATCGGGCCGGCATCCGGCCGAAAAGCCGCCGGAGCATCCGCTTGAGCCAGCGACGCATGATCTCCGCCCCCTTCTGCCGTTCGTTTCGGTGGGTTTAGCGTGCGCCGAGGAGACGGATGTTATGCGCCTTCCGTTTCGACCTCGAGGTTGGCATAGACTTCGCTCACGTCGTCTTCGTCCTCCAGCGCCTCGAGGAGGGCGAGGTTGGCTTCGGCCACCTCACCGGCGACCGGGACCGTCACCGACGGCACCCGCGTCACCTTGGCCGACCGAACGGAAAAACCCGCCGCCGCAAACGCCGCCTGCACGGCGTCGATCGCCTCCGGCGCGGCGAAGACGACGGCCTCCTCCTCCCCGATGTCGACGTCCTCGGCGCCGGCCTGAAGCGCCGTCGCCAGGATCGCCTCCTCGTCGGCGCCGGCCCGGTCGAGGACGATCTCCCCCTTTTCCGCGAACAGATAAGCGACGCAGCCGCTTTCGCCGAGGCTCCCGCCGTGTTTGGCAAAGAGGTGCCGGATGCGGGCGGCGGTCCGGTTCCGGTTGTCGGTCAGCGCTTCGACGAGGATCGCCACCCCGCCGGGACCGTACCCTTCGTAGATCGCCGCTTCGTACGCGGCGCCGCCGAACTCGCCGGTCGCTTTTTTGATCGTCCGCTCGATGTTGTCGAGCGGCATGCGGATGTCCCGCGCCTTCTGGATCGCCGCCCGAAGCCGGGCGTTCGTCTCGGGGTTGGCGCCGCCCATCCGGACGGCGGCGTAAATTTCATTGGAAATTTTCGTGAAGAGCTGGGCTTTTTTGGCGTCCTGTCGGCCCTTGCGGTATTTGATATTATGCCATTTCGAATGTCCGGCCACCGTCTCCCCCCCATCTCAAAGCGGCCGGTCGTTCGGCCGGCCGCCTTTAGATGAACGGCATCGGTTCCCGCTTGTGGCGGGAGGCGGCGTGGAGCGCTCGGATCCGGCGGATCACGGCCTCATCTCCTTCTCCCGTCAGCAAAAACCGATCGAGCGCCTCGTAACCGAAGCCGAGCTCCGCCTCATCCGTCTGCCCCGGCCAGAGATCGGCGCTCGGCGCCGCCGCCAGCACCGCCGGCGGCACGCCGAGGTGCTCGGCGAGGATCCGGACCTCGCTTTTGGTCAGCGTAAGAAGCGGATTGAAATCCGCCACCGCATCGCCGCCCTTCGTCACATAGCCGACGTACGCCTCCGAACGGTTCGTCGTATCGGCGACAAGCAGGCCTTCGGCGTTGGCCACCGCATAGAGGGCAGCCATGCGAAGGCGCGCCTTCGTGTTGCCGGCCGCCCGGCGATCGAGGGTGACGGCCGGGCGAAGCGCTTCCGAAAACGCGGCGAGCGCCGCCGACAGGTCGACGTCGAGCCACCGGAGCCCGAACGCGTCGGCGACCGCCCGGGCCCGCTCCCGGTAGGCCGGCGTCGACTCGATGCCGATCCACATGCCCCAGGCGCCCTCCGGACCGAGGGCCCGGGCGAGAAGCCCGGCGACGGCGGCGGAGTCGAGCCCGCCGGAAAGCCCGACGATCGCTCCCCGGGCGCCGGCGGCGGCCACCCGCTCCCGGATGAACGCCGCCCGCCGCGCGGCATCGTCCGCCACCCGCCGGCGGTACGCCTCGAGGGCGCGACGAAAGCGGTCCATGGGCATCCCCCTCGACATTATAAAAAAAAGGCGCGCCCCGGACAATCGGGCGCGCCGCTCGCGGGCCGGAGCGGCAATGGCCGTGCGGCGGTTATTCCTCCTTGTCCCCCCTCTCCCCGTCATCGAACCAGCCGTCCACCGCCCAGGCCTCCGCCGGCGCTTCGGCGGACGTCGGCCGGAGCTCAGGCGACGGCGGCCGCTCGAGGACCGGCGCCCGTTCCGGCGCCGCCGAGCGACCGGCGGGCGGCGCCGGCGAGGCAGGCGGGACCATCGGCTTCGAAGTCGCCGGCGCCGGACCGCCGGAGGGAAAGAAGGGGCCGGACGCCGGGAAAACGTTCGCCGGCGCGCCGACCGGGACGAACGCCGGAAGCGGGAAGGGCCCGCACGGGCCGGGGGGATACCCCCACGGAAACGACGCCGGCAGAATCGGAAGCGCCGGAGGCGCCGGCGAGAAGGCCCAGGGGACCGGCCCGGCGGCCAAAGGCGGGCCATCAGGCGGTCGAGCGAAAACGGGCACCGGATCGCCGGGCGGAACCGGCGGAAGGCCGAAGGCCGGATCAACGGCGGCCGGATGGACCGACGTCGGCCGGAAAAAGCCGAGAAACGGATCGCCCGCCGCCAGCGTCAAGTCGACCGGACCGTCCGCAGCCGGCCGCTCCGGCTTCCGGCCGATGACGACCCGGGGCTTTCCGGGCGCCGGCCGCCCCGGCGCCGAATCGTCTGCCGCCGGAAGGGCCGCGGCCCCGGCGTCCGCGCCGGAAGCGCCGGCTTCGGCCGCCCGCCTCGCTTCCGCACCGGCGAGGGCGCCGGATGCCCCGGCTTCGGCCTCGGATCCGGCAACCGGCGCTCCGGCGGAAGACGCCCGAGCACCCCCCTCCGCCCCTTCTTCCGCCGCTTCGACCGACGCCTGCGGCCCCGGCAATGCGGTGGACGACTCTGCCCCCGACGCCTGAGCGGCCACGCCGGCGGCCGCTTCGGCCGGAGCGCCCGGCGCCTCCACGCCGGTGCCGCCCGCTTCCCCGGCGGAGGTCGTCGGCGGGGCGGATGCCGCCTCGACCGCCTCCACCTCGGCAAAGAGCCCCGGCCGGTGCACGGCGGCAGGCCGCACCCGAAGCGGCGGCCGCTTCCGCCGCCCTTCTCCCGCTCCGGCCGGCGGGGTCGGGATGACGAGCTTCGTCCCGACGTCCGGCGGCGCGTGAAGGCCGTTTGCCGCCAGAAGTTCCGCCTCCGACACGCCGTAGCGGGCGGCGATCGCCGCCAGCGTCTCACCAGGCTGTACGATGTGAAGCTTCAAGGTTCTGACCTCCCGCGGGCAGTGTCGCTCACAGTCTATGCCCGCCGGTCGGTCGAGGTCCCCCTCCGGGCCGCCTGATTCGCACCCGACCCGCTCCCGATTCGCTCCCGTTTCGGCTCCCGAACCGCCCTTTATTCGGCGGCCGTCTCCCGGGACGCCGCCTCCAGGGAAGCTCCCTCCTTCGGCGTCACCTCCGCCGGCGTCATGTTCGCCGCCGACTCGAGGCCGGGCCCTTCCGCTCCGGACCGGGGCACGGCATAAACCGGATAGCTTCCGAGGAAGCGGACGCGGCAGCCGAGGGCTTCGATCTCCTCCATCGCCGCCGCAAGCAGGAGATCCCGCGGTCGCTCAGCGTCGATGAAAAAATGATACCGGCCGAGGCCTTTTTTCGTCGGCCGGGATTCGATCCGGCTCAGGTTGATCCGGCGCCAGCTGAAACACGCCAGCACCTGGTGCAACGCGCCGGGAAAGTCTTCGCCGAGGGTGACGAGGAGGCTCGACTTGGCCGGCCGCCCCTCCCCCTCGGCCGGCGCCCCTTCCGGCCACGGCGACGTCCGGCCGACGACGACGAAACGGGTGGCGTTTTCCTCGTAATCCTGCACCCGGTAACGTCGCTCGACGAGCCCAAAACGTTCCGCCGCCCGCCGGGAGCCGACCGCTGCCCAGCGCGCCTCCGGGTGCTCCGCCACCCGCCGCATCGCCTCCGACGTGCTCGTCGCCGGCTCGATCGCCGCCCGGGGCAAAAGGCGCCGGATCGTCCGGTGGGCCTGGGCGACCGCCTGCGGATGGCTCAGCACCTTTTCCACCGCCTCGAGGGGGAGGGCCGCCTGCGCCGGCGCCACGTACAGACCGTGGTCGATCGGCAGGACGATTTCCGCATAAAGCGTGAGCGCCACCTCGTGGATCAGCCAGTCGAGGGCCTGCGTCACCGATCCTTCGATCGAGTTTTCCACCGGGACGATGCCGTAGTCGATCTCCCCCCGGTCGACCGCCTCCAGGACGTCCGGAATGGTCCCGAGGGGAATCAGCCGCGCGTCCGCAAGCGGGAGGCGGCGCACCGCTTCCCGGGCGGCCTCCTCCGAATACGACCCTTCCGGGCCGAGATAAGCGAGCGTCACCATGCGAGCGTCTCTCCTTCCGGCGTCTCCACCCGGGCGCCGACGGCGGAGGGGGCGAGTTCCAGCGGGCGGAATCCGTAAGCCTCGAGCACCGGCCGCGCCCCCTCCAGCCACGCCGCCCGCTCCGCCTCATCGAGAAAAAGCGCCATGATCGTCGGCCCGGCGCCGCTCAAATACATCCCGAGACAGCGGCGGTCGTTGGCCAGGCGAAAGACCGCCTCGGCGCCGGGGACGAGGGGCAGCCGGTACGGCTGATGCAGCCGGTCGGCAAAAAGCGGCTTGAGCGCGCCCCAGTCCCCGTTCTTCACCGCCGACACGAGCAGGGCCACCTTGGCCAAAGCGTCGACGACGTCCGGCCTGGAATACGCCTTCGGGAGGACCGCCCGGGAAGACGCCGTCGAAAGCGGCCGCTCCGGCACGAGGGCGAGCAGGCGGAGGGGAAGCTCCCGCCGGACCATCTGGACCGACACCGCACCCTCCTCCGCCGCCCGGGCGGCGACGAGCCCGCCGAAAAACGCCGCCGCGACGTTGTCCGGGTGCCCTTCGAGCCGCACCGCGAGGGCAAGGCCGTCGTCGATTCGGAAGCGAGCGCCGAGGACGCCCCGGGCGAGGATGAGGCCGGCGGCGATCGCCGCCGCGCTCGATCCGAGGCCGGAAGCGGGCGGAATGGCGCTTTCGATGACGAAACGCACCCCCGGCACCGGCTCTCCCGCTGCCTGAAGCGCCGCCCGAAACGCCCGGTAGATCAGGTTCGTCTCATCGTTCGGGATGCTGGCCGCCCCGCCGGCCGCCGCTCCCGCCGCAGGCGGCGCGCCGGCGACGGCGATCGAAAGCGCCCCCGGCGCCTCCGGATCGAACGTCGCCCGGACGACGAGCTCCAGGTCGACGGCCATCCCGAGCACGTCGAAGCCGCTGCCCAGATTCGCCGACGACGCCGGAACGCGGGCCGTCCAAACGCCGACCGCATCTTTGGGCGCCGAACGCCCGAGCGCCGGGGCTTCGGCCACCGGGCGCCCCTCCCGGTCCATCCGCCGCGATCCCATTCAGCCGCCGGCCTCCTTCAAAAGCGCTCCCAGATGATCCGCCAGCGCCCCGGCCTCCGCCGGCAACGTCCGGATCTCGGCCGGCGTCTTGAGGGCCGTGTCCGGATCTTTGAGGCCGTTTCCGGTCAGCACCGCGACGACCGTCTCCCCGGGTCGGATCCGGCCCGCCCGCCGGGCCTTGATCACCCCGGCGACGGAGGCGGCCGACGCCGGCTCGACGAAGATCCCCTCCCGGCGGGCCAACCGCTCGTAGGCGGCGAGGATCTCCGCATCCGAAACGGCGTCGATCGCCCCGCCGGACGCCTCCGCCGCCTGCACGGCGCCGGCCCAGCTCGCCGGGTTGCCGATGCGGATCGCGGTGGCGATCGTCTCCGGCTCGGCGATCGGATGCCCCCGGACAATCGCCGCCGCGCCCTCCGCCTCAAAACCGAGCATCCGCGGCCGGGGCCCATCCGGCGGCAGGTACTCGACGAACCCCTTCCAGTAGGCGGTGATGTTGCCGGCGTTGCCGACGGGAATCGCCAGCACGTCCGGCGCCCGGCCGAGGGCGTCGACGATCTCAAACGCCGCCGTCTTCTGCCCTTCGATCCGATCCGGATTGATCGAGTTGACGATGGCGAGGCCAAACCGATCGGCGAGTTCCCGGACGAGCCGAAGGCCCTGGTCAAAATTTCCGGCGATGGCGACCACGTCCGCCCCGTAGACGAGCGCCTGGGCGAGCTTGCCGAGGGCGATCTTTCCCTCCGGCACGATCACGACGGCCCGAATTCCCGCTCGGGCGGCGTACGCCGCCGCCGACGCCGACGTATTCCCGGTCGAGGCGGCGATCACCGCCCGGCGGCCCGCCTCCAGCGCTTTGGCCACCGCGACGACCATGCCCCGGTCTTTGAACGATCCGGTCGGATTCAACCCTTCGAGCTTGAGATAAAGCGCCACATCGAGTTCGGCCGAAAGCCGTTCCGCAAAGACGAGCGGGGTATCCCCCTCCCCGAGCGTAATGAGCGGCGTCGCCGCCGTCACCGGCAGCCGGTCCCGGTAGCGGGCGAGGATCCCCGTCCCCCGACGCGCTCCCTCTCCACTCATCCTCTCCACTCCTTCTTCGCTTCCGTCTCGATCTGAGGCGATCCCCAGCCCGTCTCGTCGAATCCTAAACGCGTCCGCTCTCCCGGGGCTGCACGGGACTTCCTCGACCGACGATCTCCACCCGGGACACGCCGTCCAGCCGCTCGAGGCGGGCGATCAGCGCCGCCTCCGAAATCCCGGGTCCCTCGGCGGCGTTATTCAGCGCGCCGAATTCCAGCGAAATCGTCACGTGGGCCACTTCCTGCAGCGGAATCGTCTGGTGGATGGTCAAAATGTTCGCCCCCACGGCGGCGAGCTCCGCCAGCACCCGGGACAAAACCCCCGTCCGGTGATCGAGGTTCATCGCCAGGACGAGCATTTGCACGCCCTGCATCGCATCGTACCAGAAGACGCCGTCTTTGTACTTGTAAAAAGCGCTTCGGCTGAGCCCCACGGCCCGGACCGCTTCGAAGATCGTCGACGCGGCGCCCCGGGCGAGCAGATGTTTCGCCTGCGCCGTCTTGACCATGGCCTCCGGAAGCAGGTCTTCCCGGACGAGAAAATACCGCGCGGGGCGTTCCCCGGCCATCGCCGCCCCCCCTCGATTCCGATTCGCGGGCGCCGGTGGCCGGCGCCGCTGTCCGTCCGCTCAAAAACAGATGTTTCTATTTTGAAGACAGTATAGCCGTCGTCCGGTCCTTTTGCAACCGGTCCCGGCGCATGACCTTCGGCGCCGCAACTTCCGCCGCCGGCAGCCGTCCAACTAAACGGAGGTGTTTCCATCGATGGCTCTACGCCGACGAACGTCCGCCACGCCCGCCCCGCCGGACCGGAACGCCGGACCGGCGACCGTTTTTTCCCACGCCTCCGACCGCCCAGGCGGCCGGCCGCGGGCCGAGCTTGCGCCGCCGGGCGGCCCTCCGACCGACCCGGACGCCGAATCGCCGTCCATCGGCCTCCGGGAGCGCGATACCCCCCCTCGCTCCGACCGAGCCGGTGACGGTCCGTCCCGTTTGGACGCCGAAGCGCGGACAAGCGGGGAGGGCCGGCCGGCCGAGGACGGGCTGCCGGACGCCGGTGTTCTCCCCCGTCGGGCGCCCCGGAGCGAAACGCTTTTTCTCCGTCTCCTCCCGTGGGCGATCGCCTTCGCCCTCTGGGGGCTCCTCGCTTACGCCGGTTATGGGACCGTCCAGCGGACGCTTCAGGCGTACGACGCCCGGCTTCAGGCCCTCGCCGAGGAAAACGCCGCCCTCGAAGCGGACCTCAAGCGCATCGGCGAGGCGCTCGCCGAACAGGAACAGGCCATCGGCGAGATGCGGCAGGCGTTCGCCGGGGTCCAGGAAGAATTTTCCAAGGTCAAAGACGAGCTCACCCGGACCGGCAAGGCGATCCAGACGACCGACGCCACCCGGCAGGCCTTAAGCCAGCGGATCGCCGACCTCGGCAAAGAACTCGAGCGGCTCCGGACGCAGATTCAAAAGCTGGAGGAAGCGGCCCGTGTTTACTAAAGTCCAGGCGGCCCTCTTCGCCTGCTTTGCCCTCGCCGCCGTCGTCTTTCTCCCCTTGCTCCGGCAACAAGAAACCCTCACCGCCGCCTTCGATCGGGCGGAGGCCGCCGCCCGCGCCCGAAACGAAGCGGTCCGACCGCTTCAGGCGCATGCCGAGGCCATCGCCGACCACCTTGCCGCCATCCGAGGCGGCGAGGCCCCCATCCGCGAAGCCGGCGAGCAGATTCGGCATCACCTCGAGACGCTCCGGACGTTTGCCGACGACGAAAAAAATCGCGTCGCCGAATCCGCCCAGGCGGTGCAGGCGGCGTTCGCCCAGAGCCGCGCCGAGACGGCGAAGACGAAAGACGCCCTCGATACGATCCTCGCGAAAAAGCTCGGCGACCCGATCGGCCAGACGTTCGGCCGGCGGGCGACGATCAAGGTCTTCTCCCTGAAAGAAGTCGGCTACCGCGGCTACATGGCCAAGGTGAAGCTCCACGACCCGTCCGCCGTCCGCCTCGTCATGGCCGAGCCCCTCGGCGACGACCTCGGCTCCCCGGGCGAGACCGTCCTTTCGATCGCCCGGCGGACGAAGGCGGCCCTCGCCATCAACGCCGGCGGCTTTTTTCGGAAAAACGGCCTCATTTATCCGATCGGAAACACCGTCTCCGGCGGCCGGTTCATCTCCGTTTCCGACAACGCGGCGGTGAGCTTCATCGGCTTCGACGCCCGGGGGCGCCTCGTCGGCGGCCCGGCGCTCACGCGCGCCGACATCGAGCGCCTCGGCGTCCGGGAAGGCGCCTCGTTTCTCCCGACGCTGATCAAAGACGGCAAGCCGCAGCCGATTCCAAAAGACTGGGCCGGTAAAAAAGAGCCCCGAACGCTCATCGGCCACTTCACAAACGGCGATGTGCTCATGGTCGTCATCGACGGCCGGCAGACCGGCTACAGCGAAGGCGTCACCCTCGAAGACGCCCGGGAGAAGCTCCTCGGCCTCAACATCCGCGACGCCTACAACTTAGACGGCGGCGGATCGAGCACCTTCGTCTACAACGGCCGGGTCCTCAACCGACCGTCCGACGGAAGGCCGCGGCCGGTCATCTCCGCCTTCGTCATCCTGCCGTGACGAGCCGGCCCCTCCGTCCGGCGCCGAAGCGGCTCCGCGGTTCGACGCCGATCCGGCCCGACGAAAGGCCCCTTACCGGTCTTTGCCGATCTTTGCCGCCCCCGCGGCGACGATCCGGCGCATTCCGGCCAGGAAACGCCCGGCGTTTCCCTGAGCCGGATGCGCCGTTTTTTCGTACGGGAGGCCGAGGGCCCGAAGCTGCGCTTCGGCGACGTTCCCGACGGCCACCAGCCGGGGAAGCCCGCCCCGCTGCCGTTCGATGAGCTGAAGGAGCGCCGCCAGAACATCCCGGCCGCGTTCGATCTCCGCCCGCTTCGGCGGCCGGTTGGAGAGCGTTCCTTTGCGGACGTCGTACGGATGAAACGGAACCGCGCTGAAAAAAAGCACCGCCTCCGGCGGAAGGCCGTTTTCCCGCACCGCCCGCCAGACGACCGTCGCGCTCACCTCGGCGAAGCCGAACGCCCGCGTCGCCGGAGAAATCTTCCCCGGAATGAGCGAAAGATCCGTCCGGCTCGTTCGGCGCCCTCGGCGACCGAGGATCGCCTCCGGTCCGATCAGCGGATGATGCCCCAGAAGCATCCGCTCCGACGTAAACGGCACCCCGGAAAAATGCGCTCCCCGATAGCCGAGGGCCTCGCCGACCCACAGCCACTCCACCCGCGGCACCCGCCGGAGGAGATAAAGAAAAAGGTGCGCCCGGCGAACCGCCGGCGCCCGCCGGTGGGCGTCGTACGCCGGATCAACGTCCCGCCACGGGTTAAAGAGGCCGGGCGGCGTCTGGATCCCCGAAAGAAAGCACACAAACCGCCGCACCGCCTCCTCACGCGCGCGATCCGCCGGAAGCGCCGCATCGGCCATGCCACCCACCGTCCTTCTTTTCGTTTGATCATCGGCGCGACCGCCCGCTCCGGCGAGCCGATCTTACGCCCCGTCCGCCGGACCGGCGTTCGACCGCGCCGCCCCCTCCCCTGAGGCGGCCGCGATCCCTTCCGGATGGCGGGACTGAAACCGCCACGCATCCCGGCACATCGCCGCCAGGTCCCGCCGCGCCCGCCACCCGAGCACCCGCTCCGCCTTTGACGGGTCGGCCAGGCTCACCGCCACGTCCCCCGGCCGGCGGGGGGCGAAGACGTACGGCACCGGACGGCCGCTCGCCGCCTCGAACGCCCGGACGACCTCCAGCACGCTGGCCCCCCGGCCGGTGCCGAGATTGAACACCTCATACCCGCGGTGCGCTTCGGCGTACTCGAGGGCCCGGACGTGGCCTTCGGCGAGGTCCATCACGTGGATGTAGTCCCGGATGCCGGTGCCGTCCGGCGTCGGATAGTCGTTCCCGAAGATGAAAAGCTTCTCCCGCCGGCCGGCCGCCACCTGCGCCACGACCGGCATCAGGTTGTTCGGCACGCCCCGCGGGTCTTCGCCGATCAGGCCGCTTTCGTGGGCGCCGACCGGGTTAAAGTACCGGAGCGCCACAAACGAAAGCAACGGATCGGCGGCGGCGGCATCTTCCAGCATCTGTTCGATCATCCGCTTCGTCCACCCGTACGGGTTCGTCGGCGCCGTCGGCGCCGTCTCGGCAAACGGCGGCGGGCTCGCCTCGCCGTAGACGGTCGCCGACGACGAAAAGACGAGCGTCCGGACGCCGGCCGCCTGCATCGCCGAAAGCAGGTGGAGCGTCCCGATCAGGTTGACGCGGTAATAAAGAAGCGGCTTTTCCACCGACTCCCCGACCGCCTTCAGGCCCGCCAGGTGGATGACGCCGTCCAGCCCGCCCCGATCCGCCTCCGCCTGAAAGACCGCCGCCGTCGCCGCCGGATCGGTGAGGTCCGCCCGATGGACCGCCACCGGTCGGCCGACGATCGCCTCGATCCGCCGGACGACCGCGGGATGCGCGTTTGAAAAATTATCGACGATGACCGCCTCGTGACCCGCCTCAAACAGGGCCACCGCCACGTGGGCGCCGATGTAGCCGGCGCCGCCGGTGAGAAGGACTCGCACGCCGAAGCCCTCCGTTTCTTTTTTTTTCGTCCTCGCGGCTCATTCTTGCCCGCCCTCGCGGCCGGCCGATCCCTTCGAAGCACCCTTTCCTCCAGCGGCACATAAGCTGTGCCCAGAGGTGAAGCGGGATGGCCGAACATCCGCCGATGATCGCCCTCGACGGCGTCGACCTCATCTACGTCACCGACCGCGGTGCGCAGATGGCGCTGAAAGACGTCTCCCTCCGGGTCGCTTCGGAGGAATTCGTCACCCTCGTCGGCCGGAGCGGAAGCGGCAAAAGCACGATCCTCTCCCTCATCGCCGGCCTCCTTGAGCCGACCCGGGGGACGGTGCGCCTCGCCGGAGCGGCCGTCCGGGGCCCGTCGCCCCGGGTCGGGTACATGCTGCAGCAAGACACCCTCCTCCCGTGGCGGACGATCCTCGGCAACGTCCTCTACGGCATTGAGCTGAGGCGGCGGGTGACGCCCGAAGACGTCGAACGGGCCCGGGCCCTCCTGGAAGAAGTCGGCCTCGCCGGCGTAGAAAAAAAACGTCCGCACGAACTTTCCGGCGGCCAGCGGCAGCGGGTCGCCCTCGTCCGGACGCTCATGACCGGCGCCGACGTGCTTCTCCTCGACGAGCCGTTTTCCGCCCTCGACTACACGACCCGGCTCAAGCTCCAGAACCTCATCCTCGCCGTCATGCGCCGCTACCGGAAAACCGTCCTCCTCGTCACCCACGACATCGCCGAGGCGATCGCCCTCTCGGATCGCATCTACGTCCTCGGCGACCGCCCCGGCCGCATCCGGGCCCACTTCCCCGTCCCGGACGACCTCGCTCGGAAGATGCCCCTCGAACGGCGACGCCATCCGGCCTTTCAGGCCACCTTCCAGTCCGTCTGGCAGGCCCTCGACGCGGAGGAGGGAGACGCATGAGCCGCGACGAGCGGGAACGGTTGGAAGCCTACCGGCGGAAGAAGCGGCGGGAGCGCCTCTGGATCGGAACGACGCAGGTCGCCCTTCTCCTCGCCTTCCTGCTCGGCTGGGAAGTCCTCTCCCGGGCCAAAATCCTCGATCCGCTCCTCTTTAGCCGGCCGTCCCTGATCGCCGAGACGATCGCCCGCCTCGCCGCCGAAGGCGAGCTCGGCACCCACATCGCCGTCACCGTCCTCGAGACGATCGCCGGCTTTCTCGCCGGCACCGCCGCCGGCGTTCTCCTCGCCGCCCTGCTCTGGTTTTCGCCCTTTTGGGCCCGGGTGCTCGATCCGTACCTCGTCGTCTTAAACAGCATGCCGAAGGTCGCCCTCGGGCCCCTCTTCATCGTCGCCTTCGGGAGCGGCATGACGGCGATCTTCATGATGGCCCTCGCCGTGAGCGTCATCGTCACCACCCTCGTCGTCTACGGGAGCTTCCAGGCGACCGACCCGAACTACCTCAAACTCGCCCGCTCCTTCGGCGCGAATCGCCGCCAGCTCTTTACGACGGTCGTCTTTCCTTACGCCCGGCCGGCGATCCTCTCCGCCCTCAAGGTGAACGTCGGCTTGTCGTGGATCGGCGTCATCGTCGGCGAATTCCTCGCCGCCAAGGCCGGCCTCGGCGCGCTCATCATCTACGGCTTCCAGCTCTTTAACTTTCACTACGTCCTCACCGCCGTGGTCCTCATCGCCCTCCTCTCTGCCGTCATGGCGGCGGCGGTCGATCGCCTCGTCCGCCGCTTCGAGCGCTGACCGCCGCCAGCGGATCGCCGAGGTCTGCCGGGTCCCGTTCGAGCGCCCGGAGCGCATCGGCGACGAACGACAGCGTCCCGAAGAGAAGAAGCGCCCCGTCGTCCGGCGTCGCCCGAAGCGCCGCGGCGATCGCCGCCATCGGATCGGCAAAGAAACGGTCGACCGCCGCCCGGGCCTTAGACGGCCAGGCGGAAGGCGGCGCGAGGTGCGGGTTCGTCGGCGGCGCATACCAGAGCGCATCGACGTGGGGACGGAGCGCCGAAAGCAGGCCCGGGTCTTTTCCCGCTGCCAGGCCGACGACGGCGTGCGTCCGCCGCGGCCGGGCGAGGCGCACGAGTTCGAGCGCCGGATCGAGCGCCGACCGGTGAATCGCCGCGTCGAGAAGGACGAGGGGCCGCTCGAGAAGCCGCTCGAGCCGCCCCGGCCACCGGACGCTTGCCGCCGCCCGCTCGATCGCCGCCGGAGAAAGCGGACCCCGGCCGAGCGACCGGAGGACGGCGTCGGCGACGGCGACGGCGAGGGCGAAATTGTCCGCCTGGTGCCGGCCGAGGAGGGCCAGCGACGCCCGATATGCCGTGCGGCCGACAAACCCCGCCATCCGCGTCCCCCGAAGGTCCGCCTCGCACGCCGTCACGCCGAACGCTTCGCCGAAGGTCGCCCAGCGGACCGACGGTCCTCCCGCTTCCCCCCGTCGGCGGACGTCCTGAAGCAGCCGGAAGACGTCCGGCCGCTGGCGGCCGACGAAAACGGCTTCCGTCCGGGAGCCGACGGCGCCGGCCTTGTGCCAGACGATGTCCGCCAGGGTCGGCCCGAGCTCGGCGACGTGTTCCTCGAAGATCGGCGTGATCACCGCCCATCGGGCGCCGAGGGCCCTCGTGTCGTCGAAGCGGGCGCCGCGGCCCGCCTCCGCCACGACCACGTCGGCGCCCTTTTCCCGAAAATAAAGATAGCCGACGGCCTGCCAGAGAGCGATCGGGCCGATGTACTCCCCCTTGGCCGGATCGACCGGAATCCCTCGGGCGACGGGCTCGACGACGGCGGAGAAGCGGAGAAAATCGCCGTCGTCGATCGGCCGGCCGTTCAGGCGGATCCGCTCGTGAAACGACCGGAGCGGAGGCCCGGTGAGGAGCCCCACCGAAAGGCCCGCCGCCCGAAGCAAAAACGCAAGGCTCGCCGCCGTCGAACCTTTTCCCTTGCTCCCGGCGACGACGACCGTCGGAAGCGCCTCGTGGGGCGAACCGATCGCCCGAAGGACCGCGGCGGCAAGATCCGGCCGCCGGACCTCCCGGTCCGGCCGCCCGGCGTTCACCGGCCGGGCGGCAAGATACGACGCGTAAATCCAGTCGTCCAGGGCCAGAAACCCCACCCCTTCCAACCGTCTGCCTGATTCTCCGACCGCGGCGGCCCCACGATCGGCGGCTCGGCGGTTCAGCGGCCGCTTTTGATTCGCGGATTCCAAACGGCCCGCGATCGGTCGGGCGCCGCGGTCTCGAGGACCGCGAGACCATGACCGGAGACGACAACGGCCGCTCCCGCCGGCCGCGCCGGGCCCGACCGCCGTCCGCTTCACCGGACCCGGAGGCGTTCGACGAGCCGGCGGAACACGCCCGGATCGACCGACGCCTCGTCCGCCGGATTCCCCGCAGGCGCCCCTCCCGGCGGAACGGCTCGGAACGCCGCCAGCCGGACGACCGCCGCCGGCGGCAGGCCGAGGCGCACCCGCTCTTCCGGACGGAGGACCACCCACCGCTCCGCGGCGGCGACGTCCCGAAGCCCGACGCCCCGAAGCCGGTACTCGAGCGACCACCCCGGGCGGCCGGCGACCGCCGTCGGCCGCAGCGAGACGGCGTAGGCCCCCGGCGACGCCTCCATGGCCGCCTCCAGACGCCCCTGAAGATCGTCCGTCACGAGGAGCTGGAAGAGCCAGCGAACGCCGCCGTCCGCGGCGGAAGGCGCAGGACCCGACGGCGCCCAGAAGGCCGCCGTTCCGCGCACCTCCCCTTCCGGCGCCGTCCAGGCGTCGAGGGGACGCCAGTCTGCCGGAACGTCCAGCCAGAGCGCCGCCTTTTCCGACGCGTACAGCCGCAAGGAGACGGTCCGTTCCGCACCTTCGGGCCCCGAAAAGGCAGGCTCCGGCACGAAAGACGCCAAAGCGGGAGACTTCGGCGCCAAAGCGGCCTCATCCGGCGCCGCGATGATCTTCCCCGGCGGCAAGGCGGCCATTCCCTCGGCCATCGGGGGCGAAAGAACGCCTGCCACCGCCCCGAACAGCACCGCCAAGAACAGCGCCCCGGCGCTCGACCCCTTTGCGCCCCGACCCTCGGCCCAGACGGGCCTCCTGCTCCGGAAAGGCCGGCCGCTCGGAAAGCCCGGCCCGCCCCGAAAGAGCCCGAAGCTCGGAAAACCTCCCCGGCTCCGGAAAGCCCGCCCGATCCGGCAACGCTTAAATGCCCTCGTCCGAAAGCTCAAAGGCCATCTCTCCGATCCACACCTCGTCCCCGTCCACGGCCCCGGCCGCCCGGAGCGCCTCCTCCACGCCCATCTTTTTTAAGAGACGGGCAAACCGCCGCACCGCCTCGTCCTGGTCGAAATTGTAACGCGCCATGATCCGCCTGAGGCGCTCGCTTTCGACGATGAAAATCTCGCCCTCTTTGCGAATCGTAAACGGAGGCCCGTCCTCCTTTGCCGGCCGGCGCCCCCGAAGCCGGTGGACGGCCGCGCTTCGATCCGCATGCTGGGCGGCCTCCTGCGCCGCCTTTTCCTCGGCCCAAAGCTCGGAAAGCCGCGCCCAGACCGCCTCGAGGAGCGCCGGCACGCCCGCTCCCGTCGCCGCCGAGATCGGGTAGACCGGCACGTCGGGCCCGAGCTTTTCCCGGAAGGCCGAAAGGCGCTCGGCCGCCTGCGGCAGGTCCATCTTGTTCGCCACGACGATCTCCGGCCGCTCGGCGAGGCGGGGGTCGTAGCGCCGGAGTTCCTCCCGGATGCTTCGGTAATCGTCGTACGGATCCCGCCCCTCGACGGCCGCGACGTCGACGACGTGCAGGATGAGCCGCGTCCGCTCCACGTGCCGCAAAAACCGGTGCCCGAGCCCGCTTCCCGCATGGGCCCCTTCGATGAGCCCCGGCAGGTCGGCCAAGACGAAACTCCGCCCCTCCCCGAGGTCGACGACGCCGAGGTTCGGCGACAGCGTCGTAAACGGGTAATCGGCGATCTTCGGCCGGGCCCGGGAGACACGGCTTAAGAGCGTTGACTTGCCGACGTTCGGATAGCCGACGAGCCCGACGTCGGCCAGGACGGCGAGCTCCAGGCGCACCCAGCGGGCCTCGCCCGGTTCCCCTTTTTCCGCAAAGCGCGGCGCCGTGTGGGTCGGCGTGGCAAAACGGGCGTTCCCCCGACCGCCCCGACCGCCCCGGGCGACGACAAACCGCGCCCCGGGCTCCACGAGATCGGCGAGGAGCTCCCCCGTCGCGTCGTCGTACACCCGCGTCCCCGGCGGCACCGGGACGACGAGAGCGTCCGCCGAACGGCCATGCTGGTTTTTCCCGCGGCCGTTTTCGCCCCGGGGCGCTTTAAAATGCGTCTGATAGCGAAAATCGACGAGCGTCCGTAGGCCTTCGTCGACGACGAAGACGACGTCGCCCCCCTTCCCGCCGTCGCCCCCCGCCGGCCCGCCGTAGGGGACGTATTTTTCCCGGCGAAATGCGACGGCGCCGTCCCCTCCGTCGCCGCCTTTGACGAACACCTTGGCCTCATCGACGAACATCGCCTTTCCCTCCGATCAACCACACGCCGGAGCCGACGATGACGGGTCCGCTGGGAGCCGCGGGCGCTCCGGCCGGAAAGACGACGCCGGTCTCGCCCGGGACGCCGACCGCCCAGCCGCCGAGCGGCGGGGCACCGTACAAATCTTCGGCCGCCGTTCCCCGAGAAAATTCCAAAAAGACTTCCCGCACCTCCCCCTCCGTCGCCGCCTCCGGGCGAAAGGACGGCAAAAGCGCCGCCAGCGCTTCCCGCATCTGCTTCGGGAAGCCACGCACCCAGCCGACCAGCGGCGGTAGCTCGGACATCCGCTCAAAGGCGGCGTACCCAAAATGTCCGATCGCTCCCCGCCGATCGATCGCCAGCACGATGAGGAGGGGAAAACGGTTCGGTCCTGCCGCCTCGGCCGCCTCCCGGGTCAAACGGCGCAGTGTATCCCATCCCGCGAAGACGGCCGCCCGGACCGACGGTTCAAACCCGGCCGGCAGGCGCGCCCCTTCCGGCACAGCGTACCCGAAGACCACCCATCCGTCGGCCCCGGCCATGAGGCAGCGGTAGGCCAGAATCGGATCGCCGAGGTGGATGAGCCGCTGCTCCCGGCGCAGTTCTTCGGCCATCGCGTGAAGCCGCCGGCCGAGGCGCGCCGTCTCCCCGAGGGCCAGATCGCCGTACAAAAGCTGAAGCCGATTGAGCGTCCAGTGACGCCGGAGGCTGAGAAGGGTGAGCGCCGCCTGCGCCCGAAGCGCTTCCTCGCCCGCCTCCACCCCATCCCCCTCGGCCCGACGGTGCTCTTCCATGGCCATCGTCTCCCCGCCCGATGTGGCGTCATCGTCGCCCTGCCACCGAGGCTCATGCAAAATATTCTTCTTCCATCCGGAACGTTCGCCCGTCCGGCGGCCGCCGGGCGCGATCCGGCGCCGGCGCCCGTTCATAGGCTACCATGAGCCGCCGCCCGCCATGCGCCGGATGCTCGAACGTGAAAGCTCATCCTGCGTCAACGAAAGGAGCCGGATCGATGGTCGTCCCGCTGATCGCCTATGTGCCCATCGTCCACCCCGACGCCGCCCGGGCCCTTCTTCCGGTCGCCGGCCACCCGCCCGCCGGAAACGCCGGCGAGGAGCGGGGAGAGCGGTCCGGCGAGACCGCGGCCGACGCCTTCGCCGGGTTTTCCGGATTGCCGGCTTCCGCGCCCGGAACCGCCGGCACGCCCGGCGGACCGCCTCCTGGACCGGAGGACATCCGGCGGCTCAACCCGACGCTTCCGCTCATCCTCTACCCGATCCTCGTCTTCGGAATGCTCCCGTGGATGCATGTCCCGAACGCGCCGTCGGTGCCGCCGTATCCGGCTCCGTACGCCCCGCCGCCGGCGACGAAAAGTCTCTGGCCGTGGTGACCGACGCTCCGATGCTTCCGAAACGGCCGGCGGATTCCCGTCCTCAACGGCCTTTCGGAGGAGTGGCCCTGTGAAGACAAGGCAAAACGACCGCCCGTGGGCGGTCGTTTTGCCTTGTCGATCCCCAGGCTTCATCGACCGGCAATGTCCGGCCGGTCACCCGGCCGGCCGTCGGCTTCGCCCGAGCGGAAGGCGAAAGTGCGGCCTCTCCGGATCGCGCCGTTCACTGGACCGTCGCGGCCCGCTCCGCTTCCACCGCTTCCCGCGGATAGACGCTGACCCGCGTCCGGTCGCGGCCTTCCCGCTCGAAACGGACGATGCCGTCAATGAGCGCAAAGAGCGTATCGTCCTTCCCTCGGCCGACGTTTTTCCCCGGGCGGATCTTCGTCCCCCGCTGCCGGACGAGGATGTTCCCCGCGAGGACGAACTGCCCGTCGCTCCGCTTGACCCCGAGCCGCTTGGCGATCGAGTCGCGGCCGTTTTTCGTGCTGCCGACGCCCTTTTTCTGGGCGAAGAACTGAAGATCCATGCCGTAGCAAAACCGCATCGGGCGTCCCTCCCTCGTGAACTTTAAGGCGTCGCTTCGGCTTCCTTATCTGCGTTCCCTGATCCGCTCGTCCGGTCATCCCGAGCTTATTCCCGAGTCCCGTCTTTCCTCCGATGCCCTTCTCCGATCGACCCGGTCGACGACCCCGCCGCCCTCTTCCTCCGGCGCCTCCGGGTCGTCGACCGCGACATGGCCCGGATAGGAGGCGGCCAGCGCCTTGAGCGCGACGAGCATCCCTTCGAGAAGGAGCCGCGCATCGCGAAGGCGCTCCGACGGGACCCCTTCGCCGGGCGCCGGGAGGTGAAAGTGGAGGGAGCCGCTTTTCCCCATCCCCTTGACCGGATCGAGACCGGTCAAGCGGACGACGGCGTTCGCGGCGCCGAAGGTGATCGCCGATACGCCGGCGCAGACGATGTCTTCCCCCGGATCGGCATACCCGGCGTGCCCCTCGACGGCGATTTTCACTGGCACCCCGTCCCGGCGCCGGACGCGCACTTCAATCATCGCCGAACCACCCTTACCGACTTCGCTCGACGGCCACCTGACCGGCGTTCCCGCAATCGCCCCGACGCGGCATGGAGCGTTCCGTAGGCCGGCCCGCCGGATCCCCCACTCACCGGATCACCGGATCGAAGCGCCGACCGGCGTTACGCCTCAATCGCCTCGATGCGCACCCGGGTGTACGGCTGGCGGTGGCCCTGCTTTTTGTGGTAATTCTTCTTCGGCTTATACTTAAAAACGATGATCTTCTTGCCGCGGCCCTGCTTTTCCACCTTGGCCGTGACGCGGGCGCCGCCGATGTACGGAGCGCCGATCATCACCTCGCCGTCTTTTTCCACGAAGAGCACCTTGTCGAAAACGACCGTCTCGCCGACTTCTGCCGGAAGCTTTTCCACAAAGAGCACCGTTCCCTGCTCGACGCGGTACTGCTTCCCGCCGGTCTCGATGATCGCGTACACCGTCCCACTCCCCTTCGTCTTCGCCAGGACGCGCCGCAGGCGGTGCATCGCCCGTGCGATGCTTGGAGGCCGGACGCTTTCCGGCCGACCGGCCGCGGGCGGTTGACGACGGTTGTGAACAGCACGAGGCTATCACATTTATTCACAGAAGTCAATGGGGCTGTCGTGCGCGATATGGATCAAGCAGTTCTCGGAGGCCCGGTCACCTTAAGGGACAAGGATGACCTCATGAGACGCCTTTCAACACCGCCGGAAACTCGCCCGTTTCCGGAAAACCCGATCGCGCTTTACCTTCCCCCATGGATCGGGGAGAAGCATCCTCCCCGAAAAGCACGATCGCAATCTGAGGGAGGGGTGGCGATGGCGCAGGCCCGCCTCGAATTTCGCGGGATAACATTGGACACGCATCGCGAATATCTGGCCGAACTCGGATTTAGGCCTTGTCCGGCTTCTTCCGACAGCCCTTTCGAACGATACTGCCGCGATGACGGCGCTCGCATCATCGTCCGCGAGACCCGCATGCTTAAGCTGACCGCCGAGTGGTCGATCGATGTCGTCGTTCTCGACTTTGAAGCGCCGGATGCCGAACGTTTGGACGCCGTGCTCAGCGCCTATCGCGTAAAGACCATGCGCGCCGGGGGGTAGCCGAAACGGCTCACGTCCGCCAAGCGCTTCAACAAGCGATTCAAAGCATCAGCGTCACAGGCATAAGGACGGCAGGCGGCGCATATGCTCCCCCACACGCGTGGGGGATGGCGCTCGACGCCATCGCCGCGGTCGTCCTGAGCGGGGCTTCCCCACACGCGTGGGGAATGGCGATGAACACGGTTTGAACCGAAAATCATCAAGCAGTACCAGACCAATACCGCCGGCATTGAAGACCAGATCATCGCCCTGTACGCCCGAGGCGTCAACATACGGGATAGCCAGTCCCCCTGCAACGACCGTTTTTGCCTCTACGGCCCGGCGGTCTCTCCGGCCCTCATCTCCAACGGGACGAACAAACTCCTGCCGGCGATCAGGAAGCGGCAAAACCGGCCGTTACAGCCCGTGTACGTCGTGATGTTTCTCGATGCCTTCCACTCCCAAGTCAAACAGGACGGCCACATCGAATGCGGCTGAGCTAAAAAATATCAACATGTTTAAACACGCCTTTAAACACCAGTCGGTGAATCGACCAAAGGGCTGCCCCGATCGCCAAACTCATCCAAGCCGGAATGGGAAGCATGGGCACTGCATCTTTGAAGATAAAATGCCAGATAAGGAAACCGCCCACGCTGATCACCGGAAGCAGCAAAAACCACCCGATTTTCGCTCCCATCCCTTTAAACGTGGATTTCCGCATGAAAAACATCATGCCTTCGATCCAAAGCGGCCCCAAGGCGGCCATGACGAACCAATCCGCCTTGAATCCTTCCGGAACGGGCACGCCATAAAAATGGTTCAACAACGGATACACCGTCAAACGAAACAAGGCATCCGAGAGAAATCCCACATACAGCACGGTGCTGAAAATGAACGCAAAACGGGGAAAATGAAAGAGCCTTTGCCTGCCCAACGTCTGAATCACTTCTTTACAATAACTTTCCGGGTCGTCGCCGAACACATCTTGTGCCGTGCGTCCTTCCCGCTGGGCGATCAACAAATGATCCAGCATCTCCAGCAATAGCTCCTCCACTTTCCGTTGTTCGACGGGACTCATCCGCAAGTACACCAGCATCTCTTCATAGTACTTGCGGTTTTCCTCGTTCAACTGCAGGCGCCGTTCATTGTTCAGTGCCGCCATGTCTTCCACCGTCATGCGTCGGGTTTCTTGATTCATCGTCCATCCTCTCCTAGCTGCAAAATGCGATCGACGGCCGTCTTCAGCTCCGTCCACTCACGGCGAAACCCATCCAACGCCCGATGCCCTTCTTCCGTCAAACGGTAATACTTCCTCGGCGGGCCGTTGGGCGATTCTTTCAGCTTTCCGACGATCAGATTTTCTTTTTGCAGCCGCAAAAGTACCGGGTAGATGCTGCCCTCGCTGACAAAGTTCAGCCCATATTCGGACAACCGGGCGCTCAATTCATACCCGTATATCTCTTCCTGCCGCATCACCGCCAAAACGCACCCTTCCAACACACCCTTCAACAACTGGCTTTTGCTTTTCGACGCCACGTTCGTTCACCACGCAATCTCCTTCTTCCTCCAGTAAATTGCATTACAAGGTCGGTGAGCCAAAAATTTGCTACCTTGTTACGTAAGGTAGCAGCTTGATTATACGTTCATCGATGGCATCCGTCAAGTGTACTCTGGCTCGAGCTTTTTTCGCTGTGCCTGTATCTCGGTCTGACCTGCATCAGGCCATCTTCAGTTTTGGGGGATTCCACGATTCTTTCTTTAAACAAGATTGGTTTTCATGCATATATTCCCCGTGTTTTTAATAAAAAAGACAATACTCCACCTCCCTTTTTCCAATCCACGGAAAAAAGGTAAACAAATCTATCCTTCTTTTCCTTCACTACGCTACCTGCACAAAACTCCTCAATTTCCCCGACCATCCCTCGCGCAGACGTCCAAGCGCCATCCCCAGCATGACCACCAGCGCAAACCCCACCCGCACGCGCATCTTCTTCAGCCCTCGGATGGTGTGCGTCTCAAAGCCGTACATCGTATCCAGACGGGAAAACACGCGCTCCACCGCCGTGCGTTTGCGGTACTCTCGCACCCATCTCGCGCTCCCGCGCGCAATCGGCGGAAACAAACGCCGATCCACGTCCATCCGAATGCGCCATCCTCTCGCCACGGGGCACCGGGCCACTCCGGCACAGGAGAGGCCGTAGGCCCTGGCCGGACACCGCTTTTTCAGCGTTCCGCGCTTCTCTTCAAAGCCTCCTTCGGCCATGGTCCGCATGGTCCCCGTTTCCGGACACACGCAGAACACGCGGCCTTTGTTGTCATACACCACGTTTGTTTGCCCCTCAAAAAGCCGCGTTGCCTCACCGTCCCGCCAGCTTGCCCGAATGTCGATCACCGGTCGGATGCGGTGTTCGTCCCACAGGCGCATGATAAGTTTTGAGTCGTCATAGCCTTTGTCCGCCACAAGCACTTCGGCACGCGTGAGCACTTCTGGACGTTTTGCTTGCAGCTTGTCCAAAAGGGCATGGGCTGTGGCGACATCGGCTTTTGAGGCGGGGGTCACGGTGTAGACCACCGGCAGTTCATGAGTGCTGTCGACGATGAGATGCAGCTTGTATCCAAACCACCGGAGCTTTGTCGCGTTTCCCTCGCGGTCGTGCACCGTCTTAAACCCATAATCCGCATCTCTGTCTCGCCGCTGTCAATAGCGGATTAAAACTCCCCAAAAAAATCGCGTTCGATTCCCCACAAACAGCGGATTCAGTTCCCCAAAATCATCGCGCATCATTCCCCAGACGTATGTTCGATCTACGCGGTCACCTCCTCCTTCAGCGCATGGGTCACCCCGGCGCGCAGCTTGTCCTTCATCCGGTAGCTGTTGCCGCGGATGTTGATGGTGGTGGCGTGGTGCAGGAGCCGGTCGAGCAAGGCAGAGGCCAGCACCTGGTCACCGAAGAGTGTCCCCCAGTTGGTGAAGCTGGTGTTGGACGTGATGATCAGGGAGCCATGCTCGTAGCGCTCCGACACGAGCCGGAAGAAGTTCGCGGCGTCCAAGGCGTCAAGCGGCAAGTAGCCGACTTCGTCGCAGATCAGCAGCTTCGGCTGGGTGTAGATGCGCAGGCGCTTGTCCAGCCGTCCCTCTTGGTACGCCCGTCGCAAGTCAGCGACCAGCTTCTGCATGGTCACGAAGTAGACGCTCATGCGCTGTCGAATCGCCTCCATCCCCAGGGCCACCGCAAGGTGGGTCTTGCCCACCCCCGGCGGTCCCAGGAAGATGACGTTGCTGCCCTCCCGGATGAACGTCAAGCCGGCCAGTTCGCGTATTTGTCGCTCATCGACGGACGGCTGGAACGAGAAATCGAAATCTGCAAGGGTCTTGTGATACGGGAAGTTGGCCATGCGGAGTCTGGCGTGCATGTAACGGCTGTATCGCTCCTCCTGCTCAGCATCCAGCAGTCTGTGCAGGAACTCCGCATAGGTCGCCTGGTGCCCCGCTGCCCACTCCACGCACGCCGGCAGCACCGCCGCGGCGCGCTTCAATCCCAGCTCCAGCAGCTGCTCCTCGGCCTTGGCCAAAACCAACGCCTCACTCATTGCCCCTGACCTCCCATCGCGATCTGCTCATAGACGGACAGCTCCCGCTGCTCCACGTCCGGCCCGATTTGCAACCCTGGCACCTTGCCTCGATCCGGATGAGGCGTCCCAGCCGGGATGCCCTTGAAGTGCTCAGGGTCGGTTGAGACCTGGTGCCTGCCTGTGAGCACGCGGTGTTCGGCAATGACCTGCCCGCCGTACTCGATCTGCAGGCGGCCTGACTCAAACTCCCGGACCAGCACGGTGTGCCCCACATACCGCCATGGAACGGTGTACATGTTCGTGTTCCAGGAGATGCGACAATCGCTCATGACCTTGCGCATATCGGCGTACGCCAGCGTGTACCGGCTCTTAGGCAGGGGCTTAAGCGTCTCGGCCTGAAACCGCACCACCGGCTGCTCCCGCGTCGTGCCGTGGATGCGCACATTAGCCACCGTATCCCGCCAGATGGCACCTTGCCGGTTCAGGTCGTCATGGTCCACGAACGAAACCGGCCAGAAGCTGGACCGGATATACCCGATGGGCCGTTCAATCTTCCCTTTGGTGCGACTTCGGTAGGGCTTACAGGCCTTGGGCACGAATCCGTAGTACTTGGCGAAGTCCATGTACGCCGGCTGCCAGTCGACGTGTCCATGACCGTCGTTGGCCACGACCAGCGGGGAGCAGTTGTCGCTGAGCATGACCTTTGGAACCCCGCCGAAGAACTCCAGCGCGTTCCGGAGCGCCTGGAGGATATGCCGTTGGTCCGCCGCTCTGATAAACTCCAGGTAGAGCATGCGGGAGTAGGCGAGGACCATGGCAAAGCACCATACCTTGCGCCGATGGCCCTGCGGATCCAGGTAGGGGAATGCGCCCAGGTCGATTTGCGCTTGTTCCCCCGGAGCCGTCTCAAACCGCACGGTTGCCTTGGCAGAGACAACCGGGCGGAGAGGGTGCATGAACTCGCGCAGTACGGTAATTCCGCCGGTATATCCCTGCTCCCGGATCTCGCGAAAGATTCGCTCCGCATTGAGGACGCCGATACGCATGCGCTGCTCCACATAGGCCTTGTACGGCTCCAGCTTGTGGCCTTTCACCCTACGGCTGCGCGACTTCACCCTCCCCTCCTCCTGCTGCCTCGGCTCACTCACAGCCTTGCGGATGGTTTTGCGGTCATGGCCGTATCTTCTGGCCAGTTCCGAGATGCTGACGCCCTCCTCATACAGCTTCCTGATCTCCATCTTCTCACTCTCCCTCATCACCGGCACCTCCCCAAAAGTGATGGCAGGTGCCATAGTTCGACACAGGGGTGGGGAATTCATCCCGATGATTTTGAGGAAATCATGCCGGTGATTTTGGGGAATCTTTATCCGCTGCTATTGGGGATTTTACATCCGATGTTGACACCGCCCGTCGGGTGCGGTGTTTTTCGGCCGGTAGCGCGCGTACGACCGGATGGCTTTGCTGTCTAGGGCCAGGCGCTTGCCGTAGTCGGGAAGGTACGCGGCCACAGCTTGCTGGAGCGCGACAAAGAGGGACTCCAGCTCGGCTTCATGGGCTTCAATCCGTTTCCAGAAGCGACTGAAGGCCGCGGCACTTGGCACATGGTCACCAAAGCCCAAAAGCCAGCGCAACTGTCCGTTTCGGCTCAGTTCGCGTCGCAGGGATTCGACGCTCGGGTGCTGGAACACGACGAGGGCGATATACGCATTCCACATGGCCCGCACGGGATAATCGTCCCGGCCCCTGCCGCGGGCTTTCTCCAGTTTTTGCATGAGCGCTTCGTCCGGGAGATGTTCAAGGACAAGCCTCAGGCGTTCGAGATCGCCGAGTCCGGCAATTTCGTTCCACGAAAACAGGGAGCCTTGTGGTATAATGGCCATACAGGTCTACTCCTTTGGGCAGGTTCTCCTCCTTTTGAGTTTACCAAAAGGAGCGGCAACCTGCTTTTTTATGTTCAAATTTTGGGTTCCTCTTTTGTGGGGTAAGTATTGTCAGACAACTTTTTCGACATGGCTCTGAACGACCCAGAAAGCGTTTGCCCCCACCTTTTCGGTGGGGGATTGACCGTTTTGTGAAGGTGAAAGTGAGCCGAATACCAAGGGATTCGGACAGCGAAAAAGGCTCGGCTCTAAGCTCAACAGTGGGGTTGCTCAAGCAGGAAAAAGGCGGCCCGAGCGCTCATGGGATCGTCCCCACACCCCATCGCAGGAAGGCTCCAACCGCCTGTGAAACCGCCTATGGACACGCGCTCGGTCTTCAAGACCGGATCATCGATCGCCTGGAGCAAAATGAGCAGAGCGTCGATGGGGTTGCCGGGCGGCCGAAAAAGGAAGCGCGCTGTCCCCATGGCCGGGTCATCCGCCGCCTACGTTCACCGCCGTTCGTCAAAGGGGCGGCGGAAACGGCACACGGGGGTGGAGCAAAAGCCGGTCTCTCTCCGGATTCGGCCGCGGCGGTGCCGCGCAAAAACGAAGCAGACCTCACCGAGCGTCCGACGAAAGCGCCGGCCGCGACCCGCCGGGCTCCGGAACGGGGTGCAGTTTCACGGGGGCAAGGAAGAGCTGCGAGACCGCTCCCGGATCGCCTCCCGGGAGGAAACCTTGGACCCCACCAAGATCTTGACAGCGCGCGTGATTTACGATAAGGTAAAGCCATAGAGCTATATATTCTTTATCTGCTACCGTTTCGTTAGATCATGGGCGATCCCATCTCGCTTCATGGAGGCAAAGGAGGTCGAAAGGATGGTTTTCCAGCTCGATGTGGACGCGGGGCTTCTCATCATTCGCCTCTTCGTCGGCCTCATCGTCGCCGCCCACGGCGCCCAGAAGCTGTTCGGATGGTTCGGCGGTTACGGGCTCGGCGGCGTCGGCGGCTGGCTGGAGTCCCTCGGATTTCGCCCCGGCCGGCTGTGGGCCGCTCTGGCGGGCGGCAGCGAATTTTTTGGCGGACTTTTGTTTGCGCTCGGGCTCTGGACGCCGATCGCCGCGCTCTTGATCGCAGCGGTGATGATCGTCGCCCTCTTTACGGTGCACGTGAAACACGGGCTTTTCATCGACAAAAACGGCTACGAATATGTGCTGATCCTGGCGGTCGTCGCCCTCGTCATCGGCTTTTTGACCGGCCCCGGCGCCTACCGCGTTTCGATCGGCGGCTGAAGTTTGACCTCCAGGCGCTGCCGGCGCGTCCGGGGCTCAGACACCGGCGGTGCCGATGCATGCCCGCTCACCGCTTGACCTAAAATAAACAACAAAAGGAGGTCTGCCGGTGATCGCGCCGGCACTTTTTATCGCCCACGGATCGCCGACGCTGGCGATCGAAGACGATGCGTATGCGGCGTTTTTGACCCGCCTCGGCGCGTCGTGGCGGGACGCGGCCCAAAAACCCCGGGCCGTCGTCGTGTTCACCGCCCACTGGACGACGCGCCATCCGGCGGTGTCCATGAGGGACGGCCCCTACGAGACGATCCACGATTTTTATGGCTTTCCGGAAGCGCTGTATGAAGTGACCTACCCCGCCCGCGGCTCGAAGGCCGTCGCCGAACGCGTCCGGACGAGCCTCGCGGCGGCCGGCTTTCCGGTTTCCGTCGATCCGGCCCGGGGGCTCGATCACGGCGCCTGGGTCGTCCTCCGACGCCTTTTTCCGGCGGCGGACGTGCCGGTCGTTCAGGCGTCGGTCGTGCCGGGGTATGCGCCCGAACAGTTGTTTCGTATCGGCGAAGCGCTCCGCCCGCTGCGCCGGGAAGGCGTGCTCCTGATCGGGAGCGGCGGCACGGTGCACAATCTCATGTCGCTTCGCTGGGCGGAAGCGGAGGAAGCGGAAGCGTGGGCCGTCGCCTTTGACGACTGGCTGCTCGAAAAGACGATGCGGCGGGATGTGGCGGCCCTGTTCGACTACCGCCGGACCGCGCCGCACGCCCTCCGGGCGGTGCCGACGCCGGAACACCTGGCGCCGTACTGGATCGCCCTGGGCGCCGGCCTGCCGGATCAGACGCCCGAAGTGCTGTATCGGGACTACCAGTACGGCAGCCTGAGCCTGCTCGCGGTGGCGTTTTAGTGGCCTTTGAGCGGTCGCGTTTTAAACGCGTTCTAAAGGAGTGGTGGCAGGATGGCGAAGGTGCTTCCCCTCTCGCCGACGACGGACGGCGAAGGCGCCCAGGTGCGGCGGCTCATGCCGACGCGGACCCTGTTCTTTTTGGATCCCTTTTTGCTTTTGGACCATTTTGCGGTCAGCCCGCCGGCCGGCTTCCCGCCGCACCCGCATCGCGGTTTTGAAATCATCACCTATATGCTCGAAGGCGCCTTCCGGCACGCCGACGACGCCGGTCACGAGGGCGTGATCTTCGCCGGCGGCGCCCAGCGCATCACGGCGGGTTCGGGCATCTGGCACTCGGAGATGCCGGGAACGGACGGCGTCAACGAGGGACTGCAGCTTTGGATCAACCTGCCGCGAAGCGAAAAAGGCATCCCGCCGGGCTATCAAGACGTGCCGCCCGAAGCGTTTCCGGTTCATGCCCAAGGCGGTGTCACCGTGAAGACGATCGTCGGAAGCGGCTCGCCGATCGAAATCCTCCGTCCGATGCGCTATGAAGACGTCACCCTCGCCTCCGACGGCCGGTACCGGATGGAGATTCCGAACGGAGATCAGGGATTGGTCTATCCGCTGGCCGGCCGCCTCCGGGTTCAGCTCCGCGGCGGTGCGGAAGACGGGCGCGTGCTGGAAGTCCCGGCCGGTTCGGCGCTCGTCGTCCTCGCCGGCGAGGCCGCCGAACTCGACATCGAACCGGCGCCGGAAGGCGCCGAGGAAAAGGCGTCCGCCACCGACCCGGACGCCTCGGCTGCCGGCCCCTCCGCGCCCACCGCCCATGCCCGCGGCACAAACGGCGCAGCCCGCCTCGTCGCCGTCTTCGGCACGCCGATCGGCGAACGCCCCGTTTTCCGCGGAAGCTTCGTGGACTGAAAACGCCGTCGAAATCGTTACGGACTTCCGGGCCGTCCATCAAGCTTCCATAAATAAGCGCCATCAAAATATAGCGCCAACAACCGACCCCGCCCGCGCCATGCAGGCGGGGTCGGTTCGTTCATCGTTTTATGATTTGGTTTCCGCCGTCGAAGACTTTTCCTTCGTCGAAGACTTTTCCTTCGGCACCGATTTTTCCTTCGGCAACGAAAGAATGAGCGCTGCGGCGAGGACAAGGGCGATCACCCAGAGCAAGATGGCCAAATCAAACGACCCGGCCCGATCGCGAATCGCCCCGGTCACGTACGGACCGACAAATCCCCCGATGTTGCCGATCATGTTGATGAGTCCGATCCCGCTCGCCGCGACCACGCCCGACAGGAACGTCTGCGGGATGGCCCAGAACGCCCCAAAGTACGCATTGAGGCCGACGGCGGCGATGGACAGCCACACGAGGAGCCATGCGGGATGATGATGCGGGCCGTAAGCCAAAAGAAGCAGGCCGAGTCCGCCGACGAACCACGACAGGACGGTGTGCCAGCGCCGCTCCCCGGTCGCATCCGAATGACGGCCGTTCAGATACATCGTGATCGCCGCCAGCGAGAACGGGATCACCAGGAGCCAGCCGACCGAAGCGTTCGTCAACCCCGAAATCTGCTTGGTGATGGACGCCACGAAGTAGTTAAAGCCGTAGAAGCCGATACCGAGCAAAAACATGCTGATCGCCACGCGCCAGACGATCGAATCGCGGAGCGCCAGCGCCCAGCTTCCATGCCCGGCGCCCGCCTTCGCGCGGCGTTCCGCCTCCAGCTGTTCGCGAAGGGCGCGCTTCTCCTCTTCGCTGAGCCAACGGGCGTCTTCCGGACGGTTCGTTAAGAACAGGAGCATGAGGAGCCCGAGAACCACCGCCATCGCCCCTTCCACGATGAACAGCCATTTCCATCCGGACAGCCCCAGCCACTTCACCCCCAGCAACCACGACGCCAGCGGCCCGCCGATCACCTGTGAAACGGGAAGGCCGATGTAGAACCAGCTCACCGCCTGGGCCCGGTCCCGCTCGGGAAACCAGTGGCCGAGCATGACGAGGGCGGCCGGGACAAAACCCGCTTCCGCCAAGCCGAGCAAAAACCGAAGCAAGTAAAACTGCCAGGGGGCCTGCACAAAAGCGAACAACATCCCCACGATGCCCCACGTGATCATGATCCGGACGATCCACAGCTTCGCGTTCCATCGTTCCGCCAGGATGGCGCCGGGAATTTCCAAAAGCCAGTATCCGATCGCAAACAACCCGGCGCCAAGGCCGAAGATCTCCGCCGTAAAGCCCAGCTCCTCGTTCATCGTCAGGGCGGCATAGTTGATGTTCGTCCGATCCAGAAACGCCACGACATACGCCAGAAAAAGCCAAGGCAAAACGCGACCGGACGCCTTCCTCCGCGCGCTCATGAACGGGCTCATGAAAATCATCCCCCTTCTCCAGATCATGGAATACCGTAAATATTCGAATTCATGAGGCCAAAGAAGCGCCCGCCGCAAGCGCTGAGCGGGCACCAACCGTTCGGCGATCGGACGGCATTTAACGCTTCGATGGGAATGCGGAAGCAGAAGATGATTCATCGAGAGAAAGCGACGTCATCTTCCCGCGGTAGAAGACGAGCGGGTCCCCGTCCCGATACTGAAATTCCTGAACCTCCCCGAGGTAGAGCACATGGTCGCCACCGTCGTACGTCTGCCACGGCGTGCAGACGATCGTCGCCAGCACACCGCCCAATCGGGGCGCGAGCGCCCCTTCGACCCAGGGAATGTCGAGGCCTTCCCGGGGCTTCCCGGCAAAATGATAGGCCAGATCCTCCTGATCGGAGGACAGGATGTTCACCGCAAAAGGCCGTCCGGGGAGCTTTCCGTAAGCTTTCGTCCGCCGATCGATCGCTACAAGGATGAGCGGCGGATTCAGCGACACGGACGTAAAAGAGTTCATCGTGATGCCGTACCGTCCGCCGTCTTCCCCCCGGTAGGTCACCACCGTCACCCCGGTGGCAAAACGGCCAAGACAGTTCCGAAGCTCTCGCTGATCGATCGCCTCCGACACACCGCTCACCCCCTGAACGATGCGGTTCCCCTAACGCTTCGTTTCCCTTTTACCCCGGCCAGCGGTCGTTCACCGGCTGGGTCTCCAAAAAGCGTGCCGGATATTCCGGACCCCACCACAATCGACCGCGGCGGTCGTACTCCTCCCACGTCCACCGAATCGGCGGGCGATCCAGATCCCGCGGGTAGTCATTGGCGTAGATCTCGATGCGGTTCCCGTCGGGATCGCGGATGTAGAGGAAAAGCGCGTTCGACAGCCCGTGCCGCCCCGGCCCGAACTCGATCGACGCCTGGTACCCCGCATCGGCCAAAAGATCCGCCGTGCGGATGATCTCCTGCGGCCCTTGGACGAGGTACGCGACGTGATGAAGCGCGGGGCCCTTCGCCCGGACCAGCGCCACATCGTGCGTCCCGGGCGCCCGGCGCGTCCACGCGGCAAACGTCGCGCCGTCTTTGACCACGTATTCCGACACGCTGAACGCGAGCCGGTCCCGCCAGTACTGAAGCGCCGCATCGACGTCGGCGACGCGCAAGTTCATGTGATCGATCCGAAGCGGCGGAATCCCGCGGAAAAGATGCGTCCGGCGCATCGGGAGCGCGTCTTCGGAGGACGCGATGCTAAAAGAATGCACCTGATCCATCTCGTGATAAAACGCCACCGGATGCCCGTTCGGTTCCCGCACCCAAAGCGCTTCTCCCATGCCCGGCAACGTCCCTTCGGGCACGCGGCGCAGCGGCACGCCGAGGGCGGCATGGAGTTTTTCCAGCGTTGAAAGCGCCTCCGGGCTCGCCACCCGCAGCCCGAAATGGCCGAGCCCGGGGGTGTCGCGGCGCGTCAGGATCAGCGAGTAGCGGTCGAATTCCTCAACCCCGCGCAAATACAGGCGATTCTCCGTCCGCTCCGCTTCAATAAATCCGAGCACCTCGACGTAAAACGCCCGCGCGCGCTCCAGATCCGTGACGTACAGCTCAGCATAGCCCAAGCGGAGGATCATCGCCGTCCCCCCTCCTCTTCTTCCCTTTTTTGCTTGGCCCACGTCCGGTAGTCGATGAGTCCGGCGCTTTCCCGTCGATTGGCGTCCAGCGCCTCCAGCAACCGCGAATTTTCAATGAGCAGCATTTCAACGGTCACCGTTCCTGTGTTGTAATGGCGGTGCCAGATCCAGGGCGGCGTGTAAACAAAATCGCCCTTCTTCCAGCGCACGATCTGCTCCCCGATCTCCGAATACCCCTCGCCCTCGAGCACGAAATGGACCGATTCGTGAACATGCCGCTGAAGGTCGGTCGCCGCGCCGACCGGAATCCGCTGCAGATAAAACTCCATCGTCCGCGCCGGAATGTCGAGGAGAACGCCGATCTCGCTCGGATTGCCGGTGACCGACGCATCGAGCCAGATCGCGTCTTCCGAATGGACGACCAGCCCCTCGGCGCCGATATCCTGCCGGTCGCGATTTTTGAGCTTTTTTAACTGAGCCATGAAAGCGGCCAGTTTCGCCTCGCGCTCGGCGGGCGCCTGCTTCCCGTCACGAGCCTTTTTTCCGGCCCCGTCCACCGGCACCACCTCTCCTTGCTCATCGGACACCGCTCACCGGGCGCCGCATTTCAACAACGCGCCCTTTTCCCGAAGCATCGCTTAACCCAGCAGATGAAGCGGCGTAACCAGCGTAAACCCGCCGTCGACGACGTGCGTCCCACCCGTCATGAACGCCGACTCCTCCGAGGCCAGAAAGGCGACCAGCCGCGCGACGTCTTCCGGGCGACCGAAGCGGCCGGCCGGAATCCCGCGGAGATCATGCTCGAGCACCGCCTCGACCGAAAGGCCCCGCGCCTTGGCCCGCGCCTCGGCGATGGCCCGGCTGCGCGCCGTATCGATGTGCGCCGGCGCGACGACGTGCGTCGTGATGCCGTGCGGCGCCATTTCCACGGCGAGCGATTCGGCCAGCGCTTTGACGCCGGCGCGCATCACGTTGGACAGGTGCAGCTCCGGAAGCGGCCGGATAACCGATGATGACGTCATATAGATGAGCCGCCCGAAACGTCGCTCGATCATCCCCGGGAGAACGCGGCGCGTGAGCCGAATGGCGGCGTCGAGCACCAGCCGGTAGGCCTTCTCCCAGTCGGCTTCGGAAAGCTCCAAGAACGTGCCGGGCCGAGGCCCGCCCGTGTTGTAAACCAAAATGTCGATCCGACCGAATGTTTGCAGCGCCTGTTCGGCCAAGGCGTCGATCGACGCCGGCGACGTAAAGTCGGCCAGCGCAAACGCCACCGAACGCCCCGTGGCACGAGCGATGGCTTCAGCCGTTTGCGGTAGAAGATCCTTCTCGATTCCGCTTAAAAAAACGTCTGCCCCCTCCTCGGCCAGCGTTCGGGCGATCGCCTGCCCGATCCCGGAGCTTGAGGCCGTCACCAGCGCCTTTTTCTCCTTTAACCGCACGACGGTTCCCCCTCAGATTTTCATTTCCTTGGCCTCGGGTTTCTCCGCTTTTGCGGCTTCTTCCTCCCTATACAGGGCCAGCGCCCGCTCGACCAGCGCCAGCGCTTCCCGTTTGTCATAAGCGCTGTACTGCGTCTGAATCCTCAGGAACATGGGATCTCCGGCGTAGAACCGTTCATACAGGACATGCCGGGAGCCGAAGTCGGAAATGGCCAGGTCCTGCGCGAGTTTGAAGAGGCGAATCTTCTCTTCGGCGCTCACCGTCGCTCCCCGGTAATACTTCCGAATATCGTCGGCGATCGGGCTGTCAAAGACGTCGAAGCTCGAAGGCTGATACATCAGCCCGCCGGCAAAGACGAGGTGCATGATCTCAATCACCCGCGGATACCAGCGGTTGCCCGAATTGCGCACGGCATAGAGCGGCACGACGTTCGGCATGTAAATCCCGTCGGCGTTCGGTTCGGCCGTCGCCTCCGAAGCGATGATCGCCGCCCGCACAAGCTCGATGTACGTCGTCACCTCGCCGATCATGTCCTGCACATGCGGGAACTGATTTGTCTGCACCATTTCCGTCCCCTTCATGAGCAGGCCGGCCAAAAACTGGAGCTTGACGAGCAGTCGGATCGACGTCTGGTGGCCGGTAAACGCGTTGGAGTTGACCTTCCAGATGGTGTTCACGCGCTCCACATCCTGATAGATGAACACGCGCTCCCACGGCACGAACACGTCGTCAAAGACGGCCACCGCATCGAGTTCGTCGAAGCGCGCCGCCAGGGGGTGATCGAGGGTCGACGAACGCGTGTACGGTTCCCGGGCGATCAGCCTCAACCCCGGCGTATCCAGCGGCACGGCGAACGAAATGGCGTATTTGTAATCTTTCTCCGTCGGCTTACGCAGGTGAAACGGCCAGACGAGCACCTCGTCCGCATAAGGACCGGACGTTGCCAGCATCTTGGCGCCGCGAACGATGATCCCGCCGTCCGTCTCGCGGACCACGCCGAGATATGTGTACCCATCCGGCTGCTCCGACGGCGGCTTGCTCCGATCCACCTGCGGATCGATGAGCACGTGCGTCAGAAAAAGGTCGTTGTCGCGGACATATTCGTAGTACTTTTTCACGTTCTCGGCGTACGGGCCGAAGAAATCGCGGTTGATGTACCATGCCGTGAGCATGGCGTTGAGAAAATCCGGCGAGCGGCCCATCAACCCGAACGTCTGCTGCGCCCAGATGAGCGACTGCAGGCGCCGCTTGTAAAGATCTTCCTTCGAGCGCGGAACGAGAAACGACGTCCCGACGAGCCCTCCGGTATCCGGAGA
Source organism: Hydrogenibacillus sp. N12 (assembly GCF_019645935.1). Lineage (NCBI taxonomy): Bacteria > Bacillati > Bacillota > Bacilli > Thermicanales > Thermicanaceae > Hydrogenibacillus > Hydrogenibacillus sp. N12. Next base: position 1,037,870 of record NZ_CP080953.1, on the reverse strand, counting down.
CCGGTGGAGCATGTAGGAGGCGTGCTCCTCCGCCCACTGCACGTCGTAGAGGCGGGCCGTCGCCTCCACCGCCGGCCGGATGAGCGGATGCGCGGTCGGATCCGTCACCTTTTCCTTGCCGATCCACGTCTCCGGCGGATGTTCCTTGAGCCGTTGAATGTAGTCGATGCCTTTGCGGGCGCCCATGGCGGATTCCCCCTCGATCGTCTTTCTCATACCATTGAGGACTTCAGTCGAGCCGGCCGCGAATGAAATCGACATGCACCTGGTTGAATTCCTCCGGTTTTTCCCATTGCGGCCAATGGCCGGCCCCTTCGATGACGTGCAGCCTGCTATGCGGAATCCAGCGATGGAGCAGTTCGGCCTCCTCGACCGTGCCGGTCGGATCGTGGTCCGTCCAGAGGATGAGCGTCGGGCTCTGAATCTTCCCCACCCACGAAGGATCCCAGGCGTAATGCTTCCGAATTTCCCAGTCCTGGACGCTGACGATGTGATAGACGGCTTTCTTCATTTCCGGCCGGGTGTAGATCCCATAGCGGATGTGGACGAGCTCGTCCGTCACGAACGACTTATCGTAAAACAACCACTCCAGTCTCGAGCGAACGTTTTCATACGACGCTTCCGTCACCGCGCGGATCGTCGATTCCTTCACCCGCTGCATGACGTCCGGCTTGTTCGTGATGTTGCCCGGCGTGTTCAAGATGACCCGCCCCACCCATTCCGGATGATGCGCCGCAGTCCAGGCGGCCACCCAGCCGCCGAGGGACTCGCCGGAGACATGAAACTTTTCTAACCCCAGGGCCTTGGCCAGACCGATCAAATGATCGCTCAAGTAATCGATCGTATACGGCCGATCCGGTTTGTCGCTCAAGCCATGACCGACCATATCGTAGGTGATCACGCGAAAATGTTCGGCCAGACCCCGGATGTTGCGGGCATAGGCCTCCAGATGCCCCCCCGTCCCGTGGATCAGGATGAGCGCCTCGCCTTCTCCGGCTTCCAGAACGCGGGTTCGGATCCCCTGCACGTCGACGTAATACTGCTGCAAAGGAACGCCGACGAGCTCGAACCAAATGCTGACTGCCTTTTGCATCTGCATCCCCCTTTTAACCGACTTTGCGATCTGCGACGCCCCCGACAACCTTCATTAAAATACTAAAATCTTAGTTGTTCCCAGCATACCATCTGCGTCTTTATTTGTCAAGATTTAATCTAAGGGAAGATTGTTCTTGCAAACAAGGAAACATTGTCCCCACCTGCTTACCCGCAGATGAGATCAGGCTTCATGTGCTTTCGATCTCGTCTCCACAATCAACGGCAAGCAGGTGGGGAACCGTTCTTCTATCGACCGAACGGCTTGGCCAAGAATTGTGTAAAGACCTCTGGCTCTTGCCACGTCAAGCTTTCAAGCATGAGCGGATCGAGCCACGTCTTTTTATCCAACTTCGGTGAATAAATCTCCAACCTTTCACCGTTTCGCGTATATACTTTTCTGATCACCACCTGCGTAAACTCATTTCCGATGATCAACTGATTCGCATCCCCCGTCTTCATCCTCGTTATTATCCTCCTGCACAGCGTGTTTGGAAGACATTTCAATCCATATTGTCATACAATGGTCAGACCTCCATCAGCAACGATCACCGCACCGGTGACGAACGAAGATTCATCCGACGCTAAGAAGAGCGCCACATTGGCAATTTCTTCCGGATCTGCACCACGGCCAAGCGGCGTGGCTTCGGATGCCACTCGATCCAGATCCGGGAAGACCTCTTCCATCGCCTTAGTCATCGGGGTTTTAACGTAACCGGGCGCCAAAGCATTGACACGGATGCCTTTTTTCGCATATGTCGCCGCAAGGTGACGCGTTAGCGAAATAATGGCGCCTTTCGTTGCAGAGTAAGAAGGCCCACCCGGACTGTTGATGAGCGCCGCCGTCGACGCCGTGTTGATGATCGATCCGCCGCCGGCACGGACCAATTCAGGAATGCCGTGCTTGCAGACGAGATAGGTCCCTTTCAAGTTTACGTTTTGGATCTTTTCCCATTCTTCGACGTCAAGTTCCTCTACTGTAATAAAAATGTTCCGATGCGCGATGCCGGCGTTGTTATATAAAATGTTGAGCTTGCCAAACGCCTCGACCGTCTTCGCGATGGCCGCCTTCACCTGTTCTTCGTTTGAGACGTCACAATGAATGGCAATGGCTTCGCCTCCTGCTTCCTTGACCAGACGAATCGTTTCATCTACCCCCTGCGCATCGACGTCAACGGCCGCCACCTTCGCGCCTTCCCGAGCAAAAACGATCGCAGCAGCCCGTCCTTGTCCTCCCGCTGCCCCTGTGATGAAGGCCACTTTCCCTTCTAACCGCTTTAACATGGACTGACCCCTCCTCAACAAAATATACGGATGACCTTCAGTGATACGTTGGCGGTGTTATTCCATTCAGTCGCAAGTGCACGTACAGCTGCCCACGATGATGTGCCTCATGAATCAACCAGAGAAGTAGAAGCTCCGCGGGGGTAACATCCCCCCACGGTGAAGCGATCGGACGCGTAAACGCTTCATTCGACATTCTGCTGATCTCCTCTCGCAGCGCCTCACCGCTTTCCCGCAAGAGCGCCTCGATCGCGGCCCGGTTCGGATATGCATCGCGTGTAACGCCTTGATTCCAGTCCCAACCGCCGCCGAGAAGCGCTTGGATCAAAGCTTTCTCGATTGAAGCGATGTGCCGAAGACTGTCACCAAAGCTAAAGCTTCCTTCCCAAGGCGTAAATTCATAACGTTCATCAGGCATGGCTGCCGCCACTTCGAGCGTTAGTTGACGAACGTTGCTGTGCTGAGACAACAAAAGATTTTTAACATCCATTCATCTCACCTCTTATTTGTTAATGAACTCACCGTTAACTTGACGAAGGGTAATGCGGTAACAACCGATGTACATCCGCTTAGAAAAACACCCCGAGATTCTCCATCCCAAGAGTCGCCTGGTCGATCAAGATCTTTCGCTTCTTTAACCTGAAGCTATCCTCTCTTTTGACCAGCGTATCTTCGCGAACTCCGGTCAGCATCGAATAAGCCGGGTTGTTGCCACGGCTGCGCATCAGTAAGAAATAGCTTCTGACGAAAAACTCAGCATCGCTCATCTGTTCAATTCGCACGTTATCGATGAATCGTCGTGTCCGCGACGGCGGATCTTCGCCCCAGGCGTACTCCGTTTCCAGGCGATCAACCCGTTTTTTGAGCGAAGCATAATTTTCATCAAAGAAATACATCTCCTCGACAAATCCATCCCCGTGGACGCGCTCACGCGTCGTTCGAATGGGCATCGTGTACCGGACATCGGGATCCATCAGCGCAAGCCAGTCGCGAAACCGCCCATCATCCAAGAGGGCCGCTTCCCGATGCAGAAAATCGAGAATTTCAAAATAGATCGCGTCTCCCATCTGAATCGATTTTGTTGTTTTGGTCCCCATGTTCGATCCCCCTTTGCACTCGCTCATCTCTTGGATCATTGTTCATTGCTCTGGATTTTTGGCCGCCCCCGCCTTCCAGTCGGAAGCGGCCTGCAACACCATCATCTATCGTTTACTCGCTCATCAACTTAGCCCACTGACGCCAGATGTTCAGCTGGTTCGCCTCACTGTAGTCCCCCTGGTACACCACACCCGGACCCGGCCATTCGCCTTGATCCGGCTTGCGATCGATGCCCATGCGGTAAATAAATTTCAGCTTGCGCGATGCAATATGTCCTTTTGTCGCTCTTGTGATGTTGCTCCACATTTCCGCATCGTCCTGTTCCAGCATACCGCTCGCACCAAAGGTCCGAACAAACGTTTCTCTGGCCAGCTCCTTCCACCAATCAGGCGACTCCTTTTCCACGAGCACCCACGTAAAGACCTCCATTTCATGCGGTCCGCGCGGGACCCATTGCCGCAAGGTGAGGTACGCCCCCGGACGCTTGCCATCTTCCGTGGCCCAGGTGAAGTAACCGAACGACATGTTGGGAAAGATGGTGCCATGGTTATATGCCAGACGCCGGAACGCTTTTTGATGGTCCTTCGACAATGTCCGTTCAATTTTCTCCACGATCTCTTGGGGAGCGCCGTAGTAAGGCGGAATCTCGACTTCCGGCGGTCCCCCGATTAAGCCTAAGCCGTGCCCGTTTTCACACGATACGTGAACCCCATAATACGCAAACTTTGGATCGCCGCTCGGAACGATCTTCAACTGGACAGCAGAATAATGGGTCATGAACGTGTGATAAGCATCCCCGACAAAATTATCTCCGCCGAGCTTCCAGTTCGATTTGATCACCCAGCGCTGGGGTACCCCGATCACTTCCATACCTTCTTCGGTATGATGCAGCATCATATCGAGATACCACTTTAAACTGCCCAAATACTCTTCAAGAGAAGGCGCCGATTCGTTGAACGTCGCAAAAATAAGTCCTTTGTAGACGGCGACCCTCGCCCGAACCAGGCTGTAAAGATCTTTATTCAGCGCGTCACCGAAAGCCTCTCGATGCGCCGGGACGCCGATCAATTGCCCATCTTGCCGATACGTAAACCCATGATACGGGCACCGGAAATGAGACGTGTTTCCGCGCTCGGAACGACAGACCGGCATGCCGCGGTGTGTGCAAGCATTGAGCACGACGTGAATCTCTCCGTATTCCGATCGGGAGACGATCACTTCTTCATCGCCAATATAACGCAACACATAGTCACCTTTGCTTGGAATTTCCGACTCATGCGCCACAGGCACCCATACCTTGGCAAAGATTTTATCCATCTCCAGGCGGTAAATCTCAGGATCGCCGATGACCCGTGCGGAAATATACCCATTTTCCAAGTCGATCAAGTCGCTAATGCGTGTTCCATCTGAAAGGTATCCGGATTTTACAATTCCATTTTGAACGACCATTAGGACTCCCTCCTCCGCCGGGCGATGATCCTCGTTATGATGATGGTTCCGCTGCTTACGAACCTTTCGCAAACGATTCCGGAGGCAACTGCCCCCAAGCGCTAAACGCCTTCGGGAAGTTGTCCCAGATCTTCGGCGGAGCCTGGCGATCGACCGTCCGCGGCATTTCCGCAGACAACTCAAAGCGGTTGCCGCCTGGCTCCCAGAAGTAAGCAAAAATGTTCCCGCCGACACCATGACGCCCCGGGCCTGTCTCTAATGCGATCTGATGTTGCCCGAGGTAATCCAAGGCTTTCTTAACATGCTCGATCCCGTCCATCTGCCAAGCCAAGTGGTTGAGCGTCTCGCTCGGATTCTCTCCCCCGATCAGCGCCATGTCATGATGATACTCTCCTACGCGCGTCCAAACCGCCCCCCAGACGTCCGGCGCCGGTTGAAAGATATCGGAAATATAAAAGTCTAAGACATCTCGCAAAAACTCCGCCGTCTCGCGCAATTTTGGCACCGGCACTTGCAACGTGATGTGATCGACATCCAGAGGCGCAAATCCTCTTGTCCGCTTCACGTGCGTGAACACCGGATGCAGGTACGTGGGGCGATCCGCAACGAGGACGAGCTCCATCGTATGCCCGCTCGGCAGCCGAAAACGGATGCCGCCGGTGACGCCAGGATCATCCGTCTTGACTTCGGACACGCTGACCCCGCGATCCTGTAAGCGCTTTGCGTAATGTTCAAGATCAATTTCACTGTCAACCTGAAAGGCGAATCGCTCGACGCCCGTCCCGCCAGGTGCAATGGCCAAATCATAGTTGTCATCCGCGCCCAGTCCGAGGTAAATCACGTCGCCGCTTTTGTGAACTTCTTTCAATCCGACGACTTCTTCATAAAAGGCCAGCGCTTTGCCGGTGTCGCTTACGCGCAAATGCGCGTGAGCCACTTTCTGAATGGCCACCGTCTCATCCTCCTTCGTTGAACTCGTTCATGGAGCCCGTCAACGCTTGCTCAGTTAACCCCTGTGTCTATGTGTTCGCTTTCTGATACTAGGATATAAGGATCTTACGAGAAAGTCAAGGGGAATGCGAATTGATTTTTTTCACCATCCCTTTATATTTTCGGAACGCCTTGATATATTGAGCGTTACCTTCGGTGCGAGCAGACCCTTCGACCGACCAAACCATCCGGTGCCATCGCCGTCCTTCATTCCGAACAAATCCGTATAAACTCGGCAAACAGCTCCCGTAAGAACGGAACACAACCCTGGGGCTTTCAACCCGCAAGGGCCCCGAAGCCGGGGCCCTGTCGCAGAAGTCCATTTAATTTTTAAAGACAAACCGTTCGATCCGTGCGTTGTACGCTTCCGGCGCTTCAAGGTTCGGATAGTGACCTGTCTGAAGCCGGTGCAATTCGCTCGAGGCAATGCCTTGATGCAGTGCCTCGATATGGGTCGGCGGAATCGCCCCGTCGAACTCCCCGTAGATGAGAAGCGTCGGGACGCGAATCTGGGAAAACCAGGGGGTCGGGTCCGGTCGGTTCGCCAGCGCCCGGAACGCGGTGGCCACTCCGACGCCGTCCGCCTCCTCGATCATCCGGCGAGCGCTTGCGATCACCTCCGGCTTCGTCGATCGTGCCGCCTCGGAAAAAAGCATCCCGATGAGCTGATCCGCCAGCGCCGCCGGACCGTGGGTCTCTACGGCCTGAGCCAGATCAAGGAACATCTGCCGCTCTTCCGCTGCCGGCGGCAGCGCATGCGTGCTGGAGATCACCAGCTTTTCAATCCGCTCCGGATGATGAGCGGCGATCCAGAGCGCAAGCTGAGCCCCCATCGAGACGCCAGCGACTACCGCCCGGCGGATCCCCAGCCGATCCCACTCCGCGAGGACGCCCCGGGCATAGTCTTCAAATCTCAGCTCGCGATTGGCCGGCGTGCCGCCGAAGCCGGGATAGTCGGCGGCGTAGATCGTCGCCCGTTCACGAAACGCATCGATCTGCGGCTGAAACATCCGCGAATCGAGCGGCAAGGCATGAAGGAAAGCCAGCGTCACTTCGGTCCCCTTTTTTAACGCATAAAACACGGGCTTACACCTCCCGAATCAATTTTTCAACCTGTTCCATCACCTGATCGTAATGGGCATCGAGTCCCATTCCCTGCGCGCCAAAAAAGAGCTGGATGAGAACGTCGCCGGTGTTGCCGGTGTGAAGCCGTTCCGTGAGCTCAGAACGGCTGGCAAAGTCGGAATGAACCACATCCCATACAACTTTATACAGCTTCGTCCGCTCCAAGCCGTCAACGGCCGCACCGCGGACAAACTCCACGATTTCGGGAACGGATTCCAGGTCTTTCAGCGAAGATAGGAGCGTCGCCGCCCCGCTTCCGGCGATCTCCTGAACCAGTTCGACGACGCGCTTGTAGATCATCGGACGGAGGGCACGGAACGTAAGCACGATCTCCGGATTCGGCATCACCCCCTGGTAATAGGGGACCGCCTTCGTCTCCGCGGCGTAGACAAGCGCCTTCATCATTTGTGTCCAAGCGACCAGTTCCCCGAGCCGTTCTTGCTGGCCGCGGAAGCCGATGGTGCCGTTCGCCTTGGCCACTTTGACCGCAAGCGCCGTGTAGAAGGTAAACTTCGTCTGCCAGCGGATCAGGTCGCCGTAGACGAGCTGAACCGCCATGTTGGTCTGACTTAACCAGTTGTCTGCCTTCTCCGGATCGCGATAGACGAAAACGCGCTCCCACGGGACAAACACGTCGTCGAAAAACAGAAAACTGTCGTTGTCATCGAAGAGCGTGGAAAACGGCGCATCCAGCGGATCGGCGACCGGCGGGCGGAACGATTGGCGGCTGAACACCTTAAGCCCCGGCGCGTTAAGGGGCACCGCGCCAATGAAAGCGTAGTCGGCGTCCTCCGGCGTCAGGCGATGGGCCCCGCCGTATCGCAGGATGAGCATTTCATGGTTAAAAGGCGCCGCCGTCGAAACCATCTTCGCGCCGCGGATGATGACGCCATCATCGCGTTCCTGGACGACGCGCAAAACCAGATCCGGATTGGCCAACTCCGACGGTCGCTTGGAACGGTCGATCTGCGGATCGGTAAACGCATTGCCCGGATAGAGCCGCCTGTCGCGGACAACCGTGTAGAAACGGGCCACGTTGTCCTGATAAGGCACAAAATACGGGCCGGCCGCCCCCAACCCGGAGATCACCGGTCCTTTATATTCTGGACCCTGTACGATCATCCCCGCCGAAAGGGCATGAATTCGCTCCATCGCCTCGCGAATTCGCTTGAGATCCTCGACGTTTTGCGGCAGGAGATAGGGGACGAACGCCTGCGCCCCCGTTTCCGTCGTGTAGAGGAGCGATTCTTCCGACGCAATGACGTCATAAATGCGGGCGATCACCCGGGCATACGGCGCAAACGCCGGATGGCGCGTCACATCATCTACCGTTTCACCGTGGTAGATGACGGTGCGCCCATCCCGCAGGCTTTCGAGATAGTCGCTCCCGTTTTTGATCGTCTCGCGCGGTTGATAAACGTCTCGATCCGTCTTTGGCCGGCTCACTTCAGGACCTCCTTTCTTTTTTCGGCATCCTTCTCTCGCCTTCGGACTTCCTCGACGAGCGTCCGCCAGCGGCGGCCGTTTTCCCGCGCCCCTTCCGCGTACGCTTCCGGGACGACGTGATACGGCGGCCGCGTCGGACCGGCTTTGACATATCCGGCCTCGTCAAATCGGATCTTTTCGAGCGGGATGTTGTACTTGGAAAACTCCCGAAAGTTTTGCCGGGCCAGAAACGGCTCATACGTCCACTCGATGCGCTGGGTCACCCATCGGGCATCGTCCCAGCGCCCCTCCTGCACCGCCTTCCAGAGATAGAGCACCGGCTCCGGACCGCAGAGGGCACTGCTCGACCAAAATGCCTGTGCCTCCACCGGATAGAGCGCGACCGCCTGCAGCCAGTCCGAATCGAGCGGCATGAGGCGGATCTTCCCGTTCACCGCTTCGACATCGGCCCGGTATTTCGGCGTCAGGGCGATGTACTTGGCCCCGATGATCCGTGGATTTTTTGCCAGCTCCCGATACACCGGGGTCGGAATCGGCCCCTTGAACGCCTCGGGATTGTCGTACAAGACGATGCTCATCTCCGGAAACGCGGCAGTAACGTCGCGGTAATAGCGGATCATGGCGTCGGGACCGAGTTCGCTCCAAAACGGCCGCCCGAGAAACACGCCCCGCACGCCGAGATCGCGAAGAAAGCGCATCCGCTCGATCGTATCCCGCGTACTGAGCGTCGTCGCCCCGATAAAAAGCGGAAAATCGGGATTGTGCGCGCGAACGGTGAGATAGACAACTTCGGCGAAAGCCTTCCACTCTTCAAAGGTGAGCGTCGCCATCTCGCCCAGCGTGCCGTTGGTGAGGAGCCCGTGGACGCCGTCCCGTAAAAGGTTTTTGACCATCCTTTCGGTTTCGTCCAGATCGACGGTCATCGTTTCCCTGAAGTCCTGAGCGCCCTCTTTGGCCGGCGTCGGGGCCACCGCGATGACGCCTTTTAAGTCCTCGGCGGTCCAGCGCGTCGCCATTGATCGATCGCTCCTTCCTAAACTTACAAGAGGTCAGACAAGGATCGCGCTTCGACCGCTCCCGGCCCAAAAGGCGTCTCTAGAAAGCGAGAAAAAGTTTCCGTCGTCTGCCAAGTCAGGCTTTCGAGCTCCAGCGGATCGAGCTGAATCCGGTAGCCCAATCGGGGAGAATAAATCTCCAGCCGTTCTCCGTTTCGTGTCTTTACTTTCTGCACATGAACGACGGTAAATTCATTGGCCACTTCAAGCTTCATCCCGTGAGGCTCCCCTCGCTTAGCTCTGCGGCAGCATGACCGGCGGCGTTCCGTAAGCAAACATCGACTCCGGCGGCGGCCCGCCAACCACCGCCGTGGCGAGAGCGCGTTCCGCCAGTTCGTCGAAATCCCAGAGTATCGGACCCCAGTCGGAGTCAAAGTTCAAATAACCGCCGCTGTAGACCTCGATTCGATTGCCACCCGGTTCGTAAACGTACAGGAAAAAGGCCTCGCTGATGCCGTGCCGCCCCGGCCCGTATTCGATGAACACGCCCGCTTCCCGCAGAAGCTCCGCCGCGCGAATGACTTCGGCTTCCGTATCCACCCAGAACGCCAGGTGATTGAGCCGACCTTTGGCCCCGGTCGGATCGCGCATGAAGGCAAGGTCATGCGAGAGATTGGAGACGGCCATCCAGGCCGCCATTTCCACCTGATTTTTCACCCACAAGCCTTCATGCCATTTAAACCCGAGTTCCTGAAAGAGCTCCCGACTGGGCGTCGGATCCGACGCATAAAGATTAACGTGGTCAATCCGCCGCACATCGGCTCCCCGATAGGGGCGCTTTTGCGGCCGGTTTTTAAGCAACGGTTTTTTCTCCGACGGCGGCGAATAGCGTTCGACCTCAAAGAACAGTTCGCCCTGATGGCCATCGGGCAGTCGGAATCGATACGTCTGCCCCTGGCCGAGATCCCCTTCCTCCGCCCAGCCGACCCCGAGGCCCTTGCCTTCAAGAAAGCGCGCCGCCTTTTCCAGATCTTCCGGGCTTTCGGTGCGCCATCCGATGTGGCCCACGCCCGCCTCTTTCGCCGCCGTGAGCTTCACCGTATGGTGAAACCAGTCCCCCCACCCCCGGAGATAGACGGAATCTCCTTTTTGGGCGGTCACCTCAAGCCCCAGAAGATCGCGGAAGAAGACCAGACTTTCTTCCGGCTTGGGGGTCAAAAGCTCCACATGGGCCAGCCGTTCGATCCAGTGCCGGCGTTTGCCCATCGCCCATCCCTCCTACAAATTTCAAAACAGAATCGCCAGATTGTGCGTTGGGACGGTCGAGACGTCGAGCACGACCTCCCGCGCCGCCAGCTTCCAGCCCCCGTCCGTCCGCCGCAGCACATCAACGCGCTCCGCGGACAGAAGATCAAAACTCGGGCTGTCACCCCGGCTGCGGAAAAGAAGCAGATTCGAGTACACCCGGACATGCCGGTCATCGATGGGCTCGACGCGTACGTTCGTGACGAAATGCCGCGTCCGGGACGGCGGATCTTCCGCCCACGCCGCTTCGGTTTCCAGTCGTTTGATCCGCATCTCCAGCGAGTACCGATCTTCTTCATAGTGGCTCATGTGATCGATGATGCCGGGACCGTGTACTCGCTCTCGCGTGACCCGAACCGGCACCCGATAGCGGATGTCGTCTGTCAAAAGTTCCAACCAGGCGTTGAATTTCCCGGCATCCAGCAAATGCGCCTCGTGATGCAGAAAGTTAAGAATCTCTAAGGCGTCCACCGCTGTCCGTGACATTTTTAACCCCCCTCACGCTTCAAGCATTTCCAGCCATCGGGCATAGAAGTTGCGCTGATTGGCTTCGGCGTAATCCAGAGGATATGCGACGCCGGGGCCAGGCCAGTTCGGATCGGGTGCCAGATGATCCATGCCCATCTGGTAGTTCATCCGGTTGCGACGGGCCATCTCCCCGCCAGCCGCCCGCGTGATCCCGCGCCACATTTCCGCGTCGTCCTGCTCAAACACCCCGCTCGTCCCGAACGTGCGCAGGTACGTGAGCCGGCTCTGCTCCTTAAACCACTCCGGCGCGTCCTTCTCCACCAGGAACCACGACCAGACTTCCATTTTGCCGGGCGCGATCGGATGCCACAGCCGGAACGTCAGCATCGGAGTCGGCGGATGGACGTGATCGCGGCCGATCATGACGTTAAGGATGGAAAGATTCGGAAACACCGTTCCATGGACGAAGTTCAACTTTTCGGCGACACGGACGTGCGCCTCAGAGGGGTAATTTTCCTTGAGCGAGCGGACGATCTCTTCCGGATAGCCCCAGAAAGGCGGTAGTGGAATGTTCGGCGGTGCCCCGATCATCCCAAGGCCGTGCCCCTTCCCGGGAATATGGACGTGTTCACCATACATCGCAAATTGCGGATCTGGGGGGGCAAGCCCAAGTTCGACCATCGAACGATGTGTCATCAGCGTATGGTAGGCATCGCCGACAAAATTGTCGGCCCCGAGCTTCCAGTCGGCGTCGATCATCCAGCGATGCGGCGCCCCGATCACTTCCAAGCCGGCCGCGCTTCGCCGCGTAAAAAGATCGAGATACCATTTCATGTCTCCCAGCCATTCGTCCAGGGACGGCGCCTTCGGATCGAGGGAGCCGAAAATCATGCCGTTGTATTGATCCAGCCGTGGAATCGGGATAAGCCCCCACGCTTCCTTGTTCAGTCGATCACCGTAGGCTTCCTTTCCGGCCGGAACGCCGACCAGCGTGCCGTCGTTCCGGTACGTCCACCCGTGATACGGACAGCGGAAATGCGAGGCGTTGCCCATCTCCGACCGGCACACCTGCATCCCGCGGTGACGGCACATGTTAAAGTGCGCCCTCACGTTACCGTTTTCATCGCGGATCAGAACAAAGCTATCCCTTCCGATATACCGCACGACGTAATCGCCCACATTGGGAATCTCCGACTCGTGGGCCAAGTAAACCCAGGCGCGGGCGAAAATTTTCTCCATTTCCAGCTCGAAGATCTCGGGATCATGGTAGATCGCTCCGGGGAGCTCCCCAACCGCCAGCTGGCGGCGGGCTTCTTCAAGCAAATGGGTCCCCTCTCCGCCCGAACGTGACTGAGCATAAATCGTCATTGCCATACCCCCCTTTAAAAGCTTACAATCTGAAATCCTTCCTCCGCCGCCCTGGCCAGGATCGGACCGACATAGTCCACATTGAAGCCTTTTAACTCTAACGGCTCCATCTGTACACCCATCTGTTCAAGAATTCCTTTGCACACCGTCGATTCAAGATCCTTCACGGATTCCAGGGCCGCGGAAAAATCGGGATCATTAGCTCCCTCCAAAGGAACACGGACCCCATCAGCGAGAAACACCACCCGCGCTTCTCCGCCCATCTCTTTGATCCGTTGGGCCACCCTCAATCCAGAAATGACCTTCATTTTTTCATCCGGGCCGCTTAAAATGAGCGCCAGCAGCTTGGTCATGGTTTCCCCTCCCCGCACCAATTTGAATCCGTGGTTTTCCTCATGGAATTCTTGAGCCTTACAATACTAAGATACAAGAATTAATCGATCTTGTCAATCAGGACCGTTAATTTCGTACGGTGTAAATCATTCATAATCTCTGTTTATCATACCACACCTACTTCCTGTAACTTCGCGCGCAACCACTCTTTTCGTTCGGACGCCACGTCGCGCACCGGCGGCAGCATCGGACCGGCTTTCAGTCCGATCGCTTCGTACCACACCTTGAGCATCGCCAGCGCCGACGCATAGGTGGACGTCCTGGCGATTTCCCAGATGAAGACGTCGTCATAGAGGTCCCGCACCGCTTCAAGCTCGGCCCATTTCCGGTAGGCCTCGTCCCACTTTCCGGCCCGGGCAAGCTCCATGTATTCTTTCATGAGCGGCCGCTTTTGGCCGTAGATGATGTAAGACAGTTCCCCCCAAATCACCTGTCCGCCGTAGCGCAGGTCGTCCAAGAAAAATCGCTCCCACGGCTCGGCCACGATAAAATCATCGCGGAGCTCGCGCCGAAGTTTTAAGGTTTCGGCGTGATTCAGGGAACCTTGCTTGACGCCGACGATCGTCTCCAGCTCCGCCAGGCGCTTCAAAAGCTCCAGGCTCAGCACTTTTCCGGAGACGGGCGTCCGATACAGGACGATCGCCAGATTGGAATGATCGGTCAGGTACTTGAAATAGTCGTAAATTTCATCGTCTGTCCGAAGCTGCACCACCGGATTGATCACTTCGGCGCCGCTGAAGCCCAGTTTTTCGACGAAAGCCATTTTTTCCAAAGCCTGGTGAACGCTAGGGTCAAGGATGATGGTCCACAAATCCATGCGCCCTTTGTTTGCGTCGGCGATGATTTCATGATAACGATACCAGTCCGCCAGCTTCATGTTCCAACCTTCCGAAATAAAGCCGCCTACCACCAGACCGTTGATGCCCATCTCCACGTACGCCTCGATGTTTTCTCGAAGGCCTGTTTCGTCAAGCGTCAGATCCGCCGTCATGGGCGTAAGCGGGCACATGTAAAAATCGCGCAGATGCGCCTGGCTCCAGGCTTTGGCTTCACTCCGCGTAAATTCCATCCTCATCGGCCTCCGTTTCCGCTCTTGTCATTCCCTCTACATGGTAGGGTCATTCCTCATCGATTTCGGGATGAGCGGCTCAGACGTCCACATGAACAACGACCAGTTTGAGTTCCGTGAGCTCCTCGATGGCGTACTTCACCCCCTCCCGGCCGTAGCCGCTCTCCTTCACCCCGCCGTAGGGCATGTGGTCGACGCGAAACGTCGGGATGTCATTGATCATCACGCCGCCGGCCTCAAGGCGCCGCGCCGTCCGGAACGCCTTGGCGATGTCCCGGGTAAAGAGGCCGACGTTGAGCCCGTACCGCGAATCGTTCACCAGCGCGATCGCCTCTTCCAGATCTCGATACCGGACGAGCGTCGCCACCGGCCCGAACACCTCCTCTCGCACGACCCGCATCTCAGGCGTCACGCCGGTGAGGAGCGTCGGAGAAAGATAGGGCCCCTCCTTCACCCCGCCGATCTCGATGCGCGCCCCGCCGGCGACCGCCTCCTCGATCCACGCCGCCACCCGTGCTGCTTCCCCTTCGTGGATGAGCGGCCCGACGTCGGTCGCTTCGTCCAGCGGATCGCCGACCTTGAGCGCCTTGACCTTCTCCAAAAGGGCCGCGTGAAAGCGGTCGTAGATCGCTTCGTGGACGTAGATGCGCTGGACGGAGATGCAGATCTGCCCGGCGTACTGAAAGGCCCCCTCCGCCGTCCGGGAGACGGCCATTTCGAACGGTGCGTCCGGCTCGACGATGACCGCCGAATTGGACCCGAGCTCGAGGAGCGTGCGCTTCAGACCGCTTTTTTCCCGGATCCGCTTTCCCACCGCCGCGCTGCCGGTAAAGGTGACGGCTTTGACCCGCGGATGTTCCACCAGGGCGTCGCCGATCTCGCCGCCGGGGCCGCTTAGGACGTTGAGCGCCCCGGGGGGAAGGCCCGCCTCGTGAAAAAGCTCGGCGACGAAGAAGGCGGAAAGGGGCGTCGCCCCGGCGGGTTTGAGGACGACGGTGTTGCCGGCGGCCAGGGCCGGACCGAGCTTGTGGGCGACGAGGTTCAGCGGGAAGTTGAAGGGCGTGATCGCCGCCACGACGCCGAGGGGCTCCCGCCAGGTGAACCCGAGGCGTCCTTCCCCGCCGACCGCCGCGTCCATGGGGATCGTCTCCCCGCCGATGCGCTTCGCTTCTTCGGCGGCGAAGCGATACGTCTGAACGGCGCGCCGAACCTCGAGGCGGGCCGTTTTCAGCGGCTTTCCGGCCTCTTCGGCGATGAGGCGGGCCGCCGCTTCGCTTCGCTCTTCCAGCATCTGGGCGACGCGGTAGAGGATGGCCGACCGGGCATGCGCCGGATAGGTGCGGTAGGCGGCATACGCCCGGACCGCCGCCTCAACCGCCCGGTGCACATCTTCCCGCGTTCCCCGGCCGACTTCCGCGAGCAGCCGGCCGTCGGATTTGGAAAGGACCGGTGACCAGTCTTTCGTCTCTTCGTAACGGCCGTCGATCCACAGGCCTTTTCGCTGACCGTTTCTCACCGCCTACACCCCCATCAACGCTCATCAGATCTGAATCCCCTCGAAACCTTAACGGATCAGCGCATCCCCTTTTTTGCGGATCGTCTTTTTGATCGCCTCGCCCACTTCGGTGGTCGAACTGGTGCCTCCCAGGTCGGAGGTGCGGTATCGTCCTTCGGCGAGGACATCCTCGACGGCCTTCATCACCAGCCGCGCCGCCGCCGTCTCTCCCAAGTGCTCGAGCATCATGCTCCCGGCCCAGATCGCGGCGATCGGATTCGCCCGATTCTGACCCTTGTATCTGGGCGCCGAGCCGTGAATCGGCTCAAACATCGAAGGATAGGTTCGTTCGGGGTTGATGTTGCCGCCGGCGGCGATGCCCATCCCCCCTTGGATGGCGGCGGCGAGATCCGTCAGGATATCGCCGAAGAGGTTCGAGGACACAATGACGTCGTAATACGCCGGTCGGCGCACCAGCCACATGGCCAGGGCATCCACCAGGGCCTGATCCCGGTGAACGTCCGGATATTCGGCCGCCACCGCCGCATACACTTCATCCCAGAAGACCATGGAATAATTCAGGGCATTGGATTTGGTACAGTTCGTCACCATCGGTCGCGGTCCTCCGGCCGTCCCGCCGCCTTCCTTGACCTCAACCCCCTCCCGGGCACGTTCTTCCGCACGGCGCCGCGCCAGATCAAACGCGTAGCGCATGACGCGTTCTGTACCCTTACGGGTAAAGATCGACGTTTGTACGGCGACTTCGTCCGCCGTGCCCACCTTAAACCGTCCTCCCAGGCGGCTGTATTCCCCTTCCGTATTTTCTCGAACGACCACAAAATCCACCGTCTCGCCCGGCTTCAACCGGACGGGAGATTCCACGCCCGGAAGCAGTTTCACCGGGCGCAGATTGACGTACTGATCGAATCCTTTCCGAAGGTCGAGGAGCATCTCGAGGCTGAGGTGATCCGGCACCCGCGGATCGCCGATGGCTCCCAAATAGATGGCGTCATACGCTTTTAAGATCTCTAAGGCGTTCTCCGGCATCATCCGCCCATGCTGCAGATAATACTCCGAACCCCAAGGGAAGAGGTCAAACTGCAGCCGGCCCGCGCTCAACGTGTTCACGGCGGCGGTCAGGACTTCCATCCCGATCTCCAGAACTTCCGGGCCGATGCCGTCCCCAGGAATCGCCGCGATCCGGTAGGTCTTGGACATGAACGATGCTCCCTTTGCCGATCAGGTCGATGATTTGCCCCTGGACGAGATGACCTGACGATCGATGATGAAGATAGATTACGAAAGGTAAGCCGCCCAAACGCGCGCCGTTCGGTAGATCGAGCGCAAGACCGGCACCTCCAGCCCCAACCGATCGGCTTCCCGCACAAAAGGCGCGAAAATAGCGTCGACCTCCGGACGTCTGCCGCGAAGGATATCTTCGTGCATGGACGTTCGCCCCACCGAGCCGCGTTCCCGAAGCCGTTCCCCGACGCTTCTGGCGAACTCCACCGCTTCGTCAAACGGAAACTCCTCCAGCTCCCGGAGGTGCGACAGCGGCGCAAAGTAATTCTGGGGGGCATAGCCAAGCGCCCGGTAGACCTGCATGATCTCCTTGGCCAGTGCCACGTAGTGTTCCGCCCCTTCTCGAACCACCAAACCATCGGCGAACCCGAGGTGCGGAACGGCCGCCAGACAGCTGACGGAGTAGCCGGACGCCAGGCAAATTTGCGCCAGCTTTTCCCACTCCACCTGGCGGATATTGGCGACTGCCTTCGCCCCAAGCCCCGCTTGATTGAACCATGCCACCAGGGCTTCGACTCGGGGCGTGATTTCACCGCCTAGTTCACCGGCATACGCCGTGGTCGGGACCGTCACATGGTTGCGGACGTGGCCGGGCTCAACCAGCGTCGCTCCCTCAATGGTGGCAAACCCGATCACCCGCCGGGGATCGCCGAACCACGCGATCAACTCGTCGTCTTTGGTGACGCTGTTTTGGACCGAAAACGCCGCCGCCACCCGCTCGCGCAGGCGTTCGGCGCCGGCAAGCGCTGAAGCCGTATCTTTCCCCTTGACGGCAAGGACGAGCCAGTCGAATTCTCCCTCCACTTCCTCCGGAGACGTCACCGCCCTCAGACGCTCGCCGACCGTCACCTCTCCCCGAACGCCGCTGATCTTAAGCCCGCGTTCCCGAATCGCCTGCATGTGGGCCGGGCGGCCGATCAGCGTCACCTCCGCCCCGGCGCGCGCGAGATATCCGCCGATGAGCGAGCCGAGCGCACCGGCGCCAAGAACGACCATCCGCAACTTATCCCCGCCACCTTTCCCGAAGGAGATGCGCCACCCGCATGACGTGCGCCTCCATCGCTTTTCGCGCTTCGTCGGCCTCGCGGTTTTTCATGTGCGTTAAAATCCGGAGATGGTCTTCAGACGAGCGGCGCATGTTTTCAGGTTGAAAGACGAAATCGATGACGGCGGTATAGTCCACCAGGTTCCACTGGTGCTCCACCAACAGGCGGACGTAATGAAGCCCGGAAGCGACGTGAATCACGTTATGAAACTCGCGGTTCACAAGAGAATACGCTTCGGCGGTCAACTGACCGGCGTTCATCAGCTCTGCCAGTTCCTCCAGCAACCGGAGTTCCTCATCTCCGATGCGCGGAGTGGCCCATTTGGTCAAAAGGCCCTCCAGCACCGCCCGGCTGATGAGCTTTTCAAACAGCTCTTCCGACGTCGGCGTCCGCACGAAGATGCCGACCTGAGGAATGATTTCGATAAAACCCTCCTGTTCCAGGCGCGTGAGCGCCTCTTGAATGGGTGTGCGGCTGACATCGAGCGTATCGGCGATCTCCTGCGGATCGATCATCGCACCGGGTCGGAACTCCCGCGTTAAGATTTTATTCCGGACGTAAAGGTAGACGCGGTCGCGCTTTCGGCCGTAGATCTTCCGTGGCGCCTCCTCCGCTTCGGCCGGAAGCTTTTTCAAGACCGCGGACTTCTGCAGAACGGATCTCACCCGATGATCCAGCTCGTTTTGCGCCGGCGTTCCGCTTTGAAACGTCCCGTCCGGGCGCGATCGTGGTGAATGCATCCTCGTCCATTTCGACCCTTCTGTGTAGATTTTCATTTCGATTAAATTCTAGAATCAAGAGCGGAGGCTGTCAATCCCCTGCCCTTGATTGCATCCTGTCACGGTCCATTTTCTCTACGCTTGGGGTTCGATAAACCGTAGTTCCCCATAATGTCGGACACGACTCACTCCATTTTGATGGCGCATTCAAACGATCGTGATGCCTCCATCGATGACGATCACCGCTCCTGTGATGTACGAAGACTCATCCGAGGACAGAAAGAGGGCGACGTTCGCAACTTCTTCAGGATCCGCTCCCCGTCCAAGCGGCGTGGCTTCGGAGGCCACTCGGTCAAGGTCAGGGAACAATTCCTCCATTGCCTTGGTCATTGCCGTTTTAATGTACCCCGGCGCCAGCGCGTTGGCGCGAATCCCTTTTCTCGCGTAGGTAGCGGCAACATGGCGCGTGAACGAGATGATCGCTCCTTTTGAGGCGGCATAAGAAGGGCCCCCAGGGGTGTTGACCAGGGCAGCGGTTGAAGCCGTGGTCACGATCGTTCCACCGCCATTTTTAATTAATTCCGGAATCCCATATTTGGTAACGAGAAACGTCCCGCGAACATTCACACTTTGAATTTTTTCCCATTCCTCGAGGCTGAGCTCTTCGACCGTGATCATAAAGTTTTTGTGTATAATACCTGCGTTGCTATAAATCGTCGTCAACTTTCCAAACGTCTTAACCGTTTCAGCTACTGCGTTTTTCACATCTTCTTCCTGCGAAACATCACAGCGAATTGCAATCGCCTCTCCGCCGACCGCTTTAACCTTTTGTATGGTCTCTTCCAATCCTTCTATGTTGATGTCGACCGCGGCCACCTTAGCTCCCTCTCGGGCGAACACCACCGCCGCCGCCTGACCTTGACCGCTAGCCGCACCCGTAATAAGAGCGACCTTTCCTTCCAGTCTACGAGCCATCAAACGTCTCTCCTTTCACTCGATAAAATTTTAAGTGTTTCCGGTATCTCCAGCTTTGGAGAGTGGTCCGTTATAAGAGAAGCAAAGTCTGCGACTAATCTACGACAGGAAAAACCACCGGATGTCCCGACGCATCGTTTCCCAGCGTTCGATCTGCGCCCAGTGGCCACAGCGATCGTAGACGATCAGCTCCGCATTTGGGAGATGCCTTAAAAAATATAAACTTCCTTCCAGCGGAACGACCCGATCTTGCCTGCCGTGAATCAAAAGAATTTCGTGCCGAATCATCGACAATGCAGAAGGAGACAGAGGCGGAAGCGGCGGATTGAACATGGCTTCGTAGCTCCGCTTGAGCTCCTCCCGCATCGCCGCCTGGTAGCGCTGCTGAACCATCGCGTCGAAGTCCGCGAACGCTTTCGTGTTCATGGGATCGCAGAGAAAGCTGCGCATAATTTCCCGATACCGATCGACCCGCGGATCTTGATAGAAGCTCAGCATTCGAGCGATTTCGGGCGGCGGGGAAAATTGCCCGCCGGCGGAGCCCATCAGAATCGCTTTATTAAATCGACCCGGGACATCCAGCAAAAGATGCAATGCCAGCGCGCCGCCCATCGAATTGCCGATCAGAAAGGCCCGGGGAACCCGAAGCGCATCCATCAGAGCCAGCACTTGCTCCACCCGGTGTCCGATCCATGCCAGTCCCCCTCTCGGCAACGGATCGGGCATGGTCGTCTCGCCAAATCCCAAAAGATCCGGCGCGATCACATAAAACGCGTCTTGGAGATCTTCAACGGCATTCCGCCAGTTCGCTTCGGCATTGGCTCCCGGGCCTCCGCCGTGCAGCAAGATGACGGCCGGGGAGGCGGGATCTCCGGCGACCAGCGTTTTACTCGTCCACTGCCCGGTCTGAATGTATTTGACGTCGTACATCGATCAGGCCTCCGTCGTGGTGTTCATCACATGGTCTTCGGACAAAGGGTTGAACTGCTCGCCCCACCAGATCAACCCGTCTCCAGGATCTTCGTCGGACCCCTCGATCGGCTTGTTTATTTTCAGGTTTAATTATAGAATGAATCATGAGGGTTGTCAACCTGTAGAAAGTTCATGGAAATGATGGCCTTCACCGAATCAGTAAAAACTCAAAAAGCCGCTCGAGATTGTCGAGCGGCTGGAAGAGTCCCTATTCATTTTACCTCTCGAATTGTAGCTCCAGCGTCTCCCATCCGTCGAAAGCGACGGTGAACCGGTCGCCCGGGGCGGCGTCCACCGCCGCCGAGAGCGCCCCCGACAGGACGATCTCCCCGGCTTCCAGGGCGATGTCGAAGCGGCCGAGAAAGTTCGCCAGCCACGCCACGCTATACAGCGGATGCCCCAGGGCCGCGGCGCCGACGCCGGTGTTGACGAGCGCCCCGTTTTTGTAAAGCGCCATGCCCACCGCCGCCAGATCGACGTCTTCCACCCGCCGGGCCGCCCGCCCGAGCAGAAAGAGCCCCGACGAGGCGTTGTCGGCGATCGTGTCTTGGAGCTTGATCTTCCAGTCCCGGATGCGGCTGTCGACGATCTCGATCGCCGGGACGGCCGCCTCGACGGCATCGAGAACGTCCAGATACGTCACGCCCGGACCCTTCAGCGTCCGTTTCATGATGAAGGCAATCTCGCCTTCGACCTTCGGTTGAAAAAGCGGCGCCCACGGCACCGGCGATCCGGCGGCCACCTGCATCGTGTCGAGGAGGTGGCCGTAGTCCGGTTCGTCCACGCCCAGGAGGTTCTGCATCGCTTTGGAGGTGAGCCCGATCTTCTTCCCGACGACGCGGGCGCCGAAGGCCGTTTTGCGTTCGATGTTGAGGAGCTGGATGCGGTAGGCGTCGTCGGGCGTAAGCTCGGGGTGGTCGGCCGTAAGCGGCGGGATCGCCGTCTTCGTCCGTTCGGCCTCCCACAGGCGATCGGCGAGGGCTTGAAGGTCGGTCATCGGTTCCCCTCCATCGGCCGCGGGAACTCGTCCGCCGCCCTCAACGGGCGGCGGCGGCTTCTTTTTGTTTTTTGAGCGCCAGGGCGACGTCGAGGATCATGTCTTCCTGGCCGCCGACGACTTTTTTCTTGCCGAGTTCGACGAGGATGTCCCGGGCGTCGACGCCGAACTGTTCCGCCGCCCGGTAGGCGTGCAGGAGGAAGCTGGAGTAGACGCCGGCATAGCCTAAGGTGAGGCTCGCCCGGTCGATCTCGACGAGCCGGGGCACCCGGGGCCGGAGGACGTCTTCGGCGGCGTCCATCGCTTTGTAGAGGTCGAGCCCCGTCTCAAGGCCCCGCTTCGCCGCCGCGGCGGCAAACACTTCGAGGGGGGTGTTCCCGGCGCCGGCGCCGAGGCCCTTTAAGCTCGCATCGATCCGGGTCGCGCCGGCGTCGACGGCGGCAAAGGAGTTGGCGATGGACAGGCCGAGGTTGTGGTGGGCGTGAAAGCCGACTTCGACGGTGTCCGGAAGCGCCGCCCGCAGGGCCTTGACGCGGGCGTAGGCGTCTTCGGGCAGCATCGCGCCGGCGGAGTCGACGACGTAGACGACGTCGGCGCCGTAGCCCGCCATGAGCCGCGCCTGGTGGGCGAGGTCTTCCGGCGCGAGCATGTGGGCCATCATGAGGAAGCCGACGACTTCCAGGCCGAGCTTTTTCGCTTCCCGCATGTGCTGCTCGGAGATGTCCGCCTCGGTGCAGTGGGTGGCGATGCGGATGGTCTCGACGCCGAGTTTCTGCACCCGCTTCATGTCTTCGATGATGCCGATGCCGGGAAGCAGGAGCGCGGTCAGGCGGGCGCGCCGGACGACCTCCCGGGCGGCCCGGATGAGGTCGTCTTCGTTTTCTTTGGCAAAGCCGTACTGGATCGTCGAGCCGCCGAGACCGTCGCCGTGGGAGACTTCGATGTGGCTTACGCCGACGTCGTCGAGGGCCGCGGCGATGGCCCGGACGTCGTCGACGCTGAACTGATGCCGGATGGCGTGCATGCCGTCCCGAAGCGTGACGTCGGTGACGGCGATGCGCGGCGCCTTTGGCATGAGCTTCCCCGCCTTTCTGGAAGGTTTGGTTCGCCGGCCCCTGGGCAAGCGGCGGGCCGGAAGGCGTCCGCCGCTTGGCGCCGGCTTTTTGTCGGTTGGGGCCGGTTCGACCGGCGCGTTCCGCCCGATTCGCCGAAGCGCCCGGCGCACAAGCCGCCCGCGCCGGCGCTTACGCTTTCTCCTCGACGAGGGCCAGGCGGTGCTTGGCGATCTCTTCGCCGACCTTGACGGCGGCGGTCGTCATGATGTCGAGGTTGCCGGCGTAGACGGGGAGAAAATCGCCGAGGCCCTCGACTTCGACGGAGACGCTCACGACGCCGTCGCGGTAGACGATGTCGCGGTTCAGGCGGTAGCCCGGCACGTACGTCTGGATGTAGGCGACCATGTCGTGGATCGATCGTTCGATTTTGTCCAGAGTCTCGCGGTCGACGTCGCCGACGAGGCTGTAGACGGTGTTCCGCATCATGATCGGCGGCTCCGCCGGGTTCAGGATGATGATCGCTTTGCCCTTCTTCGCCTTGCCGACGACCTCGAGCGCCTTGGCGGTGGTGACGGTGAATTCGTCGATGTTCTGCCGCGTCCCGGGACCGGCGCTCTTGGAGGCGATGGTGGCGACGATCTCGGCGTACTGCACGGGCACGACACGCCCGACGGCGTAGGTGATCGGCACGGTCGCCTGCCCGCCGCAGGTGATCATGTTGATGTTGGGAGTGTCGAGGTGCTCGCCGAGGTTCACCGCCGCGGAGACGTACGGACCGCGGGCCGCCGGGGTGAGGTCGATCACCTGAATGCCGTGTTCCTGGAGCAGTTTCCAGTTCCGAATGTGCGCCTTGGCGCTCGTGGCGTCAAAGGCGAGATCCGGCCGCACGCCGGCCTCAAGCGCCTGCTTGAGGCCGCCGTCGAACGTCTCAAGGCCGAGGGAGCGGGCCCGCTTCAGGCCCTCGGATTCCGGATCGATGCCGATCATCCACACCGGTTCGAGATACGGGCTGCGGAACATTTTGTACATGAGGTCGGTGCCGATGTTCCCCGACCCGATGATCGCCACGCGTAGTTTGCGCCGGCCGGCTTCGGACATCTTCCTCATCCTTCCCTTTGATGACGATATCCTTCCCGTTGATGACGGCAAGCCGAGATTTTCACAATCTTTTTCTACGATACTAAGATATCAGGGGAGCGGTCGAGTGTCAACCTTCAGCGTCGTATGCTCAAACTCTGTTTTACCATCTGGATAAACGTCTGAAAGTGTTCTTCCATCCGGAAGCGGGCCAAGTCGCGATCGCGGTGAGCGATGGCTTCAATGATCCGCTCGTGTTCACCGATCGTACGCTTAAAATCCTGTTCAAAGAAAGAGATGTTCGTCAAGAAAAAGTCATTCAAATTCCACTGGGCAGGCAAAAGAGACATCAGTTTTTTTGATTGAGCCATCCGCAAAATGACATAATGGAATCGACGATTGCAGGAAAAATATTCTTCCTTCTTAAAGGGACGGCTGACCACTTCCTCCAGCTCACGATTAGCGGCCTTCAGCGCGTCCAGCTGTTCAGGCTGCCCCCGTTCGGCCGCAAGACATGCCGCAAGCCCTTCCAGGGCCATGACCGCCGTAAAATGATCCAGTATTTCTTCCTCCGTGTATCGCTTTACAAAGACACCCGTTTGAGGAACGATCTCCACAAACTGCTCGACTTCCAGCCGCTTGAGGGCATCGATCACCGGGCGGCGCGAAAAGCCGAGCGTCTCGGCAATCTCCACCACTGTCAATAGCGGATTAAAACTCCCCAAAAAAATCGCGTTCGATTCCCCACAAACAGCGGATTCAGTTCCCCAAAATCATCGCGCATCATTCCCCAGACGTATGTTCGATCTACGCGGTCACCTCCTCCTTCAGCGCATGGGTCACCCCGGCGCGCAGCTTGTCCTTCATCCGGTAGCTGTTGCCGCGGATGTTGATGGTGGTGGCGTGGTGCAGGAGCCGGTCGAGCAAGGCAGAGGCCAGCACCTGGTCACCGAAGAGTGTCCCCCAGTTGGTGAAGCTGGTGTTGGACGTGATGATCAGGGAGCCATGCTCGTAGCGCTCCGACACGAGCCGGAAGAAGTTCGCGGCGTCCAAGGCGTCAAGCGGCAAGTAGCCGACTTCGTCGCAGATCAGCAGCTTCGGCTGGGTGTAGATGCGCAGGCGCTTGTCCAGCCGTCCCTCTTGGTACGCCCGTCGCAAGTCAGCGACCAGCTTCTGCATGGTCACGAAGTAGACGCTCATGCGCTGTCGAATCGCCTCCATCCCCAGGGCCACCGCAAGGTGGGTCTTGCCCACCCCCGGCGGTCCCAGGAAGATGACGTTGCTGCCCTCCCGGATGAACGTCAAGCCGGCCAGTTCGCGTATTTGTCGCTCATCGACGGACGGCTGGAACGAGAAATCGAAATCTGCAAGGGTCTTGTGATACGGGAAGTTGGCCATGCGGAGTCTGGCGTGCATGTAACGGCTGTATCGCTCCTCCTGCTCAGCATCCAGCAGTCTGTGCAGGAACTCCGCATAGGTCGCCTGGTGCCCCGCTGCCCACTCCACGCACGCCGGCAGCACCGCCGCGGCGCGCTTCAATCCCAGCTCCAGCAGCTGCTCCTCGGCCTTGGCCAAAACCAACGCCTCACTCATTGCCCCTGACCTCCCATCGCGATCTGCTCATAGACGGACAGCTCCCGCTGCTCCACGTCCGGCCCGATTTGCAACCCTGGCACCTTGCCTCGATCCGGATGAGGCGTCCCAGCCGGGATGCCCTTGAAGTGCTCAGGGTCGGTTGAGACCTGGTGCCTGCCTGTGAGCACGCGGTGTTCGGCAATGACCTGCCCGCCGTACTCGATCTGCAGGCGGCCTGACTCAAACTCCCGGACCAGCACGGTGTGCCCCACATACCGCCATGGAACGGTGTACATGTTCGTGTTCCAGGAGATGCGACAATCGCTCATGACCTTGCGCATATCGGCGTACGCCAGCGTGTACCGGCTCTTAGGCAGGGGCTTAAGCGTCTCGGCCTGAAACCGCACCACCGGCTGCTCCCGCGTCGTGCCGTGGATGCGCACATTAGCCACCGTATCCCGCCAGATGGCACCTTGCCGGTTCAGGTCGTCATGGTCCACGAACGAAACCGGCCAGAAGCTGGACCGGATATACCCGATGGGCCGTTCAATCTTCCCTTTGGTGCGACTTCGGTAGGGCTTACAGGCCTTGGGCACGAATCCGTAGTACTTGGCGAAGTCCATGTACGCCGGCTGCCAGTCGACGTGTCCATGACCGTCGTTGGCCACGACCAGCGGGGAGCAGTTGTCGCTGAGCATGACCTTTGGAACCCCGCCGAAGAACTCCAGCGCGTTCCGGAGCGCCTGGAGGATATGCCGTTGGTCCGCCGCTCTGATAAACTCCAGGTAGAGCATGCGGGAGTAGGCGAGGACCATGGCAAAGCACCATACCTTGCGCCGATGGCCCTGCGGATCCAGGTAGGGGAATGCGCCCAGGTCGATTTGCGCTTGTTCCCCCGGAGCCGTCTCAAACCGCACGGTTGCCTTGGCAGAGACAACCGGGCGGAGAGGGTGCATGAACTCGCGCAGTACGGTAATTCCGCCGGTATATCCCTGCTCCCGGATCTCGCGAAAGATTCGCTCCGCATTGAGGACGCCGATACGCATGCGCTGCTCCACATAGGCCTTGTACGGCTCCAGCTTGTGGCCTTTCACCCTACGGCTGCGCGACTTCACCCTCCCCTCCTCCTGCTGCCTCGGCTCACTCACAGCCTTGCGGATGGTTTTGCGGTCATGGCCGTATCTTCTGGCCAGTTCCGAGATGCTGACGCCCTCCTCATACAGCTTCCTGATCTCCATCTTCTCACTCTCCCTCATCACCGGCACCTCCCCAAAAGTGATGGCAGGTGCCATAGTTCGACACAGGGGTGGGGAATTCATCCCGATGATTTTGAGGAAATCATGCCGGTGATTTTGGGGAATCTTTATCCGCTGCTATTGGGGATTTTACATCCGATGTTGACACCACCGAAATCTCCTGCCCAAACGACCACCTCCCGGCGATCAGTTCTTGTTTGATGTATTCGTAAGCCTGATCGGTCTTCGACCGCCTGATCTCCGGCAGATCAAACACCCATAAAGCCTCCTCAATCGCGAATTTATCTGATCTATGATCCTTTAATTATACTAGAGTTTTAGAACGTTTCTCCGTTTAGTATACCTGACAACGGGGCATCCTGCAAGGCGGAGTTCCGAGTGACTTCTCCCTCTCCCTGAAGGGGAAGGGCTTCCTGGCGTCAGGCAGGCCTGCCGGATTGCACCGCACGCTTTTCGCCTGCGGAGGGGACCACCATCCAAGGAACCGCGCCCCTTGATTTAAACATTTTGTTCTTTCTTCCTATGTAATGCAGACCTAGCTTGTGCTCAGGGCTTCTTTGAGCGTTTCTTGGGACGTTTTGGGCCGCAGGCTTGAATGTGGCCGGCGCTCGTTATAGTCCCAGATCCGTTCGGTCAATAGCGCATTGAGGGCTTCGACACGTTTTGCTTCAAGAGAAGCGCTCGATGCTCCGCTTCGAAACGCGAGAAGTTTGAGGCGTGCGATTTCGCCTTCCTTTTTGCCGAGAAGCTCAACCCAATTGCGGATGCGCTTCGGGGATCCGCTTTTTGTTCGGGAAGGGGAGCGCTCAGCGCCTTTTTCCAGGAGGGGAAGCTTTCCCTTCAAGAAGGGATGGGGATGAACGCCGGATTCCCGGGAGCGTTCGACGAGCGTTTTTCGCCTTTGATCCGTTCCCAAGCCGCTTTGAATTGGAGGGAGCCAGGGATGGATTTTATTCGTTTCACGAGCCTTTCTCCTTTGACAGAAGGATACAACATCGTTTCAGCATTTGTCCGGTATGAGGGGCGCAGGACCCAGAGCGCGAATCTCGTCCAGCAGGACATTGCAGTTCAACATCCCTTCGGCGATGCAGGTCACCAGGGTTGGCTTGAAGGGGTCCAACTTGGACGGACGCGGCGACCGGGGCCTGTAACGAGGCCGTTCCTGTGAGTGAATGTACATGCGCACCGTCTTGCGGTCGTGACCGGTCCTCCGGGCGACCTCCCGGATGCTACGCAGTTCCGCGTACAACTCCTTCATGTAAAACATTTCCCCCACTCCTATCATGATGCAGACACCTCATCCTTGCCGGGGATTCGGTGTCTGTAATTCGATGGGGCGGGGGAATTTTCAACTGGCCCTCGTGGTGGATTTTACGACCGGCCGCTAAATTTGAACAAGAAAACGCGCTCATGACGCTCCGATGATCGTGCTCTCCCGGCGCTCGGGAGCCAAAGCGCCTGAGTAGCCGCTCCCTATCCTCGCAGCCTCCCGAGCGCCATTCCCAGCGGACGGCGCTGCATGGCCGTCTCCAAAAGCGGGATTTTGCCCCGGATGTACTCCCCGCTCGCTTCGACCGCTTTCTGAGCAATGCAGCGGATCCGCCCGGTGAAGGCCGTGACGGTTTCTCGGAGAGGGACGCGCTTTCCCTCCGTCAAAAAACGCCCGTCCTCAAGGACGGGCGGCCGTGCTCACAATCCGTGTTCCGGCTTCGATTCATCATTGGGTCGGCCCAGTAGCAGCGTTTTCCAGCGTGTCATGGGGGACCAGGACCGCACGACCCTCAATGCGACCGTGCGCCAAATCCTCGAACGCTTCATTGATCTCTTCAAACCGTACCCTCCGAATTCTCGGGCGAATGACCCCCCGCCGCGCCAGCTCAAGGACCTCGCTCAGCTCGACCTGACTGCCCCATACGCTCGTGGTCAGTTCGGCCTCGTTGAGCACTTTGGTGGTAAACTCCAGCTTCCCGCCTGCCAGGCCGACGATGACCACCTTCGCTTGCCGCCCGGCCATGTTCCAGGCCTGCGTCATCGTGGCACTGGAGCCGACGAAATCGACGACGCCCTGCGCTCCTTCGCCACCCGTTAAAGATTTGACTTTCGCGACCGGGTCCTCCTCCCGGCCGTGGATCACATGATCGGCTCCCAGTTCCCGGGCGATCTCGAGTTTTTTAGAATCGACGTCGATCGCGATGACCTGGCAACTGGGCGTCAGGACGCGCGCGAATTGAACGCCAAATTGACCGAGCCCGCCGACGCCGATGATCACCACCGTGCTTCCGGGATAAAGGGAAGGCAGAAGTTTTTTAACGGCCCGATAGGGCGTAAGCGCGGCATCGGTAAGCGGCGCCGCTTCAATCGGAGACAGATCGCCCAGCGGCAATAAATAACGGTAACTCGGAACGAGCAGATACTCGGCATATCCCCCGGGAAAACCGATGCCCACCCATTTGCGGATGTCGGTCAGCTGTTCCTGGCCCGCCCAGGCAAAGCGGTCGGGTTTCTCGCTCCAGCCGCCGTAGACCGCCACCGCGTCGCCTTTGCTGAAACCTTGGACGTTTTCACCCATTTCTTCCACCCAGCCGGCATTTTCATGCCCCAAGGTAAAAGGGAGGGAGGGCAAGAGCGGAATCTCCCCGTGCATCAGATGGAGATCAGAGTGGCATAGGCCGGCTCCTCCGATCCGGACTAAAACCTCCTCGCCGTGCGGTTCCGGAACGGGAACCTCCCGGATTTCCAGGGGTTTTCCGTACGCCACGACTTGTGCGGCGCGCATGGTTCGTGCCATGAACCGGACCTCCTCCAACATCGAATGGTCGCCTGTTGCTCCGGATGCTCGATCATGATTATATCATGCCCCCGTTTATGTCGATTGATTCCATGTGCAGCGCACCTGATGCGGTAAAGGGGGGCAACTTTCTCTATACAAAGATAAACAATCTCTAGCTTTTTGTACCCAGGTCCTCGCTGTACAGACAAAGGCCTTTAGCCTTTGCCGACGGCTACCTCCATCACCGTCTGGTCGGCCCGGCATCCCCTTCCGGTGAAGGCCCGCTCCTCCCGGTCTTGGGCCTCCGGTTGCCGAACCGCTTCCCGATGCCGAACCGCTCCCCGGCGTTTTTCCGTCCCTTAGACTCTTCGTCATCGGGCACATACCAGGAGGGGGAGTTACCCCGCCTGCCCGCCGTCCCTTTACCCCCACCGCACGGTGTTGCCGGAGCCCCGGTCGACCCTGGCAGGGAAAAACAGCGGGCTTAAGGGAAAAAAACGTTAACCCGCCCCGGCAAAGACGTGCTCCGGCCAGTCGGAAGGGATGAAAGCGCTGGTGTTGAAATAGCGAGAAATTTCCTTTCGCGTCGCCTTGAACATCCCGAAGCGCTTTCCCCAGAGCTTCCAATGCGTCCATCCTTCCCCGGGCGGACGCTCGAGAAGCTTCTGAATTAAAGCCTTCGGAACCTTTTCTTTGAACCCCAGCGCCCGGCGGGCTATAACGGATGTTTGCTTGCTTTGATTGAATGAATTCGATCCATGGGTCCGGTTTTCCTTCAAAATGAGGGAGTTTTTCACCGGCCTTCTTGCGGAAAACCCATAGCGCCGCTTCTATGAGGCCCTTGGAGGCCGCCTGTTGCAAAGCCGATTAATTACAATCGGCGGTAAGATACCGGAAGAGTGGGCACACGGATGGGACGAACTCCGGCACCTGGCTGGCCACACCGGCACACGCTTCTAAGTGAAGTTATCGATGAAGAAGGGCCGGCCGCGACAGCGTTGTTTGCCCTCATCTCGGCTCATTGTGGACGGAGCAGCATCCTTTCATGGCGTTTCTGCGCCACCGCGATGACCACCTCAAACGTCGCCCGAACGCCGCCCGGCACGGCAAACGTTTCGTTGTACCACGCCTCCATCCGCGCCAGCACGCGCCGCGGAAGCGGTCGGTCGCTTTTCGGCGCATGGCTGGCGCCCATCTTCTTGACCGTTTTCAAAAAATCTCGCACGCTCGGATAAACGCGGCGTACCCGGACGCGTTCCAGAACCTCGACCTTCAGGCCGCATGCGCGAATCGCCTCAGACCAGAAGCGCATCGGCGGAAACGTCGGACCGCGGCGTGGCGCCGGGTCCCCCGCCTGCCGAAAAGCGAAAAACAGCTCCCAGAACGTCCGCGGCCCAAAAGTCGCCACCGCCAACATCCCTCCGTCCGCCAGGCAGCCGGAAAGTTTTCGCACGACTTCGGACGGACGGCTCAACCATTGAAAGGCCGCATTCGAGGCGATGACCTCATACCGGCGCGGACACCTCCACGTCTCCACATCGGCCTGAACCCAGCGCACGCGGGCGGTGCCGAGCCGCTCGCGGGCCCGCCAGAGCATCGCTTCGGAGATGTCGAGCGCCGTGATCTCCGCCTCGGGATACCGCTCGAACAAAAAGCGCGTGAGCACCCCCGTCCCCGCGCCGACGTCGAGCACGGTCCGAACGGGCGGCCGATGCGGCCCCTCCACGTGGACCAAACGCGCCATCAGCCGCTCGGCCATCTCGCGCTGGACCTCCGCATGCGCGTCATATTCATGCGCGTGCAGGTCGAAATGGCGGGCGACGAGGCGCCGGTCGATCTCTTCCTTCATGGACGCGGCTCACCTCCATCCATGACTTCCCGCAGCGATGTCCCCAACCATGCGCAAAAATCCGCCGGGCGCTCAAGGTGCGGCGCATGTCCCGCCGTCTCCCAGACCGTAAGCGACCCCTGCGGCAAACGCTCCCTTAACGCAGAAGCCGCAGAAAGCGGGACGATGGCATCCTCCGCTCCATGCAAAATATACAGCGGAAGCCGAAGGTCCCCGAGCCCTTCTCGGGCGTCCAGCCGTTCGAGAAGCATGAGCCCGGCCATCGCCGATGCCTGGACCGACGGATCCGCGACCGGCAGGGCGATCCGCTCGATCGATTCTGGGGTTTCCCCGAAGACATCCCGGAGAAAACGCCCGAACGTCTCCATCGGACGGCGGACAAACCGCCGGCGAAACCGCTCGAGCGCCCGCGCGTCCCAGCCGTGCGGCCAGTCCGGGGCCCGGAGAAACCGCGGCGTTCCGCCGACGATCACCAGGGCGTCGATCCCGTTTAAAAGCGCCGGCCCCAGGCTCAGCACAGCCAGGGCCCCGAGCGACCACGCGACGACCGCCACACGCCCGCGCCGTTTGGGATCCGCCTTATCCCCCGCCTCTTGCCGCACCGCGACGAGCGCCGTCTTAAGCGCCCGGAGCAACGCTTCCGGCGTTCGGCCGGCCGTCCAATCGAAAAACCGATGGTCCACTCCCGCCGCCCGGCGCTCCCCGCGGACCCGCAGGCAGTCGGCGGCCGGACGGAAGCCCTCGGCCGAAAAACCCCAGCCCGAGACCCAAAGCATCCTCAGCCGCATCCCGAGGTCCCTCCACCGACGCCTCTGTCGGCCGCCGCCTCGAGCGCCCAGGCCGCCGCTTCCGCCGCGCGGGCGAGATCATCGGGCGAATGGGCCGCCGAGACCGAAAAGCGGAGGCGCGCCGTCCCGTCCGGCACCGTCGGCGGCCGGATGGCGACGGCGAGGATGCCCCGTGCCCGAAGCGCCGCGGAGACGCGGCACGCCCGGCCGGCCGAGCCGACGACGATCGGGACGATCGGCGTGACAAAGGGCGGCGCGCCGCTTTCGCCGAAGGGGGCGACGATGCGCAAAGCGCCCAGCGCTTCCAGCCGGCCTCGAAACCATGCCGCGTTCCCGAGCGCCCGCCGCCTCCGCCCCGGTTCTCCCTGCACGATCCGAAGCCCCTCCCGGGCGGCGGCCACCGCGGCCGGAGGAAGCGCCGTCGAATACATGAAAGAACGCGCTCGGTTCACAAGCCAGTCGATGAGCGGCCGGCTCCCGGCCACAAAGCCGCCGACCGCGCCCAGCGCTTTCGACAGCGTGCCGATGAACACCTCAATCGCCTCGAGGACGCCGAGCGCTTCGGCCACGCCGCCTCCGCGCGGGCCGAAAAGCCCCACGGCGTGGGCCTCGTCGACGACGAGATAGGCCCCGTAGCGTGTTTTCAGTTCGACGATCTCCCGAAGCGGCGCCACGTCCCCGTCCATGCTGAATACCGACTCCGTGACGATCCACACCCGCTTTTTTCCTTCGCGCTCCCGGACCTCCTTTAGGAGCGCCTCCAGGTGCGCAAGATCGTTGTGACGGTAGCGCCGGACGCGGGCCCGCGACAGACGGATGCCGTCGATGAGGCTGGCATGGTTCAGCCGGTCGCTCAAGACGACGTCGTCCCGTTCGATGAGGGCGCTCAAAGTCCCGACGCCTGCGGCATAGCCGCTGGAAAAAAGAAGCGCCGCATCTTTCTCCAGCCAGGCGGCGAGATCCGCTTCCAGCGCCGCCGTCCACGGCGCGTGGCCGGTGATGAGGCGCGACGCCCCGGCGCCGGCGCCGTAACGGGCGGCGGCCTCGCAAGCGGCGGCTTTGAGCGCCGGGTGGCCGGCGAGTCCGAGGTAGTCGTTGGACGAAAAGTTGAGGAGCCGGGTGCGGCTTCCGTCCTCCCCCACCTCTTCGATCTCCGGAACCCCTCCCGCGCGGACGGCGAGGCGGCGAAGAAGCGACGCCTCCTTCAGCCGGCGAAGCTTTTCCGTAAGCTCGGCCTCGAGCGTCATCGCCCCTCCCGCCCCTCGAGCGCCCGGACGATCGCCGAAAGATCGATCTCCGCCTCCAACATCGCGAGCGCCGCCTCATCAAACGCCGCCTCGGCCTCCCGGAGCGTCCTGTCCGCCTCCCCGAACGCTTCCTCCGACGCCCGATCCGGCGGCGCACCGGAGGGCATCCGAAGCGCATCGGGCTTCGGCCCCTCGGGGACGGTCCGAAGGCGCCCGAGCACGGGCACACCGCCCAGCCGTTCGATCAGGCGCGGATTGTCTTCGGCCGACGGGTCCGGTTCGCCGTGCGGGCCGTCGTTCAGCACGACGCCGACGACCGGGATGCCCCGTGCCCGAAGGAGATGGAGCGAAAGAAGCGTATGATTCACCGTTCCGAGCCCGGAGCGGGCGACGACCACCGCCGGAAGGCCGAGCCGCTCCATCAGATCGACGATCAGGATGTCTCCGGCGATGGGGACCATGAGCCCGCCGGCGCCTTCGACGACCACGTGGCGGTGACGCCGGTGAAGCGCCTGGTAGGCCGCGAGAATGCGCCCGAGCTCCACCCGCACCCCCGCTTTGTCCGCCGCCACGGCCGGCGCCAGCGGAGCCCGAAACGCGTAGGGCACCAGCGCTTCCTTCGGCACCGTCACGCCGGCCGCCCGGAGGAGGCGGGCCGCATCGCCGGCCGGATCTTCCGCCGCCGCCCCGCTTTGCACCGCCTTCATCGGCACGGCGTCGACGCCGCGCCGCCGAAGCCAGCGGACTAGGAGCGCGGTAAACACCGTCTTCCCGACGCCGGTGTCCGTCCCGGTGACAAAGAGGCCGCTCATCGCCCGGCCTCCTTTCCCGTCACTTCAGCGATGGCCCGGTAAAGAATGTCCATCATCGCCTCGAGCGCCGCCTCCGGCGTGGCCAGGGGCGGCATGAAGACGATGACGTCGCCGAGCGGGCGCGTCAGAAGCCCGAGCTCCCGCGCCCGAGCCACGATCTTCCGGCCGATCCGCACCTCCCGCGGAAAGGGCGCCTTCGTCGCCCGGTCCCGGACGATTTCGATGCCGATCATCAGCCCCGCCTGACGCACATCCCCGACGTAAGGAAGTTCGCGAAAGGCGGAAAGCCGCGCTTCGGCCCGGGCCGAAAGCCGCCTGACGTGTTCAAGAAGCTTTCTTTTTTCCATGAGCTCGAGATTGGCCAGAGCGACGGCACAGCCGAGCGGGTTTCCCGTATACGAATGACCGTGGTAAAACGTCTTCCCTTCGATCTCCTCGCCCCAAAACGCCTCATAAATCCGATCGGTGGTCAGCGTCGCCGCCACCGGCAGATACCCGCCGGTGAGCCCTTTTCCAAGGGTCAAAAAGTCCGGCACGACGCCGTCATGCTCGACGGCAAACATCGCTCCCGTGCGGCCCAATCCGGTCGCCACCTCATCGGCAATGAGCAGCACGTCGTACGCCCGGAGCCGATCGGCGAGGGCGGCCATGAAGCCGTCCGGCATGCGGATCATCCCCGCCGCCCCCTGCATCACCGGCTCGACGATCAGGGCGGCGATTTCGTCGGCCTGATCTCGGAGGATCGACTCGAGCGCCGCGAGGCTGTCCCGGGCCGCCGCCTCCGGATCGCCGCTCGGGTGGCGGTACGCGTGGGGATAAGGGATGCGGACCGTCGGAAAAAGAAGCGGCCCGAAGCGGGCATGAAACAGCTCGATCGCCCCGACGCTCACCGCGCCGATCGTATCGCCGTGATACGCGCCGGTCATCGTGATAAACCGCCGTTTTTCCGGGCGACCGATGTTTTGCCAGTACTGAAACGCCATTTTGACGGCGATTTCCACCGCTTCGGCGCCGGAGTCGGAAAAAAACACCTTTCGAAGCCCCGGCGGCGCCAGATCGGCCAGGCGCTTCGCGAGCAGAATCGCCGGAACGTTGGCGCTCCCGAGGAGCGTCGCGTGGGCGATCTTCCCCAGCTGTTCGGTGACGGCCGCGTTCAGCTCCGGCACGTTATGGCCGTGAACGTTCAGCCAGAGCGAACTGTACCCATCCCAGTACGCGCGGCCGTCGACGTCAAAGAGCTTGACCCCCTCGCCGCGTTCGATGATGACCGGATCTTCTTCCAGATAATTTTTCATCGGCGTAAACGGATTCCAGAGGTGATCCCGGTTCCAGGCGAGCAGGACATCCCGCGGCGGCACCCAGCGCGTCATCCCCCATCCTCCTTAACGGGCGCTCTTCTCCGATCGGCCGGACCGGCGTTCCAAAGACGCCGACGTCTCGAATCAAGGCGGCGCCCCGGCCGCGCGAAGCCGGGGATGGAGGCGTCACGGCTCCGGCGGGCGATCGAGCTCAAAGCCGAGATCTTCGATCATCGCCCGGTCCGCCTCCGGCTTTTGCCCCGGCGTCGTAAGGTAATCGCCGATGAAGATCGAATTGGCGGCAAAGAGGAGAAGCGGCTGGAGCGAACGGAACGTCTCTTCCCGTCCGCCGGCGACCCGGATCTCCTTCGTCGGATTGACGAAGCGAAAGAGGGCGACGACCTTGAGGGCAAACCGGGGCTCGACGAACGGCCGGTCGCCGAGCGGCGTCCCGGGGACGGGGTGGAGGAAATTGAGCGGGATCGAATCGACATCGAGCGCCCGGGCGGCAAAGGCCATGTCGACGATCTCCCGGATCGACTCCCCCATGCCGATGATGAAGCCGGAACACGGCGAAAGCCCGGCCGCCTTGACCCGCTCCACCGTCGCCACCCGGTCGGCATACGTGTGGGTCGTGGCGATCGTCGGGTAATGCCCCTCGGCCGTGTTCAGATTGTGGTTCACCCGATCGACGCCGGCCGCCTTGAGGAGCTTGGCCTTTTCATCGGTGAGAATCCCGAGCGACGTACAGACCGTAAGCCCCGTCCGCCGCTTGATCTCCCGGACGGCGTCCGCCAAGCGCGCCAGTTCCGCCGGCGTCGGCCCCCGGCCGCTCGCGACGATGCAGTACGTCCCGGCGCCGAGGGCTTTTGCCCGTTCGGCGCCGGCGATGAGCGTCTCGGCGTCGACGAGCGGGTACTTGGCGATCTTCGCCGTCGACACGGCGGACTGGGCGCAGTAGGCGCAATCCTCCGGGCAGAGGCCGCTTTTGGCGTTGATGATCATATTGAGCCGGACGCGCTTCCCGTAAAAATGCCTTCGCACCCGATACGCCGCGTCAAGAAGCGAAAGAAGCGCCTCATCCGGCGCCCGAAGCACCGCCTCCGCCTCTTCCGGCGTCGGCGGCTCGTCCCGAAGCGCCCGCTCCGCCAGCCGATCGAAAAACGCCGGGTCATCGAGCACCCCCGGCTGAGGGGCCGCGTCCGTTTTCCCCGCCTCGGTCGACGCTTTTCGCGTCGTCTCCATGGCCGTTTCCCTTCGCCTCTCCACGGCCGTTTTCCACTCCGATCCCACGGCCGTTCCCCGCGTCGTCGTCATCGCCGTTTCCCTCGCCCACTCCATGGGCCGCCCCCCTCTTCGGCGCGGCGTCGCGCCGGGATTTACCAGCCTCTCTTTGATCATACGGGGGCAGACCTTTTTTGTCAACAAAAAATTTATCATTGGTTAACTAAATGGCCGCAAAAAAAGGCGTCAGGCGTCGTTGCCTTCCGCCCTTTCCGCCGCTTCGGCACACGCGAGAAGCGCCGCCACGACGGCCTCCGTCGCCGCATCGAGCCGCCCGAGCGCCGCGACGATCTCCTCCGTCCATGCGCCGGCGAGAAGACCGGAGCGGGCCGGTTCCGGTTCCCGGACTGCCGCCGTCCCGTCCGCCCGGGGCCCGTCCGTTCCGGCAGCCCCTGCCGCTTTTGGAGCGCTGTGCCAAGCGGCATCCCCCCCGTCCGGGCGGCTTCCGTCCGCGGGGGCGACGGCCGCCGCCGCCGGGGCGCGCCCGCCGGCAAGACGGGCGGCGCCGCCGGCCGGACGCCCCGCCGCCCGGCCGGCGGCCCGAACGGCGAGCAGCAGTTCCCGCCCGGCGGCATGCATCCGCCGGTGGGTCTCGACGAGCTCCTGAAAACACGGAAGCGGCCCGAGCACCGCCCGATTCCGCTCGATCAGGCGGCCAAGGCGGCAGCGCGAGGCATCGCCGATGGCGTGCGGATCTTCCTCCCGAAGGCCGAGCGCCGCAAGATCGAGGCGCCAGCGAAAGAGCAGATGATCGACGACGGCAAAGCGGAGCGCGAGGCCGATCGGCACCGCCTCCCCGTCGATCTGCGCCCTGCGCACGCCGTCGATCGAAATGAGCGCTTCCGCCAGGTCGATGGCAAAACGGCCGAGCTCCCCCTCGACTTCCGCCAGATGGCCGGCGATCGCCTCGACCCGCTCGAGGGACGCCTGGATCGACGCCGTCTGCTCTTCCGCGGCGGCGGCGATCCCTTGAGCATCGTCCCGGTTGGCGGCGATCTCCGCGACGATCGCCCGGAGATGATCCATCGCCACCCGGGCGTCCGCCGCCCCTTCGGCCATCTTCTCCCGAAACGCCTCCGTCTTGAGCGCCGTCTTCTCCACCCGGCCGACAAACGAGCGCACCGTTTGATCGATCTGCCTGAGGGCCATGCGGGACGTCTCGGCGAGCTTTCGCACCTCGGCGGCGACGACGGCAAACCCCCGCCCTTCCTCACCGGCCCGCGCCGCCTCGATCGCCGCGTTGAGGGCGAGCAGTTCCGTCTGGGCGGCGATCTCTTCCATCCAGCGGACGAGTTTTCCGATTTCCTCCGTCCCGGCCACGACGCCGGCGACCTCATCCTGCACCGAAGAAAACGCCTCGGCCGCTTCCTGTAACCGTTGAAGCGCCCGTCCCACCGCCGCCTCGCTCGCCCCGGCCGCTTCCGCCATCCGTTCCGCCCGCTCGGCGATCCGGACGACATTTTCGGCGACGACATCCGCCGCCGCGCTCACGTCCCGGCTGGCCAGCGCATACTCATCGGCGTCGTCCTTAAGCCGCCGGAGCCGGCCGACCAGCCGGGTGAGCACGCCTTTGAGAGACAAAATCCGTTTCAGCCCCTCGCCAAGCCGCTCGGCCTGGCCGAGGCGCAGCCGGGCGCCGTGCGCCTCAAGCAGCAGGATCTCGTCCAGGCGGAGGCGCCGGTAGGCATCCAAAAGCCATCGACGATCCTCGTTCGGCACGGAGCGCTCGAGCGTCCCCCCGTCGACATCGGGCCGGAACAACGCGCCCCGCCCCCGAAGCCGCCGCAAAACTTCCCGAAGGCGCTCGGACACACGAGGCCCCGCCTTCGGCTCCGGTGTCCGCCCGGCGTCCCACAGCGCCACGGTGAGGGCCGTGTAAAAAAGTCCGTAAAACGAAAGCGGAAAGCCGAGCTCCGCCTGCCGGGCGCCCATCCGAGCCAGCCGCCCGCCGTGCCGGGCGATGTCCTCTTCGGCCCACAGATGCCGGAGGTACGCCCGCGTCGTCTCCCGAAGCTTCTCCGGCGTAAGCCCCTGCCGGAATGCCCGGTCGAAAAAATCGTCCGCCATCAGCCGCTCGAGGGCGGCGAGGGCCGCCGCTTCGGTCGCCGCCCGGACCGCATCCCCCCGGGTACGAAACCGCTTCAGCGCGGACTCATCCAGCGCAAGATGCCGCATGATCGCCCGGTTTTTCTCATCCATAGACTGTTCCGGGTCCGGCCCGTTCATCGTTCGGCCTCCTTTCCTTGCTTTGTTCCGTATTTGACGCTTTGTTCCGTATTTAACGTCGCTTTATTCACACGACTGATGTATCGGCCGACGGCGGCCGCCCTTTCACTTTACCGTCCGCCTTCCGCCCGCTCCGGCGGGTGCAGGATCGCCAGTGCGATGCCGACGAGGATGAGCGTCCCGCCCACCCACTGGCCGAGGTGAAGCGTCTCGCCGAAGACCCAGTACGCAAGGAGGGCCGACCCGACCGCTTCGCCGAGGATCGCCACCGACAGCGTCGACGCGGGGATCCAGCGGATGACCCAGTTGAAAAGGGAATGGCCGAGAAGCGTCGGGAACAGCGCCAGGGCGAGAAAATAGCCCCAGTCCTCCGGTCGGTGCGCCACCGGCCGCTCTCCTTTCAACACGGCCAGCCCAAAAAGCACGACCGTCGCGGCGCCGTAGACGAAAAACGTATACGCCGTCGCATCGAGCTTCGGCCGGACGCGCTGCCCGATCATCCAGTAGAGCGAGACGAAAAGCGCCGCGAGAAGCGCCAGCGCATCGCCGAAGAGCGCCTCCGACCCGACGGCAAAATCCCCCCATCCGATGAGCGCCGATCCGGCGATCGCCAAAAGCCCTCCGAGCCACATCCACACCCCGGGCCGCTCGCCGAAGGCGATCATCCCCCCGACGAACGTAAAAAGGGGCTGGAGCGTCACGAGAACGACGGAACTCGCCACCGACGTAAAATCGAGCGACCAGAACCAAAGATCGAAGTGCACCGCCAAGAGCGCCCCCGACGCAATCACAAGCCGCCGTTCGACGGCGCTGAGCGCGCGCCACTGCCCGAAGATCGACCGCCACCGGGGCCGGACGAACGGCGCCATGAGGAGCACCGTAAAAAGCAGCCGGTACGCCGCCGTCACCGCCGGCGGCGACGCCGAAAGCCGCACCCAGATCGCTGACGTCGAGATGAACACCACGCCGGCCAAAAGCGCCCCGTACGCGAGCGGCACCCTGCCTCTCCCTTTCTTTATCGCATTTTTATCTTATAGGCCTTACGGCTATCTTAACGCCGGCCGCCGTCGGCCGCCAGCGCCTTGGCGGGGGAGCGAACCCTGTGTTACAATAAAGTAACACCTAAACACAATCAACGCCGCCACGGTTTTGAAACGCTGCCGTCCGCCCACGGACGGCCGGAGGAGCGACGGACATGCTCCCGATCGAACGCCGGGCGACGATTCGCCGGCTCCTTTTTGAACGGAAAGCGCTTAAGATTTCCGAGCTGAGCGCGTTCTTCGGCGTGAGCGAAATGACCATTCACCGGGACGTTCGCGCCCTCGTCGACGAAGGGATCGCCGTCAAGACGTACGGCGGCATCGCCCTTCTCGAACCTCACCGAAAGGAAGCGTCCCCACCGCCGTCACCCGACGACGGCCCAAGCCGCTGCGTCGTCTGCGGTAAGCCGGTCAACCCGACGCTGGCCTACCGCCTGCTTCTCCCCGACGGCCGGGTGGACGTCGCCTGCTGTGCCCACTGCGGCCTCATCCATCACCGGCGGCTCCGGAGCACCGGTCATGCCGGCGTGTACGCCCTCGTTCGGGACGTCCTCACCCATACGACCGTCCCGGCTGAGGAAGCGACGTACGTCTTAGGCGGCGAAGCGCCGGCCGCCTGCTGCCGGCCGCCGGTCTATGCGTTTTCCGCCTCGGGGGATGCCGAACGATTTGCCCGCGGTTTCGGCGGCGTCGCCCTCCGCTGGGCCGAGGCCGCCGACCGGCTGAAGGCCGAGATGGCCGATAGCGGCGAGATTAGTGCAAAAGATTTATCTTGTTTTCCCGGAACGCAATCCGTAAAATAAACGTAAAAGCAAAGACGGCCTAATCTCGGCGGATGCCGGGAGCGGGGGACCCGATCTTTTGGGGCTAATCCCGACGACAGGCGTCGGGAGGGATGAGTCAGACGCATTCCCTGCCATCCTGCCCGTCAGCTAACCCCGTCGGCTAATGCAGGGAAGTCTCTCTGGCGAACCATGACCGTTCACCTCGGGTCGGCGGTGCCTTTGACCGAACGAGGAAGCGGAGGGAGCGGCGCCGAATGCGCCTGCGCACGCCCCGCGCCAAGCCTGGAGGCTGGCCCTCTCGACTTGGTGCGGGGCTTTTGCGTCGAAGCGGAGCGCCGGCGCCGGGCGCCCGGGCGAAGCCGGCGGACCGGAGCGCCCGGGCGGAAGGAGCGGGCCGCAGGGCTCAAGCGCCCGGGCGGACCGGAGCGTCCGGGCGCCGACGCGTTTTGCCGCGGCCAGGGCGCACGATCGGCAAAAAGCGGCCCGCGTCATGCGGCAACCGTCCGGGACGCGAAGGCAAAGCCCGGCCGGCGATCCCGTCGGATCGACCGAACCGGCAGGCGGAAGCCGGTCTCGGCCGGACGGCGCCGATTCCCGGCCGGGAAGGGTCGGCCGGAGAGCGGCGAAGGCCGATCCGGAACCGAAAGGCACGGCAAAGCAAGGGCAAAAGCAAAGTCAATGAAGGCTAAGAAACGAAGTCTAAGGAAGGAGGGAATCCGGGTGGCGCTCTTTGAAGCCGTCTACGAAAACACCGAGCAGGCCCAGGTGCGTTTCATCGGGGTGCACACGGAAGAAGGGCTGTACGACCTCGGGCTCCTTTTCTCCAACCAGTTCTTCGGCAAGACGATGATCATCAACCTCCAGACCGGGCGGACCGCCCTCGCCGATGCGAGCGACCTCGCCAATCCGATCTGGCTGAAAGAAGCGCTGCAGCTCAAAAGCGAAGCCGAAGCGGAGCGCCTGGCCCACTTCCTCGAAGACCACATTCCCTCCCTTCCTTGGAAGCCGGAATACTGAAAGGAGACCCCCTGCACCTGGCGGCAGCCGTTGGGCTGCCGCTTTTTGTGTACGCCCGGCACGGGCGCTGTCAAACGGGGGAAAGTCCCAAACGGCGAAGGCGGCAGGTGCCGTTCGCACAAGGCAAAGGGCGTCTCGCCGGATCCCGAAAAGCGTTTCTTAAAAACCGCCCCAAAACCGCCCCTCAAAGCCGCACCTCGCCGCTGGCGATCGCCCGAAGCCCCGCCGCCGTCTCGACGAGCAGCTTCCCGTCGTCGTCCAGCCCGGCAAAACGCCCGACGATCCGGCCGCCGCCCGTCTCGACGGCGATCTCCCGGCCGAGGGAAACCGCCCGGACGAGCCACCGTTCCCGGAGCGGGCCGAAACCTTCCGCCCGGTAGGCCCGGAGCTCCCGGTCGAGGGCCGACAGGATCGCCGCGGCCAGCTTTCGGCGGGGCGGCGGCGGCCCGTGCTCGGCGAGGGCGGTCGCGATCGTCCGGAGCTCCGGAGGAAACGCCTCCGGAAGCCGGACATTGAGGCCGATGCCGACGACGGCAAAATAAAGCCGGTCGAGTTCTCCCTGACCTTCGATGAGGACGCCGGCGACTTTTTTCCCGGCCAGGAGGACGTCGTTGGGCCACTTGAGGCCCGGACGGTAGCCGAACGCCTCGAGCGCTTCGGCGACGGCGAGCCCCGCCATGAGCGAGAGGGCGTGGACGTCGGCCAGGCGGAGCCCGTCCGTCAGGATCACGCTCATCCAGAGGCCGGTCCCCGGCGGTGAAACCCACTGCCGCCCCATCCGCCCCCGGCCGGCCGTCTGGCGCTCCGCGAGGACGACGGCGCCGTGAGGCGCCCCGTCGTCGAACCACCGCCGGGCGGCGTTCTGCGTGCTGTCCACCTCCGGGAAAAAGCGAAACGCCCGGCCCAGCTCCGCACCCTCCAACCCCTCCCAGCCGTTCGGGCCGACCGGCGGATCGTATCCCTCGGCGAGGCGGTATCCGCGCCGGTGCGCCCGTTCGACGGGAAAACCCGCTTCCATGAGGCGATTGGCCGCCTTCCAGATCGCCGTCCGGCTGACGCCGAAGCGGGCCGCAAGCGCCGAGCCGGAGACATACGTCCCGGGCGCCGCCAAAAGCGCCGCAAACAGGCGGTCCGCCAGACGAACCGCCGCCGCGTGATTGGCCCCGTCATGTTCTAAAGCGCTCCGATTCGGTGTCACGCCTTCACCCCTCCCGATCGGCGTCGGCTCGTCGACAGGCGCCGGCGCCCCGTTCGTTGCCCGCTCGTCGGGCACCGTCGCCCCGATGCCGTCGTCCCCATTTCGCCGCGCGGCAACGGCCCTTAGAACGGCGATTGTCAAAAGCGGAATCCGGACGGTCGCCGGATCTTCGAAAAGCGCCACATCCCCGACCGCCGCCGCGCCGGCGCGGCGCCCGATCGGTTCACCGCCCGCCCCGGCTCAGGTCGCCGGGACGTCTCCGGCCTCCGGCCCGTCAGCCAAAAACGCCGGCAGCCGAAAGGGCGGGCGGAGCGCCGCGCCCGCCTCCCGCCACAGCCGGTCGGCTTCCGCCTCCAGCGCCTCGGCCGCATTCGGAAACCCCCGGTTGACGGCCAGCCAGAGGTGCCGGCGCATCGCCTCGAGGTAGGGCCCGGCCGGGGCCTTTCGCGAAGTGCGCCAGGCCCCGAGGTCGAGGCGAAGCCGCCGGGGATCGGGGAGAGGGAGGCGGGCCCGAAACTCGGCCAAGGCCCGAAATCGGGCGAGCGTCTCCGGCCGAGGACGCCCGGCGATGAGATCCGCCAGCCGGAGCGCCCGAAACACCGCCGCCGCGCCCCGGGTGCCCCACGCGTACCCGTACGGCAACGCTTCGGCCTCCGCCATCGGCGCCGTCGGGCGGCGGTCGCCTCCGCGGGCCGTCCGGCCGTCAAACCGACCTTCCCGGGCGTAGGCGGCCTCAAGCGACCGCGGCCGAACCGAAGGGCCGGCCGATTCCCTGCCGGGCGACGCCTCCATGCCGAGCGCGGCCCGAATCAACCGACGGGCCTCCCGAGAAAGGGGAAGCCTAAGCCCCCACGCCCCAGCCTCGGCGTCGAGCCCCTCCCCCAACGGTGCCCCCCCGCCGGCGATCGCGCCGGCACCGGACGGCGGCAATCCCCGGGCCGGGCGCATGGCGGCGGTGATCGCCGCCCAGAAGACGTCCGGCGGATCGGCGGCCGCCACCGCCCGGGCGATGGCCGGCTCCCCGAGGCG
The DNA here is from genome assembly GCF_019645935.1 of Hydrogenibacillus sp. N12. Taxonomy (NCBI): domain Bacteria; kingdom Bacillati; phylum Bacillota; class Bacilli; order Thermicanales; family Thermicanaceae; genus Hydrogenibacillus; species Hydrogenibacillus sp. N12. The sequence continues at coordinate 993,976 of NZ_CP080953.1, read as the reverse complement.
AAGCCAGAGGTCGGCCCGGTCGAGCCAGCGAAGAAGCGGCCACGGCTCCGCTCCCCGCCGGCTTTTTTCCATCTCCATCACGATCCGCTCCGGCGCCACCCGGACGAGCTCTCCCCGCAGGGCGACGAGGGCCCGCCACGTCTCCGGCGCCATGCGAAGCCCGTAGCGGACGGCAAAGCGGATCGCCCGGATGAGCCGGAGGGGATCTTCCCGAAATCGCTCCGCCGGATCGCCGACGGTCCGGAGCACCCGCCGTTCGAGATCCCGGCGCCCGTCAAACGGATCGATGAGCCGGCCGTCCGCCGAAAGCGCCATGGCGTTGATCGTAAAATCGCGCCGGGCGAGGTCGTCTTCGAGCCGGCCGGTGAACCGCACCGCCGGATGCCGGTCCACGGACGGATACGTCTCGACGCGAAACGTCGTCACTTCAAAAGGAAAGCCGCCCTCGACGACCGTCACCGTCCCGAAACGCTCCCCCGTCGGGTGCGTCCGGGGAAAGAGCCGGCGCACCGCTTCCGGCCGCATCGAGGTGGCGATGTCGATCTCCGAAGCCGGAAGGCCCAGAAGCCGATCCCGCACCGCGCCGCCCACGACGAAGGCCGCGTGTCCCGCCGCCTCGATCGTCCGGATCACCCGGCGGGCCGCCGCCCAAAGGGGCGTTTCCCAGAGTGAGGCGTCAAAAACCGGGGCGCCGGACGGAAGCGTTCGCCGGGTCACGGTCAGGGAGCCTCCGGACCGACGCCGGCCGAGGGTTCGCCGTCCGCCCCGTCGAGCCTTTGGCCGCGCCGAAGCCGGCGAAAGGCCCACCACGCCTCCCGCTCGCCGAGCGCCCGGAGGAGGAGCTCCGCCGAGCCGAGGTTGGTCGCCACCGGCACGTTGTAGACGTCGGCCAGGCGAAGGAGGGCGCTCACGTCCGGCTCGTGGGGCTGGGGCGTGAGCGGGTCCCGCAAAAAAATGACGAGGTCGATGACGTTTTCGGCGATCTTGGCGCCGATCTGCTGATCGCCGCCGTACGGCCCCGACGCGACGCGGCGGACCGAAAGGCCCGTCGCCTCGGCGATCTTCCGGCCGGTCGTCCCGGTCGCCCAGAGGGTGTGGCGCTCCAGCACCGGCCGGTAAGCGAGGCAGAAGCGGACGAGCTCTTCTTTTTTGCGGTCATGGGCGATGAGGGCGATGTTCATCGCGCGTCCTCCGTCAGTCCAGGAGATTTTCCAGCCCGACGACGAGCCGATCAAGCGTCATCACCTTTTCCACGGCGAGCCGAAGCCCCGGCATGAACGCCGCTCGGGTCGTCGCGTCATGCCGGAGGAGGAGCGTCTCTCCTTCTCCGCCGAAAAGAACCTCCTGATGGGCGACGAGCCCCGGAAGGCGGACGCTGTGAATCGGGATGCCGTTCAGGATGAGCCCCCGGGACGGCGGCGCCATCTCCTCCACCGCCTCGAGCCGGGCGCCGGGGCCGCTTCGCTCCGCCGCCGGGTCCCGAACCGGTGCCCCGAGGCGCGCCGCCTCTTCGGCCGGCCGCCGGCGGGCCCGGGCGATCGCCGCCGCCGTCATGAGGGCCGTCCCGCTCGGCGCATCCCGCTTCATGGCATGGTGAAGCTCGACGATCTCGGCCGCCGGGAAGTACTTCGCCACCTCCGCCGCCAGCCGGATCATCAGCACCGCCCCGAGGGCAAAATTGGCGGCGATGACGCCCCCCAAGCGCCGAGCGCCGGCCCGGGCGGAAAGCTCGGCGATCTCCTCGGGCTGAAGCCCCGTCGTGCCGATCACCGGCCGGACGCCGTGCTCGATCGCCGCCCGGGCGTGGCCGTAGACGACCTCCGGCGTCGTAAAATCGATGAACACGTCCGCCCCCGGCGCGAGCGCCTCTCCCACCGACCCGTACGTCGGCACCCCGTCCAGCGTCCGTCCCTTCGGGTCGACGATGCCGACGAGGCGAAAATGCGGCGTCCGGTCGATCATCGCCACGACTTCCCGGCCCATCCGGCCGAACGCCCCCGCCAGCACGATCCGGATCATGACCGCGCCTCCTCCTTTGGCGTCCAGCGATCTTTGTCCCGCGTCCGATATTTGGCCATCACCGCCTCATACGCCCGGCCGAGGTCGATCCCCTGGGCATTGGCAAACGACACGAGGACGAAAAAGAGATCGCCGAGCTCAAGCTCGATGGACCCTTCCGGTTCTTCGGGTTTCTTCCGTTTTGCCCCGTAGCGGTGCGAAACTTCCCGGGCGAGCTCGCCGAGCTCCTCGGCGAACCGGGCGATCATCTCCATCGGGCTGAAGTACCCTTCCTGAAAACGGCCGATGAGGGCGTCGACCTCCGCCTGAATCTCCGGAAGCGTCTTCGGCCGGCCGAACTCCGGCGCCGAGGCTGCCTTATGGACCACCATTGACCCTCCCTGCGGTTCTCCCCTCATGGTAGCGAAAACGGCCGCCGGAAACAAATGCAAAGTGCTATAATGAGAAACGGTGGCCGAACGACGGAAGGCAACGGACGTGCGAAAGGAGAAGCTTCGTGCGCCGAACCCGCTTCGCGTCCCATCTCAAATCCATCGCCGGCATCGCCCTCGGTTCGGCGATCTTCGCCTTCGGCCTGAACGCCTTCACCATCTCCAACGGCCTCGCCGAAGGCGGCCTCACCGGCATCGCGCTCATGTTCAACTACCTCTTCGGCATCCCGCCGGGGTGGTTTTTGCTCGCCGCCAACGGTCCGCTCCTCATCCTGGGGTGGCGCACCCTCGGGGGGCGGGCGATGATCATGACCGTCGTCGGCACCGTCCTGAGCTCCGTCCTCATCGAAGCCCTGGCCTTTCTTCGAACCACCCCGATGGACGACACCCTGCTCGCCGCCCTCTACGCCGGAGCGGCGATCGGCACCGGCCTCGGCCTCATCTTCCGTTTCGGCGGCACGACCGGCGGCGTCGACATCGTCGCCCGGGTGGTGAACAAATACCGCGGCACGAGCATGGGCCGGACGATGTTCATGATCGACGCCGGCGTCATCGCCCTGTCGATGCTCACCTATCTCGACACCGAGCGGGCGATGTACACGATCGTCTCCCTCACCGTCGCCGCCCGAGTGATCGACTTCGTCCAGGAGACGGCCTACAGCGCCCGCATGGTCCTCATCGTCTCCGACCGGATCGACGCCATCGCCCACCGCATCCTCCACGAGCTCGGCCGCGGCGCGACGATCATCCAGAGCCGCGGCGCCTATACGAACGCTGAGCGGCCGATGCTCTACTGCGTCGTCGCCCGGAACGAAGTCGTCCACCTGAAGGCGATCATCATGGCCGAAGACCCGACCGCCTTCGTCGTCATCAGCGACGCCCACGACGTCCACGGCGAAGGCTTCACCCTCGACGAAGAAAAACGGCCGATCCGCTGACGGCCCAACCTCCGATGCCGACAAAACCGACGCAAACGACAAAAGCGACCGCCGAAAAAGCCCCCGGCATTCGGGGGCTTTTTCGGCGGTCGGACGAACCCGACGCCGGAGAAGGTCCGCCGGCCTTCGGCGGTCTCCCGGCGACCCTCACTTGTGGGAAAGCACCCACTCGGCGAGCGCTTTTTTCTCCGCATCGCTTCCGTTGAACATCCCCGGCGGCATGACGCCCATCGAGCCTTTCCGGCCGTTCGTGATGATGTCCACCACCTCGTCGACCGAAAGGTTGAGCCCGACGAGACTCGGCGCCGCCGGCGTCCCTTTCAGATCCTGCCCGTGGCAGCTCGCGCAGCTCTGCTGGAAGGCCGCCTGCGGGTCAAAATTGGCCGCCGTCTCGCCTTCCGCCGCCGCCGGCCCCTTCCCCTTCGTCGGAAGGTAGACGAAAAAGACGAGAAGAAGAAGAAGGACCGTCCCACCGAGCATGAGAAAATAAAACGGCTTTCGCGTCATTCCCCTCTCACCTTTCCCGCCCCTTTCCGGCGCCGCCACGCCCCGGCCGCCGGCCGCTTCCGTTCTTTCGGCCGCGGGCCGACGGCCCGGTCCGGGAGCGCCTCACTGATGGGAGAGCACCCATTCGGCGAGCTGCTTTTTCTGCTCATCCGTTCCCTGGAACATCCCCGGCGGCATGACGCCCATCGAGCCTTTCCGGCCGTTCGTGATGATGTCCACCACCTCGTCGACCGAAAGGTTGAGCCCGACGAGGCTCGGCGCCGCCGGCGTCCCTTTCAGATCCTGCCCGTGGCAGCTCGCGCAGCTCTGCTTAAAAGCCTGCTCCGGATCGAAGGCTGCCCCTTCCGCCGCCGGCGGCGGAGGCGGCGGAGGCGTCGCGGCGGCCGCCTCCGCCTGCTGGGCCTTATGCGACGCGACCGCCTGGTAGGTCAGGACGACGATGCTCGCGACGACGAACAGCATGATGGCCGTCGCCACCGGCCGCCGGGACGGACGGCGTTCCGGACTCCGGTCGAGCCACGGCGCGAGCAAAAGGAGCAGGCTGAAGATCCCGGGGATGATCACCGTCCCGAGGACGATCATGCTGCCGGGGATGTACTTGAGAAGCTGGTACAGGAAGAGAAAGTACCAGTCCGGCATCGGAGTGTACGTCGTATCGTTCGGGTCCGCCGCATGGGGCTCGAGCGGCGCCGGGTGCGAAATGACGAGCGCCATGAACCCGACGAGAAAGACGACCGCCGCCATCCATTCTTTGAGGAGAAAGTTCGGGAAAAACGGCTCCGTCTTCCCCGGATACTCGCTGTACGGCTTCGGGAGGAGTTTCTCCCGCCGCACCGGGACCCGGGAATCGCCCACGTACTTCACGGACGCTTTGTCCTGCCGCTCGCCTGCCACGCCGTTTCCTCCTTTTCCCGTTCCCGTCCGGTTTGCCTCTCCCCCGGACCCCCTTCGGCGGTTTGGCCCCGCAGGTTCCTTCTCTTCGGCGGACCGACCGCCCGCGCCGCTTCGGCGATGCCGACCGTCGGCGTTGAACAAACGAAATCGTCGACGAGCGCCGCTCCGGGCACAGCCGGATAAAAGCCCCGCATCCGATCAGGCCGCCCCATCGGGCGGAGCCGAACGCGAGCGCCGCAACCGGCGGTCCGGGGGCGAAGCGGATCACAGCGGACCGGAGATGCCCTGCCGGCGGATGAGGATGAAGTGGATCGCCAGAAGCAAGAGCAAAAGCCCCGGCAAGAAAAACACGTGGATGGCGAAAAAGCGGGCCAGCGTCGCCGCGCCGACGATGTCGCCGCCGGCGAGGAACGACTTCACATACGGCCCGACGATCGGCACCGTCTCGGCGATCTCCAACCCGACCTTTGTCGCAAAATACGCCTTGTTGTCCCACGGGAGGAGATAGCCGGTAAAGCCGAGGCCGAGGACGACGGCGAAGATGAGGACGCCGACGACCCAGTTCATCTCGCGAGGCTTCTTGTAAGCGCCGGTGAAGAACACCCGGAGCATATGCAGGAACATCATGACGATGACGACGGACGCGCCCCAGTGATGCATGCCCCGGACGATGTAGCCGAAGGCGACTTCGGTTTGCAAATATTTGACACTGTTGTAGGCGTTTACAATATCGGGGGTGTAGTACATCGTCAAAAACATCCCGGACAGGATCTGGATGACGATGGTAAAAAACGTCAGCCCCCCGAAGCAGTAGACGAACGCCGAAAAATGGTGCGCCGGGTTGACGTGCTCCGGCACTTCATGGTCGGCGATGTCCCGCCAGATCGGCGAAAGATCAAGCCGCTCGTCCAGCCAGTTATAGATTCTTTGCATCAACGCCCATCCCCCCCTCACGTCCGCTGGATCAGCGGGCCGAGATACAGCTTGCCGCCTTCGACCTTGACCTCATAGAGGTCGAGGGGGGCCCGCGGCGGCGTGCCGGGGACGTTGATGCCGTCTTTCGTGTACAGCCCCCCGTGGCACGGGCAGTAGAACATGTTCGGGTGCTCCGGGCTGGCGTTCCAGTTCACCGTGCAGCCGAGGTGCTTGCAGATCGGCGACAGGGCGACGATCTCCGACCCCTGTTTGTAGACCCAAGCGGAGTACGTCGTCGCCTGGTTTTTCACCCACGCGTCGTTGATCTTCAGGGTGAATTCAAACCGCTTCGGCTCGTCGGTGATCTCGTTCACGTCGGCCACCGGCACGAAGGGCTTCTCCTCGCCCGCCTTGAGAAGCGGATCGACCGCCATGCGGAGGGGCGGGACGAGGAGCATGGACGCCATAAATCCGCCCGTCCCCATGAGCGTGTACGTCAAAAATTGCCGGCGGGTGATCTCCCCCTCCCGGCCCCCGGCATCGTCCGGGGCCCCGAAATGCGGTTGCGACGCGCTCTCGGCCATCCCGTTTCGCCCCCTTTGCACCGTCCGTCACAAGCCGGCGCCCGAAAAAAGCGCCGCGATCGGCCTTTGCGCCGCAAAAGTCGCGCCATTTTACGACCATTTCCGTCTCGCGGCGACGCACAGTGCCATCATAGCCAAGGCGTAAAAGCGCTGTCAAGAATTCCCCCGGCCCCCGGCGCCCGGCGGCGCCCATCTGTCAACAAACGTTCACGATTCGCCGCCGTGCCACGTATCCACAATCACCCTGTACCACATCCGCTCGTCTCCGTTTGGCGGAAGAACGATGAGGCGACCGGATGCGCCGTCCTCCCCCGTCTGAGCGCCGGGAAGCGCCTCGTCGAGCGGGGCCAGAAACACATAGCGGAACGCCCGCCGCACCGCCTCAAATTCCATGCTTTCCTTCCGGAGCCGGCCGTATCCGATCACCGGGGGCAGAAGCGCCAGTCGCCCCCGGAGCGACGCCTCCAGGCGGCCGAGCACCTCCAGCCGGGTCCAAAGCCTTCGTCCCGCCGTGACGACGTCCGGTTCCACCGGAAACGCCGCCACGCCGATCAGGGCGCTGTCCACGAAGGCCAGCGCCGCCGCCCACGCTTCCCAGTCCTCCGGACCGTATCGCACCGCGTTTTTCCCCCTCTTCCGCATCGCCGGCCATCCAGAAAATGGAAAAAGGGCCGCTCCGGCCCTCATGCGCCCCGGTTTGACCTTCCCCCGTCCGGTTCCGTCAGGCGGGCAAGCTCCGCCGCGAGCTCCATGAACCGGCCTCGGTCGTGGGCGGCCAGCGCGGCGTCGATCTCCTCCCGAAGCCGCCGGATGTGGTACTGGCGGATCGCCTCTTCAAGAACGAGCTCCGCCATCACCCCGTACAGCGGGTTCGTCACCGGAGTTCTCGGTTCCACGGGCGGCACCCCCTCGGGCGATGGCTTCGTCCATCCCCAGTCATTGCCAACCCGCAGATCGCTTATACCGGCCTCATGCCGAACGGCCGAACCACCATCGCAGAAAAAGAAGCACCACGAGCCCGCCGAAGAGCCCGAAGACGAGGGTGCCGTTGACGGTCATCGCCGGCCAGAAGGGGTGGTACGGAAGGAGTTCCCCCGCGGCGGCCACCGCCCCCGGATAGGCTGCCGGCGGGAACGCCGGCGGCGCCTCCTGGACGAGCAGGGCGTGCATGAGCGGCCCGCTGCCGACCGGCGGCTTGAGCTCCGCTCCTTGCGCCGGCTCCACCGGCGGCGCGCCTTTTTGGATCAGGCCGACGGCCAGAAGAAGCACCAGGCCGAGCAAGACGAAAAAGAACACCCCGACGATTCGCGCCTGCCGAACGATCGACTCCGGATGATCGGGATACGCCCACCGGGCTTCCGCCCGCACCCGGGCCATGATCGCCTCGACCCGCGCCTCCTCCGCTCCGCCTCGGGGGTCCCTTTTGTCTGCCCGGCCGCCGTTCACCGCCGCCTTCCCTCCATCCGCCCGTCGCGTATGTACGGTTCGAGCTTTTCCTTGAGCGTCGTTCGGGCGCGGAACAGGAGCGATTTGACCGAACTGACCGTAAGCCCCAGGCGGTCGGCGATGTCCCTGTACTCCATTTCCTCGTACTCCCGAAGCACCAGGGCTTTGCGCTGCCGCTCCGGAAGCGCCATGATCGCCTGCCGGACCAGCGCCGCCGTCTCCCCGACGATGATCGTCTCCTCCGGCGGTCGAAACGGAGATCGGAGCCGCTCCTTCAGCCGGTCGTCAAGGGCGACGTCCTGGTGCCGGCTCCGCCGGAGCTCGCTCAGAACGGTGTTCCGTGCGATCGTAAACAACCACGTCGAAAAGGCCGCCTCGTCGTCCCGAAACGCATGCAGGCTGTGAAACGCTTTGAGAAACGTCTCCTGCACCATGTCGTCGACGAGGTCCTCCAGGCGATAGGCGGTGAGGTACTGCCGGACAAACTGCCGGAGCCGCGGCTCGTAACAGCGGATCAGATCCGCAAACCGTTCGACCTCGCCGTCCTTGATCGCCCGGATGATTTCCTGCTCCCGATCGCACAAGGCGTCCCACGCTCCCCTTTCGCGGTCGCCCGCACGGTCATACGCCCATCCGCTGCCGGAGTTGCCCGGGGCAGAGAAACGCCTCCGGTGCAAACGTCGCCCGCGGCTTCAAAAACCGGCCCCGCCCGAACGGAAGCGGCGACGCCGGATCGTCCATCCCCCGCACCCACACCTCCGCCGTCCCGTCCGGCCGGACGAGGGCAAAATCGGCGTCGGCTCCCGGCGCGAGGCGCCCCTTCGGCCCGTAGAGGCCGCTCCAGCGCCAGCCGCCGGCGGTTCGACCGATCGCCGATGAAAAAAACGTCCGGACATAAATCCCAGCGCCACGAAATCCATGATACCAGTCTGCTGCCGCCCCGTCAACCGCCTCGTCCCGCCCTTCCGCCAACAAAAAGAGCGTCACCCGGAGCGGAAAACCGTCCAGCCGGTCCCGAAGATCGTGAAAAAAACGGCCCCCCGGCGGGGGCGCATCGACGGCGATGACCGCCTCGAGGAGCCCGAGATCCCGAAGCGCCCGGATGAGCCGCTCTCCCCGACGCCCGAACAGCTTGGACGCCGCCATCACCGGTTTGAGCGTAAAATCGAACGGACTCAAGGCATGCCGGGCCGCCACCTGCCGGACCGCCGCCGGAAGCTCCTCCGGCGCCGACACCGGCACCCAGTCCACGAACGCCGTGTACCCCTCCCGGGCGAGGCCGGCCATCGCTTCCCGGTAGACCTTAAGCCCGAGGGGCTCCGCCCGGCCGGCCAAGAACGCCGCCGGCTCGTCGCCGCGCGCCCAGAGCGGCCCGTCGTACAGCCGGCCCGGGCAAAGGCGCGTCTCCGGCGGGAGCACCACCGTCCGCTCCGCCTGCGCCCGCCCGAGGACACCGCCCAGGTCGTAGATCCGGCCGTTTACGATCGAAAGAGCGACGATGCCCCCTCCCAGGGCGACGGTCTCCCTTCCCTCCAAAGCCGTTTCTCGACCGTTCAAAGCCGTTTCCGCCGTCTCCGGGTTCCCGATCTCTGTCACCGCCCGGGCCGCCGCTTCCTTCGCCCCCGAGACGCCGATCCCCGCCTCCCCCCGAACCGCGGCGTCCGCCCGCTCCGAAGCGACCGCCTTTGCGCCCTTCGCGAGGGCCGCTTCCGCGCCCCGCGCGGGCGCCGCATTCGGCCGGTCCGGCGGCCCGTCACAGGGCGTTCCGATCACCCAGACCGCCTGCATCTTCCCGCCTCCCGCCGCCGACGCACGGTTTTTCCCCTCATGCCTATGACAGCCGAAGGGACGATATGCCGCGAACCGGCGAAAAAGGGCTATGCCGGCGGCGACCGAAGGGGCGATTCGCCCGAGACGGGCGAAAAGCGAGGCGACCTGAGAGGAAGGCGGCCACAACGCGGAAGCGGCAAAAAAAGCGCCCGCGCATCTCGCGGGCGCTGCGCCGACGTCGGAAGCCGACCGGCGCCAAGTGAAGATAGGAGTGGAGAGAAACCATACCTGTCTCTAAAGTATACCGCCGACCTCGCGGACGTCAAGCGCTTTCAAGAAACCGAGAACTGTAAATGTTACCGTTTTCCTCATCGCTTTAAGGCTTTGCCGTGGCTTGTCGCCGAAATCGACGTCCGCGCCGGATCCGGCCCGCGCTTTTCGCCGTCTCAAGCGCCGGCTTCCTCGCCGGCATCCGCCGTCAAAACGGCGTCGACCGCTTCGACGGCGGCGCCCAGCCGGGCGAGGTCGGCGAAAAAGCCCGGATACGACACCTGGACCGCCTCCGCCCCGACGATCTCCGTCGCCCCATCGCCGTCCGGCCGGGCGAGGAGCCCCGCCACGGCAAAGGCCATCGCCAGCCGGTGGTCGCCACGGGCATGCACCCGGGCCGGGCGGAGCGGCGTCGGCCCTTCGATGACCATCCCGTCGTCCCTCGCTTCGACCCGGGCGCCCATCGCCCGGAGCCCTTCGACGACGTGGGCGATCCGGTCCGTCTCTTTCACCCGAAGTTCCGCCGCATCCCGGATCACCGTCCGCCCCCGCGCCTGCGTCGCCAGCACCGCGATCACCGGGAGTTCATCGATGAGCCGGGGGACGAGGGCGCCGCCAACCTCCGTCCCGACGAGGGGACCGGCGGTCACCCGGACGTCCGCCACCGGTTCGCCAGCCGGCCCGCCCGCCTCGACAGCGGAAAGTCGCCCGCCGGGCGGTTGGTCCGCTTCCCATCCCGCCTCCGGGCCACCGGACGGACGCACGTCGACGCCGGCGCCCATCGCCCGCAAAACGTCCAGCATCCCCGTCCGGGTCGGGTTCACTCCGACGCCGGCCACGACGATGTCGGCGTCCGGATGGGCCGCGGCGAGCGCAAAGAAAAACGCCGCCGACGAAAAATCCCCCGGGACGGCGAGGTCGACCGGCCGGAGCCGGTCGACCGGTCGGACGGTGATCGTTCGCCCGCCCCCTTCCCCCGCCTCGATCCGAAGCGCTCCCGGCGCAAACGCCGCGAGGAGCCGTTCCGTGTGGTCCCGGCTTTCCGTCGGCTCTTCAATCACGCTCTCCCCGTCGGCAAACAGCCCCGCCAGGATGAGGGCCGACTTCACCTGAGCGCTTGCGACCGGAAGGCGGTAGCGAAGGGGGCGAAGCGGCCCGCCCCGGACGGCGAGGGGGAGCCGTCGGCCGCCGTCCCGACCGTCGATCCGGGCGCCCATCGTCCGGAGCGGCTCGACCACCCGCTCCATCGGCCGGCGGACGAGGGACGCATCGCCGGTTAAGACGGTAAAAAACGGCCGCGACGAAAGCAGCCCGAGAAGAAGCCGCGCCGTCGTCCCGGAATTTTCGGTGTCGATCACCCCGATCGGTTCCCGGAGCGCCTCCGGACCGCCGCCATCGACGACGGCCGACCACCCGCCGGGCCCCTCGCCGAGGACGCGGACGCCGGCCGCTCCCGGGCGCCCGGATCGCCCGGCCGCGCCCGTCCCGGCGGCCGGGCCGGCCCCGGCGATCGAACCGCCCGCCAAAAACGTTCCGAACCTGCCGATCGCGCCGCCGGCCCAATCCGCCGCCCCCTGACCGGTCGAAGCGCGCCGCGCTCCTTCGAGCGGGACGATCGGGACGCCGAGCGCCCGAAGGGCCGTCGCCGTCGCCCGAACGTCCGCCCCGCCCTGGAGGCCGACCAGCGTCGTCCGCCCCGCGGCGAGCGCCGAGAAGAGAAGCGCCCGATGGGAGATCGACTTGTCCCCCGGCACCCGGATGACCCCCGCCAGCCGGGCCGCCGGCCGGACGCGCACCACCGCCGTCACCGTCCCCGCCCTCCTTCTCCGCCCCCGGCCGGGCCGAAGGCTTTCATCTCACCGTTGGAAAACACGTAAACCGGATACCCCGTCTCGACGAGGAGCGCCGCCGCCCGCTCCCGGTCCCGATCGTTGCGAAACGCGAGCCGGAGCACGCCGAAGACGTCCTCGCGAAGCTCCAGAATCTCGAGGTTCGTCAGGTTGATGCCCGCCGCGCCGAGGCGCGTCGCAAGCCGGCCGATCTCCCCTGGCCGGTCCGGGATGTCCACGAACAGGTCGTAGGCCGGCCGAATCGCCCCCGGCCGCCGCTCCGGAAGCCGCGCCCGGTAGCGAGCCGCCGCGGCAAAAAATGCCTCGAGGGCCGGGCCATCCCCCGCCTCGAGCATCGCCCGAACCGATCGAAGGTCCGTCTCCCACTCTTCGAAGGCCGCCAGGATCGCCGCCCGGTTGTCCAGGACGATGTCCCGCCACATCTCCGGGTTGGAGGCGGCAATCCGCGTGAGGTCTTTAAATCCGCCGGCGGCAAGGAGGGCGTAATACGGGCTTTCCGCTTCCCGCCGGGCGAGCATCTGCACGAGGAGCGCCGCGACGACGTGCGGCAGGTGGCTGATCACGGCCACGACCCGGTCATGTTCCGCCGGATCCATTACCAGCCACTTCACCCGGGCCGGCGCCAGCCAATCTTTGAGCCGCTCGACGTCGGCCGCCTCGGCGAGGCGGCTCGGGCAGAGGACATAGTAGGCGTTTTCAAACAGGTCCGGATGCGCCGCTTCGACGCCCGACTTGTGAGACCCGGCCATCGGGTGGCCGCCGATGAAGCGGACGTCCCGGCCGGCAAACAGCGCCTCCGCCTCGGCGACGATCGACCGCTTCGTGCTGCCGACGTCGGTGACGATGACGCCGGGTTTGAGCCGCCCCTCCGCCAGGCGGCGGAGCGCCGGGACGATCGAGAGGACCGGAAGCGCCAGCACGATGAGATCCGCCGCCCGATACGCCGCCTCCGCCGCCTCCGGCCGGAGCGCCCGATCGATGAGCCCTCTTTGGGCGGCCCGCTCCGCCCGGGCGACGAGCCGGTCGACGCCGGTGACCCGAAGTCCCCGGGCCCGGAGGACGGCGGCGATCGAGCCGCCGATGAGGCCCATGCCGACGACGACCGCCTCGGTACGTTCCGTCATCGCCTTCGCCCCTCCAGGGCGTCGAGCGCCGCAAGCAGCCGGGCATTTTCCGCTTCCGTCCCGACGCTCACCCGGATGCCGCCGGGCACCGGCCGCACGATGACGCCCGCCGCCTCAAGCCGCGTCGCCAACCCGCGGCCGTCATCGTGGGGGAGATAGAGAAAGTTCGTCTCCGACGGGTACGGCCGAAACCCACGCGCCTCGAGCGCCTGCCGGAGCGCCGCCCGGGCCTTCCGGTTCGCCTCTCGGACGAAGGCGACGTGCGCCTCGTCTTCCAAGGCGAACGTCGCCGCCAGCTGCGCCACCGTCGACGTATTGAACGGCTTTCGCACGCGCTCGAGTTCCCGGACGACTTCCGGCGCCGCGAGGGCGTAGCCGATGCGAAAGCCCGCCAGCCCGTACGCCTTGGAAAACGTCCGCAGGACGACGACGTTGGGATGCCGCCGCACCGCCGCCGGCCCGTCGGGGTAATTCGGGTCCGACACATACTCGGCGTATGCCTCGTCCAGGACGACGAGCACCGTCTCCGGCACTTCGGCGAGAAAAGCCGCCCACTGCTCGCGGTCAAACACCGTCCCCGTCGGGTTGTTCGGGTTCGCCAGCCAGACGATCCGCGTTCGGGGGCCGATCGCCCGGAGCATCGCCGGGAGGTCAAGGCGCCCCTCCGGCCCCATCGGCACCGGAATCGGCACCCCGCCGGCGATGCGGGTCGCAATCGGATACATCGGAAAGGAAAGCTCCCCCATCACCGCCTCATCGCCGTCGGCAAGAAAGCGGAGGGCGATGAGCTGGATGAGCTCGTCCGCCCCGGCGCCGACGGCGATCCCCTCCGCCGGATGTCCCCACCGAAGCGAAAGGGCCCGCTTCAGCTCCCGGGCCGCCCCGTCCGGATAGCGGAGCCAGAGCTCCGGATCCGCTGAAAGCCGGGCAAGGAGCGCTTCTTGCACCTTCGGCGACGGCCCGTACGGGTTTTCGTTGCTGGCAAGTTTGATGACCGCATCGAGGCCGTACCGTTCCCGGATCTCGGCGATCGGTTTGCCCGGCTCGTAGATCGGGACATCGAGGGGCTTCATCCGGACCGAAAACGCCATCTTCCGCCCGCCTTTCTTTCCGCTGACCTTCACATCCGCCATCGGATCTCCCGCGCCCGCTGCCGGATCAAGGCCGCGACCTTTCCTCCCCCGCTTCCTCCGGCGTCCGATTCGACGCCCGATTCCGGCAGGCGCGATGATACGCCATCATAACACACCGGCGGCGCCGGCGCCAGCGGGCGGGCCGAAGAGGGCCGCGACCCACGGCTCCACCGCGCCCCCCTGGGCGAGGTGTCGGACGAGGGCGCTTCCGACGATCGCCCCGTCGGCCACCCCGGCGAGGGACGCCACCTGTTCCCGGCGGGAGATGCCGAACCCGACCGCCACCGGAAGCGCCGTCCGAGCCCGGACGTCCCGGATGAGCGCGTGAAGTTCCGGGGAGAGCACCTCCCGAGGACCGGTCACGCCGAGGGACGAGACGACGTAGACAAACCCCCGACGGCCGGCCAGGATCCGGTCGAGCCGGCGCCGGGACGTCGGGGCGACGAGCGGGATGACGGGAACGTCGAACGCCTCCGCCGTCCGGAGCACCGCCGCGCTTTCTTCCGCCGGCAGATCCGGCACGATCAGCCCGTCGACGCCGGCCTCCGCCGCCGCCCGCACGAAATCCTCCACGCCCGCCCGAAAGAGGACGTTGGCGTACAAAAGGAGGACGATCGGCGGCGCTCCCTCCCTTCGGAGCCGGCGGACGAGATCGAGCACCGCCGCCGGCGTCGTGCCGGCGCGAAGCGCCCGGCCGGCCGCCTCGATGAGCACCGGCCCGTCGGCGATCGGGTCCGAATACGGCACGCCGAGCTCGATGATCGCCGCCCCGGCCCGGGCGAGCGCCCGGACGACCGCCGCCGTCTGCTCGAGATCGGGGTCGCCGGCCATGACGAACGGGATGAACGCCGGCCGGGTCCGGGCCGTCCGGAATGCCTCCAGAATGCGCGCTTCTCCCATGCCATCCCCTCCCGCCTGTCTCATCGCTCCGGCGCCCCGCCGACAACGCCCCTCGCGGCCGGGTCGTCGGCGCCTCCGAGCACCGCGCCGAGACGACGGGCCACCGTTTCGACGTCTTTGTCCCCGCGGCCGGAGAGGCTCACGATCACCGGTCCCGTGAGCGAAGCGGCCGCCTTTTTCACGTACGCGAGGGCATGGGCGCTCTCGAGGGCTGGCAGGATCCCCTCCAAACGACTTAAATCTTTAAGCGCCTCCAGCGCCTCATCGTCGCTCACGGCGACGTACTCCGCCCGGCCGACGTCCTTGAGCCAGGCGTGCTCCGGCCCCACTCCGGGGTAGTCGAGGCCGGCGGAGACCGAGTGAGCCGGCCGGATGTGGCCGACGTCGTCTTGAAGCAGAAACGTGCGGGCGCCGTGAAGCACGCCCACCGACCCGGCGGAAAGGGAGGCCGCATGCCGGCCGCTTTCGATCCCTTCGCCGGCCGCCTCGACGCCGATGAGCCGCACCGGATCGCTTAAAAAAGGGTAAAAAATGCCGATCGCGTTCGACCCGCCGCCGACGCTGGCCACGACCGCCTCCGGCAGCCGGCCGAGGAGGCTCAGGCTTTGCGCCCGGGCCTCATCGCCGATCACCCGTTGCAACGTTCGCACCAGAAGCGGATACGGGTGCGGCCCGACCGCCGAGCCGAGAACGTAAAACGTTTCGTCGACGTGGGCGCTCCAGTGCCGGAGCGCTTCGTTGACGGCTTCTTTGAGCGTCCGGGTCCCGTGCCGGACCGCGACGACCTCGGCGCCTAAAAGCCGCATGCGGAACACATTGAGCGCCTGCCGGGCCATATCTTCTTCGCCCATAAAGATCGTGCACCGCATGCCGAGCAGGGCCGCCGCCGTCGCCGTCGCGACGCCGTGCTGGCCGGCCCCGGTTTCGGCGATGAGGCGCGACTTCCCCATCTCCCGGGCGAGGAGCGCCTGGCCGAGGGCGTTGTTGATCTTGTGGGCGCCGGTGTGCGCGAGGTCTTCCCGCTTGAGGTAGATCGACACCCCGTACGCCTCCGACAGGCGCGCCGCATACGTAAGCGGCGTCGGCCGACCGACATATTCCTGGAAAAGCGCGGCCAGTTTCGCCTGAAAGCCCGGGCTCGGGAGGATCCGCCGGACGGCGTCCTCGAGCTCCTCCAAAGCCGCCATGAGCGTCTCCGGGACGAACCGGCCGCCATACGGGCCAAACCGGCCCTCGGCGTCCGGAAGCGACCGGAGCACCTCCGGCGGGATCGGCCGAACAGGTTTGATCGGCCCGTTTTCCGGCATGTTTCCCTCCGCGTTTTTGGAAATGTTTTCCTTCACCGATCGGCCTCCGCCGCGTCGGAGGCCTTCACCTCCTTCCACGGACTCCTCCGCCATCAGGCAGCCGCTTCCACCGTCGGCGGCGAACGGACGACGGGGCCGCTTGCGGCGACCGGCGCCCGGGCGGCCGCCGGCCGATCGGCGGATCCCCTGAAGGCGTTCAGCGGGGCGGGGCCGTTTCTCTCCGGCCTCCCTCGTCCGTCGCCTCGGTCGTCACCGCTTCGGCCGCCGCCACCGCCTCGACAAAACGGCGGATCTTAGCAGCGTCTTTTTGGCCGCCGGTCTCGACACCGCTTGAGACGTCCACCCCGTCCGGCCGGAAGCGCCGGACGAGCGCGCCGACGTTCTCCGGCCGAAGCCCGCCGGCGACCCAGAGGGAAAGCCCGTGTGCTCGGGCGAACGCCTGCCACTCGGGAAGCATTTCCCAGTCGAACGCGGTCCCGGTCCCGCCGAAGGCGCCGGGGCGCTTGGCATCCAGAAGGAGAACGTCAAACGGCGGACGCCCGCCGCCGAGCCACCGCTCGGCCGCTTCCGGACCGGCCGCCGCGTCCATCGCCTTGATGACGGAAAGACCCCATGCCCGACGGTAGGCTTCCACCACCTCCGGCGGCTCATCGCCGGAAAACTGGAGCACCTGCAAGGATGCGGCCTCGACCGCCGCCCGGACGAGGGCCGGGTCGGGATCGACGAAGACGCCCACCCGCCGCGCCGCGAGGCGGGTCAGATCAAGCCGCCGCACCGCCTCCGGCGTCACCCGGCGCCGGCTTTCGGCGAAGACGAAGCCGGCATACCGGATCCGGTCCCCGAGGGCGGCGACGGCCTCGACGGCCGCCTGATCGCGAAGCCCACAGATTTTGATCGCCGTGCCGTTCATCGCGCCGCTCCCCGGCGGGAGGAGCAGTCGGCCGCCGACCGGCCTTCCGAATCGTCCCCCGTTTCCCGGACGAGCGCCCGGACCGCCCGGACGAGATCCGGCTGGCGCATGAGGTGTTCTCCGACGAGGACGGCGTCCACCCCGAGGGCGCCCAGGGCATCGACGTCTTCGGGTCCCCGGATGCCGCTTTCGCTCACGACGAGAACGCCGTTCGGGATCGAGCGGACGAGCCGCTCGGTCACGGCGCGGTCGGTGCGAAACGTCGCCAGATCCCGGTTGTTGATGCCGATGATCCGGGCGCCGGCCGAAAGGGCCACGTCGAGCTCCCGCTCATCGTGCACTTCGACGAGGGCCTCGAGGCCGAGGGCGTGCGCTTCTCCGAGGAGCCGCTCGACCTCCTCCGGCCGCAGGGCGCGGACGATGAGGAGCACCGCATCGGCGCCGAGGAGGCGGGATTCATAAAGCTGCAAAGGATCGAGGATAAAATCCTTTCGCAGCACGGGCCGTTCGACGATCCGGGAAAAAAGGGGAAGATAGAGCCGGTCGCCGAGAAACGACGGCCGGTCCGTCAGGACGCTGACCGCGTCGACCGCCGCCGCCCGGTAGGCGAGGGCGACGTCCACCGGATCGAACCCCTCCCGAATGACGCCTTTTGAGGGGCTCGCCTTTTTCGCCTCAGCGATGAGGGCGACGCCCCGGCGGCGATTCCGGAGGGCCGCCGCGAGGGAGCGGACCGGAGAAAGCGGGCCCGTCTCCACCGCCCGCACGATCGCCGGGCCGATCGACCGCCGGAGTTCATCGACCTCCAGCCGCTTGTAGCTCAAGATCGTCTCAAGCATCCGGCACCGGCACCTCCGCCCGCAGGCGGGCGAGGTACGCCGCCGCCCGGCCGCTTTCGATCGTCTCCGCCGCCAGACGCACCCCGTCCCGGAGCGACGGCGCCGCTTTGGCGACGTAGAGGGCGGCGCCGGCGTTGGCCAGAAGGAGGGCATAGTCGGCATTCATCGGCCGCCCCGTCGGCCGAAGGAGCCCCTCGACGAGGCGCGCGTTTTCGGCCGCATCGCCGGCGCCGTACGCTCCCGGCGGAAAGAGGGGAAGCCCCAGCGCCTCCGGGGTGAGGTCGTACTCGAGAAGGCGCCCGCCGTCGATCTCGAGCACCCGCGTCGGAGCGCTCACGGAGATTTCATCCAGCCCGTCGGCGGACGAGACGACGAGCGCCCGCTCCGTTCCGCCGGCGAGGAGCGCCCGGGCGATCGCCCTCTGATACCGCCGGTCGGCGACGCCGACGAGCTGGCGCCGGACGCCCGCCGGGTTGACGAGCGGCCCGAGGAGGTTCATCACCGTCGGGATGCCGAGGGCTCGCCGCACCGGCTGCACCCGGGCCAGGGCCGGATGATAGAGCGGCGCAAAGAGAAAGACGAACCCCGTCCGGCGAAGATAGGCCGCTGCCGCCTCCGGCGGAAGCTCCGTCGGAATCCTCAAGGCCCTGAGGACGTCGGCGCTCCCCGCCCGGCCCGAGACGGCCCGGTTGCCATGCTTGACGACCGGCACGCCGGCCGCCGCCGCGACGAGGGCCGCCGCCGTCGATACGTTGTACGTCCGACCGCCGTCGCCGCCGGTGCCGGCGGTGTCGATCGCCTCCGCCGGCGCCGAAATCGACCGGGCCAGGCCCCGGATGCCGGCGGCAAAGCCGGCGATCTCCTCCGCCGTCTCTCCTCGCCCTCTGAGCAGGCCGAAAAAGGCGGCGATGTGGACGTCGTCGACCTCCCCGCCGATGAGGCGCTCCATCGCCGCGCGGGCCTCGTCCTGCGCGAGCGTTTCCCCGGCGGCGAGCTTTCGCAACACATCCTGCATGGTTTCTCACCCCCGGTCGTTGTTCGAGCCTCGGACCTCCGCCGGCGCCCCTTCTACTGCCGGTGTCCTTTTCCCGTTGCGGCGAACGGCTCGGCATGCGCCGTCGACCGGGCGAGCGCCCGAAGGAGCGCCATCGCCTTCCGGCGGGTTTCTTCGAGCTCCCGCTCCGGCACCGACCCGGCGACGATGCCGGCGCCGGCCTGAACCGTAGCGCCGCCGGCGTAAAAGCGGATCGTCCGGATGGCGATGGCCAGATCGAGGTCGCCGTCCGGATGGATCCAGCCGACGCCCCCGGCGTACAGGCCCCGCGGCTCGGGCTCCAGCCGGCGGATCAGCGCGAGCGCCGCCGCACGGGGCGCGCCGCTCACGGTGCCGGCGGGGAAGAGGCGAAAGAGCGCCTCGACCGGCGTCACCTCACGGCGCAGCCGGCCGCTTAAGTGCGAGACGAGATGCATGACGTGGGAGTAGCGCTCCACCGTCCGGTACGCCTCGATCCGGACCGTCTCCGGATCGGCCACGGCCCGAAGGTCGTCCTCCGCCAGCCGGACGAGCATGTCGTGCTCGGCGGCCTCCTTCGCATCGGCGAGAAGTTCCGCCTCCAGCCGCGCATCTTCCTCCGGCGTTTTCCCCCGGGGACGGGTGCCGGCGATCGGGCGGGTCGAGATCCGCCCGCCCTCGATCCGGACGAGGCTTTCCGGCGAACTCCCGGCGTAGACGTCCCCCCCGAAGCCGCTCAGATCGAGGAGGAAAAGGTAGGGCGACGGATTTTCGGCCCGGAGGTACCGGTAGACGAGAAAGGGATCGAACGTCCCCGCCACCTCATATCGCCGCGAAAGGACCACCTGTTCGACCGCTCCGCGGCGGACCGCCGCGAGCACCGATCCCACCTGCTCGACAAACGCCCCGTCCACGGGCTCGGCGGTCACCGGCATCTCGGGGACCTCCCCCCGATCGCCCTGAAGCGCCGGGAGCGCCGTCTTTCCCAGGCGGGCGACAAACGCCTCCGCCTCCGCCTCCAGCGCCGCCTCCGCCTCGGTCAGCGCCGCCCGCTCCGCCGACCCGAGTTCCGGTGACGAGAGCGGCACGAGGCCCACGTACGCCGCCGTCTTCGTCAGATGGTCGAACACGACGAGCCGACCGGGCAAAAAGAGCCGGATGAGCGCGAGCGGATCCGCCGCGGAGGCCCCCTTTGCCCGGGCATCTTTCGCCCGAGGCGCTCCCTCCGGCCCTTTCTCCGGCGTCGCCGGCCCCCGGATGACAGGCGCCTTGCCGCCGTATGCCAGCTCAAACGAAAAGGCGCCGATCGCCGCCCCGACGAACGGCACGTCCGGTGCCGGTGCACCCGGATGCCGCCGGATCCGGGTCAAAAACGCCTCCAGCGCCACCTCCGGCGCCTCCGTGAGCCGCTCCTCCGTCCCGGACGAAAGATCGCGAATCCGCGCCGCCCCCGGACCGCCGGCCGATTCGACCGCGTAGGTGAAGGTCAAAAGCGGCCGGTAGGCCAGCACCGAATACCGCCCGACGCGGGCGCCGTGTTCGGCGCTTTCGAGAAGCGTCGGCCGTTCGGCGCGCAGCGCTTCGTAAGCGACGACCGGCGTCCAGGCGTCGGCATACAGCTTGCGCACGAGCGGATAATAGAACAAAAAAAGCCCTCCTCCCGATCGGAGAAGAGCATGGTCGCTTTCGGCGAGCGTGCCAGAAGTCCGGCCGGTGCCCAAGCGGACGTCGAAAGCCCCGTCCCGCCGATTCCGATTCGGATTACCGGACGGGGCATGCCCTCGGCTGAAGGACCGGTCTCGATGCTCCGCCGGAACGAAAACGCCTGCACACGCGGCGACCTCAGACCGGCGCCCCAGCCGCCCTTCGACGCTCCGCTTCTCCTTGCCCCGAACGGGCCGCTCGACTCCGCTCGGCCATGCTCTTCTCTTCTCAACTCACCTGAACTCCGCTCTGCCCGTCCGCAGGCCAACGGCTCCGAAAGGTCGCGGCACGACCCGGCCGGCGCCGGGCAAGACCGCCGTGGCCCCAAAGCCGCTTTCGATGGTGGCGGACTTGTCGCCATTGTATGAGGAACGCGGCCGTTTTGTCAAGCGTCGGTGGGCTCCATGTCAAGAAGTGTGATCAGGCGATCAGATGAGCTAAGGGAATAAAGGCCAAAAGCATCTTCCGGACATCCACTTCGCGATTTTTGAAGCCATAACGGATCCGTTTCAGCCGTTTGATCTTCGTGTGCACGCCCTCGGTGTAGCCATTCGTCGTCCGCCAGGTGTGATAGGCAAGGATTTCGTTCTTCCAGCGCTTAAGCGTTCGGCCCCACTGCACGAGCGCCGCGTCGCTTGCTCCCTCTGCCTCAAAGAGGATACGGTCCAAAATCGCCTTTGCTTCCTCCAGGGAGGCGGCCCGGTAGATGTCTCGCAGCTGCTCCTTGACCCAGTGAAACTGCGCCACGTTCCGGAAATGCTTGCGTATCGTGGCCAACTCATTCGCCTGACGCTCGGTGAGGTCTTCTTCGTTTTTGAGAAGCGGCCAGCGGGGAAGACGATGGCCGGTGACGGCTTGCTCCACCCGCCGGGCCTCATCCACCCGGCGGCCCGCATCCTGAAGCACGTGAAACGGATCGGCCACCACGCGCGCGTCCGGAAGGACCCGCTGAATCCGCTTCTTCCAGCTCTCCTTGAGGTCGATCGTCACCGCCCGGATCTTTTTCCGGACGGATTCCGGAAGGCGCTTCAAAAAGGCCTCCAGCGTCTTCAGCCGATCGTCCGGCAAAAGGGTCAAAAGTCGCTTTTCGGGCCAAACGCCGGTCACCGTGAACCACGGCCTGTCCGCGAAAGCGGTGTTCGTCGATGCTTAAGACGACCTCCTCAAGATCCGCAAGGAGCGTCTCGATGCTCGGCGGAAACGAACGCCCCGAAGCAAAAGGCGCCGAATCGTTCCGGGGCTCAGATTCGCCTCTTCGGCCACGCGGCAGGGGCTAGGTCCCGCAGGTGGCCGAAAAGCATGGCCATCGCCCGATCCGTCATCCGGGCCCAAGGCTTGAGTCCGGGAAAGGTTTCCGTAAACACCCTTCGGCAAGAGGGACAGCGGAACCGCCGCGGTCGAAGGCAAAGATAGACCGGCCTTTGATCCACCCACGTGTGCAGTTTACGCCGCCACTTTGACGAACGGCTGTGAACTTAAGCGGCTTATGGCTTGGCAATGGGGACAGCGCGCTTCCTTTTTCGGCCGCCCGGCATACACGTCGACGCTATGCTCATTTTGCTCAAGGCGATAGATGATCCAGCCTTGAAGACCGAGAGCGTGTCCAATAGACTGTTTCATAGGCGGTCAGAGCCTCCTTGGGATGAGATGTTGTGGTGACTATCCCATTAGCGCTCTGACCGCCTTTTTCCTGCTTAGACCACCACACTTTTTAGCTTAGAGCCGGGCTTGGGCGCGGTCGTGGCGGGGTGTTCGGTGTCCCTGCAGCGTGTCGTTGACGATGGCCAGGAATAACTGGTGCGCTTCCTCTGGCGACACGGTGACGGCACCTGATGATGGGAGATCGGTTATTTTTTCATTTTACTCGAGCTTTGAGAGATTGATCAGCAGGTTATACGTAAACCAGCCGTCTCCGGTCACAAAAAACTGCGGCTTCGCCGTGGCAGCGTCACGTTGAATTCCGATCGCGTCCGAATAGGGCGTGAACGAAACGATCTTGTCAAAACGGATCCGGAAGCTTTTCCTAGGGCCGTAGAAATAGAGATGTTTCGTCGTTACGGCAAGTATTCCGGTATCGACATGAATGCGCTCGGTGGTTTCGATGGGGTGCCCTCGGAAGGAGCCCACGCGGTAATAGACTCCTTTGGCGATCCGGATGCTTACACCGCGGCTGCCGCCCGTATACCAACGGCGCGTCCGGTCTTCATAATACTTCACATTGTTGAAGGCCCAAATAAGCTTCTCCTTTCGCTGAAAATTAAACGGCAAGTGCCCGATGGGCCGAAAGCGTTCAGGGATTTTCCCCTCCATCAGGTCGCGCAAGACTAGAAGGCTGGTGAATTAAGTCCACTGGATCGACCATCTTCGCCTGACGAGGTGTGACGTCATAACGAATAGAACCGTCAAAAACGCCGCCACTCCCCTTGTAAGCCCTTCGTATGCCGGTTTGAGGCACACGAAACTCCCGGTCTGTGGGCGCTTCCGCACATACCGGCTTAATCGTTTGAGATTCTGCACTACAGCCGTCAGGATGGCTTGCTCTTGCATCGCTTCCAAGCCACGGCTTCGAGCACGGCTTAAGCCGTGCTGCTCTTTGCCTTCGGCAAAAAGACGTTCAATGACAACGCGTCGTTTCCGAATGGCTCGGTAATGCGTTTGACCATTCAGGCGACGAACTTTGTTCCGCACGAGCACCGCCTTGATCTTGCTCCATCTTTGGCGCGCTTTCTCCGGATCCCGGACGGCTCGGCGCCACCCGGGGAGCGCTTCTTTTTGAAGCGATCGCACGGGAATAAGGGGAACGACGTCCATCTTCAAAAGCCGATCGAGCGTTTCCGTATCGGCATATCCACCGTCTCCGGAGACGCTTTGAATGCGAAGAGAGGGGTGCTCACGCCGGATGTGCAGCAGAGCTTCGATGGCGGCCTCTCGTTCCGCAGTGCCCGTGATGATCTTGGCCTGGGTCCGCAAGATGACGGAGGAGCGGGTGTCCACCGTATGATGAATGAGATAACGCAAATGGGCTTCTTGACCGGAGCTCTTTCGATAAAGGCGGGCATCCGGATCGGTCATGCTCCGGTGGGTCCGGTTGGAAAACCGCTCCCCCCGAAAATCGCCCGGCTTCTTGGGTGGCCTTCCCGACGAAGCCGAAGGGGAGCCGGGGGATGAAAGGTTCGGGCCCGGATCGGGAGGATGGGGGTCAGACGGAGAGGAGTCGTCTTCGTCTCCGCCGTCGGAAAACGAGCGATCTTCTTCCTCCAGCCGGGCCAGATAAGCGTCAAGCGACTCCACGGGGGCCGGCGCGATGGGCTTTAAACTGTGGATGGAAGCATTGGCTCGGACAAGCGTACCGTCCACTGCGACATGCACTTCCGGCTGAACGAGCCCTGCGGCGATGCACTGATCCACCACATGGCGCATGGCTTTCTCAAAAATGCCGTGCCTGCGCCAAAGTTTCCGTGTTTTGACCACGGTCGTACGATCCGGAAGCCGCGGACCCCCGGCCTCCGGGTGAAGTACGGACTCAAAATCGAGCCCTAAGAACCACAAATAACCGGCGTGCATGGGGAGCGTTTGAAAGAGTTCCCGCTCAGAGTGATTGAAGAGGTAAGAAAGTAAGATGATCCGCATGACGAGTTCCGGATCGACGGCCGGACGTCCGGTGCGTTCCGAATAAAGCGGGGCGACCCACTCATGGATCGCAGAGAAGTCCAAGACGCGATCGATTTGGCGAAGGATGTGATTTTGTGGCACGAGGGCTTCCATATCAATATGCTGAAACAATTTGGGTTGATGGGAAGTCAATCGTCGAGGCCGCATGTTTGAATCTCCTTTTTGAGAAGGGATGCTTGCTTGCTTTGATGGAATGAATTCGATCCATGAGTCCAGTTTTCCTTCAAAACGATGGGGTTTTTCACCGGCCTTCTAGACCCTTGACAAATTGCGTGTACGCCCCATTTTTGTCCAGATCCTCTTGCGTCAGTTCAAAGTGCTCGGCAAAGGCAACGAGTCGGATTTCTTCCTGGGGTTCTAGGTTGCCGTCTTCCAAAAAATGTTCCACGGCCTTCTCCCAACCGGTTACCATCGCCTCACGGATTTCGTTTGAAGAGAGAAAACTATTTGCGGCAATTGCCGCAGAGCGGTTGGTGACGTCTTCTAAGGGGTAGGTGCCAATTGCCGCTTCTTTGGCCATCCGGATGATTTCGTTCCAGCCTTGATCACGTTTTTCCGCACATTCGCGATGCTTTTCGCGAAAGATTCCGGCGGGTTTTCCGCAGTAGATGCACGTGCCCATCGAACCTCTCCCCTATTTTGGAAGGATGAGGGAGGCTGTTGGTCAACCGCCCTCTGTGTTTACTCCTCATACTCCACCACTTGCACGCCCAGCACCCGCGCGTTTTCATTGATTACGCGCCGCACGTGATCGGGCAGGCCGTTGAAGATGCGCACCGTAATGTCCAGGTTCACCTCAACCTGGGCGTCATCGAGGTTCAGCAGATGGGTCAGCACTTCTTGGAAGATTTCAGAAGACTTCCCGATCAGCCGCTCCGGCGGCACGTTGGCGAACAGGTTGAGGCGGCGCACCTTAGGCGGTGGCGGGACAATCGGGGGATCCACCGGCGGGTCAATCGGTCTCGGGCCGGGTCCCGGGCCCGGCGGATCAACAACGCCGCCCCCGGAACCGCCGGGGTCCTTGCCGCCACCGGTTCCTTCATTGTCGTCATGGTCGTCGTCGTGTTTGCCGTCACGCTTTTTCAACGTTTCCTCATACGCACGCGCCACATCGGGGCGGATGAGCACGCCGTCTTCCACGGATACCCGGGCTCCGATGATCCCATATACAAATCCGTCGTACGTGCCGTCGTCGTGGGCGGCCCGCGCATAGCCAAAATGCTCCTTGCTGGCCAAGCCCTCTTCCACGGCCCGTTTGAGCACGCTGGCGTCGCGCAGACGGCTCAGGTAGAGGTAGCGGGCATAGCAGGTCCACACTTCTTGTATCGGCAGGTGGCGGTTGTCACGCCACAGCCATGCCTGCAATTCCCCTGCCAACAGTTGCGGATGGAAGGACAGGACGAGATGACCGCTCTCCTCCATTTTGTGCCCCGCGCGCACGGCAAGGTTTTCCCCGACGGTTCCGGCCAGGCGCAACGCTTCCCACTGCACCGGCCCGATGCCGTCTTGCGTGGGCACCAGCAGCCAATCATACGCCTCCTGCAGGCGGACATTCACCGTCTGATCCCAATGGCGAATCTGGCTTTTGACCATGTGCTGCTGGTGGATGTCCAGGTTGAGCTGTTCTCTGTCCTCCTCGACCGATTTCCAGGCCAGATAGAGGCGCACCGCCTGCGCCAGGCTGTCCCAACGCCCGGCGTCGGTGGCGAGGAAGACGAGCATGTTGCGGTACAGCCGAGGCATATTGCCGCGTTCTTCGAGGATGCGCGCGGCCAGCTGGAGGGCCCGGGTTTCGTCAAGACCCTTGCGGTGCGCTTCCCGTGGCGGCAAGATGACCAGGCGCACGACCGGATCGTCGGCCACTTCCTGACCGTCGTAGGGGGCAACATGGACGGCGTGGAACGGCCCCTTTTTGCCTTTAACGTGTTCGCGCAGACGGCGGATGATTTCCGCCTCCACGTCCTGGTCCGTCCACTGGCCGGCCCGCTCCTGGGCCACGCGGTTGACGGTGGCGCGGGTGCTGAACCAGTAGCGGCGGCCGTCGGCGTAGAGGTAGGTCAGCTCCTCCTGCAGCCGGCGCAGCGCGTCGCCGAACACGTGGACCGACTCGCCCGGCAGCACGCAGCCGAGCAGGATGCGGCTTTCTTCCATGCCGCGTGTGCCGCTGCTCTGCGTGCCGTGGGGCGCGGTGCCCAGAAAGAGGGTGCGCGCGACGCGGCGGCAGGCCGACAGCCGGCCAAAGTGGGGATTGGCCAGGTCGAGCTGGTGGGCGCGGGACTGCTCGCCGTCCACGTCGGCGTCAAGGACCGGGTGCCAGCCGTACTCGAGCACCTTGGTCAGCTCGGAGGCCACCTGCTGGCTGTCGAGGGGCAGAGTACCAGGCAGGATCACCACCGAGCGGTCCCCCACCTGCCACAGGCGATGGATCACCAGGGCCATGAACCGCAGGACGCCGCGGGTGCGCTGGAAGCGTTCCAGCGTCGACCAGTCCTCGTACAGGCGGTCAAACAGCTCCGGGTGGATGGGGTAGGCCATGCGGAAGCGCCGCTCGTACTCCCGCTCCTGCACGTGGCTGGGAAAGAGCGTGCGGTTGTTGCGATAGAAGGCCATGAATTCGCGCACCACTTTGTCGCGGGCCTCTTCGTCGATGTGCTGGAAGAGGCGCCGCCGCACGATCTCCATGCTTTCCTCGCGCGTGGCCGGCTTCCAGATCGTCTCCAGACGGCCAAAGGTGTGCTGGAGGCGTTCGAGGGCGGCGCGCCCCCCTTCCCCGCCCACCTCGATGTCCGATTGCGGAATGCTGGCCACCACCAGCGCGTCCTTGACCCGCTTGGCCCCTTCGGTCAGGGTCTGCACAAAGGTCAGGTTGGCATCAAAGCTGCCGGCGGGTAGGCGCAGATCCGCATCGGGGTGATAGAGGTTGCGGGCAAAGGCCACCCACTCGTCGATCAGGATGAGGGCCGGACCGTAGCGGAACAGGAGCTCCTTCACCTTGTCCGAACCCGGGGCAATGCCCGTCTCGTCCTCCCGCCGCACCAGCTCGTAGGCTTCTTTGCCGCCCAACTGGTAGGCGATCTCGCCCCACAGGGTGTGCGTCACCACCCCGTCGGGATAGACGCGCGGCTCGGTGGGCGACAGCTTGGTGCCGACGATGACGGCGCGGTTGGCCACCGGAAGGTCTTCGTCCACCTCGCGCACCAGCTCGGCCAGGTCGGGCACCTCGGAAAGGCGCACCTCCCCGCCGAAGAGGTGGTACAGGGCGAGCATGGTATGGGTTTTGCCGCCACCGAAGGAGGTCTGCAGCTGCACCACCGGGGCGCCGCCCTTTCCGGTGAGGCGCAGAATGGCCAGCTTCAGCACCTCGCGCAGCCCCTCGGTGAGGTATGTGCGGCGGAAAAATTCCGTGGGATCCTGGTATTCCGGCTCGGCCTCGCCGGCGATCACCTGGGCCAGGTCGCAGGCGAATTCGGCTTCCTGGAAGCGGCCCTGGGCCACGTCGTCGTGGGGCGTGGCCACCTCGCGCCACGGCTTGAGGTGGGCAAGGGCCTCCACGCGGGTGGGCTCGAGGGTGCGCTGCTGGGCCAGCTTGCGCTCCTCTTCGCGCAGGAGCACCAGCTGCAGGTCGCGCACCATCTTCCCCACCTCGTCTGCCCGGGGCGAGCGGATGGCGGTGAGGAGGCGGTGCATCGTGTCGAGGGCACGCAGGGCGTCGCCGGTGGAAAAGGGCTGCTGATGGGCCCACTGGTTGCGCACCTCGCGCAGCTCGCTGACGTAGCTGCGCTCGCTGTGCCCGAACTGGCCGGCAAAGAGGGTGCGCCAGTTGTTCCACATGACGATGAGCAGGGCCTGCACGTCAAGCTTGGCAAACTTCTCGTCGTCGGACCCCTCGTGGCGGATGGCGTCGATGCCCACGGTGCCCGTCAGGTGCGGCTCCACGCCCTCCACAAACCAGCCGCGGCCAAAATGGGCCTTCAACCTGCTCCTCAGGTAGTCGCCGAGGGCTTCCTGGAGAATTTCCAACCCTTTGCCCACCCGTTCGCGGTTGCTCGTGGCCATGGAAGTCCCCTCCTCTCCCTGGTTCGGTCGTTTTCTTTCGTGCATTGAAGCGTTCTCGTAGCCTGGTACGAAAACATCACCACAGCGAACCGGTTGTGCTGGTTGTCAGGTTCCCGGCTTTTTCTTTGAGGCGCGGCCACAGCGTCACGAGCAGGTTGAAGGCCAGCGCGTCGGCGGCCAGCTGCTTGCGGTCGCACAGCGTGTACAGGCGGTAGGCCAGCTCGCGCACCCCGTCGGCGCGCGCCCCGAGCCGGGCCAAGAGGGCAGCGGCGGCCTCTTCCCCGCGCCGTTCGAGGGCCTGGGCCACGTAATGGACGGCTTCCCATAGCGCGAGGCGCGTGTCCGCCTCCGGATCCCACTCGTCGCGGTATTCCTCACGCTTTTTCAGGCGCACCTTCCCCGCGCGGGCTTCGAGGATGCCCGCCTCCTCGAGGCCCTTAACGCTCGTGTTCTTGGCTACAGCCAATGTCTCGGCGTCGCCGTAGGGGCCTTCGCGGTAGCCGTACTGCTCAAACCAGGCCAGGGCCCAGCGCGTGTCGGCGTCGTAGTCGCCTTCCTGTTCGGCAAGGAGCTCGTCCAGCACCTGGTTGATGAGCCCCAGCGCCGTGCGGACGGTCATCGGGGAGCCGTCGGCCTCCAGCACCTGCTTGAAGCGGGAGAAGACGGCCATGCCCGGACCGATGAGGGCCTGGGCCAGATCGACGGGGGCGATGTTGCCGCTCTTGAGCGTCTGCAGCGCCTCGGCCAGCTCCCGGCGCAGCTGGGTGAGGAAGGTGCGCCGCGGCACGACGGGCGCGTCCTCCGGGCGCGGCCGCAGGGCAAGGACGATGGAGGAGGCGAGGGCGTTGGTGCCGAGGGCAACGGGACGGTTCCCCATTTCCGTGCGCGTCGGCCATGTGGCGGTAATCTGGAATCCTTCGGCCAATAGGGCGTTAAGCATCGTCTCCCAACCTGTAGAGGCGACGACAGCCCCTCCTTCGCTTTCCTGCTCATCTTTCTCTGCTTTGCTTTCTTGTTGCTTGAAGGCGTAGTAGAGGGTCATTGGGTATTCAGAATGAGACCTCTCGCGCATCAAGCGGAAGGCGCGGCGCAGGCCTTCTTCAAAATGGCGCTTGGCCGCTACCTTGTCGCCGCCGAAGCGGTACGGCGTGGCCACCAGTTCTTCGGCCTTGGGCACGAGCAGGGTGGCAAACAGATCTGGATAGACCGAACGAAGATTTCTTCGCAGCCAAACGTAGAAGAAGTCCGATAGATCCGCGTAACCGATGTTGTCGTAGTACGGTGGGTCGGTGGAGACGACGAAGGGCCGTCCATTGGGTATTGCTGTGGCCGCATCGGTTTGAACCGCTTCACCTAGGTTATTTGCCGGCAGTCGCTCGATTACCTTGGCCACCCATTCAACTGCGCCTAGCCAGTTACCGCTTCCGTTGCTGATGGGATTTGCTTCAGCATAGTCCCATATCATGGGTAAAGCCTGCCTGGCAAAAGTGTTTCTAATCGTATCCCTACCTGAATGCCAACTACATAGTGAAGACCAATAATCCGCTGCCCGATCAATAGCCAATGCCAAATACACCCGCACCGCCTCGGCGTAGGCGTGGGCACCACTCCCCCCTTCCCGCAGTGGCACGTTGTCGTCCGCCCAACCGGCGGCAACGGCCTCCGCGCGAACCTGCTCTTCCACCTCGTCCAGCAGGTCGCTGAAGGTGTTGAGTGCAACGAGCTGGCGCGTGGTGAAAAGTTGGGCATAGGTGGTGAGACCATAATTGGGTGTTTTAAAGTCGAGTCGTGTCCGGTATCATGTGTAAAAACGGATGGTCCAGGTAACATAAAATGAGCCATCCGGCCCTCTTTGGTAGAATGTGAGACGGAGAAGAAACCACTTCACCAGGAGGGATACCGGATGGCTCAGTACCAGATTACCGTGGACGACGAGATTTTGGAAGGCCTCTTTCAGCGGGATGGAGGCGTGGCAAAGCTGGTGGAGAGTGTGGTCAACCAGATCCTCCAAGCGCAAGTGCAGGAGCATCTGAAAGCGGCGCCATACGAGCGCACGAAAGAACGCCAAGGCTATCGCAACGGAACAGTCACCCGCACCCTGACAACCCGTGTGGGGCGGCTGGTGTTGCGGGTTCCGAGGGTCCGGAATGGCCAGTTCTCCACAGAGCTGTTTGCTCGGTACCAGCGCAGCGAACAAGCGTTCATCATCGCCCTGATGGAGATGGTTGTGAACGGCGTGTCCACCCGGGACGTGGCGAAAGTCACCGAGCAGTTGTGCGGCACGACGTTCTCGAAGTCCACGGTCTCCGAGCTGTGCAAGCGCCTTGATCCCATCGTTCAGGGATGGAATAATCGCAGCCTTGCTGAGCATCGTTATCCGTTCCTGCTGGTGGACGCTTTGGTACTCCGGATTCGGGAGGAAGGGCGTGTTCGCTCTCGAGCGGCCATGATCGCTGTTGGCATCAACGAAGAAGGGTACCGTGAGATTCTTGGCTTGATGTTGGGCGACAGCGAATCGGAGGCCAGCTGGCGGGAGTTCTTTGCCTGGCTGAAGAACCGGGGTCTCCGCGGCGTTGACGTTGTGGTGTCTGACAGTCATGGCGGGCTGGTGAAGGCACTGCAGACGGAGTTTCAGGGATGCACCTGGCAACGGTGCCAGACCCACTTCATGCGCAATATCTTGGACGCCACACCCAAGGCGTTGCAGAAGGAGGTCTACAAGCGTGTACGAGCCATTCTTGATGCGCCCGACCTCAAGACGGCCCGACTGCTCATGAATGAATTTGTGGAGGAGTACGCTGAGAAGGCACCCAAGGCCGTCAAGGTGCTAGAGGAGGGCTTTGACGACGTCACGGCCGTGCTGGTCTTGCCGGATCGCTATCGGCGGCGCTTGCGTACCACGAACGGCGTGGAACGACTCAACGAGGAGATTCGCCGCCGTGAAAGAGTCATCCGCATCTTTCCCAACCGGGAATCCGTGATACGGTTGCTTGGAGCGCTACTCATGGAGATAGACGAGACGTGGACCACTGGGCACCGCTACCTGAATATGGATGAGTATTGGCAGTGGAAGAAGGAACAACAGAAATCCACTGAGCCGGCCATGCTGCACGTTGTGAATGCCTGAGTGACCTGTCCTTTCATTCGCCGAAGAGGGCAATTTACACATGATACTGGACTTGATCTAAAGTCGCGTGGGTTTCTTGGTAAAGGAGCATCTGGTTTCCAATCTGGTTTGATGATTTCAAGTAATTGTTCGTGAACACTATCTGGTTCTAGATACACCCTCCCCCGCGCCCCCTCAGCCACAATGGCCATGAGCCGCGCGCCCATGCGCCCGGCTTTCCCTTCGCCGCGGATATAAGGAAACGTTACCGGCGAGCCGCAACACAAGCAGGTGGCGCCGCGGCGGTTGACCGTTCCTTCAAGCGGGGCACCATGGCCTGTGCGCACGACAAAGCGCACCGCTGGCGGTGTTTGCTTTCGGTCAACCACCGGCTCTACCCATGCCTCGTTCCCTTTCCGCTTCGACAGCCAGAACGAGCGAACAAGCGGCATTTCCGCCCTGCAGGCGGGATTTGGGCAGCGTACCGTGCGCGCCCACAACCAGGCGATTACCGTTGCCTCCCCACCCCCCTGCTCCTCAGGCAGGCGGACCTTGGGATACAGGTTCCCGATGCGTTTTTCCGCCTCGTCGCGCATCCACCGGCCGTAGTACAGAATGTCCTCGGCAAGGCCGGTGACGCCCTTCCAATCACCGTCGGCCAGACGGCGCCGGGCTTCGGGGTTGACCGGTGGCCGGCCGGCAAAACGCGGCGGAATCTCAATCAGGGCCTTGTTCAAGAGTACAGCTACAGGGTTAAGGTCGCTGGCCAAGGGCATGAGGCCAAGGCGTTGCGCTTCAAGGGGAATGCTTCCGCCGCCGGCGAAGGGGTCGAGCACCGGCGGGGCGTGCTCTTCCAAAAAGGCCCGCACGGCTTCCGGCGTGGGCGGATCGGGCAGCGCCAGCCCTTTTTCCCGCGCGATGCTGCGGGCGATCTCCAGGCGCGCTTCATGGAGCACGGCCTCGTCATGGGCGTTCTCCCATTTCACCAGCCGTTCGATCAGGCGGTGCAACCGCTCCCGCTCTTTCGCTGCGGCCTCAGGCGGCAGGTCGTTGCCGGGGTCGTCCACCAAACTGGCAAAGAGTACCGCCCGGGCTGCGGCAAGGGGTCGGCGTGCCCACCACAGATGGAGCGTCGACGGATGGCCGTGGCGGATCGATTTCTCTTTTGACGAATAGTGGTTGATGGCCTCAAGCGGCAATGCTACCTCGATCAGCTTCTTCCGATAAGCCACGTCAGGTCCTCTCCTTTGGCCATGAGTTCTGGCAAATCGTAGTTCACGCTGGTTGCGGCGAAGTCGGGCTCGTTGCGAAAGGGCCGGTGGATGTAGACCACGCGTTGGGCACGCCCGTCGGTCACTTCCACCACGGCCAGCCAGTAGGCGTCGGGACGGTTGAGGGCGGTAAGGATTTCGTTCCGCGTCACCGTGACGGTCGGGGCACCGGCAACGCGTCCCTTCACCTCAATGAATCGGAGCGTCCCCGTCTGTCTGTCGCGCGATTCAATGTCATAGCCGCGGCGATCGGCCGACACGTCTCGCGGCTCGTGACCCAAAGCGCGTTCTACCGCCATTACCGTTTCCATGGCGATGCGTTCCACTGTCCGG
This sequence comes from Hydrogenibacillus sp. N12, assembly GCF_019645935.1. Classification (NCBI taxonomy): domain Bacteria; kingdom Bacillati; phylum Bacillota; class Bacilli; order Thermicanales; family Thermicanaceae; genus Hydrogenibacillus; species Hydrogenibacillus sp. N12. The sequence goes on along the minus strand of NZ_CP080953.1, from coordinate 960,985 downwards.
CGTTCGTCCGATGATGCCCCCTCGTGCGCGCCGGCGGTTTCCCCATCATCGCGCAAAAGCCCCGCCGGGACGACCAGGGCCGCGCCGAGGATGACCGGCGGGCGGGCGAAGAGCTGCGCTTCCCGGTCCAGCTCGGCCATGCGCCGTCTCAGGCGTTCCTCCAGCTCGTCGGCGCGGCGGCGAGCGTTTTCCGCGTTGAGGCGGGCGTTGGGCTTGCCCTCACGCTCCTGCATGCGCAGCTCGGCGGCGCGCCGGTCCCAGTAGGCGATGGCCTCCAGCAGACGCTGCCGAACCGCACGGCGCGTTTTGGCCACCTGTTCCGTGCGCAAGGCCTCCACTTCGCGAAAGTGCTCCTGCGCGAGTTGGCCAATCGCGTACGCCATGGCCTGCTTCTCGACGGCCGCGCGCGCCCACGTTTGCTGTTCGAGCAGCGGTTGGATGCACGCTCGCTCCTCTTCCGTCAGCGGGCGCAGGTCGAGGTGCGGCGCGTACCCGGCCGCGCGGGGAGCGCCATCGGGCGGAATTTCCACGAAGACCAGCCGCTTCGACACCACGCGATTTTCCCCGTTCGGCAACACCGTTCCGTCGCAGATGGCGTGCTCCAGCATCACGAGCACGCGCATCTCTTGGCCGTTATCGTGTTCGTCCACCAGGATGGCCCCTTCCCGGAGGGTGCTGCCGTGTGCGCTGAGGATCAGGTCGACGACGGCATCGAGGAGCGGATGGCCGGGGCACAAAAACTCCGCTGCCGGTTTGCCGGGAACGTCCATCAGCGTCTTGTCGAAGCAGACGCGGGCATAGCGCGGCAGCACGGGCGCGCCCCGAGAACGCTCGCGGGCACGGCGCAGCACGGCCGGCGGCACGGCGACAATCTCGTAGCGCCCCTTCTCCCGCTCGCGAATCTGCCCGCCGAGGTGAGCAAAGGCATTGCAGAAAAAAGCAGCGATGAAATGCGGCTGCAGGCGGCGTGCGGCGGCACGCTCCATCTCGTCGCGTACGCGCTGCAGGGTGTTCGGGTCCAGGAGCTCCCCGGTCAGGGCGTGCTCCTGCAGCAGCTTGGCCAGCCGCGCGCGATCCAGCTCTTGGTCCACCACCTGGTGCAGCCGCGCGCGCACGTCGGGCCGCTCCCCGTAACGAACGGCCTCGATGAGCAGATCGCGCAGCCGGTTGCCCTGAAAGAGCTTGCCCAAGATGTCAAAGACGGCCCCGCCGAGGGCCTTCCGCTCGGCCTCCAGCTTGCGCAGCAGGTGGGCCAGCACGTCCCCCTCCCGCGTCCCTTCGGCCACCAGGTTCCACAAGTGGCACACCTCGCGCTGGCCGATGCGGTGAATGCGCCCGAACCGCTGTTCAAGGCGGTTGGGATTCCAGGGCAGGTCGTAGTTGACCATGAGGTGGGCGGCGCGGTGCAGGTTGATCCCCTCCCCCGCCGCGTCGGTGGCGATGAGCACCACGGCGGCGGGGTCGTGGCAGAACCGTTCCTGTGCTTCCTTCCGCTCCTCGCGCCGCATGCTGCCGTGGATTGTCACCACCGCCTCGTGCTGGCCGAGGAGGTTGCGGATCTTCTCCGCAAGGTAGTGGAGCGTGTCGCGGTGTTCGGTGAAGATGACCAGCTTGCGCCGCTGGCCGCGGGCGTCGCGCATCCAGTGGGACGCCTCCCGGTTGGGATCGCCCGCAAGCAGCAGGGCCAGCTCTTCCCATTTGCGGTCGCGTCCGCTTTGCCGCAGGCGGCGGGCCTTCTCCTCCAGCTCCCGCAGGACGGCAATTTCCGCTTCCAGTTCGGCCACGGTGCGCGCCGCGGTGGCCCGGTGGGCGATCTCCGCTTCCACTTCTTCATAATCGGGCAGATCATCCAGATCTTCAAGATCGTCCGGAGCTTCAATTTCCAAGGACGGTTGCCAGGGAGACAAGTGCCCGTCGTGGGCTTTTCGCCGCACCTCCTGCAGCCAGCCTTCGAGGCGCTCCCACCGTCGGCGCAGCGATTGGTAGATGGCCTCCGGCGATGACGCCAGGCGACGCTGCAAGATGGTGAGGGCCAACCCCACCGTGCGGCGCTGGTTTTCCTGGTCCGTCAGACGGTCGATGCGGTTCCACTGCTCGCGCACGTAGGCGGTCACCGCTTCATACAGCTCGGCCTCCTCCGGCGACAGCCGATAGGTGACGGTGTAGGCCCGGCGCTCGGGAAAGAGCGGCTTGCCGTCGAAGGTGACGAGCTGCTCCTTCGTCAGGCGGCGCATGAGGTCGTCGATGGGGCCGAGCGTTGCGCCGCGATACCGCCCCTCAAAACGGTCGGGATCAAGGAGCGAGAGAAAGAGCTGGAAATCCTCTTCCTTGCCGTTGTGCGGCGTTGCGGTCATGAGCAGGAAATGGCGGGCAATGCGCGACAGGAGCTTGCCCAGCTTGAAACGCTTCGTCTCCTTGATCTCGCTGCCAAAACGCGTCGCCGCCATCTTGTGGGCCTCGTCGACGATGACGAGGTCCCACTCCGTGTTGGCCAGCTTGGCCTGAGCCTCCCCGTCACGGCTGAGGTGATCGAGGCGGGCGATGAGCAGGGGCTGCTCCGCAAAGGGGTTGCCCGAGGGCGCTTCGGCAAAGGACTGCCGGCAGAGCAGGGCAAAGCGCAGGTGGAACTTGCTTTCCAGCTCGTCTTGCCACTGTTCGACGAGGCTGCCCGGGGCTACGATCAGGCAGCGCTGCACCTCGCCGCGGAGCATCAGCTCCTTGATGAGCAGCCCGGCCATGATCGTCTTCCCTGCCCCGGGATCGTCGGCCAAAAGGAAGCGCAGCGGCTGGCGCTTGAGCATGATGCCGTAGACGGCAGCGATTTGGTGGGGCAGCGGTTCGATTAAAGATGTATGTACGGCCAAAAGCGGGTCAAACAGGTGCGCCAGGCGGATGCGCAGGGCTTCCACCGCCAGGCGAAAGCGTGCGCCATCGGCCTGGAACGACCATTGCGTGTCAGGTTGCACCGGTTCGAGGCGTTCGGCTTGGTGCTGAAAAAGGATCTGGTTGCCGACGCGGCCGCTGGGGTCTTTGTAGACCACTTCGACCACGTCGGAGCCGTGGGATTGCACATCGATGAGGGTGACGACCTGCTCCGGCACCAGTCCGCGAACGCGAATTCCGGGCACAAGCTCTTCCAGTCGCATCTTTCCACCTGCATCCGACGGTTGTTGGACCTAAAGCATGGCTGGACTTCCCCTAGTTTGCTTGACACGGGGTTAAGATTATCGAAATTGAAATGCTTCACGTATGACAGCGTTCGTAATCCTTTGGCGCGAGATAGCCCAGCGCGGAATGCATCCGTTTGCTGTTGTAAAACATCTCGATGTACTCAAACACCGCGTTTTCTGCTTCTCGTACGCCAGCGAACTTCCCGTTAATTTATCGGGATCCCACGCCCAACATCCCACGCCCAACGGATCAGCCACATCCGGTCTTCTTCCCTTGAAGGCTGCGCCAACCACTCTTTGCGGTATTCCCGCTCCTTCTTCCACCACGTGCGAATTCACTCGCGAAATTGAGGAGAGCTTGGCCATCGTCGCGTCGTCCAGATCGGCGTCTCCCCGATCCAAAACGGCCGCGCCTTCCGGTCGTGGCTGTGGGCCGACAGCCAGATGTCGGGCACCCCATCGGCGGGCAGGCTCTGAAGAAGGGCCGCATCGGCCGGAAAGCCCATGTGGCTCAAGACGATGACGAGCTCCGCCCCTTCGGCCCGAAGCGCCCGCACGAGGGCCGGCACTTCCGACCGCCCGTCGGTAAAGCGGAGGCCGACGGAAAACGCCGGTGGCATCGACGCCGCCTCGTGGGGATACGACAGGCCGATCAGGCCGACGGCGAGGCCGCCGACGTCGAACATCGCCGTCGGGGGAAAAGCGGCACGTTCGTCGCCGCCTCCGTCACGTTGGCAGTGACGGCCCGAACGCCCCAGGCGACCACCCGCGCCTTGATCGTCTCGGCCCCGTAGGCGAAATCCCAGTTGCCGGGGACGAATTCGTCGAGGCAGGGACGAACCCGTCAAGGCCAAGGCGGGCAAACACCGCCAGGGGAAGCATCCCCCGGTCGTAGCCGCCGGCGCGAAAAAGCTCCAGCTCCCCTCCCTTCCACCACCCTTCCCAGTGCTCGGACAGAGAGCCGTGCCCGTCGTTGAGCTGGACGATCTCGAGCTTCACGGGCAGCCCCTTCCTCCCAGAGTTCGGGCCGCGACCGCCGCGGCCCCATGCGCCCCCTCCGGATCGGCCCGACCGGCGCCGCCCGGCGCGTTCCGCTCCCCTCCAGGATGTACCGGAACGGAGAAAAAAACGGGCCGTCCGATCGCCTTTCCGCCGGACGGCTGTCTCGCTCCTTAGGCTTTTCCTTCGGGCGCGCCGGAGGTCGCTTTCAAGTCGCCGTCTTCCGCCTCTTTCGCTTTCTGGACGCTCTCGACGGCGGCCGCTTCGGCCCGATCGAAGACGGCAGCCGCAGCGTCTTCCAGCGCCGCTTTGAGGTCCTTCCCGGCGCTCAAGCTCGCCTCGACCGCCCGGACAAAGTCGTCCTTCACCGCCGTCCACTCGTCAAGGGCCGAACGGGAAGACCGCCGAAGCCGCGAGGCGAGCGCCTCCGCTTCCCGCCGGATCGTCTCGCCGACCGCCTGGGCGGCATCTCCCACTCGGCCGGCGACCTTTTTTACTTCCTCCCGCATCTCCTCGCCGCGCTTTGGCGTCAGAAAAAGGCACGTCGCGGCGCCGACGAAAGCGCCGATCAGCGCGCCGCCGATCCAGCCTTTGATCGCCTGGTCATCCGCCCGGCACATCGGTCATCCCCTCCCCTGGGACCGTTCTCCCGTCGCCCGGCGCGCCCGAACGCGGCGGATGAGCTCGACGCCGGCCCGGGCCAGCGCCAGCGCCTCCGCCACCTGGCCGGCTCGAGGCGCCGCCTTTTGAAGCAACCAGCTGCTTGCCGTAAGCATCCGCTCCCCGGCGGTGCGCAGGGACGCCGTCGCGCCGCCGATTTCCCGCGCCCGGTCGGTCAGTTCCTTAGCTAGCCGCTCCGACTGAACAAGAGGACCTTCCGCCCGCATCGCCAGGCCGTGGACGTCCTCGGCCAGCCGATCGACGCTCCGGCGGATCTCCTCGAGGGTCGCCTGGGCCGTCCGAGAAAGCGCCTCAAGTTCCCGGACGGCCGACCGAAGTTCCGCTTCCGCCGTCCGGAGAAAGCGCTGCACCGCCCACGCGACTGCGATGAAGGCGCCGGCCGCTCCGAATGCCGCCACCAGGGCCGCCATCTCCCATCCCACGGCGCGCCTTTTTTCCCCCTTTCGTCCCCGCAGGGTCGCCCGCATGCCGCGCCCGCCTGCGGTCGTCGCCGTCACCCCGGCCGGTCCTTGCCGAAACGGGCGGGCCTAGCCTCAGCTTACCGCCGGGGCCAAAGCCTGTCAACCGTCCCCGCCGGCGCCGCTTTTTCCGGCGCCCACCCCCGCCGGCGTCCCCTTCGCCGGAGCCTGCCCGGCCGGCGCCCACCCCCGCCGGGAAGCGGCCGCATCCTTACCCCGAACGCCGGCCGAACCCTCGTCGCCGCCTTCGCTCAGGCCAAAAGCCGAGGCGAACGCCGGGGACGACGCCCGAAGCTGCGGCGAAAGCGAACGCAAAAGCCGCGGGAAAACGTGAAAGGACGCCCGACGCGATCGGCGAAAACGGACGCGAAAACCGGCGCCCAGGGCGCCGGAGCGAACCCCTCAAAAAGCCTCCGCGAGGTTCGCGGAGGCTTTTGACGGAGACGGCCTATTTAAGCTTCGCCTTTCGACCGGTCTTCCACCGGGACGTACAGCCGCCCGCCGCTTTTCCGGAACGCCTCGGCCATCTTCTGCATCCCCGCCTGAATGTCCTCCGGCGCCGTCGCCGCCGGGGAGGCGTCGGCCTGGGCTCCGACGGCCGCGACCCGATCCCGGAGCGTGTGCGAAATGGCCATGCTGCAGTACTTCGGCCCGCACATCGAGCAGAAGTGGGCGACTTTCGCCCCTTCGGCGGGGAGCGTCTCGTCGTGGTACGCCTCGGCCGTCTTCGGGTCGAGCGACAGGTTGAACTGATCCCGCCAGCGGAACTGAAACCGGGCCCGGGACAGGGCATCGTCCCGCTCCTTCGCCCGGGCGATGCCCTTGGCGAGGTCGGCCGCGTGCGCGGCGATCTTGTACGCGATGAGCCCCTGCTTGACGTCGTCTTTGTTCGGAAGCCCCAGGTGCTCCTTCGGCGTCACGTAACAGAGCATCGCCGTCCCGTAGGCGCCGACGACTGCGGCACCGATCGCCGACGTGATGTGGTCGTAGCCGGGGGCGATGTCGGTGACGAGCGGGCCGAGGGTGTAAAACGGCGCCTCGTGGCAGAGCTCGATCTCTTTGTCGACGTTTTCCTTCAGGAGATGAAGGGGGATATGTCCCGGCCCTTCGATCATCACCTGCACGTCGTACGCCCAGGCGATCTTCGTCAGCTCCCCGAGCGTCTCGAGCTCGGCAAACTGCGCCCGGTCGTTGGCGTCGGCGATGGAACCGGGCCGGAGGCCGTCGCCTAAGGAGATGGCGACGTCGTAGCGGCGGAGGATGTCACAGATCTCCTCGAAGTGGGTGTAGAGAAAGTTTTCTTCGTGGTGGGCGAGCATCCAGGCGGCGATGATCGATCCGCCCCGCGAGACGATGCCCGTCACCCGATCGACCGTAAGCGGCAGATACGAAAGCCGGACGCCGGCGTGGATCGTCATGTAGTCGACGCCCTGTTCCGCCTGCTCAATGATCGTCTCCCGGAACGCCTCCCACGAGAGGTCTTCCGGTTTTCCGCCCACTTTCTCCAGCGCCTCGTAGATCGGCACCGTGCCGACCGGCACCGGTGAATTCCGGAGGATCGCCTCCCGCGTCTCGTAGATCCGCTTTCCGGTCGAAAGGTCCATCACCGTATCGGCGCCCCAGAGGATCGCCCACGTCATCTTCTCGACTTCTTCTTCCAGCGAGGACCAGACGGCGGAGTTCCCGATGTTGGCGTTCACCTTCGTGTGAAAGTTCCGGCCGATGATCATCGGCTCGCTCTCCGGGTGGTTGACGTTTGCCGGGATGATCGCCCGGCCGCGGGCGACTTCCTGGCGGACGAACTCCGGATCGACGCCCTCCCGGAGGGCGACGAACTCCATCTCCGGCGTGATGATCCCCCGCCGGGCGTACGCCATCTGCGTCACCGCCCGATCGCCTTTGGCCCGAAGGACCGGCCGGCCCCGGTGGCCGGTCACCGTCTCCACATCGCCCCGCTCGAGGATCCACGGTCTACGAAGAGGTGGTAGCCCGGCCTGAAGGTCGATCCGGGCGTCCGGGTCCGTGTACGGGCCGCTCGTGTCGTAGACGCGCACCGCCACCGGCTTCCCGTCCGGCCCTCGCTCTTCGGTCAGGATCTCCCGCATCGGCACCCGGAGGTCCGGCCGCGACCCCTGAAGGTACACCTTGCGGCTGTTCGGAAAGTACCCTCGGTAACCCCTTGCTTCGGCGGCGATTCGCTCAAACGCCGTCGTCATCGTCCCCCTCCTCTTCCGGCGCCAGGGCCGGGAGGGCCGGCCGCCGTCCGTCCGGCCCCATCGGGCACGAAAAAGGCCGCCTCCCCGGAGGCGGCCCTGTGCCTTCAGTCGTTCGGACGACCGTCCGAGACGGTTCGGATCGGACGGCCGTCCGATTCGATCCTGCCGTCGATCGTCGCGGCGCCTGGCCTTCCTCCGCTGGCATGATCCAGGTCAGGTTCGGCGGTCGGAAGCGGATCGGCTTCCCTCTCAGCCCGGCTCCCCGGACTCCCGCGCTGGCGCCTTGGGCGTGGTCAGCCCCACTTTACCAGAGTCCGAAAATCCCGTCAAGTTCCGTCCTTTGCGAAGGCTCTCATCCCGAACGAAAAAGGGCGTGCTTCCGCCCGTTTGCGCCGCCGGGACGTCCCGCGGCGGAAAAAGGGCGAAATTTTTCCTTATTTTTTTTGGTCATCCTGGAAATATGTGTGATATGATGGACGTGAATCCCCATCAAAGGAGGCGTCCCGATGTATCGCCACATCCTCGTCGCCTACGACGGTTCGGAGCACGCCGAACGGGCGCTCAAGACCGGCCTCGCGCTCGCCAAGCTTCTGCCGGAGGCGCGCCTCGTGGCCGTCCACGTTGTTCGCTTCGATCACTTCGAAGAGGTGTCAATAGCGGATTAAAACTCCCCAAAAAAATCGCGTTCGATTCCCCACAAACAGCGGATTCAGTTCCCCAAAATCATCGCGCATCATTCCCCAGACGTATGTTCGATCTACGCGGTCACCTCCTCCTTCAGCGCATGGGTCACCCCGGCGCGCAGCTTGTCCTTCATCCGGTAGCTGTTGCCGCGGATGTTGATGGTGGTGGCGTGGTGCAGGAGCCGGTCGAGCAAGGCAGAGGCCAGCACCTGGTCACCGAAGAGTGTCCCCCAGTTGGTGAAGCTGGTGTTGGACGTGATGATCAGGGAGCCATGCTCGTAGCGCTCCGACACGAGCCGGAAGAAGTTCGCGGCGTCCAAGGCGTCAAGCGGCAAGTAGCCGACTTCGTCGCAGATCAGCAGCTTCGGCTGGGTGTAGATGCGCAGGCGCTTGTCCAGCCGTCCCTCTTGGTACGCCCGTCGCAAGTCAGCGACCAGCTTCTGCATGGTCACGAAGTAGACGCTCATGCGCTGTCGAATCGCCTCCATCCCCAGGGCCACCGCAAGGTGGGTCTTGCCCACCCCCGGCGGTCCCAGGAAGATGACGTTGCTGCCCTCCCGGATGAACGTCAAGCCGGCCAGTTCGCGTATTTGTCGCTCATCGACGGACGGCTGGAACGAGAAATCGAAATCTGCAAGGGTCTTGTGATACGGGAAGTTGGCCATGCGGAGTCTGGCGTGCATGTAACGGCTGTATCGCTCCTCCTGCTCAGCATCCAGCAGTCTGTGCAGGAACTCCGCATAGGTCGCCTGGTGCCCCGCTGCCCACTCCACGCACGCCGGCAGCACCGCCGCGGCGCGCTTCAATCCCAGCTCCAGCAGCTGCTCCTCGGCCTTGGCCAAAACCAACGCCTCACTCATTGCCCCTGACCTCCCATCGCGATCTGCTCATAGACGGACAGCTCCCGCTGCTCCACGTCCGGCCCGATTTGCAACCCTGGCACCTTGCCTCGATCCGGATGAGGCGTCCCAGCCGGGATGCCCTTGAAGTGCTCAGGGTCGGTTGAGACCTGGTGCCTGCCTGTGAGCACGCGGTGTTCGGCAATGACCTGCCCGCCGTACTCGATCTGCAGGCGGCCTGACTCAAACTCCCGGACCAGCACGGTGTGCCCCACATACCGCCATGGAACGGTGTACATGTTCGTGTTCCAGGAGATGCGACAATCGCTCATGACCTTGCGCATATCGGCGTACGCCAGCGTGTACCGGCTCTTAGGCAGGGGCTTAAGCGTCTCGGCCTGAAACCGCACCACCGGCTGCTCCCGCGTCGTGCCGTGGATGCGCACATTAGCCACCGTATCCCGCCAGATGGCACCTTGCCGGTTCAGGTCGTCATGGTCCACGAACGAAACCGGCCAGAAGCTGGACCGGATATACCCGATGGGCCGTTCAATCTTCCCTTTGGTGCGACTTCGGTAGGGCTTACAGGCCTTGGGCACGAATCCGTAGTACTTGGCGAAGTCCATGTACGCCGGCTGCCAGTCGACGTGTCCATGACCGTCGTTGGCCACGACCAGCGGGGAGCAGTTGTCGCTGAGCATGACCTTTGGAACCCCGCCGAAGAACTCCAGCGCGTTCCGGAGCGCCTGGAGGATATGCCGTTGGTCCGCCGCTCTGATAAACTCCAGGTAGAGCATGCGGGAGTAGGCGAGGACCATGGCAAAGCACCATACCTTGCGCCGATGGCCCTGCGGATCCAGGTAGGGGAATGCGCCCAGGTCGATTTGCGCTTGTTCCCCCGGAGCCGTCTCAAACCGCACGGTTGCCTTGGCAGAGACAACCGGGCGGAGAGGGTGCATGAACTCGCGCAGTACGGTAATTCCGCCGGTATATCCCTGCTCCCGGATCTCGCGAAAGATTCGCTCCGCATTGAGGACGCCGATACGCATGCGCTGCTCCACATAGGCCTTGTACGGCTCCAGCTTGTGGCCTTTCACCCTACGGCTGCGCGACTTCACCCTCCCCTCCTCCTGCTGCCTCGGCTCACTCACAGCCTTGCGGATGGTTTTGCGGTCATGGCCGTATCTTCTGGCCAGTTCCGAGATGCTGACGCCCTCCTCATACAGCTTCCTGATCTCCATCTTCTCACTCTCCCTCATCACCGGCACCTCCCCAAAAGTGATGGCAGGTGCCATAGTTCGACACAGGGGTGGGGAATTCATCCCGATGATTTTGAGGAAATCATGCCGGTGATTTTGGGGAATCTTTATCCGCTGCTATTGGGGATTTTACATCCGATGTTGACAGAGGGCGTCTTCGCACAGATGACCGGGATGATCTCCGGCGCCGAGTACCGGGAGATGATGCTGAAGCGGGGCGAAGCCGTCCTCGCCAAAGCCAAGGAACAGGCGGACCGGGAAGGCGTCTCGCTTTCGGTCGAGCTGCTTCAGGGAGACCCGGCGCGGGCCATCGCCGACTACGTCGAGGCGAAAGGGGTCGACCTCGTCATCCTCGGCCGCCGGGGCTTAAACGCCCTGCAGGAGCTCTTCCTCGGGAGCGTCAGCCACCGCGTGCTGCAGACGGTGAAGGCGAACGTCCTCATCGCCCGCTAACCGGATGGTTGGACCCGCGCAAAAAAAGGCCCCGCCCGATGGGCGGGGCTTTGTTTGTAAGGTCAAGCGTCTTCCAGCACGGCCAAGAGATCGCCCGCTTCGACCGGATCGCCTTCTTTGACCAGCACCTCGGCGACGACCCCGTCCCGGGGCGCCTGCACGGTGAGCTCCATCTTCATCGCCTCGGTGACGAGAAGCGGCGTCCCCCGCTCGATCCGTTCGCCGGGTCGGACGAACACCTTGAGCACCTTGCCGGGCATCGAAGCGCCGATGTGCCGCGGATCCTTCGGGTCCGCCTTCGGGTGGGCGTGCTCGGCTTTGGCGATCGAGCGGTCGAAGATGTCGAGGGCCCGCATCTGGCCGTTCAGCTCGAAAAAGAGGGTTCGGCGGCCGTTTTCGTCCGGGTCGCTCACCGAAAGGAGACGGATGTAGAGCGTCTTCCCCCGTTCGATCTCGACCGTCGTCGACTCGCCGGGTCGAAGGCCGTAGAAGAACGTCGGCGTGTCGAGGACCGACACGTCGCCGTACCGCTCGACGTGCTCGGCGTACTCGAGGAACACCTTCGGGTAGAGGACGTACGACAGCACCTCTTCGAAGGCGGGCGGGCGGCCGAGCTTTTCTTCGAGCTCCCGGGCGATCGCCTCGAAGTCGGCCGGCGGAAGCACCGCCCCGGGGCGATCCCGAAGCGGTTCTTTGCCTTTGAGCACCAGCTTCTGCAGCCGTTCCGGAAACCCGCCCGGCGGCTGACCCATGTAGCCCATGAAGTAGTCGACGACCGACGCCGGGAAGTCGAGCGCTTCGCCCCGCTCGAAGAGCGTCTTTTCGTCGAGGTTGTTCTGCACCATGAACAGGGCAAAGTCGCCGACCATCTTCGACGACGGCGTCACCTTGACGATGTCGCCGAGGAGGCGGTTGACGAGGGCGTACGCTTCTTTGACCTCGGGCCAGCGGTCGCCGAGGCCGACGGAGGCCGCCTGCTGCTTTAAGTTCGTGTACTGTCCGCCGGGCATCTGATACTTGTAGATCTCCGCCGCCGGCGCTTTCATGTCGCTTTCAAACGGCGCGTAGTACGTTCGGACGACCTCCCAGTAATCGGAGAGGCGGTCGAGCCGCTCGACGTCGATCCCCGGGTCGCGGTCGGTTCCCTTTAAGGCGGCGACGAGGCTGTTTAAGCTCGGCTGGGAAGTAAGACCGGACATGGCGGCGATGGCGCCGTCGACAATGTCCACGCCGGCTTCCACCGCCTTGAGGAGCATCGAGAGGCCGTTTCCGCTCGTGTCGTGGGTGTGAAGGTGGATCGGGAGCGACACTTCCTGTTTGAGCTGCCGGATGAGCTCGTAGGCGGCGTACGGCTTCAAAAGCCCGGCCATGTCCTTGATCGCGAGGATGTGGGCGCCGGCGGCCTCGATCTTCTTCGCCAGATCGAGGTAGTAGCGCATCGTGTACTTTTTCTCCGCCGGGTCGAGGACGTCGCCGGTGTAACAGATGGCGACCTCTGCCACCTTGCCGGTCTCGAGGACGGCCTCGATCGCCACCCGCATGCCGTCGAACCAGTTCAGGCTGTCGAAGATGCGGAAGACGTCGATCCCCTGCCGGGCCGCCTCGTGGATGAACGCCCGGACGACGTTGTCCGGGTAGTTCGTGTAGCCGACGGCGTTCGCGCCCCGGAGGAGCATCTGGAAGAGGAGATTCGGGATCATCTCCCTGAGCCGCCGGAGGCGCTCCCACGGGCTCTCCTTCAAAAAGCGCATCGCCGTATCGAACGTCGCGCCGCCCCACATCTCGAGGGAGAAAAGCTCCGGCGCAAAATGCGCCGTCGCCTCCGCGATGCCGAGGAGATCGTGCGTCCGGACGCGGGTGGCGAGCAGCGACTGGTGGGCGTCGCGAAACGTCGTGTCCGTAAGGAGCACCCGCCGCTCCTTGAGCACCCATTCGGCAAGCCCTTTGGGGCCGAGGGTGTCGAGGAGGACCTTCGTCGACGGGACGGGCCCTTCGCCGCGAAGCTGCCGTCGGACGGCCTCCCGCATCTCCGGCGTGGGCCTGAGGCGCGGCGGCTTCTTGAGCGCCGGCTTCTCCGGCGCGAGGCGGTCGTTGACCGTCACCTCGCCGATGAAACGGAGGAGCTTCGTGCCGCGGTCTTTTCTCCGGGGCATGTTGAGAAGGTCCGGCCGCCGCTCGATGTAGTGGGTGTCGACCGTCCCTTCCCGGAACTCCCGGTCGGCGATGACGTTTTCCAAAAACGGGATGTTCGTCTTCACGCCCCGGATGCGGAACTCCCGAAGGACCCGGAGCATCTTGTCCGCCGCGAGGTCAAACGTGGGGGCATACGTCGACGCCTTGACCAGGAGGGAATCGTAATACGGCGTGATGACGGCGCCGGTGTAGCCGTTTCCGCCGTCGAGCCGAACGCCGAAGCCCCCCGGCGAACGGTAGGCGAGGATGCGGCCGGTGTCCGGCAGGAAATTGTTCTCCGGATCTTCGGTCGTGATGCGACACTGGATGGCATAGCCCCGGGGACGAATCTCTTCCTGCGGCGGGATGCCGACCTCCGGATCGGTGAGGGCGTAGCCTTCCGCCAGGCGGATCTGCGCCTGAACGATGTCGATGTCGGTGACGAGTTCGGTGATCGTGTGCTCGACCTGGATGCGGGGGTTCACTTCGATGAAATAGTGGCGCCCCTCGGCGTCGACGAGAAATTCGACCGTGCCGGCGTTTTCGTACCCGACCGACCGCATGAGGCGGACGGCGTCGTCGGCGATCCGGGCCCGAAGCTCCGGCGAAAGCCCCCGCGCCGGCGCGACCTCGATGATCTTTTGATGCCGCCGCTGGATCGAGCAGTCCCGCTCGAAGAGGTGGACGATGTTTCCGTAGCGGTCGCCCAGGATCTGCACCTCGATGTGCCGCGGCCGCTCGATGAGCTTTTCGACGTACACCCGGCCGTCGCCGAAAGCGGCCTGGGCTTCGGAACGGGCCCGCTCAAAGGCGTCCTTGAGCTCGGCGGCGCTCCGGACGACGCGCATGCCCCGGCCGCCGCCGCCGGCCGCCGCCTTGATGATGATGGGAAAGCCATGCTCCCGGGCAAACGCTTCGACCGCCTCGCGTTCCGCCACCGGCGCTTCCGTCCCGGGAACGACCGGAAGCCCCGCCGCCGCCGCCCGCCGACGGGCCTCCACCTTGTCGCCGAACATCTCGAGGTGCTCCGGCCGGGGGCCGATGAAGGCGATGCCTTCTTCGGCGAGGCGCCGGGCAAAGGCGGCGTTTTCCGCGAGAAAACCGTAGCCGGGGTGGACGGCGTCGACGCCGTGGCGCTTGGCGATGTCGATGATGCCTTCGATGTCGAGGTATGCTTCGATCGGCGCCTTCCCTTCGCCGACGAGGTAGCCTTCGTCCGCCTTATAGCGGTGGAGGGACGCGATGTCCTGCTCGGAATAAATCGCCACCGTGCGGATCTTAAGCTCGGCGCAGGCCCGAAAGACGCGGATGGCGATCTCGCCCCGGTTGGCCACCAGCACCTTCTGAAAGCGACGGATCTCTCTCGGCATCGGCGGACGGACCCTCCTCACCGCATGCGCTCCTCACGAGCGTCGCGATTATCGGCATTGTACGACACGGACCGTCGGCGATCAACCGCCCCGACCGCGGAAGGAACCGACGTGTCTACCCGTGCGGCCAGAGCGGGGCGACCGACGCCGGGACAAGGCGTCGGCCTCCGGCTTCTTTCAGCGGCCCTCCAACGGGAGGTACCCCCGGACGACGACGATCGGCGTGCCGGCGTCGGCGCTTCCGGCGACGAGGTCGGCCAGCGTGGCGACGAGGCTCGAGAGGTTGCGCGGCGTCGTCCCGACCTCGTCGGCCCCGGCGCTCCGGGCTCCCGAGAGGCGCGAGGCAATCTCCTCCCGGCTGAGCCCCTGCTGATAAAGCGTATCGACGTGCATCTTGAGCTTGAGCCCCGTCCGCAGCCGGACCGTCCGGAGCCCCTCGCTCTGGCCGATCGCCGGATACGGGTCGGCGAGCTCGTAGATCCCGGTGTCCGGATCCTTGTAGGCGCCGTCGCCGAAAATGAGCACCTCGACGTCCTTTCGGCTCCGCTCCCGGATCGCCCGCCGGATCGCCTCCGCCGTCGCGTCGGCATCTTCCGGAAGCAGCTTCAGGCGGCACTCGTCGTAGTTCGAGACGTTCGAACCGATGACGCCCCACGGCGGCGGCCCGATCTCGTCGAGCGTCACGACCGGCACCCGGGCGCCGAACGAAAGAAAGAGCTCCCGGCTCGCTTCCCGGCCGTGGACCTCGCCGAGGATGACGCCGTCGAGGTAGCCCCGGTCGTACACCTTGAGCGGGTTTTCGGCGAAGAACACTTCCGCCTGAGCGCCGCCGGCGAGAATCGTCTCCCGGTACAGGCGCCGGTAGTCGACGCCGGTGATCGGGTGCCGGAAGGCGCCCTCGCCGACTTCCGCTTCGGCGATCGCCTCCGGGTCCCGCATGTCCTCCTCGACGTCGCCGTAGGGGTAAAAGCCGACAACCGCCGGCTCGGCACCGCCCGTCGCGGCATCGTACAGCGTCACCGTCCGCCGGGCGAGATCGACCGTCGCCGCGTACGCCCGGGTCGCCTCCGGCATGTCCGCCTTCAGGGCGGCGGCCTGCCGGACGGCCTTTTCCACCTCGGAAAACGTCACCTCGAGGGGGGCCACCGCCCCGCCGGGGTCCCGGACGGTGACGTCGGCGATCCCCCGACCCATGATCTTCCGCATGGCGAGGATCTGAAAGCCGTGCTGCTGCAGCACGAGGGCGGCGACGACTTCCCGGATGAGGATGTTGAGGTGGGGCGTGTTTCCCCGGGCTTCCAACAGACTTTTGTACACCTTTTTCAACCGGAGGCGCGTCCGGGCAAACTCCGGATCGATCACCTGGTTCCCGACCTCGTCGTACGGCAGAGAAAACTGCACGACGACGGTGCCCCCACGGGTCGCCATCGCCGCCGCCCGGAGGACGAGGGCAAAGCGGTTCCGGCTGGCGATCGGGGAGACGACGGCGAGGCGGGCGCCCGGCTTGAGGTCGAGCTTGGCCCGGATGTCGTCGGCGAGCTCCCGGCAGCTCAAGTAGCGGTTCTGGGAGCGGGCGACGACCGCCTCCGTGACGCAGACGATGTCGCCGTCCTCGATCCAGTCGCCGACGGCATCGGCGACGATGGCGGCGATATTGTCGTTCGGAAGAATAAGACCCGTCCGCACACCAAAAGCCGCCACCCGCACCGATGGCGGTAGGGCGAGGGGGCGGGCAGGCGCAGGCTCAGACGGTGTTCGGCTCATGGTCGACCCCCTCTTGCGCCTTTCGCGCTTTCACACGGTACCACTATAACGCGCCGGAGGAACCGTTGCAACCGCCCCGGCAAACGTCCTCCCCCCGGACGAGGCAGGCGATGAACCGGAACTCATCGGGCGCCTGAACGCTCCCGGCGCCGACAGATGCCGCCCTTTCTTCGACCGCCGACACCGGCGACGGCTCCGGGCACCGGAGCCGCCCGCCCGTTTCCGGGCGCCCGCGGCAGACGAACCGGTGGTAGCGCTCCCGGAAGAGGCGCCCGACGGCGCCGTTCGGCGTCAGCGGGCCGTCGACGGCGACGATTCGGACGGGGAAGCGGCGGATCGCCTCGGCATGAAGCGTTCGCCTGAGCCAAAAAGCGGCCATCGTGAGCGGAAGCGCCCGCCACGCCTGCCCGCTTTCCCAGACAGCATAGGCGACGACGATCCAGAAGGAGGCCGTCGCCACCGCCCAACCGGCCTGCCGGAGGCCGATCAGCGCAAAAAGGAACGCACCGCCGCCGAGGAGGGTGAGGGCGTACGACCCGACGAGCGACCGCCGGTACGGAACGAGGCGGCTCAAGCCGGCCTGAAGGAGCCGCCCGCCGTCCAGCGGAAAAAAGGGCAACAAATTGACGCTAAAAAGCGCCCCGTTCCCCGCCTGCCACGCCTGAAGCGTTCCGGGGGGGAACCCGCCTGCGCTTTCGACGGCCGCCCGCTCCAAAACGGCCCCGGCGACGAGGAGGGCCGCGTTCATGAGCGGGCCGGCGGCGGCGACGATCGCCTCCGCCCGCGCCGTAAGAAGCGGCGGCGGTTCGGCGATCAGGGCGCCGCCGAAGGGCAGGAGCACGATCCGCTCCACCCGGTAGCCGCACGCTTCGGCGGCGACGGCGTGGGCGAGCTCGTGGGCGAGGACGAGGGCAAAGAGGAGCAACAGTTCGCCGATCCGGCCGGCGAGCAGCCCGGCGGCGATGAGGGGCCAGAAGAGCGGGTGGACGCTAACGCGGATCAAACCGGATCACATCCGTCGGCGAAAGCGCCCGCCCGTCCCGCTCCAGCGCCAGATAAAGCGAACGCTCCCGCACCCGGCCGAGGACGTCATCCGGGTAGACCCAGTTCCCCGGCCGGACCCGGAGCTCTCCCAGATGGCCGTAGACGCTCACCGTCCCGTCGGGATGGAGGATCGAAAGCCGGATCCCCAGGGCCGCGTCGTCCGCCGCCTGAAGGACCCACCCTTCCGCGACGGGGTGCACCGCCGCCTGCGCTTCCGTCTCGATGAGGATCCCGGCGCCGGAGGCGCTCGAGACAAAGACCGCCCCGTCCAAGGGCGAGCGAAAGGCGACCGGCGCGGGCCGCTCGACCGGCGCCAGGGCCGGAAAGAGCGTCCGGAGCACGCCATCCGCCTTGAGGCGCCCGACGAGGGCGTAAAGCCGGTCCCGGCCGGCCTCCGCCGCCCGGACGGCGGCCGGCGGCAACCAGGCCGGCGGCCCGAGGACGATCGCCTCCCCCCGGCCGGCCGTCCCCAGGCTTCCGCCCAGGCGCCACGCTCCGGCGAGAAAGACGGCGAAGGCGGCGAGCCCGAACCATCGGACAAACGTGCGCGGCATCGTCTTCCCCCTCGTCCCATCCGCGGCTACCGCCACTATAGTCCGCCGGAGGGGAGAATATGCCGCGCCGCCCGTGCCCCGCACCGCCGCCGCATCACCGCCTGCGCCGGCGCCGGTCCGCCGCTCAATCACCGCCGGTCCCGATCCCGGCTGCCTATGCCGCCCGGACGCTCCGCCAGCCGAACGACACCGCCAGCCCTAGGGCGATCAAGTTGGTCGTCAGCGAACTGCCCCCGTAACTGATAAACGGCAGCGTGATGCCCGTGATCGGCGTGAGCTTCACCGTCATGCCGATGTTTTCAAAAATCTGGAACGTCCACATGCCGACGAGCCCGGCGACCGTCGCCCGCTCGAACGTCGTCCGGACCTGCATCCCGATCTGGACGAGCCGATACAGGAGGAAGAAATACAGAAGCAGCACCGTTGCCGCTCCGAGAAAGCCGAACCGCTCGCCGATCACCGCAAAGATAAAATCCGTCTGCGCCTCCGGAACGAGCCGGAGTTCCGTAAGCAGCGTTCCGCCCGAACCGGCCTTGCCGAACATTTGGCCGGAGCCGATCGCCTGAAGCGACATATACACCTGATACTGGCTCGGATCGGCCGGATTCGGCGGATCGGCCAGAACGGCGGTGATCCGCCGCCACTGGTATTCCTTGATCAGCTTGAAAAACACCGCCGGCCAGAACCGATAGAGCGCCGCGAGGAGCGCGATGCCGAGCCCGTAGAGCCCGATCACGCCCGCCGCATGCCTCAGCCGTCCGGCGACGGCGAGCATCGCCACGAGGACCACGGCCAGGACGAGGGCATCGCCCAGATCCGGCTCGATGAGGATGAGGAAGGCCGGCGCCGCCACCAGGGCAAAAAACGGCCACAGATCCCCAAAGCGCTCCGGCGGCCGCTCCGCCTCTTCCCGCTCCTGGAACCACCGGGCGGCCATGAGAATCGTCGCCACTTTCGCCATTTCCGCCGGCTGAAATTTGAAAGCGCCGAACTGAAACCAGCTTCGCGCCCCGTTCGTCTCCTGGCCGAAGAAGAGGACGAGCACGAGGAGGACGAGCGAGAGACCGTAAAGGATCGGCGCAATATTTTGCACCAACCGGGCGTCGGCCGCCTGCACGGCAGCAAACAGGAAAAATCCGACCGCGTACCAGAGGAGCTGTTTGACCGGCTCCCCGTACAGCGGATTGGCCCCCTGGATGCTCAGGTAGCTCAAGGCGGCAAAGGCGGCGATGAGACCGACGATCGACCAGTCGAAGAAGCGAAGCCACCCGAACGCCGCATCCCGCCTAAGACGCTCCTCCATCCGGATCCCGCCTCACAGGCCGAACAGGCGCCGGACCTTCGCCAGCATCCCCGCCCGATCGTCCAGTTTCATAAGCGGAACGTGTTCCCCCAAAATCCGGCGGGCGATGTTCCGGTAGGCCGTCGCCGCCGGCGTTCGGCCGTCGATGACGACCGGCGTCCCTTCGTTCGTCATCTTGATCACCGCCTCGTCGTCCGGCACGACGCCGAGAAGATCGATGCCGAGGATCTGCACGATCTCCTCGATGCTCACCTGCTCGCCGCTCCGGACCATGTGCGGCCGAAGGCGGTTGATGATGAGCTTCGGCCCGTACAGCCCCCGCTTTTCCAAAAGCCCGATCACCCGGTCGGCGTCCCGGATCGCCGACACCTCCGGCGTCGTGACGACGATCGCCTGCCGGGCGCCGGCGACGGCGTTGTGAAACCCCTGTTCGATCCCCGCCGGAGAATCGAGAAAGACGTAGTCAAACCGCCCCTGAAGCGCTTCGACGATCCGGACCAGGGCCTCCGCCTTCAGAGCCGTCTTGTCCTTCACCTGCGCCGCCGGAAGGAGCACCAGCCGGTCCTCGAACCGCTTGTCCCGCACCAGCGCCTGCTCCAGCCGGGCCGATCCCTCGGCGACGTCGACGAGGTCGTAGACGATGCGGTTTTCCAGCCCGAGGACGAGGTCGAGGTTTCTGAGCCCGATGTCCGTGTCGATGAGGACGACCGACTTCCCGAGCATCGCCAGGGCCGTCCCGATGTTGGCGACGGTCGTCGTCTTGCCGACGCCGCCTTTTCCCGACGTGACGACGATGACTTCTCCCATGCCGTCCGCTCCTTTTCCGCCGCATCGCCCGCGGTCGCTCCCGACCCCCGGACGTTCGCCGAAACGGTCCCCGCCCCGGCGGCCGGGCCGGAAGCCGCCCGCCGTGGCGCGACATGCACCGGCAACTGAGACGGATCCCGGCCCCCGGGCCGGGCGACCGCCTTCGCCCCCGGGCCGAAAGCCCGCCGCGGTGCGGCGCCCGTCTGACGCATCCAACCGATCCCGGACGCCGGACGCCGCTTCCGTCCGACGTCCAAGCCAACGCCGGCCGCCGTGCGAAAACCCGCCCCGCCGCGGCCCGGCCTACACCGGCGCCCCGAGGTCGAGCGTTCGAAGGGCGCCGATCGGGTAAAACCGGAGCGCCTCGCCTTCCAGGCGGACGAAGGCGCCGCGGCCGTAGTGCTCCGGCGGCACCGCTTCGGCGTGCACGCCGCCGATGGATAGGTGCGTCGCGCGAAAGTCATGGGCGACGATCAGCCGGCTTCGGCCGCCGCACCCGGCGTGGGCGACGCCGGCCAGCTGACCGAACACGAAGATGTTGCCGCCGGCCCGGACGACGCCGCCGGGGTTGACGTCGCCGAGGATGAGGATGTCCCCCTCGCTCTCCACCAGCTCGCCGGAGCGGATGATCCCGACCTCCGTCCGCATCCGCGCCCGGCGGAGCATCTGTTCCACCTCGTCCTTCCGGTACACGTCGCGGACGACCTCCCGGACGGCCAGGGCCGGACGGCTCCGGAACGCCTCCAGGATCGCCGCGAGCACCTCCTCCGGGACGTACCGGGTGCCGAAGTGAAGGATGACCGGCGTCGGACCCCCGCGCTCCGCCAGGCGGTCGATCCCTTCGGTGAGGCGCTCCTCCAGGGCGGCGAGGAGCTCCTCCACCGACGCGTTCGGATCGAAATAGAAGACGAGCCCGTCGCGGGTTCCTTTGATGTGCAGTCGCGGTGCACGCGCCGCCAACGATCGACCCCTCGCTTTCCCCTATCCCATTCGCCTTCCGGCGGCCGTTTTCCTGCTTCGGCGCCCCATCCGGCACCAGTGAGCGCCCGGCGCCTCGGCACCCTCCCGCCGGCCGACGCCGGAAGGCGCTCTTTTCCGTTTCGGCGCCGCCGGAAAGCCCCTCGGCCGCCGCGCCGGACGGGCTACCGCTTTGCCCGATCGCGGCCCGCCGCCTTGGTCACCGGCTCAAGCGGCGCCGGCGGCTCCGCCCCGAAGTAGGCGTCGACGATCCGCCGGGCGATCGGCGCCGCCGTGTTGCCGCTCAGGGAAAAGACCCCCGGGACGATGACCGCAAAGGCGATCTCCGGCCGGTCCGCCGGAGCGAAGCCGATCGCCAGCGTATCGTACTTATAGCGCACCCGATTCGTGCCGGGGACCGTGACCTGCACCCTCTGAGCGGTCCCGGTCTTCAGCGCCACCGGCACCGGCGCGCCGGCGAACGCCGCCGCCGCCGTCCCGCCCGGTTGCGTCACCCGGCGCATCCCTTCCCGGACGTAAGCGATCCAGCGGGGGTCGACGTCGACGCGGTTTAAGACCTCCCCTTCGATCGGATAGCGGACCGGGCCAGGCCCTTTGGAGTTTTCCACCGGCTCGTTGATCGAGCGGACGACGTGGAGCCGCATCCGGGTGCCGCCGTTGGCGAGGGTGGCAGCGTATTGGGCGATCTCGAGGGGCGTGTAGAAGTCGTACTGGCCGATCATCATGTCGGCGATCCGACCGACTTCCGTCCCGCCGCCCGGAAGAAACGTCCCTTCTCCCGGCAGGTCGATCCCCGTCGGAACGCCGAGGCCGAACGGTTCGGCAAATCTCCGGACGGCCTCGATCGCGGGTTTGACACCGCCGACCCGGCGGTAGAGGCGCATGCCGATCTCGTACATGTAGGTGTTGACCGACTCCTGGATCGCCTTCAGGCCGTCGGTGGGACCGTGGCCGCCGGGTTTGTAGTCGTGTTTGACGGTCGTCCCGATGCGATACGCCCCGGTCGACATGATTTTTTCATTCGGACCGACGAGCCCTTTCTGCAAGCCGAAGAGGACCGTGAGGGGCTTAAAGGTCGAACCGGGCGGATACTTGCCGTCGAGGAGCGGATTAAAAAATCCCCGCTCAACTTCCTTATAGCACTCCGGTTGATCGAGGTTGTTCCAGCAGTTCAGGTCATACCCCGGCGCCTTCGCCATCGCCAGCACATCGCCGTTCCACGGATCGACGACGACGGCAAGGGCCTCTTTGACCGGATCGAGTTTCTGGTCCGGGATCGTGGCGTTGATCCGGCCGATCTCCTCGGCGAGGATCGTCTCGACCGTTCTTTGAAACCGGGCGTCGATCGTCAGCACGACGTTGTCGGCCGCCGCCGGCTCCCGCTCCACGGTCAGCGTCTGCTCCCGCGTCAGCGCATTCGACCGGACGATCGCCGTTCCCGGAACGCCCCGAAGGACCGACTCGTACGCCGCCTCGACGCCGACCTCGCCGATGGGGTCCTCCGGCTTATACCCGAGCGAAAGCAGCTCATCGTAGCGCTCTTTCGACGACGTCGAGCGAACCGGACGCGTGTAGCCGATCACATACGGCGCGAGATCGCCGTAGACGTACACCCGCCGGGCCGCCGTCTCGATCCGGACGCCGGGATACTCCCCGATTTCCTCTTCCAGACGGAAGACGACCTCCGGCGGAAGGTCGACCGGAATCGTCCGGGGAACGTAGCGAGGATCGGAAAGCGGCGCCTCCTTAAGTTCCCACTCCTCCGGTCGAAACGGCGCCCCCTCCCGGAGGCGCTGAATCGCCGCCCGGGCTTTTTCCTCATCGCCGGTTTTCGCCACATAGCGCCAGCCGACGTCGAGCGCCCGGAGGATGTCGACCCGATTGTTATAGACGGGGTTTTTTTCCCGGGGAAGCGTTTTTAAGACCGCTTCGAGCTTCGCCGCCAGCGCCACGACGTCCTCCAGGCTCAGTCCCTCGTCGAGAAACGTCAGGCGAAAGACCGTCTCGTTCTTCGCGAGCGGCAGGCCGTTCCGGTCGTAGATCCACCCTCGGGACCCCGAAACGGACACCCGCTTGTCGCTGATGTGCTCGGCCGCCCGGGCGTACAGCGGGCCGTCGACGAGCATGAGCTCCGTCAGGCGCAAAAGAAGCAGCATAAACAGGAAAAAGACGGCGAGAAACAGCACGTTGAACTTCCGGACGACGTCGTTCATCCTTAAGCCCCCTCCTCGCCGCCGTCGGGCCCACCGCCGGCCGCTTCCCAGCGCCGCGCCGGCCCGTACCCGAGGGCCACCACCGCCGCCGTCAGCCAGAATTCCCAGAGCGCCTGACGAAAGAAAAGCGTATCCCAACTCGCTTCAGTCCAGCGGAAGAGGCGAAAGAGACCGAAAAAATAGGCATCATACAGCACCGCCCCAACGGCGCCGATCCCCGACAGAGTAAAGGCGTTCCGGTACACGGCCCGCCGCGCCTCGCCCACCACTCCCCCCCATGCGGCATAAAAGAGCGCGTTCGGGCCGAACGCCCGGCCGAAGGCGACGTCGATGACGGCCCCGCCAAGGGCCCCGGCCGCGGCCCCCGCTCTGGAGCCGCGGAAGGCGGCGTACAGCGTGAGGGCGGCGAGAAAAAAGCGCGGCTGAACCGGGTATGCGGCGAGGATCGAGCCCGGGACGACGATCGACGGAATGGCAAGGTCGGCGACGATGGCGAGAAAAAAAACGAACGCCGTCGCTCCCCCTTTCACCGCCCGGCGCCCCCTTCCGCCGACCGGCCGCCCCCGGTGTCGACCGTCCGATCGAGCCGCCGGGCGATGAGGACCCAGTCCAGGTGGTACAGATCCGCCGCCGGTTTGACGTACGCCGTTCGGGTGAGCATGTCGGCCGCCGGCACGACCCGTTCGACCCGGCCGATGAGGAGCCCTTTCGGCAGCACGCCGCCCAGCCCCGACGTGACGACGGTGCTCCCCAGCGGGACGTCGACGTCGAGGGGGATCTTGCTCATCGCAAGAAGGCCCCGCTCGGCGTCGTAGCCGTCGATGACGCCGTAAGCGGGGGTCGGACCGACCGTCATCGCCGCGATGTTGAGCGCCCCCTCGAGGTCGGTGATCAGGCGGACGTCGCTCGTGAAGGCGCCGACCCGTTCCACCACGCCGACGAGGGCGCCGCCGGAGGCGAGCACCGCCTCCTTCGGCCGGACGCCGTCCGTCTCGCCGCGACCGACGACGAGCGACCGCATCCACGTCTCTTCTTCCCGGCCGATGACCTCCGCCGCCAGCAGCGCATAATCCCGGCTCGTCGTCTTCAGGTCGAGAAGCGCCCGAAGCCGTTCGTTTTCCGCCTTGAGGAGGTCGTAGTCCGCTTTCAGACGGGCATAGGAGACGAGCGACCGCTTGAGCGCGGCATTTTCCGCATAGGTGTCCTTCAGATCGGCCAGGCGCTTCGCCCAGCCCTTCACCCACCCGGCCGGCGCCGAAAGCGCCCAGGCGCCGAAGCCCGCAACGTCTTTGATCATCCGCTCCGGAAGCGAAAGGGCGCCGCGGGGCACCGGCGTAAAAGCGAGGGACGCCGCCAGGAGGGCGGCGGCGAGAAAAAAGACGATCAGCAGGCGGCCCAAGCGCGGCACACGCATGCCCTCCCGCTTCAGCCGGAGAAAGACCGCTTCCCCGCCTTTTTCGGCTCAAAAAAATGCTTCCGGTACAGGTCGAGGTTTTCAAGCGCCCGCCCGGTCCCGATGACGACCGACTCCAGCGGGTTTTCCGCGACAAAGACCGGGATCCCGGTCTCTTCCGACAACCGCTGATCGAGCTCCCGAAGGAGCGCTCCGCCGCCGGTGAGGACGATCCCCCGGTCCATGATGTCCGCCGCGAGCTCCGGCGGGCTCTGTTCCAGCGTCGTCTTCACCGCATCGACAATCGTCGCCACGACTTCCGCCAGGGCTTCGGCAATTTCGGACGCCGTCACCTCGATCGTCTTCGGCAACCCCGTGATGAGATCCCGCCCCCGGATGCTCATCGTCGCCTCCTTCCGCGGCGGCCGGGCGGCGCCGATTTCCAGCTTCAGATCTTCCGCCGTCCGCTCGCCGATGAGGAGGTTGTGACGCCGTTTGATGTGCTGGATGATCGCCTCGTCCATCTCGTCGCCGGCGGTCCGGACCGAACGGCTCGTCACGATGCCGCCGAGCGAAATGATCGCCACCTCCGTCGTCCCGCCGCCGATGTCGACGACCATGCTCCCCGTCGGCTCCCACACCGGAAGGTTCGCCCCGATCGCCGCCGCAAACGGCTCTTCGATCGTCCACGCCTCCCGGGCACCCGCCTCCCGGGCCGCTTCCTCCACCGCCCGTTTTTCGACCGGCGTCACCCCGTACGGGACGCAGACCATGACGTTCGGCCGCCGGCTGATGAGCCCCTTGGTCCGCTGGGCCTTCTGGATAAAATAGCGCAGCATCATCTGCGTCGTTTCAAAATCGGCGATGACGCCGCCTTTCATCGGCCGCTTGACGACGATGTTGGACGGGGTGCGGCCGACCATCTGCTTCGCCTCGTTGCCGACGGCCTCGATCGCCCCCGTCTTCGTGTTGACGGCGACGATCGACGGCTCTTTGACGACGATCCCTTTTCCCTTGACGTAGACGAGGGTGTTGGCCGTCCCGAGGTCGATCGCCATGTCCCGGGCGATGGCAAACAGCATCAGCGTTCATCCTTCCTTCCAGGCTCAAGCTCGCCTTCCAGGTTCGCACCCGCTCGGACGCCGCCCGGCGCCGGTTCCGGCCGCCGCGCGGCGTCCGGTCGCGCCTCGATTCCGGTCGCGCCGGATGAAAAGGCGCGCCGGACCGGATCAGAAACGCTCCGCCTCCACCGGCCAGCCGTCCTCCCGGAGGCTCCGGAAGACGCCGTCGCCGATGATGATGTGGTCGAGCACCTCGATGCCGAGGAGGCGTCCGGCCTGCACGAGGCGTCCCGTGACGCGGACGTCTTCCGCGCTCGGCGTCGGATCCCCGCTCGGATGGTTATGGGCGAGAATGATGCTGTGGGCGCTCCGCCGGATCGCCTCCCGGAACACCTCCCGCGGGTGCACGAGGGAAGCGTCCAGCGTGCCGATGAAGATCGTTTTATCGCCGATCAGTTCGTATTTGGCATTCAGGAACAGGACGACGAAATGCTCCTGGGCGAGATACCGGAGCCGGTCCATGAGCAGGCGGGCGGCGTCGGCGGCGGAACGGACGACGTAGGGCCGCGGGAGCTCCCGGGCGAGGCGCCGCCCCAGCTCGAAGGCCGCAAGAAGCTGCACGGCCTTCGTCGTCCCGACACCGCGGATCGCGGCGAGTTCTTCGATGCCCATTCCAAGAAGCTCCCGAAGGCCGCCGGCGGCGGCGAGCACCCGTTCCGCGAGCCGGAGGGCGCTTTCGCCCCGGACGCCGGTGCGCAGCATGATCGCCACGAGCTCCACATCCGAAAGCGCCTCCGGTCCGTACCGGAGAAGCCGCTCCCGCGGGCGCGCCTCCTCCGGCACCTCCCGCATGCGAAGCCCCTCGCCCGCCACCGCCTCACCGCCCTTCCGGCCGATGTTCCAAAATCCCGTTGCGGCGGTCCCGCCGGTGACCGGCGACCCGACGGATGGACGCCGCAGCGCCGCCCCAGCCGAACCGCCCGCGGTCAGCCGTTTTGAGGCAACGCCCCCCCGACCTCGGCCTCCGACCGAACCGTCCAGTAGTCGGCGAGGTCGATCCCGAGCCGCCGGACGAGCCCTCGGAGCGCAAAAAGCGGCAACCCGACAACGTTCGTGTAGTCCCCGTCGATCCGCTCGACGAAGAGCGCCGCCCGGCCCTGCACCGCGTAGGCGCCGGATTTGTCCATCGGTTCGCCGGTCGCGACGTACGTCCGGATGACGTCCTCCGAAAGCGGCACCATCGTCACCCGGGCCACCTCCGCCGCCGTCTCGACCCGCCCGCCCAGGGCCGCATAGAGCCCCGTCACGACCCGGTGCGTCCGGCCCGAGAGCGCCCGAAGCATCTCCGCCGCTTCTTTGCCATCCCGCGGTTTGCCGAACAGGCGATCCTCGAGCGCGACGATCGTGTCGAAGGCGAGGACGAGGGCGTCGGGTCGCTGCCGGCGGACCGCTTCCCCTTTGAGCCGGGCCAGGCGGACGGCGGCCGCCTCTGCTTCCTCGCCCGGCAAAAAGGCTTCGTCGACGTCGGCCGGAAGCACGTCAAAGGGCACGCCGACCATGGCGAGAAGCGCCGACCGCCGGGGAGAACCGGAGGCGAGGACGACCGGCGGAAGGCCGGACGATCGCACCGTCATCGGGACACCCCCGTTCCGCAGGGCAATCAGGTTTATTATATCGAAATCCGTCGTCCCAAGACAAACGGCGGCGGGTCTTCGGCCAACCCACCGCCGCCTGTGGCGTTCTGGACGGCGCCGTTTCTTTACGTTTTTTTAGTCGAAGATTTTTTAGCCGAAGATCCCCGCCGATCTTCTCCGGCCGGATCAGCGGGCCCGGAGGTGATCGTAAAGCGACCGGAGCGCCTGAAAATACCGGAGGCGCGCCTCCTCGTTGGCGAGGAGGTAGGCGTCGCTCGGCGCCTTCAGATACTCCACGAGGCCCATCACCGCCGCGTTCAACGCCTGGGTCATCGCCTCCACGTCGGTCGAAGCCGGTGCCGGGAGATGCGCCTTGAGCCGGCTTCCCTCGTCGAGGAAACGGCCGTGCGTCTCCCGAAACGCCTGCCACGCCGGATCGTCGATTTCGACCGGCGTGCTTAAGCCTTCGGCGGTCCAGCGGCCGCTTAAGTCGAACAGGTACAGCCCGTGCGTGAGAAACGACCCGATCAGCTTCCGGACGTCCCCGGGGACGGCTTCCGTCATCGCTCCGCCGGTTAAGTCGTACGGTCGGACGTAGACGTCGACGCCCTTTCCGGCATAATAGGCGGCCAGCTTCATCGCGTCGTCTTCCCGGTAGGCGACGCCGAAAAACACCCGCAGGGGATCCCCTTCGACGACCGCCGCCGGAATCGACCGGGTTTTGGCCGTCTCGATGAGCGGCGCCGCCCCGGCCCGATCGCGAAAGACGCCGCCCTGGACCGCATAAAAGACGAGCTTCGGCAAAAAGCCGTCCGCCGCCTCCGCGCCGGGAAGCCCGCTCCGCTCCGGTCGCTCGACGGAGCGGACGTCCGGCGAGGCCTCGGGCCCGGTCGACGGCGAGCGGGCGACCGGGCCGCCGTCTCCGAAGACGAACCAGAGCAGGGCGTACCCGAAGAGCCCCCCGAGGACGAGGGCCGAGACGACGGACAAAACGGCGCCGGCCGCCCCCCGAAGGCGGGCGCGGGACCGGCGGGCCGGTCGAAAGGGGACGAACGTCCCGCGTCGGGCGGGACCCGCCGGTCCTTCCATCGTCCACCGATCCCGTCGGACGAAGCGATCGCCCCGGCCTTCCGGGCCGTCCGTGTCCGGCCCGGGCGCTCTATCCCGCGCTCCCCCGGCGCTCCGGAACGCCGATCCGCCGTCCGGCGGTGAAGCCGACGTCGTTTTCATCCGGCCCGGATCGTCCCCCGCCGCAACCGACCGGTCGGTCGCCCGTTCCTCCGGGACGGTTCCGCCCTGGCGGGACCCATCCGGGCGCCCCGGACCGGCCGCCCCGCCGCCGAACCACTTGGCGTAAACCTGCGTCTTAAAGGGCACGCCGGACCGATCCGGACGGCCGTCGCCCGTCCCTCCGCCGGAGCGCGCCTCACCGCCAGCCGGCGCCGCCTTCCCGGGGGCCCGCGGCGCCTTGTCGGCTCTGGCCGTCCTCGCACCGGCCGGCGGCGGGCCGTAGGCCGCCTCGCCGGCCGCTCCGGCGCCTTCCGACCGGCCTCTTTCCGCTTTGCCTTCCCGAGCCGGTTCCACCGGCCTCTCCACCCCGACCGTCCCCGGCCGGTCGGGCGTCAGGCGATCCGCTTCTTTCCCCTTCAGGCGGGTCAGGGCTTGTCCGTCCGATTTGCTCCCGATCCAAAGGCGCGGCTTCGTCATCCGCCTTCCCCCTGTTCCGGACATCGTTGCTTTACCGTATGTCCGGCGTCGGGAGAATATGCCTTGCCCGCCGATTTTTGCTCGCGCTCGTCGCGCCCGGCTTACGCTTCGTCGACGCCGGCCGGGGCGAGATATGGCCTGAGGTGCGCCGGGTCCACCGCCCCGGCCTCGATCAGCCTCCGGGCCGCCCGTTCGAACGTCTGCATCCCGTACGCCGTCCCGGTCTGCATCAGGCTCGGGATCTGGTGCGTTTTTTGCTGACGGATGAGATTGGCCACCGCCGGCGTGTTGATGAGGACTTCCACGAGGGCCACCCGCCCGCCACCCCGCCTCGGCAAAAGGCGCTGGGCGACGACGGCCCGGAGCGTCGCCGAAAGCTGCTGCCGGACCTGGTTCTGCTGCGCCGCCGGGAAGACGTCGATGATCCGGTCGATCGTCTGGGCGGCGTTTTTCGTGTGCAGCGTCGAAAGGACGAGGTGCCCCGTCTCGGCGGCGGTGATCGCCGTCGCGATCGTCTCGAGGTCCCGCATCTCGCCGACGAGGATGACGTCCGGATCCTGTCGGAGCGCCGCCCGGAGCGCCGCCGCAAAGCTCGACGCGTCCCGCCCGATCTCCCGCTGACGAATGAGGGAGCGGCGGTTTTCGAAGACGTATTCGATCGGATCTTCCAGCGTGATGATGTGCCGCGCCGCCTCGCGATTGATCGTCTCGATGATCGCCGCCAGCGTCGTCGACTTGCCGCTCCCCGTCGGCCCCGTGACGAGGACGAGGCCGTCCTCAAGCCGGGCGAGCGAACGGACCGCCTCCGGGAGGCCGAGCTCCTCGACGGTCGGCACCCGATCCGGGATGATGCGGGCGGCGAGGGCCGGCATCCCCCTTTGTTTAAAAATATTCAGCCGAAAGGTCGCCACGCCTTCAATCCCGTAAGGCGCGTCGATCGAACCTTCCTTCCGCAGCCGGGCAAGCCCGCTTGAGTCAAGCGCTTCTTCGACAAAGGCCCAAAGCTCCGCCGCCGTCAGGGGAGGCTCCGGAAGGACGAGAAGCGCCCCGTCCAGGCGGATCGCCGGCGGCTCCCCGGCGGCGAGATGGACGTCCGAGGCCTTCCGCCGAGCGCCGAGGGAGAGATAGCCCGAAACCCGGTTTTCCGCCGGCGGCCTAGGCCCCCTGCCGGACTCTCGCCGTATGTCATCCGCCTCCCGTCGAAATGCCGCCATGGCCCGCCCCTTCTTTCCGAGCTTCTTTCTTCTCTGCTTCTTCACTTCTTCCTTCTCGTCTACACCGATCCACTTTTTTCGGCGATCCACGCTCCATCTTCGCCTGCCGCCGCCGTTCGTCGGCCGTCTTTCTCCTAGCGCCCTTCTTCAGGCGGCCGATCCCGGTCGGAACCGAGCCGAACGTAAAACCGCCACCCCTCTCCGACGGCGCCGAAGAGATCGACCGGATGACCGTCCGCATCGGTGACCTCCGCCCGGCCGTCCCGGACGAGCCGGAAGAGCGCGGGATCGTACGCCATCAGCGCGTGGCGCACCTGGGCGTCGTGGCTGACGACGATCGGGATGTCGTTGACGAACACCGTCACCGCCTTAAAGCGCATGGCCATCCCCCGGCTTTCCGACACCCGCCTCCGGCGCGCTGGTATAATAGGGTTGAGGAAGGATGAAGGAGGTGGGCGGGATGAACATCCAGCGGCTGGACGCCGAGCTTTTCTGCCCCCGGTGTCGCCGGGAAACGACCCACGCCCTCGAATACGCCGGCGACATCCTCCTTCGTGTCACGTGCACGGAATGCGGCGCCACGCTGAGAAAACCGGTCGACCCGACGTGGCTCCTTTCCCGCGACCTCCTCGAACGCCTCCGGACCAAACCGAAGCGCCTGCAGGCGGAATGGCAATCGACCGGAGCGCTCCGCTTTGCCCTCACCGTTCCCGTCCGGATGACGACCAAGCCGTTCCGCCTGTATCGGGAAATCAAAGAAAACCTCGCCCACCTTTCCGGGGCGGATCGCCGCTAGCCGGCGGAGGCGCGGGTCTAAGCGACGCCATCGACCGAACCCGGACCGGCGGGAGCGAAAGCCCCTCTTATTGAAGATCCGACGGCGACCTCCGCCCGGTCACGCCCCATCCGCCGACCTCCCCTCCGGATGCGCGCCGCGGAGCGGCGCTCTTTACGGATCGCGGGGAAGCGCGCCTTCAGGATCGTAAGACGCTTCCGCTCCCCGTTCGGCCGCTTCTTTCTGCTCCAGCCGGGCCCGCAGGGCGCCGACCTCCTCTTGGAGGGCGTCTCGCTCCGCTTCGAGCGAAGCGAGCGCCTTTCGCGCCTCCCGGAGATCCCGCTCGAGGACGTACTGTCGGATGATGCCGTACAGGCCGACGAGGACGCCGCCGAAAAGCGCCGAAAGCAAGATGACGAGAACGAGCGACGTCTGAACCGTGCCGAACCCGTAGCGGATCGTCACCGGTTCGACGTTAAGAAGTGCAAAAACAGCCACGAGCACCGCAAAGACGAGCAGCCAGAACAACAGCCACTGCGTTTTCAACGCCGCCTCTCCTCTCCGGCCGAAATCGCTGCCCTTCGCCGGTGAAATCGATGCTGCGCGGCCCCGTCACGGCGGGGAGACCGCCGATCGCAGGCGGGCCGCCAAGCCTTTTTCCAGCTGTTTCTAAAAACCTACCAAGTGCTCACAATATCAATACCCTGGCAGGTCCGGGATGCTTTACGCGCTCCGAGGGACGGGAGGGGAACCCGCATCTTCCCGGCCGCGATGCGCCTCCCGTATCTGGAGCCCCGCCCAAACAGTGACCCATACGGGCTTCCAAACGGCGGGGTGGTTAGGTCGCCCATCCCGAAAGCTCCTACTTCGAAGACCGAACGGCGCTTTAAGCCGAACCGGAGCTCCGCTTCGCGAAAGCCCCCGTCCGGCACCCGAAACGGGGGATCCGCCTTCCTTCAGGGGTGCCCTGTGCCGCCGAACGGCCGGTTCGAACGGCGCCGGTTCCCCTGCACGCTTCCGGGCCGCCCTTCGGCCCTCTCGCCCTCGAGGGGCCGCCCCCGGACGCCGGGGGCATCGAACTTCGCAAGGGATTTCTTAAGCCTGCCTGGCTTCAAAACGCCGCTTCAGGATCGCAAACACCTTTTCCTTTGGCATCGAGCGTCGGATTTCGAGATCGTGAAGCCGGGCGTGAATGTTCATGGCCGCCACGTGATCCGCATCGGCGGTAAAACCGCAGTTCCGGCAGTGAAAGCGATCGCCGTTTCGGTTTTTCGCGTCCACGAAGCCGCAAGACGGACAGGTCTGGCTGGAATAGGCCGTGTTTACGGGGCGCTCTTCGGAGCCGAAGCGGGCGGTCTTAAACGTGAGCCGTTCCCTCAAAACGGACCGCGTCCAGAGCGCGACCTTCCGGCTTAAGCCTTTGCTTTTCGCCTTCCCGCTCAGATGTTCAAGGCTTTCGATGGCGATCACCTTCGGCCTTCGAGCGGCAAAGAAACGATTGAAAGCGTGATTGATTTCGTTTTCCAATCTCCGCCGGAATCTTCGGTTGCGTCGGGTTTGTTTCGCGGTGCCCAGGTTGTGGCGCCGGATGCGCCGGGCTCTGGCGGGATCGAGCTCAAGGTATTTCCGATACAGCGCCCAGAGTTTCTGTCGCCGTCTGGATTTTCGAAGCATCGTCTCCGACATTTCCTGAAGCGCCTGGCCGTACGTTTCGCCGTATTTGACGCCGGTCTCGTCGGTCATCACTTCGGTGATGCCGAAGTCGATCCCGGCTTCATCCGGCCCGGGGTTCGGTACGGGCGGCGCCGCCCCAACGTCGCCGACGACGTGAACTTCGACCCGCCGCTCCTCCGCAAGGACGATCCGGATGTTCCCGGAGATGGCGTGAACGCCGGCGAGCGGCACGACGACGCGCTGGCGCGGTTCTAAGGTCATGATACTGACGAACTGCCGCACCCGACCGTTTTTCATCGTCCGGGTAAGCGATGCGTACATTTCCGCATCGAGCATCATGCTCCTTGCGATTCTTACCCGTGGCCGGGTGAGACGGCGGCGCACCTGCCGCCTGAGCCAGCGGCGGACGCGCGCCTGTTCCTCCGGCGTCAGTTCGGCGCCCGGACCGTTGTTCGGCGCTCCGGTCTCAAGGCCCCGCATCAGATCCGAATCCGGCGCCAGTCCCGGACGCCTTTTTCCGGAAGGTAAAGAAGCCACCTCGCGTAATGTTTCCTCCCTTCCGACCAGGCGTCGGGAAGGCTTCTCACAACGTCCCGAAGCACCGCTTCCCAGTGCCGCTCGATCGTAAGGAGCGCATCCTCCAGGGCCATCTTCCACAGGCGCGCCTGAAGGCCGTAAGGGCTTTTGAAGCCGGTCCGAACGAGCTCATCCCGAAGCGCCCGACGACCGCCCGGACCCAGATAGGGGAGAAAGTCGAGATGTGCGTACCGGACGAGAAAGGCATCCTTCTGCCGGGCATAGGCCTCAATCGTCCGCTTAAGGGTTTCCCACTTTCTTCGGTTCAGCGGAAGACTCATCAGTCGAACGGTCCGCTTCATCGCCCAGGGCCTCCTTGACCGTCCGCACGAGCTTTCGTGCCCGGTACGAGCGGCTTCCGTACAGCCGGGCGGCAAAATGCTGAACGATGCTCACCAGATCTTCCGTCAGTTCCTGCGTCGGCTCCGCCTTTTCGTCCCGGTGCACGACGACGATCTCCGTCCCGTATCGGGTAAAGAGATCTTCCAGTAAAGAGATCTTCCAGCGTCGAACGGAACGCTGCCACGAGCGAGGGCGGGAGCTTCCGGACGAAACCGACGGTATCGACGAGGAGGTACGGCTCGCCGGCCTTCGGCTCGACCCGGCGGGCGATCGCATCGAGCGTGGCAAACAGCCGATCCTCCGCCAGAACGTCCGAGCCGGCGAGCGCCCGGTGAAGCGTCGACTTGCCGGCGTTTGTGTATCCGGTGAGCGCAACGACGGGGACGGTGCTTCGTTCCCGCCCCGGCGCCCAGGTACGTCGCCGGATCCGGCCGCGCCCGGCGAACCACTTCCCGTCCGACGGCGACCAGGCCCGCCGTCTCGACGAGCCGCGCGGGCTCCTCCAGCGATTCTTCCGGCGTCCCTTCATCCGCAACCCGGCCGCCGGCGCTCCCCCGCCCGCGGGGGCGGCCGATCGCCAGCGCAACGAGATGCGCCCGCTGGCCGGCTTCCTCCCTCCGCCGCTCCTTATGCGCTTCCGGTTCCTGCCCGTCCATCGATGCCCGCCGGTCTTTCGCTTCCTGCTTGTCCACCGATTCCTGCCTGTCCACGGACGCCTCTCCGTTCCTCGACCGCTTGCGTGTTCATCTTGGGCGTTCATCCAGATTATAGCATAGGGAAAAGGGCAGACGCCGAACGACGTCGGCGGCAGCCGAATCAGGCGTTCCGTCGGATCCGGCGTCCGACACTCTGCCACGAGCCGAGACGATCAGGCGCGCACCGACGCTTTGCGGCCGGGGCGCATCGACGCTCAGCGACCAGGACGCGTATCGACGTTCAGCGGCTGGCCCGAAACGCCCCCTCGACGAGCGGCACCGTCACAAAGCTTTCCACCGCCGCGGCCACGATGAGGAGGCTCACGATCGCGACGATCGTCGGCCAGAACGCCCCGGCGATCGCCCGCCACCCCGCCGAGAATCGGTCGTCCCGGCGCCCGACCACCCCCCCGACGAGGGAACGGATGACCGCCCCGCCGATGACGAGGCCGTAAGCGGCGGCCAGAATCATCGCCGGCAGCTCAAAGAGACCGTGGGGTAGGATGCCGTAGACGAACATCGCCACCGGCGAAAAGCCCTGTTCCGCCGTTTTCGCGAGTAGAAAGCCGATGAGGGCGCCGTTTAGGACCGCCGACCAGAGCGGAATAAGGCCGAAGACGACGCCCCCGGCGATCGCGAAGACCACCGCCAGAAGATTGGACAGAAGAATACGAATGAACAATTCCGACCCCGACGGAAGAACGCCGTCCCCCGCGCCGATCTTCGCGAACACCTGCGCCACCGCCGGCCCGAGCACCCCTTCCAGCGGCCCGGCATAAACGTACGCTCCAATTCCCGACCCCAGCATCAACGCCGCCGTAAGCCGGAGCACGCGCCACCGCGCGGCCCAGAACCGCCACCCGCTTCGCATCGGCATTCCTCCTCGCGGCCCGATTCTTTGTTGATATTATTATACACATATGACGATCCGGCGGCCACCCTACCGTGAGAAAAGCGCCCGACCCGCTGCCGGAAGACCGTCGCCCGCCGGCATGGCGCTCCCTCGGCCGACGGTCGACATACGGCTGGCAGGTTCATCGGCGCCGGAGGTTTCGTATATGCCGGCCGGAACGGGGGGAACCTTAACCGAATCCCGAAAGGAGGATGCCGACGGGACCATGCCCGCGCGCGAACGGTTGATCCAGGCCTTCTTCCGAACCGTCGAAGCCGCCGAGCGGGCCGCCGACCGCCTGCGCGTCCTCGGACCGCTTGAGGTCGACATCCGACGGCTCAACCAGTTTCCCCACGACGGCGCCGTCGCCCGACCGGCCAATCCCCCCTCCGGCCGCATCCCGAGCCTCTCCCACCTCACGCTCGGCACCGATCACCCGCGGCCCGATTTTGCCGTTTTGGAGGCGGCCGATCCGTCGGCCAGCGGCCTCGCCGACGGGGACCCGGCGGCCGGTGGTGAAGACGTCGTGCTCATCGCCCTCGTCCCGCCCGAGCACGCCGAAGCGGCCGAGGCGATCGTCCGCGACGCCGGCGGCCGCCTGTAGTGGGCGGAAGATAGGCCGCCTGTAGCCGACGGATCGTCGGCACCGAATCGCCGGCGTCTTGCCAGTCGAAGCCATCCCGAATGCTCCGACGATCGATTCATGATGGGCCGGCCTTTTGGCCGGTGTTCCTCTTTTTTTGCTACAATGGGAGCGGAGAAACGGAACCGGGGAGGGAGAAACCATGGCCGGACGCCTCGCCTACCTGATCACCACCGGACCGGACAACGAGGCCAAAGCGCTTTCCGCCCTTCGGGTCGCCTCACGAACCTTTTTCGCCCGGGAAGAGCTCGGCCTCGAGACGGTGGAAATTTTCTTCTTTGTGGACGGCCTCAAGTGGCTCGCCGGCCTTCAGGACGAAGACGAAGCGCACCGGCTCCTTAAGGAGCTCCTTCAGGCCGGCGCCGTCGTCGCCGCCTGCGGTCAGCAGGCCGAGCGCTTCGGCGTCGCCGACCGGGCCCGGGACCTCGGCCTCGCCCTTGATCTCGCGCGGGACACGTTTGCCCGCTATGCCCGAGACGGCTACACGGTGATCACCCTCTGATCGAAAGGGGGCGAACCGGCCGTCCTCGCCTTCGCCCGTGCGCTTTCTCGGGCGCAAACCGGCGCCGGCTCGCCGAAGGCCCCGCGCTTCACGCCGGCGCCACCGGCTCAAGCGTCCGGCGCAGATCGGCCTCGATCGCCGCCCAGAAGGCGGGATCGGTGGCGTACCGATCGCCCACCTCCCGGTAGACGGCCCGCTTGACGGTCTCGTGCGCCGAATCGTCCGGCGGTGGAATCCGGCGCCGCACGGCGTCGAGATACGCCTGCACCTCCGGCGGCCGGGGCCCCCAGACCGCCCGCTCCTGAAACGCCGCATCGACAAAGACGAATTTCGGAATGGCCCGGGCGCCGCCCGTCAGATAGCGGTCCATGAGCGCCGGATGGTCATCCCGGATGAAAAACCGCGCCTCCATCTCCGCCTCCCGGGCGATGTGGCAAAACACCGGCACGGCCATCATCGCATCGCCGCACCAATCCGCAGTGAGGATGAGCGCCCGCCAGCCGTGCCCCCGGAAACGGCGCCAGAACGCCCGGGCCGCCTCAGGAAGCGCGTAGCGGGCTTCGATTTTGCGCAGCCGCTCCCGGTTGACCGTCATGCCGTCGACATACGCCGCGAAAGATTGCCCTCGATCCCACCAGGAGCGAAGCGCCTCCGCCGCTTCAGCCATCGCTGACCCTCCCCCGACCGGGACGATCGTCCCGGCCGTTTTTTTGCCCGTGTCGCCCGTGTCGCCTTACCGTTCCGCCTTACAATCGCCGTCCCGGGACCCGGCCGCCCGGGCCCCGATCCATCGAGCCTGCTTTTTCTTTTCTGCATCAGACGCCGGACCTTCCGCCGGGGCCTGGCACCGGACGTCGGCCGTTACGACCGGAGCCTCGCCTCAGGGGCCGGCTTCTACGGCCGCGGCCCCGGCTCCGGCGGCGCCGGCGGCGATCCCTCCGGCGCCCCGTTCCCGCCGCGGGCGCTCCCCGGGACGAAGTGTCCCTGAAGCTGCTCCTGAAACGCCCGAAGCCGCGCTGCCACCCGGCCGTGGACCGACTCGGGCGGATATGCCCCGTCCGACCCCCGGACGCCGGCCGGAAGGCCGGTGAAAAGTTCCAGCGCTTCGTCGACCGTCTCGACGGCGTAGAGGTGAAACCGCCCCTCCTCGATCGCCTGCACGACGTCCTCCCGAAGCATGAGGTGCCGGACGTTCGCCGCCGGGATGACGACGCCTTGCGTGCCGGTGAGGCCCTTTTCCCGGCAAACGTCGAAAAAGCCTTCGATCTTCTCGTTCACGCCGCCGATCGCCTGCACCGTCCCCTTCTGGTTCACCGCCCCGGTGACGGCGAGATCCTGCCGAAGGGGCACCTCGCCGATCGCCGAAAGGAGCGAAAGAAGCTCCGCCAGCGAGGCGCTGTCGCCTTCGACCCCTTCGTAACTCTGCTCGAAGACGAGGTGCGCCGCCAGCGGAAACGGCGCCTCCCGGGCGTACTGCCCGCGAAGGTACCCGCTCAGGATGAGGACGCCCTTCGTGTGGATGCGGCCGCCCAGGCGGGCCTCCCGCTCGATGTCGACGATCCCCTCGCGGCCCGCGGCGACCGACGCCGTCACCCGCTTCACCAGGCCGAAGGCCATCTCGCCCGCCTGCACGACGGCAAGGGCGTTCACCTGGCCGACCGCCGTCCCGGCGACGTCAACCAGAAGGACGCCGCCGGCGTAAAGCTCCAGCATCCGCTCCTTCAAAAGCTCCGCCCGGCGCCTCCTGGCCTCGAGCGCCGCGGCGATGTGTCGGTCGGCGATGTAGCCGGCCCCCTCCTTCCGGGCATAGTGGTCCGCCTCCCGGACGACGTCGGCGATCTCCGCAAACCGCGTCGACAGCTTCTCCTGATCTTCCGCCAGCCGGGCGCCGTGTTCGACGAGCTTGGCCATCGCCGACGCTTCAAGGTGCAAAAGCCCCTCTTTTTCCGCCAGCGTCCGGAAAAACGACCCGTACTGCCGCTCCCCCTCCGGCGTCCGGGGCATCGTCGTGGCAAATTCCGCCTTGACCTTAAACAGCTCCCGAACGTCCGGATCGTAGTGGTAGAGGAGATAGTAGCTCACCGGATCGCCGATCAAGATCACCTTGAGGTCGAGGGGGATCGGCTCCGGCCGGAGCGCCCGGGTGATGAGGGCACCGTAAGCGTCGCCGACGTCCTCGATCACGAGGCGCATCGCCCGGAGCGCCCGTTTGAGCCCGTCCCAGGCAAACGGCGCCCGGAGCACTTCCGGCACCGGCACGATCAAAAACCCGCCGTTCGCCCGAAGGAGCGACCCCGCCCGAAGCAGCGTAAAGTCCGTGACGAGGGCGCCGAAGAGCGCCTCCCGCTCGATGCGGCCGATGAGGTTCGGAAACGTCGGGTGCCGCTCGACGACGACCGGCGCCCCGACCTCGCCGCTCCGGTCGACGAGGACGTTCACCGCGTACCGCCGCCGGGGGTCGTCCCGGACGCCGCTCCGGCCGCCGGCGCCGGGAGCGTTTTTCCCGCCGAGAAAGAGCGCAAGGTTGTCGAGCACGTCCGCCTTGGCCGCCTCGAGGTACCGGAGCACCTCCGGATGCGCCTGAAAGGCCTCGGCGACCGGCGCCAGCCACACGTCGAGCACGGTCGCCGCGTGCCGGCGGTCGAGGTCCTTAAGCGCCTCCTGCGCCCGCCGCTCGATGAGGCGAAATTCCCGCATCGCCTGGCCGACCCGCGCCTCAAGCGCCTGCCGCCGGGCCCGGATCGCCCGCTGCTCCTCTTCCGGCAGGCGGGCGAACTCCTCGTCCCGAAGGGGCCGTCCGTCCCGCACCGGGACGAGGAAGACCCCCTGTGGGATCATCTCCACATAAAAGCCCTGCACCTCCGCCTCCCGGGTGAGCGCCTGCATGAGCTCCCGGCGTTCTGCCTCGAACCGCTCGATGACCCGCTGCCGTTCGGCCTGATACGCCTCGTGCTCGAACGCCCGGGGAAGCTCCCGCTCCAGCGTCTCGACGAACTCCTCCATGAGCCGCTTGAGCTCCCGCCCCCGACCGGCCGGGAGAAAGAGCGCCGTCGGCGACGACGGATCGCGAAAATGGTGGACATAGCAGACGTCCGGCGGCGTCGGCCGCGTCCGGGCGATCCGCTCGAGAAACGTCTGCACCGCCGTCGTCCGGCCCGTCCCCGGCTGCCCGACGACGAAGATGTTGAACCCTTCCGCTTTCACCTCCAGCCCGAAGGCGAGCGCCTCCACCGCCCGCTCCTGTCCGAGGATGCCCTCGAGCGGCTCCAGCGCATCGCTTCCCACATGGCCGAACGTCGCCGCATCCGCCCGCGCCCGGGCCTCCCGGGCTGTGATCCGTCGCGCCATCCTCTCCCTCCTGCCGCCTCTCTGTTCTGCACGGGCCCTGATCCACCCGGGCTCCGCGTCTTAGGCACCGCCACTGGCACCGGTTCAGTCGTCAGGCCGGATCGATGCTTCCATTTTATCGGACAAACGCGACGAGGACAAAGGCAGCGGCATCGACGAAGCTTTCCTCGCCCCATTGGCGGGATGCGCTCAACAATCAACGGATCAAGAAAACGGCCACGCTTCGAACGTGGCCGTTTCGGACGGTGCCGCTTCCATTGTCGACGATCCGGGCTGCACTGGTGAGGGGTTGATCCTCTCACATAAACTCCGCCACGAGCGCCTCGAAATCTTCCCGAGACGGCTTGAGCGGCTGCTTGACGAGCGGTTCCTTCCGGAAGCCGGGGATCCGGTCTTCGTAGGCGACCGAGTCCGGATCCTGGTAGATGATCCCGGTGAGCATCCCGTCGGTCTCCATGAGCTTCTGCATGGCGAGCTTCCGGTCGTGGGGATCGTACCCATCAATCGTCTCGACCGGGACGACCCGCTCCCGGAACCAGTCGTACGTGTTCACCTTGTTGAAGGTGACGCACGGCGAGAAGACGTTGATGAAGGCAAAGCCCCGGTGCTTGATCCCCGCCTCGATGATGGAGACGAGCTGGTTGACGTCGCTCGAAAAGCCCTGGGCGACGAAGGTCCCGCCAGCGGCGAGGGCCATCATGAGGGGCGAAAGGGGCGCTTCGATGGAGCCCTTCGGCGTGCTCTTCGTCTGGAAGCCCATGGCGCTCCGGGGAGACGTCTGCCCTTTCGTGAGGCCGTAGATCTGGTTGTCCATGACGATGTAGGTGATGTCCATGTTCCGGCGGATGGCGTGGATCGTGTGATTGAGGCCGATGGCGTAACCGTCGCCGTCGCCGCCGGCGGCGACGACGACGAGGTCGCGGTTGGCGATCTTAAGCCCCTGCGCGAGCGCCAGCGCCCGGCCGTGGGTGCCGTGGAAGCCGTAAGTGTGGATGTAACCCGAGATGCGCCCGGAGCAGCCGATGCCGGAGACGACGGCCACCTGCTCCGGCCGAAGCCCCAGGTTGGCAAAGGCCCGCTGCATCGCCGCGAGCACCGCAAAATCGCCGCAGCCCGGGCACCAGTTCGGCGGGACGTCGTTCCGGAAGTCCTTGAAGGAGACCTTCACGTCCACGTCAGATCAGCTCCTTCGCCTTGAGCAGGCCCTTTGCCTGCTCGGTGATCTCCTTCGGCAGGAAGGGGTTGCCGTCGTACTTGAGGATGCTGTGAATTTTTTCTCGAGCGCCGACGTGGAGCCGGATGAGGTGCGCCAGCTGGGCGGTGGCGTTTTGTTCAACCACGATCACCTGTTCGGCGGCGTCGACGTACGGCCGGACGTCGTCCGCCGGGAACGGGTGGAGCTGCCGGATCTGAATGTGGTTCGCTTTGACACCCTCCCGCTCGAGGCGCTCGATCGCCTCCCGGATGACGCCTTCGGTCGAGTTGATGCCGACGAAGAGGACGTCCGGTTGCGCGTGGGGGGCGTACACCCGGAGCGGTTCCTTCATCCGGAAGTGTGCGAGCTTCCGCAGGCGTTTGTCCATCTGCGCCTTCCGGTTCGCCGCCCCTTCGCTCGGCCGGCCGACCTCGTTGTGCTCGACGCCGGTGACGTGGTGGATGCCGTATTTTTGCCCGGGGATCGGCCGGGGCGAGATGCCGTCCGGGGTGAGCTCGTAGCGCTTGAAGAGGTCAAGCCGCTCCCGAGGCGGAAGCTCCGTGTCGCCGAGGTATTTGCCGCGGCGGATTTCGACCCGGTCGTAGTCGAGGGGCTCGACCGTCTGCTTGCCGAGGGCGAGGGCGAGGTCGGTGAGGACGATCACCGGGACCTGGTATTCTTCGGCGAGGTTGAACGCCTCGACCATGTCGTAGAAGCACTCTTCCACCGTCGACGGGGCGAGGACGATCTTCGGGATCTCGCCGTGGGTGCTGTAGATGGCGGCGTTTAAGTCGCTGTGCTCCTGCTTCGTCGGGAGGCCCGTGCTCGGTCCGCCCCGCTGGGTGTCGACGATGACGACCGGCGTCTCGGTCATGCCGGCGAGGCCGATCGCCTCCGTCATGAGCGAAATCCCCGGCCCGGCCGAGGCGGTAAACGCCCGGACGCCGCCGTAGTTCGCTCCGATCGCCATCGTCACCGCGGCGATCTCGTCTTCCGTCTGAATGACCGTGCCGCCGAACTTCGGCAGCACCTTGATGAGGTACTCCATGATCTCCGACGCCGGCGTGATCGGGTAGGCGGCCATGAAGCGGGCCCCGGCCGTGAGGGCGCCTAACGCGATCGCTTCGTTTCCGATCATAAAGAGGCGCTTTTTCCCGTCGGCCGGAGCGAGTTTAAATTCCTCGAGCGGCCCGCCGAGCTCCTGGCGGACGAATTCCGCCCCGCGGGCGATCGCTTGCATGTTTTTTTCGACGACGGCGGTGCCCTTTCGGCCCCAGAGCTCCGTCACGACCTCCTGGAACGGCTCGACCGGCAGGTCCATGAGGCCGACCGTCGCGCCGACGGCGACCATGTTTTTCATGAGCGCCGATCCGATCTCCTGGGCGATGGCGGTAAAGGGCACGGCGATGAGGCGGACGTCCTCGATGCCGTCCGGAAGCCGCGGATTCCATCTGGCGTCGGCGAGGATGACGCCGCCTTTCCGGAGCTCCTTGGCATTCAGGTCGATCGTCTCCTGGTCGAAGGCGACGAGGATATCGAGGTCGTCCGAAAGCGCCCGGACGGGCCGGGTGCTGACGCGGATCTTGTTGTTCGTGTGCCCCCCCTTGATGCGCGACGAAAAATGGCGATAACCGTACAGATAATACCCGAGGCGGTTTAACGCCGTGGCGAAGAGGTCTCCCGGCTTTTCGATGCCTTCCCCTTGCTGGCCGCCGACTTTCCACGAGAGTTGGTCGACCATCCGCCTTCACTCCTTTGATGTTGGCCCCGAGAAGCGCGGCCGCGCTCCGCGGGGCGCCCGCACCCGCGGACGTTTTCCTCGCCTTTAGTGTACCACTTTTGTCGGCGAACGGAAAGGGTTTTCTTTCCGCCTGACAAAATTTCGTTTCATAATGCAGCGGTTCAAAAAAATCGCCCGCCGGAGCGGGCGTCGCCTCAAGGGCGATCGGCTTCTTCCGCTGCCCGGTCGGACGCCTCGAGCACGCCGCGGGCGTAGCGAACGAGGTTGTCGAAGGCGACCGCCTGCGCCACCGCGGACCCGTACCGGCGCTCGAGCGCTTGGGCGAGCTTCGGAAGATCGCCGATGTCTTCGAGACCGACCGGCGTCCGGTCGACGCCGTCGAAGTCGCTGCCGATGGCCACGTGCGCCGGCCCGACGAGGCCGAGCATGTGATCGACGTGCCGGAGCCAGTCGTCGATCGTCGCGTCCGGCCGGTCGGTGAGAAACGCCGGGACGAGCGGGACGCCGACGACGCCGCCGCTTCGGGCGATCGCCCGGATCTGATCGTCGGTGAGGTTGCGCCGGTGGTCCCGAACGGCCCGGGCGCCAGAGTGGGTGGCGATCACCGGGTGCGGATACAGGGGAAGGGCGTCCCAGAATGCCCGCTCGCCGAGGTGTGAGACGTCGAGACCGTAGCCGAGTCGGGCGAGCTCAAAAACCCACGCCCGGCCGAAGGCCGAAAGCCCCCCGCCGCGGGCCTCGCCGACGCCGTCGGCGACGGCGTTCGCCGGGTTGTGCGTCGGCGCAAATACCCGTACGCCGAGCCGGCCGAGGATCCGGAGCCGGTAGAGCGCCGTCCCGATCGGCTCCGCGCCTTCCAGCGTCAGAAGAAGGGCCGTCTTTTCCGCCTGAAGCGCCCGCTCGAGGTCGGCGGCGGTCCAGACGGGGACGAGGTCGCTGCCTGCGACGACCGTGTAGAACCGGTCGATCATCCGGAGGGCCGCCTCGAACGCCCGCTCGTAGACCGCCGGCGAGACGTAGACGGCGGCAAAGAGGAGCCGGACGCCGCTTTGGCGGAGGGCCCGCCGGGTCACGTGCAGCCGGCCGAGCGGCGGCGCGGGGCGACCGCCGGAGGGCGCCGGCGGGGTCGCCCCCGCCGCATCGCCGGCCGAACCGTTTCCGTCAAACCAGCGGCGAAGATCCGGCGGCGGCTCGTCAAGGAGCTCAGAGACCGTCTCCGCCTGATCCAGGCGGTAAAGGACGTCGACGTGGGCATCGGCAATGCGCATGGTCACCCTCCCTGCGGACCGAAGCGGCCGCCGGCTTTGGCGCCGTCTCAAGCCGCCGGCGATGAGGCGGTTCTCGACATGAACGAAGGCGACGAGGCGGGGGGTACCGTCGGCGGAGGTCGGCGGTGAGGCAGATCGCCGTCAGCGGGGTTCGACGATGAGGCGGATCGCCGTCCGCGGCTCGCCGGCGATGATGAGGTCGGTAAACGCCGGGATGCAGACGAGGTCGATGCCGCTCGGGGCGATAAACCCCCGGGCGATGGCCACCGCCTTCACCGCCTGATTGATCGCGCCGGCGCCGATCGCCTGCAGCTCGGCCCGGCCTTTTTCCCGGATGACGCCGGCGAGGGCCCCGGCGACGGCGTTCGGATTCGATCTGGCTGACACTTTTAAGACGTCCATCCGCGTCCCTCTCTTCCCGCAACTCCTTTTGCTGGACACCATATTCCCCGGCCGGGAAAAGCATTCCATCTCCGTCGTCCTTCACCCCGCCGGGAGGGGCCGAAACGTCGTCCGATCCACCGAGCGCCGGATCAGGCGCCGGTCGGAAAGGAG
This sequence comes from Hydrogenibacillus sp. N12, assembly GCF_019645935.1. Taxonomy (NCBI): domain Bacteria; kingdom Bacillati; phylum Bacillota; class Bacilli; order Thermicanales; family Thermicanaceae; genus Hydrogenibacillus; species Hydrogenibacillus sp. N12. Next base: position 916,807 of record NZ_CP080953.1, on the reverse strand, counting down.
CGCCGAGAACAGCCGGAAGATGCCCCGCCCGCCGGCGAAGCGCTGGGCTCAGCGGCCGGCGCCCGCCTCCGGCGCCGAAGCCCCGGACGCCGGCGAACCGGATGAGCCCTTTGCCGGCGACGCCGAAGCCTCTTGGGCCTCCGGCGGAACATACGTCCCCTCCGCCTGAGGCGTTTCGACGATCCGACCCCGCCGGATCGCCGCCGCCCGGCCGTCGGACCGAAGATCGACGACGGCGTACGACAGTTCCCGAGGCCCTTCGGTCAGCACGTCAAACCGCTGCGGAAGGCCGGTGAGAAACCGCGCCAGCACCTCGTCCCGGCGCATGCCGAGGACGCCGTCCATCGGACCGGTCATGCCGACGTCGGTGAGGTACGCCGTCCCGCCGGGGAGGAGGCGGGCGTCGGCCGTCTGGACGTGGGTGTGGGTGCCGATGACAGCCGATGCCCGGCCGTCGACGTACCAGCCGATCGCTTCTTTTTCCGCCGTCGCCTCGGCGTGCACGTCGACGACGACGTGCCGCACGCCGGACACGGCGAGCTCCTCGAGCGCCGCATCAAGGGCCCGAAATGGATCGTCGAGAGGTTGCATGAACGACCGGCCGAGGACGCTCACGACGCCGAGGCGCCATGCCCCTTTTTCCACCACGGCGACGCCCCGTCCGGCGGTTCCCGGCGGATAGTTGAGCGGCCGGAGAACCCGCGGTTCTTCCGCCAGGAGATCGAAGGCTTCCTTGTTGTCCCACGCGTGGTTGCCGAGGGTGATCACGTCGGCGCCGAGAGCAAAAAAATCCGCCGCGATCTTGCGGGTGATGCCCCGGCCGTGGGCGGCGTTTTCGCCGTTGATGACGACGAAGTCCGGCCGCTCGGCGTCGATCAGCCGGGGAAGGTGGAGGGCGAGCATCTTCCGGCCCGGGCGGCCGACGACGTCGCCGACGAACAGGACGCGCATCGGTTCACCCCCACAAAAAAGGCGGCCCAAGGCCGCCTCATCATCTGGCGTATTCCACCGCCCGCGTCTCGCGGATCACCGTCACCTTGATATGCCCGGGGTAATCGAGTTCCTGTTCGATCCGCTTGGTGATCTCCCGCGCCAGGCGCCAGGCGCCGGCATCGTCCACCGCATCCGGTTTGACCATGATCCGGACTTCCCGGCCGGCCTGAATGGCAAACGCCTTCTCCACGCCGTCAAACGACTGGGCGATCTCCTCCAGCCGCCGAAGCCGACGGAGGTACGCTTCGAGCGTCTCTCGCCGGGCGCCGGGACGGGCCGCCGAGAGGGCGTCCGCAGCCGTGACGATCATCGAGATGACGGAATTCGGCGGCTCATCGCCGTGGTGGGAGGCGATGCTGTTGATGACCACCGGATGCTCCTTATATTTTTTCGCCAGCTCGATGCCGACCTGCACATGGGAACCGTCCACTTCATGGTCGATCGCCTTCCCGATGTCGTGAAGGAGCCCCGCCCGGCGGGCGAGCTGGACGTCTTCGCCGAGCTCCGCCGCCATGAGGCCGGCGAGATAGGCCACTTCCTTCGCGTGGGCGAGGGCGTTCTGGCCGTAGCTCGTCCGGAAGTGAAGCCGGCCGACGATCTTGATGAGATCCGGATGCATGCCGTAGATGCCGAGCTCAAAGACGGCCTGTTCCCCGTATTCCCGGATGCGCTCGTCGACTTCCCGCCGGGCCCGCTCGACCATCTCTTCGATGCGAGCCGGGTGGATCCGGCCGTCGGCGACGAGCCGCTCGAGGGCGACGCGGGCGATCTCCCGGCGAATCGGATCGAACCCCGAGAGCACCACCGCCTCCGGCGTATCGTCGATGATGATGTCGATCCCGGTCAGTGTTTCCAGAGTGCGGATGTTTCGCCCTTCGCGTCCGATGATGCGCCCTTTCATCTCGTCGTTCGGCAGTTGGACGACGCTCACCGTCGTCTCGGTGACGACGTCCGCCGCATACCGCTGGATGGCCGTGGCGATGATTTCCCGGGCCCGCTTCTCCGCTTCCGCCCGGGCCCGTTCTTCGATGCCGCGCATGATCTGCGTCGCCTCGGCCTCGGCCTCCTCCCGGGCCGCCTTCAGGATGAGCTCTCGGGCCTCCTCCTGGGTGAGGCCGGCCGTCCGCTCCAAGAGCGCCTGCCGCTCGGCGGCGAGGGCGTCCACCTCCGCCCGGCGGCGCTCGAGGTCCGCTTCGGCGTTCTTCAGCGCCTTTTCCTTGGCGTCCAGCGCCTCAAGCTTTCGCTCCAGCGCCTCTTCTTTTTGCAAAATCCGCGCTTCAATGCGGTCGATCTCCTGGCGGCGGTTTTTCAGCTCTTCCTCCGCCGCCTGCCGCAGCCGGTGAATCTCTTCCTTCGCTTCAAGCAGCTTTTCTTTCTTGAGCGTCTCCGCCTGCTCGGCAGCCTCCTCCAGGATGACCCGCGCCCGAGCCTCGGCAGAGCCGAGGGCCTTTTCCTCCAGCCGCTGCCTCAGCCGGTAACCGCCGATCCCCCCAAGCCCGAGGGCGAGGGCTGCCACCAGCGCACCGATGAGCCACTCCACGCCGCGTCACCTCCGTTCGCTTGGCGGCCGGACCGCAGGTGACGCGGTTCTCTCTTTCCTGCGGCGCCGGCCCGACGAACGAAGGGGAAACATGTTTGCACTAAGGAAAAACCATATCCCGGAGGCAACTCTGGTGTGGCCGCGCCACGTCCGGGGCGGCTACATCATGCATTCTAACCGTTCGGCCGGGCGGTGTCAACAAACGGTCACGCCCGAAAAGCGTCCGCCTCCCCGAAATCGATCAGTCCTCCGGCGCCGCTTCGTCTTCTTCGCCGGCGTCGGCCATCGCCTGCCGAAGGGCCAGGGCGGCCACGTCCGGCGAAAAGCCGTGCCGGTAGAGCTTGGCCATCACCCGTTGCCTTCGGCGAAGGGGCGGATCATTCCGGCTTTTTTCCCAGGCGGCCCGGGCGAGGCGGATGGCCGCTTTAAGCTCGGCGTCGTCGTCGACGTCCTCGAGCGCCTCCCGGACGGCGTCCTCCGGCACGCCGAGGCGGCGGAGCTCCGATCGAAGCGCCGCCCGGGAACGGGGCCGCCCGGCGAGGCGGCCCTGCACCCACTCCCGGGCAAAGCGGCGGTCGTCGAGGTAGCCCTCCGCCTGAAGCCGGGCGACGATCGCTTCGGCGACGTCGCCGTAACCGCTCCGGGCGAGGGCCGCCCGCACTTCCGCCGCGCTTCGCGACCGGTAGGCCAAAAAAAAGAGCGCCCGGCGGTAGGCCGCCGAACGGCGCTCTTCCTCGGCGAGGGCCGCAAAATCGTTCGGTCCGAGGGCCCGTCCGACGCGAAGGCCGAGCCGCACCGCCGTCTCGACGTCGACGACGAACCGGCTTTCGTCGTCTAGGGCGATCTCGACCGCCCGGCGCCGCTCGGTCAGGGCAACGATCCGCCGGACGCCTTCCACCCGGTCGGACGCCTCCCGGTGTTCCGACCGCTCGTCCGACATCGGCAACCCTCCGTTCGGCCTTTCGTTCGGCCGGCTTCCGGCGCCGTCGGCCTCCCGGCCGCGAAACCTCCGGTCGGCGCGGAAGGCGGCCGATCGGCTTCGGCGCCCCCGAAACCGCTTCGGGTTCAGACGAATTCGTCGACGGCGCCGGCGTCGATCTCATCCGAGGCGGCGCTCAGGCGGACACCGCCGCCGATCTGATGCCGCTCCCGGATGAGCTTCTCCAGCTCTTCGGCAAGCTCCGGGTGTTCCTTCAGGTATTGCTTGGCGTTTTCCCGCCCCTGGCCGATCCGGGTGTCGCCGTAGGTGTACCAGGCGCCGCTTTTCGTCACGAGGTCGAGGGCGACGGCGAGGTCGAGGATGTCCCCTTCCCGGGAAATGCCCTCGCCGAAGATGATGTCGACGTCGGCGGTGCGGAAGGGGGGCGCGACTTTGTTTTTCACGACCTTGATCCGCGTCCGGGCGCCGATCATCTCCGTCCCTTGCTTGATCGTCTCGGCCCGCCGGACGTCGAGGCGGATGCTGGCGTAGAACTTGAGCGCCCGGCCGCCGGGCGTCGTCTCGGGGTTGCCGAACATGACGCCGACCTTTTCCCGGAGCTGATTGATGAAGATGGCGATCGTCCGGGACTTCGAGACGACGCCGGCGAGCTTCCGGAGCGCCTGCGACATGAGGCGGGCCTGAAGGCCAACGTGGCTGTCGCCCATGTCGCCGTCGATCTCCGCCTTCGGCACGAGGGCGGCGACGGAGTCGATGACGACGATGTCGACGGCGCCGCTCCGGACGAGTGCCTCGGCGATGTCGAGGGCCTGCTCGCCGGTGTCCGGCTGGGAGACGTAGAGGTCGTCGATGTTCACGCCGAGGCGCTCGGCGTACACCGGGTCGAGGGCATGCTCGGCGTCGATGAACGCCGCCGTCCCGCCCATCTTCTGCACTTCGGCGATGGCGTGGAGCGCCACCGTCGTCTTCCCGGACGACTCCGGTCCGAAGATCTCGATGATCCGCCCCCGGGGAAAGCCGCCGACGCCGAGGGCGATGTCGAGGGCGAGAGAGCCGGTCGGGACGACCTCGAGCTTGATCTCGGCCCGCTCGCCGAGGCGCATGATCGCCCCCTTGCCGTGCTGCCGTTCAATGTCTTTGATGGCGCGCTCCAAAGCCGCCTTCCGGTCCGACACGTCCATCTCCCCTTCTGACCGCCGCCCGCCCGGGAGGCGCCCCCCGGCGGCGGCCGGCGGACGGGCGGACGGGCCGTCTCCTCTTTTCCGCATTGTACTGCCCGCCGAAGCCGATGACAAGCGCCGCCGGACGGACAAGGCGGCGCGGGCCCCGGCGGCGGCCGGCCGGCGGGGGCCTCTTTTGTCGGGTGAAAAAAATTACCGACGCTCCGTCCGCCGGGACCCGAAAGGGGCAGGCTCCGGGTCAGCTCCGGCGGGCTTTGGGCTTTGCCGGCTCGACGAAGACACGGGTGCCGAAAAGCCGCCCCTGCTTCAGCGCTTCGTAGACGAACGGCGCCGCCGATTCGCTCACTTCGACGAAGGTGAAGCGGTCGAAGACGTCGATTCGACCGATCTCTTCTGGCGTGATGCCGGCCAGCTGGCTCAGCTCGTCGACGAGGCGCTTCGGGGTGATGTTGATGTTTTTGCCGACGTTGAGGAAGAAGCGGACCATCCCGGCCTCGGCGCCCGTCTCGCCGAAGTCGTAGCCGGGGTCGAGCTCCAGGAGGAGGTCGTCCTTCAAGGCGAGGTGGACGAGCACCCGGACGAGCTTATCCGTGCCGTACTCGTCGAGGAGGGTCGCCGCCGCCCGCTCGGCGAGGGGATGGACCGCTTCTTCCATCGCCTCCCGCACTTCGGCGAGGAAGGCCGCAAGGCGCCGTTCGTTCGTCTCCTCCGCCGTCGGAAGGGGCCGGGGCTGGATTTTCGTCTTCGCCACCTGCTCGATGACGCGGAGCTGCTTCATCTCCCGAGGCGTCACGAGGGTGATGGCGATGCCTTTTTTCCCGGCCCGGCCGGTCCGGCCGATGCGGTGGACGTAAGACTCCGGATCCTGCGGGATGTCGAAGTTGATGACGTGGGTGACGTTGGAGATGTCGAGACCGCGGGCGGCGACGTCGGTGGCGATGAGGTATTCGATGCGGCCGTTTCGGAAGTCGGCCATGACTTTGTCCCGCTGGGCCTGGGAAAGGTCGCCGTGGAGGGCGTCGACGAGGTAACCCCGGGCCTGAAGCTGTTCGGTGAGCTCATCGACGCCTTTTTTCGTCCGGCAGAAGATGATGCCGAGCTCCGTCTCCTCCGTGTCGAGAATGCGGCAGAGGGCGTCGACTTTGTTTTTTTCCAGCACTTTGTAGTAGACCTGCTCGATCGACGGCGCGGTGACCGTCTCCCGGGTCACCTTGACCGTCTCCGGATGCTTCATGTACCGGGCGGCGAGACGGCGGATCTCCTCCGGCATCGTCGCCGAAAAGAGGAGCGTCTGCCGCTCCGTCGGGAGCGCCTTTAAGATCCGCTCGATGTCCTCGATGAAGCCCATGTCCAGCATCTCATCGGCCTCGTCGAGGACGAGGATGCGGACACCGTCCAGCTTGAGCGTCCCCCGCTCGATGTGGTCGATGAGCCGCCCCGGCGTGCCGATGACGACGTGGACGCCGAGGCGGAGCGCCCGGATCTGGTGGCCGATCGACTGGCCGCCGTAGACGGGAAGGGCCTTGACTTTCTTATACTTGGCGATCCGCCGGATCTCGCCGGAGACCTGGATGGCAAGCTCCCGGGTCGGCGTGAGGACGAGCGCCTGCACCTCCGATCGGTCGGGATCGACCTTTTCCACGATCGGGATGCCGAAGGCGGCCGTCTTGCCGGTCCCGGTCTGAGCCTGGCCGATGACGTCGAGCCCGGCGAGGATCTTCGGAATCGCTTCTTTTTGAATCGGAGACGGTTCCTCAAAGCCCATGTCGGCAATGGCTCTGAGGATCTCGGGGCTTACGCCAAACTGCTGAAATCCGTTCATTCTCTTTCTTCACCTTTCCGGGTCAGGGTTCTCTCCGTCCGGTTCGGACGACGGAGCGACGGCGCGAAACAAAGCAAAAAGCGCCTGATCGGCGATGCGCTGCCGGATGAGGTTGCGATCGCCGTCGGCCCGGACGGCGAGGCTCCACACCCGGTCGGCGACGGCGAGGCCGATGTATCCTTCGCCCACCGGCCGGCCCTCCTGCGGCTCCGGACCGGCGACGCACGTCGTCGCAAGCCCCACCTCGGCAGCGGAAAGCCGCCGGACGGCCCGGGCCATCGCCTCCGCCGTCCAGGCGGAGACGGCGCCGTGCTCGGCCAGGCCGTCGGCGTCGAGGCCGAGGACGGCGGCCTTCATCGGCGTCTGGTACGGGAGGACGCCAAGGCGAACGACCGACGACGCGCCGGGGACGGCGATGAGGGCATCCAGGATCCGGCCGCCGGTGCAGCTTTCGGCAACGGCGAGGGTGAGCCCCTGCCCCTTCAGGCGGCCGATGACCGCTTCGGCGAGAGTGAGCGCTTCCCCTTCGCCGAAGTAGTGCCCCTTAAGCCGGGCGACGATCGCGTCCATGAGCGGCTCAAGCGCCTCCGCCGCCTGCCGCTCGTCCGGCCGACGGGTCGAAAGCCGCACGAGGACGTGCCCCGGCTCGGCGTAGACGGCGATCGTGGGATCCGTCTGGTGGCGGATGAGGTCGGCGAGGCGGTCGGCGACGGCGCTTTCACCGATGCCGGCGAAATGCAAAAAACGGTGAAACAAAGGCTGAATCGTCCAGCCGCGGCCGGCAAGCCATGCCAGGAGCTCGGACCGGGCGTACCGTTCGAACATCACCTGCATCTCCCGCGGCGGGCCGGGAAGGACGATAAAGTGCGTCCGGCCGACGTCAAAGGCAAACCCCGCCGCGAGGCCGACGTCGTTCGGGAGGACGTGGCTTTCGAGGAGGACCTCTGCCTGCCGGACGTTGATCGGAAGAAGCGGCCGGCCGGTCCGCACAAAAAACCGCCGGACGTTTTCCAGCGCCGCCCGATCTTTGACGAGGGGCCGACCGGCAAAGAGGGCCAGCGCCTCCCGGGTGACGTCATCCTCCGTCGGCCCGAGGCCGCCGGTGACGACGACGACATCGCTCCGGCCGGCGGCGAGGGAAAAGGTCGCCTGCAGCCGCTCGAGGTTGTCGCCGACGACCGTATGAAACAAAACGTCGACGCCCGCTTCCGCCAGCCGGCGGGAGAGCCAGACGGCGTTCGTGTTCAGCGTCTGGCCGGTAAGGAGTTCCGTCCCGACGGCGATGATCTCGCCGCGGGGGCGGCCGATCGGTCCCGACGTCCCGTGCCCCGACACGGCTATGCCTCCTCCTTCGTCCCGAACAGATCCCAGTGCCCCCACAGGTAGGTCCAGCCGCTCCAGAGGGTGAGCGCCACCGACAGCCAGAACAGGGCAAGGCCGGCGAAAAGAAACACCCCCTCCGGCGCCGCGATGAGGAGCACGACGGCAGCGATCTGCACCGCCGTCTTCAGCTTGCCGCCGCCGGCGGCGGGAATCACCCGACCCCGGATGGCGGCGAGCATCCGGAGGCCGGAGACGGCAAACTCCCGAAACAGGATGAGCACGACGCCGACGGCCGGCGCCCGGCCGTCGGCGACGAGGAGCACGAGGGGACCGAGGACGAGCATTTTGTCCACCAGCGGGTCGAGAAACTGCCCGAAGGCGGTGATCGATCCCGTCCGCCGGGCGAGCCAGCCGTCGAGCCAGTCGGTGGCGGCGGCGGCGAGAAAGACGCCGGCCACTGCCCCCCGACCGCCGCCGGAAGGCGGCGGGGTAGCGGCCAGGAGGGCGACGACGACGGCCGCCAGCCCGAGGCGAAGGAGGGTGATCCGGTTCGGCCAGGGGTTTTGGGCCGTCACCCGCCCACCGCCCGGTCCGCCGGCGATCGGTCGCCCGCCGCTTCCGGAATATAGACGCCGGCGAGGTCGTAGTCGAAGGCGTGGGTCACCCGCACCGGGACGATGACGCCCGTCGGGCCCGCATAGCCGCTCACGCTGATCTCCCCGTCGACTTCCGGGGCGTCGTACGGCGTCCGGCCGTAGGCGACGCCCGCCTCGGCATCCAACCGCTCGATGAGGACCGGGACGACCCGGCCGATGCGGGCGGCATTTTTCTTCTGCGTGATCGGCCGCTGATGTTCGATCAGCCGAAGCGCCCGGGCTTCCTTGACCGGTTCCGGCACCGGGTCCGGGTACGCCGCCGCCGGCGTCCCGTCCTCCGGCGAATACGTGAAGACGCCGACCCGGTCGAGCTCGACGTCGCTCAAAAAGCGAAGGAGCGTCTCGAAATCGTCCTCCGTCTCGCCGGGGAAGCCGACGATGAACGACGAGCGGATGGCGACGTCCGGCAGGACCGTCCGCACCCGCTCGATGAGCCGCCGGACGTCGGCGCCGCCGTGGGGCCGCTTCATCGCCCGAAGCAGCCGGTCGACGCTGTGCTGGAGCGGCATGTCGAGGTACGGCACCACCGTGCGGCTCTCCGCCATCGTCCGGAGCAGCTCTTCCGTGAGGGCGCCCGGGTAGACGTAGTGAAGACGGACCCACTCCAGCCCCTCGATCCGGTCGAGGGCCCGAAGGAGGGCCGGGAGCATGTACCGCCGCTCCGTATCGAGGCCGTAGCTGGAGAGGTCCTGGGCGATGAGGGACACTTCCTTCACGCCCCGGGCGACGAGCGCCTCGACCTCCCGGACGATCGACGGGATGCTCCGGGACCGGAGCCGGCCCCGCATGAGGGGAATGGCACAGAACGTGCAGCGATGGTTGCATCCCTCGGCGATCTTCACGTAAGCGCTCGGCCCCGGGGTCACCCGGCGGCTTAAGGCTTCGTAGCTGATCGCCGGATGGCCGACGAAGACCGGCCGCTTCCCGGCCAGAGCCGCCTCCACCGCCTCGACGATGCGGTCGAAGTCGCCGGTCCCGACGAGCCCGTCGATCTCCGGCATCTCTTCGAAGAGGACTTCCTGATACCGCTGAACGAGGCAGCCGGTGACGATGAGCGACTTCAAGCGGTCCCGCTTGAGCTCCGCCGCCTCGAGAATCGTTTGGATCGACTCTTCCTTGGCGAGGTCGATGAAGCCGCACGTGTTGACGACGGCGACCGTCGCCTCCCGGACGTCGTCGACGAGCACGTATCCCCGCCGCTCGAGAAGATCGGCCATAATCTCGGAATCGATCCGATTCTTCTCGCAGCCGAGGGTGACGATGGCCACTTTTTCGCGCATCCCGAGGCCTCCAGCCTGAGGGTCTATGATTCAGTATAACGAATCCGTTCTTCCGCTGTCAAAAAAGGCGCATGCCCCGTCCGGCACGGGCGCCGGATCGGCATGCGCCCTTCGCGATCGAGCCGGCCGCCGGCGCCTGCGGTCTTCCCGAAACCAAAGCGGTCGGCGGTCAGGGATAAGAGCGCTCCGCGTCTTCGGCAAGACGCTTCCCTACGGCGTCCCGCCGGCCTCCGTCCCCGGCGGAACCAGGGTGACGTCGACGCGATAGGCGTCCGGCTTCCCGGCCAGGGAAAGCGTCGTCTCGCCAAAACGGAGGTCAGCGTTTTGCGTCCGCCCGAGGAAAAAGTAAAGCCGCGTCGCCGAGCCGGCGTCGATCGGCTGCTCCTTGCCGCCCTTCAGCGTCCCGGTGAAGACCACCCGGCCGTCCTTCCCGCCGGCGCGCACCTCCACCCACACGTCGCCGCGGGCGGCGGCGACGACGGCGTCAAAGGCCGGCGCCCGGAGGACGTAGCGGGACGTCTTCCCGACCTCCTCTTGAAACTCCAGAACCGGCGCTGAAGGCTTTTCCCCTCCGCCTTCCGACGAGACGCCGGGGCCTCCGGTCGGGGGGAGGCCCGTCGCCGGCGGGGCTTCGACCGACGCCGGCCCGTTCCCGCCGGGCCCCCCCGCGCCGCCGGAGCCGGCGCCCGAGCCCGCTCCGCCCGCTGGCGCGCCCCGGTCGGCCGGGCCGCCCGCCCCCGAAGAGGCGGCGTTTTCGTCGGAGGGCAGGCGGCTTTCCACCTTCGGCTCGGGCTGGCCGTCCGGCGCGGCGCCGCCGAGCGGCGGCCGGCCGGCTTCGCTCAAGAACCGGTAGATGATGAGGAGGACGAAAAAGAGAAACACCGCCATGAGGAGCCGCGCGACCCACGGTCCGAATACGGGCCGCCTCGGCACCGGCTCGCTCCGCCGGAGCGGCACCGCCGGCGGCGCCTCGTCCACCGGCGGGAGCTCGTCGGCGTGTTCCTGGAGAAGCGCCTCCGCCTCCAGGCCGAGCGCTTCGGCGACCCGCCGGACGAACGCGCGGGCGTAAAACGCCCCCGGAAGCTTATCCCATTCTCCGGCCTCCATGTAAGCGAGATAGCGCTTCTGAATCTTCGTCCGTTCCTGCAGCGCCTCCAGGTCGAGCCCCTGCGCTTCCCGCGCCCGCCTCAAACGCTCGCCGAGCCCCGACACGCCATCACCGCCTTCGTCTCGTCGTTCCGCTGGCCGTTCGGTGCGGCCCGTCCATCGCCCGCCGATCGCCTAAAAATCGCCGATCCGCTCCCGGAGTTCGTGCAGGCTCGTCGCGATCGCCTCGCCGGGGTGGGTGCGGATCTCGATCACGTAGTCGAAGTCGTTCCACGTCCATTCGGTCTCGTGCACGAGCACGTCGGGATGTTCCACAATCTTCGGCCGCGGCGAGCGCAGAAGCTCTCGGACGAACGCCTGGTGCTCTTCCGTCCCGCGGTAAAACGTCACCAGCGCGTCGATCAGGTAGACCGCGTCGGCGTCCCGCTCCATCGGAAGGAGACTCGTCCGCATCGTCTGCCGAAGGAGCGTCGATGAGACGACGATCCATCGCTTGCCGGCGTAGACCGACGCCGCCACCGCCGCCTCGGTCTTCCCGACCCGCGGCGACCCGCGAACGCCGATGAGCGGCGCCGGTTCATGCTTTAAAATTTCCCCTAAAAAATCGACCAGAAGCCCAAGGTCGTCCCGCAAAAAGCGAAACGTCTTCCGATCCCGGGCGTCCTGCTCGACATAGCGACCATGCCGGATCGCGAGCCGGTCGAGGAGCGTCGGCCGGCGGAGGGCTGTCACGGTGATGTTGGGCATAACATGCAAAAAACGAGCAAGCAGTTCCAGCTTCTCCTCATCGGCGCACTCGATGAGGAGCCCCCGACGCCGGGCGTCGACGCCGCTGATCGTATGAATGTTGATCGACAACATCCCGATGAGCGACGCGACATCGCCCAAAAGCCCCGGCCGGTCGACGGCGATGTGATACTCGAGATACCAGATCGCCTCGTCGGGCATCGACATCGCTCCGCATTTCTTTTCTTTAATTCTACATTCTACACGACGCGGCGAGACGGTGTAAAGATGAAAACCGCCGAACAAACAGACGGAAGCCCCTCCCAACCGGAGGGGCCTTCACCGAAGCGTTCCGCTTTGCCCGGCCGCTCAGTGACGCTTGACGTACTTGACGATCATGTTCGCCAGCGCCTGCTGCTCCGCGTCGGTGCCGACTTTCCACAGCTCGGCGAGCAGGCGCTGTTCCGGATTCTTCGGGTCGACAGACTGGGCGAGAAAATCGCCGATCTGGTGGGCGATGTTCTGAATCGCCTGATCGGGCACGCCCGCCGCCTCGGCCTGCTCGATCCGATCCCGCAAGAAAGAGGTCCACTGGCCGAAATCATTCATCAACCCCATCGTTTCACCCCTTTCCCGGCCGGCGTCATCCCTCAGTATGCCCCGGCCGGGCGCCGGCATGCAGACCCGGCCACACGATATGCGAAGCGGCCGCCTCCTGCGGCGGGCCCCGCATCGGTTCGGCCGCGCCCTCGGGTCCCCCTTACGGCCAGCCGCCGCTTACGCCGATCACCTGAGCGGTGAGGTAATCGCCGGCGTCGAGGACGAGAAAGCGGACGAGGGCGGCGACGTCTTCCGGCGCTCCGAGGCGGTGCGCCGGGATCGCCTCGACGAGGGACGCCTCCTCCTCGGCGCTTAAGACCCCCTGCACCATCGGCGTCGCCAGCGCTCCGGGGGCGACGGCGTTGACGCTGATGCCGCTTCGGGCGAGCTCCTTGCCGAGGGAGCGGACGAGGGCAATTTGGGCTCCTTTGGCGGCGGCGTAGGCCGCCTCTCCCGCGGCGCCGACGACGCCCCAGATCGACGAGACGAAGACGATGCGGCCGAACCCCCGCCGGCGCATCGGCGGCACGAGCCTCCGGACGATGAGGTAGGCGCTCCGGACGTGGACGTCGAACAGGGCGTCCCAGACGTCCGGCGGCGTCTCCGTGATGAGGCCGTAATGGGGAAAACCGGCGGCGTGAATGAACACGTCCGCCGGCGGAAGGGCCCCCACGGCCGAAAGGAGCGCCGCCCGGTCGGCGAGATCGATCGGCCAAAGGTCGGCGCGGGCGCCTCGGGCGGCAAGCTCCGCCTGAAGCGCCCGGAGGCGGCCCAGATCCCGCCCCTGCAGGATGAAGTCGCCGGCGTCGGCGAGGGCCCGGGCGACGGCCCGGCCGACGGCGCCGCTCGCCCCCGTTAGGAGGATGAGGTGCCGCACCGGCCTCATCTCGTCTCGTCCGTCCGGCCGAGGGCCGCCGGCGGCGTCGAGCGAAAGGCAAACCCGGCCAGGACGAGAATGGTCAGCGCATACGGCAGCATGTAGATCACTTCCGTCGGGATCGCCCGGGCCCACGGCGAAAGCTGGACGATGTTCTTAAGCCCCGTCGCCATGCCGAAAAAGAGGGCCGCCGCCGCAGCGCCGAACGGGTGCCAGCGGCCGAAGATCATCGCCGCGAGGGCGATAAACCCCTGCCCGGCGATCGTCGCATGGGAAAAATTCCCTGTCGTCGTGAGCGTCACCGTCGCCCCGCCGAGGGCGGCGACGGCGCCGCTTGCGACGACCGCCCCGTACCGGAGGCGTCGCACCCGGACGCCGAGGGTCTCCGCGGCCTCCGGGTGCTCCCCCACCGCCCGGAGTCTGAGCCCGAGCGGCGTGTGGAACAAAAGCCCGTACGCGCCCCCCACCGCCAAGGCGGCCAGGTACGTCGTCGGATACTGCCGGAAAAGCGCCGGCCCCACCACCGGAAGGTCGGCGAGACCCGGGATCGCCACCCGGGAAAGCATCCCTTCCCGGAGCGTCGGCGTCTGGCCGGCGCCGGCGAAAAAGAGCTTGACGAGAAACAGGGACAGCCCGGCGGCGAAGAAATTCACCACGACGCCGCTTACGACGTGATCGGCCCGGTACGTCACCGTCGCGGCGGCGTGGACGAGGGCCAAAAGCGCCCCCGCGAACATCGAAAGGAAAAGAGCCCCGTAGGCGCTCGCCGGTCCAAAACCGAGCCGCTCCAGGGCGTACGCCGAGGCCGCGGCCAGAAAAGCGCCGCCGGTCATGTACCCTTCGAGGGCGAGGGCGATCACCCCCGCCCGCTCGGAAAGGAGCCCGCCGACCGCGCCGAAGACGAGGGCGGTGGAAAAAACGAGGGTGATGTCGAGAAGCTGCCCGAACGCCGCGCTCATCGTCCTGCCTCCTCGCCCCGTGCGTTCCGCCGATCGACCCGCCCCAGGCGTTCCCGGAGCCCCCGCGTGAGGTTTTGGGCGGCGATGAAAAAGAGGATCGCCGCCATCACCACCCGGGCGAGCTCCGGCGGCACGCCGACTTCAAACTGCATTCCGGCCGCCCCGCCGGAAAGGGCGGCAAACAAAAGCGCCGCCAGCGCCGTCCCAAGGGCGCCGGCGCCCCCCAAAAGCGCCACCGCGATGCCGTCAAAGCCGGCGGCGGGAAGCGTCGGCGAGACCGTCCAGTAGCCGTAGACGCCGAGCACCTCGATCGCCCCGGCGAGGCCCGCCGGCACCCCGGCGAGGGCCATCGCGACGACGACAAGCTGCCGGTCGTTCATCCCGGCCAGGGCGGCGGCCACCGGGTTCTGGCCGACGGCCCGGAGTTCAAAACCGAGGCGGGTCCGGTGCAGGAAAAAGGCATAGGCCCCAAGGAGCGCCACCGCCAGAAAAAATCCGTACGAAAGCCGGGCGTGGGCGAAAAGATCCGACAGCCACGGGGCGTCGATCCGGGCCGTTTCGGCGACGGTGCGCGTCCGCTGTCGGTTGGCCGGATCGACCAGGCCGAAGCGGATAAGGAGGTTGACGCCGTAGAGGGCCACCCAGTTCAGCATGATGGCGGCAATCACTTCGTTGACGCCCCGGTACGCCCGGAGGGTGCCGATGAGAGCGCCCCAGAGGGTACCGGCGGCGGCGCCGAGAAGAAGCCCGATCACCGGCTGCACGACCGGCACCGGCGGCAGCCCGATGCCCGCCGCCGCCGCGGCGAGGGCCCCGAGGGCCATCTGCCCCGGCGCGGCGATCGAAAGAAGCCCCGCCCGGTACGCAAGCGCCACCGACAGGCCGGTCAGCATGAGCGTCGTCGCCTGGCGGAAGGTCTCCCCGGCGTTGTACGGGCTCCCGAAGGCCTTCACCGCCAGCGCCCGGTAGGCCGCAAGCGGATCGAAGCCGCCGAGGAGCATGAGCCCCGCACCGACGATGAGCCCGAAGACGATCGCGAGCCCTGCATCGGCGGCCGACGCGGAAAAGAGCGCCGCGACCGAAGGCCGCGTCCCCCGCCTCATCGTCCGTCCCCCGCTTTCCCTTCATCGGTCCGGTCGGCGCCCCCTCGCCGGACCGCATCGCCCCCGAGGTCGCCTCGGCCGGCATCGCCGTGCCCGACGTCGCTCCGGCCGGCCATGTACAGACCGATCGTTTCTTCATCGGCCGCATCCGGGGCCAGTTCCGCCACGATCCGGCCGCCGGAGAGGACGCCGATCCGGTCGGCAAGGGCGAGGATTTCGTCGAGCTCAAACGAGATGAGGAGCACCGCCGCACCGGCGTCCCGAAGCGCGACGAGCGTCCGATAGACGTGGGCCTGGGCGCCAATGTCGAGGCCGCGGGTCGGCTGGAAGGCGACGACGACCGCCGGCCGGCGGGCAACCTCCCGGCCGATGATGAGCTTTTGCTGGTTGCCGCCGGACAAAGCCGCAACCGGCACAGAAAGAGACGGCGTCCGAACATCGAACCGTTCGACGATCTCCGTCGCCGCCCTCCGGATCGCCGCGGGCCGAAGGATCCCCCGCCGGACGAACGGCGGCCGGTCGTAACGGGTGAGGATCGCGTTTTCCGCCACGGTCATCGAAAGGACCAACCCCTCCCGATGGCGATCCTCCGGGATGAGGGCCATCCCCCGCTCGAGCAGCGCCTTCGTCGAACGGCCGAGCACCGGCTCGCCGTTCAGGAACATCGCTCCCTCCGCCGGCCGGCGGCCGAAGAGGACCTCGACGAGGGGGCGCTGGCCGTTCCCGTCTACGCCGGCAAGGCCGTAGATCTCCCCCGCCCGGAGGGCGAGATCGACGCCGGCGAGGGCGTCCTGTCCCGTCCGCCGCTCCCGCACGGCCCGAAGCTCGAGCACGACCGGGCCCGGCCTGGCCGGCGCCTTCTCCGGCGCGAGGCGCACCCGCCGGCCGATCATCTTTTCCGCGAGGAGTCCCTCGTCGGCGCCGGCGGCGGGGAGCGTGTCGACGACGCGGCCGCGGCGGAGGATCGTCACCTGATCGGCGACGGCGAGCACTTCTTTGAGCTTATGGGTGATGAAGACGATCGCCTTCCCCTGACCGGCGAGCCGCTTCAGGATGGCGAGAAACTCCCGCACCTCCTGCGGCGTGAGCACCGCCGTCGGCTCGTCGAAGATGAGCACGTCCGCGCCCCGGTAGAGGATTTTCAAAATTTCCACCCGCTGCTGCATCCCGACGGACAGCGCGCCGACGCGGGCGTCGGGGTTGACGGCGAGGCCGTACGCCTCGGTGAGGGCCCGGACGGCCTCCCGGGCGGCCCGACGATCAAAAAGGAGCCCTCGGCGCGGCTCCGCGCCGAGGACGACGTTTTCCGCCACCGTAAACGGCGGGATCAACTTAAAATGCTGGTGCACCATGCCGATGCCGAGGCGATAGGCAACCTCGGGGGAATCGATCCGGACGGGCCGACCGCGAAAGCGGATCTCGCCGCCGTCCGGACGAAGGAGGCCGGTGAGGACGTTCATGAGCGTCGTCTTGCCGGCCCCGTTTTCTCCCAGAAGCGCGTGGATCTCCCCCGGATAAAGGTCGAGGCTTACGGCCTCGTTGGCGACGAAGTCGCCGAACCGTTTGGTGATGCCCTGGAGCGAGACGATCGGCTCGGCCATCGGCTTACTCCTTCGGTACGGTGATCTCGCCGTTTAGAATCTTCGCCTTGAATGCCTCGACGTCCCTCAGCACCTCCGGCGGAAGGTGCGGATTGTCCGCCGGAAGGCCGACGCCGTCTTCTTTGAGCCCGAGCACCGTCACGCCGGGGGTAAACGTCCCTTCCATCGCCTGCTTGGAGACGGTGTAGACGGCGACGTCGACCCGCTTCAACATCGAGGTGAGCGTCACCTCCGGGCCGAGGTCCCGCTGGTCCCGGTCGACGCCGATGACCCAGACCGCCTCGCCCCGCTTCCGCCGCTCCTTCGCCTCGCTGAAGACGCCGTCGCCGGTCTGGCCGGCGGCGTGAAAGACGATGTCGGCCCCTTTGTCATAGAGCGACGCGGCCGCCGCCTTCCCCTCATCCGGCTTGTTGAAGGCGCCGGTGTAGGTGATGAGCACTTCGGCGTCCGGGTTGGCCGCCTTGACGCCGGCCTTAAAGCCCGCCTCGAACCGCTTGATGACCGGAAGCTCCATCCCGCCGACGAAACCGACCTTGTTCGTCTTGGTCATCTTGCCGGCGACGACGCCGACGAGGAAGGCCCCTTCCTGTTCGTTGAACCGGACCGAGGCGACGTTCGGGACGCCGTCGACCTCGCCGTCGATGAGGGCGAGGTGCGCTTCCGGATGCTCCTGGGCGACGGTCTTCACCGGATCGGCCATCATGTAGCCGATGCCCCAGGTGAGGTCGAAGCCGCTTTGCACGAACTGGTTCAGGTTCGGGATGTAATCCGCCTCGTCCTTGCTCTCGAGGTAGCGCACCTCGGCGCCGGTGTCGTTCTTAAGCCGCGAAAGCCCTTCCCAGGCGCTCTGGTTGAACGAGTTGTCGTTCACGCCGCCGGTGTCGGTGACCATGCCGACGCGAAACGGTTTTTCTTTCGCCGGGCCGCCGGGCGTTTCGGCGCCGGGCGCCTTGCCGGCCCCGCCGCCGGTCGTGCCGCAGCCGGCAAGCGCCAGGGCGGCGGCAAGCCCGAGCGTGCCGAGCGTGCGGCGAATGCGAATGGACGACATCGACATCGGTGACCCTCCTTGGCTCTTTCCGCCGGCCGCGCCGCCCGGCGCCCCCGGCCCGCTGGGCCGAAAGCCGGCGGTTCGGCCGATCTCAACGAAAGCATTATACCCGAGCGAACCGCCGCCGCCAAACGCGACTCGGCCCGCCGCATGCGCGGCCCGCCCGCACCGCCGCCCCCATGCCGCCCGACGACGGAACGCCGCCGGACTGAAACGTCGGCGCGGCGGCCGGCGGTCACGAAATGAACCGGTCCGGGATTCGGTCGACGAGCACTTTTCGGGGCTTGGCCCCTTCGTAGGGGCCGACGATGCCGTGCCGTTCCATGAGGTCGATGAGGCGGGCCGCCCGGGCGTAGCCGATGGCAAACCGCCGCTGCAGGAGCGAGACGGAGGCCGATTTCGTCTCGACGACGAGGGCGACCGCCCGGGGGAAGAGCTCGTCGTCCACTGCCTCGCCGGCGTCGTCGGGTTCGTCTTCCGTCAGGTGCTCCGCGTACGCCGGCCGGCCCTGCTCGGCGACGTATCGGACGAGGGCTTCGATCTCCCGATCGCTGACGAAGCAGCCCTGCACCCGGATCGCCTTCGCCGCCCCCATCGGCAGATACAGCATGTCCCCCCGGCCGAGGAGCTTTTCCGCGCCGGCCATGTCGAGGATCGTCCGGGAGTCGACCTGCGACGAAACGCCGAAGGCGATGCGGGAGGGGATGTTCGCCTTGATGACGCCGGTGATGACGTCGACCGACGGCCGCTGCGTCGCGAGGATGAGGTGGATGCCCGCCGCCCGGGCTTTCTGGGCCAACCGGGCAATCGATGCCTCGACGTCCTGAGCGGCGACCATCATGAGGTCGGCGAGCTCGTCGACGATGACGACGATGTACGAAAGCGGCTCCCCGGAGACGGCGTTGAACCGCTCGATGTCCCGGACGCCGGCGGCGGCAAACCGCTCGTAGCGAAGCTCCATCTCCTGGACGATCCGCCGGAGGACGACGGCGGCTTTTTTGGCGTCCGAGACGACCGGCGTCAGCATGTGGGGGATCGGGTTGTAGACGGTGAGCTCCACCATCTTCGGGTCGATCATGACGAACTTGACTTCGTCCGGCGTCGCCTTGTAGAGGATCGAGGCGATCATGGCGTTTAAGCTCACGCTTTTGCCGCTCCCGGTGGCACCGGCGACAAGAAGGTGCGGCATCCGGCCGAGGTCGGCGACGATCGGCTCGCCGGTGATGTCCCGACCGAGCGCGAGGGTGAGCTTCGATCGGGAGCGCTGGAAGGCCGGGCTTTCCAGCACCTCCCGGAGGGTGACGACGGCGATGTCATCGTTCGGCACCTCGATGCCGACGGCGGATTTGCCGGGGATCGGCGCCTCGATGCGGATCCCCCGGGCGGCGAGGGCGAGGGCGATGTCGTCGGCGAGGCCGACGATGCGGCTCACCTTGACGCCGGCGTCCGGCTGCACCTCAAAGCGCGTCACCGCCGGTCCCCGATGCACGTGCACGACCCGGGCGCCGACGCCGAACGTCCGGAGCGTCTGCTCAAGCTTCTTTGCGTTTTCGGCGATGCTCCGGCTCTCTTTCGCCGTCGCCCGTCGGGGCCGGTCGAGGAGCTCGACGGGCGGGAGGGCGTACGGCCGGGGCAGTGGCCCCTCCCCGGCGGCGGGCGCCCCTTCGCCGGCGGGCGCCTCGTCCGCGCCGGCGTCATCGGCCGTCGGAGACCGTCTCCCTCCGTCCGGCCGGGCGGCGGGCCCGCCCCGGTCGCCGGGCCCCGGCCGGCCGTCTCCGCCAGAGCCGGCCGCAAGACCGGCCTTCGCCGCACGGTCGCCGGGCGCCGCTTTGCTTTGGACATCCCCGGGGCCGGGCGCTTCCCCGCCAGCCGCCGCGTCGACCGCGCCACCGGCGCCGGCCGTCTCTTCCGCCACCCGGTCGACGAAATCGCTGATCCGAAGCGTCCCTTGGCCGCCCGCCTCCGGCCACCAAACGGCCGCCTCCCCCTCCGCCGTAGGCCCGCCCGCCTCGGCCGAAAGCGCCCCGTCCGCGCCGGACCCCGCCTGAGGCGCCGAAGGGGCCGGCCCGCCCCGGGCGAGGGCCGGCCGTCGCTTCCGCCACGCCGCCTTAAGACGCCGAAGCCCGAGGCTAAGGCGCCGTTTGAACGGGATGACGAGCGCCTTGACCGAAGTTCCGGAGAAAAGGAGGATGCCGTAGACGGCAAACAGCCCGCCGAAGATGACCGTGCCGTAGTAGCCGAAAAGGTAATAAAACGCCGTAAACAATAGGGCGCCGACGATCCCGCCACCGGCGGCCGAAGGCACCCCGCCGGCCGCCTCGAGGGCGAGCCGGTGAAACGTCTCCCGGACGATCGACGGCTGAAAAGCGCCGTCGGCCGAAAGCCGCGTGAACAGCTCCAGATGGGAAAAAAGGAGCAGGTCGGCGTACAGGAGCAAAAATCCCGCCATCCGCGGGTGGCCGAGGCGCGGCGGACGCCGGCGGATGAGGGCATACAGCGCCCCGACGATGAGGGCCGGCGGCACGACGAACGACCAGTTGCCGAACAGAAAGCGCAAAAAAAGGCGCAGCGCGCGCCCGACAACCCCCCACGATTCGCTCAGGGCCAGCACCGAAAGGCCAATGACCAGAAGCGCCCCGAAGTCGAGGCGCAGCTCCCGAAGGAGCCGCCGCTCGTTTCGTCTGGCTTTTTTGCCCATCGCCTTCGCTCCATGACCAAACTTTGCCTTCCATTATAGCAGATCACGGAGCGGGGCGAAATCGGCCGGGCGACCTACGGCACCGCGACGCCGTCGAGGGCCGCGCTCAGGCGGAGGACGGTCCCCGGCCGGAGATAGGGGTTCAGATATTCGAGCGCCACCGGGCTCGTGTACCGGACGATCTCAAAGCGGCCGGAGCCGAGCGGGCGAAGTTCGAGCTGCCGGAGGCCGTCCGACAGGCGGACGGCTTCGTTTTTCATCGTGGAAAACCCGGCCCAGACGATCTCGGGCGGATAGAGGGCATCGTACAGCACCGGTGCCCCTCCCTTCCCCTGCGCTACTGGACGTACGGTCCGGCCGGCGGTCCTTCTCCCGGCGCGCGGTCCGGTCCGGCCGACCGGGCGCAATCCGGCACGCCCGGCCGGGGGGACGGCGGCAGACGCCGGCCGGCCTCCGCCTCCGGCATCCAAGCGGCCTGCTCCCGGGCTTCGGCGATCAACGCCTTGAGCTTCCCGAGCGCGTCGCCGAGACCGCCGAGGGCGTCGATGAGGCCGTAACGGACGGCGTCTTCGCCGACGACGTTCGTGCCGACGTCGCGGGTGAGCTCGCCGGTTTTGAACATGAGGCTCCGGAACGTCCCTTCATCGATCCGAGAGTGTTTGACGACGAAGCGGATGATCCGCTCCTGCATCTTGTCGATGTACTCGAACGTCTGCGGCACGCCGATGACGAGACCGTTTAAGCGGATCGGGTGGATCGTCATCGTCGCCGTCTCGGCGATGAAGCTGTAGCGGGCGGCGACGGCGATCGGAACGCCGATGGAGTGCCCGCCGCCCAGCACGAGGGCGACCGTCGGCTTGGTGAGGGAAGCGATCATCTCGGCGATGGCGAGCCCCGCCTCGACGTCGCCGCCGACGGTGTTCAGGATGATGAGCACGCCGTCGACGTCGGGGCTTTCCTCGGCGGCGACGAGCTGTGGAATGATGTGCTCGTACTTCGTCGTTTTGTTCTGAGGTGGAAGGGCGATGTGCCCCTCGATCTGCCCGATGATCGGTAGGGTGAAAATCCGGCCGCCGGCCTTCGGCACCGCCGGCGTCCCGAGCGCCCGGAGGGCGCTTAAGATGTCCTCAGCCCCCTGCGTTCGGTCCGGCGGGTTTTCCGGCGGCGACGGCGCGGCCGGCGCTTCGGCCGGCTCCGGCGCTTCCACCGACGTTCCAGGCCCGTTTTCCTGAGCCGGATCGGCAAAGCCGTACGCCCACACCGGCGGCCCTCCATACGCCACGTCCTCACCCCCTCCTTCTTAGCATGCCCGAAATGCCCTTCGTATGCCCGAAACGCCGTCGACCGGCGTCACAAAAAAAATCGCCCCGGGCGCACCCGGGGCTTTCCTCGGACCGACGCCGGCAAGCCGTACGTACAGGTTTTACACCTCCATGATGATCGGAAGAATCATCGGCCGGCGACGGGTCTGTTCGTACAGAAAGCGGCTGAGGGCATCTTTCACGTTGTTTTTCAACGACGACCAGTCGCTGACGTTTTCCGTCATCAATCGGTTCAGTGTGTTGGTGACGATGCGGGTGGCTTCTTCCATCAGCGGCTCGGACTCCCGGACGTAGACGAAGCCGCGGGAGATGATGTCCGGGCCGGAGAGAATCGTCCCTTTTTGCTTGCTGAGCGTGACGACAACCACGAGAATTCCGTCTTGGGATAAAAGCTTTCGATCGCGCAGCACGATGTTCCCGACGTCGCCGACGCCGAGGCCGTCGATGAGGACCTGCCCGGCGTTCACCCGCGGTCCGAGGCGAGCAACGCCGTTTTGAATCTCCACCACATCCCCGAGGTCGAGGACGAAGATGTGGTTTTTCGGGATGCCGACTTCTTCCGCCAGCAGGGCATGCCGCCGCTGCATGCGGTATTCGCCGTGGATGGGGATAAAATACTTCGGGCGGATGAGGTTGAGCATGAGCTTCAATTCTTCCTGGCTGCCGTGGCCCGAGACGTGCACGCCGGTCTCCGACGCCGGACCGTAGATCACTTCGGCGCCGAGGCGGAACAAGGCATCGATCACCCGGGCGACGAACCGCTCATTCCCGGGGATCGGCGTCGCCGACAGGATGACGACGTCGCCGGGCAGGATCGAAAGCGTCTTGTGGGCGCCCCGGGCCATCCGGGCGAGGGCCGAAAGGGGCTCCCCCTGGCTTCCCGTGGACAGGACGACGACCTTCTCCGGCGGGAGCTTCGTCGCCTCTTCCGGTTCGATGAGCATCGCTTCGTCGAGCTTGAGATAGCCGAGCTCCCGGGCGATGCCGACGACGTTGACCATGCTCCGCCCGACGATAGCGACCTTCCGGCCGGTCAGCTCTGCAGCGGAGAAAATTTGTTGAATGCGGTTCACATTGGAGGCGAACGTCGCCACGATGATGCGGGAGCGGGTTTGCTTGAAGATGCGCTTTAAGTTTTCCCCGACCCGGCGTTCCGATCCGGTGTAGCCCGGCCGCTCGGCGTTCGTACTGTCGGAAAGGAGCGCCAGCACTCCCGACCGCCCGAGGTCTGCCATTTTCTGGTAATCGGCGTGCAGACCGTCGACCGGCGTCTGGTCGAACTTGAAGTCGCCGGTATGGACGACGACGCCCTCCGGCGTCGTGAGCGCCACGCCGACGGCATCCGGGATGCTGTGGTTCACCCGGAAAAAGGTGACGAGGATCGATCCCAGCCGAACGACCGACTCCGTCGTCACCGGGTGGAGCCGCGCCTGCGACGCGAGTCCCGCTTCCTTCAGCTTGATCCCGACGAGTCCGAGCGTAAGCCGCGTGCCGAAGATCGGGACATTGAGCTGCCGAAGCACGTACGGTACGGCGCCAATGTGATCCTCATGCCCGTGGGTCAGGACGATCCCGCGCACCTTATCCCGGTTTTCCACCAGGTACGAGATGTCCGGGATGACGACGTCCACGCCCAGCATCTCATCCTCGGGGAACTTGAGGCCGGCGTCGATGACGACGATGTCGTCCCCGTAGCGGACGACGTACATGTTCTTCCCGATTTCCCCGAGGCCGCCCAAAGCAAAAATCTGGAGCTTCTGGCCGCTTCTGGCCACCGCAACGCCTCCTGTTCGTTGCGGTTGCCGTCACCAGGCTCAGCAAAAAGGGAAGCCGCACCATCCACACTTGTGATTCATTATAGGCGGCACCGGCGCAAAAGTAAAGCGCCGGGCCCGTGCAAAACGGCGCGACCGAGGCCGGCCGAGACCGGCGAACGGTTATGTACCGGGACGCGCCGGAAGCCGGAACGCACCGGGTTCCGGCCTCCGGCGCCCCAACAGATCGACGGCGGCACCCAGACGACGGGGGGCAGGCGGCCCGCCGCGCATCCGGTCGGACGCCGCCGAGGCTCAGGCGACGAGGGCGGCTTCGCCGAGCACCCGAACGAGGAGGGTCCGGAGATGATTCCACTCCTCCGCGTTCAGCGGGACGAGGGGAAGCCGGAGCCCCCCGACCGGGAGACCCATCATCGCCAGGGCGGCCTTGACCGGCGCCGGGCTCGCGGTGAAAAATAGCCCTTCAAAAATCGGCAGATACCGCCGGTGAAGCGCCGCCGCCCGGGCGACATCGCCGGCCAAAAACGCCTCAATGAGCTCCTTCAGCGCGTCGCCGACGATATGGGCGGCGACGCTCACGACGCCGTGGCCGCCGATGGCAAGCAGCGG
The DNA here is from genome assembly GCF_019645935.1 of Hydrogenibacillus sp. N12. Classification (NCBI taxonomy): domain Bacteria; kingdom Bacillati; phylum Bacillota; class Bacilli; order Thermicanales; family Thermicanaceae; genus Hydrogenibacillus; species Hydrogenibacillus sp. N12. The sequence goes on along the minus strand of NZ_CP080953.1, from coordinate 892,647 downwards.
AAGAAGCATCTTGTCGTCGCCGCTCAAGACCTGAAAGCCTGGCCGCGCTTCCTCGAGGATGCGGGCCATCTGGGTAAGGTCCCCGCTCGCCTCCTTCACCGCGACGATGTTGTCGATCCGGCTCAAGGCGATGACGGTGTCGGCGGCGAGATTGGCCCCGGTTCTCCCCGGGACGTTGTAGAGCATGATCGGAAGCGAGGTGGCCTCGGCGACGGCGCGGAAGTGTTCGTACAGCCCCCGCTGGGACGGCCGGTTGTAGTACGGCACGACGAGCATGACGCCGTCGACGCCGAGGGCTTCCGCCTCCCGCGTCAGACGGATGGAGGCCGCGGTGTCGTTCGTGCCGGTGCCGGCGATGACCTGCGCCCGGCCGGCGGCCCGGGCCTTGACCCGCTCGAACAGGGCGAGCTTTTCCGTCTCGGTGAGCGTCGGCGACTCACCGGTCGTCCCGGCGACGACGATTCCTTCAGAGCCGTGGGCGATCAGATGGTCGACGAGCCGGTCGACGGTTGGCCAGTCGATGACGCCGGCATCGTCAAACGGCGTGACCATCGCCGTGATGAGCCTTGGAAACGGCATGGTGAACCCCCGCCTTCCCGGTATCGATTGCGGCCTGAGAACCGGCGCCCGGCCGGGCGCCGGAAAGATCGGCGAAAGCGGTGCGCTCGGCCGCAGGCCGGCCGGAACTTCGGACGCCTTCCGCGCCGGAAGGGCCGCCGCCCGCTTCGTCCCCCTCGCCGAGACGAAACGCCCGGTGCAGCACCCGGACCGCCTCGGTCATCTTGTCTTCTCGCACGAGCACCCAGATCGTCGTGTGGGAGTCGGCGGACTGGAGGATCTCGATGCCGGCCGCGGTGAGGGCCGACACGATCGTCGCCATGACGCCCGGCCGGCCGGCCATGCCGGCACCGATGACGCTCACCTTGGCGCAGCCCGGCGTGACCGCCGGCCGAAACCCTTTCGCCTCCAGCAGGGCCTGGGCCCGCGGCGCGTCGGCGGCCCGGACGGTGTAGACGACGCCCCGGGGAAAGACGTTGATGAGATCGACGCTGATGCCGTTTTCAGCCATCGCGCCGAATACGGCCATCGGCAGCATCGGATCGACGCCGTCCACCTCGACCCGGATCTGCGTCACCCCCGGCGTCTGGGTGATGCCGGTGACGACCCGCTCCCGCACCGCCGTGGCGCCGGAGAGGGCCGGGACGGCGATCAAGGTGCCGGCATCGTCGGACATCGTCCCCCGGACGCGGATCGGGATGTTCTTCTGCATCGCCAGCTCGACCGCCCGGGGGTGGATGACCTTGGCGCCGAGGTAGGCAAAGTTGGCCACCTCGACGTACGTCATCGTCCGGATCGGCCGGGCTTCCGGCGCGATCCGCGGATCGGCCGTCATGATGCCGTCGACGTCGGTGAAGATTTCGATCGCCCGGGCTTCGAGGGCGACCCCGAGGGCGGCGGCCGTCGTGTCGGAACCGCCGCGCCCGAAGGTCGTGATCTCGCCGTCGGCCGACTGCCCCTGAAAGCCGGCGACGACGGCGACGTGGCCGAGGGCAAGAACGTCCCGGACCCGCTCGGGCCTCAGGCCGACGATTTCGGCCCGGGTAAAGTGATCGGTCGTCACGATCCCGGCCTGGCCGCCGGTGAGGACGGTGTTCGGGATGCCCGCCTCCCACAGGGCCTGCGCGAGGACGGCGGCCGAGATGATCTCGCCGGTGGAAAGGAGGAGATCCCGCTCCCGCGGAGGAAGAAGCGTCCGTTCGCCGCCGACGAGGTCCAGGAGCGTGTCCGTCGCATACGGATCGCCCCGGCGCCCCATCGCCGAGACGACGGCGACGACGCGGTACCCCTCGCCGAGGGCCCGCCGAATGTGCTCGATCACCCGCCGGCGCCGCTTTTCGTCGGCGACGGACGTTCCACCAAATTTTTGCACAATGATGTCCATCTCCGGTCTCCTTCCTCCCCGATTCCGGCCGGGTGACCGGGAACGAAGAACGGGCCGGTGATCCTGAAGCCCGGCGGCGATCGGCCGGCCCGAAGCGCCTACCGGTCGCCTTCCGTCGCCGGAACCCGGAGAAGCCCCTTTTCCTCGAGCGTCTCGGCGATCTGGACCGCGTTCCAGGCGGCGCCTTTGACGAGGTTGTCGGCGACAACCCACAGGTGGACGACGTTGGGCCGGAAGAGGTCCCGCCGGATGCGGCCGACGTAAACGTCTCGCTCGCCCCGGACGAGCATCGGCGTCGGATACCGCTGCGCCGTCGGGTCATCCCAGACGACGACGCCCGGCGCCGCCCGGAGCGCCTCGATGACGTCTTCCATCGAGGCCGGTGCTTCCTCGAGTTCGACCGTCACCGCCTCGCTGTGGCCGACGGTGACCGGCACCCGCACGCACGTGGCGGCGACTTCCAGCGCCGGATCGCCGAAGATCTTCTGCGTCTCCCGCACCATCTTCATCTCTTCAAACGTAAAGCCGTTCGGTTCAAAACGGTCGATCTGCGGGATGACGTTGTCGGCGATCGGGTATTTGACCGGAAGCGTGGCGACCGGAAGCACCTCCGGGACGAACCCTTCGCCTTCGAGCCACCGGCCGCTTTCGAAGCGCAGGGCGTCGACCGCCCGCCGGCCGGCCCCCGAGACGGCCTGGTAGGTGCTCACGACGATTCGCCGGAGGCCGTAGCGCTCCCGAAGGGGGGCCAGGGCGACGACCATCTGAATCGTCGAGCAGTTCGGGTTGGCAATGAGCCCTCGGTGATCCGTCAACGCCTCGGCGTTCACCTCCGGAACGACGAGCGGGACACGGTCTTCGAGACGAAAGGCGCTCGAGTTGTCGACGACAACCGCCCCCCGCCGGACGGCTTCCGGGGCGAGGGCCCGGCTCGTCTGGCCGCCGGCGCTGAAGAGGGCGAGATCGATGCCGGAAAACGCCTCCGGCGTCGCTTCGACGACGGGCACCTCCGCCCCGCGAAAGGCGACCGTTTTCCCCGCCGAGCGGGCGGACGCCATCGGCACCAGTTCGGCAATCGGCAGGGTTGAGCGCTCCAGCTCGGCGATCATCGCTTCGCCGACGGCGCCGGTCGCGCCGACGACGGCTACGCGGTAGGCCATCGGTTTCTCTCCTCTCGTTTTCTTTTCATTCTACCGTGAGGGCTGCCGCCGCTTCAACCGCCTTCCGCTGTAGGGACGCCTGAAAGACGCCTGAGCCGCCTCCCGCTAAAGGGAAGCTTCGACCGCCTTATGCGGCAGGAACGCTTCAACCGCTTTCCGCTGCGGCGCCGGTTCGACCGCCTTCCGCGTGAGCGATCGCTTCCATCGCTTTCGGATGAAGCATGAGAAGCGGTTGCAGCTGCCGCCCTTCGAGGGCCGCTGCCACCGCCGGGACGAGGAGGTCCATCCGGGCGACGAGAGACGTCGGCTTGCCGAGCGGATCGTCCTGGCCGAAAGGGACGAAGTAGACGTTCCGGGCGACGAGGAGCTTGGCGATGTTCTGAGCGTTCAGGCCGAGGCCGTCGTTGGTCGAGACGGCGAGGACGACCGGTCGACCGTTCCGCAGCGTCGCCTTGGCGGCCATGAGCACCGGGGAATCGGTGATGGCGTTCGCGAAGCGGGCGAGGGTGTTTCCGGTCATCGGCGAGATGACGAACGCGTCGAGCGTTCTTTTCGGCCCGAACGGCTCCACCTCTGGGATCGAGCCCCGGATGCGCTCGCCGGTGATCGCCTCGATCCGGGCGACCCAGTCGTCCGCCTTGCCGAAGCGGGTGTCCGTCGTGAGGACCGTATGCGTCGCCACCGGGATCACCCGGGCGCCGAGCCGAACGAGCGCTTCCATCGGGCCGAGGACTTCCGCATACGTGCAGTGGGAACCGGTGATGCCGAAACCGATCGTCTTGCCGTGGAGCATGGCGAGGTCAGCGGTCATCGTCGTCGCTCCTTTCAGGGCTTTTGGGCGGCGATGAGGCGGGTGAGCACATCCGCGAGGATTTTGCCGGCGGTCTTCGGCGCGACGAGCCCCGGAAGAGACGGGGCCAGAAGCGCCCGGATGCCCCGCTTTTCAGCAAAGTGAAAATCCGTTCCGCCGGGCGCCGAGGCGAGGTCGAGGATGAACGCCGACGGCTTCATCTCCGCCAGCACGTCCGCCGTGAGGATCGGCGCCGGCACGGTGTTGAAGACGAGATCGACGGGGCGAATTTCCGACCGAAGGGCGCCGAGATCCAACGGCTCAAAGCCCATCTCGTACGCCCGGGCGAGCGCCTCCGGTTGCCGGGCAAAGACCCGAACCCGGGCCCCGAGGGCCCGGAGGCGGGGCGCCAGCGTCATCCCGACGCGGCCGAAGCCGATGACGGCGGCGTCGCTGCCGTGCAGGGTGATGTCGGTATGCTGGATGGCGAACATGATCGCTCCCTCGGCGGTCGGCACGGCGTTCAGGACGGCCACGTCGTCTCGGTCGAACAGGACGACGAGAGGGAGGCTGAATTTCATCGCCTGCTCCCGGAGGTACGGCCCGGCGATGCCGGTGTAGAGCACCGCCCCGCGGAGGGCGCGAAAGTGCGCTTCTCGCAGAAGGAGCGGCTTCGGGCTGAAGAGCGACTCGACGGCGCCGTCTTCGCCGATCCCCTTGGCGGGGAAGATGACGGCGTCAAAGCCGGCAAGCGTCTCCGGTGCAAAATCGACAAGCCGCGTCCCCGGAAGCGGCGCGTGAAGGTTTTCGTAGCCGGCAAGGCACACAGCGGCGTCCCGTTCGACCAGCGTTCGGGCGATCGTCAGCTGCCGGGCGTCGCCGCCGACGATGAGCACGCGTTTTCCGGTCAACAACATCGCCGTCCCCTTCCTTTGGTCCCGACGAAAAAAGGGTGCAGCGTGACGCTGCACCCTTACCGTATGATGAAGCCGCCCAAACGGTGCCCGGCCGAAAAGGCGCCGCCCGCTTCGCATCCGACCCGACGCCGGCGGGGCCGCCCCGGACGAACCGAGCGGGCGACCCGGGCGACCCGATCAGCCGTACGCCCGCGCACGGGCCGGCCCCAGTTCGACGATGACCATCTCCGGCCCGATCGTCCGGATCGCCGCCCACGGGATGGCGATCTCGCCCCGGGCCTTCCGCCAGAACCCCCGCCGTTCCGGAAGCAGGATGGCGGCGATGGTGCCATCCTCCGGATCGACGACGAGATCCGCCTCGTGGATCATCCCGAGGCGCTCGCCGGTCGAAAGGTCGATGAGTTCCTTGCCGCCGAGTTCGCTCATCCGCATGACCCCACCCCCGCCCGCCGGCATCCCGGTTCCGCCCCTTCACGGCGGTTTTTTCTGGGCGCTTCCTTCCCCAAGCATATGCCCACGAAGCCGGCCGTATGCGAGAAAGGCGGCGATCGCCGCATCCTTCCGGCCAGGGGCTTTCTCCCCCGGTGGCGGCCCGGTCTCCGGGCGGATGATGCGCTCTGGCCCGCCGGGCGCTGTGCCGATGCCCGCCGGGCGCGGCGCCTACGGATGCCGCCCCGGCGCAGTCCCGATGCCGCCCGAGAGAGCCCCATTGCCCGCCGGCACGGCGTTACCGCCGCTCGTCCGTCCGAAAGCCGGTCGAGCCGAATCCCCCTTCGCCGCGGGCGGTCTCCTTCCGGGCTTCCGTCCAGAAAAGGGCCGCCCGGTACACCGGCATAAAAAGAAGCTGGGCGATCCGCTCGCCGTCTTCGACGACGACGGCTTCCTCCGGATTGATGTTCGTCATGAGCACCTGGATCTCGCCCATGTAATCGCTGTCGATGACGCCGACGGCGTTCGCCATCGTAAGCCCCCGATGATACGCCTGCCCGCTCCGCGGGAAGATGAGGGCGACGACGTCCGGCCGGGGGATGTCGAGGGCGATGCCCGTCGGCACCCGCACCCGCTCAAACGGGCGGATCACGAGGGGCTCGTCAAGGACGGCCATGAGGTCGAGGCCGGCGGCGCCGTCCGTCGCGTAAAACGGCAGCCTTCCTTCTCGCGGCCGATCCGGCCTGAGCCACCGGACGCCGACGGAAAGCGGCATCATTTGCCGATCGGTTTCCACAGTGGTCGCTCCTTTCGCTCGGAAGAACCCGTTTCACTCCGAAGATCCCGGCGCCGGTCTTTTCCCGACGTCCGAAACGTTGCCCCGATGCAAGGTCCGTTTCCGACCGTAAGGCGGCCCAGGGCGACGTCATCCACCGAAGCTTCGGCCTCGAAAGAGAAATCGACGCCGACGAGAGCCCGAAGCATCGGATGCCGGCGGAGCCCTCGCCCTCGGTCAGACCCGACCGCGGCCGGCCGGCGCCGCCGATAAGACCCAGCCGTGGACTTAGGCTCCCGCCGTCGTTCAGTCCCGAACGCGGCGGGCGTCCCGCCTCGCGGCCCAAGAGGCGCCGCCGCGCTCGGCGCCGGCGACGGCCGGCCCGACCCAGGCCCGGCCGACGGGGCGAAGGAGCCGGTGCGCGAGCTTTCGGACGGCGTCCGTCGACACGGCCCGGTAACGGGCCATGACCGTCTCCGGTTCCGGGTGCCGGCCGAGGTAGATCGCCTCCCGGGCGAGGCGCTCGAGGCGGGCCTCCGTCGACTCGAGGTCGAAGGCGTAGCCGGCGATGAGGGTCCGCTTGGCCGCCTCGAGTTCCTCCTCCCCCGGGCCCCGCTCGATCAGAGCGCGGATCTCCTCCGCGATGAGCGCCTCCACCCGAGCCGCCCGTTCCGGATGCATGGCGGCGTAGACGGCGAGATAGCCGCTGTCTCGATACGCCGCCGTATACGAGTAGATGTCGTAGACAAGGCCTTCATCTTCGCGAATCCGCTGAAACAACCGCGCCGCCATCGATCCGCCGAGGAGCCGGTTCAGCACCGCCCAGGACGGACCGTCGGGATGGCCGGCTCGAAGGCCCGGATAGACGAGGACGAGGTGCCCCTGCTCCAGTTCCCGCCTCGTCCGGTGCCGCCGCCCGCCGGCAAAGGACGGCTCCTTCGGCTCCTCCTCCGGGGCCGGCGCGCCCGCGCCGTCGGCCGTCGGCGCCACCTCAAACGCCGGCTTGTTCGCCCTGCCGGAAACCGCCGATCCCGTCTCGGGTGCCGGAGCGCTCGCCTCGCCGTCCGGCCCCTGAGTTCCGCCGGCCGGAGCACTCCCCGCGCCCGCCTCACCGAAAGCCGCAAGGCGCGCCGCCGCTTTTTCGACCGCCGCCGCCGAAACGGCGCCGGCCAGGACAGCCACCGTCCGCTCCGGTCGGTAAAACCGCCGATGCAGCCGGACGAGGCGCGCCCGGTCCGCCGCCCGGATGACCGACCGACGGCCGAGGACCGGTCGGCCGAGGGGGTGCTTCCCGTAGGCCGCCGCCGCCGCCAGCTCGTGGACGAGATCGTCGGGGGCGTCTTCGGCGGCGCGGATCTCTTCGAGGATGACGTTTTTTTCCTTGATCAGCTCGGTTTCCGGAAAGGTCGGTCGGGCGACCATCTCCACCAGGAGATCGAACGCGTCGAGCAGCACATCCGGCAGCGCTTTCACGGTGTAGGCGGTGTATTCCTTCGTCGTGTACGCATCGACCTCGGCACCCAGGCGGTCGAAGGTGAGCGCGATCTCTCGGGCCGAGCGGGATGGCGTCCCCTTAAAAACCATGTGCTCGATGAGATGCATCAAGCCCGCCTCGTCGTCCGCTTCGTCCCGCGAGCCGGCGACGATAAACAGGCCCGCCGAGACGGAGCGGGCCGCCGCCTCACGGTCGACGATCAGCCGAACGCCGTTCGGGAGAATGTGCCGTTCGACCAGCGCCGCCCGCCTCCTTTCTCAATAAAACAAAACCCCCCGTCGCGGGGCGCCGGACAGGGGCGTCATTTCGCTTTGTACTTCGGCTTTGGCGTCGGACGTGGCGCCGGGCCCGGGGGCCTCCCGCCGGCGCCGCCGGAGCCGCCCGAAGCGGCGTCCCCCGCTCCGGGGCCCCCTTGGTCCGTGATCACCGCCTTGCGGGAGAGGTTGACCCGCCCGTACTCGTCGATCTCGATCACCTTGACGAGAATCGTATCGCCCACTTTGACGACGTCCTCGACGCGGTTCACCCGCGTCGGGGCGAGCTGTGAAATGTGGACGAGGCCTTCCTTGCCGGGGAGCACTTCGACGAAGGCACCGAACTTTTCAATGCGCTTGACGGTGCCGAGGTACGTCTCGCCGACGACGACCTCCCGGACGATGTTTTCGATGAGCTCCTTCGCCCGGGCGTTTTTCTCCGGATCCGGCGAAGCGATGTAGATCGTCCCGTCCTGCTCGATGTCGATCTCGGTTCCCGTCTCTTCGATGATCCGGTTGATCACCCGTCCGCCGGGGCCGATGACTTCCCGGATCTTCTCCGGATCGATCTTCATCGTGAGGATCTTCGGCGCGTACGGCGACAGCGTCGGCCGCGGCTCGGCGATCGCCTCCCGCATCTTTTCGAGGATGAAGAGGCGGGCCCGCCGGGCCTGAAGAAGCGCTTCTCGCATGATGTCGACGGTGATGCCGGCGATCTTGATGTCCATCTGGAGCGCCGTCACGCCGTCGGCCGTCCCGGCAACCTTGAAGTCCATGTCGCCAAGGTGATCTTCCATCCCCTGGATGTCGGTGAGCACCGCGTAGCGGTCGCCTTCCATGATGAGCCCCATCGCGATGCCGGCGACCGGCGCCTTGATCGGCACGCCGGCGTCCATGAGGGCCATCGACGAAGCGCAGATGCTCGCCTGGGAGGTCGAGCCGTTCGACTCGAGCACTTCCGACGTCAGACGGATCGTGTACGGGAATTCTTTTTCGCTCGGGATGACCGGCTCCAGCGCCCGCTCTCCGAGGGCTCCGTGGCCGATCTCCCGCCGGCTCGGCGCCCGAAGCGGCCGGGCCTCCCCCGTGCTGAACGGCGGAAAGTTGTAGTGGTGCATAAAGCGCTTCTCATCTTCCAGACCAAGGTCGTCCAGGATCTGGGCGTCCGACAGCGGCCCTAGGGTGCAGACCGACAGCACCTGCGTCTGGCCGCGGGTGAACACCGCCGAACCGTGGGTGCGGGCGAGGACGCCGACCGCCGTCGTGATCGGCCGAATCTCGTCGAGGCCCCGCCCGTCGGGTCGGACGCCGTCGTGGACGATCATCCGCCGCACTTCTTCCTTTAAGGTCGTCTCTAGGGCCGCCCGCACGTCTTTGAGGCGAAGCTCCCGCTCGGCCGCATCCGGGACCTCCTCGGCCCACAGCTCGTCGTAAAACGCCAGAACGTCCTGAAAGACGGCTTCGATCGCCGCCTCCCGTCCGCTTTTGTCCGGCGTCCGGATCGCCTCGAGAAGCCGCTCCCGGGCGATGTTCCGCACATCGTCGACGAGAGTCGGATCGAGGGCCTTGGCCTCGACGGTAAGCTTCGGCTTGGCGACCTCCGCCGCCACCCGCTCCTGAAAGAGGCAGAGCTCCCGGATGTACCGGTGGGCAAAGGCGATCGCTTCGACGATCTCCTCTTCCTTCACGAAGCGGGCGCCGGCCTCCACCATCGTGATGGCGTCCTTCGTCCCGGCCACAACGAGGTGAAGGTCGCTTTTTTCCTGCTCTTCCACCGACGGGTTGATGACGAAGCGGCCGTCCACCCGGCCGACGATGACGGCCCCGATCGGCCCCTGAAAGGGGATTTCGGAGATCATGAGCGCGAGCGACGTCCCGTTCATCGCCGCGATCTCCGGCGAAAAGTTCTGATCGACCGAAAGGACGAGATCGACGACCTGCACCTCATGCCGGAAGCCGTCCGGGAAGAGCGGCCGGATCGGACGATCGATGAGCCGGCTCGTCAGGATCGCCTTGTCGCTCGGCCGGCCTTCCCGCTTGATGAATCCGCCGGGGATCTTTCCGACCGCGTACAGCCGTTCCTCGTAGTTGACCGTGAGCGGAAAGAAGTCGACGTCCTTCGGCTCCTTCGACACCGTTGCCGTGCAGAGGACGGCGGTATCGCCGAAGCGGACGAAGACGGCACCGCTCGCCTGTTTGGCGTATGTGCCGATGTCGAACGACATCTTTTTTCCGGCGATGTCGACTTCGTAGACGGCCATCGGCAGCCCCCTTTCGATCCGACCGCCGGCCGGTGCCGGCGGTCGACGGAGAAAAGGCGGGGTCGCCCCCGCCGGTTACCGACGCAACTCGAGCTTTTCGATCAGCGCGCGATAGCGCGCCGGATCAAGACGGCGCAAATAATTTAAAAGCTTCCGGCGATGGCCGACCATCTTCAAGAGCCCTCGCCGGGAATGATGATCCTTCCGATGCACCTTGAGGTGCTCGCTCAGCTCCTTGATCCGCTCCGTGAGGATCGCGATCTGCACTTCCGGCGAACCGGTGTCCTCCGGATGCGTCTGAAACGCCTTGATGATCTCCTGCTTCCGCTCTTGCGTGAGCGCCATCGGACGTCCTCCTCCGTTCTAACCCCCAAAAGCCCCGCGGGCGGATGCCGACCCGCCGAGCTTCGGGTTTTCTGTACGGGCTTTCCATCCGTCGGCCGCGCTACCGGCCGGCCGGCGGCGGAGAATCGGTTGAAGTATACCACACGAATTCCGACTTCGCAAACGCCACATCCCGGGCGATCTGCGCCTTCAAAGCTTCGAGGTCGGCAAACTTCTGCTCCGGCCGGATGAAAAAGAGAAGCTCCAGCCGGATCCTCCGGCCGTAGAGATCGCCGTCGAAGTCGAGGAGATGCACCTCGACGTTCGGCACGGCGTCTTTGCCGACCGTCGGCCGCACGCCGACGTTCATCACCGCGGGGCGGCGTCGGCCCTCAAGCTCCACGCTCACGCCGTAGACGCCGTACCGCGGCAGGGCATAAGGGGCGGTCAGGGCGAGGTTCGCGGTCGGAAAGCCGATCGCCCGCCCCCGCCCGTCGCCGCGGACGACCGTGCCGGCGAGGGCGTACGGCCGGCCGAGGAGGCGGCTCACCGTCCGGATATCGCCGGCGGCCAGAGCGGCGCGGATGCGCCGGGAGCCGATCTTCTCCCCGTCTTCGGTGATCGACGGGACGACCTCGACCCGATCCGGCGCCTCCGGCGCCAGATCGGCCGGCCGCCCGGCGGCGCCCCGTCCGAAGCGAAAATCGTCTCCGACGACGAAGTGGACGATGCGAAGCGGCTCCAGGATCTTCCGGCGGAACGCCTCCGGCGTCATCGCCGCAAGCTCCGGCGTGAAGCGGACGAGATAGAGGCGCCTCATTCCCAGACGCTCGAGCTGGCGCACCTTCTCCTCGAGGGGCGTGAGGTAGGTGGCGACGAGGTCCTGGCCGAGGACGGTCCGGGGATGCGGGTGAAAGGTCACCATCGCCGGCTCGGCGCTCCGCTCTTCCGCCCGCTCGACCGCGCGGCGAAGGACCGCCTGATGCCCCCGGTGGAGGCCGTCAAACGTCCCGACGGCCGCCACCGCCGGCGGCCGGTCGCCGCCTAAGGAATACGGCGGTTCGATGCGTTCGATGTGCATGGCCTTCCCTCCTTCTGCAAGTCTCCGGGCCCCGTCAGACGAGCACCCGCTCCGCCACCGCCCACGCCTCCCCGCGGCGTTTTCCGGCGTCGGCAACCCGGTAGACGGCGAGGAGGCGACCGCCCTCGTCCCGGACCGCCACCCGCGACCCCGGAGCCAGGGCACGGAGCGCCGGGTCGGACGGCGGCGGAAGGGCCGAGCCGGTCCTGACCCGGTCCCGTTCCTCCCGGGCGACGACCACCGACGGAAGAAACGAAAGGGCGTGCTCCATCGGCACGAGGTGCCGCTCGAGCGTCCCGCAGTTTGAAGCCGCCTCCAGCTCTTCCAGCGTCCGGGCCTCGGACAAGGAAAACCCGCCGCTTTCCGTCCGCACGAGCCACCCCATGTGCGCCGGAAGGCCGAGGGCCCGGCCGACGTCGACGCAGAGCGTCCGGACGTACGTCCCGCTCGAGGCCCGAAGGTCGAACACGACCCGGGGATCCGGCCGGTCGAGGTCCATCGCGAGGATCTCGAGCGCCTCGATGACCACCCGCCGGGGGGACCGCGCCACCGTCTCGCCGCGGCGGGCCCGCTCATAAAGCGGCACGCCGCCCACCTTGACCGCCGAGACCATCGGCGGGGTCTGGTCGTACGTTCCGACGAACCGCCGAAAGGCCGCCCGGACCGCCGCCGGATCGAGGCCGACCGCCGCCTTTTCTTCGATGACGCGGCCGGTCCAGTCTTCGGTGTCCGTCGCCGCTCCGCCGATCCATTCGGCGGTATACCGCTTCGGCAAAAGATGAAGGTAATCCAAAAGCCGCGTCGCCCGGCCGACGCCGATCGGGAGCACTCCGGTCGCCTCCGGATCGAGCGTCCCGCCGTGGCCGACCTTCGGCCGGCCCCACGGCCGAAGGAGGCGCCGCAGGCGCTCGACAACGTCGTGGGACGTCATCCCGGGCGGTTTGTCCACGATGAAAAATCCGTCCACGGCGCACCCTCCCGCCCCTGAATCCGCCGGTCCCGGCGGCCGGCAAAACGCCACGGCGCCGGGCCGTCGCGGTCTTTCGACGATAAGCGGCGACGACGGGGGTCGAACGACCGCCAAGGCGCCAGGGCTCAGCCCGACGCCGGCGCTCCGCCCGTCAGAGCACCGCCTCGAGGGCCCGGATGACCGCCTCCCGGGCGGCCGAAAGGGGCGGGGGAAGGAGCGCCCCGGCCGCCCGGACGTGGCCGCCGCCGCCAAATTGCCGGGCGAGCGCCGCGACGTCGACCGTCCGCCGGGAGCGAAAGCTCACCTTGATCCCGTCCGACTGCTCCCGGAAGAGAACGGCCACCTCCACGCCTTCGATGTTTCGGGCGTAGTGGACGAGCCCTTCGGAAGCGTCCAGGTCGGCGCCGGTCTCCCGAAGGAGCGCTTCGGTGACTTCGACGAGCGCCACCCGGCCGCCCAAGACGAGGCGGATGTCGGAAAGCGCACGGGCGAGCAGGCGGACCTGGGAGAGACTCATCGTCTCCAGGGCATGTTCGGCGATGAAGTACGGTTCCGCTCCTCGCTCGACGAGTTCCGCCGCATCGTGCAGCACCTTGGGCGACGTGTTCTGGTAGCGGAAACCGCCGGTATCGGTGAGAATGCCGGTGTAGAGCGCCGTCGCCAGGTCTTGATCGAGGGGAAGGCCGACGGCCCGGACGAAGTCGTAGACGACTTCGCTCGTCGAGGAGGCGTCCGGCCGGACGACGTTGATGTGGCCGTAACCGTCGTTCGTGGCGTGGTGGTCGATATTGACGATCTCGGCCTCCGGGTCGAGAAGCGCCTCCGCCGCGCCGATCCGCTCCCGGTCAGCGCAGTCGACGAAGATCGCCCGGCGAAACCGGCCGTGCCGCTCAAGGCGTTCGGAAAAGGCCTCCGGGGGCAGGATGGCGTGAAAGGCGGGCAGATAATCGAACCGCTTCGGCGGCGGGTCCGCGTTCGCCATCGCCGCCGGACGGCCCAGGACGGTCAGGAGATGATGGATCGCCGTCTGCGCCCCCAGAGAATCGCCGTCCGGCCGGACGTGGGAGAGGACGAGCACCTCGTCCGTCGGATCGCCCCCGCCGGCGAGCATCCAGCGATAAAGCGCCTCGTAGGCGGACCGAAGGGCGTTCACGGCGACGCCTCCCCGCCGGCGCCCTCCCGGCCGTCCGGAGGGCGTTCGGCCGCTCCGCCCCCTCCGGCGTCCGTCCGGTCGCCGGCTGCCTCCGGACCGGTGGCCGCGTCCCGCCCGCTCCCGGGATCCGCCTGCCGGAGATCCTGGAGGATGCGATCGATGCGCATGCCGTAGTCGAGGGAGGAATCGTACTTAAAGACGAGTTCCGGCACGTGCCGGACTTCGATCCGCCGGGCGAGTTCGCTCCGGAGAAAGCCATGCGCCCGCCGGAGCGCCTCGAGGGCGGCCTCCCGGGTCGAATCGTCCCCGAGCACCGAGACGAAAACCCGCGCCTCGAGAAGATCCGGCGTCACCTCGACGTCGGTGACGGTCACAAAGCCGACCCGGGGATCCTTCAGTTCCGTCTGGATGAGGTGGCCGAGCTCTTTTTTGATCTGCTCGGCGATCCGCTCCTGCCTGATCCGCCGCACGGCGATTCTCTCCTTTGGGGGCCGTCACGCCTGGGGCACGGCTTCCATGACGTAGGCTTCGATGAGATCGCCTTCTTTGACGTCGTTGTACCCCTGGATCTTAAGCCCGCACTCGTACCCCTGGGTGACTTCCCGCACGTCGTCTTTGAACCGCTTCAAGGACTCGATCTTGCCGTCGTGGATGACGATGCCGTCCCGGATGACCCGGACGTGTGCGTCCCGGGTGATCTTCCCCTCGGTGACGTACAGGCCGGCGATCGTGCCGACGCGGGAGGCGAAAAACGTCTGGCGCACCTCGGCCATGCCGATGACCTTTTCTTCGTAGACCGGCTCGAGGAGGCCCTTGAGCGCCGCCTCGATGTCTTCGATCGCCTTATAGATGACGTTGTAGAGGCGGATGTCGATCTTTTCCCGCTCAGCGATCGCCTTGGCGTTGGCGTCGGGCCGGACGTTGAAGCCGATGATGACCGCCCGGGCCGCCGAGGCGAGCATGACGTCGGATTCGTTGATCGCGCCGACACCAGCGTGGACGATTCGGACTCGGACGCCTTCGACCTTGATCTTTTCGATCGCCGCCCGGAGCGCCTCGACGGAGCCGTGGACGTCGGCCTTGAGGATAAGGGCGAGCTCCTTGGTGTCGCCCTGCTGGATCTGGCTGAAGAGCTCCTCGAGGCTGACGTGCTTTTTCTTGAGCTCCTGTTCCCGCTTCTTGAGCGCCCGCTCCTCGGCGATCTGCTTCGCCTTGGCGTCGTCTTCGAAGACCATAAAGGCGTCGCCGGCTTCCGGCACGTCTTCGAGGCCGGTGATCTCCACCGGCGTCGACGGGCCGGCTTCCGTCAGGCGCCGGCCGAGGTGGTCGTGCATCGACCGGACGCGGCCGTAGATCGTGCCGACGACGAGGGCGTCGCCGACTTTGAGCGTGCCGTTTTGGACGAGGACCGTCGCCACCGGCCCCCGACCCCGGTCGAGCTTCGCCTCGATCACCGTCCCCCGGGCCCGCTTGTTCGGGTTGGCCCGAAGCTCCCGCATCTCGGCGACGAGGAGGATCATCTCGAGGAGTTCGTCGATGCCCTGGTGCCTGAGCGCCGAGACGTTGACGAAGATCGTGTCGCCGCCCCATTCTTCGGGAATGAGGCCGTGTTCCGCAAGCTCCTGCTTGACCCGGTCGGGGTTGGCGTCGGGCTTGTCGATTTTGTTCACCGCCACGATGATCGGCACGCCGGCGTCCCGGGCGTGACTTAAAGCTTCGAGCGTCTGCGGCATGACGCCGTCGTCGGCGGCGACGACGAGGACGACGATGTCGGTCACTTTGGCGCCCCGGGCCCGCATGGCGGTGAACGCCTCGTGGCCCGGCGTGTCGAGGAAGGTGATGAGCCGGCCGTCGAGCTCGACCTGGTAGGCGCCAATGTGCTGGGTGATGCCGCCGGCTTCCTGGGCGGCCACCCGGGTCTTCCGGATCGCGTCCAGGAGCGTCGTCTTGCCGTGGTCGACGTGGCCCATGACGGTGACGACCGGCGGCCGCGGCACGAGCGACGCTGGGTCGTCCTGCTCTTCGATCGTCTCGAATTCGACTTCGTTGATGACGACCTTTTTCTCGACTTCGATGCCGTATTCGGAGGCGATGAGCGTCGCGGCGTCGAAGTCGATGTCCTGGTTGATCGTCGCGACAATGCCGAGCATGAAGAGCTTTTTGATCACTTCCGCCGGCTCGCGGCCGATCATCCGGGCGAACTCGCCGACATTCACCCGCTCTTCGATGGCGATCTTCGTCGGCGTCACGCGGTCTTCGGCGTAGGTGACGTCTTTATGCTTCCGCTGCTTGTTCCGCTTTTTGCCGCTTCGCACCGGGGCCAGGGCGACGTCGTCGTCCTCGTCGAAGACGGCGACGCGCGGCTCTTTCTCCTTGATCGCCGGCTTTTTGCCGCCCTTTTTCGCCTCGGCTTTCGGCGAAAACAGCTCTTTCTCCTCTTTGTCCTTCTCTTTCTTGCCGCCGCGGCGGCGGGATTCGGTCTTCTCCTCCGTCACCGGCGCCGGCGGCACGTAAAGCCCCCGGCCGCGGCCCGGACGGCCGCCGCCGGGCCGCCCCCGATCGGTGCGCTCCCGGGGCCCGGCCGACGCCGCCGGGCGATCTCCACTCCGCTCCGGCCGGGCGTCGCGTCCCGTCGCCTCCCGCCTCTCGCCGCGGCCGTCCTGGGGCCGCCGATCGCGCTCGCCGCGGCCGTCCTGAGGCCGCCGATCGCGGTCGGCCTGGCCGCCCGCGCCGGCCGCGGCGGGCTCCCGTCGCTCTCCCGCCGGCTCTCGACGTCCGTCGCCGTCCCGGCGGTCGCCACCCCCGCGGCCGCCCCGGCGACGGCGGCGCCGCTTATCGCCGCTTCGGCCGCTCTGGGCGTCCCCGGCCGGCGGCGCGCCGCCGGCCTCGCCCCGGGCACCGCCGGAGGCGACCCCGGCTTTCTGCTCTTCCTTCGTTTTCTCCTGCGTCTCGGTCCCGGTCGTTCCGACCGAAGAGGTTTTCGTCTCGCTCACCGTGTCACCTGTCCTTGTCGTGGCTTGGGCTTGCTTGGCTTCGCTTGCTTTCCGGCGTTCTTCGGCCTTTTTCAGTTCTTCCGCCTTGCGGCGTTCTTCCGCCTCGCGGCGGGCCTTTTCCGCCGCCGCCCGCTGGCGAATCTCCCGGAAAAACTGGTCGATCTTCGCCTGCGCCTCTTCGTCGACGATGCTCATGTGGTTTTGCACCGGGATGTTCAGCCGCTTCAGGATGGTGATGATTTCTTTGCTGGACATATTCAGTTCCCGGGCGTATTCGTAGACGCGGTACTTGGCCATCGGCCCACCTCCTTCAGGGTGCCTCCCGTTCCGCTTCGCGGGCGCGCGCGTGATGTTCGAGCAAAAGGCGCGCAAAACCCGTCTCCACGACCGCCAAGGCGACGCGCGATGCTTTGCCGATGGCCGTTCCCAGGGCATACCGATCCGGACCTTCGATCAACGTCACCCCGTACGATCGGCACTTGTCGCGCACCGCTTTGCCGGTGTTCGGCCCGGCATCCCGGGCGAGGATGACGAGCTTCGCCTGGCCGGTCCGGATCGCGCGCAGGACGGCCTCTTCGCCGCTCACCACCTTTCGCGCCCGGGCCGCGAGGCCGAGCGTGGTCAAAAACGGATCAGCCTTCAAGCTTGAGCGCCCCCCATGCTTCTCTCAGCCGCTCGACGATCTCCGGCGTCAGCTCGACCTCGAGCGCCCGCTGGAACAGTTTCTTCTTGAGTGCCGTCTCAAAGCACGCCGCGTTCGGGCAGACGTAAGCGCCCCGCCCGCCCTGACGGCCGGTCGGATCGAGGCGGACGTCGCCGTCCGGCGTCCGGACGATGCGCACGAGCTCCCGCTTCGGGCGCTGAGCGCCGCAGGCGACGCACTTCCGGATGGGGATCTTCTTCGGCGCCACGCCTCACCCCTCCTTCGCCCGCCCTTCGGCGCCGGCCGGCGCCGCGGGAAGCGCCGTCTCGGCTTCCGACTCTGCTCTCGATCCATCCGGCGGAAATGCGCCTGCCTCGCCCATCCCGGCCCGAGCGTCCGTCCGCCCGGGGGCATCCGTCCGGTCGCCTGCCGGGGCCAAGGCGGACGCCGGCGCTTCGTTCGCGAGCCCGCCTGCCGCCGTCCCTTCTGCCGGCGCTTCGTCCACCGGCGCCCCGGCCGGCGAAGCCGTTTCTACCGAAGATCCGTCCGCCGAAGCGGACTCCGCCAGCTCCCGCATCTGGGTTTCGCTCTTGATGTCGATCCGAAGGCCGGTGAGCTTGGCCGCCAGACGGGCGTTCTGGCCTTTTTTCCCGATGGCGAGGGAGAGCTGGTTGTCCGGGACGACGACCCGGGCCGTCCGATCTCCCTCCTGAACGGTGACGGCGCTCACCTTCGCCGGGGAGAGGGCGTTTTTGACGAACTCCGCCGGGTCCTTGGACCAGCGGACGATGTCGATCTTCTCGCCGCCGAGCTCGTCGACGATCGCCTGCACGCGGCTTCCGCGGGGGCCGACGCAAGCGCCGATCGGATCGACGTTCGGATCCCGGGCAAAGACGGCGACCTTCGACCGGTCGCCCGGCTCGCGGGCGATCGCCTTGATCTCCACCGTGCCGTCGTAGATCTCGGGCACTTCCCGTTCAAAAAGCCGCCGCAAAAACTGGGGATCCGTCCGAGAGAGAAAAATTTGCGGGCCCTTTGTCCCCCGCTCGACCCGGGCGATCACCGCCTTGATCCGCTCGCCGGGCGTGATCACATCGCCGGGCAGGAGGTCCGAAAAAGGGAGGATGCCTTCGGTTTTGCCGAGCTCGACGTAGACGTTTTTCCCGTCGATCCGCTGGACGAGGCCGATGATGAGTTCGGTTTCCCGTTCGGCGTACTCCTGGTAGATGAGCCCCCGTTCGACTTCCCGGATGCGCTGGGTGACGACGTTTTTCGCCGTCTGGGCGGCGACCCGGCCGAAGTCCTTCGGCGTCACCTCTTCCTCGATGATGTCGCCGACGCCGGCGGCCGGGTGGATCCGCCGGGCCGAATCGAGATCGATCTCGAGCCGCGGATCTTCGACCGCTTCCACGACCGTCTTTTGCGCGAGCACCCGGATGCGGCCGGTCGCCTCGTCGATCTCGACCCGGACGTTTTGCGCCGTGTTGTAATTTTTTTTGTAAGCGGCGATGAGGGCCTGCTTGATCGCTTCGATCAGAATGGCCTTGTCGATGCCTTTTTCTCGTTCGAGATCCTCGATCGCGCTCATGAAATCGACGCGCATCGCGCCCCCTCCTTACCTCCCGTAGCCGCCGTCTCGCGGCGCTGCCGGTCTCTTCCGGGCTTCGCGCACCGCTCAGCCGATCATCGCCCGGCGGGCCAGCTTGACCTGAGCCCGGGGGATGGCCACCGGCCGGCCGTCCACCTCGACGACGAGCGGATCGGCCCCCGACCGGAGCGTCCCCTCGAAGACGGTGGCCCCGTCGACCGGCTCCCGCGTTTCGATGCGGACGAATTTGCCCTCCGCCCAGGCGAACTCCCGGTCGGTCTTGAGGACCCGCTCCGCCCCGGGAGACGAAACTTCGAGGATGTAACTTTCCGAAATCGGATCTTCGTCGTCCAGGCGCCGGCTTAAGGCTTCGTTCACCCGGGCGAGCTCGTCGACGCCGATGCCGCCCGGCTTGTCGACGAAAAGCCTGAGGTAGCGGACGCCGTGTTCTTTGACAAACTCCAGATGGACGAGCTCCAGCCCCATCCGCTGAAGGAGCGGGAGCGCCAGCGACTCCACTTTGGCCTCGACGGCCCGGCGGTCCAAAGCGACACCTCCTCATACAAAAAACGAAGAGTGGGCGCGCCCACTCTTAACGCGGTCACTTATAACATCTCCCGCTTTCACTGTATCACAACTTCCGCGCCGGTGCAAGATGCCTTTTCCCCTGCCCGACAAACGTAAGCCCCCAGGCGAACAGCGAAAGGGCGAGGCCGACGAGCATGACGACCCGCACCCCCACCACCGCTTCCGCCGCTCCGTCCGGCCCACCGACCCGGTCGAAGAGAAACGTCGCCACCGCGACCCCGAGCACCCGGCCGAGGTTGCGGACGGTGGCGATGATGCCGCCGGTGAGCCCCGTTGCCTCTTTCGGGACGCTCTCGAGGACGGCGACGTTGTTCGGCGGCTGGAAAAAGCCCATGCCGACGCCGAAGAGGGCAAGCCCGGCGACGACGAAGCCGACCGGCGTCCGCGGTCCGAGGAGGGCGAGGATGCCGAAGGCGGCGGCCGATACGGCGAGCCCGATGAGCGACGGCAGCCGCGTCCCCCGGCGGTCCGCCAACCCGCCGGCGACGGTTGAGGCGACGATCATGGCCACCGCCTGGGCGGTGATGACGAGGCCGATCCGGTCGGAGGTGTAGCCGTGGACGAGATGCAGATAGTACGGGAGCACGATCTGGGGAAAGCCGATGAGGACGTACGACAAAAGCCCCGTCGTGTTGCCGACGGCAAACGTCGGGATGCGGAACAGGCCGAGGTGGATGAGCGGCTCGGAAACCCGGAGGCTCCGGACGATGTAGAGGACCCAGAAGAGGGCCGACGTGCCAAAGGCGGCCAAAGACGGAGCGCTGAAGAAGGAAAGGCGGCTTAAGCCGTTCAGCCCCTGCATCAAGGCCGAAACGGCGATCAAAAAATACGTCGCGCCGAGGACGTCGATCTGTTCCCGGACGACGGACGGGGAAGCCGGCCGCCGATTTTCCAAAAACACCCAGGCCCCTGCGGCCGCTAAAAGGCTGAACGGGACGTTGATCCAGAAGATCGCCGGCCAGCCGAAGTAGTGCAAAAGAAATCCGCCTATCGCCGGCCCGACGATCGTGCCGACGGCGACGACGCTCCCGATCATCCCCATCGGCCGGCCCCGCTCCCCCGGCGGGAACGTATCGGCGACGATCGACATGACGTTGGCCTGGATGAGGGCACTTCCGATGCCCATGCCGAGGCGATAGACGATGAGGGCGGGGAGGCTTTTCGCCAGCGCCGCCAGGGCCGCAAAGCCGCCGAAGAGCGTCACTCCGGCGATAAAAAAGGGCTTTCGCCCGTAAAGGTCGGAAAGCTTGCCGATCAGGGGAAGCGTCCCGGTGATGATCATGAGGTAGGCGACGATGACCCACGAAAGCGTCTCGAGCCGGGTGTGAAATTCCGCCTGCAGCGTCGGCAGCGCGACGTTCAGGACGCTCATGTCGACGTTGATCATGAACGTCCCCGTCGTCACGATGGCGAAGATGAGCCAGGCCCGCAACCGCAACACCTTCTTAGCTTCTTCGCTTCCGCTTAGCATCTTAGCTTCCAAAGATTGAAAGGTCCGTAGAACGGGGGAAGTGGGGCGAGGGGGATGGGCGGCCGCCGAAGGTGGGGTTCGCCGGCCTCGGCCGCCGGCGGGGGAGGCCGAAAGGCCACCTTTGCGGCGACCGGCCGGGAAGCGACGGGACGTCCGCGACCGGAAGAGCGGCGGCCAAACGACGGCCGAAAGGAGCCGCTCGGGCCTCAGTCGGCCGGAAAAACGTCGCTCGACAAGTATCGTTCCCCGGTATCAGCGGTCATGCTCACGACGAGCTTTCCCGGCCCGAGCATCTCGGCGAGCTTCAGGGCGGCAAAGACCGCCGCCCCCGACGACGGGCCGACGAGAATGCCCTCCTCCCGGGCGAGGCGCCGGGTGATGGCGTACGCCTCGTCGTCTTCGACGAGGAAGATGTGGTCGTAGACCGAGCGGTTCAAAATCGGGGGGATGAAGCCGGGGCTTGTCCCGACGAGCTTGTGGGGGCCGGGGGAGCCGCCGGAGAGGACCGGCGACGTCTTCGGCTCGACGACGGCGATGACGAGGTCGGGGAAGACCCGCTTCAGCACCTCCCCGGTCCCCGTGATCGTCCCGCCGGTGCCGGCGGTGGCGACGAACCCGTCGAGGCGACGGCCAAGGGCCGCCACCTGCGCCAGGATCTCCCGGGCCGTCGTCTCCCGGTGCGCCTGGGGATTGGCGGGATTTTCGAACTGCATCGGGATAAAGCTGTCGGGGATCTGGGCCGCAAGTTCCCGGGCCTTCTCCACCGCGCCGGGCATTTTTTTCTCTTTCGGCGTGAGCACGACCTCCGCCCCGTAGGCCTGAAGCAACTTGATCCGCTCGACGGTGCTCCCTTCCGGCATGACGAGGATGCAGCGGTAGCCTTTCGCCGCCGCCACCATCGCCAGCCCGATGCCGGTGTTGCCGGACGTCGGCTCGATGATCGTCGTCTTGCCGGGGGTGATCCGACCTTCTTCTTCCGCCGTTTTGATCATATAGTAAGCGGCCCGGTCTTTGACGCTGCCGCTCGGGTTGAAGTACTCGAGTTTGACGTAGATGTCGGCGTGCCGCTCGGTGACGAGGCGGTTCAGCTTCACGAGCGGCGTCCCGCCGATGAGTTCGTAAATATGGTCGACGACCGCCGGGTGCGCGGCCCGCATGGCGCTCCCTCGCTTTCAGCGGCTTTCGTTTTGTCGCTCCGGGTTACCGCCTTATTTTACCGCCTTATTATACCGCTTTTTTTCCGGCGGTGGGAAAAACCCGGGCCCCTCCGGGCCGTGACGCCGAGAAGTTTTTTCGGAGCGCGATTTCGACCTCCTTGTTGCCGAGGAGCTCAACCAAATCACGGATGCGTGGCAACGCGGAACCTCGAGCTCCCGGCCGCCTCATCGTCGAGGCCTTCGATGAGATGGCCGGCCCGGTCTGCGACTTCGAAACGGGCCGCTGCGAAGGAACGCAAAAAACGGCTCCCGGGCACACGATTCAATTCGCCCCGGGAGCCGTTCGCTTTGGGCGGCGGGGGGCGACGCTACCGCTACAGCGTCGTTTCTCCTCCGTCGAAGAAGTCACATCACATAACCGATCGCACACACCCCGGTGGGCACCCAAAGCCAGGCGCGCCCCGCCGGTTTTTCGAAGCTTATATGATAGACGGTATAATACGGCAGCACTTCCATCACCCGGACTTTCCCCGGCTCGGCCGCGAAGCTGAGGGTTTGGGTCCCGTCGAGGCGGATTTCCGGCGGATTCGGAACGGAAAACGCCTGCAGCACCTTCGAGATCGAAATGCCTTCGGAGCTCCCGAAACGATAGGGAACGGCTTCTCGAAAGGTCGTGCCTAGAGCGTGCGTCTGTGCGGCTTTTTCTCCCTCCGCATCCGATCCACCCGACACAGCGGTCGCCGACGCTTCCGCGATCGGCGGTTCGCCTTTGATCCCGCAAGCCGCCGAGACATTGAGGGAAGATACCGGATGATCGAGCTTCCGGTTCAGTTCGTCCAGGGTCGGACGTTCAAGCGGATGGCTCCATCGACTCATCGTCGGATCAAGGTCGATCGAAACGGTGACAATGCGGGCGTTCGGACGACCGGGATACGTGGAGAAGTCTTTGGCGGGGGAACCAGACAGGGAAAGCTTCTTGTCACTCGAAAGCGCAAAAAGCGGTTCCGGTTCCACAGACGGGGGGGATGGCTCCTTAAAAAACGGGCCCCATCGAATCAGCATCCCGAAAAGCGCGACCGCCATCGCTCCGACCAGCCCGATCAAAAGCGGGCGCACCCCTCCGAGGCGCTCGAACATGCCGGACCTGGTTCGTAAAACCTACCTGAATTGAACTTCAGGCAGGGACCCCGCCGAACCAGGCATTCACCTCCTTTCGGAAATCGGGGTCTGGGCCCGGGCGTCCCACCCGGTGTGCTCACGGGAAGGTCATCCTTCCCCGTCCCCCGGTCTCGTCTGCACGGCCGGACGGAGTGCGCGTTGCACCCGCAGAACGGAGGGCGCCGGGGGAGAGGTGGCGAAAGCCGCCACCGCGAGCACCGATCTGTCAGATTCGCCCTACCGGGTTTGTCCGAACCCCCGGCTAAACGGGGTTACCGGAAGGCCAAAGCGAGGATCTTGAGTTCGCGCCAGCAGGAGAAGAAGCTTTCCTGCTGCCAGCGGGCAAGCCCGTTGTGCCGGTGAAGCTTCGTCTCCAACGCTTGAAGCGCGGCCTCGACCCTCCGGGTCATCCCGGTTCCTTCCCTCGGCAAAGGACTTCCCGTCGGTTTCAGCCGTTCTTTCACCCGAAGCACAAAGTCTCGTACCTCGCGCGTGATACGCTCCCGGAAACCCATGGCCCGCCTGCCGATGACCAGGGCCGCCGCGCAGTGAACGGAAACGCCGTACTTCTTTTCGTACTTGAGCCGGCCGATGGTGGAGGTGTGCTGGGGCGGGACTTGTTTGTACCCAACGTTCTCTTTGACCGCCCGCCGCATCAACGCCTGAAGGACCATCGCATAGGGAAACTGGGAGGCCATCCGGTTGAACGTTTTTCCCCGGTCCAGCCTCCCCTGATCGAAACTCAGCGTTTCCATCGCAAGAGGTTTCCCCAACGCTTTGGCGATGTCCACGACCACCCTGGCCAGGACGCCGATGAGATACCGGCGCCGGAACCCGGAAGCGTAGGCGAGTTCGGGGACCCGGATGGTCAGAAAACCCGAAGGATAGGAGATGATCTGAAATTCCCCGTTGTATTTGCCCGGATTCTTCGAATCGGGAATCTGAAATCCCTTCGGCCACGGTTCGGGAAGGCCGTGGGAAGAGACGTTGGCAATCCCAAGGCCGTCGGGATTGGTGTCGACGGAAAGAACGCCGCGGGAAAGATCCGGTTCGGGACGTTCGTCCAGTTCCAGCGCGATGTGAACGCGAAAGCGTCCGTCCAGGCCCCGGATCAGTTCCACGGTGTACGCCCGCTTTTCGGCGAGCCATCCGAGAAGGCGCGCCCGGTGCTTTGGGGGAATCCAGAGTCGCCCAAGGACGCGGGGGGCCCGGCTCATGATCGGTCGACCCAGGGCGTCCACACCGGTCGGCTCCGACAGATGAGAAATCGTGACGGCCATGCGGAATTCATGCCCGTCAAACGCGATCTTCACGTTGGGGTTTCCGCCTTTGTGCGGTCTCCGCGGGCGTAGAGCCGGTTCTTTCGGGCCGCACGCCATTCGTCCCGGGTTACCGATCCCTTGACGACTTTTCGCCAGCGTTTTCTCCCTCCAAAGATCACAGGCGGGACGGTTCCGTTTTCTTTGTGCTCTCTCAGCTCGTTCAGTTTCTGTTCCAGCGCGGAAACGCGCGTCTGTCTTGCCCGGACGGTCCGATCGAGCGTCCGGAGTTCGTCTTTCGAGAGGCCGTTCTTTTCGGCCCGGCTCCGTTTCTCCATGGCCCAGCCGAGTTTCTTTCTCGCCCGCCGAAGCTTCGCTTCGGTCGTTTCGATCTCCAGCTCCAGAAGTTCTTTCTGCGCATCGATCATCCCTTGCGCCTTAAGGCGGGCATCGTCGACGGAGCGGGAGTTGAGGCCGAAAAGATCCTGCCCTTGCTTTTTGATTTCCGTGCGGGAAACTCCCTTCAAAATCCGCCTGTAAGCCCACCGCAGGCAGGCGGAGAAAAGCCGCATCTCGGTGGTCAGGGGATCTTCTTCACCCCGGGCCCACTTTCTGGACCGAAAGGCCGGGTAAACCTCGGGGAAGAATTCCCCAACGATCGTGAAACTATTCTCTATGGACACGCCGCATCAGCTCCTGAAAGCCCCGGCGGATTTTCCTTCCCCCTCGGGAGCCGTCGATCCGGGCGGAAAAAGACGTGACGATGGCCAGAAGATCCTGAACCCGCTCCGCTTGTGCCTCTTCCGGTTCTTTCTGTGAGATCACTTCGATTTTTACGCCACAGTACATCAGATGCCGTTCGAGATAGTCGAAACCGAAACGAGCCAGGCGGTCGGGAGATTCAATGAGAAGTCTTTTGAACTCGCCCTGTTCGGCCGCCCTGAGCATTCGGTCCAATCCGCGGCGCTTCTGATTCAGGCCGGAGGCCACGTTCGCGTACTCGGCGGCCACCCGGTATCCTTTCTCCCCGGCGTAAGCCCGAAGCCTTTCCAGTTGCCGCTCGAGGTTTCCCGCGTCGGCCTGTTTTTTCGTCGATACCCGGGCGTAGAGAGCGACCGCATCGGGTTCCGGAAGTTCCATCCCTCCTGTCTTCAGAATGCGGTCGATTTCTTCTACCGGGTACCTTCTGTGGCCGCTCGGAAGCCGGATCGGATGAATGAGCCCTTTTTTCTCCCATTCCCGGAGACGGTTGGGGTGCGCGCCGAGCTTTTTCGCCGCTTCGCTAAAAGGCTGGTGAATTAAGTCCACTGGATCGACCATCTTCGCCCGACGAGGTGTGACGTCCGAACGAATAGAACCGTCAAAAACGCCGCCACTCCCCTTGTGAGCCTTTCGTATGCCGGTTTGAGGCACACGGAACTCCCGGTCTGTGGGCGCTTCCGCACATACCGGCTTAATCGTTTGAGATTCTGCACTACAGCCGTCAGGATGGCTTCCCCAGCATCGCTTCCAAGCCACGGCTTCGAGCACGGCTTAAGCCGTGCTGCTCTTTGCCTTCGGCAAAAAGACGTTCAATGACAACGCGTCGTTTCCGAATGGCTCGGTAATGCGTTTGACCATTCAGGCGACGCACTTTGTTCCGAACGAGCACCGCCTTGATCTTGCTCCATCTTTGGCGTGCTTTCTCCGGATCCCGAACGGCTCGGCGCCACCCGGGGAGCGCTTCTTTTTGAAGCGATCGCACGGGAATGAGGGGAACGATGTCCATCTTCAAAAGCCGATCGAGCGTTTCCGTATCGGCATATCCACCGTCTCCGGAGACGCTTTGAATGCGAAGAGAGGGGTGCTCACGCCGGATGTGCAGCAGAGCTTCGATGGCGGCCTCTCGTTCCGCAGTGCCCGTGATGATCTTGGCCTGGGTCCGCAAGATGACGGAGGAGCGGGTGTCCACCGTATGATGAATGAGATAACGCAAATGGGCTTCTTGACCGGAGCTCTTTCGATAAAGGCGGGCATCCGGATCGGTCATGCTCCGGTGGGTCCGGTTGGAAAACCGCTCCCCCCGAAAATCGCCCGGCTTCTTGGGTGGCCTTCCCGACGAAGCCGAAGGGGAGCCGGGGGATGAAAGGTTCGGGCCCGGATCGGGAGGATGGGGGTCAGACGGAGAGGAGTCGTCTTCGTCTCCGCCGTCGGAAAACGAGCGATCTTCTTCCTCCAGCCGGGCCAGATAAGCGTCAAGCGACTCCACGGGGGCCGGCGCGATGGGCTTTAAACTGTGGATGGAAGCATTGGCTCGGACAAGCGTACCGTCCACTGCGACATGCACTTCCGGCTGAACGAGCCCTGCGGCGATGCACTGATCCACCACATGGCGCATGGCTTTCTCAAAAATGCCGTGCCTGCGCCAAAGTTTCCGTGTTTTGACCACGGTCGTACGATCCGGAAGCCGCGGACCCCCGGCCTCCGGGTGAAGTACGGACTCAAAATCGAGCCCTAAGAACCACAAATAACCGGCGTGCATGGGGAGCGTTTGAAAGAGTTCCCGCTCAGAGTGATTGAAGAGGTAAGAAAGTAAGATGATCCGCATGACGAGTTCCGGATCGACGGCCGGACGTCCGGTGCGTTCCGAATAAAGCGGGGCGACCCACTCATGGATCGCAGAGAAGTCCAAGACGCGATCGATTTGGCGAAGGATGTGATTTTGTGGCACGAGGGCTTCCATATCAATATGCTGAAACCATTTGGGTTGATGAGAAGTCAATCGTCGAGGCCGCAGGTTTGAATCTCCTTTTTGAGAAAGGGATGCTTGCTTGCTTTGATGGAATGAATTCGATCCATGAGTCCAGTTTTCCTTCAAAGCGATGGGGTTTTTCACCGGCCTTCTAATGGATAGAAGTTCCATTAGTATCAAGACAGGGAGTTTAAGTCGAGAACAGGCCGGTTATTTGTAACTGCTACGAACCTCCTTTGCTCCTTTTGGCAGATCGCCGTTTTTTTGGGCGGATCGCCGATTTGGCCGGTTTTTTGCCGTTCCTTCAAGAGAGGTCGCTCAGCGCCTCGATGTCCTCCCGAATGGGGCTCGCAAGAAGCATCGTCACTCCGGCCGCTCCACGAACGCTCGCGCGAGGCCAAGCCGCCGCTTCATGCTGACGAACAAGACAGAGCCATTCAACCGGACGCTACATCCGACCCCTGCGTTCGAGCGCATCTTTGACCGAATCGATGCTTTCCTGCTCCAGCCGGAGGCGGCGGTCGGCGATCCACCGCAAGACCGGACGCCATGCCTCATAGCGCGGATCGTCATGGAGCGCCGCCGCCGTTCGTGCATACCCTTCATCGACGGCCATGGCCCGATCCCGGTACGCTTCCAGCGTCTCGACGTCCATGAGCAGCGGAATGAGATCCGGGAAAAAACGCGTTTTCAAAAACGAAACGATCCGGATCCCGCCGATGTCGATGTCTCCCCAGTGATAGACGGGAATGCCCCGCGCCGATGCGCTCTCTGCCCGATAGGACGCCAGTTGCGCCAAAAACCGCTGCACGATCCGGCGCGGAAAGCCGCCGGTATAGATGACAAGCTCCGGTGCTCCGGCGCGTTCATGCACCCATTGATGAAAGCTGGTCCAGTTTTCGATCAAAACGATGCGTTCGACGTCCAGGCCGACGATCTCCGACCGGCGGAGGAACGATGAGGACAGGCCGACGCCGCCGGATAGGGCCTCGAAGTTCAACCGTTCTTCGAGGTTCGGCCGCTTTTCTGAGGCAGAAACGCGATGGGCGGGCGGGCCTTCCGCCGCCTGCCCATTTCCCTGCCGCCGGGTTTTAAGAACGATCGGTCCGTTCAACCAGAGGGATCCCGGATTGTCGAGGATGCCCACGCTGTCGAGGAGCACTTCACGACTTTGAGGACCGTCGTCTGACGCTTCATGGTCGGGATCCCACGCCAGGACGTCCGTTGGCGCATGCCGTTTTAAAAGCATCAACAAGCGTCGCTCGACGTGGCGCTCAAAATATTTGCTGTCGCCAAACAGCCGCTGGCTGAACAGGCGCTTCAGTTCGCCGTCTTCGTCGACATGCGGCAATGCCAAAAGCACCCGGACGAGGGGAGCGGCCGCCTCCGGATCGTCAAACGGGGCCGAAGGCCGACGGTGTTCCGCAAGCCGTCCGTCGATCTCCACCCACAGGTCGCGCACCCATGTCCACGGATGATCCTGAAGGGGGCTCAGCACCGACCGCAGGCGCTCGAGCACGGCGTCATACGGATCGCGCCCGATCAGACGATAGGCGGCGTCGATCCCGCCCCATTCCAGCTGCACCCGTTCGAGCATGTCTCCCTCTCGAAAGCGCTCCCATTTGAGCGAAAGAACGCCGGAGGCGGCGAGCGCCCGGCAGACGTCATTCATCCAAACCCGCTTTTTGTAGTCCATTTCGTCCGTATAATCCGTCCAAAAAGCACTCTTCCGCAAAACCAGCTGCGGGCGACGGGCCCCCGGCCGATGCCCCTCCGGCCGGTGGTCCGGGCGGCGCCGCACGCTCCGTTCATAGCGGTCCAACAGCTCCCCGAGCAGCCGTTCCTGGAACGCACGCTTAAAGGTTGCTTCATTCATCGGCATCGACCTCTCCGCGATCGTCTCCGGCGGCTTCGCCGGCCGGGACATAGGAAAGCGGATCGACGAACGAATGATGTCCCACCCGGCTGACGACGAGCGTCGTCGTCATGTGCGGAAACATGTGTTGCATTTTTTCATCCGGCGCGACGGCGATAAGCTGGAGTTCGAGCTGTTTGATCAGCTTCAGGCTGGCCTCGATACGCGCTTCGTCCATCTTGTTGAACGCTTCGTCAAAGACGACGAGGCGCAGCGTCTTTCGGGAACGGTACAGGTGATAAAACGAAGCGAGAATGGCGATATAAAACGGCGTCTGCGTCTCCCCGCCCGATTTTTCACGCAGGTATTTGGAGAATCGATAGCTCCCGGCCGAATTCGAGATGACCAGATCAAAATCCAGGTAATTTTGGTAGTTCGTGAACGTTTCGAGGTCCCCTGCCTCCCCGCGGACGAGCCTTTCAAACAGTCCCGCGAGCACCTGCGCGCGTTCGTCTTCCGACGGGGCGAACAGCGACGGCCCCTCGTCGCGCTCGAGCAAAAAGGGGTCCATGACCGCGTCATAGACGGCTTTCATTCGCGGGTGCGCCTTGACCTCAAAGGCATACCGGTCGTCGGAAAAGGGGAAATGCCGAAGCGCGTAGTTGAGCTCCTCGAACTCGCTCTTCGCCGCCTGCAGCGCTTCCCTCAGCTGAAAGACGAAACTCGCTTTGAACTCCTCTTCCGACTGCCGGCGCGCCGCCTCCGCTTTCTCCCGGTAGACCGGCAGATCGACCTGCTCGAGCTGCTCGAGCAGCCGGTCGAAAGCCGCGTTGTCCGGTGTGTCCGGCGAAGCGACAAACCCATACCGCAAGTTGAATTCCGTCCGCTGTCGGATCAATTCCTGAAAGGCCTGATCGCGCCGCGTCAAATTGCCCCTGCGGTTGTTCTCCCAGTTGTCGATCTTCCGGGCCAGCGTTTCTTGCAGCACCGGTGTTGCCGTCTCCGGCCATCGTGCCGATGCCGGCGATGGGTCAGGCGCCTGGAACGGGGACGGGGCCTCTTCCCCCCACGCCTCCTTCAGGCGCTCCCGCGCCGTATCGACGTACGCGCCGTACGCCGAAAGCCACTCCGAAACGACGGCGGTCGCTTGCTCCAGAGCCTCTTTCGCCTTGCGAACGTCCGCTTCCGCATGATCCCGCAAGACTTTGAGCTCCGACGCTTTTTTCGTCCATTCAGCATTTTCTTCCTTGAGCTTCTGTTCTTCTTTGCGCCAGCCGCGGTAATCCGCTTCAAGCCGCTCGAGTTCCTTGTACAGGTCGGAACTCAAGAGCACCGCGCGCTCACCTTCCGCTTCGGCGAGGTGAGTACGGAGTTCGCCGATCGTTTCCGCGATCGTGAGGTGTTCCTTCATCCACCTGAACTTCTCGACCTCTTCGCTCAAACGCTTTTCCCACCATTCGACCTCCGCCGACGCCGCCCTAAGCCCCTCGCGGTCTGCACGAAGGCGAATCAACGCTTCTTTGCGGCGTTCGATCTGCCTGGGGATCGCCTTCTCGCCGATGAACGGCTCTTCGTACGTCTTTTTGCGCAACTGACGGGCGACGAAGTTGTGATAAACCATGCCCGTCCGCGTCACCGCCGTGCGGTGCGCGCGAAGCGCCGCTTCATCGTCGGCCTTCATCACCTGTCCGAGCAGGTGATCGATGTGCGCCTGGACGAGTGGATCGTGCGTCTCCAGCTCTTCCGCCAGCGACCCGCGCCGCGCCGTCCCCAGATAACGCCGTTCTTTTTCCGTATCGACGAGCCCGACGCCCTCGATGCCCCGGGCCTTCTTTTCCCGCTCATAAAGGCGGAGCGCTTCGCCGAAGACTTCCGGCGCGACGAGGAGATCGAAACGCTGGGTATTCAAATACCCTTCGATGGCGTTCCGCCATTCCTCATCGCGCACTTCCATCCGTTCGCAGAAGATGATGACCGGAGAACGCCCCGCCAGGCGCTCTTCGAGCAGGGCCTTCAGCCGCTCCACATCGTTCGGGTAGGTGACCTGCCGCCGGTGGAGGCGGTCGAGTTCCTCCTGGGTCCGCTTGATCTCTTCATCCAGCTGCCGGAGTCGATCGCCCAATCGCGTGCGTTCTTCGACGAGCCGGCGCTGCCAGTCGGCGAGCGCCGTCCCCGCTTCCAGAAAAGCAGACTGAGATGCGGCATCAAGAGGCGTCCCGGCGGCGATCCGATGCCTCAGGGCACCGACCCCTTCGATGAAGCGCCAAGTCCGCTCCCGATCCGCGTCGCTCCACACCCATCCTCCCGCCCCGGGCCATTCGGCGAACTCCATAAGGACGTGAGCAAGATCGTCCAAATCGTGAAGCAGCTTTTGATATGCCCTCTCTTTATCCTCAAGCGTCCGGCGAAGCTCGGCGATCTTCTCCTCCAACGCCTTAAGGCGCACGCCCGCTTCATGGCCCTTCCACCGCTCGTAAGCCGCCTCGGCCGCTTCCCGAGCCCGCCGTTCGCCTTCTTCCGCCTGCCTTTGTCGTTCGATCGCCTCTTCATGCGCCGCGCGAAGCTTCTCCAGCCGTTCCTGATGCGCCTTCCAGTCCGCTTCGGCCAAAAACCGCCTCAGTTCGCGGACGACATAATCTTGTTCGATGGCCGTCCGGTGCCACTTTTCATACTCCCTGTACGTCCCGCGGATGGAAAGGAGCGCTTTTTGGCGCGCTTCCAGCCCCTCGAGCTCGTGCCGGTAGCGTTCATAGAGCTGGAAGTTTTCCCGAAGCAGATCGACTTTCAGCGGTTTCGGTTCCAACAAATACTGTTCGACGAAATCGCGCACACTGCGGATTGGTTGAAAGGCAATCGCCCTGGAGAAGACATTGAAAAAGCGATCGCGGAGACTCCCCAGGCGGGTTAAGAGTTGCCTGCGGTATTCGTCCTTGTTCCGTTCGAATATGACCCGCCGTCCGCCGAATCCCATGTGCGCGCGACGGAAGGACTCGCGGTTTCTGAGCGCGCCGTTTGCCTCAAGAAAGGAGAGTTCTTGAAGACGCGTTTCCGCCAGGATGAAATACTCGGTCTCGTATTGTTCATCCGCAAACACGTCGATCACGGCGCCGACGACGAACGGCTCCGCCTTGTCCGTATCGTCAAATTCGGCGACGATGTAGGTCGTAAAATCGCCGTCTCGAAGCGCATGCCGGTCCTCATCGCTCACTTTGCCCCGCAGATAGTCGATCATCTTGCGCTTGGCGTCTTCGTGGGCGGCGGCATTGAAACGGATTTGGCGCTGATCGGCGATGAAGAGCACCTGAAGCGCATCGATGATCGTCGACTTGCCGGTCGCGTTTTTGCCGGTGATCAGCGTCCTTCGGCCGAAGGTCAACGTTTCGTCGATAAAATAATGCCAGTTGATCAAACGGAGGGCGGTGAGCCACTTCAACACCTACGACCCCCAGACCCGATATCGTCTACCGTCATTCCGCGCGATCCGCTGCGTCCTCTTCGTCGTCGCCTTCGCCGGTTTCGCCCTCCCGATCCGTCGATTGGGAAAAGCGGGCGATCTTTTCCTGAAGGGCGAGAATCTCCTGCGTGTCGACCGCATACAGCCACGTATGGTGCAGCACATACCGGCTGTCGTCGGTGAGACCCTCCCCGTCGAGGGGATCTAAAAGCTGGTAACCGCGCACAAGGCGAACGAGCCGCTCGAGCGCCGTCCGCCCGGGAAGCGGCAGGCGAAACGTCTCATACTTGGCGCGAATCTCGGCGAGGGTCACGACCGGCTGACGGGAAAGCAATAAGGCATGCCGTTTTTCTTCGTAGATCAGGCGCAGGATGAGGAGCCAGATCGTCTCCTCCCGATTGAAATTCCGCCTTAGCGCCGCGCCCGGCGGCGCGACGAAGACGACCTCGTGGCTTTCGTCGATGATGAAATCCCAGCCGAGGAAACGAAAAAATCGTTCCAGCCGATCGCGCTCGCGGCGAATGATCGCATACCGTTCGCGCTCTTTATCCCTTACGAGAAAATTCACCGCGATCAACCGGTTGATCACATCGCTCAACCGTTCCCTTTCGCGTTCGCCGAGCGCTTCCTCAAACACGGCTTGTCCCTCTTTCTGAAGTCGCGGTCTTCTTCGGGTCTTCTTAGGCGATCGTTTTCTTACGACCGTCGAGGCGCCCATTTTTTCGCGTTCGTCATGAACGCGCGTCGCCATCCCGCCCCCCTCGCCGAAGAACGAGCCGGTGGTTGGCGAACGTATACGGTCCGGACGCGACCATCTCCCGCGGTTCGATCCGCTCCAGAAGAAAAGACGATCCGCCGTCTTGGCCGTAAACGTAAATGTAGAGCAAAAGGAGCGCTTCCTCCGGGCGTTCCGGCGCCCATTCGGCGAGCTCCATCGCCTGGCGCGAACCGAGACGCTCCCGGACGGCGGCCTCGACTTTGGCTCGCGTGATGGCCGTCTGAAGACGCTTCCTGCTCTCGGCCTGAACCGCCTGCCGAAGCGCGTCCGGGACGGGCAAAACGACGTGTGGCGCCATCTGATGCGCACGGGCGCGCCTTCTGGGCGTCATGAGCGAATCCGGAACGGCCGC
This sequence comes from Hydrogenibacillus sp. N12, assembly GCF_019645935.1. Classification (NCBI taxonomy): domain Bacteria; kingdom Bacillati; phylum Bacillota; class Bacilli; order Thermicanales; family Thermicanaceae; genus Hydrogenibacillus; species Hydrogenibacillus sp. N12. The sequence continues at coordinate 859,069 of NZ_CP080953.1, read as the reverse complement.
TTCCGCGCGTCTGAAGGGAAACAGCGAAGGCAGCGACACCGCCTGAGTCCTTTCCGGAGCGCTCCCCGGGACGTCTTCCGGGGCATACGACGTGCCTTCCGGCGCAAACGCCGGTTCGTCCTCCGAAGACGCCCCGAATACGCTCTCTTCCGGCGCCCGGGCCAGGGCGTCCAGGATTTGCGCCAGCGCCTGATCGAGCCCGTCGTGCTGGCGGCTTAAGTATCGCGCCCGGTCGAAGGAAGCCCGCACGTATTGATGATGCCGCAAATCGATCTGATAAAGAATCTCGTCCATGTCGTTGTAGACCGATTCGATCGTATCGAGCGCCGACGTAAGATCCCGCTCGGCCTCTTCCCGCGAAGCGTAAAATTTCTCCTCCAGACCGTTTCGGATCGTCTGCTCCATCCGCTCGGCGTCGAGGCGCCACTCCCGAACGGTATTTAAGATCTGCAGCCGATAGCGGGAGACGTGGTCGGACGTCTTCAGGCGATGATAGCTTTTGTCGATGATCTCGCTTTGATACACCTCAAAATGGTGGACGAGCACGTCTCCCAGCGACGACTGCTTAACGACCGTTTCCATGTGGTGCTTCATGTTCTGATAGAGCGTCAAAAGCTCCCGTTCAAAGGAAAGCGTCATCTCCCGCGCTTCACGGACGGCGAGCGCCGGGCGGCGTCTGGCTTCCTCGCCGGTGAGCACGCCGTACGTGGCGAAGGCAAAGCGCTGGTATTCGATCGCCTTTGGATCCGCAAGTTCGTTCAGGAGCGCCAAAAAGCGGTTCGTATAGGCAGGCAGGACGACGTAATCGCGGAACGACTCCCGCGTCTCGATGTCGATCCAGCCGATTTCCGCCAGACGGCGGATGAGCGCGTTCGCCTTCTGCCGCGCATCTTCGGTCATACCCGGAAGGTTTTCGGGCGTTCCAGAAGGGTTCGTTACCGAACTTTCTGGCGTTTCCGGAGCGCCTTCGTTCGCTTCCCCGTCGAATTCGTCCAGCGCGCCGCTTAAGCCCTGTTCGATCCATGACTCAAACAGTTCTTGAAACGAGTCGCGGAGCACTTCGAGCGGAATGCCGAACCGCGCTTTCCGCGACTCCTCGTAGAGAAGGAGCGCCGCATCAGCGTAGATGTGCTTGTTCGGACCGGAAAGCGGCGAAAAAAAGCGCTCCGGCAACACTTCAAAGAGTTTCATTGTCCTGGCATCTCCATGTCGTCCTGGCATCCCCCTATCATCGATCGTCAACCGGCGTCATACAGCCTCCAAAGACCGCGCAGCGCATTGAAGTAGATCGCCGGGACCTCCCGAAGATGGCCGACGATTTCCTCCGGCCAGTATTCGCCGACGAAAACCCCCGCGTACGACGCTTCAACCTCCGTGAAGCGGGCGAGCAGCATGGCGCGAAAGAGATGAAAACGGTTGGAGACGATGATCGCCGTCGCGTCGCCGCGCTCGGCCATGATGCGGCGGGCGTGGATGAGATTTTCCAACGTCGACGTCGATGAAGTCTCCGCCACGATCGCCTCCGGCGGTACGCCGCGGGCGATCAAATAGTCGCGCCCGGCGATGCCCTCCGAAATCGGCTCCGTCGGCCCCTGTCCCCCGGTGGTGATGATCACCGGGGCGTAGCCGGCCTCATACAGCCGCACGGCCTCATCCAACCGCGCCCGATAGAACGGCTTCGGCCCGCGAGCGTCGACGTTGGCGCCGAGGACGATGATGACGTCGGCGGAGGCGGGCTTCGACCAGAACGGAAAGCCGATCACCAGCCCTTCGGGGATTAAAAAGAGAAGGGCCAGCGTCAAAAGCGCGATCCGCAAACGGCTCCGCTTCGCGCGCCGCCTTCGCCCCAACGTCAAGCGACCGAAAAGCGCACGCCATGCGTCCATCTCTCAAGGCACTCCTCAACCGTTTACGGACACCTTGCCTTCAATTTTAATGCATCGCTCATTTTAACGCATCAGCCACCCGCACCGAGGTCCCGCCTTGAGCAAAATGAGCATCACGTCGACGTGGTTGCCGGGCGGCCTAAGCGCGTTTGCCGGGCGGCCGAAAAGAAGCGCGCTCTCCCTACTGCCGAACCATCAGCCGTTCGGTGCACAGCCGTTCGTCAATGTGGCGGTACAAACGGAACACAGGAGTAGCCCCGAAGAGAAACAAAGGGGGCTTATGATCGGGATCCTACGTTATTTTCTTTAACGAACGCACCGACTCGGCGGCGGCCTTAACCTCACCCACCTCCTTGCCGAGGGCAGCTTCGACCGCTGCCGCGATCGCCCCTTCCACGAGCGGCGCATCAGCGATGACGACCCTTTCGCGAAACGGCTCGTCGAGAAGTTCGAGCGCCGCGGTGCTGCTCAGATAGGCGCTTCCGAGATCAAAAAGGAGGACCGCTGCCTCTCTTGCTTCAAGCGCCTGAAGGAGCGTCCGGCGAACTTCCTCGGTATCGGTGCCGAGTCCGCCGTCCGGCGTCCCGGCGGCGACATAGATCGCCACGCCCGGGCCGCCCATCCCTGCCGCAAGCTCCCGCACCCCTTCGGCCAGGGCGCGGCTGTGGGAGACGATCACCAAAGCGACGTTGCCGGCCGCCGTTTGCATCGTTTCACCGCCTTTTTGAGCCTGCCCGTCCATTTGGAGACGCCAACCGTCCGCCGCCGACTTTGCCGACCCCACCGATTCACCGGCCGGCGGCGCCGCCAATTTGGCCGCCGTCCTCCCCGGATTTCTTCGGAACCTCCCCGGCCGCCGCCTGGAACAAAAGCGCTGCGCTCAGCGACCCCGGATCCCGATGGCCGCGGGCGCGTTCGCCGAGGTAGCTCGCCCGGCCCTTTTTCGCCACCAGCGGAATCGTCGCCTCGGATCCGGCCAGGGCCGCCCGGTGGGCCGCCTGAAGCGCTTCTTCGAGGGAACGACCCGAACGAAGCGCCGTCTCCAGCGCCTCGACGGCCGGCCGAAACGCATCGACCATCGTTTTGTCTCCGGGCGCCGCCTTGCCCCGCTCTTCGATCCCGGCAAGGGCGGCTTGAAACGCCCGGAGCACGTCTTCCGGCGAAAGTGCCGGCAGCCCTTCGACCGCCCGGGCCGCCCGCAAAAACGCTGTCCCGTAAAGCGGTCCCGCGGCACCGCCGACGTGGGAAAGGAGCGCCATCGCGGTGCTTTTCAAGACGTCTGCCGGCAGAGCATCGCCCTCCGGCAACCGTTCGAGGGCCTTTTTCAGGCCCCGGTCCATGTTCGTCCCGTGATCGGCATCGCCGATGGCGGCATCGAGCGCCGTGAGCTCCTCCCGGCGCGCCTCGATGAGGGCGGCGTATCGCCGGATGAACGCCCGAACCGCCGCGGCGTCGATCGCGTCCCGGCCGCCCGTCACCGTCCATCCCCCCACCGGAGTGCCGGAGTCCGGACCGGCCGATCCCAGAGGTGCAAAAGCTCGTCGTCGGCCTTGAGAAGGGTCAGCGAGACGCCCTGCATCTCGAGACTGGTGATGTAATTGCCGACAAGCCGCCGGTCGATCGACACGCCCAGAGCAGAAAGTCGGGCATGAAGCCGCCGGTAGACGATGTAAAGTTCCATGAGCGGCGTGCCGCCCATGCCGTTGACCATCGCGATGACCCGATCGCCGGATCGGAGGGCGAGCTCCTCGAGGATCGGCTGAAGCAACCGATCCGTCAGCGCGTCGGCCATCTCCCACTTGATCCGCTCCCGCCCCGGCTCGCCGTGGATGCCGATCCCGAGTTCAATTTCATCGTCGGCGAGCTCAAACGTCGGCACCCCGCGGGCCGGCACCGTACACGACGAAAGCGCGAGGCCCATCGAGCGCACCCGCTCGCTCGCCTTTTGCGCCAGGCGGGCGACCTCTTCCAGCGTGGCGCCGTCTTCGGCGGCGGCACCGGCGATTTTCTCCACGAACACGGTGCCGCCGACCCCCCGTCGACCGACGGTATAGGTCGAGTGTTCGACGGCAACATCGTCGGCGACGAGCACCGACCGGACGGACAGTCCTTCGTCCCGCAGCATCTCCTCCGCCAGCTCGAAATTCATCACGTCTCCGGTGTAATTTTTGACAATAAAGAGGACGCCGGCGCCTCCGTCGACCGTTTTGGCCGCCGCCACCATCTGATCGGGAACCGGACTGGTAAACACCTCTCCCGGGCAGGCGGCATCGAGCATACCGACGCCGACATAACCGCTGTGGAGCGGCTCATGCCCCGAGCCGCCGCCGGAGATGACGGCGACCTTGCCTGAGCGCGGCGCACCGGCGCGGTAGACAAAAAGGGGATCCGGCGACCACCGCAAAACATCGGCATGAGCGGCCACCAGCCCCTCCGTCGCTTCCCGGACAACGTCTTCGACGCGATTGATCAGCTTTTTCATCGGACTCCCTCCCCGCCGAGATGGCCTTGCTCCACCGCCGGAGCCCCCATGCCCGCCCGGTATTGGCCCATTATTTTCGCTCGTCCGCTTCCTTTTTCCTTATTTTTCATCGCTCGCGTCAGTCGGATCGGTTTGGATTCGATCGGTTTGAAGCCGTCCATCTCTTAGTTCCTTTTTATTTAGCTCCTTTTTATTCTATGCTAATTTTTTTCGCGCCGTTATCAAGGGGGCGTCTTTTTACCGCTCGGCCGCCTCTTTCTCGGCCGCTTCCTTAAGGAAAGAGCGCACTTCCGTTGCCGACGCCTTCGCAAGCGCCTCGTCCGCTACGGCCGCCCACGCCCTCGCCGACGTCTCGCGGATGATCGCTTTTGCCGCTGACACCCTGCCCGGGCTCATGCTGAACTCATCGAGCCCGAGGCCGAGGAGAAGCGGGATCGCCTCCGGATCACCGGCCATCTCGCCGCACATGCCGGCCCACTTGCCCGCGCGGTGGGCGGCGTCGATCACGTGCCGGATGAGCCGAAGCACCGCCGGATGAAACGGCTCGTAAAGACCGCTGACGCGCTCGTTCGTCCGGTCGACGGCGAGCGTATACTGCACGAGGTCGTTCGTCCCTATGGAGAAAAAGTCGACTTCCCGGATCAGCCGGTCGGCGACGAGCGCCGCCGCCGGCGTTTCGACCATGATACCGACTTCATACAACTCGGGCACCGGCAACCCTTCCCTCCGGAGTTCCGTCTCGACCGTCTTCAAAAGACCTACGGCCGCCCGGACCTCCTCCACCGAGGTGATCATCGGGAACATCACCCGGAGCCGCCCATATGCGCCGGCTCGCAGGATGGCGCGAAGCTGGGTCCGAAAGAGCGCTTCATACTCCGGAAGCAGCCGAATCGCCCGATAACCGAGGAACGGATTCGCCTCGGCAGGAAGCTTCAGGTACGGAATCGGCTTGTCTCCCCCGATGTCGAGAGTGCGGAGGATGACGGGATGCGGCCGCACCGCCTTCAGGACGGTCCGGTACGCCTCAAACTGCTCCTCTTCGTCCGGCGCCGCGTCGCGGTCCATGAACAAAAACTCGGTTCGAAACAGCCCGACGCCTTCTGCGCCGCTTTCGAGCACGGCCGGAAGCTCCCGCGGATGGCCGAGGTTCGCCGCGACCTCCACCCGCCGGCCGTCCCGGGTGACGGCCGGCTCGCGACGAAGGCCCGCAAGGCGTTTCTTCTTTCTGTCCGCTTCCTGCCGTCGGACTTCGTAGGCGCGCCGTTCCGCTTCGTCCGGGTCGACGATCACCCGCCCGGCGGCGCCGTCGACGAGGAGCCACTCGCCTCCGCGGACGTGCGCCAGAAGATCCCGCACGCCAAAGACGGCCGGAATCCCCAGCGCCCGCGCCATGATCGCCGCGTGAGACGTCGGCCCGCCGGTTTCGGCAACGAGCGCCAAGACGGTTCGGCGGTCGAAAAGCGCCGTATCGCCCGGAGAAAACTCGTGCGCCGCGAGGATGACCGGCTCTTTCAGATCGTCGAGGGAGGGGAGCCCGCCTTCGCCCGAAAGCGAGTTCAGCACCCGGCGCTCAATGTCCTTCAGATCCTGGGCCCGTTCGCGAAGATACGGATCTTCGAGTGCCGCCAACTGTTCGACGTATCGCGCCGTGACGCGCTCGAGCGCCGCCTCGGCGGTCACGCCCTCCGCGCGGATGAGGGAGATCATCTCCTCCCGCCAGACGGGATCGTCCAGCATGACTTGCTGTGCCTTGAGAATCTCTGCCGCCTCCGCCCCCGCCCGGCGGGCCGCCGATTCGATGAGACGATCCGTTTCGGCGCGAGCCGCCTCGAGCGCCTGTAGGAGGCGATCAATTTCGGAATCGACGGTGACTTGGGCTTCATCTTGAGATGCTGCATTTTCGTTCGGCCCCGGATGTTCATCGTTCAGCTCCTGTTTCGGCCCCAACGCTTCCGACCTTTGCCGATCGATGTCCCCCATAGAACTTGTGCTTCCCGCGTACAAGCGATCCTTCCGACCGTCTTGCCGCTGCCAGACGACCACCGGAGCCATCACGATCCCTTCAGAAATTGCAGCACCTTGAAGTTCGCGCCGTGCCATCGCGCCCCTCCTCGCAGAGGCTTGCTTGCCCAATCGTTCTACCGCGTTTCCTCATCGACGCGGGTCAACAATCGAATCAGCACTTCCATCGCTTCATCTTCATCGCTCCCATCCACCCGCAAGGTTACCGTCTCCCCTGGGGCAACGCCGAGGCCGATAACGCCCATGATGCTTTTGGCGTTGGCCATGCGCCCGCCTTTGACTAAAGTGACCTCACTTTTAAATCGGTTGGCCGCTTGAACGAACTGTGCCGCCGGACGGGCGTGAAGGCCGTTCGGCAGCCGTACGTTGACTGTGCGTTCGATCATGCTGTAATTTCCACTCCCTTCGAATCGTCGACACGAATTGCGAAACGCGCCGATCCAAAACCGTATTGTCCATTAACCTTTTCGTTTTGATTATCTCTTAATTTCTACTTTCATCAGCAGTGACCTTCCGGCTTGGATATCGCCAAAGGGAAGTTTTTCAAGCCTCAAAATCCGCTCCATATTGGTAATCACAATCGGTGAGATGGCTTTCGCGCGCTCCCGAACCAAAGAAAGATCAAACGTTAGCAAGGGAGCACCGGCCTCCACCTGAGCCCCTTTTTTGACGTGAAGCGTAAAGCCCTCCCCTTTTAACCCCACCGTTTCTAGGCCGATGTGAACAAGCAATTCCAGTCCGGAAGGCGTTCGGAGGCCGACGGCATGTCCCATGGGAAAAACTTGCGCGACTTCTCCCGTCACCGGAGCCACGACGATTCCATCGGTCGGATCGATGGCAACGCCATCGCCGATCATCTTCTCACTGAACGTCGGATCGGGGACCTCCGCAATGTCAACAGAGCGACCGTTCATTGGAGCCACGATGTCGATGATGTTTCGGCCTTTGAACAACTTTTGCAGAAAGGTCATTGTCTCCCTCCCGGAAAACCCTTTACCGCAGCGGCGATGCGGCCATCCTTCGATACGTGTGGCGCCTGCCCCGAATCGCCAGCGAATACGCCATCACGTTTTCCGGAGGCGCGATGCCGCCCGGACCGCCATCCCCGATGTGGAAGAGATCCGCACCGCTCATTTTCCCCATCATCGCGAAGGAACGGATCGTCTCAGGATCCGCGCTTTCCTGGCTCGTCCCGACGGTCAGCATCGCCAGCGCTCCCTGAGCATGGACAATCTGCACCCAGGCCGACGCCGCTCGACGGTGACCCCGGGGACGGTTCCCGGCGCGGGAAGAAGAACGACGTCGGCGCCGGCGGCCGTAAGTTCCTTTAAAAACGACGCATCGACGATCCCTTCTCCGCTTTCCCCGGAAACTCCGGCGCTATGCATCTTCCCGGCGATAATCATCGTTTCAGGGCCGAGCACCTCCCTGGCGATCCGGACGGCTTGGATCAGAGACCGGTGTGTGACACCGGTTTTGGGATTGCCCGTAAGACAAAGAAAATCCACGCCCAACGTTTTGACCTGTTCATATGTCTTTTTTTCGGCGCGACGCCCTTTCGGAATCGAAAGCAGCTCCTCTAACCCTTCGGCGTCTGCGTCGACCGGCTCGAGGTTGATCCCGATCGGACGACCGACCAGCCGCCGCAGTTGTGCCACGGTCTGCCGCGCCTCCTCGACCGGAACACCGGCTACATAGGGTTGAAAAACATCAAACATATTCAGCAAAATCAAATCTGCTCCGAAGGATGCTGCAAGCTCGGCGTTGCTGATCGGCGGAAAAAGGGGCGGAGTGATCGCGATTACCTCCGCCACGATCGTCCGCCCCTCGGCGGCCCGGATCGATTTGACGAGCGCCCGCCCGTCCATTTGCGCAAAATCGCTCGCATCACAGTCAAGGATGCGTTTAATCATCATCCGATGCCTCCCCTTTGATCAGCGCACGCATTTCGTTCGCCACAAACTCCACATCGGTGCCGACGATGACCTGCAATTCCTTATCGCTTAATTTGACCATCCCTCTGGCACCCAAGCGTTTGAGCGCCTCTTCGTCAACTTGACCGGCATCATGAAGCGTCAGCCTGAGCCGCGTGATGCAGTTATCCAACGCCGCGATGTTCCCCTTACCGCCCAGCGCCGTCAAATACCCCTGCGCAAGCTCGCGATAGCGCCGCTCCCCGGTCTCTCGATCACTCTCTGCCGTGATGTCGGTATCTTCGCGCCCCGGCGTTTTCAAATTCAACTTCACGATCAATGCGTAAAACACGACGAAGTAGACCACGCCGTAGACGACGCCAACCCCCAGTAGCTCCCACGGATGCCGGGCAATGCCCATGTTCAGGAAGAAGTCGATGGCACCGGCAGAAAACGTAAAGCCGTGGTGAATGTCCAGCCAGTACGCGATCATCATCGAAAGGCCGGTGAGAAGCGCGTGAACGAAATACAGAACCGGCGAAAGGAACATAAAGGCAAACTCGATCGGCTCGGTGATTCCCGTGAGAAAGGCGGTAAACGCCACGCTGAACAACATGCCGGCCACCGCTTTGCGCCGGTCTTTCCGAGCCGCCGCCCACATCGCCAGGGCTGCTCCAGGCAGACCGAACATCATGACAGGGAAAAAGCCCGCCATGAAAAAGCCCGCCGACGGATCTCCGGCAAAAAAGCGGTGAAGATCGCCGGTCGCACCGTTGTACTCCCCGAACACGAACCACACCAGGCTGTTGATCACATGGTGCAAACCCAGCGGGATCAGCAATCGGTTCAAAACCCCGTAGAGGCCGACACCGATCGCCCCGGCGGTCGTAATCCATTCGCCGATCGCGTAAATGCCGCTTTGAATCGGCGGCCAGATGTAGCCGAAGATAAACGCCAGGACGATCATCGCCAGTCCCGTGATGATCGGCACAAAACGCCGACCGCCGAAAAATCCCAGCCAATCCGGAAGTTTTGTATCTTTGAATCGGTTATATAACAGCCCGGCAACCACACCCGAAAGAATACCGCCCAGGACGGACATGTTGATGGATTCATTGATGGTTCCGGCTCCTTTGGTTAAGACGAAATACGCGACGGCGCCGGCGAGGGCGGCCGCGCCGTTATTGTCTTTGGCCAATCCAACGGCTACCCCGATGGCAAAAAGGAGCGGCAATTGATCAAAGATGGACCCGCCGGCCGCCGCGATAAAGGGGATGTTGAGCAAATCTGGCTGCCCAAAGCGCAAAAGGAGTCCGGCGATCGGAAGCACGGCGATCGGAAGCATTAAGGCCCGGCCGATGCGTTGCAGGAACGCCAACATCTTAACACCTCCCAACAAAATGGAACCTACGAGTCCTTGGTAAAAAAAGGAATCGACGGTCAGCAGCAAAACGATCACTTAAACAGTTGCAGGATATTCCCCAGTATAATGCCCACAAATGCGAAGTCAGAGTCGCCAAACGTCGTGGCTTCAAATCCGAGTGAACCGAGGACAGGGAGCAGCAAAGCAGGCAAAAAGCTGATCAAAAGGCCGTTGGCCATCCCGCCGAGCAGGGCCCCTCTCAAACCGCCGGTGGCGTTCCCGAATACACCGGCCGTCGCTCCGGTAAAAAAGTGGGGTACAAGTCCCGGAATGATGACCGCCAGTCCCAGCCAGGGCATGACAAACATCAACGCCAGCCCCGTCCCAAAGCTGGATAAAAATCCGATGATCACCGCGTTTGGCGCATAGGGGAACACCGTGGGACAGTCGAGCGCCGGTTTTGCCTCAGGGATCACTTTATCGGCGATACCTTTGAACGCCGGCACGATTTCCGAAATCAACATGCGAACGCCGGCCAGAATGATGTAGACGCCTGCGGCAAACGTAATCCCTTGAATGATCGCGTAAACCACAAAGTTCGTTCCATCGCTCAGCGAACGCTCGACGTAACTCGGCCCGGCAACAAGCGCCACAAGCAAGAACAACACGGTCATGGTCAGTGAAACGGCGACGGATGAATCGCGTAGAAACCCAAGCGATTTTGGGACTTTGAGATCTTCGGTAGAGACCTTCCGATCGCCGAACCATTTTCCGATCGTTCCGGCTGTAAAATAGCCCAGCGAACCAAAGTGCCCGACGGCAAAATCATCGGAACCTGTGATCTTGCGGACGTAGGGTTGTAACAAAGCCGGAAACAAGACCATCGCCAGGCCGAGGAGGAGCGACCCAATCACCACCATCGGCGCCCCGGTGACGTTGGCTGCACTTAATATCGCCGAAAGCATGGCTGCCATATAAAACGTATGATGCCCGGTCAAAAAGACATATTTGAACGGCGTAATGCGCGCAACCAAAAGGTTAACAAGCATGCCGAAGACCATGATCCAAGCCGTTTCCCTGCCAAACATTTTTTGGGCTACGGCGACGATCGCCTCATTGTTCGGGACAACGCCTTTTAATTGAAACGCTGCCTGAAACATATTTCCGAAGACATCCAATGTCCCGATGATCACCTGAGCGCCCGCGCCGAGAATGACAAAGCCCATGATCGTCTTGAGCGTACCGGTCATGATCTGAACAAAACCTCTTTTCTGCAACACCAAACCGATAAGCGCAAAAAGTCCAACCAAGATAGATGGATTTCCGAGAACATCTTGCATAATCCATTTGGCCATGGTTTAACCTCCTTCGATATGCCGTCGAATTGCTTCTTTTAAGAACTGACGATCCATAATGTTGAGCACCTTGATCACTTTCCGTGTTCCATCCTCGAGTTGATCGGCGATATCTTGCGTTGCGATGTACAAATCGGCGCGTTCACTCTTCGCGCTGCTGAAATCGATATGACCGATCTCGGCTTCGATCCCCAATTCCTCGCATGCCTTACGCGCAGTCATCGAAAGCATAAAGCTGCTTCCCAGGCCATGCCCGCAAACGACCAAAATTCTCAACAGTGCAACCTCCTTCGTTAAACAGCATAACGGTCGATCAAATCGATAATCGATTCTTTTTGCTTGGCAGCGATAAGTTGTTCAATGTTATTATCCTCTGCCAACAAATTGGTCAATTGCGACAATGCCTTGAGGTGGGATGCATTGTCCACCGCCGCCACGACGAAAATCAAGTGTGCGCATCTCTCTTCGCATTCCGTCCGTGAGAAATCAACCGGCTCATTTAACTTCAGTAAGCTCATCGACAAGCGGCGTACGCCGTCTTCCGGACGAGCATGGGCCAGCGCAACGCCTGGAGCGATCACGATATATGGGCCGTATTTTTTTACGGTCTCGATCATCGCTTCAATATAATGTTCCGTAATCGCACCCTCGTCGAGCAGCGGCTTTGCAGCTTCTTGAATGGCCTCTTGCCAATTGTTCACGCGGTCCAAAATTCGAATTCTTTCGGTTATCAAAATTTCATTGAGCAAGGGTTCTTGATTCCTCCTTTCAAAAAAGACGGCAGTCGGATAACGATATCTCTGTCTGATAAAGCGTGACAACTCTAGTCTCAACCCATTTTCTTCCCTTACTTCGGCATATTTAGTTATGAGACGAAGTAAGTCCATTACAATCCTTTCCGCCTGGTTGATGTTAGCCAAAACCTGTTCGATCTTTTCTCCAAGACGAATTAGCCGATTTTGACTCAAAAAAGGTTCAACGAGAATCACCGGTTTGTTTAGGCTGGTAGTGATGGGCACGGTCGTCAGCACCAGATCCACCGAATCCAAATACTGATCGAGGGACCGGGTCGAGACCGTCGCCACGACATCAAGGAGGGGGAGGTGTTTGATTACTTCCGCCTTCAACAATTGAGCGGTTAATTTTCCCTGAGGACAGACGATCAATGCACGATACTGAATCAAGGAGCGCCTGTTGCGCTCGCTCTCGGAGATCGCTAACGCTAAATTAATAGCAATTAAAACATCATACATCTCTCGCCACTCATCGCCAATCAATCGTCTGGCCGCTGGTGCTATTCTCCGGGTCACGGAAAGCAGATCCACTTTTAGATTTAGATGAGGATGTAGCATTTTTACTCCCGAAGAAGGGAAAAGATCGAACTGGTGGCGATAATACAGTGCTCTCAACGATTCATAGATGCGCCAAACAATCGCGTCAACATGCTCGAAGTGAACTGCCGCTAAGCGCTGAAACTGTTCCACAATCTTTTGTGCCGTTAGGTATACACGCCTGTCGTCTTCTGAATGGAATTGGGGTTCGTGTAGTGGCGATTCGTTCCCGGAGAGGCGCTCTGTCCCCGCAAGCACTGCCGTCCAAAAAAACCGCTCGCTCTCCGGAACACGCCGTTTATGCGCATTTTCTATATAACGCACGATATGCAAAGCCGCTCTATCTTCAGGAAGCGCTTTCAAACGGGCGGTGTGTTTTGAATCGAGCTCCGCTACAAAATGCCCCTGATTCAAGCGGAAAGTGCTGAGGGCAATAAGAAGCGCCAATTCATCCAGATCGTCATCCGAAAAACGGAACTGTAATTCTTTCTCTACCCATGGAAGCACGTTATTTTTGATCGTTTCGACGTGAACCGTTAGATCGCTTTTCCCGGCAAACGGGGTTTCCACCATCTTTCTTAAGGGATGTTCAACAGGAATGGACCGCAAAAAACGTAAATCTTGTACGGCCTTTAAGCGAATCTTTCGTTCATCTCCACCGAGAACATAACCGCACCCTTTCTGATAGGTTAATGTAATCCCAAACTGCAAAAGCTCCTCTCGCAACCGCTTAAAATCTTGAGTGATCGTCACCCGACTCACGCCCAGCCAATCAACAAGGCGGTCCAGCGTAAGGTCTGACCAGAAGAAAACCGCTATGAAAATCCCGGCCCGACGCTCCTCATCGGTATAAACGTAGTGTGACGGCGGGATCTCGCTCATTAACTGTAAAACTTTGCTCTTGGTCACCTCCGTTAGATAAATGCCAGCATTTGGGCGACGTTGAACGGGTGGAAGGCGATTCGTCCGAAGCCAGTCATCAATTTTGCTCAAATCGTAATATAGCGTGCGCTTGGAGACACCCAAATCCATGCTGCACTCTTCAAGAGAAAGCGGCTCCACAGCCTGCAGCAGTCGGTAAAGTAGGTTGGTGCTTCGCCGGTCGAGCATCGATCCCCCCTCCCGCTTATTCAAAGTATAATGAATGGAGAGCGCTTTAATGAAGAGCGGATTTTGTACAGATGTAATCGAAAAACTTTACCGCAGTCCGCTTGGTGGTCTCTTACCTTGACTGATCGATAAAAAGCTGGCCACTTTATCGGTTTTCTCACGCTTGAATATGCACGAGCCGCCCCCGCACCCACACCATCCGCACCGCAAACGACCCATCGAGCAGCACGACGTCGGCCAGTCGGCCCGGCAAAAGCGCGCCCCGTTCCCCGTCGAGGCCGAGCGCTCGAGCCGGGTTGAGCGTCGCCGCCCGGACCGCCTCCGTCAGCGGAATGCCGGCGTCAACGAGATGTTTGAGCGCTTCGTTCATCCGAAGGACGCTCCCGGCGAGCGTCCCGTCCGCAAGTGTCGCCCGGCCGCAGCGCACCGTCACTTCCCGGCCGCCGAGCTCGTAGACGCCGTCCGGTCGCCCTTTCGCCCGGATGCCGTCGGTGATGAGGACGACCCGCTCCGTCCCCTTGGCCCGAAACACGAGCCGAAACAGCGCCGGATGGACGTGCACCCCGTCGGCGATCAGCTCGACCGTCAGCCGCTCGTCGACGAGCGCCGCGCCGAGAGCGCCCGGCGCCCGGTGGTGAAGCGGCCGCATCGCGTTGAAGACGTGGGTGACGTGCCGCGCGCCGCGATCGGCGGCGGCGACGACCGTCTCGTAGTCGGCGTCCGTATGGCCGACGGAGACGACCACGCCGGCCCGGACGAGCTCCGGGATGAGCTCAAGCGCCCCGGGAAGCTCCGGCGCCAGCGTGATGAGGCGGATCCGCCCGCCGGCGGCCTCGTTCAGCCGGCGAAACGCCGCGAGCGACGGCGCCCGAAGCGCCTCGACCGGCTGGGCGCCGGCGCGGTCCGGGTGAAGAAAAGGACCTTCCAGGTGAACGCCGAGGAGGGCGGCGCCGGCCTCCCCCGCGCGGTCGCCCGCCTGCTCGATGGCTTCCGGAGTCCGGCCGTCCGCCTTGGCTCCCCCCTGAGAGGAAAACGCCGACGCCGCCAAAGCTGAAGCCGCATCGAAGGACGCCGCGACGTTTCGAAGCGCCCGGACGAGCCGCTCCTCCGACGCCGACATCGTCGTCGCGCAAAAGGCCGTCGTCCCCTCCCGAAGAAGCGCCCGGGCGATCGTCCGGAGCGCTTCGGGCGTCCCGTCCATCACGTCCGCGCCGTCCGCCCCGTGAACGTGGAGGTCGATCATGCCCGGAATCGCGACGAGATCCGGCCCGAGGGCCCGTGCGTCGATCACCCGCGGCCGCTCTTCTGCGAAAGAAGAATCTCCGTCAGCGGACCAAGTTTCCTCGGGAAGATCGCCGCCCGAAGAACCGTTCTCGGCCGCCGCGCCATCTTCCCCGCCGCCCGCTTCTCCGACGAAGACGATGCGTTCTCCCCGCGTCCGGATGATGCCGTTCGGGAGCAGACGATCCGGAAGGACGACCTGCACGCCGCGAATCTCCCACGACATTTCGGTCATCGATATTTACGCCTCCTTCGGCGACGACCAGGTATCCGGCAAAAACCCCCGAGCCCGGAGCGCCTCGACGAACCGCCGGTAGCGCGCCTCGTAAAGGGAAACCCGATCCGGATCCGGCTCGATCACCTCGACCGGCCGGACCCAGGCCCCCACCATCGCGGCGACGCTTTGCCCCAAAACATGGGCGCCGGCAAGAATCGCGGCGCCGTAAGCCGCCTCCGGCATCGCCGGAACCGAGAGGGGGCGATTCAAAATGCTCGCCCGCACCCTGAGCCAGGCCCGGTTCCGGACCGTGCCGCCGGCGACCCGGATCGGCCCCTCGATCACCGCGCCGAGGGACAAAAGCCGCTCCAGAGCAAGCCGCTCAATGTAACCCATCCCTTCGAGATAGCCGGCGAAAAGCGCCGCCTCCTCCCGCTCCCCCGGCTCCCCTTTCGACCCGCTCGCCGCTTCTTCCGCCGGCACGCTCGTCGGACCGGGAGGGGCGCCCGCCGGACCGGTCGGATCTCCAACCGGCACGACAAACCCCTCGGCCGCCGGCGCGAGAAACGGAAACCGCTCCCCCCGACCGGCGAGCGGATAGACGAGGTACGGCGACGGAAACCGGGCCAGACGGCTCAACCGCTCCAACCGATCGGCTCCGAACCGTTCGACGAGCGCCTGCCCGCCGGCGTTGCTCGCCCCGCCGGGCATCCACCAGCCGTCCGGATGCCGGTGAGCATACACCCCGCCGTCCGGATCGGCAAGCAGCGTCCGGGTGACTCCTTTCACGACGAGGGTTGAACCGATGACGCTCGCCCACGCCCCCGGGAAGGCGGCGCCGGCGGCAAGCTGCGACGTCGCGCCGTCGGTCATCCCGGCCACGACCGGAAGCCCGACCGGAAGCCCCGTCCGCTTCGCCGCCCACCGCCCGATCGTGCCGAGGACCGCCCCCGAAGGGACGACCCGCGGCAGCCGCGCCGGATCGACGCCGAGGGCCGTCAGCACCTCCGACGGCCACCGCCGCTCGAGGAGATCGAAGCCCATCTTGAGGGCGTCCGATTCGCTCGTCACCCCGGCTTCGCCGGTCAAAAGGCCGACGACATAGTCCGCCGCGTGGACCACCCGCGCCGTCTCTTTCCAGACCGCCGGCTCATGGCGCTTCACCCACAGCACCTTCGGCAGGGCAAACGCCGGCGTCATGCGATACCCGAGGCGTCGCCAGAGCGACCGGCCGGCCGCATCCACCTCCGCCGCTTCCCGAACGGCCCGGAGATCCCCGTAAAGGATCGCCGGTCGAAGCGGCCGGCCGTCTCGGCCGAGAAACACGACCGTCCCCGACGTCCCGGTCACCGAAAGCGCCCGAAGTTCCGGGCGCGCCCGCCCCGTCATCCCGGCGCGTGCCATCTCCGAACCCGTCTGCGTCTCCGGCCCGGCGCCCGGCGCCGCCCGGCCGCCTCCGATCGACGTTTTGCCCGCCCCGTCGGCGCGGTACGCCTGAAGCGCCTGCCGCACCGCCCGTTCCACCTGCGGCCACCACGCCTCCGCCGGCTGCTCCATCCGGCCCGGCATCGGACGGTCCGGAGACGAAAGCGGCGCCCGTCCTTCGGCGAGCGGCACCCCGTCCTCGCCGACGATGAGCGCCCGCACCCCCGACGTCCCGAGGTCGATGCCCATGACCGCCATTCCGAGCCCTCCCCGATCTGCCGCCGGCGCAAAGCACGCCGGCCCTTCGTCGCCCTTGAAGCCGCGCCCCGGCTCCCGCCCCCGAGGACGCACTTCCCAACCGGAACCGCCGGTCTCAAAACGATCGTTCCAGCCGGTCCTTTCGCGCCGTCTCAGCTGCGCCTTCCGTGTCGCCTCAGCTCGGCCTGCTTAGCCGCTTCAGCCCGGCCCCTCTCCCCCTTCCTTCCGCCACGCGTGCATCGCCCGAACGGCCGCCCGAAAACCATCCATCGACCGCCGCGCCGCCTCCGGCGTAAGACCCAGCGCCTCCGCCAGCGCGTCATTCACCGCCTCCGCCACGCCGAGGCCGTTGTCCGGGCTGAACAGCGCCTCCGGATAGCGCCGGAAGAGCACGTCCTCCAGCGTGCGGGCCTGCTCCCGGACCGCCGCCCGGGCGACGGCCCGAAGCACCCGCGCCCGAAAAGAAAAGGCCGCCCCGACGGCCCCGCCGGCTTCCGCGGCGGCCTCCCGCGCCGCGTCCTCCAGGATCGCCTCCGCCTCCTCCGGACTGAAACAAAACAAAAGCCGCGCTCGCCATGCCGCCCATCCTTCCGTCTCGTCGGCCGGTTCCCTGCCGTCCGGAGCGAAAGCCTCGATCCGATCTTCCGGCCCAAAGGCGCCGGCTGCCGGGACGCGCTCGCCGGCACCGCCCGGCCCGCCGCCCCCCGAGGCAGCCCGCCCCTCTCCGATCGCCAGCGCCGCCCGGCGCGCGAAAGCGGCGCCCGGCGCGCCCCCTTCGACGGCAAAATCGGGCGCCTCGCCCCCGGACAGCGCCTTTTTTCGCCGGGTCGTCGGAAAGAGGGCATCGACGATGTGCCGAGCCATCGCCCGAAAGGCGGTGAGCTTCCCCCCGCCGACCGTCACGAGCCCCGACGGCGCCGCAAACAGCTGATAGTCCCGGGACACGGCGCTCGGGTCAGCCACGGACCCGGACGGCGCCACGAGCGGCCGAATCCCGGCCCACGTCGCGACGACGTCGTCCGGCCCGACGCCCGCCTCCGGAAACGTCTGCCGAAGCGCCCGAAGGATGTACGTCACCTCCTCCGCCTCCGCCCGCGGCCGGACGAGGTCGCCCGCATACGGCGTGTCCGTCGTGCCCGCATAGACGAAATCGTCCCGCGGCACGGCAAACATGAGCCGCCGATCCGGTCCCCGGAGGACGACCGCCTGCCGGAGCGGAAGCCGCCGCCGCGGCACGACGACGTGCACCCCTTTGGTCAAAAAGAGAAGCGGCGCCGCCGCCGGATCGTCGAGGCGCCGGACGGCGTCCGCCCACGGCCCGGCGGCATTCAGCACCGTCCGGGCCCAAATTTCGATCCGGGGCGCGCCGTCCGACCGATCGGCCGCACCGTTCGATGGACCTCCGCCGCGTTCCCGCCTTCCGGCCGCCGCCGGACCCGCCTTCTTCCCGGCGTCCGAAGCTTCGGCGCCGGCTTCCCCGCTCCCCCCGGAAGCAGGCGCCCCAGCCTCCGCCGCCCGATCCCGGGCGACGACCCCGACGATCCGCCCCGACGCCTCCCGCAAAAACCCGACCGCCGCCGAGTAGTTCACCGCCACGACGCCGGCCGCCGCCGCCTCCCGGAGCACCGCCATCACCAGCCGGGCGTCGTCCGTCACGGCGTCGACGTACATCGCCGCGCCGAGAAGCTCCGCCGGCGCCAGCCAGGGTTCCTCCCGAAGCGCCTCCTCCGCCGAAAGCCGCCGGTGGCGGTACGGCCCGAGCGCCGGCCCGGCGAAGCGATCGTACAGCCAGAGCCCGAGGCGAAGGAGCCAGAGCGGATCCGGATCGCCGCGGTAGACCGGAAAAAGAAACCACGCCGGTCGCACGAGATGCGGATACTGCCGCATGAGCGCCATCCGCTCCGCCACCGACTCCCGGACGAGGCGGAACTCCCGTTCCTTCAGGTACCGGAAGCCGCCGTGAATGAGCTTGGTCGACCGGCTGCTCGTCCCGGCGGCAAAATCGCACGCTTCGATGACCGCCGCCGAAAGCCCCCGCCGGGCCGCCTCGACGGCGACGCCGAGGCCGGTGATCCCGCCGCCGATCACCAGAAGATCCCACCGCCGCTCCGCCAGCGCCTCCAGCGCTTTTCGGCGGCGCACCCCGGGGTCGCCGGAAATTCGAACCGCTTCGCCGCCCATCGCTTGCGATGCACCTCCCCCGTCGGCAGACCACGGCGACCGGCCCGAAACCATCGCCAGCGCCCCTTCCGCCGTCGCCGCTTACCCGCCTTCCGACCGTCATTCCCCGCCCGAAGAACCCGGGGGAGCCGCTTGCCGCTCGCCCCCGGCCGACGCCCACCCCTTCGCCCGCTCGACCGCCCGCTTCCAGCCGGCATACGCCGCCTCCCGCCACGCCGGCGGCTTTTTCGGCTCAAACCGCCGATCCGCCTGCCAGAGCGCCCGGATCTCCTCGAGATCCCGGTACCACCCGGCCGAAAGTCCGGCGAGATAGGCAACCCCGAGGGCCGTCGCCTCCCGCTCTCGGGCCCGTTCCACCGGCAGGCCGAGCACGTCCGCCTGAAACTGCATCAACCAGTCGTTGGCCGCCGCGCCGCCGTCGATCCGAAGGACCGAAAGCGCCGTCCCCGCCGCCTCTTGCATCGCCTCGACGACGTCCCGCGTCTGATAGGCGATCGCCTCGAGGGCCGCCCGCACGAGATGCCGCCGGTCCGTCCCCCGGGTGAGCCCGACGATCGTCCCCCGGGCGTACGGATCCCAGTGCGGCGCCCCGAGGCCGGAAAACGCCGGCACAAAGTACACCCCACCGCTGTCCGGCACCGCCGACGCCAGCGCCGCCGTCTCCGCCGCTTCCCGGATGAGGCCGAGGCCGTCCCGAAGCCACTGCACGACCGCCCCGGCGATGAAGACGCTTCCTTCGAGGGCATATGCCGTCCGGGCGCCGAGGCGCCAAGCGACGGTGGCCAGAAGCCCCGCTTCGGCGATCGCCGGCCACTCCCCGGTGTGAAGGAGCAAAAACGCCCCCGTCCCGAGCGTGTTTTTCCCTTCCCCGGGTGAAAACGCCGCCTGGCCGAAGAGCGCCGCCTGCTGATCGCCGAGGACGCCGGCGATCGGGATCTCGGCGCCGAACCAGCGGGCTTCGGCGACGCCGAACGGTCCGTCCGAAGGCCGGATCTCCGGCAGCATCGCTTCGGGAACGTCGAACAATGCCAAAAGCGCCGGATCCCAGGCCCCGTCGGCCAGGGAAAACAGGAGCGTCCGGGACGCGTTCGACGGATCCGTCCCGTGCACCCGCCCCCCGGTGAGCCGATCGATGAGCCAGCTATCCACCGTCCCGAAGGCGAGGTCCCCCTGCTTCGCCTCGTCCCTCCGCCCCGTCGCCTCGAGGATCCAGCGGACCTTCGACGCCGAAAAATACGGATCGAGAAGAAGCCCCGTCCGCTCCCGGACGAACCCCTCGACGCCTTCCGCCCGAAGCCGATCGAGCCACTCCGCCGTCCGCCGGTCCTGCCAGACGATCGCCGGATGGACCGGCCGCCCCGTCCTCCGCTCCCAAACGATCGCCGTCTCCCGCTGATTCGTGATGCCGATCGCCGTCACCGCCTCCGGGCCGACGCCGGCCGCCGCGAGCGCCTCCCGCCCCGCCTCGACGACCGAACGGAACAGTTCCTCCGGGTCGTGCTCCACCCAGCCCGGCCGGGGATAATGCTGCCGGATCGGCCGCCGGCCGGCTCCGAGCGGCCGGCCCTCCCGATCGAAGACGATCGCCCGGGAGCTCGTCGTCCCCTGATCGAGGGCGAGAACGACGGCGCCCTTCTTCATGCTTCGCCCTCCCAGTACGGCATCACGTCTTCCATCGCCGCCTTCAAAATCCGGACGATCTCCTCCGCCTCGCTTCGGCCGATCGTGATCGGCGGCGCGATCCGGGCGACGTTGCCGTAGAGGCCGCCTTTGCCGATGAGAAGCCCCCGCTTCCGGGCCGCCTCCATCCAGCGCCGAAGAAGATCCGGCGCCGGGCGCTTTCCGCCGTGGACGAGCTCCACGCCGACCATGAGCCCCTTCCCGCGAACGTCGCCGATCGCCGGATAAAGTTCCTGAAGCGCCCGAAGGCCGTCCTGAAGCGTCTCCCCGACCCGTTCCGCGTTTTCCGGCAGATTTTCCGTCTGCACGACGTCCAGCACCGCCAGCGCCGCCGCCGTCGAGACGGGATTGCCGCCGAAGGTCGAAATCGTCGCCTTTCGGAACGCGGCGGCCACCTCTTCCGTCGCGATCGTCCAGCCGATCGGAAACCCGTTCGCCATCCCCTTCGCCGAGGTCATCACCTCCGGCACGACGTCCCAGTGCTCGATACCCCAAAGATATCGCCCCGTCCGCCCCCAGCCCGTCTGCACCTCATCGGCGATAAAAATTCCGCCGTACCGCCGGACGATGGCGACGACTTCTTTGAAATATTCCGTCGGCGGCGTGATGAACCCGCCCACGCCCTGGATCGGCTCGGCCATGAAGGCGGCCACCTCGCCGCCGGCGGCGGTGAGGATGACATCTTCCGCGTCTTTGGCGCAGCGGAGGTCGCACGCCGGATACGTCAGACCGAACGGGCAGCGGTAACAGTAGGGACTCGCCAGGTGATAAACGCCGGGGAGCGACCCGCCGGCCTTGTACGCCCCCTGTCCCCCGGCCGAAAGGGTGAGCGCCGAGCGGCCGTGGTAACTGTGCCGGAGGGCGAGCACCGCCTCACGCCCCTGTACAGCCGCGCGACGAGAAGCGCCGTCTCGTTCGCTTCCGTCCCGCTGTTCGTAAAAAAGCTCCGCTTGAGCGCCCCGGGCGTCACCTCGGCGAGGCGCGCCGCAAGCGTCACCATCGGCTCGTTCACGTACAGCGTCGACGTGTGCACGAGCCGCTCCACCTGCGCCTTCACCCGCTCCGTCACCGCCGGATGGGCGTGGCCGAGCAGCACCGTGAGGATGCCGCCGAACGCATCGAGGTACGGCCGGCCGTCGGCGTCCCAGACGGTCGCCCCCTCCCCCCGGACGAGGACGAGCGGCTCGTCGTAGTACGTCGCCACGTTGGCAAACACGTACGCCGCATGCTGTTCCCGAAGCGCCTCCGGCGACGTCCGTTCGAACATCGCACACCCCTCCCGTTTGCCGGCCGTTCAAGATACGGCCGATCGTTTTGAAAAGTTGCGCCCGAATCGGCCCCCGGCCTGAGAGCGCTCCCTACGGCGCCTGGTCCCCGGCCTCAAAGCGCCAAAACGGGCCGGGCCGGCGGCTCCTGACGCCTCTTGCGGTCTTCGCCGCTTTGTGCCTCATGCCGCGCCGCCGGCGCCGTTTGGCCGACCGTCTTACGCCTCGGCCGATTCTTCGACCCGCCGCGGGCGAATCCAGATCCGGGCCAGCGCCGCCGCGAGGGCGATCGCCACCGCCGTCCGGAAGGCAAACAGCGCCCACGGCGACACCCCGACCGGCACAAACAGGAGCGTATCTTCGACCACGGCGTGGCTGGCCGAAAGAAACGTGACGAGGATCATCACCTCCTGCCGGGAAAACCGGGCCTTCCGGGCGCTTTCGAGCATGAGGCCCGCCCCGTACTGGAGGCCGAACAAAAGCCCGGCCAAAAACGTCACCGCCGCCCGCTCCGAAAGGCCGATCCAGCGGAGAAACGGCCCCATCCCCCGGGACAGCCGGTCGATCGCCCCGACGGCCTTGAGCGCCTCGACGCCGACCATGAGCGGAAAGATGATGAGCGCCATCCGGACGAGACCGTGGACGCCCGTCTGAAGCGCCGCCCCCAGCCGCGCCGCCGCCCCGCCAAGACCGACCGCCGACGCGCCCCGAACAGCGGCGGATGAGGGGGAAGCGGCGGTTTCCGCCGCGGCGAGCGGCGCCTCTTCGGCGATACCGGGGGCCTGCCGGACGGCCGCCGCTTCCGTCAGCCCTTCTCCCGCCGCTCCCTCTCCCGCCGTCCCGCCCCTGTCGTCCGGCCAGAGGTGCGCCAGCACCAGAGCGCTCAAAAGCGCCAGACCGATCCTCAGGCCGATTGCCCAGATCGCCCGCATCCCGAGCCGGACGACGACCGCCGTCTCGACGAGCAGATTGTGGGAAAAGCCGAGCATCACCGCCAGGATGAACGCTTCCTTCGCCGAGAGATGGAGCCCGAGCATCGCCCCGATCGCGGCGTACAAATTCAGCACGTTGCCGAGGACGAGCACGAGCGCCGCCTCACCGGAAAGCCCCAGGGTATGCATCGCCGGCGCCAGCCATTCGGCCAGACGGGGTAAAAATGGCGTCTCCCGCAAAAGCGAGACGAGCACCGTCAGCGGAAAGACGAGCTTCGCAAGCTCGACCATCGTCCGGCCGCCGGCCCGGACGCCCTCCAGGGCGACGTCCCGCACCCGCCGAACGAAGGCGACCGACCCGATCAACCGCGCCCCTCCTCAAAAGCGTCGAAGATGTTCTCATCGTAAAAAGAAACGGTTCCCTCTGTCAACGAAGTTGCGGCGATTTCTGGAAGCCGGCGTTCTGTGCTAAGATGGAAATAACACCATGACCGCGGTCCTCGGAACCGTGCGTCTCATGCGCCCAATCGGGTCAAACCAACGTTCTGAAACGGGCCGAACATCGCGACCTCCCGTGAAACGGCCCGACCGGATGCGACGGAAGGGAGATGTGCCGATGACGGTTCACCCGGATCAAACGCCGGGGCCGGCGCCGGCCGAAGATATCGTCCGCCTCGGCGACGGCCTTGCCCTCATCGACGTTTACGACCTGGAGCTTCCCCGCCGGACCGGCGTCTACGTCTTCCCCGAGGACCGGATCATCCTCGAAACGGGGCCGGCGATGGGCGCCGAACGGCTTCTCTCCGGCCTCCGCGCCCTCGGCGTCGAGCCGGCAAGCATCGAGACGATCATCGTCACCCACATCCACCTCGACCACGCCGGCGCCGTCGGGCTCCTCCTTCGGGAGATGCCCCACGCCCGCGTCGTCGTTCACCCCCGGGGCGCCCGGCACCTCGTCGATCCGACCCGGCTCATTGCCGGCGCCCGGGCGGTCTACGGCGAGCGGTACGACCGGTGGTTCGATCCGGTGCTCCCGGTGCCGGAAGACCGCCTGATCGTCCCGGAAGACGGCGAGCGGCGGACGTTCGGCCGGCGGACGTTTCTCTTTCTCGACACCCCCGGCCACGCCCGGCATCACCTCGGCATCGTCGACCTCGACGCCGGCGGCCTCTTTGCCGGCGACACCCTCGGCGTTCTCTACGCGGACCTCCTCGCCGACGGCGTCTTTTTCGTCGTCCCGTCGACCTCGCCGAACCAGTTCGACCCCGAGGCCACGCTGGAAAGCGCCCGCAGGCTCGAAGCCCTCCGCCCGAAGACGATCTACTACGGCCACTTCGGCGCCACCGACCGGGTCGAAGAGGCGTTTTACGCGCTCAAGGAGCGCCTTCCGGGCATGCTGAAGACCGTCCGGGCCACCCTGGAAACGGCCCCCTCCGTCCCGGCCGCCCCGCCGGCGTGGCCCGATCGCGCCCTCGCCGAACGGGCCCGGGACGCCCTCCTCGACGCCTTCCGCCAGGAACTGGAGCGCCTCGGCGTGCCGGCCGATCATCCAGCCTACGCCATGCTCGGCTTCGATGCGGCGATCGACGCCCTCGGCATCCTGGACCATCTCGACCGGACCGGGAGATGAGGAGGAGGACCGATCTCCGAAGAGCCGGCACCGATCCCGACCGTTCGGAGGACGCCCGCGCCGAAGCAATGAAAAACGGAGAAATAAAAATACGGAGGAATAAAAGGAGAAATGAAAAGCGATGAAATAAAAAACGGGGAAATGAAATACGGCGAAGCGAAAAGCGGACCGGCGGATCGCGGCGCACCGGAAAGCGCCCTCCTCGGCGCCGATCTTCAGTTCGCCGTCGTCGCCGGCGACCTCACCCGCTTTCCCGCCGACGCCATCGTCAACGCCGCCAACGCCGAAATGGTCCACGGCGGCGGCGTCGCCTACGCCATCGCCCGGGCCGCCGCCGGCGACGCGGCCGCCTACACCCGCCTGACGCAGGAGGCCATGCAGAAGGAATACGGCCGCCCGTTCATCCGCCACGATGAAGTCGTCGTCACGCCGCCCCTCGCCCTCGCCGAACACGGCATCCGCCTCGTCTTGCACATCGTCGGCCCTCGATGCGACGGGCGGTGGGACAAAGAGATGGAGGCGAAGCTCACCTCCGCCCTCTTCGCCGCCCTTCGGCGGGCCGATGCCGAAGGCATCCGGCACATCGCCTTCCCGGCGGTGAGCGCCGGCATCTACGGATGCCCCTTCGACGCCGTCGTCCGGACGTTTGCCGCCGCCGTTCAGGGATACGCGGCATCCTTCCCCCGCCGGACGCTCCGGCAGGTCACCCTCGTCCTCCGAACCGAAGACGACGTTCGGCGGGCCCGGCAGGCCCTCGGCTGGGACGAACAAGACCCCTGAAGCCGGCCGCGCCTCCCGACGCCAAGCCGACGGCAGACCGCCGAGCCGCCGGGAAAGGAGGTTTGCGCGTGCATCCGGATCCATCGCCCACCGAGGAGCTCGGGGCCCTTCGCCCGTACGGCATCCGCGACGTCGCCCGCTGGGACGAAAACGCCCGCTGGCTCGGGCTTTTGCCGCTTCAACTGATGGAAAATGCCGGCCGGGCGGTGGCCGACGTCATCGAGACCGCCTTCCCCGACGCCCGCCGCATCGCCGTCCTCGCCGGCCCCGGCAACAACGGCGGCGACGGCTTCGTCGCCGCCCGCCATCTTGCCCGGAGCCGCACGGTCGACGTCTACCTCGTCGGCCGGCCGGAAGAGATTCGCTCGCCGGAGGCCAAGCACAACTTCGCCCTCATCGCCGCTTCCCCTCACGTTCGGGTGACGGCGCTTTGGGCGGAAGACGACGTCCGGGCCCTCCGCCTCGAGGCGTACGACCTCATCCTCGACGCTCTGCTCGGCGCCGGCCTGCGCGGCGCGCCCCGGGGACTCATGCGGGCGGCGATCGAGGCGATCAACCGGCACCGGCCGCGCCGGCCGGTCGTCGCCGTCGATCTTCCGAGCGGCCATCCGCACGGGCCGACGGTCGAGGCCGACGTCGCCGTCACGTTTGAATGGGACAAGCGGGAGTATGCCGGCTTTGCCCGCATCGTCCGCCCGATCGGCTTTCTCCCGGAGCTCGCCCACATCGTCGGGCCGGCGGACGTCCGGCCGCATCTTAAGCGGCGCGGCGCCCACAAAGGGGAAAACGGCGATCTGTTGATCCTCGCCGGAAGCGCCCGCTATCCCGGCGCGGCGGCCCTCGCCGCCCTGGCGGCGGCGCCCTTCGTCGACCGGGTCTTTCTCGCCCGGCCGGGGGAGACGCCGCCGCCGTCGCCGACCGTCATCCCCGTCCCCCTTCCCGACCGGCCCGGCGGAGGACGGGAGGCGTTTCATCCTGACGACGTCGCCCTCCTTCGATCGTACCTGGAAGCGGCCGACGCGGTCGTCCTCGGCCCCGGCCTCGGCCGGACGCCGGAAGCGCTCGCCTTTGTGCGAAGCGTGCTGACCTTCCTTGAGGCGTTTCGCCGGCCGCACGTCGTCGATGCCGACGCCCTGTACGCCCTCGAACCGTCCGGATCCCCGGGGTCGGAGCGGGCGGTCGGGCCGAACGCCTCGACCGAAGATGCCCCTTCCGGCGGCGGAGAGGCCGCCGATCCGATCCGCGTTCTTACCCCTCACGGCGGCGAATTCCGCCGCCTTTGGACGGCCGCCTTTGCCGCCGCCGAAGGAAGCGCCGAGCAAAGGGACGATCTCGGAAGCGTCGATCGAAGCGCCGATTCGATCGATCCGGCAACGCCGTGGACCGACATCGCCGCCCTCGGAGAGGCGACCCGACGCCTCGCCGAGCGGTGGCACGCCGTCGTCCTCCGGAAAGGCCGCCTCGACATGATCAGCGACGGCCGCCGCTGGCGCTACAACCTCACCGGCGACGTGGGGCTCACGGCCGGCGGAACCGGCGACGTCCTCGCCGGCCTCGTCGGCGCCTTCCTCGCCCGGGGCGTTCCGCCGTTCGAGGCGGCGATGACCGGCGCCTTTCTCGTCGGCCTCACCGGCGAAACCCTCGCCCGTAAGGTCGGTCCCCACTACACCGCCGAAGCCGTCGCCCAAGCGCTGCCGGAGGTGACCGAACGCATCCGCCGAGGGGACGCGCCGCCCAGGATCGCCTCGCCGTTTTTCCCTTGAGACGTCGCCGAGACCGAAACGTTCGCCGAGCGGTCGTCGCACCGAGCGGATGTTGAGCCGAACGAACGTCGTTTGTGCGGATGTCGGGCTTAGCCGCCGTCGTGCCGATCGTCTGCCGAGCTCAGCGGTCGTCGAAAGGAGAGCAAAGATGCCCGCACCGAAAACGGCGCCCATCTGGTCGGGCGCCTTTGTCCGCGTTACCGCCGGAAACTTCCTCCTTTTTACGGCCTTTCAGTTTCTTTTGCCCACGATCCCCCTCTACGCCGCCGACCTCGGCGCCGCCGAAACGGCCGTCGGCCTCATCGTCGGCACGATGACCGCCTTTGCCGTCCTCGTCCGGCCGCTTGCCGGCGCCGCCCTCGACCGCTACGGCCGCCGGGGGCCGCTTTTCGCCGGGCTTTTGCTTCACGGTCTCGCCATGGGGCTCTACGCCCTCCCGCTCGGCTTCGCCGGGCTCATCGTCGCCCGGGTGGTGCACGGCCTCGGCTGGGGGATGGCGACGACCGCCTTCGGTACCCTCGCCGCCGACCTCGTGCCGGCGGAGCGCCGCGGCGAAGGGATCGGTTATTTCGGCCTCTCCTCGGCCCTCGGCATGGCCGTCGGCCCGGCGATCGGCGACGGGCTCTACGCCTTCGGGCCGGCGGCCGTCTTCGGCGTCGCCTTCGCCTTCACCGCCTTCGCGCTCCTCCTCATGTTGCCGCCCCTCCCGGCACCGGCCGGCGATTTGCCGCCGCCCGACCGGGCGGGCACGGCAGTCCACAAGACCGTCCCGCCCGCCGCCGCTTCCCGCGCCGGGCGGTCCGCGCCGCGCCTCATCCCGGCCCTCCGCGACCTCGTCGAACCGGCGGCCGCCTGGCCGTCGGCGCTCGCCATGCTCATGACGCTCACGTACGGCGGCATCGTCACCTTCCTCACCCTCTTCGGGCGGGAGACCGGCATCGCCGGGGCGGGGCTTTTCTTTTCCGCCAACGCCGTCATGACACTCCTCGTCCGGCTCGTCGCCGGCCGGCTGTTCGACCGCTACGGATACGTCGTCATCGCCGTCGCCGCCGCCTTTGGCGGCATCGGCCTCCTCCTCATCGCCGGCGCCCGAACCCTCGGCGACCTCCTCGTCGCCGCCCTCTTTTACGGCGTCGCCTTCGGCGTCATCCAGCCGGCGCTTCAGGCGTGGGCGGTGAGCCTCGCGGCGCCCGAGCGGCGGGGGGCGGCCAACGCGATGTATTTTTCTGCCTTTGACCTCGGCATCGGCGGCGGCGCCATCCTCCTCGGACCCGTCGCCACCGCCGTCGGCTTTCGTTCCATGTACCGGGGGCTGGCCGCTCTCTTCGCCCTGTTCATCCTCCTCGGCGGCCTCGCGCCAAAGCCTCGCCGACGGCCCGCACGTCTCCGGCCCCCAGCGTGACGACGACGTCGCCGGGGCGAAGGGCTGCCCGAAGCTCGGCCAGAATCGCCGATCGGTCCGGAATGTAGAAGGTCGGACGCCCGCTTTCGCGGGCGATCTCTCCGGCGAGGGCCTCGGCGCTCACCGCCTCCGGCGCCCGATCCCCTTTCGGCGCGTAGACGTCGGTGACGTAGATGAGGTCGGCGTCGTCAAACGCCCGGACAAACTCCTGCCAGAGGTAGTACACCCGCGCCTTCCGGTGCGGCTGGAACACGGCGATCACCCGGCGCCGAAGCGACCGGGCGGCGGCGAGCGTCGCCCGGATCTCCGTCGGATGGACGGCGTAGTCGTCGACGACGAGGGCGCCGTCGACCTCCCCCAGCCGCTCGAAGCGCCGCTTCACCCCCGGAAAGGCCGAAAGCCCCTCGACGATCGCCGGCGCGGGGACGCCGAGAACCCGAAGCGCCGCGGCGGCGGCGAGGGCGTTCATCACGTGGTGGGCGCCGATCACCTGTAGCCGCACCTCGCCGACCGGCTCGCCGAAAAGCTCCAGCCCGAACGTCGCCCGGCCGTCCTCGTCGAGCCGCACCTCGGCTTCCTCCGCCACCGTCACGTCGGCCCAGTGACGGCCGAACGTGACGAAGCGAAGCCGACGCCGCTTTTGCCGTTTTTTCAGCGCTTCGAGGATCGCCACCCCTTCGGGGTCCTCGACGCCGAGGACGACGGTGCCGCCGAGGCGGGTGTTTTTGGCAAAACGCAAAAACGCCCGCTTGAGCGCCTCGTAATCGCCACCGTAATTTTCCAGGTGGTCCGGCTCGATGTTCGTGATGACCGTCATCGCCGGGTGGTAGCGGAGAAACGAGCCGTCGCTCTCATCCGCCTCGGCGACGACGATCGAGCTTTGGCCGGCGCGGCCGCCGCTTTCCCAGCCGACCACCTCTCCGCCGACCACCGCCGTCGGAGAGCGGCCGGTCCGCTCCAGAACGTACGCGATCATCGCCGTCGTCGTCGTCTTGCCGTGGGAGCCGGCGACGGCGATGCCGTAACCGGCGTTCAACAGGTGCGCGAGGAGATCCGACCGGTGCACCACCGGCTGTCCCCGGAGGCGGGCCACCGCCAGCTCGACGTTGTCCGGCGGGACATCGGACGAATAGACGACCGTCGCCTCCGGCGGCACGTGCGCTTCGGCGTGGCCGATGAAGATGCGGGCCCCGGCGGCCCGAAGGGCGCCAAGCACCGGCTTCTCCCGGAGGTCCGAGCCGCTCACCTCGGCGCCCCGGCCGAGGTAGACCGAGGCCAAGGCGCTCATCCCGGTGCCGCCGATGCCGATAAAGTGAATCTTCACGCCTTCACCTTCCTTCCGCCGGACTCCCCGGAGGCATCGAAAGAGGCGTCCGAACCCCCGCCCTCGAGCGGCGCCCGGTAAGCGGCCGCTTCGGAGGAGGGAGGACCGGGCGGTTCGCCCGTTCGCGCCCGCCGGAGCACCGCCGGCCGGACGGCCTGGATGAGGTAGAGCGAACCGGTGACGGCGACGACCGGCGGGCCTTCTTCCGGGGGCACACGGCCGCTCCCCTCTTTCACCGGGCGCCCCGGCGCCTCCTTGTCCCCGCCTGCGGCCAGGCGGATCGCCGCCGAAAGGGCCGCCTCCGGCGCCTGGTGGATATATACGGGCACCTCCGGCCGGATCATGCGCGCCGTCCGGGCGACGTCTTCCGGATCCCGGGCCCGAGGCACGTCCGGCGCCGTGACGACGAGGCCATCGACACGGGGGAGAAGGTGCATGAGCATCGCCCGATGGTCTTTGTCTTTCATCGCCGCAAAGACGGCATACCGCCGCCGAGCCGGGAAGAGCGCCTCCAGCGATCGAGAGAAGGCGTTCATGCCGTCTTCGTTGTGGGCCCCGTCGAGGACGATCGGAACGCCGGTCTTTGCATCGACGAACCGTTCAAACCGCCCGGGATGTTCGGCCTTCCGCAGCCCTTCCGCGATGTGGTCGTCTTCGATATAAAAGGCGTAAAAGAGCCGCAGGACCTCCGCCGCGACGACGGCGACGGCGGCGTTTTCAAACTGGTGCACGCCGACGAGACCAAGGGCGAGATCGGGGTAGCGCCGGTGAAGCGTCGCCACGGTGAGCCGCTGCCCCTCGGGACCGAGGGAGCGCGCTTCGATCCAGTAGTGCGTCTCCGGCCCGTAGAGCGTCGTCCGGCGGGCCCGCGCCGTCTCCTCCAGCACCGCCATCGCCTCCTGCGCCTGGGGGGCGGTGACGACCGGGACGCCGCTTTTGATGATGCCGGCCTTTTCCCGGGCAATGTCCCGGAGCGTCGGACCGAGGAGCCGGACGTGGTCGTAGCCGATGCGGGTGATGATCGAAAGGATCGGGTAGACGACGTTCGTCGAATCGAGCCGTCCCCCCATGCCCGTCTCCCAGAGGACGACGTCCGGATACGCCCGGCGGGCGAAGTAGACGATCGCCGCCGCCGTGAGGAGTTCAAATTCCGTCGGCGCCCCGAGGGGCCCCGCGGCGAGCGCCTCGGCGTGGGGCCTTAAGGTCTCGTAGACGAACCGGAGCCCCTCCGGATCGATCGGCGCGCCGTTCAGCTGGATGCGGCTTTCATACGTCGTCACGTGCGGCGAGATGTACGCGCCGACGTCGTAGCCGGCGGCCCGGAGGATCCCGTGCAAAAAGGCAAG
Organism: Hydrogenibacillus sp. N12; assembly: GCF_019645935.1. NCBI lineage: Bacteria > Bacillati > Bacillota > Bacilli > Thermicanales > Thermicanaceae > Hydrogenibacillus > Hydrogenibacillus sp. N12. Next base: position 828,123 of record NZ_CP080953.1, on the reverse strand, counting down.
GGTTGATCCCTTGCCGTTCGTGCCGGCGATGTGCACGAATTTGAGCCGCCGCTCCGGATGGCCGAGCCGCTCGAGCAGGGCCTCCATGCGCACCGTCCCCGGCTCATACACGTCCTTCCGATGAGCTTCAAACCAGGCGATGATCGCTCGGACGTCCATCCCAACCCCTCCTTTTCCCCGCCGGCCTGATGTCTCCCACGCCGGAGCGACCGGGCGCCCGCCGCCGCATCAAGCGGGCGCCGATCGCCCCTCCGCGGCGCCTCCCCACGCCGCGCTTGCATAGGCGGCCAGGCCTCCGGTTCCGGCCGCCTCGGCCGCCCCTCTCTCAGCCGCGCTTCTCCCGGGATTGCGCCTTGTGCTCGTCGTTCAGCATCCGGGTGAAAAGCTCGAGCCGTTCCCGCACTTTCTCCCGTCGCTCGAGGTAGTCCCGCTCTTTTTCCCGCTCCGCCTCGACGACCGCCGGCGGCGCCTTTTCGACGAAGTCCGGGTTGGCGAGTTTTTTCCGCACCCGCTCGACCTCGCCGTCCCAGCGGGCCCACTCTTTCTTCAGCCGCTCGAGTTCCTTCTCCACGTCGACGAGGCCCCGAAGCGGCAGCCGGTACTCGGCGTGTCGCGTCACGCCGCCCAGGGCGTAAACCGTCTCCGGCGCCTCGCCCCGCTCCCGCGGCGCGACCGTCACGTCCGCCTGGGCCAGCCGGGCAATGTATGGCCGGTGAGCGGAAAACCGCTCGATCGCCTCCGGGTCGGCGGCGATGTGGAGGGCGACCGTCTTCCCCGGCGCGACGCCGACCTCCTGCCGGATGTTCCGAACGCCGCGGATGAGCTCCATCACCTCGCCGATCACGTCTTCCGCTTCCCGGTCGCGGTGGTGTTCGGCCGAACGCGGCCAGTCGGCGATGACGAGGCTTTCCGGGCGGCCCTCCGGCGCCGCCGGAAGCAGGTGGTAGATCTCTTCGGTGACAAAGGGCATGTACGGGTGAAGGAGCTTGAGCGCCCGCTCCAGCACGTAGAGGAGCACGCCGAGGGCCTGCCGCCGGGCCGCCGGATCGGCGCCGTAGAGGTCTTCCTTGGAAAACTCGATGAACCAGTCGCAGTATTCGTCCCAGATGAAATCGTACACGAGGCGGCCCGCCTCGCCGATTTCAAACCGCTCCAGCCGCTCCGTCACCGCCTCGATCGTCGCCGCGAGGCGCGAGAGGATCCACCGCTCCGTCATCTTGAGGGTCCCGGCCCGATGCGCCGCCTCGACGATCTCCTCGGCGTCGAAGACGGCGTCGTCGACGTTCAGGAGGACGAAGCGGGAGGCGTTCCACACCTTGTTGGCAAAATTCCGCGCCGCCTCCATCCGGTCTTCCCGGAAGCGGAGATCCTGCCCCGGAGCAAAGCCGGTCGACAGCATGAAGCGAAGGGCGTCGGCGCCGTATTTCTCGATCATCTCCATCGGGTCGACGCCGTTGCCGAGGGACTTGGACATCTTCCGCCCTTCGGCGTCCCGGACGAGGCCGTGGATGAGGACGGTCCGGAACGGATTTTTCCCGGTGAACTCGAGGGCGGTGAAGATCATCCGCGCCACCCAGAAGAAGATGATGTCGTGGCCGGTGACGAGGACGTCCGTCGGGTAAAAGCGCCGGAAATCGTCCGTCTCCTCCGGCCAGCCGAGGGTGGAAAACGGCCAGAGGGCGGAGCTGAACCACGTGTCGAGGACGTCCTCGTCCTGGCGGATCCGCTCGCTCCCGCAGTGGACGCACCGGGGCGGCGTCTTGCGGTCGACGGTGATGCCGCCGCAGTCGTCGCAGTGCCACGCCGGGATACGGTGGCCCCACCAGAGCTGCCGCGAGATGACCCAGTCCCGGACGTTTTCGATCCAGTTCAGGTAGATCTTCTTAAAGCGCTCCGGGACGAAGCGGACGGGGACGTCTTCGCCGGAGCCGCTTCGCCCGAGCGTCGGCGCGCCGGGCGCGAACGCCCCCGCCCCGCCGGCCGCCGAACCGCCCGTCCCGCCGTCGTCTTCCGCCGCCGGCGCCCCGCGTTCTCGATCCGCCAGCAGGCGATCGTCGGCGTGGGCCTGGGCGATCGCCCGCTCGGCGAGGGGCTTCATGCGGACGAACCACTGGGTCGACAGATACGGCTCGACGACGGCGCCGGTCCGCTGGCTGTGGCCGACGTTGTGCACGTGCCGCTCCGCCTTGACGAGGACGCCGGCGGCCGCGAGGTCATCGGCGAGCCGGCGGCGGCATTCGAAGCGGTCGAGGCCGGCGTACGGCCCGGCGTGTTCGTTCATCCGGCCGCTTTCGTCCATGACGACGATCCGCGGCAGATCGTGCCGGAGGCCGATCTCGAAGTCGTTCGGATCGTGGGCCGGCGTCACCTTCACCGCGCCGGTGCCGAAGGTCGGGTCGACGTAGGCGTCGGCGATGATCGGGATCTCCCGGCCGATCACCGGCAGGACGACCGTCTTCCCGACGAGCTCCCGGTAGCGCTCGTCATCCGGGTGGACGGCAACGGCGACGTCGCCGAACATCGTCTCCGGCCGCGTCGTGGCGATTTCGATCCAGCCGCTCCCGTCCTTGAGCGGGTAGCGGAGGTGGTAGAGCTTCCCTTCCACCTCCCGGTACTCGACTTCGATGTCCGACAGGGCCGTCCGGGCGACCGGGTCCCAGTGGATGATGTACTCGCCCCGGTAGATGAGTCCCTTTTCGTAAAGGCGGACGAACACCTCCCGCACCGCCCGGGAAAGCCCCTCGTCGAGGGTAAAGCGCTCCCGGCTGTAGTCGAGGGAGAGGCCGAGGCTCGCCCACTGCTTCCGGATGACGTCGGCAAAGTGCTCCTTCCATGACCACACCCGCTCCAAAAACGCCTCCCGGCCGAGGTCGTGCCGCGTGAGTCCTTCTTCGGCAAGCTTCGCCTCGACCCGCGTCTGGGTGGCGATCCCGGCGTGGTCCATCCCCGGGAGCCAGAGGGCGTCGTAGCCCTGCATCCGCTTGAAGCGGATGAGGATGTCCTGAAGCGTGTTGTTGAGGGCGTGGCCGATGTGAAGATTCCCGGTCACGTTCGGCGGCGGGATGACGATCGTAAAGGGCGGTCTGGAGCCGTCGCCCTTCGGCGTGAAATACCCCCGCTCGACCCAGTGCCGGTACCACTTCTCCGCCGCCTCGTGAGGCCGGTACGTCTTCGGGATGTCCTTTTTCCCGGCGCCGGTCGCCCCGGCGCCGTTCGTCACCGACGAACCTCCCCCGTTCGTCGGCGCCGCCTGCATCTCTTCGCGCGCCATACGAACGCCTCCTCTCACGTCCGGTTGCCGTTCTCTGGCCTTCCCCGGCCTTCCCATCCATCGCTCCATCCCATGCGCCATCAAAAAAGCTCCGTCCTTGCCAAAGGACGGAGCAAAACTCCGCGGTACCACCTTTGTTCACCGCCCATGCGCCACAGCCGGCCGTCGCCGGCCCGCCGATCGATCCGGGGTTCGAAGCCGCTCTCCGGCTTCTTGCCCGGATCCCGGGAGCGATCCGGCCGGATCCGGGCGAAGACCGCCCTCCGGCGCCGATGCGGTGCCCTCGCGGCCCGTATCGCGGGCCAGGCGGTCCGCCCTACCGGCCGGCGGGTCCGGCGTTCGGGCGGACGGCTCCGGGGCGACCTTCGCCGCCGGCCTTAAGGGACCTTCCAGCCGCGGATCCCCTCTCTGGATAAGGCGCAGGCGACTACTCCTCCCCGTCATCGCCGGCGATTCGTCCTGTCGACGTCGCGCCCCCGGCGTACCCCGGGTCGTGTGCACCATTGTACTGAACCGGCGGGAAAATGTCAAAGGTCCTTCGCCCACCGAAGGACGATCTTCCCGAACTGTTCCGAGCGAAAGAGCCGTTCGAACGCCTCCCGAGCCGCTTCCGCCGGGTACACCCGGTCGACGACCGGCCGCAGGCCGTGGACAGCAAAAAACGTCACCATTTCCCGGAACTCCTCCGTGCTCCCCATCGTCGTCCCGAGAAGCGTGTACTGCCCGTAGAAAAAGCTCCGGATGTCGATCTCCGCCGTCCCGCCGTAGCCGGCGGCAAACGTCACCAGCCGGCCGCCCCGCCGAAGCGCCCGAAGGGACGTCCCGAAGGTCACCCCACCGACCGTCTCGACGACGACGTCCACCCCGCGGCCGCCGGTCGCCGCCCGCGCCGCTTCGGCGAAGTCCCCGGCCGTGTCGAACACCCGCTCGGCGCCGAGGGCCCGGGCCCGCTCGGCCTTCTCCGGGCTCCGGGAGGTGGCGAACACCCGGGCGCCGAGGGCCCGGGCGATGAGGAGGGCGCTTTGGGCCACCGCGCCGCCGATTCCCGGGATGAGCACCGTCTCGCCGGCCCGGACGGCGGCCCGGGTCACGACCGCCCGGTAGGCGGTGAGGGACGACAGCGGAAGCGCCGCCGCCTCCTCCCACGAAAGATACGGCGGCTTCGGCACGACGCCCTCCGCCGGCACGACGATCGCCTCTGCCAGCGTGCCGGGGTCCGGCACCCCGAGGATGCGAAACCCCTCCGGCGGCGCGTCGCTTTTGGCCGGCCAGCCGAGGCTCGGCACGATCAGCACTTCGTCGCCGACGCGGACGCCCGTCACGCCGTCGCCGACCGCCTCGACGACGCCGGCGCCGTCGGAGCCGAGGATGGCGCCCGGATCGGCCTTCGAGCGGCCTTCGAGAAAGTAGAGATCCCGGTGGTTGAGGGCGCTCGCCCGGAGCCGGACCCGCACCTCGCCGGGGCCCGGTTCCGGAAGCGGCACGTCTGTCCACGCGAGCCCCTCAAGCCCCGTCCGTTCGAAAACCCACGCCTTCATCGTCCCGGCCATCCGTCCCGCCTCCTCCATTCGCTCGCTTTTGAACCCGACCGCGGATCTCGACCGCGTGCCAAATGGCCGTGTGCCGACTTGCCTCGCACCGGAGGGCGCCGCCATCGGCCGGCGGCGCAACCGGCTTCCGCCGCAAGCGGCACCCACCTCGCCGCCGCCACGGCTCATCAACCGCCATCCCACCGCTCGAGCCGCCCGAGGAGCTTCCGGCGGTAGCCGTCGGCGAGCGCCGGGTGATCCGCCAGACGGCAAAGGAGCCCCGGATCCGGCGGCTCAGCGTCGGTCGCCGCCATCACCGCCGCGACGCTCACCCCGCGGGGGTCCCGCTCCAAGCGGATGAGCCGATCGCCCGGCCGCACCATCCCTTCTTCGAGCACGCGAAAATACCATCCGCTCTTCCCCGTCTGGCGCACCTCGGCCGGAAGCTGCCGGTTCTGATATCGGAGCTCCAACTTAAAGCAGGGCCGCCGCGGTTGGGCGACCTGAAGCAGCGCCGTGCCGAGCCGAAAGACGTCGCCGATGCCGACCGCCTCCTCGGTGAGGCCTTCGACGGTCAGGTTTTCGCCGAAGGCCGCCGGCGGAAGCGGCCGACCGAGCCACCGTTCCCAGCCGGCATAGTGATCGAGCGGGTACGCTGAGACGGCCTTGTCCGGCCCCCCGTGCCGGACCGGATCGCCCTGCGCATCGCCGACAAAACCCGTCCGGGTGAGCCGAAGGGGTCCGTCGACCGGCCGCTTGTCGATCGCGCTCCAGGCCCCCCGCCCGTCCCAGGCCAGCCACCGCACCGGGCCGATGTTCGGTCCCCGAACTCGAAACTGATTCTCCACGTCCTGCCCCTCCCGGACATCGAACGACCGGTGATTCCCGGACGGCCAAACCGCCCGGCTCTTTTCCCCCTTTCACGCCTTTCATGTCAACTTTGCGTGTTATCGTTCACATCTTCATCCATGCCCGTTTGGTTCATGACCGTATTTTAACAGATTTTCGATCGATCGAGAAACGTCTTCAGGGCTCTTCAACCGCCGAATGCGTCGATCGGCCTCCATCGGGCGGTATCTACCGTTTTCACCGTAATTACGGGTTTTATCGTTAGAATAAAACGATAAATGATGTCTTATAAGTAAAATCTTAATGACAATCCGTTGACAAAAAACATTCTCCGCGTTACAATGATCCCGACCCGATAAACCCTCCCCGGTATCGGAGCGGCCCGATTTCCCGATCCCGGGAGGCCAAATGTCTTCGAAGGAGGGTTCGCCATGGCGGAATGGATGCGCCTTCAGCCGGCAGAACTGGCGCAAAAGCTCGGCACCGACGAACCGGTCTTCCTCATCGACGTCCGCTCCAACCCGAAAGACGTCCAGGACTGGCACATCGAGCACCGGAACGTCGAGTTCCGCCACTTCCCCGCCGCTCTGTTCCTTGAAGAGGCGTCGGAAGCGTACGCTGAGCTTCCCAAAGACCGAGAGATCCACGTCGTCTGCGCCAAAGGCCTCACGAGCGCCGAAGTCGCCCGGCGCCTCGCCGAACGGGGCTATCAGGTCGCCGAACTCGTCGGCGGCATGGAGGCGTGGAGCCAGTACTACCATCCGGTGACGGCTTACGAAGACGAAAAGCTCAAAATCGTCCAGTTCAACCGTCTCGGGAAAGGCTGCCTGTCCTACGCCATCATCTCCGAGAACGAGATGATGGTCGTCGATCCCCTCCGCCGGGCCGACGTCTACGCCGACTTCGCTCGGGAGCACGGCCTGACCATCCGCCACATCGTCGACACCCACATCCACGCCGACCACATCTCCGGCGGCCAGGCCCTCTCCCGCCTGACCGGCGCTCCCTACTACGTCTCGTCCCACGACGTGTTCACCCATCAGGGCGGCATCACCTTCGAGCCGCTGGAGCAGTACAAAACGCTTCGGGTCGGCGACGTGGAGGTGGAAGTCGTCATCATCCCGACCCCCGGACACACCCCCGGTTCGACGTCGCTGCTCGTCGACCGGCGCTTCTTCCTCTCCGGCGACACCGTCTTCGTGAGCGGCCTCGGCCGGCCGGACCTCGGCGGGATGGCCGAAGCGTGGGCCAAAGACCTGTACGAGACCGTCGTGACGAAGCTGAAGGACCTTCCGGACGACCTCCTCGTCCTCCCGGCCCACTACTCCCACCACTCGGAAATCAACGCTCAGGGGATCGTCGGCGCCACCCTCGGGGAGCTCCGGCAGGCGAACGACATGCTCCGGGAGATGGACCGGGAGACGTTCCTCGCTCGGGTCGAAGCGGCCGCCTCGACGGTGAAGCCGCCGAACTACGAAAAGATCATCGCCATCAACGTCGGCAAACTCGCCGTGAGCGACCAGGAAGCAATCGAACTCGAAATCGGGCCGAACCGCTGCGCCGTCCACCACGCGACGGCCTGATCGTTCCATCCCGTCATCCGCGCCCCCGCCCACTGCCGCGGGGGCTTTTTTCTTGCTTAGACCCCTATTGACAGCGGCGGGGCCCGACCGTATCGTGAGGGTGTCAGCTCCGCTGAAACGAGGTGAGCCCATGTCCAAGCGGATCCGCGCCGCCGTCGTCGGCCTCGGCAACATCGGCCACGCCGCCCTTGAGGCGATCGAGGCGGCCGACGATTTTGAACTCGCCGGCCTTGTCCGAAGGAAGACTTCCCTCGACCAGCCGCTCCCCCGGGCGCTCGCCGGCCTTCCGGTCGCCGCCGACGTCGCCGATCTCGGCCCCGTCGACGTCGTCCTCCTCGCCACCCCGACCCGCGAAACGCCGGCGATCGCCCGGACGTATCTGGAGCGGGGCATTCGCACCGTCGACAGCTTCGACCTCCACGGCGACATCGTCCGCGTCCGACGGGAACTCGATGCCGTCGCCCGGGCCGGCGGCGCCGTCGCCGTCGTCGCCGCCGGCTGGGACCCCGGCACCGACTCGGTCGTCCGGGCCTTGTTTGAGCTGATGGCGCCTCGGGGCATCACCACCACGAACTTCGGCCCCGGCATGAGCATGGGCCATACCGTCGCCGTCAAAGCGATCCCCGGCGTCCGGGACGCCCTCTCCCTGACGATCCCGGTCGGGGCCGGCGTCCACCGGCGGATGGTCTACGTCGCCCTCGAACCGGGCGCCGATCCCGACGCCGTTCGGCAGGCGATCCTCGCCGATCCGTACTTCGCCCACGACGAGACGCACGTCGCCTTCGTCGACGACGTCGAGCGCCTGAAAGACGTCGGCCACGGCGTCGTGATGGAACGAAAGGGAACCTCCGGTCGGACGGCAAACCAGCGGTTCTCTTTCGAGATGCGGATCCACAACCCCGCCCTCACCGCCCAGGTGATGGTCTCGGCCGCCCGGGCGGCGATGCGCCTTCAGCCGGGGGCCTACACCCTGATCGAAATTCCGCCGGTCGCCTTCCTGCCCGGCGACGCCGAGACGTGGATCGCCCGCCTCGTCTGAGGGGACGGGCTTTCCGGCCGGGAAACCGTTCCGCTCCGCGCTCGCCTGCAAAAAGCGCAAAACGCCGCAAAAAGCGCCGCTTCCGGAGAAAGCGGCGCTTTTTCATGACCCCCGCTCCCTTTCCGGCATACGATGCCGGGAGGGGGGAGAGCATGCTCAAGACGATCCTCAACTGGTTCAAAGACGCCAAAAAGCACGTCAAGACGTTTATGCTGCCGGTGATCATCCTCTACTTCATCCGCACGATGTTCATCCCGACGTTCATCGACGTCCTCGTCCTCTTTATTTTATTTTTGATCTACGTCGGGGCGCTCCTCGAGTGGTACTGACAGCGCCTCCGCCAGGGCGACACGGGCGTAAAACGCCCGGAGCGCCGCCTGGGCCGCCTCCGTCCGATCGAGCAGGTGATCCCGGGCCTCGCCGGAAAAATGCCGCCGAAAAAATGCCAGCACCGTTCCGGGATAAAACAGGGCGGCGCGAAGGAGCGCCGCCTCCTCCGGCTGCCAGAGCCGGCGGCGCCGGTACGCGAAAAGCCCCGCCCTCAGGCGTTCCGCCGCCTCCGACCGAGCGGCGAGTTCCGGCGCCAGCGACTGAAAAAAAACCGCGAGATCCCGCACCGCCGGCCCCTCTTCCGCGCCCGTCCAGTCCAGAAGCACGATCCCGCGGGGCGTCAGGGCGATCCGCTCCGGCGCCGGCCGGGTGTGAAGGAGCACGACGTCCGTCGTCTCCCCTTCAAGGGCCGCCCGGAAGCGCCGCGCCGCCTCAATCGCCGCATCGAGGGCAAGCGTCAGCGCCTCTCGGGCGTGGACGAAAAGCACGTCCACCGGCGACGGATAGGCCCGACCGGCGGCATCCGCCGCCCACGCCTCGAGCGCCGAGCGCTCCGCCGTCCACCGGGCGATGAGGTCGTCCGCGGCGGCCCGAACCGGCGCCGCCGGCGCCGGGCGCCGGTAGGCGGCGTGAAACGCCGCCAGCGCCTCCAAAAACGCCGGCAACCAGCGCCACTCCCCGGCCCGCAGGGCGTGCCGGGCGGTGTCGGCCGCCACCCACGGAAACAGCGCGTACGCCCGGTCGCCGACGACGGTCACCGGCCGGCCCGATGGCGTCGGCACCGGAAGCAGGACGAACGGCTGCCTCAGGGCATAACCCAAGAGCCGCTCCACCGCCCGTTCGAACCGGCCGGCATCCGGAACCGCCGTGAGGGCGAAGAGCCCGCCGTCCGTCTCCACCCGAACCGTCCGGCGGAAGCGCGTCCACCGCCGGAGCTTGAGGCCGTACGCCCGAAGCGCCTCGCGAAGGAGCCCATCCTCCATCGGCGCCACCGCCCGACCCTTACCGCCGACGATCCGGCGCGTCGGGGATCAAAAGGCGCATCCCGGGCCGGAGATCGTTCGCCGCCCGGTTGGCGGCCCGGATCGCTTCCGGCGCCACCCCGTACCGCTCGGCGATCGTCTCGAGCGTCTCCGTCTCGCGGACAAAATGCCAGAGGAGCGGCCGGCGTCCCCCCTCTTTGATGCCGAACAGGCGCGTCCACAGGGACCCCGGCGAATCGGCGCCGGAAGGCGAATCGGCTTCGGCCGCATCCGTCGCCGAAGCCGCCGGCCCGACCGCCGGCGCTTCGCCGTCGCCCGGTTCGACGCAGGGACCCCGACCGACCGCGCCGAAGGCGTCCGTCGCCCCGACCGGCCCGCCGGACGCCGGCACGAGGACCGGTTCGGATCCGGCGGGACGGACCGCCTCCGGGCGCTCTCCGCCCGAACGCGCCTCTTTCGGCGCCTCCGGTGCATCGCCATAAGGCGCGCCGGCCGGACCGGGAGCCGGCGAAGCGTCCGGCGCGGCACCGCTTTCCGGCGGGCGGTCCGCTTCGGCGACCGCAGCCCCGCTTTCCGATGCCGGCGGGGATTCCGGGAACGCTTCCGGCTCCGACGCATCGCCGGCGCTTTCGAGCGAAGGCTCCGCCCCCGAAGGGGGCAGTTCTTCGATCCAGCCGAACGGACCCGGCGCCGCCTCTTCCCCGGCCGGATAAACCGGGTGCGGCCAGTGGCTCGTCGCCTCGAAGACGTCCTCCCGCTCCGCCTGGACCGGCTGAACGTACCCTTCGGCGGATACGCCCTCGAGGTCGATCACCGCCCGGATGAGGAGCCGATTCGGCGAAAGGAGCTCATACGCCAGGTCCTGGATGATCAGTTCGACGCCCGATTCGTCGACCCGTTCCCGGCCGAAGGCGATGTCGACCGGGATGCGGTAGTAGACGTGCCCTTTGCGGGCCTTTTTCGGCGTCACCGCCTCATCGAGGACGTCGGGGCGCACGTCGCCCTCCCCGGCGCCGGCCCGGTACTCGGCGGTAAAGGCGAGATGTCCCCGAAGGCGCAGGTGTTTCCCTTCATCGATGAGCTCCACATCCGGGATGAGCTCGACGCGTTCCATCCCCTCGATGTCCTCCAGCGGGACGTCGAGGGGAATCCGCTCCTTAAGCTCAAACGTCACCCGTCGCACCGCATCTTGCACCGCGTCCACCTCCTGCCACCCGGCCGGGATCTCCCGTACACCTTACGGCAGAAGGCGGACGTTTAGACCTTCCCCGGCGCCCGAAAGCCATGCTCGCGCCGCGATGAGGCGTCGATGCGCTCGGTCGGGCCGCTCTCGCCACGGCCAGGTTCCCTTCGTTTTTCAGCTGGGCACCCCGGTGCTCCGGGATGTCCTCGGCTGCGGCAAGATCGCCAGAAGGGGCAGCGGTTCCGGATGGCGCCACGTCTTGGGGTCGTCCGGATCGAACGCCTCGAGGTAGCGGATGACGGCGTTCGTAATCGGCGTCGGCGTCGAGGCGCCGGCAGTGACGGCGACGCGCTTTTTGCCGATCAGCCACGCCGGGTCGATCTCGTGAACGTTCGAGACCCGGACGGACGGCACCCCCGCGATCTTCTCCCCCACCTCGACGAGGCGGGCGGTGTTGTTGCTCCGAGGGTCGCCGACGACGATAAGAAGATCGGCGCCGCGGGCCTGGGTGGCGACAGCCGCCTGCCGGAGCTCGGTCGCCTGACAGATCTCGTTTTCCACCTCGGCGTGCGGATAGCGCCGGAGGACGGCCGCGATCAGATCTTCGACGTCCCACCGGCTCATCGTCGTCTGGTTGGTGACGAGGATCCGCTCCGCCGTGATCCGGAGGGCCTTCAGGTCTTCCTCCGTTTCGATGAGGTGGACCTTGCCCGGCGCGACGCCCATCGCCCCCTCCGGCTCCGGGTGGCCTTTTTTGCCGATGTAGATGACCTCGTAGCCCCGGGCGACCTTTTCGGCGATGAGCGCGTGGGTCCTCATCACGTCGGGGCAGGTGGCGTCCAGGACGACCAGGCCCTTTTCCGCCGCCCGGCGCCGGACTTCCGGAGAGACGCCGTGGGCGGTGAAGATGACCGTTCCGCGGTCGATCGCCTCCAGCGCCTCGAGCCGGTTCGGCGCGTCGACGGCCAGAACGCCGAGGGCGCGAAACGCCTCGACGACGTGCCGGTTGTGGACGAGCATGCCGAGGATGTGGATCGGCCTTGGAAGCGACGGATCTTCCGCCGCCCGCCGGGCAAGGACCATCGCATCGACGACGCCGTAACAGTATCCCCGCGGGGTGATCTTTACGACCTCCATCGCCTGTACCCGCCCCTTTCTCGCCTTTGCCGGCCGCCCGCGGCGCCTTTCGGCCGCCGGTCGCACCGGAGCCGTCGACCTGCCGCTTTGCCCGTGCCCGCTTCTCCGTTTGCCCGCCGGCCACGGCACGGCAGCAGAAACAAGCTCCCCGCGCCGCTTCAGCCGCCTAGGGCCGCCCGCGCCGCCCGGAACGCCCGCGCCGCCGCCTCGACCGTCCGATCGATCTCCGCTTCCGTATGGGCGAGCGACACGAACCACGCCTCGTACGCCGAGGGCGGGGCGTAGATGCCCTCCGCGAGGAGGGCGTGATAAAAGGCCCGAAAGGCCGCCTCGTTCTGCCGTTTGGCGGAGGCGAAGTCGGTCACCGGCCCGTCGGCGAAAAACGGGGTCAGCATCGACCCCACTCGGTTTAACGTGAGCGGCACCCCCTCGGCCCGGGCAGCCTCCGCCAGGCCGTCGGCGAGCCGTCGGGAGAGGGCTTCGAGCCGCTCGTACGCCGCCGCGTCGAGTTTCCGGAGCGTCGCCAGCCCCGCATGCATGGCGAGGGGGTTCCCCGAAAGCGTTCCGGCCTGATAGACCGGCCCGCTCGGCGCGACCTGCTCCATGATCGCCCGACGGCCGCCGTAGGCGCCGACCGGAAGCCCGCCGCCGATGACCTTCCCCATCGTCACGAGGTCTGGCATGACGCCGTACAGCCCCTGAGCCGAATGGAAATGCACCCGAAAGCCGGTCATCACCTCGTCGAAGATGAGGAGCGCCCCGGCCGCGCTCGTAAGCGCCCGAAGTCCCGCGAGAAAGCCCGGCGCCGGCGGGACGACGCCCATGTTCCCGGCGACCGGCTCGACGATGACCGCCGCGATGTCATCGCCATAAGCGTCGAAAAGCGCCCGAACCGCCTCCAGATCGTTGTACGGCGCCGTGAGCGTGAGCTCCGCCAGCGCCCCCGGGACGCCGGGGGAATCCGGCAGCCCGAGCGTCGCCACGCCGGATCCGGCCTTGACAAGGAAGCTGTCGCCGTGGCCGTGATAACAGCCGATGAACTTCACCACCCGCGAGCGGCCGGTCACCGCCCGGGCGAGTCGGAGAGCGCTCATCGTCGCCTCGGTGCCGGAGTTCACCATCCGGACCATCTCCACCGCCGGCATGCGGCGGATGACCTCCTCGGCCATCTCGAGTTCGACTTCCGTCGGGGCGCCGAAGCTCGTCCCCCGGCGGGCGGCCTCCGTCACCGCCCGGACGATGTCCGGGTCGGCGTGGCCGAGGATCAGAGGCCCCCACGACAGGACGTAATCAATGAAGCGGTTGCCGTCTTCGTCGAAAAGATACGGCCCTTCCCCTCGGACGATAAAAAGCGGCGGCCGGCCGACGGCGCGGAAGGCCCGCACCGGGCTGTTGACGCCGCCGGGAAGAAGGCCGACCGCCTTGTCGTAGAGCGCCCGAGAACGGCCGTCGCGCAACGTGATCAACGCCTCGGCTCCTTTCTGTGCAACGTTCGCCGCCCGTTGCCTGACCCTTCTCCCATTATGCCGGAGCCATGAATCTCTTGCAAGCCAGGTGCAGACCATCTTTTTCGGTCTGCTTCACGAACCGGCGCTCATCGTCGACGTCAACGCTTCATCGTCTGGTTCATAAAACGCTTTCTCATCGAATTGGCCTTCCCGTCGAGCGATAAACAAAGCGATAATCGGATCGCCCGTACGGTTGATCAGCGTCCGTCCCATATCCACAAGCGCATCGACGGCCAAAACAAGTCCTAAAGCCTCAAGCGGAAGTCCCAGGGCGGTGAGCACGACCGTGGTGGAGATCGATGCAGGTCCTGGCACGCCGGCGACGCCAATCGAAGAGATCGTCGCCACAAAAACGATCAGAATATCGTCGGTCCAGTTCAAAGGGATGCCGTACGCTTCGGCAGCAAAGATGGCGACGACGGCCGGCCAAACGCCTCCACAGCCGTTATAGTTCATGGCCGTCCCCAATGAGGCGACAAAGCTGGCGATGTTTTCGGGGATTTTCAACCGCTTGACCATGATCTCAATGTTGATCGGCAAGACCGCATAGCTGGAGCGCGTCGTAAAAGCCACAATCATCATTGGGTAGATTTTGCGTAAAAAAACCAAAGGCTGTACGCGATTCAAGAAGATGATCATGGGGATAAAAACGATGAGAAAATGAACGGCCAAGGCACCGTAGGTGGCGATGATGACTTTCATTAATGGCAGAAGCGTCTCCCATCCATAGGACGCACTCATCGCCGCGATGAGCATAAAGACGCCATAGGGAGTCAGACGGATGACGCTTTTGGTCACTTCATACATAATGTTTGCAAACGATTGCACAAAATTTTTGACGGATGCCACCTGATCAGGGTTCTTCCGTTCCAGTCCGACCATGGCCAGGGCAAAAAACAGCGCAAAAATGATGGCCGGAACGACCTTCCCTTTCGCCATGTCATCGATCGGATTCAAAGGCCATAAATCAAGCAGGACTTGCCAAAACGTCGGGATCTCGCGCGCTTTAAAATCGGACGGCAAACTTAAATTTACTCCGGAACCCGGGTGAATCAAAAGCGCGACGATGACGCCGATCGCCGCACCGAGTCCGGTGGTGATGAGAAACAGACCGATGGTGAGCCCACCGATGCGTTTGAGCTGCTCCGGTTGTGCCAAAGAAGTGATCCCGGATATAACAGCAGCGACGACAAGGGGCATGACGATCATTTTGATGAGATTGACGAACATTTGCCCAAACGTTTTGAGGCTATCATACGACGCTTGCGTTTGATGAAGAATCATACCGGTGACAAGACCGAGTCCTAAGGCGATCATGACCCGCGAACCAAAGGAAACGCGACGGGATCTGAGCCACGCCAAAACGAAAACAGCCAAAAACGCGAGGGTGAGCGACAAGGCATTCGTGGAGATGGCCTCAATGACGTTATGTTGCATGGTCTCTTCCCTCCAGCTGGCTGAAGACGAGGCGGTCGTCGACGAACTTTACCCCCCGAACCCGCTCGAAGGCCCGGAGAAGGTCGTCGATCTCCATTTGCGCCTTTTCCTCCGCCGAAAGATCGAGGACGATCTCCCCGGCGTGCATCATGATGAGCCGGTCGCCCATTCGGAGCGCGTGGGCCATGTTGTGGGTGATCATGAGGGTGGTGAGGCGCTTCTCCCGAACGATCTTCTCCGTGAGCCGAAGGACGAGCTCCGCCCGCTTCGGGTCGAGGGCCGCCGTATGCTCGTCCAAAAGGAGGAGCTTCGGCTCGACGAACGTCGCCATGAGGAGCGAAAGGGCCTGCCGTTCCCCGCCGGAAAGCGTCCCGACCTTCGTCTCGAGCCGCGCCTCGAGGCCGAGCTCCAGCGTCGCGAGCGCCTCCCGGTAGAGGGCCCGCTCTTTGGCCCCGACGAACGACCGAAGCACCCGCCGGCGCCCCCGGCGGTAGGCGAGGGCCATATTTTCTGCAATGGACAAAGACGGCGCCGTCCCCATCATCGGATCTTGAAAAACCCGTCCGATGAGGGCCGCCCGGCGATGTTCCGGCCAGCGGGTGATGTCGACGCCGTCCAGGACGATCCGGCCGCGGTCGACCGGGATGCGGCCGGCGATGGCGTTCATGAGCGTCGATTTGCCGGCGCCGTTCGAGCCGATGATGATGACGAACTCCCCCGGGACGATCGAAAGGGTCACGTCCTTGAGCGCCCGCCGGGCGTTCGACGTACCGGGATGGAACGTCTTCGACACCCGCTCGAGCCAAAGCCCGCCGGTCATCCTCCCTCCCCTCCTTTTTCCGCGGGCCGCACCCGGCCTTCCGCCTTGGGCCCTGCTCCGGCGCCGGCGCGGCCGGCCGCCGCCTGACGGCGGTCATCGCCGAAGACGTCCTCGGCGCCTTCCGCTTCCAGAAGCCGCTGAAGGCGGCGTTTTTCCAGAATCGGCGGGACGACGAGGGCGACGACGACGATGAGCGCCGTGAGGAGCTTGAGATCGTTCGGGTCGACGTTCAGCCGAAGGGCGGCGGCGATGACGAACCGGTAGGCGACGGCGCCGGCCGCCGCCGCGAGCGTCGCCCGGAAGATCGTCTGCGCGCCGAAGAGGACTTCGCCGATGATGACCGAGGCCAGCCCGACGATGATCATCCCGATCCCCATCTGCACATCGGCGTAACCCTGGTACTGGGCGATGAGACCGCCGGAGAGGCCGACGAGGGCGTTCGAGAGGATGAGGCCGAGGAGGATCGTCCCGTCGGTGTCGACACCGAAGCTCCGGATCATGGCCGGATTGTCGCCCGTCGCCCGGACGGCGGTCCCGAGATCGGTCCGCAAAAACCAGTCGACGGCGAGTTTCGCCGCGAAGAGAAGCAGGAAAAACACCGCCACGAATACGACGTGCCGGTCGACGCCGGCGGCCTGGGCCCATGCCTCGAGCTCGGTCTTGATGGTCTTCTGGTTGAGGAGCGACACGTTCGCCCGGCCCATCACCCGGAGGTTGACGGAATAAAGGGCGATCATCGTGAGGATCCCGGACAGAAGCCCATTGATCTTTCCTTTGGTGTGGAGAAGCCCGGTGATGAGCCCCGCCCCGGCGCCGGCCAAAGCCGCGATGGCCGCCGCCGCCCAACCGCTGACCCCGGCGACGATGAGGCTCGCCGCCACCGCCCCGCCCAGGGCGAAACTCCCGTCGACGGTGAGGTCGGGAAAGCTCAGCACCCGAAAGGTGAGATAGACGCCGATGGCCATGATGCCGAACAGAAGTCCTTGTTCCAGCGAACCGATCCAGAGGGCCATGGTGAGTCGGACACCCCGTTTTCTTCGTCATGAGACAGAGGCCCGTCCGCGAAAAAGGGCGCGATCGAAAGGCGCCATCACCGGTTCATTCGGGCAAAGAAAAAGAGCGGACCGGCTCCCGGCACACCGGCCCGCCGGACGCTCGGCGGCGCCCGATCAATATGTCACGTCCGCCCGTTCGAGGAGATCCCGGGGGATCTCAAGGCCGATTTTGTCCGCTTCCGTCTTGTTGACGTAGAGTTTGAGCTCCTTCTGCCGTTCGATCGGCATCGATTCGGGCTTCGCCTCGCCCTTTAAGATCTTGATCGCCATCTCTCCGGTCTGATAGCCGAGCTTGTAGTAGTCGATGCCGTAGGTGATGAGCGCCCCTTCCTTCACCGAATCGCCTTCGGCGGCGATCAGGGGAAGCTTGGCCGACTCGGCGACGTCGACGACCGCCCGGATGGCGGAGACGACGGTGTTGTCCGTCGGGATGTAGAGGGCATCGACCTTGCCGACGAGCGATTCCGCCGCCTGCTTCACCTCGGACGTGTTCGTCACCGCCTTCGGCACGAGCTCAAGGCCGAGGGACGCGGCCGCCTCCTTCGCCATTTCGACCTGCACGAGGGAGTTCGACTCGCCGCTGTTGTAGAGGACGCCGATGCGGTTGCCTTTGGCCAGCCGCTTGGCGAGCTCGAGCTGTTCCTTCACCGGGTTCATGTCCGTCGTTCCGGTGACGTTCCGGCCCGGCCGCTCGAGCGACTCCACCAGGCCGGCGCCGACCGGATCGGTGACGGCGGTGATGACGATCGGGATGTCCTTCGTCGCCTCGGCGACCGCCTGGGCCGTCGGCGTCGCGATGGCGAGGATGAGGTCGACCCGATCGGCGACGAACTTGTCCGCGATCTGCTTCGCCGTATCCTGGGATCCTTCGGCGTTCTGAATGTCGTACTTGACGGTCTTGCCTTCGACGTAGCCGCCGTCCTTGAGCGCATCGATAAAGCCCTGTCGGGCATTGTCGAGGGCGGGATGCGAGAGGATCTGCGTGATGCCGATCCGCTTCAACCCCGTACCGCCCGACGCGCCGTGGGTATCTCCGTTCTCCCCGGCCGTCGTGCCGCCCGAGGCCTGACCGCTCGCCCCGCTCTCTGAGGTCTTGCCCCCTGCCCCGGTGCCGCAGGCGGAGACGGCGACGAGGACGAGCGTGAGCGCGGCGAACGCCCCGAGCGCCTTGTGCCAACCCGACC
This sequence comes from Hydrogenibacillus sp. N12, assembly GCF_019645935.1. NCBI lineage: Bacteria > Bacillati > Bacillota > Bacilli > Thermicanales > Thermicanaceae > Hydrogenibacillus > Hydrogenibacillus sp. N12. The sequence continues at coordinate 810,215 of NZ_CP080953.1, read as the reverse complement.
ATCCCCTGCGCCGCATGCGTATGGTCCTCCCCCGCTCTCCCGGGCGCCGATGCCCGGTTCATGCTGGATTTTTCCTTTACTCTCCGCTGCCCCGCTTTTGCGGTTCCGCATTCGCTTTTTCACAGCTCCCTTTTCCGCGGAAAAGGAGCGGCGCGGCAAAGCAGGATCGCCGCAAAGCGGTGGCGCTCTAAAACAAAAAATCTTGGATCAATCATAGCAGCCTTGCGGCGCCGCCGCAAGCGGATTTTCTTGCAAAGTTTTTCCGGGCGTTCCCCTTGACCGGCCCAATGCATAGCGGATAATGGATAAGGGAACCTTCTTTTTGCCGCTTTTGGACGCGGGGCCGGGGCGACGCTCCGGTGACGAGCCGGGAGCCTTCGGCCCACCTGGAAGCCCGGGAAGGCCGGCAGGCACCGATCGGCGGGCCGAATGCTTTTCGCCCCCCGGCAGCCGGGGCACCCCGGCTTGAGACCGAGCGAAGGGAGGAGGGTGTAGGATGAGCCGCTGGTGGCCCGATCGCCGGCGCCGGTCCAACTGGCCGATGTGGGACGACGTCGAGGCGATCATGGAACGCTTCTTCGCCGAGCCGCTGGCCGTCTTCGCCGGAACCGGCCGTTTCCGCACGGACATTCGGGAGACGGAAGACGCCTACATCGTCGAAGCCGAGCTTCCCGGCGTCGACAAAGACCACATCCAGATCCACTACGACGACGGCGTCTTAAGCATCACCGTCGAAGAGGCCGGCGGCGTCGACGAAGAGCGGGAGGCGTACGTCCGCCGGGAGCGGTACCGGGGCCGGCTGGAGCGGCATTTTTCCCTTGAGAACGTCGATCCGGACGGCATCCGGGCGACGTACAAAAACGGCCTGCTCACCGTCACGCTGCCGAAACTCAAGCGGACGCCGCCCAAAGGCCGGCGCATCGACATCGAATGATCGCCGAAAAAGCCGCCCGGACCCTCCGGGCGGCTTTTTTATCCGCGATCTTCCTCCCGCAGCCAGCGGGCAACGTCTTTGGCGTGGTAGGTGATGATGAGGTCGGCGCCGGCCCGCTTGACGCCGGTTAAGAGCTCCAGAACGACCGCCCGTTCGTCGAGCCAGCCGTTTCGGGCCGCCGCCTTGATCATCGCGTACTCGCCGCTCACGTTGTAGGCGACGAGGGGGTGAGGGAACGCCTCCCGGAGCGCCTTCACCACGTCCAGGTAGGCCATCGCCGGCTTCACCATGAGAAAATCGGCGCCTTCTTCGACGTCGCTGCGGGCTTCCCGGAGCGCCTCCCGGACGTTGGCCGGATCCATCTGGTACGTCCGCCGGTCGCCGAACGCCGGCGCCGAATGGGCCGCCTCCCGGAAGGGCCCGTAAAAGGCGGATGCGTACTTCACCGAATAGGCCATGATCGGCGTATGCTTGAATCCGGCCGTATCGAGCCCGTCCCGAATCGCGGAGACGAACCCGTCCATCATGTTCGACGGGGCGATGATGTCGGCGCCGGCTTCCGCCTGCGTCACCGCCGTCCGGACAAGGAGCTCGAGCGTCTCGTCGTTTAAGATCTCCCCGTCCCGGACGAGGCCGCAGTGGCCGTGGCTCGTGTATTCGCACAGGCAGTTGTCGGCGATGAGGACGAGCTCCGGATACGCCTTTTTCAGCTGGCGGAGCGCCCGCTGGACGATCCCCGCCTCATCGTAGGCGCCGCTTCCGACCTCGTCTTTGTGGTCGGGAATGCCGAAGAGGATGACCGCCGGGATGCCGAGGGCGAGGACGTCCTCGACCTCCTCGTTCAGCCGGTCCAGGGAAAGCTGGTAGACCCCCGGCATCGACGGCACTTCTCGCCGGATGCCGCTCCCCTCGGTGACGAACAACGGATAAATGAGATCGTCGACACGAAGATGCGTCTCCCGCACCATCCGTCGCAGGTTGGCCGACCGCCGGAGACGGCGGTGGCGGATAAAATCCCGCACGTCGATCGCTCCTTCTTGACGGGATCGACCCAAAGGCGCCGCTTAAGACAGAGGCCGCCCCGGCGCCTCGCCGAAACGGACCGCCTCGACGAGGGCGGCGACGAGTCCTTCTTCGGTGAAGGGCCGGGCCTCGATGACCGGCGCGAGGCCGAGGGCGCGGGCCCGGCCGGTCGTCACCGGACCGATGCTCGCGTACCAGAGCGGCCCACGCCCGGCGGCCGCCACCGCCTCGGCGACCGCCTCGGCAATCGACGGGCTCGTGAGCGTGACGACGTCGACGACGGACTCCCGGAGGAGCGCCTGGAGCCGTCGCACGCCCGCCTCGTCCCGGACGTTGTCATAGACGACCGCCGAGGTGACCTCAAGGCCGTACTCCCGAAGCGCCGGCGCCACGACGTCCCGGCTCAGCGTTCCCCGGACGATCACCGCATGTTCGCCGGGAGCAACCCGGCCGGCGAGCGCCTCGACGACGCCCTCGGCGGTGTACTCTTCGGCGACGACGTCCGCCGGAAGCCCGAAGGCGGCCAGGCGCTCCGCCGTCTTCGGGCCGACGGCGACCCGCTTCGGCCGCGCCGGAGAAAGGGGCGGAAGGGCCGCCTCCCGGTAGCGGGCAAAGAACGCATCGACGCCGTTTTGACTCGTGAAGATGAGCCAGTCCGCGGTCCGCGCCGCCTTCAGCGCCGCCGCCAGATCGTCCGTCAGAGGAAGCGGCGAGACGCAGATGAGCGGGACGTGGTACGCCCGGGCGCCGAGGGCCTTAAGTCGCCCGACGAGGTGTTCTCCCTGATGCTTGGCGCGGGTGACGACGACGACGCGCCCCGCAAGCGGCCGATCGCCGACGACCGCTTCGCCATCCACCGCCGCCTGCCCGCCCGGGCCGGACCCGGCGAACCCCGTCTCCCGTCTCGTCGGATCACCGGCCGGCGCCGGCCCGTCCCCGCGCCCCGACGCCCCGGAATCGCCGACGGCGGCAAAAAAGGAAAACCGCCTCATGCCTTCTGACCCTCCGTCGATCCATCATCGTCCTCTCCGGCCGCAAAGCGGGCGACCGTCTCCCCGGCGCCCTTGGCGATCAGCCGCTCCGCGAGCGCCGTTCCGACGTCCGGCGATGGTCCCCGGAGAACGCCCGACCAGAAACCGGAGCCGTCGGGTTCCGCGATAAATCCTCGGAGCGTCACCGTTCCGTCGGCCTCCACCGTCCCGTATGCTCCGAGGGGAACCTGGCAGCTCCCTCCGAGTCGGGCCAAAAACGCCCGCTCCGCCTCGACCGCTCGCCGCGTCGGCGCGTCGTCGAGGGGCTCGAGCCACCGAAGGACGGCCCCATCTCCCCGCCGCGCCTCGATCGCCAGCGCCCCCTGTCCGACCGCCGGGATGAACACCGTCGGGTCGAGCGGGACCGACCGGACGTCCAGCCCGAGGCGCTCGACGCCGGCCCGGGCCAGCACGATCGCGTCAAAGTCCCCCGCCATGAGGCGCCGGAGGCGGGTATCGACATTCCCCCGGAGCGGCCGGACGTCCAGGTCCGGCCGGAGGCGCCGAAGGAGGACGGTGCGCCGGAGGCTCGACGTGCCGACGACGGCGCCGGGCGGAAGCGCGTTCAGTTCCCGGCCGTCGCGGGTGATGAGGACGTCCTCCACCGGGCCCCGCGCAAGGATCGCGACGAGGGCCAGGCCTTCCGGCAGCACCGCCGGAACGTCTTTCAGGCTGTGGACGGCAAAATCCACCTCCCCGCTCAGCATCGCCCGCTCGAGCTCTTTGACAAAAAGCCCCTTCCCGCCGATCTTCGCCAGCGTCACCTCGAGCCGGCGATCGCCCTCCGTGACGTAGGGGGCGATCCGCACCCGGAGCGCCGGGTGACGGGACTCGAGGAGCGCACGCACTCGTTCGCTCTGGGCTAGGGCGAGGGGGCTTTTTCGTGACGCCAAAACAAGTTCCGGCATCGGCTGCCTCCTTTTTGTTTCCCCTCTGTAATCTTAACGCAAGCGGCGGCCTTTGGCGAGCCCGGACCGGCCGGCGCCGGACGGAAAAAGGCCCCGCCGCCGGCGGGGCCCGAAGCCGTCAGCCCGGCCAGGCGGCCAGGGCCAAAGAATGGGTCGTCCAGAAATTCAGCCAGAGCAGAAAAAACGCACCGGCGCCGACCCACATCGCCCGCCGCCACGGCCAGCGGGCGAACGTCCGGACGTAGACGAAAAAGCCGTAGGCCAGAAGGACCGCTCCGGAAAAACCGACCTTCGGATCCCGGAGAGCGCCGAAGCCGGCCTCCCCGAAGGCCCAGACCCCGCCGAGAAAGAGGGAGACCGCAAACACCGGCACCCCCACGAGCGCCGCCGTCCCGGCGTAGCGGGCAAGCTGTTCGAGAGGCGGCATGCGAAACGCCCGGCCCCGGACCCGCTTGGCGGCGAGCCACCCGTCGAGGAGGAGGTACAGCACGGAAAAGACGCCCGCCAGGACGAACAGGACGTACGCGACGAGGGCCCCGACGATATGGAGCACGAGAAGCTCCTCCCGGCCCGAAGGCCCCGCCGCCGGCGCCCCCGGCGGAAAGAGGTTGAGCGTGACGACCGCCAGGCCGACCGCGTTCGTCAAAAGCAAAAAAAGATCCGCCCGCACCACGGCGCTCAAAAGAAGCGAGGCGGCAAGAAGCAGCCACGCGTAAAGGAGCCGCGTCCGCTCGGCGACAAAGGCGGCCAGGGAGCCGTAGCCGATGAGTTCGACGGTGATCCCCGCCGTGAGCAAGAGAAACGCGCCGTTCAAAAAGACGAAGGCCGTTCGTCCGGCCGCCGGCGTCGGCCGGACGACATCGATAAACATGACGCTCACCGCCAGGCCGTAGACGGCGATCGCGAGATCAAGCAGCCAGCGCCCCACGAGCACGGCGGACGCCTCCGTCAGGTCGTCGCCGGCTCGCTCCGCCGGACGAGACGGACGCCGCCTACGCGGGGATCGCGGCGCGGCGCCTCCGGCGCCGGGCGTTCTCCCGTCTCCTCCTCTGAGCCGGAGCGATCAGCCAGATACGGTTCCAGGCGAAAGCTCTGGACGATGGCCGCCTGCGCCGCCCGGCCTTCCCGCGTTCCGGCGGTCTCCTTCAGGTAGAGGACGGCGTCTTGAAGCAGTCGGTTGACGAGGTTTTTCGTATGCTTCTCCAGAAGCCGCCGGCTCCGCTCATCGAGCGGCGGGAGCTTCCGAAGGAGGCTCTCCATCGTCTCCGCCTGAAGGGCCATCCCTTTCGCCTGCAGGGCGGCGATCACCGGCACCGCATCGAGCGTCTCCAGCCACCGCTCGTACGCCGCCACCTCACCGTCGATCGTCCGCTCGATCGCGGCGGCGATCCGCCGCCGCTCGGCGAGATTTTCCTCGACGATGCCCTGGAGATCATCGATGTCGTAGCAGAACACCTGCCCGAGGCCGTGGAGCGCCGGGTCGACGTCCCGGGGAACGGCGAGATCGAGAAAAAGAAGCGGCCGCTCCCGGCGCCCGAGCGCCGCCTCCAGCGCCGGTCGGGTAAAAATTGGCTCCGGCGCCGACGTCGCCGTCGCCACGACGTCCGCTTCCCGGGCGATCTCTACCCGCCGCTCAAACGGCACCGCCCGGGCGCCAAACCGCCGGGCCAGTTCCTCCGCCCGCTCCGGGGTCCGGTTGGCGATGAAAAGCGCCCGTACGCCCTGATCGGCAAAATGCTGCAAAAGAAGCCGGCCCGTTTCTCCGGCGCCGACGACGAGCACCCGCTTGGACGCGAGATCGCCGAAAAACGTCCGGGCGAGGCCGATCGCCACGTACGCCACCGAAAGGGGGCGGTCGTTCACCCGCCACGTCGTATGGGCGCGCTTGGCAAAGGCGATCGCCCGCTGGAAGAGGACGTTCAAAAGCTTCCCCGTCGCCCGATGCGCCCGCGCCGTCTCCCACGCCTCCCGGACCTGGCCGAGGATCTCCGTCTCGCCGAGGACCATCGAATCGAGACCGGCGGCGACGCGAAAGAGGTGCCGCACCGCCTCCCGATCTCGGAGCACGACCAGATGCGGCCGGAGGACATCGGCCGGGAGGCGAAACCAGCGCACCATAAACGAAAGCGCTTCCTCCTCGGCCGCTTTCATCGTCATTCGGTCGGTGACGAGGTAAAGCTCCGTGCGATTGCATGTTGCGACGATCACCGCTTCGACGAGGCTCCGGTGCGAAAGAAGCGTCCGGTACGCCTCCGGAAGCTGTTCCGGCTGGAACGTGCAGCGCTCCCGGATTTCGACCGGCGCCGTCCGGTAGTTGAGACCGACGGCAAGAAGATGCATCCCCCATCCCTCCTTTTCCGCCCGGCTTGCGCCGGCGGCGGAGGAAAAACGATTCGCCGATGAGTCCGATTCCAATCTGCGGTTATTATATCACAACCGCTTTCATCGCCGGACATCGAAAAACGGCCGTTTTTGTCACCGACGTGACAAAGCCGGACGTCCTTGGGGAACGCCGCGCACGGAGGGCGTGTCCCTCACCGCTTCCCGCTCACCGGACGGCACGACCCCCTCCGGTCCCCGTCCGCCGGAGGGCCTGTCCCTCGCCGCTTTTCGCTCACCGGACGTAGGTCAGTTCCGCGCCGATCACCTGGCCGCGGCCGTTTCGAATCGGACGGGCCTCGATCGTCATCCCTTCGACGGGCGTCGCCACCGCCGGCTCCCCGGTTTGAAACACCTGTTCCGCCGCCCGGCGAAACGGCGATTCGTGGGAAAGGAGGGTGTGGACGAGCTCGAGCTGCGGCCGGCCAAAGTAGCGGACGCCGCCGGGGTTGACGGCCATGATGCGAAAGCGGCGGTTGACGATCAGCCGGACGACGGTATCCGGATGGCCGAGGGTGTAGATCGGCCGCACAAGGTCCATCGGATCGACGCCGAGCACCTGGGCGAGTTCCGCCAGCTTGCGGATGGAGATGTTGTTTTTCCCGCTTTCGATCCGGGCGACGAACGGCTGTTTGACCCCCATCTTTTCCGCCAGGTCGGCCTGCGTGAGCTTGAGCGCTTTTCGAAGGCGCTTGACGTGGTAGGAGACCCGCTTTTCGATGCTGTCGTCGATCGTTTCCAAAAAGAGCGGGTCGTCCTTCAGGACCTGTTTGACGTACTGGGCCAGTTCATTCATCGTCGCTTCGGCTCCCCGTCGTTTCCCGAGTTCGGCGGATACAGAGTAGGCTATATTATAACAAACCTGCTCGGAAAGTCCATAGAAAAATTCGCCCGACGCCGATATAATAGCCCTTAACGCGACCGGTCCCGTCGATCGGCCCGGCGGGCCTTCGGTGCAGAACGCCCACCTTTCCGAAGGAGCGTGTCCATGATTTCCCCTTCCGTTCCCTCGGGGCGAACGGCTCTCGCCGGCGACCTCGCCCTCCTGTTCGTCACGTTCGTCTGGGGGACGACGTTCGTCGTCGTCCAGGACGCCATCGCCCACCTCCCGCCGTTTTCCTTTCTCGCCGTTCGCTTCGGCCTCGCCTTTCTCCTCCTCCTGCCGTTCGCCCTCCGGTCGGGCGGCGCCGGGGCAACCCGGGCCGGGATCGGCATCGGACTCTTTCTTTTCGGCGGCTACGCCTTTCAGACGTTCGGCCTGCTCTTTACGACGCCGGCCCGATCGGGATTCATCACCGGTCTGTCGGTCGTCCTCGTTCCGGCTTTGAGCGCCCTTTGGCTCCGGGAGCGGGTGCCGACGGCGGCGTGGGCGGGCGTCGCCCTGGCCTTCAGCGGGGTCCTGCTCCTCGCCGCCGGGGGACGGCCGTATCCCGCCGACGGCCCGGCCGGCGGATGGGAGACGGGCTTGGGCGATTTCTTGACGTTTCTCGGAGCGCTCTCATTTGCGCTGCAGATCGTCGCCACCGCCCGAGCCAGCCGCCGGCACCCGCCGGCGGCCCTGGCGACTTTTCAGGTCGGCACCGTCGCCGCCCTCTCCGCCGCGGCGGCGTTCGCCGTCGAAGGGGGAGCGATGCTCGATCCGGCGCCTTACCGGGTGCCGGCGGTCGCCTTCGGCCTTTTTGTCACCGCCGTCCTGGCGACGGCCCTCGCCTACTGGGTGCAGTCGGCGGCGGGGCGCCGGACAAGCCCGGTGCACGTGGCGATCATCTTCGCCCTGGAGCCGGTGTTTGCGGCGCTCACCTCGTGGGCGACCGGCCACGAGCCGCCGGCCGGCCGGGTGATCGCCGGCGGGCTTTTCATCGTCCTCGGGATGCTCGTCGCCGAGCTTCCGTCGGCCGTCCTCGCCGCCCGGGCGTCCGGAAGCGACGGAACGTCCGGAAGTCTCGAAGCGGCGGCCGATAAACGACGGCGCCCGGCCGGGGCGCCCGGCCTCAGCGGAGCACCCGGAGGGCGCCGTGGATCGCCTTCCAGAGGTCGTCTTTTCCTTCGCCGGTAACGGCGGAAAAGAGGATCGGCCCTTCGTCGACGGCGAGGCGAAGCTCGCCGGCGATCCGGCGGGCCTGTTCGAGCGCCCGGCCGCGGCCGAGTTTGTCCGCTTTCGTGGCGACGACGAGCGTCTTCAGGCCGTGGAAGACGAGCCACTGCCGCATGAGGCGGTCGTCTTCCGTCGGCGGGTGCCGGACGTCGACGAGCTGGAGCACGAGTCGGAGCGCCTCCCGCGTCTTGAGGTAGCCCTCGACGAGGCGGCCGAACTCGCGCCGCATCGCCTTCGACACCTGGGCGTAGCCGTAACCGGGGAGGTCGACGAGGACGAAAGTGTCGAAGCGATAGAGGTGGATGAGCCGCGTCTTCCCCGGCGTCCGGCTCGTCCGGGCGAGGTTGTTCTGCCCGGCGAGGGCGTTGATGAGGGACGATTTGCCGACGTTGGAGCGGCCGACGAGGGCGATCTCCGGCCGCTCCGGCGGCGGAAGGTCTTTAAGGCGCGCCGCCATCCGCCAGAGGTGGGCCCGGCCGCTCATGTTTTCACCAGCGCCGCGTCGAGCACCTGGTCCATGTGGTCGACCAAGATGAAGGTGAGCGCCCGGCGGACGACCTCGGGAATGTCCTCGAGGTCTTTTTCGTTGTCCTTCGGGAGGATCACCCGCCGGAGGCCCGCCCGGTGGGCGGCGAGGCTTTTTTCCTTGAGGCCACCGATCGGAAGCACCCGGCCCCGGAGGGTGATCTCCCCGGTCATGCCGACGTCGTTCGCCACCGGAATGCCGGTCAGGGCCGAGACGAGGGCGGTGGCGATGGCGATGCCGGCCGACGGGCCGTCCTTCGGGATGGCCCCTTCCGGAATGTGGATGTGGACGTCGGTCTTCTCCCGGAACGCCGGGTCGATGCCGAGGCGCTCCGCCCGGGAGAGGACGTAGCTCATCGCCGCCTGGGCCGACTCTTTCATGACATCTCCCAGCTGACCGGTGAGGAGGAGCTTCCCGCTCCCGGGAAAATGAGTCACCTCGATCGACAGCGTCTCGCCGCCGGTTTCCGTCCAGGCGAGGCCGGTAACGACGCCGACCTCCGGCGCCCGTTCGGCGATGCCGTGCCGGAACCGCGGCCGGCCGAGATACGCCTCCAGCGTCCGGGGCGTGATGACGACGCGCTTTTTCTCGCCGGAAACGATGAGGCGCGCCGCCTTCCGGGCGAGGGCCGCCAGCATGCGCTCCAGCTCCCGGACGCCGGCCTCCCGGGTGTAGCGGCGGATGAGCTCGAGCAGGGCCTCTTTTTCAAAGGCAACCTGCCCGCGCCGAAGGCCGTGGGCCTCGAGCTGCTTCGGGATGAGGTGCCGCTCGGCGATGTGGAGTTTTTCGATCTCGGTGTAGCCGCTGATGGAGATGACTTCCATGCGGTCGAGCAGCGGCCGCGGGATCGTGTGGATCGTGTTGGCGGTGGCGATGAAAAGGACCTCTGAGAGATCGAACGGCTCTTCGATGTAGTGGTCGGAAAAGGCGTGGTTCTGCTCCGGGTCGAGCACCTCGAGGAGGGCGCTCGCCGGGTCGCCGCGGAAATCGGCGCCGAGCTTGTCGATCTCGTCGAGGAGCATCACCGGGTTTTTCGTTCCGGCCGTCCGGAGCCCCTGGATGATCCGCCCCGGAAGCGCCCCGACGTACGTCCTCCGGTGGCCCCGGATCTCCGCCTCGTCCCGGACGCCGCCCAGGGCGATGCGGACGAAGCGGCGGCCGAGGGCCCGGGCGACGGAGCGGCCGAGGGACGTCTTGCCGACGCCCGGCGGGCCGACGAGGCAGAGGATCGGCCCTTTCATCCGGTCGACGAGCTGACGGACGGCGAGGTATTCGAGAATGCGCTCCTTGACCTTGGCGAGGCCGTAGTGGTCCTCGTCGAGGATCCGCTCCGCCCGCCGGAGGCTCTTGGCATCCTCGGTCCGCTCCTCCCACGGGAGGGCGATCAGCCACTCGATGTACGTCCGGATCACATGCCCTTCCTGGGCCATCGGCGGGATGCGCTCGAGGCGTTCGAGTTCCTTGTCGATCTTCTCCCGGACGTGAGCCGGGAGCGCCTTTTTCGCCGCCTCCGCCCTGAGTTCCTCCACCTCGGCGCTCCGACCTTCCCGCTCGCCGAGCTCCCGCTGGATCGCCTTCATCTGTTCCCGGAGGTAGTATTCTTTTTGCGTCTTTTCCATCTGCTTTTTGACGCGCTGACTGATGCGCCGCTCGAGCTCGAGCACTTCCTGCTCGTTCGAAAGGAGCTCGAGAAGCCGCTCCAACCGGCGCTTGACGTTCGTCTCTTCGAGGAGCGTCTGGCGATCCTGCAGCCGAAGGGCCAGGTGCGCGGCGATGACGTCGGCGAGCCGCCCCGGTTCGGCGATATCGGCGATGCTGGCGAGGGTCTCCGGCGAGATCTTCCGAGAGAGGCGGATGACCTGCTCGAATTCCCGGACGACGGCCCGCATGAGGGCCGTCGTCTCGACGTCGTCGCTCGTCTCTTCTTCGAGCCGCTCGTAGCGGACGGAAAAATACGGCTCCACCGTTTCATAGGCGACGATGCGGGCCCGGGCTTCGCCCTCGATCAGGATCCGCACCGTTCCGTTTGGGAGCCGAAGCATCTGCTTGATGAGGGAGATCGTGCCGACGCCGTAGATATCGTCCGGCGCCGGCGAATCGAGATGCGGATCTTTTTGCGCAGCGAGGAGCAGCCGATGCGCGTCGACCATCGCCGCCTCGAGGGCGGCGACGCTTTTTTCCCGCCCGACGTCGAGGTGGACGACCATTGTCGGAAAGACCATGAGCCCCCGAAGGGGAAGCAGGGGAAGGATGGACTCGGCGCCGCGGGCCATCTCGGTCATCGGCGACACCTCCGTCCCCTCATTCTAGGCCTCTTCCGACGGCGACGCAAGGTCGGCCACGCCGGTCCCCGGGGCGGCGGGCCGGTATCCGCCCTCCCGCCGGACGGCGGAGCGATCGAGAAACCCCGGCACCGGCGCGGACGCCGGGGCGGACGGCGCCGGCAGGAGGGCGGCGGCCAGCACCTCTTCGATCGTCCCGGCAAAGACGACCTCGAGGCCTTCGCACGAACGGGCTTCTTCGTTCGCCTTCGGGACGACGACGCGGCGAAGGCCCGCCTCCCGGGCGGCGTCGAGCTTGGCCCGAACCCCGCCGACGGGAAGCACCTCCCCGCGGACGCTGACCTCGCCGGTCAAGGCCGTCCGGGGATCGACCGGCCGGCCGGTGAGGGCGGAATACAGCGCGACGAACACCGTGACGCCGGCGGACGGGCCGTCCAGGGGAGCGCCGCCGGGAAAGTGAACGTGAAGGTCGTGGTCGACCACCCGAAAACCGAGGCGGCCGAGGAGCGTGCGGACGGTCTCGGCGGCGCCGAAGGCCAGGCTCTTTCGGGTGAGGGTCCGGCCCCGGCCGCCCAGAGCCTCTTCTTCGACGATCCCGGTGACGGTAAACCGGCCAGCGCCGGGGCGGCGGGCGGGGACCGCCGTCGCCTCGACGTCGATCACCGCGCCGAGGCTCGGCCCGTAGACGGCCAGTCCGAGCGCCCGGCCGACCTCCGGCCGCTCCGGCAGGCGGGCCTTCGGCCGCGGCTGAAGCCGGCTCGTGTCGATCACCCACCGGATGTCCCGGACGCGGAGGTCCCGCCGCCCCTCGGTGAGGGCGACGCCGTAGGCGAGCTGGACGACCGCGACGACCTCACGGCCGTTCTGGGCGTAACGGGCGAGGAGTTCCAGCGCTCCCGGCTCGACGGCGGCGCCGAGCTTGCCCGCCGCCCGCCGGGCGATCGTCTCGATCTCCCGCTCGGTGAGGGGACGGAAGTAGACTTCGACGCAGCGAGAACGGAGCGCCGGCGGAAGCTCCTCCGGCAGGCGGGTCGTCGCGCCGACGAGACGGAAGTCTGCCGGAAGGCCGTTCTGGAAGATGTCGTGGATGTGCGGCGGGATGTTCGGATTGTCGGGGCTGTAGTAGGCGCTCTCCAGCCGAACGAGGCGATCTTCAAGGACCTTGAGGAGCTTGTTCATCTGGATCGGGTGGAGTTCACCGATCTCATCGATAAAAAGGACGCCGCCGTGGGCCCGGGTGACGGCGCCGGGCTTCGGCTGCGGCACGCCGGCCTGACCGAGCGCTCCGGCCCCCTGGTAGATCGGATCGTGGACCGAGCCGATCAGCGGATCGGCGATGCCCCGTTCGTCAAAGCGGGCCGTCGTCGCGTCGATCTCGACGAAGGGGGCGTCGGCGCGAAACGGCGAGAGGGGATTTTTCTTCGCCTCTTCCAGCACGAGTCGGGCGGCGGCCGTCTTTCCGACGCCGGGCGGCCCGTAGATGATGACGTGCTGGGGGTTCGGCCCCATGAGCGCCGCCCGCAGGGCCTTGAGGCCCTCCTCCTGACCGACGATCTCATCGATCGACGCCGGCCGGGTCCGCTCCGACAGCGGCTCGCTCAGGGCGATCGCCCGAAGCCGCCGCAGCTCCTCCATCTCCCGGCCAGTGCTCTGGTGCTGGGCCAGCCGGCCGGAACGCTCCCGGCGGAGGAGGTTCCAGAAATACAGCCCGACGGCCAGCCCGACGAAAATCTGAAGCACGATGAGGAAAATCTGGACGCTGATCACGGCACCTTCGGCCTCCTCGCCCACGCCGCTCGAGGGCGGCGGACGTCTTCTGCCCATTATGGCCGAAGGGCCGAGGGGCTAAACGCCGCCGGCAAGATGCCGGGGTTTCGGAGACCGGGAGCTACCGCCGGCGCGCCCGGAAAGCCGCCGGAAGGTCGGAGGCGAGGGCGCCGGCCGGATTCCGTCCATCGGTTCCGCCCGTCGGTTCTGCGGCGTCGAAATCGGGACATAAAAAAGCCGGTGCCCGGATGCTTCCGGACACCGGCAAGCCCGCCGGCGGCGCGTTCAAAGCGCTGACCGATCGCGCGCTCGAGATCGATCGCGCGCTCGAGGGGTTTCCGCTCGCGCGTTCGAGGTTGTTCGCCGCGTGCGCCCTCAGGCGGTCTCCTCCGTCTTCAGGGCGATCAGGCGGCCGTCCTTCCCGTAAAGAAGGGGCGGCAACCGGCGGGTGACCGTCTCCGGCGTCACGACGACTTTGGCCACGTCCTTGCGGGACGGGATCTCGTACATGACGTCGAGCATGATCTCCTCGAGGATCGCCCGAAGCCCCCGGGCGCCGGTCTCCCGCCGGACGGCTTCCTTGGCGATTTCCCGAAGCGCCTCCGGCATAAACTCAAGCTCGACGCCGTCCAGTTCGAAGAGCTTTTTGTACTGCTTGACAAGCGCGTTCCTCGGCTCGGTGAGGATGCGGGTGAGCGCCTCTTCGTCGAGGGGATCGAGGACGGAGATGACCGGCACCCGCCCGACAAACTCGGGGATCATGCCGAACTTGATCAGGTCTTCCGGCGTGACCTTCTTCAGGTATTCGCCTTTCTTCAGGTTGACCGACTGGACATCGGCGCCGAAACCGATCACCTTCGCCCCGAGGCGGCGCTTGATGATCGTCTCGAGGCCGTCGAAAGCGCCGCCGACGATGAAGAGGATGTTTGTCGTGTCGATCTGGATGAATTCCTGATGCGGGTGCTTCCGGCCGCCCTGGGGCGGGACGTTGGCGACGGTGCCTTCGAGGATTTTGAGCAGCGCCTGCTGCACGCCTTCGCCGGAGACGTCCCGGGTGATGGACGGGTTTTCCGACTTCCGGGCGATCTTGTCGATCTCGTCGATGTAGACGATGCCCCGCTCAGCCTTCTCGATGTCGAAGTCGGCCGCCTGGATGAGCCGAAGCAGGATGTTTTCGACATCCTCGCCGACGTACCCCGCCTCGGTGAGGGTTGTTGCATCGGCGATGGCAAAGGGCACCTTGAGCATCCGGGCAAGCGTCTGGGCGAGCAGCGTCTTCCCGCTCCCGGTCGGGCCGATGAGGAGGATGTTGCTCTTCGACAGCTCGACGTCGTCTTTCTTCTTATCGGAATAGATCCGCTTGTAGTGGTTGTAGACGGCCACGGAAAGCGCCTTTTTCGCCTGCTCCTGGCCGATGACGTACTCGTCGAGGAAGCGGCGGATCTCCACCGGCTTCGGCACGTCTTTGAGCTCTTCCGTCGCCGTCTGGTCGTTGTCCTCTTCGATGATCTCGTTGACGAGCTCGATGCATTCGTCGCAGATGTAGACGCCGGGGCCGGCGACGAGCTTTTTCACCTGATCCTGCGTCTTGCCGCAGAACGAACAGCGGATCGGGCTCCGGTCGTCGGTCTGTTTGGCCATCTTCCTCACCCCTTTTCCCGGTGCATCGACTGGGCGCTCGTGATCACCTCGTCGATGATCCCGTACGCCTTGGCCTCCTCCGCATCCATGAAAAAGTCCCGGTCGGTGTCCCGCTCGATCCGTTCGAGCGGCTGCCCGGTCCGTTCGGCCAAGATGCGGTTCAGCCGATCCCGGGTCCGGATGATCCACTCGGCGTGGATCTTGATGTCCGCCGCTTGCCCGCGGGCCCCGCCCAGCGGCTGGTGGATCATGATCTCGCTGTTGGGAAGGGCGTAACGCTTCCCTTTCTCGCCGGCGGCAAGAAGCACCGCGGCCATCGACGCCGCCATCCCGATGCAGATCGTCGAGACCGGCGCCTTGATGAACTGCATCGTGTCATAGATGGCGAGCCCGGCGGTGACGGAGCCGCCCGGCGAGTTTATGTACAGATAGATGTCCTTGTTCGGGTCTTCCGCTTCCAGAAAGAGGAGCTGGGCGACGACGAGATTGGCCACGTGATCGTCGATCGGCGCTCCGAGGACGATGATCCGATCCTTGAGGAGACGGGAGTAGATATCGTAAGCGCGTTCGCCGCGCGTCGACTGGTCGATGACGATCGGAACGAGCATCCCTCTCCGGCCGGAGCAAAGCCTCCGCCGGACGTCACCTCCTTTTTTCTTCGATCCTTTCTACCCCTCATTGTACCGGATTCCGGCGCGTTTGTGAATGTGCGGCGCCCGAACCCGGGCGCCGCACGGGATCGGCGCCGGCCGACCACCCGGTGAGGCGCCGAACGGCCGACCACGCCCGACAGTCTATGCGTTTTCCGCGCCGTTTACACCTGTACCGCCCAAACCGCCGGAAGTTCGCGGCCCTCCTTCCGCCTCCGCCCCTTCGGCGCGGGCGTTTTTCGCGTCGGCGGCGCCTTCAGGCGGCACCGATCCGACGCCCGCCGCTTCCTCGCCGGAGGCGGTCCACTTCCCTTCGGCGCCGTCCGCTTCGCCGTCGGTGTCGGTCGCCTCTCGGACGGTGACGTCGGCATCGGCGAGGAGGCGATCGATCGCCTTCCGGACGCGGAGGGAACGCTCGATCACGGCCATGGTCCCCTGTCCTTCCAGCGCCCGGGCGGCCTCCTCCGGCGAGACGCGCCACGCCTCGGCGATCTTCCGGATCTCCGCTTCGCGCTCTTCCGGCGTCGGTTCCAGGCCGTGCTTTCTGGCATATGCTTCGAGGGCGAGGCGGATGGTGACGCGCTTTTTGGCCGTCTCCCAGAACTCGGTGATGAGGTCGTCTTCCGTCTTGTTCGTCATCTGAAGGTAGGCCTGAAGGGGGATGCCCGTCGCAAGGAGCGCATGCTCGAGCTCGTGGACCATGTCGTGCGCTTCTTCCCGGATCATGACGTCGGGAAGATCGACGGCGACCCGAGCGGCAAACGCCTCCGCCGCCTGATCCCGAAGCCGTTCTGTCGCCTCTTTTTCCCGCTCGGCTTCGAGCTCCCGGCGGATCGACGCCTTCAGTTCGTCCAGAGAATCGAAGTCGCTCACTTCCCGGGCGAAGTCGTCGTCAAGCTCGGGATAGCGCTTTTGTTTGAGCGTCTTCACGGTGACGGTGAACGTCGCCGTCTTCCCGGCGAGATCGGCCTCCCGGTAATCGTCGGGAAAGCGGACGTCCACCGTTCGCGTTTCGCCAACGGGAAGGCCGATGAGGCCCTGCTCGAAATCCGGCAGGGTGCGCCCGGCGCCGACCTCGATCTCGACATCGGTCCCCGCGGCGATCTGCTCGCCGTCGATGAACCCTTCGTAGTCGACGGTCGCCAGCATCCCCTCGGCCACCGGCCCGTCCACCGGCTCGAGAACGGCGACCTTCTCCCGCATGTCGCGGAGCTTCGCCTCGACGTCGGCGTCCGTCACCGGCCGGATCACCTTCTCGAGCACCAGGCGCTCCGCCTCCTCCGGCCAGGTGACGTCCGGACGGACGGTGACGACGGCCTTGAAGACGAGGGGGGCGTTTTTGTCCATGCGGACGATTTCGATCGCCGGCCGCTCCACCGGCTCGATGCCCGTCTCCCGGACGGCCGCCGCATACGCCTCGGGCAGAAGGTCGTCCAGCGCTTCGTCAAACAGGACCTGGACGCCGACCCGACGCTCGAAGATCGGCCGCGGCACGCGCCCTTTGCGAAAACCGGGGACGCTGACCCGTTTGACGACCTTTTTGAAGGCCTGATCGAGCGCCGCTTCCACCCGTTCGGCATCGACTTCCACCGTCAGGGCCACGCGATGCCGATCGTGCCGTTCCAGCGTCGCCTTTACGCTCACGTCGCTCCCTCCACTTCTTAAACTCCCTTATTATAGCACATGTTCCGCCGGAGGCAATCAGGAAAGCGATTGCCGGAGGCAATCGGGAAAGCGATGTCGGAAGCGACCGGGGGGCGGGCGGCCACCGGCGCCGTCCGCGACGCGCCGCATCCGGCGCGATCCGTTTCGAAACCGTTCGATGCTCGAGGTTCTTGCTCGACTTTTTTATTTTTCTTTGGTTTTTTCGTCATTCTTATTTTTTTCGTCATTCTTACGATACTCTTTATAGGATAAAATGACGCTCAGCAGGACGACGACCCAAAATACGGGTCTTCAAGCGAGATGACGCCCCGGCCGTGCACGCCCAAAAGCTTCATCGCGAGCAGCAAAGCGATGACATAAAGAACCAGGCCCACGTCGAAGAACACGTCCGAACGGCGCTTTCGAGGAGATTCGACGACAAAACCGATCAACATCCCCGCGACAAAAGCGAAAACAATGAAGAAGCGAAGCAGCGGACGCTCGCCTGCCGGGATAAATGCATCATAAAGAATGATCGAAGTGACCAGAATAAAATGGGCAATATGAGAAAAAGAGGCCCGGCGAAAAACCTCGTCCCGCGGCGTTCGCATCCGGAACCGATCCCCTCCAAAAGGCTAGCTTTTTCGCTTATAGCAAGAAACGCGCTTTAATTATCCTTTCTCTCATTTTCTACTAAGAAATATTGAACTTCAATGGGCTTAGTAAATGATGCATCTTGATAATGAACTCATGTAACGTAATAACCATAAGGACCGGGATCATATGGATCCGTCACGCGTGTGACCCATGACCCAACATAAGAGTAGGTTGAGGGATCGCAACAATTTTTTCACCCATTTAGCACTTGATGTGGAAACTAATGATTGGCTATAAGTTAGCACGAGGAAAAAGTCAACAATAACATTTTCAAGACCCCTCCTTTTCCACAGTTAATATTAATTACTGCCGAAATTGTACAAAGTCATGCAGGAAAAATCAAGAGGTGAAATCAATCTGATGATGTGCGTCCGTTCTCCGTTCAACGTCCTGCGAGCGCCCCGCTTCCCGCCTCCGGTCGACGTACCCCGTCTGTCCCGGCGCCAGGCGCCCGTCGCGAAGCCCCTCCGGCGAGACGAAAAGATCGAACGACGTCTGCCGGAGCGGCCGGTCGGAAGCCCCTTCTTCCTCGCCTGCCGCCTCGACGGGACCGACCCCCGCCGCGACGACCTCGACCGTCAACCGGACGGCCCGCCCTTCGTACGCCCGCCGCACGATGCGGACCGGAATCCCGGGCGGTCCCTCGCGAAACGCCCACTCCTCCGGTCGCACCGGGAAGCACCCGGCCGCGCGGAAAGCGAGAGGGATGCGGGTGCCGTCCCAAAGGCCGCCCGACATCGCCCGGTTTGCCCATCGATCATCCGAGGTTCGACCGTCCGCCGTTTCGCCGCTCGTGCGTTCACCGAGCGGTGAACGGTCAGCCAGGGCCGCATCGTTGGCCGACGCGCGCCCCGCATCCCCGACGTACCCGGCAGGCGCAAACCGCTCCCCCCGCCACGTTCCCGGGACGAGGGCCGCCCCGGCGACAAAGGCGGCGACAAACGGCGTCTTCGGCCTCAGATAGACCTCATCCGGAGGGCCGATCTGCACCACGCGCCCCGCTTCCATGACGGCGACGAGGTCAGCAAGCGCCAGCGCTTCTTCCCGGTCGTGGGTGACAAAGATGACGGTGCTTCCGGTCGCCCGATGAATCTTCGCCAGTTCCCTCTGCATGGCGGCCCGAAGCGGCGCATCGAGCTGGGAAAACGGCTCGTCCAACAAAAGGAGCCTTTTCGACGCCGCCAGCGCGCGGGCAAACGCCACCCGCTGCTTCTGTCCCCCGGAAAGTTCCTTTGGAAATCTTTTTCGGAAAGGCTGAAGCTCCGTCAGCTGAAGGAGCGCCTCCACTTCGCGCCTCATTTCATCATCGGCGTCGCGTTTCCCATCGCCCGCGCTTTTGCCGTCCCGGTCCGACGGGCGACTCGGCCGCCTTCCGCCGGCCACACGGCCGAAAAGCCCCTTCCAGCCGAATGCGGCCCGCTGAAGGCGGCGACGTCGCTGAAGCAGAGGAAAGGCGATATGCGCTTCGACCGTCATGTGGGGCCAAAGAGCGAACGATTGAAAAACCACTCCGACGTCCCGCTCTTCCGGCGGCACCCCCTCCCCCGCCCGGCTCACGACCCGTCCGTCAAAAGCGATCGTCCCCGCCTCAAGAGAGACGAAACCGGCGATGGCGTTCAAAAGCGTCGTCTTGCCGCTTCCCGACGGGCCGAGCACGGCCAAAAAAGCGCCGGACGGAACGGTGAGCGACACGTCCTTGAGCACCGTTCGCCCGCCCAGTTTGACCGAAACCCCGTAGAGTTCGACTTTCACGATCATCCCCCGCTTGCGGCCGGTGGCTCAGCTACCGTTCGGTCTCGCCCTTAAAACCGCCCCTGCGAAGCGCTTCGGCAAGGACAAAGAGAAGAAAGACAGAAACCGCGATGAGAAAAGCGAGCGCCCGCGCCTCCGTAAGCGCTCCGCCCTGTTCCAGCTGGAAAATGCGCATGCCGACCGTCTCCTGCCCCGAGGAAGCCAGAAGGACGGAAAGCGTCAGCTCCGTCCCGGCCAGCAGGACGACGAGCACCATGCCGCCCAGGAGCTCCCCGGCGATGAGGGGAAAGACGATGCGCCCAAGCCGCGCCAAAAGCCGCGCGCCGCTCATCTGGGCCGCCTGTTCCAAGCGCCGGTCGAGACGCGCCAGAGCGGCTTCGGCGGACCGCACGCCGATCGCGCCAAAGCGCACCGTATAGGCGATCCAGAGCATGGCGAGCGTCCCATAGACCCCGCCGGCCAAGCGCCCGACCGGCGACGCCCAAAAAACGATGAGCCCGAGAGCGACGACGATGCCCGGCAGCGCAAAAGGAAGGGTCATGAGCCCCCCCACCACCCGCCAGGTGAACCCCGGCCGCCAGCGCCGCCGAAGGGCCACCCCGGCGCCGAGGACGACCGTCGTCACCGCCGCCCCGATCGCAATCAGCCCGCTGTTGAACACCGCTTGCGCCGTCCGCCCATCGGCGAGCACGGCGGCAAAATGCTTCAGCGTCCAGTTTTCCGGCGTCGGCAGTAGCCCGTAAGCCCGGACGATCGCTCCCAGACCGAGCCCGACCAGAGGAAGAACGCTCGTCAGAAACAAAAAAGCGAGAATCAGCATAAAAAGCGGCCACCTGAGCGGCCCGAGATCAACACGACCTTCCCACCCGCCTTCGCCAAACGCCTCCGACACGTCGCGCCGGGACCCCATCCAAAAGCCGTAAAGCCCCATCAAAGCGATCGCCATGAGGAGCAGGCTGAGCGCCGCCGCCCGAGCGAAGGCCGACGGTCCGAAACCGGCGATCTGTTCGTAGATGTACGTCGAAAGCACCGGCACGTTCGCCGGAATGCCGAGAAAAGCAGGGATACCGAAATTGTCCAGGGCCGCCAAAAACGCCAACGCGCCTCCCGCGGCCAGCGCCGGGCGCAAAAGCGGCAGCACAATGAGGAGGAAAGCCCGAAGCGGCCGGGCTCCCGAGGCGCGGGCCGCCGTATAGAGCGCTTCCGGGACGCGACGCGCGGCCCGGATGACAAAAAGATACACGAGCGGATAATGCGTAAGCCCCATGACCACCGTCATGCCGCTTAAGCCGTAGACCGACCCATCGGGCCACGGAACGCCTAAAACGCCAAACGCCCGGTCCAGCAGGCCGTTTTTTTCGAACAGCGCCGCCCAGCTTAATGCGACGACATAAGACGGGAGAATCAGCGGTAGCCAAACGAGCGCCGAAATGAGGGAACGACCGGGTAGATCGGTGAAAGAGACGACCAGCCCGAGCGCCGCGCCCGCGGCCAGAGCGATCGCCGTCCCGCCGGCGACCATGACCGCCGTGTTCCAGAGCATCGCCGTCGTCCGTTGCGCGGCAAAAAGCGAAAGCACCTCAGCCGTCGGCCCATGGCGAAAACTTTGAACCAGGAGCGCCAGGAGCGGCCCAGCGAAAAAAGCGACGATGGCGATGACCGCCGCCGCCTCTCCTCCCCGGCGCACCGCGTTCCACCATCGCGCGTTTGCCTGCCGCGCGTGCGCTACGGCCTGCCCGTAACGTTCCTTCACCACGGTCGATCTCCACCGCCGATTGCCGTGGCTCTCGATGTCAGCGGAACAGGGCGGCGAACTTCTCTTTTTCCGCTTCCCGCGTCTGGGCCATCTCCTTCGGGTCCGCCGCCAGCACCTTGAGCGCCTCCGCCGGGCGCATCCCTTCAGGAGGCGCGATCCCCGGGCGGATCGGCGTGTAACCGAGTTCGGCCTCGAGCTTCTGCCCCTCTTCCGAAAGGATGAAGTCGACGAACGCCTGCGCCGCCTTTATGTTTTTCGTCCCTTTCACGATGGCCACCGGCTCGGTGATCACCGGCACGCCTTCTTTCGGATAGACGAGCTCGACCGGCGAGCCCTCTCGCTTCGCCCGGGCGGCCATAAAATCGACGAGCATGCCGTACGCTTTTTCGCCGCCGGCGACGGCCGTGAGCACCCCGCCGTTCCCTTTCCCGACGACGACGCCGTTTTGCTTCATGTCTTCATAAAATTTCCAGCCGAACTCCGACTGCCGCACGAACACGCCGAGGTTATAGGCGGCCGCGCCCGAGTAGAGCGGGCTCGGCATCATCGCCTTGCCGCGCGCCTCCGGAGAAGTGAACACACGCCAGGAATCCGGAAGCGTTTTGACTTTCTTCGTGTTTACGACGATGATGCTGGCCATGACCTTCGTTCCGGCGTACGTTCCGTCGGGATCGACAAACGCCTGGGGGATCGCCTCGACGTTCGGCGAGCGATACCGTTCGAGGAGCCCTTCGGCCTTCAGCGCTTCGAACGTCACCGCATCGGCCAGGAGGAGCACGTCGGCTTTCACCCCGCCGGCCAGCTTTTCCGACCTGAGCTTGGCGACGATTTCTTCCGTTCCCGAGCGAAAAACGACGACATCCACCGCCGGATACCGCCCGCGGAAGGCCTCGACGAGCTTGTTCGCATCGTCGTCCGGTTGCGAGGTGTAAAAATGAAGCGTCCCTCCAACCGGAGCTTTACCGCTTCCTTCGGCATCTTGAGCCTGACCTTGCCCGCTTTGTCCGCAACCCGAAAGCCAAAAACCGACCCCGACCGTCACGAAAACGAAAGCGAAGATCGGCCTTGCCAGCGCTTTTTTAACCATCGCTTTTCCTCCGCTCGTCCTCACGCTTTCTGGTCATTGCCGTCCATGTCGGGTGTACCCTAGCCCGCGTCTAGGTCAAGTATAGCGATCAAGTCCAGTATCATGTGTAAATTGCCCTCTTCGGCGAATGAAAGGACAGGTCACTCAGGCATTCACAACGTGCAGCATGGCCGGCTCAGTGGATTTCTGTTGTTCCTTCTTCCACTGCCAATACTCATCCATATTCAGGTAACGGTGCCCAGTGGTCCACGTCTCGTCTATCTCCATGAGTAGCGCTCCAAGCAACCGTATTACGGATTCCCGGTTGGGAAAGATGCGGATGACTCTTTCACGGCGGCGAATCTCCTCGTTGAGTCGTTCCACGCCGTTCGTGGTACGCAAGCGCCGCCGATAGCGATCCGGCAAGACCAGCACGGCCGTGACGTCGTCAAAGCCCTCCTCTAGCACCTTGACGGCCTTGGGTGCCTTCTCAGCGTACTCCTCCACAAATTCATTCATGAGCAGTCGGGCCGTCTTGAGGTCGGGCGCATCAAGAATGGCTCGTACACGCTTGTAGACCTCCTTCTGCAACGCCTTGGGTGTGGCGTCCAAGATATTGCGCATGAAGTGGGTCTGGCACCGTTGCCAGGTGCATCCCTGAAACTCCGTCTGCAGTGCCTTCACCAGCCCGCCATGACTGTCAGACACCACAACGTCAACGCCGCGGAGACCCCGGTTCTTCAGCCAGGCAAAGAACTCCCGCCAGCTGGCCTCCGATTCGCTGTCGCCCAACATCAAGCCAAGAATCTCACGGTACCCTTCTTCGTTGATGCCAACAGCGATCATGGCCGCTCGAGAGCGAACACGCCCTTCCTCCCGAATCCGGAGTACCAAAGCGTCCACCAGCAGGAACGGATAACGATGCTCAGCAAGGCTGCGATTATTCCATCCCTGAACGATGGGATCAAGGCGCTTGCACAGCTCGGAGACCGTGGACTTCGAGAACGTCGTGCCGCACAACTGCTCGGTGACTTTCGCCACGTCCCGGGTGGACACGCCGTTCACCACCATCTCCATCAGGGCGATGATGAACGCTTGTTCGCTGCGCTGGTACCGAGCAAACAGCTCTGTGGAGAACTGGCCATTCCGGACCCTCGGAACCCGCAACACCAGCCGCCCCACACGGGTTGTCAGGGTGCGGGTGACTGTTCCGTTGCGATAGCCTTGGCGTTCTTTCGTGCGCTCGTATGGCGCCGCTTTCAGATGCTCCTGCACTTGCGCTTGGAGGATCTGGTTGACCACACTCTCCACCAGCTTTGCCACGCCTCCATCCCGCTGAAAGAGGCCTTCCAAAATCTCGTCGTCCACGGTAATCTGGTACTGAGCCATCCGGTATCCCTCCTGGTGAAGTGGTTTCTTCTCCGTCTCACATTCTACCAAAGAGGGCCGGATGGCTCATTTTATGTCACCTGGACCATCCGTTTTTACACATGATACCGGACACGACTAGTATAGCGGAGATGTGTTAAGGCCAGATGAACGGAAGATAAAGATTGTGTAAAGCGGGCGATCATTGCGCCGACCACTGGCCGCGTGCCCGTCGCCGGCAGGGCGATGAACTTTACCTGAGCACCGGCTGCATTCAAACCGGTGATAAGGCCGTTCTGTTCGATGTCCCGGGCGAGTTCTTCGATGTCGCCGAAGACTTTGCGTATCCGGTCGCCGATTCCGATCTTGTCGATGTCGACGAGCATGTTCTCGTTTCCCGACCGTATCTGGGATTGACCGTCAAATATAACGTCCCCGTCGCCGGAGGCGCCGGGAGAAACCCCGCCCGTTTACCGGTCAACCGCGTGATTATCGAGCCGTCACGGGCGAAGACGGCTCAAAAAAGACGGCCCGGGTGGGCCGTCGGCAGGACATTTTCATTTCACGCCTTCGAAGAAGATGCGGGTATCTTTAGGAGAAAGAAATTCCTCCGTCGGGATCGTGCCTCTCCCGATCCCCGATGCTCACCGCCCGCTCTGCGCCGGCGAAACGGCCAGCGTCGGCACGCCGCGGAGCGTGTCTTTCACCGGGCAAATGCGCTCGACGTGTTCGATAAGCGCCCGAACCCGATCCGCGGCGGACGGGGAGTCGATCGCGATCCGATAGCGAATTTCTTGAAATCCCGGGCGGACGTCCGGCGCTTTTTCTAAAAATCCGTCCGGATCGAGGTCGCCCTCCACATCAATCGTCACGCCGCGCAGCTCCACGCCGTGCCGCTTGGCCAGCAGACTCACCAGGACGCTTATGCACCCGCCGAGCGCCGCGAGGACGAGCTCCACCGGGTTCGGGCCCTGGTCCGTTCCGCCGAGCACCGGCGGTTCGTCGATGACGATCTGTTTGTCGCGGATGTGCGCGACGGCGCGCACGCCCTCTCCGGACCACTCGACGCGAGAGGCAAAGGTCTGTTTGGCCATGCGGTTTCCCTCCACTCCTGATCTTCATCTGGCATGAACGTGATAGGCGCGGCGCCCTTGGCGGCGCCATCCGGATGCGGTCATCCGTCCCCCCTCGGTGAATCCTGAACCCGCCCCAGCAGTTCATCGCGCGTATTCACGCGCCGGCTCAACCGTTGATGCGGTCGGCGCAGACGATGGGACTCAACTTCATACACATATCCGTTGATGACCGTATCTTTGGGAATCAAGGGGTGATTCCGCAAATACTCGACCTGGGCAATGGTCGCATCGTCAACACTTTCAAAAGTCCGGAACCACCGAGCGAATGCTCCAGGGTCCGTCAGCGTCAGTTCGGGAAGCGAGGGGTCCAGCTGAACGCGTTCCACATCGATGTTGAATTTGGCCCGGAGCGCCTCGACGATTTCCTGGCCCTGAGCCGTCATCATTCCACATTCCGTGTGATTGATCACGATGATCTCTTTCGTTCCAAAGAAATTCACACTCAGAGCCGCCGAACGGATGACATCATCGGTGACCACGCCCCCGGCGTTGCGGTAGATATGAGCATCGCCGGGCTGGAGGCCGAGCATTTCTTCCACATCCAACCGCTCATCCATGCATGCCAGGACAAACAACCGCCGGTTATTGGGAATTCCCCTTTGTCTCCGAAGCACCCACGCTTCGTGCTTTTGGATGGTTTCGTCGATTTGCTGACTCAAGCTCACGGACCCTTCCCCCCTTCATCGAACCGGTAGATTGACGAACATCATCGTCCGCCGCACAGACGGCGGTCAGCCGGATACCGGCGCCGACACTTTGGCAAACGCCTGATCGAGATCCCAGATGAGGTCGTCGACGTTTTCCAGGCCGACCGACAGGCGGATGAGGTCCTCGCTCACCCCGGAGGCGCGGAGTTCTTCATCCGAGAGCTGCGAATGCGTCGTCGTCGCCGGATGGATGATGAGGCTTTTCGCGTCGCCGACGTTGGCGAGATGCGACCAGAGCGTGAGGCTTTCGATGAACTTCCGCCCGGCTTCCCGGCCACCGCGGATGCCGAAGGTGATGACGGATCCCGCACCTTTGGGCAGGTACTTCTTCGCCAGTTCGTGCGACGGATGCTCGGGAAGTTCCGGATAGTTCACCCACGCCACCGCCGGATGGCCCTTTAAGTACCGGACGATGCGCCGGGCATTTTCCACGTGCCGGGCCATCCGGAGGGGAAGCGTCTCCAGGCCCAGCGCGACCTGGAACGCGCCTTGCGGGTGAATCGCCGGCCCCATGTCCCTGAGGAGCTGGACGCGGGCCTTGACGATGTACGCCGCCGGGCCGAACGCCTCGCGGTAGACGACGCCGTGATAGCTCGGGTCCGGTTCGTGAAGCGACGGATAGCGTTCCTTCGGCCAGGCAAAGCGTCCGCCGTCGACGATGATCCCGGCGATGGTCGTGCCGTTGCCAGTGAGCCACTTCGTCGCCGAGTAGACGACGACGTCCGCGCCGTAGTCAAACGGACGCACCAACACCGGCGTGGCGAACGTGTTGTCGACGATGAGCGCCACCCCGTACTCGTGGGCGATCTTCGCCACCGCCTCGATGTCGAGCACGTCCAGGCTGGGGTTCCCGATCGTCTCGGCGAAAATCGCCTTCGTCTTCTCGGTGATCGCCCGGCGGAAGTTCTCCGGATCGCGCCCGTCGACGAAGCGCACCTTGATCCCATAGCGCGGGAGCGTCACGGCAAAGAGGTTGTACGTGCCGCCGTAAAGCTGGCTCGCGGCGACGATCTCGTCGCCGGCGCCGGCGATGTTCAGGATCGCCAGCGTGATCGCCGCCTGACCGCTCGCAAGCGCCAGCGCCCCAACGCCGCCCTCCAAAAGCGCCATCCGTTCTTCAAGGGCCGTCACCGTCGGATTGTGGATGCGGGTGTAAATGTAGCCCGGCTCTTTTAAGGCGAACAAATTGGCGGCGTGCTCGGTGTCGCGAAAGACGTACGACGTCGTGTTGTAGATCGGGAGGGCCCGCGCGCCCGTCACCGGATCGGGCTGAAGCCCGCCGTGGATGGCCAGCGTCTCCAGCGCCCACTGCCGTTTTTCGCCCATTCTCCGATCCCTCCCGGATAATGTTCAATCGGTGCACGCTTCAAGCGACGGTCGGAATGTCCGATCGGAATGACGACAGGGATGCCGAACTCTATAGGAATGCCGAGCGAAAGTCCTGCGTCACCGATCCGGGGCACGATTCGGCCTGTTCCAGCTGTTCCCGGATGATTCCGCCCCATTTTTCAAACTCGGTGAGAAATCCATCGTGGCCGTAGAGGGTGTCCACTTCAAAGTAGCGCGCTTCAACGCCACCGGCCCGAAGCCGATCGACGAAGGCGGCGATTTCCTGCGGCGGGTAAAGAAGATCGCCGCGATAGGCGAGGGCGACGACGCGGGCGCGGATGCGCTTGATGGCTTCCTCGATCCCGCCGCGACCGCGGCCGAGGTCGTGGGCGTCCATCGCCTTGAGCAAATACAGGTAACTGTTGGCGTCGAATCTCCGAGCGAGCTTTTCGCCGTGATGGATAAGATACGATTCGACCTGGAAGCTGACCTCGTCATGCCGACGCCCCCACCCATCGCGCTCGGCCCGTTCAAAGCGGCGGTTGAACTGATCGGGACTGCGGTACGTCACCATTCCCGCCATCCGGGCGATGATCATCCCCGCTTTGGGGGGATGCGCCGGGTCGTAGTAGCCGCCGTTCCACGCCGGATCGGAGAGGATCGCCAGCCGCCCGATGGCGTTAAACGCGATGGCGTAATCCGAAAGACGCGGCGTGACGGCGATGGGGATCAGAAGGTCCATCCATTCGGGGTACATCACCCCCCACTCGAGCGCCTGCATCCCGCCGAGCGATCCGCCGATCACCGCCCGCAGGCGGCGGATGCCGAGGCGCTTTAAGGCGAGATATTCCGCCTGCACCATATCGCGCACCGTGATGAACGGAAACTCGGGGCCGTACGGCCGGCCGGTTTCGGGATTGGTCGACGTCGGGCCGGTCGAGCCGTCGCATCCGCCCAGGACGTTAAACGTCACCACCTGATAGCGGTCGGTGTCGATCGGCTTGCCGCTCCCGATGAGCCCGGCCCACCAGCCCGGGTCCTCGTCGGTGCCGACGGCCACGTGATTGCCCGTAAGCGCGTGGCAGACGAGCACCGTCGGACCATCTCGCGGCCCGACCCGCTCGTAGGCCAGCCGCACATCCGGAAGGACGCGGCCGCTTTCCAGGCGGAGCGCGCCGATGGACACCGTTCCCACTTCACGCGTTTTAAGGTCCATGCTCACCATCGACGCTCCCCTCTTTCCGTCTTGGTCTGAAAAAAACCACAAAAATACGATGGCCGTGAAACCCGATGACCATGAAAAAATCCCTCTTCTGGATAAGAAGAGGGATTTCGAACCGCCGTCGAAATGCCCTCTTCTTATCTCTCGGCACGACCGCGCGCAGGACGCTCCCCCTTCCCCCGTCCATGGCGCTCGGCACGTTCCGCAGGAATTGGCACCAGATCCTGCGCGGCACCGCGCTTTCAGATTCACGCCGGGCCTCAAGCGGTTCCGACCGTGTGTGACCGGGCGTCCTCGCAGGATGGTTGCCGGGCTTCATCGGGCCAGTCCCTCCGCCGCTCTCGATAAGAAGCAGGGTCGGATCTTCGGTTGTCAGGTGCGGTCCGCTTTCACTCGGAGGAGGCCGCATTTCCGGTCGGCCGCATCTCCGGTCGCGCATCAAAAAATCCCTCTTCGTTGATGAAGAGGGATTTTCGCTCCCGCGATCCTCCCCCTTCTTATCTCTCGGAATGGCTAGGCACCCCGGACCTCCGGTCCAAGGCCTCCATTCCGCAGGAGTTGGCACCTTTTCCCGCGGATCCAGCGTCGGCACAGGCGGCTTCCCCGCCGAGTCGTGCCGACTCCCCGGGACGGTTGCCGGGCTTCATCGGGCCAGTCCCTCCGCCGCTCTCGATAAGAAGGTTTCGCTGAGACGCTTCGTGTTGGGTGTCATTCCGTTGTGACCGAAAGCTTGCGACCATTTTATCAACCGGTCCGCCGGTTGTCAAGAACTTGAGGGCTCGAGCTTTTTTCGCTGTGCCTGTATCTCGGTCTGACCTGCATCAGGCCATCTTCAGTTTTGGGGGATTCCACGATTCTTTCTTTAAACAAGATTGGTTTTCATGCATATATTCCCCGTGTTTTTAATAAAAAAGACAATACTCCACCTCCCTTTTTCCAATCCACGGAAAAAAGGTAAACAAATCTATCCTTCTTTTCCTCCACTACGCTACCTGCACAAAACTCCTCAGTTTCCCTGACCATCCCTCGCGCAGACGTCCAAGCGCCATCCCCAGCATGACCACCAGCGCAAACCCCACCCGCACGCGCATCTTCTTCAGCCCTCGGATGGTGTGCGTCTCAAAGCCGTACATCGTATCTAGACGGGAAAACACGCACTCCACCGCCGTGCGCTTGCGGTACTCTCGCGCCCATCTCGCGCTCCCGCGCGCAATCGGCGGAAACAAACGCCGATCCACGTCCATCCGAATGCGCAATCCTCTCGCCACGGGGCACTGAGCCACTCCGGCACAGGAGAGGCCGTAGGCCTTTGCCGGACACCGCTTTTTCAGCGTTCCGCGCTTCTCTTCAAAGCCTCCTTCGGCCATGGTCCGCATGGTTCCCGTTTCTGGACACACGCAGAACACGCGGCCTTTGTTGTCATACACCACGTTTGTTTGCCCCTCAAGAAGCCGCGTTGC
Source organism: Hydrogenibacillus sp. N12 (assembly GCF_019645935.1). NCBI lineage: Bacteria > Bacillati > Bacillota > Bacilli > Thermicanales > Thermicanaceae > Hydrogenibacillus > Hydrogenibacillus sp. N12. Next base: position 780,882 of record NZ_CP080953.1, on the reverse strand, counting down.
CTCGCCGTCGCGCCAACTGGCCCGGATGTCGATCACCGGCCGGATGCGGTGTTCGTCCCACAGGCGCATGATAAGTTTTGAGTCGTCATAGCCTTTGTCCGCGGTAAGCACTTCGGCACGCGCGAGCACTTCTGGACGTTTTGCTTGCAGCTTTTCCAGAAAGGCATGGGCTGTGGCGACATCGGCTTTTGAGGCGGGTGTCACGGTGTAGGCCACCGGCAGTTCATGAGTGCTGTCGACGATGAGATGCAGCTTGTATCCAAACCACCGGAGCTTTGTCGCGTTTCCCTCGCGGTCGTGCACCGTCTTAAACCCATAATCCGCATCTCTGTCTCGCCGCCCGTCGGGTGCGGTGTTTTTCGGCCGGTAGCGCGCGTACGACCGGATGGCTTTGCTGTCCAGAGCCAGGCGTTTTCCGTAGTCGGGAAGGTATGTGGCCACAGCTTGCTGGAGCGCGACAAAGAGGGACTCCAACTCGGCCTCATGGGCTTCAATCCGTTTCCAGAAGCGACTGAAGGCCGCGGCACTTGGCACGCGGTCACCGAAGCCCAAAAGCCAGCGCAACTGTCCGTTTCGGCTCAGTTCGCGTCGCAGGGATTCGACGCTCGGGTGCTGGAACACGACGAGGGCGATATACGCATTCCACATGGCCCGCACGGGATAATCGTCCCGGCCCCTGCCGCGGGCTTTCTCCAGTTTTTGCATGAGCGCTTCGTCCGGGAGATGTTCAAGGACAAGCCTCAGGCGTTCGAGATCGCCGAGTCCGGCAATTTCGTTCCACGAAAACAGGGAGCCTTGTGGTATAATGGCCATACAGGTCTACTCCTTTGGGCAGGTTCTCCTCCTTTTGAGTTTACCAAAAGGAGCGGCAACCTGCTTTTTTATGTTCAAATTTTGGGTTCCTCTTTTGTGGGGTAAGTATTGTCAGACAACTTTTTCGACATGGCTCTGAACGACCCAGAAAGCGTTTGCCCCCACCTTTTCGGTGGGGGATTGACCGTTTTGTGAAGGTGAAAGTGAGCCGAATACCAAGGGATTCGGACAGCGAAAAAGGCTCGGCTCGAGCTTTTTTCGCTGTCCCTATTCTCGGCCTGATTTGCATTAGGCCATCTTCAGTTTTGGGGGATTCCACGATTCTTTTTTAAACAAGATCGGTTTTCATGCATATATTACCCGTGTTTTTAATAAAAAAGACAATACTCCACCTCCCTTTTTCCAATCCACGGAAAAAAGGTAAACAAATCTATCCTTCTTTTCCTTCACTACGCTACCTGCACAAAACTCCTCAATTTCCCCGACCATCCCTCGCGCAGACGTCCAAGCGCCATCCCCAGCATGACCACCAGCGCAAACCCCACCCGCACGCGCATCTTCTTCAGCCCTCGGATGGTGTGCGTCTCAAAGCCGTACATCGTATCCAGACGGGAAAACACGCGCTCCACCGCCGTGCGTTTGCGGTACTCTCGCACCCATCTCGCGCTCCCGCGCGCAATCGGCGGAAACAAACGCCGATCCACGTCCATCCGAATGCGCCATCCTCTCGCCACGGGGCACCGGGCCACTCCGGCACAGGAGAGGCCGTAGGCCCTGGCCGGACACCGCTTTTTCAGCGTTCCGCGCTTCTCTTCAAAGCCTCCTTCGGCCATGGTCCGCATGGTCCCCGTTTCCGGACACACGCAGAACACGCGGCCTTTGTTGTCATACACCACGTTTGTTTGCCCCTCAAAAAGCCGCGTTGCCTCACCGTCCCGCCAGCTTGCCCGAATGTCGATCACCGGTCGGATGCGGTGTTCGTCCCACAGGCGCATGATAAGTTTTGAGTCGTCATAGCCTTTGTCCGCCACAAGCACCTCGGCACGCGTGAGCACTTCTGGACGTTTTGCTTGCAGCTTGTCCAAAAGGGCATGGGCTGTGGCGACATCGGCTTTTGAGGCGGGGGTCACGGTGTAGACCACCGGCAGTTCATGAGTGCTGTCGACGATGAGATGCAGCTTGTATCCAAACCACCGGAGCTTTGTCGCGTTTCCCTCGCGGTCGTGCACCGTCTTAAACCCATAATCCGCATCTCTGTCTCGCCGCCCGTCGGGTGCGGTGTTTTTCGGCCGGTAGCGCGCGTACGACCGGATGGCTTTGCTGTCTAGGGCCAGGCGCTTGCCGTAGTCGGGAAGGTACGCGGCCACAGCTTGCTGGAGCGCGACAAAGAGGGACTCCAGCTCGGCTTCATGGGCTTCAATCCGTTTCCAGAAGCGACTGAAGGCCGCGGCACTTGGCACATGGTCACCAAAGCCCAAAAGCCAGCGCAACTGTCCGTTTCGGCTCAGTTCGCGTCGCAGGGATTCGACGCTCGGGTGCTGGAACACGACGAGGGCGATATACGCATTCCACATGGCCCGCACGGGATCATCGTCCCGGCCCCTGCCGCGGGCTTTCTCCAGTTTTTGCATGAGCGCTTCGTCCGGGAGATGTTCAAGGACAAGCCTCAGGCGTTCGAGATCGCCGAGTCCGGCAATTTCGTTCCACGAAAACAGGGAGCCTTGTGGTATAATGGCCATACAGGTCTACTCCTTTGGGCAGGTTCTCCTCCTTTTGAGTTTACCAAAAGGAGCGGCAACCTGCTTTTTTATGTTCAAATTTTGGGTTCCTCTTTTGTGGGGTAAGTATTGTCAGACAACTTTTTCGACATGGCTCTGAACGACCCAGAAAGCGTTTGCCCCCACCTTTCGGTGGGGGATTGACCGTTTTGTGAAGGTGAAAGTGAGCCGAATACAAGGGATTCGGACAGCGAAAAAGGCTCACCTTTTTACCACAAAAAGTGCCCCCTGCACCGAAGCCGTTCCTTTTTCCGACCGGTCGGGATATACCGAGCTGAGCCGGAAGGCGCTCACCATCGTGGCCAGGACGAGTCCGTAACTCGGAATTCGGAAGCCGCGCCCAAGCCGCGTCCGATCTCTCCCGTACCTTTGCGGCGCCCCGGGCCCAACGCTTCAAAACGGGCGGGCTCGGGCACCGGGGGCCCCGGCCCCGTCTCCCAGCCGGTAGCGCAGCACCCGCCGGCGGCTGAACGCCAGGAACCAGTACATCACGGTCATGCCGAAGGCGAAGACGATCAGCGTGTAGATGAGCGCCCGGTCGTTCTCCCCGTTGGCCACGGCAAAATAGATGGCCAGCGTCAGCGTATCCGTCTTCCCCGGGATGTAACCGGCGAGCATGAGCGTGGCGCCGAATTCCCCGAGCGCCCGGGCGAACGAGAGGACGATGCCGGCGAGAAGCGTCGGCCAGGCGAGTGGCAGGGTCACCGTCCAGAACACCGTCCACGGCGATTTGCCGAGCGTCCGCGCGGCAAGCTCAAGCTTTTTGTCGACGCCCGAAAACGCGGCGACGGCGTTTTGATACATGAGCGGGAAAGCGACGACGCTGGAGGCGACGACGGCGCCGAGCCAGTTGAAGACGAATTCGACGCCGAAAAGCTCGTAGAACCATCGGCCGAGCGGGCCGTTTTTGCTGAAAAGCGTTAGCAGAATAAACCCGAGCACCGTCGGGGGAAGCACCATCGGCAGAATAAACAGCGTCTCGAGGATATCTTTGCCGGGAAATCGACGGCGGGCCAAAAGATAAGCGACCGCAGATCCGGTGACGGCCACGATCGCGGTGGCGACGAGGGATACGCGGATCGAAAGCCAAAGCGGCCAGAAAAGTTCGTTCATCGCGCGACCTCCACCCCATCCCGATGACGCTCGCTCCCGTTCCTTCACGCCTCCCGTGTGGCGGGCTCGCGCACCGATCATCCTCGCGCCCCGATCATCATCGAGTCCATTGCGAATGATCCCGGCGAGGACGGGGGACGGCGTCGCGAAAAGAGCGAGCGGACGGCCGAGGACAAGAACATTACGGCGACCCGGGAACAAAGCCGTACCGCTCCAGCACCGAACGGCCGTCCCCCTCGGTCAGCGCCTTAATGAACGCTTCCGCCTTATCCGGATGTTTCGATCCTTTGATCACCGCGCCGGGATAGACGATCGGCCGGTGCCACGACGGATCGGCCGTGTCGGAGACCTCCACACGGTCGGAGATCGCCGCATCCGTCTTGTACACGAGCCCGCCGTCGACTTCGCCCGACTCGACGTAAGCGAGCACCTGACGCACATCCGTACCGAAGACGAGGCGTTTGGCCTTTTCCATCTCATCATAGACGCCGAGATGTTCCAGCACTTCCTTGGCGTACGTCCCGGCCGGAACGCTCTTCGGTTCACCGATCGCGAGCTTCGCCTTTTGGTCCGTCTTCAGCCGTTCAAACGTCAGCCGCAGGTCCTCGGGCGTCCCTTTTTTTACGGCCATCACGAGGGTGTTTTTCACCACGTCGACCCGCGTCGCCGGGTCGATCAACCCCTTCTGTTCGAGTTCATCGACCTGCTTGGCACCGGCGGAGATGAAGACGTCGACCGGCGCGCCCTGCTCGATCTGTTGCATGAGCTGCCCGGAAGCGCCGAAGTTAAAGCGGAGCTTGACGCATTCCTTCTGTTCGAACGTCGGCTGATATTCGGTCAGCGCGTCTTTCAGGCTGATCGCCGCGGAGACGATGAGCTCCGATGCCGCTTTGCAACCCGCCCGGCCCCTGCTCTTCTCGGCGTCTGTCCCGGCACCCTGGGACGTTCCGGTCGCGGTCGGGTCGCCCGATGAACCGTCTGCCGTGCCGGAGCCGCTTCCGCCGGAGGGCGCCGGGTTCCCCGAACTGCAGGCGGTCATGAGTCCGACGAACAACAAGACGACGAGCGCCCAGGCGAGCGTTTTTGAGCGAAGCGGTTTCCATCCTGGTGTGCTTCTCGTTTTCATCATTTTTCCTCCCCCTTGCTTCCGTGCAAGGCTTTTGATTCACCGCATCGTGTCGGTTTGATCGCATCGACATTCTTCCCTCTGCCGGCATGCCGAGATCGTCTCTCCCCATGCTTCCCATCGCGCGGTTTCGGTCGCCACCGGCGGGCGTCCGAGCGCCCGGCGCAAGCGGAGACGATTTCCTCCTTCGCTTGTCCGAGATTTCTTCCTTCGCTGGTCCGATCCCTTTGCAAAATCGAAAACGCCCCGACCGATAAGCGGCGGGGCGTCTACGCATCCACGCACGTCAACGCGACCCACCTCCTTATACCCTACCGAGGAAGGCATGTCCGTTTCCAGACATACCCCGTGAGCGCAGGACACCCGGGGACGATCGGGTGTGCCCAGCGCTCAGGCCGCCGTCCATCGCACCGGGGACGCACCGCGTGCGGAAGGGCCGAGCGGCTCGGAGTGGTCGAACGCCTTCAGGGATAAGATTGAATTTTAAACCAGGATAAACAATACCAAAACGAGCCGGGAAAGTCAAGCGCGATCCGGCTCTAAGCTAAAAAGTGGGGTTGTCTAAGCAGGAAAAAGGCGGTCGGAGCGCTCACGGGATCGTCCCCCCATCCCATCCCAAGGAGGCTCCGACCGCCTATAAAACGGTCTACGGACACGCGTTCGGTCTTCAAGGCCGGATCCTCGATCGCCTTGAGCAAAATGAGCATCACGTCGACGGGGTTGCCGGGCGGCCGAAAATGGTGAAGACGCCTTTTCCGGCAACGGTATCCCAATTCGTCATGCCGATTGGGAAATCAAGCGTCTGCAAAAGCGGCTTGAAGAGCTGGAGACGGAGAACGAGATCCTAAAAAAATTTCAGGCATACTGGAGGGAGGTCGAGAAGTCAAGTACCGATTCATCCGGGAAAACGCAAAGACCTACGAAGTAAAGGTGATGTGCCGTCTGCTGCGAGTAAGCAGGCAAGCCTACTACGATTGGTGCAAGCGCCGTAAGAGCCAGCGACAAATCGACAGTGAGTTGCTCATGGACGCCATTCGTGAGGTATACCGTGAATTCAAAGGTCGCTATGGGAGCCCACGTATTGCGCTGGAACTTTGTAAGCGAGGCATCTTCACGAGTAAGAATCGTGTGGCTCGGCATATGCAGCGAATGGGCCTTGTGGCTCTGCCATGGCGCCGCAAACATCGTCTGGGTCGCAAGCCGTCCGCCGGGCGGATTGTGGAGAATCTGGTTCAGCGAGCCTTTTCCGCTGAGACCAAGAATGTGCTGTGGGTCGGAGACATCACCTACATTCCGCTGCAACACGGGTTCCTGTACTTGGCCACCTACATCGACGTTTTTTCCCGCAAGGTGGTTGGATGGGCGATGAAAACCCGCATGACCGAGCAGCTTGTCATTGATGCATTCTTGCAAGCAGTAGGCCGGGAACAGCCGCCAGCGGGCCTCATTGTCCACACAGATCGAGGATCGCAATATACGAGCCGACGGTATCAAGAGACCGTGAAGCGTCATGGCGGCGTCATCAGTATGTCACGGCTGGGTGACCCGTACGACAATGCAGTGATGGAGGCGTTTTACAAGACGCTGAGTGCGACCCGTTGCGCTATAAGTCTTGCATGACCGGGACGAAAAGTGCGGGACGATAATGTCCTAACCTGCTTCCCGACGGCAGGAATGAGAGGCCCATGCCGCCTCGAAACTGCCGGCCTGAGACTCCGTGCGACACGTTGCGCGATAAGCCTTTAACGGCGAAACGCGCGGGATGCTAGACGTCCTAACTCGTTTACCGATGGCAGGTGTCAATAGCGGATTAAAACTCCCCAAAAAAATCGCGTTCGATTCCCCACAAACAGCGGATTCAGTTCCCCAAAATCATCGCGCATCATTCCCCAGACGTATGTTCGATCTACGCGGTCACCTCCTCCTTCAGCGCATGGGTCACCCCGGCGCGCAGCTTGTCCTTCATCCGGTAGCTGTTGCCGCGGATGTTGATGGTGGTGGCGTGGTGCAGGAGCCGGTCGAGCAAGGCAGAGGCCAGCACCTGGTCACCGAAGAGTGTCCCCCAGTTGGTGAAGCTGGTGTTGGACGTGATGATCAGGGAGCCATGCTCGTAGCGCTCCGACACGAGCCGGAAGAAGTTCGCGGCGTCCAAGGCGTCAAGCGGCAAGTAGCCGACTTCGTCGCAGATCAGCAGCTTCGGCTGGGTGTAGATGCGCAGGCGCTTGTCCAGCCGTCCCTCTTGGTACGCCCGTCGCAAGTCAGCGACCAGCTTCTGCATGGTCACGAAGTAGACGCTCATGCGCTGTCGAATCGCCTCCATCCCCAGGGCCACCGCAAGGTGGGTCTTGCCCACCCCCGGCGGTCCCAGGAAGATGACGTTGCTGCCCTCCCGGATGAACGTCAAGCCGGCCAGTTCGCGTATTTGTCGCTCATCGACGGACGGCTGGAACGAGAAATCGAAATCTGCAAGGGTCTTGTGATACGGGAAGTTGGCCATGCGGAGTCTGGCGTGCATGTAACGGCTGTATCGCTCCTCCTGCTCAGCATCCAGCAGTCTGTGCAGGAACTCCGCATAGGTCGCCTGGTGCCCCGCTGCCCACTCCACGCACGCCGGCAGCACCGCCGCGGCGCGCTTCAATCCCAGCTCCAGCAGCTGCTCCTCGGCCTTGGCCAAAACCAACGCCTCACTCATTGCCCCTGACCTCCCATCGCGATCTGCTCATAGACGGACAGCTCCCGCTGCTCCACGTCCGGCCCGATTTGCAACCCTGGCACCTTGCCTCGATCCGGATGAGGCGTCCCAGCCGGGATGCCCTTGAAGTGCTCAGGGTCGGTTGAGACCTGGTGCCTGCCTGTGAGCACGCGGTGTTCGGCAATGACCTGCCCGCCGTACTCGATCTGCAGGCGGCCTGACTCAAACTCCCGGACCAGCACGGTGTGCCCCACATACCGCCATGGAACGGTGTACATGTTCGTGTTCCAGGAGATGCGACAATCGCTCATGACCTTGCGCATATCGGCGTACGCCAGCGTGTACCGGCTCTTAGGCAGGGGCTTAAGCGTCTCGGCCTGAAACCGCACCACCGGCTGCTCCCGCGTCGTGCCGTGGATGCGCACATTAGCCACCGTATCCCGCCAGATGGCACCTTGCCGGTTCAGGTCGTCATGGTCCACGAACGAAACCGGCCAGAAGCTGGACCGGATATACCCGATGGGCCGTTCAATCTTCCCTTTGGTGCGACTTCGGTAGGGCTTACAGGCCTTGGGCACGAATCCGTAGTACTTGGCGAAGTCCATGTACGCCGGCTGCCAGTCGACGTGTCCATGACCGTCGTTGGCCACGACCAGCGGGGAGCAGTTGTCGCTGAGCATGACCTTTGGAACCCCGCCGAAGAACTCCAGCGCGTTCCGGAGCGCCTGGAGGATATGCCGTTGGTCCGCCGCTCTGATAAACTCCAGGTAGAGCATGCGGGAGTAGGCGAGGACCATGGCAAAGCACCATACCTTGCGCCGATGGCCCTGCGGATCCAGGTAGGGGAATGCGCCCAGGTCGATTTGCGCTTGTTCCCCCGGAGCCGTCTCAAACCGCACGGTTGCCTTGGCAGAGACAACCGGGCGGAGAGGGTGCATGAACTCGCGCAGTACGGTAATTCCGCCGGTATATCCCTGCTCCCGGATCTCGCGAAAGATTCGCTCCGCATTGAGGACGCCGATACGCATGCGCTGCTCCACATAGGCCTTGTACGGCTCCAGCTTGTGGCCTTTCACCCTACGGCTGCGCGACTTCACCCTCCCCTCCTCCTGCTGCCTCGGCTCACTCACAGCCTTGCGGATGGTTTTGCGGTCATGGCCGTATCTTCTGGCCAGTTCCGAGATGCTGACGCCCTCCTCATACAGCTTCCTGATCTCCATCTTCTCACTCTCCCTCATCACCGGCACCTCCCCAAAAGTGATGGCAGGTGCCATAGTTCGACACAGGGGTGGGGAATTCATCCCGATGATTTTGAGGAAATCATGCCGGTGATTTTGGGGAATCTTTATCCGCTGCTATTGGGGATTTTACATCCGATGTTGACACAGGAATGATGGGACCATGCCTCCCTGAAACTGCCAGCCTAAACTCCTGCAGGCGTCGGAAGGTACCGGCCTTCCGGGGTCTGAAGCCAGGTGAAGTCGGCGTCAAGGCACCTAAAGCCGTCAGGCCATGGTGTATACGCCGGGGCGCCATAAGGCCCGCATGGTGAGAATGGGAGTGGGTGGCTCCCTCCCCGACGAAGCCGCGAATGTACGGGCCGTCATCAGGGCCAGGGGGAAACCTCTGGTTGTCCTTTCGGACTAGCACCTGACGCGGAGTAAGAATGGAGTCTATGAAACGCGTCCACCCGGCTATGGGGGTGTGTGGGTGCTCGGCCCAAAGCGGTCACCTAAACGGGCGTATGTAAGGCTAGGGAAGCGGGAACGTGGAAAACCGACCACGGCCTAGACTCTTAGTGAGTCTATAAACCGCCGGTGCGGGGCCGGTCCCTATAAGGCGCAACGCCGAAATGGGTTTAGGTTTGTGAGAGCGCGGTCACGACTGATGAAGGCCCTGTAATGGGGCTGGAGGAACAGACCGCAGTCTACCGATTCAAGCGGCATCTCAACCCTCAGATCACCGGTCGGGTAAGAACGTGGGTACATCCCATGTCCTGCCTTGCCGTTGCAGGAGGGAGGGATGCCACAGTGATCGCCCTACGATACAACGAGTACTACGACCTGCAACATGTCTTTGACCACCTGTACGAGCGGTCCCGGAAGGCAGAGTCTCTGGAGGATCTATACGAAATCGTAACCTCCAGGGAGAACATTCTCCTGGCCTACCGGAACCTGAAAGACAATGAAGGTGCGGAGACCCCGGGCGTCGACGGCCTGACCGTTCGGGGCCTTGCCCGTATGAGCGAGGACGAACTGGTTAACATAGTCCGGGGCGCCCTGGAAAACTTCGAACCCCAGCCTGTCCGGAGAGTGTTTATCCCCAAACCCAACGGGGATAAACGACCGCTCGGCATCCCCACGATCCGGGATCGGCTCATACAGCAGGCGCTTAAGCAAGTGCTGGAGCCCATTGTGGAGGCCAAGCTGTACAAGCACAGTTATGGCTTTCGACCCCTGAGGTCGACCAAGCACGCGATCGCAAGGGTAAAATACCTAATTAACAACGCGGGGCTCCATTATGCCGTTGATATCGACATCAAAGGGTTCTTCGACAATGTCAACCATACGGTCCTCATGCGCCAGATTTGGAACATGGGGATTCAAGACCGGAGAATCCATGCGATCATCGGCAAGATGCTGAAAGCGCCTGTCGAAGATGAAGGCATTCCTTCGAAAGGAGTTCCTCAAGGAGGAATCCTCTCCCCACTCCTTTCGAACATTGCCCTTAATGACCTGGATCAGTGGGTGGCGGGTCAGTGGCACCATTTGCCTAGCCACCGCCAGTACTCAGGAGAGGATATAAAGATCAGAGCGTTGAAGAAATCCCGCCTTAAAGAAGGCTGGATCGTCCGATACGCCGATGACTTTGTCATCCTCACGCGTGACTGGCGGACGGCCTGGAAGTGGTTCCACGCGGTCAAGCAGTTCCTCAAGATTCGGCTGAGGCTTGACATCTCACCCGAGAAATCCAAAGTGGTCAACCTCCGGAAGGGGTCTCTGGAATTCCTGGGACTGGCCATTAAGGCCATCCCAAAACCCTCCTCACGTCAAGGACATGTTGCCGTCTCCGGAATCAAACCCAAGAAACGGCAACAAATCAAACAGACGCTGAGGAAAGGGATCAAGGAATTGGCCAGGTCCCCCTCCGGAAAGCTGGTCGCCTGGCTTAACAGTATCATCCTGGGCCTCCAGCGCTACTTCGAGATGGCTTCCCGGGTGCAGATAGAGTTCAGCCGAATCTGGTACGACCTCAGGAAGCTCCTTCACAATCGTCTCAAAAACAAAGCGGAATACGGGATTCCCCGCGATCCCCCGGAAACCTACCGTCGGCTGTACGGTAGACACCGGTACGCAACGTGGACCATCGAGGGAATCCCGATCTTTCCGCTTCCGGCGGTGAAACACAGTTGGCCTGATCAATTCAACCAGGCCGCCTGTATATACACCCCCAGCGGGAGGAAACTGGCCCACAAGTACCTCCACCCGAACGTGGCGACGGAGATCGAGAAACTCATGCGGTCAAACGTCGGCGATCGTTCGGTGGAGTACCTGGACAACCGCCTGAGCCGTTACTCCATGGTTCAGGGCCGCTGTGAGATTTCCGGGGTATTCCTCCCGGCTGAACTGGTGCACGCGCACCACGTCATCCCCGCTAGCCAGGGTGGTGATGACAGCTTTGGAAATCTCCGGATAATCCACAAAGCGTACCATGCTCTGATCCATGCGACGGCCCCTGAGACGATCGACCGGCTGTTGAAAGAACTTCAACCCGGTCAGAAGGAGCTTGCGAAGGTCAACAAATATCGTAGGGTTCTCGGGCTTGAGATGATACGTGCGAATCGGTAGATGGAACGCCGTGTGAAGGGAAACTTTCATGCACGGTGTGGGCCAGGGGAAAAGGGGGAGGAAGTAATCCCGGTAAGGGGTGAAACCAAACCCTTACCTATTGGCATTACGGCTTTGAGACGCACACCATCCGAGGGCTGAAGAAGATGCGCGTGCGGGTGGGGTTTGCGCTGGTGGTCATGCTGGGGATGGCGCTTGGACGCCTGCGCGAGGGATGGTGGTCATGCGCCCCTCAGACTGGACAAATGCTAAAACTATGTTGTATCCTTCTGTCAAAGGAGGGGCGACCTGTGAAACGAACAAAATCCATCCCCGGCTCCATCAAATTCAAAGCGGCTTTGGAACTGATCAAAGGCGAAAAAACGCTCGTCGAACTTTCCCGGGAATACGGCGTTCATCCGAATACCCTCTTGAAGTGGAAGCAAACCCTCCTGGAAAAAGGCGCTGAGCTCTTTGAACCCCCGAACAAAGAGCAGGAATACCAGAAGCGCATTCGTGATTTGGAACAGCTCCTCGGCAAAAAGGAGGTCGAAATCGCGCTCCTAAAAAACTTCCTCGGGCAGGGGAGCTAGATCAACTTCCGCTTCAGGAGCGCATCCGTCTGGCGCAAGAGGCGCTGGCCAGGCGGCTGGCTCCCCTGCCGATTCTCCTCAAGACACTTCGCATTCCACGAGCGACGTGGTATTACCAGAAAAAGCGCCGGGAAACCGAGAAGAAACGAAGGGAGTCTGATGCAGCGCTCAAAGCTGAGATCGAAGCCATCCTTCAGGAACATCCGGAGTACGGCTATCGCCGCCTCGAGGCCGAGCTTCGGCGGCGGGGAATGGTCGTCAATGGAAAGCGGGTCCGTCGTCTTCTCCACACGTTTGAGCTTTCCCTCAAACGAAAGGTGAGAAAACCGAAGCCCAATCCGCTGCTCGAGACGGTCGTCCTGGCCAAGGAACGGGCGAATCTCGTCGCCGGCCTTCTTTCCGAACGGGAACCAGACGCCTTTGAGGTGCTCTACACCGATTTCACCCAGCTCGTCTATGGCGGCGGGAAGGTTTGGTTTTTGCCGATTCTGGACCATCGGACCCGCATGGTGATCGGATATGCCATCTCTTTCTCGCCGGATGTTCGGACCGCGCTTCAGGCTTGGGAACGGGCCAAAGCGTTCATCCTGACCCAAAAGAGGGAGCGCCCGAAAGCCATCCTCCATCACGATCAGGGCGGCGCCTTCTTGAGTCACGCGTGGGTCGGTCATCTCCTGCTTGAAGAAGGACAGCGACTGTCGTACAGCCTGCGGGGACCGAAGGAAAATCCCATTGTCGAATCCTTCTTCTCGCGTTTCAAAGCAGAGCATCAAGACCTTCTGCTTGAAGCAAGGAGCATCGAAGCCCTCGATGCGCTTTTGGCCGAACGGATCCGGTACTACAACGAGCATCGGCTGCATTCAAGCCTGCGGTACAAAACGCCCCAAGAAACGCTCAAAGAAGCCCTGAGCACAAGCTAGGTCTGAATCACATAGGGATACCGATCAAATTGTCTAATTTAAGGGGCGCGGCTCCGGTCAGGGAAATTGAGGAGTTTTGTGCAGGTAGCGTAGTGGAGGAAAAGAAGAATAGATTTGTTTGCCTTTTTTCTGTGGATTGGAAAAAGGGAGGTGGAGTATTGTCTTTTTTATTAAAAACACGGGGAATATATGCATGAAACCCGATCTGGTTTAAAAAAGAATCGTGGAATCCCCCAAAACTGAAGATGGCCTGATGCCCATCAAGCCGAGGTATAGGTACAGCGAAAAAAGCTCGTGATTGCGCGGACTTGACCCGCGGAGCCATTTTCCTTACAATATTATTACAATATTATCAGTCCTCCCACAAGTCAAGCCTACGGCTTACAAACTTCCCGCCAATCCTACCTCCACAACTCGCCACCGGACACCCGGGGGCAACCGTCAGAGGCGTGACCTTCAACTTACCTGAGTGTTTCCCTCGATTTTCCAGGGTGCGGTGCAATAGAGGGGTGAGAAATGACTCAACTCTTCACCGCCTAACCGCCTGCCTGCGGAAAATTGCGGAACGAGGGACGCGACAAGAGCTTGGGAGGATTGACCGCATGGCGCGAAGATCAATTAGCGGCGGAATTACAATCATGCTGCTTACAACCATCCTCTTATTCTGGACAGGCATAGCCCAAGCAGCCGCTTCCATTTGGATAGACCTAGGAAGCGGGTGGCGTGCCCGCATAGACTCTCCTGATTCGGCAAAGCCTTACTACCACATCCACTTCTATTACAAGGGAGCTCACCGCAGTTGCGTGCGCCTCGACAACTTCCAGCCATGCGATAACACCCGCGGACTAAGCGACGTGCCAAATTCCCTTTGGGAGAAAGCACAGGCCAATGCGAAAGTACAACAAGCCATAAAGAAGCAACAACAACTTAGAAGGCCGGTGAAAAACCCCATCGTTTTGAAGGAAAACTGGACTCATGGATCGAATTCATTCCATCAAAGCAAGCAAGCATTCCTTTCCCAAAAAGGAGATTCAAACATGCGGCCTCGACGATTGACTTCCCATCAACCCAAATTGTTTCAGCACATTGATATGGAAGCCCTCGTGCCACACAATCACATCCTTCGCCAAATCGATCGCGTCCTGGACTTCTCTGCGATCCATGAGTGGGTCGCCCCGCTTTATTCGGAACGCACCGGACGTCCGGCCGTCGATCCGGAACTCGTCATGCGGATCATCTTACTGTCTTACCTCTTCAATCACTCTGAGCGGGAACTCTTTCAAATGCTCCCCATGCACGCCGGTTATTTGTGGTTCTTAGGGCTCGATTTCGAGTCCGTGCTTCACCCGGAGGCCGGGGGTCCGAGGCTTCCGGATCGCACGACCGTGGTCAAAACACGGAAACTTTGGCGCAGGCATGGCATTTTTGAGAAAGCCATGCGCCATGTGGTGGATCAGTGCATTGCCGCAGGGCTCGTTCAGCCGGAAGTGCATGTCGCGGTGGACGGCACCCTTGTACGAGCCAATGCTTCCATCCACAGTTTAAAGCCCATCGCGCCGGTCCCCGTGGAGTCGCTTGACGCTTATCTGGCCCGGCTGGAGGAAGAAGATCGCTCGTTTTCCGACGGCGGAGACGAAGACGACTCCTCTCCGTCTGACCCCCATCCTCCCGATCCGGGCCCGAACCTTTCATCCCCCGGCTCCCCTTCGGCTTCGTCGGGAAGGCCACCCAAGAAGCCGGGCGATTTTCGGGGGGAGCGGTTTTCCAACCGGACCCACCGGAGCATGACCGATCCGGATGCCCGCCTTTATCGAAAGAGCTCCGGTCAAGAAGCCCATTTGCGTTATCTCATTCATCATACGGTGGACACCCGCTCCTCCGTCATCTTGCGGACCCAGGCCAAGATCATCACGGGCACTGCGGAACGAGAGGCCGCCATCGAAGCTCTGCTGCACATCCGGCGTGAGCACCCCTCTCTTCGCATTCAAAGCGTCTCCGGAGACGGTGGATATGCCGATACGGAAACGCTCGATCGGCTTTTGAAGATGGACGTCGTTCCCCTTATTCCCGTGCGATCGCTTCAAAAAGAAGCGCTCCCCGGGTGGCGCCGAGCCGTTCGGGATCCGGAGAAAGCACGCCAAAGATGGAGCAAGATCAAGGCGGTGCTCGTTCGGAACAAAGTTCGTCGCCTGAATGGTCAAACGCATTACCGAGCCATTCGGAAACGACGCGTTGTCATTGAACGTCTTTTTGCCGAAGGCAAAGCGCAGCACGGCTTAAGCCGTGCTCGAAGCCGTGGCTTGGAAGCGATGCAAGAGCAAGCCATCCTGACGGCCGTGGTGCAGAATCTCAAACGATTAAGCCGGTATGTGCGGAAGCGCCCACAGACCGGGAGTTCCGTGTGCCTCAAACCGGCATACGAAAGGCTCACAAGGGGAGTGGCGGCGTTTTTGACGGTTCTATTCGTTCGGACGTCACACCTCGTCGGGCGAAGATGGTCGATCCAGTGGACTTAATTCACCAGCCTTTTAGTGAGGCGGCTAGACAGATAAAAAACAAACACCTCAACCTGTGGCACTACGCTGATATACTCATAGCAATCGGTCTCATTGTTGCTGCCACAGGCACCTTCTTCTTCCCAGCAGACGACATAGGGGCATGGGCCAACTTCATTCGGGCATTGGTGGGTATAGCTTGACTGCCACCCTTACCCCACGCGAGGCACTGGGCGGCCTTATTTGGTCGCCCGGCGCCAATCAAAGGAAGGGCAGCCCGAGACAATGATCCGCGCGATCAATCTGTGCATGCGCTTTGGTAAGAGGCTTGTATGGCAAGACGTGTCGGCCGAGTTCACTTCCTCTACCGTGACGTGCCTGTTGGGCCGCAACGGTACTGGCAAGACTACTTTGTTACGTTGCCTCGCGACCCTGATTGTACCAGTATCCGGAGAAATAATATGGTTTAATCAGTTTCGATGGTCAAGTGCAGCCGGATTGTGGACCAATTACATCAATATTCAACATGCACGATCCGAGATCTTTTATTTAGAAGGCTGGTGAATTAAGTCCACTGGATCGACCATCTTCGCCTGACGAGGTGTGACGTCATAACGAATAGAACCGTCAAAAACGCCGCCACTCCCCTTGTAAGCCCTTCGTATGCCGGTTTGAGGCACACGAAACTCCCGGTCTGTGGGCGCTTCCGCACATACCGGCTTAATCGTTTGAGATTCTGCACTACAGCCGTCAGGATGGCTTGCTCTTGCATCGCTTCCAAGCCACGGCTTCGAGCACGGCTTAAGCCGTGCTGCTCTTTGCCTTCGGCAAAAAGACGTTCAATGACAACGCGTCGTTTCCGAATGGCTCGGTAATGCGTTTGACCATTCAGGCGACGAACTTTGTTCCGCACGAGCACCGCCTTGATCTTGCTCCATCTTTGGCGCGCTTTCTCCGGATCCCGGACGGCTCGGCGCCACCCGGGGAGCGCTTCTTTTTGAAGCGATCGCACGGGAATAAGGGGAACGACGTCCATCTTCAAAAGCCGATCGAGCGTTTCCGTATCGGCATATCCACCGTCTCCGGAGACGCTTTGAATGCGAAGAGAGGGGTGCTCACGCCGGATGTGCAGCAGAGCTTCGATGGCGGCCTCTCGTTCCGCAGTGCCCGTGATGATCTTGGCCTGGGTCCGCAAGATGACGGAGGAGCGGGTGTCCACCGTATGATGAATGAGATAACGCAAATGGGCTTCTTGACCGGAGCTCTTTCGATAAAGGCGGGCATCCGGATCGGTCATGCTCCGGTGGGTCCGGTTGGAAAACCGCTCCCCCCGAAAATCGCCCGGCTTCTTGGGTGGCCTTCCCGACGAAGCCGAAGGGGAGCCGGGGGATGAAAGGTTCGGGCCCGGATCGGGAGGATGGGGGTCAGACGGAGAGGAGTCGTCTTCGTCTCCGCCGTCGGAAAACGAGCGATCTTCTTCCTCCAGCCGGGCCAGATAAGCGTCAAGCGACTCCACGGGGGCCGGCGCGATGGGCTTTAAACTGTGGATGGAAGCATTGGCTCGGACAAGCGTACCGTCCACTGCGACATGCACTTCCGGCTGAACGAGCCCTGCGGCGATGCACTGATCCACCACATGGCGCATGGCTTTCTCAAAAATGCCGTGCCTGCGCCAAAGTTTCCGTGTTTTGACCACGGTCGTACGATCCGGAAGCCGCGGACCCCCGGCCTCCGGGTGAAGTACGGACTCAAAATCGAGCCCTAAGAACCACAAATAACCGGCGTGCATGGGGAGCGTTTGAAAGAGTTCCCGCTCAGAGTGATTGAAGAGGTAAGAAAGTAAGATGATCCGCATGACGAGTTCCGGATCGACGGCCGGACGTCCGGTGCGTTCCGAATAAAGCGGGGCGACCCACTCATGGATCGCAGAGAAGTCCAAGACGCGATCGATTTGGCGAAGGATGTGATTTTGTGGCACGAGGGCTTCCATATCAATATGCTGAAACAATTTGGGTTGATGGGAAGTCAATCGTCGAGGCCGCATGTTTGAATCTCCTTTTTGAGAAGGGATGCTTGCTTGCTTTGATGGAATGAATTCGATCCATGAGTCCAGTTTTCCTTCAAAACGATGGGGTTTTTCACCGGCCTTTTAGAGAGTAGTGTTAGATTGAATGCAGATCTAACTGCGGAGGAGAATCTTCGGTACCTACAGACTCTTGAGCAGGTTTCTGTGTCGCGGCAGGAGCTTCATCGTCGCCTCTCAGAATTTCAACTCGATACTTATAGTTCTGTGCCAGTCCGCTATTTATCTAAAGGGCAACAACGCAAAGCCAGCCTGCTTCTATCAATGTTTACGCGACGGAGAATTTTGCTACTGGATGAACCCACCGAAGGGCTTGACGATCATGCACTTCAGACTTTTGAGCATTGGCTCCGTATCACAAAATACGGGCGCGTCGTTATTCTGTCTACGCACGATCTGTCTTTTGCGAAACGAATTTCTGACCAGATTCTAGTGTTGGATGAACATGGCATCAAATCTGGATAGAGACTTCCTTAGGTGAGGCAACAGAACAGGATGATCAAAATACCAGGTAAAGCATGCGCACTCAAGACATTTTCCACCATGAGGCAGTCGCGCCCGGCGTTCGTCCTTGGTCTCGTTGCGTGGCTTGGTGCTTCTGCTTATTTCGCCTTTCGTTTCGCTGCCGCTGAGCAGAGCGGAGATCCATGGTGGCGAGAGCTGCTTACCATGTTAGTATCTTTGCAGATTCTTTCGGGAAGTATCGCGCCTACCGCAAGCGAAGTAAGGACAGAGCTAACATCAGGCCGATTACCTACTGTTATGCTTCTGAGTGGAACGTTATGGAAGGCATTCAACGAGAGTGGAGTAGTACGATCAATTTATGTCTGGCTCCGCTCAGTAGCAACGTTCCTAATTATCGGCGCTATAAGCGGGTTCCCGTCTTGGCCACAACTGGCTTTCGGTCTTACATTGTTATTGGTCAGCGTCATTGGTTTACAAGCATTTGCAAATATACTGGCCAGTCTTACGATAGTGCTCGGCAGACATGCCACAATCGGCATTGCCATCGGACAGCTGGTCGTGATCGCGATGGTAGTGCTATCGAGCAAGCCCAGCGTCTTGCTGCCTTTTGGCTTGGGGAGGGTTCTTGTAAGAACAATGGTTCAGGGGGGAGACCTGCCGGCAGGGGGGGCGATACAAACACTCGCGAATGCCTTTCTGTACTTGATCGCCTCGTACGTTGTGATAACGTGGATAGAATGGAGAGCCCTCACCATGGGAAAGTTCTTCGATCACGACTGAGGGTGCCATAGTCATGGTAAGGAGGAAGGTTGTGCATGAAAGTATATCGGTACTTGCGAACGGAAACCTTAGAACTCTACCGCGTCTACCTTGAGGATTTCGCTACGGCGGCGCACATGGCGCTCATCGACCACCGTCGCCCCACACGCCTAGAGGACTACCCGGAGGCAGTCCGAAAAACGGAGTTGGAGGTTGGCAAGTTCGAGCCAGACGTGAATTTCGTTGCCGCTTATGTGTTCTTTCCAGCCGGGTTGACCCGGGATGTTGTAGGGAACTTGGTGGAACTGGCGGACGGTCTTCTGATGGACTCGGCCCCGATTAATTACTACCATAACATTTATTCGATCTCAGTGCCATCATCAGACGAAGAGAGAGTGAAAGGACACATGATGCAATATCTGCAATCCATGGGATACTACCTGACAGATCTTGAGGCGGCTGTGGATCCGGCAAGCTGGAATTATTTTCTCCAAAGGTTAACTTCAAGAGCGACTTCGGGCGCCTGAATCCGTGAACGGTTGGTCTGGGGCTGTTGTGTGGGGAAAGGGATGGATGAAGCAAAGGCGTCGAGTTCCACGAAATGCGGAAGTTCCCCAACAACCCTCTGGGCAGACGTTCCGCCGTCATGCCTCGGTAGCCAGCCTGTCCACCGCCTGGAGGGTCAAGAATCGCAACGGCACCGTATCCCCCGAGTTTGACAGTAACCGCATGGGCAAGCCATTCCGTGGTGGCTTTTTTCTGTCATCGCCGGTGTTAAACTGACCCGGGATCGCCGGGTAGGAACTGACCCCCCCGGCAAATACACCTTCCGAATCCAGCCACGGAGCGGGAGGTGTTCTCGGCAACATGCTGGGAGGTGGAAAGGTGAAACGCCTATACGAGCTTCACGGCGAGGGTCGGTCCATCCGGGAGATCGCGCGAATCCTCGGCATCTCCCGGAACACGGTGCGGCGGTACTTGCGCGCCACCGAGGTGCCCAAGCCGGCACCTCGGGCGACTCGCGGCTCGAAGCTCGACCCGTACAAAGCGTTTATCCTGCAACGGGTCGCGGAAGGTGTGGAAAACTGCGTCGTCCTTCTCCGCGAGCTGCGGATCCAGGGTTACGAGGGGAGCTACACCATCCTCAAGGAGTTCGTCCGGCCCCTGCGTCGCCCCCGATCCATCCCCGGTACGGTCCGGTTCGAGACGCAGCCAGGCATGAGGCGCAAGTGGATTGGGGCAGCTGTGCCTATACGCTGCCGGACGGCACGGTCCGGCGAAAGTGGGTCTTCGCGATGGTGCTCAGCTGGTCCCGGGCCCTGTACGTAGAGTTTGTCGACCGGGCCGACACCGCGACGTTCATCCGGTGCCATCTGAACGCGTTCCGGTCCTTCGGCGGAGTGCCCGAAACGGGCCTGTACGACCGGACCAAGCTGGTGGTGTTGGGACTGGACGAGAACGGCGAGCCCAAGTGGAATGAACGCTTTCTGGACTTTGCCCTGCGGCTGGGTTTTGCCATCCGGCTCTGCCAGGGCTACCGCCCCCAGACCAAGGGCCGGGTGGAAAGCGGCATCAAGGACGTCAAGGGCAACTTCTGGCCCGCGGTTCGGTTCACGGATCTGGATGACCTGAACCGGCAGGCACTGGCGTGGTGTGATCCCGTGGCCAACGTCCGCATCCACGGCACCACCCATGAGCGGCCCGTGGACCGGTTGGCGATCGAACGAGGGGCCTTGCGGCCGCTTGCTTCGCAGGAGCGGCTTAGGCCCTGGCTGCGCGAGCAGCGGCAGGTGGGCCGGGACGGTGACGTGCCGTGGGAACGGGCGTGGTCCGGCCTGCCGTGGCCCTGGCGGCCCGGCCAGCTCGTCCAGGTCCAGCCGGGCGAGGGCGTGGTCGAGCTCTGGGTCGGTGACCAGCGGGTGGCGGTGCATCCCCGAGCCCTCCGGCCGGGCCAGCGCTTCACGCACCCGCAGCAGTGGGCGGGGTTGTCCGCGAAGCGTGACCGCCCGCGGCCGGAGCCCCGGGCGGTGCAATGGCCCACGGTGGAAGTCGAGCGACGGTCTTTGAGCACCTACGAGGCTCTGGTCGAGGCGGTGAGTCGGCGATGATCGCCCTGGAGAAGGCCCGGCAGTCCCTGGAGCAGCTGGGCTTGAGCCACGCGGCGGCGGTTCTCGAAAGCCGCCTGGAGGCAGCCGCCCAGAAGCAGCTCCCCTACCCCGACTTCCTCGTGGACCTGCTGGGCCTCGAGGCGGCGGCGCGCCGGGAGCGCTACCTGCGGACACGGACACAACTGGCGCATTTGCCCTTTCACCGCACCCTGGAGCAGTTCGACTTCGGGTTCCAGCCGTCCGTCGATGAGCGCCAGATTCGCGAGCTGGCTACCCTCTCCTTCGTCGCCGACGCCGCCAATGTGATCTTCCTCGGACCCCCAGGCGTGGGCAAAACCCACCTGAGTGTGGCTCTCGGGATCAAGGCGATCGAGGCCGGCTATGGGGTGTACTTCGTGCGGGCTCACGAGCTGCTCGAAGACCTGCGCCGCGCCCAAGCCGAGCACCGGCTCGACCGGCGCATGCGAGTCTACCTGGCCCCCAAGGTGCTGATCATCGACGAATTCGGGGTCTGGCCCTACGACCGGGCTGCGGCAACCGCTCTGTTTGCCCTGATCTCGGCCCGTTACGAACGGGGCAGCATCATCTTGACCAGTAACAAGGGATTTGCGGAGTGGGGCGAAGTGTTGGGCGATTCGGTGATCGCCACCGCCATCCTCGACCGGGTGCTTCACCACAGCCACGTCATCAACATCCGGGGCGAGAGCTACCGGCTTCGGGAGAAGAAGCGGGCGGGACTGTTCGGCGGGACTCTAACCCGAAAGGGGGGATGCCGCGGCTCTAAACATAGTAAGTGACCGGAAGGGGTGGGTCAATTTCCAAGCGGCGCCAAGCGGGTCACTTCTAAGTCGGCGTTGACGGCAAAAGCCGATCGAGCGTTTCCGTATCGGCATATCCACCGTCCCCGGAGGCGCTTTGCATGCGAAGACAGGGATGCTCACGCCGGATGTCCAGCAGCGCTTCGAGGGCGGTCTCTCGTTCCGCAGGGCCCGTGATGATCTTTGCGGCCTTCCCGACGACGCCGAAGGGGAGCCGGGGAATAAAAGGTTTGGGGTCCGGATCGGGAGGATGAGGGTTGGACGGAGAGGAGTCGTCCTGGACCTCGTCCCCGCCGTCGGAAAACGGGCGATCTTCTTCCGCGTTTTGACCCCGGGCGTGCGATCCGGAAGCCTCGGACCCCCGGCCTCCGGGTAAAGCACGGACGCGAAATCGAGCCCTAAGAACCCCAAATCCTCGACGTGCATGGAGCATTTGAAAGCGTTCCCTCTCAGAGGGATGGAAGAGGGAAGAACGTCAGATGATCCGCATGACGAGTTCCGGATCGACGGCCGGACGTCCGGTGCGTTCCGAATCAAGCGGGGCGACCCCCTCATGGATCGCGGAGCAGTCCAAGACGCGATCGAATTGGCGAAGGATGGGATTTTGTGGCACGAGGGCTTCCATATCCCTATGCCGAAACCATTTGGGTTGAGGGGAAGTCAATCGTCGAGGCCGCAGGGTTGAATCTCCTTGTTGAGAAAGGGATGCTGGTTTGCTTTGATTAAATGCATTCGATCAATAGGTCCGGTTTCCCTTCAAAACGAAAAGTTTTTTCACAGGCCTTCTCGGCCTTTTTCGATGTCCCTTTTTCTTCGGACCTTCATCACGAGTCCCATCGGCGTGTTGAATCCGACATCCCCATGATCTGGTTGATCACCCGCAAGCTGGGTGATTCAGGCCATGCCAAACCAAGGCCAGGTTCTTGGTTACCTGGCCCAGGAGATCCGCCTTCTACGATCGCCTGCCGTTTAGGACACCCCTCGAACCAAGCGCCTCATGTGTTCTTGCTGCTTCTCCCGGACCTTCCCCAACGCCAGCGCCAGCATCACACACAGAGCCAACCCGCAGCGTAACCGCATCTTCGCCAACCCTCGAATGGGGTGCCGTTCAAACCCAAACGAGACGTCCCATCGGCTGTTCACCCGCTCGACCGCGTCCTCCCTCGGTACTCCTGGGTCCCTATATAGCTCTCCCGTGCAATCGGGGTGCAAATCCGCCGGTCCACCGCGAGCGCCACGCGTACCCCTCCTTCAGAATCTCCGGACGTCGTTTCGCCAGCTCGTCCAATAGGACATGCCTCTCTGACGTCCGAGCGCGACCCCTTGGTCCCCGTATACGCCACAGGCAACTCATGCTTGGCGTCGACCACCAGATGGAGCTTATAGCCAAACCACCGAACCCCTTTCTCCCAAATCGTCCCGTCCTCTCGGCCCCGACGGTAGGTTTTCGTCCCGTACTCTGCATCCAAATCCCGCCGTCCGTCTGCCTCCTTTTCTTTCGAGGGACGGGACGCCCACGAGGCGATCGCCTTACGGTCCATCACCAAACGACGCCCAAATTCCGGAAGCTCTTGGCTCAGGGCCTTCACCAACTCGTCGAACATCGATTCGATCCACGATCCGTGCGTCATCAAGCGGCGGAAAAATCGGATGTAAGCGGCTGCGCTGGGAACTGCGCGCAACCCACAGATCGATCGCAGTTGCCCGTTTCGAGACAGTTCCCGGCGCAGGCTCTCGATCGACGGGTGCTGAAACACGATACCGGCCCCCATCGAGTTCCATATCGCCCGTACCGGGTCGTCCTCTCGCCCATGACCTCTCGATTTCTCCAGTTGCACCATAAACTTCGTCCGGCAGATGTTCCAGAACCAGCCAGAGGCATTCCAGATCTCCAAGCGGCTCAATCTCGTCCCAGGAAAGTATTTTTTTCGGTGAGATCTCCATTCGCTTTGAACAGCGATGATCCCCGCCTGCCTCCCGAAACTTTACACGCTCCTTTGGAAGGCGCTTTCAGCCCGGCACCGGGCGATTATGGTATAATCACCCCAAGGCCACCAGAGCGACGCCATCGCCGCCTGCCGAGGGGGAGCCCGATGCCGCCGATCGTCCATCGGAAGACGTTCGTCCGGGAAGAAGGAATCCGGGATGAAGGGACCGGGAACGCGGGCGCTTCGATCGTCGTCGAGGGACCGCTTTCGCCGGAGGCGCTTCAGGAGCTCGCGATGCACCCGGAACTGACGGCCTTCCGGCCGCCGGAGGCGCAGCATGCGGCCCTCATCGCCATCGCTGGCCTGCCGGAAGGGCGGGTGATCGTGGCCCGGGACGGCCGGACGATCGTCGGCTACGTGACATTTCACCACCCGGACCCCCTCGAGCGATGGGCGGAGGCGCGGGACCCGCGGATCCTCGAGCTCGGCGGCATCGAGGTGGCGCCGCCGTACCGACGGAGCGGCATCGCAAAACGGCTCTTACGGGTCGCCTTTCAGGCGCCGGAGATGGAAGACTATCTCGTCTACTCGACGGAATATTACTGGCACTGGGACCTGCGCGGAACCGGGCTCGACGTCTGGGACTACGGCCGGCTGATGGAGCGGCTCATGGGCACCGTCGGACTCGAACGGATGGCGACCGACGATCCGGACATCGCCGCCCATCCGGCGAACGCCCTGATGGTGCGGATCGGCCGGAACGTGCCGTGGGAGACGGTCGTCGCCTTCGACCGGCTGCGGTTTCGGCGGCCGATGTTTTGAAGCCAAGCGAAAGGGGAGCGGCGATGCTCGTCGCCGACATCATGCATACCCCGGTCATCACGGCGCCCCGGACGGCGACGATCCGGGATGCGCTCGAGCTTTTGCACCGACATCGCATCCGGCATCTTCCGATCGTCGACGGGGACGGCCGCCTGTTCGGCATCGTCACCGACCGGGACCTCCGGGAAGCGGTGCCGTCCCGGCTGGCCGTCGACGACGCGTTGCTCGCCCGGCTGGCGGAACCGGTCGAGGCGATCGTCCGCCGGGAGGTGATCACGACCCATCCCGGGGAGTTCGTCGAAGAGGCGGCCCAGCTCATGCGTCAGCACAAGATCGGCTGCCTTCCCGTGATCGCCGACGACGCCATCGTCGGCATCGTCACCCACTCCGACCTCCTGAGCGCCCTCATCACCCTGCTCGGCGTCGACGCCCCGAGCACCCGGTTGGAAGTCGAGGTGCCGGATCGGGTGGGGATGATCGCCGACCTCACGGCGATCTTCAAACAGCAGGGCATCAACATCGTGAGCCTCTTCGTCTATCAGAGCCCGGAGCCCGGCCGGCGGCGGGCGGCGATCCGGGCCCGGACGATGGACCCCCGGCGGCTCATCGCGGCCATCCGGGCGGCGGGTTTCGTCGTCCGCTGGCCGAAGCTTTCGGACGACCGGCCTGAAGGAGGCAAAGGGCCGGCATGAGGCCGTCTGAAGACGCAGGGGCGCGGGAGACGCAACCGCTCAGGCCTCCGTCGCCGGAGCCCCCGTCGTCGAGGTCGGGCCGAACGGATTCGCCCGGGCCGAACGTCGGGGCGCCGGAGCCGGGCGGGAAGGCGGCGCCCGGGCCGGGTGGACCGCCGCCGGAGCTGTTTTCGCCGAAACCCTGGCCGAGGCCGATCTGGCCGGCGCGTCCCGTCGGATCCGGCGGCCAGGCCGTCCTCATTCACCACCCCGACCTCATCCGCTACCGGTTTCACGATGAGCATCCGTTCGACCAGCGGCGGCTTCTCCTCGTCCTGGACCTGCTGGAGGCCCTCGGGCTCGTGGCGCCGGAAGAGCGCCTCGTGCCGGACCCAAGCGCCTGGGACGAAGAACCGCTCCTTCGGGTCCACGGCGCCCGCTATGTCGAGGCGGTGAAGGCCGCCGGAAGAGGCGGCCGTGCCGGAACGCCGCCGCTTATTCCCGGAACGGCCGGCGAGAGCATGGAGATGGCCGGCGCGGGCGATGCGGCGGTCGACGAAGACGAGGCAGAGCCCCACACAGCGCCGGCCGCCTTTTCCGCCGACGATTTCCTCGACTACGGCCTCGGCACCGAAGACGTGCCGATCTTCCCCGGCATGCACGAGGTGGCCTTTCTGACCGTCGTCGGCGCCCTGACCGGCGCCCGGTACATCATGGACCACCCCGGACACCACGCCGTCTTCCTCGGCGGCGGGCTCCATCACGCCTTTCCGCACAAAGCTTCGGGATTCTGCATCTACAACGACGCCGCCGTCGCCATCCGCTACCTTCTCGACCGCTACGACGTCCGGGTGCTCTACATCGACACCGACGCCCACCACGGCGACGGCGTTCAGGCGATCTTCTACCGGGAGCCCCGGGTGATGACCGTCTCGATCCACGAGACGGGCCGCTACCTCTTCCCCGGCACCGGCCACGTCACCGAGCGAGGCGAAGGCCCGGCCTTCGGGACGAAGGTAAACGTCCCGCTGGAGCCGTTTACCGAGGACGATGACTACCTCGCCATCCTCGAGCGGGTGCTGGTGGCCGCCTTTGAACGCTTCCGGCCGGACGTCGTCGTGAGTCAGCACGGGGTCGACGCCCACCGCTACGATCCCCTCACCCACCTCGCCTTAAGCACCCGGGCCTATCGGGCCATCCCGCGCCTCATCCACACCCTTGCGGACACCTACGCCGGCGGCCGCTGGCTCGCCCTCGGCGGCGGCGGCTACGACCTCTGGCGCGTCGTCCCCCGGGCGTGGACCTTCCTCTGGGCCGAAGCCGCCCACCGGCCCCTCGTTGACGCGGAGGTGCCGACGGTGTTCCTCGACCGCTGGCAAAAAAAAGCGCCGGTCCCCCTCCCCCGGCGCCTGCTCGATCCTCCGTTTCCGCTGATTCCTCGGCGCAAAGCGATCCGGGAAAAAAATGCCGTCGTCTTAAAACGCGTGCTCGAATTCCTCCGCTGAACGGACGATCGCCCGGGCGAGGGCGGCGCTCCGGCCGGCCGCCTCTTTTAAAAAAGCGGGGAAATCCGCCGGCGCCGCCCCGTCCGCCCGGTCGGAGATCGTCCGGATGAGGAGGAAGGGCACGCCGTTTTTGTGTGCCACCTGCGCTGCGGCGGCGCCTTCCATCTCGACGCACAGGCCGCCGAAGCGCTCCCGAAGCGCCTTCACCATCTCCCGGTCGGCGACGAACCGGTCGCCGGAGAGCACCCGGCCGACGGCCGGCCGGCGGCCGAAAAGCGCCTCGGCCGCCGTCACCGCCCGCCGGATCAGGCGGGGATCGGCGGGAAAGACGCTCACCGGCTCAAAGGGGATCTCTCCCGGACGAAAACCGAGAGGCGTTGCGTCGACGTCGTGCTGGAGGGCGTCTTCGGCGACGACGAGATCGCCGATCTCAAGCGCCGGATCGAGGGCGCCGGCAACGCCGAGAAAAAGGAGCGCCTGAGGCCGGAGGTGGTCGATCGCCGCCTGCACCGCAAGCGCCGCGTTCACCTTGCCGACGCCGCTTTTTAAAACGGCGACCGGCCGGCCGTCCATCCGGCCGACGCGGGCCTCGACCGGCCCCGCCCGGCGGACGTCCACCGCTTCCATCCCTTGAAGGAGCTCGGCGATCTCTTCGTCCATCGCCCCGATGATCGCGACCATGGCGCCCTCCTTACGCCGGCCGGGTCGACTGCCGGAACTCGATCCGGTGCGGCAGCACGACCGTCTTCGTCGGCACGTCTTCGTTCTGGATGAGCTTGGTAAGAAGCCGCATCGCCACCGCGCCGATGTCGTACATCGGTTGCACGACGGAGGTGAGCATCGGCCGGACCATCTGGGCGATGCGGGTGTTGTCGAAGCCGATCACCTCGACGTCGTCCGGGACGCTGAGACCGGCGTCCTGCACGGCGTGGACGGCGGCGATGGCCAGCTCGTCGCTCGCGGCAAAAATCGCCGTCGGCCGCGGCTGGAGCGCCAGGACCGTCTTCATCCCTTTCAGGGCCGCCTCGTAGTGGGGCGGCACCTCGACGATGAGCGTCTCGTCGACCTCGACGCCGCCTTCGGCGAGCGCCTGCCGGTAGCCTTCGTACCGGCCCCGGCCGAGGCTCGTCGAGAGGCGGTCGGAGAGGAAGGCAATCCGCCGGTGACCTTTTTTGAGCAGATACGAGACGGCATCGTACGCCGCCTGCCGGACGTCGATGTGGACCGACGGAAGCTCGCCTTTCGGGTCTTCCGTCGCCACGAGAACGACCGGCACCGGCGATTTGAAGAGCCGGCGGTGCTCTTCCGTCACCTGTGAGCCGAGGAAAAGGAGGCCATCGACCTGTTTTTCGAGCAGATTCCCGATCAGCTTGAGCTCCTTGTCGATGTTCTGGTCGGAGTTCGTCAGGATGATGTTGTAGTGGTACATCGTGGCGATGTCCTCGATCCCCCGGGCGAGCTCGGCGAAAAAGACACTCGAGATGTCCGGCAGGATCACGCCGATCGTCGTCGTCTTCTTGCTGGCGAGCCCTCGGGCGACGGCGTTCGGTCGGTAGCCGAGCTCCTCAATCACCCGGAGGACCTTCTTCCGGGTGCTCGGCTTGACGTTGGCGCTCCCGTTGATGACCCGCGACACCGTCGCCATCGAAACGCCGGCTTCCCGGGCGACGTCGTAGATCGTCACGCCCATCGGATCCCCTCCCCCGGGTCTGGAACCGCTTTTATACTTCTTTGACTATGATACGCCGTCCGGGGGATTTTCGCAAGTGGTTTGATGTTTTTTCATAAATGGCCAAAAGCCTTTCTGCCGGGCCGCGGGAAGCGCTTTCGTGTCGGAGGGAAACGAACGGCGTTTTTCGGCTGAAGGCGCTTTCGACGGAAACCGGCGTGAAAAACGATCGCCGCAGGCGATCATCTCGCCTGCGGCGTTTCGGTCGTCTCCGGCATTGCGCTTTTGCCCCGCGGGACCCCGCCGGGCGGCCGGCACTGCGTCGGCGCCCGGCGGCCCTCAGCCGAACCGGCGCCCGGCGGCCCCTCAGACGAACGCCGGCGCGGCGGTTTTGAGCTCGGCCATGAAACGGCGGAAGGTGTCGAGGTCGATCTGCTGCTGAGCGTCGGAGAGGGCAACCGACGGGTCCGGGTGTACCTCGATCATCACGCCGTCGGCGCCGGCGGCGAGGGCCGCCTTCGCCAGCGGGAGGAGGATATCCCGGCGCCCGGCGGCGTGTGAGACGTCGACGAGGACGGGAAGGTGCGTCTCCTGCTTCAAGATCGGCACGGCGGAGATGTCGAGGGTGTTCCGCGTCGCCTTTTCGTACGTCCGGATGCCCCGCTCCGTGAGGATGACGTTCGGGTTGCCGTGGGAGAGGATGTACTCGGCGGCAAACTTGAACTCTTCGATCGTCGCCGCCATCCCCCGCTTGAGGAGGACCGGCGTGCTCAGGGCGCCGACTTCCTTGAGCAGCGCGAAGTTCTGCATGTTCCGGGCGCCGATCTGGATGATGTCGACGTACCGGACGGCGACGTCGAGGTCTCCCGGCGTCATAATCTCACTCACGACTTTGAGGCCGTAGCGGTCGGCGACCTCCCGGAGAATCTTCAGCCCTTCGACGCCGAGGCCCTGGAAGTCGTACGGCGACGTCCGGGGTTTGAAGGCGCCGCCCCGGATGAGGCCGAGGCCGTGCTCGGCGATCACCCGCGCCACGGCGTCCGTCTGCGCCTCGCTTTCCACCGAGCACGGGCCGGCGATGATGACCGGCGTGCCGCCTCCGATCCGGACCGAACCGACGGTGACGACCGTGTCTTCCGGCTTCCGGGCGCGGCTCACGAGGAGGGCGTCCTCGTGCTGCTTCTGCTGAAGCTTGAGGGACGCGGCGAAGATCTGCTTGAAAAGCGCCCGGATCGTCTGGTCGTCGAAGGGCCCGGTGTTGATCCGGACGAGGTGGTCGAGCATCTCCCGCTCCCGCACCGGGTCGAAGCGGTTGATCCCCTGCTTGAGCTTGAGCCGCCCGATCTCCTGCACGACTTCCGCCCGCCGGTTGAGCCATTTCAAGATCTCCTCGTTGATCCGGTCGAGCTCCCGGCGGAGCGCCTCCAGCTGGCTGGTCATGGCTTCTCCCTCTCCTTACGCTGGCGGTCGGGCCTCCTCCGCGGCCGCCGCGGCCCCTTCCGCCGCGGCGCGGTTGGCGGCGACCTTTCATGTTTCTTTAGGGCTTTTAACCGCTAAAGCTCTATTGTCCGCTATTATAGCAGCCGCGGCGCCGGCTGTCACGCCACAAGCGCCCGACAGCCTCTGTATAAATTGCTCGCTTTACAACCGGCCGGCGTTGGCGTACAATGAGGCACAAGGATCGTTCGGAACGCGAAATATTCGTCCTTCCAGGGAGGCCGGCAGCGTGCGACGGACGTTCCGCCATCTCGGCCCGTTTCTCAGGGAAAACCGCCATCGGTACGCCTGGGGGATTCTTTTCATTTTCCTCGCCGACGTGGCGCAACTCCTCACGCCGCGGCTCATCGGCGGCGCCGTCGACCGGCTCGCCGCGGGGGCGATGGAGCCGGGCTTCCTCGTCGCCACGGCGACGATCCTCCTCGTCGCGGCGGCGATGACGTTTCTCTTTCGCTACGCCTGGCGGATGCTCATCTTCGGCACCGCCCGGAAGCTCGAGTACACCCTGCGGGACCGGCTGTTCCGCCACCTCGTCACCCTCTCCGCCGGCTGGTACGACCGGCACAAGGTCGGCGACCTCATGGCCCACGCGACGAACGACATCGGCGCCGTCCGGTTTGCCTTCGGCGGCGGGGTGGTCATGTTTTTCGACACCGTCATCCTCGTCGTCCTCGTCGTCGGCACGATGATCGCCACCGTCGATCTCCGGCTGACCGCCTTGGCCACCGCCGTCTTCCCCTTGATCGCCTTCCTCTCCCGGCGCTTCGGCCGGGAGATCCACCGGCGGTTCAAGGACGTCCAGGCGGCCTTCGGCCGGGTGACGGAGCGGGTGCAGGAAAACTTAAGCGGCGTCCGGGTCGTCCGGGCCTACGGCATCGAAGCGCTGGAAGAAGCGGCGTTCGATGCCGCCAGCCGGGAACTCCTGGAGAAAAACCTTCACCTCATCCGGCTGCAGGCGCTGTTCCAGCCGCTGGTGCAGCTTTTCGTCGGCATCGCCATGTTCGTCGTCCTCCTCTACGGCGGCTTCCTCGTCCTCCGCCAGGAGATCACCGTCGGCGCGTTCGTCGCCTTCAGCGCCTACCTCATGATGCTCGTCTGGCCGATGCGGGCCATCGGCTGGGCGATCAACATCCTCGAGCGGGGGGCGGCGTCAATGGAGCGGCTGAACGCCCTCTTCGACGCCGAACCGGAGATCCGGGATGACGAGCGGACGGATCCGGCGATCCGCTCGATTCGAGGCGAGATCGCGGCCCGGAGACTTTCGTTCCGGTATCCCGGCAATGAGGCGGCCGCCCTCGCCGACGTCTCCTTCACCGTGCCGGCCGGCGGGACGCTCGGCATCATCGGACCGACGGGGAGCGGCAAGTCGACCCTCGCCGCCCTTTTAAGCCGGCTCTACGAGGCTCCCGACGAGACGCTGTTCATCGACGGCCGGCCGATCGCCGCCATCCCGCTTTCGGTCCTTCGCTCATCGATCGCCGTCGTGCCGCAGGAGCCGTTTTTGTTTTCGGCGACGATCGAAGAAAACCTCCGCTTCGGCGCCGAAGACGCCTCGCCGGAGGCGATCGCCTGGGCGGTGGAAGCGGCGGGGTTTCACGAAGCCCTCGAGCGCTTCCCGGACGGCCTGAACACCGTCGTCGGCGAGCGGGGGGTGACGCTTTCCGGCGGGGAAAAACAGCGCCTCGCCCTCGCCCGGGCCCTCCTCCGCCGGGCGCCGATCCTCATCCTCGACGACGCCCTCTCGGCTGTCGACGCCCGGACGGAGCAACACATCCTCGCGCGGCTTCGGGAACTTCGCGGCCGGCAGACGATGATCATCATCGCCCACCGCGTCTCGGCGGTCATGTTCGCCGATGAGATCCTTGTCCTGGACGGCGGCTGCATCGTCGAGCGAGGCACCCACACCGAGCTCATGCAAAAAGGCGGGCGTTACGCCCGCCTGGCGCGGCTTCAGTCCCTCGCCCTGGACGACCCGTTCGACGGTGAAGTAGCCGTGAAAACGACGGCCGAAGGCGGCACCCCGACCGATCCGGCACCGAGCGGCGCCGGCCAGAGCGCCGCCGATGGGGCCGATGCCGGCAAGAACGTTGCCGAAACGGCCGAAGCCGGCGAAAACGCCGCCGGAAAGGTCGATGCCGGCGAGGGCGCCGCCGAAACGGCGGCCGCCGGGGCGCCGGGCGGCCGGGCCGACGCTCTGCCTGCCGAACGCCCCGCCGAACGCGCCGGCGAAAGGAGCGTCCGCCGATGACCGACCGCGATCGACGCCCACGGGATCCCCGCAAGCGACGGGAACAACCGGAAAAACGTCCGACGACCGAACGTCCGCAGGGAGAAACCAAACCGCGGGAGGATCCCGGCGCCGCCGGTCGGCCGTCCGACCAGGCCCTCGTCCGCCGACTCGCCCGCTTTGCCCGGCCGTACGCCCGACCGCTGGGGGCGGCTGTCCTCCTCGTCCTCGCCGCCACCGCCGCCGAACTCGCCGGACCGCTCGTGATCAAGACGGCGATCGACGCTTACTTCGTCCGAAGCGGCGGCGCGCCGGCGCCGGACGCCGTCCCGGGCCTCGTCCGCCTGGCCTTTTTCTACCTCGGTCTCGTCGTCGGCGGGTTTTGGCTCACCGCCGTTCAGACGCGGCTGCTCCTCGCCACCGGCCAGCGGATCCTCTACGACATCCGCCGGGCGATTTTCCGCCATCTGCAGACGCTCTCGATCGGCTTTTTCGACCGGATGCCGACCGGCCGCATCGTCACGCGGGTGACGAACGACGTCGAAGCGCTGTCCGAGATGTTTTCCACCGTCTTTGCCGTCCTGATCAAAGACGCCGTCGTCCTCGCCGGCATCGCCGCCGTCATGCTCGCGCTGGACGTCCGGCTCGCCCTCGTCGCCTTCCTCACGCTGCCCCTCGTCGCCCTGACCCTCCGGATCTATCAAAAGATCGCCCGGGAGGCGTTCCGCCGCGTCCGAAGCCGCCTCGCCCGGATCAACGGGGCGCTCGCCGAATACCTCTCCGGCATGCGCGTCATCCAGCTGTTTCACCGGGAGGCCGCCGTCGCCGACCGCTTCGCCGCCACGAACCGCGACCACTACGACGCCAGCCTCAAAGAGCTCCGGGCGCAGTCGGTGTTCCGACCGGCGATGGACGTCCTCTACGCCCTCGGCCTCGCCCTGCTCCTCGTCGCCGGCGCCCGGACCCTATCCGGCGACGGCGCCGCGGCGGAGGTGGGGCTTGTGTACGCGTTCATCGATTATCTCGGCCGCCTCTTCCAGCCCATCCGGGAGATTGCCGAAAATTACACCGTCGTCCAGCAGGCGATGGCCTCCGCCGAACGCATCTTCGCCCTCCTCGACACGCCGCCGGAGGTGACCGAACGGCCTCGGGCCCGGCCCCTGCCGACGGTCCGGGGGGCCATCCGCTTCGAAGGCGTCTGGTTCCGCTACCGGGACGACCGTTGGGCGCTTGAAGATGTTCACCTCGCGATCGAGCCCGGCGAGACGATCGGCGTCGTCGGCATGACCGGCGCCGGAAAAAGCTCGCTCATCCAGCTTCTCGTCCGCTTCTACGATCCGACCCGCGGACGGATCACCCTGGACGGCATCGACCTTCGGGACCTCCGCCTCTCGGACCTCCGGCGGGCGATCGCCGTCGTGCTGCAGGACCCGTTTCTCTTCGACGGGACCCTCCTCGACAATATCCGCCTCGGCGATCCGTCGATCGACGAAGCGGCCGTCCGGCGAGCGGTCGAGGCGATCGGCCTGGAAGCGACCGTTCGCCGCCTTCCGGAAGGTCTCCGGACCCGCGTCGGCGAACGGGGCGGGCGGCTTTCCGCCGGCGAGCGGCAGCTCGTCGCTTTCGCCCGAGCGTTCGTCCGGGACCCCCGGGTGCTCATCCTCGACGAAGCGACGGCCCACATCGACAGCGAGACGGAGATCGAGGTGCAAAAAGCGCTGGAGCGGCTTGCCCAGGGTCGGACGACGATCGTCATCGCCCACCGCCTCGCCACCGTCCGAAACGCCGACCGCATCATCGTCCTTCACCGGGGCCGCATCCGGGAGGTCGGCTCCCACCGGGAGCTCATGCGCCAGGACGGCCTCTACGCCGCCATGGTCCGGCTCCAGGAAGCCGCCGGCGCGGACGTTTTGGACCTCCCGGACGGGATATTCCGCCGCTTTCCGACCGAAGCGGCCGGCCGCCCCTGAACCGGGGTGTTCGACCGGCCGCTGAATCGGCCCTCGTTCGCCGGGCCGGCGCCCGCTAGCCGCGCCGGAACCCCCGCTTTCGTCTGGGAAAGCGGAGCGTGAGCCGGAAGCGGACCGTCCGCCGGGCCGCCCGTTCGACCACCGCCGGAACATCGTTCGCCCCTCCGACCTCCGGCCGGCCGGCCCCGCCGGACGAAAACGGAAACGTGACGACCCGCCCCGCCGTCTCGCCCTGCAAGCGCCCGAGGAGCGGGCGAAGGGCCGCCTTGGTCTGGGCATCCAGCCGCACTTCCCCGCAGGCCGGGCACGTCCACACCGGGACGCCCCGGATGAGATGCGGCGGATAATGAACCGCCCGCCGCTTCAGCACCATCGGTCCCCCGCACCGGGGACAGCGGTCGAACAACCCCATCCCTCCGTCCTTCGCCGGCGGTTTCCCGCTTTACCCCCAACCGTTCTGGACGTTTACCGGACCTATGTTAAAATAAAGAACAGCGCACGCACAATATGAAAAAATGGAGGGAAGGGCATGCGGCGCGTCGAAAGCCCTCTCATTGGCCGGACCTACCGGTTCGGCCCGTTTCGCGACACCGTGGAAAGCCTCGGCTTTGCCATGAACGAAACGTTCGATTACCATACCGCCGCCTTTGATTACGTGCTCCATAAGAGCAAGACGGACGTCGACTTTTACCTGCGGCTCGACGTCGACGCGGTTCGAGGCTACATCGAACAGCCGCAGGCCGAAATCATCGTCCGAGATATCCGCCTCCTCCGGGCCGTATACCATCGCGGCTTTGATTACGACGGCGACATCCCCCGGGAGATGATCGCCAAGGCGGAAGCCGTCCTCCGGACGCTGCACGAGCGGCTGAAGGCGGAGGCGGCGTTTCGCATTGCCTGACGCCGACCCTAACGTTAAGGAGAGACCGGACCCGATGGCCATGGACGAAGACCGCGGATCGGTCCGTTCCGTCGAACGGGCGCTCGACATTTTGCTCGCCTTTACCGAACAGCGGGAGCTCGGGCTGACGGAGGTCGCCAAAGCGGTCGGCCTCCACAAAAGCACCGTCTTTCGCCTGCTGCACACCCTGGAGCGGAAAGGGTTCGTCGTCCGGGACCCGGACACCGACCGGTACCGCCTCGGCTTTCGCATCTTCGAGCTCGCCGCCAGCATGAACCACGCCGACGATCCGCTGGCCCTCGTCCTGCCGGAGATGGAGCGACTCCGGGATGCCGTCGAAGAGACCGTGAGCCTTTACATCCGAGACGGTCTGGAGCGCATCCGCGTTCAGGCCGTCCAGAGTAATCAGGTCATCCGCCGCGTCGCCCCCATCGGTCAGCGGCTGCCGCTTTTCGTCGGCGCCTCCAGCAAGGTCCTCGTCGCCTTCTCGCCGTCGGACGTGCTCGAGGCGCTCCTCGAACATCCGGACTGGCCGGCGGGCGTCGACAAGGCCGCCTTCCGGCGGGAGATCGACGACGTCCGCCGGAAGGGCTACGCGATGAGCTTCGAAGAACGGGAGGAAGGGGTGGCGGCGGTGAGCATCCCCGTCTTTCGACCGAACGGCGACATCTTCGCCGCCCTGACCGTCTCCGGACCGGTGCAGCGCCTCTCCCGGCGGCGGATGGAAGAGATGCTGCCGGAACTCCTCGCCTCCGGCCGGCGAATGGAAAAGCTGGTCCGCTGACGCCGGCCCGCGGCGTCCGACGAAGGGAAAAACCCGTTTCCGACGGCCTCATCAGCCGCTCGTCGACCCTTCCGCCGGCGGCGTGACGATGAGCCCGTTTTTGAGCGCATAGTCGACGAGCTCGGCCCGGGTTTTGAGCTCGAGCTTGCGCAAAATGTTCGCCCGGTGCGTTTCCACCGTCTTGACGCTCAGGTGGAGCGCCTGGGCGATTTCTTTGTTCGAATGGCCCTGCGCCATGAGGACGAGCACTTCCGTCTCCCGCGTCGAAAGGAGCTTTTGCCTGCCGGCGGACGGGTTCCCCACGTCCCGGATCATCCCCCCGTAGCGAAGGCGGACCCGCTCCGGGAGATACGGCCGCCCTTTTGCCCCCTCCCGGAGCGCCCGCACGATCTCCTCCGGTTCATCGTGTTTGAACACCACGCCGGCCACGTCGGCGGCCAGCATCGCCTGCAAATGCGCCGTGTCGTCGAACATCGT
Organism: Hydrogenibacillus sp. N12; assembly: GCF_019645935.1. Lineage (NCBI taxonomy): Bacteria > Bacillati > Bacillota > Bacilli > Thermicanales > Thermicanaceae > Hydrogenibacillus > Hydrogenibacillus sp. N12. The sequence continues at coordinate 744,841 of NZ_CP080953.1, read as the reverse complement.
CAGCATGACGACCCGGACGCAGGGAAAATCTTCCGCCAGCCGCCGGGCCACGGTGATCCCGTCGAGCCCTTTCGGCATGTGGACGTCCAGGAGAACGGCGTCGACCGGTTTCCGGAAGACTTCCCGCAGGGCTTCCTCCCCCGAAGCCGCCTCGCCGACGACGGCGATGTCGCCTGCCCGCTCCAGGATGAGCCGGAGCCCCTGCCGGACGACGGCGTGATCGTCCACGATGACCACCCGGATCATCGCCTTCCCCCCTTTGCATCGCCCCGCGCCCTGGACGCCCACGCCGCCTCTGACCAGGGCGCCTTCGGCGGACAGAGGCGTTCACAGCGGTCCGCCGCCTACGGCGGCTCCGGCCGGGGAAAGCAAAACCAAAGGCGCGTGCACCGCCCCGGCCGCGACTTGATCCAGAGCCGTCCGCCCATAGACGCCGCCCGTTCCGCCATGCTGCGGAGGCCGAGCCCCGACGCTTCGGCCGCCCGGCGGACGTCAAATCCCCGGCCGTCGTCGACGATGAGCACCCGACACGTACACGTTCCGCAGCCGACCCGGACCAGCACCGTCCGGGCTCGGCCGTGAAAGACGGCGTTGTGAATCGCCTCCTGCACGATCCGGTAAACGTGGGTCGCCTGCCGGCCCTGAAGCGCCGCTTCGACCGTCGGGGGAAAGGCCCCAACCACCTCGATCTCCACCGTACGGCCGGTCCACTGCGCCGCCAGCTGCCGGAGCGCCGACGTCAGGCCGAGATCGTCGAGGGCCGGCGGATAGAGCGCCTGCGACAGCGCCCGGAGCTCCCCGACCCCTTCTTCCAGCAGTCCGATCAGGTGACGCACCTTCTGCTCCTTCTCCGGGACGCCCTGCACCTCGTAGGCGAGATCGTCCAGGCCGAGGCGCACGCCATAGAGCAGCTGCAGCACGCCGTCATGGATTTCCAGCGACAGGCGCCGGCGCTCTTCTTCCAGCACCTCCAGCGTCCGGCGGTGGAGCTCCGCCCGGCGTCGGAGCGCCTCCGCCTGGCGTCGGACCGTCGCGTCCCGGATCGTGATCACCATATGCCCCGCCTTCGGCTCGACGTCGACCAGAAACGACCGCGTCATCGTCACCGGTACCATCGTCCCCCAGCGGGTCGGCATCTCCGATTCCAGCTCATCGATCGCCTGCTGGGCGGCAAGAAAACACCGCTCCTGGCCTTCGGCGACTTCCCGCTCCTGACAGAACCGGCAGTACGGCACCGGCTCTCCGAGCTGCCAGCCGGTCATTCGCTCTGCCGCCGGGTTGAGGTACGTGATCGTCCGGCGGCGATCCATGACCACGACGCCGTCGTTTAAGGCGTTCAAAATTTTGCCCAACGTCTGGGCATCGAGCGCCGGCGTCCCCATCGGCCCCCTCCTTTCCCGGCCGTGTTTCCGGCGATCCGGCGATCGTTTCGGCTCCGTTCCGGCCGGATGCCCCCGGCCGAGATGCGACGACAGACATATGAAGCGAAAACACCATCGATTCAGTGGATTCCCCGATAGGCTTGAAAGCGGTCCCATGATACGCTTTTCTCAACCGCCGTTCTGGGTTACCAAAACCATACCATACTCCGGATGGGGGAGGAAACCGATGCGCTTCAAAATCGTTATCGTTGGCGGCGGGACCGGCGGCATCACCGTCGCGGCGCAGCTCCTTCGCCGCTGGCGGGCCTTATCCGGCGAAATCGCCATCGTCGAACCGTCGGAAAAACATTACTACCAACCGCTCTGGACGCTCGTCGGCGCCGGCATCACGCCCCTGGACGTCACCGTCCGGGAGGAAGCGCGGGTCATCCCGCCGGGGGCCGTCTGGATCCGCGACGCCGTCGAACTGTTCCTCCCGGGAGAAAACCGAATCGTGTTAAAAAGCGGCGAATCGATCCACTACGACTGGCTCGTCGTCGCCGCCGGCATCCAACTCGACTGGAACAAAATCGACGGCATCCAAGAAGCGCTGGAATCCGGGCCCGTCGGCTCGAACTACGCCTTCGACACCGTCGAAAAAACGTGGAACGCCCTTCAGCGGTTTGAAGGCGGGACCGCCCTCTTCACCGCCCCCAACACCCCGGTCAAGTGCGGCGGCGCGCCGCAGAAGATCATGTACCTCGCCGAAGACTACATGCGCCGAAAAGGCGTGCGCGCCAAGGCGACCGTCCGCTTCGTCTCCGGCGGCACGATGATCTTCAGCGTGCCGAAGTTTGCCGCCACCCTAAGCCGCATCGTCCGCGAGCGAAACATCGAGACGCAGTTTCGCCACAACCTCGTCGCCCTCGACTCCGTCAAGCAGGAAGCGATTTTTGAAAATCTCGAAAGCGGCGATCGGGTGCGGATGCCGTACGACTTCATCCACGTCGTCCCGCCGCAGAGCGCCCCCGACTTCATCAAAGAAAGCCCCCTCGCCGACGCCGCCGGCTGGGTCGACGTCGACATGCACACGCTCCAGCACAAACGCTACCCGAACGTCTTCGGCATCGGCGACAACACGAACCTCCCGACGGCCCGAACCGGCGCCGCCATCCGCAAGCAGGCCCCGGTCCTCGTCCACAACCTCCTCGCCGCCATCCGGGGCGAACCACTTTCCGCCCGTTATGACGGCTACGCCTCCTGCCCGCTGGTAACCGGCTACGGCCGCCTCATGCTCGCCGAATTCGTCTACGGCGACGTGCCAAGCGAGACGTTTCCCTTCGACCAGGCCAAAGAGCGCTTTTCCATGTACGTGCTCAAGAAGGAACTCCTCCCGATCATCTACTGGGACGGCATGCTCAAAGGCGTGATGTGACGCAAAGGAGGAACGCCGATGACCGCCGAACACGCCTCCCGCACCACCCTCGATGCGCCAACCCTCGAAGCCGTCCTCGCCGATCCGGCCGTCGAACAGGCCCTCGTCGACCTCCTGCACGACCTCCCCGAGTGGGCGGCCCGCCTCAAGGCCCTCGGCAACCTCCTCGCCTTCGCCGAACATCTCTTCGCCGACCGGGAGTCCCTGACGTACCTCCTCAGCGGCCTGAAAGAAGATTTGCCCCCGGTCACCCTCGACCGGGAGACGCTGGCCGCCCTGCTCCGGCTGCTCGACAAGGCGCCGCGCCTCGTCGCCTTCCTTGACAAGATCGAACCGATGGTCGAGTTTGCCGTCGCGCTGGCGGAGGATCAGGAGTCGCAACGCTACCTCCATGAAAGCGTCCAGAGCTACGTCGCGCCGTTCAAAGAAAAGGCCGACGAGGCCAAAGCCCTCGTCGACGCCATCCGCCGCCGGGCGCAGGAAGACCGCACGCCGGTCGGCGTCTTCGGCTTGATGAAACTCCTCAAAGAGCCCGTCGTGCAGGAACTTCTCATCACCCTCCGGGCCGCCGTCGCCGTCCTCGGCGAACGGAAAGGAAACGTACGATCGTAAGCAACAAGAATCAAAGGAGGCGACCGGCATGCTCCTTCGGACGTTTGTCGATGAAAAGCTCGCCCACTACTCGTACCTCGTCGGCTGCCAGGCGACCGGCGAGGCGATCGTCATCGACCCGATGCGGAACATCGAGCCGTACCTCGAGACGGCCGCCCGGGAAGGCGTCCGCATCGTCGGCGCCGCCGAAACCCACATCCACGCCGACTTCGTCTCCGGCGCCCGGGAGCTCGCCGACCGGGTCGGCGCCACCCTCTACCTCTCCGACGAGGGCGACGAAAACTGGAAGTACTGCTATCTCGACGGCCTGCCCCACCGCCTCCTCAAGGACGGCGACGTCATCCAGATCGGCAACATTCGCCTGGAGGTCCTCCACATCCCCGGCCACACCCCCGAGCACCTCTCCTTCCTCCTCTACGACCTCCCGGCGACCCAAAAGCCGATCGGCATCTTCACCGGCGACTTCGTCTTCGTCGGCGACGTCGGCCGCCCCGACCTCCTCGAAGCGGCCGCGGGCCTCGCAGGCACCGCCGTCCCCGGCGCCCGGCAGATGTTCCAAAGCTTAAAGCGCTTCAAAGCCCTCCCCGACTACCTCCAGGTCTGGCCCGCCCACGGCGCCGGAAGCGCCTGCGGCAAGGCCCTCGGCGCCGTCCCGTCGTCCACCGTCGGCTACGAGAAGCTCACCAACTGGGCGCTCCAGATCGACGACGAGGACGCCTTCGTCGAGGCGCTCCTCGCCGACCAGCCGGAGGCGCCGAAGTACTTCAAGCACATGAAGCGGATCAACAAAGAAGGCCCGGCGCTGCTTCGAGAACTCAAAGAACCGGTCCGCTTCGGCGCCGACGACGAGACGCTCGAGCGCCTTCAGGCGGAAGGGGTCCAGATCGTCGACGCCCGGCCCCAGGCCGCCTTCCAGGAGGGGCACCTCCCCGGCTCGATCAACATCCCCCTCGGCAAGTCGTTTACCACCTGGGCCGGCTGGCTCGTCGACTACGACCGGCCGCTCGCCGTCGTCGCCGATGAGGCGGCGGCGGAGGAGATCCGCATCGCCCTCCGCTCGATCGGCATCGACCGGCTGGAAGGCATCATCGCCCCGACCGACGTCCTCGCCCGCGGGCCGGAAAAGCTCGACCGCTACGCGAACGTCCGGCCGGAAGACGTCAAAGACCGCCTCGGCGACTTCTTCATCCTCGACGTCCGGAGCGAAAGCGAGCGGAAGGCGGGGGCCCTCGAGGGCTCGACCCACATCATGCTCGGCGATCTCCCGGACCGGCTCGCGGAGGTGCCGAAAGACCGGCCGATCCTCGTCCACTGCGAGCTCGGCGGCCGCTCGACGATCGCGGCGAGCATCCTCCGGGCGAACGGCTACCGGGAGGTCTACAACCTCCTCGGCGGCTACGCCGAGCTCAAGCAGGCCCTCGGCCGCGTCGACGCCCCGCTCAACGCGTAACAGCTTCGAACGCATCGGCGCCTTTTTGAAGGAGTAAGAAGGCGTAACGGCCATGAACGCGTAACGGCCTTGAACGCTTCGACGCCTTTTTGAAGGCGGAACGGCAAACCAGACGCGACGGCAGCGCGACGGGTGTTTTACCTGCCAGTCCAAAACCGGCCGTTTAAAACGGCCGGTTTTTCCTTTATTCGCGATGATTACGTTGGGAACATCAAAAATCAGCGAATTCCCCGATCCATATACCGGTATAGGGATGTTACCTTAGCCGTAAGGGGAAGGCCTTATTCGACGAAATCGCGGCTTCCTCGCCGCGCCGAAAGCATTGTGTCGGGCCGCCGTCGTAAGCGCTTACTTCAAGATGGACGAAGGACGGTCGAACACCGGGAAGGAGGAACGCGATGAAATACCGCATCGTCATCGCCGGCGGCGGAACCGCCGGCATCACCGTCGCCGCCCGGCTCCTTCGCGCGCGCCGCGATCTCGCCGGTCACATCGCCATCGTCGAACCGTCCGACGTGCATTACTACCAGCCCCTCTGGACGCTCGTCGGCACCGGCCTCGTCCCCCGGGACGTCACCGTCCGGCCGCAGGCCCCGCTCATCCCAAAGGGAGCGACGTGGATTCGGGACGCCGTCGAGACGTTCCTCCCGGAAGAAAACCGCATCGTTCTCACCAGCGGCGAAAGCATTCGCTACGACGTTCTCATCGTCGCCGTCGGCCTCAAACTCGACTGGGACCAGGTGCCCGGCACCCGGGAAGCGATCGAAGCCGGCGTCGCCGGCAGCAACTACACCTTCGACACCGTCCTGAAAACGTGGGAGGGGATCCGGCGTCTCGAAGAGGGCGTCGGCCTGTTCACCTTTCCCCACACCCCGATCAAATGCGCCGGCGCGCCGCAGAAGATCATGTACCTCGCCGACGACCGCCTGCGGCAAAGGGGCGTCCGCTCCCGCGTCACCCTTCGCTACGTTGCCGCCACGCCGTCCATCTACAGCGTGCCGAAATACGCCGCCACGCTGGAGAAGGTCGCCCGGGAACGGAGGATCGAGACCGTCTACCGCCACACCCTCACAGCAGTCGACCCCATCAAGCGGGAGGCGACGTTCCGCAACCTCGAAAGCGGGGAAACGGTGGCCATGCGCTTCGACTTCCTCCACATCGTCCCGCCGATGACGGCCCCGGACGTCGTGCGGGAAAGCCCTCTCGCCGACGCCGCCGGCTGGGTCGACGTCGACAAGCACACCCTGCAGCATACCCGCTTCCCGAACGTCTTCGCCCTCGGCGACGTCGCCAACGTGCCGACGTCCAAAACCGGCGCCGCCATCCGCAAACAAGCGCCGGTTCTCGTGGAAAACGTCCTTCAGTTCTTGCGGGGCGAACCGCTCACCGCCCGTTACAACGGCTATTCCTCCTGCCCCTTCGTCACCGGCATCGGCCGTCTGGTGCTGGCCGAGTTCGGCTACGACGGCGAAATCATGGAATCGTTCCCGTTCGACCAGGCGGAAGAGCGCTTCTCCATGTACGTCCTGAAAAAAGACCTGCTTCCGGTGATCTACTGGAACGGCATGCTGAAGGGCGTGCTCTAAGTCGCCTCGGCCAGGGCCGCGCGGAGGGCGTCCGGGTCCGTCACCGGCGCCCGGCAGACCATCCTCCGGCAGACGTACGCCGCCGGCCGGCCGCCGACCGGCCGCATGGCCGCCGTATCCGGAAGCGCCCGGTCCCACGCCTCGGCCTCCGGGCCCGCCGGCGGCCGGACGAGGACGAGGGTGTGCGGCCGGTACCCCTCCCGCGTCGCGCGAACGAGCGCCGCCGTCGCCGGATGCTCCCGCTCGCCGACGATGACGACTTCCGCCCCCGATCCTTCGACGACGAGCCGGGCCGCGAGCAAGAAGGCGTGTTCCGCCGGCCGCGCAAAGGCCCGCCCGCCGAAGGCCGTAAACAGCGCCTCCAGCGCCTCGGCATCCTCCGGCCGGCCCAAAAGCCGCGCGAAGTGCGCTCGGACGAACGCCAGCACCGCGTTTCCCGACGGGATCGCGCCGTCGGCCGCCTTCCGCACCGAAACGCCGCCGGGGCCGGCGGCGGCGGTGTGGCGGTACCCCCCTTCCGGCGCCCGAAACCGGGCGTCGGCGTAGGCAACCCAGCGCCGCGCTTCCTCGAGGTAGGCCGGCGCTTGGGCGGCAAAAAAGAGTTCCAGCGCTCCCCAGGCCAGCGCCGCGACGTCGTCGAGCGTCGCGATATTTTTTCGCTCCCCGTCGATATAGCGCACATACAGCGTCCCGTCGCCGCCTATGAGCCGCTCGCGGACGAACCGGTACGCCGCCTCGGCCCGTGCCACCCACGCCGGGCGTCCAAGAAGCTCGCCGGCCCGGGCGAGGGCGGCGATCATGAGGCCGTTCGGACCGGACAAAATTTTCCGATCGACAAACAGCCGGTGCCGCGCCTCCCGGTACGCCCGAAGGCGCTTGCGGGCCGCCTCAAGGCGCTGAAAAAGCGCCGCTTCCGACATTCCGAATCGATCCTGAAGGGCCTTCGGCTCAAAGCGCGTCAGGTTCGGCGCGCTTTTCCCTTCGATCGGCCCCGGCGATCCGATGTCGTACGCCGCGGAAAAAAGGGCGCCGTCCTCCTCCCCGAGCACCGCGCGCACCTCCTCCGGCGTAAAGAGATAGTACGCCCCTTCGACGCCATCAACGTCGGCATCTTCCGCCGTGTAAAACGCCCCCTCCGGCGCCCCGAGCCGCTCGAAGACGTACGCGACCGTCTCCTCGGCGAGATCCCGAAACGTCGCCTCCCCCGTCGCAGCCGCGGCCTCGGCGAGGGCGTAGAGGAGGAGCGCCTGATCGTAGAGCATTTTTTCAAAATGCGGCACCCGCCAGGCGCGGTCCGTCGCGTAGCGCATCCAGCCGCCGCCGAGATGGTCCCGGATCGCCCCGGCGGCCATCTTCCGAAGGGACTCCGCCGCCATCGCCGTCGCCTCCGGCTCCTTTTTCTCTGCGCCGTAGCGCAAGAGAAAAAGGAGCCGGTGCGCCAGCGGAAACTTCGGCGCCGTGCCGAAGCCCCCGTGCACCGGGTCGTACTCCCGCCGGAGCGCCCGGTACGCTTCGTCGACCAGGCCCTCCTCGAAGGGCCGCGCCTCAAAGGCAAAAAGCGACCGGAGGCCGCGACGAGCATTTTCCGCCACCTGGCGGACGTCCTCCGGCCGCGTCCGCCAGAGCTCCACGATCCGCGGCAAAAGCTCCAGGAGCCCGATGCGGCCGAAGCGGCGCGTCTTCGGAAAATACGTCCCGCCGTAAAAGGGGAGTCCCTCCGGCGTGAGGAAGACCGTAAGCGGCCAGCCGCCCTCCCCCGTCATCGCCTGCACGGCGGTCATATAGAACTCATCGACGTCCGGATGTTCCTCTCGGTCGACCTTGATCGGGATGAAATGCTCGTTCAGCCACCGGGCGACGTCGGCATCCAGGAACGACTCCCGATGCATCACATGGCACCAGTGACACGTCGAATACCCGATCGAAAGAAAGATCGGCTTTCCGGCCTGCCGGGCCTCCTCCAGCGCCGCATCGCCCCACGGTCGCCAGTCGACCGGATCATCGGCGTGCAGCAAAAGATACGGCGATCGCTCCTCAGCCAACCGGTTTCGCCCCATCCGCTTTCCCTCCCCAAAGCCTCGCCGAAGACGTCCGGCCTCCATGACTTCGCAGCCCAAAGCGGCTACAATAAATGAATGAATGAAGGGCCGAAAGAAACAAACGCCCAGGAGCAATCATCGAACACCCAGGAGAAGAATGACAGAACAGAGAAAAGAATGACAGAAGAGAAGGAGAACGCAAACGGCGGAGGGATGTCGATGTCGGCCGAACTGTACCACGCGCTCGGAGGCGAAACGGGGATCCGACGGATCGTCGAGGCCTTCTACCGCCGGGTCGCCGAAGACCCGATCCTCAAGCCGATCTTCCCCGAAGACCTCACGGAAACCGCCCGCAAGCAGTTTCTCTTTCTCACGCAATTTTTCGGCGGACCGGCCCTCTACTCGGCCGAGTTCGGCGCCCCGATGCTTCGGGCGCGGCACCTCCGCTTTCCGATCAGCCCGCGGCGGGCCCGCCGCTGGCTTGAACTTATGCGGGAAGCATTCTCTGAGGCGGGAATCGACCCGGCCACGACGGAACTCGCCTTTCTCCGGCTGACCAAAACGGCGATGCACATGGTGAACATCGACGACGGCGAAGAAGACGTCCCCGACGCGCCGCGGCGCCGGCCGCGCCTTGATCTGTGATCACAAATACACCATTTTTCTCGTCATCCCGCCGTCGACGATGAGGTGGGCGCCGGTGATGAAACCCGCCTCCCGGGAGGCGAGAAACAAGATCGCATACGCCACGTCTTCCGGCCGGCCTACCCGGCCGACGGGATGCCACGCGTGGTCTTCCGGCGTCGGCCGCGCCGCCGGATCCGGATCGTCCGCCCAGTCCGCCGGATCGATCCACCCCGGCGAGACGGCGTTCACCCGTATCCGTGGACCGAGGGTGATCGCAAGGGCGTGTGTCAGGGCGACGAGTCCCCCTTTGGCGGCGCTGTACGGTTCCGTATGCGGTTCGCTCATGAGGGCCCGCGTCGAGGCGACCATGACGACCGCCGCCCCGTCGCTGAACGCCGAAAGCAGCGCTTCCGTCAGCCGGTACGGAGCTCTGAGATTCACCGCGAGCACCTCATCCCAGGCCGCAAGCGGCCGCTCCCCCAGGCGACCGGTCCAGCCGATCCCGGCGACGTGCGCGAGCACGTCGATCGTCAAAGCGGCGGCCCGGACTTCGGTCGCCACCCGGTCGATCGCTTCCGGATCGCGAAGATCGCCCACCACCGCCCGCCCGGATCCGCCGACCGAATCGACCTGCGCCAGCGTCCGACGAAGGCCCGCTTCGTTCCGGTCGATGAGCACGACGCGGGCCCCCTGTCGGGCGAAGACGACCGCCGTCGCCCGGCCGATGGCGCCGGCGGCGCCGGTGATGACCGCCGTGCGCCCGTCGAAACGAAACGGCGCCTGCTCCATCGAACCCCTCCTTTGCCTCCCGGCGGTTGCCACCTTCTCTTCGGGCCTTCTTTTCGGGCGGATTGGGCCCGAGGCTCGCCACCCAAGCCTTCCCGACTCGGGCAACGGCCGGCCCTTCGCACCGCGGTCTCACGTTACCGGGATTATACCCGATCGCCCAAAAAACGCCAAACCGCCGGCCCGTTCGGACCGGCGGCTTGGTCCCATTGCCGGAGGAACCGCGCCCTTGATTTAGACATTTTGTTCGGTCTTCCTATGGGATGCAGACCTCGCTTGTGCTCAGGGCTTCTTTAAAGCGTTTCTTGGGGCGTTTTGTCCCGCAGGCTTGAATGCAGCCGGTGCTCGTTATAGGTCCGGATCCGTTCGGCCAAAAGCGCATCGAGGGCTTCGATGCTCTTTGCTTCAAGCAGAAGGTCTTGATGTTCTGCTTTGAAACGCGAGAAGAAGGATTCGACGATGGGATTTTCCTTCGGTCCCCGAAGGCTGTACGACAGCCGCTGCCCTTCTTCAAGCAGGAGATGACCGACCCACGCGTGGCTTAAGAAGGCGCCGCCCGGATCGTGATGGAGGGTGGCTTTCGGGCGCTCCCTCTTTTGGGTCAGGATGAACGCTTTGGCCCGTTCCCAAGTCTGAAGCGCCGTCCGAACATCCGGCGAGAAAGAGATGGCATATCCGATCACCATGCGGGTCCGATGGTCCAGAATCGGCAAAAACCAAACCTTCCCGCCGCCATAGACGAGCTGCGTGAAATCGGTGTAGAGTACCTCGAAAGCGTCCGGCTCCCGTTCGGAAAGAAGGCCGGTGACGAGATTCGCCCGTTCTTTGGCCAGAACGACCGTCTCGAGCAGCGGATTCGGCTTTGGTTTTCTCACCTTTCGCGTGAGGGAAAGCTCAAACGTGTGGAGAAGACGACGGACCCGCTTTCCATTGACGACCATCCCTCGCCGTCGAAGCTCGGCCTCGAGGCGGCGATAGCCGTACTCCGGATGTTCCCGAAGGATGGCTTCGATCTGCGCTTTGAGCGCTTCATCCGCCAGAGCCCGTCTCTTTTCGGCCTCCTCTCGCTTTTTCTGGTAATACCAGGTTGCCCGCGGAATGCCAAGCGCCTTGAGGAGAATCGGCAGGGGAGCCAGCCGCCTGGCCAGCGCTTCTTGCGCCAGACGGATGCGTTCCTGAAGGGAAAGTCGATCTAGCTCCCCTGCCCGAGGAAGTTTTTTAGGAGCGCGATTTCGACCTCCTTTTTGCCGAGGAGCTGTTCCAAATCCCGGATGCGCTTCTGATATTCCTGCTCTTTGTTCGGGGGTTCAAAGAGCTCAGCGCCTTTTTCCAGGAGGGTTTGCTTCCATTTCAGGAGGGTATTCGGATGAACGCCGTATTCCCGGGAGAGTCGACGAGCGTTTTTTCGCCTTTGATCAGTTCCAAAGCCGCTTTGAATTTGATGGAGCCGGGGATGGATTTTGTTCGTTTCATGAGTCGCCCCTCCTTTGACAGAAGGAGACAACATAGTTTCAGCATTTGTCTAGTATGAGGGGCGCATGACTCATTCACCGTTCGGCCGTTGACAAGATCCGGACCGGCCGCCTAGAATGAAAAGACGAAAATCGGACTGTTTCCGATTGAAAACAATGCGAAAGGAGATGTCTGCCGATGGCCACGACCGACACCCACACCGCGCCGGCGAAGGCGGCCGATCGTCCACGCGGTCTGCAATATTTTCCGATCGCCCTGTTCGCCAGCGTGATGGGTTTTTCCGGAACGACGATTGCAGCGATGCGGATTGAGCCGCTGCTCGGACTTCCGCCGGCGGTCTCGCTTCTTTTGCTCGGGCTGACTTCCCTTCTTTTCATAGTGCAGCTCTTTCTCCTTCTCTATCGCATGTTTGCCTACCCGGAAGAAGTCCGGCGAGACTTCGACCACCCCGTCCGGATGAACTTTTTTGGCGCCGTCTCGATCAGCTTTATGCTCCTCGCCGTCGCCTACCTCGATGTGGCGCCTTCGGTTGCCGCCATCCTCTGGTGGATCGGCGCGCCGCTTCACCTCCTCATCACCCTCTCCGTGCTCCGCAAGCTCATCGTCCAGTCGCGGTTTGAGATCGTCCACTACAACCCGGCATGGTTCATTACGATCGTCGGCAACCTCATCGCGCCGATCGCCGGCGTCGCCGTCGCGCCGCCGGACGTCAACTGGTTTTTCTTCAGCATCGGCCTCGTCATGAGCGTCGTCTACATTCCGATGTTCTTCTACCGGATTTTTTTCCACAACCCGATTCCCTTGAAGCTCCTGCCGACGTTCTTCATTTTGATGGCGCCGCCGGCGGTCGGCCTCGTCAGCTACGTAAAACTCACCGGCCAGTTCGACGGTTTCGCCCGGGTCCTGTACGGCTTTGCCTTCTTCATCGGCCTCCTCCTCGTCGTTCTTTTCCCGATGTTCTACCGCGTGCCGTTTTTCCTTTCGTGGTGGGCGTACACTTTCCCGTCGGCAGCGATCACCATCGCGACCGTCCTCATGTACCACGAGACGGGCGTCGAAGCCTACCGCTACCTCGCCTACGTTCAGATGATCGCCCTCCTCATCCTCATCGTCGACTTCAGCCGCCGGACCCTTGGCCTCATGGCCCGGCGGGAGCTGTGCGTGAAGGAAGACTGATTCAAAAAGCTCCGGCAGCGGTCGACCGGAAGCGCTTCCTCCGGCGGACCGCGTGTCCGGAGCTTTTTGCGCCTTTTTCGCTTTTTTCCGCCCTTCATCGGGCGGGATCGCCCGACGACCGGCGGAGGCGATCGAGCGTCCGCGAGCGGCCCCCGCCGCCAGAAGATGCCCGTCGTAAGAGGCGTAAGATACGCCTGACGGAAGAAACGCCCGCCTTTAAAACGCCCGCCGCCGGATGCGCCCGCCCCCGCCCGGCGAACGCCTCCCTATGCGCTCCGCCCTTCTTTTCGGGCGACGATCCAGACGAGGACGCCCCGGGCCCACGTCCGCTTTTCTTCGATCGCAAAACGCTCGGCGATCCACCGGTCCGTCAGCCGGTTGAGATGGCAGCCGTCGGCGAGACGGGACCACGCCGGCGTGAGCCGGTCGAGCGCCCAGCCCGCCCAGCGAGGATCGTCGATCCGGACGTGCTCCAGGGCCAAAAACCGGCCGCCCGGCTTCAGCACCCGTCGGATTTCCGCCAGCGCCTTTCGGGGGTCCTGCACCGAGCAGAGGACGAGCGTCGAGACGACGGCATCAAACCTTCCGTCGGCAAACGGCAGCGCTTCGGCGGAGGCCGCGATGAGCGCCCCCGCTAGGCCCCGTTCCCTGAGGCGGCGCTCGGCCTGCCGGCGCATGGCGGGATTCGGCTCGATGCCGGTCCAGCGAACGCCGGGGCCGTAAAACGGCAGATTTCTCCCTGTCCCCACGCCGATTTCCAGCACCTCGCCGGCCAGCGGCCGAAGAAGCGCCCGGCGCAGGCGCTCGAGAAAGAGCCGCTCGAGGGGGGCCATCAGCGGATCGTAGAGCCGGGGAAAAAGCTCCATGAACTTCTTCCTTTCGCTCCGAATCAGTCCGAATGCGCTCAAATGCGGTGCGATCATCATACCACATTTTCGGCCGCCGTTTCGCCGTCAGCGCTTAAGCACGTGCACCGGCTTGCCAAGAAAGACGTCCGCCGCCTCCATGACCGCTTCCGAAAGCGTCGGGTGAGCGTGGACGGTGAGCGCGAGATCCTCGACCTGGGCGCCCATCTCCACCGCCAGCGCCAGCTCGGCGATCAACTCCGAGGCCCCGGGTCCGACGGCTTGGGCGCCAAGGAGCGCCCCCGTCTCGGCATCGCCGACGAGGCGGACGAACCCTTCCTTCTCCCCCAGCGTGAGCGCCCGGCCGCTCGCCGCCAGTGGAAATGTCCCCACCTTCACCCGGTGACCGGCCGCTTCGGCCTCCGCCGCCGTCATGCCGACCGCCGCCACCTCCGGATCGCTGTAGACGACCGTCGGCACGGCCCGGAAATCGGCCTCCGCCCCGGCCACCCCGGCGATCGCTTCCGCCGCGACTTTTCCTTCCGCCGACGCCTTGTGCGCCAGCGCCGGACCCGGGACGACGTCGCCGATGGCGTAGATCCCGTCCGCGCTCGTCGCCATCCGCCGGTCGACGGCGACGAGCCCCCGACCGTCCACCCGGACGCCGGCGGCTTCCAGGCCCAAGTCGTCGGTGTTCGGCCGCCGCCCGACGGTGACCAGGACGTAGTCCGCCGTGAGCGTCCGTTCGCCCTCGGCGGTCTCTACGCGCACGCGCACCCCTTCCGGCCCTGCTTCGGCCCCCAGGGCCCGGGCGCCTTCCAGAACGGTGACCCCGTCGGCCTGAAGGCGGCGTTTCACCGGCCGGACGAGGTCCACCTCAAAGGCGGGAAGAATGCGCTCCGCCCCCTCGACGATCGTCACCCGGCTGCCGAGCCGGGCATAGGCCTGTCCGAGCTCGACGCCGATGTATCCGCCGCCGATGACGACGAGGCGCTCGGGAAGCGCCGGCAAGGAGAGGGCTTCCGTGGAGGAGAGGATCCGCCCGGCGAGCCCCCCGAACGGAAAGCCCGGAAGCTCGATCGGCCGGGAGCCAGTGGCGACGATCGCCGCCCGAAAGCGGTAGTTGATCGCCTCCCCGCCCGCCTCGATGACGCGAATTTCCCGCGGTCCGCGAAAGAAGGCTTCGCCGCGGACGATCTCCACACCGTTTCCTCGGAGGAGCTTTTCCACGCCGCCGGTGAGCGTCCGAACGACGTCCGCTTTCCAGGCCATGAGCCGCGGAAAATCGAGGGAAAGCTCCCGGGCGGCAAGGCCGAAAGCGGCGCCTTCCCGGAGGCGGCGGACGTCGTGGGCGACGGCGATGAGGGCTTTGGAGGGAATGCATCCGACGTTGAGACACACGCCGCCCAGCGCCTCCCGTTCGATGAGCGTCACCTTCCGGCCGAGCCGGGCGGCGCGGATGGCGGCGACGTACCCGCCGGGCCCGCCGCCGATGACGACGACGTCGGCGTCGATCGTCGTCTCGCCGACGACCATGCTCATCCCTCCATGAAAAGCGCCTGGGGATTTTCCAGCAGGCGCTTCACGTGATTCAAAAAGCGCTGCGCCGTCGCCCCGTCCAGCACCCGGTGGTCAAAGCTCAAAGACAGGTCGAGCACCTGGCCGACCTGCACGAGGCCGCTTCGGACGACCGGCTTTTCGGCGACGCGGCCGAGGCCGAGGATCGCCGCCTCCGGCGGATTGAGGATCGGCGTGAAATGACCGCCGCCGACGGTGCCGAGGTTGCTGATGGAAAACGTGCTCCCGCGAAGTTCCTGCGGTTTGAGCCGCCCCTCCCGGGCGCGGGCGGCGAGGTCCTGAATTTCCCGGGCAATCTCCCAGCCGTTTTTTCGATCGGCATCGAAGACAACGGGCACGACGAGGCCCTGCGGGGCATCGACGGCGATGCCGATGTGGTAAACGCGCTTTTTCACGATCTCCTGCCGCTCTTCGTCCAGATAGGCGTTGACCTCCGGGTAGGCTTTCAAGGCGGCGACGACCGCCTTGACGACGAAGGGGAGGTAGGTGAGCTTAATTCCCCGGGCTTCGGCCTCCGGCAAAAGCGCCCGCCGGAGGGACACAAGTGCCCCGGCATCGGCCTCGTCCATGAGCGTCACGTGCGGCGCCGAACGCTTGGCCCGCACCATCGCCTCGGCGATCACCCGGCGCACGCCGCGAAAGGGCACCCGTTCTTCCCCGGCGGCCTCAACCGCATCGGGCGCCCCGGGCGGCGCCGTTTCGTCGACCCGAGCCGGCGCTTCCCGCGGCGCGACCGCCGCCGGGGCAGCCGCCGCCGGCTCCGGCGCCGCTTCCCGCTCCGGCGCTTTTTCGGCGCTTGTTTGTTCCACCGCCCGGTCTTTTGCTTTCGCGGCCCGAAGGACGTCCTCCCGGGTGATCCGGCCGCCGGGGCCGGAACCCTTCAGCGTCCGGAGATCGACGCCCCGCTCTCGGGCGAGCCGCCGGACGCTCGGCATCGCCCGGACCGCCGCCGCGGCGCCCGGCAACGGCGGCGCCGCGGCCGCTCCGTCGTCCGGCGCCTCCTCCGCCCGCCCGGCTTCAGGCCGGCCGTCCCCGCCCGCCGGCCCCCGTTCCGGCGCCGGGGCGGCCTCCTCCGGCGCGATCGTTCCCCGGACTTCGGCCCCGCCTTCATCGGCGCTCCGTTCTTCGGGCTCGCCCGCGCCCGGCACCGCGATTCGGACGAGCGGCGTGCCGACGGCGACGATCGCCCCCTCGTCCGCCAAAAGCGTCTGCACCGTCCCGGCGACGGGGCTCGGGATTTCCGTCACCGCTTTGTCCGTCTGCACCTCGACCAGCGGCGCATCCTCTTCCACGGCGTCACCGGGCCGGACGAGCCATTTGACGATCTCTCCTTCGTGGATGCCTTCGCCGATGTCCGGCAGCTTGACGGTGATGACCCCCACGCCCGCACCTCGCTTTCGAACGACGTCTTTTGCGCTCTACGCCTCGGCGACTTCCCGGATGGCCGCAGCGATCGCCTCCGGTGACGGCAGCCAGTCGTCTTCATGCTGGGCCAGGGGATACGGCGTGTTCGGCGCCGCCACGCGCCGCACCGGCGCTTCCAGGAAGTAGACGCCGTGCTCCATGATCTGGGCGATGATCTCCGCCGCCGCCCCGGCCTGCGCCTGCGCCTCCTGCACGACGACGGCGCGATTCGTCTTGGCCACGGAGGCGAGGATCGTCTCCCGGTCGAGCGGCCAGACGGTGCGGAGATCCAGAATCTCCACCGACAGGCCGTCCTCCTCGGCGACGATCGCCGCCTTTTCCGCCGCCTGCACCATCGCGCCGTAGGCGATGATGGTGACGTCCTCGCCTTCCCGGACGAGACGGGCTTTTCCCAGCGGCACGGTGTACGCTCCTGCCGGCACTTCCGCCCGGAACGAACGGTAAAGCTTCATGTGCTCCAGAAAGATGACCGGATCGTCGTCCCGGATGGCGCTGATGAGAAGCCCCTTGGCGTCGTACGGGTTGGAAGGGATGACCACCTTGAGCCCCGGCGTTGCGAGCAAAAGCCCTTCCAGGCTGTCCGAGTGGTGCTCCGCCGCCCGGACGCCCCCGCCGAACGGCGCCCGGATGACGATCGGGGCCGGGTGTCGCCCCCGATAACGGAAATTCATTCGCGCGATATGGTTCACCTCGTCGAACATCTTGAGGACAAATCCAAAAAACTGCACTTCTGCCACGGGACGGAAGCCCGTCGCCGCCAGCCCCACGGCCAACCCTCCGATGGCCGACTCCGCCAGCGGCGTGTCGAACACCCGCGTCTCGCCGAACTGCGCCTGCAGCCCTTCGGTGACGCGAAACACCCCCCCGTATCCCCCGACGTCCTCGCCGAAGACGAGCACGTTGGGATCTCGCTCGAGCTCCAGCCGGAGGGCGTCGCGGATGGCCTGGATCATCGTCATCTCCGGCATGATCCTCACCTTTCCTTCCGGTCGTCCGCCCGTCGCCGCTCTCCGGAACCGGTCCCCGGATCGGCGCTGTCTCCCAAAGGCCTGCGGTCCGCCTCTGGCTCCGAACGCCTGAACACCGAGCGAACGAGGTCCGCCACCGTCATCTTCGGATACGCCTCCGCTTCCTTGAGCGCGGCGGCGACCGCTTCCTTGGCCTCGGCGATGGCCCGCCTCTCGTCCGCTTCGCTCCAGAGTCCCCGCTCACGCAGAAACTGCCGAAACCTGAGCAGCGGGTCGAGCCGTTCCCATTCGCCGAGCTCCTCCGCCTGCCGATAGCGCGTCGGATCGTCGCCGGACATCGTATGGGGACCGTAACGATAGGTCAGCGCTTCGATCAGGATCGGACCCTTCCCCTCCCGGGCGTGGGCCAGCGCCGACCGCACCGCTTCGACCACCGCCAGAACGTCCATTCCGTCGACCAGGCGGCCGGGAATGCCGGCGGCCACCCCTTTTTGGGCCAGCGTCCGGGCGCGGGTCTGCTTTTCCACCGGCACGGAGATGGCGTACCGGTTATTCTGGATCACGAATACCGCCGGCACGCCGAAAGCGCCGGCGACGTTCAGCCCTTCGTAAAAATCCCCCTGCGACGTGCCGCCGTCGCCGATGAAGGTGAGCGCCGCCGCTTTTTCCCCTCGGAGCTTAAGCCCCAGGGCCACGCCGGCCGCCTGCACGATCTGAGCGCCGATGATGATCTGCGGCCCGAAAGCGTTCAGATCGTCCGGCACGGCAAAACCGTGCATGTGCCCTCGGGAATACAGGAAAGCCCGAAAAAGCGGATATCCCCGCCAGACGAGGACCGGAAGATCCCGGTAGGTCGGCAAAAGCCAATCTTCCGGCCCGAGGGCAAAAGCCGAGCCGATCATCGTCGCCTCCTGCCCGGCGACCGGCGCGTAAAAGCCGAGGCGCCCCTGGCGGCTTAAGCTCACCGCCCGCTGGTCCCAGACGCGGGTAAACACCATCCGATCCATGAGGGTCCTGAGCGCCTCGTCGGAAAGGTCCGGCAGCCGGGCTTCGTCGACCGGCCGGCCGTCCGGCTCGAGGAGGCGAAACGGCCGGATCGCCTCCGCGTCCGGCAGGGGCACCCACCCCTCTTCCGGCGCAAGAGCCCCCTTCGCTCCGGATCGCTCTCGCGTTCTGGTGGTCATCCGCGCTCCTCCTTTCTCATCACCGTTCCCCGATGATCCCGCGGGCGAGACGATTGGACCGGCGTTTTCCGGTCTATGATGTGGACGAGGCGCTTCCCTGCGCCAAGGCCGGACGACGGAAAACGGCCGTACGGCGAGGTGCCCGCAAAGGGCCGCCATCCGACCGCACAAAAACCGCCGCTCGATCCCAAAGGACGCGTCTCAACCGAGGAGGGAGCGGGCTCATGAACGGCCGATTTCCGGAAGATGCCTACCGGCGCAAAGTCGTCTCCTTCGACGTCCCTTCCGCCTGCCTCGGCCGCCATGTCACCGTCCGGGTCTTTCTCCCGCCGGGCGATGCCGACGCCGAAGCGCGCCGGGCGCTTCCGGCCGTCTACGCCCAGGACGGGCAGCACGTTTTCCAGTACGGACGGGCGGCGACCCTCGCCCATGCGCTCATCGCCGAAGGCGTCCTTCGCCCGTTCCGCCTCGTCGGCATCGAAGTCAACCTCGCCACGCGCCTGGACGAATACCACCCGGAAGGACGGCGAAACGCCGCCTACCGCTGCTTTTTCTTCGAAGAACTCCTCCCGGCGGCCGAGGCGCGCTATCCGGTGCCGCCTTCCGGCCTCCGGCGGATCGCCGCCGGCGATTCCCTCGGCGGAACCGTCTCCTTCGACCTCGCCCTGGATCGACCGGATCTTTTTCAGGGCGTCATCAGCCTCTCCACGGCCTTCGTCCCGGCGCTCCTCAGGCGCCTTCAGGCGACAAAGCCCGAGGCCATCCGCCATCTCCGGGTTTTCCAGTACGTCGGAACGGAAGAGACGGCGGTCCAGACGCGCCTCGGCACCCTGGACATTCTGGCCATGAACCGGGAAGGCCGCCGGCTCCTGGAAGCGAACGGGGTCGACGTCCGTTACGTCGAACGGCCCGGAGCGCACACCTGGGGCGCCTGGCAGAAGATCCTGCCTGAAAGTCTGCGTCATTTTTTCGGTTCCTAGTCCGTCCGTCGCCGTCCGCCTCCCCGCCTTTTCCGCCGACCCCCCATCCGCCGCCGTTCGCCTCCGAGTTTCGGGGCCATAAAAAACCCCGCCGTTTCGGCGGGGTTCCATCGGCCTCGTTTTTTGTTTGCCCGCGCGACGGCGATCACCGCCGCCTGGGGGCCGGCCCCTCGTCAGGCGCCCGCCCCCTCCCCGAATCGCCGCCCTTTTCCCGACTCAGCCGCTTGGCCCGGACGCTGCCGGCCGCGGCGTCCGGAGATAGCGGATCCCCATCCACACCTGAACGACGGCAAAAATGAGGCGCAGCGCCTGCTCCGTGAGTTCGTGAGCCGTCAGCCCTCCGGCAAATGACCCGATGAGAATCCCGGGAATGAGGCCGACGAGGACGTCGGGGCGGACATTGCCCAGCCGCCCGTGGGTGTAGGCGCCGACGGCGCCGGAAGGCACCATCGCCAAAAGCGACACCCCCTGGGCCGTGACCTGAGAAAAACCGCCGAGGAAGACCATCGCCGGCACCATGATCGACCCGCCGCCGACGCCCATCATCCCGGACAGAAAGCCGGTGAAAAGGCCGGTCAAAAGAAGAAGCGCCGCCTCCCCCGCCGCCGGAAGCCGGGTCGCGACGTGGGGGAGGTACGGCTTCGACACCAGAAGGACGGAGACGAAAAGCAAAAACGCCCCGAAGGCCCGCTTGAGCTTCCATTCCGGAAGTGCGTGGGCATACCGGGCGCCGAAGCGGGCGGTGAGCATCGCCGTCGCCGCGAGAAGGAGCGAGGCGACGACATCCACCGATCCCCCCAGCGCATAGGCCAGGGCCCCCGAAAGGCCGGTGAACACGAGCGCCACCAGGCTCGTCCCGTGGGCCTGATGCTGCGTCAATTTCAAAAGCGCCACCATGAGCGGGATCATGATCACCCCGCCGCCCAGCCCCACGAGTCCACCGAAGTAACCGGCGAGAAGCCCGATGCCGACGCCGAGGACCGCCGCCCGCCGCCGGGAATCCGAAGCCACCGTCCATCCCCTCCTTCGGTCCGCGCCTTTCAGGGGCCGGTGAGAGAGGCGCCGCCCCATCGCCGAAAGGCGCCGGCTCATCCCTCGAGCAAAACCGGCAGCGTTCCGGCGAGGGCGACCTCCTCCGGAGACGGCCGGGTGCCGATTGCCCGGATGAAGACGCCCGAACGAGCCGCCGCCTTGAGCTCCGCGGCAAAGGCCGGATCGACCGCCTCCGCCGGCGCCACGCCGGCGACATCGCCCCGCAGGGCGACAAACCATAAAACCCCCGCCTCGCCGGACGCCGCCCGCTCCGCCAGCGCCGCCAGGTGGCGCCGCCCGCGCTCCGTCACGGCATCGGGAAACCGGCCGAGGGCCCCGTCCCGAAGCGTCACCGCCTTCACTTCGATCCAAAGGGACGGCGCCGCCGGCGCGTCCAGACGAAAATCAAAGCGATGCCGCTTCCACCGCGCCTGTCGCCGGAGCACGGCCCCGGGAACGGGCAGGATCGCCGAACGAAGCACCGCCTCGACCACCCGTTCCGCGAGCGTCGGCACGACGGCGACGAACCGCCCCGGCTCCGGTTCGGCGAGCACCGCCCGGTGCGTCGTCCGCGGCCCCTCCGACCGCCCGGACGCCGACGCGCCCGATGGGGCCGGAAAGCCCGCTTCCTTCCCGGGCGCCTCCTCCCCCGACGATCCCCCCCGCCCCTCCTCCCTTGCCGGCGTTTGACTGGCGACCGACGGTTGCCGCACCTCCACCCACACCCGACCGCCCGGCACGAGGACCGTCTCGAGCCGCCCCGGATCGCCGAGATGGGCGCGGAAGAAAACGCCGCTGGCCTCGTCCTCGGCGATCACCACGAAGCGGTTTTCCCGGCGAAGAAAGCGGGCCGGGCGAAGCGGCGGCAACTTAAGCCGGGGCGTCTTCTCTCCCGCTTCGGCGACTTCGGCCAGGGCCGCATCGATCGCGCGAAGAAGCGCTTCGATCGCCGTCCCGCACGCCCCCTTTCGCGGCCGGGCCTTCTCGCCCGGCCGTGACGGCTCCGGCCTTGCTCAGCCGGCGGGCGGCCGCGGGCCGAAGATCGCCGACCCGACGCGGACGATCGTCGCCCCTTCTTCCACCGCCAGCTCCAGATCCCCCGACATGCCCATCGAAAGTTCGACCGGCGGCGTCTCCCCGAGGCCTAAGGCCAGCGCCCGGTCGCGGATCTCCCGCAGGCGGCGAAAGCTTTCGCGCACCGCCGCCTCATCGTTGGTATGGGCGCCGATCGTCATAAAGCCCCGTACCCGAAGCGCCGGCAAGCGGACGACCTCCTTGTAAAACGGAAGCGCCGCCTCCGGCGCCACGCCGAATTTGCTCTCTTCGCCGGACGTATTCACTTGCAGGAGCACATCCAGCGTCCGGCCTTCCCGTTCCAGCCGCCGGTTTAGCGCCTCGGCGAGGGTCGGCCGATCGAGCGAATGGAGCAGACGAATGTAAGGCAAGACGTCTTTCACCTTGTTCGTCTGCAGGTGCCCGATAAAATGCCACTCCACCTCGAGGTCCGAAAGGGCCGGCGCCTTGTCCCGAAGCTCCTGGGCCCGGTTTTCACCAAAAGCCGTCGCCCCGGCCAATGCGGCCGCCCGAAGCCGCGCCGCCGACACCGTCTTGGTCGCCAGGACGAGGCGGACCGTCGCCGGGTCGCGCCCACTCCGCTCCGCCGCCTGCCGAATTCGGGCCCGGACCGCCTCGATCCGCGCCCGAAGCTCGGCGACGTCCGCGCCGGCGAAACCCTCCTCGCGCACGGCCATCCCTCCCGACGCCTTCGCTTCGCTGGCTTCATTGTATCGGCCGCCCCGGACGATGGCAAGAAAAATCCCCGAAGCGCCGCTTCGATCGACACTTCGGGGGACGACCTCCGTTTTCGGCTTAGGCAAGCGCTCCCGGGTCGCATCGCCCGGCCTCAAACCGCGGCAGCCGGTACCGGTCTGCGACGTCCGATCTCGAGCCGCGACCGCCGGCACCGGGCCACGGCGCCGGGCATCCGTCCGGCACCCAAGCGCGAAGCGAAGCGACAGGCCCGCCCCGCCCGCGCCGAAGGTCGAGCCTTAAAGCGTCTTTTTCGCCAGATACCAGTCGATCACCTCCAGCGACGCGTCCTCCAGCCGCGCCCGGGCTTCGTCAACCGTCTTGGGCGTCGGTACGATGACCGGGTCGCCCGGCCGCCAGTTGGCCGGAAGCGCCACCTGATGCTTGGTGTTTACCTGAAGCGCGTCGACGAGGCGGAGGATTTCGTCCATGTTCCGTCCGGCTTCCATCGGATAATACAGGATCGCCCGGAGGATTTGCCGGTCGTCGATGATGAACACCGCCCGCACCGCCGACGTGGCGCTCTGAGCCGGCATGATCATCCCGTACGCCTTCGCCACCGTCAAGTTGAGGTTTTCGATGATCGGAAACTCGATGCGGAGTCGAACCGCAACAAAGCGGCCGCACGGCCCAATGGCCGCTACGACCGCCGCGTCGCGTCGTCCGGACCCTAAGTCCCGAACGGGCCGGTCGACCCGAACGCCCGGAGATCCTTTTCCGTCCCTGGGTTTTCACACGATGATCCGCCTTTGACAAGCCGACCTGCCGAATAGAAGGAAGCCCTGAATGGGCACAGCGATGACCACGACGATCAAACCAATGGTCGACCGAAACGACAACGACCGGTCGCAGCGATCAAAAAGCGGTTCGGGGTTGTCATGCGCCGCAAAGAACATGGTTCCCCGTCAGGGCCGCATCCCAAGGAGCCGCGCCGAATTGGCCAGGATGAGCACGTCCGGGATCGACTGCGCCGCCGCCAGCACGGGAGGTAAAATCCCGACGGCGGCCAGCGCAGGCCCGAGGACGCTGTAGCCGACGGTAAAGCCCAGATTGCCCTTGATGACCCGCACGGTCCGGCGCGCGAGGCGGAAGGCTTCGGTGACGAGGCGAAAATAGTCGCGAAGGAGCACGACATGCGCCGGTTCGGCGGCGATGGCCGTCCCCGCCTCGCCCACGGCGATGCCGACGCCGGCCTGGGCCAGGGCCGGGGCATCGTTCACGCCGTCGCCGACAAAGGCCACGCGGCGGCCGCGGTCTTGATACGCTTTGACCGTGCGCTGTTTGTCCTCCGGAAGGAGCACCGCCCTCACTTCGATCTTAAACCCGGCAGCCCGAAGGCGGTCGGCGAGGGCGCGGGCGGCCGCCTCGTGATCGCCGGTAAGCATCACGATCTCCTCGATGCCGAAGGCCTGCAGCTCGGACAGCGCCTCCAAAACTTCCGGGCGCAGGCGATCCTGGGCCGCGAGCACAGCGCGAAGCCGGCCGCCTACCGCCCCGGCAAGCGGCGTCTTGCCCGCGCCGAGATGGCGCTCCAACGCCGGCGGAAGATCCACCGAATGGGCGACGACTTCCTCCACGATCCATTTCGGGCTGCCGACGGCAACGAGCCGGTCCTGTACCCGCGCGCGGACCCCCCTGCCGGGA
This sequence comes from Hydrogenibacillus sp. N12, assembly GCF_019645935.1. Lineage (NCBI taxonomy): Bacteria > Bacillati > Bacillota > Bacilli > Thermicanales > Thermicanaceae > Hydrogenibacillus > Hydrogenibacillus sp. N12. The sequence continues at coordinate 720,831 of NZ_CP080953.1, read as the reverse complement.
AGCGCCTCAAACGTTTCCGGCTCCGCCGGAGAAAGGCCGCGTCTGCGGGCCGCCTCCACGACGGCCTGCACCAGAGGATGTTCGGAATACCGTTCGGCCGAAGCGGCGAGGGACAAGATGTCCTCAAAGTGACCGACGACAACGGTTTTGACGAATTGTGATCGCGGCGACCTGTTTGGGAACCTTGCGTCTCAACGGGTCTTTTGTGTTGTGTCATGCAACTTCTGTTGGACGCGCGCGTCAAATTTACCAAACGATCGAAGGGGTGAACGCCAAATGAAATCTTTTTTTCGCAACATGCTTGAAACGCGCGAACCGTGGCGCGCGACCGCCGTTTTGATCCTCGCGTTGTCCCTGATCTTGGTAGGCGGCGCGCTGTGGGCTTTTCGCCTCCCGCATACGGACGCCGCCGGAGATCCCGCCGTCGTGAACGCCGTGCAGGACGCCAAGTCGTCGATCCAGGTGGAAGGGCACGGGCGTATCAGCGGAACGCCGGACGTCGCCTGGGTGACGCTGGGTGTCGAGACGGAGGCGGAGACGGCCGAGAAGGCGCTTTCCGACAACGCCCGGATCATGGATAACATCCGCAAGACGATCAAAACGCTCGGCATCGACGACCGCGACGTAAAGACGGCCGTCTTCAACACGCAAGCGGTCTATGACTACAACGAACGCCGGCGCGTGTTGCGAGGATATCAAACGATCCATCTGCTCCAGGTGACGGTGCGGCGCGTCGATCGCCTCGGCGAATTGCTCGATCGGACGGGTGCCGTCGGGGCCAACCGTATCGACGGCGTGCAGTTCGGCGTGGAGGAAGCGGCCGCGCTTCAAAAAGCGGCTCTTGAACGAGCGGTGTCCGACGCCCGAGCCAAAGCCGAGGTGCTGGCCGAAAAGAGCGGGCTGAAAATCGTCGGCGTGCGGACCGTCGTCGAATTGCCGAGCAATCCGTCGCCGATGCCTCGCATGATGTACGATATAAAGAGTGAAGCGACTTACAGCGGAGCGGCGCCGGCGACGGAAGTTTTGCCGGGCGAACTGGTGTGGGAAGCCGCCGTGCAAATGGTCTTCGACGTCCGTTGAATGTCGAACATTCGCCGAACGCGCGTCGCCGGCCGGCGCCTATCGATTGCCTGCCGGCGACGCGTCGTGTACAAGGGGTGACTTTCTCAGGGGAAGGGCTTCCTGGCGGCAGGCAGGCCTGCCGGGTTACACCGCAGGCTACTCGCCTGCGGAGGGAACCGTCACTTAAGTCCCGACTGCGTCAGGTGCCGGACTTATGCCCCGGCCCTTGACGATACGTGCACAAAACGGCTCACCCGTTTGTCCCAGCGCCAGTGCCGGATCACACGGACGGGCAGACGGTGACCCGCTCCGGATCGATGGCGACCTTTGCCTTTTCTGTGGACAAAAAGACCTGGACATGCTGAACGCCGGGCAAGGCCGATAAAGCCGCCTCCACGTTCCGGGCACAGCTGGCGCAGTCCATGCCGCGGACGGTGAGTTCGAGCATTGGATAAAGAGGCGCAAACCCGGTGACCGACGGTTGCGCCTTCATTGCCGATCCTCCCTTTCTGCCTCTTGCGTCCAATCGCCGGAGGCGCTCAGCCCCGGCCGAACGTTCCTTCATCCGCCGCCGCTTTTCATCATCCCCATCGGGAACGATCCGCTCGGCGGCAAGAGGACCTTCCGGGCGAAGCGGACCGATCTCGCTGCGGCATTTCCGGCGGCATGAACGTCGGCGCAAAGCCGGGCGCAGAGCGGATGCAACCTCGGCGCTCAGCGATCGCTTTCCGGCACACCGCCCTCGGCAAAGGCGCGGATGCGCGCTTCGATTTCGTCCCGCACCTTCCGGAACACCGCCAGGCGCTCCGCTTCCGTCCCCTCTGCCCGGGCCGGATCGGGAAACTCCCAGTGCAGCCGCCGCACATGGGGCGGCGTCGGCGGACACGTGTCGTAGGCATCGCCGCAGAGGGTGATCACGAGCGCCGCCCGGTTCAAAATCTCGCGATCGATCGTCTTCGAGCGATGGTGAGAAATGTCGATGCCGACCTCGGCCATCACCTTGACCGCCAGCGGATGGAGTCCGTGGGCCGTCACCCCGGCGCTCAGCACCGTATATCGATCGCCGAGATACTTTTTGCCGAAGCCTTCGGCCATCTGGGATCGGGCCGAATTGCCGGTGCAGAGGAAATAGAGAATCGGCTTGTCCATCGGCTGATCCATCTTCATCCAGCCTCCCGTTCTTTACGGTCATGCGATGATGCTCAACCAGAGCGCCAGGGCCAGAAGGGTCACAAAGAGCGTGGGGATCGTCAGGACGAAGCCCGTTTTCATTTTCGTCCACCAGCCGATGACCCCTTTATTTTTCGCCAAAACGAGGAGCCAAAGGAGCGTCGCCGGCGATCCGATCGGCGTAAGCTACGATCCCAGATCCGAACCGAATCACATTGGCAAAAATAAGCGCTGCTTTAAACAGCCCCGTCACGCCAGAGGCTTCGTTGGCCGGCGCCTCCACCATCACCGGGGGCACATTGTTCATGACCGAAGATAATAACGCCGCCAGAAAACCCATGCCCACCGGCGCCAGAGTCACCCCGCCCTTTTCCAAACGGGCGATGAGCGCCCCAAGAGGGTCGTCGAACCGGCATTTTTCCAACCCGCAGACGACGACGTACATCCCGATGGAAAAAAAGACGATCGACCACGGCGCCTCTTTGAGCACGCGCACCGGGGAAACGGCGGAAGAGCGCCGGGACGACCAGAGAAAAACAAAAGAAAGCGGCAAAACGATCAGCGAGACGGGCACTTTCAGCAGATCGCCGACGATGTAACCGAAAAAGAGAACGCCAGGCACCCACCGGTGGCCCTCGTGGTGGTTTTGTGGCGGATTTTACGACCGGCCGCTATACTGTTTCTGTTTCGACCTTTTCCCGCCAAACGCCGAACCTTAACGCCGACACACCGGCGCCGCAACCCCGGACATGAGGCGCCCGATCTCGTCGGACATGTCGGGCAAATCCTTCAGGAGACAGACGAAAGGGGCAGGGAGCGCGTCGTTCAAGCGATAAACCACCCACTGCCCCCGGCGCTCTCCGGCGACCAGGCCTGCCTCCCGCAGTCGGCGCATGTGCTGCGAAATGGCCGACTGACTGATCCCGAGAAGCGGCACGAGCTCGCAGACGCAAAGGGGCCGGACCCGCAAAAGCGCCAGGATTTTAAGCCGCGTCGCATCCCCGAGCGCCCGAAAGAGCACCGCCCGGCGCTTGAAGACATCGAAAGAAGCAACGGCCGCCGGACGCTCTTCGACGCCGGCGGGACCGTCGGAGTCTCGGCGCCCGCCGAGCGTGAAAGACCCGTCGGCCTGCCCCCGAAAGGCTTCCAGAGCGATGCGCCCCTCCCCGCCGGCCGTCTTTGCTCGCCCCTGTCCTCGGCCGCTCGCCTTCTGCGAAAGCAGCCCGCCTTCCCACGATCGCATCGTCTCCCCCCTTGGGCCCGAAAGGCTGCCTTTGCCGTTCCGCAAGGAAAAAGCCTTACCGGCTGTTCGATCGCCCATAAGGATATTAGCATATGCTTATGTATCTCGCAACCAGGGTGCCCGCGCGTCACGGGAGCCATCCGGCTCTGCGCTTGCACGCCGCGAGACGGACGCAGGCCGCAAAAAGCCTCCGTAACCGCCGGCTCCTTGGATCCGGCGCCACGGAGGCAAGAGGGCGGCCAAGCGGCCCGTCGCCGAAGTTTCCCGCTTTACCCGATGTTCCCCGCTTCACCGGAAAAACGAAATTGCGATCGGATAGCGGAACGGTCGCCCGTCCTTTGCCCGAACGGCCCCGACGATCGGGGCGATCAACCAAAGCAAAAAGAGCGCCAGGACGACGGCCGCGCAAATTAAAATGAGTCCCGTCCGAACCGGAACCCCCGTTCCGACCGTCAACCGGCCTTCCAACGACGAGTGCAGCTCCCAAGGAACGGTCTGTTCCATCCCTATGAGCTCCGGCCGGAAGGGAAACATCAAAAGCACCGCGAGGAAAATCAGCCCTCCGCCCAGGAGAAGAACGGTCAGCTGAAAATTAAGGACGGCTTTGCCGTTCCGATCGATCATCGGATGGGCGTCCTTTTTCCAGAGCCAAAGCCCGAGCGGCACCAGCACGGCAAGAAACGGGACGCTTGGCATCAGAAAAACAAAAAAGGGACTCAGGTGAAGCGCCATCGCCCAGTTGCGGGCTTCCCGTTCGCCCATCTCTCCTCCGGCCATCGCCGGCTCTCCTCCTCGCCTGTTTGTCGTTTTATGCTGTTTTACCCTTTTCATTCCCTCTTTTTCATTCTACCTTCAACCGCCGGTCGACCGCAAACCGCCCCGCACCCGCAACCGGACGCCGGTGCCCGACGTCTAATTGGTTAAAGCAACCCGATCGAAAGGAACGATGCCGATGAGGACCGACCGATTCGATGTCTCGGCGCCGATGCCCCGGACCCGGCTCGATGCGGCCGCCCGGCGATCGCCCGAACCGGCGCCGGCTTCGCCCGATGCGCCCCGATCCCGCCGGGCATATGCCGCCGTCGGCCCGCCCGGCGGAAAGCCTCGCTTCGCTCTTTTCGTTCTCCTCGCCCTGGCGATCGGCGCCCTCCTTCTCCGCTTTGAAGGCGCCCGGCCGGCCACCGCCGCCGCGGCTTTTCTCGCGACGCTCCCCGAGCGAAAGGCGGCGGCCGATGCCGCCGCCGCCCGCCTCCGGGATGACGGCTGGATCCGAGGCGATGGCGCCGCCGGGCTCGCGCTCGACCGGCCGATTCGGTACGGCGAGGCGGCCGTCGTCCTGGCCCGCTTCTTTCCCGAGCCGCGCCGCGCCGTCTGGCCCGAGACGCCGATCGAGGGGCGCTATCTGAACGTCCGGAAGGAAGCGTGGTACCGATCGGCGCTCGCCGTCCTCGCCGACGCCGGCGTCTTCTTCGACCTTCGGGCCAATTTTGAAGCGCCCATCCCGTACGGAGAACTCATCATCGTCCTCGCCCGCACGGCCTCCGCCCTGCACCTCATCGATCCGAACGCGCCGATCGCCTCCGAACCGACGGCGCCCTCGCCCGCCTCTCCGCCGGTAAGCGAACGCCCCAAACCGCTTCCGATCCCGGAACCGGAGGGGCCGCGCCGCTCCGACGCCGAAGCCGAACTCGCCCTCACCGCCCTCCGGGCGCTCGGCGTCATCGAGGACGGCGATGCGAGGGCCCTCGGTTTCGAAGCGCCGCCGGCTGAGGGACGCCGCGACGACGCCGCGACGAGGTCGGAGGAGCGGCGGCGCCCCCCTCTCTGGACGGCGCCGGTGGAACGCCGGCTCGCCTTTCTCTGGATCGACCGGCTCCGGGATGTCGCCCGCCTCCACGCTCCCGCCAACTCGGACCCGAGCGCCGAGCGGCCGGGCGGAAGCGATCCCGTCGCCGAGGAGGAGTGGAGCGTGCCCGTCACCGTGCACGAGACGCGCCTTCATCCCGAAGTCAAGCGGGTCGTCCTGAGCGCCGATCTGCCGAACCCCGGCTACCGCCTCACCGTCCTTCGGGTGGAATTTTCCGACGGAGGGCGCCGGGCGGCGATCGTCTACCGGATCGAGGCGCCCGAACCGGGACGGTTCTACCCGCAAGTCATCACCCGGCGGGAGGCGGTCGCCTACGTCCCGGCCGACGCCGCCGTCGTGGCGGTGCCGGAGCGCTCCGTCCCGCCGAAACCGCCGGGCGTTTCACCGCCCGAAAGACCGCCGTCCGGTGATCTTATAGAACGCCGCGGGAAGACCCGCCTCCTTCAGGGGGCGGGATGAAAGCGGCGCTTGAACGTTTGTGCGAATTTCGGTATCCTCGGCTTAAAGGAGGTGAAAGGCATGGCCTGGAGTTCCGCCTCCCATCCCGATCGACTGCTCCTCACCCGGCAGTTTCCGATCGGACCCGACCGCCGGCCGGAGTTCGAACCGATCATGCAGGCGGCCAACCGGATCTGGAATTCGTGCGTCTGGCATTCGCGGGAGATCCGGGAAAAAGAAAACCGGTGGCCGAACGAAGGGGAGCTGAAAGCGAAGTTCAAGTTCTTCAAGGTCTGGAAGGAACTCCACTCCCAGTCGGCTCAGGCGGTCGTGGAAGAGTACTTTGAGGCCGTCTCCGGCTACCGGAAGCACCGGGAAAACGGTCACGATGAAATGCGTCCGCCGGATTTCAAACCGAAGAAACACCTTCGGACCGTGACCTGGAAAAAGCAGGGCTTTGACGTCCGACCGGACGGCCTTGGGCTGAAGCGATCGCGGGGAAAAGATCCCGTTTCGGTTCCGCTGCCTGCGGGATGGAACGTCATCGTCCTGCCGGATGGACAAAGCATCACCGGGACTCCGGTCGAGGTCAAGGTGAAGGCGATCGTCCGTCGCCGGAAGGTGGAAAACCTGATCCTCCACGTGACCTTCGATCTCGGGGTCATGCCGGTCCGCCCTGAGGCGGGTCCCGTTGCGGCGTACGACTACAACGCGGCCATGCTTGCCCGGGCGACCTCCGCCGGTGTGCTGGATCTTTTCGTCGGCCGCGAACTCCTGGCCCAGATTCAGTACCGCAACAAGGTGCTGGCGGAATTTCAGGCGAAGATGAGCCGCCTCAGGGAAGGGTCGCGGCGCTGGCGCCGGCTTCAGACGGCCAAAGCCCGGGTCCTTGAGAAGCTCGATCGCCGGATCCGGCACATGGAGCACGCCCTGACGAAAGCGCTGGCCGAACTCGACCGGAAAGAAGGCATCGCCGTCAGTGTCCTCGGCGATCTGACCGGCCTTCGCCGCTCTGCCGGAACCGGGATGAAGGGGAAGAAGGCCAGTCAGAAGATCCACCAGATGGCCTACGATCGCCTCGGCTCCCAGCAGGGGTACAAAAACCTCATGCGCGGGATTCGGACGATCTTTCTTCCCGAAAAGTACACGTCATCGACCTGTTACGCCTGCGGCCGGCGAGACCCGTCGTCGAGAAGACATCGCGGGCACTGGAAGTGCAGGCGATGCGGCTTCTCTTTGCAGGCGGATCTGAACGGCGCCGGCAACCTGCTCAAGTTCCGGCTTGCCGAAAACGTCGTCGGCGTACCCGGTCCGGTGTCTTTCCACACGATCCGGCACTGGCGCTGGGATAAGCGCTACAACCGGTACGTACACGTATCGTCAAGGGCCGGGGCTTAAGCCCGGTACCTGACGTAGTCGGGACTTCAGTGACGGTCCCCTCCGGAGGCGCGAAGCCTTCGGTGTAACCCGGCAGGACATCCTGCCGCCAGGAAGCCCTTCCCCTTCAGGGGGAGGGAGAAAATCACACTCCTCTCGGTTTTCGGTCCTCCGTCGTCGGGCACCGAAGGGGAAGCTGGCCTGAGGAGGTGACTTGGCTGATCCCGCCCAAGCTCGTCCGCCGCCGCCCTCCTTCGCCGATATTGCTTCGAGCGCTCGGCGGCCTCATCCACGGGAGCGGCCTTATGGCGATCGTCTTTCGCCTGCCTTTTGTTCAGATTTTGCTTCCGCTCGCCCTCTGGGTCCTGCTCGGACGCCTCGACCCTCTCCTCTACGACCACGGTCGGGAGGCGACTCGCTTTCAGTTCACCTGGACGGGGCTTGCGACGCTGGCGTTTTTGCCGGCGGCGATCGCCGTCGGCCGCGGGACGGCACCACCCCTCGACGTCGGGCCGGGCGGCGGCGCGGAGGGATGGCCGGGGATCGTAGGGACCGTCGCTTCCACGCCGTTTCTTTGGCCGTTTGCCGCCGTCTTCACGGGCTGGCTGATCCTTTCGTTCTGGGGCGCCGTCTCCGCTGCGGCAGGGCACGTCGTCCGCTATCCGCTCACGCTCCGGCTATTTTGAAGCGCCGGCGGCTGATGCGGCCCAAACCGAGCGCAAACGACGGAAAGGAGCCGACGCAGGTCGTACAGGACCGGTCTCTGGTTTGCCGTCGTGCAGGGCATCCCGAACTGTTCCCCGTCTCGAGCGTCGCTCACGCCGTCTTGATCCCGGGCGTCATTCGCCTGAACATCCACGAAGAGGCCGACGCCGATCACGAAAACGGCCGTCCGACCTTCGGTCAGAACGCCCTCATCGGTTTCTCTAAGCTCCACTTTCTCTGCGCTTCTCTTTTCCCTTCCTCGCCCCGGCGTTTCCCCACCACGCGGCACGCCCTGAGTGCCGGCTCCGGCATCGCTCCCATCGCGGGCGGCTTCCGACCGCAGGCGGCGCCGACCCGAAGGATCCGCGGCATCGAGGGAGGGAAGCTCCAGAATGAAAAATAGCCCCCAAACCGGCGGTCCGGCGGCCGATCCCGGTCGCGACCGGGCCGCGGCTCTCGCGACTTACGTCGCGCTCATGGCGGAGGGCCGCTATTTCGACGCCCATGAAGCGCTGGAAGACGTCTGGCGGGCCCGGGGGCGCGACCCCTTTTTGCAGGCTTTGATCCAGATCGCCGCCGCCTACCATCACGCCGCCCGGGGCAACCGGCGCGGCGCGGGCCGGCTCCTCGCCACCGCCCGGGCCCACCTCCGCCGGGCCGCCGACGTGCCGGAAGGCTGGTCGAAGGCCGCCCTCTTTGAGGCGATCGAGGCGGCCGATCGCCTTTTGCAGGACCCGACCGCGACCGGTGCGCACGACCGGTGGCCGTTCCCCTTTCCCGATCCGGCCGACGCCTGACCCCGCTCCGGCCGAGGTCGGCCGCCCCGAGGCGGGCCTTTCGCGTGCTTCGGGGCCGAACGTCTCATGAACCGGCGCGCCCGATCTGGGCTCCCGTTCCGCAACTCATAGACAAATCTCCCATCGAAGGGATACTGTCCGGTTGCTTCCTGCTTCATCCACCGGCACCGGCCGGAGCCTGCAACCTCCGGTGTCCACAGGCTTAACTTCCCGCGGAACTCACGGTAGGACCGTCTTACGCCACGGTCAGGGCAAACCTGAGCAGATTCTTGGCCGCATTCACGTCCCGATCGTGATGCGTGCCGCACGCCGGACACGTCCACGCCCGGACGAAAAGCGGGAGTTCTGACAGAACGTGGCCGCAGGCGTGGCACGTCTTCGACGTCGGCTCAAAGCGCCCTGCCTTCACGATCCGCACGCCTCGAAGTTTGGCTTTCGCTTCGAGGAGCGCCCGGAAGGTGCCCCAGCCGACGTCGGCGATGTGCCGCGCCAGGTGGTCGTTCTTCAGCATGCCGGCAACGTTCAAATCCTCGATCGCGATCACCGGATGCGTCCGGACGAGTTCGGTCGTGCGCTTGTGGAGGAAGTCCAGACGAATGTTCCGGATCTTCCGGTGCAGCCGGGCCAGGCGAAGGGCCGATTTTTGTCGGTTCTTTGAACCTTTTTCCTTCCGGCTGTGGGCGCGCTGGCGTCTTTGGAGGAGGCGGAGCCTTTTGGCGAGGGGCTTGGGCGCTTCGATTTGAGTGACGCCGCCGGCTTCTTCCGCCTTCGTCGCGAAGGAATTGAGCCCGAGGTCAATCCCGGCGGCCGGACCCTTAGGAGGGGTGGGATCCGGAATTTCTTCCTCCACCGTTACGCTCACAAACCAGCGGTCAGCCTCCCGGCTGACGGTGGCGTGGAGGATGCGCCCCTGCGGGAAGCGGGTCTTTACGCCGCCTTTCTTCCGGCGGACGGGCTTCTCTTTCAGGCGCACGGCGCCGATGCGAGGGAGCACGATGTGGCGCGCCTTTCCGGGATAACGCCTGTCACTCCCGTCCAGAAGCAGGCGAATCGTGCCGGAACTGTTATCCAGCCGGAAACTGTCCCGCCGGTCGTGTTTCCGCCGGAACTTCGGATAGCCGATCTTCCGGCAGATCTTCCGCCCGCGAAAGAAGTTTTGGAACGCCTTTTCCAGATCCCGCAGCGCCTCCTGCGGCGCCCATTTGGACACTTCGTACATCCACGGGAAGTCCGTCTTCTTCACAATCGTGCGGCAAGGGAAGTGAGGACCTCGGTCATGTCGCGCACCAGGTCATCGTCAACCTCTCTTTCTTCTTGCCCTCTTTGACCCAGCGCCACGCCGTCTTGTAGGTGATGCCGCGATTTTTGGCCCATTGGCTGAGTTTCATGGGTATATTTTATCCGAGAAAGTGACGAAGATCAATCGTATTTTCAGCTGCTGGCAGCCCTCCTGCCCAGAGCAACCCCCACCCTGCGCCGGCGGCGACGACGGCCGCCGGCGGTAGGCGATAGACATGAAGAAGAAGAAAAAGGACGACGACCCCCGCCGCGTCGGCCGGCGAGCGGACCGCCTCCGTCCACAGCGGGTCGTAGAGGGCCGCAAGCATTAGCCCGACGACGGCCGCGTTGACGCCGGCAAGCACCGTCCGGGCCGGGCGAAAGCGCCGGACGGCCGTCCAAAACGGAAGCGCCGCGAGCACGAGAAGAAGGCCGGGGAGAAACAGGGCCAGAAGCGCGACGGCCGCCCCGCCGGCGCCGGCGATCCGCCCGCCGAGGAAGGCGGCAAAGGTAAAAAGCGGACCGGGAAGCGCCTGCGCCAGGCCGTAGCCGGCCATGAAGTCTTCCGGGCTGACCCAACCGGTCGGCACGACCTCCCGCTCGAGGAGCGGAAGCACGACGTGCCCGCCGCCGAAGACGAGCGCGCCGGCGCGATAAAACGGCCCGAACAGCCGCAGCGCCTCCGCCGATCCGAAGGGCGGCCAAAGCGCCGGAACCCCCCACAGGAAAAGGAACAGAGCGAGCGCCGCGACCCCCGTCCGCCAGCCGACCGGCGACGTCCAGGATGAGGAGGTGGAAGCTTCCTGGTCGCTCCGTTCTTCCGCTCCGGCAGAATCGGAAGCGCCCGCCCTCTGACGAGATAACAGGAGAAGTGCCATCAGGCCGGCGGCCACAACGACCGCCACCTGCGTCCAGGGTGTGGGGACGATCAGGACGGCCGCCGCCGCTCCGGCCGCAAAGGTCGCTCGCGGGCGGTCCGGCGCCAGCGTGCGCGCCATCCCGAAGACCGCTTGCGCCACCACGGTCACGGCGACGAGCCCAAGCCCGTGCAACCACCCCGGCGCTTCGCCGCCAAGCGGGAACGGCGAATTCACCCTCACCGCCAGATACCGTGCAAAACCGTACATGATAAGTGCCGACGGCAACGTAAACGCGAGCCAGGCGACGATCCCGCCGATCAGCCCTCCCCGGAGCACCCCGACGGCAAAGCCCACCTGACTGCTCGCCGGCCCGGGCAAAAACTGGGCGATCGCCACGAGCTCCGCATAGGTGGTTTCGTCGAGCCAGCGCCGCTTTTCTACGTACGCCCGGCGAAAATACCCGAGATGGGCCGTCGGGCCGCCGAACGACCAGAGACCGAGCCCGAGCGCCGCGGCCCCGATCTCCCCCCACGTCCGCCACCGGCCCTTCGGCCGTCCTTCCTTTTTCCGCCGGATCGCCTTTGCCGTTTCGATCGCCTTCTCCCCCCACGCCGTCTTCGACTCTTGAAATTTTATCATAAATTCCTTCGTCCGGGGGAACGGCCCCTTCCCGGCCATGCGTCCCAAAACCCGAAGAAACGCCCTTCCGGGCCCGAGCTCGAAGGGCGTTTCTTTGGATCGAACGAGAAAACCGACGCTCGCTGGTCCCCCGTCTCTTCCGGATCTCCAGGCGGGCGCTCAAATGGTGATCACATAATCCGGCCGCCGTTCGGCAAGGGCCGCGTAAAGATCGGGAAAACAGCCGACCCGAACGCCCCGAACCGTGTCCTTTGGCCGGATCTCTCCGGGCGTCGTCCGGCCGCTTCCGTCCGGCGCACACCAGCGGAGCTCCCCTTCCGCCAGGCCCCGCTCCAGGGCGCAGGCATCGCACATCATCAGCAAAATGCCGAGCCGCTCGGCGACGGCGGCGATCCGCTCCCCCAGCGGATGGCCGGCCCGAAGCGGATAGACGTTGTCGTCGAAAAAGAACATGGCAACGACATCAACGCCATGCGTTCCCGCTTCCAGCTGTGGCAGGATCATCTGCCCGAGGCGGTAGCTGGCCGCCCGAGGCGTCGAGATGATGTACGCAACTTTCGACCGTTCCATCGGATTCCCCCCAAACCTTTATAGGTTGCGATGTTCGAATCAGCGATGCGGATGATCGTGGCCTTCCGTACCGGCGAGCGCCGTCCGAACGGCCTCCAGCCAGGCGGCATCGACGGGAGCCTGCGGATGGAAGCGGCCTGCCGCATCGACGAGCGCCGGCACCCGGACGACGAACGTCCGGACGGCCGCTCGAGCCCTAGGCGCCACTGCCGCCCCGTCGACCGGAAGATTCCCCTTCCCGGCGCCTTCGTCCGGGAGGGCCAACGCCCGCATCAGCCCCACCGCCGCCTCCTGGCGGGTCACAGGCCGATCGGGTGCAAAGCCCCGGCCGTCGCCCCGCATCCAGCCGCGTGCCAGCACCGCCTCGACGACCGGTGCCGCCGGATGGTCCGCCGGCACGTCGGCCATGGGGCCGATCCCGTTTTTTCCGGACGTCGGCGCCCAGTCGGGTTTGACCAGGCGGAGCAAAGGGGCGGCAAAGGCGCTCCTGCTGTACGGCGCCGCTTCCCATCGGAAGGTCTCCGGGCGGGAACCGGCGGCCGGCAAAAAGGCCAGACGCGTCGGAGCCCCGCCGGTGACCACGGTCCGGAGCAGCGCTCCTCGTTCGAGATCGACGAGGACGACCCGCCCTTCATGGGGCAGGCTCGCCCAGGCCGCCGTCTCATCTCAGGGTCGAATGTCCGGCATCGCCGCCCGTCCGGCATCTTCATCCAGATCTTCGGGGAACGCCGAGGCGATCTTGACCGACCGGAGTGGCCGTCCGCTTCGACCGTCGAGCACCCAGAGGACGCCGTCTTCCGCCGGCAAAAGAAGCTTAGAGGAGCCACCTTTCGTCGCGGCCACCCGGATCGCTCCGGAGGCGTCGACCGGTTTCAGGCGGTAAGCGTCCGTTCGAAGATCGAGACGATAGACGACCGGAAGCGGCCTCTCGGTATAGCCCCAGAGGAAGCGATCTGCTCCGGCGGCAAAGGCGGCGACCCGAACCGGCGCCCCGTCGGGAAGCGGGATGCGGTCGACGCGCTTCCCTTTTTCCGGGCCGCGGGTTCCGACGACCATTACATCGTTTTTGCAGCCCCAAAACGTCCGGCCGGTGTCCGGATCGTAGGCCGCGCCGCGGAGCGCCGGACAGCCGGAGAGGCGGGCGAACTCGGCGCCGGTCGCCTTGTCGATCGCCCGAACAAACCCCTGCCGCAAAAGCCCGCGTACAACGCATCGTCCGTCTCGACGAAATGGATGTGATCCGGAGCGGCCAGCCGAATCGTCCGGACCTGAACCCCGCCCGGCCGGCCCCAGTCGCCGTCGTAGACGGTCAAGACGCCCGTCTTTTCCATCACGATCGCCGGGCGGCCAAAGGCCTGCGCCAGGTCACCCGCCTCGACGCCGCCGGGCGCCTCCCCCTGGAAGCTCGCGAGCACGACCAGCCGACGGGCCGCCTTGGCCTCAGCGTCGAACCCCGTGCGGATGACCGTCACCCAGTCCTCTTCGGTCGAGCGGCCGCGAAAGACGAAAAGGAGCTCGCGATCCGGCGAAAGGCCCATGCCGAGCGGATGCGGCGGCACCGGAAGCCGCGCCACCCGGCGGCCGTCCGGAAAATCGATGACGTCGACGGCGCTCCCGTCACCGTCTGGGATGAAGAGGCGCCCGTCCGCCGGCCAGACGTCCGGCTTTCGCTCGACCGGTTGGTGGGCAAGCGCCGGCGAAACCAGACCCAAAATAATAAACAGAACGATTACGATTATGAAGCGGCGCCAATGGCGAACGGATCGAAGGCCACAGGTCGATGTCCTCCTTTCTTGTGGATGTCTCCCTTCCTTAATAAAAAAAATAAAGAAATGCAGCGTCAGAGGAGCGTCGGAGGGAGGAATGCAGCGCCGATACGCTTCGTTTGATCCGCCCGGTGGCCGAACGAAGGGCATCTCCGGGCCAAAAGAGGGCTTGCCCCATCGCGCCCGATGATCCTGATTATAGGAATCATTACGATTTTGTCAAGATCCACCGGCGCCGTATGCTATAATGCGGCCGACATGGCCTCAGGAAAGGAGCCGACGTCGGCGTGAACCTCCCCGACCGCGAATCGCTGTATGGCCTGGAACGCTACCGGCCAATTATCGACGACTGGGATGCTTTTCGCGCCGCGCTGTTTCGGCCGCAGCCGGCCACGATTCGGACCAACCGCCTGAAGACGACGCCCGAAGCGCTTCGGCAGGCCTTGGAGGCGCTTGGCTTTGTCCTCGTTTCGGAGCCGTTTGACCCTCACCTTTTCCGTGTGGAACGCGCGCCCATCCCGCCGGGGAAAACCGTGCTTCACTGGCTCGGACACTTTTACGTCCAGGAAGCGGCGGCCGCGCTGCCGGTGCTTGCCCTCGCGCCGGAACCGGAAGAGCGGGTGCTCGACCTCGCCGCCGCGCCCGGTGGAAAGACGACGCAGATCGCCGAACGGATGGGCGATCGGGGGTTCGTCGTCGGCAACGATCCGGACGGAGCGCGTCTGCAGAGCCTCCTCGCCAACGTGTATCGCCTCGGGACGACCGCCGTCGCCGTCACGCGCCAAGACGGCCGCCGGTTGTCGGGCGGCCGGCCGTTCGACCGGGTGCTCGTCGACGCCCCCTGTACCGCCGAAGGAAACGTCCGGCGCCGCGCCGGCGCCCGGCGCACCCGAAGCCCGGGGGAACACCGGCGCCTCGCCGCCCTGCAGACGGCGCTTCTTGAGCGGGGCCTCGCCCTCGCCCGGGACGGCGGCGTCGTCGTCTACTCCACCTGCACCTTCGCGCCGGAAGAAAACGAAGCCGTCGTCGACGCCGTCGTCCGCAAGGCCGGGGGCGCCGTCCGGATCGAACCGCTGCCCGAAGGCCTCCCCGGCGTTCCGGGCCTCGAGGCGTGGGAGGGGGCGCGCTATTTGCCCGAGATGGTCCTCACGCGGCGGATCTATCCGCACCATCTCGACTCCGGCGGCATGTACATCGCCCGGCTGCGGCGGCTCGCCCCGCCCCCCTGGGCCGACCGCCTGCCGCCAAGCCCCGGCGCCCGGGGCGCCGGCCTCGAGCGGCCGGACCCTGCGCTCGTCCGGGCACTCCTCGACGGTTTTCGCGACCGTTTCGGCCTTCCCCCGACGGCCCTCGAAGGGCTTTCGTTTTTTGTCCGCGGCGGCGACGTCTGGGCGACGCGCCTGGCCGACGTCCCCGACGGGCCGGAGCTCGTCGCCGCCGGCATTCGGCTCTTTCGCCTTCAGCCGGGAGAAGGGAAATTGCCGTCCACCGGGCCCCTCCGGAACGCCAAGCCGACCAGCTTCGCCCTCCTGCACTTCGCCCAGGAAGCGCGCGCCAACGTCGCCGACGTCGATGCGGAAGCGCTGCTCGCCCTCCTCGAAGGCCGGCGCATCGCGCCGCCGGCCGCCGCCGCCCTCGAGCGGGGCTTTGTCGCGCTTCGCTTCCGGGGGACCGTGATCGGCCTCGGACACCTCGACGCCGACGGGCTCCGTTCCGGTCTGCCGCGGGGACGGGCGGAAGATCTCCGGGCCGCCCTCCTGGAAGAGCGGGCGCTCCACGAGGCTCCGTAGACGCCGCTCGAAAGCCCGGGCCAAACGCTTGCGCACTCCAGCCGAACGAAAGAACCGGCGATTCACAGCCGGCCCCAACATCACCGGCCCCGGGATGCCCCGGGGCCGGTGATGTTTTGTTTTTTGTATTGACGCGGAATCCCGCGCCCTCACCGCGGCGAACCCGCCGCCAGCGCCCGGATCGCCGCGTCGACCGTCACGAGCGCCGCCTTGTGAATGCCGGCCATGTGCCGGAGCGCGAAGCGATGGGCCTCGGCATCGAGATCGGCGACGGCGTCCTCCAGGACGTGCACGCGAAAACCGCGGAAGTAAGCCCCCTGCGCCGTCGCCATGACGCAGATCGACGTGTTGATGCCGGCCAGATACACGTCCGTCGTCCCACGCGCATTGAGCACCCGTTCGAGGTCGGTGCCGAAGAAAGCGTCGTACTTCGTTTTTTCCAGATGCACGAGGTGCGGATGCCCGCGGAATTCCTCCTTCAGCGCCTCACCGGTCCGGCCGTACACCTCGGCGCCCCACGTCCCTTTGACCGCATGCCGCGGCCAGAGGCGAAATTCCGGATCGTCCTCGGCGTGAGCGTCGGAAACGACAATGACCGGCCGCTCCGCTGCGAGAAAGGCCCGCACCGCCCGAAGGATCGCCGCATCGATCGCCTGCGCCGGAGCGCCCGCCGTCAGCGCTCCCTCCGGATGGGCAAAATCGTTCAGGTAGTCGACGACGACCAGAGCCTCCATCGCCAGCTCCCCCCCTTCGCCGTTTGCCTGAAGCATACGACGGGGAGCGACTTATGTCAAGACATTTGTTAAACAAGCCTTTTTCGGTCAGACGAGCTGCGCCCACACCGTCCCCGGGCCGTGAACGCCGAGCGTAAGCTGCATCTCGATGTCGGCGCTCCGGCTGGGGCCGGTGACGATCTGAATCGCTGACGGAAAACCGTCCTTCCGACCCCGCTCCGCCAGAGCGTGAAGTGCCTCCCCCAGCGTCGGGTACACCGTTGCCCGCGAGACGACGATCCAGAGGACGGGCGGAAGCAGGCTTGCCGTCCGACCCGCCGTCGCCGAAGTGAGAAACACGACGCTTCCCGTCTCAGCGATCGCCGCATCCGCCGCCACCACGCCGAGCGTCGCCCGGGCGGCGAAGGTCCGGTCGGCGCCCCGTTCCGGCCGCACGTCGACCCCGAGGCGCCGGAGCGTTAAGGCGGCCGAAAGCAGCGCTTCGCGCGCCGCCGGCGCCGCCTCTAAGAGGTCCCCGCTTCCGGAAGGCTCGGCCGTCGAAAGGGCGGCCGGACCGTCGTCCGGCCCTTCCCGCCCGTCGATCGGCCGGCTTAAGCCGCCGACCAGCGCTTCCCGCACGGCGTGGCGCGCGACAAGAGCCGGCAGGGCGGCCTCCGCCGGTTCGCCGACGACCGCCCCGCCGGCCTTTTCCCAGTTCTCGAGAAAAAGCGATGCCGGCGCTTCCGGCGGCCGCATCCCGAGCCGGCCCGGCCCCTCAAGACGAACGGGCTCCGGCCGACTTCTCCGCCGGGGTTTGCCCAGCCGGGCGGCGATGCGGTTCAAAAACGCTTCCCGATCGCCCATCACCGTCCGCCTCCTTCCGCTCCTCCGTTCGCCGGCGGCCTTCGCGCCGGCGGCCGCCCGGCCGGCGTTCCCTTCTGCCGATCCCGCCTTGGCGCCGGTGGAATTCGGCCTCGCCGCTTTCGTTCGGCGACCCACCGGTCGAGGAACGGCCGTCGGGCCGGAAGCTGAAAATACCGCATCTTTGTCCAGCCGGCCAAGGGGCCGATCGCCCGGCGAATCCAGCCTTCCCGATCCGCCAGCGGCCGAAGCCAAAACCGCGCCAGGCGGATCGCCCGGCGATAGAAGGCCGGGCGCGTCACGAGCGCGCCGTAAAGTCGAAACAAAAGCCGTTCCGCCGCCGGCCGCTTCCCCGCGGCCGCCTGATCCGTCCGGTGCTCGATCAAAAGCTCGTGCAGCGGAATGCGCACCGGGCAGGCGTCGGTGCAGGCACCGCAGAGGCTCGAGGCGTGCGGAAGCTCCGCCCACGCGTCTCCGCCGAGCAGGGGAGAGATCACCTTCCCGATCGGCCCGCTGTAGACGCTCCCGTAGGCGTGGCCGCCGATCTGCCGGTAGACGGGACAGACGTTGAGACAGGCGCCGCAGCGGATACAGTGAAGGGCCGCCTGGTACGGCGTCCCGAGGAGGTCCAGCCGACCGTTGTCGACGACGACGAGGTAGAACTCCTCCGGCCCGTCCGACTCCCCCGACCGGCGGGGCCCGGTGAGGGCCGTGACGTAGCTCGTGATCTTCTGCCCCGTCGCCGACCGGGGAAGGAGCGCAAGGAGCACCGCCAGCTCCTCCCACGTCGGCACGACCCGCTCCGCCCCCATCACGGCGATGTGGATCCGGGGGAGCGCCGTCGTCATGCGGGCATTGCCTTCGTTCGTCACGAGGACCAGCGTCCCCGACTCTGCCACAGCAAAATTCACGCCGGTGATGCCGAGCTCCGCCGTCAAAAACGCCTCCCGGAGCCTTTCGCGGGCAAACCGGACGAGCGCCTCCGGGTCGTCCGAAAGCTCCGTTCCCGCCGCCCGGGAAAACAGCGCCGCAATCTCCCGGCGGTTTTTGTGGATCGCCGGCGCGATGATGTGGGACGGCGCCTCCCCGGCGAGCTGGATGATGTACTCGCCGAGGTCCGTCTCCAGCACCTCCACTCCGGCCGCCTCGAGGGCCCGGTTGAGGGCGATCTCTTCCGAGACCATCGATTTCGATTTGACCGCCCGCCGGACGCCCCGCGAACGGGCGACGTCGACGATGTAGCGCACCGCTTCGTCGGCCGTCTCGGCAAAAAAGACGTGCCCGCCGGCCGCTTCGACCCGGTCCGCAAGCTCGGCCAGATACAGGTCGAGGTTTTCGATCGTCCGCCGGCGGATCGCCTCACCGAGGGCCCGCCACGCCTCCCAGTCGCCGAGCTCAACCTCGGCCGCCCGCTTGCCGCTTCGAAACCGCTCCTGCGCCGCCCGCACCGCCGCCCGCATGGAATCATCGCAGAGGGCCTGCGCCACCCGCCGCTCGAGCGACGGCTCATCGCTCGTTCGCATCGGCATCCCCCTCCGGCCCATCCGCCGCCCTTCCGACCCACTTCGCCGGAGGCGACGTCCTTCGCGCACCGTCCGCAGCGTCCGCAGGCGACATCTCCGCTTGCGCGCCCTCTGCCGGAGACGTCGCCCTTGGCGCCCCGTCCGTCGGCGACATCGCCCTTCCTTCGTCTTCCGACGAACCTGTCCCCTGCCCTTGGTCCGCCGCCAAACTCTCCCTTCCCTCGCCGGCTCCGGGCGCACCCTCGGGCCCGCTTCCTGCCCTGTCGAGCACCTGCGTCAGATGGAAGACGCGCACCGATTTGTTCAACCGGCGCAGCCGGCCGGCCAGGTGCCAGAGGCAGCCCATGTCGCCGCCGATGAGGACGTCCGCCCCCGCCTCCTCGACGCGATCGATCTTCTCGTCGGCCATCGCCGCCGAAAGCTCCGGCATCTTCACGGCAAACGTGCCGCCGAAGCCGCAGCAATCGTCCGCCCCCGAAAACGGAACGAGCTCGAGGCCTTCCACCCGCTCCAACAAGAGGCGCGGCTCGTCACGAACGCCGAGACCTCGCGTCATGTGGCAGGACAGGTGCACCGCCGCCCGGGCAGGAAACGATGCCGCCCCGGCGTCGGCCCCGACGACGTGCACGAGGTACTCGGAAAACTCGTACGTCTTGGCCGCCAGCGCCTCCGCCTTTTCCCGCCATTCGGGCTCATCGGCCAAGAGCCGCAGATACTCCCGGCGGATCATCGCCGCGCATGACCCGGACGGCACCACCACCGCTTCGCTGTCCGCAAAGGCGCGGAGGAAAACCTTCGCCGCCGCCTTCGTTTCCTTGCGGTAGCCGCTGTTGTACGCCGGCTGGCCGCAGCACGTCTGCTCCGGCGGAACGTCGACCGACACCCCGTTCCGCTCGAGCACGCGGACGGCGCTTTCGGCCACCTCCGGAAAAAACGCATCCACCAGACACGTGACGAAAAGCGATGCGCGCAACGCCGTCCCTTCTTTCCCTTCCGTTTGATTTTTATTATCCGTCTTTTCCGCGTCGCGCACAATCTCCGGAAGGCGGCTCGACCGCGGCGTCCTCCGCCGGCACGACGAAAAGGACGAGTTCCGGCGCCCCATCGTCGAACCGAAGGCCGCGGCTCTCCTTCAGCCAGCCCATGGACCGGCGGAGCGCGGACGCTTCCGCCCGCTCCGCCGGCGGCGTTCAGAGAAGCGTCCCTTCTTGAACGGTCATCGCCGTCCCTCCAGTCTTCCTCATCAAAGACTTTTCTTCGATCAGCGCTCGGCGACTTACCCATCGGTCACTTTACGAGGAGCCGTATCGAGAAACCGCCGGAGATGCGTGAGCCAGTCCGACGCCAATAAGGATGAGCGCGCTGCCGATCAAAAACGGCGCCGTCAGCCGTTCTCCGAGGAAAAGTGCGCCGAAAAAAAGACCGAGAACCGGGACGGAAAGCACCGATAAGGTGGCGGTCGCCATATCCAGGCGTTCGAGGAGCCAATACCAAATGGAAAACGCCAGTGCCGATGCAAAAACACCTGTAAAAACCACCGCGCCGACCGCCACGACCGTCCAGCGGGTTCTCGGACCGCCTTCCACTCCCCAGACAAGCGGCCAGAGGAAAGCCGTGCCGACCCACGTCTGCACGGCATTGACCCAATGCCGCGGCAACGCCGTCAGGCGCTTACGATAGAGGATGTTCGCTCCCGCCCAGCACCACGACGCCAGCAGCACTTCACCGTCAGCGATCAGCACCGATCGCACAGCGTCGGCGCTCCCCGGCGCGAGGAAGTCCCGCCCGACGATCAGCCCGATTCCCGTCATGCCGAAGCACAGGGCCCATTTTTTGACGGGCGGCAGCGGATCACCCAACGCCCAACGGGACAAAAGGGCACTCCAGAGCGACATGGTGTACAACAAGACGGAAGTTTTGCCGGCCGCAAGATTGAGCATCGCGGCGTTGACCAGCCCGTAGACGGCTGTCGTCTGCACGAGCCCCAATATGACCAGCGCCGGCCCAACCTGCCGGGCAACGGCACGAAGGAGCAGGGGACGGGCGGCCTGCGATCTGCGCCGAATCCACGCGGGGGCGACCAGCGCTGCCAGCGCCACCGACGCCGCCGTAAACCGTAACGCCGCAAACGTAAACGGACCCATGTCCTGAAGCGCCACCTTCATCGCCACCCAGGCCAGGCCCCAGATCACGCTCAGCGCGGCCACCGCCAGCAGAACGATCGCCGCTCACCTCGATCCCCGGTAAAATGAAATCGGTCCGTTCATCCGATGACAAACGTTCGATTCAAAAGCCAGATCAAAATCAACACCGTCGGAACATGGAACAAAAACTGGAGCATGGAATACCCGATCAGATCTCGCGCCCGCACGCCCATAATGCCCATCAGCGGCAACATCCAGAACGGATTGATCAAATTGGGCAATGCTTCCGTCACGTTATAAATCTTCACGACCCACGCCAGCTGCAGATGCAGCTCCTTGGCCGTTTCGAGAAAATACGGTGCCTCCACCACCCATTTTCCGCCGCCGGAAGGGAGAAAAAAGCCGAGAATGGCGGTGTAAATCCCCATCCAGATCGGAAAGCTTCCCTGATCGGAAATCGCCAAGAAAAACCGGACAAGAAGTTCCGACACGCCGGCGCCGATCAAGACACCAAAAATCCCTGCGTAAAAGGGAAACTGGAGCAATACGCCGGTCGTCGCCGGGACTGCCCTGGCCACGGCCTGGATAAAATTTCGAGGTGTCCAATGCATTAAAAGACCAAGCATGAGAAAAGTAAAATTATAATTATTCAGATCTAATGCGGCGAGCGGTCCTTTTTGATCAATTTGCTCGATAATATAAACGAGGCCGGCGATGAAGATCAATAGATTCAGAATCGGACTGGTTTCCAGCTTTTCGCCCGGCGTTCGGGCGCGGAACCGCTGCGGTTCGTCGATCGCTGGTGGGCCTAGATCGATGCCCAGCTCACGGGCCGTTTTGGCATTGTCCTCCGACGGTGCGGACAAATAGGCGATCGCAACCGACAGCGCCACGAGCACGAGGATCATGACGCCGTTTTGCCAGGTAAAAATCGTCTCTGACAGCGGGATGACGCCGCTGATTTTCAGCAAGGCTTCCGGAATCGCATTTGAACTCGCCATCATGAGTGCCGCAGAAGACGAAAGACCGAGCGCCCACACGCTGCCGAGGCCGAGATACCCTGCCGCTCCGAGCGCCCGATAATCGACGCGCTTCATCCGTCGGCTGATTTCCCGGATCAAGATGCCGCTGAAGATCAAGCTGAATCCCCAACTGATCAACGAAGTCAGCAAAGCAAAAAAAGCGACAAACGCCACCGCGCCTTTGGCCGTCCTCGGAAGTCGCGAAAGGTGCATGATCAGCCGATAAACGGGTGGGCTCGAAGCGACGACGAAACCCGAAATGATGATGAACGCCATCTGCATGGTAAACGGAACCAGATCCCAAAAATGACCGCCAAAACTGACGGCGACGTCCCGCAGCGAATGCCCCAGCAAAAGCGCGACCGCCATGACGACAAGCGTCGCCAGCATCGCAAAAACAAAGGCATCCGGAAACCAGCGCTCGGACCAGTCGGCAAGCCGAAGTCCGATTCGCTCCAGCGTTCCAAGGCGTCGGGAATCGTGGTTTGTCGACATATTTCCGCCTCCATATCCATTGAAAAATTAATCCATTAAAAACTTACCATAACTCATACTAAACGTCAATGAAACATTATTTCCGTGCATGTCAACGTTCGGTAGGCAAAGACCTCACCGGCACCGGTTCTCTTCACCCCAACCGTTGCTCCGCTCGGGCCAACTCCCGAAGCCCATGTTTGACCCCTGGCCGGTCTCTGCAGGGCTTACCAATACCGGTCAATGAGTCCGCAACCCTTCCCGGCCGCCCGAGCCCGCTGCCGGTCCCACCGTCGCGTCACTCGGCGCTCCAATTCCTTGGAGACCGTCCTCTCCCGGCGGCTCGCCCATCGGTCCCATTCCCCGCTGGCTTTTCCGGCCACCAGACGCGCCAGACGATCCGCCCCTCGCGCACTCCACCGCGCCCCGTGCCGCTTCCTCCGTCGCGCCCCATGGTGAAACCCCTGCCCCTCCATCGCTCCCAACCGCCATGCCTCCGGCCGCTTCACCATCCCTCTTTACAACCAGCCCGCCCCGTCGCTCCCCGGCCAACGCCGCCGCACCGCACTCCAGTCCCAGGTCTGTCCGAACATCGCCACTGTCTGCTCCCAGAAATCTTCCGGCGCCCTCACACCCGCCACCACTTTCCGCCCCTCGAGCCGACCCGTCTCGGTCCGCCCTTCATACGCCACGGCCCGTTTGATCTCGACGTGCCGCAGATCCCCTTCCTGTTCTCTCCTCGCCGGGACCCACAACCCATCGGCTTTAACCGCCAACTCCCGCCCTTGACGTTCCCCAGGCGACATTTCTCCCCTCGCGAACGCCAACGCCTGTTTCTCCTTGGCCCTTTGCCGTTCTTGCTCCCCGACCCGCTGCCCCTGTTTCCAGAGGGTCATGGCCCTGACCCCGGGGGCCCAACTCCGAAGAACTTTTGCCGCCCGGGGGGAGAACATCTCCGCGGCCAGGTCCACCATCCGCTCCTTAAGGCGATCCGATACCCGCTGCCGAGGCGCAAGACCCAAGGCTTGATCCAGCCAATCAACCCGCCGATGATTCAAGGAGAGGGACGCAAGGACAAGGATTTTGTTGAGGAATTGAAGGACAACAGGGATCCGGCGTCGAATGAATTCCATCGGAGACCTCACCTCTTGTTCGGCCTCTTTGGCCGTTGATTTTGGCGTTCGGTGAGGTCTCCTTTCTACTTGGGCAGGGTCAAATCCTGCTTGCCTACCCTAAATTTACACGCCCCGGAACGTGAAACGGCGACCGCGCGACGGCCGGCCAAACGAAAAACGGGGGTGGGGCCGGGCGCCGCAAACAACCGCGGCGCGGCCCATCCCCCGACGAAGTCAGAAGTTAACGCAGGACCATCGCAGACGAAACCGAGAGAATTAGGGGGTCCGCCAGGGCGGTCTCCGCCCGGCCTGGATCCGCGCTGAAACCGTCGAGGACGTAGATGCGCACCTCGTAGCCGTCGCCCGCTTCGTTGAAGCGGGCGATCAGCTTGGAATGGAGGCGCGGATGCCGCCGCCGTTGGTGATTGCCGCCTGCGTCTCGGGGACGAACCGTCTCGCAAACGCGACCATCCCGTCGGCGATGAGATCGCCCAGATTGGTCTCCCGGGTCCGCACGTCAACCCGTTCGCCGTTCAGGTTGACCTCGGTCTCGCCGACGATCTGTTCTTTTAGTGCCTTGATCTCCGCATCATAGCCGTCGATGAGCGCCTGGATCTCCGGATCGGCCGCGATCAATTCCTGGTTGTTCTCATCTTTTTGGCTCGTCGGGATCAGCGTTCCCTCGATGCGGGCAAAACGGCCGTCCGCCGTCCGCTCGAGATCGAGCTGACCCAGATATTTGCGGTGTTCGCTGGCCTGAACGATGACCGTCTGCGCCCCGTCGGCCCCGGTAACGATGGAGGGCCGATCAAGCTTGGTGTGGGAATGGCCGCCGACGATGACGTCGATCCCCGGCACCGCCTGAGCGAGTTTGACGTCCTCGTCAAAGCCGATGTGGGTGAGGGCGATGATCAGATCGACGCGTTTGTCTTTCAGGATCCGAACCATGCGCGTTGCCGTCTCGATGGCGTCGGTGAACGTCACGTTCTCTCCCGGGCTGGAAATCGCCTTCGTCTCTTCGGTCACGAGGCCAAAGAGGCCGATCCGCTTTCCTCCGACTTCGAGTACGATCGCCGGATACACGTGCCCGGGCTGAATTTCGGCGCCTTCGGCGACGTCGGTCGAAACGAGGTCGCGAAGTTGAGGCTCCCGGCTGGCCTCGAGATTGGCGGCCAGAACGGGGAAGTTGAGCGCTTTGAGAAATTTGGCCAGCCCCTTCGGCCCTTTGTCGAACTCGTGGTTGCCGAGCGTCATCGCCTGATACCCGATGCGGTTCATAACCTCGGCGTCCGAAAGCCCCTCGAATCGGGTAAAGTAGAGCGTTCCCGTGAATACATCCCCGGCATCGAGCAAAAGGGCGGGGACGCCCGCGGCCTCCGCTTCGGCTCGCGCCTGCTTGATGAGCGTCGCAAGGCGCGCCGCATGTTCGAGGTGACTGTGCGTGTCGTTGGTGTGGAGGATGCGAAGCGACCAGACGCGCGGCGCCTCGCCCGGGTCCTTTTCCCTGGCGGCGACGATGTCCGCGGCGCCGCGGGGTTTGATTTGATACACCGCGTCGTAGACGCTCGCGATGCCGACGACGTCGACCCGATCCCCGTTTTTGAACGGGAAATCTTTGTAAGCGAGGCCCGTGCGGCTGTCGACGCGGATGAGGGCGGCAGCTCCGTCTTCCGTGGTCGCCGTAAATTCAAACGTCCCGTACTTGTTGACT
Organism: Hydrogenibacillus sp. N12; assembly: GCF_019645935.1. Classification (NCBI taxonomy): domain Bacteria; kingdom Bacillati; phylum Bacillota; class Bacilli; order Thermicanales; family Thermicanaceae; genus Hydrogenibacillus; species Hydrogenibacillus sp. N12. The sequence goes on along the minus strand of NZ_CP080953.1, from coordinate 695,706 downwards.
TCCTTCAAACCGCTGATCGTAACGCCCGGCAGGCGGACAAGCTCGCCCTGTACCTCCGGAAGGTCCGCCGGCCTGATCGTCTTCGGATTCGGGAGCGGGGCGCCCGTCTCGAGGGTCCGGACCTCGAGCGGCGAGTCGATCTCCCACTCGCCGTTGTATTCCTTCGTTTTCCCAATGACCTCGACCGCGTGGCCGGGCGCAAGCCCGTAATCGGTCGGGGTGTAGACGTACAGCCCCGACGTCTCGTCCTGCAGATAAAAGCCCTTCGCCCCCCAGGAACCGGGCACCGTCGTCACCGTCCCCCGAACACGGACAACCGCCCCTTCCTGCACCTTCCGGGCCTCGGCGATCGAGATCAGAGGAACGTCCGGCTGATCGGCTGCGTCCCGCTCGACGGTGATGCGCCCTTCCCGGGTCGCTTCGACGCTTCCCCGCTCCTGGGTGAGCTTTCCAGCGTACCACTCGAGGGCGTCCCGCACCAGCCAGACGGCGGTGTACAGCGTCTCGCCCAGCGCAGGAAAGGGATAGCCGGAGCCGCCCGAGCCGATGTAATCAGGAACGAGCACGTCGTAGACGGCGTTCTCATCCAGCGGCTCACCATTCACCGTCGCCCGCACCGCCTTGAAATTGCCGAGGGCGTCGGTGACGATGGTGTAGTTCATGCCGGAGACTTGCAGATCGATCGAATTGCGGCCGTCACGCGTGTATGAGTACTTGAGAATTTCCAGGATGTCTTTTCCCCGCATCCGGATCACGGAGATAAAGTTGCTGAACGGTTCAATTTCGAAGATCTGACGGCGGGTGATCTCGCCCGCCGGGATGTCGCCGCGGATGCCGCCGGCGTTCATGAAGGCGATCGTCGGCGCCAGGTCGACGTGGGCGACCTCCCGGACGTACGCGCGCATGGCGTCGGTCCAGAAGTTGCCGAGCGCCACATCGCCGGTGTTTTTACCGCTTTGCGAAAGCCCCTTCTCGGTCTTCCCGATGACGACGCTGAGCGCGCCTTCGACCGCCTGCGCATAGCGGTCGACGATCGCCTGAATGTCCGGATCGGCCTCCGTGAGCGACCGGGTCGGCAGCAGTTCTCCCATAACGCGGCGCTTGCCTTCCGCGTCGCGGGCGACCGTGTAATGGCCGTTTTCGTCCCGGGCAAGTTCCAGCCACGTGTGACCGACGTTGTCCATGTGGGCGCCCGTCTGCACGATCGGAACGCCGTGAACAAAAACCGGTCTGGTCAGCGTCGTATGGCTGTGGGCACCGACGATGAGGTCAATCTGCGGAAAAGCTTCCGCAAGCACGCGGTCGTCAGGATAGCCGATGTGGGTCGTCAGGATGAAGACGTCGACCTGATCCCGGAGGAAGAGATATTTTTCGATCGTCGACGCGTAGTCGTCAAAGCGGAGGCCCACGACGTTCTTGGGGGCGGTCGCCGGCGGATTTTGTGTAATGGCCAACAGGCCGATCGTGAGCACGTCCGGCGTCCGTTCGAAGGGCGCCCCGGGCTTATACAGCGTTCGGTGCCCCGCGCGATCGATCTGGATAATGACGTACGGATCCGGCTGGGTGATTGGCGTCTTCGTCGGGTCTTCGACGGCGACGTTCGCCGCAAGCCACGGGGACGTCGCTTCGTCTCTCCGCGCCTGGAAGATGTCCGGCCCGTAATCGAAGTCGTGGTTGCCGACGACCATCGCATCGAGATTCATCGCGTTAAAGAGTTCGACCATCGGCTTACCTTTGGCGAGGTCGGTCACCGGATCGCCGCCGAACTGATCCCCGACGTCGATAAACAGGGTGAAGGCGTGCTCATCGCGGGTTTTCTCGACGACTTTGGCCAGCTTGGCAAAGTCGTGGATGTTCCCGTGGATGTCGTTCGTATGAATGATGTGCAGCGCGCTTGTGTCTTTGGCGTCACTGCCGTCGGCAGGCGGCGCCGCCAACGTCGCCTTCGTATACAGGGCGATGTCGTCGATGTTGATGCGGGGGGCGGTGTCCGTCGATCCGTCCGTCTTCACCACCCGAATGCGCACCGGACCGTCGAGGGGCTCGATCTGATAGGCGATCGGGGTGAGGGCCGCCGTCGGGGTGACGATCGGTTCGTCCGCCCCGATCGGCGTCGCGTCGTGCCAGCTGGCCCCTTGATCGGTCGAGTACTGCAGTTTCCAGGCGGCGCCTCGGTCGGTTCCATAAAGGGCGTGATACAGCTCGACGTAGACCGCCTTGGTCGCGGTCACGTCAAACGCCATGGCGAGGATCCCGCTTCTTGTCATCCGGACGGCTTTGTTGCCGTTCTTTTTGTCATTGTCTCTAGAAGGCTGGTGAATTAAGTCCACTGGATCGACCATCTTCGCCTGACGAGGTGTGACGTCATAACGAATAGAACCGTCAAAAATGCGGCCGCTCCCCTTGTGAGCCTTTCGTATGCCGGTTTGAGGCACACGAAACTCCCGGTCTGTGGGCGCTTCCGCACATACCGGCTTAATCGTTTGAGATTCTGCACTACAGCCGTCAGGATGGCTTGCTCTTGCATCGCTTCCAAGCCACGGCTTCGAGCACGGCTTAAGCCGTGCTGCGCTTTGCCTTCGGCAAAAAGACGTTCAATGACAACGCGTCGTTTCCGAATGGCTCGGTAATGCGTTTGACCATTCAGGCGACGAACTTTGTTCCGAACGAGCACCGCCTTGATCTTGCTCCATCTTTGGCGCGCTTTCTCCGGATCCCGAACGGCTCGGCGCCACCCGGGGAGCGCTTCTTTTTGAAGCGATCGCACGGGAATGAGGGGAACGACGTCCATCTTCAAAAGCCGATCGAGCGTTTCCGTATCGGCATATCCACCGTCTCCGGAGACGCTTTGAATGCGAAGAGAGGGGTGCTCACGCCGGATGTGCAGCAGAGCTTCGATGGCGGCCTCTCGTTCCGCAGTGCCCGTGATGATCTTGGCCTGGGTCCGCAAGATGACGGAGGAGCGGGTGTCCACCGTATGATGAATGAGATAACGCAAATGGGCTTCTTGGCCGGAGCTCTTTCGATAAAGGCGGGCATCCGGATCGGTCATGCTCCGGTGGGTCCGGTTGGAAAACCGCTCCCCCCGAAAATCGCCCGGCTTCTTGGGTGGCCTTCCCGACGAAGCCGAAGGGGAGCCGGGGGATGAAAGGTTCGGGCCCGGATCGGGAGGATGGGGGTCAGACGGAGAGGAGTCGTCTTCGTCTCCGCCGTCGGAAAACGAGCGATCTTCTTCCTCCAGCCGGGCCAGATAAGCGTCAAGCGACTCCACGGGGGCCGGCGCGATGGGCTTTAAACTGTGGATGGAAGCATTGGCTCGGACAAGCGTACCGTCCACCGCGACATGCACTTCCGGCTGAACGAGCCCTGCGGCGATGCACTGATCCACCACATGGCGCATGGCTTTCTCAAAAATGCCATGCCTGCGCCAAAGTTTCCGTGTTTTGACCACGGTCGTACGATCCGGAAGCCGCGGACCCCCGGCCTCCGGGTGAAGTACGGACTCAAAATCGAGCCCTAAGAACCACAAATAACCGGCGTGCATGGGGAGCGTTTGAAAGAGTTCCCGCTCAGAGTGATTGAAGAGGTAAGAAAGTAAGATGATCCGCATGACGAGTTCCGGATCGACGGCCGGGCGTCCGGTGCGTTCCGAATAAAGCGGGGCGACCCACTCATGGATCGCAGAGAAGTCCAAGACGCGATCGATTTGGCGAAGGATGTGATTTTGTGGCACGAGGGCTTCCATATCAATATGCTGAAACAATTTGGGTTGATGGGAAGTCAATCGTCGAGGCCGCATGTTTGAATCTCCTTTTTGAGAAGGGATGCTTGCTTGCTTTGATGGAATGAATTCGATCCATGAGTCCAGTTTTCCTTCAAAACGATGGGGTTTTTCACCGGCCTTCTAGAGCCATTGGGACCGATCAGCGCATCATCCAAGGTCCACGTCCCAGATGGGAGAGTGACATCTCCTTTTGCGTATCCAATTTTTGTTCCGTTTTCGAAGTCTTCCTTAAAGAGAAGCTTCCATTCCGCGCCCGGCGACGCCGTCTCCCCGGCGGGAGCGGCCGCATGGGCCGAAGCGTCCAACCGGGGAATGAGTCCCGTCGCGAGAACCAGCCCGGCGAGAAGAAGCAGGGCCAGCGAGCGAAGCCGAAAGGGCAAAACGCTCCGCGCTGAAGCGCGTCCTTTCACGGTTTCTCCCCCCGTCGATCTAAAACCGCCTGTCGGCATCGGACCGCGTCTGAGACGGCCTTCTTTACGGCCACGCCAGCGACGAACTTGTTTCAGAACCGGCGCTCAAGCGCCCGGCGGGGAAAAGCCGGCAAAACGCCCTTCCGCGCCGGGCGTTATGGGGCCGCCCCCATCGCGATCCGGTAAAAACGGTCGCCGCCTCCGCCCGTTTGACCGGCGCCTTGGGCAAGAAGCGGTTGCCGTCCACCCCGCTCATCCACCCGCGTTGCTGGGCGTATGCCACCGCCGGCCTGGCCCAGAGGCTGATCGCCTCCCGATCGACAAAAGACGGCACGGCGCGATCGGAGGACGGAGTCGCAGCCGTCTCTGCAGGCCGAAGTGCCTGGACGAGGACGACCGCCATTTCCTTGCGGGTGATCGGATCGTTGGGACGAAACCGAATCCCGTCGCCTTTCATCAGGCCGGAAGCATACGCGGTCCCCACGACAGCGCTGTACCAGGCGGAAGCGGGGACGTCCCGAAAAGGCGCCCGTTTCGGTTCGATTTCGATGCCGAGCGCCTTCAGCACCATCGCCGCAAATTCTGCCCGGATGACGCTTCGATCGGGTTCGAAGCGGCCGTCGCCGACGCCGGAGAGGACGTGGCGGCTCGCCAAAACTTCGATGGCGTCTTTCGCCCAGTGATCGCGGACGTCGACAAACGTTTTTTCGACCGCCAGGACGGCAAAGGTCCCCAACGCCGCCGTTTCTGCCTCGGATCGGAGGGGGCTTCCCTTTCGGCCGCGGCGAAAGCCGCAGGCGTTCCGCCAAAGCCGGAGCCTTCCAGAAACAGGACCGCCCCCAGCAGGGCAAGCCCCATCCGGATCATCGCGGTTCGCCACCGGCGCCTCGCCTGAGCGATCACCTTCGCTTCCTCCTCGAACAAGGGATCTTCATGCCATCAAGCCACGGATCGTATCATCAAACGACAGAAGGCCGCAGGCGTTCCCCATCCCCCGGTCAGACGGACTGCAGCACATTTCTGGTCCAGGAGAGGCCGAGATTTTCCCCGCTTTTCGGGTCGAAAAAATGAACGTCCCGCCAGGAAAACACGAGGAGCATGCGCGACGTCACTTCGATGCCGCCCGCCGGGACGACCCCGCCCACCTCGGTCCGCCCCCAGGCCGCGTACACGTATCGCTCCCGGCCGACGTCTTCCACAAAGCGAAGGTCGACCGGGATGCGAACCGTCCACGGCCCATCCGGTTCGCGATCCCGAAGCGCTGCTTCCGTCCCGGCAAAAGGCGCAAATTGGATGCGCTCCGGCCGGATGCCGACGACGACCGAACGCCCCCTTCGTTCCGCCAAAGCCGAGGCGATCGCGGTCGGGAGGGACACCGAAACCTCCGGGCGTTCCTCGAAGCAAAGGGTCTCGCCCTCGACCCGGGCATGGATGAGATTCATCGGCGGGGTGCCGATAAATCCGGCCACGAACAGATTGGCGGGCCGCTCGTATACGTCTTTCGGAGTCCCGTACTGCTTGAGGCGGCCGCCGGCCAGAACGGCGATGCGCGTTCCGATCGTCATCGCCTCGGTTTGATCGTGCGTCACGTAGACGAGGGTGAACCGAAGTTTTTCCTGCAGACGGACGATTTCCGATCGGGCCTTCACGCGCAGCCGGGCGTCCAGGTTGGAAAGCGGCTCGTCCATCAGCACGATCGGCGCCCGTTTGACGATCGCCCGGGCAAGGGCCACCCGCTGCCGTTGGCCGCCGGACAGCGCCCGCGGCAGGCGATCTTCCAGCCCTTCCAGATCCAAAAGCCGAAGCGCTTCCCGGGCGCGGGTCTCGATGACGGTCCGGGGAACCCGCTGCATGCGCAGGCCGAAGGTGACGTTCTCCCAGACCGTCATATGCGGATAGAGGGCGTAATTTTGAAAGACCATGGCGATGTCCCTTAACCCGGGATCCACGTCGTTGGCCGGCCGGCCGCCGAGATACAACGTTCCGGTATCAACGCTTTCCAGGCCGGCGATCAGCCGAAGCGTCGTCGTCTTGCCGCCGCCGGAAGGACCGAGGAGAACGGCCCGCTCGCCCGGTTCGACGGTAAAGGTCAGCCCCTCGACGGCCGTCACCGATCCGTATCGCTTGCTGACGTTTTCGAGGCGAATTTCGCCGCGGCGATCGATTTCCCCCGCTGACTCCGTCCGGGACAAGGTCGGTCTCCCTCCGTTCTATAAGTGGCCCGCCTATCCTTTCACACCGGAGTGCATAAAAGTTTCCATAATTTGCCTTTGCGCCAAAGCGTACGCCAGAAGCGGCACGAGCGACGTCAGCGTCGAAGCCGCCATCATCGCCCCCCAGTTCGTGCCGCCTTCCAGGTTCGTAAACATCTGGAGCGCGATCGGCAGGGTATAGGAACTTTTTTCCTTCAAGATGAGAAAGGGCCAGAAATACTCATTCCACGTGTTGATGAAAAAGAGGATGGCAAGCGCCACCAAGCTCGGTCGCACCAGCGGCAGAAGGACATGCCACAAAATGCTAAGCGGACCGACGCGCTCCATCCGGGCCGCCTCGTAAAACGAAAGGGGCACGCTCCTAAACGCCTGTCGCAGCAAAAAGATGCCAAGCCCATCCGCCAGCTGCGGCAGCGCCACCCCGAGCACCGAGCTGAGAAGCCCCAGGCGGGCGACGATCAAATAATTGGGGATCATGGTCGCGGTAAACGGGACGAAGGCGGTCAGCAAAAGCGCGTAAAACAGCACCTCTCGACCCCGAAAGCGATAAAACGAAAAGGCGTACGCCGCGAGGACGCTCGTGCCCAGCTTGGCGGCCGTCACGATGAGGCTGACCCAAAAGGTGTTGACGATGTATCGGGCAAAGGGGACCTGCGTCCAGACGTAACGATAATGCTCGAGCGTCGGCCGAGCGGGCCAGAGGCTGAGCGGATCGTTGCTGATGGCGACGTTCGTCTTCAAAGAGGCACCGATCATCCACAGCATCGGAAAGGCCGTCCAGACCGCCACCAGCAAAAAGAGGAACCCCAGCGCCCCGGCCTCGAACATCGTGAATCTCCGCTTTGGCTTCCTCTCCAGAATGAACGCGTTCTCCGGGATCCCCACATCCGGCGAGCCGATCGCCTTACTCATGCTCGTAGTAGACTCCTTTTTCGAGCACTTTTTTCTGCAGGAAAAGAAATGCGGCAAAGATCAAAATGACCATCACGGCAGCGGCCGCGCCCCGACCCGTCTGGAAAAACTGAAACGCATACTGATAGGTGAGGAAGATGAGGTTCGTGCTCCCCTTATCGGGCCCGCCGCCGGTCAGCATCTGGATCGGCACAAACACGTACTGCGCTCCCATCACCACGGTGAGCACAAGGACGTACAGGGCGGTGGCCGACGTCAGCGGTCGGACGATGTGCCAGAAGATTTTCCAGGGCGACACGTTGTCGATGCGGGCCGCTTCGATGAGCTCTCTGGGAATGCTGGCCATCCCGGCCAAAAATACGATCAGATGGTAACCGAAGCTTTTCCAGGCGGTGATGAGAGCGATGGCGACAATCACCCAGCCAAAAGAGGAAAACCAGGCCGGGGCGTCGAGCCCAAAAAGCGAAAGGAGCCGGGCGATGGGACCGCTTAACGGATGAAGAAGCCAGAAGTACAGGATCGAGGCGACGGCCAGCGAAAGGACGCTCGGCAGAAAGTAAAGCCCTCTAAGCACCTGCCCCGCTCTGGGCGCTCTGAACGCCATCCCGTAGGCCAAAAGATACGGCAGGGCAAAGACGATCCCGAAAAGAAGCGCCGTATAAAGAACCGTGTTGCTGAACGCGATCCAGAATTCTGGAGCGGTGAGTACCGCGGCGTAGTTCGCCAGGCCGACCCATTTTTTTACGGGGCTGATCATGTTCCACTGCAAAAAACTGAGATAAAGCGTGTATCCGACGGGGAGGTACACGAACGCTCCGAGGAGAAGCGCCGCCGGCGCAATCAAGGCTGCGGCGACCCACCCCGTTAACCGGGGTGGGCGCCACCGCTTGAACGCACGCATGGTCTCGCCCCTCAGCGAATCAGCCCATTGACTTTTTCGGCCGCTTCCTTAAGGGCCGCTTCCGGAGACTTTTTCCCGGTGAGGATGGCGTCACGGGCATCCAGCAGCACCTGTTCCGCCTGCAGGCCGTTGGCCCCCGGAAAGCTCACCCACGGCACAACGTCCGGCAGCTGGGCGACGGCGACTTTCATCAGCGGGTTTTGGTCCATAAAGTCTTTCAAATAGCGCGGGTCGTCGGCGACGCCCTTTCGGGCCGGAAGATATCCGGTTCCCTTGGTCCAGACGGTGATCGCCTCCGGGGAAAGCAAGAATTTGATGAACGTCCAGGCCGCTTCCTGCTCCTTCGGATCCTGCGCGAAGATGAAGAGATTGTTCCCTCCTGCCGGGAGGCGACGGGACTTTCCGTCAAACGCCGGAAACGGCGCGCCCTTGACCGTAAATTGGGCATTCGACTCGACGTAATTCCGCCGCGCGATGGTCGTGATGTACATGGCGACTTTCCCCTGAACGAACGCTTCGGACCCTTCGTCCCACGTCGCGTGTAGCGCCGTCTTGTCTTTCAGGACGAGATCCTGATACAGCTGAAACGCTTCGATCGCCTCGGGGCTGTCGAAACCCGCGACGAGTCGCCCGTCTTTTTCGATCAACATGCGGGCGCCGTTGGACTCGATGAGCGCCTGCTGTCCCCAGAAATCGCTCGGCTCCTGAAGATACAGCCCGTAGGCGCCGGTCTTTTCCCGTATGGTTCGCGCCGCTTCCCGCACTTCCGCCCACGTCTTCGGCGGCTTTTCCGGATCGAGGCCCGCTTTTTGGAACAGGTCCGCGTTGTAGTACAGGATGGCGTTCGAAATCGAATACGGCATGCCTTCCAGCTTTCCGTCGACCCGACCGAGATCCAGGATGTTGGGCAGAAAATCAGCCAGAAACAACTGCCCCTCCGGATCGCGGGACGCCGCTTCTTCGATCGAAAGATGCGGGAAGTTTTCCACCGCGTAGCGCAGGAAGTTGTAGCCGATCTGCGCGACCGCCGGCGGTTGACCCGCGGCCAAAGCGGTCTGAAGGTTTTGCATGAGTCCAAGATACATGTTCGGCTGGAACTTTTCGACGACCTGGATGTCGTCGTGTTCCCGATTGAACCGTTCGACCAGCTCCCGAACCGCCGGACCCCCGAAATTTTCGGAGTTGACATGCCAGTATTCGATGACGACTTTTTCTTTCCCCGAAGGAGCGTTCCCCTTCTGAGGCGTGTCTTTCGCTGCATCTGCCGAAGACATCGTCTGCGAGGGGGTCTCCGCTGTCGGACGGCCGCACGCCGCCCCCAGACCGCCCACGATCAACCACAGCGCCAACAGCAAAACAAGGCGTCGTTTCATGGTTCGGGTCTCCTCGTTTTAAAACTCGTTTGAACATATTTGGCGGTCATCCGACTACGGCTGCAGGCGACGAATTTTTTCGCTGGCCTCTTCCAGGGCGGTGGACGGCGATTTTTTGCCGCTTAGGATGGCCTCTGTGGCCTCGATCCGAATCTGTTCCGCCTCCAGGCTGTGGCCGCCGGAAAAGCTCGGCCAGGGAACGACGTCCGCCAGCTGCTGCCGGGCGAGCTTCAACACCGGTCGCTCCTCCAGGATCGATCGAAGCGCCGGGGAATCCGCCCAATCGTCCCGATGGGGCAAGTATCCCGTCTCTTCCACCCGGATCGCCAGGGCTTCCGGTGAATTCAAAAAGCGGATCCATTCCCAAGCCGCCGCTTGTTCGTTCGGATTTTGCGTCAATACCATCAGCACGTTTCCGCCTGCGGGAACCTTGCGGGGTTTGCCGTCGAAGACGGGAAAGAGCGTCGTTCGATAAGACCATCGCGTCGATCGCCCAGTTGGCGACGTCTTCGACGAAAAGTCCATACTGGCCGGTTTTTTGTTTGATCTCCCGGGAAAGCGTCCGAACTTCAGACCAGGTTCGGGGAGGACGGTCGGGATCCAGGCCGGCGCGCGAAAAAAGATCGGCGTTGTAATAGAGGACGGGCACGCTGATGGAATATGGAAATCCTGCCAGCGTCCCCTGACGACGCCCCAAATTGAGGACGGAAGCCGGAAATGACCGCAAAAATGTTTCGCTGCCCGGATCGCGCTTCAGCACTTCTTCCACCGGAACGAAGGGCACGTTTTCCACTACATAGTCGAGGTAGTTAAAACCGATCTGGGCAACCGCCGGCGGAGTTCCTGCGGCGATCGAGGCTTGAATTCTTTGCATCAATCCTTGATACGATCCCGGTTGAAAGACGGCCTCTACGGTGATGTCGGGATGGCGCCCGTGAAAGGCGCGCACCAGTTTTTCGATCGCCGGGCCGCCAAAATTTTCGCTGTTCACGTGCCAATATTCGATGCGAACCGGCTCGGCCTCCCCGGCTTCCGCCTTTGGCCGATGCCCCGTTTCCGGGTTCGTGGAAGCGCGGGGCGGGATGAGCTCCTAGACCCCGGTTCGGAGGTGCAGGCCGAACCCAAGCCCAGCAGGAGCAACAGCGCAAGGTGGCCCACCCATCTCCGGTAAAGAGGCGCGAATCGCGACACGCCCTCACCCCTTTCCCGCGGCTTTCTCCCCGCTTACCGTTCGCCCTGCCCCAGCCGCTCCGCCGCCGCTTCCGCCGCCGCTTCCGGCACCACGGGAAGGTCCGCCGCCCGATCGGCCTCCGTCCCTTCCGGCGCCGGATAGGGCGTAAAGCCGGGCATCAGGCGGTGGAAGCGGGCGATCGCCGCCCGAAGATCATGATCGTCGATCGGGCGGAAGGTCACCCGAACCCGCCCCGTCTCGACGTCGATCACCCGGTAGCCCGGCGCATCGAGCATGGCTGCCGTCTGCACGAAGGCGATCCCGTCCTTCCGGACGATGGAGTGGACGTGGTTGTGACCGGTGAAGACGACCACCGGCGCCTTGGCCGCCGCCAGAAGCTCGACGAAGGGGATCGACGGATCGAGGTGCATCTTCTCCTCCGTCGAGCGGGCGGTCGTCCCGTACGGCGGGTGATGGACGAAGACGAGGAAGGGCCGCCGATCCCCTTCCTCCCGCTCCGCCAGGCGATCGGCCAGCCAGGCCCGCTGTTCGTCGTCGAGCGTCCCGCTCCAGTCCCGAAGCGACCGGTCCCGGGCGGTGTCGAGGACGACGAGCGTCGCCTCCTCCCGCTCGATCGCCCGGAAGCGGGGCTGTCCCGTCTCCGCCTCGATCTCGTTTTTCGGCAAAAGGAGCGCGTCGTGGTTCCCAAGGACGTAGACGAACCGCTCGCCCGCCGGGTCAAACAGCTCCCGAACCGCGGCAAATTCTTCCGGCCGACCGAGATTCGTCACGTCGCCGATCCCGACGACGTAGTCGGCCGGCTCCGCAAGGACGGCCTCGACGATCTTCCGGTACGCCCGGTCCCGGGCGTCCCGGACGGCTTCGTCGGCGCAGTCCAGCCACGGAAAATGAAAATCGCCAAACAGCACGATGCGCACGACGGACTCCCCCTTCCTTGTCTGCCCACCTGGGCCCGTACCGCAAAAGGCGGCAAGGCGTCGTGGGCGACCGGTTCCGGCACGTCCATCGTACGATGCCGACGTTAACGCTCGGTAAAGAAACGACAAAGATTTGATAAAGAAACGCTAAAGATGTGATGAAGAGACGCTGAAGCTCGTGAAACTCGCCTCTTTATTTACAAAAATTTAATATAATTTTTAGCCCGTCTTTACGTCCTGTTTACGGAAACTTCATTTGGCGGCGGTAAGCTAGACGTGTCCGAGTCGACGATAAAGAGGCGACGGTATTGTCGGCCACCATCGATCAAGGAGGATCCTTGATGGCGCATCCCCCCTCGGAAGAACGGGCGACAGGGGCGCCCGCGGGCGCTCCCATCACCCGGCGGACGTTGTCAATAGCGGATTAAAACTCCCCAAAAAAATCGCGTTCGATTCCCCACAAACAGCGGATTCAGTTCCCCAAAATCATCGCGCATCATTCCCCAGACGTATGTTCGATCTACGCGGTCACCTCCTCCTTCAGCGCATGGGTCACCCCGGCGCGCAGCTTGTCCTTCATCCGGTAGCTGTTGCCGCGGATGTTGATGGTGGTGGCGTGGTGCAGGAGCCGGTCGAGCAAGGCAGAGGCCAGCACCTGGTCACCGAAGAGTGTCCCCCAGTTGGTGAAGCTGGTGTTGGACGTGATGATCAGGGAGCCATGCTCGTAGCGCTCCGACACGAGCCGGAAGAAGTTCGCGGCGTCCAAGGCGTCAAGCGGCAAGTAGCCGACTTCGTCGCAGATCAGCAGCTTCGGCTGGGTGTAGATGCGCAGGCGCTTGTCCAGCCGTCCCTCTTGGTACGCCCGTCGCAAGTCAGCGACCAGCTTCTGCATGGTCACGAAGTAGACGCTCATGCGCTGTCGAATCGCCTCCATCCCCAGGGCCACCGCAAGGTGGGTCTTGCCCACCCCCGGCGGTCCCAGGAAGATGACGTTGCTGCCCTCCCGGATGAACGTCAAGCCGGCCAGTTCGCGTATTTGTCGCTCATCGACGGACGGCTGGAACGAGAAATCGAAATCTGCAAGGGTCTTGTGATACGGGAAGTTGGCCATGCGGAGTCTGGCGTGCATGTAACGGCTGTATCGCTCCTCCTGCTCAGCATCCAGCAGTCTGTGCAGGAACTCCGCATAGGTCGCCTGGTGCCCCGCTGCCCACTCCACGCACGCCGGCAGCACCGCCGCGGCGCGCTTCAATCCCAGCTCCAGCAGCTGCTCCTCGGCCTTGGCCAAAACCAACGCCTCACTCATTGCCCCTGACCTCCCATCGCGATCTGCTCATAGACGGACAGCTCCCGCTGCTCCACGTCCGGCCCGATTTGCAACCCTGGCACCTTGCCTCGATCCGGATGAGGCGTCCCAGCCGGGATGCCCTTGAAGTGCTCAGGGTCGGTTGAGACCTGGTGCCTGCCTGTGAGCACGCGGTGTTCGGCAATGACCTGCCCGCCGTACTCGATCTGCAGGCGGCCTGACTCAAACTCCCGGACCAGCACGGTGTGCCCCACATACCGCCATGGAACGGTGTACATGTTCGTGTTCCAGGAGATGCGACAATCGCTCATGACCTTGCGCATATCGGCGTACGCCAGCGTGTACCGGCTCTTAGGCAGGGGCTTAAGCGTCTCGGCCTGAAACCGCACCACCGGCTGCTCCCGCGTCGTGCCGTGGATGCGCACATTAGCCACCGTATCCCGCCAGATGGCACCTTGCCGGTTCAGGTCGTCATGGTCCACGAACGAAACCGGCCAGAAGCTGGACCGGATATACCCGATGGGCCGTTCAATCTTCCCTTTGGTGCGACTTCGGTAGGGCTTACAGGCCTTGGGCACGAATCCGTAGTACTTGGCGAAGTCCATGTACGCCGGCTGCCAGTCGACGTGTCCATGACCGTCGTTGGCCACGACCAGCGGGGAGCAGTTGTCGCTGAGCATGACCTTTGGAACCCCGCCGAAGAACTCCAGCGCGTTCCGGAGCGCCTGGAGGATATGCCGTTGGTCCGCCGCTCTGATAAACTCCAGGTAGAGCATGCGGGAGTAGGCGAGGACCATGGCAAAGCACCATACCTTGCGCCGATGGCCCTGCGGATCCAGGTAGGGGAATGCGCCCAGGTCGATTTGCGCTTGTTCCCCCGGAGCCGTCTCAAACCGCACGGTTGCCTTGGCAGAGACAACCGGGCGGAGAGGGTGCATGAACTCGCGCAGTACGGTAATTCCGCCGGTATATCCCTGCTCCCGGATCTCGCGAAAGATTCGCTCCGCATTGAGGACGCCGATACGCATGCGCTGCTCCACATAGGCCTTGTACGGCTCCAGCTTGTGGCCTTTCACCCTACGGCTGCGCGACTTCACCCTCCCCTCCTCCTGCTGCCTCGGCTCACTCACAGCCTTGCGGATGGTTTTGCGGTCATGGCCGTATCTTCTGGCCAGTTCCGAGATGCTGACGCCCTCCTCATACAGCTTCCTGATCTCCATCTTCTCACTCTCCCTCATCACCGGCACCTCCCCAAAAGTGATGGCAGGTGCCATAGTTCGACACAGGGGTGGGGAATTCATCCCGATGATTTTGAGGAAATCATGCCGGTGATTTTGGGGAATCTTTATCCGCTGCTATTGGGGATTTTACATCCGATGTTGACAACGTTTCTTCGCGGCCTCGTCGGCCTCGCCGGCGCCGCGGCCTTGGAACCGTGGCTCCTCGGCGCCCGGGTCTGGGCGGCCGACGGGGGAAGCGTTCTTTCGCCCGAGGCGCCGCCCGGCGAAGGACCGGAGGGAGCGGAGGTAGGAGCGGCGGGCGCCCTCTGGAACGAAGAGCTCGTCACCGTCGGCGCCGACCGGATGGCCGTCAGCTGGGTGACGGACGCCCCGGGAGAGACGGCCCTCTGGCTCGGCGAACGGCCGGAGGAAATGCGGCGATACGCCTGGGGCGATCGGACGCGTCACCATCTCGCCGAGGTCGAAGGACTCGCCCCCGACACCCGATACGTCTACCGCGTCGAGACGGACGGGACGTTCGGGCCGCTCAATTCGTTCCGCACGCTGCCGAAACCGCCGGGAACGCGCCGCCTGCGCCTCGGCTGGATCGCCGACAGCCACCTCGCCGCGGGCAGCGGAGCAGGGGATCTCAACCAGCGCTATCTCGGCAAACTGACCGACGCGGCGCCGACGCTCCTCGAGCGGGCGCTCAACGACCTCATGCAAAAAGGCGTGGACGCCGTCGTCCACGCCGGAGATCTCACCGACACCGCCCATCCGGACGAATATCACGCTTTCCAGGCGATCGTCGCGCCGTATGCGGCCCGCGTGCCATATGCCGCCGTCCCCGGAAACCACGACAAATATCGGCGCAAGACCGGAGGGATCGGCGAGGCGGGCTTTCGGGAAGCGATCGGCGATACGCTCCCCCGCCTTCTCGATCTCGGCGCCGCAACCGTCATCCTCCTCGATTCGGCCCGCCCCGACGACGACTGGGGCTGGATCCCGACGGCAAGCCTCACCTGGCTGAACCGAACGCTGAACGAGACCGCCGGACGGCCGACCTTCATCGTGCTCCATCACCCGGCCAACGGCATGGATCTTTGGTTCGGGACGACGAATTTTTTTGCCCTTCAGGCGGTGATCGCGAAGCATCCCCATGTCGTCGGCGTTTTGAGCGGGCACATGCACCGCAATTTCATCAGCCTCGCCCGACACGGCGACAGAACGCTCCCGTACATCGAACTTCCCGCCACGGTCCAGTTTCCAAACGGCTACGGCCTCATCGATCTCTACGACGGCGGATACGTCTACACGTCCCACAAAATCAGCGCCATCGACCTGTCGGAGCGCTCCCGGGAAGCCGTGTTAAAAGGTTTGAACGACGCCTACGTCCTCTACACCCTCGGCGGACCGGGCGACCGCAACTTGAGCTACGACGCCGGCCGGAGGACGGTGATCCGGCAGTCGGGATTCGCCGTCGTCGCCGTCGTCGAACTGACCCGGCTCTTTACGCTGCTCAAAGAGCGGAGCGGCGCGGCCTTTTCCGTGGCGGCGGCCGATGCGGCGAACCTCCGGCGCCTCGTCTTCGGCCGCTTCGCCACCCGGGAAGAGGCGGAGCGGCGCCGGGCCGAACTCGCCGCCGTCCTGCCGTTTCCGCTGGCCGTAAGGGAAGAAGCCGCCGGAGCCCTCCCCCGCTCCTTTTGAACCGGGTGCGCCGCGCCGGCTCCCCGTTCGCGCTTCACCTCGACGGAGCTACCCGTTCACGCCTTGCCCTTCCTAGCCCCTGACGGTATAGTCGTCGACCCGGGTGAGGTTCCGGATGCGCGCCACCGCCTCCGGCGGAAGCGGCGGCAGATCAAGGACGCCTGCCGCTTCCTCGAACTGGACCACCGTCCGGGCGCCGATGAGGGCGACGGCGACCGCCCCCTCGGCGAGGACGAAGCGGTAGGCGAGACGGGCGACCGACCCTTCCGGATCGCCCGTCTCCCGGGCGATGGCCTCGAGCTGCCGGTAAAGTTCCAGCAAGGCTTCCCGCGGATATCCGTGGGCGCCTGCCGCCTCCAGGGCGGCGATCCGCTGCGGCCCGTCCCGGCCCAATAATCCTTTGGCGAGCACTCCCCGCGCGATGAGGGAGGCGCCGCGGGCGCGGACGCACGGCAAGATTTCCCGTTCCGGTCGCCGGTCGAGCGGCCCGTAGGCGCTCATGACGGCGACAAAGCGCCCCCGCTCGAGGGCCCGGCAGACGACCGCCGGGCGGATCGACGACAGGCCGTAATGCCGGATCGTCCCTTCTCGGACGAGCCCTTCCAGCCCCTCGACGAGCGCATCGATCGGGTCGGCCAGCGTCCCTCCGTGCAAAAGATACAGATCTATGGTCTCGACGCCGAGGCGCCGGGCGCTCGCCCGGGCGGCCTCCCGGATGTACGCCGGATCCGGCGTCCACGTCCAGCCCTCCTCGCCCGGCGTAAAGCGGTTGCCGCCTTTCGTCACGACGACGACGCGGCGCCGCTCCTCCGGCGCAAGCGCTTTGAGCACCCGGCCGATCCACGTCTCGCTTCGGCCGTAAAAATACAGATCGGCCGTATCCCAGAGGACGATCCCCCGCTCGAGGGCCGCCGCAAGCACGCGGCGGCTTTCCGCTTCCGCCGGATCGAGCCGCATCAGCCCGAGGCCGAGGGGCGGCACGACGAGATCGCTCGTCCCGATCTGACGCATCGATTTCACCTTCTTTTACAAAATTTACTCAGGGAATCCACGATGGGGAAACTGGATCCATCATTGGCGGCCAACAGATTAACGACCGGGAAGGTGCCAGGCGTCCAGTTCCCGCCGTTTGATCTGAGCGCTCAGGCCGTAGCGCCGGGCGTCGTCGCACACCGTCTCCGGCGTCGCCCCGAGCTCGGCATACTCGAGGGCCAGCACCGGTTTGCCGGCATCCCGAAAAGGGCGCGTGAGAGGGCACCAGCCCTCCAGGACGCAACTTTCAACCAGGATCCAGTCGAAGTCGGGGACGAGCGCTTCCGCCTGTTCGGGGTCGTTTTTAAGACCGACGATCAGGCCGCGACGATGCGCTTCCTAAGCGACCCAGCGATTGAAGCGGAGCTGATCTTCTGCGGAGAGGGGAAATCCGGTGTCGTTTTGATACGTTTAGATTGTCGGGATCGAGGCCGTGAAAGCCTTTGGCAAGACAGAGATCGAAGCGATCCTGCAAGATGGGACCGAGGAGATCCAGGCGCCGGATGTCGATCCAGCGTTCCCCGGGCCAGTCCGCGACGTCCTTTCCCAGGACCGTTTTGGGATAGCGATCGGCATCCGGGCGCCAGTCCTCCCAGGCGCCGGCGTTGAGATAGCCGATCACGCGTTTTCCCTCGCGTTTGAGCCGCGCCACCGTAGAGGCGTCGGTTTCAAAAAGATCGAGCATGACCCGTTCCGCGTCCCGGGGAACGGAAAGGGCACCGGTAAACTGAATATGCCGGCGGAGCGGGCTCCGCGAATGCCTCTTTTCCGTCTTCACCCTTCCCCGGTTCCACGGTTCAGCCCCGCAGGTTGAATCCCGAGGCCCGCAGTGAGGATGAAAATCGCCGAGAAGGAAGCGATCAGGACGATGCTCCCCAAAAGGCATCGCTCCGAAACGCCAGGAGCTGACCTCGGGATTCCGTTTATTCATCGACCGAAGCTCTGGTTTTTTTTCGCCCCCGGCTTAAATTGTATCCTTAACTTAGCAGATCAAGAGCGCCGATGAGTCGGTTTCGTTGAATCATTTCATAAGCAAATCACAATGATTTTTTCGACAAAAATCAACACCATTCTTTACTTGTTTTTAATAAAATTGAGATGATAGTTTGAAAAACAGAAAACATAAAAAGGATAGGGGGTATACGTATGAGACGTATTTTTCCGGCGATCCTGTCCCTTCTCATTGCCTCGATCGCCTTCTTCGCCCAGCCGGAGCCGCCCCGCATCGAAGCCGCACCGCCGAAAGCGCCGCCGTTTTCCGGCCATGCTCGAACGCAGTCGCTTGAAATCAGCGCGCTCTCGGGACTGGGCATCTTGAAGGTCGTCGCCGGTTTAAGCGAAGCGCGCCTGGACAACCAAAGTCAGCCGCCGGCGCAAGCCAGCGGCGTCCCGGTAGAACTCACCCTCTTGAACGGAAAGCTTCCCCTTTTGGCCTCTCAATCGTCCGCTCCTCCCGACACCTCCGACGATCAGGAGCGATCTTCCGCATCGGAATCCGGCGTGACGGTCGGATTGTTCACCGCTCGCTCCTCTGCCCAATGGGAGAAACGCGATCCGGCCGCCGCGGCCAGTACGTCGACAGCTAACCTCGGCATTGCCGGACTCATCAACCTCGGTGCAATCGAAAATTCCACCACCGTCAAGACCTCAACCGACGGCTCTCTGTCCTCTACCGCCCGCGTTCACCTCGCCGATCTGTCGCTGCTCGCTGGGGCCATCAAAATTGAAGCTGTAGACATCACCGCGACCGCCATCGCCAACGGAAAACCGGGGGGCGCACAGGCGAAAGTCGATCACGCGGTGGCCCGGCTTCGTGTCCTCGGCATCCCCTACACGATTCGAGGCGGCCAGGTGCTCAACATCCCCGGCGTCGCCAAGATCGCCCTTTCCGACGGGCAGACCACCACCGCCCCCGATGGGACATCCGCCTCGGCAACGGGTAGCGGTCTCACCATCCAGCTTCTCGGCATTCTGTTTAACGGCGTCACCGTCCAAATCGGTCTCGCCGAGGTCTCGGCAACTGTCCCGAAAGGCGGCATCCCGTTTACCCCACCTTCGGCCGAACCGCCCTACGCCTTGGAGAAAAAAGCGCTGACCGCATCGCCGCTTCCGGATGAAACCTTCGACTATGCGATCACTTACCGCATTCTGGCCGACGTCGAAGACGTGATCCTTCGAGATCCGCTGCCGAAAGACGTCCAATTTGTCGCGGCAAGCGGAGGCGGGCGATACGACGTAACCGAGCACGCGGTCATCTGGTCGCTCGGTTCACTCAAAAAAGGCGCTTCCGGCACGCTGACGACGACCGTTCGGGTCAACCCGAAAGCGGAGCCGGGAACGATTCTTGAAAACGTCGCCACGTTGTCCGCCGCAAATCAAAAATCCGTGACGACGCCGCCGGTGCGCCTTCGGATCGCTTCGCCGGCGCCCTACCAGATTTCGAAGATGGCAGCTCATGCGACGGTAGAAGTCGGGGGCATCGCCGAATTCCGCATCGCATACCGGATGCTGGAAGAGGCGAGCGCGGTCGAAATCATCGATTCCCTGCCGCCGAACACAACGCTGGTCAGCGCAAGCGGCGGCGGCCAGTACGATCCGCTTCAAAATGCCGTCATCTGGAAGCTCGGCGATCAACTCCAGGGAGCCGGCGACGTGTTCGTCGTTCGGCTGAAAGTCGATCCGCGCACCCCTTCGGGAACGACGCTCCGAAACGCCGCCATCATCTCCGCCAAAAACCGCAAGCCGCTCCGCTCATCCGAGGCCGTCGTCACCGTCGGTACGAAAGTCTATCTTCCGTTTGTGACCGGCTATCCGGATCAAACCTTTCGCCCTTACCGGTTGGTGACGCGGGCTGAACTGGCTTCAATGGTCGCCCACATCATGAAGCTTGAAGCGTACACCGGACACCCCGTCTCCTACCGGGACGTCCCCGTTTATCATTGGGCCCGGAAAGCCGTCGCCGCGGTAACAGCCAAAAGCCTGTTCCCCGTGCTGGCCGACAATGTCTTTGAGCCGGATCGGCCGGCGACCCGGGCCGAAATCGCCTACGTGATGGTCCGGATGTACGATCTCGATCTGATCGAATTCGCCAACCGGACGACGACAACCGCTCCGACCTTCACCGACGTTCCCAAGACCCACTGGGCATATAACGCCATCGAAACAGCCGTGCGACTCGGCTTTTTGAGCGGCGATCCCGACGGCCGTTTTCGTTCGAACGATGCGGTGACCCGGGCCGAAACCGTCGTGCTCCTGAGCCGCGCCCTTGGACGGGGGCCGCTGGTTGACGGGAACGTCCCCGTGCGAAGCCATTATCGCGACGTGAATCGTAGCGACTGGTATTTTGGTTGGATCGAAGGCGCCTCTCGGGTTGCCTATCGAGCGGTGCACGTAGAAGGAAAAGGAGATGTGCTCGAAGCGTATTTGGACGATCAGCCGATCTGGTGATCGCAGTAAAGACTGATGTCGCCACAAAAAATCGGCCGGAAATATCCGGCCGATTTTTTGTGGATAAAGAAGCGCTTGAAGGCAAAAAACGGTCTCATCCCGCCCGGCCGCCGAGGTACGCCGCCTGGATCGCCGGATCGGAGCGAAGTTCCGCCGCCGGCCCTTCTCGGACGATCGCCCCGTGCTCGAGGACGTAAGCGTAATCGGCGAAGCGAAGCACCTGCCGAACGTTCTGTTCGACGATCAGGATCGTCGTCCCGGCGGCGTTGATCGCCTGAATCGTGCGGAAGATGTCCTGGACGACGAGCGGTGCCAGCCCCATCGACGGCTCGTCGAGGAGAAGGAGCTTCGGCCGGGCCATGAGCGCCCGGGCGATGGCGAGCATCTGCTGCTGGCCGCCGGAAAGCGTCCCGCCGAGCTGCCGCTCCCGCTCTTTGAGCACCGGAAAAAGAGCGTACACCCGCTCAAAGTCCGCCTCGACCTCCGCCCGATCCCGGCGGAAAAAGGCGCCCATCTCCAGGTTTTCCCGCACCGTCATCCGGGCGAGGATCTGCCGCCCTTCCGGCACGAGGGAGATCCCGAGCCGGGCGATCCGGTAGGGCTTGAGGCCGTCGATCCGCTCACCCCGGAAAAGGATCCGGCCGGCGACGGGCCGGAGAAGGCCGGCGATCGTCCGCATCGTCGTCGTCTTGCCGGCGCCGTTCGCGCCGATCAGGGCGACGATCTTCCCCTCCGGCACCCGAAGCGTGACGTCCCGCACGGCGCGGATCGGCCCGTAGGCGGCGCTGATGCCCTCGAGGAAGAGCATCTCCGATCGTTTCCCCCTTTCCGGCGATCGGACCGCGGTTCGGCCCGAAGCCGCCTTTTGCGGATGGTCAGGCGCCGCCCCCTTCGGACGGGCGGGCTTCCCCGCTTTCGTCGTCGTCCTTTCCGAGGTACGCCTCGATCACCGCCGGGTCGTTCTGCACCGCCTCCGGTGGCCCTTCGGCGATCTTCGCCCCGAAGTTGAGGACGACCACCCGGTCCGAAATCCCCATCACCAGGCCCATATCGTGCTCGACGACGAGCTCGGTGATTCCCTGCCGGCGGATGTTTTGCAAAAGCTCCGCCAGATCCGCCGTCTCTGCCTCGTTCATCCCGGCAGCCGGTTCGTCGAGGAGAAGCAGCTTCGGCTCCAAGGCGAGCGCCCGGGCGATCTCCAGGCGCCGCTGCGCGCCGTACGGCAGGGCTCCGGCGGGAAGGTCCGCCGCTTTTTCCAGGCCGACGAAGCGAAGGAGCTCCCGCGCCCGCGCTTCCGTCTCCCGCTCTTCCGCCCGCTCCCGCCGCGTCCGGAGCACCCCCGCCAGCGCTCCTGCCCGGGTGCGGCTGTGGCGGCCCACTTTCACGTTGTCGAGGACCGACATCGACCGGAACAGGCGGATGTTCTGAAACGTCCGGGCGATCCCGAGGGCGGCGATCCGATGCGGCGGAAGGCCGGAGATCGTTTGCCCCTCGAAGCGGATTTCCCCGGCCGACGGCGGAAAGAGGCCGGTGATCACGTTAAAGAGCGTCGTCTTCCCGGCGCCGTTTGGCCCGATGACGGCGACGATCTCGCCGGGAGCGACGCTGAAGCTTACGCCGTTTAACGCCAGAAGGCCACCAAAGCGCCGCGAGACGCCGTCGACGACGAGCATCGCCTCCGGCATGCCTCATCCCTCCAGCGCCCGGCCGCCGGCGGAAAGCCGCCGTCGGCGGAACCGGAGCAAAAGATCTTCCGTGATGAGCCCCCGCGGCCGGACGATCATTACGACGAGCATCGCCACCCCGTAAAACATCATCTTGTAGTCCTGAAGCGCCCGAAGAAGCTCGGGCAGCGCCGTCAAAAGAAGGGCGCCGACCAGCGGTCCCCAAAGCACCTCCGCCCCGCCGATCACGGCGAAGGAAAGCATCTCCACCACGCGGTGGTAATTGAAATCATCCGGCGTGATCGCCGTCGTCAGGTGAGCGTACAGCCCGCCGCCGAAGCCGGCGAGCATCGCTCCGAGGACGAAGGCGAGGAGCTTGTACGCCCGGAGGTCGATCCCCATCGCCTCGGCCGCCACCTCATCCGCCCGGATGGCCGAAAACGCCCGGCCGACCCGGGAGCGCATGAGGCGGGCGAGGAGAACGACGACGACGACGAGGAGGAGGAACAAAAACACCGCCACCGACAGAGCCTTCAGCTGGGCCGGCGTAAGCCCGACCCGCTCCGTCGTAAGGCCCAGGGCCTGCTCCAGCCGGTAGAGCTCCCCGCCGAGAGACGGCAGTCCCTTCAGTCCGAGGGCGCCTCCCGTCACCTCGAGGTTCAGCATCACCACCCGGACGACCTCGCCGAAGCCAAGGGTCGCGATGGCGAGATAGAGGCCGTGCAGCCGAAGCGTCGGCCCGCCGATGATCAGGGCCACCGCCCCGGCGAGGACGGCGCCGGCGGGCACCGCGACGATCATCGGCATCCCGGCGTATCCGGTCAGGATCGCTGCCGTATAGGCGCCGATGCTCATAAATCCCGCCTGGCCGAGGGAGAGCTGCCCCGTCGCCAGCGTGAGAAAAACGCTCAGCGCCAACATGCCGTTTAAAAAAACAAACGATAAGACCTGCAGCTGATACGGATTGAGCCAGTCCATCGTTCCGGCGCCCTCTTTCGTCCTTTGTCCCTCGATCTCTCCTGTCCGTCTTACGACGCCCGCCGGTCCGTCGTTTGTGCCCCGCCGACCGGTTTTTCTTCTCCCGACCGGCGGGGTCAAGCGGGTCGTTCGGAACGGCTGCCGGGCCGCCCGACTCCTTTTCCCCGGCGGGAGGCGGCGCGGTCACCGCTGGACGGGTTTTTCGCCAAAAAGCCCCTGCGGCCGGACGAGAAACACGAGGATGATCATCAAAAACGCGATTGCATCCCGGTACGTCGAACTTCCGTAGGCGACCGCCAGCACCTCGACCACGCCGAGCAAAAGCCCGCCCAGCATGGCCCCCGGCAGGCTCCCGAGCCCGCCGAGGACGAGGACCGCCAGTCCCTTGAATCCGAGCCCGACGCCCATCGACGGCGCAACCGCCCCGTAGCTCAACCCGAGCAAAAGCCCCGCGACGCCGCCCAGCCCCGAGGCGAGGACGACCGTCGTGAGGATCACCCGGTCGGTCGGGATGCCGAGGATGGCCGCCGTTTCGGGGCTTTCCGAAGTCGCCCGGATCGCCTTCCCGAACGGCGTTTTCTGGATCCAGAGATGCAAGACGGCCATCAGTCCTAAAGCCGCGGCCAAGATCGCGAGGTCGACCGCCCGGACGTCCACGCCGCCCACGGAAAACGAGCCGCCGAGCCTTCCGGGGACGACCCGGGAGTCGGCCCCGAAAAGCTTGATCATCGCGTCGTCGAGGATCGTGGCAAAGCCGATCGTGCTGATGAGCGGTGCAAGGTGCGGCACGTCTTTTTTTCGGAGCGGCCGGAAGGCGACGGCTTCCAGGAGCGCCCCGAGGGCCGCCGCGCAGGCGACGGAGACGAAAAAGGCCGGAAGAAGCGGCCAGCCGAACGCCGACATCGTCACGATCGCCGTGAGGGCGGCGAAGATGAAAATCTGCCCGTGGGCCATGTTGATCATGCCCAAGACGCCGAAGATGAGCGTATAACCGACGGCGATGAGGGCATACGTGCTGCCGACGGTGATGCCGTTTAAAAGCTGCTCGAACAACATGCCCGAACGCCCGCCTCCCGTCCCGCCGCCGAGCGGCCGGATCCCCGTATCGCGAACCCGAATGCGGCTCCTGACCGATTTCCTTCGCCTCCACGCCGGAAGAAAAGGGCGGGACCGCCTCCCGCCCTGTCCGTCCGGCGCCTCCTGACGCGAAATACCGGCGACCCGGTCCGGCGCTCATTTCTGCTTTACCGCTTCGGCCGTATCCCACGGTCCTTCAGTTGCTTCCCTTTCCTTCAGTCGATGGGCATCTCTTCCGTCGCTTACCGTTTCTTCAGTCGCTGACCGACTCCAGCGGCACGTACTTTCCGCCCTTGGCCACGACGACGACCGCCTCGCCGATCGGGTTCCGGCGCTCGTCGAACGAAAGCTTCCCGGAGACGCCCTCGAAGTCTTTGAGCTCCGCCAACTGATCCCGAAGCAGCTTCCGGTCGGCCTTGCCGGCCTTAAGGAGCGACTCGGCGATGATCACGAGCCCGTCGTACGCCTGCGCGGCAAACTGGTCGGGCTTCTTCCCGTAGCGGGCTTCATACGCCTTGACGAACGCCTGAACCTTCGGATCGTCCTTTTCCGGGCTGAAAGGCGTCGCCACGATCAGCCCTTCGGCGGCGTCGCCGGCAATCTCGAACACCTTCGGGTTGTTGAACCCGTTCCCGCCGAGGATCCGCGCCCTGAGGCCCATCTCCCGGGCCTTTTTCACGACCAGGGATCCCTCTTTGTACAGCGCCGAGATGAGCAGGACGTCCGGATCGGCCTTTTTGATGTTCGTCAGCTGCGCCGAAAAATCGACATCCCCGACGGCGAAGCTCTCCTCGGCGACGATCTGGAGGCCGAGCTCCTCCGCCGTCTTCTTCATCGTCTTGTAGCCGGAGACGGAAAAGTCGTCGTTGTTGGCGTAGATGAGGGCGGCCGTCTTGAAATGGTACCGGTTTTGCGCCGCCTTCATCGCCGTCGGGATGGCGATCGACTCCGGAAGCGAGTTCCGGAAGACGTACGGCCCGATATCGTTGATCCCTTCCGCGGTGTTGGAGATGCCGAAGATCGGCGTCTCGTTTTCGTTTGCCACCGGGCCGGCGGCAAACATCTCCGCCGACAGCGTCGGGCCGATGATGGCGACGACCCGATCTTCGTTGATCAGCTTGTTGACGGCGTTGATGGCGCTCTCTTTCTTGCCGCCGGTGTCTTCGTAAACGATGTCGAGCTTGAGCTTTCCGGCGTATTTTTCGTTCAGCTCATCCTTCGCCATCTCGAGGCCGCTCCGCTGCGCCTCGCCGTAAGCGGCAGCGCCGCCGGAGAGGATGAGCACCGCGCCGATCTTCGCTTCGATCGGCCCGGCCGCCTCGCCGCCGCTTCCCTGCCCTTCCGTCGCCGGACCGGACGCGGGGCTTCCGCTCGACTCCTTCGCGCCGCCCCCGCCGCAGGCTGAAAGCGAAAGCCCGAGGACGAACACCGCCGCGAGGACAAAAATCGCCCCCCGCCGCCAGCGTCCGCCGGCTTGCCTCCCCGCCGCTCGCTGGATCGCTCGCTCTTGCTCCATGCCGGCTCCCCCTTCTCTGATTCCGTTCGTCTTTCCGAACCTCCGATGAACCGGCCATCGCCCGGCCGCGCCCATCGGGCCCCGTTGTGCGAAAGGAGCGACCTTTCGCCCGACGATGTTCTAAGGATGCCACAGGAACCGGCAAAAGTCAACGGAAATCTTATGCACATATGCACATTAAAACATCTTTGACTGGCCCCCGTCGACGACGACCGTCGTCCCGACGATCCACGACGCCCGGGGAGAGGCGAGAAAGACGACCGCGGCGGCCACTTCTTCCGCCGTCCCGAAGCGACCGGCGGGGATGTTCGCCGCGACGAACGCCCGCATCCCTTCCGGATCCTCCTGAACCCTCCGATCCCAGCTTCCGCCGGGGTGGCGGATCGACCCCGGCGCGACGCCGACGACCCGGACGCCCCGCCGGATCGCCGCATCGCCGAGCGCCTTCGTAAAGCTGATGAGGGCCGCCTTCGCCGCGTTGTAGGGCGCCTTGCCGCCGGCCTCCCGCCCCCAGATCGAGCTTACGTTGACGATGGTGCCGCCGACCGCCTCGAGGTGGGGAAGCGCCCGAAGCGACAGATCGACGGCGGCAAAAAAATTGATCTCCATCGCCCGGCGGTAGTCCTCGAGCGGCGTCGACGCCGCATCGGCGCCGTAACTGGCCCCGGCGTTGTTCACGAGGACGTCCAGGCGTCCGAAATGGCGGACGACCGCCTCGACGAGCTCCGCCCGAGAATCGGCGGCAAAAGCGTCGAAAGAAAATCCCTTTGCCCCCGGAAGTGCCGCCTCCACCGCCCGCAGGCCTTCATCGCCCCGGGCGGCCACCGCGACCCGGGCTCCCTCGGTGAAAAACGCTTCGGCGATCGCCCGGCCGATTCCCCGGGTGCCGCCGGTGATGAGCACGACCTTGTCCTTGAGGCCGAGGTCCATCTTTTCCCTGGTTCGTAAAACCCCCTGAATCGTGATCAGGCAGGGCCTCCTCCGAACCAGGTCGTCACCTCCTTTTTAAGTCAATGACACGGCGATTCGGCCTTCTCGGCAACCGGATTTCGGCGCCGCCGGCCTTCAGCGATTCAGCGCCGACGACCTACAACGATTCGCCTGACGGCGACTCATCCGCCAGCCGATCCCCGGCCGGCCCCCCGCCCGCCGGCCTCTCCTCCCGCGCCGGCGCCTCCTCAGGCGGCGCCGGGCGGCCCCGCCGGCCGTCGTCCCGCTTTTCCCGCTTGCCGCCGGCCTTCCCCGCCGCCGGCTCGGCGACGAGCCGCTCGACGGCGCTTTCAAATGCCCCGTACGCCCGCCCCTGTTCCAAAAGGAGCTGACGAAACGCCAGCGCCAGCGGCGAAAGGGGCTGCTGCGCCGGATGGACGACGTACCACTGCCGCACGATCGGAAACCCCTCCACATCGAGGACGGCGATGAGTCCGACCCGCCGCTCCAGCCGGATCGCCACCTCCGAGACGACCGAAATGCCGATCCCGGCAGCGACCGCCTCCTTGATCGCGGCGATGCTGCCGAGCTCCATCCGGACGTTGGGAAACACCCCGTTTTCCTGGAAAAAGCGCTCCGTCGTGCTCCGGGTGCCGGATCCCCGCTCCCGGAGCAAAAACGGCTCCTTCTCCAGCCGCCGGAGCGGGATGTTCCGCTCGCCGGCCAGCGGATGATCCGCCGGCGCGATGACGACGAGGCGATTGTCGAGAAAGGGCTCCGCTTCGAGATACGGCGACTGCTTCGGATAGCCCATCACCGCCAGATCCGTCTCCGCCCGAAAAAGCCGCTGCAGCACCGCGCTCCGGTTCGCCACTTCGAGCTTCAGCGCCACCTGGGGATGCTCCCGATGAAACAAGCCGAGAAACGGCGGCACGACGTACGCCCCGGCAGACGTGTCGGCGGTAATCGTGAGCGTTCCGACGCGATTCGTCCGGATGTCCTTGATCGTCTGCTGCACTTCTTCCAGCTGGCGGAACAGCCGGTCTGCCGCGTCCTTCAGGTAGGCGCCGGCCTCCGTCAGGACGAGCTGCTTTCCGGCCTGCTCGAAAAGCTTCACGCCGAAGTACTCCTCCAGCTGGCGGATGTGCTGCGAGACAGCCGGCTGGCTCAAGTAGAGCTCCTCTGCCGCCCGGGAAAAGTTCATGTGCCGGACGACCGTCCGGAAGATGTTGAGTCGCCGCAAATTGAGATACTCCACCGCCATCCCCCCGCTCGAGGCCGCGTCATCCGTGGCCGCTTACAAGCGGGCGACGAGCGCCCCGATCGACGCCTTCATCGCCTCGTCGAGGAAGAACGGATACACCCCGATCCAAAGAATCGCCGCCACCAGGAGGAGCATCGGCACGACTTCCACCGGCCGGGCGTCGGTAAGCGCTTTGGCCCGCTCAGGCACCGGGCCCCAGCCGGCGGTAAGCGCCCCCCGGAGGAGGTAAGCGGCGCTCAAGACGAGGCCGAAGGCGCCCAGGACAGCGATCACCCCCTGGCCGCTCTTAAAGAGGCCGAGGTAAGTCAGAAGCTCCGCCACAAAGCCGGAAAACGCCGGGAGCCCCAGGGACGCGAGCGCCCCGACGAGAAGCGCCCCGCTCGCAAGCGGCATCGGCTGCCAGAGCCCGCCGAGCTCTGCCAAGCGGGCCGTCCCCGTCCGCTCGGCGATCACGCCGGCGACGAGAAAGAGGAGCGCCGAGATGAAGCCGTGGGAAACCATCTGAAAGACCGCCCCGCTCAGCCCCTCCTCGTTGGCGGCCGCAAGGCCAAAGAGGACGAGGCCCATGTGGCTTATGCTCGAGTACGCGATCAACCGCTTGAGCTCCCCTTCCTGGAGCGCCAGAAACGCCCCGTAGAGGAGGTTGATGAGGCCGAGGACGGCGAGAAGCGGCGCCCACCGCCGGACTTCTTCCGGGAAAAAGCCGACGCCGAAGCGAATGAGGCCGTAGCCGCCGATTTTAAGCAGCACGCCGGAGAGGATCATCGACATCGGCGCCGACGCGACCGGGTGAACGTTCAGCACCCACGTGTGGAAGGGCACGATCGGAAGCTTGATCCCGAAGGCGACGACGAGGGCCAAAAACGTCCCCGTCACGAGCCACCCGGGAAGCGCCCGCTCCCCCAGCCGCTCCGCCACCGCCGAGACGTCGAACGACCCCGTGAGATGAAAGAGGAGCAAAAACACCGCCAGCATGATCAGCGAACCGAGCCCGTTGTAGAGGAGAAGCTGATACGCCGCCCGCTCCCGGGCCTCCCCGCCCCAGATGCCGACAAGGAAAAAGAGCGCCACCAGCGTGAGCTCAAAGAACACGAAAAAAAGGAGCAAATTCGTCGCCACGAAGGCGCCGTTCATCCCGGCGTTAAGGAGCAGCACGAACACCCAGTACGCCTTCGGCCGGTGCGTCACCGTCCACGAGGCCAGGGCCGCCATGAAGCCGACAAACGTCGCCATGAAAAGAAGCGGGAGCGATAGCCCGTCGACGGCGAGCGTCCCGTCGATCGGAAGCGGCACGAGCTGCCACCCGTGGCTTACGACATCAAACGACGGCATCCAGAGGGTAAACCACCGGGCGCCCTCTCGAAACTGCCAGCCGCCTCCGGTGAGATCAAAACGGGTGAGCGCATAGAAGGCGAGCCCGGCCGGCGCCGCCGATCCCAAAAGCCCGAGCGTTCGGATCGCCCCGACCGACCGGGCCGGCACCGCGGCGAGGACGATGAGAAACGCGAGCGGAAGCGCAACGATGAGCCCGAGCACCGGAAACGACGACGGCATCTTCTCCCCGCCTTTCATCCTTTTGTGAAAAAGAACGGCCTTTGTTCTATTCGGACACAAAACCCGAAAACGGTTCGGCGCCAGACGCCCTGAGGCGTCTGGCGCCCGCTTCCCTTCCACCGGCGTCGCCGCCGGCAAACGGCCAACATCCCGCGCGCACGGAAAAACGATTGTGAACGGCCGCTCAAGCGCCGCGGCCGTCTCCGGCTGGCGTCCCGGCGAAGGCGCCCGTCCGCCGGAGCGCCTCCCGGGCCGCCGCCACGAGCCGCTCGGCGGTAAAGCCGAATCGCTCGACGAGCACCTCGCCCGGCGCCGACGCGCCGAAGCGTTCGATGCCGACGATCACGCCGGCCTCGCCGGCGTACCGCTCCCAGCCGAACGGCGACGCCATCTCCACCGTCACCCGAGCCCGGACCTCCGGCGGGAGCACCGCCCGGCGGTAGTCGTCCGGCTGCGCTTCGAAAAGCTCCCAGCACGGAAGGCTCACGACCCGGACGCCGACCCCTTCGCCAAAGAGCCGCTCCGCCGCCTGCCGGGCGAGGGCCACCTCGGAACCGGTGGCGATGAAGATCACCCGCGGCCGATCCGGGTAAAAGCCGGCCTCGTACAGGACGTAACCGCCCCGGCGGACCCCCTCCATCGCCCGCTCCGCCGTCTCGGGCAGAACCGGCAGGCCCTGGCGGGAAAGGACGAGGGCGGACGGCGTCTTCGGCGCCGCGAGGGCCGCGGCGTAGGCGGCCGCCGTCTCGTTGGCGTCCGCCGGCCGGAAGACGAGGAGGTTCGGCATCGCCCGGAGCGACGCCAGATGCTCGATCGGCTGGTGCGTCGGCCCGTCCTCGCCGACGGCAATGCTGTCGTGGGTGAGCACGTAGAGGACCGGAACCCCCATCAAGGCCGAAAGCCGCATCGCCGGCCGGAGGTAATCGGAGAAGACGAAAAACGTCCCGCCGTAGACGACGAGACCGCCGTGGAGGGCCATCCCGTTTAAGATCGCCCCCATGGCGTGTTCCCGGACGCCGAACCAGATGTTCCGGCCGGCGTAATCCGGCGGCCCGAAATCCGCCTCCCCCTTGAGCGTCGTTTTGTTCGACGAGGCGAGGTCCGCCGATCCGCCGATCAAGGTCGGGATCGCCTGCGCCAGGGCGTTCAGCACCGTCCCGGAAGCGTCCCGGGTGGCGATCTTCTTCTCCCCCGGCGCAAACGTTGGGAGCGCCGCCGCGAGGTCATCGGGCAGCTTCCGTTCGAGGGCCGCCAGGAAAGCGTCGGCGAGCGCCGGGTGCTCTGCCCGGTACCGCTCGAAAAGGCCCCGCCACTTGGCCTCCGCCGCTTCGCCCCGGCGGGCGACCTCGGCGAAGTGCGCCCGGACGTCGTCCGGCACGTCAAACGGCGGATGGGACCAGCCGTACGCCGCCTTCGCCCGGGCGGCGTCCTCCGGCCCGAGGGGCGCCCCGTGGACGGCGCTCGTCCCGGCCTTCGCGCTTCCGTAGCCGATGACGGTCCGGACGATGATGAGGCTCGGCCGCTCGGCCTCCGCCTTGGCCGCCGCGATCGCCCGGTCGATCGCCTCGAGGTCGTGGCCGTCGTCGACGCGGAGCACCTGCCAGCCGTACGCCTGAAACCGGAGGGCGACGTCCTCCGTAAAGGCCTTGTCGGTGCTCCCGTCGAGGGAGACGTCGTTCGAGTCGTAAAGGGCGATCAGCCGGCCGAGCTTGAGGTGGCCGGCGAGGGACGCCGCCTCCGCCGCCACCCCTTCCATGAGGTCGCCGTCGCCGACGAGGGTGTAGGTATAATGGTCGACGATCGGAAAACCTGGCCGGTTGAAGCGGGCGGCGAGGTGCCGCTCCGCCATCGCCATGCCGACCGCCATGGCAATCCCCTGGCCGAGGGGGCCCGTCGTCGCTTCCACCCCCGGCGTGTGGCCGTACTCCGGATGCCCCGGCGTCTTCGATCCCCACTGCCGAAACGCCTTCAGATCGTCGAGGCTGACGTCGTAGCCGGTGAGGTGGAGGAGGGCATAGAGGAGCATCGACCCGTGGCCGGCGGAGAGGATGAAGCGGTCGCGGTCGGGCCAGGCCGGGTTTTTCGGGTTGTGCACAAGATGCCTCGTCCAAAGAACGTAGGCCATCGGCGCCGCCCCCATCGGGAGGCCCGGGTGTCCCGACTGCGCCCGTTCGATGGCGTCGATGGCCAGGGCCCGGATGGCGGCGATGGCACGCGCCTCAGCTTCCCCCACCGATCGTCCGCTCCTTTCTCGGCGACTCCGTTTGGCGTCGGCCGGACCGGGACGATCAGGCCCGGCCGACGGGGATGTCCGTCCGATCGCTCGAGTGGATCGTCGCCAGCTTCGCCGTCGGATCGATGTATGTCTTCGCGTTCGAAACCGCGATCGGCGCCTCGCCGAGGCCGACGGCGATGAGCTTCACCTTGCCCGGATACGTGTTGATGTCGCCGATCGCGTAGACGCCCGGGATGTTCGTCTCCATCTTCGTGTTGACGACGATACTGTTTCCTTCGATCTCCAGGCCCCAGTTTTTGATCGGGCCGAGGGAAGCGACGAACCCGAGGCCGCTTACGACGGCGTCGACGGCGATCTCGTCCGTCTCCTTCGTCTGGTTGTGGATGACCGTCACCGCCTCCACCTTGCCGTCGCCCTTTACGTCCAGAAGTTCGGTAAACGTCCGCACCTCGACCGACGACTCGAAGAGTTGCTTGACGCTATGTTCGTGAGCCCGGAACTGATCCCGTCGATGGATGAGGATGACCTTTTCCGCCACCGGCTCCAGCATGAGGGCGTAGTCGACCGCCGAATCGCCGCCGCCGACGACGAGCACCCGCTTGCCGCGAAACGGCTCCGCCGACGGAAGAAAATAATGGACGCCCTTCCCTTCATACGCTTCGGCGCTCTTGGCCGGAAGCTTCCGGGGCGTAAACGTGCCGACGCCGCCGGCGATGATCACCGCCCGGCTCCGGCGAACGGCCTTCGTCGTTTCGAGGACGAACAGCCCGTCTTCGGTCTTCGTCAGGCCGGTGACCTGCTCTTCGAGAAAGACGGCCGGAGAAAACTGCATGGCTTGGGCTTTAAGCTGCTCGATCAGGTCCTTGGCCCGGATTTTCGGAAACCCGCCGACGTCGTAGATGTACTTTTCCGGATACAGGGCCGTGAGCTGCCCACCCAGCTCCGGCAGGCTGTCAATGATCTGGCAGGAGAGGTCCCGCATGCCGCAGTAAAACGCGGCAAACAGCCCCGCCGGGCCGCCGCCGATGACGGTGACGTCAAACACTTGTTCGATCGACACGTCCGCATCCCTCCTGACTCTTCGTTCCCCGGCTCCGAGCGTTCGGCCCGCGGACCCGCGCAAAAAGAAGATGAGGCAAAAAGATGCAAGGAGCACCAGCGACGGGCCTCCTTGCTATTGTAAACGATGTCGGCCGCCGGCGGAAGACCGCCGGCGGCCCGGTCATCCGAGCGGGCCGGTCGACGCCGCCTCAGCCTTCCTGAAACACGCGGCTTTGCAGGATGTCGTCGGCATCGATCGTCACGAGGTCGGCGACGGTGCACGCGCCGCGGGCGAAGAGCCGGTTCGCCTGCCTGAGCCGCGCCCGGTCGAGGGCGTTCCGGACGCTGCGGGCGTTGGCGAAATGAGGCATTTGCATCCGTCGCTCCAGGTAACGGCGGAAGGCCTCTTCCGCCGCCGGCGTGAAGCGATACCCCTGCTCCCGCAGCATGAGGCGGGCGATGTCGAGGAGCTCATCGAGAGTGTAGTCCGGAAAATCGATGTGGTGGGCGATTCGGGAGCGCATGCCGGGGTTCGAACGGAAGAACTGGTCCATTTTTTCCTTATAGCCGGCGAGGATGACGACGAGATCGTCCCGGTTGTTCTCCATCACCTGAAGCAGGATCTCGATCGCTTCCTGGCCATAGTCCCGTTCGTTTTCCGGCCGGTACAGATAGTACGCCTCGTCGATGAACAGCACCCCGCCCATCGCCCGCTTGAGCACTTCCTTCGTCTTCGGAGCCGTGTGGCCGATGTACTGCCCGACGAGGTCGTCCCGGGTGACGGCGACGAGGTGCCCCTTCCGGACGTAGCCCAGCCGGTGCAGGATCTGGGCCATCCGGAGGGCGACGGTCGTTTTGCCGGTGCCGGGGTTGCCGGTAAAGGACATGTGCAACGTCGGCGGCGGCGTCTTCAGGCCGACGCTCCGCCGGAGGCGGTCGACGAGGAGGAGGGCGGCGATCTCCCGGATCTTCATCTTCACCGGTTTCAGTCCAACGAGCTCCCGGTCCAGCTGATCGAGCACCTCATCGATCGCCGTCTCCCGGACGAAGGCCTTGAGGTCCGCCGAACGGGCGAGTTCCTCCGGCGTGAGCGCCTCGATCGCCTTCGGCGCCTCCGCCGCCTCCACTTCCGGACGCAGGGTCATGCGCTCTCCTCCTTTCCCGGGCCGCTCCTCGGCCTCGTCGCCCCGTTCCGTTGTTCGCGCTCCGCCTCTTTTCGTCCTCCCCCTCGTTCGGGGTTCGGTCGGTCGCCAGACCGCGCTCGATCGACGGTCCGCGATCGCCCGACAGTCCGCGGTCAGTCGACGTACCGCTCCCCTTTCGGCCGGTCGGTGGCATAGCTGTGGAGGGTGTAGCGGATCTGCCGGTCCCGAACTTCCTGACGGATGACGTGGAAGCCGGGCTCGTGCTTCGGCCGGTGGACGATAAACTGCAGCGCAATCGTCTGGCGGCCGTAGCTCCGATCGTAGGCGCTCACCCGGATGTAGTGGTTCGGGTACGCCTCACGGCACTTTTGAATCTCATACAGGACCGCCGACGGGTCCTGAAGGTCGAACATCGGAAGTCCCCACATGTCCCAGTAGACGTTCCGCGGGTGCGGGTCGTCCGTGAATTCGATGTTGATCGCCCACCCGCGATCGAGGGCGTACTGCACCTGCTTGGCGATCTCTTCATCGGTCAAATCGGGAAGGTAGGAAAACGTCCCCTGCGTCAGGCGAAACGACATCGCCATCCCTCCTCGCTTGCTCATCTTAAAACGTCGGCGTCACCGTCACGTCCGGGGTGTCGGTCGAGGCAAAATCGAACGTGACGTCCTTCCAGACGTCGAGCGCCGCCCGAAGCGCCGGCGAGAAGCGGGCCGCCCGCTCGAGAATCTCCGGCCCCTCGTTCAGGATGTCCCGGCCTTCGTTCCGGGCTTTGACCATCGCCTCGACAGCGACGCGGTTGGCCGTCGCGCCGGCGGCGATCCCCATCGGATGGCCGATCGTTCCACCGCCAAACTGAAGCACGACGTCGTCGCCGAAGAGGTGCAAAAGCTGGTGAACCTGACCGGCGTGGATGCCGCCGGAGGCGACGGGCATGACGCCCGGCATCGAGCCCCAGTCCTGGGCGAAGTAGAGCCCCATGGTCGGATCGGCCTCAACCTTGAGTTCCCGGAGCGTCTTGTAGTAGCCGCGGGTGATGTTCGGATCGCCCTCGAGCTTGCCGACGACGGTCCCGGCGTGCAGGTGGTCGACGCCGGCCATCCGCATCCACTTGGCGATGACCCGGAAGCTGATGCCGTGGGTCTTCTGCCGCGTGAAGGTGCTGTGCATGGCCCGGTGGAGGTGGAGGATCATGCTGTTTTTCCGGGCCCACTTGGCCATCGACTGGATGGCGGAAAAGCCGACGGTGAGGTCGATCATGATGATGACGCTCCCGAGCTCCTTGGCGAACTCCGCCCGCTCGTAGATGTCTTCCATCGTCGCGGCGGTGACGTTCAGATAATGGCCCTTGATCTCGCCGGTCTCGGCCATCGCCTTGTGGACCGCCTCCATGACGTAGAGGTACCGGTCGCGCCAGCGTTGAAACGGCTGGGAGTTCGTGTTCTCGTCGTCCTTCGTAAAGTCGAGGCCGCCCCGGAGCGCTTCGTAGACGACGCGGCCGTAGTTCCGGGCCGTAAGGCCAAGTTTCGGCTTCACCGTCGCCCCGAGGAGCGGCCGACCGTACTTGTTGAGGAGCTCTCGTTCCATGACGATGCCGTGGGCCGGCCCCTGGAACGTCTTGATGTAGTGAAGCGGGATGCGGAGGTCTTCGAGGCGGAGGCTCTTTAACGCCTTGAAGCCGAACACGTTCCCGACGATCGACGAGGCCATGTTGGCGATGGAGCCTTCTTCGAAAAGGTCGATGTCGTAGGCGATGTAGGCGATGTACTGGTCGGTCCCCGGCACCGGGACGACGCGGAACGCCTTCGCCTGGTAGTTTTCATACGTCGTCAGCCGGTCGGTCCACACGACCGTCCACGTCGCCGTCGACGACTCGCCGGCGATCGCCGCCGCCGCCTCCTCCGGCTCGATGCCCTCTTGCGGCACAAAGCGGAAGGCGGCGATGACGTCGGTCTCCTTCACTTCATAGTCCGGCACCCAGTACCCCATCTCCTTGTAAGGGATGACGCCGGACGCCCAGCGGCTTCGCGCCTTTTCCTTCTCGGACTCCTTCAGGGTCATCGCCGTCGCTCCTTTCTGCATCCGATCTTCCGGGGCGCCGCCCCATCTTCAGCGTAATGCCGAATGACGGAAAAGTAAAATAGCGATTTGCTTGGCCTATGATAAGAAATTCCTTATACTATAAGTTTTTTCTTATCGATGAGGCCGGCCCGATCGGGAGGCCCCCGCATCGCGTCGCTTCCCGCATCGTTCCGCTTTCCTCATCGTTCTGCCGCTCCCCCGGCTGCCTTCACCGCCTCCTCCCCGGCCGATCGGAGGGTGCCGATCGCAGCTCGCCGGTCTCGAGCGCCGAAGACCGCCGTCCCGGCGACGAGCACCCGGGCGCCGGCGGCGACGATCGCCGGCACCGTCTCGGCGTCGATACCGCCGTCGACCTCGATCGCCACGTCCGGCCGGCCGGCCGCATCGAGCATCGCCCGGAGCGTTCGGACTTTGTCCACCATCTGGGGGATGAACGCCTGGCCGCCGAAGCCGGGGTTCACCGTCATGACGAGGACCATGTCCAGGTCGCGAATGAGGTGCCGGACGGCTTCCGCCGGCGTCTGGGGCGTGATCGCCACCGCCGCCCGGGCGCCGGCGGCGCGAATCATCTGCAGCGCCCGGTGGGCATGGGGCGTCGCTTCGAGGTGAAACGAGACAATGTCCGCTCCGGCGGCGACGAACTCGGCGAGATAGCGCTCCGGCTCGACGATCATGAGGTGGACGTCGAGGGGGAGGCGCGTCACCGGCCGGATCGCCCGGACGACCGGGAGGCCGATGGTGATGTTCGGCACAAACCGGCCGTCCATCACGTCGATGTGGATGAGGTCCGCGCCGCCGGCCTCGACGTCCCGGATCTCATCGGCAAGGTGGCCGAAGTCTGCCGACAGGATCGACGGCGCGATCCGGACCGCCTCCCCGCCGAAGGAGCGTCCGCTCATCCGCTTCCCTCCCCGGCCAACCGCCGGACCGCCTCCGGCTTCGTCGCCAGGTGGTGCCGCCCGTGGATGAAGCGGACGGTCCGGGTCTTGGCCCGGGCGACGAGGGTGACGGTGTGGGCGACACCACCCGGTAAAAATCGCACTCCCGGCAGAAGCGGGCCGTCGGTGACGCCGGTGGCGGAGAAGACCGCGTCGTCGCTTTTCACGAGGTCGTCCAGCGTAAAGAGGCGCGTCGGCTCGTTCACCCCCATCGCCACCAGGCGGGCGATCTCTTCATCGTTTTGCGGCACGAGGCGCCCCTGAAAGTCACCGCCGAGGCTTTTCATCGCCACCGCCGTGACGACGCCTTCCGGCGCCCCGCCGATGCCCATCATCATGTCGATGCCGGTCTCTTCAAAGCAGGTGGCGAGGGCCGGGCTGATGTCGCCGTCGGAGATGAGTCGGGCCCGAGCGCCGACGGCCCGGATCGCGTCGAGGATGTATTGATTCCGCGGCCGGTCGAGGAGGACGACGACGACGTCTTCGACCCGCTTGCCGAGGGCGTCGGCAACGGCCCGGATGTTCTCTTCGACCGGCCGATCGAGGGAGACGCGGCCGCGGGCCTTCGGCCCGACGGCGATCTTTTCCATGTACATGTCCGGCGCCCCGAGGAGCGCCCCTTTCGGCGCGATCGCCAATACGGCGATGGAACCGGGAGCGCCGGTCGCCAGCAGGTTCGTCCCTTCCAGGGGGTCGACGGCGATGTCGACCGCCGGCCCGTCGCCGGTCCCGACCCGCTCGCCGATGTAGAGCATCGGCGCCTCGTCCAGTTCCCCCTCGCCGATGACGACCGTCCCGTCGATGGCGATCTGGCCGAGGACGGCCCGCATCGCCTGCGTCGCCGCGTCGTCCGCCTGCCATTTGTCGCCCCGGCCCATCCACCGGGCGGCGGAGAGGGCCGCCGCCTCGGTGACGCGGGCCATCTCAAGCGTAAGGAGCCGCAGGCTGGCCGACTTTGCCCCGATCTCCGCGCTCATCCGTGATGCGCCTCCCCGGCGCCGGCGGAGGCAAAATCTTGGACGGCGCCGAGCCGGGCGCCGACGTAGCGGAGGAGATCCGCCATTCGGTGGGCAAAGCCCATCTCGTTGTCATACCATCCGAGGACTTTCACCGTTCGCTCGCCGATGACCATCGTCGAGAGGGCGTCGATGACACAGGAGTGGGGGTTGCCGATGTAGTCGGCGGAGACCAGCGGCTCTTCCGATAGGTCGAGGATGCCCCGGAGGCGCCCGGCGGCGGCTTCAGCGAAGGCCTCGTTCAGCGCCTCGACCGTCGCCGGCCGCTCGACAGTGACGACAAGGTCGACGAGGGAGACGGTCGGCGTCGGGACGCGGATCGCAAGGCCGTTCAGACGCCCTTGAAGCTCGGGGAAGATCTTCCCGATCGCCCGGGCGGCGCCGGTCGTCGTCGGGACGATCGACTGGCTCGCCGCCCGCGCCCGACGGAGGTCTTTGTGGGGGTTGTCGAGGCTCCGCTGGTCATTCGTGAAGCTGTGGACGGTCGTCATCGCCCCTTCGACGATGCCGAACCGCTCGTGGAGGACGGCGACGATCGGCGCGAGGCAGTTCGTCGTGCACGACGAGCTGGAGATGACGTGGTGGCGGGCCGGGTCGTACTGCTCATGGTTGACGCCGTAGACGATCATGAGGTCGTCGGACTTGGCGGCGGTCGTGATGATGACCTTTTTCGCCCCGGCGGTCAGATGCGCCGCTGCCGCCTCCCGGGTGGTGAACTTGCCGGTCGCCTCGAGGACGACGTCGACGCCGAGGTCGCCCCACGGGAGCCGCGCCGGGTCCCGGTCGGAGACGACCCGGATCCGCCGGCCGTCGATGACGAGGTCGTCGCCGTCGACGTCGATTTCGGCCCCCCAGCGCCCCTGAACCGAGTCGTACTTGAGGAGATGGGCGAGCGTCCGGGCGTCGGTCGTGGCGTTGACGGCGACGACGTCGATGGCCGGATCGCCCCACGCCGCCCGAAGCGTGAGCCGCCCGATGCGGCCCATGCCGCTGATGCCGACTTTTGCTCCCATACTCTCCCTCCTATCTTCGCCTTTTGACCCTTTCGACATCCCGCCGTCGGGGCTCCGCCTCAGTTCGCCTGTGCCGTTTTCGGCGCGCCGGCGGACGGATACAATTGCAGGTCGCGGCCGTAGGCGAGCTCGATGATCATGCTGGCGATTAGATATTGAGTGACTTTAATCGGGGTATAATGCGTTTCATTCATTTTTTCTTTCAGATGATGGTTGTCGCTGATCATCTCCAAGAGCGCCAGCATCGATTCCATCGGCGTCCGGCCGCCGATGTCGGCGATCTCCATCGCTTCGCCGACGATCTTGTCGTGATAGTGGACCGCTTCGATGAGACCGAAGCGGGCGCCGAGGGACAACCACTTGACGAGCCGCCGTTTGTCGCCGTTGAGCCGTTCGGCGATGCGCACCTTGATCGGCTCCGGATCGTCCGGCGTCGGCGGGCGGTCGTCGTCCGGGATGTACTGAACGACCAGGTCGGCATACGCCTTCTGCGGCTCAATGTAATTCTGGACGTCGGGCTTCCGCCGCTCGATCTCTTCGAGCACTTCCGCCTCCGTGTACCCCCGGGTCGATGCGTCCCGCCGGACCTTCCAGCGAACCCGGAGCCGGATGTCGGTGTCGAAGTAGATCTTGAGATCCAGCGCCTCCCGGAGCTTTTCGAGGTAGAGGATGTGAAGC
Source organism: Hydrogenibacillus sp. N12 (assembly GCF_019645935.1). Lineage (NCBI taxonomy): Bacteria > Bacillati > Bacillota > Bacilli > Thermicanales > Thermicanaceae > Hydrogenibacillus > Hydrogenibacillus sp. N12. Next base: position 656,160 of record NZ_CP080953.1, on the reverse strand, counting down.
CCCTCGAGGAGGACGATGTCTCGCGGAACGACGATCTCCGGCCCTTTGATGCGGCCGTCGCTGTGGTCATAGATCGGTTTTTCGATCGCCCGGCCGGCCTTGAGCTGCCAGACGTGCTCGATGAGGAGGCCGAGGTTATTTGCCTTCCACGGATGGAGCGCCGTCACGCCGATCCGGTTTCGCTCGAAGCGGTCGAGGGAGTGATAGTCGTCGATGCTGATCGTCGTCACGCGCTCCTCGCCGATGAGCGCCCGAAGCTCGGCGACGAAGGTCGACTTGCCGGCGCCGCTGTCGCCGGCGATGCCGATGACGGTCACCTTTCGCCTGGCTGTCATGCGCGCGTCACTCCTTTCGGCGGAAGATCGCCGGGGCCGCCGGACGGGCCATGGGAAGGCCCCCGCCGGCAAAACTTGGACCGCCAGCGAACGACGCCGCCTGTTCTGCGGTAGCGGCGCCCCGACGGTTTTCGACGGAAGTCCTCCGGCGGCCCGATTCGGCGTCAGAAGCGGTTGTGTGAACCGAACAGGCGAATCTTCGCCCGAATGATCTCCTTGATCGCCTCCCGGGCGGGGCCGAGGTACTTGCGGGAGTCGTACAGGTCCGGCTTTTCTTCGAGCGTCTTCCGGACGACGCGGCTGAATTCGACCTGGCTTTCGGTGTTAACGTTGATCTTGCCGACGCCGAGAGCGATCGCCCGCCGGATATCCTCTTCCGGCACGCCGGAGCCGCCGTGGAGGACGACCGGAAGGCCGGTCCGCTTGTGAATCGCCTCGAGCCGGTCGAAGGCGATCTCCGGCCGGCCCTTGTACATGCCGTGGGCCGTCCCGAGCGCCGGCGCAATGGCGTCGATGCCCGTCTCCCGGGCAAAACGCTCGGCCTCATCGACCCGGGCGAGCATCGCCTCCCGCTCGTCGACGCTCACCTCGTCTTCCGTCCCGCCGATCCGGCCGATCTCCCCTTCGACGGAGACGCCGGCGGCGTGGGCCGCTTCGACGACGCGGCGGGTCGTGGCGATGTTCTCTTCCAGCGGATGTTCGGAGCCGTCGTACATGACCGAGTCGAACCCGGCGCGGATCGCCTTCATGACGAAGTCGAAATCCGGGCCGTGGTCGAGGTGCAGGATGATCGGCACCCGCGCCCTGAGCTTGGCCGCATTGGCCAGGGCGATGAGGTAGTCGAAGCCGATGTACTTCGTCGAGCTGACGCTCACCCCAAGAATGACCAGTCGTGTCCGGTATCATGTGTAAAAACGGATGGTCCAGGTAACATAAAATGAGCCATCCGGCCCTCTTTGGTAGAATGTGAGGCGGAGAAGAAACCACTTCACCAGGAGGGATACCGGATGGCTCAGTACCAGATTACCGTGGACGACGAGATTTTGGAAGGCCTCTTTCAGCGGGATGGAGGCGTGGCAAAGCTGGTGGAGAGTGTGGTCAACCAGATCCTCCAAGCGCAAGTGCAGGAGCATCTGAAAGCGGCGCCATACGAGCGCACGAAAGAACGCCAAGGCTATCGCAACGGAACAGTCACCCGCACCCTGACAACCCGTGTGGGGCGGCTGGTGTTGCGGGTTCCGAGGGTCCGGAATGGCCAGTTCTCCACAGAGCTGTTTGCTCGGTACCAGCGCAGCGAACAAGCGTTCATCATCGCCCTGATGGAGATGGTTGTGAACGGCGTGTCCACCCGGGACGTGGCGAAAGTCACCGAGCAGTTGTGCGGCACGACGTTCTCGAAGTCCACGGTCTCCGAGCTGTGCAAGCGCCTTGATCCCATCGTTCAGGGATGGAATAATCGCAGCCTTGCTGAGCATCGTTATCCGTTCCTGCTGGTGGACGCTTTGGTACTCCGGATTCGGGAGGAAGGGCGTGTTCGCTCTCGAGCGGCCATGATCGCTGTTGGCATCAACGAAGAAGGGTACCGTGAGATTCTTGGCTTGATGTTGGGCGACAGCGAATCGGAGGCCAGCTGGCGGGAGTTCTTTGCCTGGCTGAAGAACCGGGGTCTCCGCGGCGTTGACGTTGTGGTGTCTGACAGTCATGGCGGGCTGGTGAAGGCACTGCAGACGGAGTTTCAGGGATGCACCTGGCAACGGTGCCAGACCCACTTCATGCGCAATATCTTGGACGCCACACCCAAGGCGTTGCAGAAGGAGGTCTACAAGCGTGTACGAGCCATTCTTGATGCGCCCGACCTCAAGACGGCCCGACTGCTCATGAATGAATTTGTGGAGGAGTACGCTGAGAAGGCACCCAAGGCCGTCAAGGTGCTAGAGGAGGGCTTTGACGACGTCACGGCCGTGCTGGTCTTGCCGGATCGCTATCGGCGGCGCTTGCGTACCACGAACGGCGTGGAACGACTCAACGAGGAGATTCGCCGCCGTGAAAGAGTCATCCGCATCTTTCCCAACCGGGAATCCGTGATACGGTTGCTTGGAGCGCTACTCATGGAGATAGACGAGACGTGGACCACTGGGCACCGCTACCTGAATATGGATGAGTATTGGCAGTGGAAGAAGGAACAACAGAAATCCACTGAGCCGGCCATGCTGCACGTTGTGAATGCCTGAGTGACCTGTCCTTTCATTCGCCGAAGAGGGCAATTTACACATGATACTGGACTTGATCGAATGACCGGCGAGCGCTCTTCTTCCGCCACCTCGACGATCGCCTGGAGATACTCGAGGCCGTTCAGGTTGAACTGGCCGACGGCGTAACCGTTTTTCACCGCGTCCTTGAGCACTTCGGCGTATGACGCTTTCGGTGGCACATACACGGCGGTTTCCCTCCTGTCCTCCTCTGTTTTTTCTCTTTCCCTCTGTTTCACTATCTGTTATTTAGTTTCACAGAGGGAGATACCGAGTTCCGCTTAGCGAAATCACCGGATTGGCTCGATCATACCAGACGGGACGGCGATGTGTCAAATTAGCATCTCTCAATACGTGAATAGCCCTCCGCTTATGGACGGAGGGCCGAAGGCCAGCGGACGAGACTGAAAAACGAGCGCCGTGAGGCCGGCCCCCGTGCCGGCCTTGTCGCCGGGCCGCTAAAACGCGAGCCGCATCGCGCCGAGGAGCGGACCGAAGAAGAGGGCGCCGGCCAGCGTTCCGAAGACGCCGACGTAGAAGACGATCGCCGGTCCGGCGGCGAGCCGAAGCGGCCGCTCCGTCGGACCCGGCCGCATGAACGCCTGCCAGACGAGGCTGAAGTAATACGCGTAGGAGATGACGGTCGCGACGATGAAGATCGCGGCGAGGCCCAAACGGCCGCCGCCTAAGGCGCCGAGGAGGATGTACCACTTGCCGAAAAAGCCGGCGGTGAGCGGGATGCCGGCGAAGGAGAGCATGAGGATGAAAAGCCCCAGCGCCGCCCCCGGCGACCGGTGGTACAGGCCGGCAAATGCCCGCACGTCGTACGTTCCCCGGTCCCGAGCGACGGCCTCGACGAGGGCGAAGGCCCCGAGGGTCATGAAGAGGTAAGCGACGAGGTAATAGAGGATCTGCTCGACCGCCATCGGCGTCGCCGCCGCCAGGGGGACGAGGAGATAGCCGGCGTGGGCGATGGACGAGTACGCGAGCAGCCGTTTGGCGTCCGACTGCCAGAGGGCGACGGCATTGCCGATCAGCATGCTGAGCGCCGCGACGAGGGCGACCGTCGCCCCGACGCCAAAGCCCTCTCCCCCCGGCAGGCGGTAAAACACGCTCGCCGTCAGCCGGACGGCGGCGGCAAGGCCGGCGGCCTTTGAAACGACGGCGAGAAAGCCGGTGACCGCCGTCGCCGCCCCCTGATAGACGTCCGGCGTCCAGAGATAAAACGGCGGGCTCGAGATCTTAAACGTCAGGGCGCCGAAAAGGGCAAAAAAGCCGAGGTAGACGAACAGCCGATAAGGCGCCATCCGCGGGTCGGCGAGCCGTTCCGCCAGCGTGGCAAAATCGGTCGCCCCGGTGAGACCGACGAGGAAAGCGGCGCCGAAGGCAAAGAAGGCCGTCGCCGCGGCGCCGGTCAGGACGTATTTGAGGGCCGCCTCCAGCGAGGCGACGGAGCGCTTTTTAAGCCCGACGAGGGCGTACGAGGCAATCGACAGCGTCTCGACGGCGACGAAAAGGAGCGCCACATCCGCCGCCGAGGCCATCGCCATCGCCCCGACGAGGGCGATGAGCATGAGCCCGAGGGCATCGGACTCCCCGTCCCGCCACGCCGAGTCCCGCTCGTCGGCGGCGAGGAAGAGGACAAGGACCGTTCCTGCGAGGAGGAGAAGCTTCACCACCAGGGCAAAGCCGTCGACGATGAAGACGCCGGCCAAATCCCCCTTGGCGGGAAAGAGGAGGAGCGTCACGCCGGCGGCGATAAAAAGCCCGGCAAAAGCCGCCGGATAGAGCGCCCGGCGCTGGACGGCGGGCGGGAGCACCCACGCCGCCGCAAGGAGGACGAGGGCGGTTAAAAGGACGATCGCTTCCGGACTGAGTAAGGCCCACGGCAGGGCGAGCATCGCATCCGACATCAAACGGTCTCCTCTCCGGCATACGCCCGCATCTTCAAGCGGCGCGGGGCGACGGGCGCGAGGCGGCGGCAGAACCCGCCGCCTTTCCCCGTCAGCCGCTCACGGCCCAGACGACGAGGAAGAACAGAAGAATGAGAACGGCGATCAGGTTGTACCGCTGCACCCGGCCGTCGGCCAGGCGGGAGGCGAAAAAGCCCAAGCCGCGGGCGACGGCAGCGACCAAGGCGACGATCCCTTCAAAAAGCCCCCGGTCGACGGCGGCGAGCGCCCGGCCCACGGCCATGGCGCCGCCGCCGATGCCCCGGACGATGAGGGCATCGACGCCGAAGCCCGCCTGAACCGCCCGGGAAAACCCGCCGAACGACGCGCCGTCCGCCGCCGCTTCCGTCCGTCCGACCGCCGCCAGGCGCCGCCGGACCCATGTGGCACCGAGGATGAGGCCGAACAGGCCGAGGGCGGTAGACAGTGCGGCGAAAAACGCCGGCGCCTCCGACGGCGGCGGTGCGCCGATCATCCGGGCGAAGGCGCCGAACCGCTCGCTTTCGAGGCCGCCGGCGAAGACGGCGAAGAGCGCAAGCGCCGCAACGGCGATCGCCATCGTCGCCGGAAGGGGCGGAAGCGGAGCCGGCGTCGGCGTCCGCGCCGGACTGAAGAAGGCCAGCGTGAGGAGGCGGCCCACGTAGAGCGCCGTGATGAACGTCGTCCCGAGAAGCAGCCCGGCGCCCCCGCTTCCGGCGGTCCAGGACGCGGCGAGGATGCGCTCTTTGGAGAAAAAGCCCGAAAGCGGCGGCAGGCCGACGAGGGCCAGCGCCCCGACGGCAAAAACGGCCGTCGTAAACGGCATCTTCCGGCCGAGCCCGCCCAGCCGGGTGAGGTCATACGTCCCGACGGCGTGATACACCGCCCCGGCGCCGAGGAAAAGGAGCGCCTTAAAAAAGGCGTGCGTCGACAGGTGAAAAAGCGCCGCGTAGACGCTTCCGACCCCGAGGGCGTGCATCATGAAGCCGAGCTGGCTGACCGTCGAATAGGCGAGCACCCGCTTCATGTCCGTCTGGGCGACGGCGACGACCGCGGCGTACAGGGCCGTCCACGCGCCGACCCCGGCGACGACGGCCTGCGCCACCGGAGACGCCGAAAAAACCGGCTCCATGACCGCGACGAGATAGACGCCGGCGGCGACCATCGTCGCGGCATGGATGAGGGCGCTCACCGGCGTCGGCCCTTCCATGGCGTCCGGCAGCCAGACGTGGAGCGGAAACTGACCCGACTTCCCCATCGCGCCGAGAAAGAGGAGGAGCGCCAGCGCCGTCAAAAGCGGAGGCGAAAGGGCGCCGGCTTCGACGGCCTGAAACAGGTCGTCGAAGCGGAAGCTGCCGACGCGGACGTAAACGATCCAGAGGGCGATGAACAGGCCGATGTCGCCGAAACGCGTCACCAAAAACGCCTTCATCGCTGCCCGTCGGGCGGCCGGGCGATGGACGTCAAAGCCGATCAGAAGAAACGACGCCAGACCGACGAGCTCCCAGAAGACATAAAACTGAAGCAAATTGCCGGATAAAACGAGTCCCTGCATCGCCGCCGTAAAGAAGGAAAGATGCTGAAAGTAGACGGCCTGCCGGGGATCGCCCTCCATGTAGCCGAGCGAATACAGATGAACGAAAAAGGCGACGATGCCGACGAGGACGGCCATCCAGAGGCCGAGGCCGCCGGCCTGAAGGCCGAAGGCGATCACTCCGCCGGCCGGCGCCAGCCATGGGAACACCGGCGTCGCCAGAACTTCGCCGCTCCGCAGGAACATCCCGGCGGCCCAGAACGCCCCGGCGGCCGAAACGAGCGCCCCGACCGTCGCCACGCCGCCGGCGAGCGCCCCCAGCCGGCGGCCGGCGACGAGGAGAATCCCGAAGGCGACGGCCGGCCCGCCGAAGATTGCCCCGAGCGCCGCAGCCCCGTATGCCGATTCGAACACCTGCGCCACCCTTTCTGGAGCCCGTTCCGCCATCCCGAACGGGCCCCGCTTCAGCCTCTCATGTAACTTTCTGCGTCCGATCGTCCCCGCCCGAACCCGTCCGGAGCCCGCTCCGCCGGACAACGCCGTTCGAGAACGTCGGGGGCGGCCGGTCAGTGCTTGAGCGTATCGTGTTCATCGACGTTCGCCGTCGCCTTCAGGCGATAGAGGGCGATGAGGATGGCGAGGCCGACCGCCACCTCCGCCGCTGCAACGGCGATAATGAAAAGCGCCAGCGCGTGCTCCCGGGCCACGGCCGCCTCATCCGCCGTCAGCCAACCGAACGCCGGGGAACCGAAGCGGCCGAAGGCGACGAGCACCACGAGCGCCGCCGCCATCATGAGCTCGACCGAAAGCAGCACGATGACCGCGTTCCGGCGCGTGAGCGCCGCGTACAGGCCGAGGGAAAAGAGGAGCCCCGCCAGGAGCACATACTGAGAAAGATGGACGATCACCGGCCTTCCTCCTCTCGGTCCGCTTCCGGCGCCTCTTCCCGGGCGACGGTGACGGCGCCGATGAGGGCCGCGAGCAGCATCACCCCGACGAGCTCAAAGGCGAGGATGAACTCGGGCGAAAACAGCGCTTCCCCGATCGCCCCGATGCTGACCACCGGCGGGCCCCCGGCGCCATCCGGTTCAAGGGGCGATCGAAACAGAAGATAAAAGAGGAACAAAAACCCGCCGGCGGCGACGATCCCCGCCAGCGCCCGCTGCACCGCTCCCCGGGCCGTCTGCACGTCGACCGCATCGTGCCGGGTCAGCATGATGCCGAAGACGGCGAGCACCGTCACCGCGCCGGTGTAGACGATGATCTGCATCACGCCGAGGAATTCGGCGCCAAGGAGAAAAAACACCCCGGCCACGCTCAAAAACGAAAGCGCCACGGCCAGCGCCATGTGGAGCACCCGTCTGAGGGAAAGCATCGTCACCCCCCCGAACAGGGCCAGCGCGGCCACGGTCAGGAAGACGACGACGTTGCTTTCCATGGAAGATTCAGCTCCCGGATGTTCGTGTTGTTCGCTTCCAGCCACCGCATGTCCTTGTGGAGCGCATCGCGGCGGTATTCGGCGAGCTCGACGTTCGACGTCATGACGATCGCTTCCGTCGGGCAGACCTCTGTGCACAAATCACACAGAATGCAAATTTCAAAATTAATGTCGAACGCCTCAAGCTCTTTCTTCTTTTGCTTCGGATCGGCCTTCGGCTTTTCTTTGATCGTGATGCACTGGGTCGGGCAGATATGAGCACACTGATAACAAACAATGCATTTATCCACGTAAAGTTTCTGAATCCCCCGGAACCGGTTGGGAAGCTCGTACGGCTCGTCGGGGTATTTCGTCGTGACCTTCGGCTTCCACATCTCTTTAAACGTCACGCCGAGGCCCTTCAAAAGACCGGTGCCGACCACGGCCGTTCCTCCTTTCTCCGCCGGCCCTAAGACGCCGGCCTTCAGGCGCCGGCCCTCAGACGACGCCGGCCGTCTTCAGCGCCGCCGTGAGGACGATGTTCACGAGGGCCAGCGGCATGAGCCCCTTCCAGGCAAACGTCATCAGCTGATCGACCCGCACCCGCGGAAAGGTCGCCTGCAGCCAGAACGGGAAGTACGCGAAAAAAAGCGTCTTCAGCGCCATCCAGACGCCGCCCGGGATGAACGAAAGCGCCGGATGGGGCGGGAGCCAACCGCCGAAGTAGAGGAGGGAAATGAGCGCCCCCATCGCGAAAAGATACACGTACTCGGCGAGCATGAAAAACGCGAAGCGAAAACCGGAGTACTCGACGTGATAGCCGGCGATGAGCTCCGATTCGGCTTCCGTCAGGTCAAAGGGCGTCCGGTTGAGCTCGGCGAGGGCCGCGATGAGGAAGACGAGAAAACCGATGAACTGCGGCACGACGTTCCAGACGGTCTCCTGCGAGGCGACGATCGCCGTGAGGTTGAGGCTCCCGGCCCGCATGACGACGCCGAGGGCGGCCAGAACCAGCGGGATCTCGTAGGCGATCATCATCGCCACCGCCCGCATCGCGCCGATGAGCGACCACTTGTTGTTCGACGCCCAGCCGCCCATGAGGATGCCCAGGGTCGAAAGCGACGCGACGCCGATGTAAAAGAGAAGCCCGACGCCGATGTCGGAAAAGGCGATCCGGTCCGTAAGCGGCAGAACGGCGAAGACGACGAACGCCGGCGCGAAGGCGACGATCGGCGCGAGGAGAAAGAGCGGTCGATCGACGTGGCTTGGAATGAAGCTTTCCTTGGTGAGGAGTTTCAGCACGTCGGCGATCGTCTGCAGAAGGCCGTACGGGCCGACGCGGTTTGGCCCGACGCGGCTTTGCATCCAGCCGAGGAGCTTCCGCTGGATGTAAATCGCATAGGTGACGAGAAACAGCACGACGTTCAAGAGCCCGAAGATGAGAAGCGCCATCCCGGCAAACCGCCCGAGCGTGAGCGGCTCATACAGCCAATCTCGCACCTTATGCGTCGACCTCCCCGAGGACGATGTCGATGGAGCCGAGGATGGCGACCATGTTGGCGATGTTTTGCCCGACGAGAAGCTTCGGGAGAAGCTGGAGGTTCACAAACGATGGCCGCCGGAAGTGGATCCGGTACGGCTGCGGTTTCCCCTCGCTCACGATGTAGACGCCGAGCTCTCCCCGGGGCGACTCGACGCTCGTGTACACCTCCCCCGCCGGCGGCCGGATGAGCTTCGGCATCCTGGCCATGATCTCGCCGCCGGACGGAAATTGCCGCACCGCCTGCTTGACGATCCGCCGGGACTGCTCCATCTCTTCCATACGGAGCAGATAGCGCGCCCACAAATCGCCCTCGGTCCGGACCGGCACCTCAAACTCGAACCGGTCGTAGATCGAATACGGCTTCGCCTTTCGAACGTCGTACGCCACCCCCGTCGAGCGGAGGTTCACCCCGGTGAGGCCGTAGGCGATCGCCGTCTCCTGGTCGTACCGGCCGACCCCCTTAAGGCGCGCCTGGACGATCTCGTTCCCGGTGACGAGGGCGTGGAAGTCTTCGAGCGCCCGCTCGAAGTCGTCGACGAAGCGCTCCACCCGGCCGAGCCAGCCGTCGTCCGGCACGTCCCACTTCACGCCGCCGATCCGCATGTAGCTGAATGTCATCCGGGCGCCGGAAAGCTCCGCCAGGAGGGTGAGGATCTTCTCCCGCTCCCGGAAGGCGTAGAGAAACGGCGTGAGGGCCCCGATGTCGAGCAGATACGTCCCGAACCAGACGAGGTGGCTGGCGATGCGGTTCAGTTCCATCGCGATGACCCGGAGGTACTCCGCCCGCTCGGGGATCTCGAGCCCCATGAGCGTCTCGACGGCGTGGACGAGGGCGTAGTTGCCGATCATCGCCGAGAGGTAGTCCATCCGGTCGGTGTAGGGGATGATCTGCGTGTAGGTGAGGTCCTCGGCGAGCTTTTCCGTCCCCCGGTGGAGGTAGCCGATGACCGGCGTCGCCTCGACGATCGTCTCGCCGTCGAGCTTCAGGATCACCCGGAAGACGCCGTGGGTCGACGGGTGCTGGGGCCCGACGTTCAGGATCATCTCTTCCGTCCGGAGCGCCACCGTCATCCCCCCTCGTCGTAGGGCGCGTAATCTTTGAGCATCGGATGGCCGACCCAGTCGTCGGGGAGGAGGATCCGCCGGAGGTTCGGGTGCCCCTCGAAGCGAATGCCGAAGAGGTCGTACGCTTCCCGCTCGTGCCAGTCCGCCGTCGGGTAGAGGGGGACAAGGGACGGCACGCTCCCGCCGGGCCGGTCGGTCTTCACCCGCAGGCCGAGCATCCGGCCGGTCCGGTGGGACTGAAGCACGTAAAGCACCTCCAGGTGCGTCTTCCGGTCGACGGCGTGGAGGTCGTTCAAAAAATCCATCCCGTAATCCGGCGCCTCTTTCAGCCAGCGGACGACGTCGACGAGCCGTTCCCGGGGCACGGTGAGGATGGGTAGCTCGGGCTGATGAGGTGGCAGGGTCGCCTCTTCGACGACGCCCGCGCCGAAGGCGTCTTGGAGCCGATCGACGAGTTCGGAGAGGGACGCCGTGTCATACGGCCGAATCGGCGGCACGGAGCGGGCGCTCATCGTCCATCACCCGCCTTCCCGTTCGGGCTTCGGTGCGGATTTTCGCCTGCAGCTTCTGGATCCCGTAGATGAGGGCGACCGGCGTCGGCGGGCAGCCGGGAATGTAGACGTCGACCGGGACGATCTGGTCGACGCCCTTGACGACGCTGTACGCCCGGACATACGGCCCGCCGGCGGTGGCGCAGCTCCCCATGGCGATCACCCACCGGGGCTCCGCCATCTGGTCGTACAGACGCCTCAGGATCGGCGCCATCTTCTTCGTCACCGTGCCGGAGACGATCATCACGTCCGCCTGCCGGGGCGACGCCCGGAAGAAGACGCCGAAGCGGTCGGCGTCGTAGTGGCTGCCGCTCGTGCCCATCATCTCGATGGCGCAGCAGGCGAGGCCGAAGGTGAGCGGCCAGAGGGAGTTCGACCGGGCCCACGCCTTGAGCTCCTCGAGGCGGGAGAAAAGCACATTCCGCTTCAAAAGCTCCGCCTCCTCCGCCGCCACGCCCTCGAGGCCGAGGTCGATCGCCTCCGGCCGGAGGCCGACGGTCATTTCCATTCGAGGACCCCCTTTCGCCAGGCGTAGACGAGACCGAAAACGAGCAGAAAGAGGAAGACGGCCATCTCGGCGACGGCAAACCATCCGAGGCGGTCGTAGACGACGGCCCACGGGTAGAGAAAGAGCGTCTCCACGTCGAAGAGGACAAAAAGCAGCGCAAACAGGTAATACTTCACCCGGAAGCGGACCCAGCTCGTGCCGAGGGGCTGGGTGCCGCTTTCGTACGTCTCGCCTTTTTCCCGGTAGAAATGGTGCGGCCGAAGGAGCCGGCTCATGGTGAAGGCGACGACCGGGAGCGCCACCGCCAGGACGAGGAAGACGGCGATGAAGATCAGGCTGTTCGTGTACGCGACCGCCTCCGCCGGCATCAGGCGCCACCGCCTTCGCCGTCCCGACGGACCCGGAGGGCGGCCTCCCGTCCGGCGATTTTTTCCAGTCGGCGGGCGTGCCGGCCGCCTTCAAAGGGCGTGGCGAGCCAGACCCGCACGATCTCCCGAGCGAGCTCCGGGCCGATGATCCGGCCGCCCAGCGTGAGGACGTTCGCGTCGTTGTGCGCCCGGGACATGCGGGCCGAATACAGATCGTGGGCGAGGGACGCCCGGATGCCCGGCACTTTGTTCGCGGCGATCATCATGCCGATCCCGGTGCCGCAGATGAGGATGCCGCGGTCCGCCACCCCGCGAGCGACTTGATCCGCGACGGGGAAGGCGAAATCCGGGTAGTCCACGGACGCTCCCGCGCCGCACGAAAGGCAGCCGACGTCGTCGACCGCATGGCCGAGTTCACCGGCGATGAACGCTTTGAGGACCTCTTTGAGTTCGACGCCGCCGTGATCGGCGCCGATGGCGACGCGCATCCGCCTTCCCCCCTTTCGGCGTGATGTCCCTCATTATAGCGCTTTTTTGGCGGAATTGTACAAATCATTTGTTAAAGAATCTTGAACTTTTTCGTCTTGCTCGAAAGCTTTGTGCGATCCTTCACGACCGGCGATCCGCCGCCGAAGCCAAAAAAACCGCCCGGCCGCAGGGCCGGGCGATCGGGGTGCCCGAATCGGTTGTGCCAAAAAGCGCGATCCGGGAATGCCCCTAAAAGAGCGTCATCTGGTTCGTCTCGGGCAGGTGGGCGAAGGCGCCCAGCGCTCGAAGGGCGTCGACGACCGTCTTCGACACCCGCGTCCGGGCGTGGAAGTCTTCGACGGAGAGAAACGGCCCGTCTTCCCGGGCCCGGACGATGCTCTCCGCCGCCGCTTCGCCGAGACCGTCGACGGCGGTAAACGGCACGAGGAGCCCGTCGCCCTCCGGGATAAAGCGAAAAGCGTCGGACCGCTCGAGGTCGAGCGGAAGGAAACGAAAGCCCCGCCGGAGCATTTCGTACGCCACCTCGAGGACGGTGAGCAGGTTTTTCTCCTTCGCCGACGCTTCTGACCCTTTTTGCATGAGCTCGGCGATCTTCTCCCGGACGGCCGCCTCACCGGCAAGGACAAGGGCGAGGTCGAATTCGTCGGCCCGGATGGAAAAATACGTCGCGTAAAAGGCGAGCGGGTGGTAGACCTTGAAGTAGGCGATCCGGACGGCCATGAGGACGTAGGCGACGGCGTGGGCCTTCGGGAACATGTACTTGATCTTCTGGCACGAGTCGATGTACCACGCCGGCACGCCGTGGGCCCGCATCGCCTCCTGGTCGTCCGGCGGGACGCCCTTCCCTTTCCGGACGCTTTCCATGATGCGAAACGCCTGCTGCGGCTCGAGCCCCTTCCCGATGAGGTAGAGCATGATGTCGTCGCGGCAGCCGATGACGTCCTTGAGCTCGGCGACGCCGCTTCGGATGAGCTCCTGGGCGTTCCCGACCCAGACGTCGGTGCCGTGGGAGAGGCCCGAGATCTGAACGAGCTCGGCAAACGTCGTCGGCCGCGTCTCTTCGAGCATCCCCCGGACGAAGCGGGTGCCGAACTCCGGAAGCCCGAGGGTGCCGACCCGGACGTCGATCGCCTCGAGGCCGACGTCCGGCCCGAGGGGCTCGGTGCCGCTGAAAAGCGCCATCACCGTCGGATCGGTCGGCGGCACCGTCCGCGGGTCGATCCCGGTGAGGTCGTTGAGCATGCGGAGGACCGTCGGGTCGTCGTGGCCGAGAAGGTCGAGCTTCAAAAGCCGGTCCGAGAGGGCGTGGTAGTCGAAGTGGGTCGTGATCGTCTCCGACGCCGGGTCGTCCGCCGGCCGCTGGAGCGGCGTAAAGCGGTGGACGTCTTCTCCCCGGGGCACGACGATGAGCCCGCCGGGGTGCTGCCCCGTCGTCCGCTTGACGCCGGCCGTCCCCCGCGCGAGCCAGTCGATCTCCGCCTTGCGGCGGTTTTCGCCCCGCTCTTCAAGGTATTTTCGGACGAAACCGTAGGCGGTCTTTTCCGCCACCGTCGAGATCGTGCCGGCGCGGAAGACGTTCGTCCGGCCGAGGATCGCCTCGGCGTGCCGGTGGGCCTCCGCCTGGTATTCGCCGGAAAAGTTGAGGTCGATGTCCGGCACCTTGTCGCCTTTGAAGCCCATAAACGTTTCAAAGGGGATGTCATGGCCGTCCCGGTGAAGCGGCGTCCCGCAGACGGGGCACGCCTGCTCCGGCAGGTCGTAGCCGTCTTTGACCGATCCGTCTTCGACGAAGGCGCTGTAGTGGCAGCTCGGGCAGACGTAATGGGGCGGGAGGGGATTGACCTCGGTGATGCCGAGCATCGTCGCGACGAGGGACGAGCCGACGGAGCCGCGGGAGCCGACGAGGTACCCGTCTTCGAGGGATTTTTTCACGAGCTTTTGCGCGATGAGGTAGACGACGGCGAAGCCGCCGTCGATGATGCTCCGAAGCTCCCGCTCGAGCCGCTCGGCGACGATCGCCGGAAGCGGATCGCCGTAGACGGCCCGCGCCCGCTCGGTGGCGAGGCGGCGGATTTCGTCTTCGGCGCCGTCGATCACCGGCGTAAAGAGGCCGTCGGGAAAGGGCTTCATCGACGGAATGGCTTCGGCGATGGCGGTCGGTTGGTGGATGACGATCTCCTCCGCCTTCTCCCGGCCGAGGAAGGCGAACGCCTCGAGCATCTCTTCCGTCGTCCGGTAAGGCTGCGGCCGGATGCGATTCGGGTCCCGGGTCCGGGGGCCGTTCTGGTTGGCGAGGAGGATGCGCCGGAAGACGACGTCTTCCGGGTCGAGGTGATGGACGTTGCCGGTGGCGACGACCGGCTTTCCGGCGACCTCGGCGGCGGCGATGAGACGCTCGATCGCCTGGCGGATGATGGGAAGCGCCTCGGCTTCGGGAAGGTCCATCCGGGCGAGGTAGACGTCCGGCGGCATGACCTCGACGACGTCGTAGAAGCTCATCCGGCGGAGGAGGCTGTCGAAGTCCTCGTTCATCGCCGCGTCGAACAGTTCCCCTTCGTCGCAGCCGCTCCCGACGAGGAGGCCCTCCCGGTGCGCTTCGAGGTCCCGCTTGGTGATCCGGGGGACGCGGTGAAACGTCTCGAGGTGGGACTTCGTCACCAGCCGGTAGAGGTTCTGAAGGCCCGCTTCGCTCGTCGCCCAGAGGGTGGCGTGCTTCGGCCGGACCTTGGCGTACGCCTCCGGGTCTTTTTCCGCCGCCAGCGCGCCCTGGGTGGTGATGCCGCGGCCGGCAAGCTCCTGGAGGAGCTTGAGGAAGATCTCCGCCGTCGCTCGGGCGTCGTCGACGGCCCGGTGGTGCCGCTCGAGGGCGACGCCGAAGTGCTCGGCGAGGGTGTCGAGGCGGTGGTTTTTCAAATCCGGCAAAAGGAGCCGCGCCAGCCCCAGGGTGTCGATCGCCGGACCGGAAAACGGATGAAGTCCCGCCCGCTTCAGGCCGGCCCGCAAAAAGCCGAGGTCGAAGCGGGCGTTGTGGGCGACGAGGGTCGCCCCGTCGATGAAGGCGCGAAACCGCGCCAGCGCCTCCTCCGGCGTCGGCGCCCCCCGGAGCATGGCGTCGGTGATGCCGGTGAGCTCGACGATCTTCGCCGGAAGCGGTCGGCCGGGATCGACAAAGGTGTGGAACGCCCCGACCTCCCGGCCGCCTTCAATCTTCACGGCGCCGATCTCGATGATCGTATCCCGCTCACTGGAAAGCCCCGTCGTCTCCACGTCGAAGACGACGTACGTGTCGTCCGAAAGGCGCCGCTCCGGGTCCGGGTCGAAGACGATCTCCGTCTCGTCGTCGACAAGGTACGCTTCGAGGCCGTAGAGGATCTTGACGCCGTATTGTTCCCCGGCCGCGTACGCCTCCGGATAGGCCTGCACGACGCCGTGATCGGTGATCGCCACGGCGGCGTGGCCGTATTCCGCCGCCCGTCGGACGGCCGCCGCCACCGGAAGCGGCGCGTCCATGGCGCTCATCGCCGTGTGGAGGTGAAGCTCGACGCGCTTTTTCGGCGCCCGGTCTTCCCGCCGCCGGTCGGGAAGCCGAACGACATCGTCCGCCGTGAGGACGAGATCGCGCTCGTACGGATCGAAGGCGACGCGGCCGCGGAAGCGGGCCCGGACGCCTTCCTGAAGCGCCGCCGCCCGGACGGCGTCGTCGCTTTTCCGAAGAAAGAGCTTCACCGCCAGGGCGCTCTCGCCGTCGGCGATCTTGAGGAGGAGGACGGCCCCCGTCCGGGTCGGCCGTTCTTCCCGGGCAAAGACGACGCCTTCGACGGCGACGTCCTCCCCTTCGGCGACGCTTCGGAGGGCGACCGGCCGGGCGGCGATCGGCCGGCCGAAGAGAACCGTCTCCACCGCCTCCGTCCCTTCGGCGGCCGCTTCGGCGGCGCCGTTTCCGTTCTGCCGCGGGCCGGCGGGGGGCCGTCCTTCTCCGTCGGACGGAGACGTCCGCTCTGCGACGGAGGCGATCGCGGCCTCTTCGGCGGCGGCCAGGCGCTCCCGCCGGGCGGCGGCCCGGGCGGCGTCGTCCGGCGCCGGCAGGACGACGACTTCCGGCGTCCGGCCGACGTATTGGGCGAAAAAGCGCCGGAGGGTCTTTAAGGCGCCGTTTTGGAAGGCCGGAAGCGCCGCCGGCTCGACGTAAAGCACGGCCCGCCCGTCGCCGGCCGCCTCGAAAGCGACGTCGACGACGGCGGCGGCGAGGAGCGGGTGTCGGGCCGCGAGGTAGCCGAGGAGGGCGTCCCCGTACCCCCGGGCGACGGCCTGAAAGGGCGGCGGCGGCTCGATGCGCACCCAAAGCTCGACGTCCGCCACGTCCCGGAAGGCGGCCCCGAGCGCCGCTTCCCAGGCGATGAGGGGCGCGGCCGGGAGCAGGGCCGGCGCGGTGATCTGGACGACCCACCGCCGGGCGTCGGGGTAGACGACAAGCCGCTCGAGCCGGGCGGCCTGGAGCGCCTCGGACAGCTTGTCCTCCGGCGGCACGCGCGCCATCAGCCCGCCCAAGGCGGGGTCGATCACGCCCTTCACCTCCCGTTCCTCGTGCTCCGGTCCGACCGCCGGCGGTTCGACCGCCGTCTCGGCGGGATCGGGCGGTCGGCATCCGCCTTCACTCGAGTTCGGAGCGCACCGCGCGGATCGTCTCGAGGGCCTCCGGCAGGGGGACCCGGCGCTTTTCTTTCGTCCGGCGGATTTTGAGCTCGATCTCGCCGTCCTTGACGCTGCTTCCGACGATCACCTGGAGCGGGATGCCGATGAGGTCGGCGTCCTTGAACTTCACCCCGGCCCGCTCCGGCCGGTCGTCGTAGAGGACGTCGATGCCGCCCGAGGTGAGGGCATCGTACAGCCCCTCCGCCACCGTCCGCTGATCGGCGTCGGCGGCGTTGACGACGAGGAGGTGGAGGTCGAACGGGGCGAGGGCCGGCGGCCAGATGATGCCGTCTTCGTCGTGGGACTGTTCGACGGCGGCCTGGATCACCCGGGAGACGCCGATGCCGTAACTCCCCATGAGCATCTCCCGCTGCCGGCCGTCTTCGTCGAGGTAGACGGCCCCGAGCGCCGCCGAGTATTTCGTGCCGAGCTTGAAGACGTGGCCGACCTCAATCCCCCGGGCGAAGGCGAGCGGCGCGCCGCAGCGGGGGCAGGCGTCCCCTTCCTGAGCGACCCGGAAGTCCCCGTACGCCTCCACCTGAAAATCTCGGCCGGGGTTGACGCCGACGTAGTGCCAGTCGTCTTCGTTGGCGCCGGTGGAGGCGTTCCGGAGGTGCCGGACGGCATGGTCGGCGAGGATGCGGACGTCCCGGGCGCCGATCGGGCCGACGAAGCCGGGGCCGGCGCCGAAGAGCCGCCGGATCGTCGCCTCGTCGGCCATCTCGAGGAACCGGGCGCCGAGGAAGTTTTTCACCTTGACCTCATTCACCTGGTGATCGCCCCGGACGAGGACGACGACCGGAGCGCCGTCGGCGAGGTAGACGACGTTTTTGATGATCTTCTCGAGGGGAAGGCCCAGGATCGCCGCCTGCTCGGCGACGGTCCGGATCCCCGGCGTCTTCGCCCGTTCGAGGGGCCGCATGGGCTCGTCCGGCGCCGAAGCCGGATCCGGCGGCGGCACTTCCGCCCGCTCGACGTTGGCGGCGTAGTCGCACGCCGTGCAATAGGCGATCGTGTCTTCGCCGACGTCGGCGAGGACCATGAACTCGTGGTTGTACGAGCCGCCGATGGCGCCGGCGTCCGCCTCGACCGCCCGGAACTTGAGGCCCATCCGCTCGAAGATGCGGACGTACGCCCGGTACATCGCCCGGTAGCTCGCCTCGAGCCCCGCCTCGTCCCGGTCGAACGAGTAGGCGTCCTTCATGATGAACTCCCGGCCCCGAAGGAGGCCGAAGCGGGGCCGGTACTCATCCCGAAACTTCGTCTGGATCTGGTACAGGATGAGGGGGAGCCGGCGGTACGACTTCACCTCGTCCCGGACGAGGGCGGTGATGACCTCTTCGTGGGTCGGGCCGAGGGCAAACGGCCGTTCGTGCCGGTCGACGAGCCGCATCATGAGGGGACCGTAGTCGTCCCAGCGGCCGGTCGCCTGCCAGAGCTCCGCCGGCTGGAGCGCCGGCATGAGGATTTCCTGCCCGCCGGCGGCGTCCATCTCCTCCCGGATGATCGCCATCGCCTTTTTGAGCACCCGCCAGGCGAGGGGGAGGTAGGTGTAGACGCCGGAGGCGACCTGCCGTATGTATCCGGCCCGGAGGAGGAGGCGGTGGCTCGCCACCTCCGCCTCCGCCGGCACGTCCCGCATCGTCGGAATGAACGCCCGCGACTGACGCATCGCTTCGCCTCACTTTCCGCGTGGTTCGCCGCCGGAGGTCCCGGAAGGCACCAAAGCGGCTCCGTCCGCGCCGCCTCCGGCGCCTTCGAAGGCGCCGCCGGCCTTAAGCGCATCGCCGTCCTTAGGCGTGTCGCCGGCCGGCGCGGCAGGGCCGGACCCCGCTTCCCGGGCCTCGGCTTCCCGCTCCATCTGTTCGAGTTCGGCCATGAGGGCGTCGAACAGCTCTTCTTCTTTGACCTTGCGGATGATCTTCCCGCCCCGGAAGATGAGCCCTTCGCCGCGGCCGCCGGCGACGCCGATGTCCGCCTCCCGGGCCTCCCCGGGACCGTTCACCGCGCAGCCCATGACGGCGATCTTCCACGGCCGCTTCTTCGTCGCCACCGCCTGCTCGATCCTTTCGGCGAGGCCGATGACGTCGATCGCCACCCGGCCGCACGTCGGGCAGGCGACGACGACCGGCTCCGACGCGGCGAGGTTGAGGCTCTTTAAGATCTGCTTCGCGACCTTGATCTCTTCCACCGGATCGGCGGCGAGCGACACCCGGATCGTATCGCCAAGACCTAAGGCGAGTACCGTCCCGATGCCGACGGCCGATTTGATGGCGCCGCTCCAGGCGGTTCCCGCCTCCGTCACGCCGACGTGGAGCGGGTACGGCCGCACCTCGGCCATCTTCCGATACGCCGCGATCATCGTCGGGACGTCGGTAGACTTGAGCGAGACGACGATGTCGGTGAACTCGAGGTCTTCGAGAATCTCAATGTGGCCGAGGGCGCTTTCCACGAGGGCATCGGCGGTCGGCGAGCCGTATTTTTCCAGAAGGTGCCGCTCGACGGAGCCGGAGTTGACGCCGATCCGGATCGGCACGCCTCGCTCTTTGGCCGCCCGGACGACCGCCTTCACCCGCTCCCGGGAGCCGATGTTCCCCGGGTTGATCCGCACCTTGTCGACCCCGGCATCGATCGCCTTCAAGGCCAGCCGGTAGTCGAAGTGGATGTCGGCGACGATCGGAAGCGGCGAGCGGCGCTTGATCTCCCGGAGGGCCTCCGCCGCCCGTTCGTCGACGACGGCGAGGCGGACGATCTGGCAGCCGGCCGCATGGAGCGCTTCGATTTGCCGGAGCGTCCCGTCGACGTCCCGGGTGTCGGTCGTCGTCATCGACTGGATGACGACCGACGGCTGGCCGCCGATCTGAACCCGTCCGACCCGGACGGGCTTCGTCTGTTCGCGGGTGTACACGCCCGTGCCTCCTTCCGGCGGTCTGGCCGCCCCTCGGCCGGGGAGCGCCTGGTCCGCGCCTCAGCCGAGGAAGAGCTTCTGGATGTCGTTCCAGGTGACGAGGACGATGAAGAGGAGGAGGAGCGCAAAGCCGATGAGGTGGACGAGGCCCTCTTTGGCCTGGTCGATCGGCCGGCCCCGGACGGCCTCGATCGCGAGGAAGAGGAGCCGGCCGCCGTCTAAGGCCGGAATCGGGAGCAGATTGAACACGCCGAGGTTGATCGAAAGAAGCGCCGTCCAGAAAAGGAGCGTCGAGAAGCCCCGCTGGGCCGCATCGCCGGTGAGCTTGAAGATCGCCACCGGCCCGCCGAGCTGGTCGAGGGGGTGATGACTCTGAAAGAGGGCGCCGAGGGAGGCGAAGATGCGACCGATCCAGAGGACCGTCTCCTTCGGGCCGTCGACGAGGGCGGCCCAGACGGAAAACGTCCGCTCCTGATAGATGCCGATGATCCGCCGCTCGCCGAGGGTGAGGCGGTACTTCCCGAGGTCGTATGAAACGTCGACCGGTCGGCCGTCCCGGAGGACGGTAAGGCGGACCGGCCGGCCCGCGGCCGCCTCGAGGAGGGCCTCCGCCTGGGTGACGCTCTCGAGGGGCGTCCCGTCGATCGCCGTCACCTCATCCCCCGGGAGGAGTTCGATCTGGGCGGTGTTCGTCATCTGAGCGATGAAAAACTGCCGCTTCGGCCGGACGACCGCCCGAAAGTCCCGGCCGTCCCGCTCGACGTCGACGGCGAGGGCATCGGCGGTGCTTTCGCCGATCGCCCGCTGCAGGTCGTCCCACGAGGCGACCGGCTGCCCGTCCACCGCCCGGATGACGTCCCCGGCCCGAAGGCCGGCCGCCTCCGCCGGGGTTCCCGGTCCGACCTTGCCGACGACCGGCGCCGGGTTCGGCACGCCGTTTAAAAGCGCCAGAAGCGAAAAGAGCACCGCCGCGAGGAGCAGGTTAAAAAGCGGCCCGGCGACGAGGACCCAAAACCGGTCGAGGAGCGATTTCGAGCCGAATTGCCGGTCCCACGGGGCGATCTGGATCGCTTCTCCCCCCGAGACGATCTCGGCGTCCCGGGCGACCGGATAGGTGCGCTCTTCTCCGCCCTCCTCGACGGTCAGGCGAAGCCCCCGTTCGAGATCCGAGCGGACGACGACGGCGCCCGCCCCTTCCGGCGCGTCGAGGTGGATGCGCCGGACGACGTCGCCGTCCCGCTCGAGGCGGACCCGCTGACCCGGCTTGAGCGGCTCCCCTTCGACGTCCTCGCCGGCCATGCGGACGTAGCCGCCGAGGGGGAGAAGCCGCACCGACCAGAGGGTCTCGCCCGGTTTAAAGCTAAAAAGCTTCGGACCGAAGCCGATGGCAAACTCCCGCGCCAAAATCCCGGCCCGCCGGGCCAGGAGGAAATGGCCGAGCTCGTGAACGAAGACCAAAAGCCCGAACACCGCCACGATGGCGAGGGCGGTGCCGAGAAAACCGAGGCTCGGCATCGTTTCGCCTCCTTCCGATGGTCGCCGGAGGCGTCCGGTCAGCCGCTCCGGGCCAGCACTTCGGCCCGGGCCCGTTCCCGGGCCCACCGGTCGGCCGCCTCGATCGTCTCGAGGTCGGTCGCCGGCACCGGCGCATGGGCGGCGAGCACCGCCTCGACGACGGCCTCGATGGCCGCAAAGGGGAGCCTTCCGTCCAAAAAGGCCGCCACCGCCACCTCGTTGGCGGCCGAAAGCACCGCCGGCGCCGTGCCGCCGGCGCGGGCGGCGGCGTAGGCCAGGCCGAGGGCCGGGTAGCGCGCCGGATCGACCGGCCGGAAGTGAAGCGCCCCGATCCGGGCGAGGTCGAGGCGCTCGCCCAGAGCCGGCGGGCTTTCGGGGTCGAAGAGCGCCTGCTGGATCGGCAGGCGCATGTCCCGGGGGCCGAGGACGGCGACGAACGTCCCGTCCTTTAATTCTACCATAGCGTGCACGAGGCTTTCATCATGGAGGACGACGTCGATCCGCTCGAGGGGAAGACCGAAAAGGACGTGGGCTTCGATCACCTCGAGCCCTTTGTTCATGAGCGTCGCCGAATCGACGGTGAGTTTTTTCCCCATCCGCCACGTCGGGTGCCGGAGGGCGTCCCGGACGGTGACGTCTGCGAGGGCGGCGCGGTCAAGATGGCGAAACGCCCCGCCGGAGGCGGTGAGGACGAGGCGTAAGACGGCTTCCGGCGGCTGGCCGCGGAGGGCGATCCGGGCGGCGGCGTGCTCGCTGTCGACCGGGACGATCCGACCGCCGCCGGACGCTTCCGCCGCCCGCACGACAGAACCGGCGGCGACGAGGGTTTCTTTGTTGGCGAGGAGGACCGTCTTTCCGGCCTGGAGGGCGGCGAGGGTCGGCCGGACGCCGGCAAAGCCGACGAGGGCGCTCATCACGCGGACGGCCTCCGGATGGACGGCGCACCGGGCAATCGCTTCGGGGCCGAAGCCGATCTCCCGCGGGCGCCGGGGCTCGGGGAGGGCGTGGAGTTTGAGAAGAAGGCGCTGAAGCGACGCCTCGTCTTTCACCGCGACGCAGTCGGGGCGAAATTCCCGGATCTGGTCATAAAGGAGCGTATCGTTCGTCCCGGCGACGAGGCCGACGACGCGGAAGCGCTCCGGGTGCCGCCGGACGACGTCGAGCGTCTGGGTGCCGATCGATCCCGTCGAGCCGAGGACGACGAGGCCCTCCGGACGACCGCTTCGGGATCCGGCCCCCGTTTCCGTCCGGTGCGTATCCATCATCCACCGTCCCCACACCGTTTTTCCACATCGCCGACGTTTCATCCGCCCGCTCAGTTTTCACCCGCTCGCCATAATTTTCATCCGCGGTCCGTCGCGGAGCGGCGGGGCGACTTTTGCCTCGGGAAAGAAGCGTCGCCTTCGGCTTGCCGGCCCGGCGCGCCTACGGCCAGAGGAACGGCGCCAGCATCCGGGCGGCCCAGACGAAGGTCGGAAAGGCGACGATCAGGCTGTCGAACCGGTCAAAAAGCCCCCCGTGGCCCGGGAGGAGGCTCCCGGAGTCCTTGACGCCGAGGCTCCGCTTGATCGCCGATTCGATGAGGTCGCCGACCTGACCGCCGATGGAGACGAGCGCCGCCGTCGCGAAGAGCGGGAGCGTCCGGTACGGAAGGTCGAGGACCTCGGCGGCGATGAGGGCGGCGGCCATGCCGGCGACGAGGCCGCCGACGGCCCCTTCCCACGTCTTCTTCGGGCTGATCGACGGCCAGAGGAGATGCCGGCCAACGGCGCGGCCGACGAAATACGCCGCCGTGTCGGTCGTCCAGACGACGGCAAGGACCCAGAGCGTGAGCGAAAGACCCCGCTCGACGTTGCGGACGGCATGAAAGTAATGAAGGCCGAGGCCGATGTAGACGGCGCCGACGAGGATATAGCTGAGCCGCCGCAGGGAGACGCGGTTCTGGGTGGCGACGGCGATAAAGAGAAGCAGAAACGTAACCGCCCAAAGCAGGTCGAGTTTGAGCCGGTCCCGGATCTCGCCGAGGGTAAAAAAAATAAGGACAAACGTCAGCGCAAAGCCGAGCAGCGCGTGCGGCGCGGTCGGCCGGTCGCCGTGCATGCGGACGTACTCGTAAAACATCCCCAGTCCGATGGCGGCGATCAGGCCGGCAAAGGCCCCCCCTCCCCACACCGTCAGCCAGAGAAACACGCCCCCGCCGATGACGCCGGTCGCGATGCGCTTCGCCACCCGCGCTCACTCCTCACCCCAAGCCGCCAAACCGCCTGTCGCGCCGGCGATACGCTTCCACGGCGGCCTCCAGATCTTCACGGCGAAAATCGGGCCACAGCTTGTCGACGAACCAAAGCTCCGTATAGGCGAGCTCAAACAGCATGAAGTTCGACAGACGCATCTCGCCGCTCGTCCGGATGAGGAGATCCGGATCCGGCAGCCCGGCGGTCGAAAGCGCCGCCGCCACCGCCGCCTCGTCGATCGTCTCCGGCCGGATCTCGCCGGCGACGGCCGACTCCGCCAGCTTCCGGGCGGCGCGGGCGATGTCCATCCTTCCCCCATAATTTAAAGCAAAGTTCAGGATGAGTCCAGTGTTTGCCGCCGTCCGCCGCACCGCTTCCTCGACCGCCGCCCGGGTGTGGGGCGGGAGCGGGTTCGGGTCTCCCATCACCCGAACGCGGACGTTGTTCTGGATCAGGCTCTCCAGCTCGGTTTGTAAAAATTCTTGCGGCAGGGCCATCAAAAAGTCGACTTCGTCCCTCGGCCGTTTCCAGTTTTCCGTGGAAAAGGCGTACAGCGTCAGCACCTCGATGCCGAGCCTGTGGGCAGCCAGCGTCACTTCCCGGACGGCTTTCATCCCTTCCCGGTGCCCCATCACCCGGGGTAGCCCCCGGGCCCGGGCCCAGCGGCCGTTGCCGTCCATGATGATGGCCACGTGCCGCGGCACCGGCAGGCGGGATCCGTTCAGCCGCTCTCGCTCGTCCGGCGACGTCCGGACGAGCGGCCCTTCCCGCCCGCCCGGCGCCACGCCGCCGTCCGGCGCCGGACGCCTCCGCCGCCAAAAGCGCCAAGCCGCCAACGCGTTCCCCCGCTTTCTCCTCGCCGGCCGCCGATCGGAACAGACGAGCCCCCTCGCGGCGGGAGGGGGCGCGTGCAGGTGGCGGCGCTCAAATTTCGAGGATCTCCGCTTCCTTGGCTTCGACGATCTCGTCGACCTTTTTGACGTAGGCGTCGGTCGTCTTCTGCAGCTCGTCCTGCAGCCGCCGGGCGGTGTCCTCGGGGAGCTCGCCGTCTTTTTCCGCCTTTTTGAGCACCTCCAGGGCGTCCCGGCGGACGTTCCGGATGGCGACTTTGGCCTCTTCCCCGTACTTTTTGACGAGCTTGACGAGCTCCCGCCGGCGCTCTTCCGTAAGCGGCGGCAGGACGATGCGGACGACCTTGCCGTCGTTCGTCGGGTTTAAGCCGAGGTCGGATTTTTGGATCGCCCGCTCGATTTCGCCGAGGACGCTTCCGTCCCACGGCGTGATGACGAGGAGCCGCGGCTCCGGCGCCGTGATCGTCGCCACCTGATTCAGGGGGACGTCCGCGCCGTAGTAGCTCACCGTCACCTTTTCCAGCATCGCCGGGTTGGCCCGGCCGGCCCGGACGGAGACGAGCTCCCCCTTAAGCACGCTCACGGCTTTTTCCATTTTGTTGCGGGCTTCTTCGATCACCGGATGGCTCACCGGACTCACCCCCTATGTACGTGCCGATCGGCTCGCCGAGAACGACCCGGCGGATATTGTCCGGCTCGTGGATGGAAAAGACGATGATCGGGATGTTGTTGTCCATGCAAAGGGACGAAGCCGTCGCGTCCATGACGCCGAGGCCGAGGTTGAGGAGGTCGAGGTACGACAGGCGGTCGAACTTCCGGGCGCTCGGGTCCTTGAGGGGATCAGCGGAGTAGACGCCGTTGACTTTGTTTTTCGCCATCAGGATGACTTCCGCCTCGATCTCCGCCGCCCGGAGGGCCGCCGTCGTGTCGGTCGAAAAAAACGGGTTGCCGGTGCCGGCGGCAAAGATGACGATCCGGCCCTTTTCCAGGTGGCGGATCGCCCGGCGGCGGATGTACGGCTCGGCGACCTGCCGCATCTCGATCGACGTCTGCACGCGGGTCGGGACGCCGATCTTCTCCAGCGCGTCCTGAAGCGCCAGCGCGTTCATCACCGTCGCCAGCATGCCCATATAGTCGGCGGTCGCCCGGTCGATCCCCTCCCGGGAACCGGCGATGCCCCGCCAGAGGTTGCCGCCGCCGACGACGACGGCGATCTGGACGCCGAGGGCGTGCACCGACTGGATCTGCCGGGCGACGGAGGCGAGGACTTCGGCGTCGAGGCCGAAGCCCCGCCCGCCGGCCAGCGCCTCACCGCTTAACTTCAGCACCACCCGGCGGTAGATCGGTCGCTCCATGCGCCTCCCCCCGCCGGCCTTACGCCTTCACCTGGCGCATCACTTCTTCGGCGAAGTCTTCCTTCTTGCGCTCGATCCCTTCTCCGAGCTCGAAGCGGACGAAGCGGCGGACGACGATCTTTTCCCCGATCTTCGCCACGAGTTCGTTCAAAAGCTCGCCGACGGTCTTGGACTCGTCCCGGATGTACGGTTGTTCAAGCAGGCACGCTTCCTTGTAAAAGTTTTTCATCCGCCCTTCGACGATCTTCTCGACGACCGCCTCGGGCTTCCCCTCGTTCAGCGCCTGCTGCCGGTAGATCTCCTTTTCCCGGGCGACGACGTCTTCCGGAACGTCCTCCTTCGAGACATACCGGGGGGCGTTGGCGGCGATCTGCATCGCCACTTCCCGGACGAACGCCCGGAAATCGTCGTTTTTCGCGACGAAGTCCGTCTCGCAGTTCACCTCGACGAGGACGCCGATGCGACCGCCGGCGTGGATGTAGCTTTCGACGAGCCCTTCGGCGGCGATGCGACCGGCTTTTTTCTGCGCCGCCGCCATCCCGCGCTCCCGCAGAATCTGGACGGCCCGCTCCATGTCGCCGCCGGCTTCCTCCAGCGCCTTTTTGCATTCCAGCATCCCGGCGCCGGTGCGCTCCCGAAGTTCTTTGACCATGCTCGCCGTGATGGCCATCGTGCAACCCTTCCCTTCGTCGATGCTCACGGGCCGCCTTCTCGCCCGTGGCCTGAAAAAAGGGTGGCGGGACGCTCCCTCCACCCTTCCGCCTGTCCTCCCGAAAAGCGGCGGCCGGCCTTACGCGCCGGTCGCGGCCTCGGCGTCTTCCGTCTCGTCGTCGCCGTCGCCAAGCTCGGCTTCCGGCGCTTCGTCCTCCGCTTCGTTCTCCGGGGCGACGTCCCGACCCTGGCGCCCCTCCAGGATGGCGTCGGCGATCTTCGACGTGATGAGCCGGACGGCCCGGATGGCATCGTCGTTCCCCGGGATGACGTAGTCGATCTCGTCCGGGTCGCAGTTCGTATCGACGATGGCGACGATCGGGATGCCGAGCTTCCGGGCTTCCTGGACGGCGATCCGCTCTTTGCGCGGATCGACGATGTAGACGGCGTCCGGAAGCCGCTTCATCTCCCGGATGCCACCGAGGTATTTCTCCAGGCGCTCTTTTTCTTTGCGCAGCCGGTTGACTTCCTTCTTCGGAAGGACGTCAAACGTGCCGTCCGTCTCCATCTTTTCCAGTTCCTTGAGGCGGCCTATCCGCTTCTGGATGGTGACGAAGTTCGTCAGCGTCCCGCCGAGCCAGCGGTGGTTGACGTAAAACATGCCGGCCCGCTGGGCCTCTTCCCGGATCGTCTCCTGCGCCTGCTTCTTCGTCCCGACGAACAGGACCGTGCCGCCTTCTTCGGCCAGCTGCCGGACGAAGCGGTAGGCTTCTTCCAGCTTGCGGACGGTCTTCTGGAGGTCGATGATGTAGATGCCGTTCCGCTCGGTGAAGATGTACTTCGCCATCTTCGGGTTCCAGCGGCGCGTCTGGTGCCCGAAGTGGACGCCGGACTCGAGGAGCTGCTTCATCGAAACGATGGACATGGAGATCCTCCTTTGGGGTTCGCCTCCGCCCCCTGCACCGCCCGGCCGACCGCGGCGCGGCCCTTCGGCCGCCCAAACCGCGGCACCCCGCGGGCCTTCGGGAGCGTGCGTCGATGACCGTTCCCTACTATAGCATAACGCCGCCGGTGATTCAACCGCGCCGCGGCGCCCGCCCTTCGGTCGGCGCCTCCGGCGGCCGAAGGCCCGGTCCCTCCGGCCGGAAAGGCGCCTCCTCCGGCGCACCGCCGAAGGCACCGAGGAGGGCCACCTCCCGGGTCCCCCGGCCGAGGTCCCGGGCGACCTTCTCCGGCGCCTCGCCCGCCCGAAGCCGCCGGAGGGCTTCCTCCCGCCAGCCGTCGGAGGCCGAGGAGGCGCCGGCGGCGGGAGACGCCGCCGGGCGCCCGGGGACCGCCGGAGCATCCGGCGCCCCGGCCGCGCCGTCCAACCGCCCCGGCCACGGGCGCTCTTCCGGCCCCTTTCGCCCTTCAAGCGGCGATCCGGACGGGCTTTCCGCACTGCCCGGGAAAAGCGGCGATCGACGGTCGGCGATCGCCGCTTTGGCGGGGTCGCCTGCGCCGGGCGGCGCCGGCCCCGGAGCCCCGGCATCCTGCGGCGGGGCGGCGGGGATCCTACCGCCGGCCGGCGCCGCGGCGCCGCTGGCCGGACCGAGGCCCGGCGCCTCCCCCGGTCGGGCGTGCCACAGAGCGTCGAGGAGCGCCCGGTTCTCCTCCTCCAGGCGCTCGACCGCCTCCAGAAGCGCCTGAAGCGCCGCCTCGAGCTCGGCCACCTCCCGGCCGGCCGCCGGCCGGTTCGACCGGACATGAAGCCAGAGCGCAACCGCCGCGAGGCCGAGGGCCAAAAAGGCGAGGAGGTCAGATCCGGACATCGAATCTTCCGCCTCCGGTCGCCCCCGCTCCGGCCTCACCCGGCGCCGCGCGGCGGAAAGCGGCCGGCGGCCGCCGGCCGGTGCGGGCGTCGACCTCCCCGAACGCCGCCGCTTCGGCGGTCAGCCGCCGCCGGCGGCGGTCGTCGTCGACCCGGCGGGCGGCCTCCTCCGCCTGCGCGGCAAGCTGTCCCGCGAGCGCCTGCCGCTCAAAGGCCGCCTCCAGCGACCGCGAAAGCGCCACCTCCAGTTCCACCGGCCTGAAGTTCACCGTTTGTCCCCCTTCCCTTCGGCGCCGGGGCCGTCCACCGGCGCGTCGTCCCACCACGGGGCGAGGACGGGCCGGAGGCGCCGGAGCGCCTGCCCGTGCAGCTGGGAGATGCGGGACGGAGAGAGGCCGAGCACCGACGCCACCTCACTCAGCGTGAGGCCTTCGTAATAAAAGAGCGCGAGAACGATCCGCTCCTTTTCCGGGAGGGCGGCGATCGCCTCGGCCAGCGCCTGCCGGAGGGCCGTCCGGACGCTCGCGTCCTCCGGGAGCTCCGCGGATTGGTCCGGCACCTGCTCGAAGGGCGACGCTTCCTCCCCGTCGGACGGAGTGCCGTAGGCGGCCGAGCGGGAGCGCTTCAGGGCGGCGAGGGCCGGAAGCGTGAGTCCGAGCATCCGGGAGACGTCCCGATCGTCCGCCCGCCGGAGGCGGGACTGCTCCAGGCGCGCTCGGGCGTCCTCGTACCGCTTGAGCTGATCCCGGGCGCTCCGGGTGAGGGCGTCGCCGGCCCGGAGGCCGTCGTAGATCGCCCCGCGGATGCGCCAGAAGGCGTAGGTGACGAATTTGAGCCCCCGCTCCGGATCAAACTTCCGCACCGCATCGAGGAGCCCCAGGTAGCCGTAGCTCCGCATCTCGTCGGCCTCGGCCCGGCCGCCGAAGCGGCCGGCGAGGGTGCGGACGGCCCGTTCGACGAGATAAGCGTACCGCTCCACCAGGGCGTTTTCAAGCGTTCGGGAGCCGGTCTCCTTGTACCGCCGCCAGAGTTCTTCCAGTCCGTTCGAGGCGATCGGTTCCGGGTCCACCGCCAGATCCCTCCTCGCCCAAGACCTCGGCCGCGTCAGAGCACCCGGACCTCCTGCCGGGCCGTCCGGACGGTAAGCGTGCCGTCGGCGAGTTCGAGCTCGATCGTTCGGCCGACGTGGCCGCCGGTATCTTCCGCGACGATCGGAACGCCGTGCGCCCGAAGCGCCGCCCGGGCCGCCTCGACGTTCCGGGCGCCGATGAGGAGCGCTTCGTTTTGGATCTGTCGGAACATGTGGGCGCCGCCGGCGAGCTTGGCGACGATGAACGGCCGCCGGGCGCCGAGGGCTTCCATCTGCCGGAGGAGTTCCGGCACCGCCGTATCGGCGAACTTGCCCGGGAGGACCGCGCCCCGGGCGTGGGACGAGTCCGGCAGCATGATGTGGGCGAGGCCGCCGACCCGGGTCGAGCGGTCGTAGAGGGCGATGCCGACGCAGGAGCCCAGCCCGGCGGTCCGGAGACGGCCGGGATAAGCCAGCGCCGCCAGTTCGGCGATGCCGACGCTCACCACCGTCACGGCCCGGACACCCCCAGCGCCCGAAAAATCGTCTCGAGGGAGTCCGGCGACGGGAGCAAAAACAGCTGCGCCTCGATCGCCGCCTCGCCGGGGGACGGCCCCTTCATCTCCGCATCGATGACGAGGGCCACGTCGCCGACCTTGCCGGCCTCCAGGAGGCCGTAGACGAGGATCGCCTGCCCCATGTCGACGGTCGCATCCGGCACGCCGGGGACGATCCGGAGGCCGGTAAAGTCGGCCAGCGCCGAAAGGAGCGACCCGGCGAGGATGTTGCCGACCTCCTTGAACGCCGACCACTCCAGCGGAGAAAAACCGTCTTCCTCGCCGGAGGCGGCCTCGATCCCCGGGAGCAGCCGGCGAAGGAGCGTCCGGACGCCGTCCGGCGGAAAGAGAAGGAAAATACTCCCCTCGATGTCGCCGCCAAAAGCGAGGTACGCCGCGGCCACCGTCCGCTCCTCGCCGACGAGGGCGCCGACGTCGGCGAGCCGGAGCAACCGGGCCGACGGCACCGACATCTCGATGCGGGTGCCGGTGAGCTTGGCCAGCGACGTCGTCGCGTGGGCGGCGCCGATGTTCCCGATCTCCCGGATGAGGTCGAGGTGGAAATCGCTGAGCGGACCGATCCCGTTCACCGGCCGCCCTCCTCCGCCGCCTCCCGAGCTCGGGCGGCGGAGGCCCGCTCCTCGTCGGTGAGCACCCGGGAAAGGTCCAGGAGGACGATGAGCGCCTCGTCCCGGCGGACGATGCCTTCGACGTAGGCCGACCGCACCGTCGTCGCCACCGCCGGCGGCGGCACGATCGCCGCCTCCGGCACGTCGACGACGTCCTCGGCCCCGTCGACGACGAGGCCGACCAAAAACTCTCCGTCCCGGACGACGAGAAGACGCGCCTCCTCCTCCGCCTCCCCCGGCGGAAGCCCCAACTTCAGCCGGAGATCGACGACCGGGACGACGACGCCCCGGAGGTTCACGACGCCCCGGACATACGCCGGCGCCTCCGGCACCCGGGTGATCGGGAGCATCCGCTCGATCGACTCGACGTGCTTCACGTCGACGGCGTACCGCTCGTCGCCGAGGGTAAACACGACCAGCTTTCGCTCCGACGGCTTGGCCTCCTCTTCCGTCCACTCCAGCACCGGTCTCACTCCTTTGGCTTGAAATGGGCGTCACCGGCCGCTTCCGGCCGGCTCCGCGAGGGCGAGCGGTTCAAAAAAGGCCGCCGGCTCCACGACGAGGGCCACCCGGCCGTCGCCGAGGATCGTCGCCCCGAGAAATGTCCGAACGGCTTTGAGATACGCGCCGAGGGATTTCAGGACGATCTCCTGCTGCCCGAGGAACCGGTCGACGATCAGGCCGGCGAGCCGGTCATTCTTTTTCACGACGGCGACGAACAGGACGCCGCCTTCCCCCTCCGGCCTCCGGACGGCGCCGTCGTCGGCGAGAAAGGGCGGGGCGTCGGTCCGGAAGAAGCGCCGGCCGTCGACGAGGGGGACGACCGCGCCCCGAAGGTCGATCACCGGCTGCCGGTGAACGGTCCGAACGGCCTCCGGCGGGATCCCGAGCGTCTCGACGAGATCGGCGATCGGAAGGGCGTAGGTCTCCCCGCCGATGTCGACGAGCATCGCGTACAGGATGGAAAGCGAAAGCGGCAGCTGAAGGCGAAAGAGGGTGCCCGCCCCCCGCTTGGAAAAGACATCCACCCGGCCGCCCAGGGACTCGATCCGGCTTTTGACGACGTCGAGGCCGACGCCCCGGCCGGAGAGATCGGTCACGACATCCGCCGTGCTGAAACCGGGCTGAAAGAGGAGCTGGAACACCGCCGAATCGGACATCGACGCCGCCTGTTCCGGCCGGACGAGCCCCCGATCGATCGCCTTTTTCAGCACCTTCTCCCGGTCGATCCCCCGGCCGTCGTCTTTGACCTCGATGTAGACGTGGTTGCCGCTCGGGTAGGCGACGAGTTCGATCGTCCCCTCCGGCGGCTTCCCCGCCGCCTTACGCTCCGCCTCCGATTCGAGGCCGTGATCGATGGCGTTACGCAAAAGATGCACAAGCGGCTCCCCGATCTCGTCGACGACGGTCCGGTCGAGCTCCGTCTCCTCGCCCCGGATCACGAGGCGGACCGACTTCCCGAGTTCCCGAGCGACGTCCCGGACCATCCGGGGAAAGCGCTGAAACACGTGTTCGACGCTCACCATCCGGATGGCGAGGATGAGGCTTTGCAGTTCGCTCCCGGTTCGGCTCATGTGCTCGACGATGTCGGCGAGATCCCGGTGGCCGAGCTCCCGGGCGATCAGTTCCAGCCGCCCCCGAGCGATGACGAGTTCGCTGAAGAGGTTCATCAGCTTGTCCAGCCGCTCGGCGTCGACGCGAATGACCTTCGCCGGCGCCTTCCGGCCCGCCGGCGCCGTTCGGTCACCGGCGGTCGGTCGGCCCGCCGCCGGGGCGGAAGGGGCCGGAGGGTCCGCCTGCCCGGCGGACGGAGGTTGCGTCTGTCCGGCGGCCGAACGTTCCGCCCGGCCCGCCGCCGACCCGTCGGCCGGTCCCGCCCCCTGAACCGGCGGCGCCCCCAGCTCGATCGCCCGAACGTCCCGGATCTCGCTGATCCCCCGCACCGCACAAGCCACGGTTTCCGGATCGGCATCGGTGAGGAGCGTCAGGACGAAGGCGTCCTCAAAATCGCCGTCTTCCAGCCGGTCGGCCGGAGGCGCCGTGTGGATGACCTCGCCGAAGCCGGCGGCGGTCTGATAGACGACGTACGCCCGGGCGCCTTTTAAGAGCACGCCGGGGACGAGGACGACCTCGAGGCGGACGGCCCGTCGGCCCTGCCGCAGGGCTTCCCGGATCGCCGACCGGTGATGGGGCTCATAGTCGGCGTACGTTTCCACCGAAGCGGTCGCCCCCGGCGTTTCGGTCGATGCGGACGGGCCGGGCGCGGCCTCCTTGGCCCCCTGGTCGGCCGCCCCGTGCGCGGTCGCCCCGGATGCGGCGTTCAGGGCCGTCACCGCCACCGTCTCGACGTCGGCCACCCCCTCGACCGCCCGGCGGACGGCCGCCTCCGGCTCGGCGCTTACCACGGTGAGGACGAACGAGCGGTCAAATTGCCCTTCTTCCAATTCCTTGACCGGCGGATGGCTGTGGACGATCTCCCCGAGCGCTTCCAGGGCGCGGTAGACGACGTACGCCCGCGCCCCCGGCAGAAGGGCGTCCGGCCGCAAGACGACTTCCACCCGGAAGACGCCGAGGCCTTCGGCGAGGGCCTGCCGGATGATCTCCCGGTGGTAGACGTCGTAGTCGTCGGGAAGGGCGCCGGCCGGCGTCTTCCCGGCGGAAGGCGGAGCGCCGGCGGCCGCCGTCTCGCCCCCCTTCGGTGGAGCCAGTGCCGATCCTTGGGGTCCGCCGCCCAGCGACCGAAGCGCCGCCACGAGATCGTCGATCGGCGCCTCGCCCGACCCGCCGCCCTCGATGTCCCGGAGCATCGCCTCCATCCGATCCGTCGCCCGAAACAGGATGTCGACATCTTCCGGGCGGAGCGTCGTTTTGCCCTGACGGACCGGGTCGAGGGCGCTTTCGAGCTCGTGCGTCAGTTCCGCGAGGCGTCCGAACCCCATCGTGGCCGACATCCCTTTTAAGGTGTGGGCGGCCCGAAAGAGGTCGTTGACCGTCTCCCGATCCGTCGGGTCCTGTTCAAGCCGGAGGAGCCCTTCCGTGATCCGGCCGACATTTTCGCGCGATTCGTCGAGAAACATCGCCAAATATTCGCCGTGGTCCATCGTTAAGCCCCCTTATGAGGAAAAGAGGCGCGCTTTCAGGCGGGCGACGAGGGCGCCGAAGGGGCGGCCCGCCGCGGCGGGCGGGGCGGGCGCCCCGGCGCTCCGGTCGGGGTCTTTGCCGCCGGCGCGGGCGACAAGCCGGACGGCGAGCCCGGCAAAATCCCGGCGGGCCCTGGACCGTTCCGGCAGCGGAAACGGCGGCACCCCCTGCCGCGCCGCCCGGGCGATGACGTCGTCCTCCCGGACGACCCCCAGAAGCTCCGGCCGCCGGCCGAGGAAGTGTTCGGCGATGTCGCCAAACCGCTCCGCCAGGCGCCGGCCGGCCGCCTCATCCGGCACGCGGTTCGGGACGACGAAGACCGCCGCCTGCCCCGCCTGGACGAGCCATTTGTAAAGGCCGTACGCATCGACGAGGGCCGCCGCCTCCGTGGATAGGACGAGAAGCACCCGGTCGACAGCGAGGAGCAGCGCGCGGGCGCCGGCGCCGAGGCCGGCGCCGAGGTCAAACAGGGCGACATCGTACGGCCGGTCCACCGCTTCCAGGGCGGCGATCAGCCGGTCGACGAGCCGCCGCTCGTCGTCGGCCTCCCGGACATCGGCGCCGCCGATCCCGGCGAGCAGGTCGAATCCGCCGGCGACGGGCGTGACCGCCGCGGAGAGGGGCGATCGGCCGGCGGCGACGTCGGCCAGCGTCGCCTGCGGGCGGATGCCGAGGAGGACGTCGGCATTGGCAAACCCGAGGTCAGCGTCGATGAGGACGGTCCGCCGGCCGAGGGCCGAAAACGCCCCGGCGAGACCGACGGCGACGTGGGACTTGCCGACGCCGCCCTTCCCGCTGGCGACCGCCAGCGTCACGGTCGGCCGCCGGCCGGCCTCGACCGGATTCGTCGGGGGGACCGCCTGAGCCCGCTCCATGAGCGCCCGGAGACGGTCGGCCTGGCCGTTCATGCGTCGGCGCCTCCCAGAAGCCCGTCCACGAGCGGCGCCGCCTCCAGGGGCCGGAGGTCGTCCGGCACGTTCTGTCCGTCGGCGAGGTAGACCGCCCGCACCGGAAAGCGCAGGACGGCGTTCAGCACCTGCCCGAGGCGCGGCGCTTCGTCGAACTTGGTAAACACGAGGGCGTCGACGCCGAGGGCGGAAAACCGCTCGATCAGCCGGGCATTGTCCTCCCACTGGTGGGTGAGGGCGAGCGTGAGGAGAAAGAGCGCTCCGCCGTCAAGGGGGCGGAGCGCCTCGACGACCGGCCGGAGAGCGTCCGCCGCCTCCGGGCTAAAATAGTTCCGACCGGCGGTGTCGACGTAGACGGTCCGGCCGGCGGCGAGATGATGCGCCGCCGAGCGAGCGGCCTCGCCCGGCGAATACGCGACCGCAAACGGAACGCCGAGGATGTCGGCGTACGTCCGGAGCTGCTCCACCGCCGCCACGCGAAAGGTGTCGGCGGTGATGAAGGCGACCCCACCGCCGCCCAGACGGTCCCGGGCGGCGAGCTTGGCCGCCGTCGTCGTCTTGCCGACGCCGGTCGGGCCGACGAGGGCGACCAGCCGGGCCGGCCGGCGGGGCGGACCGACCTTCTGCTTCAACCAGCCGGCGAGGATCGCCGCGGCCGCCTGGCGCATCGCCGCCGGATCGCCGGCGGTCTCCGGCCGCCGGCGGAGGACGGCGGCGTGCAGCCGTTCCACCCAGCGGGCCTCGACCCCGTGCTGAAAAAGCGCCTCCGCCGTCGGCCAGAACGCCGGGACGAACGCCCGCCGGTTTGGCGGAAGCCCCCCGAGGGCCGCCGCCCAGGAAGGGACGGACGTCTCCGCCGGCGGGTCCCCGGCCGCAAGAAGTGCCCCGGCGGCCGCCGGGCCGCCGGCCGGCCGCCGGGCGAACGCCCCCTCGGACCCGGCCCGGACCCGGCCCGTCCGCTCCATCGCCGCCAGCACCGCCTGCCGGCGCGCCTCCAGCCCGGCCGCCCCATCCTCCGGTTCCGGCGCCGGGCCCGACGGAGGAACGGCGGACGGCGCCCGGTCGCCGCCCCGTGGAGCGTCGCCCTCGTCATAAGCGGCGACGACGACGACCCGGCCGCGGCGCAGCCAACCGAGGAGTCCCTTCGGCCGTTCCCGGCGGGACGCGAGGATGATCGCCCGCTCGCCCCACTCCGCCCGCACCAGGGCCAGGGCCTCCGCTTCGGTGGCGGCGACGAACTGTTTGAGCTTCATGAGGCCGTCACCACGCTTATGCTCTGGACTTCCACCGTCGGCTCAAGCTCGTTGTACGAAAGCACGGTCCAGTCCGGCTGAA
Organism: Hydrogenibacillus sp. N12; assembly: GCF_019645935.1. NCBI lineage: Bacteria > Bacillati > Bacillota > Bacilli > Thermicanales > Thermicanaceae > Hydrogenibacillus > Hydrogenibacillus sp. N12. Next base: position 620,515 of record NZ_CP080953.1, on the reverse strand, counting down.
GCCGGGTGAGGAGGTCGGCGACGTGGCGCCGGACCGCCGGCGAGGTGAGGACGACCGGCGGCTCGCCGGCCGCCTCAAACGGCCGCCGCGCTTCCTTTAGGCGCCGGAAAAACGCCTCAAGCTCTTCGGGAGAGAGGGCGACGAACTCTCCGAAGTCCGTCCGCTGAATCCGCTCGAGGATCTTCTGCTCGAGGTCGGGCCCGAGCTGAATGACCCGGATCACGCCCTCCCGGGCAAACTGCGCCGTGATCTGCCGGGCGAGCGCCTGCCGGGCGAATTCCGTAAGAAGCGCCGGGTCCTTCACCTTCGCGCCGTGGTCCGCCAGCGCCTCGAAGATCGTCGGAAGCCGTCGGATCGAGATCCGCTCCCGGAGGAGGCCCGCCAGGACCTTCTGCACCTCCCCGACCGTGAGCACGCCGAGGAGGTCGTCGACGAGGGCCGGGTGCCGCTTCCGGACGTGATCGACGAGGGCCTTCGTCTCGTCCCGCCCGAGGAGCTCGTGGGCGTGGCGCCGGATGAGCTCGGTGAGATGCGTCGCCAGCACGCTGGACGGATCGACAACCGTGTAGCCGCCGAGCTCCGCCGCGTCCCGATCCTGCGGATCGATCCAGTACGCCGGAAGGCCGAAGGCCGGGTCGACCGTCCGCTCGCCGGGAAGCTCCCGCTCGCCGCCGACGGCAAACAGCCGGTCCGGGCGCACCTCGCCGCGGCCGACGACGGCGCCGTGGATCTTGATGATGTAGGCGTTCGGCCGAAGCTGGAGGTTATCCCGGAGACGGATCGTGGGCACGATGAAGCCGAGCTCGAGGGCGAGCTGACGGCGGATCATGAGCACCCGCTCCATGAGATCCCCGCCCTGCTTCGGGTCGGCGAGCGGAATGAGGGCGTAGCCGAATTCGACTTCCACCGGTTCGGCGTCGAGAAGCTCCAGGGCGCTTTCCGGCCGGACGGGCTCCCTGGGGGCCTCCGCCTCCGGCGGCGGGGACGGCGCTTTCGCCAGTCGGTCGATCCGGTAGCCGCCGAAGGCGACGAGGCCGGCCAAAGGCCCGGCGGCCAAAAACGGGATCGGCGTGAGCACCCCGAGCAAAAGGAGCACCCCGGCGACGATGTAGAGAAGCTGCGGGTAGGCAAAAAGCTGCGTCTCGAGCTCCCGGACGAGTCCTTCGCCGGAGGCGGCCCGGGTGACGAGGATCCCGGTGGCGGTCGAGACGAAAAGCGCCGGGATCTGGGCCACGAGGCCTTCGCCGACAGACAGGACCGTGTAGATCGACGCCGCCTCCGAAAGGGACTTCCCGTGGACGAGGACGCCGATGATGAGCCCGCCGACGATGTTCACCGCCAGGATGATGAGCGCGGCGATGGCGTCGCCTTTGACGAATTTGCTCGCACCGTCCATCGCTCCGTAAAAATCGGCCTCCCGCTCGAGGGCCGCCCGCCGCCGCCGGGCCTCCGCCTCGTCGATGAGGCCGGCGCCGAGGTCGGCGTCGATCGACATCTGCTTCCCCGGCATCGCATCAAGGGTGAAGCGGGCGGCGACTTCCGCCACGCGCTCGGCGCCTTTCGTGATGACGAGGAACTGGATGATGACGAGGATGAGGAAAACGATGAAGCCGACGACCGGCTCGCCGCCGACGACGAAGCTGCCGAAGGCGTGGATGACCTCGCCGCCGGTCATGCGGCTTAAGATCGACCGGGTCGTGGAGACGTTGAGCGCCAGGCGAAAGAGCGTCGTAATGAGAAGGAGCGTCGGAAAAACCGAAAACTCCAGCGGGTCCCGCGTGCTCATCGCCACGAGGAGGACGGTGAGGGAAAGCGCCAGGTTGAGCAGGATGAGAAAATCCAGAAGCGGCGGCGGTAGCGGCACGACCATCATCAGGACGATGGCGACCACGCCGATGAACACGACCGCTTCCCGGCGCACGAGCTTCCCCCCTTTCGGCGGCTTCCGGCGAGCGAGCTCCGGCGTCCCCGCCCCCGCCGCCCTCCGGCCGGCGACGAACCGGCCCCCCCACCGCTACGGCCCGCCGAGCGTGCGGCCTTTTTTCCGGTAGACGAAGGCGAGCACCTCCGCCACCGCGCGGTAAAAGGCCGGCGGGATGCGGCTGCCGAGCGGAACATCCCGGTAGAGGGCCCGGGCGAGGGGCGGGTTTTCCACCACCTCGACGCCGTGCCGGCGGGCGACTTCCCGGATGCGGAGGGCGAGAAAATCCGCCCCTTTGGCCACGACCCGCGGCGCCGGATCCCGGAGGGCGTCATAGCGGAGGGCGACGCTTAAGTGCGTCGGGTTGGTGATGACGACGTCGGCCTTTGGCACTTCCTGCATCATCCGCCGCGTCGCCAGCTCCCGCCGCCGGCGCCGGAGGCGGCTTTTCGTCAGCGGATCCCCTTCGGTCTTTTTCCACTCGTCTTTGAGCTCCTGCTTCGTCATCCGGAGCTTCCGGGCATAATCGAACCGCTGGTAGCCGAAGTCGAGGGCGGCGACGACGGCCGACGCCAGCGCCGCCGCGAAAAGGAGTCGGAGCGAAAGGTCGCCGACGGCGGCGGCGACGCCGGCCGGCGCCATCGCGGCGAGGGCCGGGAGCCGGGCGAGCTCGTTTTTCAGCACGCCGTAGAGGACGGCGGCGAGAAAAGCGGCCTTAAGGAGCGCCTTCCCGAGCTCGACGAGCGCCCGGAGGCCGAACAGGCGCCGGAGGCCCTGGATCGGATCGATCCGGGAGAGCTGCGGGAGGATCGGCTCCACGGCCATGAGGCTTCCGACCTGGACGTACTGGCCGAAAAAGGCCGCCGCGAAAACCGCGCCGAAAAAAAGCCCGAGCCACGGCATCACGTCCCGCACCGCCTGAACGAACGCCGTCCCGATCCCCCCGGGCGTCGCCGCCTCCGGCCCGAAAGACGCCGCCCGGTAAAACGCCGCTTCGAAGGCGGCGACGATCCGCCCGCCGACCGCGGCGAGGGCGAGCGTGCCGGCGAGGAGGACGAACGCCTGGGACACCTCCGGGCTTTTCGCCACCTGGCCTTTTTTTCGCGCCTCTTCTTTTTTCCGCGGCGTCGCCGGTTCCGTTTTTTCCTCGGCAAAAAACTGAAGCGCCACCGGGTAGGGAAGCCGGTCCATCCCGTTTCCTCCTAGCCGCCGGCCGAAAGGCGGAGGATCATCGCCGCCAGCCGGTCGAAAAGCGGTCCGAAGGCGGCGGCCATCGCCGGAAGAAAAACGCCCAGGGTAAACAAGGCGCCGAAGATCTTCACCGGCAGGCCGACGACGAAGATGTTCATCTGCGGCACCGCCCGGGACAAAAGCGCCAGGGCGAGGTCGACGACAAACAGCACCGCCGCCATCGGCGCCGCAAACAGCGCACCGAACGCGAACACCTGGGCCGTCCAGGCGGCGAGCGCCGGCACGATGGGACCGTCCAGCCGGAGCGGCCCGTCCGGGGGCCAGACGGAAAAGCTCTGAAGCACCGCCGCGATGAGCGGCCGGTGGGCGCCGGAGACGAAGAACACGAAGAGCGCCAGAAGCGAAAAGAGCTGCCCCAGAAGCGGCTGCTCCGCCCCCGTCCGCGGGTCGAGAACGTTCACGATGGCGAGTCCCATCTGATAGTCGACGAGACCGCCGGCGACATCGAACAGGGCAAAAAACAGCTGCACCGCAAAGCCGAGGGCGAGGCCGAGGAAAGCGTTCATGAGGACGGAAAGCGGAAAGGTACCGTCCGGCTCCGCCGCCGGCACCCCGGCGACGAGGACGACGAACGCCGTCGCGAGGGCGAACGCCGCCCGGCCGAGCAGGGAAAATCCCCTGAGCGCAAACGGCGTCGCCACGAGGAAAAACGCAAAAAGCCGCGTCATGACGAGCACCGCCGTCCCGACGAAGGCCGTCATCCGCCGGCGGCCCCCCGGGCGAGTTCGAACATGAGCCGGGCAAAATCGACGATCGCGCCGAAGATCGCCCGACCGAAGACGACGAGGGCGACGAGGACGGCGACGATCTTCGGGATGAACGCGAGGGTCTGCTCCTGGATCTGCGTCGTCGCCATGAGGAGGCTCACGACGAGGCCGACGAGAAGCCCGGCGCCGAGGGGCCAGGCGATCGCCCGAAGGACCGTCCAGACCGCCTGTCCGACGACGTAAAGCCCCATCTCCGCCGACACGGGACGCCTCCTTCCCGGTCGCTAGCGCTGAAACGAAAGAAGCAGCGTCTCGACGACGAGCGACCAGCCGTCGACGAGGAGGAAGAGGAGCACCTTAAACGGCAGCGAAACCATCACCGGCGGCAGCATCATCATCCCCATGCCCATGAGGAGGCTCGCCACGACGAGATCGATGACGACGAACGGAAGGTACAGATAAAAGCCCATCTTGAAGGCCGTGGTGAGCTCGCTCACGACGAACGCCGGCACGAGGGCCGCAAGCGGGATGTCCTCGACCGACTCCGGCGGCGGATACCGGCCGTAGCTCAAAAAAAGCTGCAGGTCCTTCTGCCGCGTCGACTGCGCCATAAACGTCTTGAGCGGGACGACCGCCCGGTCGATCGCCTCCTCGGCGGTGATCTTCCCGTCGACGTACGGCCGGTACGCCTCATCGACGATCGTCCCGATCGTCGGGGCCATGATGTACGCCGTCATAAAGAGCGCCAGGCCCACGAGCACCGGGTTCGGCGGGATCTGCTGCGTCGCAAGCCCGCTCCGGACGAAGGCGAGGACGACGACGATCCGGGTAAAGCTCGTCATGAGGACGACGATCGCCGGCGCCAGCGTGAGCACCGTAAGGAGAAGAAACAGCCCGATCGTCGTCTGCCCCTGGGCGGGGGCGTCCGGCCACCAGAGCTTAAGGAGCGTCTCGAGGTCCACCGTCATCGCCCCCCGCCGTCCCGCCGGTGGAACCGATCGTCAAGCCGCCGCCGGGCCTCCCGAAGGGCCGCCGCCTGCGCCGTAAGGCGCCGCGCCCGGTCGAAAAGCGCCGCCGAGAGCGCCGGAAGCCCTTCCGGGCGCGCCGGCCGACCGGGCGCCTGAGACCGGCCGCCCGGCGGCGCCCCGCCGTCCCGATCGGCGGCCGCCCGATCCTCGCGCCGGCCGGCTTCTTCCCCCTCCGCCTTCCATCCCCGCTCGGGTTCCGCCTGGATCGCCGCTTCCGCGGCGACGCCGTCGGCGAGCCGGTCGAGGAGGGTGACCGCCTCGCCCACGCCGAGGAGATACCGCCGGCCTTCGACCTCCACCACCGCCACCGCCCGCCCCGGCGCCAGGGGCTGGATCGCCTTCAGGCTGAGCCCGGTCGCCTCGCTTCCGAAGGCGCCGAAGGCGACGGCCCGCCGGAGGCGCCTCACAAGCGCCCCGAGGCCGAGGAGGAGGGCGACGACGAAGCCGAGGGCGAGGATGACCTTCAGCGCGCCGGCGATGCCGGGTCCGGCCGGCCCCCCGGTGCGGGGGTCGGCGAGGGGGCGGGCGTCGCCGGATGGGGCCGAGGACGGCCCGGCGCCGTCCCCTTCGGCCGCCCGGCGCTTGAGCCACGTCGCCACCGTCTCCTCCGGGTCGGCGGGCTTTCCGGGAGCGGAAGGCGCCCCGCCGTTCGCCTGACCGGAAGCAACCGCCGCCGCGCCGCCGAAGGCGGCCGCCGGTGCGATCCACCCGGCCGTTTCGGCCGCCGCGCGCCGGCCGGATGCGGCCGCGCCCATGTCGCCGGCGGCCGGAGCCCATCCGCCGGAAGCGGTCGCCGCGGTTCCCCGCGCGGCCGGCGCGCCGGCGACGACGAGCGCCGCCAAGATCCCCAGAGCCCACCGAACCCGGCGCCCGCGCCCTCCGTTCACCGCCCTCACCTCACCCGAGCAACTTTCGGACCGCCTCGAGCACCCGCTCCGCCTGAAACGGTTTGACGATGAAATCCTTGGCGCCGGCCTGGATCGCCTCGATCACCATCGCCTGCTGTCCCATCGCCGAACACATGATGACCTTCGCCTGGGGATCGATCTTTTTGATCTCCTTGAGCGCCTGGATGCCGTCCATCTCCGGCATCGTGATGTCCATCGTCACGAGGTCCGGCTTAAGCTCTTGGTACAGCTTGACGGCTTTGGCGCCGTCCGGCGCCTCGCCGACGACCTCGTACCCGTTTTTCGTCAGGATGTCTTTGAGCATCATGCGCATGAACGCCGCGTCATCCACGACGAGGATTCGCTTTCCCATCGTCGACCTCCAATTCGGTGCGCCGTCGTTTCGCCGAACGCCTTGCGTCCCGCCTGCCGGACGCCGTGCCTTCCGCCCCCGCCGGGGCTTAGGACTCCAGCGTGCCGAGGCGCTCCCAGGGGCTAATGATTTCCGTCACCCGGACGCCGAAGTTCTCGTCGATGACGACGACTTCGCCGCGGGCGATCCGCTTGTGGTTGACGTAGATGTCCACCGGTTCGCCGGCGAGTTTGTCCAGCTCGATGATCGACCCCGGAGCGAGGGAGAGGATGTCCTTGATGAGCCGCTTTGTCCGGCCGAGCTCGACCGTCACCTCGAGGGGAACGTCGAGCAGAAGCTGGAGCGTCTCCGACCCCGCCCCGACCGGCGCGGAAGCCGAAAGGTCCGGAAAGACCACCGGCTGCACCCGGGCTCCCGCCGGCCCGCCGGAGGGCGCGCCGGCCGCTCCCCCCGACGGCGCTTCAGCGCGGCCCGCTCCCGCGCTTCGCGGGGCCTCCCCGCCGACCGGAGCGACCCGGGCGGACGGCCTCGCCGCTTCGCCGCCCGGCGCCCGGCCGACGTCCGGCCGCTCCGTCCCGCCGTATCCCGCTTCGGGAACGTCGGGCCTCCCGCCCGCTTCTTTCCCGGCGCCCGAAGACGAAGGCGCCAAGGCGTCCGGCGCCGGCGCATCGCCCGCCGGCTCCGCCGCGCCGCCGAGCAGGCGGGCGACCATGGCCTTGGCAAACGGAAGCGGGACGAGCTGCATAATCGACGAGTCGACGAGGCGGCCGATCTTCAGCCGGAAGGCCACGCGAACGAGCCGCCGCTCTTCGGACAGGGGCCAGAGCCCTTCGTCGGTCGGCCGCTCCATGAACCGGGCCTGCGGCGGCGAGATGTTCACCCGGCCGCCGAAGACTTCCGACATCGCCGTCGCCGCCGAGCCCATCATCTGATTCATCGCTTCCTGAACCGCCGAAAGCTCGAGCTCGCCGAGATCGTCCCCGACGCCGGTCCCGTCCCCGCCCATCATGAGAGACGCGATCACCGCCGCGTCCCGGGCCCGAAGGAGGAGGGCGTTCGTCCCCTGAAGCCCCTCGGTGTAATCGACGAACACCGCGACGAGGGGATAGGCCAGGTCGTCGTACAGCGCCGCCGTCTCCACAACGGACACCATCGGCGTGGTGATCTCGACCTTCTGATTCAAGATTTGCGACAGCGCCGTCGAGGCCGAACCGAAGCTGATGTTGCCGATCTCCCCGAGGACGTCCGCTTCCAGTCCGTCGAGTTCCGCCGCGACCTCCGGCGCCGAAGGCGGAACGTCCGTCCCGGCGTCGTCCTGAACGGCCCGAAGGAGGGCGTCGATCTCTTCCTGGCTCAACAGATCCCGGTTCTTTTCATCCGCCATCGGCGTCATCCTCCTTCACCGGCCCCTCGACGAGGACCGCGAGCTTGCGCCGCGACCGGCCCGGGCGGACGGTGAACTTCGGCCGGGAGCCGACGTAGAGGAGAAGCGGCTCCTCCGTGCGGCGGTTCAGCCGGACGACGTCGCCGACCTCGAGCGACAGGAGTTCCCGGAGGAGTAGCGTTGCCCGGCCGAGCTCCACGACGACCGGCACCGGCGTCCGGGCGATCTGCCGCTCAAGCCGGGCCCGCTCCTCGTCGGTCAACTCCCGCCGGACGGTCGACAGCATGTGCCGGGCCGTCAGGCGGTTCAAAAGCGGTTCGAGCATGACGTGCGGCAGGCAGATGTTCATCATCCCGCTCATCTCGCCGATTTTGGCGCTGAGCGTCACGACGGCGACGATTTCGTTCGGCGAGATGATCTGAAGAAACTGCGGGTTCGTCTCCACATCTTCGAGCTCCGGCGTGAGCTCGATCATCTGCTGCCACGACTCCCGGAACACCTGCCCGGCCCGGGTGAGAAGCCGCTCGACGATCCGCTGCTCGATCTCCGTCCAGTTATACCGCTGAAACGGCCGCGCCCCGCTCCCGCCGAGCACCCGCTCCAGCAAGGCGTAGGCGAGCGCCGGCGAAAACTCGATGAGAAAATTGCCTTTGAGCGGCGCGGCCGAATAGACGCCGACGATCGTGCTGGCGCCGATCGAGCGGATGAACTCCTCATACGGCAGTTGGTCGACGGAGGCCACCGCGAGGCTGACGTAACTCCGGAGCATCGTCGAATAATGCGTCGAAAGCAGCCGGGCGAAGTTTTCGTGAATCCGCGTCAGCGTCCGGATGTGGTCCTTGGAAAAGCGGAGCGCCCGCTTGAAGTCGTACGCCCGGACGCGAGCGGAGGCCTCCTCTTGCCGGAGCGCCTCGACGTTCATCTCTCCGGACGTGAGGGCCTCAAGCAGCGCGTCGATCTCCGCCTGGGACAAAACGTCGCTCACAGGATGCCCCCCTTTCCCGCCGGCGGGGGTCACTGGATCACCTTTTTCGTCGTCGCCACCTTCAGGATCTTCCCATCCGGGAGATACGGCCGGAGCCGCTCGGCGACGGCGGCCTCCATCTTGGCGACGCCCTGCTCCGTGAGGAGCTCCTCGGACGTCATTTCGGACAGGACGCCGATCACTTCCCGTTTGACGATGAACATGGCCTCTGCCAGGGCATCGGCCGCCTTTTTGGAATCGGTCATGATCGTGAGATTAAGAAGAATGTAATGCTTGTCTTTGAGGTCGGTCGTCAGATCGCCGGTCTCGACGCTGTATTTGGCGTAACGAAGGAGGTCCCCGCCTTCTTCCGCCCTGGCCGGCGCCTGAGACACCGGCGGCGCGATGACATACCGCCAGAGGAGGGCGGTGACGACCGCCAGCGTGCCGATGGCGACGATGAGGACGACGGACAGACCGATGAGCCGCTGTCTCATGGCACCGACGCTCCGCCTCGTTCGGGGTCGCCCGCCGTCGGCGCCCGGAGGAGCCCGCCGGGGGCGAGGTCCCGGACGGCGGCGACGAACCGCCGGACGACCTCGTCGGCGGACTCCCGGACGACGAGTTTTTTGCCGGTGACGAGGGTGATGACCGTATCCGGCGTCGCCTCGACGGTCTCGATGAGAAGCGGATTGAGATAATAACGCTCCCCGCTCCGGCGCGAAAGTTCCAGCACGCCGCCCCCTCCTCCTCGGCCGCGGCGGGACCCGGCCGTTTTTGACGCCGACCGGATCGCCGGCCGGCGAACCCCTCAGGATCATTTCAGGTGGGCCGATGTTAGCGCTTCAGGTTGACCAGTTCCTGCAAGACCTCATCGGACGTCGTCGTGATGCGGGCGTTCGCCTGGAACCCCCGCTGGGCGACGATCATCTCCGTAAATTCGGTGGTGAGGTCGACGTTGGACATCTCCAAGAAGCCGGAGAGGATCTCCCCGCGCCCTTCTTCGCCGGGCGGGCCGATGAGCGCCAGCGGATCCGTCTCCTGATCGGCGTTGGGCGTCATCCGGTAGCGGCTCTCGCCGACCTTCTCCAGCCCGGCGGGGTTGGCGACGCGGACGACGCCGATCCGGACATCGGTGTTGATGGTCCCGTCGGCGAGGACCTGGATGATCGTCCCGTCCTTGGCGATCGAGAAGCTCTGGAGGCCTTCGTCGAGTTGAATCGGCCCGCCACCTTCATCGAGGACCAAAAGCCCGTCGGCGGTCACCAGCTGCCGCGCCGCATCGACGTAAAAGTTCCCGGCCCGGGTGAGATAGACGTTTCCGGCCGCATCCTGAACGGCGAAAAAGCCGCTCCCGTCGATCATGAGGTCCGTCGTCGCGCCGGTCATCATCGGGCTTCCCTGGGTAAAGAGGGTGTCGATCGAGCGGATCTTGCTCCCGAGGCCGACCTGCATCGGGTTTATCCCGCCCCGGGTCCCTTCTTCCGGCGCCGTGACGCCGGCGATCGTCTGGCTCAGGACGTCGGCGAACATCGCCCGACCGGCCTTGAAGCCGACGGTGTTCACGTTGGCGATGTTGTTCGCCACGACGTCCAGCTTCGTCTGAAAGCCCCGCATCCCCGAAACGCCGGTGTAGAGCGAGCGGAGCATCGAACTCCCCCTTTCGGTCGCCTGAAGGCGACGATCTTGAGGCGGCGGGCCAAAGCCGCGCCGATCTTCGGCGCGACGCGGCGCGGAGCCGGCGACAGCAGGCGCCCGCGGCGCGCTCCGACCCCCGACGGCGCGCCCTTAGGCGTTCTCCGGCGGCCGGTCGCCGGACGCCGGCGCGGCCTCCAGGGCGGAGGCCCCTTCCGGCGAACGTTCGCCCTCCAGGCGCCGGCGGATCGCTTCGATCTCCCGGTTCATCGCCGCGATCCGGTCGTTCAGCAAAACGAGCTGTTCCAGCGTCGCAAACGCCGCAAGCTGCTGCATGAATTCTCGATCGTTCACCGGCGAGAGCGGATCCTGGTACTTGAGCTGGGCGATGAAGAGCTTCAAAAAGTCGAGCTCCCGAAGCGCCCGGAGGCCGGCCGCCTCCCCGGGGCCGGCGGCGCTTTCGTCGGCCGTCCGGGATTCCGCCGGCCGAGCGTCCTGAGATGCCGCGAACATCCGCGCCTCCCCGGCGACGGCCCCGACGTCGTTCATGTCCGTCCCTCCTCGATCGAGCGCGAAAACTCCCGCCCGTCCCCTTCCCGCCGCCGCCGGCGACGGTCGTCCTCCGGCGGCCGCTCCCGACCGCCCTCTCCGTCCGGCCGCACCCGAACCGCGTCGGACCCCTCCGCCCGGACGGCGACGTCGATCCGGTCGACGGCCCAGCCGGCGGCGATGAGGCGCGCCCGAAGCGCCTCCAGGTGCCGCTCGGCCCACGCCCGGGCGTCCTCGCCGGCGACGGCAAAGACGACCGCGAGCCGATCCCCGTCGGCCTTCAGGACGACGTCCATCACGCCGAGGCCGTCCGCATGAAGCTGCAGGCGAAGGTGCGCGGCGCGGCCGTCGGCCCGAAGGAGCTCCGCCCGCGCGACGAGCGCCTGAAGCTCCGGCGGAAGGGGCGCCGCCGGCGCCGGTCGCCAGAGATCGCCCCGGTGGACGAGCTGCAGAAGCGGAAGCGAACCGCCGAGCACCCCCCGATCTCCGGCGCCCGGCTCGCGGTGGCCGGCCGGCGATCCGCCGTCCGCCGAAGGCGCGGCCTGAGGCGAGACGGTCCTGGCCGGAGGCCAATCCGGCCCGTCCGACGATGCCTGAGCGACCGCCTCCCGGGAGGCGGCAGAAATGAGCCGCGCCACCGCCGCCTCGAGCCGGGCAAGATCGGGAATCCGGGCGAGGACCGGTCCCCGACCGTCCGCCTGCCCCGATTCGGTTCCCGTCCCCCCGGCCGAGGCGCCGGCCGGCGACCGGGCGGGCGGCCGGGCGTTCGCCGGGCCGATCCGATCACCCGGAACATCTCCGCCTTCGACCGCGAAAGAGGCGAAAGCGGCGGCCCATGCGGGGGCCTCGGCCGGTGAAGGAGCCACCTGAGCTGCGGCGGATTCGGTCGTCGATCCGGCGGCCGCCCGTTCCGGCGCCCTCGCGCTTTCGGGCGGACCCGAGGCCGGCCGGCCGCCCGCTCCGGTCGCCGATCCGCCGGCGCCGACGGCATCACCTACTCCGGCCGCCGACGCGGGGAGCCGAGCGGCGATGAAACGCCCGCTCCACCCGGCCCAAGCGCCGTTCGCTCCGGCGGAAAAACCGTCCGCTCCCGCGTCGAAAGCGGCGAAGCCGATCGAGACGTCTGCCCCGACGGCGGGGACGGCGAGGTCGGGCGGAAGGGCGTCCAAGGCCGCGCCGGCGGCCTCGCCGAAGGCCCCGGCCGAAGCAAAAGCGCCGGAGCCTTCCGGGGCCTCTTTCAGCGCCGAAGGAAAGCCGCCGGATCCGGTACCCGCCGGTTCTTCGAAAACGTTCCCCAAAACGCCGGCGCCCGGAACCCCTCCGCCGCCTTCGGCGCCACCGGATTCGCCCGCGGCTTCGCCCATCGCCACAAGCGCCCAGACCGCCGCCCACGCCACCGCGGCGTCCGGCATCCGGCGGCGGTCGCCGGATTCGGACGCCGGCGACGGGACCGCCGCCGCCGGACCGATCGTGTCGGCCATCGTTTTCCTCCTTTCCCTTGCCGGTGGGGGTTGGACGCTCACCGCCTAGCGGGCGGCGTCCGGCGTCAGCCGGTCGACGAGCCCCCGCCCGACCGCCGGCGGGAGCGCCGCGAGGATCGGCCCCCGGCTCGGCGCATCCAGGGCGGCGAAAGCGGTGGCGGCAACCCCCGGACGCTTGCCGTACAGGTCGGCGAGGAGCTTGGCCGCGGCATCGGGCGGCATCGCCTTCAGCGTGAGGGCGAGCGCTCCGGCCCGATCCGGCGACCCGTCCAGAAGGCGGGCGACGAGGTCCGCCGCCTTCTCCGGCGCCAGCTTCCCGAGGACCGCGCTTCGGGCGTCGCTCCCCAGGCCGAGCCAGATCGCCGAGGCGAGCCCCGGATCGAGGAGGCCGAGGATCTCCGCCGCCTTCGACGGCGGAAGTCCTTCCAGAGCCCGGATCGCGGCCTCCTCCCTTCGTTTTTGCTCCGCCTGCTGGCCCTGGGCCGCCGCGAGGGCCGCCTCGAGAGCGGCCTTTTCCGACGCCAGGGCGGCCTTTTCCTGTTCCAGCTGCGCCAGGGCCCGGGCCTGTTCTTCGATCTTGGCCGCCTGAGCGCGCACTTCTTCCTCCAGCGCCTGAAGGCGCGCCGCCGCCGTCTCGGTCGGGGCCGCGCCGCCCTCGGCCGGCGCCGGCCGGAGGAGGGCGGCGCCCTTGGCCCAGAGGGAGCGGCCGTAGGACAGGACGTCGACGCCGAACGCCGCCAGCGTCACCGCCGTCACGACGACGGAGAAAAAGCCGGGGATGAGTCCGACGTAAATCACCCAGTCGAGCCGCGACGGGCGTTTCGCCTCATCCATCGTCGTCTCCTCCTTGCCGCCGCCGCCAGCCCTGGACGGCCACCTCGTCGAAAAACGCCTGCTCCCGCCGGACCGCCTCGGCCTGCGCCCGCGCCCGGACCCGGTCGCTCAGGCGCTCGTACGCCCGCACTTCCCGGCGTTTTTCCAGCACCTCCGACCGGCGGGCCGCCACCCCCTCCATCGCCGCCCGGTGGGCCGCTTCCTCGGACCGCAGGGCCTCCCGAAGCCGCCAGACGTCGGCGGCGGCGACGAGGAGGGCGTAGGCCGGCACCCCGGCCTCGGCCCGGCCGAGGACCTGCGCGGCGGCGGCGGCCGCCTCCGCCTGCCGGGCCAAAAGCCTTGCCTCGGCTTCCCGGGCGGCGGCCTCGGCCTCCCGGAGGCGGAGTTCCCGAAGCGCCTTTTCCTGCTCGGCCAGTCGCTTAAGCCGCTCCAGCCAGCGCACGGCCTTCCCCCCGTTTTCGTCGGCAAACCGGTTCGGTCTCCGGTCGGCCGACCGGATCGGGCGGCGAACCGGTCGGAGCCGCGAACCGGTTCGGTCGACCGACCGGATCAATCGGCAAACACCGCCTGAAGCGCCGAGAGCGTCTCCTCCGGTGCGGCCCGCTCGTCGACGTCCTGCCGCAAAAAGGCGTCCATCGCCTCCTTGCGCTTCAGGCTTTCGTCGAGCCGGGCGTTCTGTCCCCGCCGGTAGGCGCCGATGGCGATGAGGTCTTCCGACTGGCGGTAGACGGCGGCGAGCTCTCGAAAACGCGTCGCGAGATGGAGCTGCTCCGGCGGGACGATCGCCCGCATGACCCGGCTTGTGCTCTCGAGGACGTCGATCGCCGGGAAGTGCCCCCGCTGGGCGAGGGCGCGGCTTAAGACGATGTGCCCGTCGAGGAGGCCCCGGACGGCGTCGGCGATCGGATCGGTGAGGTCGTCCCCGTCGACGAGGACGGTGTAAAACGCCGTGATCGACCCCCGCTCGCTCGTCCCCGCCCGCTCCAACAGCTTCGGCAAAAGCCCGAACACCGACGGCGGATAGCCTTTCGTCGTCGGCGGCTCGCCGGAGGCGAGGCCCACCTCCCGGGCGGCGTGGGCAAAGCGGGTGAGGGAGTCCATCATGAGGAGGACGTCGAGCCCCCGGTCGCGAAAATATTCGGCGATCGCCGTCGCCACGTAGGCGCCTTTCATCCGGAGAAGCGCCGGCTGGTCGCTCGGCACGGCGACGACGACCGACCGGCGCCGGCCCGCTTCGCCGAGGTCCCGCTCGAGAAACTCCCGCACCTCCCGGCTCCGCTCGCCGATGAGGGCGATGACGTTCACGTCGGCCGCCGTCCCCCGGGCGATCATCCCGAGGAGCGTGCTTTTGCCGACGCCGCTTCCGGCAAAGATTCCCATCCGCTGTCCCCGGCCGACGGTCAGCAGCCCGTCGATCGCCCGGATGCCGACCGGAAGCGGCGCCCGGATCGGCGGTCGGGCGAGGGGGGGCGGCGGCGGCCGGAACACCGGCCGCCGCTCGCTCCGGATGGGCGCCCCCCCGTCCTGCGGCCGGCCGAGGCCGTCGAGGACGCGGCCGACGAGCGTTTCGCCGACGACGACCGACAGGGGGCCGCCGGCCGGGCGCACGCGGGCTCCGGGCCCCACCGCGCCGAGATCGCCGAGGGGCATGAGGAGGACCGCGCCGCGGCGAAAGCCGACGACTTCCGCCAGCACCTCCGCCCCGCCGCCCTCGGGGACGATCCGGACCGCATCGCCGACGGCGACCGCCGGCCCCCGGGAGACGATGAGAAGCCCGACGACTTCCTGGACTTCGCCCTGAAGCTCGAGGGGCTGAAACGCCTCCAGCCGGGCCCCGAGGGCGGCGAGCCTCTCCCGAAGGCCGTCCTTCATCGTCCGCCCTCCGCCCCGAGCGGCGCCGGCAGCGGGTCGCCCCCGGGAGGCGGCGAGCCCTCCCCCGGGTTCCCCCCGGTCGGGGCGGCCGCCTCGAGCAGGGCGGCGGCCAGGCGCTCGATCTGCCCCTCCACCGAAGCGTCGACGATCCCGCCCTCCGTCGCCACCCGGACGCCGGAGACGAGGTCGGTCGCCGGCAGGAGGCGCAGGGCGACCCCTTCCGGCAGGGCGGCGGCGAGTTCCGACCGCCGGCCGACGAGGGCGGCGTACCGCTCCGCGGGGGCGTAGACCGTCACCGTCTCGAGAAGGGGGGCGGAAAGGAGGATCTCCCGGGCATAGGCGACCCACGCCCCGTCGTCCGAAAGGGCCCGGCGGGCGATCTTTTCCGCCGCCTGGAGGGCGAGGCGGACGAGCGCCGGCAGCGCCTCGTCGAGGGCGGCCCGGAATTCCGCCTCAAGGGCCGAGCGGGCGGCGGCGACGGCCGCAAGCCGCTCGGCGTAGGCGGCCTCCGCCGCCCGGCGGCCGGCGGCCTCGCCGGCGGCATAGCCGGCCCGGTACCCTTCCGCTTCGGCCGCCGCCCTCGCCTCGGCCGTAAGCCGCTCGGCCTCCTTCCGGGCGGCGGCGAGGATCGTCTCCGCGTCGGCCCGGGCCGCTTCCAGGATCGCCGCCGCCTCGGCCTGGGCGGCGGCGAGGATCGCCGCCCGTTCCGCTTCCGGATCGGCGTCGGCGCGGGCCGGGGCGTCCGGGAGGTCGGCATGGGGCGGGGTGCCGCCGGACGGCCCCGACCCGGCGGCGGGGCGCTTCGGCGCCGGCGGGGGAACGACGAGGACGAGCGGACGGCCGGCGAGCGGCGCCCCCTTGATGACGCTAGACAATGATCTCGTCCCCCCTCCGGCTGATGATGATCTCGCCGGCCTCCTCGAGGCGCCGGATCACGGCGACGATCCGCTGCTGGGCGTCCTCGACGTCCCGGAGGCGGACCGGCCCCATGTACTCCATCTCCTCCCGGAAATTTTCCGCCATTCGCTGCGACATGTTCCGGAAGATGTGCGCCTTGACGTCCTCGCTGGCCGCTTTGAGGGCGAGCAGGAGGTCTTCGTTCGCCACCTCCCGGATGACCCGCTGGACCGACCGGTCGTCGAGGAGGATGATGTCTTCGAAAACGAACATCCGCTTCTTGATCTCTTCCGCCAGCTCCGGATCCCGCTCCGCCAGCGCTTCGAGGATCGTCCGCTCGGTGCTCCGGTCGACGCCGTTTAAGATGGCGACGACCTGCTCGATGCCGCCGGCCTGCCGGACGTCGGAAAACGCCGTCGAAGCGAGCTTCTGCTCGAGGATCGCCTCGATCTCGTCGATCACCTCCGGCGCCGCGCCGCTCATCGTCGCGATCCGCGTCGCCACCTCGGTCTGAAGCTCCGGCGGGAGCGCCGAGAGGATCGGCGCCGCCTGCTTCGGGTCGAGGTACGAAAGGACGAGGGCGATCGTCTGGGGATGTTCGTTTTGCAAGAAATTTAAGACCTGCATTGGATCGGCTTTTTTCATGAAATCAAACGGCCGGACGGTGAGGGCCGCCGTCAGGCGACTCAAAACCTCATGGGCCTTCTGCGGCCCGAGGGCTTTTTCCAGCAGTTCTTTGGCGTACTGGATGCCGCCCTGGGCGATCGCCTGCTGGGCGACAAACAGCTGGTGAAACTCCCGGATGACGGCGGCCTTTTCTTCCATTTCGACGCTGGTGAGGCTGGCGATCTCGAGCGTCAGCCGCTCGATCTCGTCGTCCCGGAGGTGCTTAAACACGGGCGCCGAAGCCTCGGGCCCGAGGGCGATGAGGAGAATCGCCGCTTTTTTGATCCCCGGCATCTCTTTTCCGCCCCGCGACACCGCCTTTCACCCCCACCGCTTCCCGGCGCCGGCCCGGGTGCGCCGGCCGGGCGCCTCAGCCGTCTTCTTTGAGCCAGGTCCGAAGCACGGCGACGAAGTCCTTCGGCTTTTCCCGGGCGAGGCGTTCGAGCTGCTTTTGAATTCGCGCCTCGTCGGTCTCCTCGAGCTGAAGCGGCGGCACCGCTTCCGCTTCCGGCGGAAGGACGGCGGAAAAGCCCGGCGCATCGGCTTCCGCCGGCGCCTTCCGCCGCCGGATGAGGAGGAAGACCAAAAGGGCGATCAGCGCGAGGAGAACGCCGGCGGCGACGAGCCCCCGCCAGTCTTGCCACCACGGCGCGGCCGGCGGCCCTCCCGCCTCGGCGCCGGTGGAAAATTTTTCGACGACGACCTGCACGCGCCCGGCGGGATCGCCGGCGTTCGCTCCCGCGTCGGCCAGGGCCGAGCGGACGACGTTGGCGGCGATGTCCCGGACCCGGCCGGTGAGGTCGGCGACCCTCGGGTCGTTCGGATCCAGGCCGAGGGCGCCGGCGTCGAGGGCGATGTTCACCGCCAGATCCTTGAGGGCGTACGGCTGTTCCTTGACGGTGCGGGTGATGCGGTTGAGCTCGTAGTTGACCCGGTCTTCCGTCCGCTCGTACTGCCCGCGCCCCGTCCCGGTCGCCTGATACCCGGGGACGTCCGTCGTGCCGACGCCGGCGATCCCGCCCGGCGGCTGCCCCTCCCCCTGCCACGTCTCGGAGAGCTTCTCCATGCTGAGGACGAGCCCCTGGCGGTTGGCCTCATCCGGCGCCGTGACGAGGTGCTCTTCGCTCTGGCGGGCCGTAAAGTCGACGGTGGCAAACGCCTGAACGACAAACTTGCCGGGGCCGAAGATCGGCGTCAGGAGGCGGGCGAGGCCCCCTTCGACGTCCCGCTCGATCGCCCGCTTGACCTCCTGCATGCGGGCGTAATCCGGGGCGTCCGCCGCCTCCCCCGCCGGCGGCGGTTCGAGGAGCGTGCCGTACTGGTCGGTGATGGCGATGTTGTCGCGCTTTAAGTTCGGCACGCTTTTTTCCACCAGCGTGTACAGGGCGGCCACCGCCGGCGGTTCGAGCCGGACGCCGGGGGCGAGGTGGAGGATGACCGCGGCGCTCGCTTCGCCGGGGGCCTGGGCGACCCAGATCGACGGCTCCGGCAGCGTGAGCATGACCTGCGCCCGCTCGACGCCCCGGATGCCCGTCTCGATCATCCGGGCCAGCTCGTTTTCCAGCGCCTTCCGCTCCAGCGTGGAAAACTGCCGGTCCGTCAGCCCCATGCCGGTGTTTTTCGCCAGCGCGTCGTATGTAATCGTGCCGGTCCGGGGCAGCCCCTCGGCGGCGAGCTTCACCCGCACTTCGGCGGCCCGCCGCCGGTCCACGTCGAGGCTCCGGCCGTCGGGAGCGATCCGGTAGGGGATGCCTTCGGCATCCAGCCGGGCGGCGATCTCGCCGATCTCCCGTTCCGTGAGGTTGGTGTAGACCCGCTCGTAATCGACGTGCCGGGCATACAGAACCGCCACCAGCCCGGCGGCGACCACGGCGGCCAAGGCGAGCCCGCCGAAGAGCCGGGCCCGCGGCGAAAGCCCCTTGATCCGCTCGATCGCCGCGCTTGTATACGCCTTCAGCCTCTCCAGCACCCTCTACACCTCAACGCATCGCGCGCGGCCGCCGGCTTTAAAGCGGCATGCGCATGAGCTCCTGATACGCTTCGATCGCCTTGTTCCGGACGGCGACCGCCGTCTCGACGATGAGCTCCGCCCGGGCGAGATCGAGCATCACCCGGTGCGGCGGCACCGGAAGGCCGAGGGCAAACGCCCCGGCGCTCGCCTCCGCCTGGCGCTCCGCCGCCTCCCACGCCCTCAAGGCGTCCCGAAGCGCCGTCCGAAAATCGGCGCCGGCGGCCTCCGGCCGGTTCCCGACCGGCGCGGCGCCGGCCGCTCCGACCGGCGCGAAGGCGGTGAGAGGGGCGATCCCGGAAAACGGTCCGGCCATCGTCTCCCTCCTTTCGAGAAGCGATTCTGGAAGCCCGATCCTCGAAGGTCGGATCGATCCAACGCTTCGCCGGCCCGACGAACCGCCGGATCGAAGAGGCCGATCAGCGGCGCCCGAGTTCGAGCGTCTTCTGCCAGAGCGCCTTGCCGACGGCAAACGCCGTCGCGTTCGCTTCGTAGGCCCGGGCGGCGGCGAGGAGGTCGACCATCTCCCGGGTGAACTCGACGTTGGGGTAGGCGACGAAGCCGCCTTCATCGGCGTCCGGATGGCCGGGGTCGTAGACGCGCTTGGGCGGCGACGGATCCCGCTCGATCGCCCGGACTCGGACGCCGCCCGCGAGCATCCCGGTGCCGACGGGCGACGGGCGGGCAGGGGACCCGAGCGCCGCCTGAAGCTCGGCGGCAAAATTCGCCGGCCGGAGGGGAATCGGTTCGAGGGCGACCGTCCGCCGGACGTACGGCTGCCAGCGGCCGCCTTCGAACGTCGCCCGAGTCGTGTCAGCGTTGGCGATGTTTTCCGCGATCACGTCGAGCCGGAGCCGGCCGGCGGTGAGCCCCGAGGCGCTGATCGAAAGCGGTGATGCCCAGACCATCGTCAGCGGCCCTCCCGCAGGACGACGGTGAGCCGCCGGAGCGTCGCGCCGGCGATCTCCACGAGCGTCTCGCCCCGGAGGGCGTTGTCCGCCAGGGAGACGAGCTCGTAGTCGAGGTCGACGTTGTTGCCGTTTATGCTCCCGCGGGTCCCCCGGTCTTCGACGAGGCGGTATGCCGGCGCCGCGGAACCGCCGATCGGAAGGTGCCGGGGGGCGTCCGTCCGGCCGCGGAAGGCGGAGGCCGCCTCCTGAAGGACGACGTCGAAGCGCCGGTAGCCGGGGGTGTCGGCGTTGGCGATGTTGTTCGCCAGGGCCTGCTGGCGGAGGTAGACGCCGTCGAGCGACAGGCCGAGGAGGCCGAACATCCGGTCGAGCATGGGCACCGTCCTTTCTTCCCGTGCCGAAGGGACCTGAGATCGCGCCGGTCAAACGGAGGAGACGCCGAGCGAAACGCGGCGGAGGCGCTCCGATCGGCCGGGGCCAAGCGGCTCGGTCAAGAGCGGATGCGCCGGGCCGAACCCCTTCGGACGCCGGCCGTCCGGCGTAGGCCGCCCGGCGGATGGCGCCGGTCGAAGGGACGGGACGAATCCCGGCGGAGGGCCGGATCGGGCCCTCCCCGGTTCGATCTCGATCCCGTCCGTTCGACGATTTCAACCATCGTATTCGACACCCGGCGACGAATTCCTTTCGGCGAATGCGCCCCCGGCCGGTTTTTTAGAACTGCCGGGTTTTTGATCCCTTTTTCATCCTAGCCGACGGGGAACCGGAAAAACAATGCTCCGGAAGTCCTATCTTCCTTTTTTTCACTTTCCCCGATCGACACAGGAAAAAAATTAGGAAAAACGTCGGAAACGGGTCGAAGGCGGTCGTCGGCCGGGGCCGGCAGAGCAAAAAACGCCCGACCGGCCGATCGGCCGGTCGGGCGAAGGGGCCGGGGGCGACCCGGCTCAGGCCCGGACGCGCTCGAGCTCCGGCAGGAGCTTGTCGTTCAGAATCTTGATGTAGGTGCCCTTCATGCCGAGGGAGCGGGATTCGATGACGCCCGCCGACTCGAGCTTCCGGAGGGCGTTCACGATGACGCTCCGGGTGATGCCGACCCGGTCGGCGATCTTGCTCGCCACGAGGAGGCCTTCCGTCCCGTCGAGCTCCTTGAAGATGTGCTCGACCGCCTCGAGCTCGCTGTACGAGAGCGAGCTGATCGCCATCTGGACGACGGCCTTGTTCCGGGCTTCCTGCTCGATGAGCTCGGCCCGCTCCCGGAGAATCTCCATGCCGACGACCGTCGCTCCGTATTCGGCGAGGACGAGGTCGTACTCGCTGAAGGGCTCCTTCAGCCGGGCGAGGAGCAGCGTCCCCAGCCGGTCGCCGCCGCCGATGATCGGCACGATCGTCGTCAGGCCGTCTTTGAGCTGCTCCCGCATCTCGACCGGGAAGGCGGTGAGGTCGGATTCGATCGGGATGTTCGTCATCGTCTCCTGGACCTTCAGCAGTTCGTTGTTGTACCACTCGGGGAAGCGCCGCTCGGCGAGCATCTGCTGCATCCGTTCGTTGTCGATCTCGGTGTGGATGGCGTACCCGAGGACCTTCCCCTTCCGGCTGAGGACGTAGACGTTGGCGCCGATGGCGTCCCGGAGCACTTCCGCCATCTCGGTGAAGTTGACGCTCTGGCCGGCCGATTTTTGCAGCAGCCGGTTGATCTTCCGCGTCTTGTGCAAAAGATCGGTGCTCATCGGACGTTCCTCCTTTTCCGGTTGATCGAGGATTGGCGCATCCGGCGTGAGATCCCGGCCGCCGGCGTCGGCCGGGCCGGCGGCAGGCCGGGCGGCTCACAGGATGTATCGGCTGAGATCCCGGTCCTCGGCAATCGGCCCGACTTCCGCCCGGACGACCTCCGGCGTGATGACGACCGTCTCGCCGGAGCGCTCCGGCGCCTCGAACGACAGCCGTTCGAGGAGCTTCTCCAGGATCGTGTGCAGCCGCCGGGCGCCGATGTTTTCAGTATGGGCATTGACGGCGGCGGCCAATCGCGCAATTTCGCGAATTGCTTCTGGTGTGAACTGCACCCGCACCCCTTCCGTTTCGATGAGGGCGGTGTACTGCTTGATGAGCGCGTTTTCCGGTTCGGTGAGGATGCGGACGAAATCGTCCTCGGTGAGGGCCGAAAGCTCGACCCGGACCGGAAAGCGCCCCTGGAGCTCCGGGATGAGGTCCGACGGCTTGGCGACGTGAAAGGCGCCGGCGGCGATGAAGAGGATGTGGTCGGTCTTCACCGGGCCGTACTTCGTCATCACCGTCGAACCCTCGACGAGGGGGAGGATGTCCCGCTGGACGCCTTCCCGGGAGACGTCGGGGCCGGCGGTGCCCTCCCGGCCGGCGATCTTGTCGATCTCGTCGATGAAGATGATCCCTTCCTGCTCGGCCCGCCGGATCGCCTCCTCCCGCACCTCCTCCATGTCGATGAGCTTCTGGGCCTCTTCCTGGATGAGGATCGGCCGCGCCTCCCGGACCGGCAGGCGCCGGCGCTTCGTCCGGCGGGGGAGGAAACTGCCGAAGAGGTCCTTCACGTTGAGGCCGAACTCCGAGGCGCCGGCGCCGGCGATGATCTCGAGGGGCGTCGGCGCGCTGTCCTCCACCTCGATCTCGACGAGGGTGTCCTCGAGCTGGCCGGCCCGGAGCTGCGCCCGGACGTGCTCCCGGGTGGCGTCGTCGCCGGCGGGACGGGGCTCACCGCTTTGGCCGCCGGCGCCGCCGAACGGGCCGAAAAACATCTCCAGCGGGTTTTCCGGCCTCCGGTCGGTCCGCCGGCCCGACGGGACGAGGAGGTCGACGAGGCGCTCTTCCGCCCGGCGGCGGGCTTCCGCCTCGACGAGGGCCATCTTTTCCTGCTTGACGAGGTGGATCGCCGCCTCGACGAGGTCCCGCACCATGGCGTCGACGTCCCGGCCGACGTAGCCGACCTCGGTGAACTTCGTCGCCTCCACCTTGACGAACGGCGCGCCGACGAGGCGGGCGAGGCGGCGGGCGATTTCGGTCTTGCCGACGCCGGTCGGCCCGATCATCAGGATGTTTTTCGGCATCACCTCGTCCCGAAGCGGCTCCGGAAGCCGGCTCCGCCGGTAACGGTTCCGGAGCGCCACCGCCACCGCCCGCTTCGCCGCTTCCTGACCGACGATGTATTTGTCGAGTTCGGCGACGATCTCCCGCGGGGTGAGGGTCTTCCCGTTCACTCAGGCGCCTCCTTCCGCCGGCAGCTCTTCGACGACGAGGCGGTCGTTCGTGTAGACGCAGATTTCGGCGGCGATCTTGAGGGCCGCCTCGGCAATCTCCCGGGCGGAAAGGGCCGGCGCATGCCGGAGGAGGGCCCGGCCGGCGGCGAGGGCGTACGGTCCGCCGGAACCGATGGCGGCGATGCCGTCGTCCGGCTCGATCACCTCGCCGTTTCCGGAGAGGATCAGGAGGTGGTCCCGGTCCATGACGAGGAGCATCGCCTCGAGCCGCCGGAGCAGGCGGTCCGTCCGCCATTCCTTGGCCAGCTCGACGCTCGCCCGGGGGAGGTTCCCGTGATACGTTTCGAGCTTGGCCTCAAATTTCTCAAACAGGCTGAAGGCGTCGGCGACGCTTCCGGCGAAACCGGCAACGACGTCGCCGCGATAGAGGCGGCGAACCTTCTTGGCCGTCTGCTTCATGATCGTCGCATTGCCGAACGTCACCTGGCCGTCGCCGGCCATCGCCGACCGGCCCCGATGCCGGACGGCGACGATCGTCGTCCCGTGAAGCTCATAGCCTTCCACGCGCGCATGGCCTCCTTGCACCGCCGGGGTCAGCGTTCCCCGGGGTCGGGTTCCCGCTCGGGCTCCGGCGGGCGGGTCGCCCGCGGATGGGACGCCCGGTACGCCTCCCGCAGGCGCTTGGGCGCAAGATGCGTGTAGATCTGGGTCGTGGAAAGATTCACATGCCCCAACAGCTCCTGCACGACGCGGATGTCGGCGCCGCCGTCCAGAAGGTGCGTGGCAAACGTGTGTCGGAGCACGTGCGGCGTCGCCCGGGCGGCGATGCCGGCCTCCCGGCGGAGACGCTCCAGGCGCCGCCGGACGGCCCGATCCGAAAGGGGCGCCCCCCGAACGCCGACGAAGACGTGCTCCACCGGCGCCGGCGCCCGTCTGAGGAGGGCGGGACGGCCTTGCTCGAGGTACCGGGCGAGGGCGGCCGCCGCCGGACGGCCGAAGGGGACAATGCGGCCTTTTCCTCCTTTGCCTTTGACCGTCACCAGCCGCCGGCCGAGGTCGAGGTCGCCGAGGACAAGGCCGACGAGCTCGCTCACCCGAAGGCCGCTCGCGTACAGGAGTTCCAGCATGGCCCGATCCCGAAGGCCGATCGGCGACTCCGCCGGCGCCGCGAGCAGCTTAGGCATCTCGTCGGGCATGAGCGCCTTCGGGAGCCGCCGGCCCCGGCGGAGGAGCCGGACGGCGGCAAACGGGTCGGCCGGAAGCCGCCCTTCCCGGACGAGGTAGCGGAAAAAGGCCCGCGCCCCCGACACCCGCCGGGCGACGGTCCGCCGGCTCAGCCCCGCTTTGAGAAGCGCCGCAACGTACTGCCGGGCGAGGGCCGGCGTGACGTCTTCCGGCCGCCGGACGCCAACCTCGGCGAGGAACGCCATCAAGCTTCGGACGTCGGCGGCGTACGCCTCGATCGTCCGCCGGGATGCGCCTCGCTCGGCGGAAAGATACCGCAAAAAAGAAAGAAGCGCCGCTTCCATCGCCTTCCCCTCCGGCGCTTCCATCTTATCACGCCCCTCCGGCAAATGCAAGGAAATTGTGCCGGGTTCGGGTATAATTCAGAATTACGGTGCGCCCGGGTCCACAATTTAGCGGACGTACTCCCGGTCACACGTCTTCTTTTTGCGGACGTCCGGCCCGGAACCGTCCGAAGCGACGGCCTCCGGCGCGGTGTCGTCCGACGCGGGCCCGCGCCCCTCGGAAGCCTCCGGCGCCGAGGCGCCCGCCCCGACGGCTTCCGGCGCAGGAGCATGGCCCGCCGGTCCTTCGGAAACCTGGGGACCGGGAACGAGGAAGGGCGTCGGCTCCACCGGCGGGAGCGCTTCCAAGTCGAACCGGGCGCCACAGGCGGTGCACACGGCCATCTCCCGGCCCCGCCGGCCCTTCAGAACGAGGAGGCCGCCGCATTCCGGACACGGCGCCGGGTGCGGCCGGTCCCACGTCGTAAAATCGCACTCCGGGAAGCGGCTGCAGCCGTAAAACACCCGGCCCCGCTTCGACCGCCGCTCGACGAGCTCCCCCTGTCCGCACTTCGGGCAGCGGGCACCGCTCGAGACGACGTACGGCTTGGTGTTCGTGCATTCCGGATAACCGGAGCAGGCGAGAAACTTGCCGTAGCGGCCGGTCTTGACGACCATCGGCCGGCCGCAGACATCGCAGTCGACGCCGGCGTACTCCGGCTCCAGGGTGACCGGCGCCATCTCCGCCTCCGCCGCCTCGAGCCGGCGCTGAAACTGGGCGTAAAACGTCTCGAGGAGCGTCCGGGAATCGAGGGCCCCTGCCTCGATTCGGTCGAGATCGGCCTCCATCTTGGCCGTAAAGGAGACGTCGATGATCTCCGGGAAGAACCGCTCGAGAAGCTCCGTCACGAGCCGGCCGAGCTCCGTCGGATGAAAGCGCCGGTCCCGGAGGACGACGTAGCCCCGTTTCTGGATCGTCTCGATCGTCGGCGCGTACGTCGACGGCCGGCCGATGCCGAGCTCTTCCATCGTCTTGACGAGCTGGGCTTCGCTGTAGCGGGGCGGCGGCTGGGTGAAATGCTGCCGCGGATCCGTCCGGAGGTGGCGGAGCGTCTCACCCCGCTCGACGGGGACGATCCGCCGGAGCTCGCCGAAGTCTTCCTCCCCGACGTCTTCGGACTTGCCGCCGCCTTTTGCTTCCCGGGCTTCCGCCGCCGGACGGTCTTCCGTCGCCTCCTCGTAGACTCGGAGGAAACCGTCGAATTTGATCACCGATCCGGCGGCCCGGAAGCGGGCATCGCCGGCGCCGATCGTCACCGTCGTCGTGTCGTAGACGGCCGGCGGCATCTGGCTGGCGACAAACCGCTCCCAGATGAGGCGGTAGAGGCGGTACTGATCCCGCGAAAGGTACGGCTTGACCGCCTCCGGCGTCCGGCGGACTGACGTCGGCCGGATCGCCTCGTGGGCATCCTGGGCCCCGGCGCGGGCTTTCCGCACCGGCGGCGCCGCCGGCACGTAAGCGTCGCCGAAGACCTCGGCGAGGTACGCCCGGGCCTCCGCCTGGGCGAGTTCCGACACCCGGACGGAGTCGGTCCGCATGTAGGTGATGAGGCCGACGTGGCCTTCCGGGCCGAGGGGGACGCCTTCGTAGAGTTCCTGGGCGACCCGCATCGTCCGGGTGGCGCGAAAGCCGAGCTTTCGGGACGCCTCCTGCTGAAGGGTGCTCGTCGTAAACGGCGCCGGCGGCTTCCGCCGCCGCTCCCGGCGGGCGACGTCGAGGACGACAAACGGCCGGCCTTCGATGTGCCGAAGGAGCGCCGCGACGTCCGCCGACGACCGAAGCGGCGTCTTTTCCTCGCCGTAACCGTAAAACTGCGCCACCAGTTCTCCGGCGGCGGCTTCGAGGTGGACGTCGACGGTCCAGTATTCTTCCGGGACAAACGCCTCGATTTCGTTTTCTCGGTCAATGATGAGCTTGACCGCCACCGACTGGACGCGGCCGGCGGAGAGGCCCTTTTTGACCTTTTTCCAGAGGAGCGGGCTGATCTGGTAGCCGACGAGCCGGTCGAGGATGCGCCGCGCCTGCTGAGCGTCGACGAGGGCCCGATCGATCTTCCGGGGATGTTGGAACGATTCTTTGACCGCCCGCTCGGTGATCTCGTGGAAGACGACCCGGATCGGCGCGTCGAGATCGAGCTTTAAGTACTGCGCCAGGTGCCAGGCGATCGCCTCCCCCTCCCGGTCGGGGTCGGAGGCGAGGTAGACGCGGGATGCCTTTTTTGCCGCGTCTTTGAGCGCCTTGAGCACCTCTCCCTTGCCGCGGATGGTGATGTATTTGGGGACGAATCCGGCCTCGATGTCGACGCCGAGCTCGCTTTTCGGCAGATCCCGGACGTGGCCCATCGAGGCGAGGACGCGGTATTTTCGACCGAGGTATTTGGCGATCGTCTTCGCTTTGGCCGGCGACTCGACGATGACGATGGACTCGGACACGGCGGATCTCCCTTCTGCCCCTCATTCGGGACGCCGGCCGGCCCGGGGCAGGACCGGCCCCGCACCGGCGGCGCTCCGGCCGGCGGTGCGGCGGCATCGGCTGTAAAGTTTAGCCTTATTATGGTCGCGGCATGCGCCGTTTGTCAATCGGAAGGGTGTAGCGGCCGCCGGGCAGGCGCCGGACCCAGCCCCGGAGCTCGAGGCGGGTGAGCGCCGCGAGGACATCCGCCGCCGGCGCCCCGGCGGCGGCCACGAGGGCGTCCATCGGAAGGGCCGGCGCCGCCGCCAGCGCCGTAAGGAGGCGCTGCTCAAGGGCCGGCGCCTCGCGCCCTTCCTCCGGCGGCGCATGGCGCTCCTCCGACGGCGGCGCACGATCGTCCTTCCGCAAAGCCGGATCCTCCGCCGACGCCGCCGGGCGCCCCTGAGAAGCAATATGCGGATCCGCCGCAGGCGGTGCGCCGCCCCTCCCCGACGCGCCGGGGCCTGCCGCCGGATCTTCCATCTCCGGAGCCGGAAGCCGCGGGGCCCCGGCCGGCGGCCCCTCGCGATCCTCCTTCGCCTCCCCGAGCCAGAGCACCGGATCGGCGACGACGGGCCGGTATTCCGCCAGGATGTCGTCGACGCCCAGGACGAGCTTCGCCCCTTCCTGGATGAGGCGGTTCGGTCCGTCGCTTTTCGGCGAAAAGATCGGCCCCGGCACGGCGAACACGTCCCGGCCCTGCTCGAGGGCCCAGGCGGCGGTGATGAGGGCGCCGCTTCGCCCGTGCCCTTCCACGACGACGACGCCCCGGGCGAGGCCGCTCAGCAGGCGGTTTCGCTCGGGAAAGTACGCCCGGTGGGGCCGCGCGTCCGGCGGGTACTCGGAGAGGACGAGCCCCCGCTCGGCTATGGCGCGAAAGAGGGCCGCGTTCGACGGCGGGTACGGGTAAAACAGCCCGCCGCCGAGGACGGCGATCGTCCCCCCGGGGCCCTCCAGGGCCGCGGCGTGGGCGGCGGCGTCGATCCCGGCGGCAAGGCCGCTTACGACACACCAGCCGGCGGCCGAAAGCCCTTCGGCGAGCGCCCGGGCGGCCCGGATGCCGTACGGGCTCGGCGCCCGCGTGCCGACGACGGCGATCGCCGGGCGGCGAAGGAGCGAAAGATGGCCCCGGGCGTAGAGGACCGCCGGCGGATCGGGAATCTCCCGAAGCGCCGGCGGAAAGGCATCCGCCTCCGGCGTGAGGACGACGATCCCGGCCGTCTTCAGCTTCCGGGCGGCGGCGGCGATCGCCTCCGGCCTAAGCTCGGCCCGAAGCCGCTCCGCCAGTTCCCGGCCGACCCACGGCGCCGGGTCGATGTTCCCGTCCAGAAAAGCGTCCCACCGGCCCCGAAGCCCTTCGACGAGCACCCGGAGCCGCCGGCGCCCGAGCCCCGGCAGGCGCCCGGCCAGCCAGAGAGCGGCTCCGACCCGGAGCGAAGCCCCATGCCGCTCGACCACGTCGCTCCCTCCCTCGGCTTAAGAAACGTCCCAGGCCCGCCGTTCGTCCCCCCAACCCGTCGTTCCGTCGGACAGGCCCTGAAGCCACCGGCGGCCCGCTTGCGGGTCGGAGGCCGAGCGGATCGGGGGCTTTCCGACCCCTGCCGTATCCTTCGCCGTCCGATCGGCCGATTCCTTTTTTTTCTGCCGAAAACGAAAAAAGCCGCCTCCGATCCGGCGGAGGCGCCTCCGTCCGGGGCGCCGCCCGCCGCGAGGATCGGAAAGCGGTGTTTTGCGGATTTCCCCTTCCCAAGCCGGGGCCCGGTTCAGCCGGTGACCTTGTCGAGGAGACCCCGGACCTTCAGCGTCTCGACGAGCGTCTCGCCGATCGCCGCCGGCGTCGGCGCCACCCGGACGTCCGCCGCCTCGAGCGCCGCGACCTTTTCTTTGGCCGTCCCCTGACCGCCGGCGATGATCGCCCCGGCGTGGCCCATCCGGCGGCCCGGCGGCGCCGTCTGCCCGGCGATGAACGCGACGACCGGCTTCGTCATGTTCGCCTCGATCCACCGGGCGGCCTCCTCTTCCGCCGTCCCGCCGATTTCCCCGATGAGGATGACCGCCTCGGTGTCCGGATCTTCCTCGAACATCTTCAACACATCGATAAACTCCGTCCCCTTGACCGGATCGCCTCCGATGCCGACGGCCGTCGACTGGCCGATCCCCCGGGTGGTCAGCTGGTGCACCGCCTCGTAGGTGAGCGTCCCGGAGCGGGAGACGATGCCGACCTTCCCCGGCTTGTGGATGTAGCCGGGCATGATGCCGAGCTTCGCCGCGCCGGGGGTGATGACGCCGGGGCAGTTCGGCCCGATGAGGCGCGTCGGGCGGCCTTCGAGGGCGCGTTTGACCTTGACCATGTCGAGCACCGGAATGCCTTCGGTGATGGCGACGATGAGCCGGATGCCGGCGTCGGCCGCCTCGAGGATGGCGTCGGCGGCGTACGCCGGCGGGACGAAGATGACCGACGCGTCGGCCCCCGTCGCCCGCACCGCCTCCGCCACCGTGTCGAACACCGGCACGCCGTGCACTTCCGTGCCGCCTTTGCCCGGCGTGACGCCGCCGACGACCTTCGTGCCGTACTCGATCATCTGCCCGGCGTGGAAGCGGCCGGCGTCGCCCGTGATGCCCTGGACGATGACCCGCGTGGTGTGATCGACGAGGATGCTCACCCCTCAGGCCCCCTTCCCGACGATCTCGACGATCTTCTGCGCGCCGTCCGCCATCGTGTCGGCCGAGATGATCGGGAGCCCCGAGCGATCGAGGATCGCCTTTCCGAGCTCGACGTTCGTCCCTTCCAGCCGGACGACGAGCGGCCGGTCGAGACCGACTTCCCGGGCGGCGGCGACGATCCCTTCGGCGATGATGTCGCACTTCATGATCCCGCCGAAGATGTTGACGAAAATCCCTTTGACGTTCGGGTCGGCGAGGATGATCTTAAACGCCGCCGTCACCTTCTCCTTCGACGCGCCGCCGCCGACGTCAAGGAAGTTCGCCGGCCGGCCGCCGTAGAACTGGATGATGTCCATCGTCGCCATCGCCAGGCCGGCGCCGTTCACCATGCAGCCGATGTTGCCGTCCAGGGCGATGTAGCTCAGGCCGTACTTCGACGCCTCGACCTCTTTCGGGTCTTCCTCGTCCAGATCCCGAAGGGCGGCGACCTCCGGACGGCGGAAGAGGGCGTTGTCGTCGAAGTTGAACTTCGCATCGAGGGCGACGAGCTCCCCGCCGCGCGTGAGGACGAGCGGGTTGATCTCCGCCAACGAAGCGTCCTTCTCGACGAAGACCCGGTAGAGGTTCAGGAAAAACGGCACGGCCTTCCCGACCGCCTCCCGGGGCAGGCCGATGGCGTAGGCGAGCTTCCGCGCCTGATACGGCATCAGGCCGACCGCCGGATCGACCGTCTCCTTGACGATCTTCTCCGGCGCCCGGGCGGCGACCTCTTCGATCTCGACGCCGCCTTCCGACGAGGCCATCACGACGACCCGGCCCGTCGCCCGGTCGACGACGGCGCCTATGTAAAACTCCCGCTCGATCGCCGTCCCCTCTTCGACGAGCACCTTGCGGACGACCTTCCCCTCCGGCCCCGTCTGGTGCGTGACCAGCGTCCGGCCGAGGAGCGCCTCGGCGTGGGCGCGGACCTCGTCGAGGTTCCGGGCGAGCTTGACCCCGCCGGCCTTGCCGCGGCCGCCGGCGTGGATCTGGGCTTTCACCACCCAGAGGTCGCCCCCGAGACGGCGGGCGATCTCCACCGCCTCCTCGGCGCTCGTCGCCACCTCTCCGCGGGGCACCGGAACGCCGGATTCCCGGAGGAGCGCCTTCGCCTGATATTCGTGGACGTTCATCCCGCATCCCCCTTCATCCGCGCCGACAAAAAAGGGACGCCCTTCAGAGGAGGGCGCGGACGGCTTCCAGCGCGGCGTCGTAGTTCGGATGTTCCGTCACGTCGGGCACGAGTTCAATGTAGCGGATCACATCGTCTTTGTCCAGCACGAAAATCGCCCGGTGATCGAGGCCGAACTCCTTGATGTAGACGCCGTACGACAGGCCGAAGTTATGATCGTAGTAATCCGAAAGGACCGTCACCCGATCGATGCCGGCGGCGCCGCACCAGCGGGCCTGGGCCGTCGGAAGATCGCAGCTTACGGTGATGATCGCCACGTCCTCCCCGAGGCGGCTCGCCTCTTCGTTGAACCGCCGCGTCTGAGCGTCGCAGACCGGCGTATCGAGGCTCGGCACGACGCTGATGAGCTTCACCTTGCCGGAAAAATCGCCGAGCGTCGTCCGCTCGTCGGAAAACGCGCTCTTCCGGAGCCGGAAATTCGGCGCCCGATCGCCGACCTGAAGCTCCGGGCCGACGAGGGTGACCGGCTGTCCTTTAAACGTCACCACACCCAAGCGCTCCACCTTCGCCATCCTTTCCGCCGGTTCCTCCGCTTCCGCCGGCCCTCCGGCCGGGACGTTCGCCTCTTGCGCCGCGGCCCCCGCCTCCCGCCGGCCGCGATACGAGGCGGTCGGCGGATCCGGCCGGGGTTCCTGGCCGGAGCCAAAACGGAAGCGGTCACGAAAATGCCGGCTTGTAATCTGATTCACAAGTATTATACCGCCCCGCCCCGCCCGGAGCAATCGCCGGTTCGTCGGGCGGCGGTCCACCGGATGGACGGGGGGACGACGTCCGAGGAAAGGGGCGCGGATCGCGACGAACGTCGATCCACGCGCAGAAGGAGAACGCCGACGATCGCCCATAAAAAGAAAAAACGGCCGATTCGCTCGGCCGAAATGACTTTCACGTTCCTTTCTGCACTTTCCTCTGCACTTTCCATCCGCCGTCTGCCCCGTCCGCCCCGCTTCTCCTCTCTTCCGCCCGGCCGGACGCGGGCATTCCTCGTTCCCCGGGCAGCGAGACCGTCACTGGATGCGGCCCCGGAGGAAACGGCGGCGCTTGATCGCCTCGAGGCTCTGCTTCCGGGCGAGCGCTTCAAAGTCGTCTTCGTCCCAGTCCGCCTCGGCGCTCGGCCGCTTCTCCCGGGCGTCGAGCCACTCCTTGAACTCCTCCCCGATCACCTGCTTCTGCCAGGCGAGCTGTTCTTCCTTCTTGTTGGGGAAGATCATCCCCTCTCACCTCCGTCTCACCGGTCTTCAAACATCCGTCGGCCCGCCGGACCGAACGATCGTCCTGCGGGTCGCTGTAAGGCAAAAGCCGCTTTCACGGCGCTCCCTCGGGGTTTGGGCGGGCCGGCGGTGCCTTCAACCGACCGGCTTACAGAAAACGTCGCGTCCACCCTCCGACCGAATCGGCCTGCCCTCCCACCGCTTCCACCGCCCGCGCCGGGGCTCGCCTTTATTATACCACACCCCCCAAAAAATCAATACCCCATTGCAAATTTTCCTCCGCTTGTCACAAAGATGTTAAAAGGCAAGTTTCGCGGTGCCGACAAAAAATCCGCCGGTGATTTCAAAAAGACAGCGCCGGCGTTTTCAATCGTTTTGGCTTATAAACTTTCGTCCCAACCATCCACCCGAAAGGCGAGCGCCTCCGCCACGTGCGCCTCCGCCACCTCGGCGGCGTCGTCCAGGTCGGCGATCGTCCGGGCCACCCGAAGCGCCCGGACCGCCCCGCGGCCGGTCAGGGCCGCCTGCCGGACGGCTTCGGTAAAAAGCCGCCGGGCAGCCGGCGAGATGGCCGCCGCCTTCCGGAGGAAGGCGACGTCCATCTCGCCGTTGAAGCGAAACGGCGTGCCGCGGAAACGGTGCCGCTGCCGTTCAAAGGCGGCGGCGAGCCGCCGGGCGAGGTCGGAGGCCCCGGACGGCGTCCCAGACGGTCCGCCGTCGGGCGCCGGTTCCCCGCCGGGGACCGCCGACCAGAGGGAAAAGCCGTCCGGCCGCGGAACGTCGACGACGAGATCGAACCGGTCGGCGATCGGCCCGGAGATCTTTTGCCGGTAGCGGGCGATCTCCGGCGCCCGGCAGCGGCACCGGTGCCGCTCGTCCTCAAAGCCGTAGTAGCCGCACGGACAGGGGTTCATCGCCGCGATGAGCAGAAATCGGGCCGGATAGACGACGCTTCCGCGGGTACGGCCGATCCAGACGCGGCCGCTTTCGAGCGGCTGCCGGAGCACCTCCAGCGCCCGGCGGGAAAACTCCGGAAGCTCGTCCAAAAACAAGACGCCCCGGTGCGCGAGCGTCACCTCGCCCGGCCGCGGCGGATTGCCGCCGCCGATGAGGCCGGCGGTCGTGATCGTGTGATGGGGCGCCCGAAACGGCCGTCTCCGGCGTTCCTCCGGCGGCCGCCGCATCCCGGCGACGTCGTAGATCGTCATCACCTCGCGCATCTCCGCCTCATCGAGCGGCGGAAGAAGCCGCGGCAGCCGCTCGGCGAGCATCGTCTTTCCCGCGCCCGGCGGGCCGATGAGAAGCGCCGAATGAAAGCCCGCCGCCGCGATGAGAAGCGCCCGCTTCGCCGCCGGCTGGCCAAAGACGTCGTCCAAATCGCCGTACGTGTGCGAAGGCTCCGGCTCCGAAGGGACGACGGCCGCCTCCGCCTTCCCCTCGAGATAGGCGACGACGTCCCGGAGCGACGCTCCGAGGAACGCCGGATGCCGGACCCACGCGGCGTCCGGCCGGCTTTCGGCCGGAAGGACGATCGCCCGAAAGCCCGCCTCCTTCGCCATGAGCCCCATCGCCAGCGTCCCCCGAACGGCTTTTAAGCCGCCGTCCAGGGAGAGTTCGCCGACGAGAAGCAGCCGTTCGAGCGGCCGGCGGGGCCTGATCTGGCCATCCGCGGCGAGGATGGCGACGGCGATCGGAAGATCCAGCCCGGAGCCTTCCTTTCGCCGGTCCGCCGGCGCCAGGCTCACGGTGATGCGCCGGAGGGGAAACTGAAAACCGCTGTTTCTGATCGCCGCCCGGACCCGCTCCCGGGCCTCGCGGACGGCGCCGTCCGGGAGGCCGACGATATCGAAGGCCGGAAGCCCGCCGGAGAGGTCCACCTCGACGGCGACGGGCAACCCGACGACGCCCTCGACGGTGGCGCCAAAGACGCGAACGACCATCCCCCACCCCCGCTTCCAAACGACGGCGCCGGCGGCCCCTTTCGCGCAAGCCGGGTCATCGATCCGTCGCCGGCCGCGTTCCGACCTTTTCGTCAGGCCGGCGGCACCCCTGGCCGGCCGATCCCAGGCCGGCCGCCCGGCCTCACCCCCGCCTCACCCGTCGGCGTACGGCCGGTCCTCATCGATCCACTTCGTCTTCTCCCAAAACGGCGTCCGGGTTCGCTCCGGCGGCGGGCCGTCGGGGTAGCCGAGGTAGACAAAGCCGACGATCTCGCCTTTTTCCCCGAGGCCGAAGAAATCCCGCACCTTCGGGTGGTACGTCTTTTTCCCGGTCCGCCACATCGCCCCGAGCCCCAGGGCGTGGGCGGCAAGCAGCATGTTCTGGATCGCCGCCGCCACCGCGGCCCGCTCCTCCGCCAGAACGACGTCCGGCCGCTCCGCCGGCACGACGGCGACGGCGATGACGACCGGCGCCCGGAACGGCTTCTTCGCCTCCCGTTCGAGTTTCTCCCGGTTTTCCGGCGTCTCGGGATCGACCATCTCCGCCTTGGCAAGCTCGACAAACAGCCGGGAAAGGGGTCGGCGCCCCTCGCCGGTGAGGACGAAAAAGCGCCACGGCTCCGTCCGGTGGTGCGTCGGTGCCCACGTCGCCGCCTCGAGGATCCGCTCGATCTTCTCCCGTTCCACCGGATCCGGCTTCACCCGGCCGATGCTCCGCCGCGTCCGGATCGCCTCCAGCACGTCCAACAGCGCTCTTCCTTTCCTGGTCGGTGATTCCTGGTCGGTGATGCAAGGTCCTGGTCGGTGATCCGAGGTCCGGCGCGCAAATGCCGCGTCCCTGATGCCGCGTCGTCGCTTGGGGGACGCGCGGTCGGCGAACACGCGATGTTAAGCAAAGGTCCCGGATCGTCCCGCGCCGGGCTTTTCACATTATAGCGCGCCGCCGGAAAAAAGGGGGGCGCAAAAAGATCTCCCGCGGTCCGACCGGCTTCCGGCCCGCTTACGGAACGGCCAAAAGGGCCTGCCGGGCTTCGGCCGGGCGGTTGGTGATGACGCCGTGCACGCCGTAGGCTTGAAGAAGCCGGATGTCCTCCGGCCGGTCGACGGTAAACGCCCGCACCCGGGCTCCGCACGCCGCGGCGTGGGCGGCAAGCTCCGGCGAGACGGTGAGGTAGTACGGGTGAAGGTCCGCTCCGCCGATCGCGGCGAGATACCGGCACGGGTCGAACAGCCGGGCGACGTAGAGGATCGCCGCCCGAACCTCCGGGTGCTCGTGCCGGAGGCGGCGGACGCTTTCGTGGTTGAACGACGAGAGGACGGTTCGCTCGACCAGATCATGCCGGTGGAGGAGGGCCACCACGGTCTCCTCGAGGCCCGGCATCGGAAAGAGAGCGTTTTTGAGCTCGATGTTGAGCCTCAGGTTCGTCCCCCGCGCCCACACGAGCACGTCCTCCAGCCGCGGCACCCGCTCGCCCCGAAAATCCGGGTGAAACCAGCGCCCGGCGTCGAGCCGGGCGAGCTCCGCCCACGTCTTTTCGTGCACGAAGCCGGAACCGTCCGTCGTCCGCTCCAGCGTCTCATCGTGGATCACCACGACGACGCCGTCCCGGGTGAGCTGCACGTCCAGTTCGATGCCGTCGGCGCCGGCGAGAAGCGCCGCCTGAAACGCTGCCAGCGTATTTTCCGGCGCCACCGCCGAAGCACCCCGATGCGCCCAAATCTCCACCTCGGTCCCTCCCCTGCGACCCGCCGGTCCGTCCGTTCCTTCCGCCCGGCGCCTCATCGTCTCTCCGTCCGCGCCTGAGGCGAAGGCCTAAAACGCTCCGGCCAGATGGACGATCGCCGCCGCCCCGCCGGCAAAGGTCACCTCGACGACATCGAAGCGGACCGGCACCTCGCCCCGGCCGCTTCGGGCCAGGTAAGCCGCCGCGAGGCGCCGGAGGCGGGCCTGTTTGCGCCCCGTCACCGACTCCCGGCCGGTGCCGAAAGCGGTGCCGCGGCGGGTGCGCACCTCGACGAAGACGAGGCATCCGTCCATCTCGCCAATAAGATCGATTTCGCCGTACCGGGTGCGAACATTCCGATCGATCGGGCGAAACCCCCGGGCGACGAGATGCTCGAGGGCCAGGGCCTCCCCCAGGGCGCCGAGCGCCTGGCGATCAAGCGTTCTGACGTCGGAGGGCCCGGAGCCGCCGGCGCCGGTCGATCCGGCGGCGTCGCGCGGTTCGACGTCGGGAGGTCCGGAGATTCCATGCGATCCAGACGCCCCGCGCGGTTCAAGATCGCCGCGCGGGGCGGAATTTTTCGACGGAACGCTTCCCGTCCGGCGGGCATCCGCCGGCCGCCGGGCGCCGCCGCCTCCGCCCGCCTTCATGCCCGCTCCCGCCCGCGGCTGCCGGTTTCGACCGCCGGCGCCGAGGCCAAAAAAGACAGGAACGTCCGGCGGTGCAGGGGCGTCGGGCCGAAGCGCTCCAGCCGATCCCGATGTTCCTTCGTCCCGTACCCCCGGTGCCGTTCAAAACCGAACGCCGGATAGACCCGCCCCCAGGCTTCCATCCACCGGTCCCGGACGACCTTGGCCACGATCGACGCCGCGGCGATGGAGATGCTCCGGCGATCCCCGTGCAGAAGAACCGTCTCCGGCACGCCCGCCTCCACGGGCAGCGCATCGACGAGGACCGCCTCCGGCGCCGGAGCGAGCCCCCAAAGCGCCCGCCGCATCGCGAGCCGCGTCGCCGGGACGATCCCCAGCCGGTCGATCTCCGCCGCCGTCGCCCGGCCGACGGCGACGGCCAAAGCCGCCTCGAGGATGCGGCCGTAGAGCGCCTCCCGCCGCTTGGGGGACAGGCGCTTCGAATCGTCCAGCCCCGGAATCGGACGCTCCGGCGACAGGATGACCGCGGCGGCGACGACCGGCCCCGCCAGCGGCCCCCGGCCGACTTCATCGACGCCGGCCAGGCGCCGGATCCCCGCCGCCCAGAAGCGCCGTTCGAACTCCTCTCCCGCCGGCAACGCTCATCCCTTCCTCTACGCCTGTGGCTTCCGGTCCTTACTCCTTTTTCCGGTCCTTTTTCCGGTCATTCCGCGTCAGGCTCTCGGTCTTGGGCGGGCTCCGACGCCGCCCTACGGGTGAAGCCAGCGAAACCGGTCGGGGGGCCAGAAGACAAACTCCGCCCGCCCGACAATGCGAGAGAGCGGCACGGGGCCGAGCACCCGGCTGTCGGTCGAATTTCGCCGGTTGTCGCCGAGGACGAACACCGTGCCCGGCGGCACCCGGTCCACGGTAAAATCTTCCGTAAACGGCAAATCCGGCGGCAGGTGCGCTTCTTCGAGCTCCTTTTTCCAGAGGGCCTTGTTTTCCGCCAGGTAAGGTTCGTCCACCGGCCGGCCGTTCACGTAGAGGACGTCGCGCCTCACCTCGAGTCGGTCCCCCGGAAGGCCGACGATGCGCTTGATAAAATCTTTGTCCGGCGTCGCGTGAAAGACGATGATGTCGCCCCGCTTCGGCGCTTCGAAGCGATAGATGAGCTTGTTGACGATGACCCGCTCGTGCGTCTCGAGCGTCGTCATCATCGACTCTCCGTCGACGATCGTCGGCGCAAAGACGTACGTTCTGACGAGCACCGACAGCACGACGGCGATGGCGATCGCCTTCGTCCAGTCCCACAGCTCTCGGGTGAGGGACCGCCGGCGCTTCGTCGCCTCCGGCGGAGCGGCGCCGCCTGCGTCGACCTCCGCCGCCTTGTGCTCGTCCGCCACATCCGGCCCCCCCTGTCGATCGACCCCAGTATACCCGATCCCGGGAAGCCGGCGCAAAGTCCCGGCCTGCCGGACCGCCCATGAAGTCCCGCCCGCCCGAAAGAAAAGAACGGCGCGCCGTGCGCGCCGCCCCTTCATTCGGGTTGGGACCCGGACGCCTCTTCGGCGACCGCCGCGGCCGGGGCCCCGGCCATCGCTTCCGCCTTCGGCTTCCGTTCTTTGATCTTCGCCGCCTTCCCGTGCCGCTCCCGCAGGTAATGGAGTTTCGCCCGGCGCACCTTCCCGGTGCGGACGACCTCGATCTTGTCGATCCGGGGCGAGTGCAGCGGAAACGTCCGCTCGACCCCGACGCCGTACGACACCTTGCGCACGGTAAACGTCTCGGAAATGCCGCCGCCCTGCCGCTTCAGGACGACCCCTTCAAACACCTGAACGCGCTCCCGGCCGCCTTCGACGACCTTGACGTGGACGCGAACCGTATCGCCGGGGCGAAAATCCGGCAGATCGTTCCGCAGCTGATCCGCGGTGATCTCGCGGATGATCGGATGCATGGCGTTCACCTCGCACGACATTTGCCATTATATCACGGGGCTCGCTCCCGTCGCAAGGCAGGCGGAAGATCGCCCGGGCGGAAAAACCCGGCGCGCCCCCGCCGGGCCTTCGCCGGCGCCGGGCGGCCGAACCGGCGCGCCGCGGTGCGGGCGGTCCCCCTGGCCCCCGCCGTCCCGGATCGGACGAGCCGAAGCGGCGGTTCGGCGGAGGATGCACCGTTCGCCGCCCCCCGTCCGTCGACGCCGGGCTCGGACCTCGGGCACCGCTCACGGCGCCTCGAAACTCACCGGCCCCAGCGCTCCGCTCCGGACTTCCCGTAAAAACAGCTCGGCGGCCGCCGCCGCATCGGCCGCGCCGCCGGGGCGAAGGAGCCCCCGCGCCGCCGCAAGCCGCGCCAAAAACACCGCCGGCTCCGGCAGGCCGGCCGCGCCGAACGCGCCGCCGCCCAAAGCCGTGCCGCCGCTCAAAGGGTCGCCCTCCAAAGCCACGCCGGGCTCATCCTCCCCGGCCGAGGCCGGCGCGGACGGCCCGCCCGCCGAAAGCACCGCCCCGTAGCGGGCCAAAAGCGCAGCCGGCTTCAAGTCGGCAAGGCGACGGTAGAGAAAGGCCGCCACCGCCTCCGCCTGAAAGCGATGCTCGGCGACGGCGCCGAGGGCGGCGAGAAGCAGCGCGCCCTCCGGATCGTCCAGCTTCGGCCAGAGAAGCCCCGGCGTATCCAGAAGCTCCACCCCGCCCCGGGCCCGAATCCACACGAGGCCCCGGGTCACCCCCGGCCGGTCGCCCACTTTGGCCGCCCGCCGGCCGGCCAGGCGATTGATGAACGTCGATTTGCCGACGTTCGGCACGCCGACGACCATCGCCCGGGGCGGACGCGGGAGAAGCCCCCGCGCCCTCCGCCGGGCGGCGACGTCCCGGCCAAGACGCTCAAGGGCGGCGTACAGCGGGCCGAGACCGGCGCCCCGCACCAGATCGACCGCCACCGCCGCATCGGCCGCTCGCCGAAGCGCCTCGAGCCACGCCTGGGTCACGGCCGGGTCCGCCTGATCCGCCTTGGCGAGGACGATGATCCGCCGTCGCCCGCCGAGCAGTTCCGGAAGGCGCGGATTCGCTGTCGCCCGGGGCGCCCGGGCGTCCCGGAGCTCGAAGACCGCATCGACGAGCTCGAGCCGCGCTCGAAGTTCCCGTTCCGCCTTGGCCATATGCCCGGGGAACCACTGAATGCTCATCCGTTCGCCTCCGTCCGGCCGCCGTCGTCCCGACCGTCATCGGTCGGTCCCCCTTTTGCCTCCCCGTCACGGGCCGGACCGGCTTCGTCGCGCGCGTCGTCCGATCCCCTTATTGCTTCACTGCCACCGGCCGGCCCGCTTCGCCCGGCCTCTCCGGCATCCTCTGGGCGCCAGGCCGCCCCGGCCGTTTCGCCGCCGGCGTTCCGGGCAGCGAAAAAGGGATTTTCTCGGCGCCTTCGCCGGGGCTTCGACATCGGCGGCGGCAGCCGCCCGGCGGCCTCGAGGGCCCCGACGATCGCGGCGGCGACCTTCGGAAGCGACGCCTTCCCGCCGGCCGCCCGGACGACGGTGGCCGCCCGGAAAAGCGCATCGAGCGGCGCATCGGCGCCGAATAACGCATCAGCCCCCTCTTCCGCCCCGGCGCCGGCGGACGCCTCCCGGCCGCCGGCCTCCGTCGCACCCCGTTCGGCCTCTTTTGCATCTCGTCCGGCCTCCGCCGCCTCCCCGCCGGCCTCCTCCGCTCCGGCGAGGGCGGCTTCTTCGTGGTCAAGGCCCGCCCAACGCCGAAGAAGCGCCGCCTCCTCCGCGTCCGGCGGGTACATCCAGAGCAGATCCGGTCGGCGAAGGAGCGTCCGAAGGAGCGCCTGCTCCTTCCGCCAGGCGGCGATCCGGGCATGATGCCCGGAGCGAAGCACGTCCGGAACCTCCCAGCCGCGATACGACGGCGGCCGGGTGTAGTGAGGATACTCGAGCCGCCCCATGGCAAACGACTCCTCGACCGCGGACCGCTCGCCGCCGAGGACGCCCGGGAGGAGCCGGACGACGGCGTCGACGAGCACCATCGCCGGAAGCTCCCCGCCGGTGAGGACGAAATCGCCGATCGACACCTCGTCCGTCGCCAGGTGCTCCCGGATCCGCTCGTCAAACCCTTCGTAGTGGCCGGCCAGCAGGATGAGGTGCGCTTCACGGCTCAAGCGTTCCGCCAGGCCGTGGGTGAGCCGCTCCCCCTGGGGCGTAAGAAGGATCAGCTTCGGCCGCCGCGTTTCCTTCGGCCGGGAAAGCCATGCCTCAAACGCCTCCGGCCCGCCAAGAAGCCCCTCGACGGCCCGGGCGATCGGCGGCACCTTGAGCACCATCCCGTCGCCGCCGCCGTACGGGACGTCATCGACCGTCCGGTGCCGGTCGCAGGCGTAAGCGCGAAAGTCCACGAGGCGATAATCCCAGAGGCCGGCCCGCCGGGCCCGACCGAGAATGCTCGCCTCGAACACCGGCGGAAAAAGCTCCGGAAAGAGCGTCAGCACGTCGATCTGAAGCTTCGGCGCCGTCCCCGTCGCGGGGCCCGGGATCCACGCGTCGGTCATCGTGCCCCTCCGCCGTCGTCCGGCAGAACGGAACCGGCCCCGTCCGCCGGCGGGCGGGATTCGGAGCGGCCGCCGGAAGGCCGCCCGCCCTTCCGGCCGCCTTTCCGGTTCCCCGTTCGGTCGGCGGCCCTGCCGGCGGCCCGCCGGGACGGCACCTCGGCTTCCGCCTCGTCGTCGAGGCCGGGCAGAAGCCGGACGACGATCCGACCGCCCTCCAGGTCGACCGCCCGAACCACGTCCGGAATGTACGGGAGGAGGAGATCCCGCCGCCCCGGCCGCGCGACGACCCAGACGTCGTTGGCGCCGGGCTTTAAGATCTCCTTCACCGCGCCGAGGACGGCGCCGGCTTCGTCGACGACCGAAAGGCCGATGATCTGATCGAAGTAGTACGTCCCCTCCGGGAGGGGTTCCCGGTCCGCTTCGGCGACCTTGAGCACGGCGCCCCGGAGCGCCTCGGCCGCCTCGACGGTGTCGACGCCGCGGAACTTGACGAGATAGACGTTTTTGTGCCGGCGGGCGCCTTCGACCTGAAGCGGCTCCGGAAGGGCCGCCTCACGAGGAAGCGCCGGATCCGTCGCCGAAGCCGTCCGTCGGACCGGTTCGGAAGGCGCCCCGGCGGCTCCCTTCGGGCTGGCCTCCGCCTGCCGAACGTCCCCCTCTTCCCGAAAGACGTACAGCGTGCTCCCGGGGCGGAACCGGACTTCGGGAAAATCGGTCACGGCGAGGACGCGGACTTCCCCTTTGAGGCCGTGGGGGGCGACGATCCGGCCGACGTTAAAGTAGCGCACGGGCACACCCCGCCTTTTTGCCAGCGCTTCCCGTCTGATCTTCCTTGCGCCCCGCGCCGCCGGGAAAGGCCGGCGATTTCGCCGCGAGCCTGCCCCCTAACACAAGGCGGCCGGCGGCGCGGAGCGCTTCGGCGAGGCGCTCAGGCGCCAGACCCTTCGGTGCCGGACAAAGTCGCCGGTTCCGCCGCGTCGGAAGCCTGGCCCTTTTCCGCCCGGCGGGCCTCATAGAACGCCTTGAGCACCCCGGTCCGCCGGAAGAGGGAGCGGACGGTTTCCGTCGGCTGGGCACCGTTTTTCAGCCAGTAGACGGCCCGCTCGACGTCCACCTTGACGTCCGCCGGGTCGGTGAGGGGGTTGTAGTAGCCGATCTCCTCGATGAAGCGGCCGTCCCGCGGCGAGCGGGCGTCGGCGACGACGATGCGGTAAAAGGGGCGCTTTTTCGCGCCGAGGCGGCGCAGGCGAATTTTGACCATGCCGACGGTTGCCTCCTTTTTGGCCTGATGGGTCTTTTCGCAGACCGACGATCCGACGGAAAATGAAAAGGCACAAGAGACTCAGGGTTGGGAGCGCAAGAGAACTCGAGGTTTTAGGGGAAAGGAAACGGAAACTTAAAGCCCCGCGGACCTTTGCCTTTTTTGCCGCCCATCTTCGCCATCTGCTTCATGAGCTTCCGCGCCTCTTCGAATTGCTTGAGGAGGCGGTTGACGTCGGCGACGGTGGTGCCGCTCCCGGCGGCGATCCGCTTCCGGCGGCTGTAGTTGATGATCTCCGGCCGCTCCCGTTCTTCCGGCGTCATCGAGAGGATGATCGCCTCGAGGCGGGCGAGCTGCTTTTCGTCGACCTGGATCTGGCCGAGGCGGGCGCCGACGCCGGGGATCATCTTGAGGAGCTCTTCGAGCGGGCCCATCTTCTTAAGCTGCCG
The DNA here is from genome assembly GCF_019645935.1 of Hydrogenibacillus sp. N12. NCBI lineage: Bacteria > Bacillati > Bacillota > Bacilli > Thermicanales > Thermicanaceae > Hydrogenibacillus > Hydrogenibacillus sp. N12. Next base: position 578,252 of record NZ_CP080953.1, on the reverse strand, counting down.
GAGCTGGTCGAGGAAGTCGGTGAGCGTCCACTCCGCCCGGCGGAGCTTTCGCTCGAGCTCCCGCGCCTTTTGTTCGTCGACTTCCGCCTGGGCCTTTTCGATGAGGGTCAGCACGTCGCCCATGCCGAGGATGCGGGAGGCCATCCGGTCGGGGTAAAACGGCTCGAGGGCGTCGAGCCGCTCCCCGGTGGCGGCAAACTTGATCGGCACGCCGGTCGCCGCCTTGACGGAAAGGGCCGCCCCGCCCCGGGTGTCGCCGTCGAGCTTCGTCAGGATGACGCCGGTCAGGGTGAGGGCGTCGTGGAAGCGCTCGGCGACGGCGACCGCCTCCTGACCGGTCATGGCGTCGACGACGAGCAGGATCTCGTCCGGTCGGACGGCCGCCTTCACCGCCTTGAGCTCCGCCATGAGGACCTCGTCGATGTGGAGGCGGCCGGCGGTATCGACGATGACGACGTCCCGCTCTTCCGCCCGGGCCCGGGAGAGTCCGGCTTCGGCGATGGCGACCGGATCGGTGAGATCGCCGGGGAGGTGGACGGGGACGTCGATCGAGCGGCCGAGCACCTCAAGCTGGGTCACCGCCGCCGGTCGGGTGACGTCGGCGGCGACGAGGAGCGGCTTTTTCCCCCGCCCGGCGAGGTGCCGGGCGAGCTTGCCGGCGGTCGTCGTCTTCCCGGCGCCCTGAAGGCCGACCATGAGGATGACCGCCGGCCGCCGGGAGAGGTTCAGTTCGGCGAGGGTGCCGCCGAGAAGGTCGACGAGCTCGTCGTAGACGATCTTGACGACCTGCTGGGCGGGATTGAGGGATTTTAAGATTTCGGCGCCGACGGCCTTCTCCCGGATGCGGCCGATGAGCGGCCGGACGACCTTGACGCTCACGTCCGCTTCCAGAAGCGCGAGGCGGATCTCCCGCAGGGCCTGATCGACGTCGGCCTCCGTGAGACGCCCCCGCCCCCTCAGGCGGCGGAACGCCTCGCCGAGGCGCGCCGTCAGCGATTCAAACGCCATCGTCTCCCTCCTTTCCGGCCGATCGCCCGTCCTCCGGACCGGCCGCGCCGCCCGATCCCGACGAAGCGCCGGAGGCCTTCGGCGCTTTTCGGACGCCTCGACTCGGCGCAGACGGATCGCTTCGGCGGATCGGCGCTCCGTTCCGCCGTCCCGCCCGATGCCCGGGGCCGGATCTTTCCGGCGAAAGCAGTCGGCTTTGGGCGGAAGGCGCCCGGGCGCTCGGTTCCGGTGCCTCTTCGAGCGCCCGAAGCGCGGCGGCGACCTTCGCGAGGTCGCCGGCCGCCGGGCAGTCGCGAAGCGCCCGAAGGCGGGCGTCGAGCTCCGTCAAAAGCGCCTCCCGCTCGCGGCTCCGATCCCAGAGGCCGAGGACGGCTTCCAGCCGGTCGAGGGTCGCCTCCGCCCGCCGGAGGAGGGCGTGGACCGCCTGACGGCTCATCCCGAGGGCGTCGGCGACTTCCGACAGCGACCAGTCTTCAAAGTGATACAGCACAAGCGCCCGGCGCTGTCGTTCGGAAAGCAGCCCGCCGTAAAGATCGTACAGCGAGGCCACCCGCGCCCGCTTCTCAAGCACGGTTCGTCTCCTTTGCCTGAAGTCCCTAAGGCCGGGAGCGAAAGCATCGTCCGGCCGGAGCCGCCGCTTAGCATACCAGAGCTTTTTGCTGGTGTCAAGTTTCCGGTTTGACAGGAGGGGCACCCGGTTTCGCTTGCGCCTCCGAGCGCCGCCGTCTTTACATTCTCTTTACCGATCCATTACAAGCTCTTAACTTCCCCTTCATTTGCCCTTCAAAACCCCGTGCTATTCTGAGGTGGTGGCCACTTTACTCGAGCGTTGAGGTGAGCCCGTTGCGCGTCGAACTTGAAGGCCTCAGCATGCGCTTCGGCGACGTCACGGCCGTCGACCGTCTCGATGCCGTCATCGAGTCGGGCGAGCTCGTCGCCCTCCTCGGGCCGAGCGGATGCGGCAAAACGACGACCCTCTTTTTGCTCGCCGGGCTGTATCGCCCGACGGCCGGCGTCATCCGCTTCGATGGAGCGGTGGTCAACGACGTCCCGCCGGAACGGCGAGAGATCGGGATGGTCTTTCAAAACTATGCGCTCTATCCCCATATGACGGCGTTCGAAAACATCGCCTTTCCCCTGAAAGTACAAAAAATCAATAAAAACAGGCGACGGGAGATGGTGCTGGAAATGGCCCTCCTGGTGCGCATCGAATCTCTTCTCGAGCGAAAGCCCGCCCAGCTTTCCGGTGGCCAGCAGCAGCGGGTCGCCATCGCCCGGGCGCTCGTCAAACGGCCGAAATTGCTTCTTCTGGACGAGCCGCTTTCCAATCTGGACGCTCGTCTTCGGCTGGAGATGCGGGAAGAAATCCGTCGCATCGTCTCGAGCGTGGGGATCACGACCGTCTTCGTCACCCACGACCAAGAGGAGGCCATGAGTCTCGCCGACCGCATCCTGCTTTTGCGCGAGGGGCGAAAAGTCCAGTACGACACGCCGGACATGCTGTACATCCGACCCGCGCACCGGTTTGTGGCCGAATTTCTTGGAAATCCGCCGATCAACATCCTGTCCGCTCGAGTCGGCGCCGATGCCCGCTGCCTCCTCCTGGGCGACGGAAGCCCCCTTTCCGACCTGCCAGAAGACATGGAGCCGCTTCCCCCGGAGACGCCGGTGGTCGTCGGCATCCGCCCGGAAGATTTCCGCCTCGAGGCGGCCGGCGTCGCCCCCGGAGATCCGAAAGCGTGCAGGGGCGGAATCGCGGGACGGGTGGCGGTTCGCGAGACCATCGGTCGGGAGACGCTCCTTCGCGTCGAGACGTCCGCCGGGGCCGTTCGCGTCCTCGCTCCGACCGGAAAAGCCCCTCACCCCGGCACGGCGGTCGTCTTGACGGTTGAGCCGTCCGCCATCCATCTTTTCCATCCCGAGACCGGCGAAAGCCTACGCCGCAAGGAACCTCAAGGCCGCCCGAAGGCGGCTTCCGGCGTTCAACTCGCCTGATTTTCCGGGAGGGACGGCCGTTGCCGGACAAGCCAAACCTGCGTTCCACTGCCAAAGCCCTCGTTTATCTTGCCCCTGCGCTTCTCGTGCTGGGGACGTTTACGATTTACCCCATCGTCGAGTCGTTCCTTTTGAGCTTCTACGCGGACTACGACTATTTTCACGACCGCGTCTATCGCCTGGGCTTTGACAACTACCTTTATCTCCTCAAAGATCCGGAGTTCCATTTGGCGCTTCGGAACACCGCGGTTTTCGTCCTCGGCGTCGTGCCGATTTCCATCGCCCTCTCCCTCGGCATCGCCCTCATGCTTTACCGGCCGATCCCGCTGCGCTCGTTTTTCCGAACGGTCTACTTCCTGCCGACGGTGACGTCCGTCGTGGCGGTGGCTGTCGTCTGGAGATGGATTTTTCACTCCGACTACGGGCTTCTCAACTTCGGGCTCGGTTTGCTCGGGATCCAACCCGTTCGGTGGCTCACCGATCCCCGCTGGGCGCTTCCGGCCCTCATCCTCTTCGCCATCTGGAAGAGCCTCGGCTACAACGTCGTCCTTTTCCTCGCCGGCCTGACGAACATCCCGGAGACGTATCATCTCGCCGCCCGCCTCGATCGTGCCGGACCGTGGCAGCGGTTTTGGTCGATCACCTTTCCGCTCCTCTGGCCGACGACGTTTTTCGTCTCGATCGTCTCGATCATCGGCGCTTTCAAAGTGTTCGACGAGGTCTACGCCCTGTTCGGCGGCAGCCCCGGGCCCCTTTCGAGCGCCCTGACGCTCGTCTACTACATTTTCGTAAAGTTTTATCGGGAACAGGATTACGCCGTAGCCTCCGCCGCCGCCTACGTGCTCTTCCTGATCACCTTCCTGCTGACCCTCATCCAACTTTGGATCGGCCGAAAGCGGACGGCCGTCTGAGGGCCGTTCATGATCCAAAACGGAAAGGGGACCGCCCGTGATTCGCGACGCCTTATCCCGGGGGACGATCCTCCTCCTGCTTTCCCTCGGCGCGGCGCTCATGCTTCTTCCTTTCGCCTGGATGATCTCGACGTCTCTCAAGGCTCCGAACGAAGTGATGCTCATGCCGCCGAAGTGGATTCCTTCGGAGTGGCACTGGGACAACTATGTCCGGGCGCTCACGATGGCGCCGTTCGGCCGTTATTTCCTGAACAGCGTCCTCGTCACCGCCCTTTCGACGCTCGGTGAACTCATCACGATGATTCTCGCCGCCTATGCCTTCGCCCGCCTGTCGTTTTGGGGACGGGACCTCCTTTTCAGCTTGCTTCTCGGCACGATGATGGTCCCCGGCGAAGTGCTGCTCGTCCCCAACTACGTGACGCTTTCTCGCCTGGGCTGGATCGACCGGTACGAAGCGCTCATCATCCCGTGGACGGCAAGCGTGTTTGCCATTTTCCTTCTCCGGCAGCATTTTCTTTCCGTGCCGAAGGAGCTCGGTTACGCCGCTCGCGTCGACGGCGCGGGAGACTTTCGCTTCCTCTGGACGATCATGGTCCCGATCGTCCGGCCGGCGCTCGTGACGATCGTCGTCCTGAAGGCGATCGGGAGCTGGAACGCGTTTCTCTGGCCGCTCATCGTCACCAACAGCCGGGAGATGCGCACGCTTCCCGTCGGCCTTACCGCTTTTACGACCGAGGCCGGGACGGCTTACGAACTCCTCATGGCCGCTTCGGCGTTCGTCATCGTGCCGATGATCGTCCTTTACCTCCTGTTGCAGCGATCTATCGTCGAAGGACTGGCCCGGACCGGGATCAAAGGTTGAGGGGGGATGCCGGCCGTTTCGGGTGGCCGCCGTCGCGCCTTCGTCGCTGGCCAAACGCTGCGGTCAAGGAGGACCGGTAGACGATCATGAAACGACGCATCCTTTCCGTCCTGGCGCTCGGCCTCATCCTCTTTGCCGCCGCCTGCGGCAAGCCTGAAACGACGCCTCCGGCGCCTGCAGGAAGCGACAAAAACGCGCCATCATCGGCGGCCGACAAGACGGGCGATGCCGCTTTTCCGACGCGTCTTCGCGGTCCGGTTGAAATTACCTTCTGGCATGCGATGACCGGCCATCACGAAGAGGCGCTCAAGTCGATCGCCGATCGATTCATGGCCGAACATCCGGACATCCGCATCAAGCTCGTCGGACAGGGCAACTACGGCGACCTGCAGGAAAAGCTCACCGCCGCCGCGAAGTCGAAGACGCTTCCGGTGATGGCCCAGGTGATCGAAACGTGGGTGACCGACTACAAACAAAGCGGCCTCGTCCAGGATCTTACGCCCTATATCGAACATCCGGAGATCGGTTGGACGAAGGAAGAATTCGAAGATATCATCCCGGTGTTCCGGGAGGCCAACCGGTGGGACGGCCGTTACTTTTCCCTCCCCTTCAGCAAAAGCACCCAGATCCTGTATTATAATACCGATCTTTTCCAGGAACGCGGCGTCGAGGTGCCGAAGACGTGGGACGAACTCCGGCAGGCGGCCGAAAAGCTCACCTTCGAGCGAAACGGCAAAAAGATCATCGGCATGGGCTTTGAAAACTCCGTCGGCTGGCAGTTCCACATGTGGGTGCGGCAGGCCGGCGGACGCTACATCGACGAAGCGACCGGAAAAGTCCTTTTCGACAGCCCGGAAGGCCGGAAAGCCCTTGACTTTATCGCCGGGCTGTTCAAAGATAAGATCGCCCGCCTGGCCGGAGAAGACCAGTATATGTCGAACCCGTTCGGCCGCGGCGACGTGGCGATGTACATCGGTTCCTCGGCGGGCATCCCGTTCGTCGCCAAGGCCGCCGAAGGGAACATCCGCTGGGCGGCGGCGCCGGTCCCGGCCGGAGCGAAGCGGGCCGTCCCCTTTGCCGGAAACGCCGTCGCCGTGTTCAATTCGGCCACGCCGGAGGAAAAACTCGCCGCCTGGCTGTTTATCAAAACGCTCCTGAACACGGACAACACCGCGTACTGGGCCAAGGAGACGGGGTACCTCCCGATCCGCCGCTCGGCCCTCGAAAGCCCGATCTGGAAGGACTTCGTGAAGGACCATCCCGCCAACGGGGTCGGCACCGAGCAGTTTGACGCCGGTTTCTTCGATCCGCGCATCCCCGGCTTTGACGCGGCGATGAAAGTCGTGCAAAAGGAAATCGAAGCGGTCCTCCTCGGGGAAAAAGCGCCCGACGCCGCGCTCCACGATGCCGCCGCCAAGGTCCAGGCGGAGATCGACCGGGCCAAGGCGCGCTCCCGCGAGTAAAGCCTTCGCGGGAAGGCGGGGCGTTTTGCCCCGAGCAGGACCCAGACCAGGCCTGCCGAAAATAAAGCCGGCCAAAAAAACACAAAAAGAAGAGGAGACCGTCGCGATGAGCGCGATCACCTTCTTCGGGGGGCTTTGGACGATCGGCGGCACGATCGTCATGCTCGAGCATGGCGATCACCGCCTTCTTTTTGACTTCGGCCTCGTCTACGAACCGGAACGGGCGGTGCTGGAAGCGTCGATCCGTCCGCGCGCGGCCTTTCGCCTCGCCGATCTCATCCGCCTCGGGCGGGTGCCGGCGATCGACGGCCTCTACGCTCAGGACGCCCTTCGGGCGCCGGCCGGCGACCCGCGACTTCCTCGCCCCTTTTGCCCGGATGGACCGGCGACGGCGGTGGCGGTGTCGCATCTCCATCTCGACCACGCCGGCGCCGCCGGCTGGGTGGCGCCGGACATCCCCGTCTATGGAAGCGAGCCCTCCCGGGCGCTGGCGGAAGCCCTCGCCGAGATCGGCGACGGCATCCATCCGGCGCGGCCGCTTGCCGGCGTCCCGTTCGAGACGCCGGTTCGTCACGGGCCGATCCGCTTCTTTTTCGTCCCCGTCGACCACGACGTCCCGGGGGCGGCGGCATTGTTCATCGAGACGCCGGAGGTGCGGATCGTCTACACCGGCGACTTTCGCCTGCACGGCGCCCGCCCGGAGCTGACGGCGGCGTTTCTCGAACGGGCGCGGGCGTTTCGGCCGGATCTCCTTCTCATCGAAGGGACGACGATCGGCCCCCGGGAAGTCCTTCCGGATGAAGCGTTGACCCCCGAGGCGCCGCCGCCGGAGGGGGCCCTTTCGGAGGCGGACGTTCGGGAGGCGCTCACGGCCGCCTTTCGGGAGACGGAGGGCCTCGTCGTCGTGAACGTCTATCCGTGGAACCTGGACCGGCTGGAAGGGGTGCTTAAGGCGGCCGAGGCCGCCGGTCGACGGGTCGCCTTCGAGCCGGCTGTCGCCCACCTGCTTCGGCGGCTCCGGGGCCTTCGGCCCCTCGTCTACGTGCCCGACCTTCGGGCGCCGGAAGCCGGTGTGGCGCCCGAGATCGTCGGCGCCCCGTGGTGGGCCGACCTCCGACGGGAGGCCGATCGGGTTGACGCCGCGATGATTCGAGAGGCGCCGGGCGCTTTCGTCGTGCAAAACCGGTGGGAGAACGCCTTCGCCCTCCTCGATCTTCCGACCGCCGGCGGCCGGTACATTCAGAGCGGCGGCGAGCCGATGGGCGGCTTTGACCCCCGGTGGCGCCACCTCGAGGCGTTCGTGCGGAAGCTCGGCATGACGCTTTCGGTTGTCCACACCGGCGGCCATGCCTGGCCGGGGGATCTCCTCCGGGCCGCCGCGGCGATCGGCGCCTCGACCGTCGTGCCGCTCCACAGCCGCTTCCCCGAGCGGCTCGCCGTCCGGCTGCCGGGGGCCGTCTTTCCCGCCGCCGGCCGGCGGTATCGGCTTCGGCGGCTCGCGGCGGAGCGGGGGGTCGTCTTCGAGTAACATCGCGGGCGAACATCCGCGGGCGGTTCCAATGCGAACGTCGGATCCAATGCGAAAGAAGATCGCGAAAAAGATCGCGGGCGGCGCGGGGCGAAAGAGGCGTTTGGAGGAGGGGGCACGCAGATGACGACTTTTTCCTTTCGTTTTGCCCGGTTCGATTTTCCCGGCGGACCGCGGATCTTTGCCCGGCCGGTCGCCGAGCTCGTCGCCGAAACCCCGGAGGAAGTTCCGGCCATCCTCGCCGCCGTCGACGCCGCCCGGCGGGCCGGCCGATGGGCGGCCGGCTTTCTGACCTACGAAGCCGGGGCGGCGTTTTGGCCGAACCTGCCTTTTCCGCGAGCGGAAGGAGGGGCTTCGGCGCGCCTCCCGTTCGCCTGGTTCGGCCTCTTCGAAGGAGACGAAAGGGGTCGCGCCGGCGTTCCGCCGGCAGACGGAGGGGCGGGAAACGGCGGCGGACCCCGCGGCGGAGCGCCGGCCGTCTCCGGCGCCGCCCCGCCCGGGATGCCGCCGGAAAAAGAACCGGCCGCCGGCGGGGCGCCCGCCGAAGACACGGCGGACGGCGCCCCGCCCCCGGAAGCGGACGAGGGCCTCGATGGGGAGGACGGCGGCATCGATGGGGGGGACGGCGCCTGGCCGGCGCTTCTTGCCGCGCTGGAGGCCGGATGGGCACCGGACGGGGTGCCGCCGGAGGCGACCTGGGCGGCGTACCGGGCGGCGTTTTCCACCTTGATCGCGGCGCTCACCCGGGGGGAGGCGGAGGTCGTGAATCTCACCTTCCGCCTCGCCCTGCCGCTCGCCGATGTCGGGCATGCGACCGGCGATGACGCCGGCTTTTTCCGCCTCTACCGGCGCCTCCTTCGGCGGCAGGGGGCCGGCTACGGCGCGTTTTTGGATTTTGGTCGCCTGAAGATCCTCTCGGCGTCGCCGGAGCTTTTTTTTGCCTGGGACGGCCGGACGCTCGCGATGCGGCCGATGAAGGGGACCGCGCCTCGGGGGCGATACCCCGAAGAAGATGCCCGGCGGCGGGCGGCGCTTTTCGCTTCGGCCAAAGACCGGGCGGAGCTCCTCCGGACCGCCGCCGGCATCGCCCGCGAGCTCGCCGCCGTGGCCGAAGGCGGCGCCGCCGGGGTCCGGATCGGGGAGCCGGTCCTCGAGGCCTACCCGACCGTCTGGCAGCTCACCGCGCCCGTCGAAGCGACGACGCGGCCGGGGGTGGGGCTTTCCGACCTTTTCCGGGCGCTGTTTCCGAGCGGGAGCATCGCCGGCATGCCGAAGCGCCCGGCCCTCGAACTCCTCGGCCGGCTGGAGCAAAGCCCGCGGGGGATCTACACCGGCGCGATCGGCATCACCGGTCCCCAGGGCGCCGTGTTCAACGTCGCCATCCGGACCGCCGTTGTCGACGTCGACGCCCGGCGGCTCATCTACGGCACCGGAAGCGGCATCACCGCCCGCTCCGTCGCCCGGCGGGAATACCGGGAAGCGCTGCTTAAAGCGGGCATTTTGCTCCGGCCGGCCGCCCCGCCGCCGGCCCTTCTCGAGACGATGCGCCTCGAAGACGGGGCGGTGTTCCTCGAGGCGCTCCACCTGGCGCGCCTTTTTGCCTCGATGCGCCATTACGGCTTTCCGGACCGGGCCGCCGACGTCCAGAAGGCCCTGGAGGCGGCAAAGCGCCGGCATCCGGCCGGCCTCTTTCGCCTTCGGCTCGTCGTTCCCCGAACGGGCGCCGTCACGGCCGCCGCCGATCCCCTCGGGGCGCCGTGGGACGACCGGCGGCGGCTTGCCCTCCTTCCGGCGCCGGACCTTTCGGGGGCGGTGCTGGCCGTCCCAGCCCGGACGCCGATCGACGCGGATGACGACCGCTGGTGGCACAAACGGCTCGATCGGGCGCCGTACGAAGCCAGGCTGGCCGAGGTGGCGGCGGCGACGGCGAACGCCGCCCTCCCGGTTCCATCCGGCGGCCTCGACGTCCTCCTCTGGAACGGCGCCGGGCGGCCGACGGAGCTTTCCCGGGCCAACCTCGTCGTCGAGCGGGACGGGCACTTCTGGACGCCGCCCTTATCCGACGGCCTCCTCCCGGGCGTCTTCCGGGCCCATCTCCTCGCCGCCGGATTTGTCCGGGAAGCGCCGATGTCATGGCGCGATCTTTGCACGGCCGACCGCCTCTGGGCGGTCAACAGCGTCCGGGGCTGGATGCCGCTTCGCCTGTGGGCGGGAGACGGAGATCGGCCTCGATCGTAAACCCGACGCACGCCCGGCGCGTCAGTCCCGGCGCGTACGGAGGCTTCCGAAGGGGCTGCGTACCTGCAAAATCCGCGCAACGTCCGTCCCGGCGCGTCCGGAAGTTTCGGCGCCGCGTCAGCCGCCGCGGAGCTCGACCGCGGTCGCCGCCGCCGGCGCTTCGGCGAGGATGCGCGCTCTCAGACGCCTGAGCCGATCCGGCGGCGTCGGCTCGGTGCCGGCGATCTCGGGGGCCATCACCCCCGGAGCGGGCCGATACGCCTGCAGGACGAGTCGGGGCACCGGCCCGATCCAGCGCACCGCCCGCAGGATGGCCTCGTCCTCGTGGAGTTTTGGCGTCACCGTGATCCGGATTTCATAAGGGACGCCGCTTTCCCGGAGGACGGCCGCCGCCGTCCGGACCCGCTCCGGCGCCCGGGGATCGGGCGCATAGCGACCGTATCGTTCGGGCGCATCTTTGACGTCCATCGCGACGAAATCGACGAGCCCGCGGGCGAGGAGGTCCGCGAGCGCGTCCGGCCGGTCGCCGGCGGTATCGAGCTTCACCCGGTAGCCGAGCGCCTTGACGGCGGCGAGAAAATCCGGAAGGTCCTTCCAGAGCGTCGGCTCGCCGCCGGTGACGGCGACGCTTTCCAGCCGCCCGCGGCGCTCCGCGAGCAGGCGGAGCGCCGTCTCGGGAGGCATTTTCGGCGGCCGAACCCGCTGGAGGAGGGCGTTGTGGCAAAACGGACAGCGGAAGCGGCACCCGCTCGTAAACACCGTCGCGGCGAGGTGGCCCGGATCATCGAGGAGCGAAAGCGGCAAAAGGTCGTAAAACATCGCTTTCATCGCCTCCCGTCGTTCTGTCGCCCGCGCCGCGACCCTTCACCGCGCCGAGGCGGGAAGTTCCGGCCGAAAGACGAGCCGCTCGGCAAACTCCTGCCGCTTTCCGTCGTTCCACCGCCGGACGGGCCGGTAGTAACCGACGACGCGGCTGTAGACTTCCGTCGGACGGCCGCAGTGCGGACAGGTCGGCACCTCCCCGGGAAGGTAGCCGTGGGCATCGCAGACGGAAAAGGTCGGCGTGAGCGTCACATACGGAAGCCGCGTCGTCTCGAGCACCGTCCGGAGCAGCTTTCCCGCCGTGCGGCCGTCGGGAAGCGCCTCGCCGAGAAAGATGTGGAACACCGTTCCCCCGGTATATTTTTCCTGCAGCGGCTCTTCGAGGGCGATTTGCTCGAACAGATCGTCCGTCGCCCCGACGGGAAGCTGCGTCGAATTCGTGTAGTACGGCGCTTCCGGCGTGCCGGAGGTGACGATGTCCGGGTAGCGGGACCGATCGATCCGGGCGAGGCGATACGACGCCCCTTCCGCCGGGGACGCCTCGAGGTTGTAGAGATTCCCCGTCTCCGCCTGAAAATCTTGGAGCCGCTCCCGGATGAAATCGAGCACCCGGGCGGCGAAGGCGACCCCTTCCGGTTCGAGGAGGGAAGGGAGGCCGAGGTTGAGAAGCGCTTCGTGCATGCCGATGACGCCGATCGTGCTGAAGTGATTTTGAAAATAACCGCCGCTTTCCCGTCCGCCAACGGGACGCCCGCCGGCCTCCGGCTCCGTCAAGGCGAGAAAAAGCCCCGGCGCCCCGCCGCCGGACCCGACCCCGGGCCCGGTCCCGACCCCGGCGTCGGCGACGTCGCCCGGATCCCCGGCCGGCGCCAGATGGCGCAGATAATGGCGCGTATACGGATACAGCCCCGCCGCCATCCACCGCTCCAGGGCCGCCCGCTTCCGCTCCAGGCTGTCCTTGGCCAGCTCAAGGAGCCGCTCGAGCCCCCCGAAGAACGCCTCCGGCGACGTCGCCCGGTAGGCGAGCCGCGGCAGGTTCAGCGTCACGACGCCGATGCTTCCCGTAAGCGGATGCGCGCCGAACAGCCCCCCGCCCCGGCGCCGGAGCTCCCGATTGTCCAGCCGGAGCCGGCAGCACATGCTCCGGGCGTCCTCCGGCCGCATGTCCGTGTTGATAAAATTGCTGAAATACGGTGTGCCGTATTTGGCCGTCATGGCGAGGATCGCCTCGACGACCGGGCTGTCCCAGGGAAAATCCGGCGTCACGTTGTACGTCGGGATCGGAAAGGTGAACACCCGACCCGCCGCGTCCCCCGCCATCATCACCTCGGCAAACGCCCGATTGAGCATGTCCATCTCCCGCTGAAACTCCCCGTAGACCCGGTCCGTCCGCCGCCCGCCGATGATCACCCGCTCCTCCCGCAGCATCGGCGGGACGACGAGATCAAACGTGAGGTTCGTAAACGGCGTCTGGAACCCGACCCGCGTCGGCACGTTCAGGTTAAAAATAAATTCCTGCATCGCCTGTTTGACGTCTTCGTACGACAGGCCGTCGTAGGCGATAAACGGCGCCAGGTAGGTGTCGAAGTTGGAAAACGCCTGGGCGCCGGCCGCCTCCCCCTGAAGCGTGTAAAAGAAATTCACGACCTGCAGCAGCGCCGTCCGGAAGTGCTTCGGCGGCCGGCTCGCGATCTGCCCCGGAACGCCGCCGAAGCCGTGGAGGAGGAGATCCTCCAGGTCCCAGCCCATGCAGTAGACCGACAGGGAATTGAGATCGTGCAGGTGAAAGTCGCCGCCGACGTGGGCCTCCCGGATCGCCGGCGTGTACACCCGCTCGAGCCAGTAGGCGGCGGACGCCGCGCCGGAGAGGTGCTGATTGAGCCCTTGCAGCGAGAAGGCCATGTTGCTGTTTTCCCGGACCCGCCAGTCCCGCTTCGTCAGGTAGTCGTCGATGCGGGCGAGGACGTCCATCCCCATCCCTCCTACAAGTAGTGTTTCCAAAGATTTTGGGACACCACATCTAGGATAGCCCCGGGCCGCCGCCGCGGACAAGGTCGGAACGCCGCGGGTCAACAAAGATTTGAATTCACCGTCTATTTTTGCCGTAGCCCCGTTGTTTACGCTGCCGATGAGGGTTAATCCTTCGCCCGGGACACGGTTTTGTGCCGACCCGGAAAGGGCGGATCCGGTATGCTGGGGGCGAGAGGAGGGCATCCGGATGACTTTTGACGAACGGCCGTTTCTCGTCTTCTGGGAGCTGACCCGCGCCTGCCTGCTCCGCTGCGCCCACTGCCGGGCCGTCGCCCAGCTCGAGCGGCATCCGGGAGAGCTTTCGACCGACGAAGGCCGCCGCCTGATCGACGCCCTCGTCGACCTCGGCCGGCCGAGGGTCATCCTCACCGGCGGCGATCCGCTGATGCGCCCGGATTTTTTTGACCTGGTCGACTACGCCGTCCGGCAAGGGCTTTCCGTCTCCGTGACGCCGAGCGTTACGCCCAAAGTGACCGAAGACGTCATCCGAAAGGCGAAGGCCGCCGGCATCGCCCGCTGGGCGGTGAGCTTGGACGGCGCCACCGCCGACGTCCACGACGGGTTTCGCGGCGTCCCGGGGACGTTCGACCGGGCCCTTCGCCTCCTCGGGTGGCTCAAGGCCTACGGCCTGCCGGCACAGGTGAACACGACCGTCACCCGGCGAAACGTCCACCAGCTGGAGGCGATCGCCGAGCGCATCGCCGACTACGACATCGTCCTGTGGAGCGTCTTCTTCCTCGTGCCGACCGGCCGGGCCCGGATGGAGGAGATGCTCGACGCCCGGGAGACGGAGGCGGTTTTTGCCCGCCTGTACGCCCTCGATCAGACGATGCCGTACGCCATCAAGACGACGGAAGCGCACCATTACCGGCGGTACGTCCTGCAGCAAAAGGCTCGGGAGCTCGGTCGGCCGGCGTCGACGCTTTCGTTCCAGGCGTTCGCGCAGAGGAAGCGGGCCGGACAGGGCGCCGTCGACGACGGGATCGGCCGGGCGCCGGACGGCCTGAGGGACGGCGCCGGCGTCGTCTTCATCTCCCACATCGGTGACGTTTTCCCGAGCGGCTTTCTCCCGGTCAAGGCCGGAAACGTCCGGGAGGCGCCGCTCGGGGAGATCTACCGCCGGTCGCCGGTGTTCCGGGCGCTCCGGAATCCGGACGGCTTCGGCGGCAAATGCGGCGTGTGTGACTTCCGCCACATCTGCGGCGGAAGCCGCGCCCGGGCCTACGCCGTAAGCGGCGACATGCTCGCCGCCGAGCCGACGTGCGCGTACATCCCGCCGGCGTGGACCCGACGGATCGCCGAGCAAAAAGCCGGCGGTGCCCGGTAGGCATCCGAAGGTCCGGTCCGACGAAATCCGGGACCGGAAGGCCGACGAAAGCCGAAGCGGCAGGCCGACGAAATTTCGGTCCACCCATCCGCCGAAGGTCCGAATCGCCCGAGCGGCCGATCCAAAGACGAAGGACGACGGAGACGTCGGAGCGGATCCGGCCGGGAAGGCGGTGCGGAGGCCGCCGGGCGCCTCCGCCGACCTGGCCGGACCGCATCGGGCAAGGAGGGGAAACGATACCGGAAGCATGGCTGGGGCTTTACCCGCAGTGGTACGTTCCGGGGTTCGGCTCCGGATACGTCGTCGCCGCGATCGCCTCGACGCACGTGCTGTTTTCCCACATTTCAGTCTGCGCCTCCTTTCTTCTCGCATACTGGGTGACGCTCGCGTACCGGCACCATCGGCCAGAGCTCTACGGCTATGCCCGAGACAACTTCTTTGCTCTTCTTTTCACCTCCTACATCATCGGTTCGCTGACCGGTCCGGGCATCTGGTATTCGACGACCGTCGCCAACCCGAGGGGCATCTCGGAGCTCATCCACAACTTCATGGGGGTGTGGGCGGCGGAGTGGGTCTGGTTCGTCACCGAAGTGACGCTCGTCTACGTCATGGTCTACCTGTTCGACAAGGTCGGCCACCGGACGTACATGTACCTCTCGTGGGTCTTTGCCGTCGTATCCTGGGGGACGATGCTCATCATCGTCGGCATCCTGTCGTTCATGATGTCGCCGGGAAGCGACGCCTGGTTTCAGAGCGGCAACGTGCTTCAGGCCTTCTATAACCCGAATTACTTCCCGCACCTTCTCATGCGGACCGGCTTTATGATCGCCCTCGGGGCCCTGCTGGGCCTCGCCGTCGCCACCCGCATCCGGGAGGCGGATCTCCGCGCCTGGATCGTCCGGCGGCTCGCCGGCGCCGGCCTCGTCGGAATGGCGTTCGGCGGCGCCTTTTTCCCGCTGTACCTGCACACGCTTCCCGACCGGGCCCGGGTGACGCTGGACGGGATCATCCCGAGCTCGGTGAAGCTGTCCATCGCTGCCGGCATCGGAGCGCTCGCGCTGGCGCTTCTTTTGCTCTGGCTCCGGCCCAAGCTCCGCTACGCCGCTGGCTTTGTCGTCATCCTGGCCACCGTCACGCTCGTTCTGGCGATCTATCCGCAGGAGCGGGTACGGGAGTGGATCCGAAAGCCGTACATCGCCGGCGATTACCTGTACGTCAACCAGCTCGTCGCCCGGGACGTCCCCGGAAAAGGCATCCGGAGCGAGCTCGAGACGGTCGAGCGGCACGGGTTTCTCTCCGTGCACCCGTTCGTGCCGGAACGGCTGAAGACGGTGACGCCGGAGAACGTGCTGGAGGCCGGGAGAGCGATGGCGCTCGTCTCGTGCGCCGCCTGCCACAGCCTAGAAGACAGCGGCCCCCGGCCCCTCGTCCTCAAAATGCAAGGAATGACGGATCCGAACGCGGTAGAGCAGTTTTTGCGAGCGCGACTGAACGGCGATCCGGCCCACGGCGGAGCGCCGTATATGCCGAAGCTCGTCGGGACGGACGATGAGATCCGGGGCTTTCCCTCTACCTCGCCGAGCAAAATCGCCGCTTTGCCGCCCAGACCGCCGCTCAAGCGGCCGCCCGATGACGCGGAAGGCGTCGGGCACGTTCTCGGCCGTCCTCCGGAATCCGCCGATGGCATCCGCTCCAACCATGCTCGAGTCTGAAAGGAGGGATGAGGATGGATCCGGCAACGCTCCTGTCCGTCCTCCGTTCGCCCAGCGGCGTCGGTATGTATCCTGCGGTGATCCAGCTTTTGTACGTGCTCACGTGGGCCGTCCACATCACCTTTATTCATCTGACGATCGGCGGGCTTTTCGTCGCCCTGTACGCCGCTTTCCGGCGCCGCGATCCCCTCGCGCAAAAGCTCGCCCGCACGTCGGTGAAGACGGCCGTCGTCGGCCTCTCCCTCGGCGTCGTCTTTGGCGTCGCCCCGCTCCTGTTTACGCAGGTGATCTACGACTCCGGTTGGTACACGGCGAACACCCTCTCGGCGTGGTGGGTGATCGCCTTCATCCCCGTCGTGATCGCCGCCTATTACCTCATCTACGCCTTCTACTTGAAGGCGCGGCGGGCTTTCCCCGCGGCCGTGCCGGAAGGCGCCCGGACCAAAGCAGCTTCCCCGGCCGCCTTCGCCGAGGCGGCGGCCACCGAGACGGCCGGTCCGAGGACGGTCGGCGGTGGGGGGATCGCCGCCCTCTTCGGCGGGCTTGTGCTGGTCCTGTTTGCCGGTGCGATCATGCACATCATGGCCTATCAGGCGCTTTTCCCCGACCGGTGGATCGACTGGTACACCGCCGGCGGGACGACGATGCACACCAGCGGTCTGTTCGTCTACGCCTTCAACGCCGCCCGCTACGCCCTGTTTGTCCTCGCGGCCCTCTTCGTCTACGGCCTCTACCTGCAGGCGTACGCCTGGTACTTCGCCCCCCGGCCGGACGCCGATCGCGACGCCCTCCGGGCCTTTGCCGGCACCGGTCGGCGGCTCGCCGCCGTCTTCGGGCCGTTCGCCGTCCTGGCGGGCTTCGCCTACCTCGCCCTGGACGGCCTTCTCGGCCGGCCAGCCGTCGCCGGCGCCTTTCTGCTCGCCGTCGCCTTCGGCGCCCTCGCCGTCTGGTCGACGGATCGGGACGGCAAGACGCCCCCCCGCGCGCTCGCCTTCGGCTTTCTCGCCGAGCTGGCTTTAAGCGCCTTCCGAGAGGCCGACCGCTTCAACCGCTACGGCGCCTTCGGCCATACACCGTACGACTATCCGCTCCACCTGTCCCCGTACGGGTTCTTCTTTTTCCTCGGGACGTTCGCCGTCGGGATCGCCTTCTTCGCCTTTTTGCTGCGGCTTCTCTTCCGGGCCGGCCGGAGCGCCGACGTCGTCACCGACGATCAGGTGGCGGCCGCCCTCGGTCGCAACTGGCAGCTTTCGTGGGGGCTTTTGATCGCCTGGCTGATCGTCTTCTGGGGCCTCGGGCTCGCCGTCGTCTTCTTCCCGCTTTAAACCCATTCAAACCGCTCGAATTCACCTGGCGTCGCCAAAACACACCCCCGCCCGATCCGGGCGGGGGTGTTACCGTTCGGAGACGACGACGCTCACGCGGTCGACGGGAAGAAGCGGCGACGGCTCGCCGACCGCGTAGAGCACCGCCGCGTGTTTGGCCCGCATGAGGAGGGTGTAGAGGAGCTTCCGATCTTCCGGCTCGCCGTAGCGCCGGCGCGAGACGTCGAAAAGAAGCACGGCATCGAATTCGATCCCCTTCGCCAGCGCCGCCGGCATGAGGAGCACCTTGCCGCGGAGCTCTCGCGTCCCGGCGTAGACCCGCTGGTAAGGCACCCGGCGGTCGAGGTACGCCTCCGCCGTCTCGCACTCCCGCTCCGTGCGGCAGAGGACGGCGATCATGCCGTGGCCGGCCTGAAGGAGCCGGGCGATGTCCTCCGCGAGCGTCCGGGCGAGGGCGGCGTGATCGGGGACGACGACGAGCCGAGGCGGCGGGCCGTGGCGAAGCTCCGCCCCTTCCGGCACCGGCACGCCCAGCACGGCGGCGGCGAGCGCCTGAATTTCCGCCGTCGAGCGGTAGCTCGCCGGAAGCGTCTTAACGTCCAGCGGCCCCCGGCCGGCGTAGGCGGTGCCGAGCCAGTCGACCGATGCCGGATCGAACACCGTCGACCGGGGAAGGAGCGCCTGCGCCCGATCGCCGAGGAACATCCAGCGGGCCTTCGGAAACAGGGTCAAGAGCCAGAGGACCTCTGGCGGGGCGTAGTCCTGCGCTTCGTCGACGACGACGAACCGGACGGCCGAATCTTCGCCGGCGCCGGTGAGGGCCGTCTTGACGTAGGCGGCGGCCACGGCATCTTCGAAGGCGAGGGGGCGCCGGGTGAGCCGATCGGCGACGTGGGCCTGCAGGCTTTGGAGAAACGCTCCGTCGAGGCCGGTTTCCGCCTGAAAGGTCCGCCACAGCTCGGCGTACCGCTCCGGCTCGGCGAACAGCCGGCGGTACGTCGCGACGGCGTCGACGAACCCGAACGCCCGGATCGCCTCCCGATGGGCCTCGGCCCGGCGCCGGACGATCCAGCGCCGGAGCGCCCGCTCGTACGTCTGATCAAAATCCGACGGCAGATCGTCCGCCCGCCGGAGGAGCCGCTCGTGAATCCGCCGGGCGACGGCCGCCGGAACGGCATCGAGGGCGAAGTCGACCCACGTCGCCATGAGCATCGCCTCCGCCCGCCGGGCGAGGGCCAGCTCAAGGAGCGCCCCGAGCCGGCGAACCCACGCCGGGTCGCCTGAGCCGTACACCCGCCGGGCCAAGCGGCGGATCATCTCCACCGAAAACCAGGTCGCCTCCTCATCGCCGATCGGCCGGAAGACGAGATCGTCCGGCCCGAGCGACCGGACGAAGGCGGAAAGCAGGCGGGCATAGGCCGGCGACGAGAGTTCGGCGTCGATCCGGTGCCGGAGCGCCCGGCGGGGGTCGTCCGTCCCCCCCTCGAGGAGGTACTCCAGCTTCTCAAACGGCGTCTCGATCGCCTCGCCGCCGAGCACCGCCTCGATCCGCTCAAAAAGCGTCGTCCGGCGGACGTTCGTCTCGCCGAGCTCCGGCAGGACGAGGCCGATGTATTCGGTAAACAGGGCGTTCGGCGAGAGGATGAGGATGTGCTCGCTGGAGAGGGTCGCCCGGAAATGGTGCAAAAGATAGGCGACGTGCATCAGCGCCACAGACGTCTTGCCGCTCCCGGCCGCCCCTTCCACGAGGAGGACGCCGTAGTCGTCCCGGCGAATGACGGCGCTCTGCTCCTTCTGGATCGTCTCCACGACCGCCCGGAGGTGCGGCGCTGCCGGCCGGGCGAGGATGTCGGCCAAAAGCTCGTCGCCGGCGGCGACGCCGGTGAGGTCGACCATCGCCTTCAGGGCCCGCTGGCGGATGATGAACTGCCGTTTGAGCCCGAGGTGCCCCCGCACCGGCCCGTCCGGCGCCCGGTAGGCGGCCGGGCCGACGGCCGCCTCATAGTAGAGGCTCGCGATCGGCGCCCGCCAGTCGACGACGAGGTCCGCCTCGAACTCCTCATCGTAAAACGCCCGCAGGCCGAGATAGACGGTCACCGGTTCGCCGCCGTCCGGCGCGAAGTCGATGCGGGCGAAGTATGGCTTTTGCATCATTTGGACGAGGCGTTCAAGATCTGCCGCCGAGGCGCCGATGCGGGCCCGAAGCTCTTCGACGATGGCCGCCTGCTGGGCGATGTCGGCGTAGCTTTCCAGGAGGTCGTCCGGCGTCGAGACGTCGAGGGAGATGTCCTCCCAGAAGTCTTCCGCCACCCGCTCGTGGGCGCTCTTGATGCCGCCAGAGGCGGCCGACAGGCGCTCGATGTGCCGCTGAATCCGCCCGACGACGAAGGCGAGGTGCTTCGTCTCTTCTTCCCAGGCCGGATGGCCGGTGCCGGCCGCCCCGCCGTCGCCCGCCGTCGCCGCGAAGGCCGCCGGAAACCGGTCCTTCGGAGCGTCTTCCTGCCGGCTCATGCCGCTCCCTCCGGAGGCGAAAGCAGCGCCCGCACGTACGCCTCAGCCTCAAACGGCTTCAGGTCGTCGATCCCCTCGCCGAGGCCGACGAGCTTCACCGGCAGGCCGAGCTGTTCCCGGACGGCGACGGCGACGCCGCCTTTGGCCGTCCCGTCCAGCTTTGTCAGCACGATGCCGCTCGCCCCGGCGACCTCCCGGAACGCCTTGGCCTGAAGGAGGGCGTTCTGTCCCGTCGTCGCATCGAGGACGAGGAGCACCTCGTGCGGCGCCCCCGGTACTTCCCGGCCGGCGACCCGGACGATCTTGTTCAGCTCGTTCATCAGGTTCACCTTGTTCTGCAGGCGGCCGGCGGTGTCGCACAGGACGAACTCGAAGCCTTCCGCCTTCGCCTTCTGGATCGCTTCGTAGACGACGGCGGCCGGATCCGACCCGGGCGCCTTGGCGACGACCGGCACGCCGGAGCGCTCGCCCCAGATTTGAAGCTGCTCGATCGCCCCCGCCCGAAACGTGTCACCGGCGGCCAGAAGCACCCGGTGCCCGGCCTGCGCGAGCTTGTGGGCGAGCTTGCCGATCGTCGTCGTCTTGCCGACGCCGTTGACGCCGACGAAGACGTACACCGTCGGCGGCGCCTCGGCCGTGGCGAGGTCGACCGCGCCGCCGGCGAAACGCTTTAAAAGGAGCGACTCCAAAAGCGGCCACGCCGCCGGCGGATCGGCGATCTTCTCCCGCCGCACCGCCTCCCGGAGCTCGTCGACGAGCGCCATCGCCGTCTCGACGCCGACGTCGGCGGCGATGAGGGCTTCTTCCAGCTCTTCGTAGAACGCGTCGTCCAGTTTGCCGCCCCGGCGAAACAGCCCCGCCAGGCGCCCGCCGAGCGCCTGACGGGTCTTGGCCAGGCCGTCGTGAAACGATCGGCCGATCGTCTCGAGCGACGCCTTGAGACGACGAAACAGGCCCATCGTCTCCCTCCTTTCTGTTTCTTCCTGCGGACCGAGGCACTGCCTGCGTTTCCATGCGCGCCCGCGGTCAACCCGAACGCCGGCCGACGCCGACGGCCCGCTCCGCATCCTCCAGCGCCACGGCGATGAGCCGGCTCGCACCGCTTTTGTCCATCGTGACGCCAAAGAGGGCGTCGGCGACGGCCATCGTCCCCTTGCGGTGGGTGACGACGATCCACTGGGTCGTCTCCTTTAGCGTTTGCAAATACCGGGCAAAGCGCCCCACGTTGGCCTCGTCGAGGGCGGCGTCCACCTCATCGAGGAGGCAAAACGGCACCGGCCGGACCGAAAGGGCGGCAAACAGAAGGGCGATCGCCGTAAGCGCCCGCTCACCGCCGGAAAGGAGGCTCAGGCGCTTCGTCCGCTTCCCCGGCGGCCGGGCTTCGATCTCGATCCCGGCGACGAGGGGATCGCCGTCCTCCAGCCGGAGGTCCGCTTCCCCGCCGCCGAAAAGCGCCCGGAACGTCGCCCGAAACGCCGTCCGGATCGCCTCCACCGCCTCGAGAAAGCGCGCTCGCATCGCCGCGTCGATCTCGTCGATGAGGGCCTTGAGCTTCGCCTCGCCCGCCCGCAGGTCCTCGATCTGGGCCCGGTAGAACGACAGGCGTTCATCAAGCTTTCGCGCCTCTTCGATCGCGGCCAGGTTGACCGGCCCGAACGCCTCCAGCGCCGCCGTCCGCTCCGCGAGCGCCGCCCGGGCGGCGGCGGCTTCTTCCGGATCGAGCGGCGGATGAAGAGCCCGGGCCGCCTCAAACGTCAGCCGGTGCCGCTCGCCGAGGAGACGGAGGTTCCGGTCGAGGGCCTCGCCCGCTCGCGCGAGGCGGGCCTCGGCGTCTGCCCGGGCCGTCCGGGCCTCGAGCACCGCCGCCTGCGCCGCCGACCGGGCGAAAGACGCCGCCTCGAGCCGGGCGCGGAGCGCCTCTTTTTCAGCGTACCGCGCCGCCTTCGCTTCCGCAAGGGCAGCCTCCCGGGCCCGGGCCGCCTCCAGCGCCGCCGCGAGCGCCCGGGCGCGCTCGCCCATCTCCGCCGTCTCCCGCCCGAGCGCGTCCAGCGACGCCCGGGTCCGGCGGACGTCGGCGTCGAGGGCCGTCGACCGGGCCTCGGCCGCGGACCGGGCCTCGACGAGCGACATAAGGCGCGCTTCGGCCCGGGCGATCGCCACCTCCAGCGCCTGGCGGCGGTCCCGCCGGGCTTTCGCTTCGGCCCGGAGCGCCTCCGCCGCCGCCTCGCGGTCCCGGAGCGTCTTTAGCGCTTCCTCCGCCGCCGCCCGAAGCGCCGTCGCCCG
Source organism: Hydrogenibacillus sp. N12 (assembly GCF_019645935.1). NCBI lineage: Bacteria > Bacillati > Bacillota > Bacilli > Thermicanales > Thermicanaceae > Hydrogenibacillus > Hydrogenibacillus sp. N12. The sequence goes on along the minus strand of NZ_CP080953.1, from coordinate 556,236 downwards.
CCGGGCGGTCTCCTCGGCGGCCACGCGCAGCTCCGCCGCCTCCGCCCGAGCCACCTCGGCCTCGGCCGCCGCCCGGGCGACCGCCTCCCGGGCGGCGGCGAGGCGCCGGGCCGCCCGGTCCCGGTCGGCCTCCGCTTCCCGGAGCGCCGACTCGGCCGTCTCCAAGGCCGCCGCCGCTTCTTCCGCAGCCGCCCGAGCTGCGGCGAGGGCCGCGCGCCGGTCCGCAAGGGCGGCGTCGGCCGCCATAAGCGCCCGTTCCGCCTCGGCGCGCTCGGCCTGAAGCCGCCGGAACGCCTCCCCGCGGGCGGAAAACGGCCCGCCGCGCCGCCGCCGGTCGACGCCGCCGGTGACCGAGCCGCCCGGCGCGATGAGCTCCCCGCCGACGGTGACGATCCGGTAGCGGTAGTCTAGGGTCCGGGCCGCCGCCTGGGCGACGTCGAGGGTGCGGACGACGAGGACGTTCCAGAGGAGGTAGCGCCGGACGACGTCGTAGCGGCCGTCGGCCTCGAGGAGCTCCGCCGCCGGGCCGATGACGCCGTCCAGAGCGCCGGCGAGCGCGCGGAGCGCCTCCGGCACCGGCCGCGCCCGGAGGACGGAAAGGGGCAAAAACGTCGCCCGCCCGAGGCGCCCTTCCTTCAGGTAGCGGATCGCCGCATGGGCCGCCGCCTCATCGTCGACGACGATGTCAAAGGCGCCGGCGCCGAGCGCCACGTCAAAGGCCGTCTCGAGGCCGTCCGGGACGCGAAAAAGGAGCGCCACCGGACCGTGGATGCCCGAAAGGCGTCCGCTCCGGGCGGCAGCCATCACCGCCCGGGCGCCTTCGGCCAGGCCGAAATCCGCCTGCGCCGCCTCAAACGCCCGCAGGGCCGCTTCCTGCTCGGCGAGGCGCGCCGCCGCCGCCGCCCGGGCCTCTTCTGCCTGCCGGGCCGCCCGCCGGACGTCGGCGAGGGCCACCCGGGAAAACGCCGCCGCCCGCTTTTTTTCTTCCACCGCCGCCGCCGCTGCCCGGACCGCCGCCTCCGCCGCTTCGAAGACCTGAAGCGCTCCCGCTTCCTCAGCCCGGGCCCGGGCCGCCTCCTGTTCGATTCGCCCGAGGGCCGCCTCCGCCCGGGAGGCGGCCGCCTGAAGGCGCCGCGCTTCCGCCTCCGCCTCCGTCGCCGCCGCCAGCCGATCGAAGTACGCCGAGCGGAGCGCCTCCAGCGCCTCGTCCGGATCGTCCGGGGCGGCCGCCGCCGAAAGCTCGGCCGCCTCCGCCCTCAAGCGATCAAGCTCGGCTTCGGCGGCCGCCGCCTCCCGGGCGGCGGCGGCCGCCGCCGCGGCCGCCGCCGCCTGCTCCTCCCGGAGCGCCGTAAGGCGCCGCTCGAGGGACGCCCGCTCCCGCCCGAGGGCCTCCGCCCGCGCCGTCGCGACGGCCTGATCCCGCGCCAGCGCCTCGGCGGAGCGGACCGCCTCGAGGTGATCGGTGTCCAGTGCGGAAAGCTCCGCCTCCAGCGCCTCGAACGCCGCCGCCAGGCGCCCGGCCTCCGCCTCCGCCTCCGCGAGGCGCTTATCCGCGGCCCGTTCCGCCTCCCGCGCCCGCTCGGCGGCTTCCCGAGCGCCGTCCCGCGCCGCGAGGTCCGCCTCGATCGCGGTGACGAGAAGCGCCCGCTCGAGGGCCTCCGCCTCCGCCTTGAGGGCGAGGTACGCCTCCGCCCGTTTGGCCTCCGCCTGAAGCGGCGGAAGGCCTTCCGCCAGCGCTTCGTAGACGTCCTCGACCCGCGCGAGGTTGTGGGCCGTCTCCTCGAGCTTTCGCTCCGCCTCCTTGCGGCGGGCTTTGTACTTCGCGATGCCGGCCACCGTCTCGAACAGGGCCCGGCGCTCTTCCGGCCGCTGGGACAAGACGGCGTCGATCTCCCCCTGGCCGATGATGAACGCCGCCTCCCGGCCGAGGCCGACGTCGACGAGGAGCGCCTCGATGTCCTTGAGCCGGACCGGCGTCCCGTTCAGCAGGTATTCGCTTTCTCCGGTGCGAAAAAGACGCCGGGTGACGGCCACCTCGGCGTAATCGACGGCGAGCTCGCCGCCGGCGTTGTCGAGGACGAGGCTCACCTCGGCGACGTTCACCGGCCGGCGGCCCTCGCTTCCGGAGAAGATGACATCGTCCATCTTGCCGCCCCGAAGGCGCTGGGCACTCTGCTCGCCGAGCACCCAGCGGACGGCGTCGACGAGGTTCGACTTGCCGCTCCCGTTCGGCCCGACGACGGCGACGATCCCCGGCCGAAACTCGATCGTCGTCCGCTCGGCAAACGATTTGAATCCGTAGAGCTCGAGCCGTTTTAAATGCACTGCATCCCCTCCCCGCCTCCGGACCTGGGCGCCGAGGCGAAAGGCGGCGCCGGAACGCCGAGGGTTGAGGCGGCGCCTTTGGCCGGCGGCTCAGGCGGCGCGCCCCAAGGCGCCCCGGTCGAGGCGGTGCCGAAGCTTTGATGCCGGCGCTACACCAGCACGCCGAGCCGCCGGAGGGCCTCCAGGGCGGCTTTCTGCTCCGCTTCTTTCTTCGACCGTCCGACGCCCTCGCCGAACGCCTCACCCTCGATGACGACCCGGGAGACGAACTCCCGGTCGTGGGCGGGCCCCCGTTCGGTGACGACCTCGTACTGGATGTGCACCGTCCCTTTTTGCTGCAGCCACTCCTGGAGCGTGCTCTTGTAGTCGAGGTGGGCTTCGATCTCGCCGTTTTCGATTCGCGGCACGAGGTGATGCTCGAAAAAACGGACGACGCCGTCCAGCCCCTGATCGAGGTAGAGGGCGCCGACGAACGCCTCGAACACGTCGGCGAGGAGACTCGGCCGGTCCCGGCCGCCGGAGATGTCCTCCCCCCGTCCGAGGCGGATGAGGGGCGGAAAGCCGAGGGCCCGGGCAAACGTCGCGAGGGACGCCTCGCAGACGATCATCGCCCGGCGCTTCGTCATCTCCCCCTCCGTAAGCGGCGGCACCTTCCGGTACAGGTAATCCGACACGACGAGTTCCAGCACCGCGTCGCCCAGAAACTCAAGCCGCTCGTTGTCCTCCTCGGCTTTGACTCCGGCGTCGTGGACATACGAGGCGTGGGTAAAGGCGATCACAAAAAGCTCCGGCCGGCGCACCGAAAGGCCCAGCGCGGCGAGGTGCCGCGCCAGGGCCTCCGGTCCCTCCCACCGCCGCTCGCTCACGGCGCCACCCCTTCTTTCGCCGTTTCGACCGTCGGGCCCGAGTCGTAGCGCTTCAGGACGAGGACGGCGTTGTGGCCGCCGAAGCCGAAGGAGTTCGACAGCGCCACCCGGACGTCGGCCCGGACGGCGACGTTCGGCACGTAATCGAGGTCGAGCTCCGGATCGGGGTCCGTCAGGTTGATCGTCGGCGGGATGATCCCCCGGGCGATGGTGAGGGCGGTCGCCACCGCCTCGACGCCGCCGGCGGCGCCGAGGAGGTGCCCGATCATCGACTTGTTGGAGCTCACCTTGAGCCGGTAAGCGTGCTCGCCGAAGACCGCCTTGATCGCCTGCGTCTCGGCGAGGTCGTTGTATTCCGTCGACGTGCCGTGGGCGTTAATGTAATCGACGTCTTCCGGCCGGAGGCCGGCGTCCTGAAGCGCCAGCCGCATCGCCCGGGCGGCCCCCTCCCCTTCCGGCGCCGGCGCCGTCAGGTGGTAGGCGTCGGCCGAAAGGCCGTAGCCGGCCACCTCGGCGATGATCCGGGCGCCGCGGTGCTCGGCAAACTCCAGCGCCTCGAGGACGACGACACCGGCGCCCTCGCCCATGACGAAGCCGTCCCGACCCCGGTCGAACGGCCGGCTCGCCGCTTCTGGCGCGTCGTTCCGCGTCGAAAGCGCCTTCATGCTGGTAAAACCGGCCAGCCCGAGCGGCCGGATCGCCGCCTCGCTCCCGCCAGCGATCATCACGTCGGCGATCCCGCGGCGGATCATCTCCGTCGCCTCGCCGATGGCGTGGGTCCCGGTGGCGCAGGCGGTGACGATCGTCGTGTTCGGCCCTTTGGCGCCGAAGAGGATCGAGACGTAGCCGGAGCCCATGTTGGCGATCATCATCGGTACGAGAAACGGGCTCACCCGGCGGGGCCCCCGCTCCAGGAGCACCCGGGTGTTTTCCTCCAGCGTCGCCAGCCCCCCGATGCCGGAGCCGATGATCACCCCGACCCGCTCGGCGATGTCCGGCGTGATCTTAAGGCCCGCGTCTTCGAGGGCCATTCGGGTCGCCGCCACGGCAAACTGGATGAAGCGGTCGACCCGCCGGGCCTCTTTTTTGTCCATATAGGCTTCCGGATCGAACCCCTTGACCTCCGCGGCAATGCGGGTTGGGAAGTCCGACGCATCAAACGCGGTGATCGGGCCGACGCCGGAGCGGCCGGCGACGAGGTTGTTCCAGAACGTCTCGACGTCGTTCCCGATCGGGGTGACGACGCCGAGCCCGGTGATGACCACGCGGCGCCGCACACAATCCCTCCTTTGATCGGGCCCGTCACGCCGATCGGACCCGTAATGCCGGCACCGGGGGAGGGGGACCGCAGGCGGGGCGACGGGATCACCTCCGCCGAGAAGAAAAAGGCGAGGCCGCCGGCGCCCGGCCGCCGTCCTCGCCCCATCCGATGCCGGTTCGTCCGCGGACCGCGCCGGGCAGCGGTTACGCTTGGCGGGCCCGGATGTAGTCCAGAACGTCCTGAACCGTGTTGATCTTCTCGGCGTCCTCGTCGGAGATCTCCATGTCGAACTCCTCTTCGAAGCGCATGACGAGCTCGACGAGGTCGAGGGAGTCGGCGCCGAGGTCGTCCTTAAATGACGCCTCCGGCGTCACCTTGGCTTCGTCGACGCCGAGCTGTTCGGCGATGACGGTCCGAATCTTTTGCATGAGTTCGTCGCTCACCGGCGACACCTCCCGAATCGCATTATAGCACGAACCGACGACCGGCATGAACGCCGCCGGCCCAAACCCGACCGGCGTGCACGCAAGCAGCCCAAGCGTCTTCCGGCGGCAAGCGGCCCTACGACGGCATGCTCATCCCGCCGTCGACGCCGAGGACCTGCCCGGTGATGTACCGGGCGCCTTCGGAGACGAGGAAGCGGACGGCGTGGGCGACGTCTTCCGGCGCTCCGAAGGCGCCGAGGGGAATGCGCCGGAGGAGCTCCACCTTGACCGCCTCCGGCAGCGCCTCGGTCATGTCCGTCGTGATGAAGCCCGGCGCCACCGCGTTCACCGTGATCCCCCGGGAAGCGAGCTCCAGCGCCGCCGCCTTCGTGAGCCCGATGAGGCCGGCCTTGGCGGCGACGTAGTTCGCCTGGCCGACGTTGCCGAGCCGGGCGACGACCGAGGCGATGTTGACGATCCGGCCGTAGCGGGCCCGCATCATCGGTCGGGCGGCGGCCTTCGTGAGGTAAAAAGCGCCGGTGAGGTTCGTCCGGAGCACCTCGTCCCAGTCGTCCGCCTTCATTCGGACAAGGAGCTGGTCCCGGGTGATGCCGGCATTGTTGACGAGGACGTCGAGCCGGCCGAACGCCTCGAGGGCCGCCTCGACCGCCGCCTCCGCCGCCTTAGGATCCCGGACGTCGAGGGCGATCGGCACGGCCCGGACGCCCCGGGCCTCCGCCTCCCGGGCGACGGCTGCGGCGAGGTCGGCGTTTCTGGCATAGCCGAGGACGAGGTCGAAGCCGTCCTCGGCCAGGCCGAGCGCGACGGCCCGCCCGATGCCCCGGGAGGCGCCGCTCACCAGGGCGACCCGCCGGCCGCCGGCCTCCCGCGGCCCATCCGCGCGGTTCACCGCATCACCCCCTTTCCGGCGCCCGTTCGGCCAAAAGCCGCTCCAGCCCCTTGAGGTCTCCGGCGGAATCGACCCGAACCTCCGGCGCGATGCGGCGGATGAGCCCGGCAAGGACGCCGCCGGGACCGAATTCGACGAACCGCCGGACGCCCCGGGCCACCATGAAGCGGACCGAATCCGTCCAGCGGACCGGCCGCATGATCTGTTCCGCGAGCCGCTCGGCGATCGCCGCCGCATCGAGGACGTCCGCCGTGACGTTATCGACGACCGGCACGGCCGGCGCCCGAAAGGCGACGGTCGCGAGGACCGACCGATACGCCGCCGCCGCCTCCGCCATGAGCGACGAGTGGAACGGCCCGCTCACCTTGAGGCGGACAAATCGCCGGACGCCCCGCTCCCGGAGGGCCGCCTCCGCCCAGCGCAGGCCCGCCTCGGTGCCGGAGAGGACGAGCTGCCCCGGGGCGTTGTCGTTGGCGAGCTCGACCCGCTCGCCGGCCGCTTGAAGCGCGGGGGGGAACTCGGCGAGCACCGCCTCGATGAGCGCCGCGTCGGCGCCGAGGACGGCCGCCATGCCGCCCGCCCCGCCGGATGCCGCCATCAGCTCCCCCCGGCGTCGGACGAGGCGGACGCCTTCCTCATAGGCGAGGGCGCCGGCGGCGTAGAGGGCGGTGTACTGGCCGAGGCTGTGGCCGGCGACAAACATCGGCGCCTCTTCGATCCCCCGGGCGGCGAGGGCCTCCCGGTAGAGCGTCCAGAGGACCGCCCCGGCGACGAAGAGGGCCGGCTGGGCGTTTTCCGTCGCCCGAAGAACCTCCTCCGGCCCGTCGAACATGAGCCGGGAGAGGGAAAATCCGAGGGCGCGGTCGGCGGCGTCAAGCATCTCCCGGGCGCGGTCAGAGGCGGCGTAGACGTCTTTGAGCATCCCGACCGCCTGGGACCCTTGGCCGGGAAAGACGTACGCCACGGTCATCGGATCCCGGCCTCCGCCGGCGCCGCCCGTCCCGCCGCCCCTTCCCGCCCGGGCTTCACCGCCGCCGTCCATTCGACGATCGCCGCCCCCCACGTGAGGCCGGCCCCGAAGCCGACCATGAGCACCTTGTCGCCGGGCCGGATTCGCCCGCTCCGGACGGCTTCGTCGAGGGCGACCGGGATCGACGCCGTCGACATGTTGCCGTACCGGTCGAGGTTGACGATCACCTTCTCCGGGGGAAGCCCGAGCCGCTCCCGAGCCGATTCGATGATGCGGAGGTTCGCCTGGTGGGGCACGAGAAAGTCGAGCTCCTCCTTCCGGAGCCCCGCCTTGACGAGAACCGCCTCCGACGCTTCGTCCATGATCCGGACGGCAAATTTGAACACTTCCCGGCCGTTCATCTTGAGAAAGTGGAGCCTCTGGTCGACCGTCTCGTGGCTCGCCGGCCGCCGGGAGCCGCCGGCCGGAAGCTCGAGGAGGCAGCCACCGCTCCCGTCGGAGCCGAGGGTGAAGGCCTGAAGGCCGCCGGAGACCACCGGGCCCATGACGACGGCGCCGGCGCCGTCGCCAAAGAGGACAGCCGTCGAGCGGTCCTCCCAGTCGACGATCCGGGACAGCGTCTCGGCGCCGACGACGAGGACGAACCGGTAGGCGCCGCTTTCGATGAACTGGGCCGCCGTCGCCACGGCATAGATGAAGCCGGAGCACGCCGCCGCGAGGTCGAAGGCCGCCGCCCGCCGGGCGCCCAGGCGATCCTGCAGGAGGTTGGCCGTCGAGGGAAACGCGGTATCGGGCGTGATCGTCGCGACGATGATGAGGTCCAGCTCCTCCGGCGACACGCCGGCCGCCTCAAGCGCCCGAAGGGCGGCCGGATAGGCGAGGTCCGACGTCGCCTGTTCCGGCGCGGCGATCCGCCGCTCCCGGATGCCGGTCCGGACGCGGATCCACTCGTCGCTCGTGTCGACCATCTTTTCCAGATCAAAATTCGTCAGCACCTTTTCCGGCACGTAGCTGCCGGTGCCGAGGATGCCGGCTTTCGGCATCGTCATCGCTCCCTTCGTCCCCATCCGGCGCCCTGCCCGTAGGGGTGCCCCCGGCGGGAATCCTTTCTCGCCTAAGGTCCGCCCCCGTCCCCGGGCTCCCCTTCGGCGTCGCCCGCCCCCGTTTCTTCCTCCGCCGCCCGGCCTTCTCCGGCGTCCACCCCGTCCTCCTCCCGCCCGAGGGCCGCCGCGAAGGCGATGCCGGCGGCGCTTTTGGCGACGGCGATCGCCTGGGCGATTGCCTCGGGGCCGCTCGCGCCGTGGGCCTTGATGAGGGGCCGCCGGAGGCCGAGAAGCGGCGTTCCGCCGTAGGCGGCGTAATCGAGCCGGTCCTTTAAGGCCCGAAGCTCCGGGAGGAGAAGCATCGCCCCGAGCTTCGCCCGAAGGCCGGAGCGAAAGGCGTCTTTCAAAAGCGCCAGGACGAACGCCGCGGCGCCTTCCGTCGCCTTGAGGAAGACGTTCCCCGTAAAGCCGTCGGTGACGACGATGTCCGCCGCCCCGAACAGGACATCCCGCGCCTCGACGTTGCCGACGAAGCGGATCGGCGCCGCCTCGAGGAGCGCGTAGGCCGCCTTGGCGAGGGCGTTTCCCTTCGTCTTTTCCGCCCCGACGTTCAAAAGCCCGACCGACGGACGCTCCCAACCGAGCACCGCCTCGGCGTACCGGACGGCCAACAGGGCGTGCTGCCTGAGGTGTTCCGGCCGGGCGTCGGCGGAGGCGCCGACGTCGACGACCATCACCCCCCGTCCATTCGCGGTCGGAAGCACCGGGGCGAGGGCCGGCCGGAGCACCCCCGGAAGGCGACCGAGGGCAAACAGGCCGGCCGCCAGGAGCGCCCCCGTGCTCCCGGCGGAGACGGCGGCATCGGCGGCGCCGTCCCGGACGAGGCGGACCGCCTGAACCAGGGTGCTCTCCGGCTTCGCCCGGACTGCCTTGACCGGCTCCTCCTCCGGATCGATCCGCTCCCGGGCCGGGTGTAAGACGAGCCGGCCGGCCGCCTCCAGGGCCGGGGCGCTTTCCCCGAGGTGCGGCCGGATCGCCGCCGGCGGCCCGACGAGGACGACCGAAAGGGCTTCGTCCTCCCCAAGCGCCCGAAGCGCCCCGGCGACGACCGCCCCCGGCGCCCGATCGCCGCCGAGAGCGTCAACGGCGATGCGCACGACCCATCCCCTCCGCTTCTCCGGTGAACTCCTCCGCCCGGAGGAGCGCCACCCGAAAGACGCCGGTGAAGACGGGTTTTCCGCCCACCGCCCCCTCCACCCGGACGACGCGACGGTTCGGCTTCGGCCGCTCGACGACGGTGGCGACCGCTTCGACCGTGTCGCCGAGGGTGACCGGCGCGAGGTAGTCGATCTCCGCCCGGCGGGTCAGCGCCGCCGGCGCCGGGGCGACGGCGATCGCCAGGGCGTTCGCCTGGGCGAAGAGGACGTGGCCCCGGGCGATGCGAGAGCGGCGAAACGTGTGCACCGGCGTGATGGTGAGCGTCGACGCCGCCCGCCGGTCGAGCTCGAGGGCGACGAGGGTGCCGATGAATTCCTCCTCGGCCAGCGACGTGACGTTTTGAAACAGCCGCTCCGCCACCGCCCGCACCCGATCCCGCATCTCCGGGATGCCGAGGGCCGCCCGGTCGAGGCGGATCGTCTGGACGCTCACGCCGAAATGCTCCGCCAGCGCTTCGTCGGTGACAAACGGGTTTTCCCGGAGGTAAGCCTGAAGGGCCGCCCGGCGGGCCTCTTTCGACAGGCGCATGGGGCCCCCTTTCCGCGGCCGCCGGCCCGGAGCCGGCGGCGCCGCTTATGACCTGGTGCTAAATTCGCCGGTGAAAAAAGGCGCCGCCGCGCCTTCGGCCCGTTCGGCCCGCCCGGAAGGCGGACGAGGCCGGCGGGCTTACTTGTCGAGGACCTGGCGCCCCTTGTAGTACCCGCAGTGCGGGCAGACGCGGTGGGAAAGCTTCCATTCGCCGCACTGCTCGCAGCGGACCATGTTCGGAAGTTCGAGTTTGTAGTGCGTCCGGCGCAGACGCTTCCTCCGCTTCGACGTCCGCCTGAACGGAACCGCCACCGGTGCCGCCTCCTTTCTGTTCGCCCCGCCCGGGCTACTTCCGCCCGTCCCAGAGGGTCCGAAGCGCCAGCCAGCGGGGGTCGATCGTCTCCGGCTCGCAGCCGCACGGACCCTCGTTCAAATCTTTGCCGCACGTCGGGCAGAGGCCGGCGCAGTCGGGCCGGCAGATCGGCGCCCACGGAAGGTGGACAATCGCGAGGTCCTGAAGCACCCGCCCGACGTCGATCTCCGCTTTCGCGACGACCTCCACCCCGGGATCGGCGTCCGCCGCCTTCGTCGCTTCGGCCTCGCCGCCGGCCCTGGACCTCTGCTCCCTCCGGGAGCTGCCCCTAAGGCGCCCGATCGCCGGGGGGTCGTAGGCGAGGGCCGCCTCCGCCGGTCGAAAGCGCTCCTCGACGTCGACGTGGAACTCCGCCGTAAAGGGTTTCAAACAGCGGACGCAGGTGAGACGCGCCCGGTACGAGAGCGCGCCGGTGAGGCGGACCTCCCCGTCCGCCCAGCGGGCCTCGCCGTCGAAGTGAAGCGGCGAAAGCTCCAACACTTCCCGGATCGCCACCGGCCGCCGCGCCGGGACCGCTCCGGCGAGGCGGACGGGTCGGCCGGCCGCCTGCCGCGCCTCGGAAAAAGAAAGCCGCATGCGCCTCACCCCGACAATACGCGCTTATTATAGCGCCCCCCACCCCGGGTGTCAAACGGGCCGATCCAGCGTTCCAGGGCGGCGCCGACCCCGGCGGCAAGGCCGGTCGCCGGCCTCCGAACCCCACCCGGAGCGCCGAAGCGACGGCCACGCCGACGGCCTCGTTCCCGGCAGAACGCGGCAAGATCCGTCGGAGCGCCGAAGCGACGGCCCGGCCGGCGGCCTCGGCCTCGGGCGACCGCGGAAGGGCGCCGGGCCGGCCGCCGTCAGCGGGCCGGGCCGGCCTGAGCGGGGGCGAACGCCGTCCGGAGGTACTGAAGCGCGTCGTCGACCGTCCGCACCGGCACGATCGTCAGTCCCAGGCGAAAGCGCTCGTTCGTCCGCCGGGCCTCCTCAACGTTGGAAGTCCGTCCCGCCTCCGGCGGATCGTCCGGGACGAAAAAGACGTCGGCCCCGGCCGCCGCGGCGGCGAGGACCTTGAGCGAAACGCCCCCGACCCGGCCGACCCGGCCGTCCAGGTCGATCGTCCCGGTGCCGGCGATCCGGTGGCCGTGGGTGAGATCTCCCGGGACGAGGCGGTTGATCAGGGCGAGGGTGAGCATCAGCCCCGCCGACGGCCCGCCGATCGGCTCGAGGTCGATCGTCACCGCGAGAGACGGCCGCACCTCCCGGGCGGTGAGGGGTTGGATGAGGCCGAGGCCCGGCCGGCCGCGGCTCCCGGGAAACGGCGCGAGACGAACCGTTCGCTCTAAGGGCCGGCCCTCCCGCAAAATCCGCAGGCGGACGGGCGTCCCGGCGTCGCGGGAGGCCAGCCGCCTGAGAAGATCATCGGCCGTCGGCGTCGGCACCCCGTCAACGGCGGTGATGACGTCCCCCGCGTTCAGAACGCCGTCGGCCGGCGAGCCCGGCACGACGCCGGTGACGAGGGCACCCCGGTTCTCGACGGCGATCGGCACGCCGGCCTTGCGAAAGGCGACGATGAGCGCCTCCTTTTCCGACGCTTCCATGACCGCCTGCTGACGGCTGAAATAATGGTCCACATCTTCGTGCGGAAAGAGGAGATCGTCCATCCGGACGATCTCCCGCGCCGGGCGGAACGCGGCCGCGGCCAGCCGGATCAGCGTCGCCCGGTCGGCCCGGACGGTCGTGAGATAAAACGTCCCGACCTCATCGTGGTAAGCGTCCTCGACGTGCACCGCCTCGTCGAGGGAGATCGCCGAACCGGGGAGCAGGATGAAGTACGGGAGCGGCCAGAGGGCCGCCGCCCCGCCGACGGCGAGCGCCAAAATCAGCCTGAGGACCGACCGCACGTCCGGCCGGCGCGCCCGCCCGAGGGAAAGCATCATCCGACCCTCCCGAGGCGCTCGAGGATGGTCCCGATCGCCGCCCGGGCCGCCCGCTCGCCTTCGGCGATGATCGCCGAAACGTTTTGGAAGCTCAAGGGGCTGTGCTGCCCGACGGCCGGCGTGATGAGGATGTCATCCGGGTGAATCCGACCCTGGAAGATCTGGCTTTCCATGATATCGATCGTCTGGAGGATGACCTCGTAGATCGACCGAATGCGCTCCGGCGGCGCCGGTTTGCGGGAGACGTCGACGCCGATGACGACGTCGGCGCCCATCGCCCGGAGGGCGGCCATCGGCACCCGGTCGACGACGCCGCCGTCGACGAGGAGCCGTCCCTGCCACTCGACCGGCTCGAAAATCCCCGGGATGGCCACGCTCGCCCGGACCGCGTCGGCGATCGGCCCCTCCCGAAGGACGACCGCCTCGCCGGTCAAAAGGTCGGTGGCGACGACGGCGGTCGGGATCGGAAGTTCCTCGAGCCGCCGGTTTTTGGTCAGAAGCGCCACGAGCTCCCGAACCCGCTCCCCTTTCAGGAGGCCCAGCCTCGGCACCGTGTAGTCGACGAGAAGGCTCCGGCGCATGTGTTCGGCGAGCTTGATCAGATAACGAAGCTCGATGCCGGAGGCGTACGTCACCGCGACGACGCTCCCCATGCTCGAACCGGCGAGAAAATCGATCGGAATGCCATATTCTTCCAGAACCTTGAGGACGCCGAGATGGGCAAACCCGCGCACCCCGCCGCTCCCGAGGGCGAGACCGACTTTGGGCGCCATCGCCCGCCTCCTCCGAAGGTCGCTTTTTCCGCCCTTTTGCCTTTCTTGCCTCATTGTAGCACAAACGCCGCCGCCTCCATCCCGGTCTATCCCGAGCGGACGGGCGGTATACATGGGGGTGAAACGGAGGCCAGGGGATGCACGCACGTTCGATCCGAAACGCCGCCGTCGTCGCCGCCGTCACAGGCGCCATCGCCGCCTTCCTGGCACACCCCGGCGTCGTCTTTCACGCCGCCCGCCGCGGAGCGGAAATCTGGGGCACGGTCGTCTTCCCGGCGACGCTGCCGTTTTTGATCCTCGCCGAGCTCAGCCTCGGCCTCGGGATTCCCCACTTTTTTGGCGTGATGCTGCAGCCGATCATGCGCCCCCTCTTCCGCCTGCCGGGTCCGGCAAGCTTTGCCCTCACCGTCGGCCTCGCCTCCGGCTATCCGATGACGGCCCGCCTCGCCGTCCGCATGCGGGAGGCCGGCGCGCTCACCCGAACCGAGGGGGAGCGGCTCGTCGCCTTTGCCACGACCGCCGACCCGGTTTTCCTCACCGCCGCCGTCGCCGTCGGCTTTTTCCACGCCCCGGCCTACGCCGCCGTCCTCGCCTCGGTCCACTACGGAACGGCGATCGCCCTTGGGATTTTGTTTCGCTTCTACGGCGATCGGCGGGACGAGCGCGTCCCGTCGGCTGCGCCGCGAACGCCGGGCGAGCTCATCGCCCGGGCCTTTCAGGCGATGGACGACGCCCGCCGGGCCGACGGCCGGCCCTTCGGCCGGCTCCTTTCCGACGGCGTCGAAGGGGCGCTGGCGACGACGTTCCTCATCGGCGGACTCCTCATCTTTTTTTCCGTCTTGATGGCCCTGCTGGAAACGGCGGGGGGGATGGCCGCCCTCGTCGGCGTCGCCGCCTTCGCCGGGAGCCTCCTCGGCCTGCCGGAAGCCGTCGCCCCGGCCCTCGCCCGGGGGCTCTTTGAGGTGACCCTCGGCGCCGAAGCGGCGGCGGCGGCCGCGGTTCCGCCGGAGGTGCGCCTTCAGGCGGTTTCGGCGATCCTCGCCTGGGCGGGAGGATCGGTGCAGGCGCAGGTGGGCGCCCTCATCGCCCGCTCGGACCTCCGCTTCCGGCCCTTTTTCCTCGCCCGAATCCTTCACGCCGTGCTGGCGGCCGCCGTCTTCCGCCTCGCCTGGCGCTTCTGGGCCCACCTTAACCCGGATCTCGCCGCACCGGCGCCGGCCATTTTTGCCGTGGCGCCGCCCCTGCCGCCCCCGGCGGTCGCCCTCGCCGCCGGAGAACGCCTCGCCGTCGCCGGGGCGCTCCTCATCCTCGCGAGCGGCCTCGTCCTCGCCGTCACCGCTCTGACGGCCGCCGCGGGGCGGTGGCGCCGAAGCCGGCCGGAGGCTTGACAGCCGCCGGCGCCTCGCCGCGGTCGGCCGGCGGGGGTGCCGCCTTCCGGCGATAAGCCGGCACGATCTCCCGCCAGGCCAGCGCCGCGTCGGCCAAAAGCACCGCCCCGGAAAAGACGAACACCGCCCGCATGCCGAAAAGTCCCGACACGGCGCCGCCGACGATCGGGCCGACCATGTTGCCGAAGAACGTCGCGCTGTTCGCCAGCCCGTACGTCCGGCTCTCCATCCCCGCCGGAGCCTTTTCCCGGATGAGGGCGTTGATCGACGGCATAAGGCCGCCGGCGGCCAGGCCGAAAAGGAAGCGGGCGACCATGAGGCCGCCGACATTTCCGACCAGGGCATGCAAAAACATAAAGGCGCTTCCGGCGACGAGGCTGCCGACGAGCACCCGCTCGCCGCCGAACCGGTCCGCCAACCGGCCGAGCAGGGGCGAGGCGAGCATGTTCGCCACACCGGTCATGCCCATGACGACGCCGGCCCAGAACGCCGCCCCCTCCTCCCGCCCGAGGAGGGTCTCCGTGTAGAGGGCGAGGACCGGCATCAGGGCGACGAGGGCGAACTGGACGAAGAGGCTCGAAGCAAAGAGCGCCGGAAGCGGCCGGGTCGAGAGGATGCGGGCGGCGTCCCGGCGAAACCCGCCCCCCGCCGGCCTGGCCGCCGGCGACGGGCGGTTCGTCTCCCGGACAAAAAAGAGGACGATCAGCGTCGCGAACAAAAGCGCCCCGCCCGTCACCCAAAAGAGCGCCCGAAAGCCGATCCGGTCCGCCAGGAGCCCGCCCAAGGCCGGACCGAGAATCGTGCCGGCGACGCCGCCGGACTGGAGCACGCCGAGGGCGGTGCCGACCCGCTCCCGGGGGGTGTTCGTCGAAACGAGGGCGATCGACGCCGGGATAAAGCCGGAGATCATGCCGTTCAAAAACCGGAGCAAAAGGAGCTGCTCCGGCGTCTGGACAAACCCCATGAGGCCGTTGGCGATCGCCATGCCGAACCCGGAGCGAAGGATCATGAGTTTCCGCCCGTAGCGGTCGGCGAGGTTTCCCCAAAGCGGCGCCACGAGGAGCGCCGGCAGGAAGTTGACGCCAAAAATAAGGCCGGTCCAAACGTGCACGTCCCGCGCATCGCTCAGACCGAGCTCTCGGGTGAGAAGAAACGGCAAAAAGGGCATGATCTGGTTCATGGCCGCCATGACGAGAAACTGGGCCAGCCAGAGCACCGCGAGATTCCGCTTCCAGACGTCCATCGGCGTTCATCCCTTTCTGGAAGCATTATATTTCGCTTCGCGAAATTTTTCAAGGGATGGACGCCCGTTTCAGATCGTCCGGTCGGCGGCCCGCTCGCGCCCTTCGGACCAGCCGCCCCGTCGGACCGTTCGCACGAAGCGTACGAAGTCCCGGCGCGAACCGGCCGGCGCCCGGAGATCCGCCCGGACGACCCGCCCCCAAAAACGGACCGCCCGCACGAAAAACCCCGGGCGATCGTCGGAATCGCCCGGGCGGGAAACTTCGCCGCCGGCCGCTCGGCCGCCGGGCTTCGCGCCGAAGCCCCTCCGGCCGGAGGCCGAGGCGCCTCGTCCGGAAGCCGAAGCCCGTTCGGTCGGAAACCTGAAGCCCCGCGACGAAAAGCCGATCCCTGCCCGGCCGAAAGCCCGATCGGGGCGGCCGGCGGCGTCACGCCTCATCGGCTGCGGGATCTCTGGCCTCCCCGTTCAGGTTGACGATCGCCTCCACCGCCTCCCGGTACGGCGACGGTTCAACCCGGACGACGAACCGGCTCGCCCGAAGGGCCCGGATCACCGCCGGCGCCCGACGGCGCTCGACGTAGACGACGGCGTACCGGAACCGTTCCGAGACATAATGAACGAGGCCGTAGCGGCGAAGGTGGCGGGCCGAACGGGGGTGATCCAGCCAAACGGCCAGGGCCACCTGCTCTTCCATCGCGATCGTCCTTTCCATCCCCTTTCGGCTTCAGGCCGCCCCGCGGGACGAAGGCGCCCGGCGGACCGAACCAGTCGCCGGCGACACGAGGACGCTAGCGGCACGAGCAGGCGCCTCCCCCGCCGCAGCCGCCGCCCGCTCCGGCGAGGGCCTCGCCGGCGGTGAAGAAAAACCGCTCCCGGCCGGGCGCTTTGACCGCCGGCGAGACGCTTCCGGCGATCAGCCGGGCGATTTCGTGCAAGAGATCATCCAGCGCCTCCTCGGCGGCGCGAAAGCGGGCGACCGTCGGATGAAGCTCCATGCGGACCTTTTTGGCATAGACGTCCCGCCGGAGACGGCCGTAATCGGGATGATAGCGTCCGTAACGGGCCGCCGTTTCGTATTGTTCTTTTGCAGCGACAAAATCCTCGATCAACCGCCGGGCCTCGGCGTCCGCCCTGAGGAGCGCCTTGGCCCGACGGTATTCCTCAGCGAGGACGCTTTCTTCCAACGCCTTCAGGAGGTCGTCCAGGAGGTCGGCCAGCGCGCCGTAGTCCATGGACCGCCCTCCTTTGCACTTTCTTTTCATTATAAGCCGTCTCGGGCGCCGGGATCAAGGAAAACGTTTCGGACCCAGGGCCGGAAAGACCCGGTCCCGAAGGGCAAAGAAAAACGACCGGGCGGCGCGATCAGGCGGACGCCGGCGGCGCGTTCAGCCAGCGGTCCCAAAGGCCGCCGAGCGCCTGCCAGAGGCTTTTTAAGAAACTGCCGACCTTCGCGAGGAGCGACTGGGTCGCCGGCTCGTCGAGCCAGGCGCGGGTCGCCTCGGTGACCGCCCGAAGTTCGGCCTTCAGCCGATCCCAGTCGATGTTCACCGCCCGGAGGCGCTCGACGAGATCCCGCACGGCGGCCAGATCGGCGTCCGTGAGCTCCAGGCCGAGCCGGGCCGCCTCCTGCTTCACCGCCGCCTCGATCTCCGCCGGCGTGCGGAGCCCCCCGGCGGCGAGCGCTTCCTTCAGGGCGCCGAGGAGCGCCGCCACCTGCTTGGGATCGTGATGTTCTCCGAGGCGCTCCGCGACGGCAAACTCGTCCAGGGCGGCCGCCTTCCGCTCCGGCGAGAGCCCGGCGCCTTCGGCCGCTTCGTACGCCTTGAACAGCCCGACGAGGGCCGCCGTGCCGGATACGGGGTACGGGGCGACGATGCGGACGGACGCGTCCCGGACGCCGGCCGTAAGAAGCGCCTGCCGGTAGATCTCCGGCGCCACGCCGGTGATGTTGATGAGCTCGAGGGAAAGCCCCGCCCCCGCTTCCCGCGGAACCACCCGGACGGACGAGATGGCCCGGGTGCCGATGACGGACGGCGGAAAGCGCCCGGCAAGAAGCGCCCGCTCCTCCGCATTCGTCACGGTGAGCCTTCGATCGTCCGGCCCGGCGCCCAGGCGCTCGAGCACCGCCTGCCGATCCGCCGGCGCAAGATCCGCCCCGAGGACGACGACCGGCCGCTCCCGGCCCCCGTCCGCCGCCGGGCGGCCGTCCTCGGCCCGGACAGATCCGGCACCGAAGCCCAAAGCCCCCGGCCCAAGGGCCCATCCCCCGACGAAGAAGAAGAGGAGCAAAGCCGCCACCCGGCGAACGGGCGCCCAGGCGCCCGGTGCGGGGCGACGACGGAATCGGCGATCCACCCGCTCATCCCTCCCGCCTCCACGTTTCGTCCTAAGGAAAAACGGCATCGCCCGGCGGCCCGTCGCCGCCAGACGGTCATGTCGGTCCGGTGAAACGTCCCCCGCCGGAAGGTCGACCTCTGCCGTCGAAGGATCACCCTCTGAAGGATCGGCGCCGTCCGACGGGCACCGTCCGGCGTGTGAAGATTGGCACATGAAGATTAAGGTATAAACGCCCGCCGCTTCGGCCAAGCTAAGGGTCGATCGCGTGTTCCAGAGTGTGCCAAAACCCGGAGGATCGTCGGAGCAGGCCCGGAAGATCACCGGCAAGGGCCGAGGCTGGCCGGTGGGACCCCGATGATCGCCGGAGAAAGGAGGCCTGCGATGGAGGGGATGGCCCAGGACTCCCGCCCCGTCCCGCCCTCGGCGGTCGGAGCCTCCGCACCGCGCTCGGAAGCGCGGCTTCAGGCCGCCTGGGCGAGGGCGAATCCCGTCTCGGATCCGACCGCTTCAAATCCTCCCGCGGCGGGGACGAACCGGTCGGACGCCGCGCCGGATCGGCCCGCCCAAGAAGAGGCGCAAGAAAGAGAGCCGGACTTCCGGGACACGTTTCGCCTCTCCCTTTTCTTCGGCGGGCTCATCCTCGCGATGTGGCTTACGATCTTCATCGTTTTTCTCCTCCGGCTCTAAACGCCGCCCGCCCCAGCGTCGGATCGGTCCTTTTCCGCTTTTACTTTAGCGCATTTCGTCCGGAGGGGGAAGGCCCCGGTGTTTCGCCTGGACTGGCCCAAGCTCGAGGCGCTCTGGATGAAGGTGAGCCTCGGGACGATGGCGACGTTTCTCGTCACCATCGGCGTCATGGCGTTCGGCATGGACTTGCACACGGCCGACGGCCGGCAGACGATCGACCCGACGCGGGTCGACGAGACGCCGCCGTTCGATCGACCGGGGCTCTATCGGATCGGGCCCGACGCCTACCGGGCAGTCGTCGTGGCCCGGGTCTTTACGTTCAACCCCGATCACCTCGTCCTCCCGGCAGGGGCTCGGATCGAGTTCGTCATGACGAGCGCCGACGTCATCCACGGGGTTTCCATCCCCGGAACCAACGTCAACCTCATGCTCATCCCGGGCCAGGTGACCACGTATGCCACCACCTTTAAGCGGCCCGGAGAGTATCTCCTCCTTTGTAACGAATATTGCGGCATCGGCCATCACCTGATGATGGGCCGATGGACCGTCGTGGCCGAAGGAGGCGAACCGGCATGGTCCGCGTCGAGCACGGCCCCGGCGGGTCGGTGATCCGAACCGCCGGCCACGTTTTTCCCGCCGAAGAGCGGCGGCTTTTCCTCGCCCACTTCATCGTCGCCCACCTCGCCTTTTTCCTCGGCATCATCGCCGGGCTTCTGCAGGGGCTTTCCCGGACGGGCTTTCTCGTCCTTCCGTCGACGATCGGCTACTATCAGCTCCTCACCTTGCACGGCGTCGCCCTCGCCTACGTCTTTACGACCTTCACCATCGTCGGTTTTCTCCTTCTCGGCACGGCGAAAACGACCGGCGGGTCTTTCACCCCGCTGGAACGCCGCTTCGCCTGGGCCGGTTTCATCCTCATGCTCGCCGGGACGGCCCTCGGCGTCTTCGCCATCCTGTCCAACCGGGCGACGGTGCTTTACACGTTTTACCCGCCGATGCACGCGCACCCGACGTTTTACTTCGGCATCCTGTTCGTCCTCTTCGGCAGCTGGCTGCCTGGGGTGAGCCTCTTTTCAGCGTACCGGCGCTGGAAAAGCGCCCATCCCGGTGAGCCTTCGCCGCTTTTCGCCTACATGGCCGTGGCGACGTACATCATGTGGCTCATCGCCACCCTCGGCGTCCTCGTCGAGCTCGTGGTCCAGCTCATCCCGTGGTCGCTCGGCTGGGTCCCCAGGATCCACGTCGGCGCCGCCCGAACGTTTTTCTGGTTTTTCGGACACCCGGTCGTCTACTTCTGGCTCCTTCCGGCGTACATCTACTGGTACGTCAACCTTCCCCGGATGATCGGCGGGGAGATTTTCAGCCATCTCTTCCCGCGGCTGACGTTCCTCCTCTTCATCCTCTACTCGATTCCCGTCGGGCTGCACCACCAGTTCGGCGACCCCGGCATCGCGCCGATCTGGAAATTTGTCCAGGCGACCCTGACCTTCTTCGTCGTCATTCCGACGCTTCTCACCGTCTTTACCGTTCTGGCGACGTTTGAGGCGGCGGGCCGCGGCATGGGCGCGACGCGGCCGTTCGCCTGGATCCGGAAGCTTCCCTGGCAGGACGCCCGCTTCCTCGCGCCGGTCGCCGGCATGCTGCTCTTCATCCCCGGCGGCGCCGGCGGCATCATCAACGCCAGCTACCAGCTGAACGCGGTCGTCCACAACACCCTCTGGCTCCCCGGCCACTTTCACCTGACCCTCGCCACGACGGTCGTCCTGACGTATTTTGCCATCACCTTCTGGGCCGTCCCTGCCCTCACCGGTCGGGCGTACACCTCCGGGGCCAATCGGGTCGGCATCGCCGCCGTCCTCCTCTGGAGCACGGGCATGCTCCTCATGTCGACGGCGATGCACGTCCTCGGCGTCCTCGGCGAGCCGCGGCGCACGGCCTTTGCCACATACGCCGGAGCCGCCATCGTCGAGCGGTGGGCCCCCTGGCGGGCGCTCCTCGCCGGCGGCGCCGTCCTCCTCTTCCTCGGCGCCCTCGTCTACCTGGCGGTCGTCGCCTACCTCTTCCTCTACGCCCCCCGCGCCGAAGCGATCGTCGACTTTCCGATCGGAGACGTCCGAAAAAAGGCGCCCCCACCGCCGCCGATCCTTGAGCGGTGGGGCCTCTGGGTGGCCATCGCCGTCGCCCTCATCCTGATCGCCTACACCGGACCGTTCATCGAACTCCTGACGCAGACGAAAAACGGCGCTCCACCGCTTCGCACGTGGTGAAGCGCCGTTTTTTGGGCGGCCGCGGGGCCGCGGCTTCCACCTTCCACCAGGAGGGCAGACCCGGCCGGCCGATCGCCCCGCCCGGCCGCGGTCCCTTACGGCACCGCGACCGTCCACTCCCGGACGACGCCGTACGGCGACCCGTCCCGGTGCACGAGTTCCGCCCGGAACGCGTGCGCTCCCGGCTTGAGCCCCTCGACGACGAACACCCGCCGGTCGAGCCGGGCCACTTCCCGCCCGTCGACGGTGAGGACGATATAGCCTTCGCCGTAGCGCTTCGGCGCCGTCGGGTCCGGAGCGGCGAGGCGAAAATGCCGGCAGCGAAACTCGAGGTACACCTTGCCGTACCGCACCTCGCTTTTCACGTCGAGCTCCGGCGTCGGCGCCGCCTGGGCGCCGCCGGCCGGGAGGGCGGCCAGGACGACTCCGAGGCCGAACGTCACCGAAAAGAGCGCCGCCAGAACCGAAGCGAGGAGCCGGCGCCACGATCGCCGCATGCGTCTCCCCCTTTGCCAAAAATCGGGTTGGCCGTCTTAGCGTGCGCCGATGCGCCGGTCGCTATGCGCCGCGGCAAATCCAAAACCGCGAAAAAAGTGCCGGGTCCAGGGTGGGAAAAAGCGCCGCCGTCAGGGCCGCCGCTGCACGAGGACGAAAAACGCCTGGCCGAAGCCGTCGGGAAGGATGAGCGCCCGGACGGCCCGGTTCCGGCGGGCGATCGGGTGAAACGGATCCCGCTCCGCCGGCGTCCCCGCCACAGGCTGCAAAAAGTCGAAAATCCCCCGGGCGACGAGGTACTCCCCCTGCGGGAGCAGGGCTTCCGTCGCCAGGCCGGCCGCCTCCCCCTCGCTCCGATACGCCTCGACCGGCACCTGCGCCGTGAGGTCCATCTCACCGGGCCGCTCAAACCAGTCATCCCGGAGCCTGTGCCGCCAAAAGCCCACCACCGTCCCTTCCCGCCGGTGCGGCGCCGCCAGCTCGGCAAACGGAAGGCCGTAATCGACGGTGATGAACGTCGCCCCGGGAAAGGCCTCCGCAAGCCGCCGGTACAGCCGCAGGCCCTCAAGGGGCGCTTCAAACACGTGCTCCGGCGAAAACGCACCGCCAAACCGCTCGGCGTACGCCCGGGCCTCCGCCGGCACGTCGTCCGCCCAGGCGAGGACCGGCCGGCCGGCTTCCTCCCGCACGACCTGCCAGAACAGCCGGCCGTCCGGCGCCTTCTTCAGCCGCTCGACGGGAAAGGCGTCGTAAAATTCATTGGCAAAGACGATCACCGGTCCGGCGCCGGCGAGGGCATCGCCCGAAAGAAGCGCCTCCGGCGTCGGGACGAGGTGAAGAAGCGGCCGGTGGTTCTTCGTCCGCAGAAAAAGGCCCTCCCGGTGCCACGGAGACGCTTCGACCGCGACGTAGCGGAGCCGGCCGTACACCTCCGGCCGCTCGGCGGCCAGCCGGTCCAGGACCTGAGCGGCAAACCGGCCGTCGCCGGCGCCGAGCTCGACGATCGCCGGGAACCCTTCACCGCCCGCCCTGGCCTCACGCCAGGCTTCAAACCGGCGGGCAAAATCCCGGGCCCAGAACGCGCCGTAGACGTCGCCGACGGCGCTCGCCGTATAAAAATCCCCCGCCCGTCCGATCTTCTCCCCGGGCCGGAAGTAGTAGCCGCAGACCGGGTCGTAGAGGGCAAAGGCCATCCACGCTCCGAAGCCGATTCGCCCGCCTTCGTTCCGAAGGTGCCGGAGGAGGCGTTCCGCACACGCCGCCCGATCCGCCGCCGCCCGACCGGTCATCGCCCTGTTCCCTCCTTTGTGATCTTCATACCGATCGGTGTCGCCGCCCCGCCCGAGGCCGACCCGCTCCTCCCCTTTCCGCCCGGCGCCACAGGCCGGCATAGGGGCCGCCGGCGCCGGACAGACTAACCGCACGAACCGGATGTTTTCGGTCGGAAGTCCCGCGCCGCGGGTCCGGGCCTTCCGGCCAGGCGAAAGGGGAGACGTCATGGGTCGCGCCACCGCCCGCCTGATCGTCGGCATCGCCCTGGCGCTCGGCCTCGGCGGCTGCGCCTTGCCGTGGACCGCCCCCGGAGGGACGGCCGGCGAGGCGCCGGCACCCCCGTCAACGACCGGTCGCCCGCCCCACGAAAAGGTACCCAACGCGATCCGCTACGAACCGCCGCCCGAAGCCCCGAAAAACCGGGCCGAAGCCGAGAAAATCGCCGACCGGCTGGTCGAGCTCGCTCTCGCCGACCCGTACGTCCGACGCGCCACCGCCGTCGTCCTCGGCCCGTACGCCGTCGTCGCCATCGGCGTCGACGAACATCTTTCCCACGCCCAGGTGACGACGACCAAATACGCCGTCGCCGAAGCCCTGAAACACGACCCGTACGGCGCCCGGGCGATCGTGACCGTCGATCCGGACCTTTTTGCCCGCCTGCAGGCGATGCGGGACAAAATCGCCCGGGGCGAACCCCTCGGCGCCGTCTTCGACGAGCTCGCCGACATCGTCGGTCGCCTGGCACCGGAGCTTCCCCGCGGGCCGAAAATCCGCGAACCGGCAGACGGCGCGGCGCCGATCGCGCCGGTCCGAACGACGCCGGGCGGGACGGTCCCGAGCCGATCCGCCCCGGGCGAGGCGCCGGCCGGCCCGAAAGCCCCGACCGCACCGGCGACGCCGGCGCCGTCTTCCCAGGCGCCGGCCGCCCCGAGGACGCCCGCTTTGCCGACGTCCCCGGATTCGCCCGCGCCATCGCCCGCCGCACCGCCTCCCGCCTCCGCTCCGTAATCCTCTTCGTTCGCCGGCGCCCGGCTTCGGGCGGCCGGCGATTTCTTTTGCACCGGACCGGAGCGTCGGCCGGCGCCGGTTTTGTTTTTTCGCCGGCGGCGGTATGATGTTCCCGAAGAAAAAAGTCCCGATCGAACCGAGGGAGGGATGCGCCACGGACCGACCGACCCGGCCGCCGGCCGATCGCCGCCCCGACGACCGTTCCCCGGGCGGCACCCGCCCGGACGGCCCTTCCCGAACCGACCGCTCCGCCCGAGACGACCTCGGACGGCGATCCCCGACCGACTTCGAGCCGGCCTTATCGACGGAAGCGCTCACGGCCCTCCTCGAGCGGCTGGAAACCCTCGAGACGTCCCTCCGGCCGATCGACCGCCTCGCCCGGGCGCTCGCCCGGGGGGAATTTTACGACCTCTTGACCCACTACACCTCGCCCCGACGGGTGATCGCGCTGAACCTCCTCGCCGGCATCACCCGGGGGCTCGGCATCACCCTCGGCGCGACGATCGTCTTCGCCCTCGTCCTCCTCGTGCTCCGGCACTTCGTCTCGCTCCCGCTCATCGGCGCCTACATCGCCAACCTGCTCGATCTCATCGACCAGCACCGGGGGCTCGTCCGCTGACGGAGCCGGTGGGCCGGACGCGGCCTAAGGGCCGCCCGGCTGATCGGCCGCGCCCCGTTCGTCCGCTTCCGGGCCGCCTCCCTCCTCCGGTGAACCGGCCTTCGGTCCTGCCGCCTCCGGCTCCTCCGCTTCCGGATAGACGATGCCGTACTTCGGATCGCCCTCGACGGCCCGAAGGAGCGCTTCGACGCGGTAGCGGTCGAAGGCGGCTCGCTTCGGCTCCCCGGCCTGCCGGTAGACGACGACGTACGCCGCTTC
The DNA here is from genome assembly GCF_019645935.1 of Hydrogenibacillus sp. N12. Lineage (NCBI taxonomy): Bacteria > Bacillati > Bacillota > Bacilli > Thermicanales > Thermicanaceae > Hydrogenibacillus > Hydrogenibacillus sp. N12. The sequence goes on along the minus strand of NZ_CP080953.1, from coordinate 532,048 downwards.
GTCGGTCGCCTCTTCGATCGCATCGACCTCGATGCGATGGTCTTCCAGCAAAATGCGATAAAAGAGATCCGCCGTCTTCCGGGCCGCCGGATCGTGGGGCCGGCCGCGGGCGAGGATCTCCGCCTCCAGCCAGTGCTCAAGCGCCTTTTCCGCCCGCACGGGGACTGCCTGGTTCGTAAAACCTACCTGAACTTCATTTCAGGCAGGGACCCCTCCGAACCAGGCGTTCACCTCCTTTCGGAAATCGGGGTCTGGGCCCGGGCGTCCCACCCGGAGTGCTCACGGGAAGGTCTTCCTTCCCCGTCCCCCGGTCTCGTCTGCACGGCCGGACGGAGTGCGCTGCACCCGCAGAACGGAGTGGGCCGGGGGAGAGGCGGCGAAACCCGCCGCCGCAAGCACCGATCTGTCAGATTCGCCCTGCCGGGTTTGTCCGAACCCCCGGCGAAACGGGGTTACCGGAAGGCCAAAGCAAGCGTTTTGAGTTCGCGCCAGCAGGAGAAGAAACTTTCCTGCTGCCGGCGGGCAAGCCCGTTGTGCAGAAGAAGCTTCGTCTCCAGCGCCTGAAGCGCGGCTTCGACCTTCCGGGTCATCCCGGTTCCTTCCCTCGGTCGGAGATCACCCGTCGGTTTCCGCCGTTCTTTCACCCGAAGCACGAAGTCCCGAACCTCGCGCGTGATGCGCTCCCTAAAACCCATGGCCCGCCTGCCGATGACCAGGGCCGCCGCACCGTGAACGGGAACGCCGTATTTCTTTTCGTACTTGAGCCGGCCGATGGTGGAGGTGTGCTGGGGCGGGACTTGTTTGTACCCCACGTTCTCTTTGACCGCCCGCCGCATCAACGCCTGAAGGACCATCGCATAGGGAAACTGGGCGGCCATCCGGTTGAACGTTTTTCCCCGGTCCAGCCTCCCCTGATCGAAACTCAGCGTTTCCATCGCCAGAGGCTTCCCCAACGCTTTGGCGACGTCCACGACCACCTTGGCCAGGACGCCGATGAGATACCGGCGCCGAAATCCCGAAGCGTAGGCGAGTTCGGGGACCCGGATGGTCAGAAAACCCGATGGATACGGGATGACTTGAAACTCCCCGTCGTATTTGCCCAGGTTCTTCGGATGGGGAATCCGGAATCCTTTCGGCCACGGTTCGGGAAGACCGCAGGAAGAGACGTTGGCGAGCCCCACGCCGTCGGGGTTGATATCGACGGCGAGGGCGCCGCGCGAAAAATCCGGCGCCGGTTGATCGTCCAGTTCCAGCGCGATGTGAACGCGAAAGCGTCCGTCCGGGCCCCGGATCAGTTCCGCGGTGTACGGCCGCTTTTCGGCAAGCCACCCGAGAAGGCGCGCCCGGTGCTTTGGGGGAATCCAGAGTCGCCCAAGGACGCGAGGCGCCCGGCGCATGATCGGTCGCCCCAGAGCGTCCACACCGGTCGGCTCCGACAGATGAGAAATCGTGACGGCCATGCGGAATGCATGCCCGTCGAAGGTGATCTTCAGGTTGGGGTTGCCGCCTTTGGTGCGGTCTCCGCGGGCGTAAAGCCGATTTTTTCGGGCCGCCCGCCATTCGTCCCGGGTGGCCTTTCCCTTGCAGACGTTCCGCCAGAGCTTTCTTCCTCCAAAGATCGCCGTGGGGACGGTTCCGTTTTCTTTGTGTTCTCTCAACTCCTTCAGCCGCTTTTCCAGTGCCGAGACGCGCGCCTGCCTTCCCGGGACGGTCCGATCGAGCGTCCGGAGTTCGTCTTTCGAGAGGCCGTTCTTCTCGGCCCGGCTCCGTTTCTCCATGGCCCAGCCGAGTTTCTTTCGCGCCCGCCGAAGCTTCGCTTCGGTCGTTTCGATCTCAAGCTCCAGAAGTTCTTTCTGCGCATCGATCATGCCCTGCGCCTTCAGGCGGGCATCGTCGACGTAGCGGGAGTTGAGGCCGAAAAGATCCTGGCCTTGCTTTTTGATTTCCGTGCGGGAAACTCCCTTCAAAATCCGCCTGTAAGACCACCGCAGGCAGGCGGAGAAAAGCCGCATCTCGATGGTCAAGGGATCTTCTTCGCCCCGGGCCCACTTCCCGGACCGAAAGGCCGGGTAAACTTCGGGGAAGAATTCCCCGATGATCGTGAAGCTATTCTTCACGGACACGCCGCATCAGCTCCTGAAAGCCCCGGCGGATTTTCCTGCCCCCTCGGGCGCCGTCGATCCGGGCGGAAAAAGACGTGACGATGGCCAGAAGATCCTGAACCAGCTCCGCGTGCGCCTCTTCCGGTTCTTTCGGCGAGATCACTTCGATTTCTACGCCGCAGGACTTCAGAACGTCGAAACCAAACCGCGCCAGGCGGTCGGGAGAGAGGTTTCCCGCTTCGGCCTCTTTTTTCGTCGAGATCCGGGCGTAGAGAGCGACCGCATCGGCTTCTGTTTCGTTCATCCCTCCTGCCTTCAGGATGCGGTCGATTTCTTCTGTCGGGTATCTTCGGTGGCCGCTCGGAAGCCGAATCGGGCGGATGAGCCCTTTTTTCTCCCACTCCCGGAGACGGTTGGGGTGCACGCCGAGCTTTTTCGCCGCTTCGCGGATGGATAGAAGTTCCATGTCTCTGTAGTATCAAAACAGGAAGTTTCAGTCGATAACAGGTTGGTTATTTGTAACTGCTACGAACCTCCTTTCGCCGCGCCGGCGCGCTCCCGCCGGCGCCGCCAGCGATAGACGATGAGGACGATGAGGCTTGCGCCGAGCGCCTCGGCGATCGGCAAAACGTACGCCAGCACGACGAGCGGAAAGGCAAGGGCGACGAGGAGCCCGTAGACGAGCACCCGCTTCCCGGGCGGAAGCGGGCGCTCAAAGCCGAGGCGAAACACGAGGGCAAGAAGCAGCGTCACGACGGCATACTTCACCCCGAACCGGTCCCAGAGGGCGAACGCCGGGAGAGCGGCGCCGCCCGGCAAGGCGAGGACGTCGCCCGCCAGGAAGCCGGCCCGGAGGACGCCGGGCCAGGGCTTACCGCCCGGCATCGGCCTTTTCGTCCTCTCCCGCCAGCCGGCGGACGAGCTCGACGAGGGTCCGGACCATGACGCCGCTCGCCCCTTTCGGGACGAGCGCCGTCCCTTTCTCCTCCCACGCCGTCCCGGCGATGTCGAGGTGGACCCACGGCACGTCGTCGACGAACGCCTTGAGGAACATCCCGGCGGTGATCGTGCCGGCGTTCCGGCCGCCGGAGTTTTTCAAATCGGCGACCGGGCTTTTGATCTGCTCCAGGTAGACGTCAAAGGAGGGAAGCAACCACACCCGCTCGCCGGCGGCCTCGGCGGCGGCCTCCACCTCCCGCCAGAACGCCGCGTCGTTCGTCATCGCGCCGGTCGTCTGGGTGCCGAGGGCGATGAGGACCGCCCCGGTGAGCGTCGCGAGGTCGACGATCTTCGCCGCGCCGAGCTTTCGGGCGTAGGTGAGGGCGTCGGCGAGGATGAGGCGCCCCTCGGCGTCGGTCGAGATCACCTCGATCGTCTTCCCGCTCATCGACGTGAGGACGTCCCCCGGCCGGTAGGCGCGGCCGTCGGGCATGTTTTCCACGAGCGGCGTCACGGCGAGGACGTTCAGCTTCGGCCGGAGCCGGCCGATCGCCTCCATCGCGCCGATGACCGCCGCCGCCCCGCCCATGTCCATGATCATCGATTCCATGTTTTGCGCCGGTTTCAAGGAAATGCCGCCGGTGTCAAACGTGATCCCTTTGCCGACGAGGGCAAGGGGCGCCTCCCACGTCGGAAGCCCCTGGTATTTCATCACCACGAGGCGGGGCGGGTTCGCGCTCCCCTGAGCGACGGCGAGAAGCGCCCCCATGCCGAGCCGCTCCATGTCCGCCCGGTCGAGGGCCCACGCCTCCATCCCGTAGCGGGTGGCGACGGCCAGGGCTTCTTTCGCCAGCACCTCCGGCGTGAGCTTATTGGCCGGCGTGTTCGTGAGCGTCCGGGCGAGGTTCGTCCCTTCGGCCGTCGCCCGGCCGACGGCCCAGCCCGCTTCGACCGCGCCTCGGACCTCCGGCGGCATCGCCACCCGGAGCCGCTCGATGCGGACGTCCGGTTCCTCCTCCGCCGAGCGGTACCCGGGGAAGCGGTACGTCGAAAGCAGCGCCCCTTCGGCGATCATCTGTCCCGCCCGTTCCGGGGTCACCCCCGGCGCGGCAAACGACCCGTAGCAGAGGAGAAGATCGGAAAGCCGGTGGCGCCGGGCCGCCTGCATCGCCTCGGCGACCGCCTCCCGGATGCCGTTCGCCTGAAGGGCGTCCCGGCGACCGACGCCGACGAACACGACGTACCGGGCCGGAAGCCGCCCGAGGGTGTGAAGCACCAGCGTCCGATTCCGCTTGCCGCCGAGGCGCCCGGCGGCCCACTCTTCGGCGAGCGCCCCGCCGAGAACATCGTTGAGCCGCGGCAAAAGCCCCGCTTCGTCCACCCCGGCTTCCGAGACGGCGACGACGAGGCCGTCTGCCGGCGTCTCGAGGAGCCGGCCGTCCAACGCTTCGATGTGCACCGCTTCGACCTCCCGCGCTGGCGCAGATTTGTTTCCTTACCATCATATCTCGAAACGCGAACGAAGCAAAGAAACGGGAACGGAGAAAGGAGCGACGCCGTTGTCCCCGAGCGACCCCCGCTCCTCCGAAAGCGTTCATCCGCCGCACGTCGATCTTTCCCTCTATCGCGCCCTCCGCAACCACCCCGTCGACCGGCGGCACACCGCCTCGATCAAGTGGGAGCGGCACCTTCTCCCGCCGGGGACCCCGCCGCCGGAGGGCTGGATCGCCCTCTCGGTCGCCGACATGGACTTTCCGGCGCCGGCGGCCGTCGTCGAAGCGCTCCGCCGGCGGGTCGAGGAAGGCCTGTTCGGCTATACGTACGTCGGCGACGGCGCCACCCGGGCGGTCGTCGACTGGCTCCTTCGCCGGCACGGCTGGGCGGTCGACGAGAAGGCGCTCCTTTTCGCCCCCGGCGTCATCCCGGCGATCGCCCTCGCCATCGAAGCGCTCACGCCCCCCGGCACGCCGGTCGTCGTCTTCCCGCCGGTCTACGGCCCCTTTTACCGGGCGATCGAGGCCGCCCGGCGGAGGCCGGTCGACGTGCCCCTCCTCAAGGACGGGCCGGCGGAGGCCCCCCGCTACCGGATCGACGTCGACGCCCTCCGGTCGGCCCTCGATGAGACCGGCGCCCGGGCGATCCTCCTCTGCCACCCCCACAACCCCGGCGGCCGGGTCTTCACCCGGGACGAGCTCGCCGCCGTCGCCGACCTCGCCGAACGCTCCGGCGCCGTCCTTCTGAGCGACGAAATTCACGCCGATCTCACCCATCCGCCGGCGACCTTCACCTCGCTCGCCGCCCTGCCGGAAGCCGCCGGGCGGACCGTCGCCTTCTGGTCGCCGGGGAAGACGTTCAACCTCCCCGGACTCCGCATCGCCTACGCCGTCGTTTTGAATCCGGAACTTCGCACGGCCCTGCGGACGGCCCTCGAGCGGCTTCACCTGCACCTGCCGAACGCCCTCGGCATCACCGCCCTGGAAGCGGCCTACCGCCACGGCGAGGGGTGGCTCGAAGCGGTCCTCGCCGTCATCCGGGAAAACATCGCCTTCGTCCGGGATGCCTTCGCCCGGGCGCTCCCGGAAGTCCGCGTCATGCCCCCGGAAGGGACGACCCTGGTCTGGATGGACCTCTCCGCCCTCCCGTACGACGAAAAAGAGCTCCGGCGGCGCATCGTCGACCGGGCCCGGGTCGGCGTGAACTTCGGCGGCGAATTCGGTCCCGGCGGTGCCGGCCACATCCGCCTCAACGTCGCCACCGCTCGGCCGGTGCTGGAAGAAGGCGTCGGCCGCCTGATCGAGACCCTCCGGCCGTAGGCCGCCCCGAAAAGGCCCCGTTCGACCGTCACCCGGCCGATCCGGCCATGCCGTCGCCCAACACGAACGCCGCGCCGGACGTTCTGCCGTGCGAACGGCGATCGCGTCCTCGCCGGCGAAGCGCCATTTCGGCGCTCCCGGAAGCCGACACCGCATCGGAACCGGGGCGCCATCGGCTCCAGACGCCGGAGCGATTCAGGAATGAGACCTCGGCCCCGAGCCGAAACGCCGGGCCGAAGCCGAAACGCAAAGCGGGGCTCGAAGGATCCCCCTTCGAGCCCCGCCGCTTTTTCACCGCCCTCGCCGCCCCAACCGGCCCCGGTCGCCGGCGCCGGCCCGGCCGACCTCCGGGGTCCGCGCTCCGGTCGATCGGCCCGGAAGGATCGGCACGGTCGGCAAGGATCGGCGCGCCTTCCGGCGACGCGCTTTTACGCCGCCCGGTCCCGAAGCGCCTACCGCGGCAGCGTCACGCTCGCCTCGTCGTCGTAGTAGAGGTCGCGGTCCAGCTCGACCCGCCCGGTGTACCGCGGCGCCCGCGAGGCGACAAGCACCAGGCGGAAGACGGTGCTCCGGTAAAACGGGACATCCGGCTCCCGAACGGCGACCGGCGCTGCCTGAGCGACCGGATAGCCGAGGGCGACGATGTCCTCGAGCTCGTAATCCTGATACGCCGGCAGCGCGTCGGTGATGGCATACCCCATCTCGAGGATGCCCCGCTGGATGTCCCGCCACTTCGACCACGACGCCTCGAGGTAGGAAAGTCCGAAATAGCCGGCGCCGCCTTCTCGAAGCGCTTCCGTCGCCCGGCTCAAAAAGAGGAGAATCCCCGGGAGCGTCTCCACCGGATCGGTGAAAAAGACGTCAAACGCCCCCCGAAGCGCCGCCGGCAGCGGCTCCCGAACGTCGTACACCTCGGCCGAGACGTGATCCCAGCCTTCCTCCCGGGCGACCTCCCGGATGAACGCGACGACCCGCGCATCGACGTCCAGGACGTGAACCCGCCGCGGAAAGCCCGAAAGGGCGGCGGCGAGGCTCATCAGGTCATCGTCGCCGAGGAGGAGAAGGTCCCGCCCCGCCAGGTCCCCCCGCCGGGCGAGGAGCGAAAGCCTGAGGACGGCCGTCTCCGGCGTGACGACGCCCTGGTCGAACTCCGGCGCCGCTTTTGGCCGCCGCTTGAGCCGTTCGCGAAACGCCTGAAGCACCCCGTCAAACGGCGGCTTCAGGCGCATCCCCCGTCCGCCGCACGCCTCGCACCCGGGATCGACCAGCCGATCGAGGGCGAGGGCTGAAAGCCGCGCCCGACCGGCCTCGGTGAGCACGAACCGGTCCTCCTTCGTCGCCACTTCCCCGGCGTCCAGGAGCGCGCGAAGCGCCCCTACGACGGCATCCGCCTGCGCCTCGCCGTCCCGGAGGACGCCCCAGTACGAGCGCTCCCCGTGCTGGAGCGCCCAAAGCAGGCGTTCCTCGATCCGGCGGGCGGCAAGCCGTGCTTCGGAACGCTGCACCGGCACCGCTCCTTTCCGTACGATGCTGGGCGCCCGTCCGGCCGCCGGGTTTTGATTGTATCGATTTCGAAGAGGCCTGTCAAACGTTCGTTTCGGAAAAAGCCGGGAGCGGGCCCGCCGTCGGGCCTCAACCGGCGCAGCACGAAAGCCGGCGCACGTCGACGTCGAAGGCGAGGGCGGCGAGCTTGAGCCCTTCGGCCATCGTGAGATACGGAAAAAGCGTCTCGCGAAGGTCCCGGACCGTAAGCCCGGCCCGAACGGCCAGCGTCGCGGCGGCGATCACTTCTCCGGCGTCCTCGGCGACGACGGAGGCGCCGAGAAGACGGCCCGTCGGCGCGTCGACGACGAGTTTGAAGACGCCGTCCGTCTCGCGGCCGACGATCGCCCGCGGCACCTGCCCGAGGTCGAGCGTCGCCGTCCGCACGGCCCGCCCCATCCGGCGGGCCTCCGCCTCCGTGAGCCCCACCCGGGCCAGCGCCGGCGACGTAAAGAGCACCCGCGGCACCGCCTCGAGCACCGCCGTTCGCTCGCCGCCGAGGGCGTTTTCCGCCGCCACCGCCCCGGCGTGGGCGGCGACGTAGACGAACGGCGGCAGTCCCGTCACGTCGCCGGCCGCATAAATGTGCGGCGCGCTCGTCCGGAGGCGGGCATCGACGACGATCTCCCCCCGGGATCCGACGGCGACGCCGGCCCGCTCGAGAGAAAGCGCCTCGGTGTTCGGCCGGCGGCCGGTGGCGACGAGGAGGGCGTCCCCCTCGACGGCGAAGGGCTGTCCGTCTTTTTCCCCGAGCACCCGCGTCCGGCCGGCGGCCTCCTCCACACGCCCGATCCGGGCGCCGAGCAAAAAGGCGATGCCTTTTTGCTCAAGAGCGCGAAGGAGCGCCGCCGACGCCTCCGGCTCCTCGGCCGGAAGGAGCCGCGGCCCCCGGCCGAGGACCGTCACGCGGGCCCCGAGCAGGCGGACGGTGAGGCCGAGCTCGAGAGCGATCATCCCGCTGCCGATGACGATGAGGTGCTCCGGCGGGTGCCGGAGCGAAAGGAGCGTCTCGCTGGTCAAAAAGTCGACGGCCGCAAGCCCCGGGATCTCCGGCACCGCCGGACGGCGTCCCGTGGCGACGACATAGGCCCGGCCCCGGACCGGCCGCCCGTCGACTTCGAGCGTCGCCGCGTCCCGAAACCGCCCTTCGCCCCGAAGGAGGGTAAAACCGTAGTGGTCAATGAGCCGCTCGTATTTGTCCCGGCGGAGTTCGGCGACGAGGGCGTCCTTCGCCGCGATGAGCCGCGGCAGGTCGACGGCCCCGGCAGACGTCCCGAGGCCGTCGTAAGGCGGGTGCTGGGCCCGGTCCCGCACCGTCCCCGCCCGAAGGAGCATCTTCGACGGGATGCAGCCGACATTCACGCACGTCCCGCCGACGACGCCCCGTTCGACCATCGCCACCCGCGCTCCGCGGCGGACGGCCTCGATGCCGGCGGCAAACGCCGCGGCCCCGGAGCCGACGATGACGAGGTCGAAGGCGTCCGGATCGCGTTTCGGCGGACGGGCCCGCCGGGACTCAGGCCGGAGCGCCGGAGGGCCGTCCACGTTTGCCGGAACCGAACCGCCGCCTTCGTTCGCCGGCCGAAACCCGCCTTCGACCTCCGGCGACGCCGGTCGTTCGCCGGCTTCCGCCGTCCGGCGGACCGCCTCCCCCGGCGTATATCCGGCCGCCCGGACGGCCGAACGAACCCCCGCCAGCGACCCGCCGTCCGGGAGCGCAAACCGCACCTCGCCGAGGCGAACGTCGACGGCGATCTCCCGGGCCTCCGCCGCTTCAAGCGTCCGAACGACGGCCCTTTCGCCCCCTTTGCGCGACATCCCCCGAACCGCGAGGCGAAACACCGCATCCCGCCCCATGATCGATCCCTTCTTTCTTCCGGCTTCCGGCAGCCTTTCGGCACTCGGTCCATCCAAAGCATAAACCCTGGACCTAGGTCCAGGGTCAAGGGGGGGAGGGCAGGCCAAACGCCGGGCCATTGGGTCGGGCGCCGAGAAGCCGGGGCGCCGAGAAGCCGCTGCCGCCTCCTTTATCGCTCCCCGGCGGCGGTGAAACACCCGTAAAGCGCCGCTTTGAGGTCGTCCGGATCTTCAAGCCCGACCGAGAAGCGCAAAAGCCCCGGCGTCACGCCGGCCCGGAGCCGCTCCTCTTCCGGCAGGCGGCTGTGGGTCGTCGTCCACGGGTGGACGACGATCGTCCGGGCGTCCCCCAGATTGGCGGCCATCTTGAGCGGGCAGCGCCGAAGCACCGCCCGGGCGCCTTCGAGCCCGCCCTCGACGTCCACCGTAAGCATCGTCCCAAACGTCCGCATGTACCGCCGCGCCCGCCCGTGGGCCGGGTCGTCCGGAAGCCCCGGGTAGCGGACGGCCCGGACGCCCGGAAGCGTCCGGAGGTAAACCGCAAGCTCGGCCGCGGTCCGGCTCGCCCGCTCGATCCGGAGCCAGAGCGTCTCGAGACCGTAGAAGAGCGTATGGGCGTGATACGGCGAAAGCGTCATCCCGAGAAGCGAAAGCCCGAGCTGCCGGACCCGGGCCGCATACGCCTCCTCGCCGGAGACGTCCCCCGATGCGCGGCCGCCCGCTCCGGCCTCCCGGAGCGCCGGCACGTCCTGCCAGAGGTCGGCGCGCCGGACGAGAACGGCGCCGCCGAGGACCGTCCCGTGGCCGGAGGCCCATTTGGTGAGGCTTTCGACGACGACGTGGGCCCCGAGCTCGAGCGGCCGGACGACGGCGCCGACCGCCCCGAACGTGTTGTCGACGACGAGGGGCACGCGATGCGCTTCCGCGACCTCCGCGAGCCCCTCAAAGTCCGGGAGCTCGAGGGCCGGGTTGGCGAGCGTCTCGACGAAAATCGCCCGCGTCCGCGCGCTGAGCGCCGCCGCGACCGCCTCCCGCTCCGGCGGAACGAGATGCACCCGGATGCCGAGGGGCGCGAACACCTGATGGAAAAGGCCGAGCGTCTGGCCGAACAGGCCGCGCCCGGCGACGAGCTCGTCGCCGGCCCGGAGGAGGGCCAAAAGCGCCGCCGCCGTCGCCGCCTGGCCCGAGGCGAAGGCGATCGCCCGGTCGGCCCCCTCCAGCGCCCGAAGGCGTTCCTCAAGGGCGGCGACGGTCGGGTTGTGGATCCGGCTGTACGTGTACCCCTGGCCCGTTCGAAACCGCTCCGCCCCTTCGTCGAGGGAGGCAAAGCCGAAGGCGGCCGTCGCATAGATCGGCACGCCGATGGCGCCGTGGGGGTCGTCCGGAAGGCCGGCGTGCACCGCCAGCGTGGCGTAGTGCCTGTTTTCCATGGGGCTCTCCCTCCCCGCTTGCCCCGTCTTGCGCCCGGAGCGCCGCGACCGTTCAAAACCGCCGAGCCCGGCGCCCGACGATCGCGTCATCCGCCGAGCCCGACATCTTTCGATCCCGGCGCCGACCGAACCGCATCCCGCTCGGACGAACGAAACCCTTTTCCGACCCGAGCGGGCGCGCCGCCGGCCCGGCGGCCGCCGGTCGGAGCCTACGGAACCTCACTGCTCGCCGAGCTCCGCCCGAAGCCCCCGGGCCGCCGCCACCATGTTTTTGAGCGAGGCGATCGTCTCCGGAACGTCCCGCGTTTTGAGCCCGCAGTCGGGGTTGATCCAGAAGTTTTCCTTCGGAAGCACCCGGAGCGCCCGCCGGGCGAGGGCTTTCATTTCCTCGACGTCCGGCACCCGCGGCGAGTGGATGTCGTAGACGCCGAGGCCGATTTCTTTGTCGTACGTGTTTTCCTCGAACGCCTGGATGAGCTCGCCGTGGCTCCGGGACGTCTCGATCGAGATGACGTCGGCGTCGAGCGCCTTGATCGCGTCGATGATGTCGCCGAACTCGCTGTAGCACATGTGGGTGTGCACCTGCGTCTCCGGCCGGGCGCCGGCCGTCGCCAGGCGAAACGCCCGCACCGCCCAGTCGAGATACCGGTCCCGGTGCCGCCGCTTAAGCGGCAGCCCCTCCCGGAACGCCGGTTCGTCGACCTGAACCATGCGGATGCCCGCCGCCTCGAGCGCCTCGACTTCTTTCCGGAGCGCCCGGGCGATGGAATAGGCGATCGCCTCCGGCGGCACATCCTCCCGCGGGTACGACCACTTGAGGATCGTCACCGGGCCGGTGAGCATGCCCTTGACCGGCTTTTCCGTGAGCGACTGGGCGTACGCCGTCTCCTCGACGGTGAGCGGCTCCCGGTAGACGATCTCGCCGTAGATGATCGGCGGCCGGACCGCCCGGGACCCGTACGACTGGACCCAGCCGTGCTCGGTGAAGGCGAAGCCGCCGAGCTTTTCCGCGAAGTACTCGACCATGTCCGTCCGCTCGAATTCGCCGTGGACGAGGACGTCGAGGCCGAGCTCCTCCTGGATGCGGATCCACTCGGCGATCTTGGCCCGGATGAACGCTTTGTAGCCCTCGGCGTCGAGTTCGCCCTTCCGGAAGCGGGCCCGGGCCTCCCGGACGTCTTTCGTCTGCGGGAAGCTCCCGATCGTCGTCGTCGGAAAAAGCGGCAGGGAAAACCGCTCGGCGTGGATCTTTTTTCGAGCTTCAAAAGGAATCGCCCGCGTCGTCTCCTCCGCGGTGACCGCCTCCGGCGCCGGAAACGGATGGGCGGCAAAAAACCGCCGCCGGGCTTCCGCCGACGCCCGGTACGCCGCCTCCGCCTCGGCGTCCGGCGCATCGGCCCGGGCGAGGAGCCGGAGTTCCGCGAGCTTTTCGTCGGCAAAGGCGAGGACGTCCCGAAGCGCCGGATCGAGCTTCGTCTCCCGCTCGAGGCTGATCGGAACGAAGAGGAGGCTCGTCGACGGCGAGAGGATCATCCGCTCGAACGGCACGACGGCGGCGAGTTCCCGGAGAAAGGCCGCCCCCGCTTCGAGGTCCGCCCGCCAGACGTTTCGCCCCGGGATCAGGCCGACGCCGAGGACCTTGTCCTCCGGAAAGCCGTGCCGGAGGACGCTTGCGCGGTTGTCCGCGAGGCCGTCGACGAAGTCGAGGCCGATCCCCGCCACCGGCAGCCGGACGACATCGGAATAATGCTCGACGGCCTCAAAATACGTCTGGAGCATGAGCTTCGCCGGTGCCGCCGCCTCGGCGAGCGCCCCGTAGACCTCATGGAGGAGGGCGATGTCGTCGGCCGGAACGTCAAGGACGAGCGCCGGTTCGTCGATCTGGATCCACGCCGCCCCGGCCTCCGCCAGCGACCGGAGGAGCGCCCGGTACGCCGGGACGAACGCCCGGACGACCTCGGCGAACGCCGCTTCCGGATATCCTTTGCTCAGCCGGACGAACGTGTACGGCCCGACGACGACCGGCCGCGCCCGCTCCCCGACGACTTCCCGCGCCTCCCGGTACGCCTGAAGCGGCCGGTTGTCGGCGATCTCCGGCGCCCGGCCGGCGGCGACGGCGTCGAGCTCCGGGACGATGTAGTGGTAGTTCGTGTTGAACCACTTCGTCATCTCCGCCGCCGGCACCCGGTCGCTCCCCCGGGCGATGGCAAAATAAAGCTCCAGGGAGACCGGCCCGCCGGCGTAGCCGTACGCTTCCCGGAAGCGGGCCGGCACGAGGCCGAAGGTGACGGCGAGGTCGAGCATCGGGTCGTAGAAGGTCAGGTCGCCCGCCGGCACCCACGTGAGGTCGAAGGCCGCCTGCCGCCGGAGGGCGTCGCGGTACACCGTCCGGATGGCGTCGTGAAGCTCCGTTTCGGTCAATTTCCCCTGCCAGTAGCGCTCGAGGGCCCGCTTCCACTCCCGGCGCGGGCCGAGGCGGGGATAGCCGAGGTTCGCGGTCTGGATCATGGACGGAAGGTCACTCCTTTGCTGGCGGCGCGCCGACGCCTTCGGCACGCCCGATCGAGGTCAAACGCTTGGGGAAGGGCGCCGGGCGGCCATGCTTCGGCCGCCGAAAGGGCGGCCTCCGGCGAGGCGCCGGAGACCGGTCGGGCGCGAGAAGCGCGGGAGCGTCGGCGTTTGGCTACGGCCCGAGCTCCGGGGCAGCCTCGACGCCCACCGAAGCGCCGGGCCGTGCCGACGTCCCGACCCCCGACGAACCGTCGTCCGCCGGCGAGGCGCCGGTGGGCGGCCGCCGCGCCAAGACGAACCGGGCGAGGCGGGCGGTCGTCGACGCCCGGAGGTACGGGGTGATCAGGTAAAACCGCGTCCACCCGAGCTCGAACGCCCGCTCGATGAGCGCCTCGGCCTGCGCGAGGCCGGCTTCGATCGCCGCCTCGCCGGTATACGGCTCGAGGGCCCGGACGACGTCCGACGGGACGTTCATCCCCGGCACCCCGGCGAGGAAGCGGGCGCTGGCGGCGGAGATGAGCGGCATGATGCCGATGTAGAGCGTCCCGCGCCCGCCGAGAAGCGCCCGGGCCTCGAGGAGCCGCTCGAGGTCGGCCGGATCGAAGATCGGCTGCGTGAAGAAAAACCGGGCACCGCGGTCCGCCTTGGCGGCGAGCCGCCGGAGGTGCGGGCCGAGGGTGCGGCCGAGGTTGAGCGCTCCGCCGTAGCAAACGTCCAGCGGGCCCTCCAGCGGCCGGCCGAAAAAGTCGACGCCGGCCCGAAGCCCGCGGAACCGCTCCATGAGCCCGAGGCTGTCCGTCTCGTAGACGGCCTTCCCGTCCGGATGATCGCCCAGCGCCAGCGCATCGCCGCTGATGAGGAGAAAATGCCGCACCCCGGCGGCGAACAGGCCGAGGACGGTCGACTGCTGGGCGAGGAGGTTCCGGTCCCGGCTGTTCAGATGGACGACCGGTGAAAGGCCGAACGCCTGCCGGAGGAGCACCGCGGCGACGACGTTGGACAGCCGGGCGTGGGCGAGGGAGTTGTCGGCGATCGTGATGTGGGTCACCCCGGCCGCCTGAAGCCGCCGGGCCGCCTGCAAGTAGCGGTCGAACGCCGGAGCCCGGGGCGGGTCGAGCTCCACGACCACCTCCGGCATGGCGCAGCAAGGATTGCGGTCGGACATCGCTCACCGGTCCGGCCGACCCTGAAACGGGCGGCCGGATCGCCGGTCCACCTCCTTTCCCGAGAAAAGCCATAAAAAAACCCTCTTCGATAAGAAGAGGGCAAAAAGGACGCACCCCCTTCTTATCTTTCGGCCGCCGGTGCGGCCGCAGGAGTTGGCACCTTTCCCGGGGCACGCCGTGCGCCCGTAGGCGAGGAGGCCTTTCGGCTCCCCGCGCCGGGAAGGTTGCCGGGCTTCATCGGGCCAGTCCCTCCGCCGCTCTCGATAAGAAGGTGCCGCCGAAAAAACGGCGGCGCATCGATTCGGTTGTGCCCAGAGCTTCTGGCTCCGCGAATCTTGCGCCTATTGTACGGCTTCCGGGTGCCGCTGTCAAGCGGTACCGGCAGGGGTTTTCCCCCGTTCGGCGGCACCGCCCGGGGGTCCCGGCGGCCCCGGCGCCGGCCGCTCAAGCGCTTCGACCGCCGGCATCGGATCAGCCGCTTTCACGGCCGGCGTAAGGAGCCTCCGCCCCGACGGCGCCCGCCCCGTCGGCTTTCGTCCCGCCGCCGGCCCGCTCCCCCCGCACCACGGAGACGCCGGCCGTCCGCTCGAGGGGACGGATGAGGGCGGCGACGTCCTCGCCGCCGTGTCCTTCCGCCATCGCCCGAACGAGGTGCGCCTGCGCCTGAGCGCCGAGGGCGAGGGGCACGTCCATCGCCTCGGCAAACTGAAGCGCCAGACGGACGTCCTTGTGCAGGAGCGCGATGCTGAACCGAGGGGCAAAATCCCGATCCTGGATGAGATCGATCGTCCGGTCGATCATGAAGCTGTGGCCGGTGCTCGCCTTGAGGACGGCGTGAAGGACCGCCGGATCCACGCCTGCCTTTGCGCCGAGGACGAACGCCTCCGACAGGGCGACGGTGTGCACGGCGACGAGGAGGTTGTTGATGAGCTTGACGGCGCTTCCCTTGCCGGGGCCGCCGAGATGGACGATCATCCGGCCGAACGCCGCGAGGACCGGCCGCACCCGCTCAAAGGCTTCGGCGTCGCCGCCGACCATGATCGTGAGCGTCCCCGCCTCGGCGCCCATCGGCCCGCCGGAGACCGGCGCATCGAGAAAAAAGACGCCGAGCTCCTTCGCCCGCCCGTAAAACGCTTCGGCGTGGGCCGGCGCGATCGTGCTGAGGTCGACCCAGATCTGCCCCGGCCGGGCCCCTTCGCGGACGCCGCCCGGCCCAAAGTAGACCGTCTCGACCGTCTCCGGGTACGGAAGCGACGTCATGACGACATCGGCGGCCCCGCCGACCGCCGCCGGGGAATCCGCCGCCACCGCCCCCTGAGAGACGGCCCATTCGACGGCCCCCCGGGAACGGTTGTGAACGACGACAGCGTACCCCGCCCTGAGCAGGCGGGCGACGATCGGCCGGCCCATCGTGCCGAGCCCGATGAACCCGATCCGCATGCTCCCACCTCGGCGCCTTTTTTTCGCGGACACAGAACTTTTTTCGCGAACGCAAAAAACGAACCCAAAGGGCCCCAAACGGGACAAAAAACGCGCGCCCGCTTCCGCCGCCCTCTTTTTGTACGCGGCGGCTCTCCGTTCGGCGCGCGGTCAGACCTCGTAGAGGAGCATCTCCCGCCGGAGCTTCTTGAGCCGTTCCTTGCTCGCCCGGATGCCCGCCGCATCGCCGGCGGCAAGGGCTTCCCGTAAGCGGTCGAGCTCGGCGTCGACCGCTTCCCGGAGCTTCGGGATCCGGTTTTCGATCTCGTTCAGCAGGAACATCTGCATGACCTTTTCCATCGTGACCGTCTCTTTCTTGTCCAGAAGCACCTTCCGCTGATTGCCGGACACTTCGGTGATGCGGACGACCTCGCCGTACTGGACGTGATGGATGTAGAGGGTGTCGGACCGATACAGCTTGATCGTCGCGTGGCCTTTATATCGAACGACAAAGTCACGAAAGATTTCGGCAATCACAGGGTCATGAAACGTCAACCGCCGGTTGAGGAGCTTGTACCCGTCTTCCCGGAAGCGGAATTCGAGGGTGATGTTTTCCGCTCCGCCCAGGCGGATGATCTGCGACGTCTCGCTCCGTTCCGCGGTATAGGCGACGCCGCGCGCGCTCAGATCCCGGAGGAGTTCCTCCATCTGCTCCTCCGTGCAAAAAAGGTCCACGTCGGAGACTTCGAGCATGTACGCCAGCACCCCGTTCGCCCCCCTTCTCCCGTCTTGGATGCCGGCAACCGCCGGCCGGACCGGACCGGCGGGCCCGCCGAATCACCGCTTCCAGCGGCGGAGCGGAAGGATTCCCAATTTCTGGAAATCCGTTCAGGGAATTCTTACGATTGGAGTACATCTATCTTACTATGCTCGGCGCGGGATTGCAAGGGGAATTTGCGGCAGCCCGGCCGTTGTGATACGGTGTCGATACGGCGAACCGTTCGCCCGCCGGACGGCGCCGGCCGACCCGCCGGCCGGCAGGAAGGCACCTGGCGATCCGCCGGCCGGTCGGTCGAAGGAAACAGAAAGGACCCGCCCTGCTCGATCGTTCGAAGGCACCGGGCGCCCCGCGCCGAACGGCGCCCGGACCGGCAGCGGGGGCGGTCGCAGGCGAATGTTTCTGCGAAAGGAGGACCAACATGTCGGAGCACCCCGCGGGCGTCCGCCCCGCCCTCGACGCCAAGGCCTTCGATGCCCTCCTGGTTCCGGGCCTTGAAGCCCGCATGGCGGCCATCGAACGGGACATCCGGCCGATCTTTCGCGCCTTCGCGGAAGCGGTGGCGCCGATGCTCGCCGCCGGCGCCGGCGAGCCGATGCACGTCCACATCGCCAAGCACGCCCGCCGGACGGTCAACCCGCCGAACGACACGTGGGTCGCCTTCTCTTCCGACCCCCGCGGGTACAAAAAGCGTCTTCACTTTCAGTTCGGCCTCTGGCCGACCCACGCGTTTTTCTGGCTCGCCGCCATCTATGAAAGCCCTTTCAAACCGGCATGGGCCAGGCGCTGGCTGGAGGCGCTGGACGATGTCGTCCGCCTCGTGCCGGGGGATTTCGTCTGGTCTTTCGACCACACGGCGCCGGACGTCGTCCGCCACGACGCCCTCGGAGCGGAAGGGCTCGAACAGGCCTTCCGGCGGGCCATGACGGTGAAAAAAGCCGAGCTCCTCGTCGGCCGCATCCTTCCCCGGGAAAAGGCGGAGGGGGCGGACCTCGTCGCCTTTGCGGAGGCGACGGCCAGACCGCTTTTTCGCCTCTACCGGATCGCCCTGAGCATCGACGCCCCCCGCTCCGGGTAAGCCCCCGTTCCGGCGGACGGAGGGGGCATCGCGGCCGGGGAGCGCCCTCGCGGCACGGCGCCCGGATGGGCGGCGCCCCGGCCGGAGGGCGTTCCGGCGGCCCGATACGGCGGACGACGCCCCGGCCGCGACGCGCCCCGGCGGACCGCTTCGGCCGCCGGGCGCACGGCTCCGCTACGGCTTCGGCCGCCGGACGTCGGCGCCGCCGGCGCCTTTTGAGAGCGCTTTCGTCGTTTGGGCGCAATATTCGAGGATCTCTTTCCGGCGGACGATCCCGATGAAGACGCCCCGTTCGTCGACGACGGGGACGAAGTTTTGTTCGATCGCCAGGCTGATGAGGTCGTCCATCGTCGCGTCGATCCGGACCGGCTGGTGCCGCTTCACCTGCGGGATGTCCTCGATGCGAACCGTATGGGCGTTGTCAAACGAAAGCCCCGGCGTCCGTTTCAGCATGAAGAGGAGGTCGCCCTCGGTGATCGTCCCGACGTAGCGGCCGTCGGCGTCGACGATCGGGAGCGCGTTGTACCGGTGGTGCTCCATCCGCTCCAGAGCTTGTCGCATCGTCGTCCGGGGGGTGACGTACACGACTTCTTCCTTCGGCAAAAGGAAGAACGCGATGTTCATCGATCGCCATCCTTTCTCGGAGCGTTCCCCGTCCACCGTGCGGCAAGCGGCGAGCCGATTCCATTATATCACCTTTTTCGGCGGGTCAAGCTTTGCTATACTGAGGGTCGTTTGATGCCGCAGAGGAAGAGGGGGTGCCCATGGGCACAGAGGATCGGCAGCGGCTCGCGCCGCTTTTCGACGGCCTCGTCGCCCACGTCGAACGGGGCCGCTATCCGTTTCACATTCCGGGACACAAAGGCGGCCGGGGCGCCGATCCGGCGTTTCGGGCGTGGATCGGCGAGCGGGCGTTTTGGCTCGACCTCATCAACATCGCCCCCCTCGACGACCTGCACGCGCCGCGGGGGATCATCCGGGACGCCGAGCGCCTCGCGGCGGAGGCGTTTGGGGCGGAACACGCCTTTTTCTCCGTTCAGGGGACGTCGACGGCGATCATGGCCATGGTGCTGGCCGCCGTCGGCCCCGGGGAGAAAATCATCGTCCCCCGCAACGTCCATAAGTCGGTCCTCTCGGCGATCATCCTCGCCGGCGCCGTGCCGATCTTCATCTACCCGGAGATGGATCAGGCGTTCGGCATCGCCCACGGCATCAGCCCCGACGCCGTCGAACGGGCCCTCGAGGCGCACCCGGACGCCCGGGCGGTGTTCGTCGTCCACCCGACGTACTACGGCGTCGCCCTCGATCTCCCGGCGATCGTCGCCACCTGCCACCGCCGCGGCGTGCCGGTCCTCGTCGACGAAGCCCACGGGGCGCACTTTTCCTTCCACCCGAAGCTTCCGCCGTCGGCGATGGAAAGCGGCGCCGACGCCGCAGCGACGAGCGTGCACAAGCTCGGCGGGTCGCTCACGCAAAGCTCGCTGCTCCTTCACCAGGGGCGGCGGATTGCGCCGGAGCGGCTCCGGGTGACGCTGTCGCTCCTGATGACGACGTCGACGTCGTACCTCCTCCTCGCCTCCCTGGACACCGCCCGGCGGCAGCTCGCCGTCGCCGGCGAGGCGCGCCTTCAGGCGGCGATCGAGCGGGCGGAGACCGTCCGGCGGGCCGTCCGGACCATCCCCGGCCTTCGGACGCTGGAGGCGGATGATCTCCCGCCGGGGACCCTCGGCCTCGATCCGCTGAAGCTCACCGTCCACGTCGCCGGCCTCGGCCTCTCCGGCGCCGATGTCGAGGAATGGATGCGGGCGGAAGGCGGCATCGAAGTGGAACTTTCGGACCTGTACAACGTGCTCTTTTTATTCTCCCTCGCCGACGGCGACGACGCCGTCCGCCGGCTGACGGACGCCCTTCGGCGGCTTTCGGAAGCCCACCGGCAAAACGGCGCCCGGAAGCCGAAACCGATCCTCCTTCCCGAGATGCCGGCCCTCGCCCTTTCGCCTCGGGACGCCTTCTACGCCGAGACGGAGCGGGTGCCCCTGGAGGAGGCGGCCGACCGGATCATGGCCGAGTTCATCCTCGTCTATCCGCCGGGGATCCCGGTCGTCATGCCGGGGGAAATCCTCACGCAAGACAACATCGACTACATCCGGGCCAACCTCGCCGAAGGCCTGCCGGTCCTCGGCCCGGAGGACGCGACGCTCCGCACCGTTCGGGTGATCAAGGAGCGGACGCCGCTTCGCTGAAGGCGCCGCTTTGGCGGTGCTGTCGCCATGAGGGCCGCCTGTCCGGCGCCGCCCGCCGTCGGGCCGGCATCCGGCGCGGCGCCCCGTCAGGCCGCGCACAGGGCAGGCCAACGGCGACAGAAAACGCCGCCCTTTCGGGCGGCGTTTTGCGGATCGGCCCCTGAGGGCGCCCTTTCAACCCCAAATGGGCTTCCGCCGAAGCCGGGCGGCCCGGCTTCAGCGCTCCACAAACCGAACGGCCGCCGGACGCCCGGCGGCCTTCTCGACGCCGCAGACGGAGCAAAAGCCGTCCGGCCGCACGTAGCGGACGATGACTTTATGCGACGCAAAATGACCGACGACCCGGCCGCATGACCGGCAGACGTACTGCCCCACGGTGCTCCCCCACCCCCAATGTGTTATCCTCATCGGGCTGAATGCGCTTTATCGGTTATCCTGATTGTATCTTGAGCCGCCTCAAGCGGTCAACGGCAAAAAATGGTTCGTCCCCGAGCCACCCCGGCCCCCGCAAGCGGCGCCATCGCCGTCCTCCTTCCGATCGTCTTTGGCTCTCCCGACGACCTTATGATACAATGGGGAATGATCTCCGCGAAGGAAGGCCGAGGGCGATGGCGAAGTTTCTTGGCCTCTGCCGAAACAATGCCGCCTACCGGGCGCTCGACGACGTTCGGGCGCTGGCCGAAGCGGCCGGGCTCACGGTCGTCGTCGCCAACTGCCAGAATCGCTGCGCCTTTTGCGATGTGACGCCGTACGCCCTCCTCGGCCGGGAAGTCATCTTCGGCGACGACGTCGACGAATTCCTGGCCGAGCTGGAAGCGGCGCTCGCCGAGCGGTGCGCCGCCTGCCCCGAGGCGTCCGCCCGCTGACGGCCGCCGTCCGTCCCCCCGCCCGGCGATCCGACCGCCGGCGCCGAACCGGCGCCTTCCCGCGGCCATCCGCCGCGACCCGGAAGAAAGGAGTGGCCCGATGCCGAAAAGCGCATTCGTCCGCTGGACCCCGAAGGGCGACGAGACGGTCGACCTCGCCACCCTGAAGGCGGCCCTCGAAGCCTACCGGGAAAAGCTCGCCAAAACCGGCGAACAGCTCGGATGGGACTACGCCCATTACGCCTTCCCGTACCGGATCGAAGAAAAAGAAAAAGACGGCCTCCCGTACCTCGAACTCGTCGGCCACGATCCGGTGATGTACCGGCGCCTCCTCATGACGGCCCAAACGGTCGACGGGATCGGCGTCGTCCAGATCACCCTGCCCGACGACGCCACCCAGGGCGATAGCAACAAGGCCAACGAGCTCGCCCGCTACCTGGCCAGACATTACCAGGCCGAACTCCTCCTCTTCAACGGCCGCGTCCAGTACTTCACGGTCGGGAAAAAGTAAAAAACGCCGCCTCGGCGGCGTTTTTCTCTTCTTTTTCTTCCGCGGAACGGTTCTTCCGCGGGGCGGCTCACCCGCCCGGAGCCGGCGGATTTTGTTTCCGGACCGACCCCTCGACCTAACGCGTGGCCACGATCGTCTTTTCGCCGACCGTCACGTAGCGGTCGCCGGTCGCTTTCCCTTTGACCTGAAGCTGCAGCCGGTAGCTTCCGGGATCGCCGAAACGCGCGTTTTTCACCTCGAAGACGATCCAGCCTCCCCGCTCCGGCAGGCGCACCGTTCCCGGCACGACGGCGAACTCGCCGGCCGCCGTCCGCCCCGGCGCGCTCGCGACGAGGCGGAAGTCCATGTTCGCCTCCGGCAAGTTGTTCACCTCGGCGTAGACGAAAAACCGCTCCAGCCGCTCGCCGGCCTTGACGAGGGAAAAGGGGCCGTAGAGGCTGAGCGCTCCCTGATCGTTTTTGCCGGCGTAGCTGAGCGCCAGGAGCGAGACTTCCGGCTTGATGAAACGGGCCTCTTTCGTCGCCGGATCCCAGTCAAAAATGACGCCGAGGAAGGCGGCGAGCTGCTGCAGCGCGTACCGGGCCTGGCCGCCGAAACTGGCGATAAAGGCGCTCGAACCGGATTTGGCGTCGTAGACCGTCTCGTCATTGACCCGGATGCGCGAGACGTCGATCTCGCCGGCGGCCGACGCCGGGCCCGGCCGGAAAGACGCCGCCAAAACGACGATGCCGAGGGCGACGATCCCCCGGCGAAAGCCCCGGGACCAGGACGACCGCGAGCGTTCCGGCGCGCCCGCTTCAAACCGTGTTTGCCTCGGGTTCACTTCATCCGCCTCCACCGTGTTCCGTCTGTCCGTTGTACGCTCTTTCTCCGAAAAAAGTTGTGCTTGCCAGGGAGGCGGACGGATGAAATTTCGCGTGCGACTGTTTTCGGCACCGGACGATCGCCATTCCGCCGAGCGGGCGGCGGTCCTATTCATCCGCCGGCGCGTCTTCATCGAAGAACAGGGCGTGCCGGAAGCCCTCGAGATCGACGTCCACGACGACGAGCCGTCGACCGTCTATGCGCTCCTCACCGAGGCCGCCACCGGCCGGCCCCTCGGCTGCCTCCGCCTTCGGCCGTACGGCGACCGGACGGTGAAGGTCGAGCGGGTCGCCGTCCTCAAGGAGGCGCGACAAAACGGCGCCGGCCGGGCCCTCATGAACGCCGCCGAAGCGTGGGCCAGAGAAAACGGGCACGTCCGGGCGTACCTGCACGCCCAAGGACCCGTCGTCGGCTTTTACGAAACGCTCGGCTACCGGCCGGTCGGCGCGCCGTTCGTCGAAGCCGGCATCCCCCACCAGGCGATGGAAAAGGCCCTCGTCGAGGCCGTCCGGGATCGCCGACTCGACCTCCCCGATCCCCCGCGGGGTCCTAAAGCCCCATGACGTGATACCCGGCGTCGACGTGAATCACCTCGCCGGTGACCGCCCGGGAGAGGTCGCTCAGAAGAAACACGGCGACGCCGGCCACGTCGTCAAGCGTGATGTTCCGGCGAAGCGGCGCCCGTTCCTCGATCACCTTGAGGATGGCGCTAAAGCCGCTCACTCCCCGGGCGGAGACGGTCCGGATCGGGCCGGCGGAGATGGCGTTGACCCGGATGCCGTCTTTGCCGAGGTCATAGGCGAGATAACGGACGCTCGCCTCGAGGGCCGCCTTCGCCACGCCCATGACGTTGTAGTTCGGCACGACCCGCTCGCTCCCGAGGTACGTGAGCGTCACGATGCTCCCGCCGTCCGGCATGAGCGGCCGGAGCGCCCGGCTGACCGCGACGAGGGAATAAACGCTCACCTCGTGGGCCAGGCGAAACCCTTCCCGTCCCGTGGCGATGAACTCGCCGGCCAGCTCCTCCGGCCGGGCGAGCGCCACCGAATGGACGAGGCCGTGGACGGTGATGCCTTCTTTCTGCAAAAACGCCGCGAGGCCGTCGATCGCCTCGTCCCGCTCGACGTCGAGCTCGATGACGAGGGCGTCCTGGCGCGTGAGTCCCGGAAGGAGCGCCTCGATGTTTTTCCGCCGCCGCGGGCTCCGGATCGTAAAGACGAGACGCGCCCCCTCCCGATCGAGGGCCCGGGCGATGCCCCAGGCGATCGACCGCTCATTGGCGACGCCCATGACGACATATGTACGGTCTTGTAAAAGCCCCACGCCTCTCCCCCCCGCCTGGCCGCGGCTTTGCCGGGCCGTTTTCGATCCTTGGCCGAGTATAACAAAAGCCGCCGAGCGGCGGCAAGGCAGGGGCTTCCGCCGACGACGGCGCAGTCGTCATCCCTTCGTGTGTCCGAGGCGGCGCTCCTTCGGGAGCGAGTAAGAGTCGATGCCGGTGATGACGTACTCGACCTCCCGGTTGCTCCGGTGGTAGTGGCGCGTGCAGGCCATGATCGCGTGGTAGAGGGCGAAAGGGAACGATACCCCTTCCATCCGAACCTCTTCCACGATGTCCTCCGGCGCATACCGCGGCGCGATCGTAAAGAGATGCACGAGGGGCGTGCGGCGGGTCGCGACGACGTAGCCGATGTCCTTTAAAAATTCCCCCAGGTCAAAAATGCCCGCTTCATCGTAGTCCTTCACGAACGGCGAGCGGTAAAGAAGCCCCCACAGGTCGGCCAGAGACAGCGTCTCCCAGCGCTTCGGCTTCGGCATGCCGACGATGGCGCCGTCGTCGTAAACGAAGTAGATCCCCCGGCGATAGTGGAAGATCGCCTCGTCTTCCCCCAGCCGGTCGACGAACAAAAAATTCGATGCCGGGATGAGGTACTGGAGGAGCTTGACGGTCGAGTACTCATGCCACACATCCATCCCTCCACCCCACCGCGCGACCGGCCGCGCTCTTTTTACCCCTACGCCGGGGGCATCGCCTCCGCCTGGACGGTCGACCGATGGCGAAGGCCCGTTTTGAGGCCGCTTCCCGCTTCGCTTCGGGTGAATCCGGGTTGAACCCCGATCGAGGCCGGCGTTCGGCCACGCCCGCCTCAAGCTTCGCCCTCTTCCACCGGGATCGACCGGCCCCGCCGGCCGCCGTCCTGCCCGCCGCCGCTTGCGCCGGTTTCGTTGCGTCCGCCTTTGAGCATCGTCTGCAGCCGTTCGAGGGCTTTCGGGGCAAAGTCGATCAGCCGGTCGTAGAGGTGGACCTGCGGGTCGAGGGGGATAAAGCGGACGTCGGATCGACCGACGACGAGAAACCCGACCGGCTGGATGCTCACCCCGCCGCCGGAGCCGCCGCCGAACGGAAGGTCCGCATCCTGGCCGCCGGTGCCCGGGTCGTATTCGGTGCCGCCGGCGACAAAACCGAACCCGACCTTGCTGATCGGAAGCACCGTGCTCCCGTCCGGCGTGACGACCGGCTCGCCGATGATCGTCGAGACGTCGACCATGCCCTTTAAGTTTTCCAGCGCCTTCGCCATCAGGCCTTCAAGGGGATGCGCGCTGTCCATCGAATGTCCCGCCTTCCTCGTCCGTCGAACGCGATCTTCAGGGCCGCGAGCATAGCTTCGCCGAGGCGCACCCGGGCTATGCACTCGACCTCCGTGGTAAAGATCGGCGTCTGAAACGCCGGCCGGACGCCGATGCGCGGCGCCGCCTCGAGCCGGACCAAGCGGTGAAGCCCGACCCACGCGGCGGCCTTCAGCTGATACAGGGCGCCGGCGGCGAGGGCCGTCTCGGCGGCATCGCCGGTGCCGACGACCGTCGACCAGCGAAACGCCGTCACCCGGACGGCCTGAAGCGCCGGGCGGAGCCGGCGCCAAAGCCCCCGGTACGCCTTCAGCCGTTCCCCGAGCGGCCGGCGATCCGCCGGACCGCCTCCCCGCCCGCCGACCGGCGACACGGCCCGCCGCCACGTGAGGCGACCGCCGAACAGACGGATTTCCGCCGCGCCGCGAAAAGCGTCGCCGTCCGGCCATACCGCCTGAAGCCGGATCTCGATCGTCATCCGCCAGAGCCCGATGCCGATGAGGAAAAGGATGAACAGGCCGACGCCGAGCCCCCCGCTTCCGCCTGCCAAATCGCGACCGCCCCTTTCCCGCGTCCATCCTTCGGCCGGCGGCGGCCGGCCTCCGCCGCCCGCGCGGACCTTACGCGCCGGCGCCGCGCCGCCGGATAAAAAAGCAGGCGACGAACGCCGTCCGCCGCCTGCTCCATCGAGCGTATGCGCTTAAAACCCTTGCGGCTGCTGGCCGGCAAGGTGCTGCTGGGCAAACATCACCAGGCGCTTCGTGATCTCACCGCCGACGGACCCGTTCGCCCGGGAGGTCGTGTCCGGGCCAAGCTGCACCCCGAACTCGGAGGCGATCTCGTACTTCATCTGATCGATCGCCGCCGCCGCGCCCGGGACGACCAGCTGGTTCGTGTTGCGGGGATGCGAGTTCTGGGCCACCTGCACTCACCTCCTCTCGCGGTGTATCCATAGAATCCGCGGAGAAGAGGTGCCTCATTCACCGAAGCCGCTGCCACATCTTGTGTTCGTTTTCGGATCGTCTTGCATTCGATGGGGCGAGGCGACCGCCGCCACCCGAATGATCCGGCCGAACGGCGAATCGCCGCCCTACGGCAGGACGACCCCCTCCACCGCCTTGGGCGAACGGGTCAGGATCTCCGGGCCCTCCGGCGTGACGACGACGTCGTCTTCGATTCGGATGCCGCCCCACTCCGGGTGATAGATCCCGGGCTCGACCGTCACCGCATCCCCGACCTCAAACCGGTCGGAGTTCCCGCCGTCGACCGACGGCGCCTCGTGCACCGCGAGGCCGAGCCCGTGGCCGAGCCGGTGGATAAAAAAGCCGTCGAGCCCATGCGCCCGAAGCGCTGCCCGGGCCGCCCGGTCCGCTTCGGCGACCGGCGCCCCCGGCCAAATCGCCCTGAGGGCCGCCTCCTGCGCCGAGAGCACCGCCCGATAGCGGTCGAAAAACACCCCGTCCGGCGCCCCGAGCCAGTACGTTCGGGTGATGTCGGCATGGTAGCCGTCCACGACGACGCCGAAGTCGATGAGAAGAAGCCCCGGGCCGATCGGCACCTCTCCCGGCACGCCGTGGGGGAGCGCTGTCCGCCGCCCCGTGAGGACGATCGGCGGAAACCCGAGGCCTTCGGCGCCCCGCTCCCGCGCCCGCGCTTCGAGGAGCGCCGCCACCGCCCGCTCGGTCATCCCGGGGCGGATCGCCGGAAGCACCTCCGCCAGGACCGCGTCCGCGAGCGCCGCCGCCGCCCGGAGGCGGTCGCGTTCCGCCGCGTCCTTCTTCCGCCGGAGGCGGACGACCGCCGGCGTCGCATCGAGGAAACGGAGGCCGGGAAACCGCCCCTGAAGCGCTTCGGCCCGGGCGAGCGAAAGGACGCTTTTTTCCACAAAGAGGGCCGCCGGCGGCCCGAAAAACGCCTGCGCCAGCGCCTGAACCGGATCCTCGCCGTCCCGGTAAACGATCGCCGCGAGGCCACTTTCCCGGACCGCCTCGGCCTCGAGCGCCGGCACGACCCAGACCGCCTCCCGGTTCGGCCGAAGCACGAGGCCGACAAACCGCTCGTGAGGCTCGAGGCGGACACCGGTCAAATAGCGGAGCGACACCGGATCCGTAAGAAGCGCCGGCGCCCCCTGGACCGAAAAGGCTTCGGCCAGGGCCGCCCGTCGAGCCACATAATCCACCGTTTTTCCTCCCTTCCGACCCCGTCTGAATCCCCCGCCGAACCCCGCTCAACGGACCGCCGGCCCCGTTTGCACGGGCCACCGGGTCTTGACGCCCCTGTGGACTCGCCGGATCTCCCGCCGCCGGCGCCCGACGGGGCGCCTCACTCCGTCAACAGCGCTTCCCGGCGAAATCCTTGCGTCCCGACGCAACCCGCGCTTTCCGACGACCCGTTCCCAGCGAAAGGAGGGCCGCCATGCCCGTCTATCCGTTCCGCGACCGGTGGCCTCGAATCGCCGAAGAGGCCTTCCTCGCCTTCAGCGCCGTCGTAAGCGGCGACGTGGAGATCGGCCCGGAGACGAACGTCTGGTTCGGCGCCATCATCCGGGGCGACGTCGCCCCGACCCGGATCGGCGCCCGGGTGAGCATTCAGGACAACGCCGTCCTCCACCAGAGCCCGAACCGGCCCCTCATCATCGAAGATGACGTCGTCATCGGCCACGGGGCGATCGTCCACAGCGCCGTCGTCCGCCGCGGCGCCCTCATCGGCATGGGCGCCGTCGTCCTCGACGGCGCCGTTGTCGAAGAAGGAGCGATTGTCGGCGCCGGCGCCCTCGTCCCGCCCGGCGGCCGCGTTCCGGCCCACACCGTCGTCATCGGACGGCCGGCCCGTCCCCTTCGGGAGACGACCGAAGCCGACCGGGCGGAACACGCCCGCATCGTGCGCGAATACGTCGAAAAGGGGCGCCTCTACCGGGCCGCCGGCGCAGGCCGACCGCCGCTTTCCGAAACGGACCGCTCCCCTTCAAAACAAATCGTCCCCTTTAAGGATGCGGGGGATTCCTACAGATAAAGCTCCAGCTCCGCCTCAAACCGCGCCGGCGGCGTCTCCGGCGAAAGCTCCAGCACTTCCGTCCCCTGAAGCGCCCGCCCGATCATACCTTCCCGGTCGAGCCCCGCCCGGGCTTCGATCGCCTCGACCTTCGCGAGCTTCGGCTTCGTCTGCGGATGCGCCGGCGTAAAGACGGTGCAGCAGTCTTCATACGGCAGGATCGACGTCTCGTACGTTCCGATCTTGCGCGCCAGGGCGATGATCTCCGTCTTGTCCAGGCCGATGAGCGGCCGGAGCACCGGCAGGCGCGTCGCCGCCGCGATGACGTGAAGGTTTTCCAGCGTCTGGCTCGCCACCTGCCCGAGGCTTTCCCCGGTGGCGAGGGCAAGCGCCCCGACCTCGTCGGCGATCCGCTCGGCGATCCGCATCATGTACCGGCGCATGAACGTCGTCAGAAGCGGCTCCGGCACCGACGCCTTGAGCGCTT
The DNA here is from genome assembly GCF_019645935.1 of Hydrogenibacillus sp. N12. Lineage (NCBI taxonomy): Bacteria > Bacillati > Bacillota > Bacilli > Thermicanales > Thermicanaceae > Hydrogenibacillus > Hydrogenibacillus sp. N12. The sequence continues at coordinate 503,823 of NZ_CP080953.1, read as the reverse complement.
CCTGAATTTCGGTAAACGGCACGACCCGAAGCCGCACCCGGCCGCTCCAGAAGCTTAAGAGGCGGGCGAGTTCCACCACTTTAAGCTTCGCCCGCTCGCTCGTATACGGCGGGCTGTGGTAGTAAACCGCCTCGACCTCGGCGCCCTTCCGCATGATGTACCAGCCGGCGACCGGGCTGTCGATGCCGCCGGAAAGAAGGAGGACGACCTTGCCGGACGTCCCGACCGGAAACCCGCCGGCGCCGGGGACGACCCGGTCGTAGACAAACGCCCCCTCCTGCCGGACTTCGACCATGACCTCCTGCTCCGGCGTATGCACGTCCACCTTCAGGCCCGGCACCCGCTTGAGCACGTACGCGCCGACCCGCTTCATGAGCTCCGGCGTCGGAACCGGAAACGCTCGGGCCGTCCGGCGGGCGCTCACCTTGAACGTCTTCGGCCGGGCCGCCTCCACCAGCCGGAGGGCCGCCGCCTGGATCGCCTCCAGATCGAGCGGCACCCGGATTGCCGGCGAAAATGAAATCAGGCCGAAGATGCGCTGAAGCGGCTCCGCCACCGCCTCGTACGGCGTCCCCCCCAGCTCGATGTACAGACGGCCGTGGGTCCGCCAGAAGGCGAGCTCCGGATACACCTTGAGCCGCCGCTTGATGTCCTGGATGAGCCGCGCCTCAAAATCGGCGCGGTTTTTCCCTTTTAAGGCCAGCTCCCCAAAGCGAATGAGCACCGTCGTATACACGTCGATCACCTCATCCCATCGTGCACCGATCTCAGCCGCCGGACGGTCCGGACGAGGGTCTCCGCCGCCCGCTCCACGTCTTCGTCGGAGACGTCCCGGGCGAGGCTCAGCCGGATCGCCGACCGCTGGACCGCCTCCGGGAGCCCGACCGCCTTGAGGACCGCCGACGGCTCCCGGCTCCGGCTCGAACAGGCGGCGCGGGTCGAGACGAAGATTCCCGCGTCGGCCAGCGCATGGACGAGCGTCTCCGCCCGCACGGGCGAAAAGGCCGCCGCGAGCAGGTGAGGCGCTCCGTCCGGCGGCGACAGCACCTCTCCTTCGGCGGCCTCCACCGCTTCGATGAGCCGGGCCCGCTGCCGGCGGAACCGCTCGACCGCCGCCTCCCGGGCGGCTTCCGCGAGGCGCATCGCCCGAGCCGTCGCGGCGATGAGCGGAGCGTTGGTCGTCCCCGGCCGAAGCCCCCGCTCCTGCCCGCCGCCGAAAAGAAGGGGCACGAGGCGCACCCCTTTTCGGACGAACAAAAGCCCGATCCCCTTTAACCCGTGCCACTTGTGCGCCGACAGCGTCACCAGGTCCGCCTGCCACGCCGCCGGCCGAACCGGCATCACCGCGTAGGCCTGCACCGCATCGACGTGAAAGAGCGCCCGGCTTTTTTTCACCCGCTCGCCGATCGCGACGAGGTCCTGGACGGTGCCGAGCTCGTTGTTGACCGCCATGACGCTGACGAGGATCGTCTCCGGCCGGAGGGCCCGGGCAACGGCGTCCGGATCGACGCGCCCGTACCGGTCGACCGGAAGCCGCTCGACCGAAAACCCCTCTCGCGCGAGGGCCTCCGCCGCCTCCCGGACCGACGGATGTTCGATCGGTGAGACGAGGATATGCCGCCCCCGGCCGGCGTACGCCCGCGCCGCGCCGAAAAGCGCCAGGTTGTTCGCTTCCGTGCCGCCGGAGGTAAAGACGATCTCTTCCGGCCGGACGCCGAGAAAACGGGCCGCCTGCGCCCGGGCCTCCTCGACGAGCGCCTCGGCCCGGGCCCCCAGCCCGTGCAGCGACGCCGGATTGGCAAACACATCGGCGGCCGCCCGGGCGTACGCCTCGAGGACCGCCGGATCGGGCCGGGTCGTTGCGGCATTGTCGAGGTAGATCACGGCCATCCCCTGCCTTCACCCTCTCATCTTAACACATTCCGAGCCTTTCGCTCGAACCGGGTCCCTGCCCCCGATCGATCCTCTCCTTCGGTCCGCCATCGAGATCCGTCCTCGGTTCGCCGTCGGGCAGGCGGCCCCGGAGGGGAACTCGGAACGAAAAAAACCTTCCGCCCCCGAATGCGCCGGGGGCGGAAGGATCCAGGGCGGTCGGGCGGCGTCAGACGACCGGCGGGAAGACAAACCGGGCAAACAGCGCGATGACCACCGCCAGCGCGCCGATGCCCATCGACCAGAGACCGAGGGCGCGGCTCCCCTGGGCATACGCCCAGTACCCGAGGCCGATCGCCACGAGCCCCATGAGAAACGGGGCAAAAAGGAGGGAAAGGATCGCCACGACGAGGGCGGCGATGCCGATCCCCCGCCCCCCTTCCGCGGGCTCGGCGTCTCGATTCTCCGGCCGGTCTTCCTGCGCCCGCGTTCCGCCGGCGTCGTCCGCCTCCGGGACGTTCGGCGCGAGCTCATACGACGTCTCGGCCTCCGCGTCCGGGTTGCCGAAGCGCCGCACGCCGTCGACGCCGGCCATCCCGTACCAGTCGATGCCGTAGGCGTTTTCGGCCGGCGGCCAGGCGTCCGCCGCGCCGGCCGCCCACCGGTCATCGACCGGTCCGGCCGCTTCCGCCCCCTCCGGCGGGCGGCCGGCCTCGTCGACGGCGGCCGGCGCCGAATCCGCCGGGCTCTGCCCGTCGACGCCGGCCCGGCCGGTTTCTTCCGCCGGGCGACCGGCTTCGTCCGGTTTCCGCTCCTCCATGCCGTCACCTCCGGGGGCATGGCAAGGATGGACGCGGCCGGCGGCCTGCCGGCGACCTCAGTCCAGGCGGACGTGAAACACGAGCCGCCGGACGCTCGGGCGGGTGAGGGCCACGGCCTTCAGGGCCTTCACCCACCAGGGGAGCCGCCGGGACAGGACCAAAGCGGCCAACTCGGCCATGGCGGTTCCGAGAAGGATGATGCGCCACGGCACGGCCATCACCCCTTCCTTAGCCTGACCCCAGAGGCGGAATTCGTTCCCCCCCAATCTCTGCCGATGCGGTGACCGCCGGGCGGGCGGCGGCATATCGTATGGCGAACCCTCCCCCGCCCACCGACGCCGGCGGGCGGAACCCCGCCCGCTTCAGGCGGCCTCCTCACTGGAGCGCCGCCTGCTTTTTTTCGGCGATCGCCCAGGCTGCCTCGGCATACGCCCGGGCCTTGTCAAACGCCCGATCCCGGAAGCAGTTTTCCGCCTGCATGAGATAGCGGCCGATGTCCGGATCGTGCAGGCGAAAGCGGTTCAGCCGGGCAATGATCGCCTCCGCCCGCCGGGCATCCTCCAGCCGGCCGAGAAGCGCATCCGCCGCCGCCGTCGCCTCGGCATGGGCCCGGGCCAGCGCCTCGCGGAGTTTGGTCACCGAAAGGGGCCGGTGGTCGAGCCGGAGGAGCACCGCCTGAAGGAGGGCTTCGGCCCGCTCGAAGTCGCTCCGGAAGGCCGAGGCGAGTTCCGGCAACATCGCCCGCTCCGCCTCCTGCCGGGCGTAGACGAGCCGCGCCCGGTCGTCCTGCACCTGATCCCGCGCCGCCGCCTCGAGGTTCTCCAGCGTTTGCACGATTTCCATCGCCTCGGCCAGGGTCCGTTCCGCCGTCTTCCGCCGGGCGATGAGGGCGTCCGCCTGCCCCTCCGCCAGCGCAAAATGCCCGTCCCGAACGAGCCGTTCCAGCTCGGCAAACGCCGCCGCATAGGCGTTCCGGGCATCCTCGAGCCGCGCGAGCGCCTCCGTCAGCGCCGCATCGTCCAGGACGAACTTCCGGGCGAGGGCGGCCAGCCGGTGCGTGAGCGCCTCCACCGCCGCCCGATAAGCCGCCTCCGCCGCCCGTTCCTCGGCGTACCGGGCGTCCATGCCCCGGCGGGCTTCCCCTTCGGCCTGAAGCCGCCGGTCGACGTCCTGAAGCTCCGCCTCGATCTCGGCGATCGTCGCCCGAACCGCCGCAAAATCGCCGTCCGCCCAGAGCGGCCAGAGGCGATTCCACCGGGCCTTGAGCCCCTTCAGCGCCCGCTCGAGCTCCGCCTGGGCGGCCACCTTGCCCGTGTCCTGAAGCGCCCGAAGCCGCGCCTCCCGCCGGCGGATGGCCTCCGGAAGGCGCGTTTCGATTTCGGCCATGAGCCCTTCCGCCGCCTCGAGATCTGCCCGGAGGGCCCGAAGCTCCGCCTCCGCCTCCGGAGCGAGCGGACCGCTCCGGGCAGCGGCCAGAAGCCCTTTCAGCCGCTTTTCAACCTGCGGCATCTCCACGCCGCTTCGCTTCCGATACGCCTGCCACGCCGCCTCGAGGGCCAAAACCGCCGCCTCCGCGTCTTTCGCGGCGGAAGGAACACCCGCCGCGGCGGTTTCCGCCGCCGCCGGGCCCGGCCGGTCCCCGCCAAGCGCCGGCGGCCGCTCCAACTCCGGCGTCGGGCCGCTCCCCGGGGGACCGGCTCCCTCCGGCGGATCGGCGGCCCCGTCCGCCTCGCCGGCCTCCGGCGCCTCCGCTTTCCGGATCGGATCGAACGCTTCCGGTCCTCCGTCCGTTTCGGCCTCCGCCGCCCCGTTCGAAGGACCGTCCGCCGGAGGCGTTCGGTCCAAAAGCGACTCCAGCTCTTTGAGCACCGCTTCCACAAAGGCGAACTCTTCTTCCGCCCGGAGAAGGCGAAACGTCCCGAGCGCCCGTCCGCCTTCCTGAAGCGCCGCTTCCGCCTCCGGAATCGCCGCCCGGAGGAGGCGCTCAAAGGTCCGCCGCCTATGCTCCGCCGCCCGATCGCCGTCCGGCGACGCCGGCAAAAGCGCCAAAGCCGCCCCTTCGAGGGAACGCCGGGCCGCCGCGAGCGCCTGGCGCAGATCCTGCTCGCGGCGCCGCAGGCGGCGGTACTGAAAGGCGCCGTATCCGGCCGAAGCCAGAAGGAGGCCGAGGAGGAGGACCGGCACCGCTTCGGACCACCGGATCGCCCGCACCCCGGCGCCCTGACCGCCTTCCGCCGGGGCCGCCGGCGGGCCGGGAGCCGGCGGCCCGGTCGACGCGCGGTCGAACGCCTCTCCTGCCGCGGGCGGCGCTTCAGCAGACGCCGCCTCCGAAACAGCATCGGCAAGCGCCCGAAGGACGGTGATGAGGGCCGGCGCCGGTCCGTCGCTCGCCAGCGTGGGGGCAAAATACCGGTCGATCACCCGGTCGGCCGCCGCCTCCGACATCCCCCGCGCCCGAAGCGAGGCGCCGATCCGAACCTCTAGCCGGCGGTCGGCGGCGATATAGCGCAGGGCGAGCCCGTCCGGCGGCGGTTCAAGCGCCTCTCGGTCGGGCACCGCCGGCGCCCTCGCCCAAAGCTCCAGCACGACCGGATACGGCATCTCCCGGACCGCCCGTTCGACGTCTTCCCGGTCTTCGGCGGAAAGCACGGCCTCCCGGTCGACGACCGAAGCCTCCCGATCGACGACGCCTTCGGTCGTCCCGGACGCGCCGCCGGATCCGGCCTGTACGCCGGCGGCCGATGCCGCCGGCGATTTCAAAGTCTGCCCCGGCAGGCCGAACCCGAGGCTGAGCGCCACCGCCGCCCCCAGCGCGACCGCCCGCAACCGTCTCATCCGCTCGCGGCTCCTTTCGGCCGAACCTCTGCCCGGGACATCGACCGAAGTCGACATTCCGGGCTGATTCGATCAAGAGATTCGACACCGCCGGCCAAAATCCTGCCGCTCTGCCGGCGAAAGATCCGCGGTCGGCTCGCCGGAGACGGCGCCTTGAAACCGGCGCCCCGGTCCGGTGCGCCGGATCCGTCCGAGGGGCCCGTCCCGGGCCGAAGCGTCGACCGCGGCCGAAGGGGCCGACGAGGGCCGATGCGCCGACTGCCCGGCCGACGCCTTCCCGCCGGCGTCCCGCTCCGGGACCGCCCCGGCGGCGATCACCGGCCGGCCGGCGCTCCCGGAATGCCGGTCAAGTCCGGCGGCGTAAACGTGCCGAAGCGGCGGAACGTAAACACCACCCGCGTCGTATCGTCGTTCCGCTGACCGTCTTCCGTATACACCGCCCGCTCGACGTATTCCACCCGTTTCGGAAGCCCCGTGGCCCGGTCGTAGGCGATGAGGTACGTCCCCGACAGCGCCTCATCGCCGTCCACCGAGCGATCGTCCACCCGGGAACCGGCCGAAAGCCGCTCCACCGCCGCGTCGCCGTCCGGCGTCTCCGGCGCCCGGCGGTTTGCCTTCTGAGCGAGCTCCGCCCGCATCGCCGTCGGATCGAGAACGACCTGAAGGAAGGCCGTCTCCCCTTCCACCGGCGCCGTGAAGCGTTCCGGAGAGCCCCACTCGATCTTCCCGGCGAGATGCGCCATGCGGCGGAAATGCGCCCGGGGGTCCCAGTTGGCCAGCTCCTGAAGGGTGACCGCCCGATCCGCTTCGGCCGGATGCCAGTCGACCTCGTCGGCAAACCGGAGAAACACCTGATCCCCCCGGGCGAAAAACTCCATGTCGTCGGCATAGCCGCCGTCTTCCGGCGTGACCGAAAGCCGCACGTAAAACGCTTCCGGCGAGGCGCTCCCGCGGAAGAGGGCGGCCGGCTGACTTCCGCCGCCGTTCGACTGCCAGTGCACCTCCCCGTCGAACTGAAACGCCGTCTCCGCCAGTTTCGCCGCCACCGTCTCAAGCGCGACGCGGGCCTCCCCCGGCCCTCGGTCCGGCGCCGCCGCCCGCTCCTGGCCGCCCGGTGCCGAGCAGGCGGCCAGCGCGACGAGCGCCGACAGCCCGGCGGCCCAGATCTTCCGTTTTCCGATCATCCCGATCCCTCCGATCGACGGCGTGTTTCACGCTTAACCTAACCGGTCGGAGGGGAATTATGCCGATTTAGTCGGCCGGCCGGTACCGGATGATCGGCCCGTCTTCGACGGTCGCCCGGCCGAGCTCCACGAGGAGATCGAGGTGGCCGACGACTTCCGAAAGGACGAGGGGAAGCTCCGTCCGGAACAATTTGGGAAACAACCGCTGCGAAAGCCCGAAGGCCGTCGCTTCCTCCGCGAGAAGCCCCCGCAGCAGTTCCGCCCGCTCGAGCTGCTGCCGAAGCCGCTCCCGGATGAGCGCCGCCGGCTCCGCAACCGCCTCGCCGTGCCCCGGCAAAACCCGCCCGATGGGGAGATCCAGCAGCCGCCCCAGCGCCTCCCGGTAGACGACGAGGGACCGGGGACGAAGCGGCGTCCCGTACGCCGGTTCGACAAAGGCGTTCGAGGAGATGTGCAGAAGAAGGTGATCGCCGCCGATGAGCAGCCCCTCGTCCGGGCGGAACAGCGCCACGTGATCGGGCGCGTGGCCCGGCGTCTCGAGCACCGTCCACCCGGGAAGCTCCGGGAGCGTCGCCCCTTCCCGCACCGGCCGGATCGCCGGCACCGGCCGGAAAAAGCGCAAATACGCCCGGTAGACCTCCTCCGCCTCCGCGATGAGCGGCTCCGGGACGCCGGATTTTTGATACAGCGTCCGCATGAACGCCGCCCGTTCCGCCAAAAACGCTTCCGCCTTCCCGACGTAGGGCGCCGCCTGCGGGTGGGCGTACACCGGGAGCGGTTTTTCGTCCAGGATGCGGGCCGCCAGCCCGACATGATCGATGTGGTGGTGGGTGAGGACGATCGCATCCAGGTCCCGAACCTTCAGGCCGACCTCCCGAAGCCTCGCCTGAAGCGCCGCCCACGCCTCGTCCGTCTCCGGGCCCGTGTCGACGAGGACGCGCCCCTCGCCCTCGATGAGATAGACGTTGACGTCGCCGACGCGAAAGGGCGTCGGAAGCGCGATTCGCCGGATCCGTTCTCCCCCAGCGTTCATCGGCGTCCCTTCTTTCACAAAAAATGTTTTGCACAAAAAATGTTTTGCATAAAAAGCGTTTTACAACGCCGGCCGTTTGATGAATGAACATTCATTCATAAGCCGGCCATCGGCCACCGGCGCTTCCGGCGGTCCCGCCTTGACCGGCGCCTTCGGTCGGCTATACTGGGCAGGCGAGGAGGGAGACCATGAGCGATTCCCGACCGCTGACCGACGCCGAACGGGCCTGGCTGGACGCCCACCCGCCCGTATCCCCGGATTTCTTCACGCGACCGACCCTCGAGCTGGCCCGGGCGCTCCTCGGCCAGATCCTCGTTCACATCGCGTCCGACGGCGTCGCCGCCGGCCGCATCGTCGAAACGGAAGCCTACCTCGGCCCCCACGACAAGGCGGCCCACTCCTACGGCGGCCGCCTGACGCGCCGGACGCGGATCATGTTCGGGCCGCCGGGCTTCAGCTACGTGTACAAGATCTACGGCCTCTACGACTGCCTGAACGTCACCGCCGGCGCCGAAGGAGAGCCCCAGGCGGTGCTCATCCGGGCGGTGGAGCCGATCTTCGGCGAAGCCCTGATGCGCCGGCGGCGGAACGATCCCCCGGAACGGACCCGCCTCACCGCCGGCCCGGGCCGCCTGACGCGGGCCCTCGGCATCACGACCGCCCACTACGGCCTGCCCCTTTTCGCCCCGCCGCTTTATATCGCCGCCGGCGATCCGGTCCCCCCGGAGCGCATCGCCCGAGGCCCCCGCATCGGCATCGACTACGCAGAAGAAGCCCGCCACTACCCGTGGCGCTTCTGGATCGACGGCCATCCGTTCGTTTCGGTGCTGCCCAAAACCGGGCGGGCCTCCGGGCCGACGAAGTCCGGACCGACGGAAGCGCCGGAGCCCGGGGGCCCTTTCGGGCCGGCGAAAACGTCGGAGTCCGGGACCTCGCCCGGGCCGAAGGCGACTACCCCTCCCGCCGAAGGACCGGCGCCATGAGCCGTTCAAGCCCGATCGCTGCCAGCACCGCGACGATGAGCCCGTTGCCGGCGATCCCCCGGATCGCCGGCGGAAGCGCCCCGAGGGCATCCGGCGGCAGGAAGAGGATGCCGACGCCGAGCATCACCGAAAGCCCCACCGCCGCCGTCCACGCCGGCGTCGCCGGAAGCCCTTTCAGTTCTGCCAGCCCGAAGCCGACGAGCTGGGTAAACGTCACCCAGAGCACCGCGTAGCCGACCGCCGGCGGCATGCCCGCCAGCCACCCGACGACCGGCGGAAACCCGCCGACGAGCCCCATGCCGACCGCCGCGGCCAAAAACGCCCCCCGATCCGCCGACCCGCTCAGCCGGATGACGCCGGCGGAGATCGAAAGGGGCACCGTCCCGACGACGCCGAACACCCCCGAAAGGACGTGACTCACCCCGCTTGCCCACGCCCCCCGGGCGGCCCGCGCCGGCCGCTCTTCGGCCGGCACTCCCGCCGCCTCCGCCGTCACAAACACGCTGGCGTAGACGTTGGAAAGCAGGATGATCGCCGTCACGACGCCGAGGACGATCGCCGCCGGATCGGCCTCCGGCGGGCCGAAGAAAAAAAGACCCGGAAAGGAAAACCCACTTTCCGAAAACCCGCCGGTCCCCGTCCCCCCGCCCCCGCCGGCGCCCCCCGGCCGAAGGAGCCCCGCCGCCTCCAGGGCGGCAAAAAGCCCCCAACCGTAGACGACGCTCCAGAGGGCGTAATACGCCCTGAAGACGGGACGGCGGGACAGGGCGAAGCCGAGGGCGACGACCACGACCGAAAGGGCCGCCGCCACCCCGAGGGGGGACCCGACGTCCCAAAAAAGCCCCCGGACGAACGCCCCGCTCATCGAAAGGGGCAGCACGAGCATAAACACGCCCCGCACGAACGGCGTAAAAAGCCGGGAAAGGGCGAGGCGCCCCCGCCGCCCGAGGACGAAGAGGGCCATCCCGCCGGCCAGCATCGCCGCGGTGAGCTTCCGGCCGACCGCCTCCGGCGGAACGCCGAGGGCCGCGTTCGTCTCGAGCGCCAGCAAAAACACGTTCCACCAGAGCCCCGCCGGCCCTTCGATGATCGGCAGCCGGTGGCCGAAAAGCCCCTGCACCAGCGCCCCGAGCCCGGAGGCGACGAACGTCGCCGAAAGAAACCGGGCCGTCTCCGCCGGCGACAGGCCGAAGGCATGGCCGACGACGAGCGGCACGACGAGGGCGTTCGCGAGCATTATCCAGAACCACTGCAGGGCCAAAAGCCCCCGTCGGCCCCATGCCTCCGCGCGCCTCATCGCCCGCCCCCGAACGGTCGGGCGGGGCGGCCCGGCTCAGGAAGTTCGCCCATATCGTTCCCTACCTCCTCCAAGCAGAAGACGACCACCGCCACCGGCCCCTCGCCGTCCTCAGCCGGATGAAAGCGCCGGCCGGGATCGGAGACGAAGACGACGGCCGCCGGGCCCGCACATCCCGAAGCGGCCGCCTCAGCCGCCGGCCGGCCGAACCCTCCGGCCCGTCGGGCAATCGCCTCGGCCGCTTCGGCGCCGGACGGCGTCCCGTCCCCGAAGCCGGTGCCGAAGGCGACGAAGGCCGCCGAACGGGCCGATGTCCCTCCGGATGGCGGCCGCCTGGCCTCCGCCCCCTCAAGGGGCGCCTCAGCCTCCGAAAAGCCTGCCGCCGCTCCGATCGCCGGCGCTCTGGCGGCGATCTCCCGATCGGCGTGTCCCCAGCCCGCGTCGGCGACGACCGGAGGCCAGGCGGTGGCGGTGGGCGCCGTCTGAACCGCTAAGCTTGGGCCGATCTGGTGCCAGGCGCCGGCGACGACGAGCGCCGCCCCGCCGAGCCAGACGACCGCCTGCCGGACCGCCACGCCCAGCCGAAGCCGGAGGAGTTCCCGCCGAAGCCTCCGGGACAGGCGCCGGAGCCGGCGGGCGATCGCCGGATCGGCCGATCCGGCCGTCCCGTCCGTTCCGACCGGGCGGACCGACCCGTCCGGCCCGGTCGATCCCGGCGTTCCGATCGGGGGGAGGTGATCTCCGGCGCCGGGCGGTCCGTCCGCCGTCCCGGCCCGGTCCTCCGGCGTGGCCCCCGCTTCAACCTGCCTGACCCCGGGGTCGATCCCGGCGTAGGCGACCCTCGCCGCCTCTGGAAGCGCCGCCGCCAGAGCCGCCCACGCCGAGCGCCTTTCCGCGCACACCGGGCAGCCGGCGGCGTGCCGTTCGAGCGCCGCCGCTTCTTCCGGCCCGAGGCGCCCGAGGGCCCAGTCGACCCAGCGCTCCTCCGGCGGGCACGCCCCCGGCGCCGGAAAAACGAAAAAAGCGCCGCGGTCCCTCATCGCCCGTCTCCCGCCCCCGGCCCCGCCGTCCCGAGCCCCCCGCCCTCCCCCGACAGGGGCGATCGCCCCCCACGCGCCGGTGCGGAGGGCCCCGGAGGACCCCAAGGCCCCAGCCGGCCGAGCGACCGGCGCAGGCGACCCAGCCCGCTTCGGAGCTGCGACTTCACCGTCCCCAGAGGCCGGCCGAGGGCCGTCGCCAGCGCCCGGTGGGACAGGCCGAGACCGTAATGGCCGATCACGGCCGCCCGCTCTCCCTCGCTGAGTTCGAAAAGCCCGGCGATGAGCGCCGGCCTGAGCCCCTCCGCCCAGAGCCGCCGCTCGATCGCCTCCCACGGATCGACCGCCCGGGCCGCCGCCGGTTGGGCCGCCGCCCGCTCCCGCCGGGACCGCCGGAGGAGATCGAGGGACCGGGAGCGGGCCATGACGAGCAGATACGCCCCGAGGGAGCCCCGGCCGGCGTCGTACCGCTCCGGCGCCTTCAGCCAGGCCAGAAAGACGTCGTGGGTCACGTCTTCCGCCAGCGCCGGATCGCCGAGGATGGCCAGCGCCACGTGATAGACCGCCGGCGCATATCTCCGGTAGACGGCCTCAAACGTCGCCGGATCGATCCGCCCCTTCCCGCCGCCGCGGCCAGCCTCCATCGTCCCCCTCCTTTCCGGGCCGGCGCCGATCGCGTCCCCCTCGCCGCTTGCTCGGAAAAGGCGGTTGACTCGGAAAAAGCCGTTTCCTCGAAAAACACCCCCGCCCGACGCCGTCTCCCCTGAACGGTCAACCGTTCGCCGGTCGCAATTCCTGTCCTTTACCGTACCGCACCGCCTTTCCCGGCTCAAGGGCCCGTCAAGGTAACATTTGCATCATCCGCCGGTCGCCGGCGGTCGTACTCAGAATGGAACGCTACCCGAATCCCGCCACCCCATAGGCGCAGGCAAACAGGACGGAGGGATGCCCATGCCTCGATTTCGCTCGGTGAAGGCCGTCCAGGCCGTCCCGGCGATGACGGCCGCCCTGGCGGCGCTTCTCTGGACGCTTCTTCTTGCCTTCCCCGGCCCCGCCTTTGCGGCGCCGGCCGGCGTCATCTTTTTCACGCCGTACACCGACGTCGCCGTCACCCCCGGTGAGACGATCACCTACAGCATCGAGATCAAAAACACGACCGGCGAGATCCGGCGGATGAAGCTCGCCGCCCAGGCTCCGTCCGGCTGGGAGACGAACCTCACCGCCGGCGGCTACAAGATCCAGGAGATCGCCGTCCGGCCGAACGACAGCGAGACGGTCACCTTCACCGTCGACGTCCCGCTCAAGATCGACAAAGGGACGTACCGCGTCGCCCTCCTCGCCGACGGCGCGCCGGTGTTGCCGCTTTTTGTGAACGTCACCGAACAGGGGACGTACCAGGCGGAACTTTCGACCGACCAGCCGAACATGGAAGGGACGAACAAGTCGACCTTCAACTACGAGCTCAAGCTCAAAAACCGCACCCCCGACGCCCAGACGTTTGCCCTTCGGTCCGACGCCGAACCCGGGTGGAACGTCCAGTTCACCGTCGAAGGAAAGGACGTCACCTCCGTCAGCGTCGACCCCGGCGGCCAGAAGACGATCCGCGTCTCGATCAACCCGCCGAGCCGCATCGAGGCCGGCACGTACAAAATCCCCGTCCGGGCCGAGACGAAAAACTTGAGCGCCGAGACGACCCTCGAAGTCGTCATCCGGGGGACGTACGGGCTCAAGCTCACGACGCCGGACGAGGTCCTCTCGACGTCCATCACCGCCGGCGGCGAGCGGCGGGTGAAGCTCCGGGTGGAAAACACCGGCTCGGCGCCCCTCGCCAAGATCCAGCTCAGCGCCGACACCCCGGTCGGCTGGGACGTCAAGTTTGACCCCGATACCATCGACACGCTCGCGCCGAACGAGACGAAAGACGTCACGGCGACGATCCATGCCGACAAAAAGGCGATCGCCGGCGACTACGTCGTCACGATGAACGCCCGGACGCCGGAAGCCGAAGACAGCGCCACCTTCCGCGTGACGGTGAAGACGAGCCTCCTCTGGGGCGTCGTGGCGGTCCTCATCATCGGCGGGGTGCTCGCCGGCCTCTACGCCCTCATTCAGCGCTACGGGAGGCGGTGACGGTGTCGGCGATCATCGAGCTTCGGGGGCTCACGAAGCAGTACGACGCCGTCCGGGCAGTCGACAACCTCACCCTGACCGTCTACGAAGGGGAAGTCTTCGGCCTCCTCGGACCGAACGGCGCCGGCAAGACGACGACGATCCTCATGATGCTCGGCCTCGTCGAGCCGACCGACGGCACGGCCCGCATCCTCGGCATCGACGCCACCCGGGAGCCGCTCAAAGTGAAGCAGGTCGTCGGCTACCTCCCGGACGACGTCGGCTTTTACGACGACCTGACCGGCCTCGAAAACCTCGTCCTCACCGCCCGCTTAAACGGCCAGAACGACCGGGAAGCCGAGGCGGCGGCCCGGGCGCTCCTCCGGCGGGTCGGCCTTGAGGCGGCGGCGGACAAAAAGGTCGGCGCCTACTCCCGGGGCATGCGGCAGCGGCTCGGGCTCGCCGACACCCTCATCAAAAAACCGAAGGTCATCATCCTCGACGAGCCGACCCTCGGCATCGACCCGGAAGGCGTGCGGGAGTTTCTCCAGCTGATCCGGACGCTCAGCAAAGAAGAAGGCCTCACCGTCCTCCTCTCGTCTCACCACCTGCATCAGGTGCAGGCGATCTGCGACCGGGTCGGCATCTTCGTCGACGGCCGGCTGATCGCCGTCGGCACGGTGGAAGAGCTGTCGGCGCAGATTTTCGCCGACGACCGCTTCAGCGTCGAAGTCGCCGCCCGGCCCCTCGACGACCGCCTCGTGGAGGCGCTGCAAAGCCTTCCCGGCGTGACCCACGTCGACGTCCGGCGGGAGGCGGACGGCGGCGGCGAAGCCGTCGTCCGAGCGACCCGGGACGTGGCGGCCGACGCCGCCCGGGCGGTCGTCGCCGCCGGCGCCGAGCTTAGGAAGCTCACCCGCCGGGCGTACGGCCTCGACGACATCTACCACCGCTACTTCGAGGGGAGGACGTAAGATGCGCCGGTCCCTTTCCGTCCTCTTCCGGAAGGAAGTCGCCGACCACCTCCATTCGTGGCGCTTCAACATCCTGATCGCCCTCATTGTTCTCACCACCCTCGCCTCCCTCTACACCGCCGCCCAGACGATCCGTTCCGTCGTGCCGCAGGCCGATCAGCCCCTCGGCGACACCGGGCTCTTTTTGAAGCTCTTTACGACGACCGACGGCAAGCTCCCGTCGTTCGTCGCCTTCGTCGGCTTCCTCGCGCCGCTTCTCGGCCTCGGCATGGCGTTCGACGCCATCTCCAGCGAACGGAACAAAGGCACCCTCGTCCGGCTTTTGTCCCAGCCGATCTACCGGGACGACGTCATCCTCGCCAAGTGGTTCGCCGCCCTTTCCGTCGTCGGCGTTTTTTTCCTCGCCCTGGGCTTCATCGTCATGGGGCTCGGGCTTTTCGTCTTCGGCATCCCGCCGACGGCTGAGGAGGTGCTCCGGATCGTCTTTTTCCTTCTCGTCACCGCCGTCTACGTCGCCGTCTGGCAGAGCCTCGCCATCCTCTTTTCCATCCGCTTCCGGCAGGCGGCGACGAGCGTGCTGGCGGGGCTTTCGGTCTGGCTCTTTTTCAGCCTCTTTTATCCGATGATCGTCAACCTCATCGCGCCGATCACCGGCCGCGGCACGGTCGACGACGTCCTTCGGGAGATCGGCCGGCACCAGTTCTTAAGTCGCCTTTCGCCGGTGACGCTTTACGAAGAGGCGACGACGATCCTCCTTTCGCCGGACGTTCGGGCCCTCGGCCCCTTCACCCTCGAGCAGGCGATCGGCGCCATCCCGACGCCCCTTCCCTTCGATCAGAGCCTTCTGCTCATCTGGCCGCAGATCGCCGGCCTCGTCGCCATGAGCGTCGTCCTCTTCGGGCTGTCGTTCGTCCTCTTCATGCGGCAGGACATCCGCGGCCGCTGACGCCCGGCGCCACGGGGCGGCCTTCGGGAAGCCGGAGCCGCGCCGGCCCCTTTCCCCCTCACCGCCGTCGACCTCACCGGGACCGCCGAGGTGGACGCAGCCGACGGAACGAAATCCGCTTCGCAGGATTCGATGCCCTCGAAGGACGAAGGCTTTGATCCAAGGGAACACCGGCGCACCGATCGTTCTCGGCGAAACGCCCCTCATGCTCGGGGGCCGTCCGCCGGCGGCCGCTTCCGCTTTGCCGTTCCGGACGAGGCGCTCGCCCGGCTTCAGCGCGACCCGAACGCCGAACTTCGGGTGCGGGTCGTCGACGCGGTGAAAGGTGCGGGTCGTCGACGCGATGAAAAACGGCCGGCGGTCCCCCTGCTCCGACTGCCGGAAACGCCAAAATGTCATGCGACAAAACCGGGGCCGCGCTTGCCCCGCCGCCGAAACATGAAACGGCTGCCATCCCATGACGGCAGCCGTTTTTCCGCCCGGTCGTGCCCGATTCCGCCCCCGCTTGAAAAGCGCCGCGACGCAACCGATCGGAAACGAGGGCGACCGACTCAAAGCGAACGCGACCGGCCGGAACGCGAAAGAGACCAACCACGAAAGCGACCTCTCAAAAGATAAGCACGGCGCAAAAGGCGCGGCGTTCCCACCCGACGGCCGCCGAGCGGCCCGAAGGCAAAAGCTGCCTTGCGGCCCGGCGCCGGCGAAGGCGGCCCCGGGAGCGGAGCGCTGGCGGGGGCGGCCTGGACGGCCGGGGCGGCTCAGACGACAAAGACGGCCGCTTCGTTCAATTGCAGCCACTCGTGCATGCTGCCGAGATAATTGCGCGCCGGCACCCCGAGCGCTCGCAGCACAAAGAAGGCGACGGCGCTCCGGGCGCCGCTGTGGCAGTAGACGCCGACGGGGGCTCCTTCCGAAGCGGTAAGACCGAGGCGGGAGAGCAGGCGCTCGGGCGTCCGGAAGACCGCCGGATCCAAAAACCACTCGAGCGGGGCGTGACGTGCCCCCGGGATGCGGCCGCCGCCGGAGCAACACGGCGCATGGGCCGTCCCGTCAAACTCCTCGGCGCTCCGGACGTCAAAAAGCCGCCCCGCCCGGGCGAGCGCTTCCGCCTCCGCTTGAAGGAGCAGCCACTCCCGCCGCCACGGCCGAAGCTCCGCCGGATCGGCGCCGGCTTCGGCCTGGCGCGCTCCGGCCGCCGTCGGCGGACCGGCATCGCGTTCCGACAGCACCGCACCGCCCGCCGCGATCGGAGAGCGCGCCGCGGCTTGGCCGTCGGCCGCGACCGGCCCGGGCCCCGCACCCTGGGGACGCCTCACGGCCTGGTCGCGCGTCGCCATTCCCCCGATCGCCCGCCCTCCTCCCGGCCAGAGGACGACGTCCCAGCCGGCCAGGCCGATCAGATAGGCCGTCCGGGCGAGCCGGGGCGTCAGCCCGTCGTCGAGAACGCCGACCCGCCGCGCGCTCCCCAGCCCGAGGGCGACGAGCTCCCGCCGGATGCCCCGAATAAATTCGCACGCCTCTCCCTCGTCCCGAAGCACGGGCATCGGCCGCGTCCCGTCCCAGCGGACCGCGGCGCCCCCCGCCGCCTCCGCCGCCGGCCGCGGATCGACCCAGACGTCGACCGCCGCTTTGATCGATCCGTCGATTTGATCCAACCCGTTCATGCCGCTCGCCCCTTTGTCCTGTGGAATGGGTCAACCCGAAAGATCCCGGCCGAACTTGCCCGCGGCGCGGGTCCTCGGCTTCGGAGAACCGGAGCGGAATCCGGTGCCGAAGCTAAAGGGCAGGCGGCCGAACAAGCGCCAACCGCCCTTTTGGGAATCCCCGGAATGGATTCCGGGAAGAAGCTCAAGCGTCTTTGGCGAAGAAGCCGCCTTCGGCGAAGGCGCTCTCTCGCCCACGGCCGGTTCCGCGCCCACCACCGATGCCGCGCCGTAGAATGATCATCATTTGAAAATCATGATCTGTCAAGCCTCGTTTCGCGCCTAAAAAGCCGCGTCCCGCCTCGATGCCGGACTACGATCCCCGGAACGGTACCGGATCTTTTTTTCTTCACGGAAGCCGGGACGGGCATCGAAGACCTGGCCCCCGATCCCGAGCGCCCCGACTTCAAAAAAAACCCGGTTTCTTTACAGGAACCGGGAGAAGGGCGTTCGACCGATCCGCCCCGCGTTCGGGTGGGCCGGCCGAACCTTTTCCGCCGACCGAAGCCCCGAAACCGCCTTTCCGAGCGATGATCCCCCCAGCCTGCCGATGGCCGGTCGAAGGGGCGCTTCGCCCCGCCGGGATGCGACGCTTCCGTCCGCCGGCGGCCGGACGAACGTTACCGTAACCGAAGGCATCCGATTCCGTGTTCGCTCTCATCGATCCGCATTCGGCGCTCTGGCCCCTTCCCGGTTGAACGTTTCGTTCGGCGCGGCCGACGGTGTCCGGCGGATCGATTCATTCCGGCGGGGCGCATCGGACGACCCCGCCGGCCCGTAGCGCCGAAGCAGCACCGCCCGAGGCATGACGACCCAGTGCGGGACGAACCCGTCGCCGGCCTCGAGCCGCTTGTCCCCCTCCGGATGCAAAAACCGAAGAAGCCACCGCATGTAAGCGCCGGCGAGCGCGAGATGCGGCGTCGGCCGCATCGGCACGACCGCAAATCCGAAGGGACGGATCCCCCGGTGAAGCGCCGAGTAACCGAAAACGCCCCGCGCTTCCGGCCGCATTTCCATCGCGTAGCGGGCCAGGAGCCGAAGCGCCGCTTCCGCCTCCCGCTTGAGACGAACCATCCGCCGGAACTCGCTTCCGCCGGCGAAGAGCGCCTCCACGAGCAGCCGGTTGTTGAAGTGGAGGTTGAGCCCCCGCTCCCCGGGCCGGAGGCTTTCCCCCTCCAGCGTCACCGGGGGCCCTGCATACCGCCGATCTTCCACGTACAAAAACCCGTCCGGCCCGAGAAGCGGCCGGTAACGAAAGAGGCGGTGGTGAAGCGCCTCAAAGGCGAAATAAAGCTGCACCCGCCACGGCAGCGTCGTCCCGACCTTCTCCGTCCCGGCCTCCCCGGCCGGCCGCACCGGCGGCCCCTCTTCCGGGAGGGGCAAAAACCGAATCTTAAGCCCGACCGAGCGAACGGTTTCAAAAAAGTCCTCCAGCATCGCGAGCATCCGCTCCGGCGCCGTCGGATCGGCGCCGAACGTTTCGCCGGAGTCGTGGAGGAGGACGATCGCCCCCGGCGTCAGGCGCCGAAAGATCCGCCACTTCATCGCCGTCGGATCGCTCCGCCGCTCCCAGTCCCGGGGCATCACCGACCAGAGGACGACGCGAAACGTTCGGAACACCGCCCCGTCGGCGAGGCCGATGAGCCCCCACGGCGGCCGGTAGAGGACCGGCCGGCGGCCGGTGATCGCCTCGATCTCCGCCTGCAGGCGTCCAAGCGACCGCGCCGTTCGCCACGGCGGCACGAGCCAGTTCGGCACGTGCCGCTCGTTGTGCAGGCCGATCGCATGCCCCTCGGCGATCATCCGCCGAAGGAGCTCCGGGTGCCGCCGGGCCGCCTCGCCGACGACGAAAAACGTCGCCCGGGCGTCGTACCGCTTCAAAAGATCCAAAAGCCGCGGGGTATACACCGGATGCGGCCCGTCGTCAAACGTCAGATAGACCGGAAACCCGGCTTCCCCCCTCCGGCGCTTCAACACCTTCCAGCCGAAGATCCGAAAGACCGTCCACGATAGGCCGACATAGGCGGCGTACAGGGCCAAAAGAAGCGCCGCCGCTCCGATGGCCGTCCGCATGGGCCGCTTCCTTCACTCCTTTCGGCTCCATGATAGCACATCCAAGCGACGACGTCCCTTTTTCGCGGAAAGAGAGCACCCGCCGGACGGAGCCCCGTAAGCCTTCCCCGGGGAAAACCGAAGCCGCTTCGGCCTAAAACCGGAAGTCGCGCCGAACGGCGAGCCGGAAGCCGCGCCGCCCGCGATCCGGGAGCCGGGCCGGCCCGCAAACGGAAACCCCGCCGGTCCGAAACCGAACGACCGTGCCGCGGCGTGCCGGTCGCATTGCCGCCCGCGATCCGGCCCGGAGCGGTGCCCCCGGCACGGGACTACCGGAACGGGGCCGAGGCCGGTCGATCGCCGGGTTCCGGCAGCAACGCCAGCAGACGTTCGAGGAGCGCCGCCTTCAGGCGCACAAACGCCCCATCGGCCCGAAGCGACCGCGTCCGCGGGCGATCGAACGGCACCTCGACGACGTCGACGACCCGGGCCGGCCGGGGCGAAAAGACGACGATCCGATCGGCGAGATACAGCGCCTCTTCCACGTCGTGGGTGACCATGAGGATCGTCCGCCGCTCCCGGCGATACACCCCCTCCAGCCACTCCTGGAGCGACGCCCGGGTCAGGGCATCCAGCCGGCCGAACGGCTCGTCCAGAAGCACGAGCGCGGTCCCCTGCACCAGCGCCCGAGCGAGGGCCGCCCGCTGCCGCATCCCCCCCGAAAGCGCCGACGGATACCGGTCGACGAACGCTCCGAGGCCGAAATCGCGAAGGAGCGCCTCCGCCTGCCGGAGCGCCTCCCGCCGGCGAACCCCCCGCACGATGAGCGGCAGGGCCACGTGTTCCCGGATCGTCTGCCACGGAAAGAGAAGATCGTCCTGCATCATGTAAGCCGCCGTCCCCGGCCGGCCGTCGATCGGCGCGCCGGAAAAATGCACCGTTCCCGCGTCCGGCCGAACGAGCCCGGCGACGATATCGAGCAGCGTGCTTTTCCCCGACCCGCTCGGCCCGACGAGGGCGAAAAAACGGCCGGCCGGCACCGCGAGATCGATCCCGTCCAGGACGTTCAGCCTTCCGTCCGGCCGCTTCGGATCCGGAAAGGCCTTCCGCACCCCGCAGATCTCCAGACCGGCCGGGCTCCCCTCCCCGCCGCCGGCCATGCGCCTCACCTCCGTTCCCCGGCCCCCACCCGAGCGGTCCGCCGGAGCGTCCCAAGGCCGCGGACGAGCGGACGGCCGGCGCCCATCCTCGACGTCCTCACTTGACGTCCGAGGAAAGAAAATCGTTCGTAAACGCCCGATCCACGTCGATCGGCTGCTCGATCAACCCGGATGCATGCATCCAGTCGGCAAACCGCGCCCAGACGTCCCGCTTCTGATGGCCCCAGTACGGCCGGCCCTCGGCCCGGTCGCTCGCATCGACGCCGGCGAGGTACGCCGCGGACCGCCGGACGAGCTCGCCGTTTAACTCCGGCGCCGCCTGAAGGAGCACCTCGGCCGCCGCCTCCGGATCCGCGTACGCCGCCTGATAGCCTTTCGCGAGCGCCCGCATGAACTTTCGCACCGTCTCCGGACGCTTCTCGAGCATCGCTTCCCCGGCGATGATCACCGGCGTGTAATAATCGAACACCGGATCGAGGTCCTTGAGGAACAGAAGATCGAGCGCCATCCCCCGCCGCTCCGCCTCGATGCCGTCCCAGCCGTAGTAGATCCACTCAAAATCCGCTTCCTTGCCGATCGTCGCAAAAAAATCCGCCTGCCCGAGGACGATCATCTTCACCTTGGAAAAATCGGCGCCGTATTTGGCCATGAGCGCCCGAAGCACCGCCTCCTCCGTCGGCGATCCCCAGCCCCCGTAGCGCTTCCCCTCGAAGTCCTGGACCGAGCGGATGCCCGCCTCTTTCAGCGAGGCAAACGCCGACGTGTTGTGCTGATACAGCGCCCCCAGCGACACAACCGGCACGCCGCTCGCCCGGGCATACGTCACCTCTTCCTGATAGCTGTAACCGAAATCCGCCCGACCGGCCGCCACCGCCTGCGCCACCCCGCTTTCCCCCGGTTGGACGATCGACACGTCCAGTCCCTCCGCCGCGAACAGCCCTTTCTCCCGGGCCCAGTACAGGCCGAGGTGGTTCGTGTTCGGATACCAGTCGAGCATCACCGTCACCGACTCCCGCGCCGCCCCCTCCGAAGGCGCCCCTTGTTTCGTTCCCGCTCCGCACGCGGTCAGGGCCAGGGCTCCGAAGACCGCCAGGGCGAACGCCCACCCCTTCATCATCCCACGCACCGCCGTCGCCTCCTTGATGAAAAAGGTCTCATCGCGCAGACGCGCAATTTTTCATCGGATTGACGCGCCCTTTCCGCATGATCCCGCTCATTCCGCATGGACCCCGCATTCCGCTTCAACTTGTGCGCCGAAATCCCGCTTTCGTCCCGTTTCCCCGCCCGTCTTTCGGTTCACCCCCGATCCGCCGCGTCCAACGTCGGGCGCCCCCGCAGGCTCATGCGGGCCAGAAACTCCGCCGCCGCGAAAAAGAGGAGGCTCACCCCGACGATGACCGCGATCGCCGCAAACAGCCGCTCGGTCGCAAATGACTTCGACGCCCGGATGAGATAAACGCCGAGCCCCTTCGTCGCCCCGAGCCACTCGCCGATCACCGCGCCGGTGACGCTGTACGTCGCGGCGATCCTGAGCCCGGCAAAAAACGACGGGAGCGCCGACGGCCAGAGGACGTAGCGGAACGCCGCCCACCGGCCGCCGCCCATCGTCCGAAGGAGCGCGAGCCGGCGGGGATCCGCCGTTCGGTACCCTTCGGCCAGACTCACCGCCAGCGGAAAAAACGTCACCAGCGCCACGACGAGCACTTTCGGCAACATGCCGTAGCCGAACCACACGATGACGAGCGGCGCCAGGGCGATGATCGGCACCGTCTGCGACACGACGAACAGCGGATAGAGGGCGGCCCGGACGGCGGCAAAAAAGGCCATCGCCGTCGCCACCGCGACGGCCAGAAGGGCGGCAAGCACAAGCCCCACCGCCGCTTCCGTCACCGTCGCCGAGGCGTGATCCAGGAGCACCGTCCGCTCCGCCCCGAGCGCCCGCACCACCGCCGAAGGCGCCGGGAGAAGCCACGCCGGCACGTGAAACGCCCGGACGGCCCCTTCCCACCCGAGCAACAAAACGCCGAGCGAAACCGCTTCCCATCGGAACCGGCCGCTCGCTCCCCCGGCGCGCCCCTCCGGCCGAAGGCGCGCTGTCGCCCGGCCCGACGAGCGAAGGCGCGCCGTGGCGCGACAAAAGGGCCGGCGACCGCCCTCGCCCCCGGCTTCATCCCCAGGCATCTTCGCCCCCCTTCCCGTCGCCCGGCCCGCCCGGGCGGCCGGGACGGCCGAACGTTGGTGAACCGTCTGGGCGTCGTTCGGCAGCGAAGCGCTTGTCGGAGATCAGGCCGCTTCATCCCGCCGGCGGCGCCGGCCGGAGCACGACGTGCTGACAGGCCGTCACCAGATCGCGAAACCGGCGGTTCAGCTGCCCCTCCGGCCGGATCGCCCGCATGCCGAGAAAGGGGAGCGCCCGAACGACCGCCGACCGCTGGGCGTGCGCCGCCCGCCGCATCGCCCCGCCGAGCCGCCTCGCCGCCGCCTCGTCGAGCGTCCCCGCCGAAAGCCTTCGCTCCGCCTCCGCCACCGCGGCGAAAAAGAGGAGCCGCCCGTCGTCCGCTTCCGCCCGGAGCCGCTCGACGACCTCCCGGGCCTCCGCCTCCGTCGGCGCGTCTTCCCCGAGCGCCGCCTCGAAAAACCCCCGGCCGAGCCCGATGCAGACGGCGCCGATCGACGCCTCGGCAAACAACAAAAACGGCAGCCGATAGACCAAAAGCCCCGGATCCCAAAGCGCCTTCCCGACGACGAACGACCGCTCTTCCGGCACGAACCGCTCCCGGACGGAAAACGTCCACCCGGAGGTCGCCACCATGCCCAACGCCGACCAGTCCCGCTCAAGCTCGACCTCCTCCGGGAAAAAGGCAAACGCCCGAACGACGTTCCCGGAAACCTTCGCCCCGGCGGCCGCCCCGCCGGAAGCCGGACCGCCGCCCTCCTCGGACGGCGCGCTTCCTTCCACGACCGCGTTGGCGGTAAACAGCGTCGCATACTGCGCCCCGCTCGCGTACCGCCAGCGGCCGCTGACGACGTAGCCTCCCGGCACCCGGCGGGCCCGCCCGGCCGGATGCCCCGTCCCGGCGATCACCGCCTCCGGCGGCGAGAAAAAGGCCCGGGCGATCTCCGGCCGAAACGACGGCACAAAATACCCGCCGCCCGAACCGATCTGGGCGAGCCACCCGAGGCTCCCGTCGACGGCCGACAGCGCCTCGTAGATCCGGACCGCCTCCCCGAGGGTGAGCCCGGCACCGCCGAACGCCTCCGGCACGAACAGCTTAAAAAGCCGAAGCGACCGCATCCACGCGACAAGTTCGTCAGGCAAAAGCCCCGTCCGCTCCAGCTCCGGCCCCCGCCGGACGAGCGCTTCCTTTTCCGCCGCGATGGCGGAGAGGATCGCCGCCGTCCGCCCGCCCGGTTTTCCGTTCTCCGCCCGCTCGCCGGCGGATGGGTCCCGATCGTCCATCCGAAAATCCCGCATCAAAAAACCCCCACCTTCTCCGGCGGGGGACGGCATCTTCGGATGGCGTTTTCACGAATCCGAATTTCGGTTCCGAACGCGCCCGATCGACCTGTCGTTCGCCCCTCGATCGCCGCATCCGGATTCCCGAACGCCGCTCCCTCCGCCGGTCCGAACCGGATCAGGTTCAGGCGGTCTGCAGCGCCTCTGGCTGCACTCTCAGCCGGCTGCCCCGGCTCCCGCGCGGCCCGGGCGACCCTCGCCCGGTTCTCCGGTTGTCCCAGTCCGATGATACCACAAAAAGATTATACCGCATCGCCCGCAAAAGGCCACACTTTTGTCCGCGGCGGCCCTCGGTTATGCTGAGGGTAAACGGCGGCCCGACCGCAGATCCGAAGATCCGAACCGCCGCCCGACGATCCGCTCCCGGCCCTCATCCGGCGGGCGTCTTTGTAAGGAGGTTTTCGATGGACTTTTTTCTGCTCCTTTTCTGGCTGTTTTTCTTCTTCACCGCGCTCCTTCCGATGCTTCAGCAAAAGCGGACGAACGCCCTCCGAACCGAACTCATCCGCCGGCTGGAAAAAAAGCGCCGCTCCCGCGCCATCACCCTCATCCACCGCCAGGAAGCCCTGAGCTTCCTCGGCATCCCCTTTTCCCGCTACATCGACATCGAGGACTCCGAACAGGTGCTCCGGGCGATCCGTCTCACCCCGCCGGAGATGCCGATCGACCTCATCCTTCACACCCCCGGCGGCCTGGTGCTGGCCGCCGAGCAGATCGCCTTCGCCCTCGCCCGGCACCCGGCGAAGGTGACCGTCTTCGTTCCCCACTACGCCATGTCCGGCGGCACCCTCATCGCCCTCGCCGCCGACGAGATCGTCCTGGACGAAAACGCCGTCCTCGGCCCCGTCGATCCCCAGCTCGGCGAATACCCGGCGGCCAGCATCTTGAGCGTCCTCAAAGCCAAGCCGATCGAAGCGATCGACGACCGGACGCTCATCCTCGCCGACGTCGCCCAGAAGGCCATGCGGCAGGTTCGCACAAGCCTGGAGGACCTCCTCCGGCGGAAGATGGACGAACAAAAAGCCGCCGACCTCGCCCGCCTGTTCAGCGAAGGCCGCTGGACCCACGACTACCCGATCGGCACCGACGAGCTCGCCCGCTTCGGCATCCGCTTTCGCACCGACATGCCGGAAGAGATCTACCGCCTGATGGAGCTTTACCCGCAGCCCGCCGGCCGCCGGCCGTCGGTCCAGTACATCCCGTTCCCATACGAGCGGCCCTACGAGCGGCCCTACGAGCGGCCGGAGCGACGAAGCCGATAAAAAGCGCTTCCGCCCCACCGGTCGCCCGGGCAATCGGTCCGGCGGCCGTTAGCTCCCCTGATCCGCCGTCGGCCCCGACCCGCCGGCGGCCTCCGAGCTGCCGAAGAGCGAAAGAAAAGCGGCCTCCGCCGCCTCCGAAAGCCCTTCCGGCGCCTCTCCGACCGCCTCCGCGGCACACTGAAGCACCCGCCCGAGCCAAAGCGGCTCCGCCGGCCGGCCGCCGAACGGCCCTTCGTACGGCCACGGCCCGTCCGTCTCGAAAAGAAGCGGCGCCCCCCGCCGCCGGACCGCCCGGGCAAGCGCCCGGGCCCGCTTTCGATAACAGACTTCCGGCGTGACCGACACCCGGTATCCGGCGGCCAGGATTCCTTCGACGACGGCGTCCGGCGCCTTGAGCCAGTGAAAGTGCGCCTTTCGGACGCCTTCCTCCCGAAGCACGGAAAGCGCCTCCGCCGCCCCGTCGTAGACGGCGTGCAGCGCGAGCGGAAGCCCGAGCTTTCGCCCCAGGCCGGCAAAAAAACGAAGGCGCTCCCGGACCGCCGGCTTCTGATCGACCCGGGCATAGTGCGGAAGCCCGACCTCCCCGATCGCCGCAATCCGCCCCCGCTCCGCCCGGATGAGCGCCTCCAGCGCCCAAAGTTCCCGCTCCGAGGAAAGGGGCCGCTCCGGATGCTCCCCGAGGGCGGCAAAGACGAAATCGGGAAACCGCCGCTTCAACTCCAGCGTCCGCTCCGCCGACGGCCGGTCGACCGACACCGCCAGCACCCCCCGCACGCCGCCCGCCCGCCACCGCTCGACGAGCCGCTCCGCCCGATCCCAGTCGATCGTTCCGTCCTCCCGGGCGACGATCGCCTCAAAGTGCAGGTGCGCGTCGAACATCGGCCTCCTCCTCTCGGCGCTCCCTTTTCTCGACGTTCCCCTGCCTCTAGACGCTTCCCTGCCTCACTATGGATCCGCCTCAATATGAATCCGAACGAACGGAACCTTCCGAACGGAGCGGCGGAATTTCCCGGCCCCCGCTCGCGTGCCGAATCCGACGGAAGCGCCGCCCCCGACTCCGGAAGCGCCGACCGCCCATCTCCCAAGCAGACGCCGTCCGACCGAACAAGGCGGCCGTCCGGCCGCCTTGATTCGGGATGACCGCCGGCTCGGCGTAAGACCTGCCGACCGGCTTTCATTTTCGCCGGATTCCGGGCCCGATGACCGGCCGCCGGATCCTTGAACCGGCTTCCGGAACCGTGAACCGGCTGCCGGTCCGTTCGCCGGCTTGCGGATCGGGATCGCCATCGTTGGCCCCGTCTCGTTTCGAGGAAGAGGACGTCGGCCTTCCGAAGCGCCTGGACGGCCGCCTCCGCCTCGTCCGGCGTCGCCATCACCGCGCTCTCGACCCGGCGACCGCCGCCGTACGCCGCGACGTACGCCGCGCCGAGGGCCGACGCAAGCCCGCTGCAGATGGTCGTCTTTACGTGTTGCTCGACACGATGCCGAGCGTGCCGCCGACGCCGAACCCGCGGGCGAGCGCCTCGGCGATGGCCCGTCCGGTAAGCGCCCGCAGGGGGAGCTGCTCCCCGAACGAAAGCGCCATGTCGATCTCTCCTGCTTCGTTTGGGTCGCGGATTTTGAACACCGCAACCGTGCTTTCCCCCTTTGGCTGGACGAGTTTTCCCGGATTTGCCATTCGGATGTTCCCTCCACGGCCCGCCGTTTGGGGCCGCCCTTCGGCGTGTGCTACAATGATGGGGGTAAAGGAGCGGATCGCCATGGACTACTCGCACATGTGTCCGAAATACGAAGCGGCGGCCGAAGTGCTCGGCAAAAAATGGACCGGCCTCATCATCCGGGTCCTTCTCGGCGGCCCCAAGCGCTTCAAAGAAATCCGCGAACAGATCCCCCAGATGAGCGATAAAATGCTTTCCGATCGAATGAAGGAACTGGAAGCCCTCGGCATCGTCGAACGGCGGGTCTTCCCCGAGACGCCGGTGCGAATCGAATACGCGCTGACGGAAAAAGGCCGGGACGCCGAACCGATCATTCAGGCGATCCAGCACTGGGCCGACCGCTGGTTCTGACGCCCGGCGACTTTGGTCCGTCCGGCGACGCCCGGCGCCGCCCCACGCTTCAGCGCCGCAGGCGCCGTCCTAAACTTCAACGCCACTGGTAAAGAAGCTTCGGCGTCGGCGAAAAATCCAATCGACCGGTGACGGCCCGAAGGAGCGTCTCCAGGCGACCGTCGCCGGTTTTTTCGTTGAGCAGTAAATCGAGGAGGACGTTTCGCCGCTTCTTTTCCGCGTATTCGATCACCGTCGCCTCTTTGAGGCCCGCCAGCGCCTTCGCCGCCTCGATCGCCTCGTCCAGGCCGCCGAAATCGTCGATCAGGCCGGCCGCCCTCGCCTGCGCGCCGGTGTAGACCTGCCCCGTCGCGAGCTCAAGCACCCGATCCCGGGGAAGCTTGCGCGCCTCGGCGACGAGGTCGACGAACCGGTTGAACGTATCGTCGACGATCGACCGGAACGCCGCCCGGGCTTCGTCCGACATCGGTTTGTACGGATTGCCCATGTCCTTGAGCGGCCCGCTGGCGACGATCTCTTCCGAATAGCCGATCGTCTCGGCCAGCTTGTGAACATTCGGCAGCGCAAAGATGACGCCAATGCTTCCGGTGAGCGTGCTCGGGTTGGCCAGGATCCGATCGGCGGCCAGGGTCACGTAGTAACCGCCGGAGGCGGCCACTTCCCCCATGCTGGCGACGACGGGCTTCCCGGCCTGCCGGATTTTTTGCAGCTTCCGGTAGATCTCATCGGACGCGACGACGCTCCCGCCGGGGCTGTTCACGTAGAGCACGACCGCCCGGACGGCGTCGTCTTCTTCCGCCTGTTTGAGCTCCTCCATCAGCCGGGCAAACGAAAAGCCGTCCGACCCGAACAGCCCGCCGCCTTCTTCCAGCTGGATCCCCCCCTCGAGGCGGATGACGGCCACCTTATCCGGACCGGCGCCTTCCAGCCTCCGCTCCTCGAGCCCCCGATCGGCCGTCCCCCTGCCGGCAAAAAGCGGGCCGAGCAGGCGCACGCCGGCGAGGCCCAGCGCGAGGACAACGATGATTGCCACGAAGGTGATCACCGAACCGCGGCGCACCCTTTACGCCCCCCGTTCTTTGAGAAACCGCGCCACGTGCAGCACCGCCTCCCGTGCCGATCCGCGGGCGCCGGTCACGACGCGGATGTCCATCTCTTCGAGCACCCGGACGAGCCCCGGCCCGGCGTGGTCGAGGATGAGGACGTCAATCCCGTTTTGCACGAGAAAATCCTTGATCGCCGCCTGAAACGCCGCCCACTCCGGGCCGCCCCGTCCGCCCCCGTGGCCGTGACCGTGGGCATGATGCCGGTGATCATGATCGTGCTCGGCGTCCAAATCGTGACCGGCGCCGTGATCATGGACGCGGCCATGATCGTGGTCGTGATGATGATCATGGGCGCCGGCATGCCCGTGTTCATGGTCGTGCTCAAGCTCATGATCATGACAGTGGTCGCGATCATGATCATGCCCGTGACCGCCGCCGTGCGGCCCGTGGTGATGGCCGGGATGAAGGTGGTGGAAGGGGCTTTCGACTTCTTCCCAGCCGACGATCTCCAGACCTTCGACCGTCGCAATCGCCAGCCGCTTTGCCCGCCCAAAATGCGGATTGATGCGACCGTTCGGCAACACGGCAAGTGCCATCTTCATCGGCGGTGCCTCCTTTTGCGATCGATGACCGCTCAAAATCCTTTCGGAGACCTTGGCTGCCCGAGCGGCCCTCGCCGCTCTCCCGGCATTATAACATGAAGGTTCGGCGCGATCATCGCTCCGACCCGACCGCCGGCCGGATCGTCGGCGGTCCGTCCCGGCCCACGACGACGCGGACGGCCCCCTCCCGACCGACCCGGTAAACGCAGGAAACCACGCCCGGCCTTTCCTCCGGCTCTTTCGCCGCCGGTCCCCCAGCACCGCTCGCGGCGTTCCCGAAGCCGCTCGCCGCCGGCGCCCTCGCACCGGCCGCGGCGCTCACGGACCCCGCCGCCTGCGTCCGCGCGTCAGTCAAGGACTCCGCTTTCCGTCCGTGCGTTGCCGCCGCCCGCTCCGCCGCTCGCGCTTCCGTCAGCGTCACCGGCCCCGCCGCTTGCGTTTCCGTCGCCGCCCCCTCGCCCGCCGACCCCCCGACCGCACACCGGCCCTCCTCCACCGCTTCCCCTCCCGGCGGCTCCGCCTCCCGCGCCGCCCGGTAGTCGATCCGGATCCCGAGCTCTGGAACGTCCATGCGCCCGCCGCCGAAGGCGACGAGGCGTTCCCCGATCCGAAGCCGGTACCCGAGCTCGAAAGCCGGACCGCCGCGACCGGCACCCGCGAATGCGGCGGCGTCCAGCCAAGCATCGCCGGCGCCGAGCGTCCACCCCGGCCCGATCGACACGGTGGCGCCGGGGCAGCGAGCCCGTAACGTCGGAAGCATCGCCGGCGACGCGCCGGCCGGAAACCCGCGCCCACGGCCTTCCTCACCCGACGCCCCTTCTCCTTTCGGCATCCCCGGATCTCGAGAAGCCGGCCCGTCCGACGGGATCAACCCTTCCCACGCGCCCCCACCATCGGAGGCGATGACCCAAATCCGCTGCCCCGGAACGGCTCGACACACCTCCGCAAGCCCCCCGGCACCGACCGCCGCCGGCCCGACGATGATCCCCTCCAGACGGCGGACACCAAAGGCCCGGAGCGCCGGTACGACGCCGTCCCGCCAGTCGTCGACCGGCCTTCGGCGGCGCCGCCACGGCAGGACGTCCGGCGGTTCGAGCGCCGCCTCGGCGACAAGAACAGAATATTTCCCGGGAAATTCGACATGAAAAACTCGGGCGTCCCTGAGGGTAAAAAACGTGAGCCGGGCTTCCTCCCCGGGAAAGCGGGGGCCGCCGGGCGATGCCCCGAAAAGGCCGAACGCCGTCCCGACCACCCCCACCGTGCCGCCGGCGATCAGGAAGGCGGCCGCCGCCCGCCGCCGGCGGCGGGCGGCGTCCTCCGGGCGAACGCCCTCGACCGCCTCCCGATGCCCACACCGAACGTCCCGATTCGGCCGCCGGCGGAACACCGGCGGGTAAAGCGGCCGGAGGCCCGCCCAGGCCAGCCGCCGCCGGACGCCCTCCAGCACGCCGAGAATCCCCAGGGCCGTGACGATGAGTTCCACCGTCTGTAACGCGCCGCCGAAGGAGCGTACCGCCCCGGTGACGGCCGCCAGCTCCTCGACCCCCCGGTGCAGGGCGGAAAAAAACGCGGCCGCCGGCCAGGCCAAAAGCGGCGCCGCCCGCGAATCGACCGCCTGCAGGATCGCCGCCAAAACGGTCGACGCCGCCGCCGGCGGAAGGCCGAGGGCATAAAGCGGAAGCAGCGCCGCATTCGCAAAGGGCGAGATCGCCGGCCACGCGCCGAGGTGGCCGAGAAGAAAAAGGGCGCTCAGCCCCTCCGTAAGGCCAAGCGCGGCAAGCCCCCGGCCGATCCGATGGGCGTGACCCTCCGGAACCCCCCGCCGCCTCAGCCAAGCGGCGGCCCCTTTGCCGAGCGGCGGCGCATAGCGGACGAGCGCCGCCGTCAAGGCAAACGACAGCTGAAAGCCGAGGGCCGTCACCTGCCGTGGCGCGACGAGCAAAAACAAAACCGCCGTCCAGGCGAGCACCGCCTCTTTGTCGGCGACTCGGCCGCCCCGCCGGGCGAGGCCGTACGCCGTCACCATCGCCGCTCCTCGCAGGACGGGGATCCCCCCGCCGGCGAGATAAGCGTACAGCCAGACGAAGGCCAGCACGGCCGTCTCCCGCGTCCGACGGCCGATGCCGGCGGCGCGGAGCGCGGCGGCGACGGTCCCGGCCAAAATGCCGACGTGCACCCCGGAGACGACGAGCAGGTGGTAGACGCCGGCGGCCTGAAACGTCGAGAGCGTCTCCGCCCCAAGCCCGCTTTTGTCGCCGAAGACGACCGCCAGCGCGAGCGCCTCCGCCTCCGGCGGCGCCGTCCGGAACGCCTCCCGGGCAGCACGAAGCGCCGATTGCCGAAATCGCGCCGGCGGCGGCGCATCGGCCAAGACGCGGGTCTCCCGAAAAGCGCCGGTGACCGTGTAGGCGATTCCCTCTTGCCAGAGGAAGCGGCCGAAATCAAACGCGCCGGGGTTTTTCGGCGCCGGAAGCGGCCGAAGGACGCCGGTGACGTAGACCGTGGCGCCTTCCGCCCAGCGGCCGGCCCCAAGGCGCTCCTCCGGCCGCTCCAGCCGAAGGCTCGCCCACGCGAGCGCCGGACGAAAGGCCTCGGGCGCACCCGGCGCCTCATGCTGAAGCCACGTCCCGCCCTCAGAGTCGGCCTCGTCCCACCGGATCGCCCGGAGTTTCAGCCGGACGATCACCCGGTCGCCGTCGACGATCGCCGGCGAGGCCAGCGTGCCGACGCCCGAAAACGGACGGCCTCCCTCCGGCAAACGGACGGACCCCGCCGCCTTTCCTTCCTCGAGGGCCGCCACGGCCAGGCCGAGGCCGAAAAACGCCGCCGCGACCAATCCGGCCAAAGCCGCCGCCCCGTCCCCCGCCGATCGGGCCTCCCTCCGGATCGCCGCCGGCCACGACGGCACGTTCGAGCGGCCGGCCGCCCACACCACGGCGGCAAAAAACAAAACGACCGCCGCCGCCGTCAGGCGATCCGGCGCATAATACGTCGACGTCCCCCCGATGAAGGCCAGGGCCGACGCCGTCCCATTGAGCCGAAACCGCCCCATCGCCGGCGTTCCCTCCCCCGGCCGTTCTTGAGCGTCCGGTCGCCTCCCGTTCTTGGAGGCAGCGCCGGCGCCCTTCGATCGCTCCCCGAAACGCCCCCTCGACCGGGGCTTCCCGACGTGCCGGCCCTTCAACGCTCCGGCCGCCGGCGGCCGATGGCCGGCGCTACGGCCCGACGGTGACGTATGGAAGAAGCCGCTCGAGCGTCTTCGGCCCGATACCGCTTACGTTTTTCAGCTCCGTCACGTCGCGAAACGGCCCGTGCTCCTCCCGGTACGCGATGATCGCCTGCGCCCGGGTCGGTCCGATCCCGGGCAGCGTCTGAAGGAGCGCGGCATCGGCCGTATTGAGGTTCACTTTCGCCGGCCGGCCGGCCGCGCCCAACCCGGCGTCCGACCCCGCCGGCGAAGATCCGCCGGCTTCGGCCGCCTCGCCTTTTTTCGGTACGTTGACGACAACCCCGTCGGCAAGGACGGCCGCCCGGTTGACCCGGTCGACGTCCGCCTCGGGAAGAAGGCCGCCGGCCGCCTCAAGCGCCTCAAACACCCGCGCGCCGGCCGGGAGCCGGTAGACGCCGGGCCGGGCGACGGCCCCCTTGACGTCGACGACGATCTCCGGCCCCGCTTCGGCCCGCCCGGACGACGCATCGGGCCGTCCCGCCGCCGCTTCCGCCCGTCCGGACGCCGCTTCGGATTTTCCGACCGCCGTTTCCGCCGCGGCTCCCCGCCCTTCGTCCGCCGCGCCGCTCGGCGCCGCCCTTTCTTCGCCCGGCGATTCGGCGAACCCGGCCGGCACCGCCACCAAGCCGCTCGGGCCGTCCGCCGGCCTGAGCGCCGGCCAAACCCACGCCGTGAGTGCATAGCCGCCGACGAAAAGGATGAGCAGCCCGTACGGCCAAAGCTCGCTCAGGCGACCGTCCCTCCGCCAACGGTCGATCGCCGTCCAAGCCGCCCGCGCCGCCCGAACCGGAAGCGCTCCCCCGATCGACCGCCGCATCCTTCCGTCCTCCCCTTTCCCGACCGTCTGCCCGTTTTTTCTTCGATCTCGGCCTTCCGCCGCCGTTTGGGCGCCGCAGGTCACGAACCGGATCCCACCCGCCGGTAGTAGACCTCGTCCGTCCAGAGGCGCTCAAAGAGCGCCGTCAACGCCTGCACGGCATCGGGATCGCCGATCCAGACGAGGAGCTCTTCGTTCAACGCGGCGGCGGCCGTCGTCCAGTTGTACGACCCCGCGGCGGCGAGGCGCCCGTCAATGAGGACGAGCTTCAAATGCATCAGCCCCGCGCCGTCGTTCACCTTGACCGGCACCCCGGCCATGCGCAGGCGGGCAAGGCCGGAGGCCGCCTCCGGCCGTTCGACCTCCCGCCGATCGGTGATCAGGCGCACCCGGACGCCCCTCTGCTTCGCCCGTTCGAGCGCCTGGACGAGCGCCGCATCGTCGAGGGCATAGACGGCGACGTCGATCGTCTGCCGGGCGGAGGCCAGCGCCTGGAGAAGCGAACGGCGGGGGTCTTCGCCGTGCAACGTGAGATAAACCGCTTCCTTCGGCATGAACGGCCCGAACGGGACGATCCGCCCGAGGGCGTAACCGAAGCAAAACAAAAGCGCCACCCGGACCGCCCACGCGCCCGTTTTCCGCCCTTGCGGCATCCTCATCCCGCCCGCGCTCCCGACCGGCTCCGACCGAAGTCGCCCGTCGACCTGCACGCCCGCCTCCCCCTCCGCCGCCCGGCGTTTTTTCGTCCGACGCTCCTAAGCCGCCGGAGCCTCCGCCGCCCGTTCCGGCGCCTCATCTCCGACCGCCCGATCTCCCTCGAAACCGCCGGCGGCCAGAGCCCTGCGGCGATTCCTTCACGTTCCGGCCGAAGCCGCGCCAGCCTTACCGCCCTTCCCACGGCCGGTACCGCCGTTCATCCGACCAGATCGCCTCGAAAACGTCCTGAAGCCGCGCCGCCGCCGGCCCCAGGACGGTGATCCAGAGTTCCTCGTTCCGCTCCGTCGCCGCAATCGTCAGGTTGTACGACCCGAAGCCGGCCGCCGCCCGATCGACGGCGAGAAGCTTCAGATGCATCGCCCCCGGGTGGACGTTCGTCCGAATCGGGATGCCCGCCGCGGCGAGGCGCATGAGCGCCGCTTTTTGCGCCCCCTGCCGCGCCTGCCGCTCGTCGGTCAGCACCCGCACGCGGACGCCCCGGCGGGCCGCTCGGACGAGCGCATCGACGATCTCCCCGTGCGTCAGGGCAAACGCCGCCACATCGACCCGCTCCTCGGCGCCGTCGATGAGCTCGACGATCGCCCGATCCGGCGGACTCCCCTGGCGAGGCGCATACACCGCCTCAACCGCCGGCCACGCCTCGAGCGCCGGCGGCCCATCGGCGCTCCCCACGGCATAGCCGAAAAAAGCGACGGCCGTCCCACCGGCGATCGCCCACCGCCTTGTTTTCATCGACATCCCGGCCTCTTCCCTTTCGGCTCGCCTTTATTCCGGGCTCCGGCAGGCGTGCCGCTTCGGATCGTAGCCGGACCAGTTCGTCCGCGCCCAGCAGACGAGCCGGTCCCGAGGGCCGCCCGGCCCGTCGGAAAACGACCGCAAAAACGTATACCTCCGCTCAATCCGATCGTATTCCGCCGGAAGCGGCGCGGTGAGAAGATCCGGCGCCGGCATCGCCACCTCCAGCGTCCCGGCGGCCCATGCCGGAAGGCGCGGCGTCTCCCGAGCCCCCGATGCCGCTTCGAATCGAACGTCCGCTGCCGAAACGGCGGTCGCCTCCGCCGGCGCGTCCGCCGCCGGATCCGGCCCGGCAAACGCCGCGACGCGGATCGTTCCGACCGGTCCGTCCGCCGGCCGACCGGCCCGGTCGACCCAGCGGCCGGCACGGGGCGCGATTTCCTCGAGCGCTTTGAGCGCTTCCCGCTGCCGGCGGCACGGATCGAGAAGGCGGAGCTTGAGCCCGGAAAACCGAACCTGCCGCCTTTCCTTCTCCGACCCGCCGGAAATAAGCGACCCTTCCTCGTTTGTCTCGCCGGAAAAAGGCAGTCCTTTCTCCCTGGCCCCGCCGGATAACGGCCGCCCCTCCTCCATCTCCGCCCCGGAAAACGAAACCATCTCCCAGCGGAGCCATCCCCGGCGCCGAACATCGCCGCCCCCGTCCTCGATCGTCCAGGACGCCGAGTGGGCGCCCTCCGCAGAACATCCTTCATCCACTCCGGCATCCGCTCCGGCCGACGCCCCTTCCCAAAGCACCCGCCACGCCGCGCCGTCTTCCGGAGGCGGCGCCTCCTCCGGCGCAACCGCCGCCAAAAGACGCACCGCGACCGTTTCTCCGGCCGATGCCTCCAGGCGCCATGACACGCACACCGTTTCCCCGGCGAGGCCGGTCGCGGGAAACGCGACCGCCCACCCCTCCCCGGGAGCAAGCATCGCCTCGAAGCTCCCCTCCCGGGGAGGATCGACCGACGCCGCAAGCGCTCCGATGCCACCGCCGGCCGCCGAACCGCCGGAAGGATAAGCCGAGGCGGAAACGATCGGCTCCGAGTGCGGAAGCTCGGCCGGCAGGCAGTACGGGAGGGCAAAGACGAACGCCGCGCCGCTTTTCACCAGCGCCTCCAGATCCGCTTCGGCCCAAAAAAGCTCCATCGTCTCTCGGCGCTCGACGATCCGCTCGAGGACCGAGACGGCAAGAAGCGAAACGACGGCGAGCGAAAGAAGCACGATCGGAAGCATCCACCCGCCCTCCCGGCGGCGGGCGTCGGAACGCCGTCCGGTCCGAAATCCGGCGGCCGCCGCCTCGGCCGAAGCGACGGAAGCGACGGCGGGAAATTCGTCCTTCCCGGTCTTTCCGCGGCCCCACCCTCGCCCGAAGCCGGCCTGACCGACGCCGAGCCCGGGGCCGCCCTTCCGACGGATCCGCCGGCCGGTCTCGCCGCTCTTTTTGCTCCGGATCGTTCCACCCCGCCCCCTTCATGATTCACGCCGTTTATCCGCCGGAAGATCGCCCGGAACCGCCCCCCTTTGCCGGCAGCGATCCGCCGGGGCACCCCGGTGGGTTTTCCGGAACCGTCCACCGCTCGTCGACCGGCCAGGCGAGGTAAACATCGAGCCGGCCGGCTTCCTCCGGCCCGTCCGCCGAGGTCGTCCAGCGCCAGCGCACCCGCACCCCATCGGCGAGCGCCGACGGCGGCTCGCCCGTCGCGAACCGGGCCAGTTCCAATCGGGGCCGGTCCGGATCCGGCTTCTTCCAATCCGTCCAAATCGGGCCCTGGCGGGAAAACTCGAGCAGCGTTCCTTCTTCCCCTTTTTTTCCCCAGCGCAGCCGGTACGATCCCGTCGCCGATCGGTCCGCCGCCCGATCCAGGCGAAGCTCGAATCGCCGTCGGTCCGCTTCCGACCCGCCGAAGTCGGCGGCGAGCACCGGCCCCATCGAGTCCTCCTCGAAGCACGGTTGAAAGGGCTGCTTCCGCACCTGATTCGGGTCGACCGCCCCGGCGCCTTTTTCCCCCGTCCAGCCGTCGGCATACGTCACCCACTCGCCGCGCAGATACGAGCCGGCATACAGGGCTTCCAGCCGGCGCGCGCCGGCCGCATCGAACGCTTCCAGCCGGATGTGGGCACCGCCGATGCTCCGGACGAGAAGCGGGAGAAGAAGCGCCGCCACCGCCAGCGCCACGAGCGCCTCCAGCAACGTAAACCCCCCGTCGCGGCGAGACGGCGTCCCCGCCTTGACCGTCCCCGCCTTACCCGCGGCCCCCGATCCCGCTCTGCTTTCCCGAGGCCTCGAGCTCTCTTTGCTTTCCCAAAGCCCCGAGCTCTCATTGCTTTCCCGAGGCACCGATCTCCCTCTCTTTCCCGGGGTACCGACCTTCCCGCCCTTTCTTGCGACCGCCGTCCTCCCGATGCTTTTCAATCGCACCGGTGTCGTCGTGCAGAAGCGATCGTTCCGAAGCGGTCGATCCAGGGGTCATCGTTCAACGATCGTTCAACGCCGGCGCGCTTCATGCCGGGATTTTCCGTCGGCGCCCGCGTCACGATGGCCCTTATGGCGGCCAGGCCCGAAACACGACCGCCGTCCAGAGGCGCATCCGGCGTTCCAGAGGCGGGCGATCGGCCGAAACGGGGAGCCGGAGCGTGACGTCGACCGGCACCGCCGCCCGAACGGCGTGAGCGTCCGACCAGAGGGCCGGCGATCCGATGGCGTAGGTGAAAGAGACCGTCGGCACAGGCGCGGTTCGTCCATGCCCCGGCCCCTTCAAGGCAAACCCTTCCCGCTCGACGGCCGCCTGAAGCGGCTCAAGCACCCCCTGCCTGACGGCGGCTTGAGCCCGAGCGGCCCAGATCGCCTCCGACGCCGATGGCCCCTCCGCCGCAGCCTCCCCCGCTCCCGCCGTCGGCCCGTCCGGCCCCGAATCCGCCACCCTGCCCGGTCCCGAATCCGTCGCCCTCCCGAGCGCCTCCTCCCCATCGACGACCGGCGGCCAGCGGGCGAGGACGTATCGAGCGGCCTCAAGCAGCGTGGCCTCGGCCGCCTCCGCTCCGGCCTTTTCCCGGACGCCGACGAGGAGGTGGACGATCGCCTCGAGGAGCACCGCGATCACCCAGAGCGCGATGAGGACCTCGACGAGCATCCAGCCGCCGGTCGACCGCCGGCGGATGAGCCGATCGTCTGACCCCTTCTTAACGCCCTTCGCAGCGCTTTTCATACCAGACCCCCGTCGGAGCCGCCAGGCCAAAGCAGCGCCCCCCGACCGACGCGACGGTCAGCCGGACGTTCGGCGTCCCGGGCACGACGCGGCCGTTTTGGCCAAATCCGTACGAGATCGGCCCCATGTTCGGGGAACTTTCCGAGACTCTGGCGACCTTGACGCCGCCACCCGTTCGAACCCACCAGACGGCGTGTCCGATCGACCCCTGAGACGATCCGTCGTCGGCAAAATCCACCTTCGCCGTCTCCGTCATCAGCCGGGCGACGACGGCCGCCCGGACGACGTCGATTTCGACGCGGGCGGCAGCGCCTCCCAAGCGGATCCCCTCCGCCCGCCGGAGAAAGAGTTCGCCGAACGGAAGAAAGAGGGCGGCGATCGCGACCAAGAGGGAGAGGCCAACGAGAACTTCGGCGAGCGTCGCCCCCGCATCCTGGGTTGGGCAGGGCACCTCGGGTCGGGCGGCAAGCGGAACAGGGTCCTGCCCTGCACGCGCCCGTCCTGCACCGATCGGCTTCGAAGCGTCCCGCGACATCAACCGGCATTCCCCTTCCGAACCGGCAGCGAGTCCAGCGACCGCTACAACCGGGCCATGAGATCGAACACCATGCCGAAAAGCGTCCCGGCGACGAGAAGCACCGCTCCGCCGACGACGAGCACCGCCGCCGGTTCGATCCAGCGGACCTGCGCCTCCGTCCGCCGCTCGAGTTCCGCCTCCAGGCGGGCGGCGTAGGCGTTCAGCAGCTCCACCAGCCGCCCCGACCGCTCGCCGCTTTCCACGTAAAGCCTCCAGTCGTCCTCCAACCACGGTGTCTCTTCAAACGCCCCGGTCAGCGTCGCGCCGGAGAGAAGCCGGGTCTCCAACCGGCCATACCAGGCTCGAAGCACCCGCCAGGGCGTTTCCGTCTGAAGCAGCCGGACGGCGGACAACACATCGTGGCCCGCCTGAAGCAAAAGCCCGAGCGGCTCAATCGCCTCCCGCGTCAAAACGAGGCGGACGATGCGCCCGAGCGGCCCGAGGCGGACGAGGCGACCGACAGCCGCCTCCGAGCCCCGGCGGACCGCCAACCCGACGCCGACCGTCCCCCCGCCCATCAGCCCGGCGACCGCCAGCCCGCCGATCAGGCCGGCGGTCCATGGGACGGAAGACCTGAGCGTCCCTTCCACCGTCTGAACGCCGGCGCTGCCCGCAAGGGCCGTCTCCAGCGCCTGAAGCCTCGGCCCGAGGCCGGCGAGAAGATACCCGAACAAAAGGAGCGCAAGCGCCAAAAGAAAAGCCGGGTAGGCGAGGCGGGCGCGGATCGTTCGCCGAAATCGAACCCGTCTGGCGTAATGGTCGCGAAGATGAGCCAGCTGGACGGCGACATCTCCCGTCATCTCGGCCAGGGCCAGCGCGGCCAGGGCATAGGGCGGCCAGCCGATTGCCCGAAAAGCGTCTGAAAGCAGCGCACCCCGTTCCACCGCATCCCGGGCGTCGCGAAACGACGGACGATAGGGCGACGGCAAATACCGCTCGGTCGCCTCAAGCCCCTCGAAAAGCGGCAGCCCGCCGGCGGCAAGCTCCGAAAGGGGGACAAGCACCCGCTCGAGAACGGGCTCCGTCCACCGCGGCCGGCGGGTCGGCCGTCCCCCCCTTCGAAGAAACCTTTGGAGAATTCCGGTCACCGTCCGATCCCCCCGGGATCGCCGGCCCGCACCGCGGTCGAAGCGACGACCGGCCGGGAAACGCCGCCCGCCCCTCCCGCCGACGGAGCGCCGCCGGCGGCCGACCCTGCGGGCGCCGGTGCGCCCGTCGATCCGGTCGGCCCTCGCATCGGTTCGCACGGTCCTTTGAACGGCGGCCCGATGCTTTCTCCGACGGACGGAACGACCAGTTCAAACGCCGGAGACGGCACCACACCGAGTCCGCCGCAGGCGCCGCACCCTTCGCCGGGGTGGGACGGGCCGAGCCGGGCCGACCCGTCGTCCGACGGCGCCGTTCCTGAACGAACGACCGCGCCGCCCCCGGCGCCGTCGACCCGCCCATCGCCCGCCTTTTCCGAATCCCCGACCCCCACGCCGACCCTTCCTCGACTCCCGTTCCCGACGCCGGCACTTCTCCGCCCCTCGTTCCCCATGCCGGCATTTCCTCGGCTTTCGTTCTCCCAACCAACGCGCCTTCGGCGCCCGTCTCCGGTACCGGCCGCTCTGCCGTCAGAAACGACCGTGTCTGAAAGCGCTGCCCCCGATGCGTTCCCCGTCCCGCTGCATCGAATGCACATCCGGAAACGCATTCGCTGGCCGATGACGCCGAGAAGCGTCCGAGACACCCAGGCCGGTTCGGCGCCCAGCTCCAGCAGACGGAAGACGGCCGAGCCGGCATCGTCGGCATGGATCGTCGCCAGGACGAGCGTCCCGCTGAGGGCCGCCCGGACGGCGATCTCCGCCGTCTCCCGGTCGCGAATTTCCCCGATGACGAGGGCGTCCGGATCGTGCCGGAGAATGGCCCGAAGCCCGGCGGCGAACGTGAGCCCGATCTCGTCGGCCACCGCGATCTGATGCACGCCGGGGAGGCGGGCCTCGACCGGATCTTCGACGGTGTAGATGACCGACCGGGCAGGGTCGAGCGCGCCGACGAGGGCATAGAGCGTCGTCGTCTTGCCGCTCCCCGTCGGGCCGGCGACGAGGATGAGCCCTGCGGACGATCGGAGCCACGCCCGGACGACCTCCGCCTGCTCCGGAGGCATGCCGAGGGCCGTCGGATCGCGATAGCGGGCCTCCGGGTAGAGAAACCGCGCCGTCAGCTTCTCGCCGGCGACCGTCGGCAACGTCGCCACTCGCACTTCGTACCGCCGGCCGCCTTCGCCGACGTAGTCGAACGCACCGTCCTGCGGGAGCCGCCGCTCGGCGATGTTGAGACGCGCGAGCAGCTTCAAGCGCTGCAGGAGGGTTTCCCCCTCCCGACGCCCAAAGTCTGCTAACGAAACAAGCCGGCCCGCAACGCGCATCCGCAGGCGAAAACCGTCGGTCGTCGGTTCCAGGTGCAAGTCGCTCGCCCGCGCGGCGACGGCGCGGGCGAACCACGGCGCCTCCGGCATCCCCTCCGCCTGCGCCATCCGTCCAACCTCCCCTCCCTCTTGGCCGTTCAAACGACCGGTGGCCGTCCAAACCGAACGGTCGGTTTGGGATTCAAGATTTTACCCGCATTATTTCGACTTTTTATTTCCTCTTGATTTTCATCGTTGATTCTCACCGGTTCTTTGCCAGATCACCTTCGGCGCCCCGCCTTCGGACGTCAGGGTGAACACCCCGCCGTCGCACGTCTCTTTCACCGTATCATCCAGATACACCGCCCGACCATTCTCTGAAACCTGAAGCTTGTTTAGCACATCGCCAATCGTTTGCCCGGGATCTTCGCCGTGGTCGAGCCGGTATTCGACGATCGCCTGCGTGATGAGCGCCGCCTGGGCATGACAGAGCTTTTCGTCCGCCCGCGCTTTGGCCGAAAGAAGGCGCGGCGTGACCAGCGCCAGAAGCACGACGATAAGGGCCAGGACGACAAGAAGCTCCGTCAGCGTAAACCCCGCGGCAGCCGAAGATACGCTTGCGCTCGGACGCCTCACCACCGCCGGCCCCAGCGGGCGACCGTTCCGCCGCGGTTTCGTCGGCGCCGACGACAATGCGGTTCGCACCTCCTAACGAACGTTTTTTCTGGGCTCGTCCCTTCCGGACGAGCTGCAGCCGCCTCAGTTCGACATCATTCGACATTCAATTCATTTATCAATATTTTTCTGTTTTTTTAGCCCAAAAATCTTCGCTTTCTGTCGACTACCGGTAATGTATCACAGCCCTCGGCCTTAGTCAATCAAACGTTTGTTCTAATCTGACGAAAACATCATTTCCGCTTCGCATTTCCACATAAAAAAACCCCCCTTCGCCACACATCTGGGGGAAAACATGCATCCGACACGCCTTAAGCCCCTTCGTTAGGCGCGCTGAATTCACGGCGCATGGATATTAAGGAGGTTTTCCCACGTATCACGCAACGGCAAAACGAAGCCGCCGTAAGAACGGTCAACCGAACCGAGTTGTTGAGCGGTTTCCTACACTGAGCGGTTCCTACCCTATAAAAGCTTTCCACGGACGTGGTCGTAAAGCCTCCTTTTGACTTACGTCAACAACCCAGGTAAGCCGATCACGAGACTCAAGAACATAATGCGGGTGGTGCCGCCGGACCTCTTGGCCAGGCTGAAAACCGACGCCAGACATCGACAGGTGGTCCACAGCCAATGTTATTTGCTTCGCTCTCTCATAAATCGCGGGATAAAACAAAAGCTGTAGCCTCATATTGAGAGTTCGCCCGTTCCCCTTGTGATTTTCCAGAGGATAACACAAGAGGTAGTGATAGCCCTGATCGTCGAGGACCTGCTCCGCCCCACCCCACCCGGCCAACAGGAGTGTCGTCCCTTCCGGCAAATTGAAGAGCTTTTTATAGGATATTTTTGTTTGCAACGTAAGAGCGAACCCGTAACGACCGATCGCCACTTCACTGAGGGTGACTGGATATCCGTTTGCGGAAGTGGAGATGTTCGGGTGAAACACTTTCATGGATGATTCGAGCAGAGAACGAGGCGAAGGAATGACGCGCGATAACAGATAGCGAATCGTCTCGATTGCCCCAATACGAGCATACTTTTCTTCGATGTATGCAATGACATCCGCGTGATTTGGTAGATCTAGAATTTGAGTTAGTATAGACAGTATATCATCTCTATTATCAGCAACAAAAGCAACAAACCTTCGAAACTCTTCATCTTGACTGTAGTAACGCAGCTTATTTAATACATTTTTCAATATCTCAAGCGATATTGTGGTCGGGTGCGCCGTCTCAATGTCACGCAGCAATTCCAGAATCGTTTCTGTTAAACGGGGAGGCTTTCCAAGCTGCTGCAGATGTATATTATGTTGCTCCGCTTGTGAGGCACGGTAAGATGCGTGTAAATTAGTCCGTAAACTTGTGAGTGCTCTCCATAGAACCATACGCACAACCGTATCACCGGATGTCTGTTCAAGCCATTTTACAGGATCTTCTGCCTGTGATAAATTATGCAGCAATGTCTCTTCTTCTTCGGGAAGTCGAGGAAGTTCGGCGTTAGGCGGCAGTTGAGATAACGCTCGAATCTGCGTCATCAGTCGATATTCTACCCACGGCCTCTCCACTTTCATCGTTTCTCCCCCCCATATTTTGCCAGATCCTGTTGCTACAAGCGAAGCGAGGAAGATTGCCTCATGCGCGGGACAGACGCCAACGGTCCACGCGTGGATGGTTTTACGATCACT
Source organism: Hydrogenibacillus sp. N12 (assembly GCF_019645935.1). NCBI lineage: Bacteria > Bacillati > Bacillota > Bacilli > Thermicanales > Thermicanaceae > Hydrogenibacillus > Hydrogenibacillus sp. N12. Next base: position 461,256 of record NZ_CP080953.1, on the reverse strand, counting down.
GGGTTATATACTCAGTATCACTAGGATAGCGAAATGTACAAGTGCCGCCCCACGCAAGGAGCACACTTCCGTTCATTGTCGCGCTGACTGTTCCGGGGCCCGTATAATCGACCCTATCTTTTTTCCACTCACTCGCAAACAACCAATCGCTTCCCGAAACGTTGCCATATCCTCCTGTGCTCCAGTTAAGCCAGCTTACATGATAGCCAGCATTTACAAATGGACCAAGTCTAGAGCCGACTTCCATGAGAAATGCAGCCGAACCAGTACCTCAGTCCTCAATAAAGAGCGAACTCCATCCACAATCTCCCTCGCGAACATCAGCAGGTCCAATGCTTTCGTAAATCTCATTTACCGATGGACACAAATTATGCACTCTAGCATATTCAAGAGCCGAGCCCTTCAGATTCTCGCAATCGAGCTTCATGGGAACTCGATTGGTAAATCGGTCTCCTTCCTCTGCTTGTATAGGCTTCATTAAGCTGACCATTGCGGATGTTATTGCTACCGTTGAAACGAACATAAATGCCAAAAACCACCTTAGGATTTGCATGATCCTTTCCTCCTTCCTGAAATTCAAATTAAACCCTCCCACAACATCGCCATACGGCCTGCCCTACACCGGTGCTGCGAAGCATAGCAGAACGTTACTTACCCAAACTTGATCTGAATATTTTATTGATTTAAATAAACAATACCAAAACCACCGTTCTTTGTCAAGCGAAAATACGTTTTAATCAGGCGAAAAGTCATATCCGGCGCGACGCACGTTGGGGCGGTAGGCGCACCGAATTCACGGCGCAAAAAAGTCAAAAACGCGGGATTGGCGTAAAGCGCCATCCCGCGTTCCGTCGGCGTTTTTAAGAATGGGGCGGTCGAAGGGATTCGAACCCTCGAATGCCGGAGCCACAATCCGGTGCGTTAACCGCTTCGCCACGACCGCCAGCTGGTGGAGGGGGACGGATTCGAACCGCCGAACCCATGAGGGAGCAGATTTACAGTCTGCCGCGTTTGGCCACTTCGCTACCCCTCCACATGACGTTCCCACACCGCACGCCTTCGCTCGCACCCGAACCGACGCGCGGTCTTCCCCGACGCGACCGTACGTTTCCTTTCTCCTTTGGTTTCCCTTCTCCTTTGGAGAATATCTCCTTCGAGAGAATACGCCGATCGCGTCAGCCGCGGTGGTGGCTCGGGACGGAATCGAACCGCCGACACGAGGATTTTCAGTCCTCTGCTCTGCCAACTGAGCTACCGAGCCATAAAAAGAAAAGAATGGTCGGGATTACAGGATTCGAACCTGTGACCTCTTGGTCCCGAACCAAGCGCTCTACCAAGCTGAGCTAAATCCCGACTGATCCGTCCGGCAAAATCCGGCCGACATGAACTGGAGCGGGCGATGGGAATCGAACCCACGCATCCAGCTTGGAAGGCTGGAGTTCTACCACTGAACTACGCCCGCGCACCGGAAGCCGGGTGGAAGGGTGGTGCGGGTGGAGGGACTCGAACCCCCACGCACGAGGCCCTAGATCCTAAGTCTAGTGCGTCTGCCAGTTCCGCCACACCCGCATCTCGGGAGGGCGTCTTAGGCGCGCTCGGGTATCCGTCACGCCTTCTGTCTGTCGATGCGCTTAAGGAAAGAATGGCGGTGCTGACGGGACTTGAACCCGCGATCTCCGGTGTGACAGACCGGTGTGTTAACCCCTACACCACAGCACCGCTTTGGTTGCGGGGGCAGGATTTGAACCTGCGACCTTCGGGTTATGAGCCCGACGAGCTACCGAACTGCTCCACCCCGCGATGAGAGAAGAATGGTGGACGATGACGGTTTCGAACCGCCGACCTCTTGCGTGTGAAGCAAGCGCTCTCCCACTGAGCTAATCGTCCACCTTCAAGCTGGTGACCCGTAGGGGATTCGAACCCCTGAATGCCGCCTTGAAAGGGCGGTGTGTTTGTCCACTTCACCAACGGGCCACGGACGTGGTGCTCCCGACAGGAATCGAACCTGCGACCTCATCCTTACCAAGGATGCGCTCTACCGACTGAGCTACAGGAGCAGGGATCTCGTAGGGGCAACGAATATTATACAGCCTTCGGCCGTAGAATTCAACCCCTACTCCCTCAAAACCGGATCGTGGGGAGGCAAAGCCTCGACCGATTCGGATCCGTCAGCTTCACGCGTTACCGCGCTTCCACCTCGGACCGATCGACCTCGTCGTCTACGAGGGGTCTTACCCGGTCAAGCCGGTGGGAAATCTCATCTTGGGGTGGGCTTCGCGCTTAGATGCTTTCAGCGCTTATCCCGTCCGCACTTGGCTACCCAGCGGTGCGCCTGGCGGCACAACTGGTACACCAGCGGTGCGTCCGTCCCGGTCCTCTCGTACTAGGGACGACTCCCCTCAAATTTCCTCCGCCCGCGACAGATAGGGACCGAACTGTCTCACGACGTTCTGAACCCAGCTCACGTACCGCTTTAATGGGCGAACAGCCCAACCCTTGGGACCGGCTCCAGCCCCAGGATGCGATGAGCCGACATCGAGGTGCCAAACCTCCCCGTCGATGTGGACTCTTGGGGGAGATCAGCCTGTTATCCCCGGGGTAGCTTTTATCCGTTGAGCGATGGCCCTTCCACTCGGCACCACCGGATCACTAAGCCCGACTTTCGTCCCTGCTCGACCCGTCGGTCTCGCAGTCAAGCCCCCTTCTCGCCTTTGCACGCTCCGCGCGATTTCCATCCGCGCTGAGGGGACCTTTGGGCGCCTCCGTTACCCTTTAGGAGGCGACCGCCCCAGTCAAACTGCCCGCCTGACACGGTCCCCCGACCGGCTCACGGCCGCGGGTGAGTCGTCCGCCGCCTCCAGGGTGGTATCCCACCGCCGCCTCCGCGCCCCCTGACGAGGACGCTTCCCAGGCTCCCACCTATCCTGTACAGAAGGCGGCAAACCACAATATCAGGCTGCAGTAAAGCTCCACGGGGTCTTGCCGTCTAGTCGCGGGTACCCTGCATCTTCACAGGGACTACGATTTCACCGAGCCTCCTGCCGAGACAGCGCCCAGGTCGTTACGCCTTTCGTGCGGGTCGGAACTTACCCGACAAGGAATTTCGCTACCTTAGGACCGTTATAGTTACGGCCGCCGTTTACTGGGGCTTCGGTTCAGAGCTTCGGGCCTATACCCTAACCCTTCCCCTTAACCTTCCAGCACCGGGCAGGCGTCAGCCCCTATACGTCGCCTTACGGCTTCGCAGAGACCTGTGTTTTTGCTAAACAGTCGCCTGGGCCACTTCTCTGCGGCCTGCCTTCCAAGACAGGCGCCCCTTCTCCCGAAGTTACGGGGCCATTTTGCCGAGTTCCTTAGCAGGAGTTCGCTCGCGCGCCTGAGGATCCTCTCCTCGCCCACCTGTGTCGGTTTCCGGTACGGGCGCTCCCAGGCCTCGCTAGAGGCTTTTCTCGGCAGTGCGATCCGGAAGGCCTTCGGTACTCGCCTTCCCTCCCCGTCACGGCTCAGGCTTCCGGCGCGCGGATTTGCCTGCGCACCACCCTCGCCGCTTGGACGCGCTCTTCCATCCCGCGCGCGCCTTCGGACCCCCTGCGTCCCCCCGTCGCTCAAACGGCCGGGAGCGGTACGGGATTCTCCACCCGTTTCCCATCAGCTACGCCTCGCGGCCTCGCCTTAGGTCCCGACTTACCCTGAGCGGACGAGCCTTCCTCAGGAACCCTTGGGCTTTCGGCGGGTCGGATTCTCACCGACCTTCTCGCTACTCACGCCGGCATTCTCGCTTCCCTGCGCTCCACGCGCCCTCCCGGTCGCGCTTCTACGCCCAGGGAACGCTCCCCTACCGCACTCCTCGTGCCCGGCGCTTCGGTGTCGCGCTTAGCCCCGTTACATTTTCCGCGCAGCGCCACTCGACCAGTGAGCTATTACGCACTCTTTGAATGATGGCTGCTTCTAAGCCAACATCCTGGTTGTCTTCGCAGCGCCACATCGTTTCCCACTAAGCGCAAACTCCGGGACCTTAGCGGCCGGTCTGGGCTCTTTCCCTCTCGACGACGAAGCTTATCCCCCGCCGTCTGACTCCCAAGGACCACGCCCGGGCATTCGCAGTTTGACAGGGCTTGGTAGCCCTCGCGGGCCCCGCACCCAATCAGTGCTCTACCTCCCAGGCGCTCCCCTTGAGGCTCGCCCTCAAGCGATTTCGGGGAGAACCAGCTATCTCCGGGTTCGGTTGGCTTTTCACCCCTACCCACACCTCATCCCCTGGTTTTGCAACACCAGTGGGTTCGGGCCTCCAGTCGGATTTCGCCGACCTTCACCCTGGACATGGGTAGATCACCCGGTTTCGGGTCGACGCCTGCATACTCCCGCCCTCTTCAGACTCGCTTTCGCTCCGGCTCCGGCCCTGAAGGCCTTAACCTCGCATGCAAGCGTCACTCGCCGGCTCATTCTGCAAAAGGCACGCCGTCACCCATCGACGGGCTCCGACTGCTTGTGGGCACACGGTTTCAGGTCCTCTTTCACTCCCCTCCCGGGGTGCTTTTCACCGTTCCCTCACGGTACTCCTCCGCTATCGGTCGCCAGGGAGTATTTAGCCTTGGGAGGTGGTCCTCCCCGCTTCCCGCGGGATTCCTCGTGTCCCGCGGTACTCAGGAGCCGGGCCAGGAGGAAAGAGCGTTTCGGCTACAGGGCTCTCACCTTCTCCGGCCGACCGTTCCAGGTCCGTTCGCCTACGCCCTCTCTTTGTCACTCCCATGCGGCCCGGTCCTACAACCCCGGACTTCCGTCCGGTTTGGGCTCCTCCCCTTTCGCTCGCCGCTACTCGGGGAATCGCGGTTGCTTTCTTCTCCTCGGGGTACTGAGATGTTTCAGTTCCCCCGGTTGCCCTCCTGCGCCTATGGATTCAGCGCAGGATGCCAGGGCTCCACCCTGGCGGGTTCCCCCATTCGGGCACCCCCGGATCCCGGCCCGCTTGCGGCTCCCCGGGGCATTTCGCCGCTTGCCGCGCCCTTCATCGGCTCCTGGCGCCGAGGCATCCACCGTGCGCCCTTCCACCTTTGCCTCGCCCACGATCCAGTTTTCAAGGAGCAGATGAGGGAAGCATTCCCTCAAAACTAAACAGCACCCAGCCCCAGCTCCTAGAAAGGAGGTGATCCATCCGCACCTTCCGGTACGGATACCTTGTTACGACTTCACCCCAGTCGCCAGGTTCGCCTTCAGCGCTGCTCGCGCCTTCGGGCGCCCCCGACTCCCATGGTGTGACGGGCGGTGTGTACAAGGCCCGGGAACGGATTCACCGCGGCATGCTGATCCGCGATTACTAGCGATTCCGCCTTCATGCAGGCGAGTTGCAGCCTGCAATCCGAACTGAGACCGGCTTTCAGGGATCCGCTCCGCCTCGCGGCTTCGCTTCCCGCTGTACCGGCCATTGTAGCACGTGTGTAGCCCAGGGCATAAGGGGCATGATGATTTGACGTCATCCCCACCTTCCTCCGCCTCGTCGGCGGCAGTCCCCTTAGAGTGCCCGGCTCCACCCGCTGGCAACTAAGGGCAGGGGTTGCGCTCGTTGCGGGACTTAACCCAACATCTCACGACACGAGCTGACGACAACCATGCACCACCTGTCTCCGCCGTCCCTCGCGGGAAAGGCCCATCTCTGAACCCGTCAGCGGGATGTCAAGCCCTGGTAAGGTTCTTCGCGTTGCTTCGAATTAAACCACATGCTCCACCGCTTGTGCGGGCCCCCGTCAATTCCTTTGAGTTTCAGCCTTGCGGCCGTACTCCCCAGGCGGGGTGCTTAATGTGTGAACTCCGGCACGGATGGGTCGCCCCACCCACACCTAGCACCCATCGTTTACAGCGTGGACTACCAGGGTATCTAATCCTGTTCGCTCCCCACGCTTTCGCGCCTCAGCGTCAGTTACAGGCCAGTGCGCTGCCTTCGCCATCGGTGTTCCTCCCGATCTCTACGCATTTCACCGCTACACCGGGAATTCCGCGCACCTCTCCTGCACTCAAGCCCGCCAGTTTCCGCTGCACCCCCACGGTTGAGCCGTGGCCTTTCACAGCAGACTTAACAGGCCGCCTACGCGCCCTTTACGCCCAGTCATTCCGGACAACGCTCGCCCCCTACGTATTACCGCGGCTGCTGGCACGTAGTTAGCCGGGGCTTCCTCGTCGGGTACCGTCAATGCCGCTCACGCAGCCCTTCTTCCCCGACAACAGGGGTTTACAACCCGAAGGCCTTCCTCCCCCACGCGGCGTCGCTCCGTCAGGCTTCCGCCCATTGCGGAAGATTCCCTACTGCTGCCTCCCGTAGGAGTCTGGGCCGTGTCTCAGTCCCAGTGTGGCCGGTCACCCTCTCAGGCCGGCTACGCATCATCGCCTTGGTAGGCCGTTACCCCACCAACCAGCTAATGCGCCGCAGGCCCCTCCTAAAGCAGGTCTCCCCTTTCCTTGCCCCAGCATGCGCCAGGACAATCTATCCGGTATTAGCACCGGTTTCCCGGTGTTATCCCGGTCTTTAGGGCAGGTTGCCTACGTGTTACTCACCCGTCCGCCGCTAAGCTCTCAGAGGGTTAACCCCCCCTCAAGCTCCGCCCGACTTGCATGTATTAGGCGCGCCGCCAGCGTTCGTCCTGAGCCAGGATCAAACTCTCCGATCCATCCCCAGCGTCGCCGCCAGGGCCTTCCAATCCCCCCCAGTCCCAACAGACGACCAAGGCCGCCGGCTCCACCCCGGCTCCTTAAGCCGCCCGCCGGTCCCGGAAAGGCCTTCCTCACAGGGCGGGTGCTGTTTAGTTTTCAAGGAACGCCTGCTCGCTTCACGATGCCGCCCGGTTTCGAGCAGCGACATTGGCTAATGTATCATAACGTCTCTTCCCTGTCAAGGGTTTCGGTTTTGGTAATTATTGCATCAACTGACGAAAGGCCATGACGCAGGACCGCCGATCGGCTATACTCGCCTCAGGAGGGCCGGCGCGTCGCGGCGCCGCCGTTCATCACCGGGCGGCCCTTTTGCCCTCGGCCTCCGTTGGTCTTTAGCGACCGCCGGTCGATGAGGGCCTCAAGGTCGTTCGTCCAAGGAGGGAGGCCGTTGTTTCGCGGCAAGCTGAACGCCTACCGCTCGATCAGCCTGCTGGCGCTCTTGGCCGGCTTTCTCCTCATGTACGGCGCGATTTTGTTGAAAGGTCTGCCGCTTCTCGCCGGTGGGCTCATGGTCGCCGGCTTTCTCTTCGTCATCGGAAGCGGCCTTTCGTATTTTCTGATCGGCGCCCTATCGATGCGGGCCGTCCGGGTCGTCTGCCCGACGTGCGGCCGGGAGACGAAGATGCTCGGCATGCACGACCGGTGCCTTTACTGCGGACAGCGGCTCACCCTCGACCCCTGCTTTCGGGAAGAGGAAAAAAAAGAATAGGCGCCGCCGCGCCGAGGGATGGGGCAAACCGATTGGGGGTCAACGGCGAAAGGACCCGGAGACAGGACAGGCCGGCCGGCGGGCAAAGGTGCCACGGGACGGCCGATGAGACGTCACGCCCCGGTTTCTTCGGCCGCCGGCACAATCGCCGCCGGACGCCGGGGCGCTTCGTCGGCCGACGCGCCGGCAGCGGGCGCCGGTCGCTCGGGGCTCCGTCCGGCCTTCTGGCAGTCGCTGCAGATGCCGTAAACTTCAAACCGGTGCTCGAGGGGGCGGAAACCGGTCTGCCGCAGCACTTCTTGCCGGAGCAGGGCGACGGGGAGCCGGCCGTCGGCGGGGTATTCAACGTCTTCGATCCGACCGCAAACGACGCAGACGACATGATAGTGGTCGTGCAGCTGGCCGTCAAAACGGCTCGCCTGATCGCCGAAGGTGAGCTCCCGCACGAGCCCGACTTCTTTGAAGAGCTTCAGGTTGTTGTACACCGTGGCGACGCTCATGCTCGGAAAGCCCGGCGACAAGGCTTTGTAGATCTCATCAGCCGTCGGATGAGAACGGGTCTTCAGCATATAGGCAAGGATGGCATGGCGCTGTGGCGTCATGCGGATGCCCCGCGCCCGAAGCGCCTCGACCGCTTCCTGGAATCGGGCTTCGAATGCTTTTTCGCCGTCGGCGTAGACGCGTTCGGAGGTTGCTGCTAACTTCTGCACCACCCTGACCCCCTTTTCACGGCGGCCCTATAACTGAGAATCTTTATCAATAAGTCCGGGAAAGAAGGCGCCGCAGCGGGCGCTTGGACATGAAGCGATTTCACTGTTTGGCGATCGGCCTCTCACGATCGGGTGAGGTTCGGAATCGGTTGGAATTGTAATGAGAACCGTTCTCAGTGAATGAGGCCGCTAACCTTTTTTCCTTCTCCTTTTTTAACTTTAATCGCCACGGCCGATGTTGTCAACTGGCGGATCTTGATTTTTTTGTCCTGATCGGGCGGCCTTTAAACCGTGCGGACAGTCGACCCAAAGCGGGCAGCGGTCGCACTTCGGCGCCCGGGCATGGCACATCCGGCGGCCGTGCCAGATGAGGCGGTGATGGGTGACGGCCCACTCGCTCATCGGGATGCGCTCCCGGAGCTCCGCCTCGACCCGCTCCGGCGTGTCGCCGGAGGCGAGTCCGAGCCGGCGGCTGACGCGAAAGACGTGGGTGTCGACGGCGATCGCCGGGAGGCCGAAGGCGGTGCTCAGGACGACGTTGGCCGTCTTCCGGCCGACGCCGGGAAGGGCGACGAGGGCGTCGAAGTCTCGCGGCACTTCGCCGCCGTAGCGCTCGACGAGGATCCGGGCCGTTTCGATGATGTTTTTGCTTTTTGTCCGGTAAAGGCCGATCGACTGGATGTGCGGCGCCAGCTCTTCCGGCGTGAGGGCGGCAAAAGCGCGCGCATCGGGATAGCGGCGGAACAGCTCCGGCGTCACCTGGTTGACCTTGGCATCGGTCGATTGGGCGGACAGCATCGTCGCGACGAGGAGCTGGAACGGCGTCTCGTAATGGAGCTCACAGCGGGCGTCCGGATACAGGGCCGCGAGGCTGTCCAAAATCCGTCGAACGCGACGGGATTCGTCCATCCGCCCGTCCGCTTCGCGCTCGACCGGTACCCGCCGGGGAGCGGTCTCAGGCGGCATGCGGTTCCCTCGCTTTGTTTCTGATCGGTGGCCGGGCGATTGAGCCCGACGGCCGGGCTAATACCCCCGGCGGAGATCGACGCGATTTTCCAGGCCGGAGAGATCCCCGGACCGATAGCGGTGGAGGTTCCGGCGAAACAGCTCGAGCGCCCGCTCGAGGTAGTGGGGCGTCCGGCCGGCGACGTGCGGGGTGAGGATCACCCGGGGGAACGTCCAGAACGGATGCTCCGGCGGGAGCGGTTCGTCGGCAAAGACGTCCAGATAGGCGGCGGAAAGCCGCTCTTTCCGAAGCGCTTCCCAAAGCGCCCCTTCGTCGACGAGGGCGCCCCGGCCAACGTTGACGAAGACGGCGCCGGGCTTCATCGCCGAAAAGCGCCGCCGGTCGAAGAGGCCGGCGGTCGTCGATGTGAGCGGCAGCACGACGACGACGATATCCGCCTCCGGCAAAAAATCCTCCAGGGCGGAAAGGTCACCGATGCGCTCAAACGGCGAAAGCGCTCCGGACGACCGCCGGATGCCGAGCAACCGGACGCCGAACGGGGCGAGCCGCTCGGCGATCGCCCGGCCGACGGCGCCGGCGCCGACGATGAGAACGGTCTTTCCGGCGAGCTCCTCGACGCGAAGGGTCGGCGACCAGCGGCGCGCCTTTTGTTCTTCGTAAAAGGCGTAAAGCCGGCGCACGTGGGCGAGGAGAAGTCCGATGACGTGCTCCGCCATCGGAATGGCATGAATGCCCCGGGCGTTGGTGACGACGATCCCCCGGTTCAGAAGCGCCTCCCGCGGCAGCCCGTCGATGCCGCTTTTGAGAACCATCACCCAGCGCAGGCGAGAAAACGCGGCGAGGCGATCGGCCCCCAGGTCGTCGCCGTAGGTGACGATCACCTCGGTGTCGGACGGCGCCGGAGCGGTGGAAAGCGACGGCACAAAATCGAACGGGACGTCCGGAAACGCTCCTTTGAGCGCCTCCCGGTGCTTGTCCGCCAGCCGGGCGGTGACGACGACGCGCATCGGCCCTCTCCCCTTTTGGAGTCGTCAGCGGTTTTCCATCGCTTCGATCGCCTGCCGGACTTCTTCCCCGTGGCCGTCCACCTTGACGTTCAACCAGCGGCGGGCGATGCGCCCCGCTTCGTCGATGAGAAACGTCGAGCGGACGATGCCCATGCTCTCCCGGCCGAAGCGGACCTTCCGCTGCCAGACGCCGTATCGCTCGGCGACCGCATGGTCGGCGTCCGAAAGAAGAAGAAACGGAAGGTCGTATTTGGTGCGGAACTTTTCGTGGCTTTCGATCGGGTCGGGGCTTACGCCGAGGACGACGGCCCCGAGGCCGGTAAACGTCGGATGGAGGTCGCGAAACTGGATCGCCTCTCGGGTGCAGCCGGGGGTGTCGTCTTTCGGGTAAAAATAAAGGACGACTTTCTGTCCGCGAAAATCGCTGAGGCGGACGACGGTGCCGCCTGCGGCGGGCAGGGCAAAATCCGGCGCCGGCTCGCCGACGTTCGGCGGAGCCGGACGGCGGGTTTCATCGTTCATCGCATTCCCTCCCGTCAAGGGTTCAAGATCTCCGACGTCCAGGACTCAAGGTCTCCGGCGTTTTCCTCCCCCATCGTATCATGTTTGTCCGCCCCGTGCATCCCGCCCTTTTGAACGGCGTATTTTTGAACGGCGTACAAGATCGGCGACCGCCGGGCCGTCCGCTCGGAGGAGCCGGTGGGGCCGACCGTCTCCGGACGGTCGGAGGCCGCGACGACACCGTCCCCTTCGAGGCGACCTGTGGCCGCGATGGGGCCGCCGTTTCCGGGGGGATCGGGAGACGAGGCGGTCCCGTCTTTCCCGGGGCGGTCGGGGCCGTTCATCCGGCGAAAGGTGTAGACGTGATACGCCGGGTGAGGAAGGACCGCGAAAAAGCGCTCCAGCGCCTCGGCTTCCCGGGCCCCTTCCGGGTGGCCCGGATAGGCAATGACGGTGAGCACTCCGCCGGGCCTGAGCAGAGCGAGGGCCGCCTTCACGGCGGCAAGGGTCGTCGGGGTGCGGGTGGTGAGGTCCGGGCGGCCTTCGGGCCAAAAGCCGAGGTTGAAGACGGCGGCGGCGATCCCCGGCGGGACGAATTGAGGGAGTTCGGCGTGATCGTGCATGAGCCAGCGGACGTTGGCGAGGCCCCGGCGCTCGAGGCGCCGCCGGGCCCGCTCCAGCGCCTCCGGCTGGATGTCGAAGGCGTACACCACCCCGGACGGTCCAACCCGTTCGGCCAAAAAAACGGTGTCCCGGCCGCTTCCGGCAGTGGCGTCGACGGCGCGATCGCCCGGACGGAGCGCCCGGTCGAGGATCTGATGGGCCAGTTCGGTCATGCGGATGGGCACGATAGACCTCCCGCCTTTCGGCGCCCGGCAATGCCTTGACAACACCGGAGCGCTCCGATATGAATCTAAATGGGGGAGCATGTGGCGAAGGGGGAGACCCGCATGTACTTTTATACTCCGTGGACGATCCTCATCCTGGCCGCCTTCGGCCTGGCGATGTGGGCTCAGTTTCGGGTCCAGGGGACGTTTCATGCGCATTCCCGGGAACGCGCCTCCTCGGGCCTGACCGGCGCCGAAGCGGCGCGGGAGATGTTATACGCGAACGGCATCACCGACGTCCGGATCGAACCGGTGCCGGGGACGCTGACCGATCATTACGACCCGGTGGCCAAGGTCATCCGCCTGTCGGAGCCGGTCTACAGCGGGCGTTCGATCTCCGCCGTATCCGTCGCCTGCCATGAAGTCGGCCATGCGATCCAGCACAAGGTCCGCTATCCGATGCTCGTCTTCCGGCACGCGATGGTGCCGGTGACGCAGTTTGCCTCCGGCATCGCGCCGCTCCTTCTGCTCGCCGGGTTTTTCTTCAAGCTATCGGGTCTTCTGCTCCTCGGAATCATCGCCTTCAGCTTTGCCGTCCTCTTCCACGTCGTCACCCTGCCGGTCGAGTTTGACGCGTCCCGGCGGGCGAAGGAGCAGATGGTCCGCCTCGGGATCATCAGCCCGGCGGAAAAGCGCGGGGCGGACCGGGTGCTCGGCGCCGCCGCCCTGACGTACGTCGCGGCAACGCTTGTGGCGGTGCTTCAGCTTCTGGAATACATCTGGCTGTTTAACCGACAGGAGAACGAACAATGAAACGAACAACGAACGGAAGAAACGAGGCGCAGGCGCTCGATCGGCATGAAGCGTGGTACGCCCGGGCGCTCGATGTCATCACCGGCGGCGTGAACAGCCCGTCCCGGAGCTACAAAGCGGTTGGCGGCGGGGCGCCGCGTTTTTTTGTGCGCGGTGAGGGGGCGTACCTGTACGACGTCGACGGCCGGCGATATATCGACTACCTGGCGGCTTTCGGCCCCCTCATCCTCGGCCACGCCCACCCGGCCCTCGTTCGGGCGATCCGGCAGGCGGCCGAGGAGGGGACGCTCTTCGGGACGCCGACGCCCTATGAAGTGGAGTTTGCCGAGCGCCTTCGAGCGGCGATCCCGGAGCTCGAGCGGGTTCGGCTCACGAACTCCGGCACGGAGGCGGTGATGACGGCCGTCCGCCTGGCGCGGGCATACACCGGTCGGTCGAAAATCATCAAGTTTGCCGGCGCCTACCACGGCCATTTCGACCTCGTCCTCGTCGCCGCCGGGAGCGGGCCGGCGACCCTCGGCGTGCCGGATGCCGCCGGCGTGCCGGCGTCCGTCGCCCGGGACGTCGTCACCGTCCCGTACAACGATTCCGAAGCCCTGGCGCTCGCCGTGGAACGCTTCGGATCGGAGCTCGCGGCGATCGTCGTCGAACCGATCGTCGGCAACTTCGGCATCGTGCCGCCGGAACCGGCGTTTCTCGAGGCGATCCACCGCCTCGCCCGGGAATGCGGCGCCCTCGTCGTCTACGACGAGGTGATCACCGCCTTTCGCTTCCGCTACGGCAGCGTCATGCCGATGCTCGGGACGAGAGCCGACCTCATCGCCCTCGGCAAGATCATCGGCGGCGGCCTCCCGATCGGCGCTTACGGCGGCCGGGCCGAGATCATGGCCCTTGTGGCGCCGGAAGGCCCGGTGTATCAGGCCGGGACGATGGCCGGGAACCCCGCCTCGGTGCGGGCGGGGCTGGCCCTGCTCGAGGCGCTTCAGGCGCCGGGGCTCTACGACGGCCTCGAGGCCAAAGCTCGGGCGCTCGCGGACGGGCTGCTTGCGCTTTCCGACCGCTACGGCATCCCGCTTCAGATCAACCGCGTCGGGGGCGCCTTTTCCACCCATTTTACCGACCGGCCGGTTCGAACGTACGCGGACGCCGAGGCGGCGGACGGGGCCCTTTACGCCGCCTTCTTCCGCGGCATGCTGCGGCGCGGCGTGCTCCTTCCGCCGTCGAAATTCGAAGCGTGGTTCGTCATGGCCCCTCACTCCGACGCCGACGTCGCCGAGACGCTCGCCGCCGCCGAGGCGACGTTCCGCGAGATGGCGGCGGCTCCGCGGCGGCCGTAGCGCTTCGCGCCGGCCGGCGGGGCCCCGATCGGCCGGAAGGCGCCTTCACCGCCATGCCTCCTTCCGGCTTCAAACCATGGCGCCGCCGTCAGGAGCCGACGAGCCGGACAAAGCGCGCGTGGTAGCGATGGACGACGTCGGGATCAAACGGCGGCCGGCGGGCCTGGATGAGGCGGAGCAACCGGCCGAGAGCGCGCCGGGCCTGGGTGACGACCTTGAGGGGATAGGCATACCGCTCCCGGTTGACCCGAAATTCCTCTTTGTCCAGGACCTCCACCTCGCCGTCCGGCGTCACCCGGACGTCGAGATCGAGGTCCACGTAGGTGAGCGTCCCCCGCCGCCACTCGGCGGGGGTGCTTATATTGCAGTAAAAATGCACGCCGTCCTCCCGAAGCATGGCGATGACGTTGAACCACTCCCGGCGATCGAAAAAGCAGATCGCCGGCTCTCGGGTCGTCCACGTCTTGCCGTCCGCCTCGGTGACCGCCACCCGGTCGTTCCCGCAGATGATGCGCCGACCATCGGCGAGCAGCAGGTTGCCCGACCATCGGCGGTGCAGCTTGCCGTCGTACTTGTAGCTTTCGATGTCGAACCGGTCGCCGATGTGCCGGTAATGCACGGCGCATCCCCCGCTGGCTTTCCTTTTTTTGTCTGCCTCCGTTATTGTACCTCACCCGCCGGCCGGTCCCAAACCGCCCCGACGATCCATGCCAAAACGCGCCTGCCGAACGGCAGGCGCGTATTGACTCGTATTGATCTGCTTCGGACCGTCCACCTCCCGGCGGATCGGCAGAAGCTCCCGGCGTCAGCTCTTTTTGTTCTGCATCGACCGTTTATTTTCCGCTTTGACGTCGGCGACGTTCGTCTCGGCGGCAAACTCGGAGCCGTAGCCGCCGGCCTGGTTCGCCTTAGCCGCCTGGTTGCGCTTCTTCACGTGCTCGACGTTCGTCCCGGCCTTCGTCTTCTGGTCCATGTCCTCACCCCCTCGGCTGTATTGTGCCCGGCGCCGGGCCGAGCATGCCGTGGGAAATTTCTCTGCCGGGACGAGGACCTCTGCCGGGGAGGATTTCCAACCCGATCGTAGGGGTTTCCTTGATTTCCCTCAAGCATTGTTTTAGACTAGAAAGCGAACACTACGCGGTGAGCCCAGACGAGCTTGAGCGAGGAGGGATAGGGATGTTCGAACTGCCGCCGCTTCCGTACCCTTACGACGCGCTGGAGCCGTATTTTGACGCCAAGACGATGGAAATCCACTACAACGGGCACCACGGCGCTTACGTCAAGAACCTGAACGCCGCCCTCGAAAAATATCCCGCATGGCAAAATAAGCCGCTTGAAGAGCTGCTTCAGTCCCTCGACCAACTGCCAGAAGACATCCGGACGGCGGTCCGGAACAACGGCGGCGGCCACTACAACCACAGCTTCTGGTGGCCGATGCTGAAGAAAAACGAAGGGGGCCAGCCGGTCGGCAAGTTTGCCGAAGCGATCAACCGGGACTTCGGCAGCTTTGAGGCCTTTAAGGACGCCTTTTCCAAGGCGGCGGCGGGACGGTTCGGAAGCGGCTGGGCGTGGGTCGTCGTCGAACCGGATGGGAAACTCACCGTCACGACGACGCCGAACCAGGACAACCCGGTCATGGAAGGGAAGACGGTCGTCTTCGGCCTCGACGTCTGGGAGCACGCCTACTACCTGAAGTATCAGAACCGGCGGCCGGAGTACATCCAGGCGTTCTGGAACGTCGTCAACTGGGACGTCGTCAACCAGCGGTACGAAGAAGCGCTGAAAAAGTTCGGGCGGTAAGCCGGTTGCCGGGTGAAGCGAAAACCCCCTTGACGGCCCGACGGGCCGCAAGGGGGTTTTTACGCCCGATCCGGGAAGGCCCGAGCCCGGTAGAGTTCATACGCCTTCCGAAACGGGCCGGCGAGGGGAAGCGCCGCCACCTCCTCCTCCGGAAGCCAGCGGGCTTCCTGCGCCTCCGGAGAAAGGGGCCACGCTTCTGCCGCAACGGTCCGGACGTCGAGCGTCCAGAGGCGGTGGGTGAAGACGTGTTCGACGGTGCCGACGGTTTGGGCCCGGCCGAGGGCGTCCGGCGGGAGCGCCTCGGCGGCGAAAGACGCGCCCGCCGCCCCGGCGGTCTGGCCGGCATCGGTCGGGACGGGCCGCTCGATGTCATCGCCGGCGGAGGGAGGCCGGGCGAACGGCGCGTTGGGAAACTGCCAGAGGCCGCCGAGGAGGCGCCCCTTCCGGCGCTCGACCCGCAGGGCGCCGTCCCGGCGCCGGACGATCCAGACGATCCGGTGCTCCCGGCGTTTGGGCGCCGGCGGCCGGCGCACGGGGAACGCCTCCGGCCGGCCGAGGGCCCGGGCGGCGCAATGGGTCTTAAGCGGACAGCGGCCACAGGCCGGCGCCTTCGGCGTGCAGACGAGGGCACCGAGCTCCATGAGGGCCTCGGTGAGCGTCCGGGGCGTCGCCGGCGGTCGGAGGGCGCCGTACGCCGGCCGGAGGGTCGCTTCCGCCGCCCGGTCGAACGCCGGCCGGTCGACCGGCGTCTCCCAGGCGAAAAACCGCGCCAGAACCCGCCGGACGTTGCCGTCAATCGCCGGTTCCGGCCGGCCGAAGGCGATCGACAGGACCGCTCCGGCGGTGTAGGCCCCGATGCCGGGAAGCCGCCTGAGCGCCTCCGGATCGTCCGGAAGCCGCCCGTCGTAGCGGGCGACGACTTCCCGGGCGAGAGCGTGGGCGTGCCGCGCCCGGGCGTAGTAGCCGAGGCCGCTCCAGAAGCGGAGCACCTCCGCCTCCTCCGCCTCGGCCAGGGCCCGAAACGTCGGAAAGCGGGCCATCCACCGCTCGTAGTACGGCAGGACCGTCGTAACCTGCGTTTGCTGCAGCATCAGTTCTGCGATGAGAATGCGGTACGGATCGTCCGTCCGGCGCCAGGGAAGATCCCGCGCCTCCCGGCGAAACCAGTCGACGAGCGCCCGAACGTCTTCCGGCGCCAGGCGCTCCGAAGTCGGGGCGTCGGTCAACGTCGATCGTTCCTTTCGCCGGCCCGGCGCAGGGCCTCCTCGACGAGCCGGTCGATGAGCGCCGGATACGCAAGGCCGCTCGCCGCCCAGAGGCGCGGATACATGCTCCGGTCGGTAAAACCGGGCATCGTGTTGATTTCGTTCACGTAGAGCCGCTCCGCCCCCTTGTCGAGGAAAAAGTCGACCCGAGCGAGATCCCGGGCGCCGATCGCCCGGTACGCCCGCAGGGCGAGGGCGCGGATCTCCTCGGCGAGCGCCCCGTCGATCGGCGCCGGGACGAGGAGCTCCGCGCCGCCGGCGGTGTATTTGGCCTCGTAGTCGTAAAACGCCCGCCGCGGCACGACCTCCCCGACGACCGACGCCTCCGGCGGCTCATTGCCGAGGACCGCCACCTCGAGCTCCCGGACGGCGAGGCCCTCCTCGACGAGGACGGTCGCATCGTACCGCGCCGCTTCCTGAAGGGCCCGCACGAGCGTCGACCGGTCGTCGGCCCGGGAGATGCCGAGGCTGGAGCCGGAGTTCGCCGGCTTCACGAAGACGGGGTAAGGAAAAGCCTCTTCCACCGTTCGGGCGACCGCGTCCGGGTCCGCCTGGACCGCCCGCCGCTCGAAGACGAGGTAACGCACCTGCGGCAGCCCTTCGAGGGCAAAGAGCCGCTTCATCGTCGCCTTGTCCATGCCGACCGCCGAAGCCAGCACGCCGGAGCCCACGTACGGGATGCCGAGGAGTTCGAGGTATCCCTGAACCGTCCCGTCTTCCCCCATCGGCCCGTGCAAGAGCGGAAAGGCGACGTCCGCCGCGTTTAAGTGCGGCGACCCGACCGCCCGCCACGGCGGGCCTGGAGGAAAGCCGGGCGAAGCCGGCGGATCGGTCTTTGGACCGCCGGCCGGCCCCGCCGCCGGGACGTCCGCTCCCCGGAGCAGGGCCCACGACGCCTCCGGCGAAAGCCACGTTCCGTCCCGGGCGATGGCGACCGGAAGGACGGTGTACCGTTCCGGGTCGATCGCCCGGAAGACCGATCGGGCAGACTGGATCGAGACGGCGTGTTCCACCGATGCACCGCCGAACAAAAGCGCCACTTTGCGCTTGGTCACCGCTCATCGCCTCATTTCTCTCGTTGCCGCAACCGGCCCGCCGACCCGTTCGGTCCGCCGACCGCATCCGGCTTACCCTTTCCCTATGTGTTCCCGCCCCCTGCTATGCCGCCGGAACCGGGGGCGGCCGCTCCCCGGGCGATCGGGTTCAAGGGGTCACCGACCCAGGCGCTGTAACTTCCGGCGTAGACGCGGACGTCCGCCCATCCGGCGGCCCGGAGCGCCAGGGCGACGATCGCCGACGTCACCCCGGAACCGCAGTAGACGACCGCCGGACGATCGGCCGGAAGGCCCCGGAAGACGTCCTGAAGCCGCTTCGGCGCCGCGATCTCTCCGGTGGCGGGATCGCGCAAGGCGGCGTACGGGACGTTCAGCGCCCCCGGAATGTGGCCGGCGACCGGGTCGATCGGTTCGCTCAGCCCGAGGTACCGCTTCGGGTCCCGGACGTCGATGAGTACCCCGAAAGCCTCGCCGGCTACGAGGCGCCGGACGTCGTCGGTCGTCGCAAAACCGGCCTCCGGCCGGGCCGCCGCCGAAAGCGGGTACGGCGGCTTCGGGCGGAAGACCGGCCGCTCGGCCGTCGTCGGATAGCCCCGCGCCTTCCAGACGGAAAACGGAACGGAAAGCACCGCCGCCCGCTCGTGGCCGATCGCCCGAAGCATCCAGACGATCCGTCCGGCAAACCCGCCGCCGTGGTCATCGTAGACGACGATGGCGTCGTCCGGTCCGACGCCGAGGTCTCCCAGGCGGGCCGAAAAGGCCGGCCACGGGGGGAGGGGATGTCGCCCTGCCCGCGGATCGGGCGGCGCCGACGCGTCCCGTTCGAGGTCGATGTACCGGGCGCCGGGAAGATGTTCCCGTTCGTACGCCCGCCGCCCCGCCGCCGGATCCAAAAGATCGAAGCGAGCGTCCAGGAGAACGAGGTCTGGGGCCTCGAGGCGGGCCAGAACGTCTTCCGGCGGGACGAAAAAGGCTTCGGCCACCGTCCGGATCGCCCCTTTCCCGTTCTTTTTCGCCGGCCACAACCGGTCGGCCACGGCCGGCCGCGCCGGAATCCCCGCCGGCCGTCCCCGGGGCTCCTCGACGGAGGCCCCGGTCAAAAGCGCACAAGCCTGGAGGTGCACTGAACGATGATCGACGTCGTCGTCATCGGCGGCGGCCCCGCCGGGGCCAGCGCCGCCCTCTTTCTCGCCAAAGCCGGCCTTTCCGTCGTCGTCGTGGACGCCGGCCAGGGCATCACGAAAAAGGCCTGGATCCGAAACCACCTCGGCCTCCCCGACGTCACCGGACCGGAGCTCGTCGAGCTCGGCCGGCGCCAGGCGACGGCCTTCGGCGCCCGCTGGATCGACGGGACCGTCGTCGACGCAAGCCGCGAGGGAGACGGCTTCCGCCTCACCGTCGAGCGGGACGGCGCCCGGGAGACCCTCAAGGCCCGGCAGCTTCTCCTCGCCACCGGCCTCTGGACCGACCTCGCCGAGCGGATCGGCGTCCACATCGTCCCGGCCAAAGAGCCCCGGGTCAAGGCGAACGTCGCCGTCGATCCCGAAGGCCGGACGAACGTCCCCGGCGTCTGGGCCGCCGGCACCGTCGCCGGCGCCAGCGTCCACACGATCGTCACTGCCGGCGACGGCGCCCGGGTGGCGATCAACCTCCTAAGCGCCCTCCGGGGCGAGCGGTATGTCGACCACGACCTTCTGTCCGACCGGCCGGCGGGCCCGACCGCCTGAGCACCGCCCACGGCGATGAAGCGGCGGAACCGACGTCCCGGCCACGCAGCGGAAAAAGCGACGGAACGGTTGTTCCTCGCCACGCGGCCGAAGCCGAAGAAGGGGTCGGACAGCCGGAGCTCAAGCGGCGTCGAACCGAATTCTATCACAGCGGTCAGGCACCCCCCAAGAGGCGCCCGCATACAAAGGCGGATAAAGCGGACGGCTTCGACCGTTTCCGATCATCCGCCGCCGGCGGAAAAAAGGGGGCCTCGCGGTGTACCTTCGGATCGACCGCCTGCAGATCGAGCTCCCGAAGGTGTGGGAGCCGGACCCGAACGCCGCCGCCGCCGTTCAGGAACTTTTCGGCGGGCGCTTCGGCGAGATGTCGACGCTCATGAACTATACGATGCAATCGTTTAATTTCCGCGGCCGGACAAAGCTCCGCCCCTTCTACGACCTCATCGCCAACATCGCCGCCGAAGAACTGGGACACATCGAGCTCGTCGCCGCCGTCGTCAACCAGCTCCTCGTCGGCGCCACCGAAACGGCGCCGCCGACGGAAGCGCCGCTTGAGCCGGGCAAAGAGGCGCGAAACAGCCACTTTTTCATCAACACCGCCCAGACGGCGATGGCCGTCAATTCGATGGGCGAGCCGTGGTGCGGCGATTATGTCTTCAACAGCGGAAACCTCATCCTCGACCTCTTGCACAACTTCTTCCTGGAAAACGGAGCCCGGCTGCATAAGCTGCGCGTCTACGAGATGACGACCCACCCGGTGGCCCGAGAGGCCGTCGGTTACCTCATCGTCCGCGGCGGCGTGCACGCCCTGGCCTACGCCAAAGCCCTAGAAGCGCTCACCGGCGTCGACGTCCCGAAAATGCTACCCATTCCGAAAATCCGGGACGACGCCATTCCCGAAGCGGCCAAATACCGCCGCATGAACGTTCACCTCACCCTGTACCGCTTCAGCCCCGACGATTACCGGCAAATCGCCGCCATCTGGCGCGGCGAGCATCCGGACGGCGGAGCCCTCGTCGTGAAAGACGGCCCGCCCCCCGGCGGCCCCATCCCCGAACTCCCTGATCTTCCGGAAAGCTTTGCGCCGGAATACGACCCCGAAGCGCTCGCCGAAATGGTCCAGTTCCTGTTGAAGAAAAAAAAGACGTAATCCGCGGCGGAGCCCCATCACGCCCTAGAAAACGAACGTCACGGCATGAACCGTGGCACCATGTTCGGTGCGGAGGCCGGGAAGAGGCCGTGGGAAAAAGCGACTTCGATTTTTCGGCGGGGGGTTCGATTCAATATCAATCGGGACCCCTCTTGTCGGGAAGGCACATGCCGCTCCGCGGTGGCGGCGGTTTTTTTTTTTTTGCGGCGTACATCGTTTTCGTTCGGATCGTCGGCGCGCTCGACGCGCAGGCGCCGTGGGTTCAAGACGGCGGACAGCAAACGGGCGGAGCGGACGACGACGGTCGGCCGTCGAACGGCGGAACGGGCCCATGAAGCGGCGTTTGCAACCTTTTTGGGATGCCGCCGCTGGATTGCGCCTTTTGGCGACTCATCCCGAGTCGTTCAATCAAGTCTGGCATCTGCCGACGGCGAGCCCGCCGATCGACGGTCATGCGTTCATGGAGGCCGCCGCCGAAGCGCTGGGCGTGCCCTTGCGTGCAGCGACGCTTCAGTGGTGGATGTTTCGCCGTTTGAGCGGCATTTTCGGTTTACGCTGACGCCGTATCGGGAAGGATTGAGGCCACCGTGCGATGGTTGGCGCGAAATGAAGGGGATGGGCGCCTCGTATTCGCGCATCGGAGAGATGAACGCGTTCTGAATCCGTTCCACAACTCATGGACAAATATCTCAGCAAAGGGATATCGTCCCGGTTGCTTCCTGCTTCACAGGCGGGATGCTCGTAGACCGGGGATCCACGTTCCGCCGCAGAGCCCGTCTCCATAGGCGTCACTTCCCGCGGAACTCGCGGTAGGGCCGCATCAGCCCGCGGCCAGGGCGAATCGGAGCACATTCTTCGCCGCGTTCTCGTCCCGGTCGTGGTGTGCACCGCAAACGGGACACGTCCACGCCCGGACGAAAAGCGGAAGTTCGGGAAGGATGTGGCCGCAGAAAGAACATTTTTTCGACGTCGGTTCGTAACGGTCGACCTTGACGATGCGCACGCCTCGAAGCTTAGGCTTAGCGTCAAGGAGCGCCCGGAAGGTGCCCCAGCCGACGTCGGCAATGTGCCGGGCAAGACGACCGTTTTTGAGCATGTTCCGAACGTCCAGAGCCTCGATCGCGATCACCGGATGCACCCGGACGAGTTCGGTCGTGAGCTTGTGGAGAAAGTCCAGCCGGATGTTTCGAATCCGGCGATGAAGCCGGGCGAGCTGGAGGCGGGTCTTTTCGTAGTTTTTCGTGCGCGTCTTAAGCCTCCCCTGCCCGTCCCGTTCGCCCCGGCGAAAAAGACGCCCATGGAGTCTCCGCAGACGGCGAAGCGCCTTCCCGAGCGGCTTGGGCGCCCTAACCTTCCGCAGTGTCCCCCGCTCAAGAGCGATCGCGGCGAAGCTCGTCAGGCCGACGTCGATCCCCGCAGCCGCCCCCTTCGGCGGAATGGGATCGGGAATCTCTTCTTCCACCGTGAGGCTCACGAACCACCGATCGGCCTCGCGGCTCACGGGGGCGTGGAGGATTGCGCCCCTTCGGGAAGTGGGGCTTTACGCCGCCTTTTTTCCGGCGGACGGGTTTCTCTTTCAGGCGCTCGGCGCCGATCCGGGGCAGCACGACGATGAAGTTCGATGGCGTTCGGGCTGCGGCCTTCGTTCTCGTCAATCTCCTCCCACCGCGCCAGGCCCCAATTGTAGGCGAAGCGGGCGGCCCCGGCGTGCTTGGCAAGGAGGATGCGCTGCTGGGCGTTGGGGTCCAGTTCATAACGGTAGGCTCTATGGATCTTCACGCTGAAGCGCCTCCAGCGTCTTCAGAAATGATTTCAAATAGCCGGCGCCGAGGAAACCGAGGCCGCCTTCGTTGGACACCGCCGCGACGAGCTCGGGCGTGGTCGGGCCGCCGGCCATCGGGGCTTGAATCAGCGGATATCGGATGCCGAACAGGCGGGTGACCGCCGTTTCATGCCCCATGGGACCTTCTCCTCCGGCAAGTCCTCCGGCAAGACGAAATAAAACCCGCCTCTTTCTGAAGGCGGGTTTGACGACGGCTTCTCAAACGACGTCTTCCAGCGCGCCCGTACCGCCACAAACGCTGCAAGAGACGACGCCAAACCCAAAGCAATACGGGCACGTCCCTTCTCCCGCTTCCCCTTCGCCGGTTCCGCCGCACATCCGACATAGCTCCTCGCCGTTCCCACGGCACTTCGGGCAGTCGATCATCGCCCCGACCTCCTGTTATAAAACATACGGCTGATTTCTTGCTCACATTATATAACAGGGGGAAGCGGAGGCGCAACGACCCCAAAGCTGTTTAAATTGCATTCTGCGGTCGCATTCCCCGTCATCCACGGACGAATGGATTCGACGTCCGCTCCCGGCCGATCGTCGTCTCCAGCCCGTGCCCGGGGTAGACCCTCGTCTCCGGCGGCAGCGGATACAGCTTTTCGCGAACGCTCCGAAGAAGCGCCGCGTGATCGCCTCCCGGAAGATCCGTCCGACCGATGCTTCCGGCGAAAAGCGCATCGCCGGTGAAAACGGCTTCATCGATGAGATAGGCGACCGAACCGGGCGAATGGCCGGGCACATGCAGCACCTTAAGCGTTCTTCCGGCAAACGGAAGGACATCGCCGTCTTCGACCAGCCGATCGGCGTTCGGGGCGACGACGCGCGCGGTGAGCTCCGGAAAGAAGGCCGAGCCGTTCAGCTCGGGGTCACGAAGCCATCCCGCCTCCTGCGGGTGGATCAGGATCGGGGCCCCGGTCGCCTTTTTGAGGGCCTCGAGGCCGGTGATGTGGTCAAAATGGGCGTGGGTAAGGAGAAGGTACGCCACGCGATAGCCCCGGACCGCCTCGATGAGCGGTTTAGGATCGGCGCCGGGATCGATGACGACCGCTTCCTTATGCGCGTCGTCGAACAGCGCGTAGGCGTTCTCCTGAATCGGTCCGAGGACGAAACGCTCAATGCGGAGGCTCACGTGATCATCCCTTCCATCGGCGACGAAGCGCTCGCGTAGGCCCGTTTCGGCATGCGACCGGCGCGATACGCCATCCGGCCGGCAATGACCGCATGACGCATCGCTTCGGCCATTTTCACCGGGTCTTTGGCCTCGGCCACCGCGGTGTTCACGAGCACCGCGTCGGCGCCGAGCTCAAGCGCCAGCGCCACGTCTGACGGCGCGCCGAGCCCGGCGTCGACGATGACCGGCACGCGAACCGATTCGACGATGAGCTTCAGCGCATAGGGGTTCAGGATGCCGAGCCCGGTGCCGATCGGTGCGGCCCCCGGCATGACCGCGTGCGCCCCCACCGCTTCGACCCGCTTGGCGAGAACCGGGTCATCTGACGTGTAGGCGAGGACGATGAACCCTTCCTTCACGAGCGCTTCCGTCGCCTTCAGCGTCTCGATCGGGTCCGGAAGGAGCGTCCGCGCATCGCCGACGATCTCGACCTTGATCATCGAAGAAAGCCCGCTGGCTTTCGCCAGGCGGGCGAGGCGGATCGCCTCCTCCGCCGTCCTGGCTCCGGCGGTGTTGGGAAGCAGCCGATGCCGGGAGAGGTCAACCCCTTCCAGCACGCCGGAGACGCCTTCGACCCCTTCCCTCCGGTCGAGGTCGACGCGGCGCACGGCAAACGTCACAACCTCTGCGCCCGACGCCTCAATCGCCCGCCGCTGGACGTCAGAGGACGGGTATTTTCCTGTCCCCAAAAAGAGCCGCGAACGAATACGATACGGACCCAGCGTGAGAACATCGTCGTCGTGGTTGACCGGCATGACTGCTTCCTCCTTAAGAGACATTTTTGTGTTTTTATCCCCCGCCGACAAAATGGACGATCTCCAGCTTGTCGTTGGGGCGAAGCGGCGTTCGGGCGTAATCGTCCTTCGCCACGATGGCCTCGTTCAGTTCCACCATGACGATTTTGCCTTCCAGTCCGTAATGCTTGAGCACGTCATAAACCGTCTCCACGCCCGGAAGATCGACCTTTTTCCCGTTGAGGATGAGTTCCATCTGATCCCCCCTCAGCCACAAAAAAACGCCGCCCGGCGGCGGCGCCTGCATCTGAACGCATGGTCTCACGACCGCCACCTTCCCTCCGCCGGCATTACCCGGAGCGCTGAGAATCCTCAGCGCGCATTCAGGTTCAAAGGGTTGGAGCCAAGCTCCTCTCAGCCGGGCCAGAGGCCCAGCACCCCCGGTGGCCTTCCTCTCGCTGCGATCGCTTGTGGTCGCTTTCATTGTACAGCAATGCCGAGCGTCGCGCAAACAGGCTCCGCGGCTCAAACGGGCAGCGGGCATACGGGCGCGGTCCGATCTGGCCGCTTGCCGTTGATCTCGGACGCCCGCTTGTCGTAGCATAGGCTCGAGGTGAGACCGATGCCTGGATTATTCGACCCGATGATCCTTCGAGGGCTGACCCTGCCCAACCGCATCGTCATGTCGCCCATGTGCCAGTACAGCGCCGGAACGGACGGCCGGGCCAACGACTGGCATTTCGTGCATTATGGCACGCGGGCCGTCGGCGGCGTCGGCTTGATCCTTCTGGAAGCGACGGCCGTCGAAAGCCGCGGCCGCATCAGCGAAGCCGACCTCGGCCTTTATGATGACGGGCAGATTGAGCCCCTGGCGCGGATCGTCGATTTTATCCACGCCCAAGGGGTTCCCGTCGGTGTCCAGCTGGCCCACGCCGGGCGCAAGGCCTGGTCACCGGCGCAGGGAATCGGCCCCGAACAGGCGGTGGCCCCGTCTGCCCTGCCCTACGCCGACGGCTGGCCGGCGCCGCGGGAATTGTCCACCGATGAACTTCCGCTCATCGTGGAGGCGTTCGTTCAGGCGGCGCGGCGGGCCGCCCGGGCCGGCTTCGACGTGATCGAGATCCATGCCGCCCATGGTTATCTTTTGCACGAGTTCCTTTCGCCGCTGTCGAATCATCGGCAGGACGCGTACGGAGGCGATCTCGAGAACCGCATGCGGCTTCTTCTGGAAGTGGTGGAAGCGACAAGGGCCGTCTGGCCGGACGATCGGCCGCTTTTTGTCCGCCTTTCGGCCGTGGACTGGGCGCCGGGCGGTTTGACCCTGGAGGACACGGTGAAAATCGCGAAAGCGCTGAAAGCGCGCGGCGTGGACCTGGTGGACGTAAGTTCAGGAGGGTTGATCCCGCCGCCCGAGCCCATCCCGGAGGGCCCGGGATACCAGACGGGCTTCGCGGCGGAAGTCCGCCGGCGGGCGGGCGTCGCCACCGGAGCCGTGGGTCAGATCACCGCCCCTGCTCAGGCCGACGCCGTCGTTCGCAGCGGGCAGGCCGATCTGGTGTTCTTGGCGCGGCAGCTCCTCCGTGAACCTTACTGGCCGCTCCGAGCGGCGGCGGAACTCGGCGTCGACCGCCCCTGGCCGCGCCAGTACCTGCGCGCAAAGCCGCGCGTCCATGCCTGAACTTTGCCATCCCCGGCGTTGTTGACTAGAATGGAAGAAGCGGCGGTTTTAGCGTCTTTTCCCAAAGGAGGCAGCACCGTGGAATACCGCATCGAACGGGACTCCCTCGGCGAGGTCAAAGTCCCCGCCGACAAGCTCTGGGGCGCCGTCACCCAGCGGAGCCTGATGAACTTCCCCATTGGCAGCGAGCGGATGCCGATGGAGGTCATCCGGGCCCTCGCCCGGATCAAAAAGGCGGCGGCGGACGTCAACCGAAAGCTCGCCGGCCTCGATCCCGACAAGGCCGAGGCGATCATGGAGGCGTGCGACGAGATCCTCCGGGGCGAGCTCGACGACCACTTCCCCCTCGTCGTCTGGCAGACCGGAAGCGGCACCCAGACGAACATGAACGTCAACGAAGTCGTGGCCCGGCGGGCGACGGAAAAGCTCCGGGCTCGCGGCCTGGAGAAGCGCGTCCACCCGAACGACGACGTCAACCGCTCCCAGAGCTCGAACGACACCTTCCCGACGGCGATGCACATCGCCGCCTACAGCCTGATCGTCGAAAAGCTTCTGCCGGCCCTCCGGACGCTTCGGGCGACCTTCGAGGCGAAGGCCGAGGCGTTCCGGGACATCGTGAAGATCGGCCGGACCCACCTTCAGGACGCCACGCCGCTCACGCTGGGCCAGGAAGTCAGCGCCTGGGCCCGGATGTTGGAAAAAAGCGAGGCGATGATCCTGGACGCCCTCGAGCCCCTGCGGGAGCTCGCCATCGGCGGCACCGCCGTCGGCACGGGGTTAAACGCCCATCCGCGCTTCAGCGAGGAAGTCGTCGAGCGGATCAACCGGGAGACCGGCTACGCCTTCTTGCCGGCGAAAAACAAATTCCACGCCCTAACGAGCCACGACGAGCTCGTCTACGCCCACGGCGCCCTGAAAGCCCTCGCCGCCGACCTCATGAAGATCGCCAACGACGTCCGCTGGCTCGCCAGCGGCCCCCGGGCCGGCATCGGCGAGATTACCATCCCGGCGAACGAGCCCGGCTCGTCGATCATGCCCGGCAAGGTCAACCCGACCCAGAGCGAAGCCCTGACGATGGTCGCCGTCCAGGTGATGGGCAACGACGCGGCGATCGGCTTTGCTGCCAGCCAGGGGAACTTCCAGTTGAACGTCTTCAAGCCAGTGATCATCTATAACTTCCTGCAGTCCGTCCATCTCCTCGCCGACGCCATGCAGAGCTTCAACGACCGGGCGGCCCTCGGCATCGAACCGAACCGGGAGACGATCGCCCGGAACGTCGAGCGCTCGCTCATGCTGGTCACGGCGCTCACGCCCCACATCGGCTACGACAAGGCGGCGGAGATCGCGAAGAAAGCGTATGCCGAAGGGACGACGCTCAAAGAGGCGGCCCTCGCCCTCGGCTACGTCACCGAGGAGGAGTTCGACCGCTGGGTGCGGCCGGAACGGATGATCGCCCCCGAGTGGCCGAACGACTGACGCCGAAGCCGGATGTCGACCCCGGCGTCCCGCGGAAACGAGCCGTTTCGCGGCGCCGGGGTCGTCTTTTCCTTCCGATCCCCTGATCCCGCTGACCGCCCGTTCCGCTTACAGCCCGTGCCGCGCAAGCGTCTCCGAAAGCGCCGGCCAGAGGGCCCGCCAGTCGACGTTCCCGCCCGAGAGGACCGCGACCCGCCGGCGGGCCGCCGCCGGCCGGAGGGCGGCGGCGACGCTTACGGCGCCGGACGGCTCGACGACCTGCTTGAGGCGCGTCATGAGGAAAAAGACCGCCTCGACGATCTCCGTCTCGCTCACCCGGACGACGTCGTCGACGAGCCGGGCGATGATCGGAAAGGTGAGCTCGCCCGGCGTCAGCGCCCTGAGGCCGTCGGCGATCGTCGGCGCCGCCTTCAGGGCGACCCGCCGGCCGGCGGTGAGCGAGCAGTGGGTGTCGTCGGCGAGCTCCGGTTCGACGCCGATCACCGCCACCTCCGGCCGCCGGTCCTTCACCCACGTCGCGATGCCGGAGATGAGCCCGCCGCCTCCGATCGGGACGTAGATCGCCTCGACGTCCGGAAGATCGTCGAGCACCTCCAAGCCGACGGTCCCCTGACCGGCGATGACGCGGGGATCGTCGTACGGCGGGATGAAGGCGGCCCCTTCCGCTGCGGCGAGCTCCCGGGCCTTCGAGAGGCGCGTCTCCGAATCGTCGCCGGCGACGACGATGCGGCCGCCGTACGCCTCGATCGCCGCCCGCTTCGCCGGGGCGATCGACGCCGGGACGACGACGGTCGCCGTAAGGCCGACCGCCCGGGCGGCGTACGCGACGGCGGCGCCGTGGTTTCCCGACGAGGCGGCGACGACCGCTCGGGCGCCCGCCTCGGCCGCGGCCAAAACGGCGTTCAATGCACCGCGGATCTTAAACGATCCCGTCTTCTGCAGATGTTCCCCTTTCAAAAAAAGCGACGCTCCGGCCCGCCCGTCCAGAAGCGCCGAACGAAGAAGCGGTGTCCGGCGCACGTGCGGCCGGAGGCGCGCATCGGCCGCGAGCACGTCGGCGGCTGTCGGCGCCCCTGCGGGCACCGTTTTTTTCGCCTCCATCGAGGTCCTCCTTTTCATGCGGTTATAAGACCACCGGCCCGACCGCGATCACCGCACCGGGACCGCCGCGATCACCGGGGCGGGGGCGGCGGCAGGCTCCCGGCAGCGACGCCGGTCATCACGAGGAGAAAGGCGATGAGCCCAAAATACGCCCCGCCGTAAGCGAGCCGGGTTCCGAGCGGCACCCGGTAATATTCCGGGTCGACGGCGATCCCCCGCGGCGTCCGCTCCGACCGGTAACGGACGCGCAGCCGAAGCCGACCGGCCGCCGGGCCGAGGCGATGGTAGCCCAGCATCTCCGCTTCCGTCACCGTGCCGAGCGGAAACGAAACCTCCCCGATCTTCCCGACGCCGGGATAGTCGACCTCGAGGACGGACTCCCGGTCGTCGAGCCGGACGTACTGGCGGAAGTCGAGCGCCCGCCGGTGAGCTTCCCCCGGAACCGGCGCCCCCGCCGCCTCGAACGCCGCCGGCGAAGCCGGGACGGTGAGCACCGTCTCCTGATCCCCGCCGTTTTTCCGGCCGAAAACCGTTCGGACGAGCTCCAGGGCAAACAGAAACCAGAACAGCAAAAAGACGATCGCCTGGAGGTAAACGATGACGACCAGCCCGACGACGAGGCCGACGACCCAGAGCCAGCGGGAGATGGCAACGACGATCCGCCCGCCGTCGAGGGGATGGATCGGCAAGAGGTTTAAGAGATTGATGAAAAATCCGGCCCAGGCGACAAGCATGAAGAGCGGCGAATCCAGCCAGCGGGCGAGGCCAAACGCCCCGAGGGCGCCGAGCGTGCCGAGGGCAGGACCGCCGATGGCGACGAATGCCTCTGTCGGCGCGTCGGCCGGCTGCCGCCTTAGGAGGATCACCGCCCCGAGGAACGGAATGAACGCCGGGAGCGTCACCGGTAGCCCCGCCCGTCGGGCGGCGAGGACGTGGCCCATCTCGTGGATAAAGAGCATGGCCACGAGGCCGACGGCAAAGGGCCACGGGTAGATGAGGGCGTAGGCGCCGATGGAAAGGGCCATGCTCCAGATCGTCGGCCCGAGTTTACCGAATTTTAATAGTTTGATGACAAGGAACCCGATGCTTTTCGCTTTGCTCAGCAGAATCGCCAGCGCGGCGATGAGTCCCCCCGTCCGGCCGAATCGGCCCTTCTGGCGCTCCCTCACGGCGGACCCCCCTGCCCAAAATGCTTTAATCATTATACCGGCACAGACCGCTTCCGGACAACCACCATACCGTAAGGTGAGATCGTCCGAGAAAGGAGGGAACCCGATGGCAGTCGCCTACGCCCACGCCGTCCGCTACATCGGACGGCCGGTCTGGGTCCTGACCAAAGACGGCCGCCGCCTTCACGGCATCGTCCATCACGTGACGCCGACGCACCTGTACCTGCGCCCCTTTGCCCCCGCCCCCGTTGGGCCGGTCGTGCGGCCGATGGGCGCCGAAGGCCGGACCGACGTCGTCCCCCTCGGCGCTGCAAGCGGCCAGACGACCGTCGACGTGTCAACATCGGATGTAAAATCCCCAATAGCAGCGGATAAAGATTCCCCAAAATCACCGGCATGATTTCCTCAAAATCATCGGGATGAATTCCCCACCCCTGTGTCGAACTATGGCACCTGCCATCACTTTTGGGGAGGTGCCGGTGATGAGGGAGAGTGAGAAGATGGAGATCAGGAAGCTGTATGAGGAGGGCGTCAGCATCTCGGAACTGGCCAGAAGATACGGCCATGACCGCAAAACCATCCGCAAGGCTGTGAGTGAGCCGAGGCAGCAGGAGGAGGGGAGGGTGAAGTCGCGCAGCCGTAGGGTGAAAGGCCACAAGCTGGAGCCGTACAAGGCCTATGTGGAGCAGCGCATGCGTATCGGCGTCCTCAATGCGGAGCGAATCTTTCGCGAGATCCGGGAGCAGGGATATACCGGCGGAATTACCGTACTGCGCGAGTTCATGCACCCTCTCCGCCCGGTTGTCTCTGCCAAGGCAACCGTGCGGTTTGAGACGGCTCCGGGGGAACAAGCGCAAATCGACCTGGGCGCATTCCCCTACCTGGATCCGCAGGGCCATCGGCGCAAGGTATGGTGCTTTGCCATGGTCCTCGCCTACTCCCGCATGCTCTACCTGGAGTTTATCAGAGCGGCGGACCAACGGCATATCCTCCAGGCGCTCCGGAACGCGCTGGAGTTCTTCGGCGGGGTTCCAAAGGTCATGCTCAGCGACAACTGCTCCCCGCTGGTCGTGGCCAACGACGGTCATGGACACGTCGACTGGCAGCCGGCGTACATGGACTTCGCCAAGTACTACGGATTCGTGCCCAAGGCCTGTAAGCCCTACCGAAGTCGCACCAAAGGGAAGATTGAACGGCCCATCGGGTATATCCGGTCCAGCTTCTGGCCGGTTTCGTTCGTGGACCATGACGACCTGAACCGGCAAGGTGCCATCTGGCGGGATACGGTGGCTAATGTGCGCATCCACGGCACGACGCGGGAGCAGCCGGTGGTGCGGTTTCAGGCCGAGACGCTTAAGCCCCTGCCTAAGAGCCGGTACACGCTGGCGTACGCCGATATGCGCAAGGTCATGAGCGATTGTCGCATCTCCTGGAACACGAACATGTACACCGTTCCATGGCGGTATGTGGGGCACACCGTGCTGGTCCGGGAGTTTGAGTCAGGCCGCCTGCAGATCGAGTACGGCGGGCAGGTCATTGCCGAACACCGCGTGCTCACAGGCAGGCACCAGGTCTCAACCGACCCTGAGCACTTCAAGGGCATCCCGGCTGGGACGCCTCATCCGGATCGAGGCAAGGTGCCAGGGTTGCAAATCGGGCCGGACGTGGAGCAGCGGGAGCTGTCCGTCTATGAGCAGATCGCGATGGGAGGTCAGGGGCAATGAGTGAGGCGTTGGTTTTGGCCAAGGCCGAGGAGCAGCTGCTGGAGCTGGGATTGAAGCGCGCCGCGGCGGTGCTGCCGGCGTGCGTGGAGTGGGCAGCGGGGCACCAGGCGACCTATGCGGAGTTCCTGCACAGACTGCTGGATGCTGAGCAGGAGGAGCGATACAGCCGTTACATGCACGCCAGACTCCGCATGGCCAACTTCCCGTATCACAAGACCCTTGCAGATTTCGATTTCTCGTTCCAGCCGTCCGTCGATGAGCGACAAATACGCGAACTGGCCGGCTTGACGTTCATCCGGGAGGGCAGCAACGTCATCTTCCTGGGACCGCCGGGGGTGGGCAAGACCCACCTTGCGGTGGCCCTGGGGATGGAGGCGATTCGACAGCGCATGAGCGTCTACTTCGTGACCATGCAGAAGCTGGTCGCTGACTTGCGACGGGCGTACCAAGAGGGACGGCTGGACAAGCGCCTGCGCATCTACACCCAGCCGAAGCTGCTGATCTGCGACGAAGTCGGCTACTTGCCGCTTGACGCCTTGGACGCCGCGAACTTCTTCCGGCTCGTGTCGGAGCGCTACGAGCATGGCTCCCTGATCATCACGTCCAACACCAGCTTCACCAACTGGGGGACACTCTTCGGTGACCAGGTGCTGGCCTCTGCCTTGCTCGACCGGCTCCTGCACCACGCCACCACCATCAACATCCGCGGCAACAGCTACCGGATGAAGGACAAGCTGCGCGCCGGGGTGACCCATGCGCTGAAGGAGGAGGTGACCGCGTAGATCGAACATACGTCTGGGGAATGATGCGCGATGATTTTGGGGAACTGAATCCGCTGTTTGTGGGGAATCGAACGCGATTTTTTTGGGGAGTTTTAATCCGCTATTGACAGACGAGACCCAATGGTGGTGGGGACCGTATACGGCGGCGGTGATTGCATTGCCGCTTTTTGTCCTGCTCGCCCTCGGACTTCTCTGGATCTAAGATAAGGAAGTCAAAAAAGCGGCCCGCCAAACGGCGGGCTGTTTTCTGACCGGGCGTCCGGCGGCTTCAAGCGTACGACCGCATATTTTGCACCATCCGCTCTCCTGATCCGCCCGCCCTCCCTATCCCTTCGGACGGAAGACGAGGGCGGCGAGAAAACTGAAGATGATGGCCGCGCTGATGCCGGCGCTCGTGATCTCGAACATCCCGGTGATGACACCGATCCACCCGTGGCGCTTGAGCTCCTCCAGCGCCCCGGTCGTCAAGGCATAACCGAAGCTCGTGATCGGCACGCTCGCCCCGGCGCCGGCAAAGCGGATGAGGGGCTCATACCAGCCGAGGCCGCCGAGGACGGCGCCGGCGACGACGAGCGTCACGGTCGTGTGCCCCGGCGTCAGCCGGCCCACGTCCATCATCAGCTGGCCGACGGCGCTGATGAGCCCGCCGACGACGAAGGCCCAGAAAAAGATCACCCTACATCACCCTCTCCACCGCCACCGCGTGGGCGATCGCCGGCACCGACTCCCCCTGCTGGTACGTCACCGGCGACATGAGGGCCCCGGTGGCGACGATGAGCAGGCGGAAGACCGTCCCGGCGACGAGGTGTTTCATCAGGTGGCCGTAAAACACCGCCGCCGAGCTCGCCGCGCCGCTTGCCCCGGAAAAGACGTCCTGATCTTCCCGATAGATCATGAGCCCCGCGTCGACGATCTTCTCCGGGTCGAAGCGAAGCCCCGCCTGCTCGAGGAGCTCCAGCAAAAGCTCCCGCCCGATCCGGCCGAGGTCGCCGGTGACGATGAGGTCGTAATCGCCGGGCGAGCGGGTCATGTCTTCAAGGTGCGTCACGATCGTGTCGTACGCCGCCGGCGCCATCGCCGCCCCCATGTTGAGCGGATCTTTGAGCCCGAGGTCGACGACCCGGCCGACGGTGGCGGAGGTGATGACGACCGGTGCCGGGTCGAGGGCGACGATGCCGGCGCCGGCGCCGGTGACCGTCCACTGGGCCGTCGGCGGCTTCTGGGCGCCGTATTCCGTCGGATAGCGGTACGTCCGCTCCGCCGCCAGGTTGTGGCTCGCCGTTCCGGTGAGCGCCCGGCGCGCCCGCCCGGCGTCGACGGCGAGGGCCGCCAGGGCGAGCCCCTCCATCGACGTCGAGCAGGCTCCATTTAATCCGATGAAGGGCATGCCCATCGTCCGGGCCGCAAAGGACGCCGTCACCCCCTGGCTCAGGAGGTCACCGGCGAAAAAAAGGTCGACGTCGTCCTTTCCGAGGCCGGCCTTTCTGAGGGCGATCTCCGCCGCCGACTCGAGAAGCTTCCGCTCCGCCTGCTCGAACGTCTGCATCCCGGCGTAGACGTCATCGAAGATGAGATCAAAATCGCCGGCGAGCGGCCCTTCCCCTTCTTTCGGACCGCCGACGGCCGCCGAAGCGAGGATGCCCGGACGGTTCGGAAACAGCCACGTTCGCCCGCGTCTCACCCGACCCCCTCCTTTTGACCGTCATCCGTTCCGGGCGCCGGCCGGATCAGGGCGGCCCGCCTTCTTTCCGGAACCGGCGTCTTGCGGCCGGCCCGGAGTCAGCGCGGGACGCCAAGACGACGCCGACCGGCCCCTTTCCGGCCTCAGACCAGCGCTTCCACCAGCGCCCGGACGAGGGCGACGACGAAGGCCGCCACCGTTCCGAAGACGATCACCGGCCCCGCGACTTTGAACATGTTCGCGCCGACGCCGTAGACGAGTCCTTCCGACCGGGCGTCGAGGGCGCTGGCGGCCATCGTGTTGGCAAACCCGGTCACCGGCACGATGCTTCCGGCGCCGGCCCACTGGCCGATCTTGTCATAGACGCCGAGGCCGGTCAGAAGCACGCTCAAAAAGACGAGCGTCGCCACCGTCGGGTTGCTGGCGGTCTGTTCCGTAAATCCGAACACCGTCTCGTACAGCCACATGAACGCCTGCCCGACGACGGAGATGAGCCCGCCGACGAGAAAGGCCCGGGCGACGTTGGTCGCCACCGGCCGGGTCGTCTCCTTGGACCGGGCAAGCGCCTGGTAGGCCTTCGCTTCCGGCAGTCTGGCCATGCCGCTTCCTCCTTCCGTCTGGTTAGCATGCACTCCCCGGCATAAAATAATCGGCAAAAAAAATCCGGCCGGTCAGCCGTCCCGCCGGAACACGCCGGCGTAGATCGGCCGACCGGCCAAAAGAAACCTGGCCTCATAATCCGTCACCGGCCCCCGAATCGGGCCGCCGACGACCGTCCGCTCTTCGAGCGGAACAAGCCCCTGTGCGAGCAGCTGCTCCCGGCTGTAGGCGTAAAAGTTCGGGTGGTCGGTTTTAAAGACGACCTCCCCGCCCGGCCGAAGCAGGGCGACAAGACGACCCAGCCGCGCCGGATGCGTGAGCCGCCGCTTCGCGTGTCGCCGCTTCGGCCACGGATCGCTGAAATGAAAATACAGCCGGTCGATCTCCCCCGGATGAAAGTAGGCGTTCAGCCGGTCGACGTCGTCGAAGATAAAGCCGACGTTCGTCCGCTCGGCCGACCGCACCCGGCGCCAGGCGACGTAGAGGGCCTCCGCCTTCCGCTCGACGCCGACAAAATTCACCCCCGGCTCCGCCTCCGCCGCCTCGACGAGAAAGCGGCCGCGGCCGGAGCCGAGCTCGACGTAAAGCGGCGCCGGGCGGTGAAAAAAGAGAAGCCGCCACTTCCCCGGCCAGCCGTCGGGGCGGTGGACCACCTCCGGCGCGGCGAGGAGCGCCGGACGGGCTTCCGGCTTATGGCGGAGCCTCACCGGTCCTCCCCTTCCCCGGCAGGGTCAAACCACCGGTCGAGCACCGTCCCCGACAGCACCTGCGCCCGGATAAACTGCACCTGATGCGGCAAAAACAGGCTCTCCCACGGCAGGCCGAGCCGGCCGGCGAGATCGACCAGCACCAAAAGCTCCGTCCAGGCGACGTAGCGCTTGTACCAGAAAAACGACGGATTTTCCACCATGTACGGATAGAGATCGTCGAAGGCCGTGTGCTTGCTCTGGATCGCCCGCTCGAACTGCATCTTCGCCGCCCGGAGCCGCTCCTCGACGAGCGCCGCGCACCGGGCGTCCTCCGTCGTCGGCCAGGCGCCCCGCTCTCTCGCCTCGGGCATCCTCGCCCCTCCCTTCTTCGCCCGCCGCGCCGCGCACCGCGCGCGGTGCGGCCGTTCTTTCCCGTTTACAGACCTACCGCCTCTTCTCCTCGAGGCCGACCACCGCCCGAAGCGCCGCCCCTTCTTCCGGCGTGAGGGGGCGGACGGCGCCCTCCGGGAGTTTCGGATCGAGGACGATCGGCCCGATGCGGATGCGCTTCAGGTCGACGACCGCCTTCCCGACGGCAAGAAACATCCGCTTGACCTGATGGTACTTCCCTTCGGTCACCGTCACCCGGGCCATCGATCGGGGGCCTCTGGCGACGATCTCGAGCGTCGCCGGCCGAAGGCGCGTCCCGTCGTCCAGCACCATCCCGGCGGCAAACCGCCGGACGTCTGCCTCGGTGAGAACGCCGTCGACTTCGACGACGTACGTCTTTTCCACCGCCCAGCGGGGGGCGGCCAGCCGGTGACCGAGCTGGCCGTCGTCGGTGATCAGAAGCAGGCCGCGGGCGTCTTTGTCCAGCCGGCCGACGGGGAAAAGGCCCGGCCGCCAAAGCTCCGCCGGCACGAGATCGAGCACCGTCTCCTGGCGCCGGTCGACGGTGGCACTCACCACCCCCGGCGGTTTGTTCAGCATGTAGACGACGTGCGCAACGTAGCGGACCGGCTCCTCAAAGACCGTCACCCGATCCGCCGCCGGATCGACGTGGACGTCCGGAGACGGCGGCACGGCGCCGTTGACCTCAACCGCCCCACTTTTGATCAGCTTTTTCACTTCGCGGCGCGTGCCGTATCCCATGTGGGCGAGCAGCTTATCGAGGCGCACCGCCGCCCCTCCTTTCCCGGTGCCTGAAGCACTCCGGCGCCGGCCAGACGCTCCGGCGCGAGGCCCGACCGCTTCCGCCCGCCGGCCGTTCCGACGCCCTCCGTTCAGACGTTCATCGCTTCGGCCGCCTACCGCCGTCCGAGGAGCGCTGCGATCTCGGCCTGAAGCGCCTCCCCCCGGGCTTCATACCCGGGACGGCCAAGGAGCGCGAACAGATTCGCCTTATAGGCTTCCACGCCGGGCTGATCGAACGGATTGACCCCGAGGAGCATCCCGCTTAAGGCCACCGCCCGCTCGAAAAACATCACCAGCGCCCCGAACGCCTCCGGCGAGCGATCGCGGAGGACGATGCGGCCGACGGGAACGCCGCCGTTTCGATGGGCGACGTACGTCCCCCACATCGCCCGCTCGTTCATCCACTGAAGCGAGCGGCCGCGGAGGTAGTCGAAGCCGTCGGCGACGGCGCGATCCGGCACCGTCACGTCGACGCCTTCGTCTTCCAGCCAGAGGAACGTCTCGAACAACAGGCGCCGCCCTTCTTGCACATACTGCCCGATGGAGTGGAGGTCGGTCGTATATTTTCCCGTCACGGGAAAAATCCCGCGGCCGTTCTTCCCTTCGCTCTCGGCAAAAAGCTGCCTCAGCCAGTCGCCGACGCCCGAAAGCCGCGGCGTAAAGGCGACGAACAGTTCGACCGCGTAACCCTTCAGATACAGAATATGACGAAGCAGCGCATACCGGTTGGGATCGTCCGCCGCCGGATCGGTCCCCTCCGGCGCCGCCATCAGCGCCCGGGCGCCGGCGAGCACCCGGCGCACATCGATCCCGGCGACGGCCATCGGCAAGAGGCCGACCGGCGTCAGCACCGAGAAGCGCCCGCCGACGTCCCGCGGGATGTCGAACGACGTCCACCCCTCCGCCTCCGCCATCGCCCGAAGCGCCCCGCCGGACGGATCGGTGGTGGCGATGATGCGGCGGCGGGCTTCCGCGGGGCCGACTGCCGTTTCCAGAGCTTCCCGCAAGAGGCGAAAGGCGACCGCCGGCTCCGTCGTCGTGCCGGACTTCGAGACGACGTTGAGGACGACCCGCCGTGTGCGGACCGCCTCCAGCGCCTCGACGAGGGGCGTCGGGCTTAAATCCTCACCCACGAAGCGGATCTCGGGCGCGGCGGCGTCCCGGCCGAGGAACTCGAGCGCCGCCCGAGCGCCGAGGGAGGAGCCGCCCACGCCGACGACGAAGAAGACGTCTGCATCTCGGCGCACCCGCTCCGCGATCGCCTCGACGCCGCCCAGCGTCTCCTCCCCGATCCGCGACGGATAATCGAGCCAGCCGAGCATGGCGCTTTCGCTTCGCCGCTCGACGAGCGTGGGGTGAAGCGATCGCACGACGTCTGCCGCCCGCTCCACCTCCTCCGGCGCGACAAAAGGCCGGTAAGACGCCGCATCCAGCCTGATCGGGCGCACCGGACGCCCCCTTTCTCCGCGGTTTTTCCCCAGTATAGCACAGGCGGCCGCCGACGTTGAATCGCCGGCGGCGAAAAAAATCGGCCCCAAAAAAGACAACACCGGCGAAAGGCGACCCGCCCTTCGCCGGTCCTCCGTCGGAGCAGAAGCCCATCGGCGCAAGCCTATCGGATCAGGCGTTTCATGTCGCGGTAGACGTCGTCGACCGGAAGGGTCGAACCGGGATACAGGGCGCGGATCTTTCCTTCCCCATCGACGAGGACGACCCGATCGGAGTGGATGAAAAGCCCGTCGTTCGACGGCTGGACCAGGAGCCCGAACGCCCGGACGACGCCCCGGGTCTCTTCCGGCGAGCCGGTGAGCGCCCGCCAGTACGGCCAGTCGAGCGTCTCCCCGTCGTAGCGGAATCGCTCCAAAAACGCCCGCATCGCTTCCGGCGTATCCCGTTCCGGATCGAAGGTGATGGAATAAAACCGGACTTTTTCCGGCGGCACGCCGTCGGCCTTGAGTTTTTTCTGCACGGCCAGCATCCAGTGGGTCATCGCCGGGCACTCGGTCGGACAGGTCGTATAAACAAAGGAGATGAGCCGAACCGCCCCGGCGTCGTCATGCAGATGAAACGGCGCCCCGTCGATCGTCCGAAGCGTAAAGTCCGGCGCCTCGCCCACCACCGGAAGCGACCCCGGCCCGCCGCAGGCAGCCAGGAGCCCGGCAAGGCCGACGGCAAGAAGAACGGACCGCACGCCAGGCCGCATCCGCATCCTCATCCCACCACCATCAGGCCGTACAAGGCCGTAAGATACACGACGGAAAAGACGAACATCGCGCCGCCCCAGCGCCCTTCCGCCGCTCCCGTCGCGCGGGCGCCCTGGAAGGCGAGCGCGAGGTAGACCGCCCCAAGGACGAGAGCGCCGACGACGTACACCGCCCCGACCACGCCAAAAAGCGCCGGAAGGAGCGACGCCGGCACGAGGGCCAGAGTGTAAAGCGCCATCTGCCGTTTCGCCACAAGCGACCCGGCAACGATCGGGAGCATCGGCAGTCCGGCCCGGGCGTAGTCCTCCCGGCGGCGGAAAGCGATGGCGAGAAAATGAACCGGCTGCCAGAGAAACAGGATGAGAAAGAGCGCCCACGCCACGGCGTCCAGCCGCATGCTGTACGCCACGTACCCGGCCACCGTCGGCGCCGCTCCGGAGACGGCGCCGACGAGCGTTCCGAGCGTCGTCGTCCGCTTCGACCACAGCGAATAAAACACGACGTAAAACAGCCAGCCGATCGCCGTCACCGCCGCGACCAGCGGGTGCACCCCCGCGTACAAAAGGGCCTCCCCCACCCCGCCAAGCGCGGCGCCGTACGCCAGCGCCACCGCCGGCGACACCTCACCCGCCGGCACCGGACGCCGCCGCGTCCGGTCCATCTGCCGATCGATGTCCCGGTCGATGACGTTGTTGATCGACGTTCCCGAGGCGACGACGAGCGCCACCCCGACCAGGGTCGCCACCGCCCACGCAGCGGGGCGCGGATTGAACGCGCCGCTTCCCGCGGCGAGCATCCATCCGGCGAACGCTCCGAAGGTATTCGACGCCACGATCCCCGGTTTCGTGAGGCGAAGGAGCGCCCCCACAAATCGGCGCACCTCGGCCGGCCGCTCCCAAAGGGGCGCGACCGCCGGGCCGGTCATCTCCTCCCTCACCTCCGCCACCGTCAACCCCTCCCTTCCCCGGCGAATTCCGCCCGTCCAAGCCCCTCCGGTCGCCGCCCGCGCTCCGCCGTCCGTTCCCCGGACACCGACGCGGGGCGGAGCGCCGCATCGACCGAACCATAGAGGAACGCGGTCGCCCCCAGCGACAGCGTCGCCAGGATCATATGGGCGGCCACCCAGAACGGCTTTAGCCCCGCCACGACGACGACAAACCCGATCCCCACTTCCAGCACAAGGAGGGTCGACGCCGCGGCGACCGGCAGCCAAAATCGCCGCCGGAACGGGACGGTGAGATGGGCGGTCGCGACCCCGAGCGCGGCGGCGGCGATCGTCGCCGAAAGCCCCAGGGTGCCGTGCAGAACGTAGACGGACCGCGCGAGGACCGGATCGCGGAGCCAGACCCGCTCCGGTTCCAGCCCGAAAAACACCTCCGCCAGCGCGCTGTGCTTAAAGAATCCGCCCAGGACGAGGGTCCCGTAGACGGCGGCGGTGAGGACCGCGGCCGACCGCCGGAGCGCCTTTAGCGCCGTCCGATCCCCGGCGGCCGGCTTTTGCGAAAGCGCCGTTTCGTCCGCCTCCCGCCGGGCGAGGTAGATCATCACCGCCACCCAGAGCGCCTCGCTGACCATCACATCGAGCGTCGTAAATCCCTTTGGCGTCCCGAGGAGGACGTTGAGGCCCCCGACGCCCGCCTGGAGGAACAAAAGCGCCACCAGACCGAGCGCCAGACCGGTGCCGCCGCGACGGCGAACGGCCGGGTGGAAGGCGACGGCCGCGTTGG
This sequence comes from Hydrogenibacillus sp. N12, assembly GCF_019645935.1. NCBI lineage: Bacteria > Bacillati > Bacillota > Bacilli > Thermicanales > Thermicanaceae > Hydrogenibacillus > Hydrogenibacillus sp. N12. Next base: position 420,922 of record NZ_CP080953.1, on the reverse strand, counting down.
CGACGACGACGAAGCTGAGAAGCCCCGTCACCAGTCGGTGGGTATACTCGATCACTTGCTTCACGTTCGTCGGATCCGGATACAGCTTGCCCCCACAGTACGGCCAGTCGAAGCCGCACGCATCGCCGCTTTCGGTCGCGACGACGAGAACGCCCATCACCAGCACGAGGAGCGTCATCGCCGCGACCGCTCGGGCCATCCGGCGTCCCATCGCCATCTCCTCCCTCGCCGCCCGGACCGCTTCCCGCCGTCCGCCTCCCGCCCCTCCCCGGCCGAATCCCCGCCGGAGAAATCCGTCTCAGCCTCTTTCCCGGCGCTACGACTCCCGCTCTCGAAGCCTGGCTTCGGCCAGAACGGCCTCGGTGCTCTCCCGTTCTTTCGCCCACGCCTCCCGGAACCAGCGCACAAACACCGCGATGATGAACCCGGCGTAAATCAGCTCTTGCAACACCTTCATCAAGATCCCGCCGAGCTTCTGATCGTCCACCGGCGAAAGAAGGTTAAACTGCGCCGCCGAAAGACCGCTCAGATCGATCGCCCGGGCCCCGGGCGGAAGGCAGTATCCGACCATCTGCTGCCAGACGGCAGCGTCGTAATACGACCGGTACAGCACGTGATCGCTCAAGAACAAAAACGCGCACGCCGGCGTGAGCAGCATGCCGTTGGCAAAAATATAGCCGATCTTTTTGATGTACGACCACTCTTCCCGATCGGGCAGCGGATTTAAGATCGGCCACCACATGATCCACGCCGCGGCGAACATGGCGATCGCGTACATTGTGCCGGCGCTCCGGTGGGTGTTCAGGAAGTCGAACACCACCGGAATGTGGTAGATCGAAAACAGCCCGTTAAAGAGAAAAATCGCCACGAGCGGATGGCTGAGCGCCCCGACGAGGCGCCGAAGCCACGCCGCTTGAAAGGCCATCTCGACCATCCACGCGGGGATCCCGAGGATCAGAAGCGGTGGCACCAAAAGATAGACGATGGCCATCTTCACCATATGCAGCCAGAAGATCATGTGGCTCATGAGGTAGAGCGGGCTTCCCTGGGCGACGTAATAGAGGACGAGCGCGCCGTAAAACGCCGCCACTTCCGCCGGTCTCGGCGGCGTCGCCCCCGGGATGTCCCGGCGATACGGGCCGACGAGCAGGGCGTACAACCCCCCGACGACGAGGACGAGGACGATCTTATCCGGGTTCCAGAGGGCGACCCAGCCGAACATCTTGAGCTGCTGATAAAGGGCAAGCATGCTCCCCCTCCTCCCGCCGCGCCGCCCGCAGCCAAGCGCCTTGCCGGGCGTAAGCCGACCCATCCGCCACGCCTGGAAAACGGTGCGCGCCGCCACCGGCGACCTCCGCGCCGAAAACGGCACGGGCCGCCCGCCGTCACCTCCGGCGCCCACCGACCGAAAATGGCCGATCCGCTCACCGAGCGGTCGAACGGTCCCGATCGCCGCCGCGCTTCCGTCGCCACGCCATCTCCGGGCCTCTTTTCGAGAACCGACCGGACGGCGACGCGGCCCGCCTGCCGCTTAGGCGACCGTCCACCAGCTCATGAGCAGGATGCCGATCACGATGACGACGGTGACGTAGACGCCGACGTAGAAAAAGAGCTGCGGCACGGCGTGCCCTTCGTCTTTGAGATGCATCCAGATGTACGCCTGAAACGCCGCCTGGACGACGGCGAGGCCGACGAGAAAGGCGACGACGAACCCCGCCGACGCTCCGCCTTCGATGGCGTAAACGACGGCCCCGAACGCCAGGATGGTCAGCACGATGCTGGCCAAAAAGGCGACCGTATGCAGCGATCGTTCCTTTTTCGTCTCCCGCTCGCCGGACGGGGAAAACATCGGCTCTGCCGACATCTCACGCCACCTTCCCCATGAGGTAGACGACGCTAAAGATGAACACCCATACGAGGTCGACAAAGTGCCAGTACAGGCTGAAGGCGTACACCTTCGGCGCGATGTACGGCGTCACGCCCCGCCGGAGGTTCCGCACGAGGAGGGCAAAAAGCCACAGGAGGCCGAACGTCACGTGGGCGCCGTGGAAGCCGACGAGGCTGTAGAAGGCCGTCCCGAAGGCACTGGACGTAAACGTATGGCCCAAGTGCACATAGTGGTTGAACTCATACGCTTCTAAGGCGAGGAACGAAGCCCCGAGCAGCCACGTCGCCAAAAGCCAGGCCTTCATCGCCCCGGCCTGTAGCCGGCGCATGTTGAGGACCGCCATGACGCTCGTGAAACTGCTCGAAAGAAGGAGCGCCGTGGCCAAAAAGACGAGCTTGAGGTCGAACAGCTCCTTCCCCGTCGGCCCGCCCATCGTCGAATGCCGGAGGGCCAGGTAGACGGCGAAAAACGAAGCGAACAGCACCGACTCGGCGGCGATGAACAGCCACACGCCGATCAGCTTGTTGCGCCCTTCTTGCGTCGCCAGCTCGATCGGCGGAGCCTCGCTTTTTTCGACCGCCCCCGCCCGAGCGGCGGGGGCGGCGGCGCCGAGACGACCCGGTTCGGCCGTGAGGCTCATCAGGCGCTCACCCCTTTTGCATCTTCCTGCTCCACGAGCTCCCGCGGCACATGCCGGCCTTCATCGTCGATCACGGAGCGGAGGAACATGACAAACAGCGTCGCCGCCACGCCGAAGAGAGCGAGGTAGAGGAACGACGGATGATACTGGTCTTTGAAGATGAACCCGAGTCCGGCGATGAACATGGAAAGCGACATCATAAAGGGCAGGATGCTCGGGTTCGGCATGTGGATGTCCGCGTACGGCTCCGCCGGCGGCATCGTCTTGTTCCCCGCCTGCTTCTCCAGCCAGAAAGGATCGAGACCGCGGATGAGGGGCAGCCGGGCGAAGTTGTACTCCGGCACAGGCGTCGGCGTCGCCCACTCGAGCGTCCGGCCGTCCCACGGATCGGCCGGCGCCGGCTTGCCCTTGAGGAACGTGACGACGATGTTGACGGCAAAGACGATCACGCCGAGGGCCATGGTGTAGGCGCCGATCGTGCTCACGAGGTTCGGCAGCTCATAGCCCTGCCCCGGCAGGTAGGTGTAGATGCGCCGTTGCATCCCCCACAGGCCGAGGAAGTGCTGGATGAAAAACGTCAGGTGGAAACCGATGAAAAAAAGCCAGAAGTGGATTTTGCCCAGCGTTTCGTTGAGCAGCTTGCCGAACATCTTCGGCCACCAGTAGTACGCGCCGGCAAACACGGAAAAGACCGTCGCGCCGATCAGCGTGTAATGGAAGTGGGCGACGATGAAGTACGTGTCGTGGTACTGATAGTCCGCCGGCGGAAGCGCCATCATCACGCCCGTCACGCCGCCCATGACGAAGGTGAAGATGAACCCGACGGCCCAGTACATCGCCGTCGTCATGTGGAGCTTCCCGCCCCACATCGTGGCGATCCAGTTGAAGATCTTGATCCCCGTCGGCACGGCGATGATGACCGTCGCCACCGCGAAGACACCGTTCGCCAGCGGCCCCAGGCCGACGGTGAACATGTGGTGCACCCAGACCATGAACCCGAAGAAGGCGATGAGGGCCGTCGCCACCACCATCATCGGATAGCCGAAGAGGCGCTTCTTCGAAAACGTCGGGATCACTTCCGAGAAGATCCCGAAGGCCGGTAGCGCGACGATGTACACCTCCGGGTGGCCGAACAGCCAGAAGAGGTGCTGCCAGATGATCGGGTTGCCGCCGCCGGCGGGATCAAACACCCGCCCGCCGAAAAGCTGGTCGTAGATCATGAGGAAAAGGCCGGCCGTAAGCGGCGGAAAGGCGAACATGATGAGGATGGACGCGACAAGCGTCGTCCAGGTGAAAAGCGGCATGCGCATGTACGTCATGCCCGGCGCCCGGTGGTTGACGATCGTCGCCACGAAGTTGATGCCCGTAAGAAGCGTCCCGAGCCCGCTCAGCTGCAGGCCCATCGCGTAGTAACTCATGCCGTAGCCGGTGTAGTCCGGATGCACCAGCGGAAAGTACCCCGTCCAGCCGCCCTGCGGCACATCGCCGGTCAAAAAACTGACGTGCGTAAGAAGCGCCCCGAAGAAATAGAGCCAGTAGCTCAGCGCATTGACAAACGGAAAGGCGAGGTCGCGCGCCCCGATCTGGAGCGGCACGACGGCGTTCATGAGGGCAAAGAGGAGCGGCATGGCGACGAAAAAGATCATCGTCGTCCCGTGCATCGCCAGCACTTCGTTGTACGCTTTGCCGTCGAGAACATGATTGAGCGGTACCGCGAGCTGAGTGCGTATGAGGAGCGCCTCCAGCCCGCCGATGAGGAAATAGACGAGCCCCGTCCAGAAGTACAGGTGGGCGATCTTCTTGTGGTCGACGGTCGTGAGATAATCCCAGAGGAGCGACTTTTTGCGCACCCCGCCGACCGGCACGCTGATCGTCGTCATCACCGGACCTCCCTTCTTTTCCGCCCTGCGCTTTTCGTCCTCAAGGGCCTATAGGCTCGAAAATCGACAGGCCGTCTCCTCTTCCACGCGTCGGCGCACCTCTGAGATCCCGCGCCCAAAAGCCTTTCGGCTTCCGCCCGCCGCGCACCTCAGCGCGCCGCCGCCTTCGGCGGGACGACGTCGACCTTCTGCAGCATGAGGAAGTCGACGAGCTGGTCGAGCTCTTCCGGCGAAAGCTTATCCTTAAACGGCGGCATGACGACCGTTCCCGGCACGTCGTTTTGCGGCTTGACGGCGTTCGGCGCTTCGATCCAGCGCCTCAAGCTCGCCGCCCGCTCGGCGTCGTCGCCCGCCGGGAGCACGCCGGCGATCGTCAGCCGGCCGCCGATGTTGGCCAGGTTCGGGCCGGGCCGATTGGCGGTGTCGGTCGCTTCCAGGGCGTGGCACGCCATGCAGTTTTTCTGGAAGACCTGTTCTCCGGCCACCGCTTTCGTCGTCTCCGGCTTCGGCGCCGGTTTTTTCATCGCTTCGACCCAGCGGTTGAATTCGTCTTCCGGCAGGGCGACGACCTTAAACTCCATGAGCGCGTGGGACGGGCCGCACAACTCGGCGCACTTCCCAAGGAAGACGCCGACCGTCTCGGCGTCGAAGCTGAAGCGGTTCGCATTCTGTCGCTTGCCGTCCAGAAGGGCGCCCGGGTTGGCGTCCATCTTCCCGGTGAGCGCCGGCACCCAGAAGGAATGGATGACGTCCGTCGACCAGAGCTCCACGCTGATCTTCTTGCCGACAGGGATGTAGAGGTCTTGCGCCGTGACGATGCCGAGGTCCGGATAGCGGAACTCCCACCAGTACTGGTGGGCGATCACTTGAAGCTTGAGGGCGTTCGGGTCATCGCTGTGGTCCTGGGCCATCGAAAACGTCAGGCGCACGGTGAGGATCGATAGGACCGTGATGATGAGGACCGGGATCGCCGTCCAGATGAACTCCAGCAGGTTGCTGCCCTCGACCTGCTTCGGAATGGTCCGATCGCCGGGCTTCGCCCGAAAGCGGATGAGGACGACGGCGAGGAGAAAGATGACGACGCCCATCACGCCGAACATGATGTAAGCGCTTATCTGGATGAGCGAAAGAGATTCCCGCGCGTTCGACCCTTGCGGGACGAGGGCGGACACCCGCGGATCGCCGCAGCCGGCGAGCGCCAAGGCGAGCAACGTGAACAAAGGAACATAGAATGCTCCTTTTTTCCGCCCCTGCCGAACCAAGCGCGCCTCCCCCTTCCATGTCAACTGCTGAACACATTCTACAAAGTTTTTATGTTTGGCGTCAATCAAGCGGTGGGAATTCCCACGGCCGGACGGCAGGAGTTCGGAATTTGTTCATAATTGAAAGGCGGCCTTTGTGCCGCCCGGTGCTTTCGGCTACAATGAGGTCGCAGCGCGAAAACGGGCTTCGGTGGGGTGGGCGATGGAACACGTCTGGGCCGTCATCGGCTGGCTGTACATCCCGACGGCCGTGTTGATCGGCTTCACGATCGTGCTGGAAAAGCGCCACCCGACCCGGACGATCGCCTGGCTTTTGGTGCTGGCGTTCGTGCCCGTCGTCGGCTTCATCCTCTACCTCCTTTTCGGCCGGCACATGCGGAAGCGCCGGGCCATCCGGACGAAAGAAGACCTGGACTTCAGCGCCTTAAAAGAAAAAAGCGAGAAGTCCGCCGGGTCATGGGATCACCCGCTCGTCCGGCGGCTCGCCCGCATCGGGGTGAACGCCGCCGGCGCCCCGGTGACGACGAACAACCGGGTGTGCTTTTTTACCGACGGCGAAACCCTCTTTCGGACGATGCTGGATGACCTGAGAAGCGCCCGCCATCACATCCACCTCGCCTACTACATCGTCCGGCACGACGGCCTCGGCACGGCGATCCAAGAGATCCTCCTCGAGCGGGCCCGATCCGGCGTCGAGGTGCGGCTCCTTTTCGACCACGTCGGCTCGGTCTGGCTTTCCCGGCGCTTCCGCCGAGCGCTTCAAGCGGGCGGCGTGGAGCTGGCGGCCTTTTTGCCGGTGACGTTTCCCCTCATCAGCCGGCGGCTCAACTTCCGTTATCACCGGAAGATCACCGTCGTCGACGGCCGGATCGGCTACCTCGGCGGCTTCAACATCGGCGACGAATACCTCGGCAAGCACCCTCGGATGGGGTTTTGGCGCGATACGCACCTGAGGGTCGAGGGGGAGGCGGTCCACAGCCTGCAGGCGCTCTTTCAGTCGGACTGGGCGTTTGCCAGCGGGCGGACGTTCGACGGCGAGGCGTATTTTCCGGCCTTTTCGGCGCCGGTCGGCACGACGGCGATGCAGCTCATTGCCAGCGGCCCGGATTCGCCGTTTCCGTCCATCGAGCACGCAACGCTGGCGATGATCGGCGCCGCCAGCCGGCGCCTCTGGATCGCCACGCCGTATCTCGTGCCGGACGAGGCGGTGCTCATGGCCTTAAAGTCCGCGGCGATCGCCGGCGTCGACGTCCGCATCCTCCTCCCGAGCTTTCCCGACCACCGGCTCGTCTTCTACGCCTCGACGTCGTACGTGGCGGAGCTCCTCGCCGCCGGCGTCCGGATTTTTCGCTACCGAAAAGGGTTTCTCCACGCCAAAGTCGTCCTCGCCGACGACGTCGTCGCCTCGGTCGGCACGGCCAACCTCGACAGCCGGAGCTTTGAGCTCAACTTTGAGGCCAATTTTTACCTCTACGATCGGGAGGCGGCCGCGGCGATTGCCCGGCAGTTCGAAGCGGATTTTGCCGAGAGCGAGGAAGTCGACCTCTACCGCTTTCATGCCCGGCCGCTTCGGGAACACGTCGTGGAGTCGTTTGCCCGGCTGTTTTCGCCGCTCATGTAAAAAAGGAGCCGGACTCCCTCCGGCGAAAGATGGCCGCATCGGCGGGACACGATCGCCGGCGAAGGAGGCCAAGACGCGCGATGCACGCCAATCTCCGTTCCTTTTTGCAGGCGCTGGAGGCGGACGGCGAGCTCGTCCGGATCGCCGCGCCGGTCGATCCGAAGCTCGAGCTCGCCGAAATCCACCGCCGGGTCGTCGCCGAAGGCGGGCCGGCCCTCTGGTTCGAACGGGTGAAGGGGAGCCCTTATCCGGTCGTGACGAACCTCTTCGGCACGCCGCACCGCCTCGAGCGGGCGTTCGGCCGCCGGCCGGAAGCGCTCGTCCGGCGCCTGGCGGAGGCGTTGCCGGCCCTCTTTTCGCCGTCGGCGAAGGCCCTCTGGAACCTCCGGGACCTCGCCGGCGAGCTCCTCTTCCGGACGGGGCTGAAAATGGTCCCGCCGGAGAAGGCGCCGGTTGCAGCGATCCGGGACGACGATTTTGACCTCACGACGCTTCCGGCCCTGACAAGCTGGCCGGAGGACGGCGGTCCGTTTTTGACGCTGCCCCTCGTCTACACCGAACATCCGGAGACGAAGGCCGGGAACCTCGGCATCTACCGGATGCAGATCTTTGGGCCCCGGACGACGGGCATGCACTGGCAGATCCACAAAGGCGGCGGCTTCCACCATCACGTCGCCGAAGCCCGCGGCGAGCCGCTTCCGGCGACCGTCTTTTTGGGCGGTCCGCCGGCGCTCATCGTCGCCGCGGTGGCCCCGCTTCCGGAAGGGGTGCCGGAGCTCCTTTTTGCCTCGCTCCTCCTCGGTGGGCGGCTCGCCCGAACCCGCGTGGACGGCGCGCCGCATCCCCTCGTCGCCGAGGCGGAGTTTGCCCTCGTCGGCGAAGTGCCGCCCCATGAGCGGGCGCCGGAAGGGCCGTTCGGCGACCACTACGGCTACTATTCCCTCGTGCATGATTTCCCTGTTTTTCATCTGAAGCGCGTCTTTCGCCGGAAGGACGCCCTCTTCCCGGCGACGGTCGTCGGCAAGCCGGTCCAGGAAGACTACTGGATCGGTGAATATTTGCAGCGGCTCCTTCAGCCGCTCTTCCCCTTCGTCATGCCCGGCGTCCGGGACCTCTGGTCGTACGCCGAGACGGGCTTTCACGCCCTCGCCAGCGCCGTCGTCCGGGAGAGCTACTCCCGGGAGGCGCTCGCCCACGCCCTCCGCATCCTCGGGGAAGGGCAGCTTACGCTGACCAAATTTCTCCTCGTCACCGACGCACCGGTCGACCTCCGGGATGCCCGGGCGACGTTCACCGCCGTCTTAAGCCGTTTCCGGCCGGAGCGGGACCTCGTCATCTTCGCCGAGACGGCGATGGACACCCTCGACTACACCGGCCGGCGCTTCAACCACGGCAGCAAGGCGATCCTCCTCGGCACGGGGGATCCGGTGCGGACGCTCCCGGCGGCGTACGACGGGCCCCCGCTTCCGGGCGCCGCCGCCCTCCGGGTCTTTTCCCCCGGCGTCCTCGTCCTCTCCGGCCGGCCGTACGCCGGCGCCGAAGACTGGCCGAAGCGCCTCCTCGCCGAAGCCGAAACGAACGAAGCCCTCCGAGCGTTTCCCCTCGTCGTCCTCGTCGACGACGCCCGGGCGGCGGTGCGGGATCAGACGGCCTTCCTCTGGACCGTTTTCACCCGCTTCGATCCGGCCTATGATCTGCACGCGCCGACGTTCGTCGGCCACAACCGCCTCGGCTTTGCCCTCCCGATCGTCATCGACGCCCGGATGAAGCCGTTTTACCCCGGCACGGTCGAACCCGACCCCGAAACGAAGGCGCTCGTCGACCGCCGCTGGACGGAGTACTTCCCCGGGCGCTGATGCTTTCGCCCCTGTTCGCTCCGGTCGCGATTGAGCTGCGAAATCCCGCCGTGAAAGAAGGAGGAGCCGATGGACGAGCCCCGACGTCCCCTGAGGGAAGACGAAGAAATCAGCGACGCGTTTTACGAACGGCCGCTCGAGCGGACGCTCCTCTACCGCGGCCGGATCATCGACGTCGCCCGTTACCGCGTCCGGCTCCCCGACGGCCGGGAGGCGGAACGGGAGGTCGTCCACCACCCTGGCGCCGTCGCCGTCCTGGCCGTGGCCGAAGACGGCGGTCGGGAAACGATCGTCCTCGTCCGGCAGTACCGTTTTCCCCTCCGCCGGACGACGCTCGAAATCCCGGCCGGAAAGCTCGAGCCGGGCGCCGACCCGCTCGCGGAAGCCCGAAGGGAACTGGCCGAGGAGACGGGCTTCGGGGCCGAACGCTGGCGGAAGCTCGGCGTCTTCTTCAGCTCCCCGGGCTTTGCCGACGAGGCGATGCACCTGTATGAAGCCCGGGGGCTCGTCCCCGGAGCGCCGCACCCGGACGCCGACGAGTTCGTGCGGGCGGAACGGCTGACCCGGGACGAAGCCTGGGCCGCCGTGCGGCGCGGGGAGATCGTCGATCTCAAGACGGTCCTCGCCCTCCTCTGGTGGGAACGACGCGGCGGAGGGGAGCGCGGCGATCCCGGGCCGTAAGGTCGTCGTCGAACGACCGCAGACAAGCGGCAAAAAGGAAACACGCCCGCCGAGATTTCGGCGGGCGTATTCGGCATCGCGCCCCTCATGATCGCCGGGTCGGCCAAAGCGGACGCCGACGCCTTTTTTGACGAAGCAGAGCCCCCGGCCCGGCGAAAGCTAGCGGCCGTAGTACGGCGCGATCAGGACGTAGACGAGGACGCCGCTTACGGAGACGTACAGCCAGAGGGGGAAAGCAAAGCGGACGATCCGCCGGTGCAGCCGGTCCTCGCGGTTCAAACCGCGAAACAGGGCCAGGAGGACAAGGGGGACGATGACCGCGGCGAGGACGATGTGCGTGAAAAGAAGGACGTAGTAGACCCCCTTCAAGAGCCCCTCGCCGCCGTACGGCGTCGACGGCGTCGTGAGGTGATAGGCGACGTAGCTGAGGAGAAAAAGCGCCGTCGCGGCCAGGGCGGCGAAGATGAAATTTCGGTGCCGCTCGACGTCACGCCGCCGGATGGCCCGGTAGGCGAGCAGCAAAAAGACCGTCGCCAGGGCGTTCCACCCGGCGATGAGCGGCGGGAGGAACGACGTGTCAAACGGCGCCGGCACCTTCGGCAGGGCGAAAAGGGCGGCGATGACGGCGTAGACGGCGGCGGAAAGAACTCCCGCCAGCCGGCCGGGAGCGCGGATCGGGCGCATCTTTCACCCTCCCTTCCAGGATACCGCCTTTCGGGACGCCGGGGCCGCACGCGTGCGGCCGTCCGCCGGCCCCGACGAGCGTTCATTCAGAAAAATCGGAGCCGCCAGAAGACCGCGGCCACGGTTGCCGTCGCGCCGACGATGAGCATCAGCGCATCGATGAAGCCGTCGGGGCGGTCGAACAGGAAAAACGGCACGTTCATCGACAGGGCGCTGGCGATGAGGATCGGCACCGAAAGGAGAACCGTGACCGCCGTGAGAAGCTTCAGCACGGCATTGACGTTGATCTGGATGACGTTGCCGTAAGCGTCCATGACGTTGACGAGCTTCCGGTGGTGCACTTCGACCGCGCCGTACGCCTGTTCGAGGTCGATGGCGACGTCCTCGAGCAGGTCGCCGTCGTCCGGGTACAGCCGGATGACGTCCCCGGCGGCGATCTTCCGGAGCGCCGCCCGCATTTCGGCGAGGGACGTCTCGAGGAAGATGAACGTCTCGCCGGCGGCAAACAGCCGGTAGAGCTCCCGGTTGGCGTACGCCCGGGCGAGGTCCCGTTCCGCCGCCTCGACTTCTTTCTGCACGGCGCGAACCGCCTGCAAAAACGCTTCGGCGACGGCCGCCAGCACGAGGAGCGTGATGCGGGTTTTCATATGGCTGCCGAAGCCGCCGACCGCGCCGGTGAGAAACGGCTCCAGAAGCGGCACCGGACCGCCGGCGACGGTGATGAGATGATCCGGAGCGTGGACGATGGCGAGCGGCCGCAGGCGAAAGAGCGGACCGTCCTCCCGCGGAACATCCTCCTCACCGGCCGGCACCGGCACGTGGACGACGACGACGGCCGCCTCCCCCCGGCGCTCCGCCCGGGGCCGCTCGTCCGGGTCGAGGACCGACGCAAGCACCGCTTCCGGCACCCTCGTCTCCCGGGCCGTCGCCTCGAGCTCCTCCGGCGTCGGCGCCTCGAGGTGCACCCACGCGTTTTTGACCGGGGCCGGAAGCGGCCGGAGCCGGCCGTCGGCATCGGTGGCGACGATGCGCCGCATGCGGATCCCCCCGGCCGCGCCTCACCAGCGCAAAAAATTTCGTTGATAGAAATAGAGCACCAGCGCGCCCCCGGAGACGATCATGGCGAGCAAAAGGAGGCCGAACAACCACGGCGCGTCTTCAAACGGGAGCCGGGTGTTGAGCGTAAAGATGCCGGCGATGAGGACGGGCAACGTCAGGACGACGGTGAGCGTCGTCAGCACCTTGAGCACGGCGTTGACGTTGTTGTGGATGACGGCGGCGTAGGCGTCCATGAGGGTCGACAGTCGATCCGCGTGAAGCGCCGTCAGTTCCTCCGCCTGCTCGAGGTCGACGAGGGCGCTCCGGAGAAGGTCGGCGTCGTCGGCGTAAAGCTTCAGGTCCCGACCCGCAAGGAGCCGCCGGTAGACGATGACCGACGCCCGGAGGGCCGAAGCGAAGTAGACGAGGCTTTTGTTCACCCCGAGGAGCATAAAGAGCTCCCGGTTCCGGTGGGCCGCCCGAAGGCGCCGCTCGATCGCCCGGGACAGCGCTCGGAGTTCCCGGAGCGCGGCGAGGTAGGCATCCGCCACCGCCTGAAAGATGAGGAGCGTCAGCCGCGTCTTCATATGCGTCGCCACCGGCGCCCGGCGCCCATCCAGCACGTCGAGGATCGCCGGATGCGCCCGCCGGGCGACGACGATGAGGTGATCCTTGAGATGGACGAGCGAAACCGGCATCACCCCGTACGGCATCGACCCCGGCCGGCCGTCGTAAGCGGCGTCGCCGTTTTGGTGCGGCAGGCCGAGGACGAGGATGAGCACCGGCGCGCCGTCTTCCGTCTCCCCCAGCTCGACCCGCGGCCGCTCCAGCGGGTCGAGGGCGTCCCGAAGGTAGGCCTCGTCGAGATGAAACGCCCGGGCGACCCGGCCCAGCTCTTCCGGCGTCGGGTCAAAAAGGGTGAGGACGCTGTTTTTCGGAAAACCGCCGAACGCCGCGTCGCTCCCGTCCGCCGGCGCCGGATGGCCCGCGATCCGGCCGTCCGGCATCGTGAGTCGCACCTCCAGCATCGTCCCGGCCCCTTTGCCCAGAAAATCGCCCGCGCCTCCGCGCCGCCGGGCCTTATGCCGCCCTCAGGCGGCCCGGGCCCGTTTTGCCGCTTCCCCTTTGCCCGAACGGTCCCGCCCCGCCGCGATCAGAAGAGGCGCATCCGCCAGAACGCGTAGCCGGTCGAAAGCCCGACGAGCGTCGAGATGCCCATGAGCACCGGGAAGGCATACGGGCTGTCCTGGTACGGAAGCGGCACGTTCATGCCGTAGATCGAGGCGATCATCGTGGGGATGGCGAGGATGATCGTCAGCGCCGTCAGGATCTTCAGCACCGTGTTGACGTTGTTCTGGATGATCGCCGCGTAAGCGTCCATCAGGTTGCTCAGGTTCTCGCTGTGGATGTCCGACGCATCGAGCGCCTGCTGCATCTCGATGATGGCGTCTTGCAAAAGCTCCTCGTCGTCTTCGTACATTTTCATGTACGTTTCACGAGTAAGCTTTTGCATGACGCCACGGTTGACCTTCAACGCCGTCGTAAAATAGACGAGGCTCTTGTTGATATTCAGCAGGATATACACTTCCTGGTTCCGCATCGACCGCTGCAGCGCCGCCTCGGCCTCGACGATGCGGGCGTTCAGGTCGTTAAGATAATGCAGATAATACCGGGCCACCAGGAACATGAACTGCAGCGTAAACCGCGTTTTCATATGGGTATAAAAGCCTTTCACCTGACCGGCCGTAAACGCCCGGAACACCGGATGGTCTCGCCGGCAGACGGTGACGAGGACGTCCCGCGTGTGGATGATGCCGACCGGGATCGTCCGGTACGGCACCGGATCGCCCTCCGTCGGGTAGGGCACGCTCAGGATGATGAGCACGCCGGCGTCATCCTTCTCCACCCGGGGGCGCTCCTCGGCGTCCAGCGGGTCGTGGAGGAAATCGGCCGGAAGGCCCAGGGCGCCGGCGACCCGCCCGATCTCCGCCTCCGTCGGGTCGACGAGATGCACCCACGTGTTCCGCTCGATCTCCGGCACCGTCTCCAGGCGCCCGGTGGCATCGCTGCGATAGATCCAAAGCACGGCGGTTCCCCTTTCCCGGGCGCCCGGCCGCCGCCGAAGCGCCGATCCGCCCGATGCGCATCTTTCGCTTCCAGTCTATGCTCCCCGCTTAAGCGCCGGAACACGGGAAGCGCCCGCCGTCCACCGCGGCGGACGGCCGGCGCTCGCTCGGCCTCGCTTCTCGCTTCGCGCGGCCTTTTTCCTCGCGTCTCTTGTCCGATCGCGTCGTTTGGCCTTTTCATCGTACCGCCGGCGCCGCCGATTGTCAAATCCACCGGTGGACGAACGCGGCGCCGAGGAGAACGACGATGGGACCACCGAGGAAGGAGATCGCCGCATAGGCGACCGCCGCCGGACGGCGGTTTTGCCACCGGTCGTCGATTTCGAGCATCAAGGCCGAAAACGTCGTATACCCGCCGAGAAAGCCCGCGAGAAGAAACGGCCGAAGCGCCGACAAAAGGGGAAGCGCCGACTCCAGCGCGCCGAACAAAAACGCTCCGCTCAGGTTGACGCCGAGGGTTCCCCACGGAAGCGCCGCGCCGCTTGCGGCCGCCCGGGCGTTCAAGGGCGCGCTCGCCAGATAGCGGAGGATCGCCCCGAAAAACCCGCCCGCAAAGACGAAAAGCCCCGCCATCATCGCTGCCCTTCCCGCCTTTCCGCCGCCGGTCGCCCAGGCGCCCCGGCGACGAGACGCCGACCGGCGCGAAGGGCCGCCCACCCGGCGAAGAGCGATAAAACCCCGTAGCCTAAACCGGCTCCGGCGCCGAGGTGAACCGCCTCCCCGCTGAAGGCCGAAAACGTCGTCAGCCCGCCGAGGAAACCGGTCCCGTACCAGAGAAGGCGCCGGGCAGACTCCGGCGACCGATCCCGGCGCACGGCTTCGGCCAGAAGCCCCATGCCGAAGGCCCCGGCAAGGTTGACGGCCACCGTTCCCCACGGCACCCCCGCCTTCGGGAGAACCTCCCCGGCCGCCCAGCGCACGAGAGAACCGAGACCGCCGAAAGCGCCGACCGCGAGAACGTCCAGCCCGCGAAACGACGGGCGGACCGCACCGCTCATCTGCTCCACCCCCCACTTCCGTCATGCATGACCGCGCTTCCGTCGTTCATGAAGGCCCGGTTTTTATTTCCCTCTTTCCCCTTCGCCGCCCTCCTTCGCCTCCGGCGGGCGCTTTTCGGCCGGGGTCGCCTCCCCCGGGCGAAAGACGGCTCCGGCGCGGTCCGCTCCGCTCCCGACGGCCAACCCGAGGGCGGCGGCCGTCCCGGGCGCCCCTTCCGGCAGATGGAACGCCCCCGCCGCGACGAGCACCCGCTGCGGCACCGCCAAAGCGATCCCTTCCTCCTCCAGAAAGCGGAGGACGTCGAGATTGAGCCGCTCGTTGATCTGAAGCCACGCGTCGTATTGCGTCGAGCGGGTGTAATAGGTGACGAGCACCGAAAAGCCCGCTTCCGTCACTTGCTCGAAGGCGACGGTGACCGCATCCGGCACGACGTCCGGCTGCGCCTGAAGGTGCGCCCGGAACCGCGCCACGAAGCGGGCGAGCGCCTCCGGCGGCGTCGTGCGGTCGAGGAGGAGGCGGTACATCGTCCGGCGGCGGCCCATCCGGCTCCAGTTTTTGAGCGCGCCGCCGACGAGATTCGCGTTCGGCACCGTGACGAGCCCCTGGTCGAACGTCCGGATCTTCGTGCTCCGGATCGTGATCGCCTCCACCGTTCCGCTCACGTCCGGCGTCTCGATCCAGTCGCCGACGGCAAACGTCCGTTCAAACAGGATGACCGCCCCGGCAAACAGGTTGGCGAGCGTGTCTTTCGCCGCCAGCGACACCGCAAGCCCGCCGAGGCCGAGACCGGCGATGAGGGAGTCGATCCGGTAACCGAACTCCTGCAGGAGGATCGTCGCCCCCACCGCCACGAGGGTGAAGCGAAGGCCGACGGAAAGAAGCGGCACGACCGTGGCCTGAAACTCGGCGCCGTGCCGGGCGCCGAGCCGGCGGAGCCAGGCGGCGTTCCGGTCGACCAGGCGATAAAGCCCCCAGAAGACGGCGACGATGACCGCCACCCGGAACCCTTTCTCAAGGGCGGCGCCGACCCACGGCGGCGGGCCGTAGACCGCCGCCGCCAGGGTGACGGCGAGCGCCGCCCAGAGGAGGCGGGCCGGCGGGCCGGCGGCCAGCAAGGCTTCTTTCCAGACTGCCTTGTCCTCGCCGGCCGCCTCCAGCGCCCGCCGCCAGCGGCGCCCGACCGTCCGGGAAAAAAGCGCCCCGAGCCCGAGGAGCGCCCCAAGCACGAGCACCGCCCCGACGGGCCGCCCCCACGGGCCGAGCCGGGCGGTGAGGCTCACCCCTTGCGCGAAAGCGTCCGCCACCGACACACCGATCCCCCCCTTCCGCTTCCAGCGGTCCGGACGCTTCCATCGGTCCGGACCCGCCGGGCCGGGTTCGCGCCTCCCGACCGAGGGCCGGCCGGATGGCCGAGAGGCGGCTTTACCCTTCGCAGAGGGCCGCAAGCGGTCGCGCGGCGGTGGCAAAATAGGCGATGAGGCGGTGGTTGAGCGCCTCTTCGCTGAGCCCTTCTCCGAAGCCCGCCTCCCGGGCGAGGGCATAAAACCGCTCCATCGGCTCCCGGCGATCGGCGCCTTTGGCCCGAGACGCCGTCCAGAATTCAAGCACCGTCTCCCGGGGCTTGAACCCTTGCCGGGCAAAAAAGGCGGCCAGCCGCTCCACGTCGTCGCAAAACGCCACGCCGAACCGCCGGCGAAGCGTCCCGGAAAGCAGCGCGATCTCCACCTCGTACATCGGCCGCTGCGCTTTTTTGTCCTGACCGATCCACGGCGTCTCGAGGATGAACGGCCGGCCCGCGAGGGCCGGGTGCCGGACGACCGCCTCGATCGCCCCGTAGCCGATCCAGCCGGAGCCGACCGGCGCATGGCGGTCTTTCGCCGCGCCGCGGGGGTTTTTGCTGTCGTTCAGGTGGACGACCGAAAGGCGATCGAGGCCGATGATCCGGTCGAACGCCTCGAGGACGCCGTCGAGGTCGCCGACGAGGTCGTAGCCGGCGTCGTGGACGTGGCACGTGTCGAAGCAGACGCTCAGGCGCTCCGGGTGCCGGACGCCGTCGATGATCGCCGCGATCTCCTCAAACGTCCGGCCGACCTCCGTCCCCTTCCCGGCCATCGTCTCCAGGGCGATGCGAACGTCCCCCGGCACCGAAAGCACCTCGTTCAACCCCTCGACGATGCGCCGGATGCCGTAAGCCGGGTCCCGGTCGGTGTAGGCGCCGGGGTGGACGACGATCTCCCGGGCGCCCAGGGCGGCCGTCCGCTCGATCTCCTGCTGTAAAAACTCAACGGCCAACCGAAACGTGTCGTCGTTCGGCGAGGCGAGGTTGATGATGTACGGCGCGTGGACGACGATCTCGTCGATGCCGTGGGCTCGAGCGAGCGCCCAGCCTTCGTCGACGAACTGCTCGGCCATCGGCCTTCGCACCGTATTCTGCGGCGCGCCGGTGTAGACCATAAACGTCGTCGAGCCGTAGGAGATCGCCTCTTCGGCGGCGGCGAGCAGGCCTTTTTTGGCAAACGAGACGTGCGAGCCGATCTTCAGCGGATGGGACACCTTCAAACCTCCGTGCTCGATGGAGCTTGCTCTGACGTGTTCTCCGTGGTTCGAATTCAACGACCGGCCGTCGGCTCCTTCACGGTTGCCTGATCCCGAAGAAATCCCCGGGCCCGAAGGTACGCCGCCATGTGCGCCCGCCGAGGCTCGGCGAGGGTGCGGGCGACGAGGCCGGTGTAGGTGTCTTCCCGGCGGCCGCCGGTCCGAGCCCGGTAGTACGCCCGCACCACCTCGTCGTACGCCGAAAGCCCGGCGTCCCGCCCGATGTCGTAGCGCTCCTCGTGGTAGACGACGGTAAGCGGCAGGCGCGGTTTCGGCGCCGGGTCTTCCGCCGGCCGGCCGACCGTCATGCCGAAAAGCGGGGTGACCTGCTCCGGAAGCCCGAGCCGCTCCGACACGGCGTCGATGGCGTTCCGAAGACCGCCGATGTAGCAGATGCCGTAGCCGAGGGACTCGGCGGCGACGGCGGCATTTTGGGCGGCGAGGGCGGCATCGACGGTGGCGACGATGAACGCCTCCGTCGTCTCGACCCGGGCCGCGACGCCGTGCCGGGCCGCCGCCGCCGAAAGCCGCCGGAGATCGGCGAGGAAAACGAGAAAAAGCGGCGCCTCGGCGACGTGGGCGTTGTTCGAAAGCGCGGCGAGCTCCGCCCGAAGCTCGGCGTTCCGGACGCCGATGATCGTGTATGCCTGAAGAAAGCTCGACGTCGACGCCGCCTGGGCGCTTTGGATGATCCACCGGACATCCTCCTCGGGCACCGGATCCGGGCGGTAGCGGCGGATCGAGCGATGGCGGAGCATGAGGGCGATCACTTCGTTCGGCGGATGGGACATGAACGCGTCGCTTCCCTCCTCGAACCCGTTCGGATTTTTCTCCTCGATCCCGTTCTCATTTTTCCACCCGTTCGCCGAAGCGATCGGTCGGGAACCGTTCTCTGAACCCGTCGCGAACCGGCTTTTGCAACCCTCCCGCGAAACTTTCGCGGCGGGACGGGGCAGACTATCCCGAAGCCGCGGTACGGGAAGCCCTTCCGACTCAAACGCCCAAGCCTCACCGGCCGCCGAAAGGCGGGAGGGAATCATGCGCATCGTCATCCTCGGCGCCGGCACCGGCGGGCTTACGCTGGCCAACCGCCTGGCGCGCCTCATCGCCGACGAACTCGAACGGGGTCGGGCGGAGATCGTCCTCGTCGAACGCCGAAAGGACCACGACTACCAGCCCGGCTACCTCATGGCCGGCTTCGGCGTCCGGCCCCTCGCCCATTATAGACGATCCGTCCGCCCCCTTGTCCACCGCCGGGTGCGTCTCATCGAAGACGACGTCCGGAAGGTCGATCTCGACGGCCGGCGGCTTCGGGGGAAAACGGAGACGGCGTACGACCTCCTCATCGTCGCCACCGGGAGCGTCCCCGACTTCCGACTCATTCCCGGCCTCGACGCCGAGGACGTCCGGCGGCCCGATGCCGGCTTCGGCACCTTCTACACCGCCGAAGGGGCCGAAGCCCTTGCCCGGACGCTGGAGACGTTCGAGCGGGGACGGATCGCCGTCGTCGTCGCCTCGCCGGTGCACAAGTGCCCCGCGGCACCGACGGAGTTCGCCCTCCTCCTCGACGACCTCCTCCGGTCGGCCGGCCGGCGGCGCCGGGTGGAGATCGTCTACACCTCCCCCCTCGATCGGCTGAACCTCCTCGAAGCGCTCGACGCCTGGGCGCGGCCGGAATTCCACCGCCGGGGGATCGAGGCGCTTTTCTCCTTCGTCCCCGTCCGGGCGGACGTCGCCCGCCGGCGCCTGTTCGCGAAAGACGGCCGAACGCTGGAGGCGGATCTCATCGTCGTCGTCCCGCCCCACCGCGGTGCCGAGGTCGTCCGGAACTCCGGGCTGGGGGACGAAGACGGCTTCCTCCCGACCGACCCGGAGACGCTCGCCGTCGCCGGACGGGACGACGTCTATGCCGTCGGCGATGCGACCGACCTGGCCTTCCCCGTGCTCAAGGCGGGCGCCATCGCCCACTTTCAGGCCGTCGTGCTGGCGCAAAACCTCGCCCACCGCCTCCGGAACGTCCCGACGCCATACCGCTACGACGGCCGCTTCCTCTGCTTTATGGACGACGGCTTCGCTTCCTCCGCCTTCATCCGCTACGACCGCCACCACCCGCCCCGGACGGCGACGACCGGGGTTCTCGTCCATGCGATCCGGCAGGCCTATCACGAGCTGTACTGGCTCGGCGTGCGGGGCATCCTCTGAAGTCGCCCGGCCCCCGAAAGACCCATCCGCCGCCCGATCTTCGGCAAAGCCCCCCCATCTCCGACAAAAAGGAGGGAGACGGCCGATGCGACGCCGCCCGACCCGCCGGCCGGCCGAGCTCCAAAACCCTTCATCCCCCTCCGGGGGCGCCGGCGCCCCGATGTCCTCCCCCGGGGGGGCGGCCGCCGGCGCGCCGAAAGAACAACGCACCGGCGATCCGGCGGCAGCCGGCCGCCCGGAGCGGGCGCCGGCGGCGGCGCCGGCCGAAGGCCGCGAAGTCTTTGACGTTCAGGCAGGCCGGAAGACCTTCGACGACCGGGAAGGCCAGAAGACGCTTGACGACCGGGAAGCCCGGGAGACCTTCGACTCCCGGATCGAAGTGGAGCCGGTGGCGGTGGACGGTCGAGGACCGTGGGACGTCCTCGACGCCGCCGAGCGGGCCGCCCTCGTCTCCGCCCTGCGGCGCCTCGCCCGGCTGGAGCGGAGCGGCACGCTGGCGGCCTTCGGCGAACTCTTAGATGCCGCCTTCGTCCTGAAAAGCGCCCTCACGCCCCTCGACGCCGGCGAACAGGCCCGCCGCCTCGTCCGCCTCGTCGAATTCCTTGACGACGCCCAGCAGCGGGGCCTCGGCGCCGCCGGCCGGCGGGCGCTCGAGGCGGTCGACGCGGCGGAAGCGGAGCTCGAACACGTCACCGAAGACGGCCGGGCTCCGGGGCTTTTCAGCCTCCTCCGCCTCGCCCGGGATCCGGCCGTTCGAGAAGGGATGTTTTTTGCCCTCGCGTTTTTGAAGCACTTCCGCGAGCTCGGGCTCCCGCCGGACCGTTTCGCCTTGGAATCCGACGCCGAAGACGGCGATGCCGACCGCCGGTGAAGCCGGGCCGGGGCTCGCCGCCTCGGGCCCGGCCGGAGATCGCCTCGGCCGCGCCGTTTCGCCCTTGACCGATCAGTGCGGCAGATAGTGCGGCAAATACACAAACATGCCCGCCACGCCAGAAAAAAGAAGGACGAGCGCCGGGTGGAGCTTCGTCCGGGCGAAAAGGACGAAGGCGACGAGGAAGAAAAGAAGCGTCGTCCACGAAGCCTCCCCGCTCAAAAGCCCGTTTCGCCTGGCAAAGGACGCCGCAGCATAAAAAATCATCCCCGCGATCACCGGCCGGAGAACGTAAAACGCCGCCGCGACCCTCGGGTGGCGGTGATACTTAAAAAACGCTCGGGCGAAGATCAGGATGAGAAACAAAGACGGGATGGCGACGCTGACCGCCGCCAAAAACGCGCCGCCTATGCCGAGCAGGCGGTAGCCGACCATCACCGCCGCGTTCACCGCGATCGGCCCCGGCGCCATGCTGGCGACGGCGATCATGTCGATAAAATCCGTCTCTCGAAACCAGTGCTCCTCCGTCACGACCATGTGGTCGATGACCGGAAGCATCGCATAGCCGCCGCCAAAGCTCACAATGCCGACGATGAGAAACGTCACGATGAGAAGCAAAAAAAGCGGCATCGGCCCACCCCCTGACCGGCGTCTTTTCGAGGCCCAGCATCCCGCAGCCAAGCCGCCGCCCATCCTCGCGCCAAGCCGTGCCTTGAGCCCGCCTCACCGGACGCGGGTCGGTTTTCGGACCCGGCGGGTTTTTTCCCACTGGCCGACGACCAGGCCGAGAACGATGCCGCCGACGATGACAAGGACCGGATGAAGGTGCAAGAAAAACAAGACCCCAAAGGTGACCACGGCGATGCCGCCGGTCAGCCACCCGTCGACCGCGGTTTTCGCCACCCGGACGCCGGCATAGGCGATGAGGGCCACGATCGCCGGACGGAGGCCCGCCATCGTCGCCTCGACGTACGGGTTCGCCTTGAGCCCCTCATAAAGAACGGCCAGGACGAGCATGATGAGGATCGTCGGCAGAAGCGCCCCGGCGGTGGCGAGGACCGCGCCGAGGACGCCGGCGAGGCGGTAGCCGATGAGGGTCCCGACGTTGACGTAAATCGATCCGGGGACCGCCTGGGCGACGGCGAACAGGTCGACGATCTCTTCCCGGCGGGCAAACCGGTGCCGGTCGACGAGCTCCCGCTCGAGGAGCGGGATGACGGCAAAACCGCCGCCGAAGGTGACCGGGCTCAGCTTGGCGAACGCCAAAAAAAGGGCCCACGCCGTTCGCCACCGGCCGATGTGCCGAACCCGCTCTTCCGACGCCCCCGCGACCGCTTTGGTCCGCCTTTGAGCTTCCTCCCGGGCCACACCGATCCCGTCCTTTCGTCTCGACTGCCGCTGAAAGCATACCCTACGGGGAAGCGTGTTTTTCCCTGCATGCGTCTTCCGTCCGCCCGTCCTGCCCGCCCGGGGTGCTCGACATGGGTTCATTGTAACACAGGAAAAAAGGGCGCGTCGTCACAACGCGCCCATTTTTCACATAACGTTCACATCTCGTTCGAAAAGGGCGACCGTCTCCACGTGGACCGTCTGGGGAAAGAGATCGACGGGTCGGGCGGCGGCGAGACGAAGCCCTCCGGCGGCAAAGAGGCGGGCGTCCCGGGCGAGGGTGCTTGGATTGCAGGAGACGTAGACGAGACGCCGGGGCCGGAGGCGGAGGATCGCGTCGACCGCCTTCGGATCGAGTCCCTTCCGCGGCGGGTCGACGACGACGGCGTCCACGGTCTTTCCTTCCTCGGCAAAGCGGGTGAGGAGGTCTTCGGCCGCGCCGGCGAGGAAGCGGGCGTTTTCGATGCCGTTTCGCCGGGCGTTTTCCTCGGCGTCCCGGACCGCCTCCGGCACCGCCTCGAGGCCGATCACCTCCGCCGCCTTGCGGGCGAGGACGAGGGCGATCGTCCCGACGCCGGCGTAGGCGTCGATCACCGTCTCCCGCCCCGTCAACCCGGCCATCTCTTCCACGATCCGGTACAGCGCCTCCGTCTGCTCCGGGTTGACCTGAAAGAACGACCGGGCCGAGATGCGGAAGCGAACGCCGAGGAGGGTCTCCTCGATCGTCTCCCGGCCGGCGATCACCCGGCTCTCCTCGCCGAGGATGACGTTCGTGCGGCGGGAGTTGATGTTTTGCACGACCGAGACGACCGAAGGCACCGCCCGCCGGACGGCGGTGGCGAGCCGCCGGGCGCCGGGGAGATGCGGCCCGTTCGTCACGACGACCAGCATCGCCTCGCCCGTCCGGGCGGTCCGGACGACGAGGTGCCGGATGAGCCCCTCATGATGCACCTCGTTGTACGGCGGAAGGGAGAGGGCGCGGATCGCGTCCCGGGCGGCGCGGAGGGCGGCCATCCCGGATGAGTCCTCCAGGAGGCAGTCGTCGATCGGGACGAGGGTGTGGGTTTTCCGGGCGTAGTAGCCCATCTCCGTCCGCCGGCCGAAGCGCCGGACGGCGAGCTGGGCCTTGTTCCGGTACCGCCACGGCTCCCGCATGCCGATGATCGGAAGCACCGGCGGGTCGATAAAGCCGCCGAGGCGCCGGAGGGCGTCCCGAACGGCGTTTTCCTTGAAGGCGAGCTGCGCGGCGTACGTCATGGGCTGGAGCTGGCAGCCGCCGCAGCGGCCGTAGACCGGACACGGCGGCGCGACCCGCTCCGGCGATGCCCGGACGATCCGGGCGAGGCGGGCAACGGCGTAGGACGCCCTCACCGCCTCGACGACGATCTCGACCGTCTCGCCGGGGAGCGCCCCCGGGACGAAGACGGCAAACCCGTCCGGTCGGGCGATCCCCTGGGCGTCATGCGTCAGACCGACAATCTCCACCGTCCGCCGCTCGCCGGCCCGAAGCGGCGGGCGGCGGATGCCTTCCGCCACCGCCTCAGGCCCCTCCTGCGCTCCGCCGGGCCTCGAGGGCTTTTTTGAGGAGGTCGTTCGCAAGCCCCGGGTTCGCCTTCCCTTTCGTCTCTCTCATCACCTGGCCGACGAGGTGGCCGAGGGCTTTTTCCTTTCCGGCGAGGTAGTCGGCGACGGACTTCGGGTTCGCCTCGAGCACCCGCTCCACGACCGCCTCGAGGAGGGCGGCGTCCTGGATCTGGGCCAGGCCCTTCTCCCGAACGAGCGCCTCGGGATCGGCGCCCGTCGCGATGACCTCCGGAAAGATTTCCTTGGCGATCCGGCCGCTGATGGTGCCGTCTTCGATGAGGCGGACGAGGCGGGAAAGGTGCGCCGGCGTCATCGGCACCTCATCGATGGATTTTTGCTCTTTGTTCAGGTAGCCGAGGACTTCGACCATCATCCAGTTGGCGATCGCCTTGACGTCGCCGCCGTGGGCGACGGCCGCCTCGAAAAAGTCGCCGACGGCCTTCTCCTGGGTGAGCACCCGGGCGTCGTACGGCGAGAGGCCGAGTTCCTCGACGTAGCGCTTCCGGCGGGCGTCCGGAAGTTCCGGCAGGCTCTCCCGGATCTCCTCGATCCACGCCTCCGGGATGGTGAAGGCGACGAGGTCCGGGTCGGGAAAGTAGCGGTAGTCCGCCGACGTCTCTTTCGCCCGCATGCCGACCGTCACACGGCGGGCTTCGTCGTAGCGGCGGGTCTCCTGGACGATCGTCCCGCCCTGGGCGAGCACTTCCACCTGCCGGGCCGCCTCGTACTCGATCGCCCGCTCGACGCTTCCGATCGAGTTCATGTTTTTGATCTCCGTCTTCGTGCCGAAGCGGGTCTCGCCGACCGGCCGGACGGAGACGTTGGCGTCGCACCGGAGCGAGCCTTCTTCCATCCGGACGTCGGAAACGCCGGCGTAGGCGAGGATCGCCCGGAGCTCGGTGAGAAATGCCGCCGCCTCCTTGCCGGAGCGGATGTCCGGCGCGGTGACGATCTCGATGAGCGGCACGCCGCCGCGGTTGAAGTCGACAAAGGTGCCTCCCGGCGTGTGGATGAGCTTGCCGGCGTCTTCTTCCAGGTGCAGCCGCTCGATGCGGATGCGCTTTTTTTCACCGTCGACTTCGATGTCGACGTAGCCGTTTCGGCCGAGAGGGCGGTCGTACTGGCTCACCTGGTACGCTTTCGGCAGGTCGGGGTAAAAGTAATGTTTCCGATCGAACTTCGTCTCCCGGGTGATCTCGCAGTTTAGGGCGAGGGCCGCTTTCAGCGCGAGGGCGACCGCTTCTTCGTTCAACATCGGAAGCGTCCCGGGATAGGCGAGGCAGATCGGGCACGTGTTGGCGTTCGGCTCGTCGCCGAAGTCGGTGCGGCAGCCGCAAAAAAGCTTTGTCTTCGTCGCCAGCTCGACGTGAACTTCAAGCCCGACGACCGTCTCGTAGGCCACCTTCGTCCCCTCCTCACAGCGCCGGGCGGCGGCGGTGGTGCTCCGTCGCCGCCTGATACGCGTAGGCCGCCTGCAGCACGAGGGCGTCTTCGGCGACGTCGCCGACGAGCTGCAGGCCGATCGGTAGCCCCGCCGCGGAAAAGCCCGCCGGAACGCTCACCGCCGGAAGCCCCGCCAGGTTGGCCGGGGTCGTCAACCGGTCGCTCTGATACATCGCCACCGGGTCGGAAAGCCGCTCCGACAGAGGAAAAGCCGGCGTCGGCGCCGTCGGTCCGGCGACGAGGTCGTAATCGGCAAACACCCGTTCGAAATCCTGCCGGATGAGCGTCCGAACCTTCTGCGCCCGGACGTACATGTCTTCGTAACGGCCGGCGGAGAGAAAGTACGTCCCGAGGAGCACCCGCCGCTTCACTTCCCGGCCAAATCCCCGCGCGCGGGTTTCGGCATAAAGGGCCGCCAGATCCCGGGCATCGGAAAACCGCCGGCCGTAGCGGAGGCCGTCGAAGCGGGCGAGGTTCGACGCCGCTTCGCCCATCGTCAGGATGGTATACGCCGCTTCGGCATACGCTAAATGGGGCATATCGACCGGCTCGACGACCGCCCCCAGCCCCTCCAGCACCCGGAGCGCCTCTTCCGTCCGGGCCCGAACTTCCGAATCCAGGCCGGCAAGCCAGAGGGTCGGCACAGCGATCTTGAGCCCCCGGATGTCCCGGCCGAGGGTCGGCGCGACCGGTTCCCGATCCCGGGGAAGCGACGTCGTGTCGCTCGGATGGAAGCCGTGCAAAGCGTCATAGACGATCGCCGCCTCCTCGACCGTCCGGGCGAGGACGCCGACGGTGTCGAACGACGAGGCGAAGGCGACGACGCCGGTCCGGGGGATGCGGCCGTACGTCGGCTTGAAGCCGACGATGCCGGTGAAGGCCGCCGGCTGACGGATCGAGCCGCCGGAGTCGGTGCCGATGGCGTACCAGACTTCCCGGGAGGCGACCGCCGCCGCCGAGCCGCCGCTCGAGCCGCCGGGAACGCGGGAAGGGTCCCACGGATTTTTCGTCGTCCGGTAGGCGGACGTCTCCGTCGACCCGCCCATGGCAAACTCGTCCAGGTTCGCCTTGCCGACGATCACGCCGTCGGCATCGAGGAGCCGTTCGGTGACGACGGCATCGTCCGGCGGCAAAAAGCCCTCCAGCATCCGGCTTCCGGCGGTCATCGGCATTCCGACGACGGCGATGTTGTCCTTCACCGCGCCCGGAATGCCGTACAGCGCCCCGAGCGCCTCGCCGCGGCGGCGTTTTTCCAAAAGAGCCGCCGCCCGCCGGCGGGCCGCTTCCGGATCGAGGGCGATGAAACTCCCGATCTCCCCTTCGACCGCTTCGATGCGCCCCAAGGCCGCATCCAGCACCATCTCCGGCGACAGCTCCCCGGCTTCAAGGCGCCGGCGGAGTTCCGGAATGGACGCCTCCAACAGTTCGCCGTAGCCTGCCATGGCCACCCCTCCTCAGTCCCCGAGCACGCGCGGCACGCGGAACGTTCCGCCTTCGGCTTCCGGCGCCCGAGCGAGGAGCGCCTCGCGGTCGTGGCGCCGCACGGGCTCGTCTTCCCGCATGAACAGCTGAAGCGGCACCGGGTGGACCGTCGGTTCGACGCCGTCGACGTCTACCGCCCGTAGGACGTCGACAAAATCGAGGATGTCCTCCAGCTCTTTCCCGACGGATTCCCGTTCTTCGTCGGTCAGGGCGATCGCCGCCGCCTCGGCGATCTTCTGGACCGTCCCCTCGGTGAGGCGTTTGGCCATCGTCGTCCCCCCTCGCTAACATCCGAATGATACCAGAATGCCCCGCCGGGAGCAAAAGCGGCGCCGGAGGAGCGGATCAGGGAAACGATGGAAATCCCTCTGGCAAAAAAAAGGCGAATGAAGTAAGATCGAAACGAACGGCATTTCAACGGCGCATCGCGATCCCGAAGGAGGGTTTGCGCGATGAGCGAACCAAGAACGCTTCGACCGAACATCCTGATCGTGACGGAAGCGACCCTCGGGATGGGGCACACCCGGGCGGCGGAAGCGCTCCGGGACGCCTTTTTGACGGAGGCGCCGGACGCTGTCGTCCGGGTGACGACCGCCCTCGTCCCTCAGGCCGAAGCGCTCTTCAACCGCCTGTACGGCCAGACCCTCGCCCGGATGCCCCACCTCTGGGGCGCCGCCTACGCCAGCGAACGCTGGACGAGCACCCTGGCCAAGCGGGCCTTTGGCGTTTCGGGGCTGTCCCGGGCAAAGGAGCTGTTCGACGCCTTTCGCCCGGACCTCGTCATCTCGACCCACGCCCTGAGCGTCCCGCCCTTCGCCCGGCTGAAGCGGCGGCGGCCGTTTACCCTCGCCGTCGCCATCACCGACTTCGACGCCAACGGTTTTTGGATCAACCGCCGGGTCGATCATTACTTCGTCGCCCATCCCGACGTCGCCCGGACGATCGCCGCCCGCTACCGACTGGACGTCGGCCGTTTTCAGGCAACGGGCATCCCGATCGACCCGCGCTTTGCCGACCCGACGCTTCCCGAGCGGGCCCGGGCGCTCCGCGCCGCCCTTGGGCTCGGTCCGGCGGAGCCCCTCGTCCTCCTCATGGGCGGCGGCGAAGGCCTGCTGGACATGCCGACCGTGCTGAAGGCCCTCGACCGGCGTCCGGAGCCGTTCGCCGTCGCCGCCGTCTCCGGGCGGAACGCCGCCCTGCGGGAAGCGCTGGAGGCCCTGCGGCCGCACCTTTCCCACCGCTTGATCGTCACCGGCTGGATCACCGAGACGGCAACGTGGCTTTCCGCCGCCGACGTCGTCGTGACCAAGCCCGGGGGGCTCACGCTGTCGGAGCTGTTTGCCCTCGGGAAGGCGGCGGTTCTCCTGCAGCCGATCCCCGGCCAGGAGACGAGAAACGTCCACTTCGTCGAACGGCACGGCGCCGCTACCGTGGTGGGCGACGCCGAGGAGGCGGCCCGAACGGTGGGCGCCCTCCTCGGCGATCCGGACCGGCGGGCGGCGCTCGAGGCGGCGGCCCGGCGCCTCGGCCACCCGGAGGCCGCCCGGACGATCGCCCGAACGCTCCTTGAGACGTTGACGAACGGCGCCCGAACGCCGGAGGCGGTCGTGCGCTAGGGCGGCCCGGCATCGGGGCGGCCGCCAGGCATGGCGGGATAAAGCGGGATCATGCAGAATACAAAATGGATGAAAATCGCGGAAGGTCCCGGAGGAGAATCGAGGGGATAAGCGCCGATGCTTCAGCTCTTCTGGAACGTCGTCCTGCCGGTCCTCGTCATCGTCGCCGCCGGCTACGCCTATCGTCGGACGTACGCCGTCGACACGGTCGCCCTCGCTCGCTTTTCGTCGCAGCTTTTAAGCCCCTTCCTCATCTTCGCGTATCTCGCCAAGAGCCCGATTCCGGCCGATCTCGCCGGCGCCATGGCGCTGGCGCTTCTTCTTTTTACGGCCATGCTTGCCGCGCTTACGGTCGCCCTCTTCCGGCTGTTTCGCCTTCAGGCGCTCCTTCGGCCGGCGCTCATGACGACGCTCTTTCCGAACACCGGCAACTACGGCCTCCCGCTCATCCTGTTCGCCTACGGCGACGGGGCGTTTTCGCTGGCGGTTTTCGTCGTCGTGCTCAATTTTATCCTGATGTACACCGTCGGCATCGCCCTCGCCGCCGGGCGGGGGACGTCCTGGCCGGCGACGATCCGCCAGATCCTCACGCTTCCGACGACCGTCGCCACCGGGCTCGGACTCATTTTCGGCCTTTTTCACCTGCCGCTCCCCGACGCGCTGTACCAGCCGATCCGCCTCGTCGGCGACGCCATGGTGCCGGTGGCACTCCTCATTCTCGGCATGCAGCTCGCCGAGGCCCGGCCGGCGGCCTACGCCCGGGCGACGGCGCTGGCGAGTGCGATCCGCCTCGTCCTCTCGCCGGTCGTCATGGCCGCCGTCGTCTTCGCGCTCGGCCTTTCTCCCCTTCCGGCCAAGGTACTCATCGTCCAAAACGCCACGTCGGCGGCCGTCATCATGACGATGATGGCCGCCGAATACCGGGTTCAGCCCGATTACGTCGCCTCGGTGACGCTCGTGACGACGCTCCTCAGCTTCTTTTCCCTCACCGCGGTGCTCTATGCCGTCGAGCTCGTCTTCTAGAAGCCGGACCGACCCCATGCCGAACTCGCCCGCGAACGCCGTTCCACAACGGGCCGTTGAGAACCTCTCTACCGTTCGGCCTCCGCTCCTTCGACAAGGGCGGCAGCGACCGCCACGTCGAGCCATCCGACGCCGACCGATTTCATCACCACCAGCGCCTCCTCCGACACCCTTCCCGGTTTTTCCCGGGAAATGACGTCGGCGAGCTCGCCCGTAAGCCGCGACCAGTCCCACATTCCCGTGCGCACGGCCTGGATGAGATCGCCGGCTTCTGCCCTCGCGCCCGCCTCCGTATCGACAAAGACCGAATCGGCCCGAGCGACGACCTCCGGCGCCAGTTCCGCCCGATCGGGCGTATGGCTGCCGATGGCGATGATCGTCTGTCCGGGGCGGACCATGTCGGCGCTGAGTAACGGCTCCGTCGCGCTCGTCGCGGTGACGATAACGTCGGCGGCAGGCGCCCCTTCGGAGAGGCGGTCGACGACGGCGATCGCGGTGCCGAGGTCCCGGACCCGCGGCTCCCGTTCCAGCCGGGCCCGCAAAGCCTCGGCCTTTTCCCGGGTTCGGTTGAACAGATAAAGGACGTCCAACGAAAGCGCCTCCAGAAGCCCCCGCGCCTGATCGAAAGCCTGCGCCCCGGCGCCGACGAGAAGCGCCGTCCTGGCCGTGGCCGGGGCGAGGTGGCGGGCAGCGACGCCGGTGAGCGCCCCGGTGCGAAACGCCGTGAGGGCATCGCCGTCCAGAACGGCGACGAGCGCGCCCGAATCGAGGGAAAAGACGAGGACCGCGCCCTGAATCGCCGGCGCGTTTCGACGGGGGTTGTCGGGGTAGACGGTGAGCGCCTTGACCGCGGCATAGGGCGAAGGCAGGCGGCGGGGCGTCGTCCGCCCGCTGTCCTCCGCGTTCCCCCGGTCGCCGGCCGCGACCGGATCGATCGCCGCCGGCATGACGAGAAGCGTCCCGCCCGCCGGAAGCGGCATCGCCATCAGCCGGGGCGCCCGGGCGACCCCGCGGGCCCGGGCCAAGAAGGCCGCTTCGACCGCGGCCATCGCCTCGGCCATCGACAGGCGTTCGCGGATCGTCGGGCCGTCGATCACGCGCATCGCCCTCACCCGTCCAGCTCCCGGCCGCGCGCCTCCCGGGCGAAGGCGACGGCGACGAGGGAGATGAGCGCCGTCAGCATGAGGTAGAACGCGAGCGGCACGGAGCTTTGGTCGAACGCCCTAAGGAGCGCCGTGGCGATGAGGGGCGCCGTTCCGCCGGCGAGCGATGCCCCGAGTTGGTAACCGAGGGAGACGCCGGTGTAGCGCACCTCCGTGCTGAAGTTTTCTGCAAAGAGCGTCCCGAGGACCGCCGTGACCGGCGCCCAGAGGATGCCGAGCCCGAGCACCGTCGCCAGCATCAGCGCCCACCCTTGTCTGAGATCGAGCAGCCAGAAGTACGGGAACGCGTACAGCATGAGGAGCACGGCCCCGGCGACGTACAGCTTCCTTCGCCCGACGCGATCGGACAGCGCCCCCATAAGGGGGATGAGGACGGTCGCGACCAGCGTCGCCAGCGAGACGGCATTGAGCACCGCCCGCCGATCCATCTCGAGCGTGCCCGTCGCGTAGGAGACGATGAACGTCGAAAAAAGATAAAACGGCGCCGTCTCCACGACCTTCGCTCCCGTCGTGACGAGGACCGCCTTTCCGTGGCGGCGGAAGGTTTCGACCACCGGCAGGCGGACGGTCCGCCCGGCGCCGAGGGCTTTTTTGAAGCTCGGCGTCTCGTCCAAGCCGGTGCGAATCCAGAGGCCGAAGGCGATCAAAGCGAGACTCAAAAGAAACGGCACCCGCCAGCCCCACGACATGAACGCTTCATCCGGCAACAGAGATAGAAGCGACAACGACAGCGTCCCAAGCAGCATGCCGATGGTGACGCCGATCTGGGGAATGCTGCCGAAAAATCCTCGCCGGTCTTTCGGCGCGTACTCGACGGCCAGAAGGAGCGCCCCGCCCCACTCTCCGCCGAGGCCAAGCCCCTGGATGAGGCGCAGCGCGACAAGGAGCGCCGGCGCCCAGATGCCGATCGCCTCATAATCCGGCAAAACGCCCATGAGCGCCGTCGCCCCGCCCATCAGCGACAAGGTGAGGACGAGCGTCCGCTTGCGGCCGTGCCGATCGCCGAAGTGGCTGAACAAAATGCCGCCCAAGGGCCGCATGAAAAACGACAGCGCAAAGGCCGAATAGGCGATCATGAGGCCAACGAACGGGTCTTCGCTCGGGAAAAACCGCTTGTTGAAGACGAGGCCGGCGACCGTCCCGTACAAAAAGTAGTCGTACCACTCGATGGCGCTCCCGACGAGACTGGCGAGCAAGACTTTTCGTTCGACGGAAGATACAGGAACCGATGTCGTCTCCTCCCGAGCCACGGCGGCTCCCCCCTTAGCGAAAACAAAATATTTTCGTGAACAAAGCGCCGAAAAAGTCCCGCGGTCGGGGAACGCCCATCGGGGAGCGCCCCGGCCGCGGGAGACGCCGTCCCGCATGCTCGCCGGTTAGAGCACTTCCGAAGACGACTTGAGCTGCATGAAGAGACCGAGGTAGTCCGGGCCGCCGGTCTTCGCGTTCGTCCCGGACATGTTG
Source organism: Hydrogenibacillus sp. N12 (assembly GCF_019645935.1). NCBI lineage: Bacteria > Bacillati > Bacillota > Bacilli > Thermicanales > Thermicanaceae > Hydrogenibacillus > Hydrogenibacillus sp. N12. Next base: position 389,415 of record NZ_CP080953.1, on the reverse strand, counting down.
AAGCCGCCGAACGGATGCACGCCGACGATGGCGCCGGTGCACTTCCGGTTGAAGTAGAGGTTGCCGACGTGGAATTCCTTGCGGGCTTTTTCGATGCGGGCCCGGTCTTTCGAATAGACGGAACCGGTCAGGCCGTAGATCGTGTCGTTGGCGATCTCGAGGGCGTGGTCGAAATCCCGCGCCCGGATGAAGGCGAGCACCGGCCCGAAGATCTCCTCCTGGGCAATCCGGCCCTTCGGGTCGACGTCGGCGAAGATCGTCGGCTTGACGTACCAGCCCGTCGTCGGATCGCCTTCGCCCCCGAGGACGAGGCGCCCTTCCCGCTTGCCGATCTCGATGTACGAGAGGACCTTTTCGTAGGCGCCCTGATCGATGAGGGGCCCGATGACGTTCGTCGGATCGACGGGATCGCCCTGCTTGAGGGCCTTCGTCTTTTCGATGACCAGCTCGAGGACTTTGTCGTAGACGGCGTCGACGACGATGGCCCGGGAGCAGGCGGAACACTTCTGCCCCTGGAAGCCGAAGGCGGACGTGACGATGCCCTGGGCCGCCGCTTCCAGGTCGGCCGTCTCGTCGACGATGATGGCGTCCTTCCCGCCCATCTCGGTGACGACCCGTTTCAGCCACTTCTGCCCGGGCTGCACCTTGGCCGCCCGCTCGTAGATGCGGACGCCGACCTCGAGGGAGCCGGTGAAGCTCACAAAGCGCGTTTTCGGATGATCGACGAGGAAGTCGCCGATCTCGCTCCCGCTTCCCGGGAGGAAGTTCACCACGCCGTCCGGGACCCCGGCTTCCCGGAGGATTTCGAAGAGCTTGTAGGCGACGATCGGCGTGTTCGACGCCGGCTTCAAGATGACAGCGTTCCCGGCGACGAAGGCGCCGGAGGTCATGCCGGTGAGGATCGCCACCGGAAAGTTCCACGGCGGGATGATGATGCCGACGCCGAGGGGGATGTACTCGAGGACGGAGTCCTCCCCGGGGAGCGGATAAAGCGGCTGCGGCCGGCTGTAGCGCTCCATCTCCCGGCCGTAGTACTCGAGGAAATCGATGGCCTCGGCGGTGTCGGCGTCGGCCTCGACCCAGCTTTTCCCCGCCTCCTTGACGATCCACGCGGAGATCTCGTGCTTCCGCCGCCGGAGGATGGCCGCCGCCTTGTAGAGGGTGCGGGCCCGCTCGACGCCGGGGATGCGGGACCACGTCTCAAACGCCTTCCACGCCGCCTCTAGGGCCATCTCGGCGTGCTCCCGGGTCGCCTTGGAGCTCCGACCGATCACCTGGCGGTGGTTCGCCGGGTTGGTGGAGACGATCTCATCGTCGGTGTAGATCTCCTTTCCGCCGATGACGAGCGGCGTCTTGAGCCCGAGCTCCGACTCGACCTTGGCGAGGGCCGCCCGAAACGCTTCGGCGTTCTCCGGCCGGCTGAAATCGGTGAGCGGCTCCGGGCGGAAGATCTGCATCATCGGGCATCGCTCCTTTCACCGGATGATCTTCTATCGAAACGCCGCGGCGGCCCGCCGCCCGGCGTTCCGGTCCAAGGCGAAGACGCCGTCGCTTTGGCCGCCGACCGATCCGACCGAAGCGAACGGCCCGCCGGCGTATCTCTTCCACCGGAAAACCCCCGCCCCGAAGGAGGATCCCTCCGACGGAGGCGTTCGCCCGCCGAGATCGGCGCCGGATCGGTCGGCAGGGCGAACGCGGATCAAGATCCTGAAGCGGCCAAACAGCGTCAGCGGGCAAACAGCGAGCGGAGGACGAACCAGGCGTTTTCCGGCCGCTCCGCGAGGCGCCGCATCGTGTAGCCGTACCAGTCGATGCCGTACGGCACGTACACGCGGGCGGTGTAGCCTTCCCGGGCGAGGCGCTCGAGGAGCGATTCCTTGATGCCGTAGAGCATCTGGAATTCAAACCGCTCCCGCGGGATGCCCGCCTCCCGGACGTAGGCCTTCACCCTCTCGATCAACCGCTCGTCGTGGGTGGCGACGGCGGCATAGCCGCCGGCCGAAAGGTGCCGCGCAACGAGGCGGAAATAGTTCTCGTCGACGTCGGCCTTGTTCGGATAGGCGACGCTCGGCGGCTCCTTATACGCCCCCTTGACGAAGCGAATGTTCGGCCGGTCGGGAAGGAGTGCCTCGAGGTCGTCGGCGCTCTTGTAGAGGTACGCCTGCATGGCGATGCCGATCGTCTCCGGCCCGAACTCGTCCAGAAGGGCGCGAAAGAGGCGAAAGGTCGCTTCGTTCCGGGCGTAGTCTTCGATGTCGATGCGGACGAAGCGGCCGCGCCGCTTCGCCTCGCTCAGGATGCGGCGCATGTGGGCGTGGGCGAGCGCCTCGTCGACGTCGAGGCCGAGCTGGGTGAGCTTGACCGAGAGGTAAGCATCGACGCCGGCGCGGTCCATCGCCCGGAGCGCCTCGATCGCCGCCGCGGCCGCCGCCTCGGCTTCCGCCCGGGAAGTGACGAACTCGCCGAGGTGGTCGACCGTCGCCTTGATGCCCCGGTCGTTGAAGGCCTTGACCCGCACCATCGCCTCTTCCACCGTCTCGCCGGCGACAAAGCGCCGGGCGCCGAGGCGAAGCCCGTACCGCCGAGCAAGGCGGTTGGCGAGGCGGCTTTTCGAAAGATAGAGAAATGTGTTCTGCATGAACGTGCTCATCGGCGTCCCTCCGCCTGGGCAAGATAGGCGTCCACCACGCGAGGGTCGCTCGCCAGCACTTCGGACGGCCCCTCCAGCACCTTTTTGCCGAGCTCCAGAACGACCGCCCGGTGGGCCAGGGCGAGGGCCGCTTTGGCGTTTTGCTCGACGATGAGGATGGCCGTCCCTCGGCCGTTGATCGCCCGCAAGGTTCGGAAGATGTCCTGCACGACGATCGGCGCGAGCCCCATCGACGGCTCGTCGAGGAGAAGGAGCCGCGGCCGGCTCATGAGCCCCCGGGCGATGGCGAGCATCTGCTGCTCGCCGCCGGAGAGCGTCCCCGCCGGCTGGTGCAGCCGTTCTTTGAGGCGCGGAAAGAGCTCGAAGACGAACGCCAGCGTCTCCCGAAGAAAAGCCCGATCCTTCCGCTGCGTAAACCCGCCGAGCTCCAGATTTTCCAGCACCGAAAGCGGACCGAACACCTGCCGTCCCTCAGGGACGTGCACGATGCCTCGACCGACCAGAGCGTGGGGCGAAAGGCCGGTGACGTCTTCGCCGGCGAAGCGGATCCGGCCCCCGGCCGGCCGGACGAGGCCGGACAGGGCCCGGAGCGTTGACGTCTTGCCGGCGCCGTTGGCGCCGAGGAGGGCGACGATCTCGCCGTCGCCGACGGCGAGATCGAGGGCCCGCACCGCCGTCACCGGGCCGTAGGCGACCGTGAGGGATTCGACGCGAAGGAGCGCCGTCATCCGACCGCCTCCTCCCCGAGGTACGCCTCGACGACCTTGGGATGCCGGAGGACGTCCGCCGGCGGCCCTTCGGCGATTTTCTCGCCGTAGCTTAAGGCGACGACGTGCTCCGAGACATTCGCCACGAGGCGCATGTCGTGTTCGATGAGGATGACGCCGATTTCGAGCTCGTCCCGGATGCGGCGGATGAGGTCGGCGAGGGCGGCCTTTTCCGCCGGGTTGAGCCCTGCCGCCGGCTCGTCGAGGAGCAGCAGTTTCGGCTGAAGCGCGATCGCCCGGGCGATTTCCAAAAGCCGCCGATGACCGTACGGCAGCGCCCCGGCGGGCCGGTCGGCGACGTCCTGAAGGCCGACGAAAGCGAGGGCCCGACGCGCCTCCTCCCGGGCCCACGCTTCCTCCCGGCGCATGCCTGGCGTCCGGAAAAGGGCGGCGAACACGCCGGAGCGGGTCCGGGGATGGAGGGCGCTCAGGACGTTTTCCAGGACCGAAAGCGTTTTGAACAGCCGGATGTTCTGAAACGTCCGGGCGAGGCCCCGGCGGGCGACGGCGCTCGGCGGAAGGCCGGTGATCCGCTCGCCGGCAAAGCGGATCTCGCCGGCGGTCGGACGGTAAAACCCGGTGATCAGGTTGAAGAGGGACGTCTTCCCGGCGCCGTTCGGCCCGATGAAGCTCGCGATCGTCCCGGCGGGGACGGCGAACGAAAGATCGCGGATGACCTCAAGCCCGCCGAAGCGGAGCGAGAGCCGTTCCACTTCAAGGAGCATCACCGCCCGTCGCCTCCATTCAGCGCCGCCTGACCGCCCTGAGGCATCTTGCGCCGGCCGGCCGGCCAGAGCCCTTCCGGCCGGAAGTGCATCATCGCGATGAGGAGCGCGCCGAAAAGAAAATACCGCCAGCTGGCGAATTCTCGCATGGCCTCCGGCAGGAGGACAATGAGAAACGCCCCGAGCACCACCCCCGGCAGACGGCCGAGGCCGCCCAGGATGACCGCCAGCAGGATGAGGACCGACTGCATAAAACCGAAGCTTTCCGGCGCGATGGCCGTCATCCGGACGGCGAACACCGTCCCGGCGAGGCCGCCCACGACGGCGCCGACGACGAAGGCGAGCAGCTTGTAACGGAACGGATCGATGCCCATCGCCGCCGCCGCGTCTTCGTCTTCCCGAATGTACTTCCACGCCCGGCCGACGCGGGAATGTTCGAGCCGCCGCATCGCGAGGTACGTGACGATCGCGAGGATGAGAAGGAGATAGTAAAAATCTTGCTGCGTCTTCAGCGCATGGCCGAACACGATCGGCCTCGGGATGCCGTAGATGCCCGACGCCGAGCCGGTCAGGGTGAGGTTCTTGGCCGTGATGCGGATGATCTCCCCGAAGCCGAGGGTGACGATGGCGAGGTAGTCGCTCCGAAGCCGGAGGGCCGGCGCGCCGATGACGACGCCCGAGAGTGCGGCGAGGGCGGCCGCCGCCGGCACCGTCCAGAGGAACGGCACGTGATAGACGGTCGTGAGGATGCCGGTCGTGTAGGCGCCGATGGCGAAAAAGGCGGCATAGCCGAGGTCCAAAAGCCCGGCGAAGCCGACGACGACGTTGAGGCCGAGGGCGAGGATGACGTAGAAAAAGGCCGAGGTGAACACGTCCAGCCAGTAGTTGGACGCCACCCGCGGAAAGAGGAACAGGGCGAGAAGAAGCCCCGCCGTCGCCCCCTGAGCGGCCCGCGCCCGAAACGAAGTCGCCGCCATCTCAGACCCGCTCCGTCCCGGTCCGCCCGAGCAGTCCCGTCGGCTTCAGGGTGAGGATGAGGATGAGGATCACGAAAGCGAACACGTCTTTCCACTCCCCGCCGAGGGCCGCCGCGCCGAACGTTTCGAGAAAGCCGAGGAGATACCCGCCGAGCATCGCCCCCGGCAGCGAGCCGATGCCGCCCAAGACCGACGCCGTAAACGCCTTGAGCCCGACGATGAAGCCCATCATGAAGTTGATCTTCCCGTAGTAGACGCCGGCGAGGACCCCGGCGCTCCCGGCGAGAAACGATCCGATGAAAAACGTCAGCGCGATCACCCGGTGCACCGGAATGCCCATGAGGGCCGTCGCCGTCGGGTTCACGGCGATCGCCCGCATCGCCTTGCCGTAGAGCGTCCGCCGGACGAAGGCATCCAGAAGGAGCATGAGCCCGACGGACGTGGCGATGATGGCGAGCTGGGCATACGTCACGTCGGCGCCGAAGAGGGAGATGCCGCTTCGGGGAAGCTCGACCGGCATGACGCGGAAGCTCGGTCCGAGGGCGAGCATGACGCCGTTTTCCAGCACGAGAGAAACGCCGATCGCCGTGATCAGCATCACCAGCCGCGACGACTGAAGGAGCGGCCGGTAGGCGATCCGTTCGACGCCGAGGCCGAGAAGGCCGGTGACCAGCGAGGCGAAGAGAAACGCCGCCCCGAGGCCGACGAAAAGCGGCGCCCCGCTCATCGCCGAAAGGACGCCGTAGCCGACAAACGCCCCGACCATGTAGACGTCCCCGTGGGCGAAGTTGAGGAGCTGGATGATGCCGTAGACCATCGAATACCCGAGGGCGATGAGGCTGTAAAACGAGCCGATGACGAGGGCATTCATGAGCTGCTCGCCCCAGACGTTCACCGAATCGCCTCCTTTCGGCCGCGTTCCGGCGCCGAATGTCCAAGCGGGCCCGTGGATCGTTCTTACGGCAACGCGAATTCGCCGTTTTTCACCACGACGACGATGAAGTTCGACTTCTGAATCGTGCCGTCGGGGTTGAAGGTGATCGTGCCGCCGAAGACGGGGAAGTCTTTCGTCTCCCGGAGCGCCCGGACGATCGCCGCCGGCTCGGTCGAGCCCGCCCGCTCGATGGCGTCGGCCAGAAGCCGCATGCCGTCATACGAGAGGGCGGAGTACGGGCCGGGCTCTTCGCCGAATTTCGCGTAGTATCGTTCGATGAACGCTTTCGCCTCCGGGATGAATTCCGCCGACGGGCTCATCGTGATGAACGTTCCTTCGGCGTTTTCCTTCCCGGCGATGGCGATGAGCATCTTGTCGTTCGCCCCGTCGCCGACGCCGATGATCCCCGGCACCTTCGCCGTCTTAAACTGCTTGATGAAAAGCCCGCCGGCGGAGTAGTACGCCGTCCAGTAGGTCGCGTCGGGCTTTAAGCTTTTCAGCTTGGAGATGACCGGCGTAAAATCGTTTTCGTCGCTGTTGACCGCCTCGAAGGCGATGACTTCGCCGCCCAGCGCCTCGACTTCTTGCTTCGTCGCCTCGGCGAGATCCCGGGCAAAGGCGGAATTGTCGTGGACGAGGGCGATCCGCTTCGCCCCTTGCTCCTTGACCATGTACTCCGCCGCCCGTTTCGCCTGATGTTTCGTCGTGCCGTTGACAAGAAAGATCTCCGGATATCCCTGCGCCGGAATCTTCTCGGAGTTCGCGGCGGTGACCACCATCGGGATGCCGGCCTGATGGTACACGCCGGTCGCCGGGAGCGTCGCGCCGGAGCAGTAGCCGCCGACGACGGCGACAACGCCTTGTGAGACGAGCTTGTTGGCCGCCGCCGTCGCCGTCTGCGGGTCGCAGGCGTCGTCGGCGAAGGTCAGCTTGATCGTCTTTCCGAGCACGCCGCCCTTGGCATTCAGTTCTTCGACGGCGAGCTCGATCGCCTGGTTGATGTCCTGGCCCATCTTCGCTTCCGAGCCGGTCGTCGGGGACTGCACGCCGATCAGGATCTCGCCGCCGGACGAACCTCCGGTCGCCTCCCCGGCCGTCTGGCCCGAAGGTGGGCCGTCCGTCGACGCCGTCTTCCCGCCGCACGCCGAAAGAAAGCCGCTGCCCAGAAGGACGAGCGCAAGAAGCGCGAGGCCGGAGATCGTCCGCCGCCCCGGGCGGAGCCGCCGGTGCGCCGGATGAACCGACGAAAAATCCGCCGATCGCTGTTTCATCGGATGGTTCAACCTCCTGTCCATCTGTTGAAATTTAAACACCTGTTGTCTTTTCAACAAGTGTGGTAAGATGATTATACTTGATACCGCTTACTTAACGGAATCGCCGATATTTGCACATTCCGCTGGCGGCAAGGGGATCGAGATGTCGGAAATTAAACAGGCTCGTTCGATGCGCTTCCCTGTGGAGCGGCTCGACGCCATTTTCGAGACGCTCCTTCAGAGTCTGAACGACGCCGTGACGATCGTCGACCCGACCGGGACGGTGCTGTACTGGAACCGGGCGGCGGAAATGATCTACGGCATTCCACGTGAGGCGATCGTCGGCGCCCCGATCGACCGGTTTTTCCCGGCGGGGTCGGTCATGCTCTTTAAGGTGCTCCGAAGCCGCCGGCCGGTGCACCGCCTCTACCACCGGCCGCGGCCGGACAAGCACGTCCTCATCAACGCCTATCCGATTTTTTCCGAGTCCAGAGAGCTGATCGGCGCCATCGCCGTGGAACAAGATATCACCGAACACGTCGCCCTCTCGGCGGCCCTGTACGGCGCCCCGGAGACCGCGCCGGAAGAAGGGACGACAAAGCGGCTCCTCGACATCCTGTTCCCGGACCTTCTGGACCTCGCCGGGCGAATCGCCGCGGCGCTCAAAGAGCGCCGGCCGGTCCTCCTCCTCGGCGAGCGGGGCTCCGGTCGGGAGGCGCTGGCCCGTTACGTCCACCGGACGCTCGGCCTGGAGGGGCCGTTCCTCGTCTTTCACAGCCGCCTCGTGCCGGACGGCTTTCAGGCGGCGGAACTCTTCGGCTTTGAAGGCCCCGGCGGCGGGGCCCCGGAAGCGGGGCTCCTCGAGCGGGCCCGAGACGGGCTTCTGTTCCTCAAGGACGTCGACGCCTGGCCGGAGGCGCTCCAAGCGGCCCTGGCGGAGGCGCTCGCCGGCGGCCGGTACGTCCGTCAGGGCGGCCGGGAGCCGCTCCCCGTCGCCGCCCGCCTGATCGCCGCCGCCGGCCCGGACCTTCCTGCTGCGGTCGAGGCGGAGCGGTTTTTGCCGGAGCTCTTTTACCGCTTCTTCGTCTTCTCGCTTCCGCCGCTTCGGGCGCGGCGAAAAGAGCTCCCGGCCCTGGTGCGGCACCTCATCGACGAGGCGGCCCGCGCCCTGGGGCGGCCGGCGCCGCGCATGACCGACGAAGCGCTGGCAGCGCTTCTCCACTACGACTGGCCGGGCAATCTGCCCCAGCTCAAAAACGCCCTCGAATATGCCGTCCTCATGGCCGACGGCGGGACGGTCGAACTCCGGCACCTCCCGGAGCCGATCCGCGCCCGGACGCTCTGGGCTTACGCGCCGGAACCGTCGGGTCAAGGCCGCCTCCCCGGCGCCGGAGCGACCGTGACGGCCGCTCCTTGGGCGCCGGGGGACAGAGGACGGACGGGCGATCGAACGGGAGGCCGGGCCGAAGACCCGGGAACGCTTCCACGAACGGCCGGGGCGGCAGACGAAACGGCGCCCGAACCGGCTTCTTCCCGGATGCGTCTCGAACGCCTCCCGGAGGCCCGCCTGGCGCTGGAGCGGGAGCGGATCCTCGCGGCGCTCGAGGCCGCCGGCGGGAACAAAAGCCGCGCGGCGAAGCTCCTCGGCATCTCCCGCGGCGCGCTGTACTACAAGCTTCGGCAGCTCGGGATCGAAAAAGATTTATCCACTTGACTTTGTTAAGGAAGCCGGCGATAATGGTGGCGTCTTCCGCTTCGCGAGCCGCCGCTTGAAGACGGCCATACTGAACCTGTCAAGGGAGGCCACCGTGGACCATGCGCGTTGCCATCATCTACTACAGCGCCACAGGCACCAACTACCGTCTGGCCCAGACGGCGGCCCGCGCCGCCGAAGCGGCAGGGGCGGAAGTCCGCCTTCGCAAGGTGGCGGAGCTCGCCCCGCCGGAAGCCATCGAGCAAAATCCCGCCTGGAAGCGGCACGTTGAAGCGACCCGGGACGTCCCCGATGCCCGGCTCGACGATCTCGTCTGGGCGGATGTGATCGTCTTTTCGACCCCGACCCGCTTCGGCAACGTCCCGTCGCAGCTGAAACAGTTCCTCGACACGACGGGACCGCTCTGGGCGAAAGGCGCCCTCGTCGACAAGGTCGTCACCGCCATGACCTCGGCGCAAAATCCTCACGGCGGTCAGGAGGCGACGCTCCTTTCCCTGTACACCACGGCCTACCACTGGGGCGCGATCGTCGTCCCGCCGGGCTACACCGACCCGGCGGTGTTTGCCGCCGGCGGCAACCCCTACGGCACGTCGGCGACGGTCCCCGAGCCGGACACGCCCCTTCCGGAGGCGGTCGTCCGGGCGGCGGAACATCAGGTGCGCCGGGCGATCGACATCGCCCGGCGGCTCAAAGCCGGCCGTTAAAAAAATCCCGTTCCCTGAAAAAACCGGCCCTTCCGCGACGGAAGGGCCGGTTTTTTGCCGTCTTCGCTCGGCATCGGGAGTGGCTCGGCCCCGGCACCTACTGGCGAAAAAGATGCACGAACGTCTCTTTCCCCGGCGGCCGGACGATGAGCGCGATCGGCCGGCTGGCGGACTGGACGATCACCTCGACGTCCGCCTCCGGCGGAAAGCGGTCGGTGACGAGGGTGGCGGCGTATTCGGCGAGGCCCATCACCTGGCCCTGAGAGCGGTAGCTCGCCGTGATGGTCGCATCGAGTTCCAAAAGTCGGTCGCCGTCCAGGCGGGCGAGGCCGACGACGCTCAAAAACTGCGGAAACGCCCGCTCCAGGGCCTCTTTGAACTCGTCAAAGACGAGCGAAAGCCGCTTGTCCGCCTCGCTCACCTGCAAGGCCGGAAGGAGCAAATACCGCTCGGAGACGGGCGTGTAGCGAACGCCGCCGGCCGCTCCCTTGGCGAGCTCCCCGGTCAGAAAAAAATGTCCCGGCTCGAACGCGGTCCGCGGCGAGGCGAGGTAAGCGCCGAGGACGATCGGGCCGTCGACGCCTTTTTCCCTGAGGCGCCGGGCGATCTTCTCGCCGGCGTCCCGGGCATAGCGATCGAGCTCCTCCGGCTTGAGCGGTCGGGCGATCCACGGGTTGTTCGTGCCCTGGCCGGCAGCTTTCGATTCTGCGGGAACGTCCACCGTCGGATTCAAGACCATCCCGACCGTCACGCCGGCGAGGGCCCCGGTTTGGGCGTCGAGGTAGTCTTGCTCCCAGAAAAACTGAAAGACGTTGCCCGATGCCGAAGGGCGATAGGCCGGGTCGTTCAGGCCGACGGGATTTTGCTCGGGGTCGTACGGTTTGAGCCAGTCTCCGATCTCCTCGGCGCTTAAGAGCTGGCCGTCTTCGTAAAGATGCGTCTCCGGCGGAAACGTCTTTCGGCTGAGCGCCATGAGGCCGAGCTCAAACCGGGCCCGATCGACCCGGGACACCTTTTCCCACGGGGGTTGCCCCTGGCCGGGCCGGTAGGGGAGCGGCATCCGGTAGAGGACGCCCTCCGGCGGAATCGTCGAGGTCACCTCCGGCGGCCGGGCCGGCGGTGAGGCCGCCGGCGGCGCCCCCCCCTCCGTCGCCGGCTTTGGCAGGCAGCCGGCGGCCAGAAGAAAAAACGCGGCCGCCGCGGCGAGACGAAGCCCCCGGCCCAAGCGGCTCATCGGCGATCCCCGCTTCCATCGCCCTGCCGCCGGGCCTCGATGAGCGCCCGCAGGGCCGCCTCTCCTTCCAGGATCGGAATCCCGAGGGCTTCCGCCCTGGCCCGTTTGGAGCCGGCCTTTTCGCCGGCGACGACGTAGTCGGTGTTCCGGGAGACGCTGCCGGCAACGCGCCCGCCCAGCGACTCGATGAGGGCCGTCGCCTCCTCCCGGGAGAGCGTCTCCAGCGTGCCGGTGAGGACGAAGGTGAGTCCCTTGAGCGGACGATCTCCCGGTTCCGGCTCCTTCGCCACCGGCTGCGGCCGCACGCCCCGGGCGAAAAGCTTCTCCAGCGTCTCCCGCACGTGCGGCGCCCGGAAGAAGTGGACGATGCTTTCGGCGACGACCTCCCCGACGCCGGGAACGGCCTGAAGCGCTTCGAAGGTGGCGCCGAAAACGGCGTCAAACGAGCCGAAGTGCTCCGCAAGCCGCCGGGCGGTCTCCTTGCCGACGCCGTGGATGCCGAGGGCAAAGAGAAACCGGTCAAGGGGAACGGCTTTCGACCGCTCGATCGCCGCAAGGAGGTTGTCGGCCTTTTTGGCGCCGAAGCGGGGCAGGACGAGGAGGGCCTCGGCGGTGAGGGCGTAGAGGTCGGCGACGTCCCGGACGAGGCCGGCCTCGACGAACTGGGCGGCCGTCTTTTCGCTCAGCCCTTCGATATCCATCGCATCCCGCTGGGCGAAGTGGACGATCTGCCGGATGAGCTGCGGCGGGCAGGAGAGGGTGTTCGGGCAGTAGAAAAACGGCCCTTCCCGCTCGAGGAGCGTCCCGCACGCCGGGCAGGCGGCCGGCGGAACGATCTCGTGGGCCGGGTCTGCCTCCGCCGCCTCCGCCGGGCCGAGGATCTGAGGGATGACGTCGTTCGACCGGCGGAGCCGCACGAGGCGGCCGAGGGCGAAGCGGAGCCCTTTGCGCTCGATGTCTTCGATGTTGTTCAAGGTCGCGTGGCGGACGACCACACCGCCCACCTCCACCGGCTCGAGCACCGCCTGGGGCGTGACGACCCCGGTCCGGCCGACGTTCCAGACGACGTCGACGAGGCGGGTCGTCGCCTCCACCGCCGGAAACTTCCACGCGATCGCCCAGCGGGGCGCCTTCGCCGTCGCGCCGAGGGCCTCCCGGGTGGCGAGGTCGTCGAGCTTAATCACGAGCCCGTCGATGTCGTAGTCGAGGGCGGCCCGCTCCGCCTCTTTCTCCCGAATCGCTTGAAGGAGCGCCTCGAGGTCGGTGAAGGCCTCCGAATACGGCGTCACCTTAAGCCGCATCTCCCGCATGAAGGCGATCATCTCCCGGTGGCTCCGGAAGGGGCGGTCGGAGGCGTAGTTCACGTGATAGAAAAAGACGTCGACGCCCCGCCGCCGGACTTCCCGCGTGTCGAGGTTCCGGAGCGCCCCGGCGACGCCGTTCCGGGTGTTGGCGAGCTTGACCGGACTTTCTTCGTTGTAGCGGAGGAGCCGCGACCGGGGCATGATCGCCTCCCCCTGAAACTCGAACACCCCCCGCCGCTCCGGGATCGAAAGCGGAACGCTCGGGATGACCTTCACCGTCTCGAGGATCATCTCGCCGACCTCGCCGTTCCCCCGGGTGGCGGCCTTGGTCAGGCGTCCGTCTTCGTAAGTGAGGACGACGGTGAGCCCGTCAAACTTCGGCTCCAGGATGTACACCGGCGCCGGAAGGGGCGGAAGCCCCTGAGCCGCCCGGGCCGCGTTCGCTTCCGCCCAGAGCCGCTCGACCCGCTCCGCCCATGACCGGAGCCCCGCCTCCGTCGTCGTCTTGTCGAGGCTAAGAAGCGGCACCCGGTGCCGGTGCTCCGGAAACTGGCCGGAAAGCTCCGCGCCGACCTTTTGCGTCGGCGAATCCGGCAGCACGATGCCGGTCTCCCGCTCCAGCCGGACGAGTTCGTCGTACAGCGCGTCGTATTCTTCGTCCGGCACCTTCGGTTCGCCGAGGGTGTAGTAGTAGTAGTTGTATTCGTTCAGAAGCCGAACGAGCGCTTCCATTCGCTCTCGCTTGTCCACCGATCCGGCCTCCCGATCCGTCGAGCCGTGTTCTTCCCGGCTTGGGGCCATCGCGAGCGGCCCGAGCGCCCCGTCAGGCGCGCACGAGCGGCGCGTATGCCGAAAGGAGCTTTTTGATGCCGTGCGGTGCCGAAAAGGCGACCGTAAGCACCTCATCGTCTCCGCTTCGCTCGACCGCAATGACGACGCCCTCGCCCCACTTGGCGTGGCGGACCCGGTCGCCGGCGGAAAAGCCGGAGGCCGGGACGGCAGAGGACGCCGGGCGGGCGGGGAAGGCCCCTCCCGGCCGCGGCCCGGTGGGGCCCGGGCCGAAGGGGCCCGCCCCCCCGCTTCCGGCCGGGATGAGGCCGCCGGCCTGAGGACCGCCCGCGCCGGCCCCCCACCCTCGGCCGCCGGCCGCCGTCCCCCCGGCGCCGGACGCCGCGGGGAAGCCGTCGACGATCTCGAGCACCTCCGGCGGCAGCTCGCTCAAAAACCGCGACGGCGCCGACGGCTCCACCCGACCGAAGAGCCGCCGCTGGGCGGCGGTGATGAGGTAGAGCCGCTCCTTGGCCCGGGTGATGCCGACGTACATGAGCCGCCGCTCCTCCTCGAGCTCGTCGTCGTCAAACAGGCTCCGGCCGTTCGGGAAGATGCCTTCGTCGAGACCGGGGATGAAGACGACGGGAAACTCGAGGCCCTTGGCGCTGTGGAGCGTCATGAGCGTCACCGCGTCCGCCGCCTCGAGCTGATCGACGTCGGTGGCGAGGGCGAGGTCGGCGAGGAAGTCGGCCAGCGTCCCGCCGGGCGCCTCCGCCTCATACGCCTGAAAGACCGAGTAAAGCTCGGCGACGTTCTCCAGCCGCGCGCGCCCTTCCTCCGTCTCCGCCTCCGCCTCGAGCATCGCCCGGTAGCCCGTCTCCTCGAGCACCGCCTCAAGGAGCGCCGAAGGCGGGCGGTCGGCGACATCCGCCCGAAGGCGCTCGAGAAGATCGGAAAGCGCCCGCATGCCCTTGGCCGCGGCGCCCCGGACCCCGGCCGCCTCCGGCGTCGCCAGGACGTCATACGGCCGAAGTCCCGCCTGGGCGGCGTACTCGACCGCTCGCTGCCACGACGTCTCGCCGATCCCCCGCCGGGGAACGTTCAAGATCCGTTCCAGCGACAGGACGTCGCCCGGGTTGACGAGGACGCGGAGGTAGGCGAGGACGTCTTTAATCTCTTTCCGCTCGTAGAAGCGAAGCCCGCCGACGACGCGGTACGGGAGCCCCAACCGGGCCAGTTCCCCTTCGATCGCCCGCGACTGGGCGTTCATCCGGTAGAGGACGGCGACATCGCCGAGCCGGACGCCGCCTGCGGCGAGGGCGCGGATCTCCTCGGCGATAAAACGCGCCTCGTCGGCTTCGTCGATGGCGTGATACAGCCGGATCTTCTCGCCGCCGGCCCGGCGCGTCCAGAGCGCCTTCGGCTTTCGGGCCGTGTTGTGGGCGATGACGGCGTTGGCCGCCTCGAGGATGATCGCCGTCGAGCGATAGTTTTCTTCGAGCAGGATCGTCTTCGCCCCGGGAAAGTCCCGCTCGAAATCGAGGATGTTGCGAAGATCGGCCCCCCGCCAGCGGTAGATCGACTGATCGCCGTCGCCGACGGCAAACAGGTTTCCGTTCTCCCCGGCGAGGGCCCGCAGGAGAAGGTACTGCACGCGGTTCGTGTCCTGATATTCGTCGACGAGGACGTGTCGGAAGCGCCGGCGGTACTTCTCCAGCACGTCCGGCCGCCGGCGAAAGAGGATGAGCGTCTGAAGCAACAGCCCGTCAAAGTCGAGCGCCGCGTGTTCGACGAGCGCCCGTTCATACGCGGCGTAGACGTCGAAGAGCACCCGGGCGGCGGGATCGCCGGCGAGACGGCCGTACGCCTCGACGTCGATGCCTTCGTTTTTCAGCCGGCCGATCTTCGCCCGCATCGTCCGGGGCGGAAATTTTTTTTCGTCCAGATTGAGCGACCGGAGCACCTTGGCGAGAAGCCGGTCGGCATCCTGCGCATCGAGGATCGTAAACCGGGGATCGACGCCGATCGCCTCGCCGTCGATCCGAAGCACCCGGGCCGAAAAGGCGTGAAACGTCATCAGCCAGACGTCCCGCGCCGCCTCGCCGATGAGCGCTTCGGTCCGCTCCCGCATCTCCCGGGCCGCCTTGTTCGTGAAGGTGATGGCGAGGATCCCGGTGGGCGGGACGCCCCGCGCGATGAGGGCGGCGATGCGGTGGGTGAGGACCCGCGTTTTGCCGCTTCCGGCACCGGCGACGACGAGCACCGGGCCGTCGCCGGCCAGCACCGCTTCCCGCTGCCGGTCGTTGAGGCCCTGAAGAAGCGTGTCGACCGCTTCCATCGGCGCGCCTCCTCTCTTCCCGCATTGTACCGGATGCGGGCGCATAAAAAAAGCGCCCGCGTTCGCGGGCCGAGGCGGCGGCCGGGCTCTGGGACGGGTCCGTTCGACCGGACGCGGCGCTTCCGCCGAAGGCCGGACCGACGCCGGAACCGCGGTCGCCCGTCTCCCGTCCCTCCCCGCCGTCCGTCGACCGCTTAGGCCTCGGACGGAAGACCCGGCGCCGCCGCTCGCCGGACACGGGCCTCATCCGGCGCCTCTTCGTCCCGGACCTCCGCCGCCAAGGCCGCCGCGTCGGCGCCCCTTCCTGCCGCTTTGCCGGCGCGGGCCGCCGGCGCTTTCGACCCGGGAGGCTGAAGCGGGTCGGCGGCCGCCGCTTCCTCCCGGCCGTCTCCGAAGGCGGCGCCGGCAGGCGGAAGCTTCCCCGCCTGCTCCAGCCGCTCGAAGACGAGGGCGTAGCCGTCGTTGCCGAAGTGAAGGCTCCGCTTTACGCGGGAGATCGTCGCCGTCGACGCGCCGGTCTTGGCCTCGATGGCGGCGTACGTCTCCCCGTCCCGGAGCATCTTGGCGACCATCAGCCGCTGGCCGAACGCCTTGAGCTCGTTGATCGTGCACAGGTCATCAAAAAACGCATAACACTCCTCCGGCGTCCGCAAGGTGAGGATCGCATCGAACAAAAAATCGATGCCGTACGGCTTCAGCTTCTCCAGGCGCATCGCCAGCACCCCTTTGTCCACCCTCGAACCCCTCACCCTTTCGTTTGCCGACATTATACTTCAACGCTTTAGTTTTGTAAAATGTCACGGCCGGGACGCCGCCCCGCCGCCGTCGGCCGGCGCCCCGCCGTCCGGCGCCTCTCCGGCGCCGCGGTACTGAACCGTCGCGCCGACGTCCGGAACGACTTCGACCCACGTCTGGCCCGGCGCGAAGGCGATCTCCGCCCGGTCTTCCGTGTAGGCCCGAAGGACACCCCGGACGTTCTCCCACGTCACCGGCACGGCCCGGCCGAGGCTGACGAAAACGCCGCGGCCGCCGCCGTCCAGGTCGATCGCCAGACGGCCGGCCGAATCCAGAACCCGGTGCCGGGCGAAGAGGACGAGGATGTTCGTCGCGGTGAGCGGTTTTCCCGTCTCCAGGTCCGAATGCGGCTGGCCGTTGATCGCCCGCCGGTACGTCCGGGATTCGGCGTCGTACGTGTACGTCACGCGGTACGACGGGTTGTATCGAACGAGAAGCTCGTCCGCCGGGCTTCCGACCGGGCGACCGGGGCCCGACCACGGATCGACCAGGAAGCGAAAGCCGGGGACGGTGCCGGTGTCGCGGTAATGCTTCTTGTCCATCATGGCCCGGACGTTTTCCAGGCTGGTGTAGAGGTTGTGGGGCGCCTTCCGAAACGACGCCCGCCAAAAGTAAGGGTCCGCCTCGCCCAGAAGGCCGTTCAGACTCGGGAGCCCCCGATCGGCGATCGTCTTCAGCGCCTCGGGGCTCCCGCCGGCGTGGACCATGACCGCATCGAAGCCGTCGGCGAGGCGGATGAAATACGGCCGGATGCTCCGGATCGGGCCGATGGTGCCGGCGTCGGCCGTCTGGTAGACGGCGGCAAAGCGCGGGATCCCGCCTTCGGCCAGAAGTTCGTAGACGACGTCGGCCCGGTCGAGCCCCGACTGAGGCCGGGCCTCCGGGCTGTTTTCGATGATGGCGACGATCGCCCGCCGGCCCGGCGCGGCGTCCGTCGGAAGGCCCGTAAGCGGCGAGACGTACGGCTTCCCGACGGCCGCGTCGCCCCCCTTTTCCTCCGGCGCCGGCGCCTGGACGGCCGGCCCGTCGGCCGGCGGCGCCTCCGGTTCGGACGCCGGCCGGCTCCGGCAGCCGGCGAGAAGGACAATGAGCGAAAGCGCCCCAAGCGACAGCGTGCGCACGAGGCGCCGGATCGAACGATGACGCTCCGCCAACATCGGTCTCGCTCCTCTCCCAGACCGAACGCGTCGGTCTTCGACATGGCGATGAACGTTCGGCTACAATGGAGGCAGAAAAGGAGGGAAAGGCCGTGGACGCCGCTTCCGGCTCCCCCATCCTCATCGTCACCGGCGGCTTCGGCGACGGCCACCGCCGCGCGGCGGAAGCCCTGGCCCTCGCCGTCCGCGATCTGGACGCCGGCCGTCCGGTGCACGTCGTCGACCTTTACGCCGCCCTTTCGCCGAAGCTTTATCCGCTCATGCTGCAGGGCTATCGGCTCACCTTAAGCCGCGCCCCGGAGCTCCTCGGAGGGACGTACCGGCTCACCGCCCGCCTTCGGGCGGGGCGGAATAAGCCCGCCGAAGTCTTCCCCGGCTTTTTTCGTTTTCCCCCGATTTCGCTTCGCCGCGGTCCGCTCATCCTCCTTCCGCGCCTCAGGGTTCCGCGGCCCGAATTTTCCTTCCCGGAGCGCCTCCGCCTCGGCCGGTCCGCCCCTCTCGGACGCCCGGCTCCCTTCCGCCCCCCGCGGGTCCTGGCGGGGCACGTCCTTCACCTGCTCGAGGCGATGCGCCCCGCCGCCGTGGCCATCACGGCTCCGGTTCCGGCCCTCTTCCTCGCCCGCGTCAAACGCCGGGCAGGCCTCGCCGTCCCGCTCGCCTATGTGGTGACGGACCTTCTGCCGCATCCGGCGGTCGCCGAACCCGAGATCGATCGCTTCCTGGTCGCCCACGGCCGCGCCCGGGCGCACCTTGCCGCGCTCGGCCTTCCCGAAGAGCGCATCCGCGTCACCGGCATCCCCATCCATCCGGCCTTTTCCGCCGCGGCCGAAGTCCGGAGGCGGCGCCTGCAAGGGGACGCCGACGCGGGAAAACCGCTCCGAATCGTCGTCGCCGGCGGCGGCTTTGGGATGGCCGAAGGGGCAAAGCGCCTGCTGGAACCCCTCGCCGACGGCGGGAGGACGCTTCCGCCCCTTCGCATCGCCGTGCTCGCCGGCCGGAACGTCGGACTCCGTAAAACGCTCGGCGATCTCCGCCTTCCGCCGCCCCACCGCCTCGCCGTCCTGCCGTACCTCTCTCCCCCCCAGGTCGCCGCCCTCTACGCCGCCGCCGACGGCCTCGTGACCAAGCCGGGGGGCCTCACCGTCGCCGAGGCGCTCACGGTCGGCGTCCCGCTTTTTCTCTTCGATCCCCTTCCCGGTCCGGAGGAAGAAAACGCGCGCTTCCTGCTGGATGAGGGGCTCGCCGCTTCCGGAGGGGCGGACGCCTTTTTCCGCTGGGTCGGTACGGTCGCCGACCCGACGACGCGGATGGCGCTGAGTCTCCGCCTTCGGTCGGCGCTCCCGCCGAACGCCGCCGAAGCGGCGGCCCGGGAAATCCTCCACCTCGCCGGGGCCCGGTAGAACCGCGCCGAGGCCCGGGGATCGCCTCGCCTCCGACGCCATCCCCCGAGGAGGCGCCCCGATGTCCGACGGCCTTAAGCGGGCTCGTCGCGCCCGCCCTCGGGCTCGCCGGGCTTTTTCCCGAAAGACCGGCCGGCGCCGCGGCCGGACCGGCCCCGCCCGATCCGCGGTTCAGGCGGTCCCGCCGGCCGCCGGCCCCGAAAGCCGCCGGACGGGAGAAAGGATCCGTCCGTCTTTCACCGAAAGGAGCCCCCGCTCGGTGAGGCGCACCCGGGGAAGATGCGTCGACGACAGGAAAAGGAGCATGTACAGCGGGTCCCGGTGGGGAAAGCCCGCCTTCCGCATCGCCCGGACGAACGCTTCCGTCCGCTCGATGAGCTCCGGCATGGCGAGGTCGCTCAGGCGGCCGAAGAGGGGGAGCGGCAAAAACCCCGCCTCCTCCGCCGCCCCGACGCCGATCCGCCAGACGATCCCCGGCCGTTCGACGACCGCCCGGTACGCCTCCAGGGCCCGATCCGGCGATGAGGCGAGGACGAGGACGTCGTCGCTCGCGGTAAACGTCGACGCGACGGCAAGGGATCCTTCCCCAAGGCCGCTCGTCACGGCGGCGGTGACCCACCGCCCGTCCCGGTCGACGAGCGCCGCGAGATGAAGCGTCCCGCCGAGCGCCGCCGGGTCGATCCGGTCCCCGCGCACCGGAAGCGGCCGTTCGGCGAGGACGGTGATCACGTCGCTGTGCAGGTGGACGATCGGCTGCGGCGCCCCCGGCGCCCCGGGGGGGAGAAAATCGTCCGGCCGAAGCGGCGCCGGCCGGACCTTCAGGCGCCGGGCTTCCGGCACAAGCCGCTCCCACGCCGGCTCCGGCAGCCGGAGTTCCGAGGCCGGCCGGCCTTCGACCCACGTCAAAAGGGGCGTCGGCTCCGACGGCGAGGCGAGGACGTTCACGTCGGCGAGCCGCCCCGGCGCGATCGCTCCGACCGCATCGTCGAGACGGTAATACTCGGCGACGTTCAGCGTCGCCCACCGGTACGCCCACGCCGGGGGCGCCCCCGCCTCGAGGGCGAGGGCGATCAGCCGGTCCAGGAAGCCGTCGGTCAAAGCCGGCGGCGTCGCCCCGTCGGTCGTGAGCATGAGGCGGGACCAGGCCGCCGGCACCTCCAGCGCCGCCCGGACGAGTTCCGGCAGATCCGGTCGGATCGACGAGTGGCGAAGGGGCGCAAAGTACCCGAGCCGGAGGCGCCGGAGGAGTTCCTCGCCGTCGATCGCCTCGTGATCCGCCGTGGCGCCGGCGAGGGCGAGGCGAAGAAGCGTCTCGTACGAGGCGCCCGGGGCGTGGCTTTCGATGCGTTTTTCCGCCTCGATAAACGGCGAAAGCCGCGCGAGCGCTTCTTCGTCGCCGGCGGCCAGCGGGACAAAATCGGTCAGTTCCCCCGCCTGAACGACGAAGGGATGGACGGCGAGGGCGGCGAGGTGCTCCGGCGCGTACCGGGCCGAAAGGCGCCCATCGTGTGCCTGCGGCGTCGTCCGGGCCCACCAGAGAAACTTCACCGGATGCGCCGAAAAGGCCGCCATGAGCCGCTCCCACGCCGGAAGGGGGAGAAGCTGAAAGAGCATCATGTTGTCCGCGATGAGCATCGTCGTCCCGCGGCCGAGGACGTAATCGGCCAGCGTCCACGGATGATACAGCTGAAACGGATGAGCGTGCGGTTCGATGTACCCCGGAACGAGCACCCGGTCCCGGACGTCGACGATGCGCGTCTCGGGTCCGACACGGGGCGCCTCCGGCCCGACGTAAGCGATCCGCCGGCCCAGGAAGGCGACCTCGGCCCGAAGCCATTCGCCGGTAAAAACGTTCAGCACCACGCCGCCGGAAAGCCACACGTCCGCCGGCGCCTCCCGCCGGGCCACCCGGATGAGCGCCGCCCGCTCCCGGACCGACGGCGGATGAAGCCGCTTCGGTCGCTTGATCATCGAAATCCTCCTTTTGCATGGTTCATTTCGACGCCGGCGGCCGACCTCCTGCCGGAGCGGTCGGGTTCATCCCGCGAAAAGACCGGCCACCCTTGAACCCGCCACCGCCGGACGATAGACTGTCCGTGAAGCGCCTGAAACGAAAGGAGAGCCTCCCCATGCGCCGCTCCGATTCCTTCATCGCCCGTGAACAGGCGGTCGGCGCCCGGAACTACGCGCCGCTCCCGGTCGTCCTCGCCCGGGCCGAAGGCGTCTGGGTCGAAGACGTCGACGGCCGGCGCTACCTCGATTTTCTGAGCGCCTACTCGGCGGTCAACCAGGGCCACCGCCACCCGAAGATCATCCGGGCGCTCAAGGAGCAGGCCGACCGGCTGACGCTCACGTCGCGGGCGTTTTACACCGACCGTCTCGCCCCCTGTCTGGAAAAAATCGCCCAGATCACCGGCAAACCCCGCGTCCTCCCGATGAACACCGGCGCCGAAGCCGTCGAGACGGCGATCAAGGCCGCCCGGCGCTGGGGCTATCGGAAGAAGGGCGTCCCGGACGGCGCCGCCGAAATCATTGTCGCTCACGGCAACTTCCACGGCCGGACGACGACGATCATTTCGTTTTCGTCGGAGCCGGCCTATCGGGACGGCTTCGGCCCTTTGACGCCGGGATTTAAGATCATCCCCTACGGCGACGTCGACGCCCTCCGGGCGGCGATCACGCCGAACACCGTCGCCTTCCTCGTCGAGCCGATCCAGGGCGAAGGCGGCGTCGTCGTCCCGCCGGACGGCTATCTCCGGGAGGCGTACGCCCTCACCCGGGCCCAGGGCGTACTCTTCATGGCCGACGAAATTCAGACCGGCCTCGGCCGCACCGGCCGGATGTTCGCCTGCGACTGGGAAGGCATCGTCCCGGACGTCTACATCCTCGGCAAAGCCTTGGGCGGCGGCGTCTACCCGGTCTCCGCCGTCGCCGCCGACGCCGACGTGCTCGACGTCTTCGACCCCGGCTCCCACGGCTCGACGTTCGGCGGCAACCCCCTCGCCTGCGCCGTCGCCCTCGCCGCCCTCGAAGTCATCGAAGAAGAACGGCTTCCGGAACGGGCGGCCGCCCTCGGCGAGCGCTTCCTCGCCGCCCTCAAAGCCATCCGTCACCCGGACATCGTCGACGTCCGCGGCCGGGGACTCCTCATCGGCATGGAGCTCCGGGTCCCGGCCCGCCCCTACGCCGAGCGGCTCCTGGAAAAAGGGCTCCTCGTCAAAGAAACCCGGGAGACGGTCCTTCGCTTCGCCCCGCCGCTTACGATCGACGACGCCGAGCTCGACTTCGCCCTCGACGCCATCCGGGACGTTTTTCGTTCCTAAAGCGATCCGGGCGATCCCGATACCGCCGGCAAACCCCGGACCGGAGGAGGAACCGGGACCGGTCGACGCCAAGGAATGGCCCGGGCGACCCCGAGACCTGGCCGGCGTAAAGCGGCCGGGCGCCGGCCGAAGCGGGGCACCGGCGGCCGCCTCCGTCCCGCCTACCGCCGGAGCTGATGGGCGGAGGTGAACACGAGCGGCACCGACAGGACGTACAGGGTGGCCGCCGTCACCGCCGCCCCCCCGGCGATGGCGTACATGATGAGGATCTGGTACCCGACCGCCGCAAGCGGCGAGGCTCCGGCAACGATCATCCCCGTCATCATGCCGGGAAGCTGGACGATCCCGACCGTCTTCAGCGTATCCAGGCTCGGCAGCATCGCCGCCCGCACCGCCTCTTGGGCGATCTCCCGGTACGCCTGCCGGCGGTCGGCGCCGAGCGAAAGCCAGAGGATCAGCACCTCTTCCCGTTCCCGCCGGCCCGCCAGCAGACGATCGTAAAACAGGCCGGCGACGATCATCGCATTGCCGATGATCATGCCGCTCATCGGCACGATCGTTTCCGGGCGGGCCGGAACGATCCGGAGGCCGAAAAAAAGCCCCATCGCCACCGCCTCCGCCAGCGTCAACGCGAGCGCAATGCGGAAGAAGGCGCCGGGGCGCCGCCCGGCCTTTTTCCAGGCGGTCCAGGCGGCGACGCCGAGCATCGCGCCGAGGGGGAAAAGAAGCCACGCGGGCGAGCGGGCGCGAAACAGCCAGGACAGCACCATTCCGGCGGCCATCAATTGAAGAAACGTCCGGACCGTGCCGACGGCGATCTCCCGCGTCAGATCCAGCCGGAGCCCGTAAGCGATCGCGCCGACGAGGAGCATAAACCCGAGACCGAACGCCGGCACGGCGAGCGCCTCTTTCCACTCCGGCACCTCGAGCCCTCCTTCCGGTCTTTGGCGGCCTGGGCCGGTGTTCCCCCGCGATTAGCGCCGGGCGCCTCCTTCCCCGGCGGCCGCCCCGCGGTTTTCGCCTTCGGCCCCGGCTTCATCCGCGCCTTCCGGGGGCGCGCCTTCCGGCGGGCGGGTCAGCCGTCCCCGCTCAAGCCACCACATCCGCGAAGCAAAACGACGGGCCAGCGCCCAGTCGTGGGTCACCCAGACGACGGTCCGCTCCCCTTCGCCCCGCGCCGAAAGTCCCGCAAACAGAGCCCGCAGGACCCCTTCGGCGCTCGGCGGATCGAGGCTCGCCGTCACCTCATCGAGGAGGAGCACCTCCGGCGTGAGCATGACCGCCCGGGCGAGGGCGACGCGGGCCAGCTCTCCTCCGGAAAGCTCGCGGGCGTCCCGATCGATGAGGTCGGCGCCTAAACCGAAGGCGGCCAGCATCTCCGCCACCGCTTCCCGCGGACACGGCAGGCGGTGGATCCGGCGGCCGAGACACACGTTGTCCGCCACCGTTCCCGAAACGGCCGTCGCCCGCTGCGGGACGAGGACCACCGACCGCCTAAGCTCCCGCGGGTCGTAGGCTTGAAGCGGCCGCCCGCGGAAGAAGATCGACCCGGCCGTCGGATCGAGCAGCCGGTTCAGCAAAAAAAGAAGCGTCGACTTCCCCGCCCCCGACGGACCGAGGACGGCGAGGCGCTCCCCCGATTCGATCGTCGCCGAAAGGCCGTCGATCCGCCGCCGGCCGTCCGCCTCGGCGACGACGACACCCTCCAGACGAAAAAGCGGCTCCATCGCCCCCCTCCTTTCTCTCGACCGACGGCCCCCGGCCGGCGGCTCGAGAGCGATCCGCTTCTTTCCCTGAAGCCCGAACCCCCGAACCGATGGAGAAACCATAAAGACGTCAGCGTCATTGTAGCGCAATCCAAAAAGCGCGGCCAGATCGCCTCGCCCGGCCGGCCCGCAGGCCGAAAGACGGCCCGCCGGCCGAAAGAGGCGCTCCGCCGCGCTTTTTTGCTGTTTTGCCACCGTTTTCTTTTGCCGCCGCTTTTTTCGGCCGACGCCGGCCGCCGCCCTCCCGGACCGGCGTCATCGATCGACCTTGTTTGCCCTTTGTGCCGCCGGGTCCGCCTCAGGGGGCTTCAGGACCGGCCCCATCTCCGGGGGCTTTCGCGCCCGGTTCGCCGACGTCCATCTCCGCCGCTTCTTTTTCGCCGATGTCCGTCCGGTAAAAGAGCCCGCTTTCCGCCGGAAGAAGCCGCCGAAGCGCGTCGTACGCCCGCGCTCGGGCCGCCGAAAGCGACGCGCCGCCGGCGACGAGGGCAAACACCCGGCCGCTTCCGGCGAAAAGCTTCCCCGCCCGGCGGAACGTCCCCGCGTGAAAGAGGACGAGCTCGTCCGGCGCCTCTTCAAGCGGCGCCCGATCGCCCGGCGCCCCTTCCTTCCGAAGCCGCGCCGGCGGATCCCCGTCCAGCGCCGGAAGCTCGATCGGCGGCCGGCTCTCCGTCGGGTATCCCTCCCGGGCGGCGACGACGGCCACCGCCGCCTGCGGCGCCTTTGCTCCGGCCGGCCGGCGAAGCGCCGGGTCGCTCGGGTCGAGGGTTCCGTCCGCGACGGCCGACAAAAGGGCCAGCCAGTCCAAAGGCGCTCCGACGACGAGGGCCTGCGTCTCCGGATCGCCGAAGCGAACGTTGAACTCCAGCACCTTCGGCCCCTCCGGGGTGAGCATGAGGCCGGCGTACAAAATCCCCCGGTATTCGAGGCCGCGCTCCTTCAGGCCGGCGAGGATCGGCCGGAAGACCTCCCGCTCGATCCGCCCGAGCCCCTCCGGCGTCACATCCGGCGGCGGAAGGATCGCCCCCATGCCGCCGGTGTTCGGCCCGGCGTCGCCGTCGTAGGCCCGCTTGTAGTCCCGGACCGGCGGGAAGAGGACGACCGCCTCGCCGGCGACGGCGCCCATCACCGACACCTCCCGCCCGGGGAGGAAGCGTTCGACGACGATCCGCGCCGCCGCGTCGCCGAAGCGCCGCTCGACGAAGAAGGCCGCGAGCGCCGCCTCCGCCTCCGCCTGGTCCCGGGCGATGAGGACCCCCTTCCCCTGCGCCAGCCCGTCCGCCTTGAGGACCACCGGAAAGCCGAATTCCGCCACCGCCCGCCGGGCCGCCGCCGCATCGTCGACGACGCGAAATTCCGCCGTCGGCACGCCGGTCGCCGCCATGAGCGCCTTGGCGAACGCCTTGCTCCCCTCCAGGCGGGCCGCCGCCCGTTCCGGGCCCACGACCTTGAGCCCCCGGGCCCGGAACCGGTCCGCCACCCCCGCCATGAGCGGCGCCTCCGGCCCGACGACGGCGAGGTCGATGGCCGCCTCTTTCGCCCAGGCGGCGAGGCCGTCCGCGTCCGTCGCCGAAAGGGGCACGTTGGTCCCGATCGCCTCCGTCCCGGCGTTGCCCGGGGCAAAAAAGAGCGCCACCGCCCGCCCGCTCCGTTCCGCCGAGCGCCGGATCGCCCAGCCGAGGGCGTGCTCCCGCCCGCCGCCGCCGATGATGAGCACCCGCATCGTCCGCATCGGCCGCCTCCTTTCGCCGTTTTGGCCGCCGCTTCGCCGCAAGCGTCAGTGTCGAAAATGCCGCACGCCGGTCACGACCATGGCCATCCCGGCCCGGTCGGCGGCGGCGATCACCTCGTCGTCCCGGATCGAGCCGCCGGGGTGGATGACCGCCGTCACGCCGGCCGCCGCCGCCACCTCGATCGAATCCGGCATCGGGAAGAAGGCGTCCGACGCCATCACCGCCCCCCGGGCCCGCTCGCCGGCCGCCTGAACGGCGATCTTCACCGCCCCGACGCGGCTCATCTGCCCGGCGCCGATGCCGACCGTCATCCCCTCCCGGGCGAGGACGATGGCGTTCGATTTGACGAAGCGGACGACCTCCCAGGCGAAACGAAGCGCCCGCCACTCCGCCTCCGTCGGCGCCCGGCGCGTCACCACCCGGAAGGCGGCCGGATCGTCGTCGCCCGCATCCGGCGTCTGCACGAGAAGCCCCCCGGACGTCGTCACCGCCTCCGGAACGAGGGCGCCGAACCGGTCGGGGGCCGTCCGGGAAAACGCCGCCGGCCGGACGCCGCCTTCCTCCGGCAGGGTGAGCACCCGGACGTTTTTCTTCGCCGCGAGAATGCGGAGCGCCTCCGGCTCCGCCGACGGCGCGACGATCACCTCGAGGAAAAGCCCCTTCAGGCGATCGGCCAGGGCCGCCGAAAGCGGCCGGTTCACCGCCACGATCCCGCCGAAGATCGACACCGGATCGGCCGCATAGGCCCGTTCGAACGCTTCCTCGACCGTCTCCCCGACGCCGGCGCCGCACGGGTTCATGTGCTTGACCGCCACCGCCGCCGGCGCCTCAAACCGCCGGACGAGGGCGAGGGCCGCCTGGGCGTCCTGGATGTTGTTGTACGAAAGCGCCTTTCCCTGGTGCTGCACGAACCGGACGAGCGCCTCCGGCCCCGCCAGGGGGTCCCGGTAGTACGCCGCCTCCTGGTGCGGATTTTCGCCGTAACGAAGCGCCGCGACCCGCTCGTACGCCGCCACCCAGACGTCCGGGAGCGCCTCGAGTCCGTAGGCGTGGGCCAGGGCCCGGGCGATTAAGGCGTCGTAAAAGGCCGTCCGGCGAAACGCCTTGACGGCAAACCGCCGCCGAAGCTCCGCCCACGCCGCCTCGTCCGCCTCCCCCTCGAGCGCCTCGATCACCGCCGGGTAATCGGCCGGATCGACGACGACGAGAACGTGGGCGTGGTTTTTCGCCGCCGCCCGGATGAGGGCGACCCCGCCGACGTCGATCTCCTCCACCCACGCCGCCAGATCGCGGGACCGTTCCAGCGCCTCCCGAAACGGGTAGAGGTTCACGACGACGAGCTGAAACGGCCGGATGCCGTGCCCCTCGAGTTCCGCCCGGTGGACCGGATCATCCGGCCGGGCGAGGATCGCCCCGTGCACCGCCGGATGGAGCGTCTTCACCCGCCCGCCGAGAAGCGGCGGATAGCCGGTGAGCGCCTCGACGTCCGTCGCGGGGATCCCCGCCGCCTGAAGGTGCGCCGCCGTCCCCGACGAGGCGACGAGCTCCACCCCCCGCCGGGAAAGCCGCTCCGCCAGCGCCAAAAGCCCCGTCCGATCCGACACGCTCAAAAACGCCCGCTGGATCATCCACCGCCCCACGCCGGTCCTCCCTCCCTCGTTTCGGTTAACCAGACGACCGTCCGGCCGACGACGCGATGGGGCTCGGCGACGAGCCGGTCGAGCGTCCGGGGATACAGCCGGTGTTCCAGTCGGTGCAGCCGCTCAAGAAGCGTCTCCGCCGCTTCCCCCGGCCGGATGCGGAGGGCGGCCTGGGCGACGATCGGCCCCGTGTCGATGCCCGCATCCACCAGGTGGATCGTGACGCCGGTGACGCGGACGCCGTAGTCGAGCGCCTGCCGGACGGCGTCTTTGCCCGGAAACGCCGGGAGAAGCGACGGATGGACGTTCACGATCCGGTTCGGATACGCCTCAAGAAGCGTCGGCCCGACGAGGCGCATGTATCCGGCGAGGGCGATCCACCGGACGCCGTGCGCCCGGAGGTGGGAAAGCACCGCCGCCTCGTACGCCCCTTTGTCCGGAAACGCCTTCGGCGAACGGGCCCAGATCGGAAGCCCGACCGCCCTCGCCCACGCGACGACCGGCGCCTCGGGCCGGTCGCTCACCAGCGTGACGACGCGAAAGCGGCACCGGTCCTGCGCCCGCCAGAGGGCCCGGGCGTTCGTTCCCTGTCCGGAAGCGAAGACGGCGACCGGCACCTTCTCCTCCGTCGACGGAAAGGCGGAAGACTCCTCCGTCGCCCCCTCCGAAACCATCCGATTGCCCCCTCTTTCTGATCCCTCCTCAGGCCGAGGGGGACGCCGCACACGCCGTCGCCTCGGCCCCTCACCGCGGTTGCCGACGCGCCCGGCGGGGCCCCTTGCCCGGCGGGCACGCCGGCCCCCCGATCTTCCCCCGCCGGACATCGTCTCGGGCCAAAAGCGCCCCTTACGCTCCTTCACGGGACAAACGCGACGCACCGCTCCCCCGAGACGACTTCCCCGACGACGAAAGCCCGGCCGCCGGCCCGGGCGATCGCCGCCTGCACCCGGTCGACCCCCTCCGGCGCCACGATGACGATCATCCCGAGGCCGATGTTGAACACGCCGGCCATCTCCGGCCACGCCATCGGCGGCGATCCCGGGAGCGGATGCGCCCGAAGCCAGTGGAACACCTCCGGCACCGGCCACGTCCCGAAGCGGACGACGGCCCGAAGCCCCGGCGGAAGCACCCGCGGCACGTTTTCGTAAAAGCCGCCGCCGGTGATGTGGGCCATCGCCTTCACCGCCGGATCCCGCCCGGCCTCCTTGAGCCACGGGACGTAAATCGCCGTCGGCCGAAGGAGCGCCTCGAGGAGCGTTCCTCCCTCGAACGGTGCCTCGAGGTTCGGCCGGTGCGCTTCCAGAATCCGCCGCACGAGCGAAAACCCGTTGGCGTGGATGCCGGTCGACGGCAGCCCCACGAGGATGTCGCCGGCCGCGACCGGCCGCCGCTTGCGCACCCCGTCTTCCAGCACGCCGACGGCAAAGCCGGCCACATCGTACGTCCCCTCGGCGTAGACGTCCGGCATCTCCGCCGTCTCGCCGCCGACGAGGGCGCACCCGGCCTCCCGACAGCCGTCCGCCATGCCCCGGACGAGCGCCTCGACCGTCTCGGGGACGATCCGCCCCATGGCGATGTAATCGAGGAAAAAGAGCGGCCGTCCCCCCTGGGCGACGATGTCGTTGACGTTCATCGCGACGACGTCGACGCCGATCCCCTCGTGACGGCCGGTGCGCGCCGCAAGGAGCGCCTTCGTCCCGGCGCCGTCCGCCGCCGCGACGAGGACCGGCTCCGCCTCGCCTCCGGCCGGGAGGCGATAGAGCGCCGCAAAGCCCCCGATCCCCGACAGCACCCGCCCGTCGTGCGTCCGGGCGGCCAGCGCCCGAATCCGCTCGACCGCCGCATACCCCCGCCGCACGTCGACGCCGGCCCGGCGATACGCCGCGGTGCCGGGCGCCTCCGGCTCCTCGGCCGAAAGCCCGTCGGCCGAAGGGGAGGACGGGATCCGGGCGTCTTCCGCGCCCGAGCGAGGGGCCTTTTCCGTCATCGCGCCGCCTCCTCTCTCCGGTCCGGACCGGTTCCATCGGGCCGTACGCGCTCCGCGGCCGTGGCGGGATCCTCGGCCGCGGTTTCATCGAACACGAATGCATCGACCGCCGAGGCGGCCTTCGCCCGAAGGGCCGAAAGCCGGATCCCGGCTTCCGCCGCCGGATCGTCCGCCGCCACGACCCGGGCCAGCACCGCCGCCCGACCGCCGGCCGCCTCGATGGTCGCCCGAAGGGCCGGGACGGCCTCCCCGGCGGCCACGACGACGGCCGCGCTGACATTCTCCGGCGCCAGGGGATCCGCCAGCCCGCCGGCCGGCGAACCGCCGACGAACGGCCCGCCGTCCTCCGCCGCAAAGACGAGCGCCCGCTCGGGAAGCGCCGCCTCCTCCGACCGCCCCCGCGCCCCCGCCGGAGCCGCCCGGCCCGACCGCTCTTCTTCGTCGAGAAGAAGGAGCAGAAGTTCGGCGGCCGCCTCGACCGGCCCCGCCCCTTCCACCGGCACGCCGGCCGTAAAGAGCCGCCGGAGCCGGGCCGCCCCCAGCGCTTCGATCCACGGACGAAGGGCCGCGGGAGCCGGCAGGCCGTCCGCCGCCCCGTCTCGCGGCGGACCGGCCGCGTCCGCCGGCGGCACGATCCAGACGAGGACGTCGCCCGGCGCAAGGGGAGGGGGGCCGGCGAGCGCCGCCTCCGGCGCATCGCCGACGAGACCGACGACCGGCGACGGCGGGATCGACCGGCCTGCCGTCGCGTTGTAGAGGCTCACGTTGCCGCTCACCACCGGAAGGGCGAGCGCCTCGGCCCCGGCGGCCAGACCTTCGATGGCCTCGACGAGATCCCGGGCCACCCGCGGATCCGCCGGATCGCCGAAGTTCAGGTTGTTCGTCACCCCGAGGGGCCGGGCACCCCGAAGCGCCAGCCGGAGGGCGCCCCGGACGACGAGCGCCGCCGTCCCCCGCCGGGCGTCCCGGGCGACGAGCGCCGGGTCGGCGACGACCGTATACAAAAGTCCGCCCGCCGGCCGGTCCGCCGCCTCGGCCGGGAGACGAACGGCGCCGACCGGCCCCCGGCCCGGACCGAACCACCGCCGGACGGCCGAACGGGCCGCCCGCTCCACGGCAGAGCCGAAGGACGCCGCCAGGGCAGCCGCCTCGCTCCCCGCAAGCCCCGCGCCGGGCGCCGGAGGTCCGTCCGCCGCCCCGGCCGATCCGGGCCCGTTCGCCGGCGGCCGGAGGACCGCGCCCGGGACCCGCGCCCGGAGGTCGTGAAGCGGCACGCCGTCGACGAGGAGGGCGACCGGAACGTCGGCGAGCACCCGGCCGCCGGCGACAAGGACGTACCGGCCGTCGGAGCGCACCTCACCGACGGCCGCCGCCGGCACGCCGTGGGACGCCAGAGCGGCGAGCACCGCCGGGACGTCTCCGCGCCGGACGGCGAAGAGCATCCGCTCCTGCGTTTCGGAAAGCATCATCGCCTCCGCCGCCTCCGGCGTGATCGCCTTCTCCCCCGCCGGCAAAAACGCCTCCGGCACCCGGTCGAGCCAGAGCGTCGCGCCGCGGCCGCCCTTCGCCGCCATCTCGGCGCTGGCGCTCAACAGCCCCGCCGCCCCCATATCCTGCACCGCCCGAACCCATCCGGCGGCGATGAGGGCGAGCGTCGCCCGGTAGAGCCGCTTCCCCGCCTCCGGATCGGCCTTCGGCACCCGCACCGCCGGCGCCGCCGCGCCGAACGCCGCCGAGGCGAACGCCGCCCCCCGAACGCCGTCCAAGTCCGTCGGCCGGCCGGCATAGACGAAGACGAGATCGTCTTCGCCGGCGGCGCTCCGGGCGAGACGGTCGACCGCGACCACGCCGACGGCGAGGACGTTGACGAGCGGGTTTTGGGCGTACGCCGGGTCGTCGACGGCCAGCACCGCGCCGACCGGGACGCCAAACGCCGCCGCGTACGCCTGAAGGCCCGCGATCACGCCGTCCAGCAGGCCCGACGCCTTCGCCGTCGCCCCGTCGGCGAAGATGGCGCCGGCCGCGCCGACGATCTCCGCCCCCATGCCGAACACGTCCCGCAAAATGCCGCCGAGTCCCGTCGCCGCCCCGTCGAACGGCGCGACGTACGACGGATGGTTGTGGCTTTCCAGCTTAAACACGACCGCCCGGCCGTCCCGCCAGGCGACCGCCCCGGCCCCTTCCCCCGGCCCGGCGACGACGCCCGGCCCGCGGGTCGGAAGCCGCTTTAAAAGCAGCTTCGTGTGCTTGTAGCTGCAGTGCTCCGACCAGAGCGCTTCAAACAGCGCCAGCTCAAGCGCATTGGGCGCCCGGCCGAGCCCGGCCTCGACGGCCTCAAGCTCCTCCGGCGTAAGCCCGCTCATCCGCCTCGCCCCTTTTGTCCGTCTCGTCCGACCGAAGCCGCCACCGAAGCGTTTTTCGTCCGCTTTCACATCGCGCCTCCGTCCCGGTGCCTCACGCGCCGCCTCCGTCGCCGTCCGCGAGGGCGGCGAGGCCAAACCGCTCGGCGACCGCCCGGTAGCCGTCGAGGACGTCGCCCAGGTCCCGGCGGAAGCGGTCTTTGTCGAGGATGTCCTTCGTCTCCCGGTCCCAAAAGCGGCACGTCTCCGGCGAAATCTCGTCGCCGAGGACGAGGGCCCCGCCGTCGTCCCGGCCGAACTCGAACTTGGCATCGACGAGGAGGAGCCCCGCCTCCGCCGCATGGGCCCGGAGGAGCTCGCCAATCCGGATCGCCTCGCGCCTGAGCGCATCCAGCGTCTCCGGCGCCAGAAGCCCCAGCGCCTCGATGTGCGCCTCCGTGAGGAGCGGATCGCCGAGATCGTCCCGCTTATAGTAAAACTCGACGATCGGTCGACCGAGGGGCGTCCCCTCGGGGAGGCCGAGGCGTTTGATCAGCGACCCGGCGACGACAAAGCGCACGACAACTTCCAGCGGCAGCATCACAAGCCGCCGCACGAGGTGCACCCGCGGCGCCGGCTGCCCGAGGAAGTGGGTCCGCACCCCGTGCCGGTTGAGATACGAAAGGAAGTAGCCGGAGATTGCCGCGACCAGGCGGCCTTTCCCCGGTCGGACGCCTTTTTTCGTCCCGTCGAATGCCGTCAGGTCGTCCCGGTACTCGAGCCAGAGCACCGCCGGATCGTTCGTCCCGTAGACGTCCTTCGCCTTCCCCCGGGCAAGAAGATCGCTCCGTTCGAGGGCCGCGCCCCACGCGCCCATCCCGTCCATCCCGCCATCCGCTCCTTTTACCGCCCTTTCGGCGCCTTCCGGCCTTTCGCCCTCCACCGCTTGCTCCGCCGGCGCCCCTCCCCGGTCCGCCGGCCTCCAAAGGCCGATCCGCCGGAAGATCGCCGGCACGTGCCGGAAATAGGCCGCCTCGTCGAGGGCCGCCCGGAGCCCGTCCGGCCCGAGGGCTTCCGCGATCGCCGCATCGGACCGGATGCGCTCGACAAACGATGGCCCTCCTTCCCACGCCGCCAGCGCGTGGGCCTGCACCCGATCGTACGCCGCCTCCCGGCTCCAGCCGGCGGCGACGAGGGCATTGAGCACGCGGCCGGAAAGGTAAAGCCCCCCCGTCCGCCGGAGGTTTTCCGCCATCCGCTCCGGCCGGACGACGAGCCGCCGGAGGATCGCTGTCAGCCGGTGCAGCAGAAAATCGAGGGCCGTCGTCGCGTCGGGGATCGCCACCCGCTCCACCGACGAATGGGAGATGTCCCGCTCGTGCCAGAGGGCGACGTCCTCCAGCGCCGGCAGGAGATACCCGCGGACGAGGCGGGCGAGGCCGGTGACGTTTTCCAGGCCGATCGGGTTTTTCTTGTGCGGCATGGCCGATGAGCCCTTCTGGCCGGGCGCGAAGCCTTCTTCGACCTCGCCCACCTCCGTCCGGGCAAGGTGCCGGAGCTCGACGGCGATCTTCTCCGCCGTCGCCGCGACGAGGGCGAGGAAGGCGACGTACTCGGCGTGCCGCTCCCGGGAAAGGGTCTGCAGCGCCACCGGCGCCCGGCCGAGGCCGAGCCGCCCGAGGACGTACGCCTCCACCTCCGGCGGCACCGACGCATACGTGCCGACGGCCCCGGAGAGCTTGCCGACGTGAATGCGGTCGGCCACCCCCCGAAACCGCTCGAGATGCCGGCGAATTTCTTCGCGAAAATACGCCATCTTGAGGCCGAACGTCGTCGGCTCGGCGTGAACGCCGTGGGTGCGGCCGATCATCGGCGTGTCCCGGTGGCGGAGGGCGAGTTCCGCCAGCGCATCGTGCAGCGCGACGAGATCGCGAAACAAAAGCTCGTTCGCCTCTTTGATCCGCACCGCCCAGGCCGTGTCGACGACGTCCGCCGACGTCAGGCCGTAGTGCACCCAGCGCCGCTCCGGACCGAGCGTCTCCGAAAGCTGCCGCGTAAAGGCGACGACGTCGTGGCGCGTCTCGGCCTCGAGTTCGGCGATGCGCCGGAGATCCACCTTGGCGTTTTCCCGGATTTTCACCGCGTCCTCCCGTGGAACGAGGCCGAGCATCGCCCACCCTTCCACGGCGAGCACCTCGATCTCCCGCCAGATTTCAAACTTGCGCGCTTCGCTCCAGATCGCGCCCATCTCCGGCCGCGTATAGCGCTCGATCAACCGGCAACCCTTCCTTCGTGTCCCGCGTCGGCAAACGAAACGGCATCTTTCGTCCCAAATCATAGACCGATATCCCATCGGCGGGATACCCGTCCGGTGGCTTCCTGCTGCATCGACGGGGGCTCACCGATCGCGGTCTCCCGCGTTCCGCCTGAGCGACCGTCTCCTGAGGCTGCTTTTCGCGGAACTCGCGGTCGGGCCGTTTACCCCGCGGCCAGGGACCGCGGCCAGGGCGAATCGCTTTATCCTCGCCGCCTTTTCGTCCCTCCCGCTCCCCGCGTTTCGGCCGAACGTTTTGCCGGATCCGGGCCGCCGCCTCCGGCAGGACGACGCCGGAGCGGGGCCGCCCGGCACCCCGCCGATCGGCGTTCGCGCCGCGTCGCCCGCTCCGGCTTCCCGCCGCCTCCGGCGGGTCGGAACTTCAGATTCGTAACGATAAGACGTTCCTAATGTAAAACGTTAAACGGTAACCGTACGTTGCGGATCTTATTTAACCATTTTGTTCGCCTGATTTCAAGCCGTCGTCGTCCCCCCGGCGGCCGCGTCCGCTCTGGCGAGACTCGCCGCCGGATCGAAGGCGTCCGGCCGAAGACCGGCCGCGGCGAGGGCCGCCGCCCAGCGCAGGGCGATCGCCGCCTCCAGCTGCCGGAGATGCCGCCGCCGCTCCATCCGCCACCGGAGGGCCGCCGGCCGGCCGACGGCGTAAAAGGCCACCCGGTCCCCGGGGCGAAGCTGGGCGAGAAGCGGCCGGTCGACGGCGATCACCGCGCCGATGCGGGGGTAGCCTCCGGTCGTCTGATGGTCCGAAAGAAGCACGATCGGCCCGCCGCCGGGGGGAAGCTGGACGACGCCGAAGTCGACCGCCGCCGAAAAAAGCTCCTCCCGGCGGGAAAGCGGAAGGGGCGGCCCCTTCAGCCGGGCGCCCATCCGGTTCGACGCCGGCGAAACGGTAAAGACTTCCCCCAAAAACGCCGCCTGCGCCGCCTCCGTCAGCCAGTCCCACTCCGGGCCGGGAAGAAAACGCAGCACCGTCACCGCATGCTCCGCCGGGAAAAACGCCGCCGCCGGCCGGGCCCGCCCCCAGGCCCGCAGGGCCGCCCGGGCCGCATCCGGCGGGAGGGCCGAAAGGCCGCCCCCGCCGAGGGGGAGCCGATCCCCGGCGACGAGCCGCCGGCCCTCCAACCCGCCGAAGCGGGCCGGAAGGTACGTGCTCCGGGAACTGAGCACCGGCGGGACGGCGATCCCGCCGGCGACGGCGACATACGCCCGGGCGCCCCCCAGGCGCCCGATCCGGAGCCGGCCTCCGGACGGAAGGAAAAACGGCCGCCCGAACGGAACCGCCTCGACGCGGCCGTCCGGAAAGACGGCCTCTGCCGGCCCCGGCGCCCCCATGAGGGCGACGAGACGGCCCTCGGTGAGACGAAGGGCGGGGCCGGCCAGCGTGATTTCCAGGGCGGCGGCGCCCGGCGGGTTGCCGACGAGGCGGTTGGCGATCCGAAGCGCCTCCGGGTCCATCGCGCCGGCCGGCGGCACCCCGCTCGCCCGGTAGCCGGGGCGGCCGAGATCCTGCACCGTCGTGAAAAAGCCGCCGTTTTCCACGATCAAGACGGCCGCCGACGCCTGCCGCGCCGGAACGGCCCCGGACGCCGCCTCCTCTTCGGCCTGTCGTCCACGCATCGCCCGACCCCCTTTCCTTCCGGTCGACGGATCTTTTCGGCCGATCTTTCCCGGCCGTCCGATTCGTCCCGGCCGACCGCCCGATCCGGTCTTTTTCCCTTTGCGACGGGCTCCGTCATTCGACGGGGACAAAGCGCACCCGATCGCCGATGCGAAGCCGCACCGGCGGGTCGGCCGCCGGGTCGAACATCCTGAGCGGCGTATGGCCGATGATCCACCAGCCGCCGGGGCTTTCGTACGGATAGATGCCCGTCTGCGCCCCGGCGATGCCGACCGCGCCGGCCGGCACGCGGGTCCGGGGCACCGAACGCCGCGGCACGCGAAGAGGCTCCGGCACCTCCCCGAGATACGGAAACCCCGGCATAAAGCCGATCATGTACACCGTGTAGATCGTCCCGCTGTGCAGCCGGACGATGTCTTCCCGGGAGAGGCCGGTGCGTTCGGCGAGCGCCTCGAGATCCTCCCCGTCGTAGCGCACCGGGATTTCCACCGGCTCCGCCGCGGGGCGGGGCGCCTCCCCGGAAGCGGCCGACGGCGGGGACCGATCCCCCCGGCCGTCCGGGGCCGGGTCCTCTCCGGCGTTCAGGCTCGCCTCGGCGAGCCGCCTCGCCGCCTCCGCCGGATCCGCCGCCTCCGCTCCGGAACCGTCCGAGGCTCCGCCGAGCGCCGCGACCACCGCCTCCGGATCGTAAAGGAGGCCGAGCGTCGTATATCCCGGAATGAGCTCCAGAAGGCCGGGAAACGGCCGGGCCAAAAGCCGGTCCCGAACGCGGACGATCGCTTCCGTCACCGCCGGCGACGGCCGGTCGGCGAACTCGAGCAAAAGCAACCCTTCCCCGAGCGGCACCCAGCGTTGGGGACGCTCCGGCACCGCCATCGCCCCCTCCTCCTTGTTCAGCGTCTGCCGGCCCGCCTCGCGCTGCGTTTGGCGGCCTCGCCCTTCGTTCGGCGGTCTCCTCTTTCGTCCGACGGCCTCGCGTCTCTCCCGGCGGCCGCCTCATCCGCCGCCCGGCGGCCGAACGGCAAAACCCGCCGCCTCGAGGGCCGCCCGCACCGCCCGGGCGTGGGCGACCGCCTCGGGGGTGTCGCCGTGGAGGCAGATCGAATCGACCGCCACCCGGACCGGCGTCCCCTCCGCCGACGGAAAAGCCTCTCCGGCCGCCAGATGAAGCGCCTGCGCCCGGATGCGGATCGGGTCCCGGTGCACCGCCCGGGGATCCCGCCGGGAAAGGAGGCGCCCGTCGGCGGTGTATGCCCGGTCCGCAAACCCCTCCCGCACGACGCGAAGCCCCGCCTCCCGGGCCGCCCGCTCGAGGGCGCTTCCGGCGAGGGCGTAAAGGAAAAGCCCCGCATCGAACTTCAGGACGCTCCGGACGATCGCCGCCGCCACCGCCGGATCGTCCGCCGCCCGGTTGTACAGGGCGCCGTGGGGCTTGACGTGGGCGAGGCGCCCCCCTTCGGCCCGGACGAGCGCCGCGAGGGCCCCGAGCTGGTAGAGGACGATCGCCTCGATCTCCGCCGGGGCGAGGTCCATCCACCGACGGCCGAAGCCGAACCGGTCCGGGAGCCCCGGATGCGCCCCGACCGCGACGCCGGCGGCGAGGGCCGCCCGCACCGTCCGCACCATCCCATCCGGATCGCCGGCGTGAAAGCCGCAGGCGACGTTGACCGACGAAAGGTGCGAAAGAAGCTCCAGCTCCAGCGCCGCCGCTTCTCCGGCGGCCTCCCCGACGTCGGCGTTGAGGTCGATCGCCCGCTCCGCCGGCCTCTCCTCCGGGACGAAGCGCCGGTACGCCGCATCGAACCGGTCCGCCAGGTCAAAATCGAGAGCCGTCAGCCCCCCCGCCTGCCAGCTCGAAAGCCGGAGCGTCACCGCCCGGTAATCGACGGCGATGAGGGGGTGGTGCCCCGCCGCCTCGGCGATCTCCCCCACCGCCTGGGCAAAGGCCATCGCCGCCGGAAAAGACGGAAAACGATACCGCCGGACGATCCACTTTTCGTCTTCCCGAACCCACTCCGGCCGCCGCCGAAGTTCCGCTTCGATCGCCGCCTCGTCGAGCCGCACGGTGAACGCCTCCTTTGCCGCTCCGATCGGTTCGTCGTCTTACCGGGAAATTTTTCCCGAAGTCCCGATGCCTGCCGAAGTCCCGATGCCTGACCTTGCCCTAGCCGACCCTAACGGCGGGGCGGGCGCAACGGAACCGGCCCGCCGTCCCGACCTCGAGAAAGAGACAAAAAAACCGCCGTCCGACCGAGCCGACGGCAGACGACGTCAAAAACGAACATCGCCCGACGGCCATCGCCTGCCCGCCGGCGCTTTACGGCCTTGACGTCGCCCGCCAGCGCAACCGAAGCCACTGCATAAGCTCCTTTTCCCGCCACCAGAGAGGGCCGTTTTCGAAAACGTACGAGACCGCCTCGCTTTCGGTGCCGAGGGCGATCCAGACCGGAGGCACCTTCGGCAGCGGGCGCAGATGGAGAAGAAAAGGAACGACGTGGCGGTTGACCTCCACCGCCCGATCCAAAAGCCGGCCGAGCTTCCGCGTGCGCCCCCGGCGTCCGTATTCGACCAAAACCGCCCCGTAAGCCCAAACAGCGCTCGCTTCTTCTCCATACCGCTTCAGCAGGCGGGCCGCTTCTTCGTACCGCCTTTCTTTGACGTAGAGGGTTAAAAGGGAATAGCGATTTCCCTGATGGTCGTCGAAGTTGAGCTCAAGAAGCGCCTCGTATTCCCGAATCGCCTCGTCCGTTCGCCCGAGGGCATCCAGCGCCGCCGCATGCCCCGCCCGAGCGCGCATGTACGGTCGTGCAGGGACATACGTCCACAGATGCCCGCGAAACGCTTCAATCGTCTCCGGCCCCAAATCGCGCTCGCCGGCCTCGATGCCCTTGGCAAAAAGCTCGAGCGCTTTTTCCGGCGTCGATGCCTGTTCTGCCAGGATGACATAGGCATCCGCCGCATCCGCATAGATCTTCAAGGCCTGCCGGGCCAGCCGCTTCTTCAGACGGGGGGAGTTCGCTTCCCAGGCATCGTAGAGGAGCATCTGCGCCTTGAAACGAGGATCGGGAGACTCCTGGCGCTCAAAAAAATCCGGATCGGCGTTTAACTTCCGGACGACCTCCTGGAGCCCTTCTTCGTCCTCAATGCCATGCGCCTCGAGATAAGCATGGAGCAGAAAAGAATACCGTTCGCCAATCTTGGCGTCGCTCGGAAACGGCGGCGCGACGATCGGCGCCGGGCCGCCACCATCGTATGCCTCAGCCGTCCATTCCGCCTCTTCTCCCTCGACGTCTGCGCGCCGACCGCCCGCTTTGCCCCACTCGTTTTCGTCCCGATCCTCTGCCTCGTCCCCCTCGAAATCGCCGCGCCCCCCATCATCGTCGTCCCCGTCTCCTTCCAGCCGCTCCCCAAGCGATTCCACGTCGTCCAGCACGTCGACGAAAAAATCGGCCAGCTCCTGGGCGCGCCGGGTGACGGACGATGGCGAAACGCCGTATCGCTGCGCCACCTCCTTCTGCGAGCGGGGAACTTCGTCAAAAAACTGAGACATCAAATACACCATGGCGGCGACGTCGACCGCCCGCTTTCGCGTCCGCGGTTTTGTCATGACGGCAAACAACGCCCAGAGCATCAAGGCCGTCAAAATCGCGGACTCCGGATACGCCGCCCGCAAAGCCGCTTCGATTTGCCGCGCCGTCTCCCGGTAACCTTCCGGAAGCTCCCGAATGACGTCTTCCACCTCGACCCGCAGTTTCCGAGTCTCGGCGTCGGACCAGGGGGCCGACCGGGAACGAAAGGGGAGAATTTTCCCGCTTTCCATCAGGATCCCACCCTTACGCCTTGATCCCCAACCTCCAACTTTAATTTTAACAAACCGGACGGGCGCCTCCAAAGCCGCGATCGTGGTGGAGGGAGTCTAGCGGACATAAAAATATCCCGCGCGCCCCCGTCAAACGCGCCAACGCTCAGTTACAATATGGTCGATCCCTGGTCGGGCTCCGACCGCTGCCGTTCGTTTCCAACCTCCCTCATTCTCGCGATCCCCATTCTCACGATAAAGGGTGGTCATCCGTGCGCCTCCCAAGCCGCATCCTTATCCGCGCGATCCATCTGTTCGAGTGGCTCCTTGCCGTCATCATCATCTTCGCCGTCCTCGGCGAAGGGGCGATGATGGTCACGGCCCTCGCCAACTACATCCTCACCTGGGAGCTCTCCGAACGCTTCCGCAGCTTCCTTTCCGACGCTCTCCTCTACCTCATCGGCCTCGAGATCGCCCTTCTCCTCCTCAAACGAGACTTCGTCCTCATCATCGACATCATGATCTTCACCATCGCCCGGAAGGTGATCATCCAGGACGTGGGCATGAGCGAAACGCTCATCGCCGTCATCGCCATCATGCTCCTCTACGGGCTTAAACTCTACGGCGCCGGACAAAAAATCCGCTGGCGCAAAATGCAGGTGGAGAGCGACGAGGCAAAGAACGCATAAGTTGGAGCCAGACGAAAGCCCGGCCAAAGGAAGGCCGGGCTCGATCTGTCGCTTCGCTCGAGAAGGGATTCATCGCGTCCGGAAGCATCTGCCGGGCGGTGGGGGCACGGCTCGATCCGACGACGACGGCCCGCCGAGGCCCACCCGTTCTTTCCGCCCTGCCGGCAGCATCCGTCCCCTTCGAGGGCCGCGATCGGAAGCGGATCGGGCGTCACGCCGCTTTCGGTTGCGGATTCGTCGCTTTGACTCGCTTTATGATTTTTTGAGCAGCCGGAACGTTCGCCGCACGATGTCGTACTCGCTGTCCTTCACGTCGGCAAAACCGTCGATGTTGTAGATCGCCTTGAGATCCTTTTTGCCGTCTTCCGTGAGCGCGAGAACTTTGAATGCTTCCTTCAGCTTTGCCTTCCAATAGGGCGAAAGATCGCTCCGGACGCTCATGACGTCGTTCGGGATCGGATCGCTTTTCGCGAGGATACGCGTCTTCTTTTTGACGTTCGGATCGGCTTTTTCGACGATGTCCCGGGCGTCGTCAAAGCTGAACGCCGCATCGACGTCGCCCCGAAGGAGCGCAAGAATCGTCTTGTCGTGGCCGCCGGCTTCGACAAGCGTGACGTCTTTTTCCGGATCCAGCCCCGCCTCGATTAACATCGCAAGGGGATAGGTGTACCCGGACGTCGACGCCGGATCGACGAAGGCGATCTTTTTCCCCTTGAGATCTTTTAGAGATTGAAACGGCGCGTCCTTGGCCACGACGATCTGCGAGCGATAGGTTTTGGAACCATTCCGAACGCTGGCGAGGAGGACGTCGGCGTAGCCTCGGTCGTGGGCCAGGACGTACGACTGCGGACCGAACATGCCGACGTCGACCTGCTTGGCCCCCATCGCCTCGATCGTCGCCGTATAATCGGTTCCCACGTAGACCTTGACCGGCAACTTCAGGTGGTTCTGCAGTTTCTCGGCAAACGGCTTCGCCTTGTCGGCCAGTGCCTGCGCTTCCTGCGACGGAATGAGGCCGACGACGATCTCCTTCTTCGGAAACGGTTCGGCTTTGTACGTGATGACGCTCGCCACCTTGGCCGTCGGTTCCCACGAGACGCTCCCGCCAAACGCCTCTGTCACCGCTTTGGCCGGGACCATGGTGCGGTCGTTTTGTATCTCCGGCGCCGCATCAAGGGGAACGCGCGTCGTCTTGTGGGCGCCCTTATACATCGTCGTGGAGCCGACCTGGAGCCAGAGAACGTCGCCTCCGCGGCTGAGTTTCACCTGCTTCGTCGCCGCGACCCACTCGCTCTTGTAACCGAGCTTGTCCGCGATAAACTTGACCGGCACCATCGTCCGGCCGTTTTTCAGGTACGGTTCCGCATCGACGGTGACGTCTTCCCCGTTGACGAGGAGCGTCACCCCGGCCGCCCGGGCCGTGTTGGCCCCCGCGAGTACGACCGTCGCCACCAAGAGGGCGCCGAACAGCAAAAGGGACCCGCGAGATGCGCGCATCGCACTCCCCCCTGAAAACTTTGACTTGAAATCTTCAAACGACCGCAACGCCGTTCGCTTCCGGCCGACCGAAAATGATCGTATCACGGAACCAACCGAATAGCCACTAATTTTGTAAAGACTTTGTTGATCCGATGTAAATCCTCCGTAAAGATTTGGTAAACGTTTGGGAAACGACGAGTTTCGCACCGCAGATCGGGGAAACCCGGACCGCACGCAAATGCCGCCGGCAGGGCCGGCGGCCTGGCATTCGCCGATGCGCGGTGAAGTGTGAGCGCCGTTCGGCTTCAGGGCAGTTCGACCGGATCCGCCAGCGGTCGAGGCGCTCGGTCCGGATCGCTCGAAAACGCATCGAGAACATAAATTTTTACAATATATGCCTTCCCGCTGACGTTAAAATAAGCATGCACCGTCTCCGGTTCTCCCGACCAGGCATCCTGGTCCAACGCGACGATGCCGGCCGGCTCAGGCGCGTCCCCGCTGCGCTCTAAGAGCTGGAAGACGACCACGGCGCTTCCGGCAAAGGCCGAAGCAGGTCCCACGGTGACGGTCGCCCGAAGGCCGTCCGTCCGGTCGAGGCTTGGATTGAGGATGCGGAAGGGCCGATCTTCGGGAGCGGGGAGAGAAGGCGCCGCGATGTCTTCCGCCCCGCGGGGCTTGACCTGATAAACGCCGTTGTAGACGCTCGCCACGCCGACGACGTCGACGCGATCGCCGTTTCGGAACGTGAAATCTGGGTACGCCAATCCGGTGCGATTGTCCACCCGGACGACCACGGCACGTCCCGCCTCGTCGGTGGCCTTGAACTCAAACGTGCCGTACGCGTTGACCGGTTTCAGTTCGGAGATGAGGACATCCGCCAGGCGCACGAGTTCCCCTTGATGCTCTTGCACCTGATCCGGGCGAATCGTCTTCGCCTCGGGAAGGGCTTGGTCCGTCTGCAGGACCCGGACGTCGAGCGGCGTGTCGATCTCCCACTCGCCGAAGTAGTTTTTCGTCTTCCCGATCACCTCGACCAGGTCCCCGCGCCGGACATCGAACGCCGACTGATAGACGTAAAGCCCGCCGGTGTCATCCTGGAGGTAAAAGCCTTTGGCGCCCCACGCGCCGGGGGTCGTCGTGACGACGCCCTGCACGCGGACGGGCGTTCCTTCGGCGACGTTGCGCGCCTCTCGGATGGAAAGGAGCGGAAGATCCGGCACGTCGCCGGTGCGCTGGATCCGGATGCGCCCTTCCTTCTTCGCTTCGACGCTCCCCTGGGTCGCCATCAAGTGTCGGGCATACTGCTCCAGCGCGTCGGTGACCAGGCCGACCATCGTGAAACGAATCTCGCCGAGCGCCGGAAACGGATAGCCGGAGCCGCCGGTACCGATGTAATCCGGCACGACGACGCGATACACCTTGTCCGGGTCGACGGGTTGTCCGCCGATTTCCATCGTGACGTCTTTGAAGTTGCCGAGGGCGTCCGTCACGATCGTATAGCGCATCCCGGACACCTGCAGATCGATGCTGTTGCGCCCCTCGCGCGTGTAGGAATATCGAAGGATCTCGCGGAGCGCGCGGCCCGGCAGGTCGATCACCGTCAGCTGATTCGCAAACGGCTCGATGCGGTACAGATCGCCTTTGGTGATCGGCCCGGGCTTTAAGTCATCCCGAATGCCGCCGGCGTTCATAAAGGCAATGTCCGGATGCATGTCCTGGAGATAGAAGCGCATGGCGTCGGTCCAGAAGTTGCCGAGCGGGACGTCGCCGCTGT
Organism: Hydrogenibacillus sp. N12; assembly: GCF_019645935.1. NCBI lineage: Bacteria > Bacillati > Bacillota > Bacilli > Thermicanales > Thermicanaceae > Hydrogenibacillus > Hydrogenibacillus sp. N12. The sequence continues at coordinate 346,210 of NZ_CP080953.1, read as the reverse complement.
TTTTCCCCGACTGCGAAAGTCCGTTCTTCGTGACGCCGACTTGCTCTTTGAGGACATCTTGGACGGCCTCGGTGTAGCGGTCGACGATCGCCTGGATCTTCGGATCGGCCTCCGAAAGAGAAGCGACGGGGATCAGTTCGCCGTCCACCGCCGTGACCCGCTTCGTCTGCGGATCGATCGTAAGCCACGTGTGGCCGATATGGGTCAAATGAGCGCCGGTCTGGACGATGGGGACGCCGTTGACGACCGACGGTTTGTTCAGCGTCGTATGGCTGTGCCCGCCGATGATGAGGTCGAACTGCGGGAACCGTTCGGCCAGCGATTGGTCGTCCGGGTAGCCGACGTGACTGAGCAAAATGAAGACGTCCACCTGATCTTTAAGCCAGAGGTATCGTTCGATCGTCTCCGCGTAATCGTCGAACGCAAGCCCGACGACGTTCTTCGGCGCCGTCGCCGGCGGCGCCTGGGTGATGGCCAGAAGGCCGACGGTGAGGACGCCGGGCTTGTCCCGGTCGTAGGCGTCTCCCGGCCGGTAGACGGTTTTGTGTCCCGCTTCGTCGATCTGGATCACGACGTACGGGTCCGGCGGGGCGACGGGCGTCGCGCCCGAATCGACCACCCGGACGTTGGCCGCCAGCCACGGGTAGGTCGAGGCGTTCCGCCGCTCCATCATGATCTCCGGCCCGTAGTCGAAATCATGGTTGCCGATGGCCATGGCATCGAGGCCCACCGCATTGAACAGCTCGACCATCGGTTTCCCTTTGGCCAGATCCGTCACCGCATCACCGCTGAACTGGTCGCCGTCGTCGATCACCAGCGTATAGGCGTGTTCGGCGCGCGTGCGCTCGATCACCCTGGCCAGCTTGGCAAAATCTTGAATCTTCCCGTGGATGTCGTTCGTGTGGATGATGTGCAGGGCGGACGTATCCTTGGCCGGCGGCGCCTCACGGACCGTGACGTCGACGCGCGCCGTGAGGCCGCCGTAGACCGCCTGGACGACCGTTTGACCGGGAGAGACGGCGGTGATGAGACCGCCCGCATCCACCGTCGCGATGCGGGGATCGGCGCTCGCGTACGTCGCGTAAGGCGTGACGTCCGCCGTTTTCCCGTCGGCGAAGACGGCGGTCAGCGAAAGCTGCCCGGTGCGATGTTCTTGGAGATCAAGGACGACGTTCTCCGGGTCGGCCTGGAGCTGCTGGACGGCCTCGGCCGGCGGGGCGGACGGCAGGGTGTAGACGGCAAAATCGTCGATGTTGATGCGGGGCGGCGTTTGGGTCGAGCCATCCGTCTTCTGCACTTTGAAGCGGATCGGACCGGTGTGGTGAATCTCAAAGGAAGCTTTTTCCAGCGTCGAACCGCTGGGGACTTCCGGTCCGGCGTCTTGCCACGTTTGCCCTTGGTCGATCGAGTACTGTAACTTCCATTTGCCGCCCACGTCTCCAGAAAATCCTGCATTTGCATGCCAAAGCTCTACGTAGGCGACATCGGTCACGGTCACATCGAAGTTCATCGTCAGCGATCCGCTTTTTTGGATGCGGATGGACTGATTGCCAATTTTTTTATCCCTTGCATCTGTACCAAGCAGCGCATCGTCGAGCTCCCACGGTCCCGTCGGGAGATTGACGGTGTCCTTCGCATAACTCTGTTTTGTCCCCTGCTCAAACCCTTCATAGAGCACCAAGACCCGCTCGGCCGTCTCAGCCGTCGCCTGCGCCGCTCCGAACAACGGCACATCGGCCGCGCCGAGCAACGCCATGACGAGCAGAAGCGAAAGCCACCACCGCCGCCGCGGACGAAACGGCGCTTTCTCGAACATCCCGATCGCTCACCTCCCGTTGGTCGGCTCGGACCATATATTTTTTGGCGTGGCATTTAATGGGCATATCGCAAGAATATCGAGTGATCAGCGAAAAGCCCGGCGCCAAACCGGCCGGGCCTTTTGCTGATCAAAATCGGGGCGGCTTCCGCAAGATCATGGCTGAAAAACAGCGTTGTACAAGAGCGCCGCCGCTTCCGCCCGCTTGGCGTTCGCTTTCGGGGCGAAGCGGTTGTCGCCGACGCCTCGGATCAGTCCTTTCTCCTGCGCCAGGCCGACCGCTCCCTTGGCCCAGGCGCTGATGCTGCCGCCGTCGGCAAAGGTCGGCGTTTTCCCGGCCGCCTCGTCCTTCATCCCCAGCGCGTTCACCAGCACGACGGCCATCTCTTCCCGCGTGATCGGCGCGTTCGGCCGGAACGTTTGGCCGTCGCCGGCCATAAGACCGTGTCGATAAGCCGTCGCCACGACGTCGCGGTACCAGGCGCCTTCCGGCACGTCGCGGAACGGATGCGCCGCCCGCTCGACGGGGAGGCCGAGCGCGTTCAGCATGAGCGCCGCGAATTCCGCCCGCGTGACGTTCTCGTTCGGGGCGAAGACGTCTTCGCTTTTTCCTTTCACGATGTGGTGCGCGGCCAGCACTTCGACGACGTCTTTCGCCCAGTGGTTCTGGAGGTCGGCAAACGTTTTGTGATAGGCGATCGCCGCCACGGTGCCGAAGCGGCTCATCTTGGCCGTGAGCGTCTTCTTCGCCGCGTCGGCCCTTCCGCCGATGTACTTCCAGCTGCCGTCGGCCTGCTTCAGGTAGGCGCCGACCTTGCGGACGTCGCTTCCGCCGGCGACGAGGTTGAGCGTGACGTCGATCGGCTGTTTCAGACTTCCGGGCCCTTCGATCGCATAGGCGAAGGAGACGACCTCCGTCGTCGGCGCGGCCGCGATGCGCACCGTCTCGCGCTTCAGCTCGGCGACGCTCACTTTGAGGCTCAAGCCGCCGTCGCCCGCCACGAACGCGTCGAGGGCTTCGCCGGGAATGCTGACGGTCAGACCGCCGTACCCGACGTTTAAGGCCTGTCCGCCCGCCTTGACTTTGGCGACGGCGTCTTTGTCGACGGTCAGGGCGAGGACATCGCCGGCTTTCAGGGCAAGGCCGGAGAAGTTCAGGGTCACGGTTTTCCCGCCGGCAGAGAGAGCCTGATCGATGGCCTCACGCGAGACGCTGAGCGTGACGGATCGCGTCCCGTCGGCGCTCTGGGTGATCGTGGCTTTGCCGCCGGGGAAAGTCTGCTCCGTCGAAGGCTTCGCGCCGGGAGCAGGGCTCGTTCCGCTGCCGCTGCCTCCGCCGGAACCGCCAGAACCGCCGCCGCTGCCGCCGGAACCACCACCGCCGCCGCTCCCGCCACCGGAGCTCCCGCCACCGCCTCCAGAGCTCCCGCCGGAACCGCCGCCACCGCCGGAGCCGCCACCGGGCGGAGGAGGCGTCGTGCCGCCGCCGGAACCGCCGCCGTCGGACGGCGGTGGCGTGCTCCCGCCTGGGGCGACTGAAAACGTGGTGTTCGCAGTAACCTCGCCCCAGCCGACGACCACCGTGTACGTTCCCGCCATGGCATCTTCCGGCAGGCGAAACGCCGTCTGTAGGCGCCGTTTTGTACGGCGGGCACGTCCACGAACAAGATCGTCCGGTCCGGCCGGAGGACCTTGACGGTCACCTGGCTCAGCGTCGTCGTCCCTTTGAGATCGACGCGATCTCCCGGTTTTTTAGCTGCGACGGGCTCGACGGTCACCGCCGGGGCAGGGGAAGTTTCGGCCAAGGCGGCTTGGGGGAAAAGCCCGAGCAGCAAGGCGAGCCCCGCGGCGATTTTCATCAACCGCTCTATCGTCTTCACCGACCGATCCACCCCGCTCGCTCTTAAACTCCGTTTACGCGAACCGCAAAAGGCGGGACCGGGCCCGGCGCCGACCGAGCCCGGCCGATCCCTTTCATGATCCGAACGAAAACCGGATAATGTCGTCTGTGCACTGTTTTACTCGACGGGCAGCACCAACGGTTCCGCCAGGCTTTTTTCCGCTCTGTCCGGGCTGCCGCTGAAGCCGTCGAGGATGAAGACTCTCACCTCATAGCCGCTGCCTGTGACGTTGAACCGCCCGTAAAGGGTCTCGGGTGTCCCGGACCAGCCCTCTTTCTCCAGGGCCGTGATCGCGATCGGTTCGGGCGTCCCCCCTACGGACCGGAGAAGTTCGAAGATGACCGCTGCCTTGGAGGCGTACGGCGCCTTGGGTCGCACCGTCACCCGTGCCGTAATGCCGTCCGTCTGATCGACATGGGACTCCAGACGCTCGAAGAGCGCCTCCTCGGATTCGCCTGCTTGGCCGGCCACGTCGACGATGCGGCCTTCCACGCCCGCGTATGCTTCACCCACCGTGCCGATCTTCTCCAGGTACGCCACAAACACTTCGTAATCCGGGTAGAACAGGTTGGTCATCTTGCCGGCATCCTGCGCCGCCTTGAACATCGTGTAGCCGTCGCCGCCGTCCGCCATGAATTTGTTCGTGACGACGGTATAGGTCGCCTTCGGATCGATCGGCCGGTACCCATTTTCTGTTTTGATTTCCACGCCGACGATGCGCTGGCCCGCCGGCTTGGATGAATCGTACCGATAGCGCAACCCGGCGACGTGCGGGAAGTAGCCTTTCTTTTGCTCCACCGCCGAGACGCCGTTTTCCAGCGCCGCGATGAGGTCCTCGCCGCTCAGCTCCAGCGTGACCAGCACATTGCCGAAGGGCAGGACTTCCATCACCTGACCGAGCGTGATCTCACCGGCGGGAATCGAGCTGCGAATGCCGCCGCCGTTGGTGATCGCCACTTGAGCTTCAGGCACGAAAGAGCGAGCAAAGTCCAGCATGCCGTCGGCGATAAGGTTGCCTAAGTTCGTCTCCTGCGTGCGGACGTGATCCCGCTCGCCGTCGAGGAAGACCGCCGTTTGACCGACCACCGTCTGCTTCAGCGCCTGGATCGGCCCGTCCAGTTCATCGATAAGCGCTTTGGCTTCCGGATCTTCGGCGACGGTGTAATTGCCATCCGCGTCTTTGTCGCTCGTGGGGATGAGCTTGCCGTTTGCATCGATGACGTCGCCCTGGGCGTTAAACGTCACGTCAAGGCGACCTAAGTACTTCCGGTGCTCGTGGGCCTGCACGATCACCGTCTGGGTGCCGTCGGCGTGCTGGATGACGACGGGCTCGTCCAACCGGGTATGGGAGTGGCCGCCGACGATGACATCGATCTCCGGGACCGCTTCGGCCAGCGTGAGGTCTTCCGCATAGCCGATGTGCGTCAGGGCGATGATCTTCTGCACGCCTTTTGCTTGAAGCTGAGCGACCGTTTCTCGCGCCGCTTCGACCGGATCGCGGAAGCGGATGTGTTCCCCGGGGCTGGAGATGAAGGCCGTCTCCGGCGTCGTAAGGCCGAAGAGCCCGACCTTTTCGCCGTTTACGTCGAGGACGACCGCCGGATAGATCTTCCCCCCCAGATTCGACGAAAGTTCGTCGATCGTCGATTCGCCGATCGTCGTTTCGACGAGACCGCCGAGCGCCGGCTCTTCGCCGAAGTCGATGTTGGCGCTCAGAACGGGGAACGGCGCGTCTTTCACAAACTTGGCCAGGCCTTCCGGCCCTTTGTCAAATTCGTGGTTGCCGATCGTCATCGCCTGATAGCCGAGAAGGTCCATGAAATCCAGATCGGCCAGACCTTCATATTGGGTGAAAAAGAGCGTTCCGGTAAACACGTCGCCGGTATCAAGCAACAGGACGTTTTCCGCCTTGGCCCGCTCCTCTTTGATGAGCGTCGCCAGGCGCGCCCCGTTTTCCAGATGGGCATGCGTATCGTTCGTGTGCAGGATGGTGAGGCGCCACGCGGATTCGCCCGGCTGAGGCTGCGGCGCCCCGCCTTGAGCCGGCGGCACGTACATCGCGAGCAGCTGGCCGCCTTCGACGAGCTCCGGATCGGTGTGTGTGAAGTGCGCCTGAACGTCGAGGAGGTACCAGCCCTCGCCGAGGATGTCGGAGACGTCGATGATGCCGGACGACTCTTCGTCGTTGGTCAGGAATTTCTCGCCGCTCGGGGCGAAGCGTCTCGGATCGTGCCGGGCGACTTCCTCCAGCTTGCCGTCGGCGAGCGTGTAACGCCAGACCTTGGCGATATGGTCGTTTTTGCCCGGGTCTTCCTGGATCAAGATTTCGCCGCGGGGGGTGACGGTGAGGTTGTCCATCATTTTCTGCCCTTCGTCGCCCTTAAGGAGCATCTCGATCGTCCCGCCGACCTCCGGCTGCGTCACGTCGTTGAAGGTAAGCTTCCACAGCCGGCTTTTGTTGTTCATCGTGGCGGTGGTGACGAAGTAGAAGACGTTCGGGTCATGCGGGTCCCACGCGCCGTCTTCCGGCCGCTGGAACTGGGTCACCCCGCCGGCGATGATCTCCTGGGCCAGCTCGGCGCCGCTCTTGTTTCTGGCATCGCCGAACGGATGCAGCGTGAACGGCTTCGGGCCTTCCCACTGGGTGTCGTCTTTCTCTTGCGGCAAATCTTCCACCTTGAGCCCGTACAGCGTCCCGTTGTTCAGCCCGGCTCGTTCGGCCGGATTTCCTTCGGACTGCTTTTCGCCGATATAGACGAAGACCGTCCCGGACCCTTGTCCAGGGGAAGTATCATCCAGCCCGATGACGACCGTCTTTTCGCCCGTCTTGGGATGGACGAGGATGTTTTCCCAGCTGGCCTTCCCGAGGGCCGGGAGTTCATAGCTCGTCCCGTCCAGGGCGTGGGCAAAGGCGCGGCCCTCACGGCCTTTTTCCTCGCCGTTCATGAACAAGCGACCCGGATAGCCCTTGCCGCTTTCTTCATCATAAAAGGCGCTTTGCGGCGGCAGGTCGGCCGAGCACAGGCGGGACAGGGCGACGTCCTGGACCGGCGCATCGTATTGATTCTTTTCCTTATTCCACAGCATAAATTGCTGAATCAGGTCTTCTCCGCCTTTGACTTCCAGCGTCTCCTTATCAATGATCCACTTCGACACGAAGGCGCCCTTCGCCCCGTGGGCGCGGACCGCTCCTGCGGTGTTCGGAAGTTCGTGGTTCATAAGGAGCGTAAACGTGCCGTCGCCGTTGTCGTAAGCGCCGAGGCCGTCGGGGATCCCGACCATCCGGTAAGGCTTCCCGTCCTTCCCGGGGACCGCGTCCCCGACGGTCAAAAGCGACTTGATCTCGACGCCGTCCATCGTCGGCACGAGGTACGGCGGCTTCGAGCTGCTCGGCCCGCGGTTTGGATCATCTTCAACGACGGGGACAAAGAGGGAGATCGTATCCGGGGACGTGGCGCTGATGGTCACAACCCCCGGGTAGCGGTAGTCTTTGCCGTCAACGGTCAGCGTGACGCCGTACGTCCCCTCCGGAAGCGTGACCGTCGCCTGACCGCCGCTCACCGCGAGTCCCGCATAAACGTCCTCGCCGACGGTCTTGCCGTCTGCGTCCGTCTTAAAGATCGTCATCGTCGCCGCCGGCACCGGGCGCTGCTCGACGTCGGACACCGCAAACGTCACCGTTTTCCCGGTGTAAACATCCTCGGTCACCGTCGTGCTTTCACCGGCCGCCTCCGCCTGCGCCGCCGGGAGGCCGAACGGCGGCACGAGCAGCGTGACGACGAGCGCCAGCACCAAAGCCACCGTCAGCGGTCGCATCTTGCGCATGACTCGGTCTCCCATTTTCTCCTTCCCCTCCTCCGCGCTTCTCCTTGCTGCCTGGCTGCTTCCCCAATTCTCTCATCGGCTCATCGTCTCAGCCGGTCCACCGCCGCAAGCCGCTCTCGCCTTCCGCACCGTCACCGGACGGCGCCGGACCGCCCGGCATATGGAGATGCCGCATCCAATTCCGTCCCCCCTCCTTGACAACGTGCATGAAAGATGACGCCATGCCGCACCCCAGATAGCGCCTTGGATCGACATCGCGTGCAATTCTAAGTTTACTAGACGTCTTTTAACGTCCCGTAAAGGTTTTGTTAAGTTTCGGTGAAGGCTTCGTATCATGTTTTTAAATGACGCCGCATCTGCTCTGCCGGCGGGCGGCCGCTTTCGCATCGGGGCGTCGAAGGCTGCCCGAAAAATCCTCTTGCAGACCCAACCGGCCGCCGCAACAAAAATTGTCAAGCATCCCCGACTTGAGTAGAATACCGCTCAGTGCGGAAATCACGTTGCGCCTTCCGCGAACCCCAATGCGACGCTCGACGCGCCCACTCGACCGGTGCCCCGGAAATTTTCTTCGCCCCCTTCCCGCCGATCCGACGGCGGCGGCCACCGGTCGGCGCCCGCCGCCTCGGAATCTGCGACTTCCTACGACATCCCCAAAAAGGAGCGCAAGCGCGATGTCCCAAAAGCTGCGACCGGAAATCCTCCAAAACCGGGCCCGCATTCTCCTCTCCTGCCCCGACCGGCCGGGCATCGTCGCCGAGACGGCGTCCTTCCTCTACCGGCAGGGGGCGAACATCGTCGCCCTCGATCAGTACACGACCGATCCGGCCGGCGGGCTCCTCTTCATGCGGGTCGAATTCGATCTCCCCGACCTTCCGGCACAAAAAAAGGCGCTCGAAGCCGGTTTTGCCGAGGTCGCGCGCCGCCTGGATATGCAGTGGGAGATCCGCTACGCCGCCGATCGAAAGCGGATCGCCGTCTTCGTCTCCACCGCCGATCACGCCCTCCTGGAGCTCCTCTATCAATGGAAGACGGGAGAACTCGCCGGCGACATCGTCCTCGTCATCTCCAACCACGAGACGCTGCGGCCGGCGGTGGAACCTTTTGGCCTTCCCTACTTTTACATCCCGGTCACCCCGGAGACGAAGCCGGAGGCCGAAGCCCGGCAGATCGCCCTGCTCACCGAATACCGCGTCGACCTCCTCGTCCTCGCCCGTTACATGCAGATCCTCTCGCCGGAATTCGTCCGGCGGTACCCGAACCGCATCATCAACATCCACCACTCGTTCCTGCCGGCCTTCGTCGGCGCCCGGCCGTACGAGCGGGCCTACGCCCGGGGCGTCAAGCTCATCGGCGCCACCGCCCACTACGTCACCGAAGAACTCGACGAAGGGCCGATCATCGAGCAGGACGTCGAGCGGGTCACCCACCGGGCGGATGTCGCGACCTTAAAAAAGATCGGCCGGAACATCGAACGCATCGTCCTCGCCCGGGCGGTGCAGTGGCACCTGGAAGACCGCATCCTCATCTATCAAAATAAAACGATCGTGTTCTACTGAACACGATCGTTTGATTTTGCGCCTTTTTACGCCCGCCGGCGGCGAAGGCGCCGCGCCTCGTCGCGGAGGAGCGCAAAGATGTCCATCTGCGCGTCGACCGCCGCTTCGCCGTCTTTCGGTCGGACGCGCACGTAGCGGCCGTCGGGCAGAAGCTCCCGCGCGTTCACGCTGTCGCGCAGGTACAGCTCCAACTGCGGGTTGTAGTTCCCCGTCCCAAGGTGCACGTAGCGCACGAGATGCCCGGCTTCGCGGCGGACGACGAGCGTCATCTTGGCGTGCGTCTTCAGACCGACGAGCCCGTACGTCACATGGCAGCCGGCGTCTTCCAACTGACGCGCCCATTCGATGTTCTTCTCCTCATCGAACCGCGCCCGGAGTTCGACCACGACCGACACCTGCTTGCCCGCCTCCGCCGCGCGCATGAGCGCCTGAACGATCGGCGAATCTTTTCCCACGCGGTAAAGCGTCTGCTTGATGGCCAAGACGGTGCGGATCTTCCGCCGCCGTTTCGATAAAACGGACGATCGGCTGGAACGACTCGTACGGATGATAAAAGAGCAAATCCCGCCGGCGGATCGCCGCAAACAGGTCGTCCTCGCCGTAGCGGACCAAGAGGTCCGCGCGATCCACGATGCGCCTGATCTGAGGGGCAGAAATATTTCAACACGGACGAGGAGGAGGCATGGAAGAAGGCGCAGCAGGCCTCGAGAGAATCCGCTCAGGCTTGTGCCCAAGCGGCCTAAGTGCTCACCGCTCCATTCGCCAAAGAAGGCAATTTTACACACGATCTCGGACTTGACCCATGACCTCTGTTCGTCGGGCCGGAGGTTTGCCGCCGGCTTCCTTCAGACTCCGCCTCGCGGCGGACGCCCTTGCCTTAAGCGAACGGTTACTGCCGTCTTCGCCGTTCGGGACTTTCACCCTATCGACAGCGCCCATGCCGGGCGCCCCAAAATCGCCGCCCGAATCGGAGTTCCGGGCGGCGGGGAAACCGAATATGCATATTCGTTTGTGCCGATCCGAGAAAAAGTTCAGGACGACTTACGCGTCGAGATGCCGAAGATCGCATAAAGCGGACAAAAGCCGATCAGTCCGGTGAGAAGCGGAACGAGCCCGATCCATCCCCACGGCGTCTTCGGACCGACAAAGACGAGAAACAGAAGCACGATGCCGATGATCACGCGGATGACGCGGTCGACGGGGCCCATATTGGCCTTCATCGTCTCCCCTCCTTCCCAGAAGTTCTTCAATTCTTTCGGCGCTTTCATTATACCTTCCGTCGTAAGTCCGGTCAACTCAAGCGTTCCCCTTGCAAAGCCCGGAAAAACCTGCGATACTGCGAGCGGTGGATGAAACAACGGTCAATCAGACGGGAGGGCCGGCCATGGGCGGGCTTTGGGGCGTCATCGACCGGCCGCAAGCGTTCCGTGCGGCCGCCATTTCCTTTTCAATCCCAACTCCGGCGAACGCAACGTCCCGGACGGGCGTCGATCGGTTCGTTCGCGCCCCCGGTCGAATGGAGACCGTCGGCGATGAAGACATTGCCGGCGGCGAAGACGAACTCGAACGCGTGTTTTTACAGATGGCCGCCCGCGGGCCCAAAGGAAGCCGTCCGGAGCTCGTCTACGCCCGGGCAGGCGTCCGCATCGGGCGCTGGGAAAGCGCCGACGACCGCTTGCCCCCCCACCCCGCGGAAGCATTCGGCGCTTGTCTCCGGGGGGCGGCGGCCCGATGCCGTTTCGCCGTCCGTCGGGGAGCATTCGACCGGCGCACCGGCCGGTACGCCTTGATCGCCGGGGAAGTGACGAACGCCGAAGCCCTCCTCCGTGCGGCCCGACAGCTTGTGGGCGGAGATCTTCCGGAGGCGATCGAGGGCGACGCGCCGGAACGGGCCTTCCTCGTCCTGTTCGACGCCGACCCGGAACGGGCGCTCCGGTTTCTTGACGGCGCCTACCTCCTCTATGTGGACGATCCCGCCGCTTTTGAGGCGCTCCTCGTCCGGGACCCGTTCGGCCGCCAGAGCGTCTTCTACGCCGTCGACGGCAAACGGGTCCTTTTTGCCACCGAGCTTTCGGCGGCGGTCGCCGGCCGCAGGCGGGCGCCGGAACCCGACCCTTCGGCCTTTCTGATGTACATGACGCTGCAGTACATCCCCGCCCCCGCAACGCCGTTTCGCGATGTACACGCCCTGTTGCCCGGACACCGGCTCCGCCTTCGGGCGGAAGGCTTGGCGATGGAGCGTTATTTTGCACCGGCCTTTTCCCCGGTCGACCGGCCGGAAGCGGAGGCGATCCGCGCCGTCCGGCACGCCGTCGAACGGGCCTTTCTTCGGGTCTGGACGCCGGGTCAGACCGGCGTGCTTCTTTCAAGCGGCGTCGACTCGGCGATCCTCGCCGCCCTCGCCCACCGTGCCGGCGGAGGGCCGGCGTTTTCCCTCTGCTTGGACGGCGAGACCGACGAATGTCCGCCGGCCGAGGCGACCGCCCGGTCGCTCGGCCTTTTTCACCGGAAGCGCCGCGTCGGGCCGGAAGAATTTTTCGCCCGCGCCCCGCTCGCCGTTCGAGCCTTCGGCGTTCCGCTCGGCGATCCGTCGGCGGTGGCCCTCTATCTGCTCACCGAAGCAGCCGCCGGCGAAGCGGCCGTCGTCCTCTCCGGCGAGGGATCGGATGAATTTTTCGCCGGTTATCGCATCTATCGGGAGCCGGCGGCCCTCGCCTGGGCCGCGGTGCTGCCGCCCCCCTGGCGGCGGAAACTGCTCGCGATGGTGCGCCGGCTCCCCGACTTTTACGGAAAAAACTTTCTTATCCGCTCCCTCACGCCTCTGGAAGAGCGGTACCTCGGCAACGCCAAGGTGTTCGTCGACGATCGGCTGCGGGTGTTTCATCCGGACGTTCGGCCGGCGCTCCAGGACGGCCGGGACGCTCTCTCCCTCATCAAAGAAGCGTATACCGCCTTTCCGCCCGGCCTGGACGACGTCCAGCGCATGCAGCTCATCGATATCCTCTTTTGGCTTCCGAACAGCATCCTCGTCAAGGGCATGCGCTCCGCCGCCGCCCACGGCCTTCGGCTCGGCCTGCCGTTTATGGACCGATCCGTCTTCCAAGTCGCCGTCCGGATGCCGACCGCTCTGAAGATCCGGGACGGGCAGACAAAGTGGATCGTCCGGGCCGCCTTTCGCGATCTTCTGCCCCCGGACGTCGTCGAACGGCCAAAGCTCGGTTTTCCCGTCCCGCTTCGGCGGTGGCTCCAGACCGGATGGGCCTCTCCTCTCCTCGAGCGGATCGACGCCTCGCCGCTTTCTGCCTGGCTCGACCGCGCCTACGTCGCCGACCTCGCCCGCGACCACATCGAAGGGCGGCGCGACAACGCCCGCAAGCTGTACGCCCTGTACGCCCTCGCGCTCTGGACCGAAGCGCATCTTGGGCCCTCTCAGACGCTCGCCGAAGTTGCCGGCACGGAATGCCTTTAAGCGCGGCGCCGAAGACGGCGCTTAAGGCGTAGGCCACCCCGTAGGCCACCCCGCCCGAAAGGCGGGGCCCGGCCGGCGGCCGGGCCCCGCGACCCGCTACGGGTTTTTCCGTTCTGCCTGAAGTTCCGGCCACACGCCCGTCGCCTCGGCGAGCCGGAGCGCCTCTTCGACGGAGTCGGCGAGGATGTTCACGTGGCCCATCTTTCGTCCCGGCCGCGCCTCCGCTTTGCCGTACAGATGGACTTTGAAGCGCGGATCGAGCGTCGGAAGGGCCTTCAAGAGCGCCGGGAGATGCTCGCCGAGGACGTTCACCATCACGACCGGCGACCAGAGGCGAACCGCGCCGAGCGGCAGACCGGACACCGCCCGGACGAACTGTTCGAACTGCGAGGTCGACGCGGCGTCCAGGGTGTAGTGGCCCGTGTTGTGCGGTCGGGGGGCGAGCTCGTTGACGACAAGCGCGCCGTCTTTCAGCCAGAAAAACTCGACCGCAAGGAGCCCGACCGCGTCGAGGTGGGTGGCGATGGCCCGGGCCAGTTCGACCGCCCGTTCTTCGACCGTCTTCGGCACCCGGGCCGGCACGATCGAGCGGTGCAAGATCCCCCGCACGTGGACGTTTTCCGCCGGCGGGAAGGTCGCCATCGCTCCGTCCGCCCGGCGCGCCACGATCACGGAAAGCTCGGCGCGGAAAGCCAGTTCCCGCTCGAGGATGAACCGGGCCCCCGCCGCGTCCCCTTCCGACCGCGCCTCGCCGGACCGACCGGCGCCGGTTTCGCGGAAAGCCGCCCGGACGATTGCCTCCGCTGCCGCCGCCTCGGCCGCCGTCCGGAGGCGCCACTGCCCTTTGCCGTCGTAACCGCCGGTCGTCGTCTTCAAGAGCGCCGGCAGGCCGACCGTCCGGAGCGCCGCCGGCCAGTCTTCCGGCCGGGCGATCGCGGCATACGGCGCCACCGGAAAACCTCCGGCCGAAAGGGCGGCCTTTTCCAGGGCACGATGCTGCGCCAGGCGAAGAAGCGCCGTCCCCTGCGGCACCGGCACCGATTCGGCCAAGGCCGCGACGGCCTCGGCGTCGAGATGTTCGAATTCGTACACGACGACGTCGCTCGCCGCCCCGAGGCGCAAAAGCGCCGCGCGATCGGAAAAATCCCCGCGGACGAAGACGTCCGCCACCGGCCGGGCCGGCGCCTCCTCCGCCGGATCGAGCACGGCAAACCGATACCCCATCGCCCGGCCGGCGAGGGCGATCATCCGGCCGAGCTGACCGCCCCCCAGAATTCCGATCGTCCGGCCGGGAAGAAGCGGCGCCTCCGGCCGAACGTCTTTAGACCGCATCGCCCCGCGTCCCGTCGAAGGCATGTCCCTGCCGTCCCTTCCCCTCTGGCTCCGAATCCGGACGCCGATCCATCGGGTCAGCCGTCCGAACCGTCCGGCCGACCCCGATCCCCTCCTGGAACACGGCCCGGTCCGGACGGCTCAGCGCTCTGATCGTCTGCCGGCGGAAGCGCCGCCTCCGCCAGCACCGCCTCCCGCATCGCCGCCCGCCGCCGCCGGAGCCGCTCGCGGATCTCGCCGTCCGAGGCGCCGAGGATCGCCGCCGCCAGAAGCGCCGCGTTCGCCGCGCCGGCCGCCCCGATGGCGACCGTCGCCACCGGTACTCCGGCCGGCATCTGCACGATCGAAAGGAGCGAATCGAACCCCCGAAGCGCCCGCGACTCGACCGGCACGCCGATGACGGGAAGGACCGTCTTCGCCGCCACCATCCCGGGAAGATGGGCCGCCCCGCCGGCGCCGGCGATGATGACCCGGATCCCTCGCGCCTCCGCCGTCTCGGCATAGCGGAACATCTCGTCCGGCGTCCGGTGCGCCGAGACGACCCGCGCCTCATACGGGATGCCGAGTTCTTCCAGCACTTCGGCCGCCTTTTTCATCGTCTCCCAGTCGGAGCGGCTCCCCATGATGAGTCCCACCCGAGGAGCATGAGCCCCGTCCGCCATTCGGCCGCTCCCCCTTCAAGTTCCGAACGTTTTCATCTATTATACCCGGATCGTTCCGAAAAAGTATACCCGGATCGTTCCGAAAAAGCATGCGGCGCCGGCGAACGGGCCCCATTCGCGCCGACGTTTACCTGAGCCCCGGTTCTCCCGCGCGCCTTCCCCTTTCGGCGGCGCGGCCGAGCTCCGCCTCCATCGTGACGGGCGCCCCGGCCCGGAACCCGGCCAGAACGGTCAGTCCCGAAGTCACCAGCAAAAGCGAAAGCGCCGCCGGCCGACCGGCGAGGTCGAGGAGCGCCCCGACGCCGACCGGTCCGACCGCCGCAATGAGATAGCCGACGCTTTGGGCCATGCCCGAGAGGGCCGCCGTTCCCGCCGCCGTCTCGCTTCGAAGGCCGATCAGGGCGAGCGCCAGGCTGATCCCCGCCGCCTGGGCCACCCCGAGGGCGACGACGACCGGCACGACCGCCCGCGCCCCCAGCGCGGCATAAAGCCCCCAGCCGACAACAAACAACCCGCCGACGAGGGCTCCGAGCCCCCGCTGGCGCGAAAGGCGCACCGCCACCCAGGGAAAAAGAAAATTGGCCGGGATGCCGATGAACTGCGTCGCCGAAAACCACCACCCCGCCGCCCACTCCGGCACGCCTTCCGCTCCCAGCATCGTCGGAAGCCACGCCGCCGCGGAAAAAAACAAAAACGACTGCAGCCCCATAAACGCCGTCACCGCCCACGCCGTCGGCGAACGAAGCGCCGACCGGAGCGAGGCTCCGGAAGCCACCGGCCGCTCTCCGGCCATGCCCACATCGGCCGACCGTTCGTCGGCCGTCGGGTCCTGGCGACCGAAGGCGGCGGCCCACACGAACGCCGCCGCCCCCGCGGGCAGGCTCCAGAGGGACAGCACGAGCGGCCACGGCCACCCCCAGGCGAGGGCCGCCGACGCCGTCGCCCCCGTCGCCAGGGCCGCGGCGAGATTCAGCATCATCGTGTACAGCCCTGTCAGCGTCCCCATCCGCTCCGGATACCGCGCCTTGATGAACGCCGGCAAAAGGACGTTCAGCGCCGCCATGCCCACCCCGGCGGCCAGCGTCCCGACGGCCATGGCGCCGTAGCCGTCCCACGGCCGGAGCGCCAGAGCCAGCGTCAACCAAACGAGCGCCCCGCCGAGGGCCTTGGACAGGCCGAGCCGCCGGGCGACGGCCGGCATGAGGGGAGAAAAGAGGCCAAAGGCGACGATCGGAAGCGTCATCAGCGCTCCCGCCGCACCGGCGCCGACGCCCCACACCGCCTGAAAGGCCGCCATCAGGGGCCCCATCGAGGCGATCCCCGTCCGCATATTGGCCGCCGCCAAAAGAAGCGCCACCACGCCGAGTGCCTTCCCGCCTGCCGTCCAGCGCGTCGTTCTCCCTCCCCCCGATCGGACTTCGGACCCGCGGTCGGCCGCCCTTCCGGGCCGGTCTCCGCCCCTGCGATCGGTCCGCTTTCGCGCGACCGCCAGAGCCGCCGGCAGCTTTCCTCCAGAAAAACGCCGGGGCCCGAAACGACGGGCCCGTCCCTCGCGATTCTTTTCATTTTACCAGATCTTCATTATACCAGATCGATCCGGATCGGTCCGAAGACGACCTCTTCCGCGACCTCGTGGATGAGGCGATCGACGAGCCGAAAGACCGCCTACGCCTCCTCCGCCACCGGCACGACGCCGGCCAGCGTCTTTTTGAGCTCCTCTTCCTCCGGCGCGACATCGTCCAGCCGTCCGGCGAGATACGCCTCGTACGCGGCGAGGTCAAAATGGCCGTGGCCGCTCAGATTGAACACGATCGTCGGCCGCGTCCCTTCTTCCTTCGCCCGGAGCGCCTCGTCGATCGCCACCCGGACCGCGTGGGCCGACTCCGGCGCCGGTACGATCCCCTCAATCCGGGCAAACTGCACCGCCGCCTCAAAGACCCGCCGCTGGCCGACCGCCCGCGCCTCGATGATCCCCTTCCGGTAGAGGGCGCTCACCAAGGGGCTCATCCCGTGATAGCGGAGCCCGCCGGCGTGAATCCCCGGCGGCATGAAGCCGCTCCCGAGCGTGTACATCGGAAGAAGCGGCGTCAGCCCCGCCACATCGCCGAAATCGTACCCGTACGCCCCCCGCGTCAGCGTCGGGCAGGCCGCCGGCTCGACGGCGATGAAGCGGATCTCCCGTCCCGTCGTCAGCCGTTCATAGACGAACGGAAAGGCAAGCCCGGCAAAATTGCTCCCGCCGCCGGCGGACGCGATGACGATGTCCGCCTGCTCGTCGATCGCGTCAAGCTGCTTTTGTGCTTCGAGGCCGATCACCGTCTGGTGGAGCGCCACGTGATTGAGGACGCTTCCGAGGGCGTAGTTCGTATCGCCGTGCGTCGCCGCATCTTCCACCGCCTCGCTGATGGCGATGCTGAGGCTTCCGGGAGAATTCGGATCCCGCTTAAGCACCGCCCGGCCGGCCGCCGTGCGCTCGCTCGGCGACGGGATCACCTCGCCGCCAAAGGCGTTCATCATGATCCGGCGGTACGGCTTTTGCTCGTAGCTCACCTTCACCATATAGACGGTGCATTCCAGGCCAAAAAAGCGGCAGGCGACGGAAAGCGCCGTCCCCCACTGCCCGGCGCCGGTCTCCGTCGCCAGGCGCCGGACGCCGGCCTTCCGGTTGTAGTACGCCTGCGCCACCGCCGTGTTCAGCTTGTGGCTGCCCGACGCGTTCCCGCCTTCATACTTGTAAAAAATCTTCGCCGGTGTCCCGAGGGCTTCTTCCAGCCGCCGGGCCCGGATGAGCGGCGTCGGCCGCCAGAGGCGGTAGATCTCCCGCACCGGCTCCGGGATCGGGATCCACCGCTCGGCGCTCATCTCCTGCTCGATGAGATCCGGCGGAAAGATCGCCGCCAGATCCTCCGGCCGAAGCGGCTCCCGCGTCGCCGGATGGAGGGGCGGCGGCACATCCGGAAGATCCGCCTGCAGGTTGTACCAGTGCGTCGGAAGCTCCGCTTCGGAGAGGATGATCTTCGTCTCCTCTCGGCTCAACTCATCTCATCCCTTCTCCAACGGATTTTTTCTCGTCTCGTCGGATTTTCCCCTTCGAATCCGGCCGATGATCGGGCCGGACCGACGTTTGGAAGAAAAGGCCGGCCGGCCTTCCGCCGGCGCCGCGCCGACGGCTTGCCGACGCCGCACCGATGACTTCAATCATAACGCGAAAAAAACTCAAAATCCAGCCGCCGGCCGCAACGAAGCGACGCCGAATCTCGTCCAGATAGAATAGACGAGCCAGACAAGAAGCGACATTCTTCGAAACGCCCCGAAAGGAGTAGCCCCCATGCGCTCCCCGGCCGCGCCCTTCCTTCGCCGGATCGTCGCCGGAGGGATCGCCGCATCGCTGGCGATCCTTCTCCTCGCCGCCTGTTCCCCGAACGCCGGCATCTCCCCTCCCCCCGCCTCCAAAGGGGCGGCCAAAGAAACCGTCGCGCCGGGTCCGAACGGCGCCGCGGGGCGCTCATCCGCTTCATCCGGCGCCGCCGCCCCAACCGGCGACCCCGTCGGGACCGCCGCCGGCGAGCGGTCCGCGCCGCCTTCGTCCGGAAACGGGCCGGCCGCCGCGGCGCCCGATCGTTCCGCCGACCCCCCGACCGAAAATCCCGCCGGGACGCCGGCCGGAACCCCCGCCGGAGCCGCCGCTTCCCGCGTTCCGTACGACGGGCCGATCGAGCACCTCTTTTTCCACCCGCTCATCGTCTATCCCGAGCGGGCCTTTACCGGCGACCGGCTGGCCAAAGGCTACGACGACTACTTCGTCACCGTCCCCGAATTCAAAAAGATCCTCGCCTCCCTCTACGAACGCGGCTACCTCCTCGTCGACATCTTCGACGTGCTGGACGTCCGGGAGGACGGCACCGTCGCGCGAAAGACGCTCCGCCTCCCCGAAGGCAAAAAACCGCTCATCCTCTCCGTCGACGACCTCAATTACTACCCGTACATGGTCCGGCGCGGCAACGCCGTCCGGCTCGTCCTGGACGAAGAAGGGAACGTCGCCGCCGCGTCGATCGACCGCGACGGGCGCCCGGTCGTCTCCCGGGACGACGAAATCGTGCCGATCGTCGACCGCTTCGTCTCTGAACATCCCGATTTTTCGCTGGACGGCGCCAAAGGCATCCTCAACCTCACCGGCTACGAAGGCATCCTCGGCTACCGGACGCAAAACCCCGCGCGCCCGGAGGCCGAAGCGGAGCGGCAGGCGGCGCTTCGGGTCGTCGAACGGCTCAAGGCGACCGGCTGGCGCTTTGCCTCCCACAGCTACGGCCATCCCGACGTTGCGAAAATCTCCCTCGAACGGCTCAAGGAAGACACCCGCAAGTGGAAAACCGAAGTCGAGCCCCTCGTCGGCCCGACGCCTCTCTACGTCTATCCGTTCGGAAGCCACGTCCCGCCGTCCGACGCAAAATTCCGGTTGCTCCAAAGCCAGGGCTTTCACGTCTTTTTCGGCGTCGGACCCAAACCCTACCTGCGGATGGAGCAAGACTGGGCGTTCATGGACCGCCGGCACATCGACGGCATCGCCCTCAAGACGCAAAAAGACCTCCTGCGGCCCCTTTTCGACGCCGACGCCGTCCTCGACCCGGCGCGACCTCGCTGACGACTGCGCCGCTTGCGAACGCGCACCGCCGAGCCCGAACCCCAAAATCTCGCTTCCGCTCACTGCTGACCGGCTCGCTATCGCCTTGAACGGGACGCACGCTCAGGCGTCCCTCTCCTCCAGCGCCTAAGCGAGCGCCCGGCCGTACGCCGGCAGATCCGGCGACCGCCGGGCCGAGATGAGGTTTCCGTCGACGACGACCGGCTCGTCGACCCAGTACGCCCAGCGGTGCGGGCACTGTGCAAAAAAGAACCGATCCGGCGTCCGATTCCGGTGCCGGAAGTGCGGAAATCCCCGGAATTCATTCCGGGGAGGAGGTCAGCGTCACGTAGAATTCCTGCAACACCTGAACGCTTAGACAGCCATGGCCCGTATTCAAATGTGTTTTGCCTTTCGCAACACTTCTTTGGAGAACGAAAGGGTCACGTCCTGGTACTCCACGGCATCCACCTCCACGCAATTTAGTGTATTCCTTTGCAAAAAAAAAGCGGAAAGGAGAGGAGGTCGGCATTCATTAAAGCGTAACGTATCCTTGGACCGTCACTTCATGCGTATCGGTATTGTAGATCGCGATCGAATAACGGTCGGCGACCTGAATCGTAAACGTCTCTTGATCGGCCCCGCCGGTAAACGGCACGTAATAGAAGTTGCCTTCAGAATCGATCAACCCGACGTACAGCTTCGCATCCCGCGGAATCCAAGAAAGGGAAATGGTCACTTTTTCCCCGCGCGTAAAGGACCACCACGTTTCGGACGCCGCTAACGTCTGGCCCGGAATGGTTAGATTGATGGCGTAGGTCGCCTCAACGCCGATGTCTTGAAGGTGCTTCGTCTGCCCTTCGTCAAACGGGAACGGGAGGGTCTGTCCTGTGCCCCATTCTCCCGGCGCGGCAACGTTGACGCGGTGATCGCCGACCGTGACGCGGTCGGATGTGTTCTGACCGTCCTCAAGAGCGCGTTTTGTGGGCGTTTTCTTGCCTTTCGTCGTCACCGTCACCGGCCCGTTTTCCTGGGCGCTCACGTCCTTCATTTTCGACGAATCTATGCTTGCGTTTGACATCCCGAGCGGCGCCATCACCGACGAAGTGTTCCTTTCATCATTTGCAGCATAGGCGACATCCGCAGCGTACGCAAGTGGTGTACGAATATGGAAAGCCCAAAGAGAAAGACCGTGAACGCTCCAGCCCAAAGCCATGCTTTTCGCTGTACTTTCATGATCGTTCAGGCCTCCTTGCGATGTTTTCCTCCCCTCTCCTTTCCGCCGCTTCCATCATACAACGGAGGGCATTAAGCCCCCGTTAAGTTTTGGGTAAGGCTTCTGTTAAGTTTTAAGTTTTGGGTTTCATGGGCGTTCGGTATGGTCCTCGGCCGTGCGGAAAGCGGAGGGCAAAAACGCTCCCTTTCCCCGGAGCACTTTCCACCTCGACGGTTCCCCCGTGCAGTTCGGCGACATGGCGGACGATGGCGAGACCCAGTCCGACGCCGCCGCTCTTTCGACTTCGCGAATCGTCGAGGCGATAAAAACGCTCAAAAATGCGCTCCTGCGCTTCTTTTGGAATCCCTATGCCGGTATCCTCGACACGAATCGTCCAAAACGCCCCGTTGTCGGACAAGAGGCGGATCCAGACGCGGCCACCGGGGCGATTATACCGCACGGCATTGTCGATGAGATTGGCGACCGCCCGTTCGATGAGCCGCCGATCGCCGAGGACAAAAGCTTCGGCTTCCGCGGCATCGTCGATGTTGACGGACAGCGTGACGCCGTGCGCTTCAGCAAGCGACGACAATTCCTCGACGACATCAAGAAGGACGGCCGCAAGGCTCACCGCCTCCCGTTCCAGATTGCCTTCCCCCCGCGCCAGAACCAATAGGCCTTCGACCGTCTCCTGGAGCCGCTCGACCGCCCGATCCAACCCCTTCCATGTCTCTTCGTTCCCGTTTTGGCCCCTTTTTGATTCCGCCGCTTGGTCATCCAACAGCGTGCGAAGCGCGGCGAGCGGCGTGCGAAGTTCGTGGGCCGTGGCGGCGACGAAGTCGCGTTGCTGTCGAAACGACCGCTCCAGGCGCGCCAACAGAGCGTTGAACGATTCGGCCAGCACCCGCACTTCATCCGGAGGCCCTTCGACCGGCAGGCGCACGTCCAGCGTACCGACCTGCACGTTGCGGACCGCCTCGGACAACTTTCGCACCGGATCCAGCGCCCGACCGCTTAAGACGTACGCGC
This sequence comes from Hydrogenibacillus sp. N12, assembly GCF_019645935.1. NCBI lineage: Bacteria > Bacillati > Bacillota > Bacilli > Thermicanales > Thermicanaceae > Hydrogenibacillus > Hydrogenibacillus sp. N12. Next base: position 324,783 of record NZ_CP080953.1, on the reverse strand, counting down.
CGACCGCGCCGAAGATCGTCGCCAGGGCGACGGTCAATAACGAGATCCAGCGATATTCCTTCAAAACGGCGGCGTTCAGCATGGAAAGAAGCGACAGTCCATGGTTTTCTTTTTCGGTCAACGGCGGAAGCGGAAGTTTTTCAACGGCTACGGATCTTTTGGTCTCCGGCTCGATGCGAGCGATCTTCTCGCTTCCGCCTGCCGGCGGACCTGGCGCAGTCGGCGCCCGATCAAAAGACGGCGGATCAAGAGGGGATTCGCCGGAGATGAAGGGATCGGCGCTTAAAGAAATCTCCACCATCCGGAGCGGCCCAAGGAGCGCTTGCGGAAGGTGCGAAGATGCCAAGGCGTCGATGAAGAGCCACTCCGCCGTTCCGATCACAAGCAGTAAAGCCGCAGTCCACAGGGTGAGGCGACTGCGCAGGGTCAGGCGGCGCTTCCAAAAAACGGGGCGCACGCATCTTCACCTCCTCGATTCGGATTCGTCCGTGCGCAACCGATACCCGCCGGGGACAGTTTCGATGTACCGCGGCGCATCGGCGCTGTCGCCGAGCTTTCGCCGAAGCGCATGGATGTGTACGCGAACGCTGGCGGTGAACGGATTCGCCGATGCATCCCAGACGTGTTCCAGCAGATCTTCCTGCGTGACGACTTCGCCGGGACGCCGCATGAGATATTCCAAGATGGCGAATTCTTTCTTCGTCAACGACAGCCGCTCATCTCCCCGCCAGGCGAGGCGCCGCAGCGGATCGAGGCGCAGCGTTCCGACGGTCAAAACCGGCGTGCGAGCGCGCGGATCGCGCCGGAGAACGGCGTGAATGCGGGCGAGAAGTTCGGCGAAATGAAAGGGTTTGACGATGTAGTCATCGGCGCCTTCTTCCAGCCCGGCGATCTTATCCTGGAGCCCATCGCGCGCCGTCAGCATGATGATAAAAAGCTCCGGCCGTTTTGCCCGGAGCGCCCGGCAAACGTCAAGTCCGTCAATCTTGGGAAGGTTGAGATCGAGAAGCACCAGGTCATAGGCATGTACGTCCGCCAGCTCTAAAGCCGCTTCGCCGTCGTGGACGATATCGACGGCAAATCCTTCCCGCGAAAGCCTTCGAGCAAGCGCCTGCGCAAAGTCTGCTTCATCCTCCACGAGAAGAAGGCGCATGGCATCGAGCCCCCGAACCGCCAATGCTTCATCGTTCATGCACGGTCCCTTCTCTTTATTACCACAGCGAATGTTAAGCAACGGTTAAAAAGCGGCGCCGAGAATCGGCCCGCCCGCCTTCCGAACACCTCGCCTGACCGTTTCAAACCGTCTGCCCCGTATCCCCCGCCCCCGAGGGGCCCCTCGACCGCCGCCTCCGCGTGGATCACCGTCGTCTCGAACACCGGCCGCCGCACCTCGTCGGCCTTCAGCAGGAGCCCGATTTCGGTGCCACCGAAGATGATCCCTTCCGCCCCTTGCGCGACGAGCCCGTCGATGATGTCCAGATACGCCGCCTTCGACGGCCGGCAAATCTCTCCCGGGCACAGCTCCTCATAGATCACCCGATGCACCTCGATCACCCGATGCACCTCCGCCCGCTCCTCGGGCCCGGGCACGAGGACGGTGAGGCCGAAGCGCTCCTCCAGGCGGCGCCGGTAAAAGGGCTCTTCCATCGTAAAGCGCGTGCCGAGAAGCTCCACGGTGCGGCGGCCTGCCGCCCGGATCCGCTCCCCCGTCGCATCGGCGATGTGAAGGAGCGGGAGGCGGACCGCCGCCTCGATCGCGGAAGCCACTTTGCGCATCGTTTTCGTCGCCAGAAGGAAGGCCGTCGCCCCGGCGCCCCCAGGCGGCGGGCCGAAACGGCCAGCACCTCCCCGAGCGCCTCCCATTCCCCGGCGTGCTGCATCGCCTCGATCGGCGCAAAATCGAGCGAATGCAGCAAGCGATCCGCCGAATGAAGCCCGCCGAGGCGCCGCTTGACCCCCCTCGTTGATGAGGCGGTAATGCTCCAGCGTCGATTCCCGGCTCATCCCGCCGATGATTCCGATCCGCCGCAAAGGGACCCCCCTTTCTTTTCCCGTTCTTCGTTCGCCTTCCTTGCGCTTTTCTCTCCATCCGTGCGCGATTTGCCCTTTCCACCGGAGCCCACCGCGCTCGATCGACCGGACGCCCTCTCCCGAACGCCGGCGCCCTCGTCCGGAGACCGCCCTCGATGCGCCTTCGCCTAGGGGCCCGGCGGCCCATTCTCCCCTTCGTCCGACGCGTTAAAGTCCCAGGTAGTGTTAAAGTCCCAGATTGCCCAAGACGGCATAGACCCCCAGAGGAGCGTGAAGGCCCTTTAAAATGGAAGTTTCGCTCAGCTGCGGATCGGCCGTGTGATCGAGCAGATCTCCGGTAAAGACGATCAATTCTGCATTAAGGGCGCGAACAAGCGCCGTTACGTCTTCTACGGCCCGGATGTTCGTGTACAACCCGAAACCATAGTGGAGATCGCTGAGGTGAGCGATGGTCAGACCGTCAAGCTCCGGCGGCATATTCGGAAGAGTAACTTCAACCTGCTTTACGGTCACCCGCTGCGAAGCCCGGGCCGATATTAAGATAAAAGACAGAGGAAGAATAAGGATTAAAAGAACAAAAAAAGCGATCGCTAAGATAAACTTTCGCCGGGTCACCGCCACCCTTTCCTTCCCCCCATACCGCTTCGCCATACGGAGAAGCCCTTCTTTCGCCTCGAGTTTGTTTAGCTGAAAAACAAAGAGACTGTGCGGTCCTTTCCGTGACGATGTTTGATGACAACCCCATCTCGCCCTTTACTCGGCAGCGAAACTATACTGCCGGGAATCCTTCTCAACCTGTCGCTGAAACGCTTCCAGGTGGATCGATGCCGTGCGAAGCTTTTCAAAGACAGCGCGAACATCATTCGTCCAGTGACTTTCTCCCTCCCCCTGAAGGGGCAGGGCTTCCTGGCGGCAGGATGTCCTGCCGGGTTACACCGAAGGCTTCACGCCTCCGGAGGGGACCGTCACCGAAGTCCCGACTACGTCAGGTGCCGGGCTTATGCCCCGGCCCTTGACGATACGTGTACGTACCGGTTGTAGCGCTTATCCCAGCGCCAGTGCCGGATCGTGTGGAAAGACACCGGACCGGGTACGCCGACGACGTTTTCGGCAAGCCGGAACTTGAGCAAATTCCCGGCGCCGTTCAGATCCGCCTGCAAAGAGAAGCCACATCGCCTGCACTTCCAGTGCCCACGATGTCTTCTCGACGACGGGTCCCGCCGTCCGCAGGCGTAACAGGTCGATGACGTGTACTTTTCGGGAAGAAAGATCGTCCGAATCCCGCGCATGAGGTTTTTGTACCCCTGCTGGGAGCCGAGACGATCATAGGCAAACTGGTTGATCTTCTGATTGGCCTTCTTCCCCTTCATCCCGGTTCCGGCGGAGCGGCGAAGGCCGGTCAGATCGCCGAGGACAGCGGTGGCGATGCCTTCTTTGAGGTCGAGTTCGGCCAGCGCTTTCGTCAGGGCGTGCTCCATGTGCCGAATTCTGCGATCGAGCTTCTCCAGGACCCGGGCTTTGGCCGCCTGAAGCCGGCGCCAGCGCCGCGATCCTTCCCTGAGGCGGGTCAGCTTCGCCTGAAATTCCGCCAGCACCTTGTTGCGGTACTGAATCTGGGCCAGGAGTTCGCGGCCGACGAAAAGATCCAGCACACCGGCGGAGGTCGCCCGGGCAAGCATGGCCGCGTTGTAGTCGTACGCCGCAACGGGACCCGCCTCAGGGCGGACCGGCATGACCCCGAGATCGAAGGTCACGTGGAGGATCAGGTTTTCCACCTTCCGGCGACGGACGATCGCCTTCACCTTGACCTCGACCGGGGTGCCGGTCACGCTCCGTCCGTCCGGCAGGACGATGACGTTCCATCCCGCAGGCAGCGGAACCGAAACGGGATCTTTTCCCCGCGATCGCTTCAGCCCAAGGCCGTCCGGTCGGACGTCAAAGCCCTGCTTTTTCCAGGTCACGGTCCGAAGGTGTTTCTTCGGTTTGAAATCCGGCGGACGCATTTCATCGTGACCGTTTTCCCGGTGCTTCCGGTAGCCGGAGACGGCCTCAAAGTACTCTTCCACGACCGCCTGAGCCGACTGGGAGTGGAGTTCCTTCCAGACCTTGAAGAACTTGAACTTCGCTTTCAGCTCCCCTTCGTTCGGCCACCGGTTTTCTTTTTCCCGGATCTCCCGCGAATGCCAGACGCACGAATTCCAGATCCGGTTGGCCGCCTGCATGATCGGTTCGAACTCCGGCCGGCGGTCGGGTCCGATCGGAAACTGCCGGGTGAGCAGCAGCCGATCGGGATGGGAGGCGGAACTCCAGGCCATGCTTTTCACCTCCTTTAAGCCGAGGATACCGAAATTCGCACAAACGTTCAAGCGCCGCTTTCATCCCGCCCTCTGAAGGAGGCGGGTCTTCCCGCGGCGTGCTATAACGCACGAAGCGACTGTTCAATTTCACTTACCTGCTGCTCAGTTAACCTGCTCGGTTTTTTTGTGATGGTTTCAACCAGCCACTTGCCCGGCAGGACGGTTACCCCCTGCACAGGGCGATACACCCGCACAAAACCATTGACAAACACCAGGAACGGATGAATGAAAACCGAATGGCCAAGTCGCGATTCCAGGGTTTCTTTGAGCCACATCGTTTGCCGCCAAACCTGGCTCACCACATTTTTCTCAAGCGGTCTGCCATCTCGTAGCAGATTCCCGTCTGAGGAAACCGTGATCTCCCCTCGATGGCTTTTCGTCTCAATCACAAAAATGCCGGTAGGTCCCACAACGATATGATCAATGTTCCCCGCCGGGCACGGCAAATCATGGAACACGACGTAGGTGTCCGGAAGCGAGGAAAGGATCTTCTCAACACGTTGTTCTCCTTCGGCTCCCTGGAGGGCCCGGTCGATCATTTTGTCAGGGTTATCTTTTTCATTTCCAAGAAGAACCACAAAAACCGATATGATAAGGCCAATACCGAAGGCTCCTATAACGGTGGAATTCGGAAACATACGTATAAGAAGTACGCCAACAACGAGATAGATAAGTATGATTCCATACAGGATCAACGTCCGCTTTTCGGCCATCTTTCTTGCACTTACACCGGCTTTTCTAAAATGTTTGGCCATACGCGTTCATCCTTTCTGTTCAGCCTGTTCAGCTAACTTAACCGCAAGCACCGTGACCGACGCTTCCGCCTTGCCTTTCAGCGCCCGCCGCCCGACCAGCGTCACCGACACCCAGCGGAGTTTCGACACCGCCTTGACCGGGTCGGGTCCTTGCGCGCGCCTCAGCCGGTCCAGTAGAGATGCCAGTGAGCCCGGCGGATGTGTGAAATGACCGAAAACGCCGGCCGGAGTCGGAGTCGACCTCCCCGGACGCTCCCACAGTCCGTACCACGTGAACCCGCCGGATCGCGCTCCCCCATCGCCAGCCCGCGAGGATTACCTTCGGTTCCACCGGTTCGAATGTGCGACCGGAGCGCTTGATTTGTCTCGGTTCCGGCTGCAGCGATGTCTCGGACAGGTCGGGTTTGTCCTGAGCAAGAAAAAGCAGCAGGATGAGGAGGGCGGCAATCAGCGTGCTATAATCCTTTTTGACGTCTGCGGCATCAATTCCTTCCGGGGACATTACCGCCGAACGGGCGAACGTTTTTCGATCGCCTCGTCCAGGGTTTCGGTGTCCAGGTCGATCTGAACCGGGAAAGGCGTTCCGTCGTCGTGGAAAAACAGATATCCGACCTCATTGTGATTTTCCCGGAGATCCCAATCCAGAAACGAAAGAAAGCGACGACGGATTGCCCCTTGTATATGACGCTTCCCGGCAGAAGCAGGACCAGCGTCGCCGGTTCCGGAAGGCGTGCGATGAGTTCCACGGGCAGGCGGTCGATCGGCATGTCGATAAGTTCGCCGACCAGCGCCTCATCGCAAATATACGCCCCTTTCGTGAGGCGCCACAGGCCGTAAGTTTGCAGGAGGACGTTTGTGCTGCCGTCCGGTTTTCAGATCTTAATATTCAGACGCCGCATGAGTTCAAACGTGTCGATGGATTTGATCTGATGAGCCCGACATACATCCGGAATTTTGATAGATTTTTTTGATTGGAGTGACGATGCTTCCTGAGTAACCACGATAAGATTTCTCGCCTTCGCAAATGCCACCACCCATGCATCGGCATTGTTCGCGGCCGCAAATTCGTTTATCGCGGCTCTTCTGTACTGAGGCTGGCCGCTTGCCCACCGGATGATTTCTCCGTAATGATGAACAATATCTGCCGTTTGCGTTGATTGGATGAATGGCGTGAAATGATCGTTCAACCACCGCTTTAACTGGTCGTTTCCTCGATCGATTTCGTCTTTAACTCGATCGATACTGATGATCTTCCCTTTTCCGGCATGCGTCAAAATGGCTTTCCAAAAGGACGGGGCAATGTCGAAAGCGTAGTAGGATCGGGCTGCCTGGGTGAAGACGCTGGTGTCCAAAAGAAAGAGGGGCGCGCTCATAAGCGTTCACCCGAAACCCTGGCGGCAAGCTTTTCGAATGTGTCGCCGTATATTCCCGTCAACCGAAAAGCCTCGTGATACAGAAGGTCTCCTGCGCGCGCCGCACGAACAACGGTTTCCACAAATCGCCTCCCCAGCCGCCGGATCTGGGTGTAGTAGTATTGCCCCCCGTCCTCTTCCCTCTTCGCCCGCCTTTCCCGTCCGAGAGAGTCGCGGTAAAACCGGAAAAACGTTTCCCTGTCGATCAAGCCGAGATCGAGCGCCCTACGCGCCGCTACAATCTCACTGACCTTAAACTTTCGCGCCACCGCCTGAAGCGGAGATTTCTCCTGTCGAGCCTCGGGCCAGTAACTCTTAAGTTCCTCCGACGGTACAAGGAACTCCGCGGCAATCCGGTTGCACTGCCTTTCAACAGGATCATCCGCAGGTTCGAGGTCGCGCAGGTCGAAAACGGCACTCTTGCCGATCCAGATGTGCGCAAGCTCGTGAGCCAGGGTAAACATCTGGGCAGCCTTTGCATCGGCACCGTTCACGAAGATGAAGGGAACGTATTCGTCGATCAGGACAAAACCGCGAAATTCTTCCGGATCCAGCCGCCGGAAATTGTTCGTCCCCACGACGCTGTTTACGGACACGACGATGCCCGCGTTTTCGGCCGCATCTTGAAGGGCACGAAGGGCACCGGTCCAGGTGCGATGCCGGGATGCCCATCCCTCGTTAAGATCGAGAACGCGCCTCATCTCACGGGCCGTTTCAACCGGATCATCGGAAAGCACGGCGGACCCGACGAAGGGAAGCGGTTCGTATCCCTTCTCGATCAGGTACTCGTGCATCCATTCCTGGCGACGTTCAAGGGTATAGATCGTCTCCAGCAGATCGGGGCTCGGCTTTTGAACCCTTTCCCTCTCCACGGTCCGGAAAAACGGAATCGGCAATACTTCTTCCGGCGGTTCAGGAAGAAAAAAATAACCGAAAGGCGTCGCCGTGGCCTTCGCAAATTCTTCCAGCTGACGCAGCGTAGGCCGTACGGTTCCTCGTTCCCATTCGGAAAGGTTACGGAACTTTCGATAAAGTTCTTCCCGCTTTTGAGATCTTTTGATCGCCCAGCGAATCAGATCGGGCCTGACGTCAACGCGGACCATGAGGTGTCTCTCCTGTACTTTTGATCCTAAGTTGGGGCCAGAAGCGCACCCTAAAGCACCGCCTTTTGCGCTGGCCTTATTTTATCACATCCTTAAGATCTTAAGATCTCCCTCACCCGCCCTGGCTCGTGCGTGTGTGTCAACGTTCGGTAGGCAAAAACCTCACCGGCACCGGTTCTCTTCACCACAACCCTTGCTCCGCTCGGGCCAACGCCCGCAGCACCTGTTTGACCCACGGCCCACGGCCGGTCTCTGTAGGGCCTTCCAGTGCCGGAAAATAGTCTCAAGCCTTCCCCGGTCACGCGAGCCGGTTGGGTTCCACCGTCGCGTCACTCGTCGCTCCAGCGTCCCGGAAACCTTTCTCTCCCGGCGGTCCATGAGTCGCGCCCCTTCCCCCTGGCTTTCACGGCCAAAAGACGCGCCGGATGATCCGCCCCTCGCGCACTCCACCGGTTAAAGTCTCAAGTTGTGGTGTAATCTCCACTTCGATCTTTCCGGCCTTCTCGAACAACAACTCTTTTAGCCGTTCAGCCACTTCACCCACCAAGACCTTGCGGCGGTACTTGGGGCACCATATGAGGTGATAACCGATGTTGTACCCTACCGTTTTTGATCGCTTCCACCGTTTCCCGTTCATGTCTGTATCATAGCACAACCATTAGAAAAATGACCCTTGAAAGGGTGGGCTTTCCCGGCGGCCTCTCGTAAAGAACCACGACGTTTCGGCCACCGCTAACGTCTGGCCCGGAATGGTTTAAATTGGTAGGTCGCCTCAACGCCGATGTCTTGAAGGTGCTTCGTCTGCCCTTCGTCAAACGGGAACAGGAGGGTCTGTCCTGTGCCCAATTCCCCCGGCGCGGCAACGTTGACACGGTGATCGCCGACCGTGACGCGGTCGGATGTGTTCTAACCGTCCTCAAGAACGCGTTTTGTGGGCGTTTTCTTTCCCGCGGAGGGACACGGCCGGATCGAACGGGCGTTTCAAGCGCCCAGGCGTAATAGTCTTCTGGGAAATCTTCCGTCGTTATTTTCGTTCAATCTGTTACTTTCGTTCCCTTTGTTATCATACCACACCGAGGAGGACAAAACGTGGCACTCTGTCTGAAGCATGACGGGTTTTTACCCGATCACCGTCGGATGTTCGGACATTTGGGCATCACTAAAATTTTACATTTTCTTGTTCGAGATCGATTGTAGGGATCGTGATACAATGGTCTCCGATAGAATGAGGAGGATGGCGCATGTTTCGAGCTTTTCTCGGCATCGAGTCGACGGCAGGCCGCCGAGCGGCGATCGCGATGATCGCCTTGCTCATTTTGACCCTCGCTTTAAGCGCCTATTTCGGCTACCGAGCATACCGCCTGCCCATCGACGATCAACCACTCGACACCGACGCCTATCGCGGCCAGCGATATCATCTACTTCTGATCGGCCAGGAGGCGGACAATCCTTACTGGCAGCGGATTCTTACGGGGGCCAGGCGGGCCGCTCAAGCGGCGGACGTCTATCTCGATTATCGGGCGCCGTCCACCCCCGATCCGGAAGCGCCTCAGAAACTCATCGAATGGGGGACTTTCGTCCGGGTCGACGGCATTCTGACACCGGGGCTCGATCCCCAGCGTTACGCGCCGGTCATCGACCGGGCCGTCGCTGCCGGCATTCCGGTCATTACGATCGACACCGATGCGCCGGCCAGCCGGCGAATCGCCTTCGTCGGCACGTACAATTACTATGCCGGGCGGCAGGCGGCCCGAGAGCTCGTACGCCTGACCGGCGGGCGCGCCCGAATCGGGATTATCACCGGGCGATTGGATACGAGCAGCTTTGCCGAACGGGTCCAAGGATTTTTAGATGAAATCCATGCCTATCCAGAAATGCACGTGCTTGCGATCGAAGCCTCCGATCTCAGCCGGCTCTTTGCCGCCGAGAAAGCCAGCCAAATGCTACAAAAATACCCGGACTTGAATGCTTTCTTCGGCACGAGCGCCCTGGACGGCCCGGGGATCGTCGACGCGCTTAGGCGCCACGGTCGCGCGGGCCGCGTTGCCGTCGTCGCGTTCGATGATCTGCCGGAGACGGTGGCGGCCCTTCATTCCGGGACCATCCAGGCGATCGTTGTCCAGAATCCTGAATTGATCGGAGAATACAGCATCCGCCTGATGGTAAAAACGCTGTCCGGACAGCCGGTTGCCCCTCTCAATCTGACGGACACCCATATTCTCCGGCACCGACAGCTTCCGCGCCGGAATTAAGCGGCGGAATTTTCACGCCGAAAACTTTAATCCTGCAACATAACTTCGTTTTCAAATTGATTTCCGCGTAAGTTTAGCGCAAGATTTAAGCGAGGGACGAAGCATGCACCAAAAAAGCGGGGCTGTCTTCCGCACCGATCGAAAGGAATGGCTCAATCATCTGTACACCCACCTGCTGTTTTACTTTCTCTTGATCTTCGTGCTCATTAACGTCAATTTTTTAATTTTTTATTTTAACGCGGAACGCTCCAGCAGCCGCTATATCCGGACGCTCGATCGCCTGGTCACCTTGAGCGAGACCGCCGATGCTGCCCGAACGGTCGCGGCCGATCTGCAAAGGCTTTTGATCGGCGGACAGAACGGCTCCCGCGACCGCCTGGCCGACGATCTTGCGCTCCTGCAAGAACGGATCGCTGCTTTGGATCAAGCGATTGCGCACCCTCCCTATCCGATCGACTGGAAAAATCACGTCAGCCTCCTCCATTCGCTGGTTGAAAAGACAGAGCAGACCGTCGCAGCCTTCGAGCGCGACGACTTAGAACGCTACACGGCCCTCTACGGACAGGTCAAAAGCATCTCTGTCCTCACCGGCGAACAAACGTTGATGCTGATGGCCGAAGAACTCCATCGATATCGGGACGTCTTCGAACGGCAGAGCGAACAAAAACGGTGGCTGTGGTGGATGAGCTGGACGCTCCACGGCGGACTCCTCTTTTTGATCGCGCTGATCGCCCTTCTGTTTGCGGAACGGATCGCCCGACCCATTCGGACGCTGGCCACCGCAGCCGCCTCCCTCGCCGAGGGTCGCTTCGACCTGCCGACTCTCCGGCCCGAAGGACTGGAAGAAACGAAGACGCTCATGCATGCTTTTAACCACATGAAAGAAAAACTTCAGCTGATGTTTAAAACGATGGAGGAAAATGCTGCCAAAGACCGCTTGCTCCGCGACATGCAGCTCAAAATCTTGCAGCAGCAGATTAACCCCCACTTTTTGTTTAACACGCTCAACATGCTTTCCAAATCCGCCTTTCTCGAAGGGGCCGAACGGACGAGCGATCTCATCGCCGCCGTGGCCGATTTGCTGCGTTATGATCTGGACCACCGTGAAGAGGCCGTCCCCCTGCGCGATGAACTCCATCACATCCGGAACTACGCCGAAATCTTGGAGGCGCGCTTCGGGCGAGAAAAAGTGAGCTTCTCTTTTGAGATCGACGATGCCCTGACCGACCTCCTCGTGCCGAAGCTCATCCTTCAGCCGCTTGTGGAAAACGCCTACTTTCATGGGATCGAAGGGCTGGGACGGCCGGGAGAAATTCACGTCCGCCTTTACCGCCGTAACGGGTCGGCGGTCATCGAGATTCGGGACAACGGCCGGGGAATGGAGCCCGATTCGTCCCGGCGCGGCTTAGGCTTGAGCAACGTCCGCGATCGGCTCGCTCTCTTTTACGACGGACAGGCCAAGATGGAGCTTCAAAGCCGCCCCGAAGCCGGCACGACCGTCATCCTGGTGCTTCCCCTGAGCGGAAATGGGAGGGGTGCTCATGCAGCGGCTACGGATCGCCATCGTGGACGATGAACCGATCGAACGAAAGGCCCTCCGGACGATCATCGAGCGGTCACTGCCCACCCTCGAGGTGATCGGAGAAGCGGAGGACGGCGCCACGGCCATCAAGCTTGCCGATCAGCTGCAGCCCGACCTGATGACGGTCGACGTCAAAATGCCCGGCATGGACGGGCTTACGGCCATCCGGCACATCCGCGCCCGCCACCCGCACATCCAGTTCATCATCGTGTCGGCTTACGACACGTTTGCCTACGCCCAGCAGGCCATTCAGCTCGGCGTCAAGGACTATCTCCTCAAACCCAGCCGAAGGCAGGTCATCCTCGAGGTGCTTAGCCGTGTCGCCGAAGAGATCCTCCTCAAAAAGCAAGAAGAAAAACGGCTTCGGTGGCTGGAGGCGGAGTGGCGGCGCATGGCCGAACTTCTGAAGACCGATCGCCTTTCCCCTCCGGCCGGCGGACCGTCGTCCGAATTCAACGACCCCTTCCGGTCCGCCGTCGCTCTGATCGAAGAACAATATGCCAAACCGCTCTCGCTCACCCAGGTGGCCCGCGCGGTCGGCGTCAATCCGTTTACCTTAAGCCGCCTTTTTAAACTGCGGACCGGCTTGACGTTTGTGGAATATTTGACGCACCGAAGGATCTCGGAAGCCAAACGGCTGCTCATGGAGACGGACCTGCCGATGAAAACCATTGCCCTCTCCGTCGGCTTTCGCGACCCGAATTACATGAGCCGGGTTTTCCGACGGGTCACCGGCCACCCGCCGTCCGCGTATCGGTCCCGACCGATGACGCCGGAGGCACCGGCGGATCCGCAGCCCGATTGAACGGCAATCGCCGGGACCAAGATCGTCCAGACAAAGATCAAAATCGTCCAGCGGGTCGGACCGCGACTGTAACCGCTCCCATGGTACAATAACCGCCAAGAAGCTGCTCAAATACTCTAAACCCCAAGGGAGGGGGATTCGATGCAGCGTTACCGCCTGCTTTCCGGCCTTTTGGCATTCCTCATCGTGACCGCGCTGGCCGCCTGCGGAAAGCCGACGGCGTCGACGGGATCCGAAGCGGCCGACCAGAAAGAGCCGCCGGCTTCCGAACAGACGTCGACCACGCCGGGGAAAAAAACGCTGGAAATCTTCAGCTGGTGGACCGGCGCCGGCGAAGAAGCGGGACTCCTCGCGCTGATTGACCTGTTTAAGTCCAAGTACCCGAATGTCGACGTCGTCAACGCCGCGGTGGCCGGCGGCGCCGGAACGAACGCCAAAGCGGTCCTCGCCAGCCGGATGCAGGGCGGCGATCCGCCGAGCACGTTCCAGGTTCACGGAGGCGCCGAGCTCAACGACAGCTGGGTCGCCGCCGGCAAGATGGAACCGTTGAACGACCTCTACGAATCCGAAAGCTGGATGGACAAATTCCCGAAAGAACTCATCGACTTGGTCAGCAAGGACGGGAAGATTTATTCCGTTCCGGTCAACATCCATCGCGGCAACGTCCTTTGGTACAACAAGGCGATTTTTGAGGAAAACGGCCTGACGCCGCCGAAAACGTTCGATGAATTTTTCTCCGTCGCCGAAACGCTGAAGCAGAAGGGAATCACCCCGCTGGCGCTCGGCGACAAAGAGCCGTGGACGGCCGCCCACCTCCTGGAAGACGTCCTCCTCGGCACCCTCGGCCCCGACGGGTACCGGGCCCTCTGGACGGGCGAAAAGCCGTTCGACGATCCGGACGTGCGGAAAGCGCTGGAGACGTTCAAGCGGATGCTCGCGTACGTGAATGACGATCATGCGGCCCGCAACTGGCAGGATGCTGCCCAGCTGGTCGCCAGCGGCAACGCCGCGATGAACATCATGGGAGACTGGGTCAAAGGATACTTCACCACCGACCTCAAGCTGAAACCCAATCAGGATTTCGGCTGGGCTCCCACCCCGGGCACCGAAGGCGTGTTCGTCGTCGTCACCGACACCTTCGGTCTCCCGAAAGGCGTCGACCATCCGGAGCTGGTGAAAGACTTCCTCAAAGTCCTCGGTTCCGTGGAAGGCCAGACCGCCTTCAACGTCCTGAAAGGCTCCATCCCCGCGCGCATCGACGTCGACCCGCAAAAATTTGACGTCTACGGTCAGGCGACGATCGAAGACTTTAAGCGGAGCACCCTTGTCCCGAGCCTGGCTCACGGATCCGCCGCTCCGGAAGGATTCGTCACGCAGGTCAACCAAGCGGTGAACGTGTTCGTCACCACCGGGGACGTAGAACAAATGATCCGGACCCTTCAAACCGCTCAGGACACCCTGATCAAAAAGAAGTGACCGGTGAACGGTGGCGGATCCCGCCACCGTTCTCCCTTCAGTCGATCATCGGGAGGAGCACCATGCAGAAAAGGCGAAAACCGCGCCACCCCGATCGCTGGCTGGCCGCCTTGTTTCTCCTTCCCTCGGCGCTCGCCGTCGCCGTCTTCGTCTACGGGTTTATCGCCTGGACGGGATACGTCAGCCTGTCGAACTGGAGCGGCCTCGTGCCGGATTTTTCGTTTGCCGGTTTAAAAAATTACGCCGACCTCTTTCACGACTACCGCTTTCAATCCGATCTCCGCAACACCTTGTTTTTTACGCTCTTTTTCTTGCTCTTCACCGTCGGACTGGGATTCATTCTGGCCGTCCTGATCGATCAGCGCCTGCGTGGCGAAGGGTTCTTCCGCAACGTCTTTCTGTTTCCGATGGCGCTTTCCTTTATCGTCACCGGCGTCGTCTGGCAGTGGCTGTTCAACCCGAGTACCGGTATCAACCGCCTCCTCGGCGCCGTCGGCCTTTCCCCTCTGCCCAAGTGGTATACCTCCACGGAGATCATTCCTGGCATCAAGCTCGGCAACATTGCCTTCGGGCTTCCGGTCGCCTTGATCGCCGTCGTCATCGCCGCCGTCTGGCAAATGACCGGTTTTGCCATGGCGATGTACCTCGCCGGCCTCCGCGGGATCCCGGAAGAGCTCAAGGAAGCCGCCCGCATCGACGGCGCCACCGAACGACAGGTGTATACGCAGGTGATCCTTCCTCTCCTTCGACCGATCACCATCAGCATCGTCGTCATCATGGTGCATATTTCACTAAAAATCTTCGACCTCATCTATGCCATGACGGGGCCGGGGGCCAACTTCGTGACCGACATGCCCGGGGTCTACATGTTTGAGGCAACGTTTCGCGGGAATTTTTATGCTCGCGGCGCGGCCATCGCGATCCTGATGCTCCTCGTAAGCTCCCTCATCATCGTCCCCTACTTGATGCATCAGCGGAAGGAGAGCACCTGATGCGTCGTTCGCATGGGCGGCCGTTTCCCGTCGGCCGGTGGCTGATCTACGGGTTTTTGACGTTCATGGCCGGCCTGTTCCTTCTGCCGGTTTACGTCATGGGGGTCACGAGCCTCAAGCCGTTCGCAGAAGTCTCCCTGGACGCCATGTGGAAGCTCCCTTCTTCGATTTCGCTGGAAGGGTACGCCCGGGCATGGAGCAAGCTGGCCCCCCACTTTTGGAACAGCGTCGCCCTCGTCATTCCGGCGACGCTCCTTTCCGCAGCGCTCGGATCGCTGAACGGGTATATTTTTTCGAAGTGGCGCTTTCCCGGATCCGAGACGCTGTTTACCGCTTTCCTCTTCGGCATGTTCATCCCCTATCAGAGCATCCTGATTCCCCTGATCCAATTTCTGCAGCGGATCGGACTCTACAACTCGATTCCCGGGCTCATCCTCGTGCACGTGGTGTACGGCCTTCCGATCACGACGCTTATTTTCCGCAACTTTTATGCCGGCATTCCCGACGAGCTGCTTGAAGCCGCTCGCATCGACGGCGCAGGGTTACTCAGAACGTACGCTTCCGTGATGGTGCCCCTGTCGATCCCGGCCTTTGTCGTCGTCGCCGTCTGGCAGTTTACCAATATATGGAATGAGTTTCTGTTTGCCGTCACGCTCACCACCCCGCGTTCCCAACCCGTGATGGTCGCCCTGCAGAATCTTTCCGGAAGCCAAATCGTTCAGTGGAACGTTCAGATGGCCGGCGCCCTCATCGCGGCCCTCCCCACCTTGCTCGTCTATCTGGTTCTCGGAAAATATTTCATCCGCGGCCTTCTGGCCGGCTCGGTCAAAGGATGATCGGCCTTGGAACTGCGCTTCAATCCGCTCCTTCGGGACTGGGTGATGGTGGCGGCCCATCGACAACATCGCCCTCATCTGCCGGCCGAGCACTGCCCGTTTTGTCCGGGCTCCGGCAAAGTCCCGGATCATTACGATCTGCTCATCTACGACAACGATTTTCCCGTCCTCGTTCCCGATCCGCCGGCGCCGGACGACGTGGCGACCGGGCTTTACCGGTCGGCTCCGTCCTACGGGAAATGCGAAGTCGTTTTGTATACGCCCGAACATGACCGCAAGCTCTGGGAACTGGACGACGACCACCTCGCCCGCCTCGTCGACCTCTGGGCGGAACGCTTTCAAAAACTCGGGGCGGACCCGAACCATCGCTACGTGTTAATCTTTGAAAACCGGGGGGAAGAAGTCGGCGTCACGATTCACCATCCCCATGGCCAAATTTACGCCTATCCTTTCATCCCCTTAAAAATCGCCCGGGAACTCGAGAGCATGAAGTTTCACCATCAGGAAACCGGCCGCTGCCTCATGTGCGATATCAACGAAACGGAGCTGGAGTTTGTCGAAAGAGTTATTGCGGAAAACGAACATTTCATCGCATATATCCCCTTTTTTACAGACTTTCCGTACGGCGTGTTCATCGCCAGCAAAGCCCACCGGCCGTCGCTTTTGGAAATGAAAGCCGAAGAGCGCCGGGCGCTGGCGAAAATGCTCCGACGGGTCGTCGGAGCGTTTGATCGGCTATTTCAAAAGCCCTTTCCGTACATGATGGTGCTGCATCAACAACCGGTCGATGGCGAACCGTACGATGATTATGTTCACTTTCACATCGAATTTTATCCCCCGCTTCGCGCCGCGGACAAGTTGAAATTCTACGCCTCCTCGGAGATCGGCGCCTGGGCGACGGCCAACCCCAGGCGGGTGGAAGAGACGGCGGAGGAACTCCGACGCGCGTACCGAGCGTTTCTCCGCGAACTGGGAGAACAACCCGAAAAAGCGTAAACCGGCCGCCAAGGGGAGCGAAACCGGATGAAACGGATTTTCTTTGCCCCGGGGCGCATCAACCTCATCGGGGAGCACACCGACACGACCGGAGGGCTCGTCATGCCGGCGGCCATCGACGCCGGCACGACGGGCGTCGTGAACGTCCACAACGGGGAGACGATCACGTTCGTCTCCCGGTCATTTCCCGGGCGGCTTCAGATCGATCGCCGTGCTCTCAAACACGGGGAGGTCCGAGTGGTCGATCGAAGCGATGACGGATGGGGCGAATACGTTCGCGGCGCGATCATCGCCTGGTTGGAGGTTGCAAGCGCCGCCGGCCGACCGATTGCGGACCTTCCCGGGATGAACGTCGAACTCGTCAGCGATCTTCCCGTCGGCGCCGGTCTTTCCTCCTCGGCGTCGCTGACGGTTTTGATCGCGCTCATCTTCGACACCTTCGGCCAAACGGCGCTCGGCCCAGAGCACTGGGCGAAAATCGGGCAAAGGGCGGAAAACGAAACGGTCGGCGTCGCATGCGGCCTCATGGACCATTTCGCCGCCTCTTACGGCAAGCAAAATCATGCGCTCTTTCTGGACACCCACACGCTGGCTTATGAATGGATTCCCTTTTCTCCGGAACCATATGTTCTCGTGGTCATCGATTCCGGAAAACGCCGGTCCCTTCGCCATTCCGCCTACAACGATCGGCTCAACGAAGTCGAGCAGGCCTTATCGTGGATCCGTCGACACCGCCCGACCCTCACCCACCTGGGAGCGCTCCGGCCAGAGGAATGGGCGGCGATTCGCCCTCTCTTGCCTGAGAGCGCTCCGCTTCGCCGCGTCGACCACATCGTCGCCGAAAACGACCGCGTGTTAAAAGCGCGGGATGCCCTCCGAAGCGGTGATCTGCGCACCTTTGCTGCGCTCCTTACCGCAACCCATCGGTCGCTCCAATCTCTCTTTGAAGTCACCCGCCCGGAAATCGACGCCCTCGTCGAGCTTCTGCTCAAAGCGCCCGGCGTCCTCGGCGCCCGGATGATGGGCGCCGGCTTTGGCGGCTCGGTGCTCGCGCTCGTGCACCGAGATCAAGGGCCGGCCCTGATCGCCGACGTCGGCCCGCGATATCGGCACCTTACGGGCCTGGAAGCGAAGTTCTACCGTTTTTCGCTCGGCGACGGGGCGCGTGAGCGAACATAGCGATCTTTTTTCATGAAAAAAGGAGGGGACTCCCTCCGCTCCCGAGGGGGTCCCCTCCTCTGCCGCGGTTGAGACCGCTTATGAGATCGCTTATGACTTGGTGACCAGATCGAGGGGCACCGGAATGTTCTTGTCGACCGTCTCCCCGTGCAAGACCTTGACGGCCGTCTCGACGGCGATCTTTCCCATCTCCTCCGGCCGCTGGGCGATCGTCGCCGCCAGGCGCCCCGCTTCAACCGCCTTCCGAGCGTCTTCCGTCGCGTCAAAGCCGACGACGATCACCTTTTTCCCGGCCGCCTCCAGCGCCTCCAGGGCACCGAGGGCCATCTCGTCATTATGGGCAAAGACGGCGTCGATGTTCGGGTGGCTCTGAAGGATATTTTCCATCACCTGCAGGCCCTTCGCCCGGTCAAAATCGGCCGGCTGCGAGGCGACGATCTCGATGCCGGGCGCGGCGGCGAGGGCGTCGTGGAAGCCTTCCCCGCGATCCCGGGCGGCCGACGTGCCGGGAATGCCCTGAAGCTCGACCACTTTCCCCTGACCGTTCAGCGCCTGCTTGATGAATTCGGCCGCCAGGGCCCCGCCCTTGAAGTTGTCGGAGGCGACATGGGCCACGACGTCTCCGCCGTTTGCCGTCCGATCGACGGTGATGACCGGAATGCCGGCCGCGTTGGCCGACTGCACCGCCGTCACGACGGCGTCGCCGTCCGTCGGGTTCAGGATGATGAGATCGACCTTCTGCTGGATCAGATCTTCGAGATCGCTCACCTGTTTCGCCGGATCGTCCTTGGCATCGACGACGACGAGCTCCACCCCGGCCGCTTGGGCCGCCTTTTCGGCGCCTTCTTTCAGGCTGACGAAAAACGGATTGTTCAGCGTCGAGATCGAAAACCCGATCTTCGCTTTCGCCTCCGCCGCCGGCGTAGAACCGCCCGCGGCGGACGAAGGCCCCGCATCGCCCGACGGGGGCGCCTCCTTGGCGGGGGAACCGCAAGCCGAAAGAACCGCCAGAAACATGAGACTGACGACGAGCAAAACCCCGATTCGCCGCTGAGTACGCATCGCCTTTTCCCCCCTGTTTCTCGATGGGTCTTCCCGGCTTTTTTCTTCTCTCCAAGAACGCTCCCCAGGACCATTCGCGGCGCTTTAGGCCCGAAGCCGCACTCGCTTCGCCCTCATCCCCGAACCTCCGCCGAAGGGCGGTGCATCGGCCGGGGCTTCTTCCCCGTTCTCCTCGGCGGACACCACCCCCTTTCCGGGCGATCCGATTTGCGGTCGATCCGGTTGGTCCGGCCGCACCGGCATCAGCGCCCGCCGCCCGGTCGTCAGCGCCCCGCTTTCGATCGATCCAGCAGGACGGCGAGCAAAATGACCGCCCCTTTGACCACCTGCTGATAAAACGACGAGACGTTGAGCAGGTTCAGGCCGTTGTTCAGCACGCCGATGATGAGCGCCCCGACGAGCGTCCCCCCCAGCGTCCCCCGGCCGCCGGACAGGCTCGTCCCGCCCAGGACGACCGCGGCGATGGCGTCGAGTTCATAGCCCATCCCGGCCGTCGGCTGGGCCGAATTCAGCCGGGACGTGAGAATGATGCCGCCGGCGGCCGCGGTGAGACCGCTGATCGTGTACACCCAGATTTTGATCCGATCGGTGGCGACGCCCGAGTGGAGCGCGGCTTCTTCGTTGCCGCCGACGGCATAGACATGCCGGCCGAAGACGGTGGAATTCAAAAGAAGATAACTGCCGGCAAACCCCAGCCCCAGCCAGAGCACCGGGAGCGGAAGGTCGAAGAGATACCCGCGACCGATGACGCCAAACGCATCGCCGAGGCCCGTGATCGGCCGGCCGTCGGTATAGACGAGGGTCAATCCCCGGTAGACGGTCATCGTCGCCAGCGTCACGATGAACGGCGCCAGGCGGCCTCTGGCCACCAGCACGCCGTTGGCCGCGCCCATCGCCGCCCCGGCGAAGAGCGCGAGCGCCACCGCCAAGGCCGCAGGCACCCCGCCGTGGATCATCCCCGCCGCCAGAGCGCCGGAGAGCGCCAGCATCGACCCGACCGAGAGATCGATCCCGCCGGTCAAGATGACAAACGTCATCCCGAGGGCAATCAGGGCGTTGATCGAGACCTGTCGGAGGACGTTCAGGATGTTGTTCACGGTCAAAAAATGCGGGGTCGTGAGCGCCAAAGCCACGGACAGGACGATGAGCCCGAGGAGCGGCCCGGATCGCCGAAGCCGCTCCAGGATGAACGCCTTCATCTTCGCCGCCCCCTCAAGCGCCGCCGGCCATGGCGATCATCACCGCTTCCTGGGTCGCCTCGGACCGCGTAAAACGCCCGCTCACCCGTCCCTCGTGAAGCACGAGAATGCGATCGCTCATCCCGAGGAGTTCCGGCAGGTCGGATGAAATCATCAGGATCGCCACCCCTTCGCGGGCAAGGGCATGCATGATCTCGTACATCTCCCGCTTGGCGCCGACGTCCACGCCGCGGGTCGGCTCGTCGAGCATGAGGACCTTCGGCGTTTGAAACAGCCATTTCCCGACGACGACTTTCTGCTGATTGCCGCCGCTTAGCGTGCGGACGGCCCGCGCCGGGTCCGGAGGGCGGATGGAGAGGCGGGCGATCATCGTTTCCGCTTCGGCCCGCTCCCGCCCCCTGGCGAGCCACCCCCACCGCGAGAGCCTCGAAAGCGTGGGGAGCAGCACGTTGTCCTGCACCGATCGGTCGAGGACGAGCCCCTGGCGCTTTCGATCTTCGGGGACGAAGGCGATGCCCGCCCGGATGGCGTCCCTCGGGTGCCGGAGCACGATCGGCCGGCCGTCCAGCCGGATGGTGCCCCCGCGGACCGGCTCAAGGCCGAACAGCGCCCGGGCCAGCTCGCTCCGGCCGGCGCCGACGAGCCCGGCGACGCCCAGGATCTCGCCCCGGCGAACGGCAAAGCTGATGTCGTGAAGCTTTCCGGGCACGGACAGATGTTCCACGACGAGCCGCTCCGGCCCCGGCGCGACCGACTTCTTCGGGTAGCGCATCTCGAGGGGACGACCGACCATCTGCCGGATCAGCGCCTCGAACGTGGCCTCCTCCGTCCGCATCGTCGCGACGACGCGCCCGTCCCGAAGGACCGTGATCCGATCGCTGAGGCGGAAAATCTCTTCCATGCGGTGAGAGATATAAACCATCCCGGTCCCGCTCTGTTTGAGACGCCTAAGAACCCGGAAGAGATGGTCGATTTCCCGCTCCGTGAGCGCGGCGGTCGGTTCGTCCAGGATCAGGATTTCACTTTTCCGCAAAAGGGCCCTGGCGATTTCGACCATCTGCTGCTCGGCCATCGAAAGCCGTTCGACCGGAAGCGCGGGATCGAGGTCCATGCCCAAAAGTTCCAGCATCTCGCGGGCTTCCCGGAGCATCCGTCCCCGATCGAGCCCCACCCTCCGGCGGCGACGGGGTTCCCGGCCGAGGAAAATGTTTTCCGCCACCGTCAGCGTCGGCACGAGGTCGAGCTCCTGGTGGATGACGGCGATTCCCAGCTCCGCCGCCCGGCGCGGGCTGTCGATCTCCTGGATGGCCCCGCGGATGCGAATGACGCCGCGATCTTTCCGGTAGATCCCGGAAAGAATTTTCATCAGCGTCGATTTGCCCGCGCCGTTTTCTCCGAGGAGGGCGTGCACTTCACCGGCATACAGGGTAAAGCCGACGTCGCGGAGCACTTCGACCCCGTGGAACGATTTCGAGATGCCCTCCATCTCGACGAGCGGCGTCGTCATGGCCACCCCTCCTAAAAAACGACCCCGGCCTGCAAGATCACATTGGCATACGGCGTGAATTCGCCGGTTCGGACGATCGCCCGAACGCTGGTCGCCTCGGTTTTCAGCGCCGCGTGGGGCACGGCTTCGATCGGGACGTCGCCGAGGAGCGCCCGGAGCCTGGGATAGAGGGCCGGGCTTTGCTGCCTCATTTCTTCCGCGACCAGCGCTTTTTCCACCGCGAGTTCGGTCAACACCGCCTCGACGACCTCGAGAAACGGCGGCAGGCCGGGCCGTACGGCGAGATCGATCCGCTCGACGCCCGGCGGAATCGGGAAGCCCGCATCGGCGATGAGGATCCGGTCCGTGTGCCCCAGCTCGCCGATCAGCCGCGAGAGATGACTGTTGAGGATGCCGGTTTTTTTCACGCGATCTCACTCCTGCCAGCGTTCGAGTTCGGCCCGCGTCGGCATGCCCGCCTGAGCGCCGAAGCGCGTCACCTTAATGGCCGCGGCCCGGTTCGCCATGCGGACGGCCTCCCCCAGCGGCCTCCCTTCGGCGAGGGAGACGGCCAGCGCCCCGTTGAACGCATCGCCGGCGCCGGTCGTGTCGCGGACCGGCACCCGAACCGCCGGAACGCGGTGCAGCCCTCCCGGGTTGCCGTGCGCATCCCGGATCGCATAAGCGGCGCCCTCCGCGCCGAGGGTGACGACGACCGACGAGACGCCCCGGGCCAAAAGCGCCCGGACCCCGGCTTCAAGCGCCGCCGACGCTTCCTCCTCCGGCGCTTCGACCGCCGGAGGAGGGAGATCGTTTACGACGCGCAGTTCCAGGCGGTTCGGCGTCAGGACGTCGACCGCGCGAAGGAGGGTCGCCGGAAGCGGCCGGGCCGGCGCCGGGTTCAGGATGACGCGGACGCCGGAGCGCCGGGCGAGCTCTACCGCTTTTTCGACCGCCTCGAGAGGAATCTCGAGCTGGACGAGCACGACGTCCGCCGCCCGGAAAAGCGCCGCCTGCCGGTCGACGTCGTCCGGGGTGAGGCGGGCGTTGGCGCCGGGAACGACGATGATCCGGTTGTCCCTTTCGGCCAGGGTGATGAACGCCAGCCCCGACCCTTCATCCGGAACGACCTTGACCCCCTCGGTGTCGATCCCCTCGGTCCGCAAGGCCTCGAGCAGCCGGGCACCGAACGCATCGCGACCGACGGCGCCGATGAGGCTGACCTCGGCGCCGAGGCGCCGGGCGGCGACGGCCTGATTGGCGCCCTTCCCTCCGGGGAGCATGTGCGCTTTTTTCCCGAGCACCGTCTCCCCTTGATCGGGCAGCCGGTCGACTTCGACGATGAGATCCAGATTCAGACTGCCGACGACGACAATGTGCGGACGCCGCATCGCCGACGCTCCTTTGAACCGCATATTTGCACCGGATGTTTCTCAGCGATTTTTCCGCAACGTTGAGGCGCGCTCGATGACGGTAACCTCGAGCTCATAAACGGACGGGCCGGCCGCAGACGACGGATCGTCCGGGCGCTCGATCGGCTGCGCCGCGGGATGCTTTTTTTTCGGCCGAGCGTTCGACCTTCGCAGCAAAAGATCGACGGCCAGCCGCCCCATCACGTCGACCGGCTGGCGAACGGTGGAAAGTTCCGGTTCGACGACCGCGGCAAGCGGAATGTCGTCAAACCCGATGAGGGCGACGTCTTCCGGCACGCGGATGCCGCGGCGGTGAAGCACCTTGAGCGCGCCGATGGCCATCAGGTCGTTCGCCGCAAAGATGGCGTCGACGTCGGGATGCCGGGCCAGCAGCGCTTCGGTGGCCGCCATCCCGCCTTCGATCGAAAGCTCGCCGCCGACGATGAGGCTCGGCGCAAACCAGGGGCGCGCCTCGACTTCGTCGAGATAGCCCTGCCTCCGCTCGGCCGCCGGGAGAATCGAGGCCGGCCCGGAGAGATGGGCGATCTTCTCGGCGCCGATCGCCATCAGATGGCGAACGGCCAGCCGCGCCCCCTCCCGGTTCCGGCTCCGGATCTGCGGCACGCCGTGGGCAGAAGGCCGGTCGACGAGGACGAGGGGGATCGCCTCGGCCTGAAGCCGCGCGATCTCGTCTTCGGCGATGTCGTGGGCCGCGATGATCGCGCCGTCGAGGTACTGCTGGCGGATCATCCGGGCGTAAGACGACCGCTTCGACGCGTGCGACCGGGCGTTCCAGACGAGGACGTTGTAGCCGTAACGTTCCGCCTGCTCGTCGATCGCCTTCAAGAGTTCCGGGAAAAACGGATTCGTGATGTCCGGGAGGATGACCGCGATCGCGTTTAATTTCTGATTGGCGAGACCCCGGGCCACTTCGTTCGGTTCGAACTTGAGCGCCCGAATGGCCGCCTCCACCTTCTCGGCGGTCTCCCGGCTGACGTAACCTTTGTGATTGAGATAGCGCGACACCGTCGCGACCGACACACCGGCCAGTCGGGCCACATCGCGGATCGTCGGCACGGTCATCTCCGTCAGTTGGCAAATCAGCCATTTTTGCGATATGAAACCGGTTAGATGGAGCGTCGGTTCGATGTGTAACCGGTTACCTATCGGCTATGATCATTATGAGCTTGAACGGGGGCGTTGTCAACTGCCTTTTGGACAAATCGACCCAGCGAACCTAACGTTTGGCGGCAAACGTCGTGGACAAAACCGTTTCATCCTCTTTGGCTTCGTTTTTTTCTTAGCCTGTTTTGCCCAAGTCCCCCTCAGTGTACGAACGACAGGTTGGTGTAATATTTTCGCTTTCCAACCCCGGACAACTTCCCTGTCCGACGCCGTCGTCATGCATACCGTACTGAGTGAGAGGAGGTGAAACGCATGTCACACGCGTACGGGGCGCCGGGATACGGAGGGATCAGCCTGTTCGCCTTCGCGATCGTCATCTACGTCCTTCTCGTCATCGTCCTTGACGGTCGCTGGTGGGGCGGATGGTAAGACAACGCCGTTCCCGGATCGCGAGTCGCCCTTCCCCCTTCTCATCCGGAACGAGATCCGGCCATCAAGGAGGTGTCCGATCGATGAGCTTCGCGCAAGCGACGGCGAGCGCCGGCGACGGGTACGCCTTTCATGGCATCGGCAGACATTTCGCCTTTGCCATCGTCATCTACGTGTTGCTCGTGATCATCCTGCGCGCCGGCGGGCACGGTTACGGCTACTGAAGCCGGTGCCGATCGATTTTAAAAGGAGAGGGGAATCCCCTCTCCTTTTTAACTTTAATAAACTTTAATAAACCGGCGGCGCGGGCGTCGGGGTGGGCGGGCCGAACGACCCGTACTTCGTGTCAATCGCCTTCCGGATTTCCGACACCGGCATGCCGCTTTCCGCCATTCGCGCCGCATCCACCGCAATGTTCAAACAGACATCGCAGCCGACCGCGTGACTGTCCCATACCACCGGACCGTCCGGACGCCTTTCGGCGATAAAGCAGTCGCGGTTGCTCCGATGCCCGATCGATCCGCAACCGCAGGTGCAAGGGATCCACTCAAGCATATCGGCGTGCCTCGCGGCAAGACGGTATGTCGCCCGAACGTCATCGGGCGCATTGTGCAGAAAAGAAGGAAGGACATCGATGGAAGCTGTGGCCTCCCTCCCATCGCCGGGATGCGTCTCGGCAGAGCACCCGGCAAGAAACGAAGCGGCGGCGAGAAGCCACAGCCCCGTCCAACGCGAGATGGTCAAGCCTTTAGTCCGCAAGGGCCCACCCCTCCTTCCACAGTCTGCCTCACGGGCGCGGGCATTCCCTGGAGCACCGAATATTATACTACGCTCGTCACCGTGGAGTGTCTTCCAGGCGGTGGCACCGGCGCGCGTTTCCCCTCACGAGGACGACACCGGCGCCTCGATCGACGCCGTCGTCGGCTTGGCGCGCATCGATCCGTAGCGCTCGTAGTTGAGGTGGAAGGCAAAGGCTTTCTCCAGCACGTGCGGCGTCTGCCCGCCGCGCTTCAACGCTTCGCGGAAATATTCCATAAGCAGCGGGCGATAGTCCGGGTGCGCGCACCGTTCGATGATGAGCGGCGCCCGCTCGATCGGGGCCAGGCCTCTCAGATCGGCATAGCCGTATTCCGTGACGAGGACGTCGACGTCGTGTTCCGGATGGTCGACGTGCGAGACGAACGGCACGATGCGCGAGATGGCGCCGTTTTGCGCCACCGACTTGGTCACGAAGATGGTCAGACGCGCATTTCGCGCAAAATCGCCCGATCCGCCGATGCCGTTCATCATCTGCGTGCCGCGCACGTGCGTCGAGTTGACGTTGCCGTAGATGTCCGCTTCCAGGGCCGTGTTGATGGAGATCAGGCCGAGGCGGCGGATGATCTCCGGATGATTCGATATTTCCTGCGGTCTCAGCACCAGGCGTTCGCGATAGGCGTCAAACCGCCCGAAGACGTCCCGCATCTTCTTTTCCGTCAGCGTGACGGCCGCCGCCGAGGCAAAGACGATTTTGCCGGCGTCGATCAGATCGAAAACGGCATCTTGCAGCACTTCGGAGTAAAATTCGAGGTCGTGGAATTCCGAATCCAGAAGGCCGTACAGGACGGCGTTGGCCACCGAACCGATGCCCGCCTGAAGCGGCGCAAGACGCGGCGTAAGCCGCCCGGCGGCGACTTCATCACGTAAAAAGCGAAGGATGTGCGCCGCGATGCGCTCGGTATCGCGGTCCGGCGGGGAGATCGGCGAAGGCGAGTCGGGTCGGTGGGTGAAGACGACGGCAAGGATTTTGTCCGGATCTACGGGTATGCCGGGAAGCCCGATGCGGTCCGACGGGCGGATGATGGGGATCGGGGCCCGGGCGCCGCGCACGCCGACGTCGTACACGTCGTGGATGCCGTAGAGCCCTCGCGGCTGGGCGGTGTTGATCTCGACGATCACGCGGCGCGCCCTTTGCGCGAAAATCGCCGAATTCCCGACCGACGTCGTCGGGATGAGGAGCCCCGCTTCGGTGACGGCGAGCGCTTCGATGATCGCGACGTCGATCGGCGGCAGCACGCCGTCGCGGATCCACTCCGCGGTCTCGGACAAATGCTGATCGATGTACAGGATCTCTCCGCGGTTGATCTTTCGGCGCATCACGTCGTCGGATTGATACGGCAGACGCCGGCGGACGATCCCGGCTTCGGCCAGAACGCGGTCGACGTCCGAGCCTAACGACGCGCCGGTGATGATGTTCACTTTAAGCGGCGCCTGCTTGGCCCGCTCGACTAGGGCAAACGGCACCGCTTTCGGCTCGCCGGCCCGCGTAAACCCGCTTAGGCCGAGCGTCATGCCGTCCTCGATCCAGGATGCGGCCACGTCCGCCGTGACCACGCGATCGTGAAGACGGGCATCGCCGAGAAGCGCTTTCATTTCTTCAGAGGAGACCACGGGCCTTTCGCTCCTTTCCGCGCTTTTTAAAAGGCAACATAGCAGAGTCAAGGCCCGCGGTCGAGTATTTTGACACCAAACGGCTTTTTTCATACATGAGCGGTCCAAAACGTGACGCCGGCGGCACCGGCGCTTCCGGCACGCCCATCCCTTGCATCTGGGGTGACTGCCGCGCGCCGCACCGGCCGCATCGGCGGCGCAGGCCGCTCGCCCCTCCCGGCCCTTCAGGTCTCAGAAGCCGAGCCGCTGTCGCAAAAGCGGCGCATATGTCCGGCTCACCGGCAGGCGCGAGCCGTCGCGCATCACGAGAAGCAACGTGGAATGCGAATACGGATGGATCTCGGCGATCTGCCGGACGTTGACGATATACGCCCGGTGGATGCGCGCAAAGCGGTCAGCCGGAAGCGATGCCTCCAGGGAGGAAAGCGATTCGCGGTGCATGCCCTGAACGTCCATCGCCCTGACGAACGTCTTGCGGTTTTGCGCCTCCAGGTAGATGACGTCTTCAAAGTCGAGCGGAATCCAGCGCTCGCGGCTCCAGACGGTGAGAAACGGGCCCTTCGGCGGAAGCCCGGCCCGCTCCCGATCCGCCAGCGGAAAGACCAGCGTGACGGCGCCCCGACGGCGGCCCGCTTCGGTCAACGGAACGGAGAAGCCAAAATAGGCCACGCCGAACAGGCGCTCATCGCGCGGTTCGGCGACCTCGCGGTTCAGGCGCAGGGCCTTCTCGGTGACGGAATCGGGCTTGATCGGATCGCCCGGCCGGATGTGCAAATCGATGAACGGGCTCGGTCGGTAGTAGACATAACGATCCTCATCGGCGATGACGACCGACGGCAGCTTCATCGCCCATACCGCTCCCGCGTCCATGCCGCCCATGCCCCTCAAGACCACCCTTGCTCGCTTCCATCGATTTTTTCATGCCACATCGATTGATCCGCACCAGAGGACGGCCGGCTCCTTCTTCTGAACATACGCCAAAAGCGCCTCCGTCGATCCGCCGCCCTCCCCCAGCGCCGCAAGCAGCGCAAGCTCCCGGCGAGCGGCCGCTTCCCGGCCCAGAAGGAGATGCGCTTTGGCCCGGAGCAATCGGACCGACCGGATCCACGCATCGGCCTGCCTTCTGGGCACCCTGACCTGCGCAAGAAGCATCAGCGCCGCGTCGGCGTGCCCCTCCGTCAGATGGGCGGCCGCAAGCGCCGTGAGCGCCGTCGGCGGAACGGAACGCTCCGCCGCCACAAAGGCGCGCACGACCGCGCGCAGCGCTTCGGTGCCGGAAGGTTCGTCCCCTCGTTCGTCGTCCGGAGGGCCGCCTTCCGGGGGGCCGGCTGCGGCGGGCGATCCGACGGCAGCGGGCGATTCGATGACGAAGGACGACCGGGATCTTAGGGCCATGTCGAGAAGCCCCAGGCGAAAGCGGGCCGCCGGATCGTCCGGAAAGCGGGCGAGATACCGGCGATACAACGCCACGGCGGCTTTCGTCTCGCCGAAGGCATCCGCCGCCGCCGCGCGAAACGCCAGCGTCCAAGCGTCGTCCCGCCACGGACCGCTCCACGGCGGCGCCTCGTCGTCGCCGGGCGCCCAAGCAGGCAGGGCAAACGCCCGCTCCCCCAGCCGCGCCGCCAGCGGCCCGCCGGAAAGAAACCCGTCGGAGGCCGGGAAGTTGACCTTCTCCGTTCGCGGCACCTGATGCGCTTTGGGGCGAGACCCCTTCTTAAGGGACTCGACCGCATAGAGGCCCGTTCCCGGGATTCCCGCCGAAACGTACGGCCCGCGGGGGCCGACCCCGACGCGAAAACCGCGGACGCCGACGCTCACGCCCACCCAACGCTTCGAAAAATTCAAATACACGCCCTTGGCCAGCCGCACGCGCCGGGAAAAGCGAAGCCCCATCGCCATCCCTCCTTCGGCAGGTCACATCACTTCAAAGCGCACCCGCGAACCGCGCGTCTCGTCCGCCGGCTCGACGATGAGCCGGTACGGGATGCGCTCCCGAAACGCCGGCACGTGGGTGATGACGCCGACCGCCATCCGCTCCGACGAAAGCCGCATGAGCGTCCCGATGACGACCTCGAGCGCCTCCGGATCGAGGGTGCCGAAGCCCTCATCGAGAAAGAAAAACTCGAGCGGATCCGTCCCCTTCAGCTGAACGGCGTACGAGAGCGCCAGCGCCAGCGCCAGCGAAGCGAGAAACGTCTCTCCGCCGGACAAGGAGGACACCGGCCGGAGGCGGCCGCCCCGCAAATAGTCCCGGACGACGAAATTGGACTCGGAGTCGACCTCCAGCGAAAGTCGCCCGCCGGTCAGCCCCTGGAGCCGTTCGGAAGCGGCCCGGCTCAAGGCGACGAGCTCCTCCCGGGCGAGGTACTCGACGAACGCCCGTCCCTCGAGCGCTTTCAAGAGCTGCTTGTGAAGGACGACCGCCTTCTCCAGCCGCTCCAGCTCGGCGGTCAGGGCGAGGTAGCGCGCGTGGCGGGCCTGAAGCGCGGCGAGCTTTTCCGCCGCCTCCCCGACCCGTTCCGTGGCCCTCTGAACGGCCACCTCCTGCTCCCGCAGGGCCGCCTCGGCCGCTTCGAAGACCGCCGACGGGAGCCGGCCGCCGGGGACGGCCGGCGATGTCCCGGCGCGAAACGAATTCTCGCGAAGGACGGCCGCGGGCTGGACGTCGCGAAACGCCGCCTCGAGCGCCGCCGCCACTTCCGCCCGCCGGGCTTCGAGCGCCGCCCCTTCCCGGGCGTAGCCGTCGAGCTCGTGCCGAAGGAACGCCATCTCCCGTTCGTCTCGCACGGCCTGAAGCGCCGCCTTCGGATCGGCAAAACCGGCATCGATCGCTTCGAACTCCGGCCGGACGTTGTCCCAGGCAGCCTTCGCCTGCTCCAGACGATGCCGGGTCTCCTGAAGGGCGCTTTCGGCGGACGAAAATTCCTTTTCGGTCGCCCGATGCGCCTCCCGGGCCGCCGCCACCGCCGCTTCCGCCCGCCGGACCGCCTCGTCGAGGGCCTGAAGCTCGGCTTCCACCGCCTGACGAAGTCCTTCCGGCGGGCGGCCGCCGGTGAGGACCGAAAGCTCCCGTTTCAGTTCTCCGGCCTGCACCTCCCGCGCCCGAAGCTCTGCCTCGTGGCGGGCGAGGGCCGCCCCGGCCGCCTCCAGGACCGCCTGCGCCTCCGTCTGCGCCTTACGGAGTTGCTCGAGCTCGGCCATCGCCTGCTCGAGCGCTTGCCGGTGCGCCTCGGCCTCCCGGGCCTGCCGGAAGGCCGCTTCCCGAAGCCGGTCGACGTCCGACCACGGCAAGTCGGGAAAGCGGGCCGCATACGCTTCGGCCGCCGCCTTCCGGGCTTGGGCTTTCTCCCGGGCTTCTTCTTCCGCCCGGGCGGCCCCGTCCCGGGCGCGCCGCGCCGCCTCCAGCCGCAGGGCAAACGCTTTTTCTTCCGCGTCAAGCGTCCGGACGAACGCCTCCAGCCCCCGACGCGCGGCATCCAGATCTTCGGCGAACGCCCCCAGCGCCTCGACCGCCGCCCGAAGCTCTCGCAACGCATCCGCCTCGGCGGTGCCCGGCGCTTCCCCGGTGAGGGGCCCCGTCGCCTCCGGACCGAGGGAGGAGGCCGCACCCGGGTTCAAGGACGGGGCTTCACCCGGTCCAAAAGGCGCGGTCGAATCGAGGGCGAGCCGTTCCACGGCCGAAAGGGCAGCCCGCACCGCCGCTTCCGCCCGGGCGGCCGCCTCGCCCCGGCCGTCGGGCGTCCCCGGCCGATCCCCGAACGTCTCCGGCGTCGCGCCTTTTTCCGCTTCGGGGATCGCCGCCGCCGACTCCGCTAAATTCTCCAGCGACTCCGCCAAAGCTTCCCGGACGGCCTCCGGCGCGAGGTTCGGCGCCGCGCCCGGCGCCCCGGAAGACGCCGGATCCGGCGCCGCGCCCGGCTCAAGCGCCGTCGCCCCTCCGTCGGGGGAACCCGGCCCTGCGGCGAGAAGCCGCTTCCCTTCGGCCAGCGACTTCTCCGCGGAGGCCAGCCGATCGGCGACCGCCGCGCGGCTTGCGGAAAGCGCCTCGCTTCGCGCCTGAAGGGTGCTTCGGACGACGAGCCATACCTTTCCGAGCTCGCCGACCTCCGCCGCGAACGCCGCCGTCGCCCCGGCCCCATGCGCGGCCTCCGGCCGGAGGTGGGCCGGGGCCGGATGGTGCGAAGAGCCGCAGACCGGGCACGGGATGCCGTCGACGAGGTGCGACGCGAGTTCCCGGATGAGACCGTCCCGCTCCGCCGCTTTATGCCGGAGCCGCACGACCTCCTCCGCCTTTTCAAGGGCCGCCGAAAGCTTCGGAAGGGCGTCGGCCCAAAGGGACGCGGCGACCGCAAGGCGCCCCTCCGCCGCGGCGACCCGCGCCCGACCGTCGCTTACCGCCCGGGCCAGCCGCTCAAAGCTCGAGGCGGCCGCCCCGATCTCCCGGGCGGCAGCCTCCCGGGCCTCCGCCGCCCGCGTCGAACCCGCCTCGGCCGCCTCTTCCGCCTGCCGGAGCCGCACGGCCGCCTGCCAGGCGTCATCGAGCCGCTTTCGCCGCTCCTCCGGAAGCGCAAGCCGCTCGACCTCCGCCTTCAGCGCCCGGATCCGCTCTTTTTTCGCCGCCTCCTCGGCTTTGAGACGCATGAGCGTCCGCTCATGGGCCGCCGTTTCGGCGGCCGCCAGATCCCGCTTCCGTTTGTCCTCGGCGATCTCCGCCTCCAGCGCAAGAAGCCGGGCCGCCCGGGCTTCGGCCATCCGATACCGCTCCGCCTGCCGGAGAAGGTCCGGCCGGAGCGCCTCCGCCCGCTCGCGGCGGGCAGCGAGATCGGCCTCCGCCTGCTCGAGCCGGGAGGCCGCCTCGGCCGCCTTCGCCCGCGCTGCCTCCCGGACGCGGAAGGCGGCCTGAAGCCGGTCCGCTTCTCGAACCAGCGCCTCGGCGTACGGCCGGAGATGGGCCGCCGCCTCCGCCTGGCGAAGCGCTTCCCGCATGGCTTCGATCTCCGGCGCCCGGGCCCGGTGCCGCCGAAGGGCCGCCTCGAGCTCCGCTTCTTTTTCCTGGAGCTCCCGGACCTTCCGCAGCGCCTCGACCTCCGCCCGGAGCGCCTGAAGCCGCCCTTCCGCCGCCGCCCGCTCGGCTTCCGCCCGGGCATGGGCCGCCTTCGCCGCCTCCAGCGCCTCCCGGGACGCGTCGCCGAGGCCGATCCGCTCCGCCGCTTTGACCTCCCGCTCCGACTCGAGCGCCCGAGCCCGGGCGTTGACCCGTTCGTAAAGCGCTTTCCCGTACCGTTCCAGGTTCAGGATGCGCTCGAGCATCTCCCGCCGGTCTTTGCCCTTGAGGGTCAAAAATTCGTGAAACCGCCCCTGCGGCAGCACCACCGCCCGGGTAAAATCGTCACCCGTCAGCCCGATCAGCCGCACGACGGCCCGATCGACCTCCCGCGGCTTTTCCGCCAGCACCTCGAGCGGGACCGCTTCCTCCGGCGCCGGCCCCTTCAGGCGGAGGAGGCGGGCGCTTTCGTTTTTCAAGCCAAAGGAGGCTCCGTCTCCCGCCTCTTTCCGCTCTCCGTCGAGGCGCTCCCCGCGCCCCGAAGGCCGGCGGTAGCGGCGCTCGACGCGGTAGGCGGTGCCGGCGAGGGCGAAGTCGAAGGCGACGGCAAGCCCGTCGGCGTCGACGTTCAAAATGCCGGATGTCCCCCGCTCCGCCCGGACGACGGTCCCGTACAGGGCGAGGGTGATGGCGTCGAGAATCGTCGATTTGCCGCTCCCCGTCGGGCCGAAAATGCCGAAAAGCCCCGCCCGAGTGAGCGGCCGAAAATCGATGATCGCCTTTTCCCGGTAGCTGTGCAAACCTTCAAATTCCAGCCGAAGCGGCCGCATCGCCGTCCTCCTCCGTCTCCAGCTCGTTCAGGTAGACAAGAAAGAGCTTCACGAGCTCCTCCCCCGGCTCCGCACCGGTTTTCTCCCGGTAAAACCGGCGGAACCGCTCATCCCACGGAAGCTCCCGGAGGCGAACCGCCCCGGCGGCGGGCCCGACCGGCGCGATGGCGAAGCGGATCCCGACGATCCCCGGGCGGGCCGCCCTAAGCCGCCGGATTTCCTCCTCGCCCGGCAGGTCGGCACCGGAAGGCAGGGCGAGCTCCAGATCGATCCACGCCGTCGGATCGTCGCCCCGCTCGATCCGGCGCCAGACCGGCGCGAGTCCGCCTTCCGCCCGCCAGCGGACGAGGGGCCGCCCGGAGGAAAGAAACACCTCCTTCACCTGCCCCCCTCCGGCTCCCATCCGACCTTCGGGCGCCGGCACCGGCGCCCCTGGCCGAAGTTCCAGCACCGTCGCCGACTTGGCGAAGCCGGCCTCGGAAAAGCCGAGCTGAAGGGGAGCCCCGGCATATCGCACCGGCGCCGGCGCCCCCGCCACCCACTGCGGCCGATGCAGATGCCCGAGGGCGACGTAGTGGGCGACAGGAAAACTTTCCGGCCGTACCGTGTACGCGCCGCCGAGCTGGATCGGCTGCTCCGAATCGCTCGTCTCCCCTCCGGCGACGAAGAGGTGGGTGAGGACGACGTTCACCGCATCCGGTCGAAAGGCGCCGGCCATCCCCTGAAGGAGCGCCCGCACCCGCCGGTCGTAGGCGTCCTGCATGGCCTCGGCGGCCGGATCGGCGGAAAAAAGCGTCCCGAGGCGCCGTTCGGACGGAAACGGAAGCGCCGCAACGACGAGCCGCTCCCCGGTGCGGGGGACGACGAGCGAAAGCGGCCGGAAGCGCTCCACCTCTGCCCGGCCCGCCGGCTCGTCAAGCCCGCTCTGCCTCTCCCGCCCTGCTTCCCGACGCGCCGCAGGCCGACCGCCCGCCGCGGCGGCGCCGGCCCCGGCATCGGGTTCACCGGCTGCGGCGCCGTCCGCATCGAGCGGGCCGATGAGCAAGATGCGTCGGGGGCTCCCGACGATGAGGGGCCGGGCCGCTGCCAGGCGCTCCGGCTGGTCGTGGTTGCCGGCGATGACGATGACGAGACGCCCGTCCTCCGAAAGCCGCGCCAGCGCCTCAAAAAAGAGCGCCTCCGCCCACGCCGGCGGATTGGGCGCATCGAAGACGTCCCCCGCAAGCAGCACGACGTCTATGGCTTCCTCCCGGACGATCGCCGCCATCTCATCGACCATCGCTTCGAACTCGTCCTGCCGGCTCCGGCCTTCGAGCGTCTTCCCGAGGTGCCAGTCGGCGGTATGGAGAATGCGCATCGATCCCCTCCGTTCAGGGCCGTGGAATCCTTTCGATGGAAGAGCAACCCTTTGCCCGAACCGCTCCTCGCGGAACGAAAACCGCCAAGCCTTAAGAGTCTGGGGACGAAAGGTTTGGGTCCGGATCGGGAGGATGGAGGTCAGACGGAGAGGAGTCGTCCTGCACCTCGTCCCCGCCGTCGGAAAACGAGCGATCTTCTTCCTCCAGCCGGGCCAGATAAGCGTCAAGCGACTCCACGGGGACCGGCGCGATGGGCTTTAAACTGTGGATGGAAGCATTGGCTCGGACAAGCGTACCGTCCACCGCGACATGCACTTCCGGCTGAACGAGCCCTGCGGCGATGCACTGATCCACCACATGGCGCATGGCTTTCTCAAAAATGCCGTGCCTGCGCCAAAGTTTTCGTGTTTTGACCACGGTCGTACGATCCGGAAGCCGCGGACCCCCGGCCTCCGGGTGAAGTACGGACTCAAAATCGAGCCCTAAGAACCACAAATAACCGGCGTGCATGGGGAGCGTTTGAAAGAGTTCCCGCTCAGAGTGATTGAAGAGGTAAGAAAGTAAGATGATTCGCATGACGAGTTCCGGATCGACGGCCGGGCGTCCGGTGCGTTCCGAATAAAGCGGGGCGACCCACTCATGGATCGCAGAGAAGTCCAAGACGCGATCGATTTGGCGAAGGATGTGATTTTGTGGCACGAGGGCTTCCATATCAATATGCTGAAACAATTTGGGTTGATGGGAAGTCAATCGTCGAGGCCGCATGTTTGAATCTCCTTTTTGAGAAGGGATGCTTGCTTGCTTTGATTGAATGAATTCGATCCATGGGTCCGGTTTTCCTTCAAAACGAAGGGGTTTTTCACCGGCCTTCTAACGCTACCCTAAAGCGTAGCGTGCCGACACACTACGGAGTCCCGTCCGACGTTTTTGGCGAACCGTACCTAATCTATATTTCTAAATTAATCTTTTTTTCCTCAGCATATTAAACAGACGTTCAGTGAATATGTGCTTTGAAACGGGAAAGCCATTAATAACATTTCTTAAGATTAATACAAGCGAAAGAACGTCCCCAAGTGCAGAATGTGGTATCAAGTTATCAATACCAAAAATGGATCTGAGTGTATCCAATCTGCGATTTTGCGCCCCACAAATACGATGCCAATCAATTATCA
Organism: Hydrogenibacillus sp. N12; assembly: GCF_019645935.1. Taxonomy (NCBI): domain Bacteria; kingdom Bacillati; phylum Bacillota; class Bacilli; order Thermicanales; family Thermicanaceae; genus Hydrogenibacillus; species Hydrogenibacillus sp. N12. The sequence continues at coordinate 289,460 of NZ_CP080953.1, read as the reverse complement.
ACGTATCCAACCAAAGACTTTTAATATTATCTCTCCTGTATATTTTACTTATAAACTTTTTGTCGAATCTTACATTGTGCGATATCAATACATCAGCCTGATCGATTAATCTTTTTATTCTTTCTGAGTCAAATTTTAATCCAATGAGATCTGCTTTTTTCAAGCCGTTTATTTGCGAAACCTTTTCAGGTATTTGTCGAGAAGGCTCTTGTAAACCGGCATATGCATCTAAGTAACCTTCAATCGTCCCTTTCTCCCCATCTACAACAACAAGAAGGCCGGCAAATTCAATTATTTCATCTATTTTTGGATTTAAACCTGTCGTTTCAATATCAATAATAAGCGCAAGGAACTGGTTGGGCAAAGGTCCGCCTTCAATGCGTGGGATGAATTGAGGAATCATATTTAAGCTGATCCGAGCGACAATTTTATCTGGCAAACCCTCATTTCGATCTTTGCCTATCAACGTTGACCTCCTTTGAAGTTAAACCCCAATCGCTCTTTGAACCGGAGTTCATTGTAGATGAATCAGGTGTCACAGTACTGCGCCACGCCTTCGTGCGATAAAAACTCCTTGTTAATTTCTAGCGATGTTCCATCTCATAGGCTTCACCTTTTCCAAATCACTTTGTCAATCTGTGAGAGCTGTACAGTCTCCAATCTGCTATCGTCAAATTCAACCTCAGTGCGACCCGTTGCACTATAAGTCTTGCATGAGCAAGACGAAAAGTGCGGGATGAAAGATCATCCTAACTTGCTTCCCGACGGCAGGAATGAGAGGCCCATGCCGCCTCGAAACTGCCGGCCTGATACTCCTGCAGGCGTCGGAGGGTACCGGCCTTCCGGGGTCTGAAGCCAGGTGAAGTCGGCGTCAATGCACCTACAGCCGCAAGGCCATGGTGTATACGCCGGGGCGCCATAAGGCCCGCATGGTGAGAATGGGAGGGTGTCTCCCTCCCCGACGAAGCCGCGAGTGTACGGGTCGTCAACGTAGCCATCCGGAAACGGATGGTTGTCCGAGGACGCCATGAGCGGTTCCTCAAGGACTTGTTGCCCGGCGCGGAGTAAAGTTTCGGGTATGAAACGCTCCCATCCGGCAACGGGGATGAGTGGGCATCCGGCCCATAGCGGCCACCTAAACGGGCGTATGCACGGCTAGGGAAGCAGGAACGGGGAAAGCCAGCCACGGCCTAGGTTCGGATGAACCTACAAACCGCCGGTACGGGGCCGGTCCCTATAAGGCGCAGTGCCGAAATGGGTTTGGGCTGGTGAGAGCGCGGTCACGACTGATGAAGGCCCTGTAATGGGGCTGGAGGAACAGGCCGCAGTCTACCGATTCAAACGGCATCTCAACCCTCAGATCACCGGTCGGGTAAGAATGTGGGTACATCCCGCGTTCCCGCTGCGGGAAGGGGGATGCCGCAGTGATCGCCCTGCGATACAGCGAGTCAATAAGTATCGTAGGGTCTTAGGGCTGATCAAGTCCAGTATCATGTGTAAATTGCCCTCTTCGGCGAATGAAAGGACAGGTCACTCAGGCATTCACAACGTGCAGCATGGCCGGCTCAGTGGATTTCTGTTGTTCCTTCTTCCACTGCCAATACTCATCCATATTCAGGTAGCGGTGCCCAGTGGTCCACGTCTCGTCTATCTCCATGAGTAGCGCTCCAAGCAACCGTATCACGGATTCCCGGTTGGGAAAGATGCGGATGACTCTTTCACGGCGGCGAATCTCCTCGTTGAGTCGTTCCACGCCGTTCGTGGTACGCAAGCGCCGCCGTGAGCGTCACGGCAAGACCAGCACGGCCGTGACGTCGTCAAAGCCCTCCTCTAGCACCTTGACGGCCTTGGGTGCCTTCTCAGCGTACTCCTCCACAAATTCATTCATGAGCAGTCGGGCCGTCTTGAGGTCGGGCGCATCAAGAATGGCTCGTACACGCTTGTAGACCTCCTTCTGCAACGCCTTGGGTGTGGCGTCCAAGATATTGCGCATGAAGTGGGTCTGGCACCGTTGCCAGGTGCATCCCTGAAACTCCGTCTGCAGTGCCTTCACCAGCCCGCCATGACTGTCAGACACCACAACGTCAACGCCGCGGAGACCCCGGTTCTTCAGCCAGGCAAAGAACTCCCGCCAGCTGGCCTCCGATTCGCTGTCGCCCAACATCAAGCCAAGAATCTCACGGTACCCTTCTTCGTTGATGCCAACAGCGATCATGGCCGCTCGAGAGCGAACACGCCCTTCCTCCCGAATCCGGAGTACCAAAGCGTCCACCAGCAGGAACGGATAACGATGCTCAGCAAGGCTGCGATTATTCCATCCCTGAACGATGGGATCAAGGCGCTTGCACAGCTCGGAGACCGTGGACTTCGAGAACGTCGTGCCGCACAACTGCTCGGTGACTTTCGCCACGTCCCGGGTGGACACGCCGTTCACAACCATCTCCATCAGGGCGATGATGAACGCTTGTTCGCTGCGCTGGTACCGAGCAAACAGCTCTGTGGAGAACTGGCCATTCCGGACCCTCGGAACCCGCAACACCAGCCGCCCCACACGGGTTGTCAGGGTGCGGGTGACTGTTCCGTTGCGATAGCCTTGGCGTTCTTTCGTGCGCTCGTATGGCGCCGCTTTCAGATGCTCCTGCACTTGCGCTTGGAGGATCTGGTTGACCACACTCTCCACCAGCTTTGCCACGCCTCCATCCCGCTGAAAGAGGCCTTCCAAAATCTCGTCGTCCACGGTAATCTGGTACTGAGCCATCCGGTATCCCTCCTGGTGAAGTGGTTTCTTCTCCGTCTCACATTCTACCAAAGAGGGCCGGATGGCTCATTTTATGTCACCTGGACCATCCGTTTTTACACATGATACCGGACACGACTGAAACAAGGTTTATCTTACCGATCGGAATATGGAGGAGGGTCCATCCCCGCATGCGCGGGGGAAACATGACAAATAGCGGCACTGCCGCAGTAACAGCGGGTCCATCCCCGCATGCGCGGGGGAAACGGACGGCTGACCTCAGTGCCGGCCTTGAGATGCGGTCCATCCCCGCATGCGCGGGGGAAACGTCGTGCGCGGTCGATGGTGCGTAAAAAAGTACGGTCCATCCCCGCATGCGCGGGGGAAACTTTAATTCGGGACTGGAGAGCTTATCTTCGTGAGGTCCATCCCCGCATGCGCGGGGGAAACCTGCTTCCGATTGCCATCGAACGGTTAGATACGGGTCCATCCCCGCATGCGCGGGGGAAACGTGAACAAAAAAGTGTGTATGGAGCAGTAAAAAGGTCCATCCCCGCATGCGCGGGGGAAACGGCATCCGGTACTGGTCTGAGGTCACGGTCGCAGGTCCATCCCCGCATGCGCGGGGGAAACCCACCGTCGGGACATCGCCGTTCGTCAGGTACAGGTCCATCCCCGCATGCGCGGGGGAAACCCGTCCGGGTTCGGTGCCGTCGAGGCCAACAAGGGTCCATCCCCGCATGCGCGGGGGAAACTCTTATCGGTGTGCTGGTTGGAGTCGGTGCTGGGGTCCATCCCCGCATGCGCGGGGGAAACGATGTCTTTCTGGAGGTGGCGATGATGGAAAAAGGTCCATCCCCGCATGCGCGGGGGAAACTCTCTTCACATCGAGCTCCCGACGCCGTCTGAGGGTCCATCCCCGCATGCGCGGGGGAAACGACACACCTTACACCAGGACGGTCGCGCGCAAAGGTCCATCCCCGCATGCGCGGGGGAAACCGATGATCGGGGAACGCGGCCCGGAAGCGGTAAGGTCCATCCCCGCATGCGCGGGGGAAACGCAAAAACCGATCCGAGACGACAACCACTTCCAGGTCCATCCCCGCATGCGCGGGGGAAACTTTTCACCCTTTCGATGGAAGATGGGAACGTCAGGTCCATCCCCGCATGCGCGGGGGAAACTTTACTGTGGGATTGATTTATGCACACAGAAAAGGTCCATCCCCGCATGCGCGGGGGAAACTCTTTGGGGTAAAAGCCGTCGAAGCCGATTGACGGTCCATCCCCGCATGCGCGGGGGAACCACCCCGGCACTGGCTCACCGGTAGGCGTTGATGGGTCCATCCCCGCATGCGCGGGGGAAACGGCGTAAGCCTCCCTGCCCCGGCTTGTCTCCAGGGTCCATCCCCGCATGCGCGGGGGAAACTTCTTGCCAAGATTCGTCCAAGCTCTGGCCAAAGGTCCATCCCCGCATGCGCGGGGGAAACACTTCGGCGATAGGCAGCTTGTAGCTACCGAAGGGTCCATCCCCGCATGCGCGGGGGAAACCGCCCTATGGCACAGGGCATCGCATTGCACGTGGGTCCATCCCCGCATGCGCGGGGGAAACACGATCGCCCGGCCGTCATACTTCTTCGGTGCGGGTCCATCCCCGCATGCGCGGGGGAAACACCCCTGCCGTCTTCGCGACGGGGGCGACATACGGTCCATCCCCGCATGCGCGGGGGAAACCATGCCGCAGGAACTGTACTTGTAGCGCTAGGAGGTCCATCCCCGCATGCGCGGGGGAAACCGCCGAGGACGATCTACCGCTGGCGGGAAGAGAGGTCCATCCCCGCATGCGCGGGGGAAACCCCGATACAGGACCCGGACGACATCCGGCCGGGGGTCCATCCCCGCATGCGCGGGGGAAACACTATCTCGAGTAATCAGTCTCTTTCTCGGACGGGTCCATCCCCGCATGCGCGGGGGAAACGATTTATCCGTGACCGTCCGGGGAAATGTCGAAGGTCCATCCCCGCATGCGCGGGGGAAACTCTTCAAGACTTCGGTATAGGTTTTGCTCTTGGGGTCCATCCCCGCATGCGCGGGGGAAACGCCGGACGGCGACGGTGAACGTCGTGACTGCCGGGTCCATCCCCGCATGCGCGGGGGAAACCGAACGGGATATCGTCCGCGAGATCATGCGTGTGGTCCATCCCCGCATGCGCGGGGGAAACTAACTGCCACATTACGTATCGGTTCCCACTTAAGGTCCATCCCCGCATGCGCGGGGGAAACGCGACAACATCCCAGAAGAACGCAACCATCTTAGGTCCATCCCCGCATGCGCGGGGGAAACCTTCGCGAGATAATCTTCGATGCGGCGGATCAGGGTCCATCCCCGCATGCGCGGGGGAAACGCGTCTACGTCCGTCGCGAACGTAATCTGTCCGGGTCCATCCCCGCATGCGCGGGGGAAACATCGATTTCCGGGATGACCTTCACGCGCTGGAAGGTCCATCCCCGCATGCGCGGGGGAAACAAAGGAAAAAGCGTGATGGCGAAATGGGGAGAAGGTCCATCCCCGCATGCGCGGGGGAAACTAACAAACCTGCCGCTTTTGCGACTGTTGCGGCGGTCCATCCCCGCATGCGCGGGGGAAACCCGACCACCTCTATCTGGATGCTATCACATCGCGGTCCATCCCCGCATGCGCGGGGGAAACTATTCACGGCGCGCATGATGACGACCCGCCGGTGGTCCATCCCCGCATGCGCGGGGGAAACTCATCGACGAGGCGAGCGGGATCTCGGATGAAAGGTCCATCCCCGCATGCGCGGGGGAAACCGTCAGGTACACTTCCGCATCCATGCCGAGTACGGTCCATCCCCGCATGCGCGGGGGAAACACGAAGAAAGTAGGTATTCTTGATCCGACAAAAGGTCCATCCCCGCATGCGCGGGGGAAACCTGTTTCCGCTCTCACCCGCCGGTCGTGGCAGAGGTCCATCCCCGCATGCGCGGGGGAAACACCGATCGAGCATTTCTCCTTTTGTATCGAGCAGGTCCATCCCCGCATGCGCGGGGGAAACAGCATATCTTCCGCATCTCCCGCCGCCGCCGCCGGTCCATCCCCGCATGCGCGGGGGAAACCCTGGCGGTCCTCCCCTCTCTCTCTGCTCTCGAGGTCCATCCCCGCATGCGCGGGGGAAACTGACCTCCGTCTTGTTACGCAGCGCATTCTCGAGGTCCATCCCCGCATGCGCGGGGGAAACAACTCGTCCGGCCGGAGCCCCGCACGCAAAGCGGGTCCATCCCCGCATGCGCGGGGGAAACAACCTGAAAAAGCCGTGCGGTGTGGATGCGAAGGGTCCATCCCCGCATGCGCGGGGGAAACCCTCCTTATGACGCGCCGCAGTGCGGGCAGTAGGGTCCATCCCCGCATGCGCGGGGGAAACCGAGGTGCGTAAACGCCTTGGGCGTAATTGGCGGGTCCATCCCCGCATGCGCGGGGGAAACAGGTGTTGTCGTGGGTGTTGGCGCTGGGTTATCGGTCCATCCCCGCATGCGCGGGGGAAACCCGGGTGTCAACATCGGATGTAAAATCCCCAATAGCAGCGGATAAAGATTCCCCAAAATCACCGGCATGATTTCCTCAAAATCATCGGGATGAATTCCCCACCCCTGTGTCGAACTATGGCACCTGCCATCACTTTTGGGGAGGTGCCGGTGATGAGGGAGAGTGAGAAGATGGAGATCAGGAAGCTGTATGAGGAGGGCGTCAGCATCTCGGAACTGGCCAGAAGATACGGCCATGACCGCAAAACCATCCGCAAGGCTGTGAGTGAGCCGAGGCAGCAGGAGGAGGGGAGGGTGAAGTCGCGCAGCCGTAGGGTGAAAGGCCACAAGCTGGAGCCGTACAAGGCCTATGTGGAGCAGCGCATGCGTATCGGCGTCCTCAATGCGGAGCGAATCTTTCGCGAGATCCGGGAGCAGGGATATACCGGCGGAATTACCGTACTGCGCGAGTTCATGCACCCTCTCCGCCCGGTTGTCTCTGCCAAGGCAACCGTGCGGTTTGAGACGGCTCCGGGGGAACAAGCGCAAATCGACCTGGGCGCATTCCCCTACCTGGATCCGCAGGGCCATCGGCGCAAGGTATGGTGCTTTGCCATGGTCCTCGCCTACTCCCGCATGCTCTACCTGGAGTTTATCAGAGCGGCGGACCAACGGCATATCCTCCAGGCGCTCCGGAACGCGCTGGAGTTCTTCGGCGGGGTTCCAAAGGTCATGCTCAGCGACAACTGCTCCCCGCTGGTCGTGGCCAACGACGGTCATGGACACGTCGACTGGCAGCCGGCGTACATGGACTTCGCCAAGTACTACGGATTCGTGCCCAAGGCCTGTAAGCCCTACCGAAGTCGCACCAAAGGGAAGATTGAACGGCCCATCGGGTATATCCGGTCCAGCTTCTGGCCGGTTTCGTTCGTGGACCATGACGACCTGAACCGGCAAGGTGCCATCTGGCGGGATACGGTGGCTAATGTGCGCATCCACGGCACGACGCGGGAGCAGCCGGTGGTGCGGTTTCAGGCCGAGACGCTTAAGCCCCTGCCTAAGAGCCGGTACACGCTGGCGTACGCCGATATGCGCAAGGTCATGAGCGATTGTCGCATCTCCTGGAACACGAACATGTACACCGTTCCATGGCGGTATGTGGGGCACACCGTGCTGGTCCGGGAGTTTGAGTCAGGCCGCCTGCAGATCGAGTACGGCGGGCAGGTCATTGCCGAACACCGCGTGCTCACAGGCAGGCACCAGGTCTCAACCGACCCTGAGCACTTCAAGGGCATCCCGGCTGGGACGCCTCATCCGGATCGAGGCAAGGTGCCAGGGTTGCAAATCGGGCCGGACGTGGAGCAGCGGGAGCTGTCCGTCTATGAGCAGATCGCGATGGGAGGTCAGGGGCAATGAGTGAGGCGTTGGTTTTGGCCAAGGCCGAGGAGCAGCTGCTGGAGCTGGGATTGAAGCGCGCCGCGGCGGTGCTGCCGGCGTGCGTGGAGTGGGCAGCGGGGCACCAGGCGACCTATGCGGAGTTCCTGCACAGACTGCTGGATGCTGAGCAGGAGGAGCGATACAGCCGTTACATGCACGCCAGACTCCGCATGGCCAACTTCCCGTATCACAAGACCCTTGCAGATTTCGATTTCTCGTTCCAGCCGTCCGTCGATGAGCGACAAATACGCGAACTGGCCGGCTTGACGTTCATCCGGGAGGGCAGCAACGTCATCTTCCTGGGACCGCCGGGGGTGGGCAAGACCCACCTTGCGGTGGCCCTGGGGATGGAGGCGATTCGACAGCGCATGAGCGTCTACTTCGTGACCATGCAGAAGCTGGTCGCTGACTTGCGACGGGCGTACCAAGAGGGACGGCTGGACAAGCGCCTGCGCATCTACACCCAGCCGAAGCTGCTGATCTGCGACGAAGTCGGCTACTTGCCGCTTGACGCCTTGGACGCCGCGAACTTCTTCCGGCTCGTGTCGGAGCGCTACGAGCATGGCTCCCTGATCATCACGTCCAACACCAGCTTCACCAACTGGGGGACACTCTTCGGTGACCAGGTGCTGGCCTCTGCCTTGCTCGACCGGCTCCTGCACCACGCCACCACCATCAACATCCGCGGCAACAGCTACCGGATGAAGGACAAGCTGCGCGCCGGGGTGACCCATGCGCTGAAGGAGGAGGTGACCGCGTAGATCGAACATACGTCTGGGGAATGATGCGCGATGATTTTGGGGAACTGAATCCGCTGTTTGTGGGGAATCGAACGCGATTTTTTTGGGGAGTTTTAATCCGCTATTGACACGGGACGTTGACCGTGTGCCGGTACCGCAGCAGGTCCATCCCCGCATGCGCGGGGGAAACCGTCCCGAAGCGGCAGGCGAAGATTTGCCGGAAGGTCCATCCCCGCATGCGCGGGGGAAACCGCGCCCTTCGCTTTCTTCCCTGCTTTTTCGACGGTCCATCCCCGCATGCGCGGGGGAAACGCGCGAAATCTTCAGCAGGAAGCTGATCAAGCAGGTCCATCCCCGCATGCGCGGGGGAAACCTCGGTGTATGAGAGGGGACGCTATGATGAGGAGGTCCATCCCCGCATGCGCGGGGGAAACTAAGCCGGCTGATCAGCCGGGCTTCCCGGGCCAGGTCCATCCCCGCATGCGCGGGGGAAACCAGGAAGTACGTCACCACGTCCACATACCGGCGGGTCCATCCCCGCATGCGCGGGGGAAACACGCGAGCGCTATATCGAGGCGGAGCTTGCGAAGGTCCATCCCCGCATGCGCGGGGGAAACCAGCGTCGCAGGCCACGGTCCCACTCTCCGACGGGTCCATCCCCGCATGCGCGGGGGAAACCCGTCGCCACGCTACGCAACATACGCACCCGCAGGTCCATCCCCGCATGCGCGGGGGAAACTGGGAGGTCCTGTTGCGCTCCCTTGACGAGGGGGGTCCATCCCCGCATGCGCGGGGGAAACGTCAGGAGCAGATGTTTGACCGGTTTTGGGAGCGGTCCATCCCCGCATGCGCGGGGGAAACTTGAGCAGGCGCAGCGCCAGGATCGTCGCCTGGGGTCCATCCCCGCATGCGCGGGGGAAACTTGTCGTCGGCCTTTCCCCGGATGAGCGTCGGAGGTCCATCCCCGCATGCGCGGGGGAAACAGGCCGCGGTGAAATGTTGTATATGCGGATACAGGTCCATCCCCGCATGCGCGGGGGAAACCGGGCGACCGCCGTTACCGTTCCCGATCGGTGAGGTCCATCCCCGCATGCGCGGGGGAAACGTTATCGACTCAGCTCGTGGATCGAGGGGGACGGGTCCATCCCCGCATGCGCGGGGGAAACCGTCAAATTCGATCACCTGTCCGGTTTTGCTAAGGTCCATCCCCGCATGCGCGGGGGAAACGAACGACGGAAAGAGTCGCCATAGGCTCTCTGCGGTCCATCCCCGCATGCGCGGGGGAAACTTCCTCGAGGATGTCCTCGGCTCCCAGCCGGCAGGTCCATCCCCGCATGCGCGGGGGAAACGTGCTGGCCTGGCTGGCAGGGGAAGAGTGGAAAGGTCCATCCCCGCATGCGCGGGGGAAACATTGGGCGGAACCTCGCCCTGGGCGATGGTATGGGTCCATCCCCGCATGCGCGGGGGAAACGTGGGTTCCGTCCCACTTTAAGCCGGTGATGTAGGTCCATCCCCGCATGCGCGGGGGAAACGTGCTGGCCTGGCTGGCAGGGGAAGAGTGGAAAGGTCCATCCCCGCATGCGCGGGGGAAACATCGTAAGCGTCATGTCCGATTCTGGGCTTCGGGGTCCATCCCCGCATGCGCGGGGGAAACAGCGAAGTATCCTTGCGGCTTCAAGGATGTCGGGGTCCATCCCCGCATGCGCGGGGGAAACTTCTCCGATTGACGAAGATGCCAGCCGTTCTAAGGTCCATCCCCGCATGCGCGGGGGAAACAGAAGAGGTTCCAATTCTGCAGGAAACTCAAACGGTCCATCCCCGCATGCGCGGGGGAAACACCTCGTCATCGTCAACGCCTGACCATAGCGGTGGTCCATCCCCGCATGCGCGGGGGAAACATGGCGGCCTATCTCTCAGGATGCATCGATGCAGGTCCATCCCCGCATGCGCGGGGGAAACGGTATCGAGGTCTGGAGGCCGAAGTCGTACAGGGGTCCATCCCCGCATGCGCGGGGGAAACTCTCTGACGGTCGCTTTTTCAATGCCGAACTGAGGTCCATCCCCGCATGCGCGGGGGAAACACCTCCACCGCCACCGATCGCTTCGATATCGAAGGTCCATCCCCGCATGCGCGGGGGAAACGCGTCGACGTTCCAGCGCAAACAGCTGTTAGCGGGTCCATCCCCGCATGCGCGGGGGAAACTTTCGCAAAGCGGCTGATAGCCCAACCCATTGCGGTCCATCCCCGCATGCGCGGGGGAAACTTTTCGCCGTTTACGGGAGGGTGTTGTAATGCGGGTCCATCCCCGCATGCGCGGGGGAAACTCTGCATTGCTTAAATTTTCCTCCTCATCGTGAGGTCCATCCCCGCATGCGCGGGGGAAACATTGCCGTTTCATTTACCTCTTCCGGCCGGAAAGGTCCATCCCCGCATGCGCGGGGGAAACTCGGCGCCGTCTGGTCCGGGATTGTAGGGATTAGGTCCATCCCCGCATGCGCGGGGGAAACTTGTATCAACGCCCTGCTTCGAGCGGTGCAAAAGGTCCATCCCCGCATGCGCGGGGGAAACGACTTTCAGCCCCGCCCGGAGCTCGACCAGAAAGGTCCATCCCCGCATGCGCGGGGGAAACTCGACCCGCCGGCGATTGACACGACGACGTTTAGGTCCATCCCCGCATGCGCGGGGGAAACGACTCCCGTGATTCGCCGGATTTCCTCGATCAGGGTCCATCCCCGCATGCGCGGGGGAAACTCCGGAATTAGACGTGATATTCTTCTATCCAGAGGTCCATCCCCGCATGCGCGGGGGAAACCAGTTTTTCGCCCGCCTCAAAATAGGTATATGCGGTCCATCCCCGCATGCGCGGGGGAAACCTGTTCCTCGGCGCTTCCAGCGGTGGTCATGACGGTCCATCCCCGCATGCGCGGGGGAAACCGAGCCTTAGCACGCCGGACAGCGCGCTGGGCGGGTCCATCCCCGCATGCGCGGGGGAAACGGCGTTGTTGTGGGTGTTGGTAGCGGCCTTTCGGGTCCATCCCCGCATGCGCGGGGGAAACAATCCAAGCGCAACTAATACAGTAGCAGCCGCAGGTCCATCCCCGCATGCGCGGGGGAAACCGACGTATGGTGTTGGTACCCAGGACGTGGTAGGGTCCATCCCCGCATGCGCGGGGGAAACCCGCTGACGGCTATACAAGCAGGTGTTGCTACGGGTCCATCCCCGCATGCGCGGGGGAAACACTTCATCGTAAAACGTCCGCGAAAGAGACTCAGGTCCATCCCCGCATGCGCGGGGGAAACTGGTGATGAGCCCACCTTCGGCCAGGCGTGGGAGGTCCATCCCCGCATGCGCGGGGGAAACCGCCAAGGGTCGAGTCCGGCGATGGCGGGGGCGGGTCCATCCCCGCATGCGCGGGGGAAACGTATCCCTGTCCCTGCGGAGGCGGGTCAACGAGGGTCCATCCCCGCATGCGCGGGGGAAACCGCCAGCGGGGGCGAGGAACGTCCGTCATGGCAAGGTCCATCCCCGCATGCGCGGGGGAAACCGCCGAATGGGACCGTACGGTCTTCAGCGAGCGGGTCCATCCCCGCATGCGCGGGGGAAACCGCTCCAGAGCGCCCGGCCGGCGATTATGGGGGGGTCCATCCCCGCATGCGCGGGGGAAACCTGGCCTGGATGGTAAGTGCTTTTGCGGAGGAGGGTCCATCCCCGCATGCGCGGGGGAAACTGCTTACACCGGCACTCCAGGATCGGGGAAAAGGGTCCATCCCCGCATGCGCGGGGGAAACGCCGACATCCCTAATCGGCTCCCACCGAATGGGGGTCCATCCCCGCATGCGCGGGGGAAACGAATCCCTCCGCCAGTTTGCGAAAGCAAAAGGAGGTCCATCCCCGCATGCGCGGGGGAAACCTGCTGTGCGTACAGCACCGCCAGCCGGACGAGGGTCCATCCCCGCATGCGCGGGGGAAACCGCGGGTGTAGTAATAGCGCCAGCGCTCAAACGGGTCCATCCCCGCATGCGCGGGGGAAACACGATCTTGTCAGGGACGAACAGGGGCGTGTAGGGTCCATCCCCGCATGCGCGGGGGAAACCGAAAGGAAAAGAAAAGGCGTGGGGAGGCAAAAGGTCCATCCCCGCATGCGCGGGGGAAACACCCACAACGACACCTATCAGAACGATCAAAAGGGTCCATCCCCGCATGCGCGGGGGAAACATAGACTAGATCCAGAGACGTCACACCTACAAGGGTCCATCCCCGCATGCGCGGGGGAAACTTTACCTCACGCGGTCGAAATATAACGGGAAAAGGTCCATCCCCGCATGCGCGGGGGAAACAGGTAGACACAGTAATACCAAGAGCAACTAGAAGGTCCATCCCCGCATGCGCGGGGGAAACTCGTCCTTCCGCGTCTTCCAAAGCTCAGGCGCAGGTCCATCCCCGCATGCGCGGGGGAAACCGCGAGCTCGCGGAAATCAACGCCATCAATAACGGTCCATCCCCGCATGCGCGGGGGAAACGCGTCATCGTAGGTGGTATACGTAAGGCTTTCGGGTCCATCCCCGCATGCGCGGGGGAAACCCGGAGGACAAAATCGAAGAGGCGCTGGGTAAGGGTCCATCCCCGCATGCGCGGGGGAAACTGCACCATGACGCGGACCGGCAGGAACCGCCGGGGTCCATCCCCGCATGCGCGGGGGAAACTCGGTTTTGCACCGAGATTATTGATGTTCAAAGGGTCCATCCCCGCATGCGCGGGGGAAACATACGCTTAATGATGGGCTTGTGCCTTCTAGCGGGTCCATCCCCGCATGCGCGGGGGAAACGTCGATCGCCTGATCGCGGGCGAGCGTTCCGGCGGTCCATCCCCGCATGCGCGGGGGAAACGGTTTTAGAACAGCGGACCCGGCATGAAATAGAGGTCCATCCCCGCATGCGCGGGGGAAACCGGTCACGCCGCCCTCATGCATGGCGCCCAGGAGGTCCATCCCCGCATGCGCGGGGGAAACTAAAGAAACTACAGCTACCAGCGACATGAGTCGGGTCCATCCCCGCATGCGCGGGGGAAACCCTCCTTAGTGAACATCCTCGCCGGGAATTATGGGTCCATCCCCGCATGCGCGGGGGAAACACGAAAGACGAGATCGAGCGCCATCGGAAGCGGGGTCCATCCCCGCATGCGCGGGGGAAACTTCCTGTTTTCGGTGATCTTGAGCTCGGGAAAAGGTCCATCCCCGCATGCGCGGGGGAAACTCTTGACAAACCAATTTCTTGTGATAGGATAAGGGTTTTAAAACCCTGAACACATACTCCTAACGCAAACCCAACGGTCATTGGATCAAGTCCAGTATCATGTGTAAATTGCCCTCTTCGGCGAATGAAAGGACAGGTCACTCAGGCATTCACAACGTGCAGCATGGCCGGCTCAGTGGATTTCTGTTGTTCCTTCTTCCACTGCCAATACTCATCCATATTCAGGTAACGGTGCCCAGTGGTCCACGTCTCGTCTATCTCCATGAGTAGCGCTCCAAGCAACCGTATTACGGATTCCCGGTTGGGAAAGATGCGGATGACTCTTTCACGGCGGCGAATCTCCTCGTTGAGTCGTTCCACGCCGTTCGTGGTACGCAAGCGCCGCCGTGAGCGTCACGGCAAGACCAGCACGGCCGTGACGTCGTCAAAGCCCTCCTCTAGCACCTTGACGGCCTTGGGTGCCTTCTCAGCGTACTCCTCCACAAATTCATTCATGAGCAGTCGGGCCGTCTTGAGGTCGGGCGCATCAAGAATGGCTCGTACACGCTTGTAGACCTCCTTCTGCAACGCCTTGGGTGTGGCGTCCAAGATATTGCGCATGAAGTGGGTCTGGCACCGTTGCCAGGTGCATCCCTGAAACTCCGTCTGCAGTGCCTTCACCAGCCCGCCATGACTGTCAGACACCACAACGTCAACGCCGCGGAGACCCCGGTTCTTCAGCCAGGCAAAGAACTCCCGCCAGCTGGCCTCCGATTCGCTGTCGCCCAACATCAAGCCAAGAATCTCACGGTACCCTTCTTCGTTGATGCCAACAGCGATCATGGCCGCTCGAGAGCGAACACGCCCTTCCTCCCGAATCCGGAGTACCAAAGCGTCCACCAGCAGGAACGGATAACGATGCTCAGCAAGGCTGCGATTATTCCATCCCTGAACGATGGGATCAAGGCGCTTGCACAGCTCGGAGACCGTGGACTTCGAGAACGTCGTGCCGCACAACTGCTCGGTGACTTTCGCCACGTCCCGGGTGGACACGCCGTTCACAACCATCTCCATCAGGGCGATGATGAACGCTTGTTCGCTGCGCTGGTACCGAGCAAACAGCTCTGTGGAGAACTGGCCATTCCGGACCCTCGGAACCCGCAACACCAGCCGCCCCACACGGGTTGTCAGGGTGCGGGTGACTGTTCCGTTGCGATAGCCTTGGCGTTCTTTCGTGCGCTCGTATGGCGCCGCTTTCAGATGCTCCTGCACTTGCGCTTGGAGGATCTGGTTGACCACACTCTCCACCAGCTTTGCCACGCCTCCATCCCGCTGAAAGAGGCCTTCCAAAATCTCGTCGTCCACGGTAATCTGGTACTGAGCCATCCGGTATCCCTCCTGGTGAAGTGGTTTCTTCTCCGTCTCACATTCTACCAAAGAGGGCCGGATGGCTCATTTTATGTCACCTGGACCATCCGTTTTTACACATGATACCGGACACGACTGGTCATTGTCCGCCGAGGCCTTGAGTTAGAAAAACCTTGAGCAAAAAGACCTGTTTACCCCTTCTCCTTCCCCTCCTCATCTTCCCATATTCCGGGGCGTCTGGCAAGAAGCATGCCGTCTTGTTGGACAACATCGATCGGTGGAAGCCCGAGGACCCTGACGGCCATTTCGCCCGGCTGAGCGGGATCGCGCCATACCATGACTATGCTCGCCTCGACCTCTCTTACGAACCATTCTTCGAGAACTTCCCATACCCGCTCGCGAACAGCCGGTGAAAAACGAACGGCGGCATACACGCCAGGGGCAAGCTCAAGCATGGAAGATGCCAGAAACCCGCGAATCCGGTCCGAGACGTTACGCGTCACGAGAATCGTCGCCGACATGGATGAGCTCCTTGATCTGATCGATCATACTCGGAATCACCTTCTTTTTACGAAACATGCGCGCCGCCTCATAACGGATCTCTCGCTCCAGAGAAAGCTCTCTGTTTTTGAGGACGCGGGCAGCCACCGAAAAAGCAAGTGGCAACGTCACCTCGACCCGCCAAAGGTCGGCGATGTCCAGCGTAAACGCATTGCTCGAATCCTCGTGGATGAATCCGAGCGGCGGCAGGGCCCCGACGGCGGCGACGGCAATGTCGGCGGCCGCTTCTACGAACGTGGCCGCATGGTTGATCGCCTGGTTGGGAATATCGGCCGCTTCGGGGTTTTCCCGATCATAGCGCCGCCCTTTCCACTCGACGCCGTATCGCTGAGCGATCAAGCGATACGCCTCTCGCAACCTGCCGCCTTCCATCCCTCTCAAGACGCTGATATCCCGATTCGGAAAGACTTCCCCGAACCGCCAGGCGTACATTTTTCGCGCGATCCGATTCCGCTCTTTCTCATCAGCCCAGAGCCGGGCGTGTGCGCGGGCCACATCGGAGCGCCCTTGCCCCATTGGGGGCGCCGTATAGAGCTTCACCCCACCTTCGCCGACGGCCGCGAGCAGCGTCCCGTGTCGCGCCAGAATCCTCAGCACATCGTGTGTGATGGTCGTGCCGGGGCCCGCAAGGATCATCGAGACCATCTGGTACGGAATCTGGTACAGACCCGGATCGATCTCATCGCTTCCTGCCGCCAAAAAGAGCAGGGTCCCATTTTCGACGTAAAGCTTTCCGCGCGACAGCCACAGCAGCCCGTGGCGATCCGCGTGCGGAATCCTTGCCCCGGCCAGACCGAGACGCCCTGACAAAAACGAGCCCTTGCTCATCGCACCGGCCTCAACAGGAGCATCCCGTATCCGAAGGCTCGATGCCGTCCGATGCCATGCGCCAGCAAGGCGGAAAATGCTTCGGGATCGTTCACCGTCAGTTCTCCGCGGATGAGCGCCTGGGGTCGAACGATCTGGCGGCGCTTTCGCTCCTTCCCGTGGGTATACCGGGCCTGCCGAACAAGCCGGAATCCCTCCAGGCGGGCGGCGTGAACGACCGCCGCCTCCCTTTCTTGCAACAACTTTTTGACCCACCTCCCATAAAGCTCTGCTCTTGACGCTTCGGCTTTTCCGCCGTTCTGTTCAACGTGATGAAGAAAAAGATCTTTTTCAATTGTCTTATCCCCCGCTTCACCGCCCGACGACTTTCGCGCGATGGGAACCGTCAGCACCTCGAAAGCCAGCAGCCGCCCTCGGGTAAATTCGGGCATCGGCTTGCTCAGGATGCTGCTTTCCGAATGCGGGAGAACTTGATACGCCCCGGGCGTAGCATATACGTTGAGCTGTTCTCGCAAAGCCTCCGCGTCATGTGGCGCGTATCCCAGGATCTTGGCGGGACGCCGGCGGGCCATAAAGAGCCGCCACGGCTTCGGCGAAAGCGGGCCGAACGCCGATACCAGCCACGTGTGGATTCCGTACCCGAGATCTTCATCATCCCGGCGCGGCTCCATGCGCGCGTCCTTTAAAAACCGCATCAACGCCCCGACATCCAGCGCGATCTCCACCAGATGCACGCCCATCTTAGTTCACCTCGATCGAATCTTTCACCTCGATCAAACCTTCCATTCGCCATCGGCTCCCGGCGGGAAGCTGATTGGCCCAATCCCTGAGATCAAAGACGCGCCTCAATTCGCCGCGCACCCCCGAAGGAGTCCCTAACTCATCCGGCCAGCAGGCCGGCAGAAGATCTTCCGCTTCCCTGCGAGACTCCGCCCGCCCCCGGCGGATCCAACGCGGGATCCGACGGAGCAGTTCGAGCAGATCGTCTCCCTCGACGAGCGGAGTGGACGGGTCGAGAAGCGGGCGGGACGGTAGGCATGTTTTTCGGCCGATGAAAAGGGGACGGGACGGGCGCCGAAGAGCTTCCAAAATCCGATTCAGGCCCGGATCTTCTTCCTCGTTGAGCAGCGTCAGCACGACCGTCATCAGACCGTCCGTCCAGTAATGACGAAATCGTTGATGGATTTCTTTCTTGGCGGTACCGCCGCTTCGGTGTTCCGGCCTTCCGCGCGTCGTCCAGCCCGGTTCGACCATTTTGGGCTGACCAAGGTCGACCGTTTGATAGTCGACCAGCCGCACAGGACGAACGTCCCACCGGGCGGCGTACCGGAGGCGCTCTTGCAATCGTTGAAGCCGATCAAAATCCCGGTGGTCCCAGCCTAACGCATTCCCGAGAAGCCCCGTCAAAAGCGCCGTCCCCGGAAAATAATCTGTAAACCCGTGATGATCGACGGCGGTCGTGCCGAAAGCGAGCATCGGACCGTCCAGACGAAGAACAACCGCCTTCATGCTCCTTCGCCTGCCCCTTCGCCGGCTTCGAAGATCGCTCTGAGCGTGCCTTCGATGGCGGTGGAGAGGTCGCTTTTTTGCTCCCGTTGCCGCGGCCAGGGATGAAGCGAGGCGACGTACCGCGTCTCGCCCGAATCGCCGTACATCCCCTCTAGCTTCGTCAGGTACTCCGACAGCCGGTCGACGGAACGGGCAAGTCCGTTCGCGTTCCCGTCCAAAGGCACCGGCTCCAGAAAGGCATTGGCCAGACTCCGGGGGAGCGCCTCTCCGGCTTCCAGCAACACAAACTCTGCCCGGGCATACGGCGCGGTCGCTCCCAGCTTGGCGCCGGGCGTGACCGTCGCGATCGCCTGAATAAGAAGCCCCAAAAGCTCCCGGGCCATCGCCTGACCGTCCGGATCTTCCCTCCATTCCTTCCGGTCGCGGCCGCCCAGGTTCGACACGAGGAGCGGCACGTCGACGGCGACGTACCCGTAGAAGATCCCGGCCCCGAGCTCCATGTCCCCCGCGTGGGCCGCGCCCGTTTCCTCATCGGCGGCGAGATCGTCGACAACCGTAAAGAAGTCGATCTCGGTCCGGAGCTCATGGGTGGTAAAGGCATGGGCGACATGAACCGGTGCGTCAACCCGTGCCAGAATATCCGAGGTGACAAAGCGCCCAAAGAGCGCGCCTTCGAACCCGACCGCCGGATTGCCCAAACCGGCCTGACGGAGCATGGACTGGATGTTGCTCTTGCTCTCTTTGATGGCTTCCGTCAAATATTTTTTTGCATCTTCCTCACTCCCTTGAGCCGCGGCTTCGCGGATCAGCTTTTTAAAGTACTCGGCCTCCGGCCGTCCGAACAAGACGGGCTGCTTCATCGCCAGAGTCGTTTTGCTGTCCAGCGCGTCTTTTTCCCCAGAGGCCCGCAACACTTCTTGAGCCAGGTGATAGGCCAGTTCATGCGCCAGCGCATCATCCATGCCTTCCCGGACGAGTTCGTGTTTGATCACGCGGGAAAAGAAATGGCGGGAACGAATGGCGGACGGCAAAGAAGTGACCTGCATCATCCAGTCGCGCCAGTGCTTTTTCTGGGCCTGACTCGAAATGCGCAGCCGCTCCGCGCCGCCAAACCGAATTCGCTTCGCCAGCCCCGTATCATCCCGGTTGAGCAGGCTGGCATGATAGCTCGTGAGGTAGTGAACCTGAAGAAACATTTTACATTCCTCCTTTGGTTTATATCAAAGATTTGTTGATTTTTCCCTTTGAGATTCATTGACGGCTCGATAATAATCTTTGGCCACCTGGCGGTGGATGTCCTCTCGCCGTTCGGCGTCTCGCGTAAGCAGGAACCGGGCTGCTTCCGTCCAGTCGAACGCCTGTCCCTTCGCAGCGAGGAAGCGGACGGCGCGGAGGAACAGCAGCCGTCGGCCGTCGCCCCGAGCGGCGAGCAGGCGCTCGAGCCGGAGGTCGGAATACTGTGCTTTGCCAAGGGCAGTCCCCAGTTTATGGCCGGGGTCATGAATACGAGGGTACATAAGCGCCATTCCCGCAACCAGAGTCTGCCAATCCTTTCGCCGCTCGAGATCGGCGTCCCAGTCTTCGGGCAAGATCTGGATGGCAAGGTGATAAAAGGCGAGCGGCGGCGGTTGCGTCGGCGTCATCCGCCGAAGGGCGGCGCGATCTCCGGTCGGAAAGGCATCATCCCCAATACGCTGCACCAGCCACTCGATTTTTCTCTGAAGCGCACTGCTCACGGGTGTACCTCCTCTTTTCTCTGTTGAGAGAGCTCGGAAAAGCGATTGTAGAAAGCGCCGAGGAAGATGCGTTCTGCCGCTGCAACCGTCTGGTACCTCCTTCCTTCTTTGCTCGGAAGGCGGCGTTCCGTCTCCCGCAGCACCTCGAGGGCAATGGAGTACAGCTTGCGGGTCCATTCCTGAAGCGCCTCGTCGCGCGACACGTCTTCCGGGACGGACCACAGCCAGGGAAAAAACGCGTCCTCCCAGGCCGCCGTATACTCCCTGGCCGCCCGTTCCCACCACGTTTTAAACGTCACGTTTTCACGCCCGCCGCGCTCCAGGTTGCCGAGCAGAGCGTAGACCGCCGGCTTCAGGATCCGGTGTTCCACCTCCCCCGCCCGTTCGACGGCATTTTTACTCAACTTTGCGAATGTCTCGCGTTGTTCCTGTCTCTTCCACAGTCGGGGATGAGCGCGTTCGGGAATGGTGACGATCTGATGGTAAAAGCCGTTCGTCTTTCCCTCCCCCCGAACGAGCACAGAGATTGAGAAATACACGTCTCCCTGCCAACGGTCGAGCGGTTTCTGCAATGCTCCGAGCTCGAACCCCTCTTCAAAAATGAGTCGACGCAACGTGTCGACGCTTATGCCCTCCGGCGGGACGGTGTAAGCTTTCGGCTCGTCCTTGGCGTCTTTGGGCATCACCACCGGCAACCAGGCGTCACCGACCACCCCCTTTAAGTCTTTGGCGGCAATTCTGTCGTTGTCCGCCGGGAGGCTGTCCGCCTGCACGATGGACGTCCCGTCGGAGCGAAGCCGAATCCGCCGGCAGATCTCGAGGTAGAACGGGTCGAGTCGACGGAGCGGAAGGCTTGTCTTTCCGTCCCATATTTCTGTCCAAACGAGGACCAGCCCCTGGTGCGGGTCATAACCGAACGGCCTTCGGAGCACTTCCCGGCGATGCAAAAGCAGGCGCTCCACGGCGTCCTTCCACCGGCGCCCGGGCCGGAAACTCCGCACCACTTCCGCGATCGGCCGGTTACCGTAACCGCTGTTCATGCGGGATATTCCGCGATTTCCTCGGCCATAGTATCCGCTCATCGTCTGCAAGCTGATGAGGGCGTACACCCATCCGTCGACTTCGGCGGAGGAGGCCCGCGCTTTTTTGAGATCGTGATTTTTGGCCGTCGGCAAGAGATCCAGTTCGTCCGGCGTATACGCGGTCGGCTTGAGGCGGGCATGGTCTGCACGGGGAAGCGGAGGTTGCATAAACGCCGGCTGCAACATCTCTTCCACCACCAGCGTCCACGCATCGTCCCCGGCGGGACCCGCCAGCGCGCGGAGCTTGTCCCGCCAGTAATCCGCCGGGCGAACCGGATCCTCCTCTCCGTTCCGGGCCAGGACGGCCGCTCCAAGGTAAGAGAGGAAGACGTGGAACGGGTCTTCCTGATGCTTTTGGAGGCCAAGAAAGTGCTCGATCTCATCTCGGCCGAGGGCTTCGAAGACCTCGGGAAGGCTCAGGCGCCTTCTCCCTTCCCGGGTCTGGACGCGAAAGATCGGCTCTTCCAGCAAATTAAACAACCTCAGGCTCTGGGCGGTTCCCTTTTCCATCGGAGATCACCTCCAACCCGTAACGGCTGTAACGATAAAGATGCGTTCCAAAGCGCAGGATCGCTTCCACGCCTTCCTCAGCGGCTTCGACGATCACTTCATCCGGCGGATTCTCCGGAGCCCAATGCACCGGAATGGTGATTTCCCGGAGGGTCTGGCCGAACGGCGAGATCACCGGTCGGCTGAGCGGCACTTGCAACGTATCCGCCCCGAGACGCGTGGTGACTTTTGCACCGTCTACATTAAATTCCGCCTCCCCGAAGTGTTCGTCAAAACTGGCCACGATGTAATTGGCGGCAATCCCCTTGAAGAGATCAGCGCCTTCCCGCCCTTCCATGTGCCGCCGCCACGGAGGACTCTCTTCGGCCAGATGCTCCAGCCGTTCCGGATGGGTCACGGACTCGACGAGCAGCCGGTTGTCCCTCGGGATGACGACGTCCGGACGGCCGGCAAGCACGCGCCGGGTGAGCTCGAGCATCCTCAGATCTTCGTAGACGCTGCCATAGCCGAGCGCCTTGTACGCCGTCCGGATATTGCCTTTCTCGTCCAGGGCTGCCGAAAGGTCGCCCTCGGGCACAAGCACGAAGCAAGAAGCCGGATGCCGGTACGGTTCCGGACGATCTTGTCGATCGTGTCGGTGCAGCCGGCCGACGCGTTGAAGGAGGACGTCGGCCGGGACAAGGTCCGTAATGAGCACGTCGGCATCGAGGTCGAGGCTCTGTTCCAGCGTCTGCGTGCCGATGAGGAGAATCGGACCGCCTTCGCTCCCGCGTCCGAGGCGCCTGGAGACACAAGCGTCGAGGATCACGCGATCTTCGGGCGCAAAGCGGCCGTGGTGGAGCGTCACCACTTCCCGACCCTGATGGCCCCGGCAGCGAAAGAGCCACTCCTGATTCAGATCCGGATGCGCTTCGATCATTTTTTGCAGGGATACGGCCCGTGAGACGGTGTTCAAAACGACGAGGACCCGGGCGCCGGACCGGAGGTGCCGGATGATTTCCGCCGCGACTTCCTCGAGTTTTTGGGCCAGGGGGAGGAGCGTAAAGCGAACCCGTTTTTCCCGCCCGGACGGGACAGCAAGCCCCGAGCCATCGGCGAGCGTGATGCGGGGATACGGCGCCTCGACGGCCGACGCCCACCCGACGTTTTCTCCCGCGCCCCCGGCCGCCCGAAGGTAACGCTGGCGCGCCGAGGCGCCGAGCGTCGCCGAGATGAGCATCGCATAGCCCCCGATCCGGTGGTGATGGCGCACGAGCGCCTCGAGCAAATGGGTCATGTACGCATCGGAGGCGTGGACTTCGTCGACGACCAGCAGGCTCCGGTCCAAACTCACCGAACGGAGATGCGCGTGGGCCGCCTTGACCACCGAAAGGAGCGCCTGATCGACGGTCCCCACCGCTACCGTCGCGGCCAGGAAGCGCTTCGGCCGTTCTGCCGCCCAGCGGCGCTCATGCAGCCGGAGCCCTTCGTCCTCCTGCCAGCGGTTCCCCTCTCCTTCGGCGGGAAGCACCTGCGACACCGGCAGACCGTCGACCTGCGCATATCCCGGAACGGCGAGGACGGTCACCGGCCGGTCTAAAGGATCCGGGAACCAGCGCTCCATCGCCCGATGAACGCGGGTGTAGAGCTCTCGCGCGGCGACGCGGGTGGGAAGGGCAAAATACAGCCCGTCCACTTTGCCGGCAGCAAACAATTTGAAAAACCAGTTCAACGCCGCCTCCGTCTTGCCGGAGCCCGTTTCGGATTCGAGGATCAGAAGCCTGGTACGGTCATCTTCCGGATCGAGGTGCTCGATGCGTTCCTGCACGGAATTGGGGGGAAACCCAAAGCGCTCCTCAAAACTGCGGATTCTGCCGAGATGCGGACGAAGGGAGCGGACATCGAGCCCCACGGCCTTGAGAAGCCTCGGTACGACATCTCGGACATGGGCCAGCCTTTCCTCAAAGGTGACCGGGCGAATGGGAAACCAGTGTTCGTGGGAACCGAGCCAGTCGGCCAGCATGAGGAGGCCGGCAAACCGGTGCACGAACGCCGGGGAATCCGGAAGCGTAAGGCGCTCCGGATCCTCCTGGAAGGCCAGCGGGAAAACCCGACGGGCCCACGCGACGAGCTCCCGAATGGCGGCAAAGGGATCCCCTTCCGGACCGGGCGTCCATCCGGGAAGGGATCGCCGGCGGTCTTCGTCCTTCCCGCCGAACTTTACCGGTCGCCCGTGATGGGACAGGATCGCATAAAAATAACTGAACGCTGTCTCATCGTCCGAAAACCAATCTTGAAATTCGGGCGGCAAAGCTTCAAGCCACCGATTGAAGAGCGACGCTTCACCGACTTCAAGATCGAGGATCGCGGCCATCGCCCGGATGTGTCCAACCTTCCTTTTGAAGGTCGGATCAATTTGGCGTTGAAAGTCGAGGTTGGCCTTTCCCATGTCGTGCAACGTTGCCAGCACCGCCAGTCGATCGAAGTCCATCGTCCTGAGCGCTCTTCCTGCCGCCCGCTCAAGAGCGCGACGAAATCCCGGAAGTTCCATGAGCGCCCTCAACACGTAAGCCACATCCAGACTGTGGGCCGCAAGAGGAAGGCAGCGAACTTTTTGGGGATCATTCGCGTCGGGCTTGAGCTTCCCCCAAAAGATGCAGGAACGATAAACTTCATCATCTGGTGGGGAAGCATTTCCAGGCGAAGGTTCTCCCGATGGCACGTTCGATTTCTCCTCCTTATCTTAAATTGAAGTGGACATTGCCCATCCCAGCTTGAACCATCCTAATTATAAAGCCATTACCTGGAAGAGTCAAGGAGTTTTAACTCCTGCTTCGCTTCTTGACTCGCCATTAAGAGCGTAGATAATGTAAGCTTGAATCTGACCAACGTACATGCGCCGCGTTTCCCCCGGCACGCCCGTTTGGGTCGATCTCGGGGATGGACCCTAGGAAGGTTCAGCTTTTCCTGAGGGAAGATCTTTTCCCCCGCGGCAGCGGGGAACTCTTATTGTCTTTTTTCGCAGGGTTCATTTAAGTTTACCGTCATCTTATCACAGCCAGGGTGACAAAACGTGGCACTCTGCCCCTCAAATCTTCCGGAACGTCCAGGGATATGATCGGGCGGCGCAAACCACGGCCGAAAGGAACGAAAAGAAGCCGCAAACGGGAATCAGGGAAGCCCGGAAGCAAGCGCCCCGAAGCCGGCGGAAGCGAATTCAGGTGTTGAAAGTGACGCGACGGTGGAACCGGCAACCCGCTCGAAAAGCCTTTGGCTACCTCGGTCAAAATCCCTAAAAAGTGGATTAGGAGGGTCTTGGTGACAACCGCTCAGGGTCGGCTGGTTATTGTTCCTGTGGAACGGGCCCAGAAGGTCGGTCTTCTTTTGACCGTCGGCGCGCTGGTGATGGAGACGGCCCTTTTTCTTATCCTCTGGGGAGCGGAACCCTTACGGGCCTTAGTCGCCGGTCCCGTCGACGTTCTCTGGGCCATCGCCATTTATTTCGGCGGCGTTGTCCTTCACGAGGGAATTCACGGTTTGGGCTTTTGGCTTTTTGGAAAAGCCTCCCTTAAGGACATCCAGTTCGGCGTCCTTTGGAAATACCTAACCCCCTACGCCCACCTCAAAAAGCCGATCCGCGCCCGGGCGTATCGCTTGTCCTTACTGGCTCCGGGGTTAGGCCTGGGGCTTTTCCCCCTGCTGCTCGGGCTTTTCCTGGGTAGTCCGGGCTTAAGCCTGTTTGGGGCAGTCTTTCTGGGGGCGGCAGGAGGGGATTTGGCTGTAGATTGGGAGGTGCGTAAACTCCCCCATGACGTCTACGTCCTTGATCATCCCCATGAGATTGGGTTTTTCGTTTTTGAGAAGGAGACGCCTTAGAAAACTGTGGCAAAATATTCGCAGACTTTACATAGGGCGCATCGGATCATCACAGCACCTCGAACCAGCGTTTGATGCGAAGGGCCATAAGCCGGCGTCGTTCGGTGAGGAATGTTTCAAAATCCGGTACCTCACCGTTCAACAAACTCATCGGCAGACAGTTTTCCTCAAAATTTTGCCGCAGAGTGTCGGGATCGGTGATGCCTCCGTACCGCTTGGGCCCTCCATTCACTTGCTCAAGGATCTCCCTAAAGTAGACCTCCGGCGGCTTATCGCCGATGGCGATGTTGATCTCGCTTTGCGCCATCACGAAGTTGGCGATCTGGTTATAGCGGCTGCGGCTCAGCCCTTGCTTTTGGAGATACTTGCGCGGGAAAATGTGATGCTTGTCGCCGCGGTTAAGCAAAAGATCACGAACCGTGATGTTGGTGGATAGAAATCCTTTGTCGCCCAGCCGGGCCTGGGCGGCCAGATAAGCGATAAAGTACGGGGACTGCCCCGAGGAAGTGTTCATCAGCTGCGGCAGCATTCCCGTCCAAAACGTCGGAGGAATCTCGTTTTCGATGACCGACTCTGCATAACGAACGAGTCCCTGCGCCTCCATCTGGCGGATGTCAACGTCGAAGGTCGACTCTAGGTTACCGGAATAGCGACCGGTGAGGATGGACATCACGTACCAGCGGCGTACGAGGCGTTCCAGCTCGTCTGCCGGTACCCCCTCCCGTCGACCCCGAAGATACAGAATGTAGGAAGCATTGACGGCATTCTGAGAGGATATGAGGTCAGCGGTGACAAAGCCGGCCGACCGCAGAATCATGGTCAGACGATCAAAGTGGGTTTTCTTGATGAATGCGTGCACACCCGATTTGAGCTTGGCAAAAGACTCCTCCGCAATCGCTTCCTCGTACTGCTTGGTCTCAAAATTGCGTCCCGAAAGGAGCGCGACCAAGTCTTGCAGTCGACCGCGACCAAACTCGAACGTAAACGCCACGCGCAGCATGTCGGTGTAAGTGGGAACGTAAAGGGGATCGTTGACTTCCGCAAGCCAGCGCATCGCCGGCCAGAACTCGGACCCGGCAAACTCCGGGTCGTTCTTTTCGATGGTCGAGGCAACTTCAGGAGCTTTCGCCAGGTGGCAGAAGTAGTCGATGGCCTTGCGAATCAAATGGCCGCCGTATTTTTCGTTGACGGCGATCTTGGACATGGCGAAGTCCGCCTGGGAGAGGGGGACGCCGGCGGAGTTGACGCGTATGAAGATCTCGGTGACCGTCTCGATGTCCAGATCTTCGGCCAGCTCAATCACCCCGACATGGTTGTAGACGATCTTGCTGAGCCTCTGGAGCACTTTACCGATGGCTTTACGATCCGTGCCCGGGTTGTTCTCTACTTGACCTCCTCCCCAGAATGAATTCTGGAGATTCCCACGAGGAGGTTAGCGCTTGCTCAGCCTCATGCCTTTCAGCTTCGGCCTCATCGCAGCGCCATCGGGGCTTACGTCTCGGCCCGCCCCGGCTGCGTTCCGCCGAAAGGCGTTACCGCACCGGGCGGCGGCCCTCGAACGGCGGCTTACGCCGCCTCGGCCAGGCCGCTAATCGCAAAGCTCACGTTCCAGGCGCCGACGGCATCCGCATGGGCTTCGTAGCCGCACTTCCGGCAACGGAACCGGATGCCGTTTCGGTTCTCTTTTGCGCAGTGCCTGCACCGCGGACACGTCCGGCTGGTATCCTTCGGGTTCACCCATTCGACACGGATTCCCGCCAGCCGCGCCTTGTAGGCGATGAATTGCTGAAGCCGGTAGAAAGACCAGGAATGAAGCGATCGCCCGAAGTCGCGCTTCCGGGTTTTCCGTCTGCGAATCCCTTCCAGCTTTTCCATCCGGATGATGCTCACGCCACGGGCGAGGCACCAATCCACGATGGCCCGGCTGATCTTGTGGTCCTGGTCTTTCATCCAGCGGGCTTCTTTGTCCTTCATCTTACGGATGGCTTTGAGCGCTTTGACCTTCCCCATCCGCCGGCGAAGGGCATGATACCGGCGGCGGACGTAGGCCGCCTGATCGCCAGGGAAAAAGAGCGTCTCCCCGCCCGCGTTCACGACCGCGAGATAACGAAGACCCATGTCGATCCCGGCGATTTTGTCGTGTTTATCGCGCGCCGGTTCGACCGCCTTCTCTTCGGCCGGGAGCGTGACCGAAAGAGCGAGATACCACCGCCCGCGCTTTTCGTACAGCTTCGCCGCCCCCTGCCTCACATCCCGGCCGAGGCGTTCGAGGAGGGCGGCCTGCTTAGGGGTTACCGCGAGCGGCACCCGCACCCGGCCGGTTTGCATCGGAAACGAAGCGGTCCAAAAGTCGCCGACTTTTTTCAAGCGCAGGTTCTGGTTGTTGAACGACGGCCAGAGGACCCGGAACGTTTTAACGTCCCGATGCGCCGCCACGTCCCGAAGCGCCTGGTTGATCACAGCCGAGGGGAGGTCGCCGGCGAGGTACGCCCGCGCCGTCCGGCTGGTGAGTCCCTTTGGCCTTCCGGCGGCGACGAGGTTGTTGGCAAAGGCCGTCGTGCGTTCGACGAGTTCCCGATACCGCCGGATCTTCGCCTGCGTCGGGCGATGGAGATGGAGGCGGAGGGTGACGGTTTGCAATCAGCTCCCTCCTTTCAAGTAAGCACGACCGGCTTCGTCCCCGGAATGAATTACGAAGCTTTCGCCGGCGAGTTTTGTAACCCAAAAGGGCAGTTTTACCGGGACCTCGATTTGCCGGAAGACGGCGTCTCCTTGACAAGAAGGGCATCCAGCTCATCCGGCGTGATGTACTCCGGATCAAATGTGCATCGATACAGCCCCTGCTGGCCACGGATGGGAAACGGCCGGATCGGGCGCGCTTTTTCAAGCACCCAGGCAAAATAACCTTCCTCATAATCTTCTTCCAGCATATAGGCCGCTTCCACATCCTCACGGAGAAAAGGCCGCACATCGACGAGATCGACGATGCCGACCGCAAGACCGCCCGGCAGCGTTAGGCGCGTTCCCTCTTCCGTATCGGCGGACCATGAGCGCGCCGTCGCCGCAATGACGAGCGGTCCTCGATGGCGCGTCTTCCACGATCGCACTTCGATCGTCTTCGCTCCCACGGCGATCAGATAGGCATAAGGCTGATCGATGGAAATGCAGCGAAACTCGGGCATAGTCTATCCCCCTTTTTATGCGCGCCGGGCTCGATAACGCGCTTCTCAGCAGACGAATGGGCGTGGGCACGATCCCTGAATCGACTTTTTTATTTACCGTCATCCTATCACGGACAGGGTGACAAAACGTGGCACTCTGATTTCCGCTTACCGAAAAAAACGATGCAAATTGTACCTCTTCTGAATGTCGCCGATCGCCGCGCTCCTGTCGCCAGGTGGGCTGCCCGCCCGTAACGCTCTCGCTTATTGAAGGAGAGGATCGATCCGAAGCAGCCGTTCTGGACTCCAGACCTTTTCGGCCAAGAGGCGATAAAGCTCCTGGCGTTCGACAAGATCGGCTTTCTTGAATTCGGCATGAGGACGAAACGGGAGTCCGCTCTCCTTGACGAACCGGACGAACCCGGGATCATGTTCGTACGCCTCCTCGTGAAGGCTCTGAGCCAGAAGATTTTGCTTCAGGTAGTGTTTGCGCTTCTCTTCGTAGGGGAGGTCCCCGTAACTCGCGTTGAAGCTTTTGGGGAGAAGGAGGAGACCACCGATACGATTTCGGTATTCCGCGAAATCAGAGGGGTGGGAAAACTCATCGGCGTGCCGGTCGTACTGATTGGCCCAGATGTGCTCGATTTCGTATCCCTGCGCCCCCTGTCGCTGAATGTATTCGTGAAAACGGGAAGGACGCCCCGATTGCGTCTCGACATAATCCGTCATCCGCGCCAGCAGATAATGAACCTGTCGGCCGTTCATTCCATGCAGCCGAAACGCAGGATTGCCGGAAAACGTTTCCTTATCTGCATTCAGCCACTCCAGCAACCGATCGATGAGGGCGGGAAGATCCTGACCCCGGATCTCACGCATGATCTGAAACATGCTGTCCTGCATGGTCGAATAATCGATGGCACGCCAGTTCCAGATGCGGCGGGCCAGCAGGATGTCCAGATAGGTCGCAACAGCGTTCAGCTTGGCCCGGATCTCCTCTTCGGAATCGTCCCGCCGAAGCGGAGCAAGCAGGACCGGGTGCTGGAGCGTGAAATTAAGCTGAGCATTGTAATAGATCGCTTCGAGGCCGGGGATTTTGTTTTTTTCGGCTTCACTGCGAATATATGCATACCAGCGGGAATAGAAGGAAAAATCTTCCTTGATCAATCGCGCAAAGGCCGCGCTATTGGTGAGGCCCATCCTTTCTTTCTTGTCGCGTACCCAACGGTGAAATTCTGAGCCGATCAGCTCAAAATCGCCGATCCTGGTCCCGTTTTTACGGTCGCGAATGCTTTCGGCGTACTGGCTGCGCAACCACGCCTTGATTCCGTCGCTTTCTTCTCCCTTGCCGATCTCCTGAAGCTTTTTTACCTGTTCGCGCCAGACACGGCTTGCCTCGATCCGCTCTCTTTCATCGGTGATATTCGCGAGAAGGTAGCCTTTGAGCATATCCGTGGGCGTAAGGCGTAGCCCGCGATCGTTCATCGTCTCAAAGATTCGATAAGCGTCCGCATCGCTGTAGACGGTGATCTCTACCAGATAGACGTTCTCGATGAGCCAGTCCGCAAAATACGGGAGCGCCTCTCCTCGAAGTTCCTCGGGAAAATATTCCGTCACGTCCTGATACCGTCGATAAATATTGACGACCGACTCAGGCTGCCCGGTTTCATCGAACGGTTTCCCGGTAAAAAGGGCGTCCATGCATGCGTAACGTTCCTCGATATCGAGATTGAAGGAGCGCCGGCCGAATCGCCGGGAAAAGATAAGGTCAGCGAGCTGCGCTTTCTGCTCCTCATCATTCAGATGCCGGTACAGGAAGATCAGAAGAAGCGTGAGCGTCGTGAGGCGTTGCTGACCGTCGACGATAAATTTTTTCCCGTCCCGGTTGCTGATGATGATTGATCCGAGGAAGTAACGGTGGTAATGTTCGACGGCGCTCCGATCGTTTCCCGGGCGATGGCTTTCCTTGAATTCCTCGGCCAGATCTTTGATCAGCTCGGTGACGTGTTCGGATTGCCAGCCGTACTCGCGCTGATAGTAGTCCACGCTGAACTTGGTCCCGCCAAGAAGCGCCCGAAGGTTTTTCGCATCGGCCCGAATCTCCTGCAAGGTACGAGCCCCCTTCAATTGCCGGCCAGAACAGCGTCTTGCCCGGGAGGATCGCTTCGACCGCCTGCATCGGCTGAACCTTTGTTCTGAATTGGTCGCTTCGTGAGGGAGCCCCTCGTCCGTCCATCACCTTTTGCGAACCCGCCTGCCCTTCGTTCATCCCGGCACCGGGAACGGGAACACTCGGTAACGCGAGGGAACCCCCGGTAAAGCCAAGGAACGATCGATAACGCAAAAAGAACGCCCGATCGCGCAAGGTAATGCCCGGTCACGCCAAGAAACGCCAGGTAATGCTAAGAAACGCCAGGTAACGCAAAAGGAGAGAAAGCGTTCACTTGACGCGGACGACGGCCATGGAAAAAGAGCTATATTCTGCATTTATTGAACAAAAACTCATAATACTTTTCGCTGACGAACCCGCGGGCGCCGCGGAGAATTTCCTCCGCATAATGGGGAGGCGGGGGTGTCTCCGGGCCTTTCTCCACGACCGTAAACGTTACGACGTCCGCCACCGTCTCCCCGCCGATTTCCAGATCGACAAACGTCGGGCGGTACGCTCCTCCCCGCACGCCTTCCCGCTTGTAGAGATAGTCAAGCGCCTCCCGACCGATCCGGTAAACTTTCCCTTCCACGACGTCGTGCGGCGCGCCCGTCTCCACGATGTCGGCCCGTCCCCGGCCGTCTTCTTGCGAACGGCGGGTAAACGCCAGCGTATAGCCTCGTAACACCCCCCGTCCGACGACATCCCGAAACAGTTCCCGTACGCCTTCCGCCTCGAAGCGCCGGTCGTCCATGCACGAACCGTAGGCAAAGTACAGCCAGGTATCTGAACCGTCGGCCTGACGATCCGTCGCCGATCCGGCCGACGCCTCTTTGGTCGGATCGGGCAGATGACGGTAAACCTTCCAGTCGCCGAAAGCGATCGGCTTGAGCCCGGTTGCCCGCTCTTCCGGGTAGACATAGGCAAACGCTTCCGTTTCGCCGGTATCGGTGTGAACGCAGACGGACACGCGATCATAGTGGTTGTCGCGTCTTCCTTCGGCGTACCCTTCCAGCGCATCCAGCGCCGCCAGCGCGTTCTCGGAGACTTCCACGAGCTCTCCGTACACTCTCCCCCTGTGCGAAGAAGCCGAAGAACGATCAGAGCGAACGTCCAGCACAAGGGCCGGATAGCCGTAACCCGTATCGTACAGTCTTCCGGACACCCACGCCTGCCGGGCCAGCCAGATCGCTTCGTTCAATCTGATGGCGTTTGGCTCATGGCGACGCAAAGTGCCGTAGACGAAAACGCGCGGCATGGCGTTCCCTCCTTCGACCTTCGATTCGTGTTCAGGCCATCGTGTTCAGGCCCATCGATCGAATCATTTAAAAGCTTCCGATCAGCGATCCTCAAACACAAGAATCGCGTTGCTGATCGCCCGTCCCGGCGCCGTGAGGTATCGCCCCCGGTAATAAAGCCCGCTCGATGCGCCGCCGTCCAGGTTCATCGCCTGCACGGCGCCGAGCGCCTTCATCACCTGGGCGAGTTCGGGGATCGTGGCGCCCGGCACGGTGACGAGCATGACGTAGCCTTCTTTCGTCGTCCCGATTGCGCTTCGGGCGCCGCCCAGGGTGAGGATCTTCGGATCGGTGAAGCCTTCCCGGCGGGGGTCGACGACGATCCTCCCGTGCATCACGAGCCGCGGGCCGGCGCCGACGGCATCGTCGATCATCGACCAGTCGATCGGCCGCTTCGCCGGGTCTTCGTGGCGAAGCCGGTAACCCGCGCTGACGCCGACTTCAAAGCGGCTCAGGATGTCCCGGTTGGTCGGATCCGGCCCGATATGGACGACGAATCCGTCCGGCGGGATCGCCGCTTCGCCCGTGACGATCGCCTGGACGATCCCCCGGCGCACGATGACGGAATGACCGGTCGCTTTCCCGGTCTTCGTCCCTTTTTCCGGCGTGAAGAGGGTGATCGCCGCCGGTTCGTCCCGCAGGTGGTTGATGCCCCACGCGTACCAGTTGTCGGGCCATTCGAAGCTGTCCCGGAGCATGCCGTCGACGAACGTGCGCAGGGTCGAAAAGCGGACCGTCCCGTCTTTGCCGAAGCCGACCGTGGAGCCGACGTTGGAAAGATGCACGAACTTCCCCTTGATCTCGAGATTCCCCTGCGGCTGTTTGTCGGAGTAGGCGTTGAAAAACGTGCCGTTGATGGCGGCGACGGCCCCGTGCCGCCGCGCCAGCGCCGCCAGATCTTCCGTCCCGCCGACCACGCCGCCGCCGAGGGCGGTTTTGATTTTCACCCTGGGACTTTTCGGGTTGACATAGACGATCTGCGCCGTTATGGTTTTTCCGCCGATTTTGACCGCCCGAACGGCGTTCCAGACCGTTTTGTTCGGATCGTTTCCGGGAATCTTTTCCTTTGCCCGTTCTGCCGCTTTCTTTTGCCTGTACGCCTGGGCGTCGGCGCGATAGTCGAACAGCTGATTCAACAGGACCGCCGCCTGAGCCCGGGTGAGCGTCTCTCCGGCGCCGAAGCGGCGTTCCCCCGTCGCCGCATCCCGCCCGATGCCGTCGGTGAGAGATTCGAGATACGCCGTGTTGACGTAACCGCGATCGACATCGGAGAGCCGGTCGCTGTCGACGAAGAAGTCGAAAGAGGCATCGCGCGGCGGAATCCCGAGCGCCCGGAGCGCGTAGACGAGCGCTTTTTCCCGCGGGATCGGCGCCTGAATCCACTCGGGTCGCCACGTCGCCCCGTCAAGGATGCCGGCGTTCTGAAGGGCCCGAATCGTTCCGGCCGCCCAGTGGTCGCCGGGAGCCGGCTTCTCCGGCTCGATCGAAACGAGCTTTGCCAGCATGCTGAGGTACTCGGCGTATGTAAGCGCCTTTTCCGGGCGATACGTTCCGTCCGGGAATCCGTCGACCATGCCGCGCGTTCGAGCCTGCATGACCGCGCGTTCATACCAGGCGCCGGGCGGGACGTCGCTGAAGCGAGTTTCCGCCTGAGCCGTTTTGACCCCCCCGATGGAGAGACCAACAGCCAACGCCAACTGAACGGCGATGACAGCAAAAAGCATTCTCAATTTTCATCCCTCCTAGTCTCGGTTACGAAAAGAAAGTCAAGATTTTCACGAGATCGTCACCAGCATCCCCCCATCCCCGGAAAACTCTGACCGCCTGCGAAACAGTTTACGGCATCGCTGTTCCGCCTTCAAGGCTCGATCATCGAGCGCTTGATAAAACCATCGATCATTTTGATATAGAGTCAAAAACCAATTGCGCTGCATCTTTGATTTTTCGTTTCGCCGCTTCATCACGCCTCAAGTCTCGGGCATTTTTTATGGCTTGGCCGTAGTAGTCATCGGTCTTTTTTCCTTCGTCCTGCTCTTTCTTCTTTTCCCCCTTTCGTTGATTGTTTCTCCCGCTTTCTTCATCATTTCGGTCGTTTTAGCCCGGATCGGCATAGAATCCACTGTTTCTCTTATGCGCATAGCGGAAAATTCGTCGCTCCTGGTTGAACTTGAACGCAAACGTCTGACCGAATCAACTTCAGCAAAACCGCACGAGGCTCCACCACCTGCATCAAGGCCTGCGCACCCGACGGCCCCGAATGCTTCTTCTTCGATAGATGGCGGCCAAACGCCCTCCACCCCCTTGTAAGCGGGCTTTGAGCCGTTCAAGTCACGGATAACACGTATAAAAAACAAGAGAGCGACGTGCCGCCGCTTCAAACTGAAATCCGCCCTCCAGGGAAGGGGGGCGGATTTTTTAACTTTTTAAGACCGCCTTCTCTTCAGTGTTTCTTTTGCGGTGATGCTTTATTTCCCGAGTTAACATTCATAAGAGCGGTCGATATCGTCTAATCTAATTGGATGAAGATGCTCAACGACAATGCTAAAACCTCCTAGACTCTTCCATTCGGTTCGATTGCCAATGATGTAAATCCGTTCTTTTGCCCGGCTGACCGCAACATTCAACAGATTTGGTTTTTCAGCGACCCATGCCCGTGCACCGGAATTAGAAGGGCCGCTGCCGCCGAGGACGAGGATGACGACCGCCGCCTCTTTTCCCTGAGTCGTATGGACGGTGCCCACCCGCTCTTGAGGAACCCGAAAAGCAGCGGCTATCCGTTTCTGTCTGATCTGGCGCACGAGTCGTGTCCGGTATCATGTGTAAAAACGGATGGTCCAGGTAACATAAAATGAGCCATCCGGCCCTCTTTGGTAGAATGTGAGACGGAGAAGAAACCACTTCACCAGGAGGGATACCGGATGGCTCAGTACCAGATTACCGTGGACGACGAGATTTTGGAAGGCCTCTTTCAGCGGGATGGAGGCGTGGCAAAGCTGGTGGAGAGTGTGGTCAACCAGATCCTCCAAGCGCAAGTGCAGGAGCATCTGAAAGCGGCGCCATACGAGCGCACGAAAGAACGCCAAGGCTATCGCAACGGAACAGTCACCCGCACCCTGACAACCCGTGTGGGGCGGCTGGTGTTGCGGGTTCCGAGGGTCCGGAATGGCCAGTTCTCCACAGAGCTGTTTGCTCGGTACCAGCGCAGCGAACAAGCGTTCATCATCGCCCTGATGGAGATGGTGGTAAACGGCGTGTCCACCCGGGACGTGGCGAAAGTCACCGAGCAGTTGTGCGGCACGACGTTCTCGAAGTCCACGGTCTCCGAGCTGTGCAAGCGCCTTGATCCCATCGTTCAGGGATGGAATAATCGCAGCCTTGCTGAGCATCGTTATCCGTTCCTGCTGGTGGACGCTTTGGTACTCCGGATTCGGGAGGAAGGGCGTGTTCGCTCTCGAGCGGCCATGATCGCTGTTGGCATCAACGAAGAAGGGTACCGTGAGATTCTTGGCTTGATGTTGGGCGACAGCGAATCGGAGGCCAGCTGGCGGGAGTTCTTTGCCTGGCTGAAGAACCGGGGTCTCCGCGGCGTTGACGTTGTGGTGTCTGACAGTCATGGCGGGCTGGTGAAGGCACTGCAGACGGAGTTTCAGGGATGCACCTGGCAACGGTGCCAGACCCACTTCATGCGCAATATCTTGGACGCTACACCCAAGGCGTTGCAGAAGGAGGTCTACAAGCGTGTACGAGCCATTCTTGATGCGCCCGAC
This sequence comes from Hydrogenibacillus sp. N12, assembly GCF_019645935.1. Classification (NCBI taxonomy): domain Bacteria; kingdom Bacillati; phylum Bacillota; class Bacilli; order Thermicanales; family Thermicanaceae; genus Hydrogenibacillus; species Hydrogenibacillus sp. N12. Next base: position 253,953 of record NZ_CP080953.1, on the reverse strand, counting down.
CTCAAGACGGCCCGACTGCTCATGAATGAATTTGTGGAGGAGTACGCTGAGAAGGCACCCAAGGCCGTCAAGGTGCTAGAGGAGGGCTTTGACGACGTCACGGCCGTGCTGGTCTTGCCGTGACGCTCACGGCGGCGCTTGCGTACCACGAACGGCGTGGAACGACTCAACGAGGAGATTCGCCGCCGTGAAAGAGTCATCCGCATCTTTCCCAACCGGGAATCCGTGATACGGTTGCTTGGAGCGCTACTCATGGAGATAGACGAGACGTGGACCACTGGGCACCGCTACCTGAATATGGATGAGTATTGGCAGTGGAAGAAGGAACAACAGAAATCCACTGAGCCGGCCATGCTGCACGTTGTGAATGCCTGAGTGACCTGTCCTTTCATTCGCCGAAGAGGGCAATTTACACATGATACTGGACTTGATCGGCGCACGACATCCCGAAACGGAGAGATGATGTACACATCTTTAGGATCAAAGGATTTATAGCATTTGATAAGGATTGACAAAAGTTTTTTGAGGGCTTCCCCTTCTTCCGGGATAAAATGTCTGGAATCAATTCGACCGGAGAACGGCACGTCGATCCACCCGCTCTCCGGAAGTTGTATTGTTGACGGCTTACGTCCCCACACCATCATGTCGTTATAACTCAACCGGTTGATGATGCTGAACATCGGATTATCGCAGCGGCGATGAACGCGAAGCGGGGCGCCCACCCATACTTCACGACCATCGAGCTGCTTGAGTTTTGTCCCGTAAATCATGGATCGATCGGCCAGAGACTGAACTGAAGCGTGGGTGGGCCACCAGTCTCCTTCAACGTCAAAAATCTTTCCGAAGGCGGCCACGATCCGCTTCGGAAGGGTGACGACCGGCTCAAGCTGAAGCGGATCGCCGACGACGACCACCCGCTTGGCCCGCCAGAGGGCCCCGGCGGCTTCCTGAGGCCTCGCCTGTCCGGCTTCGTCGATCAGCAGCCAGCCGACCGAATGCGGTGCAAAGTCCCGAAACATCCGGGGAAATGATGCAAAGGTCGTTGAAACGACGGGAACGACCAGTCCCAACGTCTCCAGAGCGGTCTTCAATCCATCGGCCGGTAACGTCTTCCCGCTGAGCCAACGCTTCACCAAAATGAGATTTGACCACATCTGATCTGCGGCATTTTCGATAAAGGCCTGGTGCAGTTCTAGAGCCCGAAGAAAGACTTCGATGCGCGCCCGCAACCAATCCTCATCCGCCCAGGGAGCCTGAAGTTCCGCCTTTGCCGCGTCAATCGATCCGTCGCGCAGCGGAATACGGTTACCAAGAATCGATTTGAGTTTTTTTATTTTATCTTTATATTCTTTCATATGTTGAATGCTGTTTCGGCATTGACTCTTTGCCCGCCCAAGCTTTATTTGTTCTTCTTTCCACGCTTTTTCTTTTTCGCGTAGATCAGCGATGAGCTTTTCTTCAAGATTGAACCTCTCCCGGTATTCCGCCTCCAGCTCCTTCAATTCGTGCCGCCACCGGCGATAAGAACGTCCGAACGTCCTTAACGTTTCGAGCCATCCGGGCTTCCTCCTCTTGTGAAGAAGCCACGCATCCCTCCGGCGCTGAATGTCGACCTCAAGCTGAGACCGTCGATTTTTGAGCTGTTCGATTTCCTGTTCAAGCTTCGATATTCGTTCTTTGTATTCTTGGATCTGCCGCATCTGATTCCGGATTGATCGCCTTACGTCGAGGTAGTGATTGAGGATCTCGGCCTCCCGAGCGATTCGGGTGCGGTGCGCTTGCTCCTTTCTTAACGCCTCTTCAAAGGTCTTTACGACCTCTGACCAAGACTTTTCCGGGGATCGCTTTCCATCCGAAATTTCTTTCAATCGATGAATCAGACCGATGGCTTCGGCACTGACTTCGGAGCGCTGCAAAGCCGGACGTTTTTCCAAAACGATTTGGATAAACTGATCGCGATTTTCTTTTTTTCCGAGTCGAGCCGCAATCAGTCCCCACGCCTTTGAAACCGAGGACTGTTTTTCCGCCGATTGAAGAAGAGCGGTGGCCAGTTCCTGAAAATAAGCTGCCTGATTGACAAAGTTATTTGCCACAGCATCTGTTTTGGGCAACTCTAACGTCACGTTTTCGACTGCTCCGTTATTGCTGGAAGCGACGACGATGGCATGATCGAGATGTTGAATTGGATAATACGGCGGTTCATTTTCGTCATATTTCCTTTTGGGCAAGAAGATTTTACGGGGATCGTCATATTTGGACAAAATCTTTGCTCGATCGACAACGACGGCGGCGACGATATCTCTTAGTAGTGTCGTCTTTCCGGTGCCGGGCGGACCGTTGACGGCAAAAAGCCCGCCCCGTTTCGAAGTCAGATGATTCCAAAGTGCATTCACGGCAAATTGCTGGCTTCGCACCAGAGAATAGTCCGATGGCCAGCTGCCTTGCGGAAAATACCGGGGATGAAGAAGCCGAACGACTTCCATTTCGCCTTCTTTCGAGCGAAGATCGATCCTTCGTTCGCCAGAATCTTGGTCCATTATCCTTTTAAAATAACCTGATTCCGTGAACAATCTCCCTTGATCCCCCCTTCTTTAGCAGGTAAATCATGGCTTTGCATCGAAATATAAGATCAACCTCCTTTCACCTGCGGGGTGATCATGTTGAAAATTCAGTTTGAGTTCTCCGATGACCTCATTCTTACCGCACACGGTGGGCTGTCCGTCGTCGGTGCACTGTTAGAAGCCTCACGCGTATTCTCCGAACTGAATCGTATACGCCTTCGCGAAAACGAGCATCCCACTTTCTCTCATACCGACGTCGTAAAAAGTTACGTCGGCATGCTCTGCCAGGGAAAAAGCGACTTCGACTACCTGGAAACGGTACGCGACGACGACACATTTCGTCTTTGCTTAAACCTTAACCATGTTCCTTCCAGCCCCACGGTTCGCCAGCGCCTGGACGAGGCGGCCGCGTCTAACTTGGAGAAGTGGAACGATATCCTTATCCGCACAGGACTGGAGCTCATCCAACGCGTCCATGCCCCGCTGACTGGGGTAAAAGTTGGCAATAAGACATACATTCCCCTCGACATTGACGTCTCTCCTTTCGATAACTCCGGGACGAAGAAAGAAGGGGTATCGCGAACATACAAAGGCGTCGATGGGTATGCACCGATCTTTGCTTACCTGGGACAAGAGGGTTACGGTGTCCATGTAGAACTCCGAGAAGGAAGCACCCATGTCCAGAAAGATACCGCTGACTTCCTCGCCGCAAGCATCCTCTATGCGCGCATCGTTACCCAAAAGGATCTTCTCGTCCGCATGGATGCGGGACATGATAGCCTGGAGAACCTTAGGGTGTGTCAGGCGCACAAGGTGGACTACATCATTAAGGTCAATCTCCGCCGTACAAACGAAGAAGAATGGCTCGAATATGCGCAAACATACGGGACCTGCACAGAGCCTCGGGAGGGGAAAAAGGAGTACATTGGCGTTCGCGAGGTAGAAAAACCGGGCTTTTCATCGCCGCTTCGGCAAGTCTTTCACGTCATTCATCGGACGATGGACCGGCATGGGCAAATCTTACTCGTGCCGGATATTGAAGTAAACGTCTACTGGACGAGTCTGGAAGGTGACCCGTGGCGGGTGGTCGAACTGTACCGCGAGCACGCCACCAGCGAACAGTTTCACAGTGAAATCAAGTCGGACCTAGACTTAGAGCGGTTACCGTCCGGGAAATTTCGGACGAATGATCTGGTGTTGCACCTTGGCCTGCTTGCATACAACCTGCTACGCATCATCGGGCAGAAGAGTTTGCGCCTGGGCGGTGCACCGCTTCGCAAACACGTCCACCGGCGGCGCATCAAAAGCGTCATTCAAAACATGATCACCATTGCCGTTCGGGTGGTTCGTCATGCCAGACGGCTTAAATTTGTGTTTGGCAAACACAGCCCATGGGCCGGCGTCGTAAGTCGTCTCTATGCTGCTTTTGTAACGTAGGCGAACGAAAAGAAGAACGATAGGTGCATTCCGTGGAGACAAGATAAAACTATTTTTTAAAGTCCACATTCGATGGGCTTGTTTCAGCATGCCCAAAAAGCATAGGATTTCTTCTTATTGCAGACGAGAGCAGACAAAATCTTAGGTTTAAATGGCCTGGAGAACAATTTTAGCGGCAATCAACAGCATATAGCATGTGTTTTCGTAGTTTGATCACGGAATCAGGAATAACTTAAAAAGGCGTCTCCGCCAAGGTAACTGGAACTTTCAATCCGATGCAGATCCGAAATATAAAAACTGTTGATCAGGCCTTCGTCCACCGGCCGGGCATCGGCGACGTGATCGACCTCAGAAAAGGAGGCGATACGCGGTTGATCGTGCGGATGATCGTGCGGTTGATCGTCCAATTGATCTAGCGATTGATCGCGCTTTCGGCCGCGCAATTGATCGAACGCGCTCTTTTTCTGTGCTTTTTTTAGTTGTTTGCTTTTGACGATATAGCGCGGTGTCGTCCCCAGCAGCTCTTCCGACAAACCGCAATGCCGGATCACCAACCGAGTAAAGTCATCGAACCATGCTTTATCGACCGGTTTTTTAAGCAACCGAACGCGCTCGGCAAGTTCTTTGCGTAGCGCGACCTCCAACGTATCGAAGCCGGGCACTCCGCTTCGCCGTTGGATCTCTTCCCTTCCGGGTTGCGGCAACCCATCGAGGTTGCACCATGTTCCCTGTTGCAACGCGCCGACTCCTTGATGAAGAATGACGCCGGCAGCCCAGCCGGCCATCGATAATGCGAACGTTTCCGCAATCGGACGTCCTTCGGCGTCCACCTCAACGTCATACAGCCGGCCGGTGCCGCTGGCTCGATCGTACTCGTCGTCTTCACGTTCATTATCCGCAATTAAGCTTTTAATTTCATCTAAAATCTTTTCATAAAATATTCTAATATCATACAAGCCGGCTTGTACGATGTAATGCCATTGATGTTGATCGCGCGGTTGTTTTCGACGATGTTCATGGCCTTCTATCCAAGGCATTGCACCTTTTTTCTTATTAATTTCATAACTCGGTTCTAACTTGTCATCGGGATGAGCTTTGTCGGCTGTTTGAGGCGTCAACGCTTCCAGAGTAAGCCAGTAACGCAAAATTTTATTAATAAATTCCCGAGAATTAATCATTTCTTGCCCTCCACTTTGATTTTTGTTTTATAGCTTTAATCCCTTTTATTAGGTGGGCTCAAAACTGACATATGAGGACCGCTTTCTCGCGAAGGAGATCAAGTTTCAATCCCTCATAGGTAGGCTCAAAACTCGGCTTCCGTCTCGAAAGACTGGACCAGTCTTTTCGAGTTTCAATCCCTCATAGGTAGGCTCAAAACTCATCGCCGTCCGCCGGCCATCGGCAGGCCATCACCGTTTCAATCCCTCATAGGTAGGCTCAAAACACGGAAGGGCTATCGTACTGCGTGACGTGTCCGTCTGTTTCAATCCCTCATAGGTAGGCTCAAAACCCGCTCACGAGACCATTCGATTACATCGTGCTGAAGTTTCAATCCCTCATAGGTACGCTCAAAACTTAGTAGTGAAATCAAAAGCGTTCGAGATGAGCTCAGGTTTCAATCCCTCATAAGGTAAGCTCAAAACGGCCCTCCAGAGCGATAGGGATGCTCCAGTAGCTCGTTTCAATCCCTCATAAGGTAGGCTCAAAACCGGTGTCGCGGAAAAGGATCTTACGTTGCAGATCGCGTTTCAATCCCTCATAAGGTAGGCTCAAAACCGCGTTCGACCAGGCATCCCGCACGATGCGGAGGGGTTTCAATCCCTCATAAGGTAGGCTCAAAACCCTTTAATGTTAATCAGGTACGCCCTCGAAATCAACGTTTCAATCCCTCATAAGGTAGGCTCAAAACGCCGCTTTTCCCTCCGACGAAGGGCGCAGACGGCGGGTTTCAATCCCTCATAAGGTAGGCTCAAAACGCCGCTTTTCCCTCCGACGAAGGGCGCAGACGGCGGGTTTCAATCCCTCATAAGGTAGGCTCAAAACCCGAACGATGCCGCGGAGCTCGGGAAACCCTTCCCGGTTTCAATCCCTCATAAGGTAGGCTCAAAACACCGCTCTCCGGCGGGCCCGGGCTTCGTTCATCCGGGTTTCAATCCCTCATAAGGTAGGCTCAAAACCCTTCCTTTCGGTTCGTTTTTCAGAGCGCGAACATCGGTTTCAATCCCTCATAAGGTAGGCTCAAAACACATATAGCAAAGGAAAAACTGTCGACAGTTTGCATGTTTCAATCCCTCATAAGGTAGGCTCAAAACATCGTCAACGTCACGGAACCTAAAATTTTTAGCTAAGTTTCAATCCCTCATAAGGTAGGCTCAAAACAAAGGAAAAGAGAAGAAGATAGAGGAAAGGAGAAGAGTTTCAATCCCTCATAAGGTAGGCTCAAAACATCGTCAACGTCACGGAACCTAAAATTTTTAGCTAAGTTTCAATCCCTCATAAGGTAGGCTCAAAACAAGCAGAACGCGGTGCATTAAACACAAGGAAAAGCCGTTTCAATCCCTCATAAGGTAGGCTCAAAACTGTTAGAAGGCTGGTGAATTAAGTCCACTGGATCGACCATCTTCGCCTGACGAAGTGTGACGTCAGAACGAATAGAACCATCAAAAATGCGGCCACTTCCCTTGTGAGCCTTTCGTATGCCGGTTTGAGGCACACGGAACTCCCGGTCTGTGGGTGCTTCCGCACATACCGGCTTAATCGTTTGAGATTCTGCACCACAGCTGTCAGGATGGCTTCCCCAGCATCGCTTCCAACCCACGACTTCGAGCACGGCTTAAGCCGTGCTGCGATTTGCCTTCGGCAAAAAGGCGTTCAATGACGACGCGTCGCGTCCGTTTGGCTCGGTCATGCGGTTGATCATTCAGGCGACGAACAATGCTTTGAACGAGCACCGCCTTGATCTTGCTCCATCTTTTGCGCGCTTTCTCCGGATCCCGGACGGCTCGGCGCCACCCGGGGAGCGCTTCTTTTTGAAGCGATCGCACGGGAATGAGGGGAACGACGTCCATCTTCAAAAGCCGATCGAGCGTTTCCGTATCGGCATATCCACCGTCCCCGGAGGCGCTTTGAATGCGAAGAGAGGGGTGCTCACGCCGGATGTCCAGCAACGCTTCGAGGGCGGCCTCTCGTTCCGCAGTGCCCGTGATGATCTTGGCCTGGGTCCGCAAGATGACGGAGGAGCGGGTGTCCACCGTGTGATGAATGAGATCACGCCAATGGGCTTCCTGGCCGGAGCTTTTTCGATAAAGGCGGGCATCCGGATCGGTCACGCTCCGGTGGGTCCGGTTGGAAAACCGCTCCCCCCGAAAATCGCCCGGCTTCTTGGGTGGGCTTCCCGACGAAGCCGAAGAGGAGTCGGGGGATGAAATGTTTTGGTCCGGATCGGGAGGATGGAGGTCGGACGGAGAGGAGTCGTCTTCGTCTCCGCCGTCGGGAAACGAGCGATCTTCTTCCTCCAGCCGGGCCAAATAAGCGTCGAGCGACTCCACGGGGGCCGGCGTGATGGGCTTTAAGCTGTGGATGGAAGCATTGGCACGGACAAGGGTGCCGTCCACCGCGACATGCCCTTCCGGCTGAACGAGCCCTGCGGCGATGCACTGATCCACCACATGGCGCATGGCTTTCTCAAAAATGCCGTGCCTGCGCCAAAGTTTCCGTGTTTTGACCACGGTCGTACGATCCGGAAGCCTCGGACCCCCGGCCTCCGGATGAAGCACGGATTCGAAATCGAGCCCTAAGAACCACAAATAACCGGCGTGCATGGAGAGCGTTTGAAAGCGTTCCCGCTCAGAGGGGTTGAAGAGGTAAGCAAGTCCGATGATCCGCATGACGAGTTCCGGATCGACGGCCGGACGGCCGGTGCGTTCCGAATAAAGCGGAGCGACCCACTCATGGATCGCAGAGAAGTCCAGGACGCGATCGATTTGGCGAAGGATGTGATTGTGTGGCACGAGGGATTCCATATCAATGTGCTGAAACAATTTGGGTTGATGGGAAGTCCATCGTCGAGGCCGCATGTTTGAATCTCCTTTGAGAAAGGGATGTTTGCTTGCTTTTATTGAATGAATTCGATCCATGGGTCCGGTTTTCCTTCAAATGAAGAGGTTTTTCACCGGACTTGTTAGAGAAGGCTATACAAGGTATCTTGAATTTGAGTTTCAATCCCTCATAAGGTAGGCTCAAAACTCGGATCAGATTCGGGCGGTCCCGGTTCTTTTCGCGTTTCAATCCCTCATAAGGTAGGCTCAAAACCTGGGGGCGGTATTTTAATGAATATGCTACACAATGGCGTTTCAATCCCTCATAAGGTAGGCTCAAAACTTGACGGCGTTACGGTGCCGATCAACCGATCTGTCTTGTTTCAATCCCTCATAAGGTAGGCTCAAAACACCGGCACCTGACCCCTCCCCGGATTGAAATCCGGGTTTCAATCCCTCATAAGGTAGGCTCAAAACGCATTTATTGATCTATGCTACGAAAATATTTTCCGCGAAGTTTCAATCCCTCATAAGGTAGGCTCAAAACTATCAAGGGCGATCTTGAGGTGATCGCTCGTGAGCAGTTTCAATCCCTCATAAGGTAGGCTCAAAACACGCTAAAGGAGAAGGTCGATGAATCGCCCGAGATAGTTTCAAACCCTCATAAGGTAGGCTCAAAACCCCACCGCCCGAAAAGGTCCCTAAGGATCGCCTCGAGTTTCAATCCCTCATAAGGTAGGCTCAAAACATCGACGAAGACCCGGAGCGCAGTCTGTATGTCTTTCGTTTCAATCCCTCATAAGGTAGGCTCAAAACACCGTCCTGGCGTTCAGCCGGCGGGATGAGGAAGCAGTTTCAATCCCTCATAAGGTAGGCTCAAAACGAGCGGACATGAACTCGAACCCGTCGACCTTGTGGCGTTTCAATCCCTCATAAGGTAGGCTCAAAACGACTTCCGCCTGAGCGATTCTCACCGCATCTTCCGGGTTTCAATCCCTCATAAGGTAGGCTCAAAACCACCGGGCACGCCCCGCAGACGTCGGCGACCCGGGTTTCAATCCCTCATAAGGTAGGCTCAAAACGCGACGTTTCGCGTCCCCGGGCGCGGCCTTGACCGGTTTCAATCCCTCATAAGGTAGGCTCAAAACCCGGCGACCCGTTCCAGAACCGCCTCGAGATCGTCTGGGGTTTCAATCCCTCATAAGGTAGGCTCAAAACGAGCGGACGTTTGCAAACGATCGTCTCGGCCGCGCGACTGTTTCAATCCCTCATAAGGTAGGCTCAAAACTGAAAGAATTTCTTGGCAACCTGAGTCCCGAGAAAGAGTTTCAATCCCTCATAAGGTAGGCTCAAAACGGCGCAGGGGAAAGTAAAGCAGGCGACGTAAGGCAGGTTTCAATCCCTCATAAGGTAGGCTCAAAACGTGCAAAAGATGGCACTTGCGGAGGGGATTTTCTCAGTTTCAATCCCTCATAAGGTAGGCTCAAAACGCGTGGTGCGGGGTCCCCGGGGCCGGGCGATCCCCCGTTTCAATCCCTCATAAGGTAGGCTCAAAACTTCGATCGCCTGATCGCCCTGTACGGCCCGGATGCAAGTTTCAATCCCTCATAAGGTAGGCTCAAAACGGGCGAGGACCGGAGCGCCTTGATCCGCGGGAGGGGGTTTCAGGTCATGCGCCCCTCAGACTGGACAAATGCTAAAACTATGTTGTATCCTTCTGTCAAAGGAGGGGCGACCTGTGAAACGAACAAAATCCATCCCCGGCTCCATCAAATTCAAAGCGGCTTTGGAACTGATCAAAGGCGAAAAAACGCTCGTCGAACTTTCCCGGGAATACGGCGTTCATCCGAATACCCTCTTGAAGTGGAAGCAAACCCTCCTGGAAAAAGGCGCTGAGCTCTTTGAACCCCCGAACAAAGAGCAGGAATACCAGAAGCGCATTCGTGATTTGGAACAGCTCCTCGGCAAAAAGGAGGTCGAAATCGCGCTCCTAAAAAACTTCCTCGGGCAGGGGAGCTAGATCAACTTCCGCTTCAGGAGCGCATCCGTCTGGCGCAAGAGGCGCTGGCCAGGCGGCTGGCTCCCCTGCCGATTCTCCTCAAGACACTTCGCATTCCACGAGCGACGTGGTATTACCAGAAAAAGCGCCGGGAAACCGAGAAGAAACGAAGGGAGTCTGATGCAGCGCTCAAAGCTGAGATCGAAGCCATCCTTCAGGAACATCCGGAGTACGGCTATCGCCGCCTCGAGGCCGAGCTTCGGCGGCGGGGAATGGTCGTCAATGGAAAGCGGGTCCGTCGTCTTCTCCACACGTTTGAGCTTTCCCTCAAACGAAAGGTGAGAAAACCGAAGCCCAATCCGCTGCTCGAGACGGTCGTCCTGGCCAAGGAACGGGCGAATCTCGTCGCCGGCCTTCTTTCCGAACGGGAACCAGACGCCTTTGAGGTGCTCTACACCGATTTCACCCAGCTCGTCTATGGCGGCGGGAAGGTTTGGTTTTTGCCGATTCTGGACCATCGGACCCGCATGGTGATCGGATATGCCATCTCTTTCTCGCCGGATGTTCGGACCGCGCTTCAGGCTTGGGAACGGGCCAAAGCGTTCATCCTGACCCAAAAGAGGGAGCGCCCGAAAGCCATCCTCCATCACGATCAGGGCGGCGCCTTCTTGAGTCACGCGTGGGTCGGTCATCTCCTGCTTGAAGAAGGACAGCGACTGTCGTACAGCCTGCGGGGACCGAAGGAAAATCCCATTGTCGAATCCTTCTTCTCGCGTTTCAAAGCAGAGCATCAAGACCTTCTGCTTGAAGCAAGGAGCATCGAAGCCCTCGATGCGCTTTTGGCCGAACGGATCCGGTACTACAACGAGCATCGGCTGCATTCAAGCCTGCGGTACAAAACGCCCCAAGAAACGCTCAAAGAAGCCCTGAGCACAAGCTAGGTCTGAATCACATAGGGATACCGATCAAATTGTCTAATTTAAGGGGCGCGGCTCCTCAATCCCTCATAAGGTAGGCTCAAAACGTCGGGTCATGCGCACCATCATGGAGGCGATCGCTCGTTTCAATCCCTCATAAGGTAGGCTCAAAACCATCGACACTGCCGACGATCATCCCGACGTCCTTCCACGTTTCAATCCCTCATAAGGTAGGCTCAAAACGATAGAACCCTTGCCTCGGGTAACCTCGTCAAAAAGTTTCAATCCCTCATAAGGTAGGCTCAAAACAATCCATCACTGCCGAAAAGCGAACATAATCCACCTGTTTCAATCCCTCATAAGGTAGGCTCAAAACATTGCTGCGGCCCGCATGGCGATGGCCTGGTTGATGTTTCAATCCCTCATAAGGTAGGCTCAAAACAATTTGCTCTGTGATTTTGATGTTCGATCTGGGGACTGTTTCAATCCCTCATAAGGTAGGCTCAAAACATCTTATCAATAAGCTTATTGAGTCTGTTACTTTGTGTTTCAATCCCTCATAAGGTAGGCTCAAAACATATCATCCCGTCGTCCAAAAACTACGTCGAAGGGGGTTTCAATCCCTCATAAGGTAGGCTCAAAACATAAGTGTAAAATGCAGTCGCACGCGTCACATAAACGTTTCAATCCCTCATAAGGTAGGCTCAAAACCGTTCCGTCGCGCGGAAAGTCACGACGTCGACCGTGTTTCAATCCCTCATAAGGTAGGCTCAAAACGTTTGGCGCCGTAGTACCCGAGGATATCCAGGACCGTTTCAATCCCTCATAAGGTAGGCTCAAAACGACACCGGTGATGACCGTCGTCTCCTTGCGCGCCGGGTTTCAATCCCTCATAAGGTAGGCTCAAAACTGAGGGGGGGTCCCCGTCGCCCGCGGCGGCGGCGGAGTTTCAATCCCTCATAAGGTAGGCTCAAAACCGCGAGAAAAGGGATACGAGGAGATCAAGCTTCTCGGTTTCAATCCCTCATAAGGTAGGCTCAAAACGAACCGGAGCGCGCTCGGCGAAGTGCTGGAATGGAGTTTCAATCCCTCATAAGGTAGGCTCAAAACTTGAGGCGACATGTACTCGAGTATCGACGAGAGAAGTTTCAATCCCTCATAAGGTAGGCTCAAAACTCGAGATCCTGGAGGCCGTGCGGGATCACGAACGCAGTTTCAATCCCTCATAAGGTAGGCTCAAAACCACATTAGCTAAGAATTTTAGATTTGCAGATGAGAAGTTTCAATCCCTCATAAGGTAGGCTCAAAACCGGGAACCAAGCGATTTTAGCGGTCTTCCCGTCCTAGTTTCAATCCCTCATAAGGTAGGCTCAAAACTCGCCGTCGCCCTGCCGTCGACGCAGGTCGTGGCGGGTTTCAATCCCTCATAAGGTAGGCTCAAAACTGATGGCCGGCATGGATCTTCCCCGGGACGCCATCCGTTTCAATCCCTCATAAGGTAGGCTCAAAACTGGTCGCCATTCGGATCCGGGAGGCCGCCAAAACCCGGTTTCAATCCCTCATAAGGTAGGCTCAAAACGAACAGATCTGAACCGGAAAGGAGGGCAGAGAAGATGGTTTCAATCCCTCATAAGGTAGGCTCAAAACTTTCCATGATAATCCGGGAAGCGCTCGAAATCAACGTTTCAATCCCTCATAAGGTAGGCTCAAAACGACCGACGTCCCCCGGACGATGATCTCCGTGATCTCGTTTCAATCCCTCATAAGGTAGGCTCAAAACGGTGATCGGCGATGACGATCTACGATCCGTTTTTCGTTTCAATCCCTCATAAGGTAGGCTCAAAACGGGAAACCGGCCGACGATGAACCGAACGTTCTGGGTTTCAATCCCTCATAAGGTAGGCTCAAAACAGGGGGTGCCGGGATGATATGCGGAGGAAGAGTTGTGAGTTTCAATCCCTCATAAGGTAGGCTCAAAACTCAAAGAAAAGGTCTACCGTCTTCAAAAATTGCTCGTTTCAATCCCTCATAAGGTAGGCTCAAAACGTTGCTCGATTGTGGCCATGCCGAGATCGGCAAGAAGTTTCAATCCCTCATAAGGTAGGCTCAAAACCCTAATCAATATACCGCGTCAGTCTCAGCACCCAGGTTTCAATCCCTCATAAGGTAGGCTCAAAACGGTACAAACCGGGCCGATCAGCAAAGACGTGGATGTGTTTCAATCCCTCATAAGGTAGGCTCAAAACACGAAGACGCTCCGCGCCGGTTCGGGAAGCGACGGTGGTTTCAATCCCTCATAAGGTAGGCTCAAAACGTGAGTCTCAAACACCCCTCCGACTGCTGTTCCTACTGGTTTCAATCCCTCATAAGGTAGGCTCAAAACCGTGTATTGCCGCGAAAACGGCCGTTCCCCGACGAAGTTTCAATCCCTCATAAGGTAGGCTCAAAACTTGGATACCAGGGCGGCGTCGGCGCGCTGATCCGCAGTTTCAATCCCTCATAAGGTAGGCTCAAAACCGTGATCACTCACAAGCGATACCGACGCCTCAGCAAGGTTTCAATCCCTCATAAGGTAGGCTCAAAACCGTCCTCCGCGTCCCGTCGTTTCGCGGCGCGGGAAGGGTTTCAATCCCTCATAAGGTAGGCTCAAAACGTGGCAGACCTCTGAAAGATGAACGATCAATCGAGGTTTCAATCCCTCATAAGGTAGGCTCAAAACATGTCGACTCCGGCCCGCATCAGGTCCTTCGCAGCCAGTTTCAATCCCTCATAAGGTAGGCTCAAAACACGAGTCGCTTACGTACACCGCCTACGACGATGCAGGTTTCAATCCCTCATAAGGTAGGCTCAAAACATGAAGAAGATTGCCCTGTTTCCTAGAAACTTGATTAGTTTCAATCCCTCATAAGGTAGGCTCAAAACCTAACTAAGCACCGCATAATCAATTTGCTTTTCCCTTTTACCGAATTAATGACCCTCAATCGCAGGCTTTGGAAAAATGCGCTAGGCCAAGTATAGCACAGGATACAAAAGACAGCAAGTTGTCGTCGATCCCCGGGGGTTTTGGCACGATCGTAGATCGACGACATGAGCACAATAATTGCTTGAATGTCTGTCATCCTTAAGCATCGTCTTTGTCAAGGATCAGACGAAGTCGACCGTAACCGCTCGATGTCTTCGCACCGACTCCGACATAACGAAACGCCAGCCGCAAGATCTGGAAGGCCGTTCTGACCCATTTGGGTTGTCCTTCCAGAGCGATCAAGAATCGACCCGTCACCGATATGAACGGAATTGGCGTTGGGCTATCCCAGTCGGCGGGCGGAACTTTGCCGTCGCGATAGTATTCCGAATGGTGGACGTTCATAACATCCGAATGGATCAGAACAGACTCCGGTATGGGCAGCGCATCGTAAAACGTGACCATACCCTCAGCCTCGATCGTCCCGAACAACGTTTGATAGGCATCCCGATCGGCGCGCCAGGCCTCACCGAGATATAATCTGGCGAATCGGGCCGCAAGTCCCTTCAGTGCTCTGCCCGGAATATACGGAATGCCGTACGGATGTTTAAAGAGAACGGACGTCTCCAGCACACTCGGCGCCCCGAGGTGGATGCTGAGTCTGCCAAGGGTTTCAGCTTCCCGCATCATCGCTTTACGTTCTTCCAGGGCTTCTTTCCATCGCTTAAAGAATTGCGCATATGCTAATTCGATCTTATCACTTTCTAGATCCTTATTTTCTTTAGCCGAAACGTTTTTATTGAAGAGCAAGACCACACGGTGGACGTGATTTTGACGCGCCTCTTTATCTTCCCCATTTCGAGCAAGAAAATATTTGTCAAACCACAGCGCCGGATTCATCATCGCCTTCGGCAGCCAGCGCTCAGCCTCATCGCGAGAAGCGGACAAGATCCGGGTCAGCGAATCCCGCCAGACAGGCATCGCATTCCCCTCCCTTTTCCGGGATCCCTCGGCGTTTCGAATTCCGATCTCCCAACATCCTCAGCGTTTCGAATTCCAATCCAACATAATCCACCGCGTTCCGAATTTCGATTTCCGAACCCCTGATTTCCGAACCCCTCTATCTGATATCCGAACCTGCATCCATCGCGACCGTATGGTCGACTTTAAGCACAGACTGGGCAAAGCGCCTGTACCATTCTAAGGCCGCCAGCGCTTCTCGTGTAAGCCGCATGTACGTCCGCAAGTCGGCCGTCCGCACCTGTTGTAGGAGCGCCTCCCGATTCGAAAAGCCCAGAACGTGAGCGAGATGATCGAGAAGAATGAGCCCCGCTTCCTCTCCCTCGCTTCTTTCCTTCGTTGAGCGCGCGTGCACATACGCAAGCGCCTGCTGCAATCCGGCCCTTCGGACGAGATAAGGGAGCCGTAGCGCCCAGCTGCCGTATTTGACGCGACTTTTTTCGTTCATCCTCGCCACTTGATCCCCCACCACTTGCCGGTAAATCAAAGCCGCGTACTTCTGACTTTTTGTCTGCATGTTCCCCCTCCTCTCTGTACCGCCCGATCTATCGGCACACCCATAAACGAGCAACGCCGATCGCGAATCCCATATCCCTCGGCTCGCTTCTCAACCGCAAATCTCGCGATTTTCCATATCCCTCTCATCGAACTGCACAACCGTAAATCCCGCATCCCTCCTTGTGCTTCACGATCGCGGAGCCCCCATCTCACGTGGAATTCACGTATGATCGATTCCGGTCAGCGCATGGCACATTCGGATTCTCGCTCGCCCCTCGCAGGCATAAAGTCGTGCTGCGTCTCGTTCAGGACTTTACCACCCGCACCCGACACAGGCCCCGCCCCACGGTGGCCTTTCCGCCCAGCTGAAGAGGCTTTTGGGTAAGCGCTTCGACGGTCTTCAGAACCTCGTCGGCTTCCGCCTTTACGGGCATCGCCAGAAGCATTCCCGATAGCACCGATTCGGTAGGCAGCGCCTCTTCGTACCAGAGCCCGCCTTCTACCACCGTCTTAAACTCACTGTCCAGCCGGACCCGGGCCTCCACTTCCGTCGCCGTGTCGAGCAGATAACCGAAAAGATCGTCGTGGACGACCAAAAACCTCTCCCCAAAAAACGCCTGCATCGCCGGGTCGCCCGGAAAAAGCCGCTCCGCCAGCCAAGTGGCCCATCCCCGACTTTCCTCGGAGAACCGGGGCATAAGATCCAGATCTTCGAGCACGATCCAGGCAGCAGCGCCTTCGGAGGGGGGATCCATCTTTCCGACGATGGCCGCCTCTTCGGTTGCGACGAGTCCTTCGTCCACTGACGCCGGCTCGGGAACGTCCGGTACGGCCTTCGCTATCTCCGCAAGCTCCAGGTCGCGACGAAGTCGCCTCAGGACAAAGGGCGACGTCGCCCAGGCAAACGTCCCCCAGAGGCTGCGTACGGGGAACAAAAGAAGCTTCTGATCCCCGATCACGACCGAGCCCGCATGTTCAGACGCTTCGGCCGTGTCCGGTCCAAAGAGGCGCCGGCGCACATCCGGATCTTTGCAGGCATCGCGCAGCACCCCCTTGAGTGACGATCCGGGAAGATACGGCAACCCGGTCGCCCGCTCCCGGGCGACCGGAAGATCGATGATGCCCACCCCCTGCCCCGTCCCCGCATGGAGCGGGGAGAGCGCGTGCACGAAAAGCGGCCACCCCCGAAGCATAACGGCACCTCCCTCGCAGGGTATCCAGTCAAGGCATATCAAAACAGAACGGGCGCCTTCCGGAGCGCTTCCGTTACGCGCATCCGGACTCCGCTACGGCGCTCTGCACCGCATCCATTCTTCCGCGACGCCGCCGCCACGCCACATCGATCATTTCAAAGCGTCTCGAAAAACGCCGCGAGCACGTCGACTTTGCCGTCCACGGTCCGAAGCGGGAGGGGCTGAAGCGGACTGATCTTCTGCGCCTCCTTCGGGGTGAGAAAAGGATCGACCGCATACGTCCGTCTCCCGGCCTGCAGGGCGAGGCGGTGACCGCGCCACTGAAAAATCCCGGTGTTTTCCAGAATCAGCGCCAGGCCGACCGCACCGTTTTGGCAGGCATAGGGCCGCAAAATGAGCGGGCTCGCCAGACGGTCGACCCTGTTTCCATCGCCGAGCAGCCTGCCTCGAAGCTCAATGTTTTTCTCCCTTGGATCGGACTTTCCACCCCTAAAGTGAAACACGATCGGCAGGCCGAACGCCGCCCGCGGAAATTTGTCGATGATCTCACCCTTCGGTTCGTTCTGCGGACGACCCCGGCGGCCCGGAGCGCGAAGGAGGTTCCGAATGGCATCGGCCTCGGGCCAGGCCGAACACCCGTTCACCTGTTTTTTTCGGAATGCGCGCAACTTGGACACGAGCTCTGTCCACGCCTCTTCGACGTTGCGATAGCAGGTCTGAGCGGAACGAAAGCGGCCATCATCGCCCGAACTGCCGGCGCGAGGCCCCGACGGTCCGATCACTTTAAGGCGCATGTGCGGATGGAGATGCGGCACGCCGGGAGGCCATTTTCCGTCTACTCCCACGTATTGCTTCAATTTCTTCTCGATGTCGCGTCTTACGTCATCGACCGTCGCAGGCGGCGGGATCCTCCGGCCATCGATTTCGACCAGCCGAATCGCCCCAAATCCGCGCCGCGTCCGGGCGCCGAGGCCGCCGAACGTCTCCCAGGCCCACAGTGCCGCGTGAACGTCTTCCTGATGCCGCTTCGGGTAGATCAGTTCCAGTGCGAACTTCACGCCCCGGATGACCCGGCCGGGCGGAAGCCGCGGCTCTCCTCTTGTGCTCTGCAGCGGGAAGGCGACGTAAGCCACTTTTTTCCACAGCGAGTTCGGTTCCTGCCGGAGATCACGGTCGTTTCGGCCGTTCCGCTCGCGCTGCTCCTCACGGTTCACCTGGGGATACGGCGTCTCGTAGCGGAGGGGATCGTGGGGAGTGAGCATCCGGACAAAGATCTGAACGTTCATCGAGCGGTGCGGTTTTTGCCCGTCCGCTCCCGATTTTCCGGCACCGGGATACGCAGCAGCAGCTTCAGCAGCGGCTTCAGCGGTAGCTTCAGCGGCCGCAGCTTCAGCGGTACCAGCATCGGCGTTACCAGCTTCATCAGGAGCGGCTCCGGCGGCACCGGCGTAAGCGGCAGCGACTTCAGAGAACCCAGCTTCAGCGGAAACGGCATAAGCGGCTTCGGATTCGGCTGCAGCCGTCCTGGACGCGCCCGCTTTTGCGCCGCCCCCTGCGGCCATGCCCCAGATCTCCGCTTCCAGTTCGTACAGGCGGGCGAGATCGCCGTTCGACTTTCCCCCCCGAACCGCCCGCCACCAGAAGCGAAGCTGTCCCCGGATCGCCGTTCCCCGCACGGGGGTGATCGGATCGGGACTGCGCGGCACAACGCCGCCGAACATCGGCGTGATCACCTCGTAGACCCGCCGTTCGAAGACAAGTTCCTCCAAAGATGCCGGGTCAAAGCGGACCGGCGGAGGCGAAGCCTGACGCGCCTTCCTCAGGCGCTCCCGGTTCCCCTTGCCGTTCATCGACGTCCCTCCTCGGCGGCCGACGCCATCACCGGCACGGCTCCATCCCAGAACCCCACCGCCACCACGCCAAAGCCGGCGCAGCGGTCGTCGGCCTCATCGCTGATGGCGGCAAACCACATCGTCTGCACCCACCGCCGGATGTCCGCTTCTTTCCCCTCCAGCCGGAGAAACAGGACCGTTCCGGCCGGCGCCAGCCGTCGGCTCGGCTTTTCCCTTCTTCTGGCAAAATCCCATCCCGAAACCGTCTCGTAGCGGCGCAGGGCGATCGCCCGAAGGGTCGGCCGGACGTTTTCCCGAACGTCCAGCAGCCAGGACGGCCGCCACCCCTGCCGAAAATGCGCCGGGGTGAGGAGCAGCAGGCGGGCATGGCCGCTTTTGGCGATCTTCTCCGGCAGATCCGCCGGCATCGCCGGGACGCTTTTCGCGCTCTTTTTCCATCCGACGAGGCGCCGTTCGCCGCCCAGCGGCGCCGGGCCGCCTGCAAGATTCAGCGGATCCCCGTCGACCGCCACCGCAAGAGCAAGGCGGCGGGCGCGAGACAGCGCCCGACCTTCGCCGGGCTCCGTAAACTCAAGCCCCCGCGTCTGAAAGAGCGCCCCGCTCTCGACGTCCGCGGTCAGCGTGTGCGGAAGAATCTTGACGTGCGTTCTCATCTCCTGAACCGGTCCGCTTATGCCGAACTCCGGACGGCGGACGCGCCAAGTCCACGCGCCGTCCGGCGCCGCCTCATCCGGCGGATCGCTCAGCCACCGAACATAAGCGTCCCACGACCAGTACCGGGGGGCGCCGCCGATCGGCTTTCGAGGGTCCCGTTCTTTTAACCCGACCGGAAGGAGCTCGTCGACCAGATCCGTCACCACCCCGTCCGGCAGCCGGAGCGGGATGAGGCGCTTGACGGCGATCCAGTCGGAGGCACTCGCCCCGCCTTCCACCGAGGCTACGGCGTCGGTCTCCGGGGTAGCGTCGAGCAGCAGGGCGTCGGCGGGAGGCGTCACGAACCATTGATCGATCTCCCCCGCCCGATCGAGCGCGACGAGAAACGGGCCGCGGACGCAGAGCTTCTTCACCTGCTCCAGCCGACGTTCTTGAAAACGGCCGTCCGGCCCCAGGCCGGCCCGCGTCCGGAGCGCGCCGGTCGTCGTCGACGGATACGGAAAATCGAGACTGTACGCCCGGGCGCCGGGATAGGCGCCGAACGGTCGACCGTCCCGGACGATCAGCGGATCGCGCGGTTCAATGATCCATACATCCAACGCCCGCGCCCCCTTCCCCGGATGCCCGGACTTCGGCGTCCGGAAGCTTATACGGCCCGTCCCCGGCCAGATCTTTGACGGCCGCGATCTCCCGGGCGATGAGAAGCTCGTCCACCCGTTCCTCGAGCCAGGCGAACACATTTTCCGTCCTTTCCAGATCGTCGATCAGACGCTGAAGGAAGGTCGCGTCGATCGGGGCTTCGCCCCCCTCCGTTCGCTTTCGCCGCAAGAGGCGAACGGCCTCTTTCCGGGCGGCCTCCTCCAGGTCCGACGCCTGCGCCGGATCGGTCGGCCGAAGCGTCCGGGCGAGCGTCTTTAAGTCGTATGCCAGCCGATCCGAGAGTTGCCCCGTCCGCAAAAGCTCGATCAGCCACCGGAGCCGCTCATCGAGAACGCCCCAGCGGCCGCGCACCGTCCGCTGGCTTCCTGACCGTTTCGATAGGGTGATGGCGAGGGCGTTTTTTTGCGGAAGTGACTTCGCCGCCTTCTCCGTCTTGCGGGCCAGATCAAGCACGTCCGAGAGCGGCTCGAGGTGATGAGCGATGACGAGGCCGACGGAAAGCGTTGGCGAGATCCGTCCGTTCTTGTCCGGCGCTGAAAATGAGCCGAGAAACGAGCGGAAAGTGTCAGAAAGTTTTTTGGCGCAGTCGAGGGCACGATGGAGCGGCACGAGGGCGAGCACGTCGTCGCCGCCGGAGTAAATGAGGGATCCGCCGCACGCAGAAGAGGCGACGAGCTCGGCCGCCCGGAGCGCAAAGCGGCTCTGCCGGAGAGACAGCGCCCGGTGCTGATCGGGTGAAGTCTGCGCATCGATGATCCGGCCCATATGGTCGCCGTCGGACACCAGAAGCGCGTAGTAGGGGTGCGGGCGGAGCAATCGTCCGCCGCTTCCCTCCCCGAACGCCTCGTCCAGAAACGCGCGCAGCGCCTCGAGGGCCGCCTTTTTCCTACGCCGCACTTCATCCGGCCCCGCCGCGGAGGTTGACCGCTCGACGAGCCGCGCCAGCCGTTCCTCAAAGAGGAGCTCCCCGTCGTACGGCCCGAAGACCGGATGCTCCGGCCGTACCGTCGGAAGATCGTCGTCCTGAAGGCCGAGGGCCCTGAGGCGATCGATAAACGTCGTCACCGCCGATCGCCGCTCGTCCGTCAGGCGCTCGAGAAGCGGCAGGGCCGCCACGTGCGACGTGCTCCAGAAGGTCGACGGAACCTCATCCGGGACGCCCGGCCGCAGGCGCCGCCCGTGGCGCTTCATCAGGCACACGCCGCACAGATGCTCCCCCTTCTGAATCCCGTAGCGACGATACAGCTCCGCCTCCTCGAGGGTCCGGACCTCTTCCGGGAAAAGCACCGACTCCCGCGCGCCGTCCAGCGCACACTTCGGCTTTTCCGCCCCCCAGGTCACCGGCGCAAAGTCCCGCGACGCCTTCCGGGCGCTCATCGCCGCCTCGACGACCTGGCGCGCAGCGTCGTAGCGGTCGCTAAGCGGGGCCGCCGCCCAGAAGAGTTCCGGAAAATCGTCCACCTGCCGCACGGCGACCGCCCGATCGAACCGTCCGACGATGCGGCGATACGCCTCCTCCCGAAGCTCTCCGAGGCGCCGAAGGACGGCCTCCCGCACCGCCCGGCCGACGTCCTTCGGCGGGCGATCGATGACGGCCAGCACCCGGTTCGGCGCGCTGAAGTCGGGATCGGCCAGGCGTTCAAGGCGATCCGGCGCCGGGAAGATCAGCGCCTCCCGGGAACCTCCGCTTAGCGCGACGATCTCCCGGGCCGCCGCCTTGGCGAGCTCGCTCAGGAGCCAGGAACCGTACCAGAGGTCCCGGCTTCTCCGGGCCGTCGCGATAAAGTCCTGGACGGGGCCGATGTGGAAGAGGAAAAGGTGCTCATCGCTCATTCTTCGTCACCACGCCTCGACCGCCAATCGTTCAAACGTCCACGGGTCTGATTCGTCGTAAAACCGATCCTCCTGAAGCTCCTGAACCAGATCGATGAGCAGCTGACTGTCCCTTTCGTTCGGCGAGCGGAATCCGTGGGCAAACAAGCTGTGGTTGCGCAGGCTGGCCAGGTGAAGCAATCGCCCGGGAGGAAGATTTTTCCACTGGATGATCGGTTCGTCGCCCAGCGCCCGCAAAAGGAAGTAGGAGGCCGTCAGATCGAGCGTCTTCCGGCTTAAAAGTGAATCGTCCCCGGTTTCCTGAGGCCTTTCATCGTCCGCTTGCCGGCGGTCGATCGCCCTGCGTCGCTCTTCCCGATACCGCTCATCCAGCGCCTGAAGATCGACGCCGTGTCGGTCGCGAAGCGCCGCCCACTCCGGCCGCGCCGTGCGGAGCCCCCACCGGGCGAGCCGGTGCTGAAAGTAAAGCTCTAGAGAACGGTAGCTGAGCAGGGTCGCCTCCGCCAGACGGTTTTCCCGCATGCGGTATTCGATGATGCTCCTGAAAATGGACAGCGTCCGGCGAATCGTCACAGGATCGGCGAGAGGCTCGAGCTCAGCATCCGTGCCGGCCACCTGGATCAACCGGTTGAGTCGCTGAAAGGCATCTTTTTGCGCCTTGAGCTCATGGATTTTAATCCTCAGCGGATGGCGCCGGTGAGCCGGCTCGTTCAGCTGCTGGATGAGGTAGTTCAACTCCTCATGCGCCCGGACAAAGTCGCCTGACTCCATCGCCGCATAAGCTTGGGCGAGCGTCGCTTCCGGTGGATCGATCCGTCCTTCCTGCCTCGCCACTTCCTGAAGCAGTCTGACCGCTTCGCTGTAATGACCTTCCGCATACGCCGTCCTGGCGCGCTGACGTACCCAGTCGGTAAAGACGTGGCGAGGATTTTCCAGCTGGCGGATGAATTCTGTCCCCGCGATGGGACGCCTCTTTTTTTTATTGTTCTCCTCTTTGTCATATTCGCTGTCCACATAGAAAATATCGATAGAGTATTCTTCCTGCGCCATGGTCATCGCGATCATTGCCAACCCGGCCGCCATCGCCTTCGTTCCGCCCGTCAGATCAACGGCGAGCCGCTGATCACGAGAAAAGGTGACGATTTTGTCGCGGACTTTCTTGTAGATGTCCTCGATATCACCTTTTTGGATTTCAATCAACCTGACACGGCTTACAGGTAGACCAAGCTCCTTGGCGATCCGATCGCATTCATCCAAGTTGTCCAGCGTGTGAAGTAAAAAAACTTTTTCTGCATCTATGGCCTGAATCGACAGGATGATCGGCTCTGGCGTCCTGCCCACTGTGTGGAATGAGGCAGCATACTTCGTTCCGCCAATGATGTCCCTGGAAAACCCCTCTCTGATCAGCGGCCAGATGCGCTCCTGGTAAAATTGCTCCTGCTCGACGGGGTTGCTGAACATCTTATACTCCTTCCAGAGCTTCCGAAGCGCCTCCCAGTTGCGATTCATTGATCCGTCCTTCCCCACTTTAGGTCTTCACTTCAGGAGCGATCCTTCCCGCGGCGACCCTCGCCGTGGCGAACCGCATACGAACAACCCAAACGGACGTTTTCAGCACTTCTCGCCACCGGGCGTCGCATCATTTCGACAAAAGTGGTAACAGACCGAGCTTAAGAGAAGCAAACCGTGTCCGGTCGGCATACTTCTTCTGGATTTTTGAATACGCCGTTTCCATGTTTTTTCCTGCTGTAAATATTACATTTCAGTACAAACAAGACTGGCTTCTCTCGGGAAGACTGATCCATTGATCTAACTGATCCATTAATTGATCTAATTGATGGGACGCGTTTCCGAGGAAGTCGCGCCCCTTGATTTAGGCATTTTGTTCGGTCTTTCTATGGGATGCAGACCTCGCTTGTGCTCAGGGCTTCTTTAAGCGTCTCTTGGGGCGTTTTGTACCGCAGGCTTGAATGCAGCCGGTGCTCGTAATAGGTCCGGATCCGTTCGGCCAAAAGCGCATCGAGGGCTTCGACGCGCTCTGCTTCATGAGAAGCTCTTGATGCTCCGCTTTGAAACGTGAGAAGAAGGGTTCGACGTTGGGATTCTTCTTCGGACCTCGGAGGCTGTACGACAATCGCCGCCCTTCTTCAAGCAGGAGATGACCGACCCACGCGTGACTCAAGAAGGCGCCGCCTTGATCGTGATGTACGATGGCTTTCGGGCGCTCTCTCTTGGTGGTGAGCCCCTTAAAGGTGTCCGGTTCCCGTACGGAAAGAAGGCCGGCGACGAGATTCGCCCGTTCTTTGGCCAGAACGACCGTCTCGAGCAGCGGATTGGGCTTCGGTTTTCTCACCTTCCTTTCGCGTGAGGGAAAGCTCAAACGTGTGGAGAAGACGATGGATTCGCTCCCGCCTCCGACCATCCCCCGCCGCCGAAGCTCGGCCTCTCGAGGCGGCGATCGCCGGACTCCGGATGTTCCTGTTTGTCGGGGAGCACAACCCAATCACGGATGCGCTTCGGAGATCCGCTCTTTGTTCGGGGGATGGAGCGCTCAGCGCTTTTTTTCCAGGAGAGTAAGCTTTCCCTTCAAGAGGGGATTCGGATGAACGCCGTGTTCACGGGAGCGTTCGACGAGCGTTTTTTCGCCTTTGATCCGTTCCAAAGCCGCTTTGAATTGGATGGAGGCAGGGATGGATTTTGTTCGTTTCACGAGTCGCCCTTCCTTTGACAGAAGAATACAACATAGTTTCAGCATTTGTCAGTATGATGGGCGCATGGTCAATGGTAGCGCGACCTCGATGAGCTTCTTACGGAATCCATTCATATCTTTTCATTCCATTTTTCTCATTTTTCATATCATAGAATCTGGTGACACGTCGAGCACAGAGGTGTCAGGGGATATTCTCCAGAATCCCTGGTCATCTTCCTGAACCTCTGGCTTATGAAGCTTGTCAGACGAGAGAGGCTTCTCCTGTCGGGCAGTGTCTACTATTCGTTCAAAGATTTCTAGATTAAAACCTGCGGCGGCAACAGCCCAGCTTCGAGAAAAGAACCGACTTTCCCTCAAATGCCTAAAACTTCCTTTTTACTTAATAAAAACCCTCAATCCCTCCTCTTCCTGGCCTCCTCCCTCACCTGGTGGAGGTTAATGATCTCCGCCACTTCGAACTGGGGCGGCAGGCTACCTTCCATAGGGCGCAAGCGCACCACCGCGGGAAAATAGCCACACCTGCCATGGACCTCTGCCAGAAGGGTCACAGCGCTTATATTGAGGGCCGGGGGATTGAGGATAAAAGGCAAGGTCTGCCATTCCTCAGGGGTGAGACCCACTCTGTCCACCAACTCCACAATCTGCTCCACCAGAGGTTTTTGTTGGTTTATGTGGGAGTTCACCTCTATAACCTGTTCTATTTTTTGCTGCGCCAGTTCTTCTATTTTTTGTAGGTGAACCTTATTCAAAGGATGAGAAAAATTTATAACAAGCATTTTGTCGCCTCCATGTTCTCGGTTAATTGCTCAGTTTTCTCCTGATGGCTTCAATGAGTTTCTGGCGATCTGCATCGGAAAGTGGTCCCTCCTGGGCAGAGGGCAACTCTACGACTTCCACCTTGAAAGCTTGGGCCAACTTGCGGTTATTTTCCTCGTACTCTCTGTCCAGTATCAAAAACTTATTGGTAAAAGTGCCTAAAAATCGGTTTTCACCCGCGGTTATAAGCTGTTCTAAGGCCCTCTTTTCCTTAGCTTTCTTCCCGCTTTTGATTTCCGCTATTCCCACAAAGTTTCCTCTACGTAAGACCAAATCTATTTCCACAGCAGGGTGGGCCTTAAACCTTACCTCCCTTTTAATTTCATCTACATTTTCCCTTAGAACCTCGTAAATCTGCTTTTCAAAAGGGTTTTCAGAAGTTTCCTTCTCCTCGTAGAGCCCCTGGTGGGCGTATAGATAGAGGTCGAGATTTAACAGAGTGGGTATTTCTTCCCGCTCCAATTCCAGCTCTCCCGCATTCACCCAGTATTTGTAAATAATATTCCTGGAACCCTCACTCTGCAGATAGAAAAAGGGAAGAGAATAGCGCATGGCTATACGGGAAACAGCCAGAGCCATGGGCTTGGTGCCTCCCGTCAAGTTGCACCATACCTGATAATTTTCTTTTATCAAAAGGGAAATGGAATCTTCCAGGGTTCTCTCAATATCTTTCATGTTGTAGGCATCTGTCTCTTCTAAGTCCCCTTTAAATTTCTCTTGTAGCCTCCTAGCTATTTCTTTTGTCTGCTTGGTGTGTACAAACAAGTTTTGTTCGGGTTTAAAGTATAAGATGGGCAAGAGATTGGGTATAGGTTGCTCTCCCACGAGGGAAATAAGGGCGGTCTTTTGCACGGAATTCGCCTCCCTGTTTAAAAAAATTATCCTGTTTACCCTTCTGTCTGAAATAAAAATTACAAAACATACATCCTACATTAATTGAAACCTGATTCCGTGATCAAACTACGAAAACACATGCTATATGCTGTTGATTGCCGCTAAAATTGTTCTCAAGGCCATTTAAACCTAAGATTTTGTCTGCTCTCGTCTGCAATAAGAAGAAATCCTATGCTTTTTGGGCATGCTGAAACAAGCCCATCGAATGTGGACTTTAAAAAATAGTTTTATCTTGTCTCCACGGAATGCACCTATCGTTCTTCTTTTCGTTCGCCTACGTTACAAAAGCAGCATAGAGACGACTTACGACGCCGGCCCATGGGCTGTGTTTGCCAAACACAAATTTAAGCCGTCTGGCATGACGAACCACCCGAACGGCAATGGTGATCATGTTTTGAATGACGCTTTTGATGCGCCGCCGGTGGACGTGTTTGCGAAGCGGTGCACCGCCCAGGCGCAAACTCTTCTGCCCGATGATGCGTAGCAGGTTGTATGCAAGCAGGCCAAGGTGCAACACCAGATCATTCGTCCGAAATTTCCCGGACGGTAACCGCTCTAAGTCTAGGTCCGACTTGATTTCACTGTGAAACTGTTCGCTGGTGGCGTGCTCGCGGTACAGTTCGACCACCCGCCACGGGTCACCTTCCAGACTCGTCCAGTAGACGTTTACTTCAATATCCGGCACGAGTAAGATTTGCCCATGCCGGTCCATCGTCCGATGAATGACGTGAAAGACTTGCCGAAGCGGCGATGAAAAGCCCGGTTTTTCTACCTCGCGAACGCCAATGTACTCCTTTTTCCCCTCCCGAGGCTCTGTGCAGGTCCCGTATGTTTGCGCATATTCGAGCCATTCTTCTTCGTTTGTACGGCGGAGATTGACCTTAATGATGTAGTCCACCTTGTGCGCCTGACACACCCTAAGGTTCTCCAGGCTATCATGTCCCGCATCCATGCGGACGAGAAGATCCTTTTGGGTAACGATGCGCGCATAGAGGATGCTTGCGGCGAGGAAGTCAGCGGTATCTTTCTGGACATGGGTGCTTCCTTCTCGGAGTTCTACATGGACACCGTAACCCTCTTGTCCCAGGTAAGCAAAGATCGGTGCATACCCATCGACGCCTTTGTATGTTCGCGATACCCCTTCTTTCTTCGTCCCGGAGTTATCGAAAGGAGAGACGTCAATGTCGAGGGGAATGTATGTCTTATTGCCAACTTTTACCCCCGTCAGCGGGGCATGGACGCGTTGGATGAGCTCCAGTCCTGTGCGGATAAGGATATCGTTCCACTTCTCCAGGTTAGACACGGCCGCCTCGTCCAGGCGCTGGCGAACCGTGGGGCTGGAAGGAACATGGTTAAGGTTTAAGCAAAGACGAAATGTGTCGTCGTCGCGTACTGTTTCCAGGTAGTCGAAGTCGCTTTTTCCTTGGCAGAGCATGCCGACGTAACTTTTTACGACGTCGGTATGAGAGAAAGTGGGATGCTCGTTTTCGCGAAGGCGTGTGCGATTCAGTTCGGAGAATACGCGTGAGGCTTCTAACAGTGCACCGACGACGGCGAGCCCCTGTGTGCGGTAAGTATGAGGTCATCGGAGAACTCAAACTGAATTTTCAACATGATCACCCCGCAGGTGAAAGGAGGTTGATCTTATATTTCGATGCAAAGCCATGATTTACCTGCTAAAGAAGGGGGGATCAAGGGAGATTGTTCACGGAATCAGGTTCTCCTTTCCTGTCGCTATATTCTTAGAGTAATAACGCGTGGACTGCGGGATGTGAAGGGTGCCAAGGATGACAGGCAGGGTAGACAAAGGTATTCTTTGCCGCCTTGCCGCTTCGGGTGGTTAATTTCGAGCTCCAGGGCGCGCTTACTTTGCTCAAGGCGATGAATGCCGCGAAAATTCACGGGAGTCATCTTGTGAGGTTAATATATTTTTTTAGTTCCTCTAATAAACGATTAAGACCCAATTCTTCTAATACCTCTTTTTGAATTGAAACGATGGTACGATATCCCATCCCATGTTGATCAATAACCGCAAACCGCCTGATGAGATCTCTATATTCATAATAAGGAGCGGGAAAATATTTGCGAAGATTTTGTACCATTTCTTTCATATTGTTATATTCTTCTTTTTTGTTTACTTCATGCATTACTTCTCCAAAATTATTATATCGCTCCCTTTCACTCAATATACGATATAAATCTTTTATGAAACGAGAATATTCTCTACCGTAATAGCCTTTTTCAATATGGTTTAATAAATCAACAAGTAATAATAGAAAAATCTTATGTTCATTATCTTTTCTAGCGAAATCAGTTAATTGTTTTTTGAAAGATGCTCTGTTCTTACTCACATCGTTGTTACCATACATTCCGATCACCTCCGGCCATCCAACAAGAAAGTGCTTTTTTGAGGAAAAAAGGGCCTATAAATAGGCCCTTTGAACTCGATGATTTTAGTCGCCATTTTATCGTAAGAGCTGCAGCACGCCCTGCGGGACCTGGTTCGCCTGCGCGAGCATCGCCTGCGCCGCCTGCGTCAGGATGCTGTTCTTCGTGAACTCCATCATTTCCTTGGCCATGTCGACATCGCGGATGCGGGACTCGGCGGCCGAGAGGTTTTCCGAAGCGGTGCCCAGGTTGTTGATCGTGTGCTCGAGACGGTTTTGGAAAGCCCCCAGCTTGGCGCGCTCCGCCGACACTTTCTCGATCGCCGTGTTCAAGGTGGTGATCGCCGTTTCTGCCCCGTCCTGCGTCGTTACATCAACATCTTTCACCCTCAGGCTGGTCGTATCCATCTTGTTGACGTCGATCTTCATCGTTTGACCCGTGTTGGCGCCGATGTGCATCGTAAGCGCGTTGTTTGTCACCACAACGTCAGAAGTATCCGCAGTGGTAACAGCATCGATCGTAAGATCGAAGGCAAAGCCGCCCGCTTCAAAGTAGCTGTCCGTGATTTTCAAGCCCGCGGCGTTCGAATACATGCTGCCGCCGTTGGTGTTAGTAATCGCGAAATCCCCGGCGCCGTCAAACTTCGCGTTGATGTTAAGCGTCATCTCTCCTGCCTGGACGGTGGATCCTGCTTTGATCGTCAATTGTACGCCATTTGCACCCGTCAAAACAGCGTTGTCCTTAACACTGTCACCATCAGCATCGTTAAAATCCACATTGGTCGCACGGGCGACTTCCACACCGTTTTTGTCATACAGATAGAAATCAAAGAATCCCGCCGTGGCCGCATCTTTGACGACCAGCTTGTAATCGCCCAGTTTCAGGCCTGTCGAAGCCGCAGCGGTAAAGTCAAAATCAGTGTCGCTAAGCCCGGTGGTGTTCGTTTTGATGTCTACTCCCACCGTCGCGGCGGTCCCGATGGTCACCTTGTAGGTATCCGACGGCAGTTCGGCGTTGACGACCGAAACCGTTTTCAGACCGATCTTGTCATCCTTCAAAACCGCGCTGATACCGACCGTCCCGTCGAGAAGCTTCTTGGTGTTGAACTCCGTCGTGCTGGCGATGCGGTCGATTTCACTTTTGAGCTGATCGATTTCCTTTTGAAGCGCCAGCCGGTCTGCCGCCGTATTCGTGTCGTTCGCCGCCTGCACGGCCAGTTCGCGCATGCGCTGCAGGATGGCGTGCGTCTCGTTGAGCGCGCCTTCCGCCGTCTGGATGAGGGAGATGCCGTCCTGGGCGTTTTTCACCGCCATGTCGAGGCCGCGGATCTGTCCCCGCATCTTCTCCGAGATGGCGAGCCCTGCGGCGTCGTCGCCAGCGCGGTTGATGCGAAGCCCGGAGGAGAGCTTCTCGAGCGACTTGGCGACGTTCGAGTTGTTGAGCGTGAGCATCCGGTAGGCGTTCATCGCCGAGATGTTGTGATTGATGCGCATCGCCATTCCTCCTTGAATGGGTTTTCCCGCCTCCGTGCGGGGGCCGGCCGCCGCATGGCGCCCTGCGGCGCCGGCTTCATCCTCATGTATCGGACGGAGCGCCGGAGCCGTTTAGCCCTTTGCGCCGCCTTCGGCGGACGTTTTTTACGATCATGACGCTCGCGGCCGGGACCCTTCGCCGTGACCCCATCCCCGAGGCCGCGCGCTTACGCGCGGACGACGGTAAGGCCGACGACCTCCGCCCATCCCGCCCGGCGGAGGGCCGCCGCGCAGGCGTGCAGCGTGCTCCCCGTCGTGTAGACGTCGTCGACGAGGAAGACCCGCGTCCCCGGCGGGCGGCCGTCGTCCCGGGAGGCGTAGAGCGTCTCCGCCCGCTCGAGGCGCGCCGCCCGGCCGAGCGACGCCTGTCGCCGGCCGTCGTCGGGCCGCACGAGAAGCGCCCGCACCGGAAGGCCGCTCGCCCGGCCCAGGGCCCGCGCCAGCGCCTCCGCCGGGTTGAACCCCCGGGCCCGTTCCCGCGCCGGGGACATCGGCACGAATGTCACCGCGTCAAAAGAGTCATGCGCAAAATAATTCATATAGGCGAGGATGAGGAGGCGCGAAAGGGGACGGAAGAGACCGAGTTCCCGCCCGTATTTGTAACGGTGAAGCAGCTCGCGCACCGTGGCGGTGAGCGTCACCGCGCTCCGGTTCAGGGCGAGGGCGCCCCCGAGGCGGGCGTCCGCGCGCCACCTCTGACAGTCGGCGCAGAGCCCGTCGCCGGCGCCGGGCGAAGGAAGCGTCGGCCCGGGCGGCGCCCCTCGATGTCCCAAGGTTCCGCGACCCTCGCCCGACGTCCCGCGCGCCGGACCGGGGGCGAGGTCGCGAAGCCGCGGATCACGAAGCGACCGGCCGCAGTGGGCGCAAAGGGGCGGCGCCGGCGCGGGGACGTCTTCCCGGCACCGGCCGCAAAAAAGATCGCCCAGCGGATGGTCGTCCTCCGCCGCAAAGGGCACGCCGCAGAGAAGGCACGCCGCCGATCGCCGGAAAAAAAGCGCCGAAAGCGATCGCACCCGGGCGAGGGCTTCGGGCGGCCGCATCCCCCGGACGATCGACCCGAGAAGCGCCCGCCCGCGCGCCCGCGGGTCGGGAGCTGCAGGCGCTTCGGAAGCGGGCGCTTCGGAAGACAGAAAAGACGCGTCCGTTCCGGCGCCCCTAGGCCGCTCCGGTGCGGCCGCACGCCCGCGCTTTCCCCCCGCCGGAAGGAGCGCCGCAAGGCGCGGATCATCGGCGACAAGTTGCTGCGCCGCCGGCGCCGCCTCCGCCAGGCGGTTCATCGCCGCGATGTGCCCTGCCGCCCGGCGGATCCCCTCCGTCTCTTCGGCGGCGAAAAACGCCACCGCCCCCGCCTCGTCTTCGGCCATCCGCCCGGCGCGCCCGGCGATCTGAATGAGCGTCGGCGCGTCGAACACCCGGGCATCGGCGTCCAGGACGACGACGTCGCTCCCGGCGACGGTCACCCCGCGCTCCAGGATCGTCGTCGTGACGAGGACGTCGAGCGCCCCTTCGCGAAAGGCGCGCACCTTGGCGTCGCGCCCGTCGTCCCCGGCGTGCGTCCCGGCGATGCGCACGCCATCCGCCCGCGTCCCGTCCGGCGCCGCCCCCGCGGCGCCCGACGGGTCGGAACCGGCGGCGGCCCGACCGGCATCCGCGTCCGCCCGGCCCGCGGCGTTGAGCGCCGAAGCGAGGGCCGCCACGGCCTCTGGCACGTCGGCGACGCGCGGCACGAAGGCGAACACCCGCCGCCCGCGCCGGAGCCGTTCGCCGATGAAGTCGAGGACGGCAGCCGGCATTCTGACGGCCGATCCCCCGCCTTCGCCGCGAAAGATCGGCCGCTTGAGACGGATGACCTCCGGCTCCGGCAGCGGCCGGCCGTGATGGCGGAGCGGCACGATGACGACCGCCCCGCCCGAGGCCTGCACGTCCGCGAGATCTTCCGCGCTCGGCGTGGCCGTGACGATCACGATCCGCCCGCCCGGCCGAAGCGCGCGCCGGACGGCCCGCGGAAGAAACGGCTCGGCCGTATACGGAAAAGCGTCGGCCTCATCGACGATGACGACATCGAAGAAGCGTTCGAAAAGAAGCGCCTGATGCGTCGTCGACAGCGTGAGCGCCGACGCCTCGGCGAACGCCTCGGCCCCGCCGTAGAGGGCGACGACCGCTCCGGGAAACGCGGCCCGGAGCCGGGGCCACAGTTCCAGCACGACGTCGCGCCTGGGCGTCGCCCAGAGGACGCGCCGCCCGGCGGAAAGAAGCGCCTCGACCGCCGGGAAGAGCATCTCCGTCTTTCCCGCGCCGGTCACCGCCCACAGGAGGAGCGTCGGCGGCAAGGCTTCTTCCGCCGTCCCGCGGCAAGGCGCATTTTCGGAAGCGACCATCGGCGCCGAATCCGCCAAAGCGCCGCCCGGGCGGTCCCTCTCCTCGGTGAATGCGCCGGCGACGAAGGCGCGGACGGCCTCCGCCGCCTGCCGCTGCGCGGGCGTAAGGCGCGCCCGCCAGGACTCCCCACCGGTCCCGGCGGCGACGGCTTCGTCCGGCAGCCGGGCCTTTTCCCCGAACCGGGCCGCGTCCCGTTCGCGATCGCCGGCCGCTCTGGCCGGATCGGCGGCCTCCCCCGCCTCCGGCGCCTCCGCCGCCTCTTTCTCCGGTCGCTCCGCCGGGCGCCCTTCCGGCGCCCGGCCCGACCGCACCGCCGGCGCCACCGTCCCCGACGCCCCGGACGCCTCTTTCGCCCGGAAGACGGCGGTGCAGCCCCGCACGGGGCCGAGCGCGGCGCACGCGGGGCAGAAGACGTCGTCCGTCCCGCAGTCGGCGCAAAGGTGCGTCTCCACCGTCCGGGACGCGGTGCCGCAGCGGCGGCAGACGAAGACGGGCGCGCCGTCCCGCACTTCGAGGCCCATCCCCGCCGCAAGCCGAAGCGCCCCTTCGTCGAGGAGCGCCTGCACGAGGAAAAGCAGCGCTTCCTCCCGGGAAGCAAGATCCGAACATTCCGTCCTTTTAAGCCGCCGGACGAGCTGCTCGAAGGTGAGCACCCGCCCCGCCACCGCCTCGAGGAGGCACGATCGGGCCGCCGCGAACGCCGGCCCATCCGGCAGGACCCCCAGGGCGGGCGCGCCAGCCCGATCGCCGGCGGCCGGCGGGAACGACGCGTCCCCCGAGACCGATCCACCCGTCGGATCGCCCACGGCCGATCCCTCCACCGGATCGCCGGAGGCCGATGCGCCGGTTGGGCCGCCGGCGACCGGCGGGCCCGCCGCTTCTTTCGCATCCGGCGGCGCCGCCGGCGCCCGCTCCGGCCGCGAAGGCGAAGCCTCCGGCCAGGCCGACCAGCCGACGTCGAAGCGCCGGTCGGCCTCCCGGAGGGCCGCCTCCGCCGTCTCGGCGCGGCCTTCCGCAAGGGCCGCCATCGCCCACTCGGCGACCGCAAGCGGCACCATCGGCAAAAGGGGCGCCGCCTCCGCCGGGTCGATGCCCGCCCGGGCGAGGCCCGCAAAAAACGCGGACGGCGACACGACGGGCCGGACCGTCCCCCGCACCCGGAACAGGGCCATCCGCACGGCCATCCCTCCTCGCCTTAGGTCGATGCGGCGCCGGACGCGATCGGTTCGGCGAACGGCGATCGGTTCAGACCGTCCGCTTTTTGAGGCCGATCCTAGCGCCCTTCCTCCGGACCGCCCCCTTCTGCCGCCGGATGAGCGGCCCGCGCCGCATCGCCCGCCGGCCGATCCGCTCCCAGCGCGCCGAGGAGGCGGCGAAGATCGTCCCGCGGCGCCGCCGCCGCCCGGTTCGCCCAGGCGATCTCCGCGTACAGCTCCTTCCGGAAGACGCCGACCTCCCGCGGCGCCCGGATGCCGAGCCGGACGCCGCCCCCCTCAACGCCGAGGACAACGATCTCGATGGCGTCGCCGATGACGATCGCCTCGCCGACCTTTCGCTTCAGGACGAGCACGCCGCCTCACCCCCGCCCCTCGGCCGGCTCGGGCCGCTTCGGAAAAAGCGGCATGCGCGTCGAGTAGGGGACGTCCTCGAGGACGACCTGTTCGCCGAGGCGCGTCCGGACGTTCACGACGATCGGCGCCCTGAGGTTGATCGTCGACGCTTCCTTTGGCGAGCGCACGGTGACGACGGCGAGGACGACGGCGTCCTCCGGCGCCTCCCACGGCCCGAGGCGATCTTTCACGTCGTCCGGAAGCGCGAAGGCGTAGTCCGGGTAAAAGGCGTACGGATTCGCGACGGGAAGGGCCACCGCCGGCGCCTCCGCCGCCTCGAGCACGTAAAAAGGCGGCGCCTCCTCAAAAAGCCGCCAGCGCGTATAGGCCTGAAAGCCGGGAAGCCCCCGGCGAAAGGTGATCACGGGGTCGTCCACGGACGCCACCCCCCGACGTCATCTCCCGGCCGCCTCACCGCCCGCGGACCGACATCCGTTCCGCCGTTGCCGGACCGCTTACGGATCCTCGTCCCGGCCGCTTCCCGCTTCCCCTTCACAGGCGCATCTCCAGGCTCGGCGCCGGCCACGGCGGAAGCACCCGGTCGTCGACGACGGCCGCGAAGCGAAGGCGCGGGGCGGCCGTCGGCACGATCCGGACCTCCCCCGGAACGTAATCGATCTCCGGCCGCCGGGGGCGGATCTCGATCTCGGCGCCGCCCCGTTCCCACGCGATACGAAGGGCGCCCGGGTCGTAGGCGAGGCGCACGGCGCCGGCGGACGGCTCGAAGCGAAGCCCCGGCGGCGGAGGCGGAGGCGGGAAGGCCCGGTCGCGGGCGATGTCGGCGATCGCCCGGCCTCCGCCCGTCCCCGCCTCGATGCGGGCGAGGCGCCGGCCTTCCTCCGCCCGCCGGGCGATGCCTTCGAGGGCCCCTTCGCGCCCCGCCTCGGCCGCCCGCCGCGCCGCCTCGAGGGCGCCGATCCGGCCGAGGGCCGCCCAGGCCCCGCTCTGGTCGATCGAAAGCTTTGGCGGCGTGCGCTCGATGCGCATCCTGGCCGGCACCTGGCGGATCGAGACGTCGGCGGGCGGCTGGCGGATGAGAAGCTTCCCCGGCCGCCGTTCGATCGCGATCGCGGCGCGGGTCGCGCCGATGATGAGCCGTACCCCGGGCATCGGCCGCCCGCTCCTTTCCTCCCCGGTCTTCTTCTCGCGTCTCTTCCGCCGCCCGGCGCCCATCCGTCCCCATCAGCGCAAAAAGTCGACGAGCGTCGGCAAAAGCACCCGCGCGCCGGTGGCGAGCGCCGCCCGGTGGACGTTCTCCTGCATGTTGAGGCGGGTGATCGTCTCAGCGATGTCGACGTCGGCCTGGCGGGAGAGGAGTTCTTCCGTGATCGCCGCCTCCCCTTCGAGGCGCCGCATCATCATCTCGAGGCGGTTTTCCACCGCGCCGAGCGTCGTATGGGTGCGCAAAAAGCGATCTTCGTGATCGTCGAGGGCGCCGAGGAGATCGCCGACGGTCTGGCCGCCCTTCAGGCGCTCGACGACTTTATCGAGAAAAGCAAAAAACGTATCGCCGTTTCGATCCGGCGTGTTGAACAGCGTCTTGCCGATGACGTTCATCGGGAGATCGATGCCGGGCTTGAGCGTCGCCTCGATCACGGCGTCGTTCCCGCCGGGATTCTGGACCGCCGGTCCCGCCGCCTCCCGGAAGACCATCTTCGTCGGATCGGCCGGATCCGGCCCGTACGGCGGCTCTCCGGTGTTCGTCCCGGCGAACAGGAAGCGCCCGCCGATCGACGTGTTGGCGATCGCGCCGAACTGTTCCTTGATCTGGGCGATCTCGGCGGCGAGGGCCGCCATCGACTGCTCGCCGAGGGTGTCGCTCGCGCCCTGCACCATCTTCTCCCGAAGCGTCTTGAAGAGGTCCTCCGCCTCAAAAAGCGCCGCGTCCGTCGTCCGCACCCAGCTCAAGAGCGTGTCGCCGTTTCGCCTGTACTGCTCGATCGCCCGAAGCTCCGCCTGCCCCCGGAGCGTCATCACCGCCGTCACCGGATCTTCGGACGGCTTGAGCACGCGCTTTCCGGTCGCGAGCTGCCCCTGCAGCCGGTCGAGCCGCGCGAGCGACCGCTCGTAATTCGCCAGAAACTGCGACGCGAGCATCCCGTGGGTCACGCGCACGCCCATCCCCCCTTTCCGCGCCGAACGTCGCCCTGGCCGCGCGCCCGGTCATCCCGATCCGCGCCGGCCGCCCGATGCGCCGGCCCCGGGCCCGCTTACCGCCCGACGAGGCCGGTGCCGTTGATGAGCCGATCGAGGAGCTGGTCGATGGCCGTAAGGGCCCGAGCCGCGGCGCTGTAGGCGTGCTGGTATTCGATGAGCTTCGTCATCTCCTCGTCGAGGGAGACGCCGTGGACCGACTGCCGCTGGCGATCGACCTGCTCGACGAGCGTCGCCTTCATCTCCCGCAGGTGATCGGTCCGCTGGGCGTCGATGCCGAGGCGGCCGATGAGGCCGCCGTACGCCTCGCCGAAGGCCTCGCCGGTCGGAAGCCCCGGAAGCCCCGCCGTCCGAAGCGCCGCCAGCGCCTTCGCCGTTCGGCCGTCGGCGATGCCCGTCGGCGGGGCGCCGGCGGCGGCGAGGAGGGTCCGGTCCCGGACCAGGAGGGGGTTGACGGCGACGTCGCCGATCCCGCGGGCCTCCCAGACGTACGCCGACCCCGGCGGGTCCGCGTTCGGATCGAGAAACTGCGCGTCCGTCCACGAAAGGGTCCCGCTTTGCAGCTGATCCCAGACCGCCGGATCGAGCGTCTCCAGCCACGACCGGCTCACGAAAAACGGAATGTTGCTCGGGTCCGTCTTTCCGGCAAGAATGTCCCGGAGGTTCACCCCGGCCATGTGGCGCCGGTTGACCTCGGCTTGAAACGCCCGGGCGAGGGCGTCGTAGCGTCCCTGAAGATCGGCGAGCACCCGGTCGCGGGCCTCCATCGCCGCCTGGAGCGTGCCGCCGCGGGCCTGAAGCGCTTCTCCGCCGAGCGCCACCGTCGTCCGCCCGGCGCCGTCCGTCCCGATCTCGAGGGGCCGGACGTCCGTCCCGTCGACGAGCGTCTTGCCGCCGGCGATCGTCACCCGGATCATGCCGTTTCCGAGGTCGACGACCTCGAGATCGACCCGCGCCGCAAGCTCGTCCAGAAGGTGGTCCCGGGCGTCCTCCCAGTCGTTCGTCATCAGGCCGTGGGGCCTGAGCCGCCCGATCTGGCCGTTCAGGTCGGCGATGCGCCGGGCGATCGAGTTCACCTCTTCGGCGATCTGGCGCACCTGGAAGTCGAGGTCGCCCCGGATGCGATCGAGCGACTCGGCGATGTGCCAGAAGGCGTCGACGAGGCTCTGGGCCGCGCCGATCGCCTGTTCCCGGGCCTCCCCCCGCTCGGCGTTCAGGGCGAGGTCGTCGAACGCCCCGAAAAAGGCGTCCGCGGCCGCGAGAAGCCCCGTCCCGCCGAGCTCGGGATCTTCCCGGAGCACCGCCTGCAGCCGGTCGTAGACGTTCGAGAGCGTCTCGTAGTACGCCGCCGCCGCCCGCTCCTCCCGGTACTGCCGGTCCAGAAACCCGTCCCGGAGGCGGGCGATCCGCGCCACGTCGACCCCCATCCCGATCTGCCCCGGCAGCGCCCCCATCGTGAGGCCCGGATAAGGGAGCGGCCGGGCGGCGACGAGCTCCGCCCGCTGGCGGGTGTAGCCGTCCGTGTTGGCGTTGGCCACGTTGTGTTCCGTCGTCTGGAGGGCCGCCTGCTGGGCGAAAAGCGCCCGGCGGGCGATCTCGACGCCGGTAAAGGTCGAGCGCATCCCCATCCCCCCTTTCGATCCGAAGGCATCGCCCGTCGTCTCGGTGCCGCTTGCCGCGCCCCGGCGTCGCTCCGGCGCAGGCGATCCCCTGGCCGGCGCGAACGCCTCGTCCGCCCGAACCGTCCACCGGAATCGTCCGTCCGAGCCGTCCGGGGCAAAAGGCGCCGCGCTCGGCCGATCGCTCCGAAGCCGGCGTCCCGCTTCGCGCCGGCGCCGCCTTACGCCCGCCCGTCGAACAGGGCGCCGCCGTCCCGGGGCACCTCCCGCCCCGGCGGGGCGTATCCCGCGCCTTCGCCGACGCCGGCGTACAGTTTGATGAGCGCCTCGATGGAGGAAAGCGAAAAGGCGATCAGCGCCTGGTTGATCTCGTTGGCCGCCCGAAGGCGGGCGATCCGGTCCCGAAGCGCCGCCCGGGCGCCTTCCAGCCGCGTTCGCGCCTCCCCGGGCGCGAGCCGCTCGATGAGATCCTGAAGGGTCCGGGGCGCCGCATTCCCCTGGCCGGTCGCGGCCGCCCAGCTTCCGACCGCCTCCGCCCGGCGCGCCTCCAGTTGTTCGGCAAGGCGGACGAGGGCCATCTCCTCCGCCACCGCCTGCTCGAGCGCCGGCACATCTCCGGCCGTGAGGGCGGCGCGCTTTCTTTCGGCCGCCGCGATGAGGGCGTCGTGCACTTTGATGAGGTCCTCCAGCACGTCGATCAAAGAGGAGAGCGCCGCCGCATCCGGGCGGCCTTCCGCCTCGCGTCCCGGTCCGTCGGTCCGCATCGGTCCCTCCCCGCCCTTCGCCCCGCCGGAGTTCACCGATCCGCCCGCCGGCCGCCGGCCAGAGCGCGAAGGAGGGCCTCGGCGATCGCCGCCGGATCCGGGCGGTAGGCGCCTTGTTCGACGGCCTGCCGGAGGGCTTGAAGGCGCTGCGCCCGATCGCCCGCCGCGCCAAAGAGCGGCGCGCCCACCGAAGCCGGGGCGGAAGAGGGGCCGGCCGGAGCCGGCCCCGCCGCCGCGGGGCCCTCCGAAGCCGAGGCGCCGGCGCCGGCGGCCGGAGACCGCGCCGGCGACGGCGCGCCGGTCGGGGGCGAAACGGCCGGCACCCCGCCCGGAACCGGCGCCGGCGCCGCGCGCCCGGCGCCTTCGACCGAAAGCGCCCGCGCCGCCGGCGAGATCTCCAGCCGGTCTTCGGCCCGAAGCGCCCGATGCGGCGGGGGCGTCCGGCCGGCGCTAGCCCGGCTGGCCTCCGCCCGGTAGGCGCCGGCGCCCTGCGTCGGATCGATTTTCATGCCGCATCCCCCGCTTTCGGCAACTCGAGCGCCGCCTCGCTTTACCGTCAGTATCGGCCGAACGGCGGCAAAGGTTTACGGCCTACGGCCGCTTTTCCGGCGGCCGACCCTTTTTTTGCAGATACCGCTCGCCTGCCTCCGGACGCGCCTCGAGGGCGCGTTTGAGCTGCTCCGTCATTTCCTCAAGTTCCTTTTTGCAGCTCGGGCAGAAGCGCCCCTCGGTGATGAGCGCCTTCCCGCACCGCTCGCACGGGTAGGCGAGGTTCGGATGATCGGCGATCCGGATGCGCCCCTCCCGGATGAACTCGGTGATCTGCCGCACGCTCACGCCGGTTTTGTCGCTCACCTCGTAGATCGTCGCCTGCCGGTTTTCCTTTTTCCGGATGAACGCGTACACCCGCTCGAACTCCGCCTCGATCTCCGCCGCGCACGCCGGGCAGACCTTCTGCCCCGGCAGGCGAACGAACACCCGGCCGCAGCGCGGGCAGTTGTCGAGCTCCCCCATGCGCTTCCCCCTTCGGCCGTTTTTGCCGATGGCCGCTTGACGGCGGGCGGCCGCCGGACGGTCGCCTTGCGACGCTTCGCCGCCCGTTTTCGGCAAAAAACCGCCCGACCGACCCGATCCTTCGGGCGACGACAACCACCCGGGCGGCCCGCTTCCGGCTTCGCCGCGTCTTCACCCTACACCCGCACCGGCTCGTCCCGATCGAGGTAGACGATCCACCGCTCCCGAACCGGAACCCCCCAGATGGCCTCGATCGCCCGGGCGTAGAGCCGAAGCTGAAGCGCGTGCCGCTTCCGGAGCGCTTCTTCGGAAGGCGGATGGCGGGCGGACCGGTCGCCGGCGCCGGTCGGGGCGGACCGGTCGGTCCGGTCGGTTTTGTAATCGAGGAGGACGAGCCCCCCGTCCTCTTCAAACAGGGCGTCGATCGTCCCCTGGACGACGATCGGTTCCGCCTCGCCGTCCGGGCCGGCCGCCGTCCGAACCGCGCCCGCCGGGGCCGAGAGAACCGCGCTCCCTTTGTCCAAAAAGACCGCCCCTTCCGCGTCCGCTCCCCCGGTTCCGGCCCGTTCTTCCCAGAGCGCCTGGGGCGACAGCGCGTAGAGGAACGACACCTCCCGCCGGAGCGTCCCCGTCCGGGCCGCCCGGGCGAGCCGCACCCCGAGGGGCGACGTCCAGAAGCGGACGATCGCCGCCCGGTCGACCGCTTCCGCCTCCTCCGGCAGCAGGGCCTCCCCCTCGACGAGGCGGCGGATCGTCGCCTCGACCGCCTCGATCGACGGCGGCCCGCCGAAATCGAGCGACTGCAGCACCCGGTGCACCGCCGACCCGATCGCCTCCGGCGTGAGGGCCGCCCCCGAAAACCGCGGCCGCCGGAGGCGGAAGGGCGCCACGAGGGGCCGCGCCAGCGGATCCGGCGCCTCGAGCCGCCGCTTGAGCTCCGTCACGGAAAGCTTCGTCGGATACGCCGCGCCGGCGTCCGGAAGGCGCATCGCCCGAAGCAGCGCCTCCCCCGCCTTCGCCACCCGTTCCGGCCGGGGAAACAGGGCCGCCAGGGCCGGCGGGTCCGGCAGTCGGAAGGCCGCGACCGCCTCGGCCAGGATCCGGTCGGCGTCCGGCACCCGATCGCGGGCGCTTTCCGCTCCCGGCCCGGAGGCGCCGGACGGCATCGCCCGCTCGACCCCGATGCCGGGCGCGCCGGACGGAACCGCCCTTTCGACCGCCTCATCGAAAGCGCCGGAAGCAGGGGGCCGCATGTCGCCGGTACCGGGCGCCTCCGACGGCGTCCCCCCGGGGCTTTCGGCTGGCGTCTCGCCTTTGGCGCCGACCAGGGCGCGGCCGGGCGCCCCCGATCCTTCGGCCGGCGCCCCGACGAGGGCGTCCGCCGGCACGACGCGCAGGCGGAAGGCCGCCGTCCGGCCGAAGCCGTCCGGCAGGGTGACGAGGATCGCCTCGTCCGGCGACTTCCTCGCCCGGTCGAGGACCTCCCGGAACCCGCCGCCGAAGACCCCGCCGCGCTCCCGGAGCGCCGCCTCGAGGGCGAAATACAGCCGGTGCACGGGGCGATCGCTCAGGCGGATGCCCGAACGGGGCGGAAGGTCGATGAGCCGCCCCCGCGACGACTTCGGCGACCGGAGCCCGAACGTCTGGGCGGCGTCCCGGACGGCGCTCACGAGGATGAGCCGCTCCTTCGCCCGGGTCAGGCCGACGTAGAGGAGGCGGATGGCTTCCGCCCCGCGCTCCCGCCTCAGGCGTTCCTGAAGAAGGAAGCGGTACACCGCCTCGACCCGCTCGACGCCGAGGTCCAGGTCGACCCGCCGGAGGGCGAAGCCGAGCTCGCCGTGCAAAAGGAGCGACTCCCGCTCGTCCTCCCGGTTCTGCCCGCGGCCGAGCCCGGCGAGGAAGACGACCGGAAACTCGAGCCCCTTGCTCCGGTGGACGGTCATGATCCGCACCCGGTCCTCCTCGCCGTCGGCGATCCGGAGCACGTCGTCGGCGCCGCTTTCCTGAAGCCGCTCGAGTTCCCGGAGAAAGCCCGAAAGCCCCCCGAGGCCGTGTTCGGCGTACCGGGCGGCGAGGTCCCGGAGGGCAAAGAGCCGCTCCCGCCGAAGTTCCCCTTCCGGAAGGCCCAGGACGTACGCCGGATAGCCGGTGTCGGCATACAGACGGTCCAAAAGCGCCTCCGGCGAAAGCCGCCGGGAAAGCCGCCGCCACGTCTGAAGCCGCCGAAAGAAGCGAAGGAGCTTCGCAAGAAGCGCCGGAGACACCGCCGGCCCATCGCCCGGCGTCTGCGCATCGGACCCGGCCGTCGCTTCCGCGTCGGGTTCCGCTTCATCCGGCAGGGCCGCCGCTTCTTCCGCCCCGGGCGCCGCCCCATCCGGACGGGCCCCGGCCGCATCCGCAGCGACCGCTTCTGACCCGGCCGCCCCCGCCCGGGCCGCTCCCGCTCCGGCCGCTTCCGCTCCGGCCCCCTTCGCTTCGCCGGCCGTCTCTTTCTCCCGAAGCGCGGCCAGCCGGACGAGCGCCCGCACCGCCCGATGAAACGGCCGGTCCGGATACGCCGCCCGGATCTCCGCGAGCTCCGCATCGGTAAAGCCGCCGAACGGCGCCGTGAGCACCGCCGCGAGCGGGATGTCCTGCGCGCCGTTGTCGAGAAGCTGGAGGAGGGCCACGATCCGCTTCAAATCGATCGCCTCAAACAGCCCGGAACGCTGGTCGACGACCGCCGGGATGCCCGCTTCCCGGAGCGCCCGGGCGTAGACGTCGCCGGCGCCTCTCATCGTCGGCAAAAGGACGGCGATCTCCCGGTACGACCGGCCCGCCGCGACGAGCTCCCGGATGCGCCGGGCGATCCACCGTCCTTCCGCTTCGGCCCCCTCCGGCGCCTCTTCCTCTTCTTCCGGCGCCGCCTCTTCGCCGAAAGCGCCGTCCGCCTCCGGCGCCGGGCCGGCCGGAGCCCCGGCCGCATCCGGCCCGGCCCCGTCATCGGGCGCCCCGGCGCTCCCGCCTCCCGCGCCGGCGCCCGTCGCCTCACCGCCTTCGCCGTCCGCCGCGGCGGAAGGCGGCTCCGCCGCGCCCGGCCGAACGTCGAGGATCGTCCATTCCGGCACCGCCTCCGGATCCGGCGGCGCCTCCTTCCCCGGCCTCAGGGCCGCGGCGGCGTCGTAGTCGATCTCCGCCGCCTCCTTCACCATGAGGCGCTCGAAGAGGGCGTTGATGAAGCGCAAGATCTCCGGCTTGCTGCGAAAATTTCGGTTAAGATCGATGCGAACGCGGCTTTTGGCCTCCCCGGACCCCGCGGCGGCGTCCCGCGCCGCGCCGACCGCGGCGGCCGCCTCCGGGGCCGGTCCGGCCGCCGAAGCCGCCGCGCCCCCGCCGTCGGCCGGCCCCTCCGACGAAAGGGCCCAAGACCCGCCGGCGGGCGCTCCCTCCGCCGAAAGCGCCGTAGCCCCGCCGCCCGGCGCATCCGCCGCCGAAAGTGCCGCGCCCCCGCCGTCGGGCGCTCCCTCCGCCGGAGGCGCCGCAACCGCGCCATCGGCCGGGCCAACCGCCGCGGCCCCGCCGTCGGCCGGCCCCTCCGCCGGAGGCGCCGCGATCGGACGGAAGCGCTCGTATTTCTCCTGAAAGAGCCGCGGCTCGCTCAGCCGGAAGCGGTAGATGCTTTGCTTGACGTCCCCGACCATAAACACCCGCACGCCGCGGGCAGAAAGCCGGGCGACAAACGCATCCTGCAGCCGGTTCGTATCCTGATACTCGTCGACGAGCACCTCGTCGTACTGCGCCGCGACCGCCTCGAGGGCCCCGGCCTCGAGCACCCGAAGGAGCGCCCGGGCGACGTCGGAAAACGTCCGGACGTTCTCCCGCCCCTTGATCGCCTCAAGCCGGTCCGCGTACTCCCGGTACAGGCCGACGAGCGCCTCGAGGACCGGTCGGGCGGCGGCCGCCTCTTCGGCCGCCTCCTCCGCCGGGACGAGGGCGGGGGTGAGGCGATCCTTCAGCTGATCCCGAAGCGCCGCCCGCTCCCGCTTGAGCCGCTCGACGGCCGCCCCGGCCTCCGGCGAAAGCCCCCGAACCGACACCCGGGCGAGCGGGCGGGCGAAAAACCCCCGCAGGGCGGCGACGACGTCGTCCCAGCCTTCGGCCGCCCGCACCGCCTCGAGCGCCGCCTCCGCGGCGGCGGCGTCTTCCGCGAACGGCTCCGCCGCCTTGGCCGACACCGCCCGGGCCTGTCCGACGAGCCCCCGAAGATCCCGGACCAGCCCTTCGAGCGCCTCGGTCATCGTCCGCCGGAAGGCCAAAAACCACCGGCCCGCCGTCGCGCCGGCGGCCGCCCCGGCGTAAGCCTCGAGGCCCGCGGCAAAAAACGCGTCCGGGTCCGGCAGCGAGCGGACGAAGTCGTCCAGCCGAAAGAGCGCCTCGACGAGCGGCCCGTCGTCCCGGGTGGCGTGCAGCCAGTCGACGAGCCGGTAAAACGGATCGTCCGGCGCCTTCGTCCCGTACGCCCAGGCGAGCGTCGCCTCAACCGCCGCCTGCCGAAGCGGCCGCTCCTCGATCTCGTCGATGAGCCGAAACGACGGATCCCAGCCGATGAGGTGGGCGAAGCGCCGGACGACCCGGAGCGCGTAGGCGTCGAACGTCGTCACTTCCGCCTGGGGCAAAAGGAGAAGCTGACGCCGGAGATGGGGATCGCCCGGGCGGGTCCGGGCCCGCTCGAGAAGCGCCCGGGCGAGGCGGCTTCGCATCTCCTCCGCCGCCGCCCGGGTGAACGTGAGGACGAGCAGCCGGTCGAGGGACGTCCGGCGACCAAAGCCCGCCTTGTCCGGCATCGGGGCTTTCGCGCCGATCTCGCCGGACGCCGCCGCACCGGCCTTTCCGGACGCCGTCGTACCGAGCTCGCCGGACGCCGCTGCACCAGCCACGCCGGACGCCGTCGCGCCGGCCTCGCCGAACGGCCCCGAACCGCCGGGGCTGCCGGAGGCGGCCGCCGCCATGAGTCCGCCGGGGGCTTCCGCACCGGCCTCGCCGAAGGTCTCCTGCCCGCCGGACCCCGCCGCCTCGCCGGCGCCGCCCGGGCCCGCGTCGTCGCCGGCGACGAGGCGGACGATCCGCTCGATGAGGACCGCCGTCTTCCCCGAGCCGGCGGCGGCGGCGACGAGCATCTCGTCGTGCCGGACGCCGATCGCAAGCCGCTGCTCCGGCGTCCAGCGAACCCCTCCCGCGCCCGGAGATGCGCCCATCACATTCCACCCCCTTGCCCGGCTTCAACGCCCCGGCCCGCCGCCTCCGCCGCGGCCGCCCGGCCGTGCACGATCTCCGCCAGCACCCGCCGGGCGTCGCCGGCCGAATAAAACCGCCGGGGCCGGTCGCCCGCCTCCGGATCGAAGCCGCAGACCGCCTGGTACGGGCAGAAGCGGCAGACGGGAGTCCCGTCCGGCTCGGC
This sequence comes from Hydrogenibacillus sp. N12, assembly GCF_019645935.1. NCBI lineage: Bacteria > Bacillati > Bacillota > Bacilli > Thermicanales > Thermicanaceae > Hydrogenibacillus > Hydrogenibacillus sp. N12. Next base: position 209,012 of record NZ_CP080953.1, on the reverse strand, counting down.
GAAGGGCGCCGCCGGATACCGCCCCGCCTCGATCCCGACCACCGCCTCCTCCAGCTTTTCCCGGGCCACCGCCCGAAGGGCCGCCCAGCCGGCCTCCGGGATGAGGAAGAGGGCCGTCCCCCGGCTGCCCGCCGGCAGGTCCCCCTCCAGCGTAAGCGAAAGATCGAGAACCGCGCTGTCGACGGTGCGGCGCCGGGATTTTTTCTCTTTCTTCTGCTCCTGAATCGCCCGCAGCCGCTCCGGCAGGCTTTCGTCCAGGCAGAAGACGGCGTCCCGGTCCCGGGCGATCCAGCCGCTTAGGCGATACGCTTTGAGCACGAGATGCGCGATCTCCGCCTCCCCCTCCGACCCTTTCACGATCGGCCGGGGATCGCCGACGATCTGGTAGAGGGCCGCCGCCGGCCGCGGCAGGATCCGCTTCCCTTCGATCCGGAGGCCTTCGTTCAAAAGAAGATCGAGGTAGACGATGAGCTGGAGATCGACGCCGGCCAGAAACCGCCGGGCGTCCGGCGCCACAAAGCGGGACTTGTAATCGACGATCCGGAGCCAGGGCGCCGCCTTCCCCGGGGCGAGGTCGATCCGGTCGATCCGGCCGCGGATCCGGATGACCCGGCCGCCGGGAAGCCGAAGCGGCACCCCGTCCCGGCCGTCGCCGACGGCGAATTCAAAGGCGTGCGGCCGAAACGCCCCCCGCCGAAGCTGCTCCACCGCCGCCCGGGCCGTCCGTTCGACGTGCCGCCGGAGCCGGTGGGCGATCGCCTTCCGGCGGGCGTCGGCCGAAAAGAGGGCCCGGCGATCCTGTTGCAGGGCCGCCGCCGTCGCCGCCTCGACCGCCGCCCGGAGCGCCGCCTCGGCCTCGGCGGGGATCCCGCCGGAAAGCCACGACCCGCCCGCCCCTTTCGTCCGGTCGGCCAGCGCCGCGAGGGCCGGCCCGGCGGCGGCGAGCGCCGCGTGATAGAGCTCCCCGACGTCGGGCATCGTCAGCCGGTGCACCGGCCGCTCGGCGAGGGCGAGCCCGTGGGCGGCGTAAAAGGCGTACGGGCATTCGTGGTACCGCTCCATCTTCGACACGCTCGCGATGAGAGGCGGCGGAAAGAGCCGCCGGGCGAGCTCGGGCGCAATGCGCCCCCGCTCCGGCCGGCCGGCGGCGAGCCCGGCGATCCCCCGGGCGGAAAGGCCGGCCGGATCGCCCGCCTTCTCCAGGGCGACGTAAGCGGCATAAAGCGGCCAGAAGGCCGGCGGCGGCAGGGCGCCCCGGACAAAGGCCCGCACGCCGGCGGCCAGAACCTGAAGCCCCTGCGTCGGGGAAAGGAGGGACGGCGGGATCCGGCGACCCGCGGCCGGCGGCGACGTCTCCTCCAGCGCCTCGACCCACGGCGCCGGCGTCGCCGGCTCGTCGCCGACCGCCGCCGGGACGAAGACGGCGCGGGCGCGCCCGGCCTCGGCGAAGAAGCTCCAGAGCTTCACCGCCGCCTCCGCGACCCGCTCCTCGAGCGGCGGCGCGAGACGCACGGCCGGCGCCTCCGCCTCGGCGAGCCGCTCGAAGAGCCGGCGCCGCTCCGCCTCCGAAAGCCAGCCGTCGTCGCCGCCTTCCGGCGGCATCGCCCCCCGGACGGCGCCGAGGAAGACGATGACGTCGACGTCGAGGAGGCGAGAGCGGTCGAGGTCCGCCACCGTCACCGCCTCCACCGTCCGGGGCACGAGGCGAAACCGCGCCGAGCGCAGCCCGAAGCGGAAAAGGCGGGCAAACGTCCCGGCGTCCATCGGCGTCTCGCCGAGGACGTCCGCCGTCTGCTCGAGGAGCTCGATCAGCGTCTGCCAGGCCTGCCGGTCTTCGTCCGCCTCCTCGACCGCCCCCCGCCCCTCGGCGGCGAACATCGACCGGCGCACCCCCGCCTCGACGTCCAGCGCCTCGATCCGCCGCCAGAGCCGCCGGGCCCACGCCCCGGCCGTCGGCGGCTCGGCCGCCGTCCTTTCCTCCGCATCGGGAAAAAGGGCCTGGGCGAGGGCTTCCCGGATCTTTTCCCGGAGCGCCGCCCCGGCCCCTTCCGGCCCGCCGCCGGCGAAAGCGGCTCCGGCTTCCCGCGCCCCATCGGCCGGGCCCGCCGGACGTCCCGCCGTCTCCGGCCGCCCGCCGTCCCTCGCCGCCTCGACCTCAGGCGGCCGGCCGAAATGCGGCTTCGCCCAGTCGCTTCCCTGCACGCCGTACTCGAGGAGCCAGTTCTCCAGCCGATCGATGTCGTCTTCCGTGAGCGTCATGCCCCGGGCTTCAAAAAACGGCCCGAGAAGCCCCGTCTTAAGGAGCGCGATGAGCGCCGGGGTCGACGGGCCGTTTTCCATCCCCTCGAGGAGCGCCTCGACGAGCCGGACGAGCGGGTGCGGCCGCATCGGCCGCTCCCGGTCGAGGAACACCGGGATGTCCGCCGCGGCGAAGACCGCCTCGACGATGCCGGCGTACGCCTCGAGATCGCCGGCGACGACGGCCATCCGCCGGTACGGGATCCCCCGCCGGCGGTAGTGCCGGAGGACCGCCGCCGCCCCCTCCACCTCCCGCCGCCGCGTCGGCGGGCGAAAAAGGCGCGTCTCCGGAAGCGGGCCCGCCGCCGCCCAGGGGCCGGCCGCCGCCCCCGCCTGGGCCGCCCCGTGCGCTCCGCCGGCCGCCTCTCCGCGGGCCGCCCCGGCCGCCCCGCCGTGGGCCGCGCCGGCCGCCGGAGCCGATCCGGGCGCCGAATCCGGCGCCGGCGCGAGCTGAAAGGGCACGCCCCGCCGCCCGGCGAGCCGCTCGAGTTCCGCCACCGTCCGCGCCACCGGGCCGTCGAGCCCCCGTTCGACGTCGCCGTACAGCGCGCCGAGGGCCCGGAGGACCGACCGGGCCGCCGGATCGGCGACCTCCGCCGCCGCCCGAAGGTCGGGGAACAAAAACGCCACCGACCGCGTCCGGGCCATGAGCCCGTCCAGCACCGCCAGCTCCTCCGGCGTAAAGCTCAAAAACCCGTCGACGAACACCTCGGCCTCGGCCACCCAGGCCGGCCGCTTTGCGGGATCGGGCGCCGAAAGCCGCTTCGCGAGCCCCCGCAAGGCGTCTTCCGCCGCGAGATAGCGGGACTGAAGCGCCCGGTCGACGTCGGCGTAGACGGTCGCCGCCGCCGCGAGCTTTTCCTGAAGGGCCGGATCCGACGCCAGAGCCTGCGCCGCCGCCCGAAGCGCCTCCGGCGGCGTCCCGTAGCGGCGGAGTTCCCGGAGGAAGGCGGACAGCCGTTCCAGCGTCCCGATCCGGTCCGCCGTCCGGGCAAAGGGGCCAAGCTCCTCCCGCCGGCGAAGGGCCGCCTCCGCCACGAGGAGGAGCTCCCCGATCGCCGTCACCGGCCGCCGGGCGAGCCCGCCCGCTTCCTGAAAAACCCGCCACGCCAGGCGCGTAAAACTCACGACCCAGAGCCGCGTCGAGCCCCGGAGCCCCCGGCGGACGAGGGCCCGCTCGACGGCAAACGTCATCTGTTCCGGCACGAGGAGAATCAGCGGCGCCCCGTCCGGCTCCCGGTGCGAGGCGTCGATGAGCCGCCGGTAGAGCCCCTCCCGCGCCGATCGCATCGTCGCCGCCCGCCAGACCGTGACCTGCAAAAAATCCCCTCCCGCGCCGCCTTCCCCTTTCTCCCATTATAAATATAAAGGATGCGGGAAAAAAGGGAAAAGACGGCGCGAAAGGGGACGGACGTCGGCGCGATTCGGCCGACGATGAGGGCCGACTCGACCGCCGGGTCGGTTTCCGGCGTCAAAACCCTTCGGCCGCCCGCTCCGGCGTCCGCTCCGGCGGCGCCGGCGGCTCGAGGGCGCCGGCTTCTTCCTCGACCAGCCGGCGGGCCCGCTCCAGGATGCGCACGATGAGCCCGTAGTCGTCCGGCAACACCGCCTCGCCGGCGGGCCAGCGAAGGCCGGCCTCCCGCTCTTTCAAAAGCCGCTCGATCGTCGCCTCCCGCTCCCGGAGCTGCTCCCGAAGCGCCGCCGCCTCCCGCTCCAGCGCCTCGACCCGCTTCGCCGTCTCCCGAAGAAAAGCGATCACCTCAGCAAAGCCGAGCGCTCCGGCGCGCCGCCGGCCGACCGGGCGCCCGCTTCCCCCGGCGGCCGCCCGGATCGCGTCCTCCGCCTCCGCCGCGGCCCCGTCCGGGGCGCCCCCGTCCGCCTCGATCCACCCCTCTCTCCCGTCCTCCGCCTCGCCTTCCGTCGAATAGAAGACCGGCACCTCCGCCGACACCGCCGACCGCTCCCGGCGCCGGGCCTTCTTGCCGGTGAGCTTGGCCAGCATCACATCGCTTTCATAGTGCTTCCGGACGACGCTGTTCCAGCGGAAGCCGCACGCCGCCGCCGTCCGGCCGAGCTTCTCCGCCACCTCTTCAAACGCCCGAAGCTGCGTGCTTCCCTCCCGGATGTGCCGGAGCACCGTCTCGGCGAGCAGGAAATCTTCGTCTTCGCGCCAGGCGTCCTGCCGCTTGGCGGCCATCGGCCTCCCTCCTTCGGCATCGAGTCTTCATTTGCCAGTATGGAGGATTCTCATAAACGATATACGCCGGACGCGAAAACGGCGTGCCGGTCGGCACGCCGTCTACGAACGCTCCGCCCGCCTGCGCCACACGACGTAGAGGGCGAACGACCCCGCTGCCACCGCGAGAAAATACGGCCAGTAGCGGGCGGCGATCGCCTTGGCGAGCGGCCAGTTTTCACCGATCTTGGCGCCGAGAAAAAAGAAAAAGAGCGACCACGGCACGATGGCGAGGGCCGTGTAGAGGATAAACGGCCCGTGGCCCATCCGGGCGAGCCCCGCCGGCACCGAGATCGCGTGCCGGACGACCGGCACGAACCGCGCCGAAAAAATCACCCCCGGCCCGTAGCGCTCAAACCACCGCTCCGCCACCGCGAGGTGCTCCGGCCGGATGAGGACGTACTTTCCGTACCGAAGGACCGCCGGCCGGCCGCCGTAGCGGCCGAGCCAGTAGAGAAAAAGCTGCGACAGGACGCCGCCGACGACGGCGGCGACGAAGGCCGGAACAAAACCGACGGCCCCCTTCGCGATGAGGTACCCGCCGTAGGCGAGGACGATCTCGCTCGGGATGACCTCGATCATGAGCCCGAGGGCGATGCCGAGGGCGCCCAGCGCCTCCAGACGCTCGAGCACCGTCTGCACGAACTCCGCCACCGACGCCCGCTCCTCCCCGGCTCTGCGCACGTTCGATTATTGGGCTTCGGCCCGCCGCGGTTCTTCCACCACGCCCTCTTCCTCCGGCCCTTTTTCCGCCTCCGCTTCCGGCGTCCGGCGGTACAGGAGCCGGGCGACCCGGAGGCCGTCCATCTCGGCGATGACGAACTCGTGGGCCCCTTCGAAAACGAACCGTGCCCCGACCGACGGCGGCGTGTCGAAATGGGCGTAGGCCCAGCCGCCGATCGTATCGTAATCGTCGTCGTGAATCGCCGTGCCGAACCGCTCGTTGAACTCCTCGATGAGCATCCGACCGTCGACGGAGTACGCCCCGCCTTCCGCTTCCTCAACCTCCGGCCGCTCCTCGTCAAACTCGTCCTGAATCTCCCCGACGATCTCCTCGAGGACGTCCTCGAGCGTCACCAGCCCCGCCGTCCCGCCGTACTCGTCGATCAGGATCGTCATCTGGGTCTTTTCTTTTTGCATGATTTTGAGCAGGCGGACGAGCGGGATCGACTCCGGCACCTTCGTGATCGGCCGGATGAGCTTTTTGAGGTCGCGCTCTTCCGGATGGCGCCAGAGGTCCTTGATGTGGATGAACCCGATGATGTGGTCCTTATCCGGGTCGCAGAGCGGGTAGCGGGTGTGAAGCTTCTCCCGGACGATCCGCATGTTTTCTTCGTAGGAAAGCCCGGTGTAGAGGCATTCGATCTCCGTCCGGGGCACCATGATCTCCCGGGCGTTCGTCTCGGCAAAATCGAAGATCCCCTCGACGAGATCGTACTCCGACTCGTCGATGAGGCCGCTTTCGTGCGATTCCCGCACGAGGAGCCGGAGCTCCTCTTCCGTGTGTCCCGCCGTCTCCCCCGCCCCCGGATCGAAGCCCAGCAGACGGACCACGAGCCGCGTCGCCCCGTCCAGCAGCGCGATGAACGGCCGCATCACCCGGTAGAAGTAATAGAGCGGCCCGTAGGACCGGAGGGCGATCTGTTCGGCGACGTGGACGGCGACGACCTTCGGCGCCTGCTCGCCGACGACGATATGAAGCGCCGTCACGACGGCAAAGCCGGCGCCGATGGCGAGGGGACCGGCGAGGGGCTCCGGCAACCGGAGAAGCTGAAAGAGCGGCCAGAGGAGGGCCCGCATCGCCGGTTCCCCGAGCCAGCCCAGGACGAGCGAGGCGAGGGTGATGCCGAGCTGCGCCGCCGAAAGGTACCGCGGGAGCTCGGCGACCATCTCGAGCACCCGGCGGGCCGCGGCGTTCCCCTCCTCGGCGAGCACTTCCAGCCGGCTCTGCCGGACCTTCACCAGCGCAAACTCGATGGCGACAAAATACCCGTTCATAAGGAGAAAAAACGCGATCCAAAGAAGCGTTCCCGGAGACCACACGCCGGGTTCGTCCAATTTGCTCCGCCGCGCCCCGCTTTTTCCCGGTTGCAAAACGCGCCGATGGCGCGCGCGGCGGACTCCACCTCCTCGGCCGTGAATTCTTCCGTCGGAGCCGCCGGGCGTCCGGGGCGGCCCCGACCTGCCGCCGGCCGGCGCAGCGTGGCCTCCCGCCGGCCGGCCCCGGCAGCCCCCGAAACGTATACGCACCCGACCGTATTGTACAACACTTTCCGGAAACGGTAAAGGCGCCGGTCGCCCGGCGCCGAAACGCGCTTTCTTTTTGTCCGACGGCCGGGGGCGCCCGCCTCAGACGGCCACGCCGTGGAAGGCCGAGTACAGGAGGTAGCCGTTTAAGGCGAGGACGACCGCCGTCACCGCATACGCGAGAAGGTTGGTCAAGGGCCGGTTGGCGAGCTCTCCCATCACCCGCCGGTCTCGGGTGAGGAGGACGAGCGGCACGAGGGCGAGCCCGATGCCGAAGGAGAGGACGACCTGGCTCACCAGCAGGGCCGTCGTCGGACTCATCCCTGAAAGGATGATCGCCAGCGGCGGAATCGTCGAGACGATCCGCCGGGCGTAGATCGGGATCCGGAAGCGGATGAACCCCTGCATGATGACGTCGCCGGCGAGGATGCCGACCGACGAGCTCGAAAGCCCCGATGCGAGGAGCCCGACGGCGAAAAGAAGCGTCGCCGCCGGTCCGAGGAACTGCCCGAGCAGCCGGGCCGCGTCGTCGATCTCCTCGACGACCATCCCCCGGCCGTGAAAAAGGGCCGCCGCGACAATGACCATGCTCATGTTGATCACCCCGGCGATCCCCATCGCGATCCAGAGGTCGAGGAGCTCGAGTCGGTAGAGGCGCTTTTTTTCCTCCGGCGTCCGGGCCGTCACCCGGCGCTTGGTGAGGGCCGAATGGAGGTAGATCGCATGGGGCATCACCGTCGCCCCGAGGATGCCGGCGGCGAGAAAGACCGCCTCGGCGTCGGGAAAGGTCGGCACCAAAAGACCGCGCATCAGCGGAGCCGGTTCGGCGCCGGAGAGGAACATCTCGACGACGAACGAAAACGTGACGACCATCACCAGCCCGGTGATCGCCGCCTCCAGCGGCCGCACCCCCCGCCGCTGAAGCTCGAGCAGCAAAAACGAAAGGATCGTCGCAAAGACCGCGCTTTCCACCATCGAGCGGCCGGTCAGAAGATGAATCCCGATCGCGCCGCCGAGGAATTCGGCGAGGTCGGTGAAGATGACGACGAGCTCCCCCTGGACCCACATGAACCAGCCGGCGGCGGCGCCGTAGCGGTCCCGGATGAGCTCCGGCAGATCCCTGCCGGTGGCGATGCCGAGCTTGGCCGAAAGGGCCTGGACGAGGATCGCCATCAGATTCGCCGCCAGCACCACCCAGAGCAGGCGGTAGCCGTACGTCGAACCGGCGGCGATGTTCGTCGCGTAGTTCCCCGGATCGATGTACGCCACCGACGCGATGAACGCCGGCCCCAGGAAGGGGAGGATGCCCCGAAGCCCCGGCCATCGTTCGGCGAGGGCCCGCTCCGCCCGCTCGTACCGCTGCCCGATCTCCGGCGCCCGCCGTTCGATCGGCCCGTCGATCGCCTTCTTCGCCTGCATCGCCGCCCCTCCCTTCTCGTCCGTCCGGCCGGCGGCCTCCGCCTGGCCCGTTCGAGCCCGCCCGGATGCAGGCGGATTTTCTACTTGCCACATTTTATTAATGCGTTCGATTTTATTTCCTTACGCCAACTCCTTTTTAAGCATAAAAAAAGGCGCCGGCCGGCACAAGAGTTGATTTTGCACTCCTGTGCCGCGGCGCTTCGACTTCGCCCGCCGGCGGATTCGCCGCAAACGGCGCCCCGGCGCCCGCTCGGCGCTCAGCGATACCCCTTCGCTTCCTCCGGTCGGATCTTCGCCCGAAAGAGCCGGTAGGCCCAGAGCTGATACCCGATCACGATCGGAACGAAAATGACCGCCACGAAGAGCATGATCGACAGGGTGAGCTCGCTTGCCCGGGCCTCGTACAGCGTGATCGACGCCGCCGGATCGAGGCGGGAGATGAGCATGCGGGGAAACATTCCGATAAACCCCGTCGCCGTCGTGAGGGCGATCGCCCCGGAGGTCATGAGAAACGACCAGAGCAAGCGCCCGCGGGCGTAGAAGAAGCGGACGAGCAACAAAAGAAGAAGGGCGAGGGCCGGAACGACGTAAAGGATCGGATACGCGTTGTAATTGTCGAGGATCGTCGTCCGGTTGGCCGTCGCCGAGAGAAAGAGGCCGTGGAGCCCGAGGACGACGAACCACGCCCAGCCGGCGACCGACCGCGCCCGGTCGTGAAGCGGGCCGCTCACCTTATGGGCCGTCCAGAGGGAGCCGGAGAGAACGGCAAAGGCGACGAACAAAAGCCCGCCCAGTATCCCGTACGGGTTCAAAAGCGACGCGAGCGTCACCGCGTTCGTCGTCCGGTCGAAGGCAAGACCGTAGAACATATTGGCGAAGGCGACGCCGAGAAGAAGCGCCACGGCGAGGCTTCCCCCGAAGAAAGCGAACGTCCAGCTCGCCTTCCAGAAGCGCCCCGACCCTTTGGACATAAATTCCAGCCCCGTCGCCCGGTAGAAGAGGCCGAACAAGATGAGAAAAAGCGGCACATAAAGCGTCGAGAACATCTCCGCGTAAACGAGCGGAAAGGCGGCAAACGTCGCCCCGCCGGCGGTGATGAGCCACACCTCGTTGCCGTTCCAGAACGGACCGACGACCTCCTGGAGCTGAGCCTCTTCCTGCTCATTTTTGCGCAGGAACGGGAAGAGGATGCCGACGCCTAAGGTGTAACCGTCGAGGGTGAAATAGACGATCCAGAGGACCGCCCAGAGGATGAACCAGAGGACGGAAAGGGCGTCGTACGAGAGCATGCTCTCCCTCCTTTCTCCTGCCCGTCAGGCTTCCTGCGGCCGGCCCGCAGGCGCCTTCGGCGCCTTCGCCGGCGGCTCGCCCGGCGACGCCGCGACCTCCGGCCCGGCCTTCGCGTGCTTCACGAGGAGATAGACATCGGCGATGATGAGGGAGGTATAGAAGACGACGAGCCCGACGAGGGAAAAGACGATGTCGCCGATGGAGATGGGGCTCACGGCATCGGCCGTTTTCATGAGCCCGTAGACGATCCACGGCTGCCGCCCGACTTCCGTCACGACCCACCCGAGGTTGATCGCGACATACGGAAGGGGGATGAAGTACGGAAGCGCCTTGAGCAGCCCCCGCGCCTCGAGAAGCGTCCCTTTTCGCTCCCGCCACCACGCATACCCCGCCACGGCGAGGAAGAAAAGACCGAGCCCGACCATGAGCCGGAAGCTCCAGAAGACGATCCACACCGGCGGCCGTTCGTCGGCCGGGATGTCGCCAAGCCCTTTGACGTACCCGGTCGGCGAATTGGTGGTCAGGAGGCTCCCGAGGTACGGGATCTTGCCCCACTCGATGATGTTGCCGTCGTTCTTCAGGCTCGGCACGGCCAGGAGGTAGAACGGCTGCGCCTCCCCGGACTCCCAGATCGACTCAAAGGCGGCCGCCTTCGCCGGCTGGACCTTCGCCGCGTTCAGGCCGGCCAGATGGCCGCTCAGCGGCGCCATCACCGTCGCAAAGAGGGCGAGCGCCAGCGCCAGCTTGAACGAACGGTGGAAAAACTCGACGTGCTGCCGCCGGAGGAGGTGATAGGCGCTCACGCCGAGGACGAAGAAGCTGCCGACGATGTAGCTTCCGATCAGCGTGTGGACGAGCATATACCAGACGTACGGGTTAAAAAGCACGGCCCAGAAGTTCTCCAGGTGCACGCGTCCGTCGACGAGGGTGTAGCCGACCGGATTTTGCATAAAGCCGTTGGCGGTGATGATCCAAAGCGAAGACAGCGTCGTGCCGAGGGCGACCATCCACATCGAGAGCGCCCGCAGTTTCGGGAACCGCTCCCGGCCGAAGATCCAGATGCCGATGAACGTCGACTCCAGGAAGAAAGCGACGAGCGCCTCGATGGCGAGCGGCGCCCCGAAGATGTCGCCCATAAACTTCGAGTACTCCGACCAGTTCGTGCCGAACTGGAATTCCATCGTGATGCCCGTCACGACGCCGAGGACGAAGTTGATGACGAAAAGTTTGCCCCAGAAGTCGGCCATGCGCCGGTAGAGGTCGTCTTTGGTCCGGGCATACAGCGTTTCCATGATGGCGACCAGAAGCACGAGCCCGAGGGTAAGCGGGACGAAGAGAAAATGATACATAATCGTTACCGCAAATTGAATGCGGCTCAGCAAAAGCACATCGGGCATCTCCGACCCTCCTTTCGCGCATCCGGCGATCGCGTCGACCATCCGGCGATCCCACCGCCCGGCCGAACGATCGCGCCGCCCTCCGACGATCGCACCGCGCGTCCGGGCGATCGCACGCCGTCGCGCCGCTCATCGTGGGGTTCGCTCCGAGTGTACCAGAACGGAGCGCAAAAAAAGGGCCGGCCGCGGCCCCCTTTGTGACATAAAGACGGTCGATTGGTGGCAGACCGGTGACGGGGTTCACAAAGATGACAGCGCCTCCAACGCGATCCGGCCGTCGTCGCCGAGCCGAACCCGGACGTGCGACCGCCGCTCTCGAAAGCGGAGGCTCGCCGCACCGACGGCGACCTCGACCTCCGGATGGACCGTCTCCAGCTCGACGGCCGCCGCCCGGCCGACGGCGACCTGCGTCGGGACGCCGGACTCGCTTCCGGCCTCCCGGAGGCGGGCGCCGCCTTCGGCGTACAGCCGCCCGCCGCGAAGCGGTCCGGCGACGACCGCCCGGCCGAACGTCTCGATCTCGGACTGGAAGGCGCCCCGGTCGCCGATCACGACGTCGCCGAAGGCGATGACGCGGGACGCTTGAACGTAACCGGCCCGGACGCCGCTTTCTTCCAGCATCGCCATCGGGCGGGCTTCGGCGGCCGCATGCACCCACCGCACCGCCGCCGCCAGCGCTTCCGGTCCCGGCGCCTGCCGGTGCTGTACGCCGCCGATAAAAAGCGCCCACAGGTCAAAAAAATGCGTTTTTCCCCCGTTCGCCTCACCGCCCTCCGTCCAAAGCAGCCGAAGCCGCTTGAGCGCCTCCCGGATCCGGTCCGCGTCCTCTCCGACGATCGCGGTCACGAGCGACCGGAACGCTTCCGGGCGGCCGAGGCGGGCGGCGATCTCCGGCACGCTCTGGGCGGCGCGGATTTTCTGGATCAGTCGGAGGAGGCTTTCGTCGAGGGCGTGGAGCGCCCGGATGTCCCCGGGCGTCCACCGTTCGTCGCCCGAGACGATCCGGGAACCGACGGCGCCCCCGGCGACGACGATGAGGCCGCCCGACCGCACCGTCGCCCGGGTGATCTGCCCGTGTACCACCACCTGTTCCCGCGCCTCGACGAGCATTCCTTCCGTCACATCTCCGAAAATTTCCACAGAACCGGCGAAGCGGATGTTGCCGCTTTTCAGATCGACGGGGCCGCGATGGACGAAGAGCGGGCCGATCGCAAGGCGCACCTTCCGGCGGCTCGCCTGAACGGTGAGGAGGCCGGACCGCTCGGCGACGATCTCCCCCGTTTCGGCGTCGTAGCGCACGCCGGCGCCGGCGATGACCTCGACGGGATAGACCGGCTTCGGCGGGATCGGCTCGCCAAAGACGCTCGTGCCGGGCCGGCCCGGCACCGGCGGGTGCACCCGGGCGAGCACCGTCCCCGCCTGGACGCTCGGAAGCCGCCGCCGCTCGCGATAATCGATCGCCTCGTCCTCCCCGGCATCCTGAAGGGCATCGACCGGCGTCGTCTCGACGAGCCACTCGACCCGGCCGTCCTGCCCCTCTTCCGGCGGCGTCCCCCGGGCGACGATGTAGACGCCCGGCCCACCCCGGGCAAGCGCCTCGACGGCCCCGGGATCGATGCCGGTGCGCACTCCCCGGGCGGCCAGAAGCGACAAGAGGGCGGCCGGGTCGTCGCCTTCCGGACCGGACGGCGCCTTGCGCTCGGCCCGAACCTCGAGCGGCCGGATGTGCCAGAGGATCGTCTCGCCATCCATCGCGCTCCCCCCGCTTTCGGCGTCTGCATCCGTTTCGGCGCGCCGCACGGCGTCGTCGGATCCCCCTCCATCCCGCACAAATGAATAAACGCCGACTAAATAAATAAAGCAGGGCTTTGCGACAAAGACACCCCACCCGTCGGTCGAACCCGCATCCGATTCGGCAGCCAGACAGCCATAGCGGACGCGCCGCCGTAGGCTCACGGCTTTGCGGCCCATCCTTTCGGATGGTGTGCCTTTGTCGTCGGCCATGTTCGGTTTTGGTCGCAAGATCCGACGTCGACGCCGGCGCCCCGGCGAATCCTGAAAAAGCCGCGCGTTCGACCGGCGCCACGACCCCACCGCCCGCACCGGAATGGCCGGCATCCGGTTGTTCCCTTAGTCTATCAGGACTAGGCGGGTGGGACCAGACCCCGATTATGCACGCCCTCAACCGTCCGCCCGATCCGGCGGGCGACCGCGATACAGGAGCGAAAGAAGCTGCACCCGGTCGGAGACGCCGAGCTTGGCGAAGATGTTGGAGATGTGATTTTTCACGGTGTGCTCGCTGATAAAAAGCGTCTCGGCGATCTCCCGGTTCCGCTTCCCGAGGCTGAGTTCGAGCAACACCTCTTTTTCCCGCTGGGTGAGGGTCGAAAACGCGTCGATCCGCTTTTTGAGCCGCTCCACCCGCCACGTCTCCGGCTCCGCCGGCGCCGAAAAAACGGCGTCCGGAACTCCGTCCCCGACGGCCGAGGAGGTGGCCTCGCCGACCGGAGCGGGGTCGCCTTCGTCGGCGGCCGGCGCCGGGCCGGCCCCGTTTGCCGTTCCGTAAGCGGCGATCGGCCCCGGGCGTCCGCCGCCGTCCGCCGGCGCCCCGCCGGCGGCCTTCTCGGCCGCCCCCCCACCGACGACCTCCCGAACCGGCGCTCCCGCCTCCGGCCAACCCGACCGGGCGAGGAGCGCCTGAAACGCCGCCATCCGCTCTGCCACCCGGCCCGCCTGCCGGAGCGCCTCCGGATGCCGGGCCAGAATGTCGATCGCCGACGCCAAAAGCGCTTCCAGCGCCGTAAGGACCGCCTCGGGATCGTCCTCCGCTTCCGGCGCCGGGCGCGCCGGCGCTTGTGCCCCGTTCGGTGCACGGGTCTCGTCGACGAGCGCCGCTTTTGCCATCGCCCCTTCCATCGCCCCTTCATCCCTCTTCCCGATGCTCCACGGATTCTCGGCGTAAGCCGGCAGCACCAGCAGCCACGCGGCGACCACCGTCCCTTCCCGGCGGACGGGATAAACCCGTCCCATGAGATCCCAGCCGGCCTGGAAAAAGGCACAGGCGGCGCCGTCCCGGCCGGCGAAGGCCGCCTCCGCCGCCGCGGTCGCCTCTTTCGCGAAGACGACGGCCTCAAGCGGCCGGCCGGAGAGCGCTTCCGGTTCGAAACCGAGGCGCACCCAGAGGCGGCCTCCCGCCCAGCGCACGATCGAACCTTCGCCCATCTTCTCGAGCAGGAGAAGGCCCCACTCCGACGCCTGAAGGGCGGAAAGAAGCGGATCGACCGCCTTCCGCCTCTCGTCCGGCCCGGCCGCCTGCTTTTGGGATCGGCGGTGCCTCATTCGCTGCAAAAAGACGAGCGCCCACACCGTCAGGGGAGCGAGTGAGAGGGCCGATACGGCCCACAAGGTTGCGAGGTGGTCCACGGTCTCCCCCTCCCACTTCATCCCCCCCTGCCGACAGCACTCGACACCATACTTTACCACTCGTCCGCCGGACGGACCATAGGCATGGTCGCCTATCCTCTTGGCCCGCGGCCCGAAGCGTCCTCCATTCTTCCTAGGAAGTTCGAAGCATCGCCCGTAAAACGCCGCCGCGCCGGGGCTTCCCCCGGCGCGGATCGCCCGGCCCACCATCGCGGTTGACGTATCGGCGCAGCTGGCGGTTTCCCCCGGCGCGGATCGCTCGGCCGTTCCGTTGCGGTTCGTTCGTTCGGTCTTTCGGCGACAATGATTTCGGGCTCCCGCCGACGGGCCGGCCGGCTATGCGAAGACGGGCCGATCGGCGCTTCGACGACGGGCCGATCGGCTTTCTGACGAGGGCCTTTATCGGCCATGCGGCGATGGGCCGGTTCGGCTCCCCGACTCCGGTCCTTCGCTTCTTCCGGCGATGAGCGCATCCCAGACGAAAAGATGAACAAACCCCCATACCGTTCCGAGGAGGGCCCCGGCGACGGCCGCCACCGGAAGCCCGCCGGCGGCAACGGCGGCGACGATCGCCGCGCCGGCATGGGCAAGGAAGGTGTCAACATCGGATGTAAAATCCCCAATAGCAGCGGATAAAGATTCCCCAAAATCACCGGCATGATTTCCTCAAAATCATCGGGATGAATTCCCCACCCCTGTGTCGAACTATGGCACCTGCCATCACTTTTGGGGAGGTGCCGGTGATGAGGGAGAGTGAGAAGATGGAGATCAGGAAGCTGTATGAGGAGGGCGTCAGCATCTCGGAACTGGCCAGAAGATACGGCCATGACCGCAAAACCATCCGCAAGGCTGTGAGTGAGCCGAGGCAGCAGGAGGAGGGGAGGGTGAAGTCGCGCAGCCGTAGGGTGAAAGGCCACAAGCTGGAGCCGTACAAGGCCTATGTGGAGCAGCGCATGCGTATCGGCGTCCTCAATGCGGAGCGAATCTTTCGCGAGATCCGGGAGCAGGGATATACCGGCGGAATTACCGTACTGCGCGAGTTCATGCACCCTCTCCGCCCGGTTGTCTCTGCCAAGGCAACCGTGCGGTTTGAGACGGCTCCGGGGGAACAAGCGCAAATCGACCTGGGCGCATTCCCCTACCTGGATCCGCAGGGCCATCGGCGCAAGGTATGGTGCTTTGCCATGGTCCTCGCCTACTCCCGCATGCTCTACCTGGAGTTTATCAGAGCGGCGGACCAACGGCATATCCTCCAGGCGCTCCGGAACGCGCTGGAGTTCTTCGGCGGGGTTCCAAAGGTCATGCTCAGCGACAACTGCTCCCCGCTGGTCGTGGCCAACGACGGTCATGGACACGTCGACTGGCAGCCGGCGTACATGGACTTCGCCAAGTACTACGGATTCGTGCCCAAGGCCTGTAAGCCCTACCGAAGTCGCACCAAAGGGAAGATTGAACGGCCCATCGGGTATATCCGGTCCAGCTTCTGGCCGGTTTCGTTCGTGGACCATGACGACCTGAACCGGCAAGGTGCCATCTGGCGGGATACGGTGGCTAATGTGCGCATCCACGGCACGACGCGGGAGCAGCCGGTGGTGCGGTTTCAGGCCGAGACGCTTAAGCCCCTGCCTAAGAGCCGGTACACGCTGGCGTACGCCGATATGCGCAAGGTCATGAGCGATTGTCGCATCTCCTGGAACACGAACATGTACACCGTTCCATGGCGGTATGTGGGGCACACCGTGCTGGTCCGGGAGTTTGAGTCAGGCCGCCTGCAGATCGAGTACGGCGGGCAGGTCATTGCCGAACACCGCGTGCTCACAGGCAGGCACCAGGTCTCAACCGACCCTGAGCACTTCAAGGGCATCCCGGCTGGGACGCCTCATCCGGATCGAGGCAAGGTGCCAGGGTTGCAAATCGGGCCGGACGTGGAGCAGCGGGAGCTGTCCGTCTATGAGCAGATCGCGATGGGAGGTCAGGGGCAATGAGTGAGGCGTTGGTTTTGGCCAAGGCCGAGGAGCAGCTGCTGGAGCTGGGATTGAAGCGCGCCGCGGCGGTGCTGCCGGCGTGCGTGGAGTGGGCAGCGGGGCACCAGGCGACCTATGCGGAGTTCCTGCACAGACTGCTGGATGCTGAGCAGGAGGAGCGATACAGCCGTTACATGCACGCCAGACTCCGCATGGCCAACTTCCCGTATCACAAGACCCTTGCAGATTTCGATTTCTCGTTCCAGCCGTCCGTCGATGAGCGACAAATACGCGAACTGGCCGGCTTGACGTTCATCCGGGAGGGCAGCAACGTCATCTTCCTGGGACCGCCGGGGGTGGGCAAGACCCACCTTGCGGTGGCCCTGGGGATGGAGGCGATTCGACAGCGCATGAGCGTCTACTTCGTGACCATGCAGAAGCTGGTCGCTGACTTGCGACGGGCGTACCAAGAGGGACGGCTGGACAAGCGCCTGCGCATCTACACCCAGCCGAAGCTGCTGATCTGCGACGAAGTCGGCTACTTGCCGCTTGACGCCTTGGACGCCGCGAACTTCTTCCGGCTCGTGTCGGAGCGCTACGAGCATGGCTCCCTGATCATCACGTCCAACACCAGCTTCACCAACTGGGGGACACTCTTCGGTGACCAGGTGCTGGCCTCTGCCTTGCTCGACCGGCTCCTGCACCACGCCACCACCATCAACATCCGCGGCAACAGCTACCGGATGAAGGACAAGCTGCGCGCCGGGGTGACCCATGCGCTGAAGGAGGAGGTGACCGCGTAGATCGAACATACGTCTGGGGAATGATGCGCGATGATTTTGGGGAACTGAATCCGCTGTTTGTGGGGAATCGAACGCGATTTTTTTGGGGAGTTTTAATCCGCTATTGACAGAAGGCGAAAAAGGCGGCGACGTACGGACCGATCCCCCGGGCCCGGACGGCCAGGGCGTACAGCGAAAAGCTGCCGACGGCCGCCGCCCAGTACGGCCCGATTTCCGGCGCCGGGATCCCCCGGGCGGCAAACGGCGCCCAGAGGGCCGTCAGACTCCCGGCGAGCAGGACGGTCACCCCGCCGTAGAGAAGCGGATAGGCCCGCACCGCCCGGCCGACCGGCAACCGGACGGCGGCCCAGACGCCGGCAAGAAAGAGCGCTCCAAGGACGACAGGGGCCGTCGCCAGCCGGATCGCCGACCGCCCCAGGGGCCCGAGGTCTTCCATCATCGCCGCCACGAGCCGCCGGGCGGCGGCATCAAAGGCGTCGAGGTCCCGCTCCATCGCCTCCTCCAAAAGCCCGACCAGGGCGAGGGAGGCCGCCGTCGCCAGCCCGAAGAGCAAAAGGAGGCGGAGCCGAAGGCGCCAGAAGGGAAGCGAACCGATCGGAAAAACGCGCCGAAGCGCGACCACGCTTTTTTTGAGCAGGCGCCGATCGACGAAGAAAAGAAGGTAAACCACGAACAAAACGGCGACGACCGCCGCCAGAATCCACGCGGCCCGGGTGAGCGTCTCGTGGTAGACGGCCCACTTTTCGCCGACCCATTTGCCGAGGGAGATGAACGTCGCCGTCCAGAGGAACGCTCCGCCGTAGGCGAAGACCGCAAAAAGGGGGGGCGGCACCCGCAGGATGCCCGCCAGATAACCCGTCAGATGCCGGACGCCGGGGATGAAGTAGCCGACGGCGATGAGCGGGTAGCCGATCCGGTCGAACCACGCCGACGTCCGCTCGATCCGCTCCGGCGTGAGATGGACGACCCGGCCGTAACGCAAAAGAAGCGGCAGCCCGAACACCCGGCCGAGGAAATAGGCGACGGTGATCCCCGCGATGCTCCCGGCGGTGGCAAGCCCGACCGCCGCCCACCAGGGGAAGACGCCCCGCCCGACGAGCGTGCCGACGTACACCATGAGCGTCTCGCCCGGAATGGGAAGGGCGATCACTTCGAGCGCCAGCGCCACCGCCAGCGCCACAAGCCCGTACTGGGCGATCCACGTTTCCACCGGCAAACCTCCCGTCCCGTCCCGCCCTGAAGACCGCTCGCTCTTTGTTCTCCGGAACCCGCCGCAGGCGGGGAGTCCGGCCGGCGTCGTTCGCCCGGGTGGCCGCCTCCCCCGGTGGGGAGACCGTCGGAGGCCGGCCGACTCGCTGCCCCCGGCCGTCGGCGCCCGATCGGAGGCGGGACGACAGGTTCCCGGGCTATTATAGCGGACCGGCCCGCCCCAAAAAAGATAAAAAAAACGGCCCGCTCGGCAAGGACCCCGTTTCGCCGGGTCACAACGGAGCGCGCTTGCCGTCACAGGCCTTTCTTCGATCGCCGCCGACGCTCAGATGACCCCCTGCGCCGCCATCGCCTTGGCGACCCGGAGGAAGCCGGCGATGTTCGCGCCGGCGACGAGGTCGCCCGGGACGCCGTACTGGCCGGCGGTCTTGAGCGCCGTCTGGAAGATGGAGTGCATGATGTGCTTTAAGTTTTCTTCGACTTCTTGGAACGTCCACGAAAGGCGCATGCTGTTTTGCGCCATCTCCAGCGCCGAGACGGCGACGCCGCCGGCGTTGGCCGCCTTCCCGGGCGCGAAGAGGACGTCCGCCTCCTTCAGGCGCCGGACGGCCTCGAGGGTCGTCGGCATGTTGGCGCACTCGCCGACGGCGACGACGCCGCCGGCGATGAGGGCCTCGGCGCCGGAGAGGTCGAGCTCGTTTTGCGTCGCGCTCGGCAGGGCGATATCGCACGGCACGGTCCAGATCTCGGCGCTCCGGGGGACGTAACGGGCGTTCGGCCGCGCCTCGGCGTACTCCCGGACGCGGCCGCGGCGGACTTCCTTGATCTCCTTCATGAGCGCCACGTCGATGCCGTCGGGGTCGACGACGTAGCCGTCGGAGTCGCTCATCGCCACGACCGTCGCTCCGAGCTGGGTCGCCTTTTCGGCGGCGTAGAGGGCGACGTTTCCGGAGCCGGAGATGACGACCCGGCTGCCGGCAAACGACCGATTCCGCGTCCGGAGCATCTCCTCGACAAAGTAGACGCAACCGTAGCCGGTCGCTTCCTTCCGGACGAGGCTCCCGCCGTAGCCCAAGCCCTTCCCGGTGAAGGCACCGGCCTCAAAGCCGCCCCGGATGCGCTTGTACTGACCGAACAAAAAGCCGACCTCCCGCTCGCCGACGCCGATGTCCCCCGCCGGGACGTCGACGTCCGGCCCCATGTGGCGGTAGAACTCGGTCATAAAGCTCTGGGCGAAACGCATCACTTCCATCTCCGACTTCCCCTTCGGGTCGAAGTCGGCGCCGCCCTTGCCGCCGCCGATGGCGAGGCCGGTGAGGGCGTTTTTGAAAATCTGCTCAAAGCCGAGGAATTTGATGATGCTCGCGTTCACCGTCGGGTGAAAGCGGATGCCGCCCTTGTACGGCCCGATGGCGCTGTTGTACTGCACGCGAAAGCCGCGGTTCACCTGCACCCGACCGGCGTCGTCGACCCACGGCACGCGAAAGGTGATCATCCGCTCCGGTTCGACGAGCCGCTCGAGGATGCCGAGGCGCCGGTACTCCGGATGGGCCGCCAGGGCGGGAACGAGGGTCGGCAGCAGCTCCGTCAGCGCCTGATGGAATTCCGGCTCGCCAGGCGAGCGTTCGATCGTCCGGGCGAGCACGTCCTCGACGTACCGCTCCGCCGTCGCCACGTCGGCGGTCGTGACCAGACCTTCCAGCATGATCTCCACTCCTTTTGTCTTCTGCCGTCTTTTTTCTTCGCCTGCGGAACTTTCTTTGCCGGCGGATGAACTTCCGCCCCCCGCTTCGACCGCGCCCGCCGGCCCCCTCGCCCCGGGCCGGCGCAGCCGGCCGCCTCCGTTCGCGTTGTTCTCATCGTAACAAAGGCGAAGCATCGAAGCAATAGAACCGTTCGATAAAATCGATCTCAAAATGAGATGGTAGCGGCGTCCTCATCTGTGTTAAACCAGTTGCGGATCACCGGATTTTGTGATATAACAAGAGCAACACCGCCGGAAGCGGAAAAGGGGAGAGGGCCATGCGGAGCGCCGGATTCGTCTACGACCCGGAGTTGGAGCTGGAGCTTCCCGAGACGTCGCCCCAGGAGTTTCAACCGGAAGCGGCCGACGCCGAGACGCTCCTTCGCCTCGAGCGGGCAGCCGGCCTCATCCCGGACCGGATTGGGGCCCTGGAGGCCCGCTACGAAGCGCTGTATCGCCGGGCGCTGGAGGAAGAAGGCGAGGCCTTTTACGCCGCCATGGAAGAGGCGCTCGCCGTCGCCCGCCGGATCGCCGATCTCAACGTCTGGTACATGCGCCTGACCGGCCGGCCGATCACGCCCTACTACGGCTGAGGGCTGAGGCGCCCCCGGCGGCGGGGCCGGCGCAGGCCGAAAAAAAGCGGCACCCGAACGGGTGCCGCATTTTGCTTGCCCGCCGCGTCCCGCTTCGGGCCGCCGCGTCCCGCTTCGGACCGCCCCCTTCCGACGCTCCGCTTCCCTATCCTTCGCCGGTCCCGCTCCGCTGTTTTGACGGCCAGGGTCCGCCTTTCGCTTCCGCCGACGGCCCGATTCCCCGCCGCCGTCAGCGGTTTTTTTCCTGGCCGTTTCCGACGATGAGGACGTCGACGAAGCGGGTTCGTTCCATGATGCGGTTGGCCAGGGAGCCGTGGAGGATCTCCTGCCAGCGGCTCATCCCCGTCTGACCGAGGACGACCTGGGTGATGGCGTTTTCCTTGATAAACTCGACGATGACGTCGATCACCGGCCGGCCGCCGGCAGCGCGGATGAAAAACTTTCCGCCGAGGATTTTCGCCAGGGCCTCGATTTCCCGGAGTTTTTTCCGCTCCGCCTCCGAAAGCCGATCCGCCGGCTTCGTCGGGACGTGGAGGATAAAAAGCTCCGCCTTCATCCGCTGGGCGATCCGCCAGCCCCGGCGGATGAGCCGCTCGGCGTTGCCGCCGTCGCTCACGAGGACGAGGATCTTCGGGCTCGCGCCGGCGACTTCTTCCGCGCCGTCGTCCTCCCGGTATTCCTCGAGGCGCTCGTCGACGTCGTCGGCGAGCTCCCGGAGGGCGAGCTCGCGTAGGGCGATGAGGTTCGTCGGCCGGAAGAAGTGCTCGAGCGCCTGGGGGATTTTCTCCGGTCGGTAGATCTTTCCCGCCTTGAGGCGCTCGAGGAGCTTTTCCGGCGGGAGGTCGACGAGCTGGACTTCGTTGGCCACGTCGAGGATCCAGTCCGGCACCCGCTCCCGGACCTTGACGCCGGTGAGGTCTTCGACGATGTCGTGCAGGCTTTCGAGGTGCTGGATGTTCATCGTCGACAGGACGCTGATGCCGGCGTCGAGGATCTCCAGCACGTCCTCGTAGCGCTTTTTGTTTTTTGAACCGGGGACGTTGGTGTGGGCCAGCTCGTCGACGATGACGAACTGGGGCCGGCGCTTGATCACGCCCTCGACGTCGAGCTCGTAAAAGGTTCGCCCCTTGTACTCGATCGGCTTCAGCGGGAGCACGGGAAGCGCGCCGATCTGCTCCGCCGTCGCCTTCCGGCCGTGGGTCTCGACGACGCCGACGACGATGTCGACCCCTTCGGCGAGCATGTCGTTCGCTTCCCGGAGCATCGTGTAGGTCTTGCCGACGCCGGGGGCGGCGCCGATGTAAAGCTTGAAGTACCCCCGCTTCGACCGCTCGATCTCTTTCAAAATCTGCTCCGGCGACTTCCGCCGCCGTTCCGCCGCTTCGGCCACCGCCGCCCCTCCTTCGCGCGTCCGGCCTCGGACGTCCTCGGTTCCCGCATTTATTGTACCGAAGGCGGCGCACGGCGGGGACGGCCGTCCCGACGACCCGCGACGGGGGCGGCCGTCCCGATGACCCGCGACGGGGGCGGCCGTCCCGGCGACCCGTTCCGCCGTCGGTGCCGCCGGGCCTACCGCCGGCCGGCGAGAAGCGCCCGCAGCGCTTCGTTCAGGACGTTCACGTTGACCCGCGGCTCGCCGAAGAGGCCGAGCTCCCGGGGGAGCGCGACGCGGTCGATGAGGGCCAGAAGCTCCGCCTCGGGGATGCCGGTGGCGCGGCTTACGCGCGGCACCTGCGCCCGGGCCGCCGGCAGCGAAAGGTCCGGGTCGAGGCCCGAGCCGGAGGCGGTGACGAGGTCCGCCGGCACCGGAAGCGCCGGATCGCCGGCCTCTTTCCGGACGGCGTCCATCCGGCGCAGGACTTCCGCCTGGTAGTCGGGCCGGGCGACGGCGAGGTTCGTCCCGCCGGTGTCGAGCGGATCGTACGCTTCGCCCGCCGGTGGCCGGGGATGAAACCAGCCGTCGCCGGCGTACGGCTGGGCGATGAGGTACGAACCCCGGACGGTCCCGTCCGCGTCGACGATGAGGCTCCCGGTCGCCTGGTGGGGAAAAAGCGCCCGGGCGACGACGGTCGTCACCGCCGGGTAGACGAGGCCGGTGATGACCCAGAGGACGAGGGAGATGCCGAACGCCTGTCTTACCATCGCCGATCTCCTTTCGATCCAAGCCGCTTTGCCGGTCGTGGCCGCCAACCGTGACCACCGTCGGACGTCCCGGCGCGGCCCCTCGTGTTTTGGCGTCGCGCCGGCCGAAGGCCACCAGGGCCTCCGCTTCCAAAATCGCGCCGCGCCCGGCGAACGCCGTCCTCCTCCGTCCGGTGCCGGCTTCTCACCGGACGCCGAAGGCGACGAGCAGGAGGTCGATCAGCTTGATGCCGACAAACGGCGCGATGATCCCGCCGAGGCCGTAGACGAGGAGGTTTCGCCGAAGGAGCCGGTCCGCCGTCGTCGGGCGGAAGGTCACGCCCCGGAGGGCGATCGGGATGAGGAGCGGGATGATGATCGCATTGAAGATGAGGGCCGAAAGGACCGCCGTCGTCGGCGAAGCGAGGCGCATGAGGTTGAGGGGCTGAAGCTCCGGCAGCGCCTCCGCGAACATCGCCGGCAGGATGGCGAAGTACTTGGCGATGTCGTTCGCGATGGAAAATGTCGTCAGCGCCCCGCGGGTGATGAGAAGTTCCTTTCCGAGGGCGATGACCGTGAGGATCTTCGTCGGGTCGTTGTCGAGGTCGATCATGTTCGCCGCTTCCTTGGCGGCCATCGTGCCGGAGTTCATCGCCAGGCCGACGTCCGCCTGGGCGAGGGCCGGCGCGTCGTTCGTCCCGTCGCCGGTCATCGCCACCCGGCGGCCCTTCGCCTGTTCGGCCCGGATAATCGTGATCTTGTCCTCCGGTTTGGCCTCGGCGACAAAGTCGTCGACGCCGGCCTCCTGGGCGATCGTCGCCGCCGTCAGGGGGTTGTCGCCGGTGACCATGATCGTCCGGATGCCCATCGCCCGAAGCTCGGCGAAACGCTCCTTCAAGCCGGGCTTGACGACGTCTTTGAGGTGGACGGCCCCGAGGGCCCGGCCGGCGTCGGCCTTCAGTTCGGCGATGACGAGCGGCGTGCCGCCGCTTCGGGCGATGGCGTCGGTCCGCTTGAGAAGGGCGTCCGGAACCCGGCCGCCGACCCGCTCGAGCTCCCGCCGGACGGCGTCGACGGCGCCCTTGACGAGGCGGGTGCCGTCGGGAAGGACGAGGCCCGAAAGGCGCGTCTCGGCGCTGAAAGGAATCGGCGTGCTCCCCGCCGGCGCCGGCCTTTCGCCGCCTTTCCTCCGGGCGAGGTCGACGATCGAGCGGCCTTCGGGCGTCTCGTCATACAGCGAGGAAAGGTACGCCGCCTCAACCGTCTCCGCCTCGGAGACCCCCGGCGCCGGAATGAATTCGCTCGCCATCCGGTTGCCGTACGTGATCGTCCCGGTCTTGTCGAGGATGATCGTATCGACGTCGCCGCTCGCCTCGACGGCCTTCCCCGACAGGGCGATGACGTTGAAGCGGGCGACCCGGTCCATGCCGGCGATGCCGATCGCCGAAAGGAGCCCCCCGATCGTCGTCGGGATGAGGGCGACGAGGAGCGCCACGAGCGTCGCCACATCGAGGTCCGCGCCGAGGTAGCGGGCGATCGGGACGAGGGTGACGATGACGACGAGGAAGATGAGGGTGAGCACCGCAAGGAGCGTCGTGAGGGCGATCTCGTTCGGCGATTTTTCCCGCTTCGCCCCCTCGACGAGGGCGATCATCTTGTCGAGGAACGACTCGCCCTTTCCGGCGGTCACCTCGACGACGATCCAGTCGGTGAGCACCCGGGTGCCGCCGGTGACGGAGGAAAAGTCGCCGCCGGCCTCCTTGATCACCGGCGCGCTTTCGCCGGTGATCGCCGACTCGTCGATGGCGGCGAGCCCCTCGACGATCTCCCCGTCGGCCGGGATGATCTCCCCGGCCTCCACCCGGACGAGATCGCCCTTTTTCAGCTCGGACGACGGGACCATCTTCGTCGTCCCGTCCTTCAGAAGGAGGCGGGCCATCGTCTCTGTCCGCGTCCGGCGGAGGGTTTCGGCCTGGGCCTTCCCCCGGCCTTCGGCGACGGCTTCCGCGAAATTGGCGAACCAGAGCGTCGCCGCCAGGATGAGAAAGACGGCGAGATTATACCCCCGGGAAGCGCCGGACGGGCCGAAGAGATCCGGCCGGAGGACGAGGAGGAAGACGATCGCCATCCCGACCTCGACGACGAAGAGGACCGGGTTTTTCACCATCTGACGGGGATCGAATTTGCGAAACGCGTCGGCGGCGGCCCGGCGGAGGAGCGCCGGCGAATAAGGCGATTTGCCCGTCGCTTTTTTCAAGACCGCTCACCCCTTCAGCATCGCCAGCTGTTCTGCGATCGGCCCGACGGCGAGCACCGGAAAGAAGGCCAGCGCGCCGAGGATGAGGACGGTGAGCAGGTAGACGACGCCAAAGAGAGGCGTGTCCGTCCGGAGCGTCCCGGCGCCCGCGGCGACCGGCGTCTTTTTCGCCAGCGATCCGGCGATGCCGAGGAGGGCGATGATCGACACGAAGCGGCCGAGCAGCATGACGGAGCCGATCGTCGTGTTGTAAAACACCGTGTCGGCGTCGAGGCCGGCGAACGCCGAGCCGTTGTTCGCCGCCCCGGACGTGTAGGCGTAGAGCACCTCGCTCACGCCGTGGGAGCCGGGGTTCGCGATCGACGCCTGCGGGCCCGGCAGGGCGAGGGCGAGCGCCGTCGGAACGAGGATGATGAACGGATGGGCAAGGAGCGCGATCGCCGCGAGCTTCATCTCCTTCGTCTCGATCTTTTTTCCGAAGAGCTCCGGCGTCCGGCCGACCATGAGGCCGGTGAGAAAAACGCCCAGGATGACGTAGAGGAGGATGTTCAAAAGCCCCGCCCCGTCGCCGCCGAAGACGTTGTTTAACATCATCTGGAAAAGAGGCACGAAGCCGCCGAGGGGCGTGAGCGAATCATGCATGCCGTTCACCGAGCCGGTCGTGGCGCCCGTCGTCACCGTCGTGAAGAGGGCCGAGCCGAAGAGCCCAAAGCGGACTTCCTTCCCTTCCATGTTGCCGCCGACGAGCCCCGCCCGGACCAGCTCCGGGACGCCGTACCGTTCGCTTCCGTAGACGACGCTCCACATGACGAGGAAGAGGAAGAAGACGGCGATGAAAAGCACCCACGCCTGCCGGCGGTTTCCGATCATCCGCCCGAGGGCGAAGATCAGGGCCGAGGGGATGAGCATCATCGACAGCATGTGGACGAGGTTCGTCACCGGCGACGGGTTTTCAAACGGGTGGGCGGCGTTGGCGCCGAAGTAGCCGCCGCCGTTCGTCCCGAGGTGCTTGATCGACTCGAAGGCGGCGACGACGCCCCGCGGGATGACCTGCGTCCCCCCGTCGAACGTCCGGGCGACGACCGATCCTTCGAACGTCTGCACCGCCCCTTCCGCGACGAGGAGGAGCGCCACGCCGAAGGCGAGCGGAAGGAGAAGCCGCGTGTGCGCCCGGACGAGGTCGACGAAGAAGTTGCCGAGATCCCGGTGCACGCCGGTGAGGGCCCGGACGAAGGCGATCGCCGCAACGATGCCGGTTGCCGCCGAGGTGAACATCGGATAGATGATGGCGAGCATCTGGGCCAGCGTGCTCATCGCCGTCTCACCGCTGTAGGCCTGCCAGTTCGTGTTCGTGATGAACGAGGCCGCGGTGTTGTAGGCGAGATCCGCCGGCATGTTGCCGATGCGATCGGGGTTGAGCGGGAGAACCCCCTGGGTCCGGAGGACGAGATACATGAGCGCCATCATGATCCAGTTCGTCACCACGAGGGCCGTCGCGTACGCCCGCCAGTCCATCCGGGCCTCCGGATCGATCCCCGCGACGCGGTAGATCGCCCGCTCCAGCGGCAGGAAAAACCGGTCTCCCGGCGCCGGCCCGTCGCCGAACACGCGGGCCAGGTAACCGCCGAGCGGAACGGCGAGCCCGGTCACCAATGCGACGAACACGACGAGCTGCACGAGGTCGGCCCAAAGATCGGGCTTCACCGAAACATGCGCCTCCTTTAGAAGGCTGGTGAATTAAGTCCACTGGATCGACCATCTTCGCCTGACGAGGTGTGACGTCATAACGAATAGAACCGTCAAAAACGCCGCCACTCCCCTTGTAAGCCCTTCGTATGCCGGTTTGAGGCACACGAAACTCCCGGTCTGTGGGCGCTTCCGCACATACCGGCTTAATCGTTTGAGATTCTGCACTACAGCCGTCAGGATGGCTTGCTCTTGCATCGCTTCCAAGCCACGGCTTCGAGCACGGCTTAAGCCGTGCTGCTCTTTGCCTTCGGCAAAAAGACGTTCAATGACAACGCGTCGTTTCCGAATGGCTCGGTAATGCGTTTGACCATTCAGGCGACGAACTTTGTTCCGCACGAGCACCGCCTTGATCTTGCTCCATCTTTGGCGCGCTTTCTCCGGATCCCGGACGGCTCGGCGCCACCCGGGGAGCGCTTCTTTTTGAAGCGATCGCACGGGAATAAGGGGAACGACGTCCATCTTCAAAAGCCGATCGAGCGTTTCCGTATCGGCATATCCACCGTCTCCGGAGACGCTTTGAATGCGAAGAGAGGGGTGCTCACGCCGGATGTGCAGCAGAGCTTCGATGGCGGCCTCTCGTTCCGCAGTGCCCGTGATGATCTTGGCCTGGGTCCGCAAGATGACGGAGGAGCGGGTGTCCACCGTATGATGAATGAGATAACGCAAATGGGCTTCTTGACCGGAGCTCTTTCGATAAAGGCGGGCATCCGGATCGGTCATGCTCCGGTGGGTCCGGTTGGAAAACCGCTCCCCCCGAAAATCGCCCGGCTTCTTGGGTGGCCTTCCCGACGAAGCCGAAGGGGAGCCGGGGGATGAAAGGTTCGGGCCCGGATCGGGAGGATGGGGGTCAGACGGAGAGGAGTCGTCTTCGTCTCCGCCGTCGGAAAACGAGCGATCTTCTTCCTCCAGCCGGGCCAGATAAGCGTCAAGCGACTCCACGGGGGCCGGCGCGATGGGCTTTAAACTGTGGATGGAAGCATTGGCTCGGACAAGCGTACCGTCCACTGCGACATGCACTTCCGGCTGAACGAGCCCTGCGGCGATGCACTGATCCACCACATGGCGCATGGCTTTCTCAAAAATGCCGTGCCTGCGCCAAAGTTTCCGTGTTTTGACCACGGTCGTACGATCCGGAAGCCGCGGACCCCCGGCCTCCGGGTGAAGTACGGACTCAAAATCGAGCCCTAAGAACCACAAATAACCGGCGTGCATGGGGAGCGTTTGAAAGAGTTCCCGCTCAGAGTGATTGAAGAGGTAAGAAAGTAAGATGATCCGCATGACGAGTTCCGGATCGACGGCCGGACGTCCGGTGCGTTCCGAATAAAGCGGGGCGACCCACTCATGGATCGCAGAGAAGTCCAAGACGCGATCGATTTGGCGAAGGATGTGATTTTGTGGCACGAGGGCTTCCATATCAATATGCTGAAACAATTTGGGTTGATGGGAAGTCAATCGTCGAGGCCGCATGTTTGAATCTCCTTTTTGAGAAGGGATGCTTGCTTGCTTTGATGGAATGAATTCGATCCATGAGTCCAGTTTTCCTTCAAAACGATGGGGTTTTTCACCGGCCTTTTAGTGGTCCGTGGCCGTTCGACGATGAACCGCGGCCATCCCTCCGGATCGTCCGTCAGAACCGCTCCGGATGCACGAGCACGTAGACGAGGTATCCCATGAGGAGCATCGCCACCGCGAGAAGCGCCACCACCCTGATCCTCTCCTTTCGGACCGAACGGTCGACCGGCGGCCAAGCGCCCGCCTAAGCCCGGTCGGCGTACCGGATGAGGCCCAAAAACAGCCCGAACCAGACGAGGGAAAGGAGGGCCATCCACAGATCCATCATCGCCTTCCGGCTCCTTTCTGGGCTCAAAGCCGCTTTGTTCTGAAATGCGGTCGCCGGACCGCACACCGCCGATCCCGGCCCCTCCTTAGCATGGCCGGCGATGGAAAAAAGCGCCCTTCCGCTCCACCCCCCAAAAACAAAACGATCGGCCAAGCCCGCCCTTCAAAGCTCGGAAGCTTCAAAGGAACCGGTCTCGACCGATCGGTCCTCGCGCGGTCGCTCGGGCGGACGGCACGAGCGCCACCGGCGACGGGCCCGGCGTGGACCCGAGGCCAAGCGGGTCAACGCTCACCCTGGCGCCGCGCGGCCCTTTCCGCCCGGAAGCTTCTCTGCCTGGCCGACGGGGTTAGCTGACGGGTAGGACGGCAGAGATCACGCCCCTCCGGGTTGCCCCGGATTAACCCCAATCCGTTGGGTCCCCCGCTCCCGGAAGGCGGGCAGGCCCTGCCTTCCAGGATTAGGCCGGTTGTCGATCCTCATCATACTCCGCCGCGAACGGCTTGGCAAGGGGATTTCACTGATTTTCAGCCTATTTTCATCCGGCGCCGTGTCCGGCGCCACGGCGAACTTGCTCCCCTTTCGCCGGTCTTTTCGCCGCCCCCTTCCGCCGGCCCTTTTCACCGGTCGGCGGACCCTACTTCCGGTGCATCTTAAACGCCATATAGAGCTCGCTGTAGGCGGCGAGCGTCCGCCGGCCGAGGTCCCGGTACACCTCGAGGCGCCGGAGCGTCGCGTCGTCGGGATAAAAACGTCGATCGTCACGGATCTCCGGCGGAAGGAGCGCCATGGCCGCCCGGTTCGGCGTGCTGTAGAGGATGTATTCGGTGTTTTGCGCCGCCACCTCGGCATCGAGAAGAAAGTTGATGAACGCGTGCGCTCCGGCGACGTTGCGGGCCGTCGTCGGGATGACGAGGTTGTCGAACCAGAGGTTCGATCCCTCTTCGGGGATGACGTAGTCGAAGGCGTCGTTTTCGTCGATCACCTCCGCTGCATCGCCGCTCCAGACGACGCCGATCGGCGCCTCCTCCCCGGCGAGGAGGAACTTGATCTCGTCGCCGACGATCGCCCGGACGTTCGGCTTCAAGGCGTCCAGCCGGGCCTTCGCCTCGGCGAGGTGCACCGGATCGGTGTCGTTCAGGCTGTAGCCGAGGCTCTGAAGCCCGAGCCCGATCACCTCCCGCACCCCGTCGATGAGGAGAATGCTGTCCCGAAAGCGCGGATCCCACAAGTCGTTCCAGCTTCGGATCGCCCCCTCGCCGAGGGCCTCCCGGTTGTAGGCGATGCCGACCGTCCCCCAAAAATACGGCACCGAATAGCGGTTCCCGGGATCGAACGGCAGGTTCAAAAACCGGGGGTCCAGGTTCTTCAGATTCGGAAGGAGCGCGGGATCGAGCGGTCGGACGAGCCCTTCGGCGATCATGCGGCTTAAGGCGTACTCCGACGGCACGGCGACGTCGTACGGCGTCCCGCCCTGGCGGATCTTCGCCAGCATCGCTTCGTTGGAGTCGAACGTCTCGAGGACGACCCGGATGCCCGTCTCCGCTTCGAACGCCTGAAGCAGGGCCGGATCGATGTAATCGCCCCAGTTGAAGACGATGAGCGTTCGGTCCGCCGGCCCGCCGGCGGCGTGCTCGAGGCCGGCGAGGACGCCCCAGAGAAAAAGCGCCGCGGCGGCGACAAACCCGTACAGCCCTGCGATCGCCCTCATCGCCGGACGAACACCCCCCGGATTTTCGCCCCGTGCCGGGAGATGACGGCGTACCCGGCGGCAAAAAGAAGCGTCACGATGAAAAGGAGCACCGACAGGGCGTTGATCTCGAGCGAAATCCCGCGGCGGGCCCGGGAGTAGATC
The DNA here is from genome assembly GCF_019645935.1 of Hydrogenibacillus sp. N12. Taxonomy (NCBI): domain Bacteria; kingdom Bacillati; phylum Bacillota; class Bacilli; order Thermicanales; family Thermicanaceae; genus Hydrogenibacillus; species Hydrogenibacillus sp. N12. The sequence goes on along the minus strand of NZ_CP080953.1, from coordinate 178,570 downwards.
TCGACCGACAGGGTCGAAAAGCCGCTTCCGGTGACGAAGAACGTCACCGCAAAATCGTCCAGCGAATACGTGAGCGCCATGAAAAAGCCCGCCAGCACGCCCGGAGAGATGTACGGAAGGATCACCCGGCGCAGCACGTCCAGCGGCCCCGCCCCGAGGTCCCGGGCGGCGTCGAGAAGCGTCGGCGGCATCTCGTACAGCTTGGGCAGCACCATGAGCACGACGATCGGGATGGAAAAGGCGATGTGGGAAAGGAGCACCGACGTAAAGCCGAGGCGCAGGCCGAGGGCGGTAAAGAGGAGGAGAAACGAAGCGCCGATCACGACGTCGGAGCTCACCAGATGGACGTTGTTGAGCACCAAAAGCACGTCTCGCGTCCGCCGCCGGAGCTCGTAAAGCCCGATGGCCCCGAGGGTGCCGACGGCCGTCGCCGCCGCCGACGAAAGAAGGGCGATGAGGACGGTGGTGAGGACGATGGCGATGAGCCGCTTGTCGTCGGCGATCGCCCGATACCACTCGAGCGTCCAGCCGGTGAAGCGGACCATCTGCCCGCCTTCGTTGAAGGAAAAGAGAAAAAGATACCCGATCGGCGCATACAGCACGAGGAAGACGGCGATCAGATACAGCCGGCCGAGCCAGCCGAGGCCGCCTTCCGCCGGCGCCGGCGGCTTTCCCGGAGGCGCGCCCCGAATCACGTCCGTTCCCCCTTCCGGCCGACGACGGCCATCACCGCCGCCATCATCACGACGAGCATGACGGCGATCGTCGCCCCCATGCCCCAGTCCTGCGTGACGAGAAAATGCTCTTCGATCGCCGTCCCGAGGGTGATCACCCGGTTTCCGGCGATGAGGCGCGTGATCATAAAGAGGGACAGCGCCGGAATGAACACCGCCTGCACGCCCGCCCGGACGCCGTCTAACGAAAGCGGCCAGATCACCCGCCGGAAGACGTCCCACCGCCCGGCGCCGAGGTCCCGAGCCGCCTCGATGAGCCCCGGCGGAATCTCCTCGATGGCGTTGAAGATGGGCAGGATCATGAAGGGGATGAAAATATAAATGCTCACGAGCAGAAAGCTGAAATCCGTAAACAGAAGCGGCCGCTCCGGAAGGCCGGCGGCGAGGAAAAGGGCGTTCACCGGCCCGTGAAGGGCCAGGAGTCCGAGGAAAGCGTACGTCTTCAGGAGCAGATTGACCCACGACGGAAGGATGAGGAAGATGAGCCAGAATGCCTTCTGCCGGGTGCGGGTGAGGAGATACGCCGCCGGATAGGCGACCGCCAGCGTGATGACGGTGATGAGAAACGCATACCCGACCGACGTCCCGGCCATGGCGAGATACGTCGGCGTCAAAAACCGCTCATAATTCGCGAGGGTCCAGGCGCCGTCGATGTCGCGAAAGGAAGTGACGACGACGAGCCCGAGGGGGAGAAGGACAAAAATAAGAAGCCATGCCCCATACGGAACGAAAAGCAGCCAGCGGAGCGCCGTGCCCATCTCTGACCTGGTTCGCAAAACCCCCTGAATCTCAGGCCGGGACCCCTCCGAACCAGGTCGTCACCTCCTTCCAGGAACCGGGGTCTCGGTTCAGGTGTCCCGCCCGGTGCGTCCGCGTGTTTTTTCGGGCTCGCCCGCACGGTCCCCGCCTCGAGCCTCCCTAACGGACGCGCCGTCCTTCCGTCCGGCGACCGACCGCCGAGACGGCGCCGCATGCCGGATGCGGCCGGAAAGGCCGCCGGGCGGGTTCAAAACGCCGCCCGCGCCGATCACGTGGCCGCCCCTTTGCGCGGCGGCGCCGTCCAGGCCGGCTCCTCCCGCTCCGGACGCTCCGGATCGTCCGCCCCGTCGTCTGTGGACCGATCCGGCAGGGCCCCGTCCGGCCGGCGCATGACGTGGATGTCTTCCGGATCGAAGTCGAGGCCGACCGCCTCGCCGGGCTGGGCCCGCCGGGTCGAGTGGACGAGCCAGCGATTCCCCGCCTCGTCGACGCCGATCATCTCGTAATGGACGCCGAGGAAGAGGACCGATTCGATCCGCACCTTCAGCTTGCCCCGCTCCGGCGGGACGAGCTCCAGATCTTCCGGCCGAATGACGACGTCGACCGGTTCATGAGGCCGAAAGCCCCGGTCCACGCAGTCGAACACCGTCCCGGCAAAGGCGACCCGGTAGTCGGCGACCATCCGCCCCGGAACGATGTTCGACTCGCCGATGAACTCCGCGACGAAGCGCGTCTTCGGCTCGTCGTAGATCTCCTTCGGCGTCCCCCGCTGCTCGATCCGGCCTTCGTTCAGCACGAAAATCTCATCGCTCATCGTAAGCGCTTCTTCCTGGTCGTGGGTGACGAAGACGAACGTGATGCCGAGACGCCGCTGCAGATCCCGAAGCTCGTACTGCATCGCTTTTCTGAGCTTTAAGTCCAGGGCGGACAGCGGCTCGTCCAGCAGGAGCACCTCCGGCTCCATGACGATCGCCCGGGCAATGGCCACCCGCTGTCGCTGACCGCCGGAAAGTTCCGAGATCTTCCGCCGCTCATAGCCGCTCAGGTTGACGAATTTGAGCGCCTCGGCGACCTTTCGCTCGATCTCCGCCGCCTTGAGCCGTTGGATCCGAAGGCCGAAGGCGACGTTTTCAAACACGTCGAGGTGCGGAAAGAGGGCGTAATCCTGAAACACGGTGTTCACCCGGCGCCGGTTCGGCGGCACGTCGTTGATCCGGCGGCCGTGAAAATAAATATCGCCCGACGTCGGCTTCGTAAACCCCGCGATCAGGCGAAGGATCGTCGTCTTGCCGCAGCCGGACGGGCCGAGGAGGGTGTAAAATTTTCCGCGTTCCAGTTCGAAGCTCACGCCCTTTAGCACCGGCGGGTCGACGTCGTACTGCTTCGTCACCTCGACGAAGCGGATGATCGGTTCGACCAACGCCCCGGCTCACCTCCCCGGTCGTGCTGGACCACCGTTATTATAAACATTCCCGGTCGAATGACAACCCTCTGCGACAAAAAAACACCCCGGCGCAAATAAAGCACCGAGGCCGAAAAAACGGGTCGATCGAACGGCGCCCCGGCCGACGGCCCGAAGGCCGATTTTGCGCCCGGCCGAAGGGGCCGAAGGTCGACGCGCCGAACGCGGTACCGGCCCGACCTTATGCGTCAAAATGGCTCAGATGCATCTTGAGACTTTCCACCTTTTCAGCGTCGACATAATAGATGGCATCGCCGCTTCGAAAGTGGATGAGGTTGTTCGCGTGATCGAACGTCGTGTCGCCGAGGTGAAGTTCCAGCGTCTCCCCAGAATCCAGGCGGAGGATGACCTCGCCCCATTCCTTGAGCTTCGCTTCGATCCAATCGAGTTTCATCGCCATCCCTCCCAAAGGGGCACCGGGGCGGGCGGCCGAAGCGGGACGGCCCAGGCGCCTGTGATCGTACCTTCACCTTACCACACCCGGCCGGCCGAATCAACCGACCGCCTCCCCCCGGCCGGCCGAATCCACCGATCGCCTCGGCCCGGACCCGGCCGCCCCATCAGCCGACCGACTCCCCCCGAACGCGGGCGATCGCCTCGGCGACCTGGGCGGCGATCGCCTCGGCCTGCTCCGGCGCCGGCGCCTCGACCATCACCCGGATGAGAGGCTCCGTCCCGCTCGGCCGGACGACGATCCGCCCCGCCCCGGCGAGGGCCGCCTCGGCGGCGGCGATCGCCTCCCGGATCGCCGGCTCCTCCTCCCAGCCCTCTTTCGACCGGACGCGGACGTTTTTCAGCACCTGCGGATACTTTTCCCATGTCCGGGCGAAAGCCGAAAGGGGCTTTCCGGCGCGCTTGAGGGCGCCGAGGAGGAGCACCGCGGTCAAAAGCCCGTCGCCGGTCGTCGCCCGGTCGAGAAAGACGAGGTGCCCCGACTGCTCTCCGCCGAGGACGTATCCGCCTTCCCGCATCGCTTCGACGACGTACCGGTCGCCGACGCGCGTCATGAGGAGCCGAATCCCGTGCCGCTCCAGGAACTTCACCAGGCCGTAGTTCGCCATCACCGTCGAAACGATCGTGTCGCCCGAAAGCCGGCCGGCCTCTTTCCAAAGCAGGCCAAACGTCGACAGGAGATAGTCGCCGTCGACGATCTCGCCCGTCTCATCGACGGCGATCAGCCGGTCGGCGTCGCCGTCGAAGGCGAGCCCGACGTCGGCCCCGAGTCGGACGACCTCCTTCGCCAGCGCCTCCGGCTGCGTCGAACCGCAGCCGACGTTGATGTTCGTTCCGTCCGGCTGGCAAAAGATCGTCTTCACCTCGGCGCCAAGGTCCACGAACAGCCGGGCGGCGTACGGGCTCGCGGCGCCGTTGGCGCAGTCGATGACGACCGTGAGCCCCTCGAGCGACGTCTCGGCGGCGCTTTTTAAAAAGGCGAGGTACTTCTGGCCCCCTTCGAAGTGGTCGATCGCCCGGCCGATCTCAAGCCCCGACCGCGCCGCCCGCCGGTCCGGATCGCCGTCCAACAGCACCTCGATCGCCGCTTCGTCCTCATCGGACAGCTTAAAGCCGTCGGGACCGAAAAATTTGATTCCGTTGTCCTCCACCGGATTGTGAGAGGCGGAAATGACCGCCCCGGCATCGGCGCCGAGGGCTTTGGTGAGGTACGCCACCCCCGGCGTCGGCATAACGCCGAGGCGGACGACGTCGGCGCCGGCGGCCATGAGCCCCGCCACGAGCGCCGCTTCGAGCATCTCCCCGGAAAGACGGGGATCCCGCCCGACGACGACTTTCGGCCGGCGCCCGTGAGCGGCGAGCACCGTCCCCGCCGCCTGACCGACGGACAGGGCAAAGGCCGCCGAAAGCTCCCGCCCGGCGACGCCCCGGATGCCGTCCGTGCCAAAATATCGCCCCATTTTCGTCACTCCTTCACCGTGTTTCGCTTCCGGCTCTCCCGCCTTCCGCCCGCTTATGGCCGCCGCGATCCGTCGCTCCCCTCTCCGGAGGCCGGAACGGCCGGTTCGGCCGCTTCCGGCGCCGGCCGGATCTCGACGTCGACCGCCGGCGGCGTCATCCGGACGAGCGTCACCCCCGGCGGCAGATCAATCGCCGGCGCCAGCGTGTACGACCCGGCAGAAAGGCCGGCGGTCGGGAGGATCGCCCGAAGCGCCTCCGGCCGGATCGCCTGAACCGCCGACGGGTCTCCCCGCACGACGATCTCCACCGACTGGACGTCGCCCTGCACGACGACGGTGTGGCCCGGCGGCGCCGGCGCCTTGAGCGGAACGGTAAACGTCGCCTCCCCTTCCCGGGGGCCGATGCCGACCGCCGCCTCCACTTGAGACCCGTCGGCGGACGCCACCCCCGGCGGCAGGTGGAGGGGCACCTTGGCGACGACGTCCGCGCGGGCGCCGGCGATCGAAAGCGGCCCGGCCGGGACGGTTTTCAGCTTCGCCAGGACCTCGGGCGACCCTTTGACCCGAACCGTCGCCGGCGTCACCCGGACGGCGAGCACCTGATAGCCGTCCGCCGGCGCCCCGGTGAGCTGAAGCTCCACCGGAAGCACGGCCGTCACCGTCCCGAGGACGACGTCAAGCCGGACCGCCGCCGGTTCGAGCCGGAGGGAAAGCGGGCGGCCTTCGGCGTCGACCGCGACGAGCGGCGCCTCCACCCCGCCAAGCCGCCCTTGGGCCTCGGCTTCCGGCCACCGCTCCGGCGGAAGGAGCGCATAGGCGCCCTTGGCCGCCCGCACGGCCGATTCCGGCCCCGAAAGGCGCACCTCCGAAGGCGTCACCGTCACCCGGGCGTCCGGCGGGAGGGCCTTCCACGCTTCCGGCGCCTCCGGCCGGCCGAGGCGGACGGCGACGGGGAGGCGCGCCTCCCCCTGGCGGACAACGTTCACCTGCACCGTCCGGGGATCGCTCGTCCCGACGACGCCCGGCGGAAGGCCCGCCACGAGGAGCGAAACGGCGTGGCGGCCGGTCGATCGGCCCCGGACGTCGGCGACGGCGACGACGTCCGCCGCCCGCACCGCTTCCATCGCCTGGGCGGTGCCGAAGAGCCGGACTTTTACCCGCTCCGGCTTCGCCTCCGCCTCGGCGCCGTCGTCATGGAGCACCCGAACCGGCACGTCGTACAGCCACCGCTCGCCGTAGACCGGCGGCGCCTCCGCCGTCCGGCCGCCGAAGTCGGTGTGGAGGATAAACCAAAGCATGAAGGCGACGGCAAGGGCGACGCCTTTGGCGACGGTGTTGTTCGCCAGCCACTTATCCATCGCGTTTCCTCCAGCCCCAGGACGCAAAGCGGCGTTCCGCCCGCTTATCGTCGCCCAGCTCAAACGTTTCCATGAGGAGCGCCCTGAGCGCCTCGGCCCCGAGCCCCCGGGCGAGGTGGCCGCCGACGGCGACCGAGACGTCCCCCGTCTCTTCCGAGACGACGACGACGACGGCGTCGGTCGCCTCGCTCAGACCGATCGCCGCCCGGTGTCGGGTGCCGAGGGATTGGTGGATGGCCGGATTTTCCGTAAGCGGCAGATAACAGGAAGCGGCGGCGACGGCGTCGCCGACGATGATCGCGGCGCCGTCGTGGAGCGGGGTGTTGGGGATGAAGAGCTGAATCAAGAGCTCCTTCGTCACCGTTGCTCCGAGCGGAACGCCGGTTTCGATGTACTCTTTGAGGCCGACGTCCCGTTCGACGGCGATGAGGGCGCCGATCCGCCGCTTGGACAGGTAGTCGGCGGCCTGAAGGATCGCCTCGACGGTCTCCTCGCCGACGGCGCCTTCCCGGCGAAAGCCCCGCCGGCGAAACATCTGCCCGCTGCCGAGGTGCTCGAGGGCCCGGCGGAGTTCCGGTTGAAAAAGGACGAGCACCGCCACGACGCCCAGGCTGAAGGCCTGGGAGACGAGCCAGCGGAGCGTCGATAGCCCGAGGACGCTGCTTACAAGCCAGATGCCGACGATGACGACGAGCCCCTTCACCAGCTGCATCGCCCGGGTGCCGCGGACGAGGAGGATGAGATAGTAGATGACCGCCGCCACCAGGACGATGTCTACGGCGTCTTTCACGTACCCGAACCAGAGATCTTTGAGCCACCCGATCGACACACCCGTCTCCTCCGCCCGGCCGGTCGCGCCCGCCGCTCGTCGCCACGCCGGCGCACCGAGGTTTCGCCTACCGTCTCTTCCGCCCAGAGCCCCGTCTGGCGATCGTCCCGCCCTTCGGCGAGGGTCGAACTTCCGACACGACTGCATTGTAGCAGATCCGGGCAGCCGTTTGGGCGCCGCTTTGGCCAAAAGGGCCGGCGCCCGTCGCTCGGGCGCCGCGATGTCGGCCGCCCGCCGGTTACAGCAGGCGATCGCCGAGGAGCGAGCCGACGAGCCGCACCGCGGCAATGGCGGTCCGGTTCCGCTCGTCCAGGATGGGGTTGACCTCCACGACGTCGACCGAGCGGACGAGCCCCGTCTCATAGAGCATCTCCATCGCGAGGTGCGCCTCCCGGTACGTGATGCCGCCGGGGACCGGCGTCCCGACGCCCGGCGCGTCGCTCGGGTCGAGGGCATCGAGATCGAGGCTCACGTGAAGCGCCTCCACCGGCGGCAGGGCCGAAAGCGCCCGCTCCAGCACGGCGCTCATGCCGTAGCGGTCGATGTCGTGCATCGTGTACGCCTGAAGGCCGAGGCGGCGGATGAACGCCTTTTCCCCGGGATCGAGATCTCGTAAACCGAGCATCACGACCGCCTCCGGGCGCACCTTGGCGCCCGGCCCGCCGACGGCGACGAGGCGCGCATCGCCGTAGCCGAGGGCGACGGCGAGCGGCATGCCGTGGATGTTGCCCGACGGCGTCGTCTCCGGCGTGTTGACGTCGCCGTGGGCGTCGATCCAGATGACCCCGAGGCGGCCGCCGGCGGCGGCCGCGGCGCCGGCGATCGAGCCGATGGCGAGCGAATGATCGCCCCCCAGGACGACCGGGACGGCCCCGGCGACGAGATGTTCCCGCACCGTTTCGGAAAGCCGCGCCGCGACGGCTGCGACCGCGTCGGCGTACTTCACCGTCGGATCGCCGACGTCGACCGGCACCCCCTCCGGCAGCGCGACGTCTTCGTCGGCGACGATCCGGTGGCCGAGCCGGACGAGATGTTCTCGAAGGCCGGCGGTGCGGATCGCCGCCGGCCCCATCTCGACCCCGCGTCGTCCGGCGCCGAGGTCGAGGCGCCCGCCGATGATGGCCACATCCATCGTCATCCCTCCGCGCCTTTCGCAATCGGCCGCCGGTTCGCCTTTTTTGAAGCGGCCTTCTCCTCGTTTTTGGATCCGCCGTTTTGGGCGGTTTGACCCCTGCCCGCTTTCCAGTGTAAAAGGCGCGGGGCGGCGGCTCAATCTCGCAGAACTCGGTATATTCATTCACTCCCGGCTCCTCGGCCGGCGCGGTTTTTTCGGCCATGGAAAAACCGCGGCCGAAGCCGCGGCGGCGAAAGTCTTCAAAAGTCTTCATCAGGGTGGTCGGGATTACAGGACTCGAACCTGTGGCCTCCTGCTCCCAAAGCAGGCGCTCTACCAAACTGAGCTAAATCCCGACCGTGGCGTGCCCGGAGGGATTCGAACCCCCGACCTTCTGATTCGTAGTCAGACGCTCTGTCCGACTGAGCTACGGGCACACGCGGCATCCCCATGATAGCACGACCGGAGGGGACGATCAAGGGGCCCGAAAATCGCGGCGAACGGGGCGGGCGAAAAAGAGCTTGACCGCCCGGCCCCCGGCGGCGCTCGACCCCGGGCGCGGGCCGTTTCGGGCTCGGGGCTTTCGCCCCCGAGAAAGTGACGGCCGTCACACTTTCCGAATAGAACCGGAGTTATACTATGGGCGGGAGTTATGCCGATATCGACGGCGCGTCCGGCAAACGGGCCTTCACGGAGGAACGGGGGAGCCGATGCGAACGGTCTATGCCACCCTGCTGTATCTCCACATCGCAAGCGTCATTTTTTCCATCGGTCCGTACGCGGTCCTCATCCCGCATCTTCGGCGCCTCCGGGACGACGATCCCCAGGCCCGCCGGGTGCGGCTCGACGATTTTCATTTCGCCGTCCGCGTCTCAAAACACGCCGGCCACCTTCTCGTGGCCACCGGCGTGCTCCTTTGGATCGTCGGGCGGTTTCCGCTCAACACTCCCTGGCTCGTCGCCTCGGTCGCCATTCTGCTTGCCGCGCTCTTCTTCCTCGCCCGGGCGTTTTCGCCGACGCTCAGAGCGCTGGAAGCGGGACAGATCGACGTCGCCCGCGCCGAGCGGCGGCTTCGGCGGGCGCTCTTTCTTTATCTCGGTGTCCTGTTTCTCATCATGGGCTTCATGATCGGAAAGCCGCGCCTCTGGGGCTGATGCGGCCTTCCCCGGTTCCGATCGGATGACGGGGCCCGCCGCATCCCGGGACCCGGTCAAAAGCCGGCCTTCCGGGCCGGCAAAAACCCCACCACTGGAAGGGAGGGCATCGCAGATGGTGCGACGGTTGATGATTCAGGCGCTTTTTTTCTATCTCGTTCTCAGCACACTGGGGACGATCCTCCGCCTCAAACTCATTTTCCCGCTGTTCCCTGATCTTCCATACATCCACTTGCTTCATGCACACTCTCACATCGCCTTTTTAGGTTGGGCCAATGTTGCCTTGATGGCCCTGATCATCTTTTTTTCCTTTCCTGAGCAAGGTGAACGCCTCTATGCATTCAAGCCCTTTTTCTGGTCGCTGTGGTTCATCAATTCCGGTCTTGTCCTGGCCTTCCTGGCACAGGCCTATGGCCCGATTTCGATCGCCTTTTCGACCTTATCCGTTGTTTTGTCCGTATGGTTTGCGATCCTCTACTTCCGCCATCACACGGTTTCAAAAACGAGTCGTATGGCGGTACGGTTCGTATCAACAGGCGTCATTCTCTATGTCAGTTCAGCCGTCGGTCTCGTCATGGTTGCCCTATCGATGGCGGCAAAGATCGGCGGGGAAGGATTATTTCACGCGGGCGTTTACTTTTACCTGCACAGTCAATACAATGGCTGGATGATCTTTTCCCTGCTCGGGACGCTCCTGTTATTCCTGCATGAACAGGGGATTGCGCCGGATGAACGGCGTCTCAGACTGTCCTGGCTGCTTCTTATGTCAGGATTTTTACCTTCCTACCTGCCGCAGATTCACTTTTTGAACCTGCCCGGATGGCTCATCGCCCTTGGCGTCTTGGGAACGTTCGGTTCTTGGTTAGGCGTGTTTTTGTTTTGGCGTGAAACGTTTTCGCATATGTTACGGTCGCTCCACGTCCCCTGGCTACGCATGTTGTTTCTGTATTTTGTTGCAGCCATCATGATGAAGTATGGGCTGGAAGGGATCGGTTCGTTCCCTATCGTGGCGGCCATGATTGAGACGAACCGTCCCATCATCATCGGTTACCTGCATTTAACTTTACTGGGCGTCGTCTCATCCTACATTTTTTTGTCCCTCTTTGGGTTCGGGCTGGTGGCCGACCGTCTCGGATCGTCCCCCTCCGCCCGATCGACCTCCGGCTTATCGACGCCGCCCGCCCCATCGGCGCGCGGTTTCGTTTACGCCTACATGTTCCTGTCTTTCGCCATGGTGTTCCTGCTCTTTCTGTGGGGGCTCGCCATCTGGTCGGGTTTCCCGGTCGACGGGGGGCGGCTCAACGGGATGCTTGCCGTCATCAGCGGCCTTCTGGCCGTCATCGGCCTCATTCCCTTGCGCACGCTTCTTACGCTCAAGAATGTGCGCCATGTCACAGAGCTCCGGAAGCGTTCCGGGTAAACTTAAAGAGAACGATAATCGTTCATGGAAAAGGTGGGCGCGATGGCCAATACGATCGAGCTCGACGTCCGACCCTACCTCCGCAAAAAGCTGGAACCGTTTCAACTCATCATGGAGCACGTCGCCAGGCTCGAACCTGACGATGTCCTCCTATTGCATACGACGTTCAAGCCGACGCCGCTCCTCGGCCTCATGCGGGCAAAAGGATATCACTACTCGGTCCAGAAAAAAGCGCGCGATCACTGGCTGATCGCGTTCAGTCGAAACAAGGCGCGCGTCAAGTCGGGGACGGATGGCGAAACAACGCTCGCGGAAGCCGGCGAGAAAGCGCCGATCGGGGGCGCGGAGACGGCTTCCGAAGCGGAAACCGTCAAGCATCCGAAAGGCGGGCTGCCGACTTCGGGGACGGCCGGAGCGCCTTCGGTCATCCGCCTCGACAACCGGGGCCTTGAGCCGCCCCTTCCGATGATGCGCACACTGGCCGCCCTCGAGCGGGCCGACCCCGGAGATCAGATCGTCATTCATAACGACCGCGTCCCCGTTTTTCTCCTCGAAGAACTCGATCAGCTGGGTTATCCCTATCGAATCGAGGAGCAGCCGGACGGCAGTGCCGTCGTGATCATCACCAAACGACCCCCCGTCCACCCGTGAAACAAGGAGACGCAAGGAGACGGACGCCATGTACACCCTGCCGTTCTTGTTTCTCGTAAGCGGTCTTTTGAGTGCGGCGATCTATGCCGTTTCGACGTGGACGCCCCTCATGGCCTTGGTCTTCAGGGACCTTCAGTCGCCCGGCGCCCTTTATTTCGTGCATCTTTTCATGCTCGGCGGGGCGCTGATGATCGCCTTCGGAGCCACCTACCAGTTGCTGTCGGTCGTGCTCGGCCGGGAAATATGGAGCCGGAAGCTTGGATTTGTCCACTATGCCTTCTTTGCCCTGGGCACGATCCTGCTCCTCGTCGCCTTTTTGAACTTCCGGCCGCCTGATATCGCTTTAGCTGCGACACTCGTTTGGATCAGCGTCCTCCTGTTTGCGGTCAATGTGGGCATGACCATGGGGCTGGCAAAGAAGTGGGACGCCGTCATTTTTTCCGTAGCGGGGGCAACGTTTTTTCTCGTCATGGCGGCGACCTTAGGCTGGCTGATGGGCCTTTCGCTCGCCGGATGGATCAAGCTGCCCCATCTCACCCCTATTTTGCTCGCCCATATGTGGTTTGCCGGCGTCGGCTGGTTCGGGCTTTTGATCTCGGGGTTTAGTTACAAGCTGCTCAGCATGTTTTTTCTGGCCCATGGGGTGCCTTTGGGGATCAGGCGGTGGACGAGCGCGCTCTGGTTTTTGAGCGGCTTTTTCGGCGGGTTCTCCTTTTTCATCGCCGGGCCGGGCCGCATCTGGCTTGTCGGCCCGCTCCTTTTGGGGCTTGCGAGCCTGGGGTACGCCCTCCATGTCCGCCAGATCCAAAGCGCCCGCAATAAGAACAATCCCGGTCCCGGAATTCAACTGGCCGTACGCCTCAACGTTCTCTTGCCGGCGCTGAGCTTGTTGATCCTTGTGCTTTCCGGATGGCTCCTCCGGGAAAAGCCGGGACACGAGACCGCCGTCCGGTGGGTCGCGCTTATGATCGGCGCGTATCTGCTCGGTTGGGTTGGCCTGACGATCCTCGCTTATCTTTCCAAAATCTTTCCCTTTTTGTGGTGGACCGCCCGCTATGGTCAGCGGGTGGGGCAAGGCCGGGTGCCGACGGTGAACCAGCTTTTAAACGAGACCTGGACCAGGCGTCTCCTTCGACTCGTCTTCGCCCTTACCTTCAGCACCGTTCCGCAACTCATGGACAAATATTCCATCGAAGGAATACCGCCCCGGTTGCTTCCTGCTTCTTCGGCGGGGTGCTCGTAGACCGCGGCCAGCCGCGTTCCGCCGCAGAGCCCGTCTCCACAGGCTTGACTTCCCGTGGAACTCACGGTAGGACCGTCTTACGCCACGGTCAGGGCAAACCTGAGCAGATTCTTGGCCGCATTCACGTCCCGATCGTGATGCGTGCCGCACGCCGGACACGTCCACGCCCGGACGGAAAGCGGGAGTTCTGACAGAACGTGGCCGCAGGCGTGGCACGTCTTCGACGTCGGCTCAAAGCGCCCTGCCTTCACGATCCGCACGCCTCGAAGTTTGGCTTTCGCTTCGAGGAGCGCCCGGAAGGTGCCCCAGCCGACGTCGGCGATGGGCCGCGCCAGGTGGTCGTTCTTCAGCATGCCGGCAACGTTCAAATCCTCGATCGCGATCACCGGATGCGTCCGGACGAGTTCGGTCGTGCGCTTGTGGAGGAAGTCCAGACGAATGTTCCGGATCTTCCGGTGCAGCCGGGCCAGGCGAAGGGCCGATTTTTGTCGGTTCTTTGAACCTTTTTCCTTCCGGCTGTGGGCACGCTGGCGTCTTTGGAGGAGGCGGAGCCTTTTGGCGAGGGGCTTGGGCGCTTCGATTCGAGTGACGCCGCCGGCTTCTTCCGCCTTCGTCGCGAAGGAATTGAGCCCGAGGTCAATCCCGGCGGCCGGACCCTTAGGAGGGGTGGGATCCGGAATTTCTTCCTCCACCGTTACGCTCACAAACCAGCGGTCAGCCTCCCGGCTGACGGTGGCGTGGAGGATGCGCCCCTGCGGGAAGCGGGGCTTTACGCCGCCTTTCTTCCGGCGGACGGGCTTCTCTTTCAGGCGCACGGCGCCGATGCGAGGGAGCACGATGTGGCGCGCCTTTCCGGGATAACGCCTGTCACTCCCGTCCAGAAGCAGGCGAATCGTGCCGGAACTGTTGTCCAGCCGGAAACTGTCCCGCCGGTCGTGTCTGCGGCGGAACTTCGGATAGCCGATCTTCCGGCCGGTCTTCCGCCCGCGGAAGAAGTTTTGGAACGCCTTTTCCAGGTCCCGAAGCGCCTCCTGCGGTGCCCATTTGGACACTTCGTACATCCACGGGAAGTCCGTCTTCTTCAGGCGGTTCAGTTCCCGGTGGAGCTCCATCGCATTTGTCGTGCGGCCTTCTTTTTCGTAGATCTCGATCCATCGCGCGAGGCCCCAGTTGTAGGCGAAGCGGGCGGCCCCGGCGTGCTTGGCGAGGAGGATGCGTTGTTCCTTGTTAGGATCGAGCTCGTACCGGTAGGCTCTATGGATCTTCACGCTGAAGCGCCTCCAGCGCCTTTTTTGCCCGACGTCTCGGGGAACGCTTGCCATACAATCGTGCGGCAAGGGAAGTGAGGACCTCGGTCATGTCGCGCACCAGGTCATCGTCAACCTCTCTTTCTTCTTGCCCTCTTTGACCCAGCGCCACGCCGTCTTGTAGGTGATGCCGCGATTTTTGGCCCATTAGCTGAGTTTCATGGGTATATTTTATCCGAGAAAGTGATGAAGATCAATCGTATTTTCAGCTGCTGGCAGCCCTCTTTCTGTATGCGCTCCACACCGGACTGGCCCATCGGTCGGCCGGGATGAGCGCGTTTTTATCAGCGTCGGTTGCCGTCTCCCAGGGGCTTTTGTCGGCCGCCCTTTTGGCGTACGTGTTCCTGCTCGGCCGGGTGCTTCGGCGGTAAAAGTCTTCCAGCTGGAGGAGGGATCCGGACCATGTCCGACGTGAGCCACCGTCCATCCCCTCGCCCGCTCCAAACCCCAACCGTTACGCCGGACGAGATCCGCGAGCTGCTCAAAAACGTCTACGATCCGGAACTGGGCGTGAATATTGTCGACCTCGGTCTCGTCTATGAGATTCGCATCGATGACGGTCGGGCGAGAATTCGGATGACGCTGACCACTCCGGGATGTCCGCTGCACAATTCGATCGCCGGCGGAGTAGAGCGCCTGCTCAAGCTTCAGCCCGGCATCCGGGAAGTCACGGTGGAGCTGGTCTGGAACCCGCCGTGGTCGCCGGAGATGATGTCCCGGGAAGCCCGGCGCAAACTCGGTTTGTCATAACCGGACGGCGCCACTGGTCTTTACACCTCCTGCCCCATTTTTTGTTTCAGCGCCGCTACATTGAGCAGCCGGATTTCGCCGCGCCGGTAGTCGATCAGTTGCTCTTTTTTCAGGTCGTTCAGGACGCGATTGACCGTTTCCCGGGTCGTCCCGATCATGGAGGCAAGGTCCTGATGGGTCAAGGGCAGGCGTATCGCGGCCCCCGTTTTTTGGTTGTCGGTCAGAGAAAGGTGGACCAGAACGGTCATGAGCCTTTGCCGCACTTCCCCGGATAAGGCGGCGGAAAGCTGAGCCTGCAGGTCGCTGATCTTTTTCTCCAGCATGTCCCAAAGCGCAAGCTGGATCTCCTGATGGGTCGTGATCAACGTCCGCAACGCCTCCCGGGTCATCCACAGGACGAGCGTCTCCTCCAGGGCTTCCGCCGTCCCGGGATAGCGCCTTTGCTGGAGCAGCCCGATATGGGGAAACATGTCTCCCTTCTGCAAAATGGAAATGATTCGTTCATTGCCCTGGCCGCCCATCTTGTAGACCTTCACCCAGCCGTCGACGATGAAGTAAACGTCCTTCTGCTCCTCCCCTTCCGTAAAGATGATCGAGCGCTTTGCAAACGTCCGTTCGCGCATGCGCTCGCCGATTTCCGCCAACCGTTCCTCCGGCACATCCTTGAAGAGGAAGAATTGCTTGAGCGCCGTATGGCGATGCCGGCCGCTTTCCAATCGAAGTCACTCCCGACGAAACCGGCGTAAGAGCCCGTGCTTTTCCCGGGTCTTTTCGCGACGAGGGAAGGGATCGCGATGCAGAACTTAGATTCCTTGGGGGCTGCCCGAAGATCCGGCCGCGCGCTTCTTTTCCGCTTCCGCCTCACGCGCCGCTTTATGCTGACCGGATGGGGGTTTTTTGGCGCCGCCTGGATCTTGCTCGGCATGTCTTCCGAGGCCCTTGCCGCCGGCAACCGCTTTTCTCCGCTTATGCTCGCCGCCGTCCATCTTCTGACCGTCGGCTTTGCCCTTCACGTCATCCAGGGGGCCATTCTCTTGATGACGCCCATTCTTTTTCAGGGAGCCCTGTTCCACGTCGGACTGGCCCGCCTGGAGCTCGGCTTTTCGCTCTTCGGGGCCGCCGGACTCGTTTTTCAATTTGCCCACGCCGGCGGTCGTTCGGTCGCCTGCTTCGGCGCGCTCCTCGCCCTGGCCTACGCGATTTTGCTTCTCAACCTCGTCCGGAGCATCAGGACCGCCCGACGAAAACGGGACGCCCTGTACACGCTCTGGCCCGTCCTCTGGCTCGGCGTGACCTTAATCGACGGCCTGCGCCTTGCGTGGGGGATCGTTCCGAACGAAAAAGCCCTTTTCGCGCACCACCTCACCGCCGGGCTTCTGGGAACGATGACGGCTTTGATCGGCCTTCTTTCGCCCCGGTTGCTTTCCGTCTTCGTTTCGTCCCGGAGCTCTCCCTTCGCCCGAAAGCCGCGGCCGGAGCCGTGGCTGTTCGCAGGCGTTTTGGCGCTGGTCATCGGCGGAGATCGGCCGGCCCCGTTTGTCGTCGGCAGCGTGCTGTTCCTCACCGCCTACGGCCTTATCGCCTTCAGAGCCTTGCAGGCGCTCCGGAACCGAAGGCGCCGGGAACTCGACTGGCCGATCCCTTGGATCGTCGCCGGCTTTCTGCTCGGCCTCCCGGCGACCGCCGGCTGGCTGGCGGCCGATTGGGCGGTCCGGTCCGGAACGAAGGAAGCGCCTCTTTTTCTCGCCGCCGTCTTATTTCACCTGATGGCTTTCGTCGCCACGACGATCGCCGCGTATCTGGCTCGGATTCTCCCGTTTCTGCGCTGGTCGGTCCGCTATGACCCGGCCGTCCGGCCGGAAATCTGGAAAACCCCGGATCAGGTGCCGAAGCCCCGGCAGATGATGCCGGCACGGCCGGCGATGTTCGGGATGGCCGCCTTCCCGGCGGCCGCGGGCCTGTTCGCCCTGTCCGTTCTCACCGGGCAGGCTTTTTGGGCCGAAATGGGGGCGGGGATCGGCGTCCTCGGATGGAGCGCCTATACCGCCGCGCTGGCGCTCATGGAGCGGCGTTAGGCACATCCGGGCCGCATGCGGGGCGACGCCAATCCTCGGGGCGCGTCCCCTAAGGGCGACCGCCGGGGAGCGAGAGGCCCGCGACCGGCACGGCCAGGCCGATCGCCCGGCGCGCCTTTTCTCCTTCCAGCGTCGCCGTCCCGAAGACGACGGCGAGAACCGTCCCGTCGGCGGCAAGAACCGGCGAACCGCTGTTTCCGGGGAAGATCGGCGCGTCGAGGGCGATCGCCTCCCGCCCGTCCTTCAGGCGGACGGGGCCGAGCACGGTCCCCCGGACGGCGACGTCCGTCTCAAACAGCGGATGGCCGACGACGACGATCGCCTCGCCGGGGCGCGGCATGCGGTCGGCGAGCGGAAGGACCGGATAGCTCCGCTCCGCCACGCCCATCCGTTCCGTTTCGTCTTGCGCGCCGCTCCTCGACGGCCGAAGGAGGGCCAGGTCCTTGGACGGATCCGACCAGACGAGGGCGACAAAAAGCCGCCGGCCGTCGGGAAACACGGCCCAGGCTCGGCCGGCGTCGCCGACGACGTGCCGGTTCGTGACGATCGCCCCTTCCGGGGCGATGTTGAAGCCCGTCCCGTGGCCGTCCGGCGTAACGACCGCGACGATCGCCGGCCGGATCGCCGCGACCGCCTCATCCCCGACGAGGCGCTCTTCGGCCTTCCGTTCGGCGGTCCGTCCGAAGAGGAGGGGAAAAAGCCCCAGTCCGTTGGCAAGAAGCCCGACGATCACCAGCCCCACGACGAGTCGCCTTGCGCCGCGACGCGGGGGCGGAAGATCGTCCCCTTCTTCCGGCCGTTCGGCGCGACCGTCCTCCGAAGCGCCTTCGTCCTCCGAAATACGGGCCGCCTCCGTTCGGCCGTTGTTGCGGGAAGCGCCGCCCGCCTGTTCGACGTCGTCGTTTTCTTTCATGGCCGCCTCCCTTCGTTCGCGGTCGCCGCCCTTCGTTCGCGATCGCCTCCCCTCGCCTGTGGCCGCCTCCCGCCCCTGACGTTCTTCTCAGGGAGCCGCGGGTGCGGGCGCTGGAGGCCCGCACGACGAGCTCCGGCGGAAACCGCCACTCCTCACCGAACTGAAGCGTCGGCCCCCCTTGTCCGCTCCCGGAAACCTGTCCGCTCCCAAAAAGGAGGACGGACACGGCGAGGCGCCCCATGTCCCGAAGCGACTGGGCGACGCTCGAAAACGGCGGGGCGGCCAGGGCGGCGAGCGGTGTATCGTCGAAGCCGACGATGCCGACCGCCTCCGAGACGGAAAGCCCGGGCGTCCGCACGGACCGAAGGACGTCGAGGTCCAGCCGGTCGTTGCAGGCAAATACCGCCGTGGGCGCCACTTCCGCGGTTTGGTGGACGACCGTCGTCCAGGCTTTCGGAACCGGCGCCGGAAGCGCCACGACGGACGCGGCATCGATTCCTCGCGAAAGGAGCCGCTCGGCAAACGCCGTAAGACGCTCGCGGCAGCTTTCGACCGCCCCCGATTCGGGGACGAGGACGACGCCGGTCGCCCGGGCGACGCCGGAGATCGTCGGAGGCATCGTGATCCCCATGGGAGTTGTTTTGGCCTCATTATATCGAAAAAATCGCCCGACATCCCCAGCATCGGGCGATTCTCGACAGAGGGCGGTTGGATGATCACGTCCGACCCGCACTCAATCGCCGTACGCCTCATCCGCCGAACATCAGGCGAAGCCCAAGCCAGCTGACGATCAGTCCCAGAAGAAGGTTGAGTCGCCCCACCCAGCGCCCCAACGCCCGGTAAGAGCCCCGAGTCACCGTCCCTCCCCTGGCCCGCAACCGGGCCATCGCCACATCGTGCAGTACCGTCAACAAGAGAATCCCCAGCACCCCAAGCAGTTTCCAGCCGAGAGTTCGTCCTAAAGGCGTCCGGTAAAACCCCAGATCAAAAAGCGTCTTCCATGGGACGTTAAGAAAATAAAGGTTTCCCACACCCGTCGCCACCAACAGGGCCAGAGCCCCCAACATCCAGGGACGCGATTGCATCCCCACTTCATGGTAGAGCTGGGCTCGTTTTGCCGTATCCCCCTGCCGATACACCACGGGTGTCAGGATCAGCATCAGCGTCAGCATCTCTCCGATCCAGAACATGGCTGCCACCAAATGGAGGTAAAGCATGAGGAACTTTACCGTCATGGATGCTTCACCACGCTTCGATCCTTTCTCCGGTCCTCCGTCCCGAACGGGCGGCAATCGCGATGAAATCGCTTGTCTCCAACGTCTCCTTGTCCCCGTTGTTCCTTTGTCCCGGTGTGGATCGAGTCTATCACAATTCCGGCAGGTGATCCGTGAAAGATATCACAATGTTGGGTGACAGTCGCTCGGGCGGACGGCTCCTCACGATCGAATCGGACCGCGGAATCGGGGAAAAGATCACGATAACGCAACGCCCGCTCTTTCGGCCCGGCATTCCGGCTTTTCCGATCCGGCGTGTGACGAATCTCTCGGCAAAATCGCACACGATGCGGTACGGTCGGTGTGTCCCCGGATCAGGCGGTGCGAAAATCCTTCAAAAGTAAGCCGGTAAAACCTTTAGGATGAGAAGGAGGAGCGCAATGCCGCAAAAAATGTTGCTGTCCGAGGCATTTTCGATCCCTGCCGATCGACCGTTCCGCCGGATCTGGCGCCGGGATGACCCGAGAACCGACGTCCTCATCGGCCTCAAACCGGCCCAGCGCATACCGGAGCACTCCCATCCCGGATCCGAGGTAACGCTTCTCATGCTGCAGGGTAAATTGCAGGTGACCCTATCCGGGGAAATAATCGAACTTTCGGTGGGGGAGCTGTTACGTGCTTCCGGCGACGATCAACTGGCTTTGGACAATGTTGGCGAAATCGATGCCTATGTCCTTGTCATCCTTCAAGAGCATCATTAGCCTCCGCCAAAATCATCATTGACCTCGTTCTTACCGATTGCGTTTCCGGCGGATCAGGAAGCTCTCCTCCCCCGCCTCGGCCGGATGTGAAACCAGAAAGCGACGAAGCGCTACGAAATGCACAGTCAGAATTTCTCACCCTGTCGGTCATAATTCCCGTCGAGAAGCAGGGGACTAAACCGGGAAACCGCTTTGCTACGTCCTCCTCGACGCCATTACGCTGGAGGCGCTCCGGCCATGAGACGGAACGTGTATCGCGATTTTAAGGCCGGCATCCGGAGGGCCGGCGTGCCGGAGATTCGCTTTCACGACCTCCGGCACACGCACGCGACGTATCTCCTGTCGAAGAGGTGGCACCCGAAGGTCGTTTAGGGACGGCCGGGACACGCGAGCATCCAGATCGCGCTCGACACGCACTCGCACGGCTCCCAAGCCTGCAGGACAGTCTGGCAGATGCAACGTTAAACACTCGTCTCTATGACGTCAAAATAGCGGCAGAAAGGCCGGTAAAACGGCCGGTAAAAAAAAGACCTCCGGAGAGTAATCCCCGGAGGCCCTGATCTTCGCAGTATGGACTGGTGAGCCATGCAGGATTCGAACCTGCGACACCCTGATTAAAAGTCAGGTGCTCTACCTCTGAGCTAATGGCTCACCGGCTGGCTGGGGTGGCTGGATTCGAACCAACGATCGCGGATCCAAAGTCCGCTGCCTTACCGCTTGGCTACACCCCAACGTGCATTCGTCGCGATGTGAGAACGCCGTTCGGCGAACCAAGATCGCTGGTGGAGGGGGACGGATTCGAACCGCCGAACCCATGAGGGAGCAGATTTACAGTCTGCCGCGTTTGACCGCTTCGCTACCCCTCCACGGCATGGTGGACGATGACGGGATCGAACCGCCGACCTCCTGCTTGTAAGGCAGGCGCTCTCCCAGCTGAGCTAATCGTCCGCCGCGATGGTGACCCGTAGGGGATTCGAACCCCTGAATGCCGCCTTGAAAGGGCGGTGTGTTCGTCCACTTCACCAACGGGCCGGATGGCTCCGCAGGCAGGATTCGAACCTGCAACCCTCCGGTTAACAGCCGGATGCTCTACCGTTGAGCTACTGCGGAACGGGAACGCGCTAATCGGATCGCCGAAACCATTGGGGTTCCTCAGCCGCGACATAAAATAGTATATCGCAAAGCGATGTTCCCATCAACGGAAAAAAATACATGTTCCTCTTCCCGGAAACGTCATCCGGCCTTCCCGCCGTCGCCGCCCGCCTCGGCGCTTTCCTTTTCGAGCGCCGCCAGCCGTCGCGTCCGGTCGTTCGCCTGCCGAAGCCAGCGGCCGAGCAGGGCGCGCCGCTCGTCACGGCCGAGAAAATATCGCTCTCCGACGAGCGCACGCGCTTTTTGCGTCGCCGTGTAAAGCGTGATGGCGGCCGCGACGGAGACGTTCAGGCTCTCGACAAACCCGACCATCGGGACGATGAACCGGACGTCGGCGAGCGCCCGGGCGGCCTCCGAAAGCCCGTCCTTTTCGTTGCCGAAGACGAACGCCGTCGGCCGGGCAAAATCGAGCGCCTCGAGGGGAACCGCCGTCGGATCGAGGGCGCTTGCGGCGATCACATACCCCGCGGCTCGAAGGGCCGAAAACGCCGCTTCCGGCGAAGGATGCCGGTGGATCGTCAGCCAGCGCTCCGATCCGCGGGCGACGCCCTCGGAGGGGCGAAAGGGCGCTTTGCCGACGAGGATATGAACGTCCTGTACGCCGAACGCATCGGCCGAGCGGAGGACCGCCGCCTGATTGTGTCCGTCGTCGACCGCTTCGAGGACGACGGTCACATGCCGGGTCCGCCGCGCGGCCACCGTGTAAAGACGACGGAAGCGCTCCGGCGTCATTTCCGCGACGTATCGAAGCTCGTCCGGTTCCAGAAGGCCCTTTTGTAGAGCCTCCCGAACGAGCGGATCGTCCGGCATCGGACCGCGGGCGTCGGACCGCTCCGGGATCGAGGGCGTCGACACCGAATCCCCCCACGCGCTTTATCTTGCACCACGGCGTTCGATCACAAAACTTCGGAAACAAAACAAAGGCGGTTTCCCGCCTTCGCTTGATCTTGACCTCTTGTTCGCCATGCACGCCCGTCGAAGCCGACGGTCGGCATCGGCCGATTCCCTCAAAACCGGATCGTGGGGGGCAAAGCCTCGACCGATTCGGATCCGTCAGCTTCACGCGTTACCGCGCTTCCACCTCGGACCGATCGACCTCGTCGTCTACGAGGGGTCTTACCCGGTCAAGCCGGTGGGAAATCTCATCTTGGGGTGGGCTTCGCGCTTAGATGCTTTCAGCGCTTATCCCGTCCGCACTTGGCTACCCAGCGGTGCGCCTGGCGGCACAACTGGTACACCAGCGGTGCGTCCGTCCCGGTCCTCTCGTACTAGGGACGACTCCCCTCAAATTTCCTCCGCCCGCGACAGATAGGGACCGAACTGTCTCACGACGTTCTGAACCCAGCTCACGTACCGCTTTAATGGGCGAACAGCCCAACCCTTGGGACCGGCTCCAGCCCCAGGATGCGATGAGCCGACATCGAGGTGCCAAACCTCCCCGTCGATGTGGACTCTTGGGGGAGATCAGCCTGTTATCCCCGGGGTAGCTTTTATCCGTTGAGCGATGGCCCTTCCACTCGGCACCACCGGATCACTAAGCCCGACTTTCGTCCCTGCTCGACCCGTCGGTCTCGCAGTCAAGCCCCCTTCTCGCCTTTGCACGCTCCGCGCGATTTCCATCCGCGCTGAGGGGACCTTTGGGCGCCTCCGTTACCCTTTAGGAGGCGACCGCCCCAGTCAAACTGCCCACCTGACACGGTCCCCCGACCGGCTCACGGCCGCGGGTGAGTCGTCCGCCGCCTCCAGGGTGGTATCCCACCGCCGCCTCCACGCCCCCTGACGAGGGCGCTTCCCAGGCTCCCACCTATCCTGTACAGAAGGCGGCAAACAACAATATCAGGCTGCAGTAAAGCTCCACGGGGTCTTACCGTCTAGTCGCGGGTACCCTGCATCTTCACAGGGACTACGATTTCACCGAGCCTCCTGCCGAGACAGCGCCCAGGTCGTTACGCCTTTCGTGCGGGTCGGAACTTACCCGACAAGGAATTTCGCTACCTTAGGACCGTTATAGTTACGGCCGCCGTTTACTGGGGCTTCGGTTCAGAGCTTCGCCTAACGGCTCACCCTTCCCCTTAACCTTCCAGCACCGGGCAGGCGTCAGCCCCTATACGTCGCCTTACGGCTTCGCAGAGACCTGTGTTTTTGCTAAACAGTCGCCTGGGCCACTTCTCTGCGGCCTGCCCTCAGGACAGGCGCCCCTTCTCCCGAAGTTACGGGGCCATTTTGCCGAGTTCCTTAGCAGGAGTTCGCTCGCGCGCCTGAGGATCCTCTCCTCGCCCACCTGTGTCGGTTTCCGGTACGGGCACTCCCAGGCCTCGCTAGAGGCTTTTCTCGGCAGTGCGATCCGGAAGGCCTTCGGTACTCGTCTTCCCTCCCCGTCACGGCTCAGGCTTAAGGCGCGCGGATTTGCCTGCACGCCACCCTCGCCGCTTGGACGCGCTCCTCCATCCAGCGCGCGCCTTCGGACCCCCTGCGTCCCCCCGTCGCTCAATCGGCCGGGAGCGGTACGGGATTCTCCACCCGTTTCCCATCAGCTACGCCTCGCGGCCTCGCCTTAGGTCCCGACTTACCCTGAGCGGACGAGCCTTCCTCAGGAACCCTTGGGCTTTCGGCGGGTCGGATTCTCACCGACCTTCTCGCTACTCACGCCGGCATTCTCGCTTCCCTGCGCTCCACGCGCCCTCCCGGTCGCGCTTCTACGCCCAGGGAACGCTCCCCTACCGCACTCCTCGTGCCCGGCGCTTCGGTGTCGCGCTTAGCCCCGTTACATTTTCCGCGCAGCGCCACTCGACCAGTGAGCTATTACGCACTCTTTGAATGATGGCTGCTTCTAAGCCAACATCCTGGTTGTCTTCGCAGCGCCACATCGTTTCCCACTAAGCGCAAACTCCGGGACCTTAGCGGCCGGTCTGGGCTCTTTCCCTCTCGACGACGAAGCTTATCCCCCGCCGTCTGACTCCCAAGGACCACGCCCGGGCATTCGCAGTTTGACAGGGCTTGGTAGCCCTCGCGGGCCCCGCACCCAATCAGTGCTCTACCTCCCAGGCGCTCCCCTTGAGGCTCGCCCTCAAGCGATTTCGGGGAGAACCAGCTATCTCCGGGTTCGGTTGGCTTTTCACCCCTACCCACACCTCATCCCCTGGTTTTGCAACACCAGTGGGTTCGGGCCTCCAGTCGGATTTCGCCGACCTTCACCCTGGACATGGGTAGATCACCCGGTTTCGGGTCGACGCCTGCATACTCCCGCCCTCTTCAGACTCGCTTTCGCTCCGGCTCCAGCCCTGAAGGCCTTAACCTCGCATGCAAGCGTCACTCGCCGGCTCATTCTGCAAAAGGCACGCCGTCACCCTTCGACGGGCTCCGACTGCTTGTAGGCACACGGTTTCAGGTCCTCTTTCACTCCCCTCCCGGGGTGCTTTTCACCGTTCCCTCACGGTACTCCTCCACTATCGGTCGCCAGGGAGTATTTAGCCTTGGGAGGTGGTCCTCCCCGCTTCCCGCGGAATTCCTCGTGCCCCGCGGTACTCAGGAGCCGGGCCAGGAGGAAAGAGCGTTTCGGCTACAGGGCTCTCACCTTCTCCGGCCGACCGTTCCAGGTCCGTTCGCCTACGCCCTCTCTTTGTCACTCCCATGCGGCCCGGTCCTACAACCCCGGACTTCCGTCCGGTTTGGGCTCCTCCCCGTTCGCTCGCCGCTACTTGGGGAATCGCGGTTGCTTTCTTCTCCTCGGGGTACTGAGATGTTTCAGTTCCCCCGGTTGCCCTCCCGCGCCTATGCATTCAGCGCAGGATGCCAGGGCTCCACCCTGGCGGGTTCCCCCATTCGGGCACCCCCGGATCTACGCCCGCTTGCGGCTCCCCGGGGCATTTCGCCGCTTGCCGCGCCCTTCGTCGGCTCCTGGCGCCGAGGCATCCACCGTGCGCCCTTCCACCTTTGCCTCGCCCACGATCCAGTTTTCAAGGAACCTGGCCTTCCGGCCCTCGTCTTCCCTGGTGGAGCTAAGCGGGATCGAACCGCTGACCTCCTGCGTGCAAAGCAGGCGCTCTCCCAGCTGAGCTATAGCCCCACAGTGGTGGGCCTAAATGGATTTGAACCATTGACCTCACGCTTATCAGGCGTGCGCTCTAACCCCTGAGCTATAGGCCCACACCGGTGCCCGGCAGCGTCCTATTCTCCCAAGGGGTCGCCCCCTCAGTACCTTCGGCGCTGGAGTGCTTAACTTCCGAGTTCGGAATGGGATCGGGTGTGGCCACTCCGCCATCGCCACCGGACACCCGGGAATGCTCCCGCATTCCCTCAAAACTAAACAGCACCCAGCCCCAGCTCCTAGAAAGGAGGTGATCCATCCGCACCTTCCGGTACGGATACCTTGTTACGACTTCACCCCAGTCGCCAGGTTCGCCTTCAGCGCTGCCCGCGCCTTCGGGCGCCCCCGACTCCCATGGTGTGACGGGCGGTGTGTACAAGGCCCGGGAACGGATTCACCGCGGCATGCTGATCCGCGATTACTAGCGATTCCGCCTTCATGCAGGCGAGTTGCAGCCTGCAATCCGAACTGAGACCGGCTTTCAGGGATCCGCTCCGCCTCGCGGCTTCGCTTCCCGCTGTACCGGCCATTGTAGCACGTGTGTAGCCCAGGGCATAAGGGGCATGATGATTTGACGTCATCCCCACCTTCCTCCGCCTCGTCGGCGGCAGTCCCCTTAGAGTGCCCGGCTCCACCCGCTGGCAACTAAGGGCAGGGGTTGCGCTCGTTGCGGGACTTAACCCAACATCTCACGACACGAGCTGACGACAACCATGCACCACCTGTCTCCGCCGTCCCTCGCGGGAAAGGCCCATCTCTGAACCCGTCAGCGGGATGTCAAGCCCTGGTAAGGTTCTTCGCGTTGCTTCGAATTAAACCACATGCTCCACCGCTTGTGCGGGCCCCCGTCAATTCCTTTGAGTTTCAGCCTTGCGGCCGTACTCCCCAGGCGGGGTGCTTAATGTGTGAACTCCGGCACGGATGGGTCGCCCCACCCACACCTAGCACCCATCGTTTACAGCGTGGACTACCAGGGTATCTAATCCTGTTCGCTCCCCACGCTTTCGCGCCTCAGCGTCAGTTACAGGCCAGTGCGCTGCCTTCGCCATCGGTGTTCCTCCCGATCTCTACGCATTTCACCGCTACACCGGGAATTCCGCGCACCTCTCCTGCACTCAAGCCCGCCAGTTTCCGCTGCACCCCCACGGTTGAGCCGTGGCCTTTCACAGCAGACTTAACAGGCCGCCTACGCGCCCTTTACGCCCAGTCATTCCGGACAACGCTCGCCCCCTACGTATTACCGCGGCTGCTGGCACGTAGTTAGCCGGGGCTTCCTCGTCGGGTACCGTCAATGCCGCTCACGCAGCCCTTCTTCCCCGACAACAGGGGTTTACAACCCGAAGGCCTTCCTCCCCCACGCGGCGTCGCTCCGTCAGGCTTCCGCCCATTGCGGAAGATTCCCTACTGCTGCCTCCCGTAGGAGTCTGGGCCGTGTCTCAGTCCCAGTGTGGCCGGTCACCCTCTCAGGCCGGCTACGCATCATCGCCTTGGTAGGCCGTTACCCCACCAACCAGCTAATGCGCCGCAGGCCCCTCCTAAAGCGGGTCGCCCCTTTCCTTGCCCCAGCATGCGCCAGGACAATCTATCCGGTATTAGCACCGGTTTCCCGGTGTTATCCCGGTCTTTAGGACAGGTTGCCTACGTGTTCCTCACCCGTCCGCCGCTAAGAGACAGGCTTCCACCCAAAGGCTTCCGCCCGCCTCCCCGCTCGACTTGCATGTATTAGGCGCGCCGCCAGCGTTCGTCCTGAGCCAGGATCAAACTCTCCGTAACACCCCCGGCCCAAAGGCCAGGACCTTCCAATCCCCCCCGGTCCCAACAGACGCCCAAGGCCGCCGGCTCCATCCCGGCCCCCCTCGGCCGCCCGCCGGTCCCGGAAAGGCCTTCCTCACAGGGCGGGTGCTGTTTAGTTTTCAAGGAACGCGGGGCTTTCGTGACGACAATGGCTATAGTATCACCTTTCTCATCGCGCGTCAACCCCCTTTTTCGTGAACGGGATATGATATTTTTGCACTATCCGATGGAGCAGGCCGACTTCAGGCCTCGACGGACGGCGCGTCGGCAGAAAACCGCTCGCCGTTGATTTCGAACGTCGCCGTGAGCGCGGCGTTGAGCGAGGCGGCGGCGGAGCAGTACTTGTCCATCGAGAGGCGGATCGCCCGGCGGACTTTTTCCGGCGGAAGGTCGGTCCCCTGAAGCCGGTAATGGAGGTGGATGCGGGTAAACCGTCTCGGATGCTCGGCCGCCCGTTCCGCCTCGATGTCGAGGGAAAAAGCGTCAAACGAAAGACGCATTTTCTTCAGGATCGACACGATGTCGATGGCGGTGCATCCGCCGAGGCCGTGAAGCAAAAGCTCCATCGGCCGGGCGCCGCGGTTTTCCCCGCCGACCTCCGGCGCGGCGTCGATCGAAACGGCATGACCGCTCGTCTCCCCGCGGCCGACGAAATGCATCTTCCCTTCCCACGCCAGCTGAACGCGCATCGGTCCCCTTCCTTTCTCTTCGTTATTTTCGCCTGACGGATCCTCAAGCGCGCCGGGAATTCAATCCATGGCGCGGATGCTCGGGCCGGCTTGACGGACCGGCCGAGCGCCCTCCCGCTTCGGCGAGCTTTTCCCGGTCGGATGAGCCCGTTACCGTCGGATGAGCCCGTGACATAGGGCCGGACGCCCGGACATAGGGTAAGATCAGCCCGACGCCCGGTCACCGGATCTTCAAACGGGCGGGGAACGATCAAACCGGGAGGCGAACGACATGCCGGTCTGGAGCTTTTCCTGGCCCGCCGTGCGGCGCCTCGCCCTCTTCCTCGCGCTCCTCGGCATCGCCTTGGTCGTCTTGACCCGGGAAATGGAGGCGGTTCCGGCGCTCTGGAGCCGTCCGGTCGGCGCCATCGCCCGGGTGCCGACCGAGGAGCGCCTCGTCGCCCTCACCTTTGATGTGAGCTGGGGCGAGCGCGTCTTTCCCCGGCTTCTCGACGCGATCCAGCGGGCGGACGTCCGCGCTGCGACCCTTTTCGTCACCGGAGAGTGGGCGCGGACCCATGCCGACGCCGTCCGGGACGCCCAGGCGGCGGGGCTGGAACTCGGAACGATGGGGGCGACCCACCGGTCCCTCTCCCGCCTGCCGGACGACGCCCTCGCCGCGGAGATCGCCGCCGGCCAAGAAGCGCTGGAGGCGATCACCGGAAGAAAGCCCACCCTCTTTCGCCCGCCGAACGGCGACGTCGACCGGCGGGTGCTCGCGGCCGCCGACCGGCTGGAACTCATCACCATCCTCTGGGACGTCGATCCGTCCGACTGGAAGACGCCGTCGGCGACGACGATCGCCGAACGGGTG
Source organism: Hydrogenibacillus sp. N12 (assembly GCF_019645935.1). NCBI lineage: Bacteria > Bacillati > Bacillota > Bacilli > Thermicanales > Thermicanaceae > Hydrogenibacillus > Hydrogenibacillus sp. N12. Next base: position 150,338 of record NZ_CP080953.1, on the reverse strand, counting down.
CTTCAGGCCGCCCGGCCCGGATCGATCGTCCTGTTGCACGGAAGCGATGCCGCCGCCGCCACGCCGGAGGCGCTCCCGCTGATCGCCCGCGGCCTTCGGCAGCGGGGCTTTTCCCTGGTGACCGTCTCGGATCTCATCCGCGGCGTCCACGTTCAGGTGAAACGGGTCGACTGACCGGGCGACCCCGCCCGCTCCCCGGCGGCCCGTCCGCTCCGGCGCGATGCCCGGCGGACCGGGCGGCTCGAACGCGGCCGGCGACGAGAACCAGGTAGCCGTTCACCAGCGTCAGGGGAACCGCCATGTCCCAGAAGGCGAGGGGGTTGCCCAAGCGTAGCGCCGGCACGAGCTCCAGGATCGTCCCCGCGAAGAGAAAAAAGACGACCGGAGCCGCTCGCCGGAGCCCGCCCGCCCCGAGGCGGAGCCAAGCGATGAAAACGGACCACGCGAGAAGCGCAAGCGCCGCCGCCGGCGGCGGAAGGGGGAGCCCCAGGCGCTCCCACCCCGAAGCAAAGACGACCGCCTCCAGCGCCAAAAGCGCGGTCGCCATCCAAAGCAGGGTGTCCCAGAGCGCCCGGTAGGGCGGGGAGAAGAGCTCCCGCCCCAACCGGTCGAAGAACGAAAACGCGACGTAGCCGAGAAGGCCGAGGGCCCCAAAAATCGCGCCGCCGCCCAGCCAGCCGACGAAACCCATCAGCCAGTCTGCGGGCGTCCAGCCCCCGGCCCGCCCCGCCGGAAAGGAAACGGCGAAACCCGCGACCGCCCCGCCCAGCGCCCCGACGGCGAGCGTCGAGGCGAGGAGCCGGAAAAAGGTTCGGCTGTCCATCCGCACCGCCTCCAAGCCGCATCCTGCCGCAAACCGGAAGCCGCGGCCCGGCATAGCGCCGGACGCCCGGCCGCATACTAAACGCACCGATTTTCGCGACGCCGAAAGCATCCGCCCCGGCGGACCGCCGCCGGATGGGCGCGGTCCGGAAGCGTTCTTCGGCGGATCGCCCGCCATCGTCGGACCGGGGCCGGCGAATTCGACGGTCGGAACGCGTTCCGGACGAAAGCGGGGGAACGGGCATGCGGAGACCGATTTGGACCGCCCTCGCCGGCTTCCTCCTCCTTGCCGGGTGTGCCGGTGGCGAGGCGGCCTCCGACGGGCAGGGCCGACCCGACTACGGGGAAATCAAATCGATGGTCAAAGACATCCTTCAGACGGAAGACGGCAAAAAGGCGATTCAGGAAACCATCAAGAACGATGCGGTCAAGCAGGAACTTCTGTTCAACCAGGAGGAGATCAAGCGCGCCGTCGTCCAAGCCCTGACCTCGGAACAGGGGAAAAAAACGCTTCGGACGACCCTGGAGGAGCCGAAATGGGCCGCAACCGTCGCCAAAGCCATGCAAAAAGAAAATGAACGGCTGCTCCGGGCGCTGATGAAAGACCCCGAATATCAGGCGATGCTCCTCGACGTGATGAAAGGACCGGACTTTGAAAAAATGCTCCTCGACCTCATGAAAAGCCCGCCCTACCGAAAGCAGATGCAGCAGGCGATTCAAGACGCGTTTGAGAGCCCGCTCATGCAGGAAAAGCTGTACGCCATGATTGAAAAGGCGGTCGAATCGGCCCTCAAACCCGGGCAAAAGGAAAAGGGCGGGGAAAAAGAAAAGGGCGGGGAAAAGTCGGAAGAAGGCGGCGAAGGCGGCGGGAAGTAAGGCCGCGTCGCCCGTGCGCCCTCCGCCCGCCGGCCCGTCAGCGGCGGGGAGAGGGCGATCCGATTTTCGCCCACACCTTCTCCGCCAGCGCGTCATACACTTCGCCGATCGGGTGCCGGGCGTCGTAGACGGACGGCGCAAAATCCGGGTCGTCCGGATCGGCCGCCTCCGGAAGGCCGATCGGGATCTCCGCCAAAAGTTCGGTGCCGAGGACGTCGGCGAGCTTTCGACCGCCGCCCTGGCCGAAGAGGTGAACCCGATCGCCGTTCGGGCAGCGAACATAGCTCATGTTTTCGACGACGCCGAGGAGCTCGTGGCCGGTCCGGAGGGCCATGGCGCCCGCCCGGGCGGCGACGAACGATGCCGTGGGATGCGGGGTCGTGACGATGATCTCCTTTACTTTCGGAATTTTGCTGTGAATGTCCAGCGCGATGTCGCCGGTCCCCGGCGGAAGGTCGAAGAGGAGGACGTCGAGGGGTCCCCAGCTCACCTCTTTGAGGAAGGTGTCGAGCATCTTCCCGAGCATCGGCCCCCGCCAGATGACGGGCGCGTTGTCGCTCACGAAAAAGCCCATCGACATGACCTTGACGCCGAAACGCGGCACCGGCAGGATGACGTCGCCGATCACCGTCGGCCGCTGCTCGATGCCCATCATATCCGGGACGCTGAAACCGTAGATGTCGGCATCGACGATGCCGACGGCCAGTCCCCGACGGGCGAACGCCACGGCGAGGTTGACCGTCACCGTGGACTTGCCGACCCCTCCCTTGCCGCTGGCGACGGCGAGGAAGACGGTGCGGGCGTCGCCGGGCAGGCGGTTAGCATCGAGCCTCACCTGCGCCGGATCTTTGCCCCGGAGGCGAAGCGCCAGCGCCTCTCGCTCCGCCTCGGTCATCGTCGAAAGCTCGACGTCCACCGCTTCGGCGCCGAGGGCGGCGAGTTTTCGTTCGACGTCCTGCCGGATCGTCGTCTGAAGCGGACAGCCGGAGACGGTGAGCTTGACCCGAACGCGCACCCGACCGCCGTCGACGTCGACGCGGTCGACCATGCCGAGGGAAACGATGTCCTGCCCAATCTCCGGATCGATCACCGCGCGAAGCGCTTCCATCACACGCTCAGAGGACAGCGCCAACGAGACCCCCCCTCACGGAACGCGACTTCTGAGAATGATTATAACACATCCTTCCCCGAAGGCCGACCCTCCCGCCGACCGGGACGGTTTTCCCTTGAAAATCGCCGCAAAACGACGGCGCCCCGCGCCGTCGCGGAGCGCCGAGATGGACGGAGCGCCGGAAACCCCGGCGCTCCGGGCTTTACGGCGTTTCGGAGCACGCCCGATCGGCCCGGGCGAAGTAACGCCAGAGACCGATGTACAGCGCCGCGGCGAGCCGGCGCTGGTAGGCGGGATCGACGAGCCGCCGCGCCTCTTCCGGGTGCGACAGGTACCCGAGCTCCACGAGGGCGCCGGGCGGCTCCATCGTGCGGAGAACGTAGAGGTCGTCGCCGCGCTTGATCCCCCGCGGGCTTCCGGTCGCCTCCCGGAGGCTTTCCTGAAGGAGCGCGGCCAGGCAGCGGTTTTCGGGCCGTACTCCGGCGTAAAACGTCTCGGCGCCGAAGGTGCGGGAAGAGGGAAAGCTGTTCAAATGGAGGCTTAACGCCACCTCGACCCCCGGAGCGTTGATCGTGACCATGCGCGCCCGAAGGTCCCGCTCTTTTCGCGTTCCCCGCCCGCTCTCGTCGTCCAGCATCCGATCCTCATCCCGCGTGAGCCAGACGAGGGCGCCGGCCTGATGCAAATAATCCCGAAGGGCTTCTGCGATCTCGAGGACGATCGTCTTTTCCACCGCCCGCCCGTCGAGACCGACGGCGCCACCGTCGATGCCTCCGTGTCCTGGATCGAGGACGATGATCCGGCCGGCGAGCGGCGAAAGCGTCCGGACCGATGCTTCCTCCGGGGTCGTCCGGGGCCCCGCGACCGGGGATTCTCCCGGCGCCGAGGGCGGGGCGATCCCCGCAGGATCCGGCCGAGCCGGAAGGGGCCACCCGGCCATCGACACCGCCGGCGCCAAAAGCGCGGCCTGCGCCGGGGACGCCGCCGGCCCCGGCCCCAAAGTCCCGAACAGCCCGGCGAGCGCCAGGCTGAAGGCGGCGAGCGGACCGGGCCAGGCCCCCCTCCGCCGGCTGCGGGAGGATCCCCGGCGGCCCGGCGTCTTGCGCCCGCTCAGGTCGTTCACCCCCCATCGCCTCCACGCCGGTTTCCCTTTTCATTCTGCCCGGGGTCGGTCGGCCTATGCGAACCGCCCGAGATCGGAGGCCCAAACGCGCCGCCCGGCGCCGATCCCGCGCCCGGAGGCGACCGATCGCGAACCGGGTCGGCCGCCGCGACGCCCTCGCTCGCCGCCTCCGGAGGCGGTCTTCAGGCGGGGACGATCGACCGTGCCACGGCCACAAAAAAGCCCCTGCCGAACGCAGAGGCCCGATCGCTTACCGCTTCGAGAACTGCGGCGCCCGCCGCGCCTTTTTGAGACCGTACTTTTTCCGCTCCACCATCCGCGGATCCCGGGTGAGGAGGCCGGCCTTTTTAAGCACCGGGCGAAACTCCGGATCGACCTTCAGAAGCGCCCGGGCGATGCCGTGGCGGATCGCCCCCGCCTGGCCGGAGATGCCGCCGCCGCTCACGTTGACGACCACGTCGTACTGCCCGAGGGTGTTCGTCAGTCGAAGCGGCTCCTCCACCATCACCCGGAGCGACTCCAATCCGAAGTAAGCTTCCAGAGGCCGGCCGTTGACGGTGATCTTCCCGTCGCCCGGCCGGAGAAACACCCGCGCCACGGCGACCTTGCGCCGGCCGACGGCGTGATACTGAACGGTGGCCACTCGGGTCCCCCCTTTTCGCGGTTCTGCCGTGGATCTCCCTGGCGTCGGTCATCCCGACGCCCGGTCGTCTCGATTCCCTTCCCCTTTTGCTCCCTTTCCTTACGCGTTCGGGCGTTCCGGGATGTCGTAGGGGATCGGCTGCTGGGCTTCATGGGGATGATGGGGCCCGCGGTAGACCTTGAGCTTCTTGAACATCTTCCGGCCGAGACGGTTTTTCGGCAGCATGCCCCAGACCGCCCATTCGATCATCCGTTCCGGAAAACGATCGCGCATCTCCTGAGCCGTCCGTTTTTTGAGGCCGCCGGGATACCCGGAATGCCAGTAGTACACCTTGTCCGTCCACTTTTTCCCGGACAGATGCACCTTCTCCGCATTGATCACAATGACGAAATCGCCCATGTCGACGTGGGGCGTAAAGGTCGGCTTGTGCTTGCCCCGAAGCAGCTTGGCGACCTCACTCGCCAGCCGCCCAAGCGTCTTCCCCGACGCGTCGACGACGTACCACTTCCGCTCGCTCAGGTGAGCGTCGCCTTTCGGCATCCACGTCGTCTGCACGGCGGCTCCTCCTTTCGTTCACTCGTTCCATCTTAAACATCCGATCGCGCCGATGTCAATAGGCCCGCGGCCGCTCTTCCAAAAGGCCGGGCGGCCGGGGGAAGCCGACCGCCGGTTCCGGCGTGAGAAGCTGCTCGGGCGGATATTCGACCCGGAAGAGGTACAGCCCGTCCGGCGGTGCCGTCGCGGCGCCGGGCGCCGACCGGTCGCCGGCGAGACGCCGGCGAATCGCTTCCGGGCTCAGCCGCCCCCGGCCGACGTCGATCAGGGCGCCGGCGATCTGCCGCGCCATCGCGTACAAAAAGCCGTCGCCCCGGAGCCACAGAAAAAGCTCCGACCCTCGCCGAACGAGATCGACGGAAAAGAGCGTCCGCACCGTCGTCCGGGCGCTCCCTCCCGTGCGGGAAAAAGCCGCAAAATCGTGCCGTCCGCGAAAAAGCGCCGCCGCCGCCGCCATCGCCGCCACGTCCAGCCGCTCCGGCACCGCCGTCGCCAGCCCCCGGTCGTGGGGGTAAAGGACGGAACGAAGCACCATCCGGTAGACGTACGTCTTGGCGCGGGCGCCGTACCGAGCGTGGAAATCCGCCGGCACCGGCGCCGCGTTGAGCACCCGGACGTCCGGCGGCAGACGAACGTTGAGCCCGCCGACGAGGGCCGACGGCCCGGGCGGCCGTTCCAGGTCGAGGTGGACGACCTGGCCGAGGGCGTGGACGCCGCTGTCGGTCCGCCCGGCGCCGACGACGGGAACGGGGTGGCCGAACCAGTCCAGAAGCGCCGCCTCCAGCGTCCCCTGCACCGTCCGCCGGCCCGGTTGCCGCTGAAAGCCGGCAAACGCCCGGCCGTCGTAGGCGACGACGAGCGCCACCCGCCTCACGGGCCTCCCCTCCCGCGATCCCACGCCGCAACGGCGAGCGCCAAAGCAAGCGTCGCCGCAAGCACGGCGTCCCGCCATCCGAATGCGAGCCGCCGCCGGCTCGTCCGGGGGGCGTCCGGCCGGTACCCCCGGGCCTCGAGCGCGAGCGCCATCGCCTCGGCCCGCTCAAAGGCAAAGGCAAAGAGCGGCACGACGACCGAAAGGAGCGCCACGATCCGCTCCCGAAGCCGGCCGGAGGTGAAGTCGACCCCCCGGGCTGCCTGCGCCTTCATGATCCGCTCCAGCGCCTCGAGAAGCGTCGGGATGAAGCGAAGCGCCAGCATGAGCATGAGGCCAAAGGCGTCGACGGGCACGCCGAGCCGCCGGAGCGGTGCCGCCAGCCGGACGACGCCGTCGGCGAGGACGAGGGGCGGCGTGGTGAGCGTAAGAAGCGCGCCCAGCGCAAACAACAGAAGCAGCCGGAGCCAGACGAGCACCGCTTCCCTCAGACCGCCGGCCGTCACGGGCAGCGGACCGAGGACGAAAAGCGGCGGCTCAGGGCGCGGGATAAAAAGCTGCACCGCCGCCAAGATCCCGACGAAGACGGCCGTCCGGCCGATCGCACGGACGACGTAGGCCGGCGAAACGCCGCTTCCGGCGATCGCCGCCGGCACCAGAAGGGAAAGCACCAGCACGGCGGCGACGGAGCGGGCGGTGAAGGCGGCAATGGCGATACCGAAGAGGAAGAGGAGCTTGGCCCGCGGGTCAGATCGGTGCAAAAAAGAATCCCCCGGCAGATGGCGCCCGAGCGGAAACGTCCCCAAACCGTTCACGGCCGCGCCTCCTTCCGCTCGCCGGCGAGGCGGGCGGCCAGCCAGTCCGCCAGCGCCGCCGGCGTCCGGGGCGGGTCGTCCCACACGTCCGGCGCCCGGCGCCCGACGGCGAATAGCGCCCGGATAAAAGGCGACGGTCGGAGGCCGAAGCGGCGGTACGCCTCAAAGCGGCGAAGAAGTTCTGCCGGCGTCACGTCCGCCGTGAGGCGGCCGGCGTCGAAGAGGAGCACCCGGTCGGCGAGCCGGATCGCCTCGTCGATCCGGTGCGTCACGTAGAGGACCGTCGGCCGACGGCGCCGAAACACCGCCTCCAGGTGCTCGATGAGCCGCTCCCGGACCTCGGGATCGAGGCCTGCCGTCGGTTCGTCGAAGACGACGAGCTCCGGCTCGTAGACGAGCACGCCGGCGATCGCCGCCCGTCGCTTTTCGCCGCCGCTCAGCCGAAACGGCGAACGGGCGAAATACGTCTCCGGATCGAGGCCGACGGAAAGAAGCGCCGCCCGGACCCGCCGCTCCACCTCTTCCGGCGGCACCCCCCGCCTCCGGAGGGCAAACCCGACGTCCCGGCCGACCGTTTCCTCAAAGAGCTGGTGCTCCGGGTGCTGAAGCACGGCGCCGATCCGCCGCCGGACGTCCGGCGGAAGCCGGCGCTCGGCGGAACTTTCCGCCCCGCCGACGATGACCCGCCCCGCCGTCGGCCGTTCGAGGCCGGCGGCAAGCTGGGCGAACGTCGTCTTTCCGGAACCGGACCGGCCCAGGAGAGCGACGACGCTCCCGGCGGCGATCGAAACGGTGACGGACGAAAGGGCCGGGCGGGCAAACGGCGTCCCGGCGCCGTAGACGTGGCTTACCTCTTCGAAGCGGACGTCCATGCGGCCTCCACCACCGCTTCCGGATCAAACCGCGCCGGTCGGACGGCGATCCCCCGCGCCGTGAGGTCTTTCGCCAGCCGGACGCCAAACGGCGGCAAAAGCCCCGGCAGCGCCAGGCGGCCCTCGGCCAAGGCGGTAAAAAACGGCGCGGGCGGTCCGTCGTACCGGAGGCGACCCCGATCGAGGACGACGAGGCGGGAGGCGACCTCCGCCTCCTCGAGTTCGTGGGTGATGTGGACGATCGCCCGGCCGGCGGCCTGTTCCTCCCGCATCACCGCGAGAAGCCGCGCCCGCGCTTCGGCGTCCAGCATGCTCGTCGCCTCGTCGAAGACGAGCGCTGCCGGCTCCACCGCCAGGGCGCCGGCGACGGCGAGGCGCTGCTTTTCCCCGCCGGAAAGCCGTGCCGGCTCGACCGACCGGAGCGCCTCCAGGCCGGTCCGCCGAAGGGCCGCCGTCACCCGCCGCTCGATCTCGTCCGGCGGAAGCGCGCGGTTTTCCGGCCCGAAGGCGACGTCGTCCTCCACCGTCGCGGCGACGATCTGATCCTCCGGGTTTTGCAGGACGAGCCCGACCGCCTGCCGGAGGATCCACAGGTCCGTTTCCGTCGCCCCGACCGGCGCGCCGCGAAGGACGACGGCGCCGGCCGTCGGTGCGATGAGGCCCGCCAGCACCCGGGCCAGGGTCGATTTGCCGGATCCGTTCGCGCCGAGGACGCTCACCCACTCGCCGGCGCGCAGGGTGAGGTCGATCTCTGCCAGGGCCGGCGGGCCATCCGGGTGGTAGCGGACGGTCACGCCCTCCAGCCGGAGAAGGGGCGGCGTCCCGCCGGTCATTCTTCGACGAATTCGATGATCGCCATCATCGCCCCGTCGCCGCGCCGCGGGCCGAGCTTGAGGACGCGGGTGTAGCCTCCCTGCCGCTCGCGGTACCGGGGACCGAGGATGTCAAAAAGCTTCTGGACGGCGTCCTTGGACTTCCGGTCTTCGGGGTCGGTCTTCACCGGCCGGAGAAAGGCCGCCGCCTGCCGCCGGGCGTGGAGATCGCCGCGCTTGGCGAGGGTGATCATCCGATCGGCGAGGCGCTGAATTTCCTTGGCCTTCGGTTCCGTCGTCCGGATGCGCTCGTGGATGATGAGATCGGTCACCTGGTTCCGAAGGAGCGCCATCCGGGCGCCGGACCGGCGGCCGAGTTTGCGGTAGCCCACGGCCGTCCCTCCTTCATGATGCATTCCGGTTTCATTCTGACTTTTTGAGTGAAAGGCCGAAGCTGGCCAGCTTCTGGATGACTTCTTCGAGAGATTTCTTCCCGAGGTTCCGGACTTTCATCATGTCCTCCTCGGTCTTTTCGGTGAGCTCGCCGATCGTGTTGATGCCCGCCCGTTTGAGGCAGTTGTACGAGCGGACCGAAAGATCCAGTTCTTCGATCGGCAGCTCGAGCACCTTCTCCCGCTTGTCCTTTTCTTTCTCGATCATAAACTCGGCGCTCGATCCCTCGCCAGAGAGGGTGACGAACAGGTTCAGGTGCTCGATGAGGATTTTCGCCGCGTAGCTGACCGCCTCTTCCGGTCGGACGCTTCGGTCCGTCCAGACTTCCAACGTCAGCTTGTCGTAGTTGGTGATCTGGCCGACGCGGGTGTTTTCGACGGTATAGTTCACGCGGAGGACCGGCGAATAAATCGAATCGATCGGGATGACGCCGATCGGGGCGTCGTCCCGTTTGTTGCCCTCGGCGCTCACGTAGCCCCGGCCGCGGCGGGCGGTCATCCGCATGTGGAGTCGGGCGCCGGGGGCGAGGGTGGCGATTTTCAGCTCCGGGTTCAAGATCTCGACATCGCTGTCGGCCCGGATGTCCCCCGCGAGGACGTCCCCCTCGCCGTCCGCTTCGACCGTCAGGACCTTTTCTTCATCGGAGTGAATGCGAAGCGACAGTTTCTTCAAGTTCAAGATGATCTCCGTCACGTCTTCGTAGACACCGTCGATCGTGGAAAACTCATGCAGCACCCCGTCGATCTGGACGGAGGTGACCGCCGCGCCGGGAATCGAGGACAGAAGGACCCGCCGGAGGGAATTGCCGAGCGTCGTGCCGTAGCCGCGCTCGAGCGGCTCGACGACGAACTTGCCGTAACTTCCGTCCGGGGAGACCTCGACGACCTCGATTTTGGGCTTTTCGATTTCGATCATCGACCCGAGGACCCTCCTTCCGCACGTCGGTCCGCCCCTTCATCGGCCCAGAAGATTCGGCCAGCGGTCCAGTCTTATCCAGTCTGGCCGAAAACCGGCGTCACCAAACCCGGGCCCTCGTGCGGCGCGGCTCAGACGCGGCGGCGCTTCGGCGGTCGGCAACCGTTGTGCGGAATCGGCGTGACGTCCTTGATCACCGTGACGTCGAGGCCGGCGGCCTGCAGCGAACGGATCGCCGCCTCCCGGCCGGAGCCGGGGCCCTTGACCCGCACCTCGACTTCCCGCATGCCGTGCTCCATCGCCCCTCGGGCCGCCTGCTCGGCGGCAAGCTGCGCCGCATACGGCGTCCCCTTCCGGCTACCGGTAAAGCCGACCGTCCCGGCGCTCGCCCAAGCGACGGTGTTGCCGTGGGGGTCGGTGATCGTGACGATCGTGTTGTTGAACGTCGAGTGGATGTGCGCGATTCCGACCGGAACGTTTTTCCGGTCGCGGCGGCGCGTCCGGGTCGCCGCTCCTCTGCGCTTGTTGGCCAACGCGCTCCCTCCTTTTCACGGCCGTTCGCGGATCGCCCGCCGGAAGCCGGAGCCGGATCGGTCCGGCCGCGGGGGCCGATCGCATGGCGCCTGATCCGTTTACTTCTTCTTGTTGGCAACGGTCCGCCGCGGTCCCTTCCGGGTGCGGGCGTTCGTCCGGGTCCGCTGGCCGCGGACGGGAAGCCCCTTCCGATGTCGGACGCCGCGGTAACAACCGATTTCGATCAGCCGCTTGATGTTCATCGCCACTTCCCGCCGGAGATCGCCTTCCACCTTGAGGTTCTTGTCGATGTACTCCCGGATGCGGGTCAGTTCTTCTTCCGTCAGATCCTTGACGCGGGTGTCGGGATTGACGCCGGTGGCGGCGAGGATCTTCCGGGACGTCGAGCGGCCGATGCCGTAGATATACGTGAGCGCCACCTCAACCCGCTTGTCGCGGGGGATGTCGACGCCGGCGATGCGCGCCATCGTCTCCCTCCTCTGCTTCCGAATCTCGGAACGGCTTCAGGGCACGGCGCCTTCGGTTCGGACGCCGGAGCGATCCCGCCGAAGGCGCGGTTTTTAGCCCTGACGCTGCTTGTGCTTCGGGTTTTCGCAGATGACCATGACTTTGCCGTGACGGCGAATAACCTTGCATTTTTCGCAGATCGGCTTGACCGACGGGCGGACTTTCATCGCCCCGACCTCCTTTCAGCCGGCCGGCTCGAGCGCTTACTTGTAGCGGTAGGTGATCCGGCCGCGGGTGAGATCGTAGGGGGAAAGCTCGACGGTGACGCGGTCGCCCGGCAGGATGCGGATGAAATTCATCCGGATCTTGCCGGAGACATGCGCCAGGATGACGTGGCCGTTTTCGAGCTTCACCCGAAACATCGCGTTCGGCAGCGGCTCAATGACCGTGCCCTGCATTTCGATGACGTCCTCTTTCGCCACAGGCATCCCTCCTCGCGCTCATCACCGATCGGCTTCGGTCTCGGCGGCAATTTCTCACGGGGCGGCGTACGGCGGCCCGGCTTCGCCGGGAAGCAAGGTCAGAATCTCGGGGCCGGACTCGGTGATGGCGACGGTGTGCTCGAAGTGGGCCGCCCGGCCGCCGTCGACGGTGACGACGGTCCAGCCGTCGGTAAGCGTCCGGACGAAGCGGCTCACCTGATTGACCATCGGCTCGATGGCGAGCACCATTCCCGGGCGAAGAAGCGGCCCCCGGCCCGGCGGGCCGTAGTTCGGAAGCTGGGGCGCTTCGTGAAGCGCTCGGCCGATCCCGTGGCCGACGTATTCCCGGACGACGTGGAGGCCCGCCGCCTCGACGACGGTCTGCACGGCGTGGGAGATGTCCGAAAGCCGCCCGCCGGGGACGGCCTTGGCGATGCCGGCAAACAGCGCCCGGCGGGTGACCTCGAGGAGGTGCCGGTCGGCTTCATCGATCTCGCCGACCGGATACGTCCACGCCCCGTCGCCGTGATAGCCGTCGTAGAAGACGCCGACGTCGATCGAGAGGATGTCCCCTTCGGCGAGGCGCCGTTCGGACGGGATGCCGTGGACGAGGGCTTCGTTGACGGACGTACAGATGTTGGCGGGATATCCCTGATACCCTTTGAAGGACGGCACCGCGCCGAAGGAACGGATGAGCCGTTCGGCGATGCGATCCAGTTCAAGCGTCGTGATCCCCGGCTCGATCTTCCGTTCGAGCGCTCGGAGCACTTCGGCGACGATCCGGCCGGCGGTCCGCATCTTGTCGAGCTCCGCCGGCGATTTCAAAACGATCATGTGGGCGATCCCTCGAGGGCCGCCTGAATGCGACGGAAGACGTCGTCGATGGCGCCGAGGCCGTCGATCTCGGCGAGAACGCCCCGGGCGCGGTAGAAGTCGATCAGCGGCGCCATCGCCGCCGCGTTCACCCGCAGGCGTTCGGCGACCGTCTCCGGCCGATCGTCGTCCCGCTGGTAGAGTTCCCCGCCGCACCGGTCGCAGACGCCGGAGACCTTCGGCGGATTGAACTCGAGGTGGTACGTCGCGCCGCACCGGCGGCAGATCCGGCGGCCGGCGAGACGCCGGATGAGGACGTCTTGCGGGACGGCGAGGTAGAGGACCCGGTCGATCGCCCGGCCGGCATCGGCGAGGAGCCGCTCGAGCGCTTCCGCCTGAGGGATCGTCCGGGGAAAGCCGTCGAGGAGGAACCCTTCCGCCGCGTCCGGCTCGGAAAGCCGCTCCCGGACGATGCCGATCGTCACCTCGTCGGGGACGAGGGCGCCGGCGTCCATGTAGCGTTTGGCCTCCAGCCCGAGGGGCGTCCCCTTCGCGACGGCCGTCCGAAACATGTCGCCGGTCGAGATGTGGGGGATGCGGTACGCGTCCCGGATCCGCTCCGCCTGCGTGCCCTTGCCGGCACCCGGAAGGCCCATCAAGATGAGATTCATGCGCTCCCTCCTTTGCCGCCCATCGCCGCGCCTTCCGTCACCGCCGGATGAAGCCTTCGTAGTGGCGCTTGATGAGCTGGCTTTCGATCTGCTTCATCGTCTCCAGGGCGACACCGACGACGATGAGGAGCGAGGTGCCGCCGATGCGGACCGACGGCGGCAGGCCGAAGACGTCGGTGAAAAAGACGGGCAGGATGGCGACGGCGGCGAGAAAGAGGGCACCGAAGAGGGTGATGCGGTTGATCACCCGCGTCAGGTAGAGGTACGTCTGCCGCCCGGGGCGGATGCCGGGGATGAACCCGCCGTGCTTCTGAAGGTTTTCCGTAAGCTGCTGCGGGTTCAGCTGGACGTAGGTGTAAAAGAAGCTGAACGCAATGATGAGGAGCACGTAGAGGAACATCCCCAGCGGAGCGGTGACGGTGAACTGCTCCAGCACCCAGTCGGCGAAGGCGTTGCCGCGGAAAAACTGGGCGATGATCTGCGGGAAGTAAACGATCGACACGGCGAAGATGACCGGGATGACGCCGGCGGAGTTGACCCGGAGCGGAATGTGAGTCGACTGCCCGCCGACGACCCGCCTCCCGACGACCCGCTTGGCGTACTGGACCGGGATCTTCCGGACGCCCTGCTGGACGAAGACGACGCCGGCGATGATGGCGACGACGATCGCCAGCACGATCAGCGTGATGATCCCGGCGAGAAACAGATTGGCGCCCTCGCCGGTGAACTTCGTGACGTAGATCTGCTCCAGGCTGGAGGGGATCGCCGCCACGATGCCGGCGAAAATGAGGATCGAGATGCCGTTCCCGACGCCTTTTTCGGTGATCTGCTCGCCCATCCACATGAGAAACGTCGTCCCCGCGGTGAGCACGACGGCGATGACGACGTACGAGAAAAAGGTCGGGTGGGCGATCATGTGGTACTGCCGCTCAAAGGCAACCGACATGCCGACGGCCTGGATGAAAGCGAGGACGACGGTGGCGTACCGGGTAACCTGAGCGATCTTCCGCCGGCCGCTTTCTCCCTCTTTGGCCCATTCGGCGAGCTTCGGCACGACGTCCATGCTGAGGAGCTGCATGATGATCGAGGCGGTGATGTACGGCATGATCCCTAGGGTGAAGATCGAGAAGTTGGACATCGCCCGGCCGCTGAACGTGTCGAAGAGGCCGAAGAGGTTGCTGTTCATGATCCCCTGGCGGAGGGCTTCGACGTCGATCCCCGGCACCGGGATGAAGCTCCCGATGCGGAAGACGACGAGCATCATGAGCGTGTAGAGCACCCTCCGCCGGAGATCGGCGACGCTGAAGATGTTCCGGACGGCCTTGAACACTCAGATCACCTCGGCCTTGCCGCCGAGGCGTTCGATCTTCTCCACCGCCGACTTGGAAAACTTGTGCGCCCGGACCGTCAGGCGGACGGTGAGCTCGCCGTCGCCGAGGATTTTCACCCCGTCCTTGAGGTCCCGGATGATGCGGGCCTGGAGGAGATCCTCCGGCGTGACGACGGCGCCGTCCGGGAAGCGATTTAAGCTTTCGACGTTGACGATGGCATACTCCTTCTTAAACGGCGCGTTGGAAAAACCCCGCTTCGGCACCCGCCGGACGAGGGGGTTCTGCCCGCCTTCAAAGCCGGGACGGACGCCGCCGCCGGAGCGGGCCTTCTGGCCTTTGTGCCCGCGCCCGCTCGTCTTCCCGTGGCCGCTCGAGGTGCCGCGGCCGACGCGCTTTCTCTTCCGCTTCGATCCGGGGGCGGGTTTGAGTTCGTGGAGCTTCACCGGCTCTGGCCTCCCTTCGCCGCCTCCTCGGTGGCCGCTTCCGCCGGACGGACTTCGACGAGGTGGGCCACCTTGGCGATCATGCCGCGGATGCTCGGGGTGTCATCGTGGACGACCGACTGATGAAGTTTCCGAAGCCCGAGGGCGCGAACCGTCCGCTTCTGGTCTTCGGGCCGGCCGATCGGGCTCCGCTTCAGGGTGACGACGATCTTGGCCACCGGCCTCACCCCTTGTGGGAAAGAATCTCGTCGACGGATTTGCCCCGGAGGCGGGCGACCATCTCCGGCGTCTTTAAGGCTTTTAACCCTTCAAACGTCGCCCGGACCATGTTGATCGCGTTGCGGGAACCGAGGGACTTGGTGAGGACGTCCCGGACGCCGGCGAGCTCGAGCACCGCCCGCACCGGCCCGCCGGCGATGACGCCGGTCCCGGGAGCGGCCGGCTTCATGAGGACCTTACCCGCGCCGAAACGGCCGATGATCTCGTGGGGGATCGTCGTGCCCCGGAGGGGAACGGTGATCATGTTCTTTTTCGCCGCTTCGATCCCTTTCCGGATGGCGTCGGGAACCTCCGTCGCTTTTCCGAGGGCAAAACCGACACGGCCGTTTTTGTCCCCGACGACGACGAGGGCGCTGAAGTGGAAGCGCCGGCCGCCGGCAACGACCTTCGCCACGCGGTTCACCTGAACGACGCGCTCTTCAAAGGCTTGTTCCCGTTCTCGTTCGCGCCTGGCCATTCCAACCACCTTTCTTCGTATTGAGGCGCTGCGTCTTGGACGCCGGGCGTCCGACGCGGTGCGCCCTTAGAAGTCGAGGCCGCCCTGCCGGGCCGCCTCGGCGAGGGCCGCGACGCGGCCGTGGTAGCGGTAGCCGCCCCGGTCGAAAACGACTTTGTCGATGCCCTTGGCCTTGGCCCGCTTGGCGATGAGCTCGCCCACCTTGGCCGCCGCTTGGACGTTGCCGGTGCCGATCGCTTTGAGCGCCTCCCGGAGCTCGGGGTCGAGCGTCGAGGCGCTGGCCAGGGTCACGCCGCGGGTATCGTCGATGATCTGGGCGTAGATGTGCTTGTTCGAGCGGAAGACCGAAAGGCGCGGCCGTTCGGGCGTGCCAAAGACTTTGCGCCGGATCCGGTAGTGCCGGATCTTCCGCCGTTCGTTGCGACTCGGTTTGACGATCACCGGGCCTCACCCCCTCACTTCTTCTTCGCGCCGGCCTTCCCGACCTTCTGCCGAACGACTTCGCCGGCGTAGCGGATCCCTTTGCCTTTATACGGCTCCGGCTCGCGGAACGACCGGATCTTGGCGGCCACAAGGCCGACTTTTTCTTTGTCGATGCCGCGGACGATGATCTTCGTCGGCTCCGGAACGTCGATCTCGATCCCTTCCTCCGGCTCGTATTCGACCGGATGGGAGTAGCCGAGGGCGATGACCAGCTTTTTGCCCTGTTTCTGGGCGCGGTAACCGACGCCGACGATCTCGAGCGCCCGGGTGTAACCTTCGGTGACGCCCTGGATCATGTTGGCGATGAGGCTCCGGGTCGTGCCGTGCAGCGCCCGCATCGCCGGTTCGTCGTTCGGCCGCTCGACGACGACCTGCCCGGCCTCAAGGCGGATCTTCATCTTCGGGTGAAACGTCCGGCTCAAGGTCCCCTTCGGGCCGCGAACGGTGACGGTCGTGCCGTCGACGGCGACGTCGACGCCGGACGGGATCGGTACCGGGCGCTTGCCGATGCGGCTCATCGTCTCCCTCCTTCGTCTTACCAGATGTAGGCGATCACTTCGCCGCCGGTCCGCTTGGCCCGGGCTTCCTTGTCCGTGAGCACCCCCTGCGAGGTCGAGAGGATGGCGATGCCGAGGCCGCCTAAGACGCGCGGGACTTCGTAGCTCTTGGCGTACACCCGCCGCCCGGGCTTTGAGATCCGCCGAAGGCCGGTGATGACCCGCTCGCCGTTCGGACCGTACTTGAGGAAGAGGCGGAGGATGCCCTGCTTGTTGTCCTCGATGTATTCGTAGTCGCGGATGTAGCCTTCCCGCTTGAGGATCTCGGCGATCTCCCGCTTGAGGCGCGACGCGGGGACTTCCACCTTGTCCTTCTTCGCCATGTTGGCGTTCCGAATGCGGGTGAGCATATCCGCGATCGGATCGGTCATGACCATGTGCGTTCCCCCTTTCGTTCGGGCCGACCGGGCCATCGACCTTCGACCGGCCGTCCGCTTACCAGCTGGCTTTCCGCATGCCGGGGATCTGTCCCTTGTGGGCGAGCTCCCTGAGGCAGATGCGGCAGAGGCCGAACTTGCGGTAGACGCTCCGGGGCCGGCCGCAGCGCTTGCATCGGGTGTAGGCCCGAACCTTGAACTTCGGCTTCTTCTGCGCCTTGAGGATGAGCGCCTTGCGCGCCATCGTCGTCCTCCTTTCGCCTCGATCGTTCACCTCAAGCCTTCAAGCCGCCCGAATCGTTCAAGCCGTCCGAAACGGCATGCCGAGGTGCTTGAGAAGCGCGTACGCTTCTTCGTCCGTCTTCGCCGTCGTGACGATCGTGATCTCGATGCCGCGGATCTTCTCCACCTGGTCGTAGTCGACTTCCGGGAAGATGAGCTGCTCGCGGACGCCGAGGTTGAAGTTGCCTCGGCCGTCAAAGCCTTTCGGCGACACGCCTCGGAAGTCCCGCACCCGGGGAAGCGCCACGTTCATCAGCTTATCGAGAAAATGATACATCCGCTCGCCCCGGAGCGTCACCTTGACGCCGATCGGCATGCCGGCCCGAAGCCGAAAGCCGGCGATCGACTTTTTCGCCCGGGTGACGATCGGCTTCTGGCCGGCGATCACCGTGAGGTCCCGGACGGCGGCGTCGATGAGCTTCGGGTTCTGAACGGCGTCACCGACACCGATGTTCAGGACGATCTTTTCGATTTTCGGCACCTGATGCGGGTTTTTGTAGCCGAACTCCTTCATGAGGGCCGGTACGACGTCCTGCTCGTATTTGTCTTTCAGTCGAGCCCCAATGCCCACAGGATTCCCTCCTTTCGGCGCCTTCAGCGGTCGAGCGGCTCGCCGGAGCGCTTGGCGATGCGCACCTTGCGGCCGTCCGGGAGGATCTGGTATCCGACGCGGGTGGGCTTGCCGGTCTTCGGATCGATCGGCATCACCTTGGAGACGTGGATCGGCGCCTCTTTTTCAATGATGCCACCCTGGGGATACTGGGGGCTTGGCTTCTGGTGCTTTTTGACGATGTTGACGCCCTCGACGAGGACCCGGGATTTTTTCGGATAGGCGGCGAGGACGGTGCCGATCTTCCCCTTGTCCTTGCCGCTGATGACCATCACTTTATCGCCTTTTTTAACATGCATTTTAGGCATGTTCAAGCCTCCTTGCGGCCGGAATCAGAGGACTTCCGGCGCGAGGGAGATGATTTTCATGAAGTCTTTCTCTCGGAGCTCCCGGGCGACGGGGCCGAAGATGCGGGTGCCGCGAGGGCTTTTGTCGTCCCGGATGATGACGGCGGCGTTTTCGTCAAAGCGGATGTAGGAGCCGTCGGGCCGCCGGACGCCCTTTTTGGACCGGACGACGACCGCCTTGACGACGTCGCCCTTCTTAACAACTCCGCCGGGCGTTGCTTGCTTGACGGAGCAGACGATGATGTCGCCGATGTTGGCGTAGCGCTGGTTGCCGCGACCGAGGACGCGGATGCACATGAGCTCCTTGGCGCCGGTGTTGTCGGCGGCGACGAGCCGGGTCTGCGGTTGGATCATGGTCTCCCTCCTTTCCGGAGCCGACGTCAGACGTGTTCGGGCCGCTCAAGGATCTTCACGAGGCGAAAACGCTTGTGCCGGGAAAGGGGCCGCGTCTCCATGATCAGGACGAGGTCGCCGACGCGGGCTTCGTTCTTTTCATCGTGGACCTTGTACTTCTTCGAGTATTTGATGCGCTTGCCGTACAGCGGATGGCGCTTGTACGTCTCGACGGTCACGACGATCGTCTTTTGCATTTTATCGCTCGTGACGCGGCCGATGAGCGTGCGGCGTTTGTTCCGCTCCACCTGGATCCCTCCTTGGCGTCACCCGCGGCGGATGCCGAGCTCCCGTTCGCGAAGGATCGTCTTCGCCCGGGCGATGTTTTTCTTGACTTCCTTGAGCCGGTGCGGCTGATCGAGCTGGCCGGTGGCGTGCTGGAAGCGGAGGTTGAAGAGCTCTTCCTTCCAGGCGCGGATCTTCTGTTCGAGCTCTTGGTTCGTGAGCTCCCGAAGTTCTTCAGCCTTCATCGCGCTCACCATCCGTTTCGCTGCGGTGGACGATCTTGGCCTTGACCGGCAGCTTGTGCATCGCCAGCCGCAAAGCTTCCCGGGCGACGTCTTCCGGAACGCCGCCGATCTCGAACATCACCCGGCCGGGTTTGACGACGCTCACCCAGCCTTCGACGCTGCCTTTCCCGCTTCCCATGCGGACTTCGAGCGGTTTTTTCGTCACCGGTTTGTCGGGGAAGATGCGGATCCAGATCTGGCCGCCGCGCCGAACGTGACGGGTGATGGCGATACGCGCCGCTTCGATCTGCCGGTTGGTCACCCAGCCCGGCTCGAGGGCGACGAGACCGAAGTCGCCGAAGGCGACGGTCCGCCCGCCCTTGGCGCGGCCTTTCATTCGCCCCCGCTGCTGCTTGCGGTATTTGGTCCGCTTGGGCATGAGCATGCTCGGTCACTCCTTCCGGGCCTTGTCTTTCTTCGGCAGCACTTCGCCGCGGAAGATCCAGACTTTGACCCCGATGACGCCGTACGTCGTGTGGGCTTCGGCGACGGCGAAGTCGATGTCCGCCCGGAGGGTGTGAAGCGGGACGGTGCCTTCGCTGTAGCCTTCGGTGCGGGCGATCTCGGCGCCGGCCAGGCGGCCGCTCACCATGACCCGGACGCCCTTGGCGCCGGCCCTCATGACCCGCTGCATCGCCTGCTTCATCGCCCGCCGGAAGGAGACGCGGCTTTCCAGCTGCCGGGCGATCGATTCGGCGACAAGCTTCGCCTCGAGGTCGGGCTTCTTGACTTCGCTGACGTCGATGTGGACTTTTTTTCCGGTCAGCTTCTCCAGCTCCGCCCGGAGCCTTTCGATCTCGGCGCCGCCCCGGCCGATGACCATGCCGGGCTTGGCGGTGTGGATGGTGACGTTCACCCGGCCGGCGGCCCGCTCGATCTCAATCCGGGCGACGGCGGCGTCCTTGAGCGCCGTTTCGATGTGCTTGCGGATGGCGAGGTCCTCGTGCAAGAGCGCGGCGAAGTCTTTTTCGGCATACCACTTGGCGTCCCAGCCGCGGATAATGCCGACGCGGAGGCCGATCGGGCTCACCTTCTGCCCCACGCCTTATCCCTCCTCTTTTTCTGCCACGATGACGGTGATGTGGCTCGTGCGCTTTAAGATCTGCGCGGCGCGGCCCATGGCGCGGGGGCGGTAACGCTTCAGGGTCGGCCCCTCGTCGACGTAGCAGGCGCGAACGTAGAGGGCATCGGGGCGCATGTCGTGGTTGTTCTCGGCGTTGGCGATCGCCGAGCGGAGCACCTTTTCGATGATCGGCGCCGCTTTCTTCGGCGTCTGCCGGAGGATGGCCAGCGCCGTGCCGACGTCTTTGCCGCGAATGAGGTCGATGACGAGCCGGGCCTTTCGCGGCGAAATGCGGACGCCACGGGCGACGGCGCGGGCGGTCCGGACTTCGGTGTCGGTCGGCATGTTCTCCCTCCTTTACGGGAAGATCGTTCGGTCGGCCGGACGGGGGAAGGCGAGGCGCCGGTTTGGCACAGGCGGACGGCGCCGCGCCTCAGCGGCCGGTCTTCTTGTCGTCGCCGGCGTGGCCGCGGAAGGTGCGGGTGGGAACGAATTCTCCGAGCTTGTGGCCGACCATCTCTTCGGTGACGTAGACGGGGACGTGCTTACGGCCGTCGTAGACGGCAAAGGTGTGGCCGACGAATTCCGGGATGATCGTCGAGCGTCGGGACCACGTCTTGATGACCCGCTTTTCGTTTTTCTCATTGAGCGCCCGGACCTTCTTCAGGAGATGGTCGTCAACGAACGGCCCTTTTTTCACGCTGCGGCCCATGCTGGCCCTCCTTTCGCAGGCGGGATCGGGGACGGGATCCCCGTCCGCGGTTTACTTCCGGCGATGCAGGATGTATTTGTCGGATGCCTTCCGCTTCTTCCGGGTCTTGTAGCCGAGGGTCGGCTTGCCCCACGGCGTGACGGGCGACGGACGGCCGATCGGCGCTTTGCCCTCACCGCCGCCGTGCGGGTGGTCGACGGGGTTCATCGCGGAACCGCGGACGTGCGGCCGGCGCCCGAGCCACCGGCTCCGCCCGGCCTTCCCGATCGTGATGAGCTCGTGCTCGATGTTCCCGACCTGCCCGATCGTCGCCCGGCATTCTTTGCGGATCTTCCGGATCTCGCCGGAGGCGAGGCGGATGATGGCGTAGTCGCCGTCCCGGCCGATGATCTGGGCCGAAGCGCCGGCGGCCCGGATGAGTTGACCGCCCTTGCCGGGCTTGAGCTCGATGTTGTGAATCGTCGTGCCGACGGGGATGTGCTCAAGCGGGAGGGCGTTCCCGACCTTGATGTCGGCGTTGGGACCGGATTCGATGACGTCGCCGACCTTCAGGCCCTGCGGCGCGAGGATGTAGCGCTTTTCGCCGTCGGCGTAGTGGATGAGGGCGATGCGCGCCGAGCGGTTCGGGTCGTATTCGATCGCCGCGACCTTGCCCGGAATGCCGTCTTTGTCCCGCTTGAAGTCGATGATCCGGTAGAGGCGCTTGTGGCCGCCGCCCCGGAAACGGACGGTGATCCGCCCCTGGTTGTTCCGGCCGGCGTGCTTTTTGAGGGGTTCGACGAGGGATTTTTCCGGCTCCGTCTTCGTGATTTCCTCAAAGGTGTAGACGGTCATCCCCCGCCGACCGGGCGACGTCGGCTTGTAGGTTCGAATGCCCATGGTCTCCCTCCTTGTCGCCGCGGTCCCGGCGGTCACCGAGCCCGCGATCAGACCCCTTCGTAGAATTCGAGCGGCTTGGAGTCGGCCGTGAGCTTCACGTACGCTTTCTTCCAGGCTTTGGTCCGGCCGACGTGGCGACCGACGCGTTTCGTTTTCGGTTTGACGTTCAAGGTGTTGACCTTTTCGACCTTAACGCCGAAAATCTGCTCGACGGCCTGCCGGATCTCGACCTTGTTGGCCCGGGGATCGACTTCAAAGGTGTAGGTCTTGTTTTTCATCAGCTCCGTCGTCTTTTCGGTAATGATCGGCCGGAGGATGATGTCGTGGGGGTTTTTCATGCGTACACCTCCTCGATCTTCCGGGCGGCCGCCTCGGTGAGGATGAGGGCGTCGTGGTTGAGGAGGTCGTAGACATTGATCTCGCCGGTCGTCGTCACCTTGACGCCGGGAAGGTTCCGGGCGGAGAGGAGGACGTTCCGGTCGACCTCCGGCAGGATGACGAGCGCCTTCCGGTCAACGCTCAAGTTTTTGAGCAGCCGGACGACGGCTTTCGTCTTCGGCGCCTCGATGACGAGGCGGTCGAGGACCTTGAGGGCCCCTTCTTTCGTCTTGGCGGAAAGGACGGACTTGAGGGCCAGGCGGCGCATCTTCTTCGGAAGCTCCAGGCGGTAGCTCCGGGGCGTCGGGCCGAACACGACGCCGCCGCCGACCCACTGGGGCGCTCGGATGGAGCCCTGCCGGGCGCGACCGGTCCCTTTTTGCCGCCACGGCTTGCGGCCGCCGCCCCGGACTTCACCGCGGTTTTTGACGTCGTGGGTGCCGAGGCGCTGATTGGCGAGGTAGGCGACGACGGCCCGGTGGACGACCGCTTCCCGGGGTTCAATGCCGAAGACGCGGTCGTCGAGGTCGATCTCGCCGACGGTGGCGCCGTCCTGATTATAAAGGGGCACTTTGGGCATCGCTGATCCTCCTTTCTCCGGACCGCTTACGCCTCTTGAGGCGCCTTGATCGCCGAGCGGACGATGACGAACCCGCCGCGGGGGCCGGGGACGGCGCCTTTGACGAGGAGGAGGTGTTTGTCCGGGATGACCTTGACGACGAGGAGATTCTGGACGGTGACCCGTTCGTTCCCCATCCGGCCGGGGCCGGGCGTCCCCTTCAAGATGCGGTACGGGCCGATGGCGCCCCGGGAGCCGATGCCGCGGTGGTAACCGGAACCGTGGGCCATCGGACCGCGGGCCTGGTTGTGCCGCTTGATCGCGCCCTGGGTCCCCTTCCCCTTGCTCGTGCCGGTGACGTCGACGAGCTCGCCGGGGGCAAAGAGGTCGACGGTGAGCGTCTGCCCGACTTCGTAGCGGTCGAGGTCGACGTCCCGGATTTCGCGGACGAAGCGCTTGGGCGCCGTACCGGCCTTGGCGGCGTGGCCTTTTTCCGGCTTCGTCGCCCGCTTCGGCTTTTTGTCGAGAAAGCCGAGCTGAATGGCGACGTAGCCGTCGGTCTCCGGCGTCTTTTTCTGGAGGACGACGTTCGGTCCGGCTTCGATGACCGTCACCGGCACGATGCGACCTTCTTCGTCGAAGATCTGGGTCATGCCGAGCTTGCGGCCGAGGATGCCCTTGCGCACCATGGTTCAGCCTCCTCCCTCAGCGGCCGCGGGACCGCTTGCCCTTTTCTTCGGGGCCGCCGGTCAGCTTGATGGAGATGTCCACGCCGCTCGGCAGATCGAGCCGCATGAGGGCGTCGACCGTCTTCGGCGTCGGATCGATGATGTCGATGAGCCGTTTGTGGGTGCGGATCTCGAACTGCTCCCGGGAGTCCTTGTACTTGTGCACCGCCCGCAGCACGGTGTAAAGATGCCGCTCCGTCGGAAGCGGCACCGGTCCGGACACCTTGGCGCCGGTGCGCCGGGCGGTCTCGATGATTTTTTCCGCCGACTGGTCGAGGACACTGTGTTCAAACGCCTTCAGGCGGATGCGGATTTTTTGTTCCGCCATCGTCGGGCCTCCTTTGGCGCCTATTTGGAGCAATAGACTTCTCAGCGAGAATTCCCCGTCCGCCGGGGCGCCCTCCCCGGACGCAAAGCAAATGACCCGGGCGTGCCGGCAACCTCCCGCCTCATCGCATACGCCGACCAAACATACAGCATTATATAGAATGACAGCGCCGAACGCAAGGCGTCGCCGAGCCGTTTTTGAATTTGCACTTGCCGGGACGATCGGTTTTTGCTAGCCTCTCTTTGAAAAATAGCAGTTAAAGCCGCGCTTTTCTCTCCCTCGACATCTTTTCGGGAGACCCGCGTCCGAACGACGCGCTTCGACACGAAAGGAGGCGTTTTTCCATGACGCGGCGGATCGCATCGATCCTCCTCTGGGGGCTCATTGCGGCCCTCGGTGCCGTCGCCTTCGCCGTGCTGGCCCTCGCCCGAGGCGAGACGGTGAACGCGGCGTGGTTGCTCACGGCGGCGATCGTCACCTATGCCGTCGCGTACCGGTTCTACAGCCGCTTCATCGCGACGCGCATCTTCGCCCTCGACGACCGGCGGGCGACGCCGGCGGAGGTGCGGAATGATGGCAAAGACTACGTACCCATGAACAAGTGGGTGCTCTTCGGCCACCACTTTGCCGCCATCGCCGGGGCCGGCCCGCTCGTCGGACCGGTGCTGGCGGCGCAGATGGGGTATCTGCCGGGGACGCTCTGGATCCTCATCGGCGTCGCCCTGGCGGGGGCGGTGCAGGATATGGTCGTCCTGATCGCCTCGATGCGCCGGGACGGAAAGTCGCTCGGTCAGATCGCCCGGGAGGAGATCGGGCCGGTCGGCGGCATCGTCGCCTCGATCGGGACGCTCAGCATCCTGGTCATCCTCGTGGCGGTCCTCGCCCTCGTTGTCGTGAAGGCCCTCGCCCAGTCGCCGTGGGGCGTCTTTACGGTGGCGATGACGATCCCGATCGCGATGTTCATGGGCGTCTACATGCGCTTCATCCGGCCGGGGAAGGTCCTGGAGGGCTCCCTCATCGGTTTCGTCCTCCTCATGCTCGCCCTCTACTTCGGCCGGACGGTGGCGGAAAACCCGGCGCTCGCCCCGTATTTTACGTTCGATGCCGGAACGCTCGCCATCCTCATTGCCGTCTACGGCTTTCTCGCGTCGGTGCTTCCGGTGTGGCTGCTCCTTGCGCCCCGGGATTATTTGAGCTCGTTTTTAAAGATCGGGACGATCGTCCTTCTCGCGATCGGCATCTTCATCGTCATGCCGGAGATTCGCATGCCGGCGGTGACGCGGTTCGTCGACGGCACGGGACCGGTCTTTTCCGGGCCGCTTTTCCCCTTCCTTTTCATTACGATCGCCTGCGGCGCCGTCTCGGGATTCCATTCCCTCGTCGCCTCGGGGACGACGCCGAAGCTGATCGAAAAGGAATCGCACGCCCGGATGATCGGATACGGCGCCATGCTCATGGAGTCGTTCGTCGCGATCATGGCGATGATCGCCGCGACACACCTCGAACCGGGGCTGTACTTTGCCATGAACGCGCCGGCGGCCGTGATCGGCACGACGGCAGAGCAGGCGGCGGCGAAGGTCTCGGAGTGGGGCTTCGTCATCTCGCCGGAGCTCATCGAGCAGATGGCCAAAGACGTCGGCGAGCAGACGATTCTTTCCCGGACCGGCGGGGCGCCGACACTCGCCGTCGGGATGGCGGAGATCTTCTCGCAGTTTATGGCCGGCGCGAAGGCGTTCTGGTATCATTTTGCCATTCTGTTTGAGGCGGTGTTCATCTTGACGACCGTCGACGCCGGGACGCGGATCGGCCGCTTCATCCTCCAGGACCTCGTCGGCAACGTCTACAAGCCGTTCGCCCGGACGGACCGCTGGGTGAACAACGTCGTCGCCTCGGCGATCTTTACGGCGATGTGGGGCTACTTCGTCTACTGGGGCGCGGTCGATCCGTTCGGCGGGATTAACTCCCTCTGGGCGCTCTTCGGCATTTCGAACCAGATGCTGGCGGCGATCGCCCTCGCCGTCGGGACGACGGTCATCATCAAGATGGGAAAGGCCCGCTACGCGTGGGTGACGGTCGTGCCGTTCGCATGGCTCCTCGCGACGACGCTCACGGCCGCATTGATGAAGCTCTTCTCCGCCAACCCGGCGGTCGGTTTCCTCGCCCACGCGGCGAAATACCAGGCGGGGATCGACCGGGGCGAGGTGCTGGCACCGGCGGCAGATATGCGGGTGATGCAGCAGATCGTCTTCAACGACCGGCTTGACGCCGTCGTCACCGGCTTTTTCATCCTCGTCGTCGTGACGCTCGTCCTGAGCGCCTTCCTGCTGTGGTACCGCATCCTGGTGCAAAAGGAGCGGGTACCGCTCATGGAGTCGCCGTACGTCCCGTCGAAGCTGTGACGGACGTCCGTCGACGAAAAGGCCGAATGGCGTCGGCCGCGGCCGGCGGAAGCGGCCGCCGGCCGGCGGTCGGCCGGAAGGCGGTCGGGCGGAGGGCGCCTGTCGCGGCGATCCTAAAAAGGCGATAGGGGGATGGACGATGCGGGACTGGACCGCGGTGCGGGAGAAGATGCGGGATCTTTTGAAGTCGGTATCGCTCACGACGAAGACGATCGTCGGAATGCCGAGCTATGAGCGGTATCTCGAGCATCACCGGCTGCATCACCCCGACGAGGCGCCGATGAGCGAAGGGGAATATTACCTGTACGCCCTGAAGGCCCGATACGCCGACGGCAAGGTGAACCGCTGCTGCTAACGTAAAGAGAAGAAAAGGACGCGCAGCCGTGAAAAAAACCGGATCTTCGCTCGGGAAGATCCGGTTTTTTTCGGCGCTCGGTTGCGTTCGGTCACTGGATGATCTCGGTGACGACGCCGGCCCCGACCGTCCGGCCGCCTTCGCGGATGGCGAAGCGGGTGCCGTTTTCGATGGCGATCGGGCTGATGAGCTCCACTTCGAGGGTCACGTTGTCGCCGGGCATGACCATCTCGACCCCCTCGGGAAGCTTGATCTCGCCGGTCACGTCCGTCGTCCGGAAGTAGAACTGGGGCCGGTAGCCGGTGAAGAAGGGCTTGTGGCGGCCGCCTTCTTCTTTCGTCAGGACGTAGACTTCGCACTTAAACTTCGTGTGGGGCGTGATCGAACCGGGCTTGGCCAGCACCTGGCCCCGCTCGATCTCGTCGCGGTTCACGCCGCGGAGGAGGACGCCGATGTTGTCGCCGGCCTGGGCTTCGTCGAGCACCTTACGGAACATCTCGACGCCGGTGACGGTCGTCTTCTTCGGTTCATCGGTAAAACCGATGATCTCGACTTCGTCGCCGACCTTTACCTTGCCCCGCTCGACGCGGCCGGTGGCGACGGTGCCGCGGCCGGTGATGGTGAAGACGTCTTCCACCGGCATGAGGAAAGGCTTGTCGACCTCCCGCTCCGGCGTCGGGATGTACTCGTCGACGGCGTTCATGAGCTCGAGGATCTTCTCGCCCCACTCGCTGTCCGGATTCTCCAGCGCTTTGAGCGCCGAGCCGCGGATGACCGGGACGTCGTCCCCGGGGTAGCCGTACTGCTTGAGGAGATCCCGCACTTCCATCTCCACGAGCTCGATGAGCTCTTCGTCGTCGACCATGTCCACTTTGTTCAGGAAGACGACGATGTACGGCACGCCGACCTGCCGGGCGAGAAGGATGTGCTCTCGCGTCTGGGGCATCGGGCCGTCGGCGGCGGAGACGACGAGGATGGCGCCGTCCATCTGCGCCGCGCCGGTGATCATGTTCTTGACGTAGTCGGCGTGGCCGGGCGCGTCGATGTGGGCGTAGTGGCGCTTGTCCGTCTCGTACTCCACGTGGGAGACGTTGATCGTGATACCGCGGGCCTTTTCTTCCGGCGCGTTGTCGATCTGATCGTACGCTTTCGCCTCGGCCTTGCCCTGCCGGGCGAGAACGGTCGTGATCGCCGCCGTCAGCGTCGTCTTGCCGTGGTCGACGTGGCCGATGGTGCCGACGTTGACGTGCGGCTTCGTACGTTCGAATTTCGTCTTGGCCATCCTGGACTTCCTCCTTTGCTTTGCTCCTCTATGATAAGCCCGCGCTTCAAGGGGCGCAAGCTTTCAGGGCACTCAGGCGCCTTTTTGCTTTTCGATGATCGCCTTGGCGATGTTCGGCGGCACCTCTTCGTAGTGGCTGAACTGCATGACGTACGTGCCGCGACCCTGCGTCCGGGAGCGGAGGTCGGTGGCGTAACCGAACATCTCGGCGAGCGGGACGTATCCGCGGATCACCTGAACGTTCCCCCGGGGCTCCATGCCCTCGATCCGGCCCCGGCGGGCGTTGATGTCGCCGATGATGTCGCCCATGTACTCTTCCGGGACCGTGACCTCGATCTTGAAGATCGGCTCGAGGAGGACCGGATCGCAGTGCTTGGCCGCCTCCTTGAGAGCGAGCGACGCGGCGATCTTGAAGGCCATCTCCGACGAGTCGACTTCGTGGTAGGAGCCGTCGAAGAGGGTCGCCTTGATGTCGATGAGGGGATAGCCGGCGAGGACGCCGTTTTGCATCGCTTCCTCGATCCCCGCCTGGACCGCCGGGACGTATTCTTTCGGAACGACGCCGCCGACGATCTTGTTCTCGAAGACAAACCCCGCGCCCCGCTCCAGCGGCTCGAACTCGATCCAGACGTGGCCGTACTGGCCCCGGCCGCCGGTCTGCCGGATGTACTTGCCTTCGACTTTGGCTGCTTTGCGGAACGTCTCTTTGTAGGCGACCTGCGGCGCGCCGACGTTCGCCTCGACCTTAAATTCCCGCTTCAGCCGGTCGACGATGATCTCGAGATGGAGCTCGCCCATACCGGCGATGATCGTCTGGCCGGTCTCGGGATCGGTCCAGGTGCGGAAAGTCGGGTCTTCTTCCGCGAGCTTCGCAAGGGCGAGCCCGAGCTTGTCCTGGTCCGCCTTCGTCTTCGGCTCGATGGCGATGCTGATGACGGGGTCCGGGAAGTGCATCGGCTCGAGGACGATCGGATGCTTTTCGTCGGCGAGGGTGTCGCCGGTCGTCGTGTCTTTGAGGCCGACGACGGCGGCGATGTCGCCGGCGTACACCCGGTCGATCTCCTGCCGGTGGTTGGCGTGCATCTGAAGGAGCCGCCCGATGCGCTCCCGCTTGCCCTTGGTGAAGTTCTGGACGTACGTGCCGCTCTCCAGCACGCCGGAGTAGACGCGGATGAACGTGAGCTTCCCGACGAACGGGTCGGACATGATCTTGAAGGCGAGCGCCGTAAAGGGCTCGTCGTCCGACGGCTTCCGCTCGACCGTCTCCCCGGTTTCCGGATGTTCGCCCCGGATCGCCGGGATGTCGGCCGGGGAGGGCAGGTAGTCGACGACGGCGTCGAGGAGGGGCTGCACGCCCTTGTTCCGGTAGGAAGAGCCGCAAAGGACCGGCGTGAGCTTGAGCTCGATCGTCCCCTTCCGGAGGGCGGCCTTGATCTCCTCGGGGGTGATCTCTTCGCCCTCGAGGTATTTCATCATGATCGCTTCATCGACATCGGCGACGGCCTCGAGGAGCTTCGTCCGCCACTCTTCCGCCAGGGGCCTAAGTTCCTCGGGGATCGGTCCCGCCTCGGTGCGGGTGCCGAGATCGTCGAGGTAGGCGTAGGCTTCCATCCGGACGAGGTCGACGATGCCCCGGAACTGATCTTCGGCGCCGATCGGCAGCTGGATCGGCACCGGGTTGGCGCCGAGCCGTTCCCGAATCTGGCGCACGACGCCGAGGAAGTCGGCGCCGATGATGTCCATTTTGTTCACGTAGGCGATCCGCGGAACGCCGTAGCGGTCGGCCTGCCGCCAGACGGTCTCCGACTGCGGCTCGACGCCTTCCTTGGCGCTGAAGATGGCGATGGCGCCGTCCAGGACCCGGAGGGAGCGTTCAACCTCGACGGTGAAGTCGACGTGGCCGGGCGTGTCGATGATGTTGATCCGGTGGCCTTTCCACTGGGTCGTCGTCGCCGCCGACATGATCGTGATGCCCCGCTCCTGCTCCTGAACCATGAAGTCCATCGTCGCCGTGCCCTCGTGAACCTCGCCCATCTTGTGCACGCGGCCCGTATAAAAGAGGATGCGCTCCGTCGTCGTCGTCTTGCCGGCGTCGATATGGGCCATGATGCCGATGTTGCGCGTCTTCTCCAGAGGAAACTCCCTGGGCATCTCGACCTTCCTCTCTTGCAGGCAACGGCTCACCAGCGGTAGTGGGCGAAGGCGCGGTTGGCCTCGGCCATGCGGTGGACGTCCTCCCGCTTCTTCACCGCCCCGCCGGTCCCCTGGGCGGCGTCGAGGAGCTCCGCCGCCAGGCGCTCGATCATCGTCTTTTCGTGCCGCTCCCGAGCGGCGAGGACGATCCAGCGGATGGCGAGCGAAACGCGCCGCTCCGGCCGCACCTCGATCGGCACCTGGTAGTTGGCGCCGCCGACCCGGCGGGCCCGGACTTCGAGGACGGGCATAACGTTTTTCATCGCCGCCTCGAGGACGTCCAGCGGATTTTTCCCCGTCCGCTCCCGGATCCGATCGAAGGCGCCGTAGACGATCCGCTGGGCGAGGCTCTTTTTGCCGTCCATCATGACGCGGTTGATGAGCCGGGCGACGAGTTCGCTGCCGTAGATCGGATCCGGCGCGATCTCCCGCCGCGGCACCGGTCCTTTACGCGGCATCGTGTCCCTCCTTTCTTAAAACGCGACTCACTTCTTCCCTTCCTTCGGTCGCTTGGCGCCGTACTTGGAGCGACCCTGCTTCCGGTTGGCGACGCCGGCGGCGTCCAGTGTCCCCCGGATGACCTTGTAGCGCACGCCCGGCAGGTCCTTGACGCGGCCGCCCCGGATGAGGACGACGCTGTGCTCCTGCAGGTTGTGGCCGATCCCCGGGATGTAGGCCGTCACTTCGATGCCGTTGGTGAGGCGCACGCGGGCGTACTTCCGAAGGGCCGAGTTCGGCTTCTTCGGCGTCATCGTGCCGACACGGGTGCACACGCCGCGTTTCTGCGGCGACGGCAGGTAGCGCTCTTCCTTCTTCAGGCTGTTGTAGCCCCAAAGGAGCGCCGGCGCCTTCGATTTGGCCTTGATCTGCTTGCGGCCCTTCCGGATGAGCTGGTTGATCGTGGGCATCCCGACACCTCCCTCGGTCCATGGTCACTGATCCGGGCGGTTCATTTTGGGCATACAAAGAAGCCGGCGGAGCGGTGCTCCGCCCGGATGTCGCTTAAGTCGGGCGATCGGCCGCCTCGGCGGGGATGGCGACGACGCTCGCCGCGACGTCGATCCCCGCCGCCCGGCCGAGCTCCTGCATCGATTCGACGGTGTGAACGGGGATGCCCCGGGCTTTCGCCTTTTCCACGAGGGGCAGGGTGATGTCCTTCGCCGCGTCCTCGGCGACGACGACGGCGATCGGTTCGCCCTGTTCGATGGCGCGAAGCACCTGCCGCGCGCCGACAATCTTGCGCCGGGCGCTTCTCACCCGATCATACACCGCACCCGCCTCCCGCACGGCAGTATGGCACGCTCACTATCATACCGCGCCGGCCGCACGGTTGTCAAACGGTTTTTAGCTTCCCGCCGCATCGTAAGGCGCCGGCGGCGCCTTCGGCACGACCTCGATCTCCCGGTAGCGGCGCATGCCGGTGCCGGCGGGGATGAGCTTGCCGATGATGACGTTTTCCTTGAGACCGAGGAGCTCATCCCGCTTGCCCTTGATCGCGGCGTCGGTCAGGACCCGCGTCGTCTCCTGGAAGGAGGCGGCGGAAAGAAACGATTCGGTCTCGAGGGAGGCCTTCGTGATGCCGAGGAGGATCGGCCGGGCGACCGCCGGCGCCTTGCCGGCGGCGAGCACCTTGCGGTTCGCCTCTTCGAAGTCCCGGACATCGACGATCGTGCCGGTGAGGAGTTCGGTGTCGCCGGCGTGGATGACGCGGACTTTCCGCATCATCTGCCGAATCATGATCTCGATGTGCTTGTCGTTGATCTCGACGCCCTGCATCCGGTAAACCTTCTGGACTTCCCGGAGGATGTACGCTTGCGTCTCCCGGGCCCCCCGGATGCGGAGCAGGTCCTTCGGATCGACGGGCCCTTCGGTGAGCTCGGCGCCGGCGTCGACCCGGTCGCCGACGGCGACCTTGAGGCGAGAGCCGTACGGAACGGCGTACGTCTTCGTTTCGACGTCGCCCCGGATCTCGATCTCCCGCTTGTCGCGGCCGTCCCGGATGTCGACGACCTCGCCGGCGATTTCGCTGACGACGGCCTGCCCTTTGGGCGTCCGGGCCTCGAACAGCTCCTGGACCCGCGGAAGCCCCTGCGTGATGTCCTCGCCGGCGACACCGCCGGTGTGGAACGTCCGCATGGTGAGCTGCGTCCCGGGCTCGCCGATCGACTGGGCGGCAATGATGCCGACGGCCTCGCCGATCTCCACGAGCCGGCCGGTGGCGAGATCCCGACCGTAGCACATCTGGCAGACGCCATGATGCGTCCGACAGGTGAGGACCGACCGGATGCGGACCTTTTCGATGCCGGCCTCGACGATCCGCCGGGCGATCGCGTCCGTAATGAGCTCGTTCGGCCGGACGAGGACTTCTCCGGTGCGGGGGTCCCGGACCGTCTCGAAGGCGACCCGGCCGCTGATCCGTTCGAACAGGGTCGAGATCTCCTCCGGGCCGGAGCGAAGCGCCGTCACTTCGACGCCCTGGTCGGTGCCGCAGTCGGCCTCCCGGACGATGACGTCCTGGGCGACGTCGACGAGGCGCCGGGTGAGGTATCCGGAGTCGGCGGTCCGAAGCGCCGTGTCGGCCAGTCCCTTCCGGGCGCCGTGGGTGGAGATGAAGTACTCGAGGACCGTAAGACCTTCCCGAAAGCTGTTTTTGATCGGGTGCTCGATGATGCGGCCGGACGGGTTGGCCATGAGCCCCCGCATGCCGGCGAGCTGGGTGAAGTTCGAGGCGTTCCCCCGGGCGCCGGAGGTGGACATCATGTTGATCGGGTTGAACGGCTCGAGGCTGGCGAGGAGCTTCGTCTGAATCTCGTCCTTCGCCTTGCTCCAGATGGCGATGACGCGGTTGTACCGCTCCTCGTCGGTGATGAGGCCCCGGCGGTACTGCCGCTGAACGTTTTGCACCTGCTCCTCGGCCCGGGCCAGAATGTCTTTCTTTTCTTCGAGAACGACGATGTCGGCGGCGGCGATGGTAATGCCGCCCTTGGTGGAGAAGTGGAAGCCGATGTCCTTGATCCGGTCGAGGATCTCCGACGTCGTCGTCGTGCCGTAGCGCTCGTAGCAGATGGCGATGATCTTGCCGAGGTCGCTCTTTTTGAGGGCCTCGGTCGGCGGCAGGGCCTCGATGATCGGCTTGACCGGCACGCCCTTGTCGAAGAGGAGGAACGCCCGATCGACGGCGCCGACCGAATCGCCCTTGAGCGGCGCGTTGATGTAGGGAAAGTCTTCG
This sequence comes from Hydrogenibacillus sp. N12, assembly GCF_019645935.1. Taxonomy (NCBI): domain Bacteria; kingdom Bacillati; phylum Bacillota; class Bacilli; order Thermicanales; family Thermicanaceae; genus Hydrogenibacillus; species Hydrogenibacillus sp. N12. The sequence goes on along the minus strand of NZ_CP080953.1, from coordinate 117,350 downwards.
GGGAAGATCTCGTTGAAAAGGAGCTTCCCGACGGTGGTGATGAGCCGGGCGCGGCGCTCTTCGTCGGTAAAGGACGTTTTCTTCAAGGCCGCCACCGGAAGGACGATGCGGGCGTGGAGCTCGATCTCGCCGAGCTGGTAGGCCATGATCGCCTCTTCCGACGTGGCGAACACCCGTCCCTCGCCCCGGGCACCGGGCTTTTCCATCGTGAGATAGTAGTTCCCGAGGACCATGTCCTGGGTCGGCGTGACGACCGGCTTGCCGTCCTTCGGGTTCAGGATGTTTTGCGCCGCGAGCATGAGCACCCGGGCTTCGGCCTGGGCCTCCGCCGAGAGCGGGACGTGGACGGCCATCTGGTCGCCGTCGAAGTCGGCGTTGTAGGCGGTGCACACCAGCGGATGGAGCCGGATCGCCCGGCCTTCGACGAGGACCGGCTCAAAGGCCTGGATGCCGAGGCGGTGCAGGGTCGGCGCCCGGTTCAGGAGGACCGGGTGCTCCCGGATGACGTCTTCGAGGACGTCCCACACCTCGGGCCGCACGCGCTCGACCTTCCGCTTGGCGTTTTTGATGTTGGACGCCAGCCCCCGATCGACGAGCTCCCGCATGACGAACGGCTTGAAGAGTTCGAGGGCCATCTCTTTCGGGAGGCCGCACTGGGTCATCTTGAGGTTGGGACCGACGACGATGACCGAGCGGCCGGAGTAGTCGACGCGCTTGCCGAGGAGGTTTTGCCGAAAGCGGCCCTGCTTCCCTTTGAGCATGTGGGAGAGGGATTTTAAGGGTCGGTTGCCGGCGCCGGTCACCGGCCGGCCCCGGCGGCCGTTGTCGATGAGGGCGTCGACGGCTTCCTGGAGCATCCGTTTTTCGTTCTGCACGATGATCTCCGGCGCCTCGAGCTCCAGGAGGCGCTTGAGGCGGTTGTTTCGGTTGATGACCCGGCGGTAGAGGTCATTGAGGTCGGACGTCGCGAAGCGGCCGCCGTCGAGCTGAACCATCGGCCGGAGGTCCGGCGGGATGACCGGAAGGACGTCGAGGATCATCCACTCCGGCCGGTTGCCGGATGCCCGGAAGGCCTCGAGCACCTCCAGCCGGCGGATGATGCGCGTCCGCTTCTGTCCCTGGGCTTTTAAGAGCTCTTCTTTGAGCTGGGCGATCTCTTTGTCGAGGTCGATCTCCATGAGGAGCTTTTTGATCGCCTCGGCGCCCATCTCCGCCTGGAAGGCGTCGCCGTATTTTTCCCGGTAGCTCCGGTATTCCTTTTCGGAGAGGAGCTGCTTTTTCTCAAGCGGCGTGAGCCCCGGGTCGGTGACGATGTAGGAAGCGAAGTAGATGACCTCTTCGAGGGCCCGGGGAGACATGTCGAGGACGAGCCCCATCCGGCTCGGAATTCCCTTCAGGTACCAGATGTGGGACACCGGCGCGGCGAGCTCGATGTGACCCATCCGCTCCCGGCGGACCTTGGACCGGGTGACTTCGACGCCGCAGCGGTCGCAGACGACGCCTTTGTAGCGGATCCGCTTGTACTTGCCGCAGGCGCACTCCCAGTCCTTGGTCGGCCCGAAGATTTTTTCGCAGAAGAGGCCTTCTTTTTCCGGCCGAAGCGTCCGGTAGTTGATCGTCTCGGGCTTTTTGACTTCCCCGTGGGACCACGAGCGGATTTTGTCCGGCGATGCGAGGCTGATCTTCATGGATTCAAAGCGGTTGACGTCCATCGTCGTCCCTCCTCGCCCGTCCCGCGAATGCGTCCGCTGGCTTCCTCAAGCCTCGCCGTCTTCGCCGGTGACGCCGGGCGCGAGATAGACCATCTTCTCGACGGGGACGGAGGCGTCGTCCTCGTCGAGCTCTTTGATCTCGATCTCCTGTTCGTCCTTCGACAGGATCTTGACGTCGAGGCCGAGGCTCTGGAGCTCTTTGATGAGCACCTTGAACGATTCGGGGACGCCCGGTTCGGGGATGTTTTCGCCTTTGACGATCGCCTCGTACGTCTTGACGCGGCCGACGACGTCGTCGGATTTGACGGTGAGCATCTCCTGGAGGGTGTGGGCCGCGCCGTACGCCTCGAGGGCCCACACTTCCATCTCGCCGAACCGCTGGCCGCCGAACTGGGCCTTCCCGCCCAGGGGCTGCTGGGTGACGAGGGAGTACGGGCCGGTGGAGCGGGCGTGGATCTTGTCGTCGACGAGGTGGATGAGCTTCAGCATGTAGATGACGCCGACCGTCACCCGGTGGTCGAACGGCTCGCCGGTCCGGCCGTCGTAGAGGACCATCTTGCCGTCCCGGGGCAGGCCCGCCTCCTCCAGCGCATCCCAGATGTCGTACTCGTTGGCGCCGTCGAAGACCGGGGTCGCCATGGCGAGGCCGAGCGCCTTGGCCGCCATCCCGAGGTGCGTCTCGAGGATTTGGCCGATGTTCATCCGCGACGGCACGCCGAGGGGGTTGAGGACGATGTCGACCGGGGTGCCGTCGGGGAGAAACGGCATGTCTTCCACCGGCAGGATGCGGCTGACGACGCCCTTGTTCCCGTGGCGGCCGGCCATCTTGTCGCCGACGGAGATCTTCCGCTTCTGGGCGACGTACACCCGGACGAGCTCGATCACCCCCGGCGGAAGTTCGTCGCCCTGGTCCCGCTTGAACACCTTGACGTCGACGACGATGCCGGCGCCGCCGTGGGGCACCTTGAGGGAGGTGTCCCGGACTTCCCGGGCCTTTTCGCCGAAGATGGCATGCAGGAGCCGCTCTTCGGCGGTCAGCTCGGTCATCCCCTTCGGCGTCACCTTGCCGACGAGGATGTCGCCGTCTTTGACCTCGGCGCCGATGCGGACGATGCCCCGGTCGTCGAGGTTTTTGAGGGCCTCCTCGCCGACGTTCAGGATGTCCCGGGTGATCTCCTCGGGACCGAGCTTCGTCTCCCGGGCCTCGATCTCGTATTCTTCGATGTGGATCGACGTGTAGACGTCTTCCTTGACCAGCCGCTCGCTGATGAGGATGGCGTCTTCGTAGTTGTACCCTTCCCACGTCATGAAGGCGACGAGGACGTTCCGGCCGAGGGCGAGCTCGCCCTGATCCGTCGACGGGCCGTCGGCGAGGATGTCGCCGGCCCGGACGACGTCGCCGGCCTTGACGATCGGCCGCTGGTTGAGGCACGTGCCCTGGTTGGAGCGGCGGAACTTGTAGAGGCGGTATTTGTCGAGCTCGCCGCGGGTGCCGTCGGGATGGAGGCGGCGGACCCAGATTTCCTTCGCGTCGACCCGCTCGACGATGCCGTCGTGGCGGGCGATGACGAGGACGCCGGAGTCGAGGGCGACCCGGTGCTCGATGCCGGTGCCGACGAGCGGCGCCTCCGGCACGAGGAGCGGCACCGCCTGCCGCTGCATGTTGGCGCCCATGAGCGCCCGGTTGGCGTCGTCGTTTTCGAGGAAGGGGATGCACGACGTGGCGACGGAGAAGACCTGCTTGGGGCTCACGTCCATGAGGTCGACTTCGTCCCGCGGCACGGTGACGATCTCGCCGTGCCGGCGGGCGACGACCTCACGCTCGGCGATGTGCCCTTCCTCGTCGAGGGGGGTGTTCGCCGGGGCGATCGTGTACAGCTCTTCTTCGTCGGCGGTGAGGTAGACGATCTCGTCCGTCACCCGGTGGGTTTTCGGGTCGACCCGCCGGTACGGCGTTTCGATGAAGCCGTACTCGTTCACCCGGGCATACGTCGAGAGGGTGTTGATGAGGCCGATGTTCGGCCCTTCCGGCGTCTCGATCGGGCACATGCGGCCGTAGTGGGACGGATGGACGTCCCGCACCTCAAAGCCGGCCCGCTCCCGGGTGAGGCCGCCGGGGCCGAGGGCGGACAGGCGCCGCTTGTTGGTGAGCTCCGCCAGCGGGTTCGTCTGGTCCATGAACTGGCTGAGCTGGCTGGAGCCGAAAAATTCTTTGACCGCCGCGATCACCGGCCGGATGTTGATGAGGGACGACGGCGTGAGCCCCTCGGCCTCCTGGATGCTCATCCGTTCCCGGACGACCCGCTCCATCCGGGCGAGGCCGATGCGGAACTGGTTCTGAAGGAGCTCGCCGACGGAGCGGAGCCGTCGGTTGCCGAGGTGGTCGATGTCGTCGACGCTGCCGATGCCGTGGAAGAGGTTGAAGAAGTAGTTGATCGCCGCGATGATGTCCGCCGGGGTGATGACCTTGACGTCCCGATCGATCGGACCGTTGCCGATGACCTTGACGATCTTCCCTTCTTCGGTGTTCGAATACAGGTGAAGCACCTGAAGCGGCACCTCACCGGCTTCGGTGAGGCCGTAGCTCAGGTGGTACACCTTCATGCCGAGCCCCCGGTCGAGGTGCGGGATGAGCCGGTCGAGAGTGCGCCGGTCGATCACCTGGCCGGCCTCGACGAGCACCTCGCCGGTGTCCGGGTCGACGAGCGTCTCGGCGATCCGGTTGCCGAGGAGGCGGTTTTTGATCGTGAGCTTTTTGTTGATCTTGTAGCGGCCGACGGCGGCGAGGTTGTACCGCTTCGGGTCAAAGAAGCGGGAGTAGAGGAGGTTCCGGGCGTTTTCGAACGTCGGCGGCTCACCGGGGCGAAGCCGCTCGTAGATCTCCAGAAGGGCCTTTTCGGTCGAGTCGGTGTTGTCCTTTTCCAGCGTGCCGAGGATGTAGGCATCCTCGCCGAGGAGGTCCAGGATCGCCTGGTTCGTGCTGAAGCCGAGCGCCCGGAGGAGCACCGTCACCGGAAGCTTCCGCGTCCGGTCGATCCGGGCGTAGACGGCGTCCCGGGGGTCGGACTCAAACTCGAGCCAGGCGCCGCGGTTCGGGATGACCGTCGCCTGGTAGGTCGTCTTGCCGTTTTTGTCGACCCGCTGGCTGTAGTAGACGCTCGGCGAGCGGACGAGCTGGTTGACGATGACCCGCTCGGCGCCGTTGATGATGAAGGTTCCGGTCTCAGTCATGAGCGGAAGATCGCCCATAAACACTTCCTGTTCCTTGACTTCGCCCGTCTGACGATTGATGAGGCGCGCCTTGACGCGAAGCGGCGCCGCGTACGTCGCATCCCGCTCCTTGCACTCATCGACGGAATATTTCGGCTCGCCGAGGGTATAGTCGATGAACTCGAGGTGGAAATTACCTGAAAAATCTTGAATCGGAGAAATCTCCTCGAATAGCTCCCGCAGGCCTTCGGCCAAAAACCAGCGGTACGAGGCGAGCTGAATCTCGATGAGGTGCGGCAGGTCGAGCACTTCGCGGGTCCGGGAGTACGTGCGCCGCGTGCGGCGGCCGAACTGGACGAGCTTCCCAGCCAAGAACCTTCACCTCTTCGCAGGGTGTTGGAAGCGCCGCGCATCGGGTTCATGAAAAACAGTGTATCCAAGGCGCCGCAGCGTTAACCAGAAAAAGGCAAAAAAAGAGCCCGCGTCAAACTTCGCATCTTGGAACGATAGCATTTGACAGCGAAAAAGTCAAGGGATTATGCGCGTTTTATGGCCTGCAAAATATGATAGCCCCGTTCGCGGCGGACGACGGCGGCCTCGCCGAAGAGGGCCTGAAGCGCCGTCCGATGGGAAGGGGCGCCATGCTTTTTGTGGACGACGGCCCAGAGGGCGCCGCCGGGGACGAGGGCGTCGTGCGCCTCCCGGTACAACCGAAAGACGACCGCCTTCCCGGCCCGGATCGGCGGGTTGATGACGACGGCGTCAAACCGTTCTCCGGCGACCGGCGCGATCCCGTCGCCCACGAACACTCGGACGTCGGAAAAGCCGTTTTGGGCAGCGTTGTGTTCCGCCAGGGCGGCGGCCCGGGGGTTGATGTCGATCATCGTCACGCGAGCGTCGGGAAAACGGGCTTTCAAGGCGAGGCCGACGGCGCCGTAGCCGGCGCCGAGATCGAGAAGGCGCGCCCCCGGATCGAGGGTGACCGTTTCGATGAGAAGCCGGCTCCCGGCGTCGAGGCCACCCCGGGAAAAGACGCCCCGGTCCGTTCGGAAGCGGAGCGTCCGACCGGCGACGGTGACGGTAAACGCCGTCGGCCGGCTTTCCAGGTCCGGCCGCGGCCGGAAGTAGTGATCCACCGCGCCATCCGCCCCTTTGCGTCAACCTAAGACGGAAAAGCGTGAGACGGAAAAGCGTTTCGGCCTCAGACGGAAAAAGGGGAGCCTGGGGCTCCCCTCCGGCCGGAGGCCGCTTACTTGAGCTCGACGGTCGCTCCGGCTTCTTCCAGCTTCTTTTTGATCTCTTCCGCTTCGGCCTTGGAGACGCCCTCCTTGACCGGCTTCGGCGCGCCGTCGACGAGTTCCTTCGCTTCCTTGAGGCCGAGGCCGGTGATCTCCCGGACGACCTTGATGACGTTGATCTTCGAGGCGCCGGCGTTCGCGAGCACGACGGTAAACTCCGTCTTCTCCTCCGCCTGAGGCGCCTCGGCCGCCGCTCCGGCCGCCGCCGGCGCCGCCGCGACCGCGACCGGCGCCACCGCGGAGACGCCGAACTCCTCTTCGAGGGCTTTGACGAGCTCGTTGAGCTCGAGGACGGTCATGTTTTTGATCGCTTCGATGATCTGTGTCTTGTCCATGGCGATACCTCCCTTGGGTTAAGCCTGTTTTTGCTCGGCAACGGCCTTCAGGCCGTGCATGAAGTTTCTTAGCGGCGTGTGGACGATGCTCCCGAGGACGCCGACAATGCGGTAAAGCGGCGCCTGGATGCCGCCGACGACTTTGGCCATGAGCTCCTCCCGGGACGGAAGCTTGGCCAGCGCCGCGGTCTCCTCCGCCGACAGCACCTTGCCTTCCAAGACGCCGGCCTTGATCTTGAGCGGTTCCATCGACTTCTGGACTTCGGTGATCACTTTCGCCGCCGCCACCGGATCGGCGCTGAACGCCGCCGCCGTCGGCCCTTCAAGGTACGGGGCAAGGGCCTGAAGCCCGACTTCTTCCGCCGCCCGCCGGAGGAGCGTGTTTTTGTACACCTTGAAGTGAACCCCCGCCGCTTTCAGCTTGTTCCGAAGCTCGGTCATCTGCGCGACGTTGAGCCCCCGATATTCGACGAGGACGCACGCGGCGCTTTCCTGAAAGCGGGCGACGAGCTCCCGGACGGTCTCGACCTTCTCCGCCGGAATCGGTTTTTCCCGGACGTATGCGGCCACCTGAACCCCCCCTTCTTTTAAGCAAAAAGCCTTCCGCAGACAGACGGAAGGCACGCGAGCGCCGGTCGACCCCAGCGGTCGACGATCTGCCTCGGAAGGATGTTTAAGCCTTGCGGCCCCTTCTGTCTGCGGCGTTTCGTGATTCGGTTGTCCGCGCGATCGACTCGCGCCCTCGCACCTTCTCCGGGAAAGGTCGCGCCGCCGGAATCAGAGTCCCGCGACGTCGACCCGGATCCCCGGCCCCATCGTCGAGGTGACGGTGACGTTCCGGAAGTAGACGCCTTTTGCCGCCGCCGGCTTCGACCGCCGCAGGGCGTCAATCACCGCGGTGAAGTTATCGACGAGCGCTTCCGTCGAAAACGACACCTTCCCGATCGGGACGTGAACGTTCCCCTGCTTGTCGGTCCGGTACTCCACCTTCCCAGCCTTCGCCTCCTGGACGGCCTTGGCCACGTCGAAGGTGACCGTCCCCGTCTTCGGGTTCGGCATGAGCCCCCGCGGGCCGAGGATTTTCCCGAGCCGCCCGACCGCCGCCATCATGTCCGGCGTGGCGATGGCGACGTCAAACTCGAGCCAGCCACCCTGGATCTTGGCGATGAGGTCGTCGTCGCCGACGACGTCGGCGCCGGCCGCCTCGGCTTCCTTCGCCTTCTCGCCCTTGGCGAAGACGAGCACCCGGACCGACTTGCCGGTCCCGTGGGGCAGGACGACGGCGCCCCGGACCTGCTGATCCGCCTTCCGGACGTCGACGCCGAGCCGCACGGCGAGCTCCACCGTCGCGTCAAACCGCGTCGTCGACGTCTCCTTGACGAGGGCCAGCGCTTCCGCCGGCGCGTAGGCTTTCTCCGGATCGACCTTCTTCAGCGCTTCGAGATACTTTTTGCCGCGCTTCGGCATGGTCCTTCCTCCCTCGTGGTCATCGCGGGCCTGAGCCCTCCCACCGGGCCGTCAATCTTCGACGACGATGCCCATGCTCCGGGCGGTGCCCTCAATGATCCGCATCGCCGCCTCCAGATCCGTCGTGTTGAGATCGCTCATCTTCTGCTCGGCGATCTCCCGGATCTTCGCCCGCTTGAGCGTGGCCACCTTCTTTTTGTTCGGCTCGCCGGAGCCGCTTTCGATGCCGGCGGCCTTTTTCAAGAGATCGCTCGCCGGCGGCTTTTTGGTGATGAACGTAAACGAGCGATCCTCGTAGACCGTAATCTCGACCGGGATGATCATCCCCGTCTGGTCGGCGGTCCGGGCGTTAAACTCCTTGACGAAGGCCATGATGTTGACCCCGGCCTGGCCGAGCGCCGGACCGACCGGCGGCGCCGGGGACGCCTTCCCCGCCGGGATCTGAAGCTTGATAACGCGGGCGACCTTCTTCGCCACCTTCTCACCTCCCGCGCGAAGACGCCAAACGAGCTGTATTATACCACGCAGAGGCGCCTTCCACAAGGGCCCGATGCCCGACGGCCTTACACACGCTCCACCTGCGTCGCCTCGCATTCGATCGGCGTCTCGCGACCGAAAAGGAGCGCGGAGACGACCACTTTCCCCCGTTCGACGTCCACCGCCTCGATCCGGCCGGTGACGTCGGCAAACGGCCCCTCCCGAATGCGGACCCGCTCGCCGACGGCAAGATCGACCCGCGGCCGGCGCTCCTCCGCCATGCCCATCGCCCGGAGGATTCGCTCCGCCTCTTCCGGCTCGAGCGGGATGGGTTTCGTGCCGGGGCCCATCGAGCCGACAAAGCCGGTGACGCCCGGGGTGTTCCGGACGACGGACCACGACTCGTCGGTCATGATCATCTCGACGAGGACGTAGCCCGGAAAGATCTTCCGCTGCACCGTCTTCGCCCGACCGTCTTTGATCTCCTCCGTCTCCTCGACCGGGACGACGATGCGAAAGATCTGATCTTCCATGCCCATCGACTCGATGCGCTTTTTCAGGTTGGCTTCGACTTTTTTTTCATACCCCGAGTACGTGTGGACGACGTACCAGCGCTTTTCCGGGCTCACGGCGGGCTCCCTCCTCGCGCTTCGGCTCCGGCGAAGCGTCCGACGTCGGGCGGATCAGCGCATGAGGAACATGACGAGGGCGCCGAGGATGACGTCGATCAGATAAAAAAAGACGGCCAAAGCGGCGACCGTGCCGAGGACGACGCCGGTGTAGGTGACGAGCTCCCGGCGGGTCGGCCACTTCACCTTCTTCAATTCTTGCCAGCTTTCGGCAAAATAACTCCCCGCCCGCCGAACGCCGGTGCCGATCCGGGCCAGCACGCTCATCGGCGCCCCTCCTCAGCGGACTTCCCGGTGGACCGTATGAGCATTGCAGTACCTGCAGTACTTTCGCAGCTCCAGCCGGTCCGGGTGCTTCCGCTTATTTTTTGTCGTCGCGTAATTACGCTGCTTGCACTCCGAGCAAGCGAGGATAATCTGAACGCGCATGGGCACACCTCCCGCAAGACCGCCGCTTAACCTAAGAGAAGATAGCACACTTCCCGGTCAAAGTCAAAAGGAAAAAGCCGCCCGCGGTGCCGCCATCGGCGACCGGAGCGCTAGGCATTCACTTGATCGGGAAACCGCTCGGCGCGAAACAGCCGCTCGAGTTTGCGCTTCACCCGCTGGAGCGCGTTGTCGATCGACTTGATGTGCCGCCCGAGGTCGGCAGCGATCTCCTCGTAGCTCCGACCGTCCAAGTAGAGCATGAGCACCCGCTTTTCGAGATCGCTCAAAATTTCGCTCATCTTTTCTTCCAGCGCCGCCACGTCTTCCCGCCGGATGAGAAGCCGGGCCGGGTCGAGATGGCCGCCGTCGCCGAGGACGTCGAGGAGCGTCCGTTCCGCCTCCTCGTCCCGGACCGGCCGGTCGAGGGAGATCGACGAATTGAGCGGGATGTGCTTCTGGCGGGTCGCCATCTTCACCGCCGATAGCATCTGCCGGGTGATGCACAGATCGGCAAACGAGCGGAACGACGTCGCCCGATCCGGCCGGTAGTCCCGGATCGCCTTGTAGAGGCCGATCATCCCTTCCTGGACGATGTCGTCCCGGTCGGCGCCGACGAGAAAGTACGGCCGGGCTTTTGCCCGAACGAAACCGCGATACCGCTCGATGAGCCGATCCGTCGCCTTCCGGTCGCCTGCGTGGATGCGCGCGACGAGCTCTTCGTCGCTGAGCGCCTCGTAGTCCGTCCGCCCTTCGTCGCGTTCCACGGCAAAATCCTCCAATCCTCTCTCGTACCGCCATTATAGCGGTCGGCGGACGGGCCGTCAATCAAGGGTCTTTTTTTCGGCGGTACTTTTCAAAAAAGAGGCGCACCTCCTTCGGCAGCCGGGCGCCCAGGCCGGGTCGCTCCGCCTCCAGCTGCCGGCGGCGGATGAAGCGGCCGACCTCCCGCCGGACGCGCTCGACGTCGGCCCAGAGTTCGCGGGCACCGACGACGCTGGCGCCGACCGCCCGGGCGGCGACGGCGATCAGCCGGTCGTCGGTGGCGACGACGAGCTCTCCCCGCACCCGCCCCCGAAGCCGCCGCACCTCCGCTTCGATCCACGCGTCGGCCGTCCGGCCGTAGGCGGTGTAGACGACGTCGATCCGCCCGGCCCGCTCCCGGATTTCCCCCGCCGGCGACCGGTCGGCATCGAAGACGACGACGATCGTGTGACCGGTCGCCCCGGCGTAATCGTCCAGCGCCGCGATGAGGGACGCCCGGGCGGCGTCGAGGTCCGCCGTCCGAAAGGGGCCGAGGTCCGGCCGGCGGCCGATCAGATTGTACCCGTCGACGATCACGGTGGCCACGGCGCGCCCTCCCGCTGGCGGTACGCTTCGTAGAGCAGGAGGGCCGCCGCCACCGAGGCGTTCAAAGACGCCACCCCGCCTTTCATCGGCAGCCGGACGACGACGTCCAGCCGGCGGCGAAGAAGGGGGCGAAGGCCCCGCCCCTCGCCGCCGATGACGAGGGCGACCTTGCCCCGGTAGTCCGCCGCCCGCCAGTCCGTGCCGCCGTCGGGGCTCGCCCCGATGAGCCAGAACCCGGCCGCCTTCATCCGCTCGGCGAAGCGGACGAGATTGGTCGCCCGGGCGACCGGCAGATAAAACACCGCGCCGGCGGACGCCTTCACCGCCGCCGGCGTAAGCCCCGCGCTCTGGTGCTTCGGAAGGATCACCGCCTCGGCGCCGGCCGCCGCCGCCGTCCGGATGATCGCCCCGACGTTGTGGGGATCTTCCAGGCCGTCGAGGACGACCCAGAGCGCCGCCGCCTTGCCTTCGGCCCCGGCGAGGAGCGCCTCGGCGTCGGCGTACGGAATGGGCGAAAGAAACGCGACAACCCCCTGATGCCGGAACGCCCCGAACGGCTGAAAGCGGGCCCGCGGGACGACGCTCACCGGCACGCCCCGGGCCCGGGCCTTCGCCTTCAGCACCTCGAGAAACGCCGGCGACGTCCCTTCCTGAACCCAGATCTTGTGCACCGCCGCGCCGGCATCCAGCGCCTCGAGCACGGCCCGGCGGCCGACGACGGTGGTCCCCTCCTCCATCGCGGCTCCTCCTTACTTACGGCCGGCTGACGCGCTTGAGGCGCGGCCCTTCCGGCGTATCTTCGACGGCATACCCCCGCGCCCGGATCTCCGCCCGCAAGGCGTCGGCCCGGGCGAAATCCCGCGCCCGCCGGGCCGCCTCCCGCTCGGCGACAAGGGCCAGGACATCCGCCGGCGCCTCGTCCTCCGCCGAAAGCAGGCCGAGCACCGCGTCCAGGCGGCGGAACCGCGCCAAAACCGCCTCCACCGCCCCTCGGGTCCGTCCCGGATCCTGGGCGACCGCATGGGCCGTCCGGACGAGGGCGAACATCGCGGTGAGGGCCTCCGGCGTGTTGAAATCGTCGTCCATCGCCGCGGCAAAGTCGGCTTCGATCGCCCGAAGCGCCTCGAGGAGCGCCGCCGGCGCCTCCCCGGGCGCGCTGCCGGGAAGCGCGTGGTTCAGCGCCGCGACCGCCCCGTCGAGCCGTTCGACGGCCGAGCGGGCCGAGGCGATCGCCTCCCGATGAAAGCGGAGCGGCTGGCGGTAGTGGGTGTTCAGGTAAAAAAAGCGAAGCGCCCGACCGCCGTATTCCCGGACGACATCCCGGACGAGGACGACGTTGCCGAGCGACTTCGACATCTTCTCCTCGTCGACCGTCACGTGGCCGTTGTGGAGCCAGTAGCGGGCAAAGGTCACCCCCGTCGCCGCTTCCGACTGGGCGATCTCGTTTTCGTGATGGGGGAAGATGAGATCTTGCCCGCCGCCGTGAATGTCGAGCGTCGCGCCGAGGTAGTGCATCGACATCGCCGAGCACTCGATGTGCCAGCCCGGACGGCCGGCACCCCACGGGCTGTCCCAGGCGACGTCCCCCTCCGACCGCTTCCAGAGGGCAAAGTCGAGGGGGTGCTCCTTCGCCGCGTCGATCTCCACCCGGGCGCCGGCGAGCAGCCGGTCGATCGGCTGCTTGCTGAGCTTCCCGTACTCCGGAAACTTTTGCACCCGAAAATAGACGTCGCCGTTCCGGACGTAGGCGTAACCCCGGTCGATCAGCCGGCGGATGAGGTCGACGATCGGGCCGATGTGCTCCGTCACCCGCGGCCGGTGCGTCGGCTTAAGGACGCCCAGCGCCGCCAGATCTTCCTCATAGGCGGCAATGAACCCCTCGGCGATCGCCCGGACCGTCTCTCCCGTCTCCCGGGCGACCCGGATGATCTTGTCGTCGATGTCCGTGTAGTTGTGGACGTAGATGACCTCAAAGCCCCGAAACTGAAGCCACCGCCGGATGACGTCGAAGGCGACCGCCGCCCGGCCGTTCCCGATGTGAATGTAGTTGTACACCGTCGGGCCGCAGACGTACATCCGGACGACCCCCGGCGCCCGGGGTTCGAACGGCTCTTTCCGGCCGGTCATCGTGTTGAAGAGAACAAGCGCCACCGCGACCGCTCCTTTGCCTTTGTCTCACCGGGCGCCGACTCCGTCCGGCCCGCCCCCGCCGACCGGCCGAGAGCGGCGAGCTCCGCTTCCAGGCGGGCGACCGCCGCCTTCAGCCGCTCGAGCTCCCCCCGCAGGGCGACGCAATCTTCAAACGCCGACTCCGGCAAGCTCGTATGGTCGAGGTCGTCCTTCACCCGGCGCCCTTCCAGGACGACGACCCGGCCGGGCACGCCGACGACCGTCGACCGCGGCGGCACGTCCCGGAGGACGACCGAGCCGGCGCCGATCTTGGCGAAATCGCCGACGGTGATGTTGCCGAGGACCTTGGCCCCGCTGGCGACGAGGACGCAGTTCCCGAGCGTAGGATGGCGCTTCCCCGTCTCCTTCCCCGTCCCGCCGAGGGTCACGCCCTGATACAAGATGCAGTCGTCGCCGATCTCCGCCGTCTCGCCGATGACGACCCCCATCCCGTGGTCGATGAAAAGCCGCCGGCCGATCTTCGCCGCCGGATGGATCTCGATCCCGGTCCAAAACCGCGCCCAGTGGGAAAGAAGCCGCGCCAGCAGCCGTAAACCCCGGTTCCACAGCCAGTGGCTGACGCGGTACGTCCAGACGGCGTGCAGCCCGGGATAGGTGAGAACGATCTCGAGGGCGCTTCGCGCCGCCGGATCGAGGCGCCGGACCGTCTCGATGTCTTCCCGAATCATGCGGAGAACGCCGAACATCGCCGACCCTCCTTTCCGCCGCTTTCTGGCCGCTGCCTCCGGACGCCTTCGGAGCCCCGACGCGCCCGTCCGGAGCCCCGCCTTCCGGCGCCCGATGGAAAAAAAACCGTCTCATCCCCGAGACGGTTTGCCTTCGCCTGCACGTTCGGCTCCATTGTAGGACATTTGCGCCGCCAGCGCAAGGGCCCGCTCGAGCCGCCGCCGGAGCCGCACCGGCCCGAGCCACGCCAGCACGTCCGGAAGGGCCGGCCCGTGCTCCCGGCCGGTCGCCGCCAGCCGGAGGGGAAGAAAGAGCGCCCGACCCCCAAGCCCCGTCGTCGCTTTGACCGCGGCGAGAAGCGCCTCCGCCGCCTCGGGCGTCCAGGGGGCCGCCGGGTCCCGCGCCGCCAGCGCCTGAAGCGCCGCCGCCACCGCCCGGCGACCCTCCGGGCCGAAAAGCGCCGCGCGGGCCGCCGGGGAAAGGGCTTCCGCATCGAGGACCGCCTCATCCGGTCGGTACAAAAAGGCCGCCGCCGGCACGACGTCGCCGAGAAAAGCAAGCTCCTCCCGGACGAGGCGGACCGCCGCGACGAACCGGGCCCACCCGTCGCTCCCCTCCCCTTCGTCCGGCGCCAGCCAGCCGGCCGCTTCGGCGTACGGCCGCAAACGGCGCGCCAGTTCTCCGTCGGACAGCCGCTTCAGGTGCGCCTGATTCAGCCAGCGTAGCCGCCCCGGGTCGAACACCGCCGGGCTTTTTCCGATGCTGGACGGCGAAAACTGACGCACGAGCACATCCGGCGTGAACACTTCCTCCGTCCCCTTCGGCGACCAGCCGAGGAGCGCCAGGACGTTCACCACCGCTTCCGGCAGGGCGCCGAGGTCCCGGTAGCGGGCGATCGTCTCCGCGGCGGCGTCCCGCTTCGACATCTTTTTTCGCTCGGCGTTTAGGATGAGGGGAAGATGCCCGAACTGCGGCGGCGACCACCCGAAGGCGGCGTAAATCGCCAGCTGCTTCGGCGTGTTCGGCAGGTGCTCCTCGCCCCGGAGGACGTGGGTGATCCGCATGTGATGGTCATCGACGACGACCGCAAACTGATAGGTCGGCGTCCCGTCCCGCTTCAGGAGGACGACGTCGCCGACCGCCTCCCCCCGGAAGCGAAGCGGCCCCCGGACGAGGTCGTGGAAGACAAACTCCGCTGCCTCCGGCACCCGAAGCCGGATCGCATGGGGCGTCTCCGCCATCCGTGCCCGGGCCTCCGCCGGGGAAAGCGTTCGGCAGCCGCCGGCGCACGCCTCCCCTTCCGGGCAGAAGCACGGGTATGCTGCCCCGGCGTCGACGAGCGCTTCCGCCGCCGAACGGTACAGCGAAAGTCGCTCCGACGACCGGTACGGCCCGTACGGCCCGCCGACGTCGGGACCTTCGTCCCAGGCAAGACCGAGCCAGCGAAGCCCCGCGAGCTGCTCCGCTTCGGCCCCCGGCACGTTCCGGCGCCGGTCGGTATCTTCGATGCGGACGACGAACGCCCCGCCGTAATGCCGGGCGAACAAAAAATTAAAGAGCGCCGTCCGGGCGCCGCCGATGTGCAAAGGTCCCGTCGGTGACGGCGCATACCGGACGCGGACGGGTTCCGCCGGTTCTCGCATGGCCGACCTCTCCTTACGCCTTGCCCGCCGGCGCCGCCGCGTCTCCCCCGGGCGGACGGCCGTCCGCCGCCACGAGGAGGACGACGGCGAAGGCAGCGATCCCCTCGCCCCGGCCGATCGCCCCGAGCCCTTCGTTCGTCGTCGCCTTCACGCTCACCGCCTCGGTCAGGGTCCCGAGCGCCTCGGCGATCGCCCGGCGCATCGCCGGGACATGAGGACCGAGTTTCGGCGCTTCGGCGACGACCGTCACATCGCAGTTCGCCACCCGGTACCCTCGCGCCGCCGCCCGGCGGGCCGCCGCCCGGACGATCTCCCGGCTCGGCAGATCTTTCGTCCACGCCGCGTCCGGCGGAAAGTGAACGCCGATATCCCCCTCCCCGAGGGCGCCGTAGACGGCATCCGCCAGCGCGTGCAGCACGACATCGGCGTCCGAGTGGCCGTCCAGCCCCCGCTCATACGGGATCGTCACGCCCCCCAAGACGAGAGGCCGCCCCGGCGCGAGGCGGTGGACGTCGTAGCCGAAGCCGATCCGCATCACGACCGCCCCCCCTGCCGGAGGATCGTCTCGGCGAGGATGAGGTCGAGCGGCGTCGTCACCTTCAGGTTGATCTCCTCCCCCGGGACCGCGACGGCCGAACGGCCGCCGCCTTCGAACAGCGTCGCCTCGTCGGTCACCTCGCGACCCTCCGCCGCCGCCGCCTCGAGGGCGGCGATGAGGGCCCGGCGGTCGAACCCTTGCGGCGTTTGGGCCGCCGCGAGTGCCGACCGGGGCGGCGTCTCGGCGACCGGCCGGAGGGCCCCGTCGGCCGGGTGAAGCCGCTTGATCGTCTCCTTCACCGGCACGACCGGCACGACCGCCCGCCCCGGCCCGAGGGCCGCCTCGACCCGGGCGATGAGCTCCGGCGAAACGAACGGCCGGGCCGCGTCGTGGACGAGGACGAACTCGACCGCCTCCGTAAGGGCCCGGGCGCCGGCCAGAACGCTGTCCTGGCGCCGCGGCCCGCCGAAGGCGATCTTAAGGCCCGCATACCCTTCCGCCGCAAGGAGCGCCGCCGTCCGCTCCCCTTCTTCCGGATGGACGACGAGAACGATCCGCTCCGGCGGATAGCGGCGGGCAAACACCGCCAGCGACCACAAGAGAAGCGGCCGGCCGCCCAGCGGGACGTAGGCCTTCTTGAGCGCCGCGCCGAGGCGCGTCCCCCGGCCGGCGGCGACGATGACCGCCCCGACGGCCAAGCCATCCCCTCCTCTTCTCGGCCTCCATTGTAGGCGAGCCGTCGGCGATTGACAAGCGCCCCGCCCGAAGGCGAATGAATTCCGAGGCTTTTGCCGGCCGGTTCTGTAAGCCGCTCACAAAAACGCAAAAAAGAACCGCCGGGGAAGACATCTCCTCCCCGGCGGAGACATCCGGTCGGCGGCAGCGCGAACGGGACGGCGGCGTCCGCGGCGATTTCCCGGACCGGGACGATGGCGCCGGGCCGGTGGGGAGCGCCCGACGCGGCGAGGAGTCCCGGACCGACGGCGCTACAGGGCCTTTTCCAAGAGCTTCGGCTTGGCGAACACCATCCGGCCGGCCGAGGTCTGGAGCACCGAGGTGACCAGCACGCCGATGTGCTCGCCGATAAATTCCTTCCCCCCCTCGACGACGATCATCGTCCCGTCGTCGAGATAGGCGACGCCCTGGCCGTGCTCCTTGCCGTCTTTGATCACGTGAACGACCAGCTCCTCCCCGGGGAGGACGATCGGCTTTAAGGCGTTGGCGAGATCGTTGACGTTTAAGACCGGGATCCCCTGAAGCTCGCACACCTTGTTCAGGTTGAAGTCGGTCGTCACGATCTTGGCCCCGAGCTCCTTCGCCAGCCGGATGAGCTTCGCGTCGACGTCGTGGACGTCCTCGACGTCCCGCTCGAGGATGACGACCTTCGCGTGCTTATTTTTTTGCATTCGTTTTAAAATATCCAGCCCGCGCCGACCGCGGTTTCGCTTGAGCATGTCCGAGGAGTCGGCGATGTGCTGCAGCTCCGCCAGGACAAATTCCGGCACGAGGAGCGTCCCTTCGAGAAAGCCCGTCTCGACGATATCGGCGATCCGGCCGTCGATGATGACGCTCGTGTCGAGGAGCTTAAGTCCCGCCTTCTTGTCGAGCCTCTCCCCTCGCTCCCGCTCCCTGTCTCCCCGCTCCCGCATCCGTCCGAGGGAAAAAAACTGGATGAGTTCGTCTTTTTTCTTATGGCCGACGGTAAAGCCGAGATATGCCAACAGGATCGAGATGAAGATCGGGGCAAACTCCCCGGCGATCGGAAGCTGCTTCAAGGGCAGGTAGATGAAAAAGGCGACGAGGAGGCCGACGAGCATCCCCAGCGTCCCGAACAAAAGATCGCTGACATGCCGCCGGACGAGCTCTTCTTCAGCTCGCTTAAACGCCCGCTCCATCGCATCGCTCGTCCAGATGACCACCGCAAGAAAAAGGAGCGCCCCGAGCGCGGCGCCGACGTACTCCTGGTACGACAGGCGGCCGAGGGCGAGCCACGGGTCGAGCGCCTGAAAGAGGAGCGGGATGAAATGATAGCCGAGGGCGCCGCCCAAAACGAGAAAAAACGCCTGGATCCATCGTCGGATGAGCACGCGATTCACCTCCCGCTCGATTCGTTTTTAGGATGGCCAACCGAACGAAAGCTCAAACGCCCGATTCCTCCGCCTCCGGGCCGAACACCGCTCGCTCGAGCCACGCCTGAGCCGCCGCCTCGTCGATATTTTGCGACAGAACAAGCTCGCTCACGAGCATCATCCGGGCGTTCTCCAGCATCCGCCGCTCGCCGCCGGACAGCGCCCGGCGCCGCTCCCGCCGCATGAGCGTCCGGACGACGTCGGCGACGGCGAACACGTCCCCCGTCTTCAACTGGTCGAGATGTTTTCGGTAGCGCTGGTTCCAACTTTTATCCGGCTCCGCATCATTGCGCCTCAAGACCGCCTCCAGATCGACGAGCGCTTCCTTCGGCAGCACGGGCCGAACGCCGAGGTCTTCCGCCTGATCGAGGGGGATCATCGCCCGGAGGGCGCCGAGCGGCATGTGCAAAATGTAATAGCGCCGCCGGCGGCCCAAAAATTCCCGCTCCTCGATCGCCTCGATCACCCCGGCGCCGTGCATCGGGTAGACGATCCTGTCGCCGACCTGAAACACGCCTTCGCCCCCTTTGACCGTCCTCTTCTGAGTATACCACGGGGGCAAAAGAGCGTCAAAGAAAAAAATATCTATCCTACCCGATCAGACAATTTTCGTCAAGATGATCGATCGCGTCAATCATTGCGCTCGAGCAGCACCTGCTGCTCGATCCGCCGCAGGCCCTCGTGGATCGCCCGGGCCCGGGCCTCGCCGATCCCCTCCACTTCGTCGAGGGCCTCCAGGCTCGCCCGGACGATCCGGCTGAGCCGCCCGAACCGGGTGACGAGGTTGTGGACGACCGCCATCGGGAGGCGCGGGATGCGCATGAGCAAGCGATAGCCCCGCGGGTGGAGTTCCTCGTCGGCGCCTGTGCCGCCGTATCCGAGGAGCCGCGCCGCTTGATGGCGGTCGAACAAGTCTTCGCCGGCGAGCTGCCGAAGCCCGGCGAGAACCTCTTCAACCGACCGCTTCTCCTCGTCGGCGAGATAATCGCGGACGAGCATCTCCGCTTCCTGCTCGAAGCCGGCCAGAAGCTCGTCCAGCTGCATGCGCACAAGCCGCCCTTCCTCGCCGAGTTCCCGGACGTAGCGGAGGATCTCCGCCTCCATCCGCATCACCAGGCCGACCCGGTTGAGCACGAGCGTGACGTCCTGGAGCGTGACGAGATCCTCGAATTCGAGCGCCGAGAGGTTGACGAGCGCCTGGTCCAGGACCGCCTTGTATTTCTCCAGCGTCGAAAGCGCCTGGTGGGCCTTCGCCAGGATGACGCCCGTCTCCTGGAGCGTGTACCGGTGCCGCCCCTTGTAGACGGTGATGACCCCCCGGCGCTGAGAGATGGAGATGACCAGCTTGTTCGTCTGCTTGGCCGTCCGCTCCGCCGTCCGGTGCCGCGTTCCGGTCTCGATCGACGGGATCGACGGATCCGGGATGAGCTGCGTGTTGGCGTAGATGATCTTTTTCGCGTCCTCGCTTAAGACGATCGCCCCGTCCATCTTGGCGAGCTCGTAGAGGGCGTACGGCGTGTAGTCGCAGTTTAAGGCAAAGCCTCCGTCGCAAAGTTTCAGCACCTCCGGCGCATCGGAGACGACGATGAGCGCCCCCGTCTTCGCCCGGAGAATGTTTTCCAGCCCCTCCCGAAGCGGCTTGCCCGGGGCGATGAGCTGCATCACCTGGGTGAGAAATTCTTCGCGCCCGTCTCTGTCGTCCATCGCGCTACCTCCCGAACGCCGCTTCCAGCGCCTCCCGGACCGTCCGCACCTCGACCGGCACCAGCCCCTCCGGCAGGCCGCCGGCCGCCGGCGGCACGAAAGCCCGGCGAAACCCGAGGCGGGCCGCCTCGGCGAGCCGGGCCGAAAGCCGCGGCACCGGCCGCACCTCGCCGCTTAAGCCGATTTCCCCGATGAACACGTCGCCGGCGGCCACGGGCGCTTCCCGAAAACTCGACGCGATGGCGAGGGCGACGGCCAGGTCCGCCGCCGGCTCCGAGATCCGAAGCCCGCCGACGACGTTGACGTACGCATCGTGGCCGATGAGATGAAGCCCGGCCCGCTTTTCCAGCACCGCCAGGAGCATGTTAAGCCGCCCGAGGTCGAAGCCCGTCGCGCTCCGCCGCGGGACCGGAAAGAGCGTCGGCACGAGAAGCGCCTGCACTTCCAGAAGCATCGGGCGGCTCCCTTCCATCGTCGCCGTCACCGCCGCCCCGATCGCCGCCTCCGTCCGCTCCCGAAGAAAGAGCTTCGTCGGCGCCTCCGCCGGCACGAGGCCGGATTCGGTCATCTCAAACAGGCCAAGCTCGTTCGTCGGGCCGAAGCGGTTTTTCACCGCCCGGAGCACCCGGTACTGCTGATAGCGCTCCCCCTCGAAATAGAGGACGGCGTCGACGAGGTGCTCCAGCACCCGGGGGCCGGCGATCGTCCCCTCTTTCGTCACGTGGCCGATGAGGAGGGCGGCGACCTTTCGGGGTTTGAGCACCTCCAGCAAAAACGCCGTCCCTTCCCGCACCTGCGCCACCGACCCCGGCGCCGAGGCGAGATCCGGGTGCCGCATCGTCTGCACCGAGTCGACGATGACGGCCGCCGGCCGCAGGGTCTCCACCGCCTCCTGGAGGGCGTCAAGCCGGCCGTCGGCGAGGAGATACAGATCCGCCCCTTTGACGCCGAGGCGGGCGAGGCGGAGGCGGATCTGTTCTTCCGACTCTTCGCCTCCGGCGTAGAGCACCCGCCGCCCCGCCCCGGCCAGCCGGGCGGCGGCGATCGAGGCGAGGGTCGACTTGCCGATCCCCGGCTCGCCGCCGAGGAGGACAAGAGAGCCCGGCACCAGGCCGCCGCCGAGGACGCGGTCGAACTCCTCCAGGCCGGTCCGGAGCCGTTCCGCCGGCGGCCGGGCGGCGGCGGCGAGGGGAACGGGGCGGGCGATCGCCGGCGACGCCGGCCGCTCTTTTTCCGGCCGGGCGCTCCGGCGCTCCTCGACGAGGGTGTTCCAGGCACCGCAGCCGGGGCAGCGGCCGAGCCACTTCGGCGCCTCATAGCCGCAGGTCTGACAGACGTAGACCGTTTTTTCCCGCATGTCGATCCCCTCGTCCAGCATAGCACACCGGACAAAAAAAGCGGAGCGCCTCGGCGCTCCGCGCATGGTCGTCTGATTTCACTCGCCGGCGACCGGCGCCGCCTCCGGCCGGATGACGAGTTCGCCGTCCTTGAAGTCGATCGTCACCCGGTCGCCCTTCTGAATCGTCCCTTTGAGAAGCTCTTCCGACAGGCGGTCTTCGATGAGGCGGGTGAGCTTCCGGCGGATCGGACGGGCGCCGAACTGAGGATCGAAGCCCTCCTTGGCGACGTGGTCGATGACGGCGTCGGTGAGGGTAAAGTCGATCCCCTGCTCCTTGACCCGCTTCCGGATGTCCTCCGCCATGCGGACGACGATCTCCCGGATGTGCGCCTCTTCGAGCGGGTGGAACACGATGATCTCGTCGACGCGGTTCAAAAACTCCGGCCGGAACGTCCGCCTGAGTTCCTCCATCACCTTCTCCTTCATCGCCTCGTACGACGACTCCGGCGTCCGGGCGGTAAAGCCGAGGGTGGTGTTCCGCCGGATCGTCTCCTGGCCGACGTTCGACGTCATGATGATGACGGTGTTTTTAAAGTCGACCGTCCGGCCCTTCCCGTCGGTGAGGCGGCCGTCTTCCAGCACCTGCAGGAGGACGTTGAACACCTCCGGATGGGCCTTTTCGATCTCGTCGAAGAGGACGACGGAATAGGGCTTCCGGCGGACCTGCTCCGTGAGCTGACCGCCTTCCTCATAGCCGACGTATCCCGGCGGCGCGCCGATGAGGCGGGACGTCGTGTGCCGCTCCATGTACTCGCTCATGTCGATCCGGATGAGGGCGTTTTCGTCGCCGAAGAGCGCCTCGGCGAGCGCCCGGGCAAGCTCTGTCTTGCCGACGCCGGTCGGCCCGAGGAAGATAAACGAGCCGATCGGCCGCTTCGGATCCTTAAGCCCCGCCCGGGCCCGCCGGATCGCCCGGGCCACGCTTTCGACCGCCTCATCCTGCCCGACGACCCGCTCGTGCAAAATATTCTCCAAGTTTAAAAGCCGCTCCGTCTCTTCTTCCTTGAGCTGCGTCACCGGAATGCCCGTCCAGCTCGAGACGATCTGGGCGATGTCCTCCGGCGTCACCTCGGCGTCGGTCTGGCCCTGCCGCTCCTTCCACGCCTGCCGCTCCCGCTCAAGGGCTTCTTTGAGCTTCTGCTCCTTGTCCCGGAGCGCCGCCGCCTTTTCAAATTCCTGGCTCTGGACGGCCGCGTCCTTTTCCTTCCGGACTTCCTCCAGCTCCTTTTCGAGCTGCTTGAGATTCGGCGGGATCGTGTAGGCGTTGAGCCGCACCCGGGAGGCCGCCTCGTCGATGAGGTCGATCGCCTTATCCGGCAGGAAGCGATCGGTGATGTAGCGATGCGACAGATGGACCGCCGCCTCGATCGCCTCGTCGGTGATCTTCACCCGGTGGTGCGCCTCGTACCGGTCCCGGAGCCCCTTTAAGATCTGGATCGCATCCTCGGGCGTCGGCTCGTCGACAAGGATCGGCTGGAAGCGCCGCTCGAGGGCGGCGTCTTTTTCGATGTACTTCCGGTACTCGTCGATCGTCGTCGCCCCGATCGTCTGCAGCTCGCCGCGGGCGAGAGCGGGCTTTAAGATGTTCGAGGCGTCGATCGCCCCTTCGGCGCCGCCGGCGCCGATGAGGGTGTGCAGCTCGTCGATGAAGAGGATGATGTTCCCCGCCTGGCGGATCTCGTCCATGATTTTCTTCAGCCGGTCCTCAAACTCGCCCCGGTACTTCGTCCCGGCGACGACGCTTCCCATGTCGAGGGACATCACCCGCTTGTCCCGGAGCGTCTCCGGCACCTCGTTGTTGACGATCCGCTGGGCGAGCCCTTCGACGATCGCCGTCTTTCCGACGCCCGGCTCGCCGATGAGGACCGGGTTGTTCTTCGTCCGCCGGGAGAGGACCTGGATGACCCGCTCGATCTCCTTTTCCCGGCCGATGACCGGATCGAGGGCCCCCTCCTTGGCCAGCGCCGTCAGATCCCGGGCCAGGCTGTCCAGAGTCGGCGTCGCGGCCCCTTTGCCGCCGCCCTGGGGCGTGGCGGCGAGCATCTCGCTCGAGCCGAGGAGCTGAAGCACCTGCTGCCGGGCTTTGTTGAGGCTCACGCCGAGGTTGTTGAGCACCCGGGCGGCGACGCCCTCCCCTTCCCGGATGAGGCCGAGGAGGATGTGCTCGGTGCCGACGTACGTGTGGCCGAGCTTCCGGGCTTCGTCGAACGAAAGTTCGATGACCTTCTTGGCCCGGGGCGTGTACGGCGTGTTGAGGGGCTTTTCGTGGCCCCGGCCGATGAGCGCCTCGACCTCCTCCCGGATCTTCTCCAGCGACAGGCCGAGGTTCATGAGCGCCTTGGCGGCGATCCCTTCCCCTTCCCGGATGAGCCCGAGCAGGATGTGTTCGGTGCCGATGCTGTTGTGGCCGAGGCGGACGGCCTCATCCTGGGCATACGAGAGGACCTTTTGCGCCCGCTCAGTAAACCGGCCGAACATCATTCCGGATCCCCTCCGTTTCTGCATGGACGATTTGCACGGACGATGCGTTTTGCCCGAACGGCGGCGGACGGTCTTTGGCGCCTTGCGAGCGGAGCCCGGGCCTCGACGAACGATCCGGCGCCGGTCGCGCCGGCCGACCGCATCCGGCGATCGCTCGGTCGGTAAAACTTATCCGCGGAAGCCCGAACCCGTCGTCCCGGGCGCGGCGAAGCGGTACCGCCGGCCCGGAGACGGAAGCCCCGGCTTAAGGCGCCCCGCCGAGATGGCGGCGGATCACGTCGGCCCGCCGGGCGTCCCGGCGCTCCGGAGAGAGGTTTTCTCGGGCCGAATATTGCAGATACGCCGGGCGGATCATCACCCAGAGGGCGTCGACCGTCCGGAGGTCGACATCCCGGATGAGGCCGAGGGCGATGCCCAGACGGACGTCGGAAAGGCGCTCCATCGCCTCCCGGCCGTCGATCGACCGGGCGTAGCGGAGGATGCCGAGGCTCCGCATCACCCGGTCTTCCAGGGCTCGGCCCATCGACTCGGCGAGGAGTTTGCGAGCCTTGCCTTCGTGGGCGATGATCGTCTCGACGACGCCCTGCAGGTTTTCCAGGATCTCTTCTTCCGACGGCCCGAGGGTGATCTGGTTCGACACCTGAAAGAGATGCCCTTCGGCGTCGCTTCCTTCGCCGTAGACCCCCCGGACGGCGAGGCCGACCTTTTGGATCGCCGGGAGCAGATTCCCGATCTGCCGGGTGAGGACGAGGCCCGGGAGGTGGAGCATCACCGACGCTCGGAGCCCGGTTCCGACGTTCGTCGGGCAGCTCGTCTGATACCCGAAGCGATCGTCGAACGCGAGCTCAAAGTGGGCGTCCAGCCAGTCGTCCAGCCGGTCGGCGATCCGGTACGCCTCCTGAAGGCGCAGGCCTGGGGCAAAAACCTGCAGCCGGAAATGATCCTCCTCGCCGACCATGAGGCTCACCCTCTCATCCGCCGAAAGGAGGACCGCCGCCGCCGGCGCCTCGGCGAGCTCCCGGCTGATGAGGTGTTTTTCCACCAGCACCTGCCGGGCGAGCGGCGGAAGGGCGTCCAGCTCAAACAGGGCGAGCGCCGGCTCCGCCGGCGGCGGCGCCGCCAGGGCGGCCCGCACCCGATCGATCAGGCGGCGGGCCGCCTCTTCGTTCATTCGCGCCTGGAAGGGGAGGTCCCGGACGTTCCGGGCCAGGCGGATCCGCGTCGAGAGGGCCACCTCCTCCGGCGGCGCCGAGGCGAACACCGGACCGAGGGGCCGCTCCAAAATCGTGCCGATCTGCATCGCCTTCACCTCACTCCGCCCGCGCTTCGCCGATTTCCCGCTCCAGCCGGCGGATCTCGTCCCGGAGCCGGGCCGCCTCTTCGTACGCCTCGGCGGCGACCTTTTCCTGAAGCTCCGCCCGGAGCCGCTCCAGCCGGTGCCGGAGCGCCCGCCGCGGCTTATGGCGCTTCGGCGCCTTGCCGTGGTGTTCGGCGGCGCCGCCGTGGATGCGCCGAAGGAGCGGGACGAGCGGCTCCCGAAAGGCGGTGTAGCAGTCGCTGCAGCCGAAGCGGCTTTTTTTGACGAACTCGTCGTAGCTCATGCCGCACGTCGGGCAGACGCGCCCCCGCTCCATCGGGCGGGACGGCATCGCCGGCATGATGCCGCTCAACAGGTGATGGATCGAAAACGCATCCCCCGGCACCGAGAACGCCACGCCTTCCTCGCGGGCGCAGACGTCGCACAGGTGGAGCTCCGTCTTCTCCCCGTTGACGATTTTCGTAAAGTGAAACGTCGCCGGCCGCTTGCCGCACCGTTCACACATCATGCGCCTCGCCCCCTTCCGCCATGAGCGCCAGCATCGCCGCCTTCAGGAGCCGAGCCCGGAGCCGGTCCCGAAGCTCGACCGGCAGGGCGAGCACCTCCCGGGAGACGAGCCGCCGGAGCATCGCTGCCTCCCGGCTCGTCAGCTCCTCCCCCTCCTGAAGCCGGTCGACGAAATCGAGCGCCCGGCGCTCATCGATCGCCTCGCCGACGGCGTCGTACGCCTCTTTGAGGAGGGACGCCGCCGCCGGCCGGATCTTTTGGATGCGGATATACCCGCCGCCGCCCCGCTTCGACTCGACGAGGTAACCCCGCTCGACCGTAAAGCGCGTCTGGATGACGTAGTTGATCTGAGAGGGAACGCAGCGAAACGCCTCGGCGAGCTCGACCCGTTTGATCTCGACGGCGCCGCTCGCCTCGATGAGCTCCTTCAGGTGTTTTTCGATGACGTCGCTGATGCTCTTCAAGAACCTCACCCGAACCGGAGCTTGATTTTGACTATCTTTGACTAATGACATTATACGCCAACGGGCGCCCGTTGACAAGGGGGGGACCGTTCGTCGTCCTGACCTCCGTTAGTCTTTCCTACCCTTGCCCGGCCAAAACGGGAAGCGCCAGGAGTTCCGGCGGCGCTTCGATCGTGACGTCCGCCTCCCGAAGCTCGGCCGCATCGCCGTAGCCGTACAGACAGCCGACGGTGAGAAAACCGTTCTCCCGGCCGGCGTCGACGTCGCTCTTTCGGTCGCCGACCATGAGGCCGGAGGCCAGGCCGTACGTCGTCCGGAGTTTGGCCACGAGGGCGCTTTTCGTCGCCGTCCGGAACCGGCCGGCGCTGTAAAGGTCGACGAAGTGCCGGCGGAGGTCGAAGTGATCGATGACGGCCGCCACGTACTCCTCCCGACCGTTGGAAGCGATGAACAGGGGCAGTCCCCGCTCGGTCAGGGCCTGAAGGACCTCCGGCACGCCGGGATACAGCCGGCCCTTTCCTTGGCGGATGAGCGCAAGTTCGGCCTCGAACATCCACGCATCGGCCAGGGCGTAAAGGGCAAGCTCCCGGCCGGGAAGAAGCGCCGCCCACATCTCGGCATACGTTTTCCCGAGCTGCGCCCGAAGCACCGCCTCCGACGGCAGGTCGACGCCTATGCCGGCCTCCGACCGAAGGCGCCGGAAAGCCGCCGCAAACGCTTCCCGGGCCACCGACCACGCGTCAAAAAGCGTCCCGTCGAGATCGAACACGACGGCCGGTCGTCTCACGTCATCCGCCTCCCCGATGCGCCGCCCGACCGCTCGGCCAAAGCCGGCTTTCCCGTTCGCCCAAGCCGGTTTTTCCGTCCCGACCCGGCGGCCGGTTCCGCGCCCTTGACCGGTCGGGCGGCGTTCCTTCCGTTCCCGAGACGCTTCTTCCGGCACGGGGCATGCGTCCCCGCCGCTACCGCCCGCGCCGGTTCCAAAGCGCCGCATAGCCGAACCCGCCGAGAAAACCGCCGGCATGACCGGCGATCGAGATCCCCGGCACGAGGAGCGTCATCACCGCCCCGAGGACCGCCACCGCGACGAGGATCGAGCGGGCCTGAGCGTCGAGCCAGTACGGCTTTCGCCAGAGCAAAAAGATGTAGTACCCGAGCAGGGCGAAGTCGAGCCCGGAAGCGCCGACGGCCGCCTCCGATGTGGACAGAAGAAAAAACGCCGTTCCGGCGACGCCGGCGGCGAGGAGCCCCAAAAACGCCCCTTTCCCGAGGTAGCGTTCGAGCGGCGGCGCAAAGACGTAAATCCAGAACAGGTTAAACAAAATATGCATCCACCCCTGATGGACGAACGTCGCGGTGAAGATCCGCCACCACTCTCCGGCCGCGACCGCCGACGGGATGAAGGCATAGCGCTCGTACAAAAGAAAGGGACGAAACTGAGAGCCGTCGACGACGGTCCAGAGAAACATCGCGATGGCGACGGCAAGGAACGCCGACGTCACCGGATAATAGCGAAGGTATTGCCTCAAGGATTCGTGGCGTAGAAAAATCATCGCGTTCGCTCCTTCTCTGCGTACGCCTTCCACTCCCGGGCGAGAAGGCCGTAGACGGCGTGATCGACAAACCGATCGCCGAGCCACTCCGCCTCCCGGATGATCCCCTCGAGCGTAAACCCGAGGCGCTCCGCCACGCGGCGGCTCCTCGTGTTCTCCGTCGCCGCCCGGATCTCGAGGCGGTTTAAGCCGAGATGAAAGAAAGCGTGATCGACCATCGTCCGGGCCGCCCGGGTCATGATGCCCCGCCCCTGGACGGTCGGGTCCAGCCAGTAGCCGAGGCTCGTCTTTTTATTTTCCCAATCGATCCGGTGGTAGCCGATCACGCCGACGAGCGTTCCGCGATACGGATGTAAAATCCCCAATAGCAGCGGATAAAGATTCCCCAAAATCACCGGCATGATTTCCTCAAAATCATCGGGATGAATTCCCCACCCCTGTGTCGAACTATGGCACCTGCCATCACTTTTGGGGAGGTGCCGGTGATGAGGGAGAGTGAGAAGATGGAGATCAGGAAGCTGTATGAGGAGGGCGTCAGCATCTCGGAACTGGCCAGAAGATACGGCCATGACCGCAAAACCATCCGCAAGGCTGTGAGTGAGCCGAGGCAGCAGGAGGAGGGGAGGGTGAAGTCGCGCAGCCGTAGGGTGAAAGGCCACAAGCTGGAGCCGTACAAGGCCTATGTGGAGCAGCGCATGCGTATCGGCGTCCTCAATGCGGAGCGAATCTTTCGCGAGATCCGGGAGCAGGGATATACCGGCGGAATTACCGTACTGCGCGAGTTCATGCACCCTCTCCGCCCGGTTGTCTCTGCCAAGGCAACCGTGCGGTTTGAGACGGCTCCGGGGGAACAAGCGCAAATCGACCTGGGCGCATTCCCCTACCTGGATCCGCAGGGCCATCGGCGCAAGGTATGGTGCTTTGCCATGGTCCTCGCCTACTCCCGCATGCTCTACCTGGAGTTTATCAGAGCGGCGGACCAACGGCATATCCTCCAGGCGCTCCGGAACGCGCTGGAGTTCTTCGGCGGGGTTCCAAAGGTCATGCTCAGCGACAACTGCTCCCCGCTGGTCGTGGCCAACGACGGTCATGGACACGTCGACTGGCAGCCGGCGTACATGGACTTCGCCAAGTACTACGGATTCGTGCCCAAGGCCTGTAAGCCCTACCGAAGTCGCACCAAAGGGAAGATTGAACGGCCCATCGGGTATATCCGGTCCAGCTTCTGGCCGGTTTCGTTCGTGGACCATGACGACCTGAACCGGCAAGGTGCCATCTGGCGGGATACGGTGGCTAATGTGCGCATCCACGGCACGACGCGGGAGCAGCCGGTGGTGCGGTTTCAGGCCGAGACGCTTAAGCCCCTGCCTAAGAGCCGGTACACGCTGGCGTACGCCGATATGCGCAAGGTCATGAGCGATTGTCGCATCTCCTGGAACACGAACATGTACACCGTTCCATGGCGGTATGTGGGGCACACCGTGCTGGTCCGGGAGTTTGAGTCAGGCCGCCTGCAGATCGAGTACGGCGGGCAGGTCATTGCCGAACACCGCGTGCTCACAGGCAGGCACCAGGTCTCAACCGACCCTGAGCACTTCAAGGGCATCCCGGCTGGGACGCCTCATCCGGATCGAGGCAAGGTGCCAGGGTTGCAAATCGGGCCGGACGTGGAGCAGCGGGAGCTGTCCGTCTATGAGCAGATCGCGATGGGAGGTCAGGGGCAATGAGTGAGGCGTTGGTTTTGGCCAAGGCCGAGGAGCAGCTGCTGGAGCTGGGATTGAAGCGCGCCGCGGCGGTGCTGCCGGCGTGCGTGGAGTGGGCAGCGGGGCACCAGGCGACCTATGCGGAGTTCCTGCACAGACTGCTGGATGCTGAGCAGGAGGAGCGATACAGCCGTTACATGCACGCCAGACTCCGCATGGCCAACTTCCCGTATCACAAGACCCTTGCAGATTTCGATTTCTCGTTCCAGCCGTCCGTCGATGAGCGACAAATACGCGAACTGGCCGGCTTGACGTTCATCCGGGAGGGCAGCAACGTCATCTTCCTGGGACCGCCGGGGGTGGGCAAGACCCACCTTGCGGTGGCCCTGGGGATGGAGGCGATTCGACAGCGCATGAGCGTCTACTTCGTGACCATGCAGAAGCTGGTCGCTGACTTGCGACGGGCGTACCAAGAGGGACGGCTGGACAAGCGCCTGCGCATCTACACCCAGCCGAAGCTGCTGATCTGCGACGAAGTCGGCTACTTGCCGCTTGACGCCTTGGACGCCGCGAACTTCTTCCGGCTCGTGTCGGAGCGCTACGAGCATGGCTCCCTGATCATCACGTCCAACACCAGCTTCACCAACTGGGGGACACTCTTCGGTGACCAGGTGCTGGCCTCTGCCTTGCTCGACCGGCTCCTGCACCACGCCACCACCATCAACATCCGCGGCAACAGCTACCGGATGAAGGACAAGCTGCGCGCCGGGGTGACCCATGCGCTGAAGGAGGAGGTGACCGCGTAGATCGAACATACGTCTGGGGAATGATGCGCGATGATTTTGGGGAACTGAATCCGCTGTTTGTGGGGAATCGAACGCGATTTTTTTGGGGAGTTTTAATCCGCTAAAGATGCCGGCCTGAAAGCCTTCGTTCCGGCGGAGTTGCGCCATCGACTGATCGACGAAGGCATACGTGTCGGGGAGCGTGTGGCGCCGCACCCACGGGAGCCAGACGGAAAGCCGGTCCCGATGCCGGTCGGTGAGGGCATAGAGCGCCGGGACCTCCCGGTAGGAAAGGGGCCTTAAGGCCACCTCCTCATCGGCGATGAGCTCGAACACCGAGGCCCCCCCATCCCTCTATTTTCATTTGCCATTATACCAGGAACCGGAAGTGGCGGTAAAAACAAAAAAACCGCCTTTTGGCGGTTCGTTTTTTGCTGCGGCAAAACCCGATTCCCTCAAAACCGGATCGTGGGGAGGCAAAGCCTCGACCGATTCGGATCCGTCAGCTTCACGCGTTACCGCGCTTCCACCTCGGACCGATCGACCTCGTCGTCTACGAGGGGTCTTACCCGGTCAAGCCGGTGGGAAATCTCATCTTGGGGTGGGCTTCGCGCTTAGATGCTTTCAGCGCTTATCCCGTCCGCACTTGGCTACCCAGCGGTGCGCCTGGCGGCACAACTGGTACACCAGCGGTGCGTCCGTCCCGGTCCTCTCGTACTAGGGACGACTCCCCTCAAATTTCCTCCGCCCGCGACAGATAGGGACCGAACTGTCTCACGACGTTCTGAACCCAGCTCACGTACCGCTTTAATGGGCGAACAGCCCAACCCTTGGGACCGGCTCCAGCCCCAGGATGCGATGAGCCGACATCGAGGTGCCAAACCTCCCCGTCGATGTGGACTCTTGGGGGAGATCAGCCTGTTATCCCCGGGGTAGCTTTTATCCGTTGAGCGATGGCCCTTCCACTCGGCACCACCGGATCACTAAGCCCGACTTTCGTCCCTGCTCGACCCGTCGGTCTCGCAGTCAAGCCCCCTTCTCGCCTTTGCACGCTCCGCGCGATTTCCATCCGCGCTGAGGGGACCTTTGGGCGCCTCCGTTACCCTTTAGGAGGCGACCGCCCCAGTCAAACTGCCCACCTGACACGGTCCCCCGACCGGCTCACGGCCGCGGGTGAGTCGTCCGCCGCCTCCAGGGTGGTATCCCACCGCCGCCTCCACGCCCCCTGACGAGGGCGCTTCCCAGGCTCCCACCTATCCTGTACAGAAGGCGGCAAACAACAATATCAGGCTGCAGTAAAGCTCCACGGGGTCTTACCGTCTAGTCGCGGGTACCCTGCATCTTCACAGGGACTACGATTTCACCGAGCCTCCTGCCGAGACAGCGCCCAGGTCGTTACGCCTTTCGTGCGGGTCGGAACTTACCCGACAAGGAATTTCGCTACCTTAGGACCGTTATAGTTACGGCCGCCGTTTACTGGGGCTTCGGTTCAGAGCTTCGCCTAACGGCTCACCCTTCCCCTTAACCTTCCAGCACCGGGCAGGCGTCAGCCCCTATACGTCGCCTTACGGCTTCGCAGAGACCTGTGTTTTTGCTAAACAGTCGCCTGGGCCACTTCTCTGCGGCCTGCCCTCAGGACAGGCGCCCCTTCTCCCGAAGTTACGGGGCCATTTTGCCGAGTTCCTTAGCAGGAGTTCGCTCGCGCGCCTGAGGATCCTCTCCTCGCCCACCTGTGTCGGTTTCCGGTACGGGCACTCCCAGGCCTCGCTAGAGGCTTTTCTCGGCAGTGCGATCCGGAAGGCCTTCGGTACTCGTCTTCCCTCCCCGTCACGGCTCAGGCTTAAGGCGCGCGGATTTGCCTGCACGCCACCCTCGCCGCTTGGACGCGCTCCTCCATCCAGCGCGCGCCTTCGGACCCCCTGCGTCCCCCCGTCGCTCAATCGGCCGGGAGCGGTACGGGATTCTCCACCCGTTTCCCATCAGCTACGCCTCGCGGCCTCGCCTTAGGTCCCGACTTACCCTGAGCGGACGAGCCTTCCTCAGGAACCCTTGGGCTTTCGGCGGGTCGGATTCTCACCGACCTTCTCGCTACTCACGCCGGCATTCTCGCTTCCCTGCGCTCCACGCGCCCTCCCGGTCGCGCTTCCCAGCCCAGGGAACGCTCCCCTACCGCACGCTCCGTGCCCGGCGCTTCGGTGTCGCGCTTAGCCCCGTTACATTTTCCGCGCAGCGCCACTCGACCAGTGAGCTATTACGCACTCTTTGAATGATGGCTGCTTCTAAGCCAACATCCTGGTTGTCTTCGCAGCGCCACATCGTTTCCCACTAAGCGCAAACTCCGGGACCTTAGCGGCCGGTCTGGGCTCTTTCCCTCTCGACGACGAAGCTTATCCCCCGCCGTCTGACTCCCAAGGACCACGCCCGGGCATTCGCAGTTTGACAGGGCTTGGTAGCCCTCGCGGGCCCCGCACCCAATCAGTGCTCTACCTCCCAGGCGCTCCCCTTGAGGCTCGCCCTCAAGCGATTTCGGGGAGAACCAGCTATCTCCGGGTTCGGTTGGCTTTTCACCCCTACCCACACCTCATCCCCTGGTTTTGCAACACCAGTGGGTTCGGGCCTCCAGTCGGATTTCGCCGACCTTCACCCTGGACATGGGTAGATCACCCGGTTTCGGGTCGACGCCTGCATACTCACGCCCTCTTCAGACTCGCTTTCGCTCCGGCTCCAGCCCTGAAGGCCTTAACCTCGCATGCAAGCGTCACTCGCCGGCTCATTCTGCAAAAGGCACGCCGTCACCCTTCGACGGGCTCCGACTGCTTGTAGGCACACGGTTTCAGGTCCTCTTTCACTCCCCTCCCGGGGTGCTTTTCACCGTTCCCTCACGGTACTCCTCCACTATCGGTCGCCAGGGAGTATTTAGCCTTGGGAGGTGGTCCTCCCCGCTTCCCGCGGAATTCCTCGTGCCCCGCGGTACTCAGGAGCCGGGCCAGGAGGAAAGAGCGTTTCGGCTACAGGGCTCTCACCTTCTCCGGCCGACCGTTCCAGGTCCGTTCGCCTACGCCCTCTCTTTGTCACTCCCATGCGGCCCGGTCCTACAACCCCGGACTTCCGTCCGGTTTGGGCTCCTCCCCGTTCGCTCGCCGCTACTCGGGGAATCGCGGTTGCTTTCTTCTCCTCGGGGTACTGAGATGTTTCAGTTCCCCCGGTTGCCCTCCCGCGCCTATGCATTCAGCGCAGGATGCCAGGGCTCCACCCTGGCGGGTTCCCCCATTCGGGCACCCCCGGATCTACGCCCGCTTGCGGCTCCCCGGGGCATTTCGCCGCTTGCCGCGCCCTTCGTCGGCTCCTGGCGCCGAGGCATCCACCGTGCGCCCTTCCACCTTTGCCTCGCCCACGATCCAGTTTTCAAGGAACCTGGCCTTCCGGCCCTCGTCTTCCCTGGTGGAGCTAAGCGGGATCGAACCGCTGACCTCCTGCGTGCAAAGCAGGCGCTCTCCCAGCTGAGCTATAGCCCCACAGTGGTGGGCCTAAATGGATTTGAACCATTGACCTCACGCTTATCAGGCGTGCGCTCTAACCCCTGAGCTATAGGCCCACACCGGTGCCCGGCAGCGTCCTATTCTCCCAAGGGGTCGCCCCCTCAGTACCTTCGGCGCTGGAGTGCTTAACTTCCGAGTTCGGAATGGGATCGGGTGTGGCCACTCCGCCATCGCCACCGGACACCCGGGAATGCTCCCGCATTCCCTCAAAACTAAACAGCACCCAGCCCCAGCTCCTAGAAAGGAGGTGATCCATCCGCACCTTCCGGTACGGATACCTTGTTACGACTTCACCCCAGTCGCCAGGTTCGCCTTCAGCGCTGCCCGCGCCTTCGGGCGCCCCCGACTCCCATGGTGTGACGGGCGGTGTGTACAAGGCCCGGGAACGGATTCACCGCGGCATGCTGATCCGCGATTACTAGCGATTCCGCCTTCATGCAGGCGAGTTGCAGCCTGCAATCCGAACTGAGACCGGCTTTCAGGGATCCGCTCCGCCTCGCGGCTTCGCTTCCCGCTGTACCGGCCATTGTAGCACGTGTGTAGCCCAGGGCATAAGGGGCATGATGATTTGACGTCATCCCCACCTTCCTCCGCCTCGTCGGCGGCAGTCCCCTTAGAGTGCCCGGCTCCACCCGCTGGCAACTAAGGGCAGGGGTTGCGCTCGTTGCGGGACTTAACCCAACATCTCACGACACGAGCTGACGACAACCATGCACCACCTGTCTCCGCCGTCCCTCGCGGGAAAGGCCCATCTCTGAACCCGTCAGCGGGATGTCAAGCCCTGGTAAGGTTCTTCGCGTTGCTTCGAATTAAACCACATGCTCCACCGCTTGTGCGGGCCCCCGTCAATTCCTTTGAGTTTCAGCCTTGCGGCCGTACTCCCCAGGCGGGGTGCTTAATGTGTGAACTCCGGCACGGATGGGTCGCCCCACCCACACCTAGCACCCATCGTTTACAGCGTGGACTACCAGGGTATCTAATCCTGTTCGCTCCCCACGCTTTCGCGCCTCAGCGTCAGTTACAGGCCAGTGCGCTGCCTTCGCCATCGGTGTTCCTCCCGATCTCTACGCATTTCACCGCTACACCGGGAATTCCGCGCACCTCTCCTGCACTCAAGCCCGCCAGTTTCCGCTGCACCCCCACGGTTGAGCCGTGGCCTTTCACAGCAGACTTAACAGGCCGCCTACGCGCCCTTTACGCCCAGTCATTCCGGACAACGCTCGCCCCCTACGTATTACCGCGGCTGCTGGCACGTAGTTAGCCGGGGCTTCCTCGTCGGGTACCGTCAATGCCGCTCACGCAGCCCTTCTTCCCCGACAACAGGGGTTTACAACCCGAAGGCCTTCCTCCCCCACGCGGCGTCGCTCCGTCAGGCTTCCGCCCATTGCGGAAGATTCCCTACTGCTGCCTCCCGTAGGAGTCTGGGCCGTGTCTCAGTCCCAGTGTGGCCGGTCACCCTCTCAGGCCGGCTACGCATCATCGCCTTGGTAGGCCGTTACCCCACCAACAAGCTAATGCGCCGCAGGCCCCTCCTAAAGCGGGTCTCCCCTTTCCTTGCCCCAGCATGCGCCAGGACAATCTATCCGGTATTAGCACCGGTTTCCCGGTGTTATCCCGGTCTTTAGGGCAGGTTGCCTACGTGTTACTCACCCGTCCGCCGCTAAGCTCTCAGAGGGTTAACCCCCCCTCAAGCTCCGCCCGACTTGCATGTATTAGGCGCGCCGCCAGCGTTCGTCCTGAGCCAGGATCAAACTCTCCGTAAATCCCCAGCTCCATCGCCAGGACCTTCCATACCCCCCAGTCCCAACAGACGACCAAGGCCGCCGGCTCCACCCCGGCTCCTTAAGCCGCCCGCCGGTCCCGGAAAGGCCTTCCTCACAGGGCGGGTGCTGTTTAGTTTTCAAGGAACGCGGTGTCGCTCGGATTGGCTGCCTTGCGACGGCAAACGATAATATATCACGCCCAGACCGCTTCGTCAAGGGGCACCGTCTATGTATTTTTTTCATATTTCACTTGGCGTCTCGGCGAAATGGGCGAAGGCCACGCTAAACGGGCGAAGGCCTCCGCCGAACGGCCTAGCGCCGTCGGCGTTCGATCAGGACGGCGAGCCGGACGATCCCGGCCGAAGGGCCGGAATTCCGGGCGGCGGATGCGCCGTACGGATCGTTCAATCTAGGCCAAATAGATCATTTTTGAATATAAGGTATCTTTTTCTTGAATTATTACTTATAATGTCGACGACGACGTTCATCACCATCCGGCGTCCGGCGACCGGATGCTTCCCCGGCGCCAGCGGCGTCGGACCAGACTCCGAAGGGGGATCGTGATGGCGGCACCGAATTTTGGCCGCGCCGGAAAAGATCGATGGGGAACGTTCCTTTTTGTCTCGGCCTTTGTATTGGCCGCCCTCCTCTTCGCCTTGGCGATCGACGGCCTGAAGCAGTCGCTCTTTTCCCGCCCGACGGCCGGTCACGAATGGTCGACGGAGAATCGTCCGACCGAAACGCCGTCGACGGCGGTCAAAAACGGTCGGACCGCCGACGTCGACGAAGACGACGCAAGAAAGGAGGCTTTGCCCCAATCCGAGGCCGCCCGGCTCAATCCGAGCGAAGGGAACGCCGGTCCGGAACCGGCCGCACGACCGGCCGCTTCGGCCGGCCTGGGCGAAGGCGCATCGCGCGCCCCGGTCAAAGAAAACGGGGCGAACTCGGCGCCAAGCGGCGGCCCGTCGGCTTCCGGCGCCGGCCGGCCGTCCCAAAGCGGCACGCCGAGCGAAGTGCATCGAGCCTCGGCCTCCGGGGAATCGACCGCGCCCCGCCGAACGGAAGACGCCGCGAAAGGCCGAGCCGCCGATGCGGCCGCCGGAAAGGGAGCGGCCTATCCGGCGTGGCTTTCCGGCGATCGCTTCCGCCTCTCCCACCGGGTGCAACCGGGGGAGACGTGGTTTTCCCTCACCCGGACCTATTACGGATCCGACCGGTTTGGCCGTTATCTGATGGAGCGGAACGGCCGGGCGGACGGCCCCGCCCTTCGCGCCGGCGAGACGGTGCAGATCCCGAACCCGGCGATGTTCTGGCACACGGTCGCCGCCGGTGAGACCCTCGCGGCGATCTCGAAGCGCTACTTTGGGACCGTAGCGTATGCGCCGGACATCGCCCGGGCCAACGGCCTGGCGAACCCCGGCGCCCTTTCTGCCGGAGCGACGCTTCTCCTCCGGCCGCCGAAACTCCTCGTCCACGTCGTCCGGCCGGGAGAGACGTATTCCGGCTTGAGCCGGCGATACTTCGGCAGCGAGCGGTACGCCGGAGCGCTTCAGGCGGCCCAGAGGGCGGGTGACGAAGCGCTCCGGGCCGGCGATGTGCTCATGGTGCCGCTCGAAGGGGAGCTCCTTACGGCGTTCGATCGGACGAGCCGGCCGGACGTCTTCCTCGGGGAGATCGGCGTTCCGCTCCCCCTCCGCCTCGTCGTCAAGCGCGAGGAGAAAGTGCTCTTCGTCTACGAAGGGGACCGGCTCGTCAAAACGTTTCCCATCGCCGTCGGCCGCCTCGGCGATGAGACGCCGGCGGGGGCGTACCGGATCGTCACCAAGCTGGAAAACCCGTATTACCGGGCGAAAAACATCCCCGGCGGCGATCCGCGCAATCCCCTCGGCAGCCACTGGCTCGGCCTCAACGTCCCCGGAACGGACGGGTCGATTTACGGCCTGCACGGAACGAACGACCCGAGTTCGATCGGCAAAAACGCTTCAAGCGGCTGCATCCGGCTGTACAACGACGACATCCGCTGGCTCTACGAGCGGGTGCCGATCGGGACGGAAGTGACGGTCGAATGATCGACGGCCGGCGAAGCGAATGAGCGTTCCGCGAACGACGCCTTTCACGGTGCGAACAAAACCGCGCCCAAGGCTCAATCGGCCTTGGGCGCGTGGCGCATATGCGGGAACAAGAGGACGTCGCGGATCGACGGCTGATCGGCAAGGAGCATCACCAGCCGGTCGACGCCGATGCCGAGACCGCCGGTCGGCGGCATGCCGACTTCGAGCGCCTCGAGAAAGTCTTCGTCCATCCGATGGGCTTCTTCGTTGCCGAGCTCCCGCTCCTTGAGCTGGGCCAAAAAACGCTCCCGCTGATCCATGGGGTCGTTGAGCTCGGAAAAGGCGTTGGCGTGCTCGCGGCCGGCGATGTAGAGCTCGAACCGGTCGGCAAACCGCGGATCGGCGGCGTTTTTTTTCGCCAGCGGCGAGATCTCCACCGGATGGCCGTAGACGAAGGTCGGCTGGATGAGGGAGGCCTCCACCTTCTGTTCAAAAAATTCGTTGATGATGTGGCCGACCGTCATGTGCGGCGCGACCTCGACGCCATGGGCCCGGGCGAGGGCCCGGGCTTCGTCGACGCTCATCGGCCGGAAGAAGTCGACGCCGGTCGCCTCCCGGATGAGGTCGACCATGTGCGCCCGGCGATAGGGCGGCGTGAGGTCGATCGGCTGGCCTTGATAGACGATGCGGGTTGAGCCGACGGCCTCCTCGGCGACGCGGGCGATGAGCGATTCGGTGAGCGCCATGATGTCCGTAAAGTCGGCGTACGCCTGGTAAAGTTCCAACATCGTGAATTCCGGGTTGTGCTTGGTCGAGACGCCCTCGTTCCGGTAGACGCGGCCGATCTCGTAAACCTTTTCGATGCCGCCGACGATGAGCCGCTTTAAGTGGAGCTCGATGGCGATGCGAAGGTACATCTCCATGTCGAGGGCGTTGTGGTAGGTGACGAAGGGCCGGGCGGCGGCACCGCCGGGAATCGGCTGCAAGGTCGGCGTTTCGACCTCGACAAACCCCTCGGCGTCGAGGATCGACCGGAGCGACCGGACGATCTTGCTCCTTAAGAGAAACGTCTTTAAGACGTCGGGATTCATGATGAGGTCGAGATACCGCTTTCGGTAGCGGAGCTCGACGTCCTTGAGGCCGTGGAATTTCTCCGGAAGCGGCCGGAGCGACTTCGCCAGAAGGACAAACTGCCGGACGAGGACGGTGAGCTCGCCGGTCTTCGTCCGGAACACCGTCCCCTCAACGCCGAAGATGTCGCCGATGTCGGCGAGTTTGTAGACCTCGTAGGCGGTTTCGCCGAGGACGTCTTGCCGGAGGTAGATCTGAAACCGGCCGGTCATATCCTGCAGGTGGGCGAAGCCCGCCTTCCCCTGCCGGCGCTTCTGCATCATCCGCCCGGCCATCCGCACGGCGATCGGCCGGGCCTCGAGCGCCTCGGCGCT
Source organism: Hydrogenibacillus sp. N12 (assembly GCF_019645935.1). Classification (NCBI taxonomy): domain Bacteria; kingdom Bacillati; phylum Bacillota; class Bacilli; order Thermicanales; family Thermicanaceae; genus Hydrogenibacillus; species Hydrogenibacillus sp. N12. The sequence continues at coordinate 78,568 of NZ_CP080953.1, read as the reverse complement.
CATCCCGCCGAATTGTTCGTGAAACCGGGCCGCGGTGTGCGTCCGTTCGAAGCGGCCGCCGTATGGCTCGACGCCGAGGGCCCGGAGCGCCTCAAGTTTTTCACGGCGGACGCGTTCCTGATCGCTCAACGCCGCCGTCCGACCGGCCATCGATTCGTCCACCCGTGTCACCTCGTCGTCATTCGCCTTTTTGGATGTCGATGATCTGATACCGGATGACGCCGGCCGGCGCGTTCACCTCGACGATGGCGCCGCGCTTTTTGCCGAGGAGGGCCATGCCGACCGGCGATTCGTTCGAGATTTTGTTGCCCTCGGGATCGGATTCGACCGAACCGACAATCGTAAACGTCATTTCTTCGTCGAATTCGAGGTCTTTCACCACGACGGTCGAGCCGACGGTGACGACGTCGGTGCCGACCTCCTCGTCGTTGATCACCTTGGCGTTCCGGAGCATTTTCTCGATCGTCGCGATCCGCCCTTCGATGAACGCCTGCTCGTTTTTGGCGTCCTCATACTCCGAGTTTTCGCTGAGGTCGCCGTAGCCGATGGCGATCTTGATCCGCTCGGCGACTTCCTTCCGCTTGACCGTCTTTAAGTATTCCAGTTCTTCCTCCAGCTTTTTCAGGCCGGAGCGGGTGAGAATGACCTCTTTGTCGCTCATGCCCATCCCCCTCACCGATCGACGGCGCGCCGGGACGAAAAAAAGAAGCGCACGGAGCGGTCGGCCCGCGGCGCGCCGGGCATTCCTTTGTCCGGAATTATCGGTATTATATTGGAGGCCTCCGAGGATGTCAACGGAGGCTCGCCGCCACCGCTTCGGCCGGCGCCGCGTCCCGGATCCGCTCCAGGATCGCCCGGAGCGCCGCCGCCGACTCGGCGCGGTTCACCTCGGCCCGAAGGGCCGCGCCGCCCCGGATCCCCCGCAGATACCAGGCAGCGTGTTTGCGCATCTCCCGCACCGCGACCGCTTCCCCCCTGAGCTCGACAAGCGCCCGGAAGTGCTCGAGGGCCATCGCCGCCTTTTCTCCCGGCGTCGGCTCCGGGATCAGCTCGCCGGTCTCGAGATAGCGGACGGTCCGGTAGATGAGCCACGGATTGCCGAGGGCCGCCCGGCCGATCATCACCGCGTCGACGCCGGTCGTCCGGAGCATTTCGGCGGCCTTTTCCGGCGTGTCGACATCGCCGTTTCCGATGACCGGAATGCCGTACGGCCTAAGCACGTCTTTGACTTCGGCGATCGCCTCCCAGTCGGCCCGCCCTTCGTACATCTGGGCCCGGGTGCGGCCGTGGACGGCGACCGCCTTTCCGCCGCCTTCGGCGATGGCGAGGGCGACCTCCCGGTAGGTGAGGTGATCGGCATCCCAGCCGAGGCGGATTTTCGCCGTCACCGGGCGCCGGACGGCGGACGTGACGGTCCGGTAAAGGTCGTAGACCCGATCCGGCGAAAGGAGCCACTTGGCGCCGGCGTCGAGGCGGTTGATCTTCGGCGCCGGGCAGCCAAGGTTGATGTCGATGAAGTCGGCGTCGGTCTCCGCCTCGACGATCCGGGCCGCCTCAGCGAGCGTGCGGGCGTCGCCGCCGAAGAGCTGGATCGCCACCGGATGTTCTTCCGGGTCGAGGGTGAGCATCGCCCGCGTCTGGGCGTTCCCGTGAATTAGCCCCACGTCACTCACCATCTCCGTGTAAATAAGACCGGCGCCGAACCGTTTCACGATGCGGCGGAAGGCGAGATTCGTCACGCCGGCCATCGGCGCGAGGACGACGCGATTCGGGATGGTGACGTCGCCGATCATCCACATGAGGTTTCCCCTCCCTGCACGCGGCGGATCCGCTGCGTCCGGACGCCGAAAAGCGCCTCCCGAAGCGGCCGGCCCGTCTTCGGGTGGACCAGGTCCGGCGCCAGCTCGACGAGCGGCACGAGGGCGAACGCCCGTTCTAAAAGCCGCGGATGCGGCACCGTAAGCGACGCCGTCTCGATGACGGCGTCGCCCCAGAGTAGAAGATCGAGATCGATCGTCCGGGGACCGTTCGGCCGCGTCCGCACACGGCCGAGCCCGGCCTCGATGCGAAGGAGCCGCTCGAGCATCGCCGGCGGCGCCTCCGCCGCCGGCACGGCGACGACCTGGTTCCAAAACGGCGGCTGATCGACGTCGTAAAGCGGCGCCGTCTCGTAGATCGACGAACAGCGGATGCGGCCGTACGCCGCCCGGAGCGCCGCCCGGGCCCGATCGAGGGCCGCTTTCCGGTCGCCGACGTTGGCGCCGAGGCCGATGTACGCCCACCTCATCGACCGATCCCCAAATCCGGCGCTCCGACGCCGGGATTCGGCCCTTCCCCGGCGCCGGTTGCCGCCGCATCGGCCGCTTCGATCGCCGCGACCATCTTGAGCGCCTGGACGGTTTCACAGACGTCATGCGCCCGGACGATCGCGACGCCCCGAAGAACGCCGTAGACGGCGACGGCGAGCGAGCCGGCGAGCCGCCGGTCGACCGGCAGGTCGAGGGTAAGCCCGATGACGGACTTCCGGGAGGCGCCGAGGAGGACGGGGTAGCCGAGGTCGACGATCGTCGGAAGGCGCTTGAGGACGGCGAGGTTTTGCGCATACGTCTTCCCGAAACCGATCCCCGGGTCGAGGATGACCTGTTCGTCCCGCCCACCGGCCTGAAGGAGCCGCTCGACGCCCAAAAGCAGGTCGGCGCGGATCTCCCCCAGGAGATCGGAATACTCCGGCTCCCGGCGGTTGTGCATGATGACGACCGGCACCTTCGCCTCCGCGGCGAGGCGGGCCATCGCCGGATCCTGAAGGCCCCAGATGTCGTTGAGGATGTCCGCCCCGGCGGCGAGGGCCGCTTCGGCGACGACGGGCTTGGACGTGTCGATCGAGATCGGGACGTCGAGCGCTGCCCGGAGCGCCCGAAGGACCGGAAGCACCCGCCGGAGCTCTTCCTCCGCCGGCACCGGGGTATGCCCCGGTCGGGTCGACTCGCCGCCGACGTCGATGATCGCGGCGCCGCAGGCGACCATCGCCCGAGCGTGCTCGAGCGCCTGCTCGACGGTCGTGTACCGGCCGCCGTCGGAAAACGAGTCGGGCGTCACGTTTAAAATCCCCATCACGATCGGGCGGTCGAGCAAAAGGCGCCGACCGCCGGGGAGCGAAAGCGCCTTCGAGCGCATCACGTTCCATCCCTTCCTTCCTCGGCGCCCGACCGAACCGCTTCAGCCAGGCGGCGGAGCGCCGCCGGCGGAAAGGTGTAACGCCGCCGGCAAAAGCCGCAGCGCACCTCGAGGGGCCGGCCGCGGGCGGCTTCCTCCTCCAGGGCCTTCGGGCCGAGGAGGCGAAGCGTCCGGGCAGCCTTCTCTTCCGAGCAGGTGCAGTAAAACCGCACCGGCTCGACCGTCTCCCAGCGCCCCGGCTCGCCGACGAGCGCCTGGGCGGCCGCCTCAGGAAACGGCGTCCGCTGAAGAAGCGTCGTCACCGGCGGCGCCTTCCGAAGCCGCGCTTCGAGGACCTCCAGGACCTCCCCTTCCGTCCCGGGGAGCGGATGCAGCCAGAAGCCGCCGGCCGCCTCGACGGTGTGGTCGCCGGCGACGAGCACGCCGAGGCCGACCGCCGACGGGATCTGCTCTGACGTCAGGAGATAGAAAGCGAAGTCTTCCCCGATCTCGCCGCTCACAAGCGGCGCCGTCCCCCGGTACGGCGGTCCGCCGGCGAGCTCCCGGGCGACGACGAGCGTCCCCCGGCGGCCGACGGCGCCGCCGACGTCGAGCTTGCCGTCAGACCGGGGCGGGAGGTCGACCTCCGGCCGCTCGACGAGTCCCCGGGCGCCGAGGGCGCCGTCCGGCAGGCGAAAGGCATCGGCGACGACCCGTCCGAGGGGGCCGTCGCCGGCGATGAGGAGGTGGATCGCGTCGGCCGTTTTCGTCCCGGCGGCGTAGAGCACCGCCGCCGCCATCGCCCGGCCGAGGGCGGCCGACGCCGTCGGCCGGGTCTCGACGTGCCGCGCTGCCTCCCGCACCGTCTCCGTCAGGCGGAGAAAGAAGAGGCGCACCCGGCCGTCCAGGGCAAGTCCGCGGTAGAGGGCATCCATCGTCCGTCCCCTTACGCCGAACCTTCCGGCGGCGACGACGCCGCATTGAGGTCGTAAATGCGTTTGAGTCCTTTGAGGGTCAGCTGCGGATCGTAGACGTCGATCCGCTTCGTCGAACGGGCAAACGGCTCCGCCAGCCCGCCGGTGGCGACGACGGTCGGCGGCACCGAAAAGCGCCGCTTCAGCCGTTCGATCATCCCTTCGACGAGGGAGAGGTAGCCGTAGAAGAGCCCCGACTGAAGCGCCTCGACGGTGTTTTTTCCGACGACGTCCGGCGGCGGCACCAGCTCGACCTTCGGCAGCTTAGCGGCGTTCTGGACGAGGGCCTCCATCGCCACCATCACCCCCGGCGCGATGACGCCGCCGCGGTACGTGCCGGTTTCGTCGATAAAACAAAAGGTCGTCGCCGTGCCGAAGTCGACGACGATGAGCGGAGGACCGTAGTGGTGCACCGCCGCGACGGCGTTCGTCACCCGGTCGGCGCCGAGCTCCCTAGGGTTGTCGATCTGGATTTTCAGCCCCGTCCGGATGCCCGGGCCGACGATGAGGGGAGCGACGCCGAAGGCGCGGACGATGAACCGCTCGATCTCCGGCATGACCGGCGGCACGACGCTCGAGACGATGACGCCGGTGACGTCCTCCGAGCGAAGCCCCGCTTCGGCAAAAAGCTGGCGAAAGAGGAGGCCCCATTCGTCGGCCGTCCGGCGCCGGTCCGTCTGAAGGCGCCACTGGTGTCGAAGGGCTTCGCCGTCGAAGACGCCGGCGACGACGTTCGTGTTGCCGATGTCGAGGGCAAGGAGCATCCGCGTTCCACCTCCGGCAAGCTTGGGCGCATCCGCCACCCGGCGTCACGCCGGCGACGGCGCCTCGGCGACGCGGATGCGGACTTCCGTCGGCGAGATCGGCTCGGCGACGATCCGGTCGCCTTCCGTCCGGCCCTTTTCGATGAGGTCCCGAATCTCCTGGCTGGTGAGCGTCTCGACCCGAAGGAGCGCCTGGGCGATCGTCTCGAGCTTCTCCCGCTTGTCCGTAAGAAGCTGCCGGCAGCGCTCGTACTGCTCCCGGATGATCCGCTGGATTTCGAGGTCGATCTCGTAGGCGATGGCGTCGGAGTAGTTCTGCTCGTGGCCGAGGTCCCGGCCGAGGAAGACTTCTCCCTGCCGGCGGCCGAACTGCATCGGCCCGAGCTTTTCGCTCATGCCGTACTCCATGACCATTCGGCGGGCGATGTCCGTCGCCTGCTTAAAGTCGCTGTAGGCGCCGGTGGACACGTCGCCGAAGACGATCTCCTCCGCCACCCGTCCGGCGAGGAGAATGAGGATCCGATCGAGGAGGTAGCTTTTCGTCGGCAGGTTTGTGTCGTCCTTCGGCAGCGTCACGGCGTAGCCGCCGGCCTGGCCGCGGGGGATGATCGTCACCTTGTGCACTTCGTCGCCGTTCGTCGCGTAATACCCGGCGATGACGTGCCCCGATTCGTGGTAGGCGACGATCTGCTTTTCCCGCTCGCTGATCACCCGGCTCGTCTTCGCCGGGCCGGCGATCACCCGGTCGATCGCCTCGTCGATCTCGGCGAGGCCGATCGCCTTTTTGTTCCGCCGGGCGGCGAGAAGCGCCGCCTCGTTCAGCAGGTTTTCCAGGTCGGCGCCGGTAAAGCCGGGCGTCCGGCGGGCGATCACCTTCAGGTCGACCTCCGGTTCGAGGGGCTTGTTCCGGGCGTGCACCTTGAGGATCTCCTCCCGGCCCTTCACGTCCGGCCGGTCGACGGTGATCTGCCGGTCGAACCGGCCGGGGCGAAGGAGCGCCGGGTCGAGGATGTCCGGCCGGTTCGTCGCCGCCATGACAATGATCCCTTCATTGGGCTGAAACCCGTCCATCTCGACGAGAAGCTGGTTCAAGGTCTGTTCCCGCTCGTCGTGGCCGCCGCCGAGGCCGGCGCCCCGCATGCGGCCGACGGCGTCGATCTCGTCGATGAAGACGATGCAGGGGGCGTTTTTCTTCGCCGTCTCAAACAGGTCCCGCACGCGGGAGGCACCGACGCCGACGAACATCTCAACGAAGTCGGAGCCGCTGATGCTGAAAAAGGGCACGCCCGCTTCGCCGGCGACGGCCCGGGCGAGAAGGGTCTTCCCCGTTCCCGGGGGCCCGACGAGGAGCACGCCTTTCGGAATCCGGGCGCCCAGCGCGGCGTACTTCCGGGGGTCCTTCAAAAAATCGACGATTTCGACCAGCTCCGCTTTCTCCTCGTCGGCGCCGGCGACGTCCTTAAACGTCACCTTGCGCTTGTCGTCGGTGAACTGGCGGATGCGGGCCTTGCCGAAATTCATCACCCGATTGCCGCCGCCCTGGGCCTGGTTGATGAGGAAGAAGAAAAGGATAAAGATGAGCACGAACGGGACGACCGAGATGAGAAAATTCACCCACGACGTATCCCGGACCCGTTCCTGGACGACGGTGAGCTTCGACTGGTCGATCTTCTCGTCGATCAGCCGCATGAGCTCACCGGTGAGGGGCGCCCGGGTGATGAAGTGCTCCTGCCCGGCCGGCGCCGCCTTGAGCGTCGCCTCGATGACGACGGTCTGCCCCGTCGGTCCCTCTTCCCGGAGGCTGAGCGACTTGATCTGATCCGCGAGGAGCATCTCGCGGAAATAGCTGTACGGCTTCTCGTTCGGCGCCCGTCCCTGGGTGGCCAGCATGTTGATGAGCCCCACCAGGACGACGACGACGAGCATATAAAAAAGGATATTGCGGACGAACTTGGGCATGCCCGACCTCCTCCCATCCCCGGGGCACTTCTTCTATTTTACCACAGCCAACATCGGCCGCCAATCAGGCGCGCCCCGCGTACACCCGGGATTTGAGAATGCCGATGAACGGCAGGTTGCGGTATTTTTCCGCGTAGTCGAGGCCGTACCCGACGACGAATTCATCGGGAGCGACGAAGCCGACGATGTCGGGCCGGATGTCCACCCGCCGGTTGTGCGGTTTGTCCAGCAAGGTGACGATCCGAAGCGACCGCGGGTTCCGCCGGAGGAGGAGGTCGGCGAGATAGCGGAGCGTAAGCCCCGTGTCGATGATGTCCTCGACGATGATCACGTCCCGGCCTTCGATCTCAAAGTCGAGGTCCTTGATGATCTTCACCACGCCGGACGTCTTCGTCGCCTGGCCGTAGCTGGAGACGACCATGTAGTCGAGCTCGAGGGGAAGGTCCATGCGCCGGACGAGGTCGGCCATAAACGGCGCCGCCCCTTTGAGGACGCCGACGACGAGCGGCGCCTTTCCGGCATACGCTTCCGTCAGTTCCGCTCCGATCTCCCGCACCCGGCGCTGGATGTCTTCTTCCGGATAAAGGACGCTCTGGATGTCGTCTAAAAGGGACATGGCCAAACCCCCGCATCGATGGCTTCGGTACGCGCCTCAATCGCTGCCTCGCCCGGCCGGGGGAGAAGGGCTTCGGCCTGAACCCACCCCGGGACCCAGAGGACGTCCCGGCCGGCGGCCCACACCGGGACGATCCGGCGGAGCGGCCGAGGCACGCCGAGCTCGGCGAGAACGTCCTTGAGCTTCGGGCCCCGGCCGTCCGGCCGATAGAGCCGGTCTCCCGGCCGGCGCCGGCGGTAGACGAGCGGGGTCCCGGCGGCGAGACGGAAGACGGCCGTCGCGCCGAATCGCGCCGCGGCGGTCGGCGCAGGGACGGCCGGCGGCGCCGCGCCGGGGCCGACGGCCGGCCGGAGGAAAAAACTCACCCGTTCGCGGGCTTCGGGCCAGAAGATCGCCGCCGGCGGCCGGACGGTCCAATGCGGCCCGGGATCTTTCGGTAAAAAATAAAGATCCGCCCCGTCCAGGACGGCGCGAAACGGCCCCTTCAGCTCCACCGCCGCCGGAGCGCCGCGGCCGATCGCCTGGAGGACGCCGTCCAGCCCCTCGAGGCCGAGAGCCGCGTCCGGCCGGTCCCGGAGCTTAAGAAGGCACTTCCATATTAGATGAATCGCCCGCCGTTGTAAAGGCGGCGGCGCGCTGGCGAGGGCGGACACCGGCACGATCACGGCGCCGTAACGCCACCGCACCGACCGGAGGACGGGGCGGACGGCGGCGTCCCAGTGGGCCGCCTCTTCGGCGGCAAGGCGGCTTAAGCGGTCGAGGTGCCGTCCGACCGCCGGCGACAGCTCCCGGAGCGCCGGATAGAGCTCGTGCCGGATCCGATTGCGGAAAAAGCGCAGGTCTTCGTTCGACCGATCGTGGCGAAAAGAAAGCCCCCGCGCCCGGGCGTAGGCGGCAAGGGCCGCCCGCTCGACGAAAAGAAACGGCCGGACGAGGCGGACGCCGGCCGCAAGGGGCCGCTCCGCCGGCATGCCGGCGAGCCCCATCGGGCTCGTCCCCCGAAGGAGTTTGATGATGAGCGTCTCCCGCTGATCGTCCGCCGTATGGGCCACGGCGACCGCCTGGGCCCGGATGCGCCGGGCGACGGCGGCGAGGGCCCGGTAGCGGCGGGCCCGGAGCACCGCCTCGACGTTGGCCGCCGGGGCGTCTCCCGTGAGGCGGACGAGATAAAACGGCAATCCCCGGGCCCGCGCCTCGGCGGCAACGAACGCCGCGTCGGCGTCCGCCTCGGTGCCCCGAAGGCCGTGGTGCACGTGGGCGACGGCGAGGCGGAGCGAAAGCGCCGAGCGAAGGTCATCGAGCCAGGCGAGCAGCGCCATCGAATCGAGCCCCCCGGAGACGGCGGCGACGACCGTCTCCCCCGGCCGGAAAAGGTCCGCCGCCGGCCGAAACGGCGGCGCCTCCGGCCGCATCTTTCCGTCCATCGCAACCCTCCCCGGTCCGGGCGGCGGTGCCGGGCGGCGCCGGCATCAGGCGATGCGGGCGCCTTCGGCCGGCCGGGCGTTCGCCCAGGCTCCGCCTTCTTCTTCGAGCGTCATCACCGCCACCGTGATGTCATCCGAGAGGGAAAACTCCGTCTCGTGCACGATCGCATCGAGCAGAAGGTCGGCAAAGGCCTGCGGCTCGTCGGCGTCGATCTCCCGGATGAGGCGCCGGATCCACCGCTCCCGCTGCTCCGGGTGGCGCTTCGCTTCATAGGCGCCGTCGGTGAACATGACGACGACATCGCCCGGCCGAAGGGAAACTTCCACGGCGTCGAACTCCGCCTCCGGAAAGACGCCGGCCGGCGGGTTTTGCGCTTCGACGCGGATCACCGCATCGCCGCGGCGGATGTAGCTCGGCGCCGCGCCGACTTTGATGAATTTCGCCCGGCCGCTCATCCGGTCGACGAAGGCGAGGTCGACGGTGGCGAACCGTTCGTCAAGCCCCCGGAGCGAAAGGAGCGCGTTGACCGACCGGACCGCGACCGCCCCGTCGAAGCCGGCGGCGAGGATCGCCCGGAGCATCTCCACCGCCGCCCGCGACTCCCGCCGGGCGTGCTCGCCGCTTCCCATGCCGTCGCTCAAGACGAGGGCGAACGCCTGCCGACCGAGGTCGAGGCCGACGGCGGAATCGCCGGAGATGAGCCCGCCGCCCTTCGCCGCCTGGGCGTAGCCGAAGTGGACCCGGTAACGGGCCCCGGACACCAGCCGGATGAGGTGGCCTCCGGGCACCGGCTCCACCCGCTCGACGACGATCCGCTCCCCGAGGAGCGACTGAAAGAGCGCCTCCAGCTCCCGCACGGCCTGAAACCCGTCCGCCGCGACGACGAGCTCCACCGCGACCTCTCCCGGCACGAGGCTTTGGGCATCCATCGACTGCACCCAGAGGCCGGCCTGCTCGACCGCCCGGAGGAGATTGGCCTCTCGATGGCGGCTTAAGGGGCCGTCGCGGCGGATCTCCGCGGCCATCTCCTCCATCACCCGGGCGAGGCCGAGGAGCTGATCCCGGAGGAGACGCCGAGCCGCCCGGATCCGGGCTGCCGCCTGAAGCGCCTCCTTCTCCCGGGAGTATTCCCGCTCCATCGCCCGCTCCAGCTTGTCCGGCTTGATACACCGATCGGCCCAAGTCCGACCGAGCCGCCACGCCGGCGCCTTATCCCCGTCCAGCCGCTCGAGGAAGGCACGAAGGCCGCTCGCCGTCTCTTCGCCGTATTTGCCCCAGCAGACGTCCTTTTTCCAGCACTTCCCGCAGATCGCCTCCGCCACCCGCCGCACCGCAGCTTCTCGGGGATCGGCCGTCGACTCCTCCCCCGCCGGGTCGAACGGCTGCGCGAGGGTGGCGAACATTTCGGCAAAACCGCCGAAACGGGTCTCCAGCGCCCGGCGCACGTTCGCCCATCGGGCCTCCTGATCCCGAAGGTATGCCCGCGTCCCCGGAACCATCCGCCGGAGCGCCTCGAGCGACCCTTCCGGGACGGCAAGGAAGAGACCAGCTCCGAGGAGCGCCTCGAGCAAAACGAAGCCGAGCTCCTTCGTCCCCGGCGCGTAGACGGCGATGAGGGCGAGGCCCAGAAGCCCGCCGAAGGCGGCGGCGAAGCGGCCGGCGGGCCGGAAGAGGCCGGCGATCAGCCCGGCCAGGCCGAGGGCGCTCATCTCGACCAGTTCCCGGCTTTCGGCGAGGCCGAGGAGAAAGCCGCTCAGCACCCCCGCCGTCGCCCCGAACGCCCCGCCGCCGACGGTCGCCAGCGTGAACACGACGGCGCGGCTCAGGACGGCGTGGACGTCGAGCCCGAAGAGCGAGATCCCCATCGTGCCGGAAAGGAGCGTCGCGATGACGATGAAGAGCGCGATCAGCTCCTCCTGCCGAAGGCCGGACCACAGGCGGCGGTTGAAAAGCAGCGGAAACGACTGCACGAAAATGATGAAAAGGACGAAGGCCAAAAGCGCCTCCGCCGCGCTCATCGCCCAGGCGTACGGCGAAAGCGGGAAAAAGAGTTTCCGCCAGACGATCGCCGCCCCGCCCTGGGCCACCGCGACGACGAGCGGGGTGTACGCCGCCGGCAGGCCCACCCGGCGGCTGAATCGATACAGAAGGCCGTGCAGCCCGGCCGCCACCGCCGCCGCCGGAACGTGCGGCACCGGCGACAGGGCCGCCCCCAGCATCCAACCGGCGAAGGCCACGTGGGCCCACTCCGGCCAGAGGATGAGGGACGCCGCCCAGAAGGCGAGCCCGAACGGAGAAAGTTCCCCCAAGACGAGCGCCCGGCCCAAGAGGACGGCAAAGAGGAAGACGGCGAGCGGCCGGCTCGGCGCGACCCGTCGCCGAAACGCATCGAGCGTCCACAGCACCCGACCGAGCGGCCGCCCGGCCGCCGGGCCCCAGTCAAGCGTCTTCACGGGCTCCACCCCTTCCGCGCATCGAAGACTCGTCCCCTCGAGGACTTGTCCCCTAGTATATCCGGAAGGAGAAGAGCAACTTGTCAAAACCCGCTCTCGGTCGGCCGGGTTTTTCCGGCGCCTTTTGTCGCTTTTGTCGAAGGGAGGTAACCGAAACGCGCCTTCACTTCCGCGAGCGTCGCCTCCGCCACCGCTCGGGCCCGCTCGGCCCCGTCGGCGAGCACCCGCTCGATCGCGTCGTCGGAAAGGGCCGCATAAGCCGCCTGAATCGGCCGGAGCGCCTCGACGACCGCCTGGGCGACGTCCTTTTTAAACGCCCCGTAGCCGACGCCGGCGTAGCGCCGCTCGAGTTCGGCGATCGGGATGCCGGTCGAAAGGCTCAGGATCGCGAGCAGGTTGGAGATGCCGGGCTTTTCCTCCGGCGCGTAACGGACGGTCCCTTCGCTGTCCGTCACCGCCCGCATGATCTTCCGTTCGATGAGCTCCGGCGGGTCCAGGAGGCCGATCCGGCTGTTCGGGTTCGGGTTTGACTTCGACATTTTTTTCGTCGGATCGTCGAGGGCCATAATCCGGGCGCCGACGTCCGGGATGAGCGGCTCCGGCAGGACGAACGTTTCTCCGTACGTCCGGTTAAACCGCTCGGCAAGGTCCCGGGTGAGCTCCAAATGCTGCTTCTGGTCCTCCCCGACCGGCACGTGAGTCGTCCGGTAGAGCAGGATGTCGGCGGCCATGAGGACCGGATAGGTGTACAGGCCGACGGCGACCGACTCCGACCCCCGGCCCTTTTCCTTAAACTGCGTCATCCGGTTCAGTTCCCCGGTCCGGGCGAGGCACATGAGAATCCACGCCAGCTCGCTGTGGGCCGGCACGTGCGACTGGACAAAGATCACCGATCGCTCCGGGTCGATGCCGCTGGCGACGTACAGCTTGGCGACCATCCGGGTGTACTCCGCCAGCCGCCGGGGATCGTGCTCAACGGTCGTGGCGTGCAGGTCGACGACGCTGTAATAGGCGGCGGCGCCCCGGTTCTGCAGGTCGACGAACTGCCGGATGGCGCCGAGATAATTCCCGAGGGTGAGTTCGCCGGATGGCTGCACGCCGGAAAAGATGATCACGGTCGTCACCTCACTCTCCCCGCCCGACAGGCCGGCCGCTTCGCGGCCAAAGAAAAAGGCCCATCCGCGTCGGGAAGGGCTTCGATCCCGTCGGCCGATCGTTCGGCTCAGCCGATCCGAGGTTAAAGGCCGGGCTTAAGGCCGGCGCGAACCGCGGCCTCCGCGCTTCGGATCGAGGGAGCGCCGAAGCGATCTCAACCGCTCTTCGCTGTCCTTCAAAAACCGGTTCAGCTTATCCTCAAAGCCGAGCTGGCGGTCGCCTTTTCGCCCCCGCGGGCGCTGGGGCGAGGCTCCGGGCTTTGCCTGCCGGATCGAAAGCGCGATCTTGCCGCCGGGTTCGACTCTGAGCACCTTCACCTTGACGACATCGCCGACCTTCAGAAAATCGTGGATGTCCACGACGTACGCGTCATCCACCTCGGAAATATGCACCAGGCCGGTGACGCCTTCCGCCAGCTCCACAAAGGCGCCGAAGCGGGTGATCCCGGTCACCCGGCCTTCCAGCAGGCTGCCCACTTCGATGGCCATCGGCCGCTCGCATCCTGGTTCGCCGGACCGGCCAAAGTGGACCGAAGTCCCATTCGGCGATCAAGCGCCGAACCAGGGCGCACCTCCCTTCCCCTCGGGTCCTCTAACCGGAGTATAGCGCCCCGCCCGAACGCTGTAAAGGGGGAAGGCGGCCTTCGCGCTTCGCTTCAGCGGCCGCCCTCCGCCGGCCGGCCGGGCTCCGGCTCCTTCGCCAGCCGGATGATGATCTCGCCGTCCTTCGACCAGAACCACGCCGTCCGGGCGAGATCGGCGACGTACGCCGGATCGTTCAGGCGGGCCTTTTCCAACCGAAGCCGGTCCGCCTCCGCCTGAAGCGCCCGAAGCCGCTCGGTCTGGTCGGCGTAAGACCGCTCGACGAGGCGGACCTTCGCCTCCGTCCGCAGCCAGAGCCCGAGCGCCAAGGCCAAAAAGGCGGCGAACAGCATCGTCGCCAGCCGGCGCCGGCGGACGGCGCCGACCGAACCGCTCCCCCGCGCCACGGTTTTGCCTCCTCACCGGAGATGCCGCCGGAACAGGCGGCGGATCGCTCTTCCCATTGTAGCAAGGGGCCGGAGGGTAAACAAGCCCCCCGCCGTCCGAAGCCCGCGCCAAATCCACCGGGCGAACGGCCGAAACGGCGCGCCGACGAAAAACGCCGCCGCCCCAAGCCCCCACCGCCCGACGGCGACGAGCGCCCGGAGGACGCGCCCGATGAGGGTCGCCGCCGGACGGAGGAGGCGCCGCCTCCCCCACCCGGCGGCCCGGTGAACCGGCCGGGCGAGGATCGCCTCATAGCCGACCGCCCCGAGGAGGGCAAACGGCAGAAGCGCCACCCGCACCTTCGGCACCTCGCTCAGGGCGACGGCGGCAAAGACGAGGATCGCCCCCGCGGCCCAGGCGAGCGCCTCCATGAGGGCCCGGACCGGCGCCGGCCGCATCCGCCGGAAGAGGGCCTCGGCGCCGTCGTAGAAGAGGCCGAAGGCGACGCCGGCGAGAAGCGCCCGGGCGACGAGCTCCGCTTCCGCCTGCACGCTCATCGAAACAGCTTCCCCAGCCAGCCCCTCGTCCGGCCGTCCGGCGTCTCGACGTACTGAAGGCCGTCGATGCGGCCTTCGATCGCCACCTCACCGGCCTCGACATCAAAATTTTTCAGCTCCAGCTGGGCGCCGGTGATGACGAGCGGACCGCCGTCCGTCTCGAGGACGAACCGCTCCCGATCGAACCGCTCGATGCGGACGACGCCGGAGATGGCGAGCGCCTTCCGGTCGACGAGGCCGATCTCATGCCGAGGCTTTGTTTCTGCCATCGTCACTCCCCCTCGGCCAGCGGCGTTTGTCTCATCGTACGCCGGAGGGGGTCCGGTTTAGAACGCCGAGGACCAAGGACCGCCGCCGGGCGGCCGCATCGGACGCCTTACCGTTCGTCGTCGAGGCGCTCGACGAGCTCCGCGGGGTCGGCCGCCTTCGACGCCGGGACCGCCTTCACCCGCACCCGGAGGGTCCGCTCGCCGAAACGAACGGCGATCGTCTGCCCCGGCTGAACGACGGCGCCGGCCTTCGCCGGCCGGCCGTCGATGAACACCCGCCCCTCATCGCAGAGGGCCTTCGCCACCGCCCGACGGCGGACGAGGCGGGCCGTTTTCAGAAACAGATCGAGCCGCACGGATCCTCCCCCTTTCCGACCGCGCCCTCCCTCGCGACGCCGGGCCCGCCGGCCCGATCCGCACCGGCCGACGCCGGCCGCTTTTCGCTTTATTCTACCACAGGATGCAGGCGACCGCCTTCGAGCCGAAGCGCCCGATCTCCCTCCCGGGCCGTCGCCTCGTCGTGGCTCACGACGAGAAGCGCCGTCCCGGCGGCGCGAAGCGCTCGAAACAGGTCGAGGACGATCGCCCGGTTCTCCCGGTCGAGGTCGTTGGTCGGCTCGTCGGCCAGAACGATCGGCGGGTTCAAAAAGAGCGCCCGGGCGACCGCGAGGCGGCGCCGCCCGCCGTGGGAAAGGGTGTGGGGGAGGGCATTCCGCGCCTCATACAGCCCCACCCGCCGGAGGAACGCCTCCGCCCGGGCTTCTTCTTCCGGACCGGGGCGCCGTCCGCCGGCGGCGAGCATCGCCGGCAGGAGGACGTTTTCTCGCACCGTCAGGCTGTGGACAGTGTAAAGCCCCTGAAAGACGAGCCCCATCCGCCGGAGGCGATAGGCGGCGAGGGCCGCTCCGTGAAGGGGCCTCCCCTCATACCGGATCGTCCCCCCGACCCGAGGAAGAAGACCGGCGACGGCAAAAAGGAGCGTCGTCTTCCCGGCGCCGCTCTCTCCGACGAGGCTCACCCACTCGCCGGGCGAAAGGGAAAACGAAACGTCCCGGAGGACCTCCCGGCCCGGCCGGCCGACCCGGACCGAAAGCCCTTCGACCTCAAGGACCGCCGTCACAATCCTCCCTCCTCTTTCAGCACCTCGCCAACCGGCCGCCGGACAGCGTCGCCGACCGCCCACAGGGCGACCAAAAGCTGAACCGCCCAGGCGAGCGCGACGAGGACGGCGGCGCCGAGGACCACCGCCGCCGGAGGCGGCGCCACAAACGGCTGTCCCTGCCCGACCAAGAACGCGTCCCGGAGGAAAGGCCAGGCGAGGGCGCCGGCGACCGCCGCCAGCAAGGTGGCGCCGAAGGCCGTGTACATCGTCTCCCAGAAGAGCCAGGCGTAAACCCGCCGCCGCGGCGCCCCGAGGGCGACGATCAGGGCGAAGTCGTTTTGCCGCCGCCGGACGTCCGCCGCCACGCGGCCGAACACCGCCAGCGCGCCGAAACCAAAGGCAAATCCGCCGAACACCCCGAGGAGCCGCCCCATCCAGCTGAGCGTCTCCCGGGCGCCGGTGATGACGTCGCTCGTCCGGATGACCGTGACCTCCGGCAGCCGGCTGAGCTGGTAGGCGAGGAGATCCGGATTGTAGCGCGCTTCGGCCCGGATGAAAATCGCCGAGAGGCTCTTGGCCGGGTCGTGCCGGCCCCAGAGCTCGACGACGGTGTCCGACGCGGCGACGAGCGCCCGGGCGACGTCGAGCGGGACGAAAATCGTCTGATCCATCGCCGTCCCCGTCGGCCGGAGGCGGGCGACGACGTGAAACGGCGCGCCGAGGATCTCGATCTCGTCCTCATAGCTTGGCACGCCGCCGCCGAGGATGGCCACATTCCCGTCAAAACGCTCCGGCGGCACCCCCCGCACCCACGGTTTGACGAGAAAATCGCTCGCCCAGTCGATGCCGACGAGGCGGTTTTCCCCTTCCACCGAACAGCAGTCGGCGTTCAGCGTTTGGGCAAAAAATTGCGGCGTCCAGGCGGCGACGCCAGGCATCGACCGGAGCGCCGCCTCGACCGGCGCCGCCTCGAAGTACGCGTTGATCGGCTGCGGCGAAAAGAGGACGGCGCTTCCGTCGACCGGCGCTTCCTTGGCAAACAGGACGACGTCTGCCCCGAGGCGGGCTTCCGACAGAGAAAGCCCGCCGGCGTAGCCGACGAGCGTGTAGGCGAACAACATCGCCAGGAGGAGCACCAGGGCGAGGAGCGCCACCGTTAGGCCCGACTCTTTCTTGCGGCGCCAAAAGGCGCGCCAGGCGATCCCCCGCATCCCGCTCCCTCCTCGCAGCCTGCGTTCTTAGGGTGGGTCCGCATCGCCCGCTCACGGCTTCCCGCCGCCCTCCCCGTGGCCGGATCCCGCTTCCGTCCCGGCGCCCCCCTGCGAGGCGCCGCTTTCGTCGCTCCCGTGGCCCATCACGCCCGACCCCGACGCGTGGTCCCGATCGCCGGGGCCATCGGCCGCCCCCGGCTTCCAGCCTTCCGGAAGCTCGCCCTGTTCGTCGGCGTTGTACCCTTTCATGAACGCATGGACCATCTTGCCTTCGGCGCGCACCGTATAGCCGGTAAAGGTCTTCGTCTTCCCGCCGGCGGTCACCGTCACCTCCGCATACCACTCGCCGGCCATCGCGAGCGGCAGGCGGAGTTCATACGTCCCCGGCCCGACGTGGCGCATCGTCCCCTCCGTCGGGTGATGCATGCCTTCCATATTGGTGAAAAAATACACCTTCTCGACGTCGACCGGCTGCCCCTGTTCGTCTTCCACCCGGACGCGAAACGGCGTCGCCGCCCCCGTCTCGACGACGTCCGTCGGCGCCTCGAGCTTCACGGTGAGCGCTTCGACGTCCGGCGCTGGCTTCTCGCCCGTCCCTTCCGGGGCCTTGTCACCGAAGCCGCAGGCCTGAAGGGCGAAGAGAAGGCCTAAGCCGAGGAAAAGCGCCCACGCCCGCTTGCTCCGCACCTCCGATCGCATGCCGTTCCCCCTTCCGCACGGTTTTTCCCTTGGCGATCCGGCCGGTGTGAAGGCGTTTCCACCGCTCCCGTTACATTTTAATACAATATAACAACCGTTCACAGATCGTCATCCTGTGAATTCCTGAACATTGTGTGTCCGAACCGGGCAAAAAAAAAGCGCCGATCGGCGCTTTTTACGCTTTGACCGCTTCTTTGAGCTTGTTTCCCGCCTTGAACACCGGCACGACCGACGCGGCGATCTGGATCTCTTCGCCCGTCTGGGGATTCCGGCCGGTGCGGGCTTCCCGCTTCCGCGTTTCGAACGTGCCGAAGCCGACGAACTGCACCCGTTCGCCCCGCTTCAGCGCTTCGGTGATCTCGTCAAGCACGGCGTTCAAAACGGCCTCGACGTCCTTCTTCGTCATCTGCGTCCGCTCGGCGACGGCCGCGATGAATTCCTGCTTGTTCATCGGAAGACCTCCTTTTGGGCATCGATCGATCCGTATCGACGTATTCGACTGAAGCCGCTAAATTCCTGCCGGCTCCGGCAAATTTCTTTCCGCGCCGGCGATCGTCTTTCGTTTTAGCCAAAAAAGGGCCCGGCCAAACGCCGTCGCGCCGTGGCCGGGCCGCGGTCAGTCTTCCATCTGCTTGGCCAAAAATCCGGCCGTCGTCTCCAGCACCTTGAGGTCCAGTTCGCCGATCTTCGCCAGCTCGCCCCGGGCGATCGCGACGACGGCGCCGATCGGGTCGCCGGCGGCGACGATCGGGACGACGACGAACTGCGCCGCCGGCTCCCGCTCCCCGGCGACGAACTCGTATTCCCCGGCGTTCGTCTCCCGGATCATCCGGCGCTCGTCCATGCTCTGCTCCACCAAGGGACCGATCGGCTTTTCCAAAAAGGCCTTTTTGCCGCTCCCGGCGGCGGCGACGTACCGGTCCCGGTCGCTGATGAGGATGAGGTGCCCGAGGCTTTCATGGAGCGCCTCCGCGTATTCCCGGACGGCGCCGCTCAGTTCGCCGATAGGCGAATACTTCTTCAGGATGATCTCGCCGTCCTGATCGACGTAAATCTCCAGCGGGTCGCCCTCGCGGATGCGGAGCGTGCGGCGGATCTCTTTCGGGATGACGACGCGCCCCAGATCGTCGATCCGGCGGACGATGCCCGTAGCCTTCATGGTGCGCCCTCGCTTTCCTCGCAGGTTGGGTCGCGCGGCCTGGGCATAGTATACATCCGCCGTTTTTTTCTATGCGGCGCGGTCTCGACGGCGCGGCCTTACGACGCCTTCGGGGTCGGGACGTGCCGCTCTTTGAGCACCTGCTTGAGCTCCACGTCCATGAAGTGCCGGTATGCCTCCTGAGCCGCCTGGGCGGCCAGCTCTTCCTTGACCGCCTCGAACGGCTGAGGCGTCCGCTTTTCGACCCGGATGACGTGGTAGCCGTAGTCGGTCTTGACCGGATCTCCGACGGCGCCGATCGGCTGAGAGAGCACCGCCCGTTTGAACGGCTCGACCCACTGGCCGGCCGGAACGTCCGCGTACAGACCGCCGTTTTTGCTGCCGTCGGGGTTGGTGTTGCCCGGATCTTCCGAATACCGGTCGGCGAGCCCGGCAAAGTCCTCCCCCTTCCGGGCCCGCTCGGCGAGCTCGGCGGCAAGCTTTTTTGCCTCCGCGTCGCTCCGCCCCTCCCCGACCCGAATGAGGATGTGCCGCACGGTGGTGAGGGTATAATCGTCCTTTTGCGCCTCGTAGCGCGCCTTGAGATCCGTCCGGCCGGCCTCACGGGCGAGGTAGGCGTCGGCCTTGGCGAACAGGCCGATATAGCGCTCGATGGCCGCCTCGGTCAGGCCGAGGGCCTTAAGCTCGTCGGCGTAGCCTTTTTCCCCGAGGTGATCCTTGAGGGACCGGATGAACGACTGCGCCGCCTCCTTCGGCGCCTCCGGACCCGACGCCGGGACGACGCCGCCGGCGTCCGCCCGCTCGGCGAGGAGGGTGAGCCCGACGTACTCGTCGAGGAGCGTTCCCCAGAACGTCTGATCGGCGCTCAGCGGATCGAACAGCTGGCGGAAGTTGAGGTATTCCTGAAAATCCCCGGCGGTGACGACGCCCCCGTCGTAGCGGGCGACGACGGCATCCGGCGCCTCGGCCAATTCGATCCGCTTGACGCCCGGGGCGGCCTCTTCCTGGGCCGGCCCCTCGGACTTGGGCGCGGATCCTTTGCCGCCGCACGCCCCGAGGGCGACGACCAAAAACAACGCGACGATCCCCGCCCCAAAGCGGCGCACGCGGTCAGCGGACGTGTTCTTCATCGCGCAGGACTCCCTTCCCTTCGCTTGACGAAAGCGCCTCGGCGAGGCGGACGAAAAGCGCTTCCAGCCGACGGAGCGCCGCTTCGGCGCTTTCGGCCTTGAAAAAGAAACCGAGGGCCGATCCGACCGAAAGGCCCAGGCGTTCGCCGGCGCTGGCGAGCCGGAGAAGATCGTCGGCCTTCACCCGGGCTTCCGGCCGAAAGCGGACCGAAAGTCGCCCCCCCTCCCAGTCGATCCGCTCCACCTGAAGCGCCGTCCCGAGCGCCCGCACCCGGGCGACGAGGAGGAGGCGTTCCGCCGGCGCCGGGAGCGGACCGAACCGGTCCCGAAGCTCCGCCCGCACGTCCTCCACGTCGCCGGGGTCCCGGACGGCGGCGAGGCGCTTGTAATACCCGATCTTCTGGGGCGGAAGCGGGATGTAGTCTTCCGGCAGGTACGCATCGATCTGGACGTTCAGCTCCGGCGCCTTCGGCGCCTCCTCGACCGGCTCACCTTTGAGCTTCTGCACCGCTTCCCGGAGCATCTCGTTGTAAAGATCGAAGCCGACGGCGGCGATGAAGCCGTGCTGCTCCGGCCCGAGGAGGTTTCCGGCGCCCCGGATGGCGAGGTCCCGCATGGCGATCTTGAAGCCGGAACCGAGCTCAGTGAACTCCTTGATCGCCTCGAGCCGCCGTTCGGCCTCCTCGGAAAAGACCTTCCCCTTTTGATACGTCAAATACGCGTACGCGATGCGGCCGGAACGGCCGACGCGGCCACGCAATTGGTACAGCTGCGCCAGCCCGAATCGGTCGGCGTCGTAGACGATGAGCGTGTTGGCGTTCGGAATGTCAACGCCCGTCTCGATGATCGTCGTCGTCACGAGGACGTCGATCTCGCCGTGCATGAAGTCGAGCATCGTCCGCTCGAGCTCGTCCTCCGGCATCTTGCCGTGGGCGACCGCGACCGTCGCCTCGGGGACGAGGGCGCGAATCTCCTCCGCCATGCGGTAGATCGATTCCACGTAATTATACAGGAAAAAGACCTGTCCGCCCCGGGCGAGCTCCCGTTCGATCGCCTCCCGGACCAGGGTCGGCGAGTATTCGGCGACGATCGTCTGGACCGGATAGCGGTTTTCCGGCGGCGTCTCGATGAGGCTGAGGTCGCGGAGGCCGATGAGCGCCATGTTGAGCGTCCGGGGGATCGGCGTCGCGGTCAGGGTGAGGACGTCGACGTTGGCCTTGAGCTCCTTGAGCCGCTCTTTGTGACGGACGCCGAAGCGCTGCTCCTCGTCGACGATGAGGAGGCCGAGGTCGTGAAAGACGACGTCCTTGGAAAGCAGCCGGTGGGTGCCGACGATGATGTCGATCTCGCCGCGCTTTAAGCGGGCGAGAATGTCTTTTTGCTCCGCCCGGGTGCGAAAGCGGCTTAAGACCTCGACGGTGACGGGAAAATCCGCCATCCGCTCCTTGATCGTCTGGTAGTGCTGCTCGGCGAGGATCGTCGTCGGCACGAGGAAGGCGACCTGCTTCCCGGCCATGACCGCCTTGAAGGCCGCCCGAAGGGCGACTTCCGTCTTGCCGTAGCCGACGTCGCCGCAAAGGAGCCGGTCCATCGGCCGGGGCGACTCCATGTCCCGCTTGATCTCCTCGATCGCCCGGAGCTGATCCGGTGTCGGTTCGTACGGAAAGAGCGCCTCGAACTCCTTCTGCAGCGCATCGTCCGGCGGAAAGGCAAACCCCGGCGACGCCGCCCGGCGGGCGTACAGCTCGAGGAGCTTTCGCGCCATCTCCTCGACCGCCTGCCGGACCTTCTGCTTCGTCTTTTTCCACTCGCCGGAGCCGAGCTTGGAGAGTTTTGGCTCCCGGTCGTCGGCGGCGGCGTACTTTTGGATGAGGCCGAGTTGATCGACGGGCACGTACAGCTGGTCGCCGCCGGCGTACTGGATGCGGAGATAATCCCGGTGCACGCCGTCCACTTCCAGCGTCTCCAGCCCGACGAACCGGCCGATGCCGTGGTGGACGTGGACGACGTAGTCGCCCGGCTTGAGATCCTGATAACGGGCGATCCGCTCGGTCCCTTCGACCTCGATCGCGGGCCGGGCCCGCCGTTTCCGCTGGGTAAAAAGCTCCCCTTCGGTGACGACGACGAGGCGGGCGCTCGGCCACTCGAAGCCGGCCTCCAGGTGGCCGATCGCGATCGCCGGCGTTTCCGGCAGCGCCACGAGCTCCGGCCGGACGTCCACCGCCATGCCGGCATCTTCAAGCATTTTTTGCAGCCGATCTGCCCGGTCTCGGTCGCCGGCGAGAAACAGGACCCGGTAGCCGAGACGGCGCCAGCGGTCAAACTCGGTTTTGAGGACGCCGAACTGGCCGTGGAACGCCTGGCCGCTCCGGGAGACAAAGCCCGTCGTATGGCTCACCTTCATCCCTTTGAGCGTCCGGGCAAAAAACGAAAAGTAGACGATCGGCGCCCGGGCGGGGGAGAGAGCCGCCTCCCGGGAAAAGAAGCGCTCGCCGCTCCCGACGAGGCGTCCCCGGGCCTTCGCTTCGATGATCCACTCCGCCTCCTCCCGGGCGTACTGGGCCGCGGCGTCCCAGACCCGGGACGGTTCGTCGACGGCAAGGACCGGCGCCTCGAGAAAGTCGAGAAGCGTCGCCGGCTCCGGATAGGCGCGCCGCAGATAGAGGGCCGCTTCCGGCGGGAGCCCCCCCGCTTTAAGTTCGGCGATGAGCCGGTCGAGGTGCGCCTCCGCTTCGGCCCGCCGCTCCGGATCGCCGATCTTGAGCGTCTCCTCGGTCCGGAGCGCCCCGAGCGCCTGAAGCAGCCGATCCCGGGCTTCCGACGCAAGGAGGAATGTCGAGGCCGGGAGGAGGCGCACCGCCGGCAGCGCTTCCCGGGAGCGACCATCCTCAGGATCGTAGGCCCGGATCGACTCCAGGGCATCAAACCCCCATTCGAGGCGAACCGGCGCCCCCCCGGCGATCGGATAGACGTCGACGATGCCGCCCCGGACGGCCACCGTCCCCGGCACAAACGCCTCCGCTTCCCGGCGGTACCCGGCTCGGACGAGGACGCGGACGACGTCTTCCGGCGTCCGTTCGTCCCCCGGCTGAAGCTCAAGCGTATGGGCCCGAAACACCGCCGGCGGCGGCAGGGGCCGCATGAGACCGGCGTATCCGGTGACGAGAAACCGCGGCCGGCGAAAGAGGAGGGCGTAAAGCGCCTCCAGGCGCGCCGCGAGCTCCGCCGACGGGCGCTCCTCGACGAAGGCGACGAGCTCCTCGCCGGGGTAGAAGACGACGCCGTCTTCCCCGACAATTTCGACAATATCCTCGTAATTTTTCTGTGCTTGATAATTATTAGACGATAAAATCACGAGCGGCCGCCCGAGGGCTTCTTGCAAGGCCGACCAGACGATGGCGCGGGTCGAACCGGCCAGGCCGGTGACCAGCTGTTCCCGCACACCGCTTCGGATCCGATCGGCGATCGCCAAAAGATCCGGATGGCCGCGAATGGCGCCAAGAAGCGCACCGAGCACCTTCGACCCCCTCTTCTCCCGCCGGCCGCCTTTGCCCGACGTCTTGGCCCACCGTCACTGAAGCGGGCTGTCCAGCTCATAAAGCTCCGGATGGGCGTCGTACGCCGCCTGGCAGTGCTCGCACACGACCCAGACGCGCGTCGCCTCGCCCGTCTCTTCGACCAGGGCGGCCCGGTCCTCCGGCGCGAGCCGCTCGAGCGTGAGCAAAAGGCGCGGCTCGTCGTGATAAAAGACCCCCAGGACGCTCCGGCAGATGCGGCACTGGTAGACGAGGGCCATGTCGATCCCCGCTTTCGGTCCGTCATCGCTAAGAGCTTGACCGAAACGGAGCGGCCGTATACTTGCCGGCCAAAGCCTTGCGGCCGGATCCTTGCCGGCGCCGCCCGAGATCCCTACCGTCCGGCCTCCGGTCCGTCGACGTTGAACCGGTTCATCGCCGCGAGAAAGTCCCGCTCGATCGCCAGGCGAAGCGCCTCCCGCGCCCGCTCGACCGCCGCCTCCAGCGCCGCCCGCTCCTCCGGCCGGGGCGGGGCGAGGACGTAGTCGGCGACCGACCCCGCAGGCGGCCGGCCGATGCCGATTCGAAGCCGCGGCACCTTTTCCGTCCCCAAGGCGGCGAGGACCGAGCGCATGCCGTTGTGGCCGCCGTGGCCCCCCTGCAGACGAAGGCGGATCTTCCCAACCGGAAGGTCGAGATCGTCGTAGACGACGACGATCGCCTCGGGCGCGATGCCGAAGTACCGGGCCACCGCGCCGACGGCGTCGCCGGAGCGATTCATGTAGGTGAGGGGCTTCAAAAGCCACACCCGCTGCCCCCCGAAACGGACGTCCCG
This sequence comes from Hydrogenibacillus sp. N12, assembly GCF_019645935.1. Lineage (NCBI taxonomy): Bacteria > Bacillati > Bacillota > Bacilli > Thermicanales > Thermicanaceae > Hydrogenibacillus > Hydrogenibacillus sp. N12. The sequence goes on along the minus strand of NZ_CP080953.1, from coordinate 54,624 downwards.
GAGCTCGCCGCCCCATTTTTCGTCCCGGCGGACGACGACCCCGTCGGCGGCGAGGGCGTCAACGACCCAAAAGCCGGCGTTGTGCCGCGTCCGGGCATACTCGGGCCCCGGATTGCCGAGGCCGACGACGAGACGGATCATCCCGATTCCCCGCCTTCAGTCGAACAGCCGGCTGACGGACAGCTGTTCGTGGACGCGGACGATCGCCTCGGCGATGAGCGGCGCCACCGAAAGGATGACGAGGTTGGAAAGCCGCTTTTCCTCCGGCACGTGGATCGTGTTCGTGACGACGATCTCGCGGATCGGCGATGAGCGGAGCCGCTCGATCGCCGGCCCCGAGAGGACGGCGTGGGTGCCGCTCGCGTAAACCGCCTTCGCCCCGGCTTTGAGGAGCGCCTCGGCGCCCAGGGTGATCGTTCCGGCGGTGTCGATGATGTCGTCGATGAGGATCGCCGTCCGGCCCTCGACCTGGCCGACGATATTCATCACCTGGGCGACGTTCGGCTCCGGGCGCCGTTTGTCGATGATGGCGATCGGCGCCCCGAGGCGGTCGGCGAGGCGCCGGGCCCGGGTCACGCCGCCGTGGTCCGGCGAGACGACGACGACATCGTCGAGCCCCTTTTCCCGAAAATACGCCGCCAGGATCGGGATGCCGAGCAGGTGATCGACCGGGATGTCGAAAAAGCCCTGGATCTGCATCGCGTGCAAGTCCATGGCGATGACCCGATCGGCGCCGGCGGTTTCGATCAGGTTGGCGACCAGTTTGGCCGTGATCGGGTCCCGGGCCCGGGCCTTCCGGTCCTGCCGGGCGTACCCGTAGTACGGCATGACGACGTTGATCCGGCCGGCGGACGCCCGCTTCAAGGCGTCGATCATGACGAGCATCTCCATCAGGTGGTCGTTCACCGGATAACTCGTCGACTGGATGACAAAAACGTCCGCGCCGCGGACGCTTTCGTTCAGCCGGACCTGGATTTCGCCGTCGCTGAAGGTGGAGATCTCCGCATCGCCCAAAGGCACGCCGATATGCCGGGCGATCTCTTCGGCGAGCGCCCGGTTCGAGTTGCCGCTGAAGACCTTCAGTTTCGAGTCGCGATAGCTCATCCCTCGTTCCCTTCTCCGCCGTGATGGGAGACGGCTTCCCCGGCCGACCGGCCGGAGCGATCCCGGAACTTGGCCCGAAGCCGCTCGGCATAACCGGGTTTGTTCGCCTGCCTCGCCCGGGCGATCGCCAGCGCTCCGTCCGGGACGTCGTCGGTGATCGTCGATCCGGCGGCGACGTAGGCGCCGGCGCCGACGCGGACCGGCGCGATCAGGTTCGTGTTGCAGCCGATGAAGGCGCCGTCCTCGATCACCGTCCGGTGCTTGGCCACGCCGTCGTAGTTGACCGTGATCGTTCCGCAGCCGACGTTCACGCCGGAACCGACCGTCGCATCGCCGATGTACGTCAGATGCGGAAGCTTCGTCCCGTCTCCGACGGTGCTGTTTTTCACTTCCACGAAGTTCCCGACGCGCACCGTCCGGCCGAGGCGGGTGCCGGGCCGGAGATGGGCATAGGGCCCGACGTCGGATCCGGCGCCGATCGCCGCCCCTTCGGCGACGGTGTACCGGACGCGGGCGCCGGCGCCGACCTCGGTGTCCGTCAGGTCGGCATACGGCCCCACGTCCGCCCCCTCGCCGACGCGCGTCCGGCCCATCAAGCGGCTTCCGGCCCGGATGATCGCATCGGCGGCGATCTCGACGTCGGGCCCGATCCACGTCGACGCCGGATCCTCGACCGTCACCCCGGCGAGGAGATGCCGCTCGATGATCCGCCGCCGGAGGATCGCCTCCGCCTCGACGAGTTCCCGGCGATCGTTCACCCCCCGGGCCTCCGTCGGATCGGAGAGGGGAAAGACCTCGACCGCCGCTCCGCGGGCGAGGAGATGCCCGACGGCGTCCGTGAGATAGTATTCCTGCTGCGCGTTGTCCGGCCGGAGGGCGGAAAGCGCCTCAGCGAGCGCCGGGCCAAAAAAGGCGTACAGCCCGGCGTTCACTTCCCGGATGGCCCGGACGGCCGGCGTGGCGTCCTTTTCTTCGACGATGCCGACAAGGCGGCCGTCGTCGTCCCGGACGAGGCGCCCGTACCCCGTCGGATCGTCCAGGCGGGCCGCGGCGACGGTCGCCGCGGCGGAAGCGGCCTCATGCGCCTCGACGAGGCGGCGGATCGTCTCGGCCCGAAGGAGGGGCGCATCGCCGTTTAAGACGACGAGGGTCTCCGGCGGCGCCCCCGCCTGCTTGAGGGCAATTTTTACCGCGTCGCCGGTCCCGAGCGGCGGGTCCTGGACGACGAAGGACGCGGCGCCGGCAAACGCCGCTTCCACCCATTCCCGCCGATGGCCGACGACGACGAAGACGCCGTCCCACCGGACGGCGCCGAGCGCTTCCAGGACGTACCCCAGCATCGGCTTTCCGAGGAGCGGATGGAGCACCTTCGGCCGTTCCGAGCGCATTCGGGTCCCCTTGCCGGCCGCCAGCACGACGGCAACCCGTTTCATCCGGATCCTTCCTCTCCCCACCGGCGTTCCCCGCCCGGCAAATCATCCCCATGATACAGAAAGGCCGGCGCCGGCGCAAGGGGCACCGGCGGACAAAAAAGCGGCGAAAGCGCCTTACGCGCCTTCGCCGACGAGGTCGCCGTCGGCCGGTTCGGCCGCTTCGGCCGCCTCCCGGGCGGCGTTTTGGGCCACGTGCCGGCGGTAGACGTCGAGGACGGCCCGCTGGATCTTTTCGCGCGTCGCCGAAGAGATCGGGTGGGCGATGTCCCGAAACGCCCCGTCGGGCATCCGTTTGCTCGGCATGGCGACGAAGAGGCCGTTCGTCCCGTCGATGATGCGGATGTCGTGGACGACGAACTCGCCGTCAAAGGTGACGGACGCCACGGCCTTCATCTTGCCCTCGCCCTGCACCGTCCGGATGCGGACATCGGTCACTTCCATCGGGTTCACCACCTTGCGCCGAAGTGTCGGACTAGTCTACGCTTTCGACGCAGGGCGGCCGATTCCTTCCGCGGATCAAAGTTATTTTTGCATGAATCGGCGGTCCTCACCGCGGCCGGACGGCGATCGCTTCGATCTCGACCGCCGCGCCCCGGGGGAGCGCCGCCACCTGGACCGTCGAACGGGCCGGCCGGTGATCGCCGAAAAAGCGGCCGTACACTTCGTTCACCGCCTGAAAATGCGAAAGATCGGTGAGAAAGATCGTCGTCTTGACGACGTCCCGTTTCGAAAGACCGGCCGCCTCGAGCACGGCCTCCAGATTTTTGAGCACCTGTTCCGCCTGCTCCGCCGGCGGTCCGTCGACGAGCGTCCCGTCCGGCCTAAGCGGAATTTGGCCGGAGAGAAAGACCCAGCCCCCGGTTTCGACCGCCTGGGAATACGGACCGATGGCCGCCGGCGCCCGGTCGGCGTTAATCGACTGCATCGCGCCGCTCCCTCCTTTTTGCGTCTGCGGCGCCGTCGTCCGGCCGACCCTCCGGGTCGACGAGCGCCGCGCCCTCTGCTTTCAGCTCCCCTTCGATCTTTTCCAGCGCCGCCCGGTAGTCGTCCATCAGGCCCCCCGGCTCGGCCACGAGAACCCCCGCCTCGGCGTCGAGCCGCGTCAGCCGGACGGCGGCCCGTACCCCGTCGACGAGGCGGGGCGCTCCGGGCGGCGTCTCGACGAGGACGACGCTCGCCGCTGCCGTCGCCTGGAACTCGTCGAGAAGCGACCAAAGCCCCCGGATCGTCCCTCCGCCCCGCAAAAAATCGTCCACGATGAGCACCCGCGCTCCCGACGGGATCGCCCGGCGGGAGAGGGACATCGTCTGAATCCGCCGGGACGTCCCGGAGACGTAACTCACCGTGACGACCGACCCTTCGGTGATCTGGCTCGCCTTGCGGGCGACGGCGACCGGCCGGTTGAGCCAGAACCCGACGGCGGTCGCCAGGGGGATGCCCTTCGTCTCAACGGTGAGGATCCAGTCGATCTCCTCGCCCCCGTAGGCGGTCGCCACCAGCCGGCCGAACCGGGAGAGGACGTCCGGCCGGCCGAGAAGATCGGTGATGTAGACGAAGCCCCCCGCAAGAAGCCGTTCCGTCCGCTCCATCTCCGCCTGGAGCGCTTCGCCGAACGCCTCGGCCTCCGGCCGGGGAAGCCAAGGCTCGTACCGGACGCCGCCGGCGGCGCCGGGGAAGGTCCGGAGCGTTCCCCGGCCGGAGGCCTCCAGCACGCGCTTGATGAGGGCCAGGTCTTCGCTGATGGACGATTTGGCGGCGCCGTACGCCTCGGCAAAGGCGGTCAGCGAAAAATGCCCGTACGGCGCCGCCACCAGGCGCGCGGCGAGGTCGACGAGCCGTCCGGCGCGTTTCGGCTTCATGGCCACTCCGGTTTCACCCTTTCGAGACCGCCGTCATGCCCCGGGGAGAAGACCGGGCGCCGAGGGTCTGCACGAGATAGACGTCCCGGAGAAACCCCCGCAGGCTGTGGACGACCCGGCGGGCGCGGCGGCCGTCGGGAAAGACGCCGTAGACGACCGGGCCGCTGCCGGACATGAGCGCGTATTCGGCGCCGAAAGCGTAAAATTTCTCCTTCAGGCGGCGCACCTCCGGGTACAGCCGGAACGTCACCGCTTCGAGATCGTTCCGGAGGTGCCGGAGCACCGCCTCCCGCCGGCCGGACTGAAGGGCCGCCACCGCCGCCGCCGTCTCCCCCGGCGGCGGCAGCCGATCGACCGCGAGCGCCCGAAACACATCCGCCGTCGACACATAAAGCGGCGGCCGGGCGATGACGACCGTCCAGGGACCGACGTCGGGAAGCGGCTCCACCCGCTCTCCTCGGCCCTGAACCCGGGCGGTCCCGCCGTAGAAAAAAAATGGCACGTCGGAGCCGATCTCGGCGCCGAGCGCCTGAAGCCGCTCCCGGTCGTAACCGAGCCCCCAGAGATCGTTGAGCCCCATGAGGACCGCCGCGGCGTTCGACGAACCGCCGCCGAGGCCGGCGGAGATCGGGATCCGCTTCTCGATCTCAATGTGCACGCCGGCCCGGACGCCGCTTGCGGCCTGAAGCTTCCGGGCGGCGGCCACCGCCAGGTTCTTCTCGCCGAGGGGGAGCGTCCCGTTCGACGACGACAGGGTGATGGCTCCGTCGTCCCGGAGCACAAGGCGCAGCCGGTCGGCCAGATCGACGGCGACGACGAGCATGTCGAGCTCGTGATATCCGTCCGGCCGCCGGCCGAGCACTTCCAGCGTCAGGTTGATCTTGGCCGGCGAGGTGATCCACAGTTCACGCATTTTCGTCTCCATCCCGTCCGCCTGCCGCTGCCCACCGACGCCCGCTTTCCGTCCCATTGTAACACGGGAAGCACGGCAAAAAAAGGCAGGCAAAAGAGGCCGGTCGCCCCGCCTCTTTTGCCCCCGTCACCGCCGGTCAGACGGCGCTTCGCCCGCCCGAAGGAGCGCCTCCGCCTTGGCGATCGCCTGGCGGACCAAAAGCCCCGCCTCCCGGGCGGTGATGTCGCCCCAGTCTCCGGCACGGACCTTGTCGTAAAAGCCGAGTTCCTTCGCCAGTTCCGCCTTCAGCGCCTCCGACATGACCCGTCGCCGTCGGGCCACCGCCATCCCTCCCGGCGCCTCGGCCGCCCCCTTCGTAATCTGTGCCGTCCATCCGAGGCTATGCGGCGCAAAGCGGCGTCACGGCGCCGGCGACACGGTGATCTTTTGCGGTCCCTTTTCGTCGAGAACCGTAAGCTCTACCGTCTCCGTCAAGATGTCGGCGTAACTGTAGGACACCCGCCGGACCGGTCGAGCCGTTTCGTCCAATTTGACGATGAACACGAGCGGATACGTCTCCTCTAAGATGCCGACATGTTCGACCGTTTTTTTGCGACCGCCGTTCGCCTTCAGTCGAATCCGCTGTCCGACATACCCGTCGAGAAGCGTTTTGATCTCCGCCAGGGCATTTTTCGCCACGTGTTCATCACCTCGCCGGCCCTAGTATAACATTTTTCGTATAGCGAGTCAAACGGAAGCAACCATTATAGCAGGGCCGGCAAAAGGCTGTCAACGGGCGTTTTCCGGAAAACCGAGGCGAAGCGTCCCGCGGGTTTCGATGCCGCCGAACCCCCGGGCGCCGCCGGTCACGTCGGCGATCGCCGCATCGGGCGCGACGATGTCCCGGACCGAGGCGGTCGCGAGCCGGGAGACGACCCGGACCGGATCAAGGGCGTGGATGTTCATCCGGGCCGGAGAACTGGCAAAGTTCGCTCCGGCGGCCATCAGCCCGTCGTAATCCGACTGACAAGCACCGGCGACGATGATGAGGGCGTCCTTGTGCCGCTCGACTTCCCGGGCGTGGCGCACGGCGTCGATAAAGTACCGCGAGTGCCGGTAGATGTCCCGGCCCCGCTGGTAGGCGTCGTGCCCCGTGAGGACGAGGATGTCGGGCTGCGTCCGACGGAGGAGGGTCGAGACCTTCTTCGGCATCTCCCGCTCCGGAAGGTTCAGCCCGACGGCCGGAAGCCCGAGGCGCTCGTACTCCGCCATCGACAGGGCGAGGTACCGGGCGTCGCCGTCGAGATGGAGCACCTTCCCCGGGTACGGCACCGCCCGCGTCCCGAGGGTTCTCCCGCGGGGCGCCGGCGGAGGCGGCGCCGGCCGGGACGTTTTGCCCGAAGCGCCGTCGTCCGCCTCCCCCTCCGCGTCGTCCACCGGCTCCAGATCGTCCAGCGGCGCATCGGCCAGGAGGCGGACGTCCTTCCCCTGCAAAAGCGCCACTCGGGCGGCGTGATCGATCTGGATGACGCGAAAGACGATGTCCCGGCCGTACGATTTTCGGCCGACGAGCATGCCGACGGTGATCATCGCCGCGCCCCCTTCCGCCATAGCCTATGGCCGGCGGCGTCCGGGAGTGAGGCGGCCTTACTTGGTGTAACGATCGGCGACGGCGCTCGCTCCGTACGATTGGGGCTTGATTTTGACCGTGTAGCCGACCGACGTCACCCAGCCGACGATTTCCTGGATCATCGACCGCGTGGCGCCGGTCGTCCCGATGTCGACGTGGATCTCGATCGGGAGATCGATGATCCGTTGAAAGGCCGGATCGCGCTGCATCCGCTGAACCGTCTCGAGGGAAGCCGCCGTCTCGAGATACACCCGCTGCCGGAGATCCTGGACCGGCGGCCGGCTCTGGCGATGGAAAAAAAAGCGGGCGCCCTTCCCGATCCGGTGCACGATGACGGCGGTGACGAACATCGTCTCACCGTGATGCGTCTGGGAATCGGTGCCGATGATGAGCTTGTAGCGGCCTGCCTCGTCGACGGCGATGAACCGTTCGATCGCGGCCAGCATCTCGGCGATCGTGAGCCGGCCGTCCGTCGGGCTGGTGAAGATCATCGCGTCACCCCGTTCGGGCCTGAAGGAGCGCCCAGAGCGCCGCGCCGAGGCGGCAAAAATCGTCGGGCGCGAGCATTTCGCCGCGGATTTTCGCGTCATAGCCGTGGGCCTCGAGCCAGGCGCCCCAGTCGATCGGAAGCGCCGGATGGGCCTGGCGCAGATTGTTGACGAGCGTCTTCCGGCGGCTTTTGAAGGCGACGGCGACGAGGTGGACGTAGCCTTCGCGGCAGCCGGCGTACGGCGAAGGGCGGTGCGGCACGAGGCGGACGACGCGGGACGCCACCGCCGGCGGCGGGAAGAACGCTCCCGCGGGGACGTCGAGGCACTTTTCGACGCGGGCGAAGCGAGCCACCGACGCCGTCAAGGCGCCGTACGCCTTCGTTCCCGGCGTCGCGGCGAGGCGATCGGCCACCTCTTTTTGCACCATGATCGTGATCGCCCGGAAGCGATCGCCGTGCTCGAGCAGGCGAAAGAGGATCGGCGACGTGATGTAATACGGGAGGTTTGCCACGACGTGGACCGGCGTCTCCGGCGCAAAGTGACGGTTCAGAAGCTCCGGAAGGTCCACCGCCAGCACATCCCCTTCCACGATGTGGACCGAGGGCCGATCGGCGAAGAGCTCATTCAGGGCGGCGACGAGCCGCCGGTCGATCTCCACCGCCACGACGCGGCGCACCCGCTCGGCGAGGGCCGCCGTGAGGGCGCCGAGCCCGGGGCCGATTTCCAGCACGCCGTCTTCCGGCCCGACGCCGGCGCAGGTGACGATCCCGTCGACGATGTGCGGGGCGGTGAGGAAATGCTGCCCGCGGGATTTGACCGGCCGAAGATCCAGCGCCCGGGCAAGGGCCTTCGTGCGCCGGGGATCGACGTTCACCGGCGGTCCGCCTCCTTCCCCTCGGGACCGCCGGCGCCGGAGGGCGGGCCGCCTTCCCGGGCGTCCGACCCGAGGGCCGCCCGAACGGCGGCCTCCGGGATGCAAAAGAGGTTCAGGCGTTCGTAAAACGCCTTGGCGCCAGCGGTGCCGATGCCGAGGCGGGCGGCGACGCGGGCCCGCCGGAAGGACGCCTCCGGATGAAAGGCAAGGCCGAGGTCGACGTACGCCTGCCACGACAACGCCGGTGGCCCCTTCCGCTCGGCCTTGCGGAGGTGGCCGAGGGCCGCCCGGATCGCCTCCGGTCGAGCGTGCTCGACGCCGTAGCGGCCGTTTTTTTTCGCCGCCTCCGGAGGAAGGTAGGCGTGCAGAAGCCCCGGAACCATACGATCGAGGGCCCGGCGCAGTTTTTCTCCGACCCGGTCGGGATCGGTCAGGACGACGACGTCCCGCACGCGGGCAAGGCGCCGGAGGGCGGCGATCTTCTCCGGGGTAAGGGCGTCGCCGCCGAGGACGAAGACGTCGACCTCGGCCGCCTCCCGAACGCGGGCGGCATCCCGCCGCCCTTCGACGACGACGACCGCCTCGAGGTGCGGCTTCGCTACGGTCAACACGGCATCACCTCGCTTATTATACACCCTTCACCCACCGGGACTTTTCTTCGTCGAGGACCATCTCCCCACAGCCGACAAAAAAACCGGAAGGGTCACAGCCCTTCCGGTCGATTGGGTCCGATCACGTAGACGGTGTTTCCCCGCCGGTAGCCGAAAGCGTCGGCCTTCCGGTCGTCCTCGAAAAAGAGGTCGATCATCCGACCGCGGACGCCGCCGCCTGTGTCTTCCGCCCGGTAAAGGCCGTAGCCTTCGATGTACACCCAGCTCCCGAGGGGGATGACCGTCGGGTCGACGGCGATCGTCCGGCCTTCTTTGGCCCGAACGCCGGTGGCCGTCATCCCGTAGCCGGGATCGCCCGGCCGCTTGCCGGTGTGGGCCGGGCCCGGGCCGTAGGCGGTCAGCACGACGCCGGTCAGGACCTTTTGCACGGGGATGCGCTGCCCGTTGATCGCAAGGACCGCCGGTTCCGACGAGGCGGCTCGGGTCCCGGAGCCGGCCTCCGGGACCGGTGCGACCTCCGACGGCGGCACCCGGGCGCCCACGCGAACGATCTTCGGCATCGGCGCTTCGACGATGCGGCTTACGAGCGGCCGGACGTCGGTGAGGACGCCGTTGACGTAGACGGCGCGGTAAAAGTCGAGGGCCCGCCCGTCCCGGCCGGAGGAGGCGGTCTTTTCCACCCCCCGCGGCAGGGCGAAGTCCGCCTTTTTGACCGTTTCGGCCTTGATCGTCCGGCTCTCGGCGACGACGGCCGATTCGATCCGCTCGATCCGCACCGTCTCCCCGCTCCGAAGCGGTGTCTCCGGCGCCGGCGTGACGAGGTACGCCGGCCGGAGGCCGAAGCCCAACTCGGCGATGAGGCCGCCGACGGTCTCCGCTGTCGTCCGGACGAGGGCTGGCTGGCTGCGGCCGACGATCAGGCGGACCGCCTTTGCCCGCCGGACGACGACGGCATCTCCGTCCCGAAGGGTCGCGTCCGGGAGCGGAAACACCCGGTCGCCGTCCTCGAGCCGGAGGCCGAGGCGGACGAGGAGCGCCCCGACCGACCGGTCGGGGACGCTGAGCGTCCGGACCGCGGTTCCGTCGTCGACGGTGACCGTCTTGGAACCGAACCCGATGGCGGCCGCAAGGAGCGCGCCCCAGACGAACGTCCAGGCGAGCGCTCCGGCGAGCCGCCGGCGACTTGACGGCATCGCTTCACCTCAACCCATCCCGTGGTCCGGTGGGGCGTCCGGCGATGGAAGGCGAAACAGCCGTTTCGCGTTGTCGGTCGTCAGGTGCGCGATCTCTTCCACCGAACGCCCGGCAAGGCGCGCCACCGCCTCGGCGACGAGGCGCACGTGGGCGCTTTCGTTCCGCCTCCCCCGATAAGGGTGGGGCGCCAGATACGGCGCGTCGGTTTCGATGACGAGGCGATCCAGCGGGATGCGGGGCACGAGCGCCTGAAGCGCCCGGGCATTTTTAAACGTCACCGGACCACCCAGGGAAAGATAAAAACCGAGGGCGACGGCGGCCTCGACGTGAGCCTCCGAGCCGGAAAAGGCATGCATCACGCCCCCGATCGCCCCGGCGTCGGCCTCCCGGAGGAGGGCATACACGTCATCGTGGGCGTCCCGGTTGTGGATGATGACCGGAAGGCCGAGCTCCCGGGCGAGGTCGAGCTGCGCCCGAAACGCCCGGACCTGCGCCTCCCGGGACGCCGTCTGATGGTGGTAGTCCAGGCCGATCTCGCCGATGGCGACGACCTTCGGGTGCCGGGCCGCCTCCCGGATCGCCGCCAAAACGTCCGGGCTTAAGCGCTCCGCTTCCGTCGGATGAAGCCCAACGGCGGCGTAGACGATCGGCTCCGCCTCGGCGAGCGCGAGCGTCGTCCGGATGCGCTCCGGGTTGTAGCCGACGTTGACGATCGCCCGGACGCCGGCGGCCTTCGCCCGCGCCAGCACCTCCGCCCGATCGGCATCAAACGCCGGATCGTCGAGGTGGGCATGGGTGTCGACCAGCGGGGCGCTCATCGGATCCGGGTGCCGTTCGGCACCTCGGCCGGCACCTCGATCACCCTGAGGTCGCCGTCGTACGACGCCGCGAGGATCATGCCGTACGAGTCGACCCCCCGGAAGCGGGCCGGCTTTAAGTTCGTGACGCAAATGAGTTTCTTCCCGACGAGCGCCTCCGGCGCGTAGTGCTCGGCGATGCCGGAGACGACCTGCCGCCGCTCATCGCCGAGGTCGAGGATGAGCCGAAGGAGCCGGTCGGCGCCCGGCACCCGCTCTGCCGCGACGACTTCCGCCGCCCGAAGCTCGACCTTGCCGAACGTCTCGATGTCGATCGGGGTGACGCCTTCCGGCGCTTTCGGCGGGCTTTCGGCCTCGCGGCTTTCTCCTCCTTCGGACGGGATGCGGTTTGCCGTTTTCGGCCCGGCGCCGGCCGGAGCGCTTCCCTCGCCGGCCGGCCCGTTCGCCCTGCCGGCCGAACGGGACCGGAGGTTGGCCTCCGCCTGCGCCCGGGCGGCGGCGGTGTGAGCGTCGATCGCCGCGATCTCCGCCTCGAGGTCGAGCCGCGGGAACAGCGGTGGCCCTTTTTCCACCCGCCGGCCCGGCGCAAGCACCCCCCACGTCTCCAGCCGGCCGTAGTCCCGGGCCGGGTCATCCGGTCCAACGGAAAACATCGCGAAGATGCGCTCCGGCGTCCGGGGCATGAAGGGACCGAGGAGGACGGCGAGGATGCGGATCCCTTCGGCGAGCTGATACAGCACGGTGCCGAGGCGGGAGCGGGCCGTCGGATCCTTGGCCAGCGCCCACGGCGCCGTCTCGTCGATGTACTGGTTCGCCCGATGGACGAAGGCGAAGATTTCCCCGAGGGCAACGTTCAGGTGGAAGCGGTCCATCGCCGCCTTCACCTTGGCCCGAAGCCCGAGCGCCTCCGCCCGAAACGCCTCGTCGGCCGGCGCCTCCTCCCCCGGCGCCGGGAGCCGCCCGTCGAAGTACCGCTCGATCATCGCCGCCGTCCGGTGGACGAGGTTGCCGAGGTCGTTGGCGAGGTCGCTGTTTGTCCGGCGGATGAACGCCTCCGGCGTAAAGACGCCGTCCTGACCGAACGGGACCTCCCGGAGGAGGAAGTAGCGGACGGCGTCGGAGCCGTACCGGTCGATGAGGAACTTCGGATCGATCGCGTTCCCCTTCGACTTCGACATCTTCCCGTCCGGCATGAGCAGCCAGCCGTGGCCGAAGACCGTCTTCGGGAGCGGGAGACCGAGCGCCATGAGGATGGCCGGCCAGATGATCGTGTGGAAGCGAAGGATGTCTTTGCCGACGAGGTGGACGTCCGCCGGCCAGTAGCGCTCGAACTTCGACGGGTCGTCGGATCCGTAGCCGAGGGCGGTGATGTAGTTCGACAGGGCGTCGATCCAGACGTAGAGGACGTGCTCCGGATCGTGGGGAAGCGGGATCCCCCAGTCGAAGTTCGTCCGGGAGATGGAAAGATCCTCAAGCCCTGGCCGGATGAAGTTGTTCAGCATCTCATGCTTCCGGGACTCCGGCAGGATGAACTCCGGATGGCGTTCGATGTGCTCTTCGAGCCGATCGGCGTACTTGGACAGGCGGAAGAAATAGCTTTTTTCCTTGACGCGACTGATGGGTCGGCCGCAGTCGGGGCAGTAGTAGCCGTCGTCCCGCTTCGCCTGAAACTCCGTCCAGTAGGCCTCGCACTCGACGCAGTAGTAGCCTTCGTATTCGCCGAGGTAGATGTCGCCGGAGGCGAGGAGGCGCTCGACGATCTTCTGCACCGCCACCTTGTGCCGCGGCTCCGTCGTCCGGATGAAGTCGTCGTACGAGATGTCGAGGCGCGCCCAGAGATCCTTGATCCACGCGACGATCGGCTCGATGTACTCGAGCGGCGCCTTGCCGTGCCGGGCGGCCGTCTTGGCGAGCTTCTGGCCGTGTTCGTCGGTGCCGGTGAGGAAGAAGACGTCGTCCCCTTCGAGCCGCCGGAAGCGGGCGATCGCGTCGGCGGCCACGGTCGTGTAGGCGTTCCCGATGTGGAGCGTCGCGCTCGGATAGTAGATCGGCGTCGTAATGTAAAACTTTCCCATGCCCGGTCCCTCAGTCGCGCTGGATGATTTTTGTCCATCTTAGCGCCGATTCCCGGCTCTGTCAAGAAAGTTGACGCTCCCTGGCAGGAGCTGGTATGCTAAAGAGGGAGCCTGGCGTCACGAGCGGCGCCGTCGGGGGGGAAGAGCCGTGAAAGCGACCGGCATCGTCCGCAAAGTCGACGAACTCGGCCGCGTCGTCATCCCGATCGAGCTCCGGCGGACCCTCGGCATCGGCGAGCGGGACGCCCTGGAGATCTACGTCGACGGTGATCGGATCGTGCTGAGAAAACTCGAAGCGCGATGCGTCTTTTGTGGATCGTCATCGGATTTGATCGAATTTAGGGACAAAAAGGTCTGCCGGCGGTGCGCCGCCGAGCTCGGCGACGCCGTGCGTCCGGCCGGCGCGCCGGAACCGGGCGACGGGCGCTGATCCCCGCGTCTGTTGGCGCCCCCGGCGGCCATCGTCGAAAAGGGAAACGGCCCAAAAAGGCTTCGATCATTCGCTATGGAGCGGCGGTGCGCCAGACGGTTCGACGGGTCCGGAACGGCCGGACCCGTTTTTGGTGCCGACCGCCTTGGGGGCCGGGTGACCGCCTCTTTTCCCCGCCCCAGGAAGCCGGCCCGGCGATGAACCGGTGCCGCTAGTCTTCGTCTTCCCGGATCAAGGCGCCGGCCCGGTCCAGGTCGGCAAGGAGGCGGTAGACCGTCCGGCGGGAGAGGCCGAAGCGCTCCGCCACCGCCCGGGCCGCGTCGCGGCCGCTGAAACCGGCGGCCAGAAGCGCCCGGAGCGCCCCGGCGGGCGTCTCCTCGCCGGGGCTTTCCTCGCCGGCCGGCGCCCCGCCCGCCGGCGCGGCCCTCCGGCCGTCGACCGCCTCCGCGCCTTCGACGACGAGGGTGATCTCCCCGCGGGGCGGTTCTTTTTCCGCGAGCGCCCAAAGGTCCGGAAGCTTGCCCCGCCAGAACGTCTCGTGCCGCTTGGTCATCTCCCGGGCAACGACCGCCGACCGCGGGCCGAAGACGTCCACAAGATCCCGGAGCGTCGCCGAAAGCCGGTGCGGCGCCTCGTAAAAGACGAGCGTAAAAGGAAGCGGCTTTAATGCGGCCAGGCGCTCCCGGCGCTCCGCCGGCCGCCGCGGGAGGAAGCCGACGAACAAAAAGGGCGTCGCCGGAAGCCCGGAGACCGAAAGGGCCGCGATCACCGCCGATGGGCCGGGGATCGGCACGACGGGGATGCCGGCGTGGATCGCCGCCCGGACGAGGGCTTCGCCGGGATCGGAGATGGCCGGCATGCCGGCGTCGGTGACCAGGGCCACCGAGGCGCCGGAGACGAGCCGCTCAACGAGCGCCTGAAGGCGGCCGGGGCCGCTGTGGGCGTGGAAGCTGACGAGCGGCGTCCGAATGCCGTACGCCTGCAGCAATTTCCGCGTCACCCGCGTGTCTTCGGCGGCGATCAGGTCGACCGAGGCCAGGACGCTCTGGGCCCGCCGGGTGAAATCGTCGAGGTGGCCGATCGGCGTCCCGACGACGTACAGCACGCCGCCGGTCGTCGCAAAGCTTTTTTGCACGTGGACGTCAGCCATCGGCGCCTCCGCTCATCCGGTAGATGGCCATCATGGCCTCGGAATAGCCGTCGCCTTCGGCGACGAAAAGCGGCGGCTCCACCGCAAGGGGAGCCGCCGGCCCTTTGACCGCTTCCACGAGGACGAGAACGGCGCGGGCCTCGGGCCGGGGATGGACCCAGCGCAGCCGCACGGGGTGAAGCCGGGCCTTTTGCAGGGCGGAAAACAGGTCCGCCAGCCGCTCCGGCCGGTACACCCAGGCGGTGCGGCCCCGCGGCTTGAGGAGCCGGGCGGCGGCCCGGGCAAAATCGTCGATCGTCGCCGTCGTCTCGTGGCGGGCGATGTGCCGGATCGCGTTCGGGCTCGGGGTGCCGCCACCGCGACGCAAATAGGGCGGATTCGACGTCGCGTAGTCGAACCGATCGGCGCCGAGGACGTCGGCGGCTTCCCGAACGTCCGAGAGCACGAACCGAAACCGGTCCTGAAGGCCGTTCAGTTCGGCGCTCCGGCGGGCCATGTCGAGGAGCTCCGGCTGGATGTCGACCAGCGTGAACCGGGCGCCGGTTCGGTCGGCCAAAAGGAGCGGCACCGCCCCATTTCCGGCGCCGAGGTCGACGATCTCCCCCTCGGACGGGACCCGGGCAAAGGCGGCGAGCAGGACCGCGTCGATGCCGAAGCGGAAGGCATCGTCCCGCTGGATGATCACCCGACGCCCGAGGCCCAGACGATCGAGCCGCTCCCCCGGCTTAAGGGGCGCCGCGGACGGAGGAAGTTCGCCTGGACTCCGCATCGCCGCCCTCCTCCCGGCCCTTTCGGGTCGCTTTGTGCAACAGATCGAGGCAGAAGAGGCAGTCGCCGCCGGCCCGGAGCGTGCCGAACGCGTGATGGCAGACGTGAAAGCCTTCGTAATACAACCGGGCGAGGTTTTCCACCCCTTCGCCGACGCCGACTTCCGCTGCGGCCCCCGTCCCGGCAGGCGCCCGGCCGGAGCCGGCCAGCGACCGCCGAAGCCGTTCGTTTTCCAGCGCCAGGCGAAGCTCCGACTCGACCAGCGCCTGCAAGTCCCGCTTCAGTTCTCCGAGGGCTTCGTACAGTTCCCCGAGTTTGGCCTCCATCGCCTCCAGGCGATGAAAGAGCGCCTTTTTTTCCACGGCCGGCCCACCCCCTCGCCTCGCCGTCCGCCCGTCATTGCCAGCGCTCTTGCCAGTAGGCAACCAATGACTCCCACGGGAGCTCCACCGTCTGGCCGCCGGAGAGGGCGATCTGGACGATCCGGTCGAGGAGATTGAGGCCGACGACCCGCCCCGACCCGTACGGCGTCTCGATCTCCTCGCCGAGATCCGGGAGCATCTCCCGGGCCGATTCGTACTGATCGTTTTCGTAGGTCAGACAGCACATCAGCCGGCCACAGAGTCCCGAGATTTTCGTCGGATTCAAGACCAGGTTTTGATCTTTGGCCATCTTGATCGTGACCGGCTCAAATTCACCGAGAAACGACGAGCAGCAAAGCACCCGCCCGCACGGGCCGATGCCGCCGATGAGCTTCGCCTGATCCCGCACGCCGATCTGCCGGAGCTCGATCCGGGTGCGGAAGACCGCCGCAAGATCCCGAACGAGGGCCCGGAAATCGACGCGGCCGTCCGCGGCGAAATAAAAAATGAGCTTCGCCCGGTCAAACGTATATTCCGCATCGATGAGCCGCATCGGCAGCCCGTGGGCGGCGATGAGTTCCCGGGCGACGGGGATCGCCCGATTGGCGTCCTCGCGGTTTTGCGCGACGACCGCCTCGTCCGCCGCGTCGGCCCGCCGGATCAGCGGGCGGAGCGGAAGCACGACGTCTTCCTCCGGCACCAGACGCCGGCCGATGACGACGCGACCGTACTCGATGCCGCGGATCGTCTCCACGATGACGCCGTCGCCGACGGACACTTCCGCCTCCCCGGGGTCAAAATAATAGATCCGCCCGGCCTTTTTGAAGCGGACGCCGATGATCTCGACCATGTCAAACCCCTTCCAGCTCCATCACCAGCGCTTCCGCCCAAGCCGGCGATCGGTGCTCCCGCACGGCCGCCAGCGCCTCCATCAGGCGCACGACAACCCGCGCAGCGCCGGCCGGACCGAGGCGGGCGGCAAGGCGCTCCAGGCACGGCCGCGCCGACGCCAGGACGAGGGACGCCTCGCCGCCGGTCGCGAGCACCAGGACGTCCCGGTACGCGACGAGAAGCCGGCCGAGGACCACCGTCGGATCGGCGCCGGCCTTGCGGACGAGGGCGGCGTACGCCTGAAGCCGCCGGCCGGGCGTCGCCGGGAGGTGACATAAAAAGTGTAGCACGTCGTCCCATCCCTCGCCAGACGCCGCCCCGGTCGCCGTCTTTTCGCCGGCGCCGGCCGATCCGTCCCTGCCTTCGCCGGCAACGGAAAGACCGCCTTCGGCCAGCGCCGAAAGCAAGCGGGTGCCGGAGTCCGCGGCGGAAAACGGCACCGGGTAGAGCCGGGAGCGCACCGTCGGTAAAAGCCGCCCCGGCCGAGCCGTCAGCAGCACGAAGTGGGCGGTCGCCGGCGGCTCCTCCAGCACCTTGAGCAGCGCATTTTGCGCCTCTCGGGTCAGCCGCTCCGCCTGCTCGACGACGACGACCCGGCGGGCCCCCGCAAGGGGCGCCCGGTGCACCCACTCGATCCACGCCCGCACGTCATCGATGCCGACCAGAGGCCCGTCCGCTTCGACCCAGCGGACGTCGGTCGCCGCCTCGGCGAGGGGGCGGCCGAGGAGCAGGGCGGCGAGGCGGCGGGCCGCCTCCCGCTTGCCGCTCCCCGGCGGCCCGTAAAACAAATAGGCGTGGGCGGCCCGCCCGCTCGCCGCGATGCGCTCCATGAGCCGTCCCGCCCGGGGCTCCCGCGCCGGATCAAAAGTGGACGAACCGTTCCACATGGAGGACGAACACCGTCGCGCCGCCGACCTGAACTTCGACCGGGTACGGGACGTAATTCGTCGCCGTCCCGCCCAGGGGCGCCACCGGAGCGATCATCTGCTCGCGGGACTGGCAGCTGTCCCGGATGATGTCGAGCACCCGATCGACGTCGTCGTCCTCGACGCCGATGAGAAATGTCGTGTTCCCGGCCCGGAGGAAGCCGCCGGTGCTGGCGAGCTTGGTCGCGCGAAAGTTGGCCTGGATGAGGGCCTGGGAGAGCTTTTGGCTGTCCTGGTCCTGAACGACCGCGATGATCATCTTCATCGGCGACTCTCCTCCGACGTCCGTTTTCTTCATTCTACCATAAATCGCACATTATCCGGTCAACCGCCGCCTTCATCCTTCCGCTTCCTCAAACACCGACACCGTCCCGTCCGGAAAGACGCCGTGGATGGAGGCGCCCGCCGCGAGGGCAGCCGCGAGCGCGGCCGCGTCCTCGGCCGAAAGCCGGTCACCGGGAAACCGCCACGGAATCCCCGGCGGATAGGGGACGAGGGCGTCGGCCAGCGGCCGGCCGACGGCTTCGGCGAGGCTTTGCCGACGGCGCCGGCCGGCGCCCAGGGCAAAGCGCCGGCGCTCTTCGGCCGCCGGAACAAAAAGGGGCACCGCCGGTCGGCGCCCGACCGCTTCCCGGGCAGGATGCGCCTTCGGCCGCACCGCCCAAAACGACCGCCACGCCGCCTCGAGCCGGTCGCCGTCTTCCGGCCGGACGCCGAGCGGCACGATCGCCAGGGCGAGGTCGCCGAAGGCGAGCTCCAGGTCGATCCCCGCCGTCGCAAAGTGCGAAAGGAGCGCCGGCCCTTCGCCGGGAGGGGCGAGGAGCGAAAAACGAAGCGGGTCGTCTGACGGGAGGACCGCGTCCGGCCGCACCGCCTGAAGCCGCCTCATCAGGGGTCGGGCGACGTCGATCGCCCGGCGAAGGCGGTTCGGAAGCGCCCCCGAGCGGACGGACTGCTGCACGAGGTCGAGGGAGGCCAGAAGCAGGTAGGAGGGGCTGGACGACTGGAGCTTCACCAGCGCCCCGTCGACGGCGTCGTCGAGAGCGGCGTCCCCGACGAGGTGAAGCATCGCCGCCATCGTCAGCGCCCCGAGCGATTTGTGCGACGAATGGACGACGAGGTCGGCCCCTTCGGCGACCGCCGACGGCGGGAGGCGCGGATCGAGGCCGAAATGCCCGCCGTGGGCCTGATCGACGACGAGCGGGATCCCTCGCCGGCGCAGGCACCGGACGAGCGCCTCGAGGGGGCGGTGCCGACCGAAGTACGTCGGCGTCGTCACGAACGCCCCCTGCACCGGGATCCGCTCGACCCAGGCGCAAAATCGTGCCCAATCGTATCCGTCCGGCCGACCGTAGGCGTCCACCTCCGGCGCGATGAGGATCGCCTCGGCGCCGGCCAGCATGAGAGCGTGGTAAAACGACCGGTGCGCGTCGCGCCCCGCCAGCCACACTCCGTTCGGGCGGCTTTCCCGGACGGCCAGCACCGCGGCCATCACGCCGGCGGACGCCCCGCCGACGAGAAACCGCGTCCGGCGAGCGCCGAACGCCCGGGCGGCGAGGGCTTCCGCCTCCCGGATGACGCCCGTCGCCCGGTGCAGATCGTCGAGCGCCCCGACTTCCGTCTGGTCGAACCGAAGCGCCGGGCCGAGCAGGGCGGCGACCTCCGGCCCGAAGGGGCGTCCGCCGTGGGCCGGAACGTGAAAGCGGACGCGATCGGCGTAGGT
Organism: Hydrogenibacillus sp. N12; assembly: GCF_019645935.1. Classification (NCBI taxonomy): domain Bacteria; kingdom Bacillati; phylum Bacillota; class Bacilli; order Thermicanales; family Thermicanaceae; genus Hydrogenibacillus; species Hydrogenibacillus sp. N12. The sequence continues at coordinate 35,393 of NZ_CP080953.1, read as the reverse complement.
CTTAAGGGCTTCCACGATCGGCGCCTCGGCGCCCCGCCCGGCTTCCCGTTCCTCGCCGCAGGTTTCGGGCTTTCTCCCGTCAGACATCCCGTCGCCCCTCCAACGCCCGCGCCAGCGTCACCTCGTCGGCGTACTCGAGATCGCCGCCGACGGGGAGCCCGGAGGCGATGCGCGTCACCCGAATGCCCGACGGCTTGATCAGCCGGGCGAGGTAGACCGCCGTCGCCTCGCCTTCGACGGACGGATTGGTGGCGATGATCACCTCTTCCACCGTCTCATCCTGAAGCCGTTCGAGGAGCGACTTGATCTTCAGCTCTTCCGGGCCGATGCCGTCGAGGGGAGAGAGAACGCCGCCGAGCACGTGATAAAGGCCCCGGTACCCTTTCATCTTTTCCATCGCCGCGACGTCTTTCGGCTCCTCGACGACGCAGATCGTCCGCCGATCCCGGGTCGGATCGCTGCAGATCGCGCAGGGATCCCGGTCGGTGACGTTGTGGCAGATCGAACACGTCTTCAGATCCCTTTTGACCGCCTGAAGGGCCTCGGCGAGCGCCCGAACGTCCTCATCGGGCAGTTTGAGCACGTAAAAGGCAAGCCGCGTCGCCGTCTTCGGCCCGATCCCCGGCAGCTTCTGAAACGCTTCGATCAGTCGGGCCAGCGGTTCCGGATAGTGCATCGGGACGCCCCCGTCAGAACAGACCCGGAATCCGGAGGCCGCCGGTGATCCGGCCGAGATCTTCCTGCGCCAGCGCCTCCGCCGCCCGGAGGGCCTCGGCCACCGCCGCCTGCACGAGGTCTTCCAGCAGGCCGACGTCGTCCGGGTCGACGACGCTCGGGTCGATCTTGACGCCGAGGATCTCTTTGTGCCCGTTCATCGTGACGACGACGGCGCCCCCGCCGGCGCGGCCTTCCACCGTCTTCGCTTTGAGCGCCGCCTGCGCCTTTTCCATCTGTTCTTGCATTTTTTTGAGCTGCTTCATCATCTGCTGCATGTTCATCCCGTTCGCCTCCTGCCGCCGGCGGGCCGGCTCTTTTCCGCCGCGCCGGCTTACGCTTCCGCGTCGTCTTCCTCGCCGTAGCGAACCTCGACCCGCTCGGGCCCGACGAGCTCTACGGCCGCCCGGACGATCGGCGGGTCGCCGGCGGCGCCTCGGGCCCGATCCCACGCGTCGGCCATCGCCGTTCGAAACGACCGGATCTCCCCGCCGGTCGCCTCGGCCAGCGCCGCCTCGACGTGCCGCCGGTTGTCGCTCTGTTCGGTCATCTGCCGGTGAAGGGGGACGGTAAAGACGAGGAGCGCGACCTCCCCCCGGACCGCCGCCGGCCGGCCGCGCTTCAGCCACGCTTCGGCGCGAATGTCCCGGCCCTTGACCGCGGCAAGCACCTTGGCCCACCGTTCTTCGAGCGCCTTAAGGCGCGCCGGATCGTTCTCCCGTGCGAAGTCCGAAAGCTCCGCCGCGCTCGACCCCGGCCGGTCCGCCGCGCCGGCGGGAGCAGCCGCCAGTGCGCCTGCGGACGGGAAAAGCGATGCGCCGGGCGCCGCGGCGCCCGCCGCCGGCGTCGGTCGCCGGTTTTCCTCCGAGGTCGGGGGCGGCGCCTTCGCATCGTCCGCGCCGGCGGCCGACCGTTCCGACCGCCGCATGCGGTCCTCCAGCGCCCGAAGGCGCGCCTCGAGCTCGGCGATCCGCCCGAGGAGCGCCTCGGAAGCCCGTTCCCCGGCCTTCTCGACGCCCCCTTCGGCGAGGAGGCCGATGAGCTCTGCCTCCAGCCTGAGGTGAGGATCGACGCTCAGACGAAGGGCCGCCTCCACCTCCATGAGCGCCCTCAGCCGCCGGGCGAGCGCCGCCTCGCCTTCCGCCGGACCGCCCGCTTCTTTCCGCCGCCGGTAAAACCGCTCTCGAAGCGCCCGGGCGAGGCTCCTGGCGAGCCGCTCCGGCTCCCGTCCGGCCCCGTACGCCGCTTCGAGCGCCCGATGGAGCCCGGCGGCGTCCCCTTCCTCGAGAGCGGCGAGGATCGCCTCGATCTCCTCCGCCTCCGGGAGCCCCGCCACGTTCCGAACGTCCGCGGCGGCGATGCGGTCGCCGGCATACGCCCGAACCTGATCGAGGAGCGCCAGGGCGTCCCGGAGTCCGCCGTCGGCGAACTCGACGATGAGCCGGAGGGCTTCCGGCTCCAGGGCGATCCCTTCCCGGCCGGCGATCTCCTCGACCCTGGCCCGGAGCGCCTCCGGCGCAAGGCGGCGAAAGTCGAACCGCTGCGCCCGGGAACGGATCGTCGCCGGCATCTTGTCCGGGTCGGTCGTCGCGAGGATGAAGACGACGTGCTCCGGCGGCTCTTCGAGCGTCTTTAAAAGGGCATTGGCCGCCTCGTGGGTCAGCATGTGCGCTTCGTCGATGATGTACACCTTGGTCTGAAGGGCGGCCGGCTTCAGCCACGTCGCGTCACGGATCGACCGCATTTCGTCGATGCCGCGGTTGGACGCCGCGTCGAGTTCGACGACGTCCAGCGCCTCGCCGGCGTCGATCGCGCGGCAGTGGGTGCACCGGCCGCACGGTTCTCCGTCTTCCGGCGCCAGGCAGTTGATCGCCTTGGCGAGGATCTTGGCCGCGCTCGTCTTTCCCGTCCCCCGAGGGCCGGCAAACAGATACGCGTGAGCCACCCGCCCACTTTTGACCGCCTGGCGAAGCGTCGTCGTTACGTGTTCCTGACCGACGAGCTCTTGAAATCGCTTCGGACGATAGGCCCGGTAGAGCGCCTGATAGCCGATCGTGATCCCCTCCTGCGCCGCAGGCGATCATCCCGATTGTACCACATCGGCGCTCCCGGGGAGCCGGCCGGCGCCTATCGAATCGAATCCGGTGCCGGGCCGTTCGGATCTTCGGTGTCCCGCTTCCGGCCGCGCGCCTCCGCCGCACCGCTTTCCGCTTCGTCGACGTAAGGCAGGACGATCTGCATCGTCGTCCCGAAGCCTTTGCTGATGACGCGGATCTGCCCGCCGAGATCTTGGATGATCCGCTGGCAGACGGCCAGTCCGAGGCCGGTTCCGTCTTTTTTGGTCGTAAAAAAAGGGTCGAAAATGCGGTCGACAAGGTACGGCGGAATGCCGGGCCCGGTGTCATGCACATTCAGATGGACCGTCCGCATCTCCGGGTCGACATCGACCGTCAGGGTGATCGTCCCCTGCCGTTCGACGGCTTCGATGGCGTTTTTGACGATGTTGAGGAGCACCTGTTTGATGAGCTCGGGATCGCCGATGATCGGCGGAAGCGGCTCCTGGACGTGATTTTCAAGAACGATATCGTGGAGCATCGCCTCCCCGGCGAGCACCGGGACGATCTCCGCCACCACCGCTGGCAGGCGAAGCTTTCGGTAACGGACCGCCTGCGGCTTGCCGAGAAGCAAAAATTGGTCGACCAGGGCGTTGATCCGGAGAATTTCTTTCAGCATGAGGTGGACGTATTCCCGTTCCTTCTCCAATCCGTGCTCCGCCAGCGAAGTCTCGAGCAGCTGCAAAAAACCCCTGAGCGACGTCAGCGGGTTCCGGATCTCGTGGGCGGTCCCGGCGGCCATCTGCCCGATCGTCGCCAGCCGGTCGGCCCGCAAGATCTTGTCGTCGATGTTCGCGTAACGCCCGATCTCTTTGAACGCGAGGAGGACGGCGCCGATGTCTCCGAGGGCGTAGCTGTCCCGGACGAGATGGAGCGGTTTTCCGTTTCTCATCCACGTAAACGGCTCTTCCCGAACTTCTCCCCCGGCGATCAGCCGCTTAGGCGCCGGCGTCTGTTCCTCCGGAAGGTGACGAAACACGTCTGCGATCGGCCGCCCGACGGCCGCCGCCGGGACGAAAAACCAGCGGCGGAACAGCGCGTTCATCCATAAGATGCGGCCTTTGCGATCGAGGACGAGAAAAGCCGCATGATATCGCTCAAACGCCTCCTCCAGCGCCCGCCGGCGCACATCTTTTTCGCCCTCGCCGGAGGCGGCCGCCGGGCGGATGGCGAGGTATGTACGGAAGCGGTCGGCCGCCTCCAGCGGGAGCCAAAACATCTGATCCTCGCGTGGCTGCGGAGCCGGCCATGAAGCCGGCGGCTCCCGGACGAAGTCGGCAGAAGAAGCGGCGGCCGCCTCGGTCCAAGCCGTATTTTTCACCAGCAGCCGGCCGGTTTCATCGATGACCGCCGCCGGCAAGGGGAGGTGGTCGACAAACCGCTGCAGCGCCGAATTGAACACACCCCGTTCGCTCATTTTGGCGCTCCCTTCACCGGGTGTCTTTCTCACTTCCTTAGTAAAGATGTATTCGACCCGCTCAGACATATTCCTTCAACGGGCCTTGCCCGGAGGCGGTTTTCGAGCGGTCGAGCGAACCGGAGAAGCGAAGAGATCGAAAAACGAAGACTATATTTAATAAATATTCAGTCATAATAGGCTCCAAAAAATGGTGGAGGCGAGAGGATTCGAACCTCCGCGACGGTTGCCCGTCCTAGCTGATTTCGAGTCAGCCCCCTTCGTCCACTTGGGTACGCCTCCACGCGCACCGTTTATCATAACACGTCATGCTCTCCGGAGCAAGGCCCCACTTTTTTCAACGCCGCGACGAGTGTCCGCATCGCCCAAGCGGGCCGGGCGACGAGGCGGGCCAACCCCCGGCTTTGGCCGGAGGCCCCTTTTGCCTTCGCCGGATGGCCCGATGGGACGGCCGGGGGCGAAGCGGGTTCCGCCTTCGGCCGCGGCCGTTCCGGAGCGGCGGCCGGCGCGAAGCCAGCGGTCGGAGTCGGCGAACCGGCGGCGTCCGAACCGGGGCCGGCCGCCGCCGGACCGATCGCCTCCTTCGTCGCGCCGTCCGGCCCCTTCGAAACGACCGAAACGACCGGCAAGCCGGACGGGCCGGCGGAAGGCGGAGCTGCGACCTCGAGCGAAGGCCGGCGGACCCACACGTCGGAAAGTTCCGCGCCCCGGTACCGGTCCAGATCGATCGGCCCCGCAATGCCCGGGGAACCACGCCCCTTAAGTTAGACGATTTGATCGGCATCCCGATGTGATGCAGGCCTTGCCTGCGCTCAGGGCTTCTTTGCGCGTTTCTTGGGGCGTTTTGTACCGCAGGCTTGAATGCTCTCGGCGCTCGTGATAGGTCCGGAGCCGTTCGGCCAAAAGCACATCGAGGGCTTCGACGCGCTTTGCTTCAAGAGAAGCTCTTGATGCTCTGCTTTGAAACGCGAGAAGAAGGATGCGACGATCGTTTCTCCTTCGGACCCCGAAGGCTGTACGACCGTCGCTGTCCTTCTTGAAGCAAAAGATGCCCCACCCACGCGTGGCTTAAAAAGGCGCCGCCCGGATCGTGACGCACGATGGCTTTCGGGCGCTCTCCCTTTTGGGTCAGAATGAACGCTTTGGCCCGTTCCCACGCCTGAAGCGCCGTCTGAACCTCCGGAGTGAAAGAGAAGGCGTATCCAAGCACCAGCCGGCTTCGTGCGTCCAGAATCGGCAAAAACCAAACCTTCCCGCCGCCATAGACGAGCGGGGTGAAATCGGTGGTGAGCCCCTCAAAGGCGTCCGGTTCCCGTTCGGAAAGAAGGCCGGCGACGAGATTCGCCCGTTCCTTGGCCAGGACGACCGTCTCGAGCAGCGGATTCGGCTTTGGTTTTCTCACCTTTCGCGTGAGGGAAAGCTCAAACGGATGAAGAAGACGCCGGACCCGCTTCCCATGGACGACGATTCCCCGCCGCCGAAGCTCGGCCTCGAGGCGGCGATCGCCGGACTCCGGATGTTCCTGAAGGATGGCTTCGATCTGCGCTTTGAGCGCTTCGCCCGACAGAGCCCGTCTCTTTTCGGCTTCCTTTCGCTTTTCTGGTCATACCCGGTTGCCCGCGGAAATCAGGCGTCCTGAGGAGAACCGGCAGAGGAGCCCGTCGCCTGGCCAGCGCCTCTTGAGCCAGGCGGATGCGTTCCTGAAGGGAAAGTTGATCTCGCTCCCCTGCCCGAGGAAGTTTTTGAGGCGCGCGATTTCGACCTCCTTTTGGCCGAGGAGCTCAACCAAATCACGGATGCGCTTCGGGGATCCTCTCTCTGTTCGGGGAAGGGAGCGCTCAGCGCCTTTTTCCAGGAGGGTAAGCTTTCCCTTCCAGAGGGGGTTCGGATGAACGCCGGATTCCCGGGAGCGTTCGACGAGCGTTTTTTCGCCTTTGATCCGTTCCAAAGCCGCTTTGAACTTTGAATGGGATGGAGCCGGGATGGATTTGGTTCGTTTCACGAGCCTTTTGCCTTTGACAGAAGGAGACAACATCGCTTTCGTATCTGTCCAGTCTGAAGGACGTATGACACGGCACCGTCTCCCGATCGTCATACTGCCAGAAGGTCCACGGCGGCCAACCGGCGACCGCTGGCGGTTCTGAGCGGCGGTAGGCGGCCATCCAGAGCGGATAGTGGCCCAAAAGCGCAGGGTCTAGAAGGCTGGTGAATTAAGTCCACTGGATCGACCATCTTCGCCTGACGAGGTGTGACGTCATAACGAATAGAACCGTCAAAAATGCGGCCGCTCCCCTTGTGAGCCTTTCGTATGCCGGTTTGAGGCACACGAAACTCCCGGTCTGTGGGCGCTTCCGCACATACCGGCTTAATCGTTTGAGATTCTGCACTACAGCCGTCAGGATGGCTTGCTCTTGCATCGCTTCCAAGCCACGGCTTCGAGCACGGCTTAAGCCGTGCTGCTCTTTGCCTTCGGCAAAAAGACGTTCAATGACAACGCGTCGTTTCCGAATGGCTCGGTAATGCGTTTGACCATTCAGGCGACGAACTTTGTTCCGCACGAGCACCGCCTTGATCTTGCTCCATCTTTGGCGCGCTTTCTCCGGATCCCGGACGGCTCGGCGCCACCCGGGGAGCGCTTCTTTTTGAAGCGATCGCACGGGAATAAGGGGAACGACGTCCATCTTCAAAAGCCGATCGAGCGTTTCCGTATCGGCATATCCACCGTCTCCGGAGACGCTTTGAATGCGAAGAGAGGGGTGCTCACGCCGGATGTGCAGCAGAGCTTCGATGGCGGCCTCTCGTTCCGCAGTGCCCGTGATGATCTTGGCCTGGGTCCGCAAGATGACGGAGGAGCGGGTGTCCACCGTATGATGAATGAGATAACGCAAATGGGCTTCTTGACCGGAGCTCTTTCGATAAAGGCGGGCATCCGGATCGGTCATGCTCCGGTGGGTCCGGTTGGAAAACCGCTCCCCCCGAAAATCGCCCGGCTTCTTGGGTGGCCTTCCCGACGAAGCCGAAGGGGAGCCGGGGGATGAAAGGTTCGGGCCCGGATCGGGAGGATGGGGGTCAGACGGAGAGGAGTCGTCTTCGTCTCCGCCGTCGGAAAACGAGCGATCTTCTTCCTCCAGCCGGGCCAGATAAGCGTCAAGCGACTCCACGGGGACCGGCGCGATGGGCTTTAAACTGTGGATGGAAGCATTGGCTCGGACAAGCGTACCGTCCACCGCGACATGCACTTCCGGCTGAACGAGCCCTGCGGCGATGCACTGATCCACCACATGGCGCATGGCTTTCTCAAAAATGCCATGCCTGCGCCAAAGTTTCCGTGTTTTGACCACGGTCGTACGATCCGGAAGCCGCGGACCCCCGGCCTCCGGGTGAAGTACGGACTCAAAATCGAGCCCTAAGAACCACAAATAACCGGCGTGCATGGGGAGCGTTTGAAAGAGTTCCCGCTCAGAGTGATTGAAGAGGTAAGAAAGTAAGATGATCCGCATGACGAGTTCCGGATCGACGGCCGGGCGTCCGGCGCGTTCCGAATAAAGCGGGGCGACCCACTCATGGATCGCGGAGAAGTCCAAGACGCGATCGATTTGGCGAAGGATGTGATTTTGTGGCACGAGGGCTTCCATATCAATATGCTGAAACAATTTGGGTTGATGGGAAGTCAATCGTCGAGGCCGCATGTTTGAATCTCCTTTTTGGGAAAGGAATGCTTGCTTGCTTTGATGGAATGAATTCGATCCATGAGTCCAGTTTTCCTTCAAAACGATGGGGTTTTTCACCGGCCTTCTAGGCAGAGTTTGATGTTGCCTAGAAGGCTGGTGAATTAAGTCCACTGGATCGACCATCTTCGCCTGACGAGGTGTGACGTCATAACGAATAGAACCGTCAAAAACGCCGCCACTCCCCTTGTAAGCCCTTCGTATGCCGGTTTGAGGCACACGAAACTCCCGGTCTGTGGGCGCTTCCGGGAGCCGCGCCCCTTAAATTAGACAATTTGATCGGTATCCCTATGTGATTCAGACCTAGCTTGTGCTCAGGGCTTCTTTGAGCGTTTCTTGGGGCGTTTTGTACCGCAGGCTTGAATGCAGCCGATGCTCGTTGTAGTACCGGATCCGTTCGGCCAAAAGCGCATCGAGGGCTTCGATGCTCCTTGCTTCAAGCAGAAGGTCTTGATGCTCTGCTTTGAAACGCGAGAAGAAGGATTCGACAATGGGATTTTCCTTCGGTCCCCGCAGGCTGTACGACAGTCGCTGTCCTTCTTCAAGCAGGAGATGACCGACCCACGCGTGACTCAAGAAGGCGCCGCCCTGATCGTGATGGAGGATGGCTTTCGGGCGCTCCCTCTTTTGGGTCAGGATGAACGCTTTGGCCCGTTCCCAAGCCTGAAGCGCGGTCCGAACATCCGGCGAGAAAGAGATGGCATATCCGATCACCATGCGGGTCCGATGGTCCAGAATCGGCAAAAACCAAACCTTCCCGCCGCCATAGACGAGCTGGGTGAAATCGGTGTAGAGCACCTCAAAGGCGTCTGGTTCCCGTTCGGAAAGAAGGCCGGCGACGAGATTCGCCCGTTCCTTGGCCAGGACGACCGTCTCGAGCAGCGGATTGGGCTTCGGTTTTCTCACCTTTCGTTTGAGGGAAAGCTCAAACGTGTGGAGAAGACGACGGACCCGCTTTCCATTGACGACCATTCCCCGCCGCCGAAGCTCGGCCTCGAGGCGGCGATAGCCGTACTCCGGATGTTCCTGAAGGATGGCTTCGATCTCAGCTTTGAGCGCTGCATCAGACTCCCTTCGTTTCTTCTCGGTTTCCCGGCGCTTTTTCTGGTAATACCACGTCGCTCGTGGAATGCGAAGTGTCTTGAGGAGAATCGGCAGGGGAGCCAGCCGCCTGGCCAGCGCCTCTTGCGCCAGACGGATGCGCTCCTGAAGCGGAAGTTGATCTAGCTCCCCTGCCCGAGGAAGTTTTTTAGGAGCGCGATTTCGACCTCCTTTTTGCCGAGGAGCTGTTCCAAATCACGAATGCGCTTCTGGTATTCCTGCTCTTTGTTCGGGGGTTCAAAGAGCTCAGCGCCTTTTTCCAGGAGGGTTTGCTTCCACTTCAAGAGGGTATTCGGATGAACGCCGTATTCCCGGGAAAGTTCGACGAGCGTTTTTTCGCCTTTGATCAGTTCCAAAGCCGCTTTGAATTTGATGGAGCCGGGGATGGATTTTGTTCGTTTCACAGGTCGCCCCTCCTTTGACAGAAGGATACAACATAGTTTTAGCATTTGTCCAGTCTGAGGGGCGCATGACCTCCGCACATACCGGCTTAATCGTTTGAGATTCTGCACTACAGCCGTCAGGATGGCTTGCTCTTGCATCGCTTCCAAGCCACGGCTTCGAGCACGGCTTAAGCCGTGCTGCTCTTTGCCTTCGGCAAAAAGACGTTCAATGACAACGCGTCGTTTCCGAATGGCTCGGTAATGCGTTTGACCATTCAGGCGACGAACTTTGTTCCGCACGAGCACCGCCTTGATCTTGCTCCATCTTTGGCGCGCTTTCTCCGGATCCCGGACGGCTCGGCGCCACCCGGGGAGCGCTTCTTTTTGAAGCGATCGCACGGGAATAAGGGGAACGACGTCCATCTTCAAAAGCCGATCGAGCGTTTCCGTATCGGCATATCCACCGTCTCCGGAGACGCTTTGAATGCGAAGAGAGGGGTGCTCACGCCGGATGTGCAGCAGAGCTTCGATGGCGGCCTCTCGTTCCGCAGTGCCCGTGATGATCTTGGCCTGGGTCCGCAAGATGACGGAGGAGCGGGTGTCCACCGTATGATGAATGAGATAACGCAAATGGGCTTCTTGACCGGAGCTCTTTCGATAAAGGCGGGCATCCGGATCGGTCATGCTCCGGTGGGTCCGGTTGGAAAACCGCTCCCCCCGAAAATCGCCCGGCTTCTTGGGTGGCCTTCCCGACGAAGCCGAAGGGGAGCCGGGGGATGAAAGGTTCGGGCCCGGATCGGGAGGATGGGGGTCAGACGGAGAGGAGTCGTCTTCGTCTCCGCCGTCGGAAAACGAGCGATCTTCTTCCTCCAGCCGGGCCAGATAAGCGTCAAGCGACTCCACGGGGGCCGGCGCGATGGGCTTTAAACTGTGGATGGAAGCATTGGCTCGGACAAGCGTACCGTCCACTGCGACATGCACTTCCGGCTGAACGAGCCCTGCGGCGATGCACTGATCCACCACATGGCGCATGGCTTTCTCAAAAATGCCATGCCTGCGCCAAAGTTTCCGTGTTTTGACCACGGTCGTACGATCCGGAAGCCGCGGACCCCCGGCCTCCGGGTGAAGTACGGACTCAAAATCGAGCCCTAAGAACCACAAATAACCGGCGTGCATGGGGAGCGTTTGAAAGAGTTCCCGCTCAGAGTGATTGAAGAGGTAAGAAAGTAAGATGATCCGCATGACGAGTTCCGGATCGACGGCCGGGCGTCCGGCGCGTTCCGAATAAAGCGGGGCGACCCACTCATGGATCGCGGAGAAGTCCAAGACGCGATCGATTTGGCGAAGGATGTGATTTTGTGGCACGAGGGCTTCCATATCAATATGCTGAAACAATTTGGGTTGATGGGAAGTCAATCGTCGAGGCCGCATGTTTGAATCTCCTTTTTGAGAAGGGATGCTTGCTTGCTTTGATTGAATGAATTCGATCCATGGGTCCGGTTTTCCTTCAAAATGAAGGGGTTTTTCACCGGCCTTCTAGACGATTTTGCAAAAAGTAGAGGGAGCTGTAAAGAAGCGGGCGAGCCTCGATGCGCGGCTCGATCGCCTGGAGCCCTGCGAGCACCGCCCGGCTCAAGGCCTGCGGCGATGTGCCCGAAGGGACGACCTCGAGGTCGAGGGCCGGCGGAAGGACGAACGGAAGCCCGCGGATGGCGCGCCAAAAGGCTTCGGCTTCCTCGAGCGCCGTTTTCGGATCGGCGGCTCGAAAAAAATGATAGTATCCGACGGCCAGCCCGGCCCGATCGGCGCCGCGGCCGTTGGCCGAAAGCCGCGGGTCGACCCAGGTCGTTCCTTCCGTCGCCTTGATGAAGGCAAACCGCCGGCCGCTCTTTCGCACCGCCTCCCAATCGATCTGCCCCTGATAACGAAGAAACGTCAAGGCCGGGCACGAACGTCGTCGCCATCGTCTTTTTGGCCTTTCTCCCCGGCGCCGGTCGTCGGCGGTCCTTTCCCGTTCGATATGCGGACGCCGACAAGACGGCCGCGGCGCCTATCCCGGGAAGGAAGCGAAGAATTAGCCCGTTTCCGTGCGCCGTCACGGAGACGCGCGTGCGGAGGCGTCCTGAAAGCGGCGTTCCCGATTTTCTTCTTCGCGGGTGCCGCCTCGGCGTTCGCGCCTACAGGTCGTCCGCCCGTTTTTTCCGCAGCCGAGCAAAAAACGCCTTTAAAAGCGCTGCCGCCTCCTCCTCGAGGACGCCGCCGCGCACTTCGGCCCGGTGGTTGAAACGGGGATCCCGGACGAGGTTGACGAGCGTTCCGGCGCTTCCGGCCTTCGGGTCGGCGGCGCCGAAGACAAGCCGGTCGATGCGGCTTTGCACGATCGCCCCGGCGCACATCGGGCACGGCTCCAATGTGACGTATAAGGTCGTGCCGCCTAGCCGCCACCCGCCGAGCGTCCGCGCCGCTTCCCGGATGGCGATCAGTTCGGCGTGGCCGAGGGGGTCCCGTTCCGTCTCCCGGACGTTGTGCCCGCGGCCGACGACCACGCCGTCTTTGACGACGACGGCGCCGACCGGAACTTCGCCCTTTTTCAAAGCCTTTTTCGCCTCTTCCAGGGCGAGCCGCATCCAGCGCACATCTTCGTCTTCGTCCTCGGACCCGGCGATATCTTCTTGTTCCTTAGGATCGACAGGAGCGATTTTCTCGGATTCTCCGCGGTCCAACGCGCCCACCTCCGCCCATCGGCATTCTTCACCGCGACGGCGGCCCGAGCGAAGCCGTTCGGCGGCGCCCCCGTTCGCGCTCCGGCGCAACGGTCATCGGAATGTGCGAAAAAGAAAAAGGGGCGACTGCCCCTTTTTCGCTCCCATGGCTTTCCCGCTTTTTCCAATGCGGCCAATGTGATACGATATATCGACCAATCGTCCGCCTTTCCAGTCGGGCATCCCACGTCCCGGGCGATCCCCGACCCGATCGGCGGCCCGTTCGGCTTCGATCCTGGAGCGGACGACGGGATTCGAACCCGCGACCTCAACCTTGGCAAGGTTGCGTTCTACCCCTGAACTACGTCCGCATCGTCTGTCGGGCGTCGGCCGCCCCATCACCGCATCCCCTACTCGGGGAAACGACAATGGCATGATAGCACGAATCGACGCGAATTGCAAGTCCCCATCAACCCGAAGGACGAAAATGGCGTAGGCCCCTGAGCAGGGGGATGCCGAGTGAGCAAGGCCGGGCGGGCCGTCGCGATCCGCCCGGCCCTTTCTCCTGGAGGTGACGACCGAATGAGAAGAGCGGGCTCGTTCCGTGTGATCGCCTGGCTGGCAACCGTCCTGGCGACTTTCTTGTTGACGGGAGGTTGTATGTCACAAAAATCCATGCCTGGCGCCAAAGTTCCTTCACAAAACCCGATCGCCGCTTCCGGTTTCCGCGTGGTCCAGGTGGACGTGCCCGGTCCGGCCTACGGCTTCATCTGGCCTGAGGCCCCCCTTTTTCCGTCCGCTATATCCCCCGGCCGGCTTTCGTGCTGACCTTCGACCGCCCCCTGGCCGAAGAGCAGGAGGTCCGGCCCTTTTACCTTCAATACGGTGGTTACCTTCCTATTCACCCTGCGGGCACCTCTGATCCCTACTATGGGGGCCCGGCGGCCGACGTCTTCGAGATTGAGGGCGAGAGGCTAATCATCTGGGCCAACACGGGCGGTCTCCACATGGGGGTGGTCATGGTGGTGATTCCCAAGAGGTGGAAGGCAGCAGATGGGTCGGTTCTCAAGGAGGATGTTTCCTTCCTGGTCAGCCAGGCAGCCCTGACCCCTCACAAGCGGCTTTCCGCGCTGATCGATCCGGATGATTCAAGCGAAACGCCGCTCCTTTGGATCCTCCAGGAGCCCGGCGGGCCGCCGGTGGGCTACGCGCTCAAAGATGGCGTCCCCGTGGCCAGCGAGCCTGGAGGAGCGGTGATCCGGGAACTTAAAGCGGGCAACGGCTTCAGGCTGGAGCCCGAGAAGCGGGACGGGTGGCGCAGGATCACCTACTACACTCCTATGCCCGACGCCGTAAACCAAGCGATTCCCGCGACAGCAAACGTCTATGAGGACGAACGCCTCACCACCGCCCACTCGGGCTGGGTCCCGGCCCAGCAGATCCCCGGTCAACCCGGCCTCGTTGGTGGTGGTCGGTCGCTCCGGCATCTTCAACATCGACAACGTGCCCGTCCCCTTCGCCAACGTCTTCGTCCCCCCTGCCGGCTGGGAATCCTGGCCTTTGAAACCGCCGGATATGCGCCTGACTCCCGAGCAGGTGGCCCTTCTGGAGTTCTTCTCGTCCGCTACTGGGATGATCTGCCAGGGCATTGGCACTCGGCTGGCGAGGTGCTGGTGAACGATAAAATGGTTTCGACATTGGATCCCCGAGCGCATCCCGTGTTGCTGGGCATGAGCGACGAAGCGTTCGAGACCTTTCGCCGCGCTCGCCGGCATTATCTGTCAGTTCTGGAGGAAATCCTACGGTCTACGCCGCTGGCGCCCATATATATGGCCTACCGGGATCTCATCATCGAAACGGCGTTCCTCAACGGGGCCCGCCTGGAGGATGCCTGGCTGTGTCAATAGCGGATTAAAACTCCCCAAAAAAATCGCGTTCGATTCCCCACAAACAGCGGATTCAGTTCCCCAAAATCATCGCGCATCATTCCCCAGACGTATGTTCGATCTACGCGGTCACCTCCTCCTTCAGCGCATGGGTCACCCCGGCGCGCAGCTTGTCCTTCATCCGGTAGCTGTTGCCGCGGATGTTGATGGTGGTGGCGTGGTGCAGGAGCCGGTCGAGCAAGGCAGAGGCCAGCACCTGGTCACCGAAGAGTGTCCCCCAGTTGGTGAAGCTGGTGTTGGACGTGATGATCAGGGAGCCATGCTCGTAGCGCTCCGACACGAGCCGGAAGAAGTTCGCGGCGTCCAAGGCGTCAAGCGGCAAGTAGCCGACTTCGTCGCAGATCAGCAGCTTCGGCTGGGTGTAGATGCGCAGGCGCTTGTCCAGCCGTCCCTCTTGGTACGCCCGTCGCAAGTCAGCGACCAGCTTCTGCATGGTCACGAAGTAGACGCTCATGCGCTGTCGAATCGCCTCCATCCCCAGGGCCACCGCAAGGTGGGTCTTGCCCACCCCCGGCGGTCCCAGGAAGATGACGTTGCTGCCCTCCCGGATGAACGTCAAGCCGGCCAGTTCGCGTATTTGTCGCTCATCGACGGACGGCTGGAACGAGAAATCGAAATCTGCAAGGGTCTTGTGATACGGGAAGTTGGCCATGCGGAGTCTGGCGTGCATGTAACGGCTGTATCGCTCCTCCTGCTCAGCATCCAGCAGTCTGTGCAGGAACTCCGCATAGGTCGCCTGGTGCCCCGCTGCCCACTCCACGCACGCCGGCAGCACCGCCGCGGCGCGCTTCAATCCCAGCTCCAGCAGCTGCTCCTCGGCCTTGGCCAAAACCAACGCCTCACTCATTGCCCCTGACCTCCCATCGCGATCTGCTCATAGACGGACAGCTCCCGCTGCTCCACGTCCGGCCCGATTTGCAACCCTGGCACCTTGCCTCGATCCGGATGAGGCGTCCCAGCCGGGATGCCCTTGAAGTGCTCAGGGTCGGTTGAGACCTGGTGCCTGCCTGTGAGCACGCGGTGTTCGGCAATGACCTGCCCGCCGTACTCGATCTGCAGGCGGCCTGACTCAAACTCCCGGACCAGCACGGTGTGCCCCACATACCGCCATGGAACGGTGTACATGTTCGTGTTCCAGGAGATGCGACAATCGCTCATGACCTTGCGCATATCGGCGTACGCCAGCGTGTACCGGCTCTTAGGCAGGGGCTTAAGCGTCTCGGCCTGAAACCGCACCACCGGCTGCTCCCGCGTCGTGCCGTGGATGCGCACATTAGCCACCGTATCCCGCCAGATGGCACCTTGCCGGTTCAGGTCGTCATGGTCCACGAACGAAACCGGCCAGAAGCTGGACCGGATATACCCGATGGGCCGTTCAATCTTCCCTTTGGTGCGACTTCGGTAGGGCTTACAGGCCTTGGGCACGAATCCGTAGTACTTGGCGAAGTCCATGTACGCCGGCTGCCAGTCGACGTGTCCATGACCGTCGTTGGCCACGACCAGCGGGGAGCAGTTGTCGCTGAGCATGACCTTTGGAACCCCGCCGAAGAACTCCAGCGCGTTCCGGAGCGCCTGGAGGATATGCCGTTGGTCCGCCGCTCTGATAAACTCCAGGTAGAGCATGCGGGAGTAGGCGAGGACCATGGCAAAGCACCATACCTTGCGCCGATGGCCCTGCGGATCCAGGTAGGGGAATGCGCCCAGGTCGATTTGCGCTTGTTCCCCCGGAGCCGTCTCAAACCGCACGGTTGCCTTGGCAGAGACAACCGGGCGGAGAGGGTGCATGAACTCGCGCAGTACGGTAATTCCGCCGGTATATCCCTGCTCCCGGATCTCGCGAAAGATTCGCTCCGCATTGAGGACGCCGATACGCATGCGCTGCTCCACATAGGCCTTGTACGGCTCCAGCTTGTGGCCTTTCACCCTACGGCTGCGCGACTTCACCCTCCCCTCCTCCTGCTGCCTCGGCTCACTCACAGCCTTGCGGATGGTTTTGCGGTCATGGCCGTATCTTCTGGCCAGTTCCGAGATGCTGACGCCCTCCTCATACAGCTTCCTGATCTCCATCTTCTCACTCTCCCTCATCACCGGCACCTCCCCAAAAGTGATGGCAGGTGCCATAGTTCGACACAGGGGTGGGGAATTCATCCCGATGATTTTGAGGAAATCATGCCGGTGATTTTGGGGAATCTTTATCCGCTGCTATTGGGGATTTTACATCCGATGTTGACAGCTGGACTGGATCCGAGAGGACCATCTCGGCAGCATAGAACAGCTTTTGCAGCGCATCCTGCGGGCAGGGCTCAAGCCATCGCTCAGCCTCCCCAAATTGGAAAGCTGGTTCCAGGACACCCGAAGGGAAGCCTCGCAGAGGGAAGATTGGCGCGCCGACCCAAGCGGGGCTTTCCATGAGGCAAGGAGCCGCTTCTCCCAGCGGTATAAGAGTTACAACACAGATCATATGCTCTTGGTCTTCTATCTCCTTTGGGAAACGGATTCGCTGGTTTTCGAGGCGCCCGTGCGCGTCACGCAGCGGCGCGGCGACGGCCAGTACGTGGCCGAGCTGCTGGTAGAGGAGGGTTCGGTCGCGCGCACCGGCAGCACCCTCTGGCTCATCGAAGCCGGGGAACTGGAGGTTGGGCGCCCGTACCTCATCACGGGCCAGCCCGTCCTCGACCACCGCGCCCGCGACCTGGTCCCGGCGTTCCAGGACGACTGGACCCAGGGGTCCCGGCCGATCATCGAGGTAAAGGAGGTCGAGGAAGGAAAGTAAAATCATTTCCAATTCCGCGACCTCCGGCACGCGTCCACGACGCCGCCCCTCACCCGGCCAGTCATCCGAAGGTGGTTCAGGAACGGCTCGGCCTCTCGAGCATCCAGATTACCCTCGACACGTACTCGCACGTTCTACCAAGCCTGCAGGACAGTCTGATAGATGCAACGTTAAACACTCATCTCTATGACGTCAAAATGGCGGCAGAAGAGCCGGTAAAAAAGAATACCTCCGGAGTGTAACCCCCGGAGGCCTTGATCTTCGCGGTATGTAGTGGTGGGCCATGAGGGACTCGAACCCCCGACACCCTGATTAAGAGTCAGGTGCTCTACCAACTGAGCTAATGGCCCTCGATCGCTCCGCTTGAACGTATCCCATTTTATCACCGACAAGCGGAATATGCAAGATGTATAAATTGCATTATCTGAAGCGGCCTTTGCTTTTACCAAAACTTAACATAAATGTTACGTTTTCTTAATCCGACCTTCAAGCCCCTTTTACACAGGGCTTGTACAATGGCAGCGGATAGGGCATTGAAGCCTGTGAAGGGGAGGGTGGGCGAATGACGTTCAACTCGATCATGCGCCTCTTCATCGCCGGGGCCGTGCTCCTCGCCCC
Organism: Hydrogenibacillus sp. N12; assembly: GCF_019645935.1. NCBI lineage: Bacteria > Bacillati > Bacillota > Bacilli > Thermicanales > Thermicanaceae > Hydrogenibacillus > Hydrogenibacillus sp. N12. Next base: position 17,897 of record NZ_CP080953.1, on the reverse strand, counting down.
GATGGCCGGAAGCGCGAGCGTCGGGGCCGCTGAAAAAGCGGAGACGGTCCGTGCCGCCGCCGAATTGAGCGGCAAAATCACTGTGGCGGGATCGACCGCCATGCAGCCCCTGGTCGAAGAAGCGGCGAAGCGGTTTATGGCCAAGCACCCGAAGGTTCAGATCACCGTTCAGGGGGGAGGCAGCGGTACCGGCCTGTCCCAGGTCGCCCAAGGAAACATCGACATCGGCAATTCTGACCTGTACGCCGAAGAAAAGCTCAAGCCCGAACAGGCGAAAGATCTCGTCGACCACCAGGTGGCGGTCGTCGCCATGGCGGCCGTCGCGCACCCGGACGTCGGCGTCGATAACCTGACGAAAAAGCAGCTCATCGACATCTTCACCGGCAAGATCACGAACTGGAAGGACGTCGGCGGCAAGAACCAGAAGATTGTCCTCGTCAACCGGCCGGCGAGCTCCGGCACCCGGGCGACGTTCAAGAAATACGCCCTAGACGGCGCTGAGGAGGCCTCCGGCATCGAAGAGGATTCTTCCGGCACGGTGCGGAAGATCGTCGCCGAAACGCCCGGCGCGATCGGCTACCTCGCCCTGTCTTACCTCGACGGAAGCGTCAAGGCCCTGAAGATCGACGGCGTCGCTCCGACAAAGGAAAACGTCGTGACGAACCGCTACAAGGTCTGGGCCTACCAGCACATGTACACCAAAGGCAAACCGACCGGCGTCGTCGCCGCGTTCCTCGATTTCATGCTGAACGATCCGGAGGTCCAAGGTCCAGGCGGCCTGGTGGTCAAATCCGGCTACATCCCGACGACCGACATGCACGTCATGCGCGACCATGCCGGAAACGTGAAAAAGATCGTCGTCTTCCAGGTGGGCAGCCAGGCGTACACGGTCGGCGGCGAGCGGTACTCGATGGAAGCGGCACCGTTCATCGATAAAGACCGCACGTTCGTGCCCATCAGCTTCGCTGCGACGGCCCTCGGCGTGCCGAAGAACAACATCGTTTGGGAACCGAAGGCAAAGACCGTGACGATCACCAAAGGAAATCAGAAGGTGGTCATCAAAATCGACGCCACGACGATGTCGGTCAACGGGGTCAACCGCCCGCTCGACGCGCCAGCGAAAATCGTAAACGGTCGGACGATGGTTCCCATTGCCCAGGTCGCCGAAGCGCTCGGCGTCGAATACAAGTGGGTTCCGGAAACGAAGTCGGTCCGGTTTTGGTGAGCGATCCGAAAAAAGCAGCGATCTAAAAAGCGGGCTCTCGGAAGCCCGCTTTTTTTTCGTTTTGACGGCGGTCCCGATCGGACCCGAATCTCCGATTTCATAACCGGGATGCCCACCGAGCCCGGGCTTGAGCGAAAGATCGACGGAAGCGGCGAGCGCCGGGAGGAGCGCGGAGGCGTGCGCCGCACAAGACCAAGCGGTCCGCACCGGCGAAGCGAACCGAAAATGCGATGCGCTGCGATGATTTTATGTCGGCAAAATGGCGGCAAACGACCAAAAAAAGGACCATACCCCTTAGGGGCATGGCCCGCAATCCCTTTATTGACGCGGTATGTATGGCGGTCCCGAGAGGACTCGAACCTCCGACCCACAGCTTAGGAGGCTGCGGCTCTATCCACCTGAGCTACGGGACCGCGTGAACATCCCCGGCGGACCGCCAGAATCGGATCGGCGGCCGCCGGCTTTTGCCGCTGTGGAGCGCCTTTTGATTATAACACAAACCAAAGCGGCTTGCCAAAAGGAAAACGCCGGATTGGGCGCTCTAACGCCCGATGAAGGACCGCCCCCCCATGTATGGGCGAAGCGCCTCGGGGATGCGAATCGAGCCGTCCTCTTGCTGGTGATTTTCCACGAGGGCGATCAAAATCCGCGGCGAGGCAATCGCCGTATTGTTGAGGGTATGGCAGTATGCCAAAGATCCGTCCGCTTTGCGATACCGAAGTTTGAGACGCCGGGCCTGGAAATCGTGAAACGTCGAACAGGAGTGGGTCTCGCCATAGCCGCCTCGAGACGGCATCCACGTTTCGATGTCGTGCTTCCGCACCTGCCCCTGCCCCATCTCCCCGGTGCACACCTGCACGACGCGATACGGAAGCTCCAGGCGCTGCAAGATGAGCTCGGCGTTTTCCAGGAGTTCGTCGTGCAGGCGTCGGGACATCGCTTCATCGTTCGGACCGATGATCACCTGCTCCACCTTGGAAAACTGGTGCACCCGGTAAAGCCCAAACGTGTCCCGTCCGGCGGATCCGACCTCCCGGCGAAAGCATTCAGAAACGCCGACGTACCGCTTCGGAAGCTCCTCTTCCCGAAGGATCTCGTCGTAGTGAAAGGCGGCCAGGGAGACTTCCGCCGTCCCGATGAGGTACTTGTCATCGGTTTCACAGTGGTACGCCTGTTCTTCGCCGAGGGGGAAATACCCCGTCCCTTCCAGGGCGAAGCCGTTGACGAGGACTGGCACGGCCATCGGCGTAAAGCCCCGCTCGGCCAGGAGATCCAGCGCCAGCCGCTGCACGGCCAGATGCAGGCGCAGTCCATCGCCCATGAGGTAGTACGACCGGCTGCCGGCCACTTTGACGCCCCGCTCGACGTCGACCATGCCGTGCAGCGTCATGAGCTCGATGTGGTTCTTCGGCGGAAAGGAAAAGGCGGGCGGCGTTCCGACGCGGCGGATTTCGACGTTGTCTTCCTCCGACGTCCCGATCGGCGTATCCGGCGACGGAACGTTGGGCACCCGGAGCATGAGCGCCCGCCACTCCGCCAAAACCGCATCGAGCCGGGCCTCAAGCGTCTTGATCTCTTCCCCGATCGCCCGCGTCCGTTCGATCAGCGTTGTCTTTTCTTCGCCGGTCAAGGATTTGACCCGCTTCGAATTTTCGTTGCGCTCGTGTTTCAGTCGTTCGACGGCCTGGATGAGGGACCGCCGCTCGTTGTCGACGTGAATCAGCCGATCGATGTCGACGTCGATCCCCTTCATCCGCGCCGCTTCTTTGACCGCATCGACGTTTTCCCGGATAAACTGAATATCCAGCAATCGCCTTCCGCCCCTTGACCGCTATGGTCTTTCTCGCGCCCCGCTCGCCCCCATAAGGCCTTCCCGGGGCAAAACCGCCCACCGATCCGAAAACGCCGGCGCCTGTGCCCGCCGGACGGCACACGGCTTCGGCCCGGCCCGCTTTAGCCGATCCGAGCGCCGGCCTCGAGCTCCCGCACGAAGGCCAAAAACGGCGCCGGATCGTCGGCCCACTCCGGGGAAAACGCCGTCAGCCAAAAGCCATCCCAGTCGAGAAAGACGATGTGCTCGCCCCACTTGCCGATGCGGCGAAGCTTTCCGGCGTCGTCGCGATAGGCCTCCGCCGGAAAGGCCGGTGCCCGCAAAAACGGCGCCAGATAGTCCTCCGCCACCCCCGGCAGGCTCAGGCGGACGAGGAAACAGGCCGAGCGGTCTGCCGGCGATCGAAGCGGCTCCGGCCGGGCCGCAAGGGGAAAATGGCGCCAGAGCGGCGGGACGGTCCCGCCGCCGGACGCCCCGATCGGTGCGTGCCCGGAGGATCCGCCTGCGGCAGCGCCGATGCTGTCGCTGGAAGCCGCTTTGCCGCCGGAAACGAAAAGGAGCGTCGACGGCCCCATCGCCCAAAGCCGCCCGCCCGAAGCCCAATACCGCTCGAGCATCGCTGGCCATTCTCTTTCCAGCATGACCCGGAGCAGGTGCGGCTCGGCGCTCGGGATCACGAGGGCACCGACGTCCGAAAGCGCCTCCGGTCGGCGGATGAGCCGCACCGACGCGCCGGCGGCCAAAAGCCGCGCCGCCGCCGTTCCGAACGCGCCCGCCAGTGCCAGAACGCCGACGGCGACCATGTCGATCCCCCCAGCGTCGCCGGTCTTCCGGGCGGAAAGCCTGTCCCGCTCCCGCCTGCCTGCCATGGGCTTCCTTCCCGTGATGCGCTTCGCGGTTATTGTAGCAGATGGGGAAGCAGGGCGGCAAGGGACGGCTCGGCGCCGGAGGCCCCCAGCCCGCCGGTGATGCGGCCGAAGAGGCGGCCGATCCAGTCGAAGATCGCCCGGAAGAAAAGCTGGAACGCGCCGGCCCGGGGCACGTCCGCTTCGGCGACGAGCGAGACGGCCGCCGCTTCGGCGTAGGCGGCGGCGAGGTACGGGAGATCCGGCTGCTCAAGGCGGACGATCCCGACCCGATCGCCGGCCTTGACCGGCGCTTCCGGCGGCGGGCCGAGCTCAGCGCTGAGCTTCGGCCCATCGCCGCCGTCGGCGACGACGTCGACGGCGTCCTCGCCGAGGACGAGCGGCACCGAAGGGATTTTGCCTTTTTGCACTTCGATGGCCGGCGCCTCCGGAAGCCGATCGCCCTTTCGGGCCACCGTCTCGTATCGAAAATGGGAAAAGCCGTAATCAAACAGCTTCCGGGCGGCTTCAAAGCGGCCCTTTTCCGATTCGGCGCCGATGACGACGGCGACGAGGCGCATGTCCCCTCGTTTGGCCGTCGCGGTGATGGAAAATTTGGCCGCCTCGGTGTGGCCGGTCTTGAGCCCGTCGGTGCCCTCGTAAGCGTACGGGAGCCCCGGCAGCAGCCAGTTCCAGTTGATCATCTCCAGGGGATTGGCTTCCCCTTCGCGAAACGTCTTTTTCGGAATGGAGGTAAACTGAAGCACTTCCGGATGGTCCCGAAGGAGCGCCATCCCCAGGAGGGCGGCGTCCCGCGCCGACATCGTCTGTTCGCCCGGGACGTTCGGCCGATACGGGCCGAGCTCATCTTCCGGGTAGCCGGTGGCGGTGACGAAGTGGGTGTGGGTAAGGCCCAGGGCCCGCGCTTTTTCGTTCATCCGCTCGACGAACGCCGTCTCCGTTCCGGCGACCGCCTCCGCCAGGGCGACCGTCGCGTCGTTGGCCGAATAGATGGCCATCGCCTCAAACAGTTCTCGGACCGTCCGCTTCTCGCCGGCGTTCAAAAATACGCGGCTCCCGGCATGTTTTCCCAGGAAATAAACGGTGTCGCTGGCGGTGATGACGTCGTCCCAGCGGAGCTTCCCCGCCTGGATCGCCTCGAGGACGAGGTACTCGGTCATCATCTTGGTCATGCTGGCCGGCGGATAGGGCGTGTCGATGTTCGCGTCGGCGTACAGCACCCGCCCCGTCTTCGCGTCGACGAGGAGGGCCGAGCGAACGTCGAGCTTCAGGTCGTCCTGACGGGCCTGGGCGGGCACGCCCATCTGGACCCAGAGAACGAGGCCGATGAGAACGGCAAGGGCCAACCGTCGGGCCGTGCGCACTGCTCTCCCCCGCTTTCCAAGTCGATCTCTTCGATGCATCCCCGGCGGCTTCGAGACCGACAAAACCGCCGCGGCACCAGCCGCGGCGGTCCGTCGCCGCCGTTAGCGCAGACTGTAGTTCGGCGCTTCTTTCGTGATGACGATGTCGTGGGGATGGCTTTCGATCAGGCCGGCGTGCGTGATCTGGACGAACTGGGTCTCTTCTTTGAGCGTCCGGAGATCCGGCGCGCCGGCATAGCCCATGCCGGACCTAAGCCCGCCGACGAGCTGGTAGAGGATGTCCGCCACCGGCCCTTTGTACGGCACCCGTCCTTCGACGCCTTCCGGGACGTACTTCGACATGCCGCCCTGGAAATACCGCTCCGCGCCGCCGGCCTTCATCGCGCCGAGCGACCCCATGCCCCGGTACGTCTTAAAGCGCCGGCCCTGGTAGATCTCTTCCTCACCGGGGCTTTCGGCGGCTCCGGCGAGAAGCGAACCGAGCATGACGGCGTCGGCGCCGGCGGCGATGGCTTTGACGATGTCGCCGGAATATTTGATGCCGCCGTCGGCGATGATCTGCTTGCCGAGGCGCCGGGCGACGGTCGCCGCCTGGTAGACGGCGGTGATCTGCGGCACGCCGACGCCGGCAACGACCCGGGTCGTGCAGATGGAGCCCGGGCCGACGCCGACCTTGACGACGTCGGCGCCGGCCCGAAAGAGCGCTTCGGCGCCCTCGGCGGTGGCGATGTTGCCGGCGATGAGCGTCACCTCCGGAAAGGCCTCCTTGAGCATCCGGACCGTCTCCAGCACCGCCTGGGCGTGGCCGTGCGCCGTGTCGACGACGAGGGCATCGGCGCCGCTTGCGACCAGGGCTTCCGCCCGTTCGAGGGCGGATTTCCCGACGCCGACGGCGGCGGCGACGAGGAGCCGACCGGCGGCGTCTTTAGCGGCGTTCGGGTACTGGATCGCTTTTTCGATGTCTTTGATCGTGATGAGCCCTTTGAGCCGCCCTTCGGCGTCGACGAGGGGCAGTTTTTCGATCTTATGCTGCCGGAGGATCCCCTCCGCCTCGGCGAGGGTCGTTCCGACCGGGGCGGTGATGAGGGGCTCCTTCGTCATCACCTCGGCGACGGGACGGTCCATGTTGCGCTCGAAGCGGAGGTCCCGGTTGGTGATGATGCCGACGAGCTTCCCCGATCGCTCGACGATCGGCACGCCGGAGATGCGATATTTGCTCATAATCGCCTCGGCGTCGGCGAGCGTCGCGTCCGGGTAGAGGTAAAACGGGTCCGTGATGACGCCGGCTTCCGAGCGCTTGACCCGATCGACTTCTTCCGCCTGCCGCTCGATTGACATGTTTTTGTGGATGACGCCAAGGCCCCCCTCCCGGGCCATGGCGATGGCCATCGCCGACTCCGTCACCGTGTCCATCGCCGCGCTCAGGATCGGGATCGAAAGCTTGAGCTTCCCGAGCTCGGTCGACGTGTCGACCTCGGACGGGAGGACGCTCGAGGCGCGGGGGACGACGAGGACGTCATCAAACGTGAGGGCGACGGGACCGAATTTGGCTTCCCACACGAAGTCGTCCTCCTTTTTGTTCGGGGCCTCGCTTTCGGGCGAACGGCGTTCGTTCGCCCTTCTTCCGTTCGCCCTTTCCTCTCCGCCGGAGGCGCTCAGAAATCCGTTCGCGCGGGTGGATCCTCCGGACGGACCTCGGATTTGGCGCCAGTGTATCACCGGCCCGTCCGAGCGTCAAGCCGAAGAAAAGCAGAAAAAAGGCGAAAAAGCTGGCGTTCCTGTGGCTCACCGGAACCGCGGGGCCGGGGCGCCGCGACCTTAGCGGAAGTACGCCGCCTCGTAGCGGTTGGCCGGGTCCCAGAGAAGGTACGAACGGATGCCGGCCGCCTCGCCGGCGGTGATCTGGGACTTGACCTCGGCGGGACCGTACGGCATCCAGTTCCCTTTTCCGAGCCATGGCGCGGAAAACGCTTGGTACCACGGCCGGACGGCGGCGGGACGGTAGCCAGCGGCGCGTAGGGCGGCATCTTTTCGGGCGGCATCTTGGAGCCCGGCGGCGATGATCGCCGCCGGGGCGAGATCCGGCTTCGGCACGCCGTACGAGCCCGGCGCATAATGCGACGGGTACATCATCGGCGAGATGACGTCGACCCGCGGCGAGATGAGCTCCCATTTTTGCCCGATGTCCATGTCGTCGGCGACCGTCGTCACGAGGCCGAAAACGTCGGCGGAAAGAAACACGGGATACGGTCGGAGCCGCTCCCGGACGGATGCGATATAGTCGGCGACCACCTCCGCCTTCGACCGGCCATCCGGGTTGGCGTAGCGGACGAGCCGATCGACGACGACTCCGTTTTCCGGAAAACGGACGTAGTCGAGCTGGATTTCCTGAACGCCTTTTTCGGCGAGTTCGACGGCGATGTCGGCATTGTACGCCCAGACCGGCTTCTGGTAGGCGTCGATCCAGGCGATGCCTTTGGCGTCGCGATAGAGGCCCCCTTCTTTCAGCCGAAGCGCCCACTCGGGCCGCGCCGTCGCCAGAAGCGGGTCCTTAAACGAGACGAGCCGGGCGATGACGTAAACGTTCCGCTCGTGAAGGGCGTCCAAAAGGCCGTCGAGGTCGGGAATCATCCGCTCTCGGTCGGCGCCGACCGTCCGGGCCAGGGGGACGTCGGTCCGGTACGTGATCCGGCCGCGATCTTCCTTGACGTCGATGACGACGGCATTCACGAGCCCCTGGTCGATCAGGGCGAGGATGTCGGCCATCTTCGGGCCGCCGGCGGTCCAGCCGGTGACGTAGACCCCCCGGACGGCGTACGGGATGCGAAGGCGCCGGATCGTCTCGAAATTTTCGCCGTTCCAGGCGCTGGCCGTAACCGGCGCCGGCGACGGGCCGGCGGTCGGCGGCCGATCGGGCGCAAGCGCCGGCAAACTCGGTTCGGGTGCAAGCGCCGGCAAACTCGGTTCGGGTGCAAGCGCCGGCAAACTCGGCGCCTCATGGGCCGATTTCGAATCGATTTCGGACGCCGCCCGCCCGCCCGAAACATTAAGGGCCGTCAGGGCGGCCGGGATGCCCGCGGCGGCGAAAACGAGGACGATGAGCCGGATGCGCCGGATGGCGCGACCAATCGAACCGCCCTCCATCGGAGCCCCTCCTCGTTTGACCTTCCCCATGCCGGCGCGAAGGGGATGGATCTTTCGCCGGCGAAACGCCCGACGCTCCGCCGCCCGCGGGGCCCGTTTCGGCCGGCGCCCTCGCCTCAACCGCCCGCCTCGTCCGGCGGATCGACCGCGACGACGTCCGGGAGCGCCGACAGGGGGAGGAGGGCCCCGTCCGCCTCCAGCTCCCAAAGGAGCGGACGAGCGGCGTCGACGCGCAAAAGCCGGGCCGACCGCCCGTCGGCGAACCGCACCGTGGTGCCGGCCGGAAGCCGGCGGATCGACTCGAGCATCGCCTGCCGGAGGGCGAGGTCGTAGGCGGCGCTGGCGGCGATCTCCGACACGATCGTCCACCACGATTTGGCCGGCCGGTACGGCCGGGCGCTCGCCCCGGCGGCGAGGCTGTCGGCGGCGGCGACGATCCGGACGAGGAGCGGAATGCGCTCGCCGGGCAGGCCGGACGGATAGCCGGAGCCGTTCATCCGCTCGTGATGGAGAAGCGCCGCAAGGGCCGCTTCCGGAGACAGGCCGAGGCGGCCCTTCAGCCGCTCGTAGCCGAGGGCGGTGTGCCGCTCCATGTCTCGGCGCTCCTCCGGCGCATAGACGCCCGGATGCCGGAGAAGGCGCGGCGGGAGGCGCCACATGCCGACATCGGCCAATAGCCCGGCGAGCGCCACCTGCATCACCTCGCCGTCGGCCAGGCCGAGGAGCCGGGCGAGCGCGGCGGCCAGCCGGCCGACCGAAAGGGCGTGGACGGCAAGCCGCTCCGCCGGGTCTTCCGCCGCTTCCGGGCGAACCCGAACGAGGCGAACCCAGGCCGTTGGCCGGGCGTCTTCCGCGAACCACGACCGGACGATCGCCCGGAGGTCGGCGATCGGCGGCGGCGCCCCGAGGGCCGTCCGCCGGAGGGCGCCTTCGACCGCCGCCCGCCACGCGCCTTCGTGCGCCGGCGCCGGGGGCCGCGGCGTCTCCGGCGGCCGGTCCGCCGGGGGACGGACGCCCTCCGCCGTTCGGACCGAGGCCGACGCCGGCCGGCCGGCGGCAGCCCGAGCTGGCGCCGCCCCGGGCTCTTCATCGACCTCGACGGCGGTGACGCCGAAAGCGCGGAGATAAGCAACGTCGCTTTCTTCAAGGCGTCGGCCGGCGGAAAGGAGCCGGCCGCCGTCCGGGAGCTCCACCGGCCGGGCGAGCACCCGGCCGACGATCTCCGGCCCGACGACAAGGCGCATCGTCTCCCCTCCCGTCTCCGATCACGTCTCGTCGGCGGCGTCGTCCGCGACCCGGGCAAACGCCGCCACCTTCCCGCCGCCGTCCAGGCGCATGAGGCGGACGCCTTGGGCGTCCCGGCCCATGACGGGGATCTCCGCCGCCGGCACCCGGATGACGACGCCTCCTTCGTCGACGACGAGGAGGTCGTCGTCGTCCCGGACGACGGCGACGCCGACGACCCGGCCCGTCTTCGGGCCCCGGCGGATCGTCCGCACGCCGCGGCCCCCCCGGGCCTGCAGGCGAAACTCCGAAAGCGGCGTCCGCTTGCCGTAGCCGTGCTCCGTGACGACGAGGAGCGTCCCTTCCTCCGCGCCGGCGGGGAGGACGGCGGCGCCGACGACGGCGTCGCCGTCCACAAGGTCGATCCCCTTGACGCCGGCGGCGGTTCGCCCCATCGGCCGGACGTCGGCGACGGAAAAGCGGATGCCGAGGCCGTTTTGCGTGCCGAGGATCACCTCGTCCCGGTCGTCGGCCGGCCGGACGGCGACGAGGGCGTCGTCCTCCCGGAGGGTGAGGGCGATGAGGCCGCCGCGGCGAATGGTCTGAAATTCCCGAAGCGGCGTCCGTTTGACGAGGCCGTCCCGGGTGACGAACAAAAGCGCCCGCTCTTCTTCCGCGTCGGTCCGAAGGCCGACGACGGCGGCGACTTTCTCCTCAGGGAGGAGCGGGAGCAGATTCACGAGGGCGGTCCCGCGGGCCGTCCGGCCGGCTTCGGGGACGTCGTACGCCCGCAGGCGGTAGACCCGGCCGCGGTCGGTGAAAAAGAGGACCGTGTCGTGCGCCCGGACGGTGACGACGTGTCGGACGACGTCGTCGGCCTTCATGCCCATGCCGATGACGCCCCGGCCGCCCCGGCGCTGGCTCCGGTACGTCGCCGCCGGCACCCGCTTGATGTAGCCGCCGTCGGTGAGGCTGATGACGACCGGCGCGTCGTCGACGAGATCTTCGTCGGAGATCCCGCCGTCTTCGTCGACGATTTTTGTCCGGCGCTCGTCGCCGTAGCGGGCCTTGATCTCAAGGAGTTCCTCCCGGATGACGCCGTCTAGGGCCTTCGGATCGGCGAGGATGTGCCGGTGGCGGGCGACGTCCGCCTCGAGCCTCTCCCGCTCCTCGGCGAGCCGCTCGATCGAAAGGCCCGTGAGCTGCTCGAGGCGCATGTCGAGGATCGCCTTGGCCTGGGCTTCGGTAAAGCCCATCGGCACGTCCCGGTCGCCCAGCCGGTAGGTCGGCGCCATGAGATTCCGAAGCGCCTCATCCCGGGTCCGGGCGGCACGGATCGGGCCGCGTCGGTCGACGAGATCGTCGACGATGTCGATCGCCTTCATCAGGCCGTGGACGACCTCCAGCCGGGCTTCGGCCTTGGCGAGGTCATGGGCCGTCCGGCGCCGAACGACGTCCCGCTGGTGAGCGAGGTAGTAGAGAAGCGCCTCCTTGAGCGTGAGCACCTCCGGCCGGCCATCGACGAGGGCGAGCATGAGGACGCCGAACGACGTCTGAAGGGCGGTGTGCTTAAAGAGGTGGTTCAGGACGACGTGGGGGTTTGCGTCCCGTCGAAGCTCGATGACGATCCGGACGCCTTCCCGGTCCGACTCGTCCCGGAGGTCGCTGATGCCCTCGAGCCGCTTGTCCCGGACGAGCTCGGCGATCCGTTCGATGAGGCGCGCCTTGTTGACGAGGTACGGGATCTCCTGGACGATGAGCCGCGTCCGGCCCCCCTCGACATCGATGGCGACCTTCGCCCGGACGACGATCGAGCCTTTGCCGGTAAGGTAGGCCTCTTCGATGCCCTTTCGGCCGAGGATGAGGCCGCCGGTCGGAAAGTCCGGCCCCTTCACGAAGCGAAGGAGCGCCCGGCCGTCGGCCTCCGGATGATCGAGGAGAAAGACGGCGGCGTCGATGAGCTCTCCCAGGTTGTGCGGCGGAATGTTCGTCGCCATGCCGACGGCGATGCCGCTCGCGCCGTTGGCGAGGAGATGCGGAAAACGGGCCGGGAGGACGACCGGCTCCCTGTGGCGACCGTCGTAGTTGTCCTGAAAGTCGACGGTGTCCTTTTGAATGTCCCGAAGGAGCTCCATCGCCAGCGGCGAGAGGCGCGCCTCGGTGTAGCGCATCGCCGCGGCGCCGTCGCCGTCGATCGAGCCGAAGTTCCCTTGGCCGTCGACGAGGGGGTAACGATAGGAAAAATCTTGCGCCATCCGCACCATCGCGTCGTAGACGGCGGCGTCGCCGTGGGGGTGATATTTTCCGAGGACGTCGCCGACGATGGCGGCGGACTTCCGGTACGGTTGGTCCGGCGTCATGCCGGCTTCAAGCATCGCGTAGAGGATCCGCCGGTGGACGGGCTTGAGCCCGTCCCGGACGTCGGGGAGCGCCCGGCTGACGATGACGCTCATCGCGTAATCGATGAAGGCGCTCTTCATCTCTTCGGTGATGTTCACTTCGCGGATGCGCTCCGGCAGCATCGGTGGCCTCCTCGGTGCCGTTTACACGTCCAGGTTCCGGACGAAGGCGGCGTGTTCCTGGATGAACTGCCTCCGGGGTTCGACCCGCTCGCCCATGAGGAGCTCAAACACCCGCTCCGCCTCCCGGGCGTCGGTGAGCTCGACCTTGAGGAGAATCCGCGCTTTCGGGTCCATCGTCGTCTCCCAGAGCTGTTCGGCGTTCATCTCGCCCAACCCTTTATAGCGCTGAATCGTGATCTCGCCCCGGCCTCCGAGCTCCCGCTTGATCCGCTCCATTTCGGCGTCGTCGTAGGCGTAGCGGACCGTCTTCCCCCGCTGCAGCCGGTAGAGCGGGGGCTGGGCGATGAAGATGTGCCCCCGCTCGATGAGGGGCCGCATGTGCCGGTAGAAAAACGTCAGGAGAAGCGTCCGGATGTGGCTTCCGTCGACGTCGGCGTCGGTCATGATGATGATCTTGTGGTAGCGGAGTTTGCCGAGGTCGAGGTGCTCGCCGATGCCGGTGCCGATCGCCGTGACGAGGGCGCGGATCTCTTCGTTGGCGAACACCTTCTCGTCCCGGGCTTTCTCGACGTTGATGATCTTTCCCCGGATGGGAAGGATCGCTTGGGTCCGGCGGTCCCGGCCGAGCTTCGCGGAGCCGCCGGCGGAGTCGCCCTCGACGATAAACAGTTCGCTTTCCTCCGGGTCGCGGCTCGCGCAGTCGGCGAGCTTTCCGGGGAGGCTCGTGATCTCGAGGGCGCCTTTCCGCCGGGTGAGCTCCCGGGCCCGGCGGGCCGCCTCCCGGGCCCGGGCGGCGAGGAGGGCTTTTTCCACGATCCGGCGGGCGACGGTCGGGTGTTCTTCCAGGTACGTGGCGAGCTTTTCGTAGATGAAGGCCTCGACTTGGGTCCGAGCCTCGCTGTTCCCGAGGCGGGTTTTCGTCTGGCCTTCGAACTGCGGCTCGATGAGGCGCAGGCTCAAGACCGCCACCAGCCCTTCCCGGACGTCTTCGCCGATGAAGTTCGCCTCGTTGTCCTTAAGAATCCCCCCGCGGCGGGCGTAATCGTTGATCGCCCGGGTGAGGGCGGCCTTGAGGCCGCTTTCGTGGGTGCCCCCTTCGGTCGTCGGGATGTTGTTTACGTACGATCGGAGGATCGTCTGGTCGCCATCGACGTACAGGAGGGCGGCTTCAATTTCCATTTTCTCCCTGGCGCCTTCGAAGTGGAGCGGCGGCGTAAGCGCCGTCTGGCCTTCCGCAAGGCGCTCGACGAAGGCCGCCAGGCCGCCGGCGTAGACGAACGTCTCGTCCCGACCGGTCCGCTCGTCGACGAGGCGGAACGTGACGCCGCGGTTCAAAAAGGCGAGTTCCTCGAGCCGTTCGGCGAGGACGTCGGCGTCGAAGGCGACCGTCTCTTTGAAAATCTCCGGGTCCGGGAGGATCGTCACCCGGGTGCCGGTCTCCCCCGGCGGGACGTCGCCGATCCGCTCGAGGGGCCCTTGAGGGACGCCGCGGCGGTAGCGCTGCCGGTAGCGGCCGCCGTCTTTTTTCACTTCGACCTCGAGCTCGAGCGAAAGCGCGTTGACGACGGAGATGCCGACGCCGTGCAGGCCGCCGGACACCTTGTAACCGCCGCTTCCGAATTTGCCGCCGGCGTGGAGGACGGTGAGCACCGTCTCGACGGTGGACTTTCCCGTCTGGGGATGGATGCCGACCGGGATGCCGCGGCCGTTGTCGACGACGGTGAGGCGGCCGTCCCGGTGGACGGTCACCTCGATCCGGTCGGCGTGGCCGTTCATCGCCTCGTCGACGGAGTTGTCGACGATCTCCCAGACGAGGTGGTGGAGCCCCCGGGCATTCGTCGAACCGATGTACATCCCGGGGCGCCGCCGGACGGCGTCCAGGCCTTCCAGCACTTGAATGTCCGCTTCGGTGTAACGAAGGCCGGCATCGTGGCTCGTCATCCGCGTTCCTCCTGCCCGTCTCCATCGGCCGCGCCGCCCGGCGGTGCCGTCCGGACGGCGCCGGCGGTGACGGAAAAAAGTTGCGCCCTCGGCCGGAGGGCTTCAAGCCCCCGGCGGTCGGCGACGGTGAGAAACGCCTGGCCCTGTTCACCGAGGAGGGAGAGAAACGCCCGCTGCCGCCGCTCGTCCAGCTCCGAAAGGACGTCGTCCAAGAGGACGACCGGGGCTTCGCCGGTCCACGCCTCGGCGACCCGGGCGGCGGCGAGCTTGAGGGCCAGGGCGATGCTCCGGCGCTGCCCCTGGGAGGCGTGGCCTTCCGCCGGGTGGCCGTCCAAGGCGATGGTGAGGTCGTCCCGGTGGGGGCCGGTGAGCGTCTGTCGGCGGCGGACGTCCGTCGCCCGCCCCGCTTCGAAGCGCTTGAGGAGGGCCGTCCGAAGGGCCGCCTCGTCGCCGGCGAGCGGAGCGCCGGCGAGGCCGCTTCCGCTGACATATTCCAGGCGAAGCGCTTCCCGGCCCCCGGCGAGGGCCCGATAGGCCGCCTCGGCGTAGGGCCGGAGGTGGTCGACGAAGCGGGCCCGCGCCCGGACGATCGGGGCGGCGCTTTCGGCGAGGAGCGGGTCGTACGCCTCGAGGAGGCGCCCAAGGGTCGCCGGATCGCCGTCGCTTTTCAGCAGCCGATTGCGCTGCAGCAATATTTTATGATAACGCGATAAATGATACAAATAACGCGGCCACCGTTGGCTGAGCTCGAGATCAAAAAACCGCCGGCGGACGGCCGGCGGGCCGCCGACGAGCTCGACGTCGTCGGGGACGAAGAGGACGATCCCCAGTCGGCCGACGAAGTCCGCGAGGCGCGGAACGGGCAGGCCGCCGGCCCGGGCGGTCTTTTCCTCGCCGACGAGGCGGAGCTCCAGCGTCTCCCGACCCCGGGCCGTCTCTACCTCCGCCCGGAGCAAGGTTTCCCGGGTGCCCCACATCCGCCACGCGGCGTCCCGGGCGGCGCGGAACGACTTGCCGAGGGCGAGGAGGGCGATCGCTTCGATGAGGTTCGTCTTGCCGGCGCCGTTTTCGCCGTAGAAGATGACCGTCCCCGGCCCGAAGGCGAGGTCGGCGCTCCGGATGTTGCGAAACTGTCGGAGGATGAGCCGCCGGACGATCACGCCGAACCCCCGCTCAGCCGGTTTTGACCGGCACGATGAGGTTCAAGGGATGCGATGCGCCGGCCGCCCGGACGACGAACGGCGACAGCGCTCCGTTGGCGCCGAATTCGACGGCGTCGGCCGGGAGGTGCTTGAGGGCGTCGAGGAGGAAGCGGGCGTTGAACCAGAGGGTGATCGGCTCGCCGCTTCGCTCTCGCACGGCGAGTCGTTCGCTGAAGCGGCCGAGCTCCGGGTGGACGGTAAACAGCTCCGCCTCCGGTCCGTCGCCCAGGGTCAGGCGGACCGTCTGGTTGCGGTTATACTGGGCGATGACGTACGCCCGGTCGAGGGCCTCCACGAGCGCCGTCCGGTCGAAGACGGCCCGCGTTTTCGTCGCGTCCGGGATGAGCATCCGCGTATCCGGGTAGGCGCCGGCAAGGAGCCGGAAGTAGACGGTGTAGCGGGAAGCCTCGACGATGAGGGTCCGCTCGCCGAGGGCGAGGCGGAGGGGGGCGTCTTCGTCTTCGTCTTCGAAGAGGCCGAGGACGTCCTGCACGCTTTTGCCTGGGACGACGAGGCGGCCTTCGGCGCCGGCCTCGGCGAGGGCCAGGCGGCTCTGTGCCAGCCGGTGGCTGTCTGTGGCGGTGGCGGTGATCACGCCGCCTTCGGCGACAAGCTCGACGCCCTTTAGGATCGGCCGCGTCTGGTCGGTGGCGACGGCGAAGAGGACCTGGCGGAAGAGGGCCGCCAGCCGCTCGCCGGTGAGGTGCCACTTCGTTTCCGCCGGCTCGTCGGGAAGCCGGGGGAATTCTTCGGGCGGAAAGCCGTGGACGGTGACCTCCAGGGCACCGGCGCGAAAGACGGCGCTCGCGCCCTCCGCCTCGACGTCGATCGGCCCAGACGGAAGCTTTCGGATGAGCTCGTGGGCGAGCTTCGCCGGGAGGACGACGGCACCGGGGGCGTAGACGGCGTTTTTTTCCGCCTCGAGGGGAAGGCGCTGGACGAGGGTGTAGTCGTCGTTCGTCGTGACGAGCTCCAGCGTTTCGTCGAGGCGGACGAGGACGCCGGAGAGGATCGGCATCGTCGTCCGCGTCTCGATGCTTCGGGCGGCCGTCTGCAGCCCGTCGAGGAGGGTTCGGTGGTCGATCGTGGCGCGCATCGCGATCCTCGCTTTCTCTTTCTTTAGGGTATCGGTGTCGTCGCCGCCGTCTTCATCAGGGCTGTGGATATGTGGAAAAGGGCCGTGGATAACCGATTCGCCCGGCGGCAGGCTGTGGATTCAGCCGTCGACCGGCTTGGGGCGGGCTGTGAATACGCTCAGGCGCTCGTGGATTTCCCGGAGCGCCCGGGCCAGTTCGGCGTCCGCTTCTTTTTGGGCGGCGATCTTTTCGCACGCATGGAGCACCGTCGTGTGGTCGCGGCCGCCGAACTCCTGGCCGATCTTCGGCAGCGACAGGGCGGTGAGCTCTCGGGTGAGGTACATCGCCACCTGTCGGGGCAGGACGACGTCCTTGCTGCGCTTTTTGCTTTTCAGCGCCTCCGGCGGGACGCCGTAATAGTCGGCGACGACCTTTTGGATGTCGAAGACGGTGAGCGGTTTGGTATTTTTTTGCGCGATCAGGTCCTTGAGCGCCTCTTCCGCCAGCGGCACGTCGATGTCCCGTCGGACGAGGGAGGCGTAGGCGATGACTCGGATGAGGGCGCCCTCAAGCTCCCGAATGTTGGTGCTCACCTGGGCGGCAATGTACGTGAGCACGTCGGGGTCAAGGGAAAGCCCCTCGGCCCGGGCCTTCCGGTGAAGAATGGCGATGCGGGTCTCGAGGTCCGGCGGCTGGATGTCGGTGATGAGCCCCCACTCGAAGCGGGAGCGGAGGCGGTCTTCGAGCGTCGGGATGCTTTTCGGCGGTCGGTCGCTCGTGATGACGATCTGCTTGTTCGCTTCGTGGAGCGTATTGAAGGTGTGAAAGAATTCTTCCTGCGTCTGTTCTTTGTTGGCGAGAAATTGAATGTCGTCGATGAGGAGGAGGTCGACGCTCCGGTATTTCTGGCGAAACGCTTCCGGGGAGTTGTCCCGGATGGCGTAGATGAACTCGTTGGTGAATTTTTCCGCCGAGAGGTAGACGACCTTGAGGTGGGGGTGGTGGCGCCGGACGTAGTGGCCGATGGCGTGCATGAGGTGGGTTTTGCCGAGGCCGACGCCGCCGTAGATGAAGAGCGGGTTGTAGGACCGGGCCGGCCGCTCGGCGACGGCGAGGGCGGCGGCATGGGCGAAGCGGTTGCCGTTGCCGACGACGAACGTCTCGAAGACGTACTTCGGATTGAGGGGATCGGAGGCGCCGGCGGAAGGGGCCGGCGGGGCGGCTGGCGGAGCGGTCCACTCGTCTTCGGTTACGATGGAGAGGCGGTACGGCCGGCCGGCGACGTCGGCGAGGAGGTCGGCGAGGTAGCCGGTGTAGTGGTCCTGGAGCCAGCCTTTGATGAACGCATTTGGCGTGATGATTATGAAATGATCGTCATCTTTGGCCGCGGCGCGCGTCTCGCCGAACCACGTGTCGAAACTCGGTTTGCTGATTCGGTTCTTCAGGCGCTCGAGGACGCGATTCCACAGTTCTTGCGCCCGGACCGACGTCTCTGGCGGCAT